>NZ_CP106877.1:2622500-2938013 GCF_026547205.1 Fervidibacillus halotolerans | reverse complement strand
GCTATAAAAAAGGAACCAACCATTGATAAGAAGAAAAAAACGACTATAAAAATCAGTCGTTTTCGTAATTCTGCTACATGTTCAAAAATGCTCATCGGTTTTTCATTCATGGCATTCATCCTATTCCTTTATCATTCGGGTTCTTTTTCATTTCCCCTTCGTCTTCATCCGCCAAACCTTTTGTCGCATTTTTGAATTCCTTTAACGTACTTCCTACTGCACGCCCCAATTGTGGAAGTTTTTTCGGTCCAAAAATTAACAAAGCAACAATTAAGATCACAAGTAAACTGAACGGTCCAACTTGTGGCATTGAGTGCCCACCCCTTTATATGTTTTTTTCTCCCAATCCTAAAAATACAACTTTAGTAACCCATCTTTATCTTCCGTCTTTTCTATCTATTTTGCAACTATTTATTTTGCAACTATTTTTTTACTATGATTTAAAATTATATAAATAATATTATGACTTCACTTCTTCTTCCAATTGATCATCTACTTGATCTTCAACAATCGTTTCATCCTCAGCATAATGGTTAATAAAATAGACGAACGATTGAAGTTCTACTGCCAAATCGATATGATGAATGCTAATTGAAGATGGAACAGTTAAGCGTGCTGGTGTGAAATTCACAATACCTTTAACATTTGTTTTGACTAACCGATCGGTAATCATTTGAGCAACACCGGAAGGAACCGTTAAAATTGCAACTTGAATACCTTCCTCTTGCAATTTTTCTTCCAATTCATCCATGCCAAATACCGGAACATCTCCGACTAATGTACCGATTTTTTCCTCATTATTATCAAATGCAAAGACGATTTTCGTATTGTTATTTTTCGTAAAATTGTACTTTAATAACGCAGTCCCTAAATTCCCAACACCAATCAACGCAACCTTTGTCAACTCATCCTGATTCAATGTTTTGCGGAAAAAGGATAATAAATAATGAACATTATAGCCATAGCCCTTCTTTCCTAAAGCACCAAAATAGGAAAAATCCCGTCGGATCGTTGCGGAATCCACCTTTACGGCCTCACTTAGTTCCGCTGAAGAAACTCTCTGCTTACCCGAACGGTATAGGTTTTGCAAAAAACGGTAATAAAGCGGAAGACGTTTGGCAGTGGCTTTCGGGATTTTCAATGGTTCAGACATTTTTCCTCCTCCAATGCTGATTAAAGATTAAACAATAGCATTTGATTTAATAAAATCATATATTAAAAAAATAAATGCTTAACAAAAATAATCTTTTCTATGGTAACGCTTCCATATAATAACTACTATATATTTTACCATTTTACTACGATATATGATTTTTTTCTAATAGAACGTATTATATATCAGCTTTCTCTTTTATATGATACAATATTTTCGATTCAATGTCTCGTTTTTAGATGATTGATAATGATTTTTATAATTTAACAGTAAAATATCGCCCTTTATACTTAACATGAAATTCAATTTCCTTCTACTTTTCTTTATTTTACCAACAAAAAATGGAAATTGGAATAAGAATATCCCCCTATTTTATTCGAAACCATTGCCTTTACCCATCCGATTCATGTACTATTTGGTTAGAAAATTAACAGAGGTGTAACAAATGATTTTGCTCCAAGTGAACCAACTCACAAAATATTTTGGTGCTGATCTTATTTTAACGAATATTAAATTAGAGATTCAAGATCACGATCGAATTGCAATTGTTGGACGTAACGGTGCTGGAAAATCCACTTTGTTAAAAATTATTGCCGGACAACTTTCTTATGATTCTGGTGAAATGATTAAACCAAAACATATTACGATCGGATTTTTAGATCAACATACCGGTTTGAATTCAGAACACTCGATTTGGGATGAATTGATGTCGGTTTTCAGACATCTCCAACAGATGGAAAAACGATTGCGGTATTTAGAAGAACAGATGGCAAAGGAATCCATTTATACCGACAAAGCACAATATAATAAAATTGTGTCGGAATACGATCAATTACAAATTCAATTTAAAGAAGAAGGCGGATATCAATATGAAGCAGATATTCGTTCTGTATTACACGGTTTGCAGTTTTCCAATTATGATTATGATACAAAAATTTCCGTCTTAAGTGGGGGACAAAAAACACGACTTGCTTTAGGAAAATTATTGTTATCGAAACCGGATATTTTAATTTTAGATGAACCGACGAACCATTTGGATATTGAAACGTTAGGTTGGCTTGAACAATATTTACAAAACTACGAAGGAGCGATCCTCATCGTTTCCCACGACCGATATTTTCTCGATAAAGTCGTTACCCGAGTATATGAATGTTCCCAAAAAACTTTAACTCATTATGTTGGAAATTACAGCGAATACCTCCATCATCGGGCAGAAAAATATCAAAGGGAATTAAAACAGTATGAAAAGCAACAAGAGGAAATCGCTCGGATGAAAGATTTCATCGCCCGTAATTTAGCACGGGCATCGACGACAAAAAGGGCTCAAAGTCGTCGAAAAGCCCTTGAAAAAATGGGAAAATTAAATAAACCTGTTGGCAATGAAAAATCAGCAACCTTTTCTTTCCAAATTGGGCGACAAAGTGGAAATGAAGTACTCCATATCTCCAATTTATCCATAGGCTATGAGTCACCAGTAGCCACTAACATTCAATTTCAGATTACGAGGAGAGAAAGTGTCGCCTTACTCGGACCAAATGGCATCGGAAAATCGACCCTGTTAAAAACGATTGCTGGGATTTTACCTCCAATCTCCGGAGATATCCGATTTGGTACAAACGTTACGATCGCCTATTACGATCAAGAACAAGCAAACTTATCTTCCAATAAACGGGTATTAGATGAATTATGGGATGACAATCCTACATTAACGGAGCGGGAAATCCGTACAATTTTAGGTCAATTTTTATTTTCACAAGATGACGTACTGAAAACTGTATCTTCTTTAAGTGGTGGAGAAAAGGCGCGTCTTTCTTTAGCAAAACTAATGATGAAAAAAGCGAACTTTCTTATTTTGGACGAACCAACCAATCACCTCGATTTAGACAGTAAAGAAGTTTTAGAAAACGCATTGATTGACTATCCTGGAACCATTTTGTTTGTCTCCCATGATCGATATTTTATCAATCGTTTAGCAACAAAAGTATTGGATTTATCCACGACTGGAATTACCGAATATTTAGGGGACTATGATTATTTTTTAGAGAAACGAGAAGAACTACTTCAAGGGGAAGTTTTAAATGCTTCGGAATTAAAAAGCAAAAAACATAATCAACTTGAACAGGAAAAACAGGATTACTTTCAAAATAAAGAATTAAAAAAGAAAGAAAGGCAACGAAAACGTCGAATTGAAGAAATTCAAAAACAGATTGAGGAATTGGAAAACCATATTTCCGTATTAGAACAAGAATTAATGAAGGAAGAGATTTATACAGATTATGAAAAAGCTGCAACGATTCATGCAATAATAACAGAAAAAAAGGATAAAATTGATCAATTATTGGAAGAATGGACCGAATTGGAGGAGCATTTTGGATAACTGTTAGATAAAATTAAGCATCCCCGCCTGTTTAATATATTGGGGAGGATGCTTCTTTTTTTTTGACATGATGGATTATGGTTCAGTTGAAAAACGTGATAACGATAGTCCTGGATTCGCATTTAAAGACAAGTCTGCCCGTATTCCCTTTTCATAAAATACACTGCCTGCCGCGGCAATCATCGCTGCATTGTCAGTACATAAGTGCAGTGGGGGAATGATTAATTGTAAATGCTTAAAATCTTCCACTGCTTTAGACAACCGGTTACGTAACCCTCGATTGGCTGCTACACCACCTGCAAGTAAAATTTGCTTCGCTCCAAATTTTTCCGCTGCAAGGATTGTCTTTTTCACTAACACTTCCGTTACACTATCTTGGAAACTTGCCGCCACATCTTCTGGTTTCAATTGTACACCCCTTTGGTGGGCATTGTGTACAGTGTTAATGACAGCTGATTTTAAACCACTAAAACTAAAATCAAAAGATTCGTCTTCTAACCAAGCTCGGGGGAAATCGATAACGACTTGTCCTTTTGCCGCTAATCGATCGATATGTGGACCACCTGGGTAAGGCAAATCAAGGAGACGCGCTACTTTATCATATGCTTCTCCAGCCGCGTCATCCCTCGTTTCCCCGATTACTTGAAAATGTCCATGATCTTTCATATAAATTAACTCCGTATGCCCACCAGAAACAACAAGGGCAACGAGTGGGAATTCCATTTCCGCTACAAGCCGATTCGCATAAATATGACCAGCAATATGATGGACAGGAATTAAAGGTAAGGAGTGGGCAAAAGCTAACGTTTTCGCTGTCTCCACGCCGATCAGTAAAGCACCGACTAAACCCGGCCCACTCGTTACCGCGATCCCCGTTAAATCAGAAAATTTCACATTCGCTTTTTCCATCGCTTCTTCAATAACAAAAATAATTTGTTCCACATGATGTCTTGATGCAATTTCTGGAACGACGCCACCAAATCGTTTATGACTTTCAATTTGCGAAGCGACTACATTCGACATAATTACTGTTCCATTTTTTACGACCGCCGCAGCCGTTTCATCACAACTCGTTTCAATTCCTAAAATGTATTGATCATTCATATAAATTCACCCACATCACTAGGGCATCTTCTTGATTATCCGAATAATACCCTTTTCGTATTCCTCCGTTAACAAATCCAAATTTTCGATATAAATTTTGGGCAACTGTATTCGATACCCTTACTTCTAAAGTAGCTCTTTTAGCCCCTTTAACCATCATCGTTTCAAGCATTTTCATCAGCAATTGTTCTCCAATTTTTTTTCCACGAAATTCCGGTAAAACGGCGATATTTGTAATATGTGCCTCATCGATAATAATCCATGTCCCTCCGTATCCAACTATCTTTCCATCTAGTTCCGCTCCGATATATATGGCATATGGATTCATCGTCAATTCGCGAACAAACGCCTCTTTCGTCCACGGAGATGAAAAAGAGGATGTTTCAATATGGAGAATAGCATCGATATCTTCGATTGTAAGTATGCGAAAAGTTGGCTTATGATTCATATCAGGACCTCTCTAAATTCAATTTCCCATTTTTTCTCTCCATTTCGCTTCCGCTTCAGCAAGACGTAAATAATTAGGAACAAACGAATACACATCTACTTCAGGTTGATCCATCCCGATCAGTCCTAGTTCTCCAGGTCGTGGATTATGGACGGTTACACTAGCAAAATTTACCCGATCTTTCAAAGTGGTCTCAAAAACAGACTGAAATGTTGGAGCGTTCTCTCCAATCATTAATACGTGTTCATTATATTCGTTTAACTTCTTTGCCCATTCAACCGCAGAAATATGTTGATCTTCCAATACATTGGTCCATTCACCATTCGAAAACTTATATAATCCGGTATATATATTTCCCCTTCTAGCATCAATGATTGGCGAAATGAGCCCTTCAAAATATCTTCCACTAGCAGCCATTAAATGGAGAGTCGAAACACCGGTAAGTGGAATTTTAAGGGTCCAAGCCAACGTCTTTCCAATAGTAAGACCAATTCTTAACCCAGTATAAGATCCTGGACCATGCGCTACAACAATTTTATGGATGTCTTTGATCCCTAATCCACAATCCTTTAATAAATACTCAATGGCAGGTAAAACCCTCGTTGAATGATTTCTTTTAATATTTGTGATATATTCTCCAATTACCTTCTCTTTATTTACAACTCCAACACCTAAAACATTTGTCGATGTGTCAATTGCTAGTACGTTCATGAAAAAACTCCTCACACAGTTCATTATAACGTTTTCCACTAGGTGAAAAAACGATTCTTCTTTGGAATTCACCTTCTGTATAAAATTCAATCGTTAACCGTTCTTCTGGTAACTGCTCTTGTATTTTATGAGCCCATTCTACAACAGTAATTCCATCACCGTGAAAATATTCATCGAATCCTAAGTCTTCCTCCGAATCATCTAAACGATAAACATCCATATGATACAAAGGTAATCTACCCATATATTCCTTTATAATTGTAAAAGTTGGACTGTTTACGTTTTGATGAATATCCAACCCCTCAGCCAATCCCTTTGTAAACGAAGTCTTCCCAGCACCCAAATCTCCTTCCAAAGCGATGACATCACCGGATTGTAAATAAAATGCCAATGATTTTGCGAGATGCTTTGTCTCTTCAAGTCCGTTTACTGTTATTTCGTATTTCATCGTTTTATTCACCTATTTTCAACTCTTTCTTTCATAACTTTACCGAAATATTATAGGAATCGCAATATATGACAATCATTAAATGTATAACATTTTTTTCAAAAATTATCCATTCTATTCTCTCACTTTTTAAAATTATAAAAAAACCTTAGGAATTCCTTTTCCTAAGGTTCTTCTACCAATATATCAAGCGGTCCGGACGGGACTCGAACCCGCGACCTCCTGCGTGACAGGCAGGCATTCTAACCAACTGAACTACCGGACCTTATTATTGCGGGGGTAGGATTTGAACCTACGACCTTCGGGTTATGAGCCCGACGAGCTACCGGACTGCTCCACCCCGCGGCGATACTATAATTAACTTTACTAGTTTATGCCCTTTGTTTCTAACTGTCCCAATTTCGGAATGCTTATTCATCGATGTTTGCGAAATTGGTACAACTCGTTGCTTTTTCGAAGAAGCTTCGCTCGTTGCTCCACCCCGCGGCGATTATATAAATACTTTATTTTACTATGCTCCGAGTATTCCAACTGTCCCGATTTCGGAATGCTTATTCACCGATGCTTGCGAAATCGGTACAACTCGTTGCTTTTTCGAAGAGGCTTCGCTCGTTGCTCCACCCCGCGGCGATACTATAATTAACTTTACTAGTTTATGCCCTTTGTTTCTGACTGTCCCAATTTCGGAATGCTTATTCACCGATGCTTGCGAAATCGGTACAACTCGTTGCTTTTTCGAAGAGGCTTCGCTCGTTGCTCCACCCCGCGGCGATTATATAAATACTTTATTTTGCTACGCAACGGATTATCGTTCACGCTCCACTGAAAAATGTAAAAAATAGGTAAGCCCGGCGACGTCCTACTCTCGCAGGGGATTCCCCCAACTACCATCGGCGCTGAGAAGCTTAACTTCCGTGTTCGGGATGGGAACGGGTGTGACCTTCTCGCCATCGTCACCGGACGATGTATGAAGTATTTTATTCAAGGAATATTTATTCCCTCAAAATTAGATAACGTAAGGCAACAGCCGCATGCGCTCAATTGTCTAGTTCGACTTTCAATTAGGTTAAGTCCTCGAACGATTAGTATCCGTCAGCTCCACACGTCACCGTGCTTCCACCTCGGACCTATCAACCTCGTCTTCTTCGAGGGTTCTTACTATAGCCGAAGCTATATGGGAAATCTCATCTTGAGGGGGCTTCATGCTTAGATGCTTTCAGCACTTATCCCTTCCGCACATAGCTACCCAGCGATGCCCCTGGCGGGACAACTGGTACACCAGCGGTGCGTCCATCCCGGTCCTCTCGTACTAGGGACAGCTCCTCTCAAATTTCCTACGCCCGCGACGGATAGGGACCGAACTGTCTCACGACGTTCTGAACCCAGCTCGCGTACCGCTTTAATGGGCGAACAGCCCAACCCTTGGGACCGACTACAGCCCCAGGATGCGATGAGCCGACATCGAGGTGCCAAACCTCCCCGTCGATGTGGACTCTTGGGGGAGATAAGCCTGTTATCCCCGGGGTAGCTTTTATCCGTTGAGCGATGGCCCTTCCATACGGAACCACCGGATCACTAAGCCCGACTTTCGTCCCTGCTCGACCTGTCCGTCTCGCAGTCAAGCTCCCTTATGCCTTTACACTCTGCGAATGATTTCCAACCATTCTGAGGGAACCTTTGGGCGCCTCCGTTACCTTTTAGGAGGCGACCGCCCCAGTCAAACTGCCCACCTGACACTGTCTCCCGAAGCGATTCCACTTCGCGGGTTAGAATTTCAATACAGCCAGGGTAGTATCCCAACGACGCCTCCATGGAAGCTGGCGCTCCCACTTCCACGGCTCCTACCTATCCTGTACAAGCTGCACCGAAATTCAATATCAGGCTACAGTAAAGCTCCACGGGGTCTTTCCGTCCTGTCGCGGGTAACCTGCATCTTCACAGGTACTATAATTTCACCGAGTCTCTCGTTGAGACAGTGCCCAGATCGTTACGCCTTTCGTGCGGGTCGGAACTTACCCGACAAGGAATTTCGCTACCTTAGGACCGTTATAGTTACGGCCGCCGTTTACTGGGGCTTCAATTCGAAGCTTCGTGTTGCCACTAACCTCTCCTTTTAACCTTCCAGCACCGGGCAGGCGTCAGCCCCTATACTTCGCCTTACGGCTTTGCAGAGACCTGTGTTTTTGCTAAACAGTCGCCTGGGCCTATTCACTGCGGCTTTTCAGGGCTATGCACCCCAAAAAGCACCCCTTCTCCCGAAGTTACGGGGTCATTTTGCCGAGTTCCTTAACGAGAGTTCTCTCGCTCACCTTAGGATTCTCTCCTCGCCTACCTGTGTCGGTTTACGGTACGGGCACCCGAATCCTCGCTAGAAGCTTTTCTCGACAGTGTGAAATCGGGAACTTCGGTACTTCATTTCCCTCCCCATCACAGCTTGATGTGTGAAGAAAAGGATTTGCCTCTTCCTCCATCTTGCTGCTTGGACGCGGATATCCATCACCGCGCTTTCCCTATCCTCCTGTGTCCCTCCATTGCTCAAACGGATCCTAGGTGGTACAGGAATATCAACCTGTTGTCCATCGCCTACGCCTGTCGGCCTCGGCTTAGGTCCCGACTAACCCTGAGCGGACGAGCCTTCCTCAGGAAACCTTAGGCATTCGGTGGAAGGGATTCTCACCCTTCTTTCGCTACTCATACCGGCATTCTCACTTCTAAGCGCTCCACCGGTCCTTCCGGTCCGGCTTCGATGCCCTTAGAACGCTCTCCTACCACGGACACGCAAGTGTCCATCCGCAGTTTCGGTGATACGTTTAGCCCCGGTACATTTTCGGCGCAGAGTCACTCGACCAGTGAGCTATTACGCACTCTTTAAATGATGGCTGCTTCTAAGCCAACATCCTGGTTGTCTCGGCAACTCCACATCCTTTTCCACTTAACGTATACTTTGGGACCTTAACTGGCGGTCTGGGCTGTTTCCCTCTCGACTACGGATCTTAGCACTCGTAGTCTGACTCCCAAGCATAAGTCGTTGGCATTCGGAGTTTATCTGAATTCGGTAACCCGATGAGGGCCCCTAGTCCAAACAGTGCTCTACCTCCAAGACTCTTCGCTTGAGGCTAGCCCGAAAGCTATTTCGGAGAGAACCAGCTATCTCCAAGTTCGATTGGCATTTCACCCCTACCCACACCTCATCCCCGCACTTTTCAACGTACGTGGGTTCGGGCCTCCAGTAAGTGTTACCTTACCTTCACCCTGGACATGGGTAGATCACCTGGTTTCGGGTCTACGACCTCATACTCTTTCGCCCTATTCAGACTCGCTTTCGCTACGGCTCCGGTTTCCCTTAACCTCGCATGAGATCGTAACTCGCCGGTTCATTCTACAAAAGGCACGCCATCACACATGATCGTGCTCTGACTACTTGTAAGCACACGGTTTCAGGTTCTCTTTCACTCCCCTCCCGGGGTGCTTTTCACCTTTCCCTCACGGTACTGGTTCACTATCGGTCACTAGGGAGTATTTAGCCTTGGGAGATGGTCCTCCCTGCTTCCGACGGGATTTCCCGTGTCCCGTCGTACTCAGGATCCACTCAGGAGGAAACGAAGTTTCGACTACAGGGCTGTTACCTTCTCTGGCCGGCCTTTCCAGACCGGTTCATCTACTCCGTTCCTTTGTAACTCCACATTGAGTGTCCTACAACCCCAAGGGGCAAGCCCCTTGGTTTGGGCTGTTCCCGTTTCGCTCGCCGCTACTCAGGGAATCGCATTTGCTTTCTCTTCCTCCGGGTACTTAGATGTTTCAGTTCCCCGGGTCTGCCCTCCTTATTCTTTCGAATAAGGATACTGTTCGATTACGAACAGTGGGTTTCCCCATTCGGAAATCTCCGGATCAACGCTTACTTACAGCTCCCCGAAGCATATCGGTGTTTGTCCCGTCCTTCATCGGCTCCTAGTGCCAAGGCATCCACCGTGCGCCCTTTCTAACTTAACCTAATTGAACGCGTTACTCGGTTTTGTTTTGCCTTACGTTTATCTAATTTTCAAGGAACAAAATCCATCGAGGAGTTCATCCGGCCTTCCAACCGGAAGGTTGAACCCTCAAAACTGACAAGACGAAGCGTCATTCGTTCATGTATTATCCTTAGAAAGGAGGTGATCCAGCCGCACCTTCCGATACGGCTACCTTGTTACGACTTCACCCCAATCATCTGCCCCACCTTCGGCGGCTGGCCCCCTTGCGGGTTACCTCACCGACTTCGGGTGTTGCAAACTCTCGTGGTGTGACGGGCGGTGTGTACAAGGCCCGGGAACGTATTCACCGCAGCATGCTGATCTGCGATTACTAGCGATTCCGGCTTCATGCAGGCGAGTTGCAGCCTGCAATCCGAACTGAGAATGGCTTTTTGGGATTCGCTTCACCTCGCGGTTTCGCTGCCCTCTGTACCATCCATTGTAGCACGTGTGTAGCCCAGGTCATAAGGGGCATGATGATTTGACGTCATCCCCACCTTCCTCCGACTTTTAGCCGGCAGTCAGATTAGAGTGCCCAACTGAATGCTGGCAACTAATCTCAAGGGTTGCGCTCGTTGCGGGACTTAACCCAACATCTCACGACACGAGCTGACGACAACCATGCACCACCTGTCATCCTGTCCCCGAAGGGAACGCCCGATCTCTCGGGTTGGCAGGAGATGTCAAGACCTGGTAAGGTTCTTCGCGTTGCTTCGAATTAAACCACATGCTCCACCGCTTGTGCGGGCCCCCGTCAATTCCTTTGAGTTTCAGTCTTGCGACCGTACTCCCCAGGCGGAGTGCTTAATGCGTTTGCTACAGCACTAAAGGGCGGAAACCCTCTAACACTTAGCACTCATCGTTTACGGCGTGGACTACCAGGGTATCTAATCCTGTTTGCTCCCCACGCTTTCGCGCCTCAGCGTCAGTTACAGACCAGAAAGCCGCCTTCGCCACTGGTGTTCCTCCACATCTCTACGCATTTCACCGCTACACGTGGAATTCCGCTTTCCTCTTCTGCACTCAAGCCCCCCAGTTTCCAATGACCGCTTGCGGTTGAGCCGCAAGATTTCACATCAGACTTAAAGGACCGCCTGCGCGCGCTTTACGCCCAATAATTCCGGACAACGCTTGCCACCTACGTATTACCGCGGCTGCTGGCACGTAGTTAGCCGTGGCTTTCTCGTCGGGTACCGTCAAGGTACGATCATTTCCTACCGTACTTGTTCTTCCCCGACAACAGAGCTTTACGATCCGAAGACCTTCTTCGCTCACGCGGCGTTGCTCCGTCAGACTTTCGTCCATTGCGGAAGATTCCCTACTGCTGCCTCCCGTAGGAGTCTGGGCCGTGTCTCAGTCCCAGTGTGGCCGATCACCCTCTCAGGTCGGCTACGCATCGTCGCCTTGGTAGGCTTTTACTCCACCAACTAGCTAATGCGCCGCGGGCCCATCTAGAAGTGTCGGCAAAACCGACTTTCCTTCTTCCTCCATGCGAAGGAAGAACCTATCCGGTATTAGCTCGCGTTTCCACGAGTTATCCCGATCTTCTAGGCAGGTTACCCACGTGTTACTCACCCGTCCGCCGCTAACTTTTAAAGGGCAAGCCCCTTAAAAATTCGCTCGACTTGCATGTATTAGGCACGCCGCCAGCGTTCGTCCTGAGCCAGGATCAAACTCTCCAAAAAAGTTTGATTGCTCAATATTTATACGCTTCGTCTTGTTCAGTTTTCAAGGTTCAATTTTATATTTATGGAGCGGGTGATGGGAATCGAACCCACGACAACAGCTTGGAAGGCTGTGGTTTTACCACTAAACTACACCCGCATATTTAAATAAACAAAGAAACAAATTTCGCTTAATACCACATCTTCTACTAACCGATTTTAAGATAAACCTGAGGCAAGCCGCCACTATTCCAACAAATTTGATAATGGCGCGCCCGATAGGAGTCGAACCCATAACCTTCTGATCCGTAGTCAGACGCTCTATCCAATTGAGCTACGGGCGCCAAACGAGGCAACTATTTCATTATATATTTTTCATATCCTTTTGTCAAGAACTTTTTTTAATGCGGCCGAGAGGACTTGAACCTCCACGGGATTTAACTCCCACTAGGCCCTCAACCTAGCGCGTCTGCCATTCCGCCACGACCGCGAATTCGGATCATTTTACAAAGGAAATATGAAAAGAAAAACTGGGCTAGCTGGATTCGAACCAGCGCATCACGGAGTCAAAGTCCGTTGCCTTACCGCTTGGCTATAGCCCATCGTTATAAACTCGATAATATTTTTACCAAGGGTAATCAGGTTATGTGTAAATTGTTTCTTAATTCGACTCTTAAAATTTTACAAGCAAAACTTTCATTTGTCAACATATTGAATTAAAGTCAGAATATTTTTTATTAATTATTCGTTTTTTATTTTTTTCCTACAATGGTATCTTACATAAATTTTAAAAAAATGCAAGTACTGTTCTTTTAAAGTCGGAAATTTTGTGGTATTCGTGTTCATGAGTAATTCTCCTTTTATGTAGGTTTTTTGTCAACGATTATTCTACCAAGGAGTATCCCTCATTTTCATGAATGATGCTTACACACCTACCGCGCTATCGCTTGTTTCCCCCTTCTTTTGAGAGCGATCTATGGATTACTCACAAAAGGAGGGGGGTCAATTTTGCCTACAATAATTTTACTAATACTCTTTTTTATGTGAAATGAGATTGATCTTAATAGCAGAACAGCCAAAAAACAGTTCTGTTAATTGATCTTTTTTAATTTTCCTCCACATTTTCCGCAAACATATTTAGAAAGATTGATTTTCCTCCTTCTCTTAAAAAGCAAATTACATTTTGTACATTGATAATGATACATCGTTTGTTCTTGATTCAGTAACGGTTGGCAATATCGTGGTGCCCCGACCTTTTTTGCTAAAATCTTAAAATCTTGATCCCTATGCCTATACCCTTTTTTCTCCTGATGAAGATGGTAATGACATAATTCATGTTTAATGATTCCAATAAGTTCTTTCTCTCCGAAGACATCGTAATACTTTTTATTGATTTCAATATTTCCTGTATGAAGTAAATACCTTCCTCCAGTCGTTCTCAAACGCGGATTAAAGGTTGCACGATGGGAAAAGGGCTTATTAAAGTAATCTATAGAGATTTTTTCTACTAATTTTTGCAGTTGTTCGTTATCCATATTTAATCTCCCTACAAAGTGATAAAAATTAATCTAGCCTTGTATGAACTGAAAAAGCGATAGAAACATAATTTATATTTAACAGATGAAAAAAGAATCGGTCAAATGTCAAATCTCATTCCAATCTAAATTCTTGCATAACATCTTCGGGATTTTACACATATGGAGGGGAGATGGATGCCTAAATGGTTTAAACAACAAATGCAAAGGGCTTTTTATGAAAAAAATCGGTATCAAATTAAATTGCTAAATGACTGTTGGTATTTTTATTTGAATCATCTCCGTTCGTAAAATAAAGACGGTTGATTTCTTCATCCCTTAAATGAGATCAACCGTCTTTTTTAAGTTGTGCCATTTATCGGCTAATTTTCATCCAACTTTTCACTTTTATTATCATTCCTTCGAAACTGGGAAAGAAAGAGATTGATTCACCTTTAATAAATAGAGTAAGTTTTTCAGTTCTACGTTAATTTGCTCGGACTCTTGTAACCATTTTTCATCAAGAAAAAGATAAAATTCATCATCTTTGTATTGACCAGCGTAGGTAATGTCAAAACGATTCCCTTTTTCATTTGTCACAGACAAAACATTCGGAAAAATTACATCACCCTCTATATCAAAAGTTGTGAGATCTGCTTTTTTCAAAGAAACAAACGTATTCACATCCGTTGGTTCATATTGTAAAACGAGCATGATTCCTCCTTCAACCCTATAGAAATTTTCTAAATACACCTTCGTACTTTTAATTTCTGTTATAAATTGATGGTACGGCTCGGAGCCGGATTCGGGATCAGTAACGTTTTTTTCAATATCCGTTCGGTTGATGGAGAAGCGGAGAACGTCATCACCGATGATCCAGACGTTATCTATATGAATCGTCAATTCGTCCGGTATTTTTTGAAATGGTTGTAATTCTGCAGTAAACCAATTTTGATTGATTTGACCTAAATTCACTTGAAAAGATTGAACATCCTTTTCCGTACCAGGGTAAGGTTCGATTCTTCCTTCTACTTCCCAAACCCGGGTTCCTTCAGGTGTTTGAACAGTTGTATACAGTAGAGTATCAGTTAGTCGAATATCTAAGCGTTCAAAATCGAAACGAAACCCTTCACCGACAAGCGTTCGATCAATATATTGGCTAACGACCGACTCTTTTTCCTCGAAATAATCATAATAGATCGGAAGTTCCACATTTTCCACAGTTACTTTTTCTCCAAAAACATCCATAGAAATATCTACAATTCCGATCGTATCCACGGATTCCAATGGTTCAGAGGATAAAAGGGCAGGTGCCTTTAAATAGTGGTACATTCGGTTTTTATAAAAAATAGTGTTCGATGGTGTTATCAAATCCGGTTCCATCGTAACATGTTGGGAATAAAAAGCATTTTCCGAATCCCTTTTTAAAAATATGTCTTCGATAACTGGAATTGAATGACTGTTTTTCCATTTTTCCACATCCGTTACGCCAATGCTATAAAAAATATACAGTTGCTCAGAGGTATTCCATATTTCCTCTATTCGTAAATCCACTCCATCCCCCAAAGATATCCGTTGTTCAATTTCTTTAACGACACCTCGATCCTTTGCCAAGTTTAAACCAGGAACTAATTGATCAAAAAAGGCTTCAACATCTTTTTTGGATGAAGCTACAGTCCATTTTTTCTCCCCTAATAAGATTGAATCTGCATTACGATGATCTTGTTGAAATAAAAATTGAGGGTATTGAAAAAATTGAAGCGTGACAACAAACAGGCCGGTAATCAAGGCAGCTGTTAAAAGTTTCGGGAACCAATCTCGATTTCGTTTTTTATTTTGCACGGTACGGAAAAATCTCTTCTTATCCATTTCTGAATAAAAGGGTTCAGACCCAAGAAATTGATCAAAGTCTTTTTTTGAAATTTTAATCATCGAATATATCCCCCCTCATATTTTGTCTTAGTTTTTCCTTTGCCCGCATGATTCTCGTTTTAACCGTCGAAGGATTCACGTTTAAAAGTTCGCTAATTTCTTTAATTGAAAATTCCTTATAATACTGTAAAATCAGTACTTCCCGATACTTAATTGGCAATTTTAAAATCGCTTCAATAAGCTCCCTTTTCCGTTCGCTCATGACAACGGCACGTTCCGGAGTATCATTTGTATTTTCCGTGATCTCTTCCTTCCAAACAATTAGACGATGAATCGGTGATCGTAAATAGTCTTTACATTTATTTGCGGTGATTTTATACAACCAATTTTTCAATGAACGGGAATCCTTTAACGTATCTAAGCGTCGATATACAGTCAATAACACTTCTTGAAAAATGTCATCTGTTTGCGAGCGGTTTTTTACATAGGTAAAAATAAATCTTTTCAATTCTTCACCATATGTGTCCATAATTTGTTCAATCGATTCGTCCTTTGTTAGAAGATTAAAATGGCCGACCGATTCCGCTTTTTCTGCCAACTTGTTCACCTCTTTTTCGATCTGTGATGATTGTTTCTATTAATAAAGACGGATGAATTTCAATAAAGTCCCATTTTTTCTCCATCTTACTTTTCTTTTATTAAAAATAGTTTTCCAATCGGTTGGAATCCAATGATTGGAAGTATTGAACATTTTTTCTGATGGTAACGTTCTTTTTTCCTCCAATCCTTGAAAACATTCCTAGTATAAAAAACAGAAAAGCCCGAAACCCAAATGTATGGGAATCGGGCATATTATTTTTTCTTATCATGAGTCCTATTACTTAGTTTCATTTGAATGATGATCAACCATTGAAAGGGATATCCTTCCTTTTTTCACATCCACATCTTCAACCCATACAGTTACAATCTCTCCCACAGAGACGATATCGAGGGGATGCTTGACGAATTGCCGACTCATTTTCGAAATATGGACAAGTCCGTCCTGTTTAACACCTATATCGACAAAAGCACCGAAATCAACAACGTTTCGAACCGTACCTTCCAACTCCATACCCGGTTTTAAATCTTCTAGTTGGAGAACATCTTTGCGTAATAACGGTTTCGGAAGATCATCCCGCAAGTCCCGCTCCGGTCGTTTCAATGCGTCCAAAATATCCTTTAAAGTGAGTTGACCAATTCCAAGTTCTTCTGCCAATTGAGAAGGAACAATCCCTTCCAATCGACGAATTAAACTTGATGTTCCAATTTCTTCCACGGATGCACCGATTGTTTTTAAGAAGGATTTTACCACTTCGTAATTTTCCGGGTGTATACTCGTTCGATCTAACGGTTCATCTCCGTCAACAATTCGCAAAAATCCGATACACTGTTCATACGTTTTCTCCCCGAGTCGCGGAATTCCTTTCAATTCCTCTCGATTTTTGAATTTCCCTTTTTCGTCCCGATGTTTAACGATATTTTTAGCGACGGTTTTCGATAATCCAGAAACATATTGCAAAAGGGATGGGGAAGCTGTATTTACATTAACACCTACTTGGTTCACAACCGTTTCGACAACGAAGTTTAATGATTCCTGCAACTTTTTTTGAGAAACATCATGTTGATATTGTCCGACACCGACTGATTTCGGGTCAATTTTTACGAGTTCCGCTAACGGATCTTGTACTCTCCTTGCAATGGAAACAGCGCTTCGTTCTTCCACTTGCAAATCTGGAAACTCTTCCCTTGCTAAATCCGATGCAGAATAAACACTAGCTCCGGCTTCGCTCACAATTAAATAGTAAAGATCTTTTCTTGTCTTTTTCAATAAGGAAGCGATAAATTCTTCCGTTTCACGGGAAGCCGTACCGTTTCCGATGGCAATCATCTCGATTGGAAATTGTTCCAACAATTGTAATAACACTTTTTCTGCTTCTTCCCTTTTTGCTACTGGTGGGTGAGGGTAAACCACACCGATATGCAACACCTTTCCTGTTTCATCGACAACAGCCAACTTACACCCCGTTCGATAAGCCGGATCGACACCGAGAACAGTCTTTCCCTTTAAAGGTGGTTGCAAAAGTAATTTCCGTAAGTTTTCGGAAAAAATATGGATAGCCTGCTCCTCTGCTTTTTCTGTTAACTCATTTCGCACTTCCCTTTCGATGGACGGTTGAATCAGTCGCTTATACCCTTCTTCAATGGCAGAGGTTACTTCCTGATATACGATCGAATTAGGATTAGAAATGAAGTAGTTTTTTATATATGCCAATATTTTCTCTAGATCCGGCTTAACGGATATTTTCAAAACCCCTTCTTTTTCTCCCCGATTCATCGCTAAAATACGATGGGGAACGATTTTTCCAATCGGTTCCTCATAATCGTAATACATTTCAAAGGTTTGCTTTTCATCCTTTTCCCGATCTTTCACAACCGATCGAATCGTACCATGTTTCAAAGTTTCAAAGCGAATCCATTTCCGTACATCCGGCTGGTCTGATACATATTCACTAATGATGTCCTTCGCTCCGTTAATTGCATCCGTTACTGTTATAACTTCTAATTCTTCATTAATATATTTTTCAGCTTCTTTTTGTAAATCACCTGATTCTGGAAGTTTGAGCATCCACTGGGCTAAAGGTTCCAATCCTCGTTCTTTTGCAATGGTTGCCTTCGTTCTTCGTTTTTGTTTATACGGACGATACAAATCTTCCACTTCTTGCAATTTTTCCGCCCGTTGAATTTTTTCGGCCAATTCCTCCGTTAACTTCCCTTGCTCCCCAATGATTCGGAGTACCTCGTCCTTTCGTGTTTGTAAATGGTTTAAATAATCCCATCGTTCAAGGATTTCCCGAATCATCACTTCGTCGAGTGCACCGGTTTTTTCCTTTCGATATCGGGCGATAAAAGGAATCGTATTACCTTCTTCCGTTAGACGGATGACATTTTCCACTTGAATAGGTTTAATATGTTGTGCCTTCGCAATTGTTTTTATAAACATCATATGACTTTCATTTTTCTCCATCGTTTTCACTCCCGTCCATCACTCTATACATTTGACAAAACGTTTTCTATTTATTGTTATGTAAATGATCCCTTTCCAAACAAAAAAGATAAGCCATCGAGACTTATCCATTTGGCAGAACATATAATGTGTACTTTCCAGGCGATCAAATCAAGCCTTATCGGAAAATCTTACCGCAAAAGAGCCCCGATTATGTATGAAAAAACGCTCTTTATTCCTAAGAGCGTTATTTCGTTAAAATTCGATTAACCCTAAACTAATTCGTAATGATTCATCAACTTTTTCCATCATATCATCATCGAGATGAGTTATTTTGTCTGTTAATCGTTGTTTATCAATCGTTCGAATTTGTTCCAAAAGTATAACCGAATCCCGTTCAAATCCATATTTCTTCGCATCAATTTCCACATGGGTCGGCAGTTTTGCCTTTTGAATTTGGGCTGTAATTGCGGCAACGATTACAGTAGGGCTAAACCGATTCCCGATGTCATTTTGCAAAATAAGGACAGGTCTAACGCCTCCTTGCTCAGATCCAACGACAGGGGAAAGGTCAGCAAAATAAACGTCGCCTCTTTTAACAATCAAAGGAGTTATCCCCCGCTCACTAATCTCTCAACAGTATGTTCTGCCTCATATTCCGCATGGATGGCTTCCATCGCGATCGATAAATTGATTTTTGCCATTTCCATATATCCCCGTCTCATCGATTCGCGAATATGTCTCTTTTTTTTCTCATACAAAAAAGCTTTTGTCGCTTGATAGATCAGTTCGTCCCGATTGCAATTTTCCTGTTTCACATAGCCATCAATTTCCGACAAAAGGCTTTGCGGTAAGCTGACTAATATTTCTTGCGTTACACCAGATTCGGACACAAAGGACACCTCCACCAAACTCCACAACATATTCATATATCATAGTACCATTTATTTTTACAATAGAAAAGAATATTCATGAATTCTTATCTATTATGAACCAAACAAAGTACTTTTTATGCAAAAATAGGATTCATCTTCCAAACCAAACTTAGCACAAAGTTTTATTCACCTTTTTTATCGTCTTTTCTCCAATTTTATACACCCTTGGAACCCGTTCAGATATTAAACAGACGACTTCATAATTAATCGTATTCAATTTTTCTGCAATTTCATCAACGGATATTTTTTCGGTTCCCTGTTTCCCAATTAAGGTAACCCTGGTGCCCACCGGGTATCGTTTCGGGAGCTTGACCATGCATTGGTCCATACAAATTCGACCGACAATCGGTGCACGTTCTCCATCGATTAAAACGGTCTGTCCTTGTAATGCCCGGAGCCACCCGTCAGCATATCCGATCGGAATCGTGCCGATCCATTCCTCTTCCTCAGCTGTATACGTACAACCGTAACCGATTTTTGCACCTTTCCCCACCTTTTTCACATGGATAAGCTTCGAATGCAAAGAGAAAGCTTCGTGAAGAGAAATCGGTAAATCCTTTTTAATTTCCGGTGAAGGGGATAGGCCATACATGGCAATACCGATACGAACCATATTAAATAAGCTGTCTTCGTATAAAAGGGAGGCGGCACTATTTCCCGCATGAATCCATTTCGGCTTGGAATCAATCGTTTCTAAACATTGAATAAATTTGTCCAATTGTTTCCGATAATAACTAGAATCTTTGGAATCAGCTTTGGCAAAATGGGTAAAAATGCCTTCCAATTGGAATTCCCGGGACATATGGATCATGTGAATCAAGTTCTTGAATTCTTCCTCATCCCTAACGCCAATGCGTCCCATCCCGGTATCGCATTTTACGTGTACATGTAATGGTCCCCGATTTAATTGGGGTTTTACTTTCCGTAACCAATCTGTTTGGTAAACGGTTAATGCGATATCATACATTTCTGCAATTTTCGCATATTCAGGGGGACAATAGCCTAAAACTAATATTGGAGCTTCAATCCCATGGTTTCGTAAAAAAACCGCTTCATCGAGCATCGCAACGGCCAATTGTTTTGCTCCGGATTGAAGCGCAACTTTCGCAACTTCCAAAGCACCGTGTCCATACCCGTCCGCTTTTACAACCGCCATAATTTTCGTTTCTTTCGGTAAAAAATCCCGGATATTTTGAATATTTTTCGAAATCGCGTCCAATTGGATTTCTACCCATGTTTCTCTATAAAATTCCCCTTCCAATTGGTCCACTTCCCTCTGATAATGTACTTTTGTCTTGTTTAAAGTATAAAGTTTTTTTTATTATTCGGCAATAAGTTTCAAGGGGGGCTAAATATTTTCCCCGTTCATTGGATCTATGGGATTATAGTAAAAATAAAAAAACCGCCAACACTATGGCAGTTTCAATTCCTTTTCTCTTCTTTTTATCGTCTTCATTGGCTACATTATTTTGAAATTGTACCTTGCATTGATTTCGCCAACATCACCATTTCTTCCTTCGTCAAATCATTCGAGGCAATCATGTATTCGACAAATCCATCCGTCCAAATAATCGAACGTTCAGTTAAAGCACCGATGGTAAACCCGAGATCAACGGGATCCCCGTCAATTAAAGTAGGGGTCATACTAGATGTTTCTAAAACATTTACCTTTTCTTGCATTAATGTAAAGGATTTTTCTCCATCGTAGGTCATGACGATTCGTATTCCATTTGCAGTAGAAATTTCCTCTTCATCGACAAGTGTTGTACCCGGGATTTCCGCTGTTGGAATTTTAATCGTAAAGGAATGATCCATCTCTTCATTGACCGTCGTAACTGGCATTTCAATTTCAGTGCTCGTCATATTTCGATTTAAATCAAAGGAACCTTCATCAAAGGATGTGTTAAATTTCGTATCGGAAAACTCGACTGCTAACATCACATTCCGATCCTGATCCATGATTTTCACTTGTACCGGAGCTAAACTTTTTTTATCAAAGGTAATTTCTTGGATCGGCATCATTTTATTATATTGATACCGTGTTTTTGCTTCAAAAACATAGTGCTCCTTCGTTTCAGTCATCTTTGCATCTTTATCTTCAATTACGTCTTTAACAAGAGACTCATAAAGATACGGTTGACTGCTATTGTTCGGCCATTCGCTTTGGAATTTGAAACTTTTCTTTAAAGCTGGGGTAAGTACAAAAACACCCTCTTTATTTTTTAAAATCATTTGACTCTGTTCCCGCTTGGCATTTTTCATATTCACCCGATAGTAGTCCGGTCGGTTATGCCAAATTTCCACCTCGTATTCTTGCGGATCTGTACCCATCGTCAATTTCATTTTCGCCTGCATTTTATACCCTTCTAATGTTTCTGCTTTCTTTTGTAAATCCTTAATGACCTCTTCCTCAGTCTTTGCACCACAACCGGCTAACATAAGAACAACGATTAAAAAAGGAAAAAAATATACCCAATATTTTTTCATTCATCCCACCCCTCGTATGTTTGCATTCAAAAAAAGGCAAATCGACTCGACAACAACAATAAATCATAGAAATCGAGTTGTTACCCTTTAGATTTGCATTACAAATATATGAGACAAACTATCCGATTATGCAAAACATTTTGCCCGAAAGATGAATGAAATCATTGGGTTTATGCTGGCAAACGTTCAATCATTCGTTTTTTCATTCAAGGTGAATCTTCGATAATTACTTGGGCGACAGCATAATGATCGCTATGGGAAATGGAAAGATGCGCCCGGAATTGGTTCGGTTTTGTGAAATAAGGCTTTCCCTTTTCATCATTTACAATTTCGATATCGTGAAAGGAAAGGGCCTTCCCAATCCCTGTTCCGTATGCTTTCGAAAAGGCTTCTTTCGCAGCGAAGCGACCTGCTAAAAATTCAAATTTTCTTTTTTCCGGTAATTGGGCAAATATTTCCTGCTCTTTTTCTGTCAATATTCGTTCCTTTAATTTTTCTTGACGTAAAAAAAGTTCCCGAATTCGCTTGATTTCCACAATGTCCAATCCGATTCCTACAATCATACGAACACCTTCTATTTTATAACTTCATTCATATACATATTGTACAAAGGTTTTTCAAAACAATCCATTCAAGATTTTTTTGTGAGGGTTTTTTATATGCAAAGACAATCCGCTTATCCACAATTGAATACACTTCAAACATCGATCATTTTTTTACTCACCCTTCAAATTATTTTTTATTGTTTATTAACTATACCGTTATTTCCAAATCGTTCAATCTTTGAAAAAATGGTCGGTGTCAACATTCTTCTTACTTCTGGTGAATGGTGGCGATTCATTTCACCGATTTTTGTCCACATCTCATTCCATCATTTTCTTTTCAACAGCTTTTCTCTATATTTATTTGGCTCGATGTTAGGAGAGCGGGTGAAAGATTGGTGCATTTTACTTATTTTTTTTAGTTCGGCCATTTTCGGAAATTTGTTCACTTACATTTTTGCCCCGCCCGCCTATGTCCATTCGGGAGCAAGCGGTGGTGTGTTCGGTTTTCTCGGTGTCTTTGTAAGCCTAATCATTGCAAAACGATTACCGAAGGAACAGGCGAAAACGATTGGAATAATGATTGGATTGGTTATTTTGTTTTCCTTTTTTCAAACCGATGCAAACCCGTATGCCCATATCGGTGGGTTTCTTTGGGGTGTATTTTTCGGATGGATGATCAGTGGAAAACAGATGATAAAAAGTTAATGATGGAAAATATTACTGATTACTTTTTTCCGTAGGATAAGCGTTCATCGACGATCGAATCTGAGTCAAATGGCATACGAGAATGAAAAGTAAAAAAAGGCCCGTTATAACCGAGCCATTTAAAATGAACGCTTCATTTACGTCCACTCGCTTTCATTCATCTTGGACCGACTAAACCATTGGTATATGTCCATCATTTCCTCTTCATCAATATCAACCGTTTCCCCTACTTTTGAACCGATGGAGGACATAATCGAACCTTGAATCGTTCCGAGTTTCTTCCTCCTTTGAAACCAATTTCTTTTGATTCCCAGTGCTTGTATTCGATTTTTGAACATATATACCGTCGTCCCGTTAAAAAACGATGACGAAGAACCAGTTGATCACCCGTTAAATTCCATCCGGCAAAACGATAACTTGCATACCCAATGGCAGAGAAAATCGGAAAAAGTAGGAGTAAAAACCACCCCCAAGGAGGTAAAAAGTAAATCCCAAGGGCTATTGGGATGGTTATGTAATAAAGCGGTCGGACCATATATCGAATTTTTGCCCGCTCCGGTATTGGATGGATTGAAACATCGATTTGATAATCAGGAAGTATTTTTTCGATTACTTCAGATATTTTATTTTTTTTAATAAATGGACAGACAAGAATATTGTCAAAAGTTTCTTCTGTAGAACCGCTACTCGCATTGATTATATACACGGAAGCATAACCGAATAACGAGCGGATTAGATTTTCACGAACTTCGATTCCTTGAACTCGATTTAACGGAACCGTCGTCCGTCGAATTTCTAACAAACCGTAGGATATAATCACATTTTCATCCGTCTTTTCCACGGTAAAATTGCTATATTTTAACATAGAACGAAAGATAGCAACCAGATACGCCATAAAAATGATAAACATCCCAACAATGGATGCTAAGACAATTCCGTGGGCGACAAAATTTAGAAGATCGGAATACAGCTTATCAAAAGGAATCAGCTCATCGAACTGAGATATAAAGGCGACAACTGCGGAGATAACGCCAAGTGCTCCACCACTTGTAAAGGATACGAGAAGTATTTCTTTAAAACTCATCTGATACACGAGCTCTTTTTTTTCTTCAATATTTAGTTGAGAGCGCTCGGTGAATGGTTCTTCATCATCAATCGAATTAGTCATACCTTCTTGCGAAATTCCAGCTTTTACCATTTCGAAGGTTGACTGAATTCGAGCGGCTTCTTCCTTGGAAATCGCCGTTAACATCGCTTCTGCTTCTAATTGCCCTCCCGCTGTTTCAATCGTCATTTTTACTAATCCGAATAACCGCTGCAAAATACCTTCCGATGTGGATATGCTTTGAATCCGTTCAAAAGGGATGTACCGTTTTTTCCGGACAAAAAGCCCGTGTTCGATTCGTAATTCGCCCTCTTCAATCCTATAGGTAAAACGGAGCCAACGCACGAAGCTACTGACAATCGCAGCTATGAAAATAATGATAGGAACGAAAAAAATAAATGAATCCAAATAACCTTCCTTTTCTCCTGAACCAATAATAAAGGTGATGACGATCGGGAAAATGGCCTCTTTTATTTCTTTCAATAAGTTGGTAACTATAGCAATTGGATGCATTCTTCTTTTTTCAGACATCTTCTTCAGCCACCCTTGCTAGTTCGGAAATGATTTGGCGCACGTTTTCCGCCTCTTCCCCCTCTAGAGCGGGGATTTCGTGAGTAGTAGCAGCAGTGGAAATGGAAATCGTCGCTAATCCATATTTTTTCAAAATCGGTCCTTGCTCCATATCCACATGTTGGACACGGACCATTGGAATTAGCGTTTTCGTTACGACGAACAATCCATGTTGCAATTCAATTTCCTGTTCCCGTATTTCATAACGCCAACGTCTCCATTTTAATTTAGGGGAGAAGAAAATGGAATAATACCCACCAAGGATGAATAAAACAACTAAAATCGAAATAATCCATTTCGGCCAATCAAAAATGAAAATCAAGACCGTGGCAACGACCGCGACAAGAAGGAAAATGCCAGATTGAATCATTCCGTGAATTTTCCAGACAGTCAATGCCTTTTCAGATATTCGATTTTTCAGTTCATTAAGCATACGATTTTTTTCTCTCCTCTCTAGGAAAATCCAACTCTATATACGAACGATTGTAGAATTGGTTCCCATTTTTCTAGGAAATTCTCCAATTTTCATCTAAAATAACTTCGTTTCAAAAAAATTTTACATGATTTCCCCGTTTTATGGAACCTATCTTTTTTGATATAGGGATAAACGGGTCATCAGCCAGCGTTCGATTAGGAAATACCAAAATAAATCTCCGCTATTTATTGTCAGCAAAAATAAGCAAACAAAAAACCGTCCTTGCCACAATCGGCTTGGACGATTCATTGATTATGATTTCGCCTTGTTATTCGATCTCCCGGTAAATTTATTCACCCTCCGCCCCCTTCTTTTTTGGGGTTCTTTTTTTCCGCCACTTTTTGTCATTTTATCCCGTTTCACTGGTAGTGGAACTTCATATGAGATTTTAACCGGCGTATTATCCGGTTCCTTTGTTAAAAGTTTTAAAGCTGCAGAAACAATGGATATGCTATCTTGTTCCTGTAACAATTGTTCAGCTGCTTTTCGATAAAGGGTTAAATCATTTTCCTCAATCGTATTGATAATTTTATCAATAATAATCCGTTGCTGGCCCTCAATCGCTTCTGCTAAAGACGGGACTTGCATTCGTTTCATTCGTTTTTTCGTCGTTTCTTCTACGACCCTTAAATATCCCATTTCCCTCGGTACGACGAAGGTAATGGCCATTCCCGTTTTACCAGCCCTTCCTGTTCGACCGATTCGGTGAACATAACTTTCCGGGTCTTGGGGGATGTCGAAATTATACACGTGAGTAACGCCAGAAATATCTAATCCCCTTGCAGCTACATCCGTTGCGACAAGAACATCAATGCTTCCCTCTTTAAATTTTCGTAAAACCGATAATCTTTTCGCTTGGCTCAAATCTCCATGGATGCCTTCCGCTGTATAACCACGAATGGACAGTGCCTCAGACAATTCATCTACCCGTCGTTTCGTACGACCGAACACGATGGCCAAATCCGGTGATTGGTAATCGAGAAGACGAGTTAAAGCATCGAATTTTTCCCTCTCATCTACTTTGACAAAATATTGTTCAATTTGGGGAACGGTCATTTCCCTCGATTTCGTCTTGACCGTTTCAGGATTATGCATAAATTTTATGGCGATTTGTCGAATTTTCTCTGGCATCGTTGCAGAAAATAATAGGGTTTGTCTTTTTTCCGGTATCTTCTCTAAAATCGCCTCTATATCATCAATAAAACCCATATTTAACATTTCATCCGCTTCATCTAAAACAACGGTATGAATATTTGACAACTTAATCGTACCTCGGTTGATATGATCAAGTAATCTTCCAGGTGTTCCGACGATGATGCTCGGCATTTTTTTCAAAGCCCGAATTTGTCTAGAAATATCTTGACCACCAAACACAGCCAATACATGGACATGTTTATCGTAACCGATTTTATGCAATTCCTCGGAAACTTGAATCGCTAATTCCCGTGTAGGAGCGATAACCAAACATTGAATATGTTTTTTTTTCGTATTTACCTTTTCAATGAGCGGAATACCAAAAGCTGCCGTTTTTCCTGTTCCCGTTTGCGCCTGACCGATAATATCTCGACCCGCCAGACCTAGGGGAATCGTTTGTTCTTGAATCGGCGTCGTTTCCTCAAAACCGATTCGTTTTAATGACTTCAATGTACTTGCACTTAAATGTAATTCCTCAAATTTTACCAATTTTTTCAAACTCCTTCTACTAAAAAACTCTCCGAATGAGAGCATCATTAACGCTCATTATTCAATTTATCATACCATTTATTATCTTTCATTGCAATGGATTCAAAAATTCGTCTTTCCTTCAAGAAATTGCATGATTTCCTGGAACAAAAAATGATTATGATCCCCGTAACAAATCAGATGATTAGCCTCATCAATCATTAATAATTTTTTATCCCTCGTACAAATATGTTTATACAAATAATGGGCACTTTTTTCTGGAACAATCGAGTCCCTTCTACCTTGGACTATCAAGGTTGGGACTTGTACTTCTTTTACGGCTGGACGAATTTGTTTCACCAATTTCCGAAATTGCATGTAAGCAGATAATGGAGTCGCTCTAATTTTCCGTTTATAAGCCAAAAGGATCTGCCGCTCTTTACATGACGGTTTCCAGCCATTTACAACGAAAGAGAACAAATTTTTATAAAATAATTTTGGATTAATATAAAATGCAGAGGCACTTAAAAGGACAAGGCGGTCTATTGGATAACGGGCAGTGAGCCAACTACTAATCATTCCACCCATCGAATAGCCGCAAACATATATTTTTTCACAACGGTCCAATAATTGTTTCAATTCTTCCTCTGCAAAATGGAGCCAATGTTCATAGCCGATTCCCTTCAGTTTCAACGGTTCACCGTGTCCAGGTAATGTGGGGGCTTTGACGATCCAGTTTGTATTTTTCTTCAAATATTGGACGAGCGGATCAATTTCCCTGGGAGAACCGGTAAAACCGTGAATACATAAAACGCCGATCATGATTGCCACCCTTTTCATAAACGGACTACTATTTAATATAACCCCTTTAGACGGCCATAATCATCATCGACGATATAATATATTGGTAAGACTGGTAATAATTGGGTTTAAATGCACCTATCCATTGAATTTTAGTCACGCATTCTTTTCTAATAACTCTTCCATTATTTTTTCTAGTCTCATCCCCCTTGATGCTTTAAGAAAAAGTAACGTTCCTTCGTCGAGCATCGATTTTAATCTTTGGAGGAGTTCTTTTTGATCCTTGAAAAAGGAAACGTGCTGTGCACTAAAATTTTTCCTCGCTCCTTCTGCAATATATTTTGCCAGTTTGCCATAAGTAAAGACGAAATGAATACGATTTTGATCGATGCTTTCTCCGACTGACCGATGAAATTCCCTTTCCCTTTCTCCGAGTTCGAACATGTCACCCAAGAGGACGATTTTTTTCTTAAACCCTGATAGCTTCCCAATCGTATCAATTGCCGCTTTCATCGATGTAGGACTGGCGTTGTAGGCATCATTGATGATGGTTGATCCGTTGATACCACGCATCATCTCCATTCTCATCTTAGAAAGTTTTAATTGGGAAAAGCCTCGATTCATTTCTTGAAACGTTATACCCCATTCCTTTGCGATCAGCATTGCGGCCATGGCATTAGAAACGTTATATTCCCCAATAATCGGCAGTTGGAATATTTCGTCTGAAATGTTTACCGAAAACTCTGTCCCATCTTTTCCTGTTTTCACGGACTTCACATACAAATCATTCGCTTTTGATTTTCCAAAGGTTTTCTTTTTCCACTGGGAACCGACCAATTTTTTATGATTTAAAAAGAGCGGTTCATCACCAGGATAAATAAATAACCCACACTGTTTTAAACCGTTTAATATCTCTAATTTTGCCTTTAGAATCCCTTCCCGAGAGCCGAGTTCCTGCAAATGGGCATCCCCGATGTTCGTAATAATGGCAGCATCCGGTTCGGCCATTTTTGAAAGAAAATCAATTTCCCCAAAATGGTTCATTCCCATTTCTAAAACGGCAATTTCCGTTTCCTTTTTCAAATGTAATATGGTAAGCGGTAAACCGATATGATTGTTAAAGTTTCCAATCGTTTTTTGTACTTTATATTTTCGTGATAAAAGAGCGGCGACCATATCCTTTGTCGTCGTCTTCCCGTTACTGCCTGTTACAGCGACCACTTTCAATGAAGAGAGTTCTTTTCTGTATGCCCGTGCCAATTGTTGTAACGTATCCAATGGATCATCAACGAAGATTAATGGGAGGTGTTTAGGCGGATTCGGAACGTTTTTTTGCCAGAGAGAAGCGGAGGCCCCTCGTTTAAAAGCTTCTTCGACAAACTCATGTCCATCCCTTTTTTGTCCCTTGAGGGGTACGAACAAATTTCCCCTTTCGAGCTCTTTCGTATTGATAGACACTCCGTTCACTTCTAAATCTCCAATTTGGGAAATATCGTTTAAAATAGGAATCATTGTTTTTAATTCTTTTATCTTTTTTCGAATCATACATGTACCTCCTTATGTAAAAACATTAAGGGTTGGTTTTTGCCAACCCTCAAGAAGTGATATATTGTTTTTTCCATATTTCGATTGCCATCCGTTTTTACAGCCATCTCGAACTCAATTACCCTTTTAATATGAAGGGGAAAAGATCTCGTTAAAACGTATACCGAATCTTTTCCTTCTCTCTATATTGTTCACAGCCAAATTCAATCAGTTTATCAATCAATTCGGGATAATCGATTCCGGTATGTTTCCAAAGAAGAGGATACATACTAACCGGAGTAAAACCAGGCATCGTATTAATTTCATTAATTAGTACTTCCCCGTTTTTCGTCAAGAAAAAGTCCGCCCGTACTAATCCTGAACAATCCAATACTTTAAATGCTTTCAAAGCGATCTCTTTCACACGCTCGTACGTTTCATTCGGGATATCGGCAGGAATTACTAATGCGGTATTTCCATCTTCGTATTTCGCTTTATAATCATAAAACTCCGCCTTCGGTATAATCTCTCCTGCAACCGAACATTCTGGGGATTCATTTCCTAAAAGACCAATCTCTATCTCCCTTGCTTCTACCCCTTGTTCAATAATAATTTTACGGTCAAATTGGAAAGCTTCCCGAAAAGCTTTTTGTAATTGTTCCCGCGATTGGCATTTACTAATCCCAACACTTGAACCTAAGTTTGCTGGCTTAACAAAACACGGGTAACCTATTTTCTTTTCTACCTCATCATACGCTCCGTCCTCATTTTTCTCCCATTCAAAACGATTAAAAGAAACATACTTCACTTGAGGCAACCCGGCTTGGGCAAACAAGTTTTTCATAATGACCTTATCCATACCTGCAGCAGAAGCAAGAACCCCATTACCAACAAAGGGAATGTTTAATATTTCGAATAGCCCTTGAACCGTACCATCTTCCCCGTTCGTTCCATGTAATAGTGGGAAAAGGATCGGGAGTTGTTCGCCGTTTTCCTTTGCTTGAGCAATGTCTCTCATGATTTCGATAAGTCCATTCACATCCCTATTCAGCTGGCGTTCCAATTCATCCATAGTCTTTGGCGGTTCTTTCAAAACATCCCTTTTCATCCAGTTTCCATCTTTCGTAATATAAACGGGAGTCACTTCATACTTGGTAAAATCTAATGCACAAATAACGGAAAAGGCTGTTCGAATCGATACTTCATGCTCCGCAGATTTTCCGCCGTATAACAAATAAATTCGTTTTTTCACTGTAAATCCTCCAAACAGGGTTTCTTTTTTCGTTTCTCATGTTCTAATGACATTTATTTTATCACGAAATGAGTAAGGTTTGGACGTTTCAATAAAATTATCTTAGCTCATTCCATCATCAATACTTTTTTCCAGATGAAATGAGTACACTGAACCTATCCTTTCTTTCATCAAAACCCAACAGGGGCTTTTTTGTCCGAAAATCAATTTAATCTACGAAAGAAATGGACCACATCTTTGCCTTTTTATCATATAAAAAATACCCTTTTGGTTTCGATTGGGAACGATAACTTTCAAGCATTTCTTCCATATCGTAAAAGTCTCCTACAGTGAAAAAGGGAAGCGCCAACTGATTACGTGATTGGGAAACCGATTGGAAGGAAATGACGAAACCTTCCGTCATTAACGTATTCAATTGCTGCAAAATCACCTTTTCCACTACAGGATATTCTTTCTTTTTTCGAAAGGGGCTGAACAATCCATCCCATTTTACATCTTTCATTTTATATGGAATGAAACGCCCGAGACAATTGTAGAAATCGTTCCAATTCCGAAAATAGATTTTGTTCATCCATCCGTCATTGTTCGTTAAATAGGCAAACCGATTGTTCAATTTTTGATAAAATGGAGGGACTAAATGCCGCTTCATATGCCCTAAATATAAAAGTTCTGCCAATTCTTGACCATCCAGTTCATCTAAATCGAACACATCCTCAAAATCGACCCAACAAAAATCACCTAATGCACTAATCTCTTTTTTTAACAAATTCGGTAACTGTTCACTTGACACATAATCGAGTTGGGTATGAAGATGGTATTCACTTTCATTGAAACGATTGCTTAATAAAAGTATATGCAGAGGAGGAGTATTTAAATTCCAAATAAAATCTTGAAATGAAATACCGTGTGATACAACATAACGCTCATGTCTATTGACGAGCAAATAAATGATGGTTGAATTTGAATCGGATTTGGCCACCGTCATTCCTCCAATTATAATTTCCTTATAAACTACCTTCATCGTTATTTCATTTAAAATCCCCGGCAGCCATTATTACGATTAACATTATAATAGGCCGGTGATAGACGAGCTCAACATATATATTTTATCAAACTTCCCCATCTTTTTTCTTTACATTCCCATTACTCTTTTTTTTCAATCCCTTCATCTTTTCACATATATGACTACATTTTCCTCATCTTGCCCCCTTGTGTTTCTTATGATTCTGTGTGAAAATTGGGCTAGTTAGATTATGCACAATGTGAAATAGGGATTTAAAACGTATATATTTAACCGATCACGTTAGGCAAAAAGGAAATTACGATTATTCACTCCCGCCTTTTTTCAAGGCATACAGTTTTTTTAACATTTAACGTTTATTTTTCAAAAAGGGGGAGATTCAAATGCATCATTTATTATCCGACGAACAATTGTTACTAACGGTTGTGAAGCTATTAAAGGAAAATAAAAAATTAGAATTGGAACATTTACTTGATGAGCTTCAACCGTATGATATTTCCAAGATTTATACAAACTTACCACAAAAATTTAAAACCCGTTTTTTATTCCATTTAAATAATCATACGCTCGCTGATGTTATTCAAGGTATGGAAGATGTCGATTTACAATATGAAATTTTAAACAAATTAACGATCGATAAAAAAGGGGAAGTTTTAAACTTGATGGATAATGACGACCTTGCTTCCCTTTTACACGATTTGCCTGCTGAAAAAGCCCATGCCCTTTTGAAAGAAATGAAGCATGAAGAATCCACGATCGTTCAACACATCATGAAATATCCTGAAGAGACCGCTGGGCGATTGATGACGAACCGTTTTGTATGGATTCGTAATTATTATACCGTTTCAGAGGCTGTGGAGAAGTTAAAAAATTTCGCTGAGTATGCGGAAACGATCAATTATTTGTATGTAGTCGATGAAAATCGGAGACTAGTTGGGGTCGTTTCTTATCGGGACCTTCTTTTAGCCGAGAGTAATCAAAAAATTAAAGACGTTATGTATGAACGGGTGATTTCCGTTTTAGCTTTTACGGATCAGGAAGAAGCAGCAAGAATTCTTGAACGTTACGATTTTTTGGCGCTACCTGTCGTAGATGAAAATAATGTGTTATTAGGAATTGTCACCTTTGACGATATGTTAGACGTCATTATTAAAGAGGCGGATGAAGATATTGAAAAATTGTCTGCATCCGGAAAGTCGATCGATTTCGATACAAAAGCTTCCGTCGCTGCTCGAAGAAGACTTCCATGGCTTGTTCTTCTATTGATTATCGGGATTTTTTCCGGTGGGATAATTAGTTATTTTGAAGATACGTTAAATGTTGTCGTTGCCCTCGCCTTTTTCATGCCGATGATTACAGCTATGACAGGAAATACAGGCACTCAATCATTGGCCCTAGTTGTTCGGGGATTGGCAGGACAAGAACCAGATCGAAAAGCAATAGTGAAATTAATTATCCGGGAGTTTTTCGTAAGCTTGATTATCGGAGTTGTGCTAGGGATTATTATTACACTGATTGCTTTTATTTGGCAAGGAAATATGTACCTAGGACTAGTTGTCGGACTTTCTTTATTTTCAGCAATTATTATTGGAACATTATCCGGCACGGTTATTCCATTAATTTTATACCGTTTCAAAATTGATCCCGCGATTGCATCAGGACCATTGATTACGACCCTTAATGATATCTTTTCTCTACTTATGTATTTTTCCATCGCTACTGCTTTTTTAAATAAATTGTTATGAAAGGCGCCCTCTGTAGTCGCCTTTTTCCTTCCCCGATTCCCTTCAAGAAATCGTTATCAAATTGCATATACATCTAACTAGTAAAATATAGTTTAACTAACTACATGTATTTCGTTTTCCCCGTTGCTTTAGGAAAATAGATGTATGAATCCATTCAATCATTGACTGCAAGTTATAGCGATTTTATAATATTATTTAAATACGCATCTTTTTCTTTATGAAAATTTTACGATGTGTAAGTAAAATTATGGAAACTAATTGTCAAATATTTTTTCATGCCAAGTGACTGAAAATATTGTAAAATGAATGATAGGGAGGTATGGCTACCTAAAACTTTTCCTGTTTAGGCGTAAAAATAGCCTTGCGTAATTAAATTGTTCATTTTAGGAGGTGACTCCCCCACTCGACTGGCGAGATGGGGAAATTGGTTGGACGACATAGTTGACTTATTGTATATTTTGATTTTGATTACGTTAACTGCCTTTTTTGTTATCTCAGAATTTGCCATTGTGAATGTTAGAAAATCAAAAATCGAGCAATTTCTAGAGGAAGGAAGGCGGGGAGCTAAATCTGCCAAAAAGATTGTATCGAATTTGGATGATTTTTTGTCAGCTTGTCAACTGGGCATCACGATTACATCACTTGCGCTCGGTTGGTTAGGAGTCACAACCATCAAAGAATTGCTGCAATCCTTATTTAACGATATATCTCTTTCAGATGGAAGCTTGAACGTTATTTCATTTGTCCTAGCCTTTGCCTTAATCACCTATTTGCATATTGTTTTCGGGGAATTAACTCCGAAAATCATTGCCATTCAAAAGGCTGAACAACTAACACTTCGTTTTTCTTTCCTACTCGTTTGGTTTTACCGGATTATGTCACCAATTCTTTGGTTTTTAAACGGATCGGCAAGAGGATTTTCAAAACTATTCGGTGTTAAACAAATTGAAAAAGGTGAAAGTGCCCATACGGAAGAAGAACTTCGAATGATTTTATCGGAAAGCTTTCAAAGTGGAGAAATTAATTTTTCCGAATTTCGATATGTGAACAATGTTTTCGAATTTGATAATCGTGTTGCGAAGGAAATAATGGTTCCACGAACGGAAATCGTCAGCATTGATATAAACGACTCCTATGAAACCGTTTTAGAAATCGTACGTACTGTAAAATTCACCCGTTATCCAATTACCGATGGGGATAAAGACCATATTATCGGGTTAATTAATATAAAAGAATTGTTAACAGGCCTTATTTCAGGGAAAAAACTTTCAAAGGAAACCATCGAATCGTATATTCGACCAATTATCCGAGTCATTGACACAATTCCCATCCATGAATTGTTAGTAAGGATGCAAAAAGAACGAATCCATATGGCCATCTTAATGGATGAATATGGGGGAACGAGCGGTTTGGTAACCGTTGAAGATATCGTCGAAGAAATCGTTGGTGAAATTCGTGATGAGTTTGATATGGATGAAATTCCCCTTATTCGCCAATTGGAAGAGGATCATTATATTTTTGATGCGAAAGTACTCGTTAGTGAAGTGAACGAGCGATTGCATTTAGATATTGATGACGAAGATGTGGACACAATCGGCGGGTGGATTTTGACAGAAAACTTCGAAATCAAAGAAGGGGATTCACTCACATATAAAAATTATGAATTTAAAATTTTAGAAATGGAAGACCATCATATTAAATTTATTGAAGTGACACCGAAACGTGAAACGGGTCAAACACCGCAACCGATTCCCGTTCCCGCTAAGACGGAAATCATTTAATGGGCGAAAAATCACCTATTAAAGGTTACCATCCTTTTTGGGTGGTTTTTATTTTTCTTTTCCATTTTTGTTTAAATGATTAGAAATGGTATACTTCTTATTGTAACGATCCCCTTTTTCTGTTAGCATTATTTGAAGGTACACATATAATGTAATTTTTTATCTGCTCGAATATTGATGAAGGTGAGCATCATGGAAAACAATAAAACGAAGATGGAACGGTTCGACTGGACTTTGGCGTTTATTTTACTTTTATTTTTTATCATTAGTTGTATAGCCATCTCCAGTGGGCAAACCGATTCCCGATACGATACAAATTTTTTCGCACAACAAATTTTTTGGTACGGAATTGGCGCATTCATTATCGCAGGTGCCTTATTGTTCGACCCTGATCAATATAAAAAGCTATCTTGGTATTTATACGGGTTCGGTCTGTTAATGTTGATTTTTTTATACTTTGCTCCGGAGTCGATTGCAAGACCGCGGAATGGTGCGAAATCATGGTTCAACACTCCTGTTGGCAGTCTTCAGCCATCGGAGTTTATGAAAACCTTTCTGATCCTTGCAGTTAGCCGTTTAATCGTTGACCATCATCAGAAGTATATTCGAAAGACGTTAAAGAGCGATTTATTTCTACTCGTTAAAATCGGGGTAACCTTTCTTGTACCTCTTATTTTCATCGCCCTTCAACCGGATTTAGGAACTGGGCTCGTCTATATTGCAATTATGCTCGGAATGATTCTCGTTTCGGGGATTTCTTGGAAAATCATACTGCCCACCTTTTCGATAGCGGCGATCATTGGGGGCGTCCTGATATTCATCATGCTCTATCTACCCCATTTGCTTCAAGATTTTATCGGTCAGCACGTCGGTAAGCACGCCTTTGAAAGAATATACTCGTGGCTTGACCCATACAGTTATCCTTCCGATGAAGGGTATCATTTAATCAGCTCTCTTCAAGCGATTGGATCCGGTGAAATCTTTGGAAAAGGATATATGGGTAAGGAAGTGTTTATTCCTGAACGGCATACGGATTTTATTTTTACTGTTATTGCGGAAGAATACGGTTTTATCGGAGCAAGTATCGTCATCAGTTTATATTTCCTGTTAATATATCATTTAATTAAAATCGCCTTGGAAACGAAATCACCCTTTAACGCGTACATCATTGCAGGGATTATTAGCATGACCACCTTTCACGTGTTCGAGAATATCGGTATGACCATTCAGTTATTACCAATTACTGGTATTCCGTTGCCCTTTTTAAGCTATGGCGGTAGTTCGTTGATGGGAAATATGTTAGCAATTGGAATTGTATTTAGTATAAAATTTTATCATAAAAAATATATGTTCTCTTCCGAAGAGGATGAATAACTATTTTAAAAATGTGCGCTATCATTTTTGGTGCAGGTGACTAAACCTAGCACCTTTTTTTGATCAAAAAATAGAGACAAGTAACACTCCCCTAGTAAAATGTAATCGTCAAACCCCTTTTAAAGGAGTAATGTTACATGTCTCATCATTATTGAAGTTCCATTGGTGGAGACTCCTGCAGGAAAAGCACGCGCCTCGAGACCCCGCGGAAACGTTGTGACGAGGAGGCCCGAGCCGTGCCACTGAATGCGCCTCCGCCAATGGAATGAACCACTTCAAACCGATTTTGGATGAATGGAAAGCCTGATCCGATTACATTTTACTGAAAAAAGTCACGAAATTATTCACCAACACTTTTTGACAAAGAACTTAAAAATGAGACTTCCTGTTGTTAAGAAGTCCCATTTTTGTATATTTTATGCAGTCTATTGTTATTCGATCAATATACACATTAATTTTTCAAATCGAGCAATTTTTGTTTTAACTGATTTTCCATCGACATCAGTTCCTGTTCAGCTTGATATCGTTTTGCCCTTCCTTCCGCTTGAATTTTTAATGTTTCCTCCAATGTGGAAATTAAATATTCCTGCGTTTTCTTCAGCGTTTCAATATCGACAAGTCCCCGTTCATTTTCCTTCGCCGTTTCAACAGAGTTCGCTTTTAACATCTCTGCATTTTTCAACAACAAATCGTTCGTCGTTTGCGAAACTTGTTTTTGGGCTTCAACGGCTTTTCGTTGACGAATTAGTGTCAAAGCAATGGCAATTTGGTTTTTCCAAAGAGGGATCGCTGTCATGATGGACGATTGAATTTTTTCAATAAGCTGTTGGTTTGTATTTTGAATGAGCCGAATCTGTGGAGCACTTTGAATTGTAATTTGTCTACTTAATTTTAAATCATGGACACGTCTTTCCAATCGTTCCGTAAATTGAACCATATCATTTACTTCTTGGTAAGCCATTTGATCCCCGGATTCCTCCGCCTTTTTTTTCATTTGCGGGATTGTTTTCGTTCGTAACTCCTCAATCTTCAATTCTCCAGCCGCAATATAAATATTGAGTGCACGGAAATAATCCTTATTTTTTTCATAAAGTTGATCCAATAACGTATTATCAGACATCAATGTATTTTTACAATGTTCAAGTTTAACCGTAATTCGGTCAATTTGTGCACCGGTCTTTTGATATTTCGTTAATATTTCATTCACTGAGCGGGAGACTTTACCAAATACCTTTGAAAAAAATCCCCGTTTTTCCGGTTGCAATTCATCTGGATTCACTTGCTCTAATTTACTCATTAATTCGTTTAAAATATGTCCGATATCACCGATGTTTTTATTTTTGACATGATCGAGCATCGAATGGGAGAAATTCGTCAATTTTGATTGGGCCTTCGTTCCAAACAGGGTGATAATCTCATGATTTTTTGGATCAAGCTGTTCAGCAATTTTAAAGGCACGTTCTTTACTCGCTTCTGGCAATGTATCGATCAATTTTTTTGGTCGTTGTTCAATATTCGTATCTTTCACTTCTGCTAATTGGAATTCTTCATCATCAAAAGGATTTTCTAACAAATCATCTATATCAGTAGAAAATCTTTCGTTCGTTTCACTCATTTTTGAAACCTCCCGTCATCTATTTTTTTCTGGTTTATAGACTGTCTCGCAACGTCCAGTTCAAACTGCAGTGAATCTAAATCTCCCTCCAACATATTGTACAAATCCTCTTTTATCACATTTGACAATTGGGTTAACGTTTGTCTCGTTTCCTGTAATGATTGATTTAATTCTTTCGTCTTAACCGGTTGGGATGATAAAAAAGAATATTTCTCTGCTATTTCTACCATTGAATCCAAATGTTTATAATAAAATTCCTCCGCTTTGAAAAAACGAACAGGTTCTTTTTTCGTAACGGAATAAATTTTTTTCACAACTCGAATCGTTTCAATGTTATGTTTTGCGTTAATAAAATCACGAATATTAGAAATATTAAATAACGCCTTTTGCAACCGCTGAATTTTCTGTTTTGCATCCTTTAAATTCCTTTGTACCAATTTATACTCACTTCTCGTCAATCCAGTCATTTTAATAAAACGGTGCCGTATATAATATTTCAATCCGAAAAAAACAGCTGTCCCGCCGATCAGTGAATAAAAAAACGATTCAAAAAAAGATCGGTCAAAAATGAAAAAGCTAAAAATCCATGTTAGAAAGGTAGTAAATCCAGCTGCCACGAATCGTATCAAAAAGGAGAGAAAAGCATTCATTTGTATCACTCCTAGTGTTTGTGAAATGAAATGGAAATGTTTCGTTCAACCATTTCGTTTATTTTTAAAAAGAAATGAAGACGAAAATACATAAAGTGAAACTAGACTCTTTCGTCTATAATTTTACGAATGGTAAAAAAAAAGGTTTCAAAAGACCTTATGCATAACATAAACGTTTTCTCTAAATAAACTGCCTTTATATTAATTGTATAAAAGAAAGGGGACAAATGCCAATAGGATTTCCACTTCTTTTTCTGAAATTCAAACTCCTGTCCCCATATTTAAAAGAACTTCCAATTAATGGAAGTTCTTTTCCTTTAAGATATTTATTCGGGTATTTTTAATTTTAAATCGTTTACAATGGCACCGCTTCGCATCCAATAAGTTTGTTCCATATAGTCCGTTAATTCCAAGTTATGTGTGACCATTATAATCGTTTTCTTTTCCGTTTCATGGATTTCTTTAAAATAATCCATAATCTTCGTTGTCGTTTCTTGATCTAGGTTACCTGTCGGTTCGTCGGCTAGAATGATTTCTGGATCATTCATCAACGCTCGAGCGATCGCTAATCGTTGTTGTTCCCCTCCAGAAAGTTTCGCAGGCGGATGATTGCGACGGTGAGACAAACCGACGCGATCGATAAAATATTCAGCCCGTTCGATGAGGGTTTTGTCTTTTTTAAAAGTCATAACGGGTAATAATACATTTTCCATTACTGTTAGCGCAGGAAGAAGCTGATATTGTTGAAAAACAAAACTTATTTTTTCATGACGTAATGTTGTTTTTTCCTTAACAGAAAGTTGTGACGTATCTTTTCCGTCGATCCATAATTTCCCTTCCGTCGGTTGTTCTAACATCCCCATAATTTGTAATAATGTTGTTTTACCAGATCCCGACGGGCCAAGGATTCCAACGAATTGTCCCTTTCTGACGTTCAAATTAATTTGATTTAAAGCGATAATTTGTTCACTAGTTGTTCGATATAGTTTCGTTACATTTTCTAATCGTAAAATAATCATCACTCCTTCAAGTTAAATGAAATTCCCGTAATGATATGTTTCTTGAACGAATCGTTAACGTGATGAGACTCATAATAACCGTGATGATTAAAATGGATAAATTAACGATACTTACAAGCGTCACATTCCAAGTAACGTTTGCCACACTCAATTTTAATAAAATGTAGCTAAATAACGTTCCAATTATGATTCCTCCAATGACAATGAGAACTTCTTCAAAGAGATACCATATCGTCCATTTTTTTCTTTCCCATCCCCAAGCTTGATAAATTTGAATGTCTTTTTGACGACTTTCCATTTGATTGAGTAGGATTGCAAAATAACTGAATAATGCAAGGACGATTCCAGCTGTGAATAAGATCCATTGAAACGGAGATAAACTCGTATCAATTCTTTCACCTAGAAAAGTTAAAATAAGAATGGATGATGAATGTTCCATCGTTGTTATAAAGAATGTAACGTATAGTAATGTACAAATCACGATGAGCATTTTTGTCGTCGTTCTTGTTGGATGACGCATCATTTGACGAATGGAAATCGATAAAAGGGTTTTTGCTGGCCTTTGAGACAAAAATAAGTGTTTCGAACGGCCGATTTCCATTCGAGAGGAATGGGTATTCAATGATCGAATAATTGGCAAAATATAAAGGAAAGTGATGACAGCAATCGAACCGACAATCCAAATACTTACGATGAACCAAACTGAATTCATATCGATCGTTCCAAGTGAAACGATTATAATAAAACTTATACATAACAAAATTAAAAGTGCTAAAGATTCGAAGACAATTAGTAGCACGATCTTCTTCTTCGTCCAACCAAAAATGTGCTGAATTTGCATATCACGTTTTCGATTGTTCGTGTAATTTTTATAAACTAAAGATAGACCAATGAATCCCATTAAGATAATAAAGGAGGATAAAATGATATTCGTCGTGTTCACTCGTTCTTCAATGACAAAAGACATACCTTCTTGACTCCAACCTTCTAACAAATAACCGTATCCAGGAATCGATTCGAAATCATTTAATAAAACATGTACTTTTCGATCAGCCGCTCCTAACATAATATCGACTTGTAAACCTGTTTTTTCTCGAATCTCTTCAGCTACTTTCTCAACTTTTGCCATACTTTCAGGGCTCCGCTTGCCTGCACCTTCGACGATGACTCGAACAATTGAAATCGGTTCTTCACCTAATATGTATTCAGCCGCTTGAAGTGTGGTAATCGCATCAATGCCACCTGTATAATAATTATTTTTGTAAGGTGAGTTTTGATAAATAAATGGTTCGTCATACGGTTGTTGTTCGACATCATGGGTAATATATACATTTTCAGGTTTATAAAAGTCAGGCATCAATGGTGATTCACTCGTTGTAAATTGATACGTTAATAATTTGGCATCAAATTGTCCGATAACTTCCAAGCCAAATGTTTTATTCAATGAGGCACTTCTTGCATTACGGTAATTGATTTGTTCTCCTCGCGTCCCTTGAGGCAATGCTTCCACAACAGGAATGTTATCGGATAGGGTAGTGGATACAGATTTAAATTGGAGGGGACTATATTCAATCATTCCCCATTCATCTTGGTATGAAAAGCGTGATTCGGATTCGATTAATTGTCCATCTTCATAACGGATATGACCAAATTCATATAAATAATCTGCACCGTATGGATTAAAGGTAAGTTCAACCTTTTTTTCTTTTGGTAACGTTCGGAGATATTCAGCGCCTCCAAGATCCATAATCTGTTCATAATCTGCATTTTCAGGCACATCAATTTTATAAACGGTCGTGTGAAAAATGACATCATACGGTTGATTGAGTAAAATGAGTGGAATAACTGGAACGCCATTTTTTGTTTCTAAATTTTCATCTAAGGAAAAATATTCCCCTTGAACGATGGCTTTATCCATATTGAGTAATTGTGCTTCTTGTTCGGGATCAATCGCAGCAAAGGACCACGCACTACCATCGGTTCGTAGTACCGGATTAATTCCCACTGAAGTAGGAATCCATCCCCCTTCTTCGACAATTTGGGGAAGTATGTCTACGATGTTATTCATTGTTTTCTCATCGATATATTGATAAATGAATCCATCTTTATTATGTTCATAGGTAATATCGCGATAACGAATTCCATCGAACACTTGAACCGATGTTTGTCGCATATAAAAGCCATACTCATCTATGTTAAAATCTAGGGATAACCCTTCATTTTCAATATATCCGATAAATGATAACGGTGCGGCTACTTGAACCCCTTCTATTGATTGAATCTGTTCATATTGTTCGATCGATATGCCTCCTCCATAATGGGACATATCGCTCCGTCGAACGAAATGATTATCAAGTACTTTAGACGCTTCGAGTCCATGCTGAATCGGCTCGACGTATTGCGCATCATCGAGTGTGGCAGGAGAAACTAATAAATCATACCCTGTTCGCCATTCGTCCGTTAAATCAGTCGTCGATTTGATTCGCATCTTTTCGATTGTTTGAAAACTATATACCAGTGTTAATCCAACAAGGATTAAGATTAGGAGAATGGATAGCGTCGATCTCCAATAATATAAAAAATTTTTAAATATTAAACGATACATCGTACCACCTCAATGAACGGAAACGGGGAGCAAAATATTACTCCCAAAATTACTAACAACTAATTAATAATTAATTGTTCCTTGAATTGTACGGTATTCAAATCCTTTACTAGGGCAGTATCGAATTTGGTAGTAGGTTATAACGGTCATGTTCCCTTGAATACATTTTCTCTCAACACGATCAGTTTCCCAATTCGCACAACTTTGTTGAATTTTCGTTTCTGCATTGACGACTTGAGATTGTTGTCCGGTATAACTACTGAAGTTTCCGATGATTACAAAAGTTAGAATCGTGCATATTATTGAAGCTCCGATCTCTTTATCTCTAATCTGCCTCTTTCATTAAATTTAAGATTATTTCTGTTAAGAAACGAATAAGATGTAACTTTATAGTAACATTTTTTTTTTTACATTCAATACGTTTTGATGTAATATTACAAAAATTTTTAATAATTAATTTTATAATTTTAACTGAATGATAATTTAAATATAGCTAACTTCAATTTTCCTGCTGTGTCATTTTTTAAAAAATTGTACCTTTCATAACCCACATACAAATGGATAAATGAAATAAATATAAGAAAAGACAAAAGACATGTGTAAAAAAGCGAATAAAAATGCGCATGAAATCAAATTTGCAGAAACTTGATTCCATACGCATTTAGTTTAAATATAAACAGCTTTATGAAAAATTTGTTGCTTGTTCAATTTATGTTCTCTTTACTAATGAAAAATAAAATAGCATTCGATTATTTCGTCACCAATTCAAGATCAACCGGGATAAATTTATCTACGGATTCACCGTCCAATATTTTTTGAACGGTTTCTACACCCTTTTCACCAATTACATACGGTTTTTGTGCGACGGTTGCAAACATTTCTCCTGCTTCAACCTTGGCTACCGCATCATCCGTAGCATCAAAACCGACGACAATCACATCAGACAAACCTGCCGCGTTAATCGCTTCTAAAGCACCTAAAGCCATTTCGTCATTATGGGCAAATACGGCTTGGAAATCTGGTGTGCTTTGAATGATATTTTCCATAACCGTTAATCCTTCCGCCCGATTGAAATTCGCTGTTTGCCTTGCTACTACTTCAACACCATCTGCTGCTTTTATCGCCTCGTTAAAACCAGCACCCCGCTCTCTCGCTGCCGAAGAACCGGCAATACCTTCCAATTCTACAACTTTCCCAGTTCCGCCTAACTGTTCAACGATCAACTCACCGGCCATTTTTCCACCAGCTGCGTTGTCAGATGCTATATGAGCTACAACTTCTCCTCCGTCTGCACTCCTATCGATTGTAACAACTGGGATTCCTGCACTATTCGCTGACTCAATGGCTGCCACAACTGCTGCCGAATCTGTCGGGTTAATAAGTAAAATATCCACACCTTGTTGAATTAAATCTTCAATATCGCTCACTTGTTTTGCCGAATCATCTTGAGCATCAACCGTTGTAATATCCAAATCTAATTCCTTTGCCTTCGCTTCTGCACCATCACGTAGTGTGACGAAAAACGGATTGTTCAACGTGGAAATGGATAAACCGATTTTTTTCGTTGCATCCCCTGAGTCATTTCCTTCATCGTTCGCATTGTCCCCATCTTTCGGAGAATTCAATGAACATGCACTAAGCAATAAAACTACTAACAAACCTGCCAACAATTTGATTAGATTCTTTTTTTTCACCGTAAATTCCTCCTTTAATTGAATAATATATATTAAGCGGATTTTTTGCGGTCTAATAATACCGCTAATAAAATAACTCCGCCTTTTACCACTTGTTGATAAAAAGATGAAACGTTCAATAAATTCAATCCGTTATTTAGTACTCCGATGATTAGAGCACCGATCAGCGTTCCGACGATTTTCCCTCGGCCTCCTGATAAGCTTGTACCACCAAGAACGACAGCTGCGATTGCATCTAACTCATAGGATGCCCCTGCTGTTGGTTGAGCAGAATTTAAACGGGAAGTTAATATGATTCCCGCAAGCGCTGCCATTGCTCCGGAAATTACATACGCCCCACTTTTAATTTGATCTACTTTTAAGCCGGATAATCTGGAAGCTTCTTCATTTCCACCAATCGCATAAATGCCTCTCCCGAAAGTCGTTTGTTTTAAGACGATGTAGAGAATTACAAAAACAACGGTCATGATAATTACTGGAAATGGAATTCCAAGGAAATATCCTTTTCCAATCATTTGGAAAGAAAAGGCTTCACTTAATCCAGTAATCGGCCTTCCTTCTGTTAAAACGAGGGTTAAACCACGAAAGATCGTCATTGTGGCCAGCGTTGCGATAAATGGTGCAACCTTTCCTTTCGTAATAACAAAACCATTCAGTCCACCCATCAAAGCACCTAATAAAACACCGATAAGAACAGCCAATATTGGATCCATTCCTCCGACCATAAAACTTGCTGTTAATGCAGAAGAAAGTGCTAATATGGATCCAACGGACAAATCGATTCCCCCTGTCAAAATGACAAAGGTCATCCCGAAAGCAATCAATGCATTAATCGAAACTTGTCGAAACACATTTAATAAATTGTTTACGGTAAGAAAATTCGGCGTTAAAATGGTTAAAGTGAAAACAATAACTAGCAGTCCTAATAAAGGACCCATTTTTTGAATTAAATCTTTTGCTTTCATGAAATCAACCTCCAGTGGCAGCGACCATTATATTTTCTTGAGTCGCTTCTTTCCGATTCAAAATTGCAGTAATTTTCCCTTCATGAATAACCATAATCCGATCAGACATGCCGAGAATTTCCGGAAGTTCTGATGAAATCATAATAATCGAGACACCTTGTTCCGTCAGTTCATTCATAATATCGTATATTTCCTTTTTCGCCCCGACATCGACACCCCTTGTCGGTTCATCTAAAATTAATACTTTCGGTTCAATTCCGAGCCATTTCCCTACAACGACTTTCTGTTGATTTCCTCCACTTAAACTCTTCACAACCTGTTCTCGACCCGAAGTTTTTATTCGAAGTTTTTCAATCATCTCATCAGTAAACTTTTCTTCCTTCTTTTTCTTCATAAAGCCAATGGAAGACACCTTTTTAAAGTTCGGTAAAGTTAGGTTTTCTCTTACAGACAAATCTAATACGAGGCCTTCTCCTTTCCGATCCTCTGTCACAAAAGCAATCCCATGTTTGATAGACGTTTCCGGATTTTTTATTGGAATTTGTTTTCCGTCGAGATACAAAACACCCTTAGCACCTTTTTTCGCTCCGAATAAACCTTCCATAATTTCCGTACGTCCCGCTCCCATTAAACCTGCAACACCTAATATTTCTCCTTTTCGGACATCAAATTGAATACCTTTAATATGATCGCCTACATCGAGATTTTGGACTTTTAAACGAATTTCACCTGGTGTTGTCGTACGTTTCGGAAATCTTTCTCCTAACTCCCTACCGACCATTAACTTGACAATTTCTTCAAAATTTGTTTCTTGTATGTTTTTTGTATCGATCGATTGACCATCCCTCAATACGGTAATTCGATCACAAATGCGGAATATTTCCTCCATCCGATGGGAGATGTAGACAATGGCTACTCCCCTTCGTTTCAAATCTTCAATCACGGAAAATAATGACTCAATTTCCCGATCGGTAAGGGCAGCTGTCGGTTCATCCATAATGATGACCTCGCTTTTCTGTGTGACGGCTCTGGCGATTTCTACCATTTGCTGTTCACCGACGGAACAATCCATCATCAATCTTTTCGGATCGAGATGAATCCCTAAGTTTTTTAACGCTTCTTCCGTTTTTTCAATCATCTGCTTAGATTTGATAAGAGGCGTCCGTTTAATCGTTTCTTCTTTCCCAAGGAAAAAGTTTTCTGCGATTGATAAATACGGAATATTATTTAACTCCTGATGGATAATTGAAATCCCTGCCCGTTCGGCTTCCTTCGGATTTTTGAATTCTACTTCCTTGCCTTTATAAATAACGCTTCCCTCATCTTTTCGATATATACCGGTCAAAATTTTTATTAAGGTTGATTTCCCTGCCCCATTTTCGCCCATTAAGGCATGAACTTCACCGGGATATAAGTTAAAGGATACTCCTTTTAACACATGGACGTGGAAAAAAGATTTATGGATATTGTTCATTTCAACAATCGGTGTTATAGAGGAACTGGTCATTCCGAAAATCCCCCCAATCTAAATGAATTTTGTAGATGGTTGCCGGAACACGAAAAAACATATTCCGACTATACTCGATTTCTTTTAAAGGTGAACATTTGTTAAAATATGACGCCTGCATGTAAAATGATGTTTGCGTATGGTGTAGCCTCTCCAGTTCGAATAATGGCTGCGGCTTTTTTCGATTGCTCTTTCAAAACTTCATGGGTAATGAACTCAATTTCGGAAAATTGTTCAGTTAATTCTTTCAGTAACGGTTTGTTTTGTTCAGTGATTTCTGAAGCGAGGGTCACTTTTTCGATCACCATATCCTTCCGAACAATATTTAATACTTCCATAAAAGACGGTTTTCCCAATTCAAGGGAAAGATCAATTTTTTTTACACCTTGTGGAATTGGAAGTCCACAGTCAGCAATTATAATCGTGTCTGTATGGCCTAAATCCGCTAAAACTTTCGAGATTTCACTATTCAATACACCGGATTTTTTCAATGGTTTAACCTCCTTAGGTATGCATATCATTTGGTATCGCTTTCAATAAAACTACGTAGTTGTTCTTGTGTCGGCATCCCACCTTGGGCTCCCAATTTTGTTACCGATAAACTTGCAGCGTAAACCGCTAATTGACAAGCTTCCTTTTTGCTATACCCTTCCGTCAAAAAGTAGGCAAGGGCTCCATTAAATGTATCCCCTGCACCTGTCGTATCGACCACTTTCACAGTAGGTGCGGGTATATGAATTTCATTCCCTTCTTCGTAATAAAGAAGTCCGTTTTTCCCATTTGTAATAATCATCTTTTCTTTATATTGCTCTTGGAAATGATCATCGGCCATCATTGCCGCCGCTTCATGCTCATTTGGTGTTATATAAGTGATCCATTCCCACCATTTTTTCGGAATCGGTTGAAAAGGAGCAGGATTCAAAATGGTTGGAATGTGATGTTTGGCGGCGATTTGAAGTGCTTGATCCACCGTTTCCATCGGTATTTCCAATTGCAATAACAACATGTCACTTGATGCAATGGTTTCTTCAATCGATTCCAATTTTTGTGGGGTCAATTGAAAATTTGCTCCCGGGACGATTACAATCGAATTATCACCTTCAACGATAAAAATCGATGCTGTCCCTGTCGGAGAATCTGTAACCGGTTCCACATATTCGACAATAATTCCCTCCCTTTTTAAGTGGGACAGGTAATCTCTGCCGAAAGCATCTTCACCGACACAGCCAATCATTTGGACCTCTCCACCAAGCCTCGATGCTGCGATTGCTTGATTCGCCCCTTTTCCTCCATATTTTGTTTGAAAAGTATTCCCTAACAATGTTTCTCCGAGTTTAGGAAAGCGGTCTACAGTGGTAACTAAATCCATGTTCAAACTTCCAATAACAGTAATCATGGACGTCCCTCCCTATATTGGTATAAAATTTTATGTTGAATCCCTTTCAATCAGTTCCGCTTGATATACGTAATGGCGAAGAACTTTTTCATTTCCGTTTATATAATTGAGCAATAATTCACTACTTTTTTTCCCAAGTTGAACGATCGGCTGTTTCAATGTTGACAATTCAGGAGTAATCACCGTTCCTAATTCAATTCCATCAAATCCAATGATTTTCAATTGATCCGGTATATGAATCCCTAATTTCGTTATTGCTTTGATCGCACCTACAGCCATTACATCATTCCCTGCAAAAATACCGTCGATTTCACGATTTTCTGTCAGTAATTTCATCGTTTCAACCATCGATGTGTTTAGTTCATAATTTCCAGCATAAACGAAAGTCTCCATCCCTTGACTATTCATTTCATCCATATAACCACGAAGCCGCTCCTCAGCAGTAAATACATTTTTCGGACCACGTAGATGGGCGATTTTCTTGCATCCTTTCCCGATTAATAGACGAACAGCCTTTCGAGCCCCTTCGTAGTTATCGACGGATACAGATGGAATTTCTTGGCTAATCACCCGGTCAAGGGCGACGATTGGAATGGATAGGTCTTTTAAATGTTCATATTTAATCGTATTTGATACGATAATAATGCCATCCACATATTTCGTAACCATTAAATCGATAATATGTTGTTCCCGTTTTAATACTTCATCACTATTAAATAGCAAAACCGTATACCCTGCTTCATACATCGTCTCTTCCACTGCTCGAACCAACTGAGGAAAAAAAGGGTTCGTAATATCTGGTATAATCAAACCAATGGATTTCGATGTCTTTTTATATAAGCTTCTTGCCACCGCATTCGGTTTATAATTTAATTGGCGGATAGCTTGTTCAACCTTTTTTCGGGTATCTTCATGGACATATCCTTGATTGTTTAACACACGGGAAACCGTAGCGACAGAAACCCCTGCTAATTTTGCCACATCACGAATTGTTGCCATAAATTCCCCAACCATTTCTTTTTATTTTGTGTAACCGGTTACATATCCGATATAGAAAACAAAATTGGATGATAAATTGGATGAGTAATGTGTAACCGTTTACACATTCATATTAAAACATCTTCTTTTTATTGTCAATCATTTTTAATCAAAAAAAAAGATTCATCACCACATTTTGTGATTTAACCTAAAAAATAAGGAAAACACTCACGAATTCCTGGCAATAATGTTAGCGTGACTTAACATAAGAGGAGGTTCGAAAGTGTTTTCCGTATCACTAGATTTGCCAGAATTTGAAGTTGTTAAACAAGTGTTTCTTGAAGATTGCAATTTGTTACATGTCGAGAAAAATACTACAGAAGAACGCTGTTCATACTGCGGTTTTTTTACTAGTCATGTTCATGACTGGCGGACAAGAAAGGTTCGTGACTTGTCCGTATTAGGTAAGCCCCTTTTCTTATTTGTCAAAGTGTATAGATACCGTTGTCACAACTGTAATGAGGTATTTTCACAAACATTTGAATCTATCAGTCCTAATAAGCATCAGACCAATCGGTACAGAGAATATCTGTACGAAATGTGTATTGGCTCTACTATCCAAGAAGTGAGTAGAAAAGAAAAAATACCTTATACAACCGTTGAAAGAATATTTTATTCCGTTGCTAAACAAAAAGAGAAGGAGCATTTAGAAACTCTTGAAAGTGTTTTAGAAAACCATGAATGAATCCTTAGCCTTGATGAGATCGCTGTCCGAAAGGGTCACCGATATGAAACAGTTCTTATGGATACCCAATCGGGAAGTGTGCTTGGTATGGAACATCAACGGAGTTATCATTTAACTCAGATCTTACTTGCTAAGAAGATTCTGTCTAATAAATGTGTTCATACCGTTGTTATGGATATGTGGGATCCCTTCCATAAAGCTGTTAAATCGATATTCCCAGAAGCCTGTATCGTCATTGATAAATACCATGTGGTGCAAAAGGTGACACATGCACTTGACCAAGTTAGAAAGAAAACTCCTGGACTAAAAAAGGGACGGTTTAAACTCTTGAAAGGTTCTGAAAAGTTAACGGCGAATGAAAAACAACAATTAGACGAGATGCTCAAAGAGCATTCAGAATTGTCATATGCCTATTTTCTAAAAGAACTCTTTAGAGAAATATACCAAGTGAATGACTATGATACAGCTGATTCACTCTTAGAAGAATGGATTCAACTCGCATGGAGCAGCCCATTTCCTTCATTTCATCAAGTTGCTAAGACGATAGAAAATTGGAAGGCACAAATTTTACAATATTTTCTTACACCTTTTACGAATGGCCGGATTGAAGGTACAAACCATAAGATTAAGAACGTCAAAAGACGTGCTTTTGGCTTCAGAAACCTTGAAAGATTTCGGCTACGTGTGTTTTTGGAATGTACAGGTAAAACTTATAAAAATCAGGTTGCTTAACCATGCCCTTCATCAGCTTTCCGCATTGTAGTCGGTAGAATGGAAGCCGTCAAGGAAAGCACTTGACCGCTTCCATTCTACCCACTTAGTGGTCTGCAAGCTGACGAAGGAGCTACTCTAGATTGAGTATCAATCTCGCTAACTTATTTCCGGAATTGTGTGAACATCACAGAATATGGTGAAGAGACAAAAAAAAGAACATTTCATAATGTCCAGTTTATTTTCCATCATTATCATTAAATTCGAATAAATTAGAATATGATTCTTCTCAGGAAAAAAACAAAGGTATACAAGTTCCTTTTTGTTCTATATCCAGTCACCTATCCATCTATTATTAAGGAGCGACTTTATAAAATAAGGGATACCATTCCATATTTTTAAAAATTTAAAAAGACATACCTAATTCATTAACCTAAAATTACATTCTCCACAAGAATCGTGAAAAAATAAATGATTAACATACCAAAACCAAGGGGAATTCCAAACCTTGCCCATTCTCGACTTGTAATATATAATTTCCCAGCAGAAATAATATTAGGTATATTCCCCGGTAATAACATGCCTCCACTGACAAGCAAACCTAAAAGAACCGCTTTAATCGATTCTATTTCCATTGAAGGACTAATTTCTGCTGCGGCTAAAGTCGCGTTATCCAACACTGCAGAAATAATATTGATCCAATATAGAATATACGGACTAAGATGAATTAGATAGGCTTCGATTAGTGGTTCAAATCCTGTACCAAGAAATGTCAATCCCATCACAAAAAAGTAGATTTTTATAGCCCTTCCTAATATATCTTCCAACCTCTCTTTGTCCTCATTCCTTCTCACTTTGATGATTTTGGCAGGTTTAATAATAATGGCTGCATAAATAGATAGAAAAATAATCCCAGGGACCACATAAAGTGCAATTAATCGAAATAAGAGAAAAAAATCCCCTTGCAACTTACTGATTGTAATAGTAGATAGAGGTTCACCTATTGGGGTTAAAGCTGCACCTAATCCAATAGAAAAACAACCAATTACAGCAAAACGAACCATTTCCTTTCGATCTAAAGGTAATGAATCGATAATTAAAACGAGAATCAAGGCGGCAATGATCGCTGTAATGATACTAGATAGTAATCCTAATAAAACAATTGTTACAGCAATAAATATTGAAAAAGAAAGTTTGTTTAGCATCATATGGATTGCCGCTTCAATTTGATCCTTAAATACTTTAAAAAACAGTCCTGCAATCACCACAGCTATAGTAATTTTAATTGGATCCTTTAACGCTTGAAGTAATAACGGGCGACTAAATGTTCCGCTAATTAAAGTCGCAGTGACTCCCATAATAAAAATAAATATCTCTAAATTTCTTTCGACTGTTTTTACCGTAAACGGTAGAAAAAAAACAAGCAATAATAGTATTATTAATCCAGTCATAATCGTAATCCTTCCTTATATTTGTTTAACATTACCTAACGTTTGTCCAATCCATGCTTTACATTTATATGCTTCTATCTTTAAAATATCCCAATCTTAAAAATTAGAAAAAGAGAGCTGCTCCCTTGCAAACTCCCTTTCCCCATTCAAACATTTTACAATCTATCATTAAAAACTGCTTTTCCTTTTTACAAATTCTGTCGCAATCAATGTTTTTTTTGCAATTTTTCTTCCTGTTATTCTTTCCATTATTAAATCCACTGCCGTTTCTCCCATCAACTCGGTATGCACCTTTAGCGTCGTCAAGGGGGGAAACACATATTTTGATACACTAATATCATTGATTCCAATAATATTGACCCGGTCTGGGACAGAAATACCCGCTTCCAATAATGCTCGTAAACACCCGATGGCAATTAAGTCACTCCCTGCAAAAAATGCTGTTGGGAGATCATCCCCATGGTCTTCAATGGCTTTTTTCATTAACCGATAACCATCATTTACCGAAAAATTCCCCATATATACATAAGACTCTTTAAATAACCCCTTTTCCTTTAAATATCGACGAAAAGTTGTTTCCCTTAAATCTGTTATGGCAGATGTTCCATCCCTAAATGTTTCTCTACCACCGATATAGCCTATTTTTTGATGACCTTGCTCAATTAAATAATTGATAATTTGTATCGTTGCCCTCTCGAAATCGACCACGACCGAATCGTACCTTTGATCATCCGGACTGAAATCAACGAATACGATATTTTCCGTGATCATCTCCAATTGACGGACTTGATATGTACTAAATTTTCCTACCGCAATAATCCCTTGGATATCACCCGGAATGTTTACATTTTCAATTTCATCGTACACATATTTTTGCAATTTCACCCCCAATGTTTCACAACGATTTTCTATTCCATAACGAATAGATAAATAATATAAATCTTCTAGTTCTTCTTTTTCCGTATACCAACTAATCACCGCGATTTTTGACACTGTTCCACTATTTCGATTTGAACGTTTTTTATAAGAGAGTTGTTCTGCAGCTTCCAATACTTTTTTTCTCGTTTCATCTGTCACAGAAAGGGTTGGATCATAGTTTAACACTCGAGATACAGTTGCAATTGATACCCCAGCTCGTTTTGCAATGTCCTTAATGGTGGCCAAATAACCTCCCCCTTTTCTAATTAAGCCTATCAATCACATTTAGGCAAATTGCAACGAATGAATACAAAAATTTTTCAACATACCTATTCAACACCGAAAGTGTATGTTGTCTCAGCCATGTAACGTTGATTGGGCTCTAAAATGATCGAAGGGAAATGTGGGTGATGAATTGCATCAGGAAAACCTTGAGTTTCTAGACAGAGACCTAAATATTTTCTAACAGGTACCCCCTCTTTAATCGCATAATCTTCCTTCAAAGAATTACCTGAATACAAAATGACTGATGGTTGATTTGTTTCAATCACCAATTTTCTTCCATTTGTCCCCTCTTTCAATATAATGGCTTCTTTCTTTTCTGATAAAATAAAGGGATGGTCATATCCGTTTCCAACGATTGTATTTTGAGGATGGGGTGATAAGATACCGTCACGAATTTTTCGACCATGACGAAAATCAAAAACCGTTCCCTCTACATCCATTATTTTCCCAGTCGGTAAAAGATCCTCATCTAATTCAAGGAATCGATCACTTTTCATCGTTAGCTGGTGGTTTAAAATATCCGTTTTTCCATTCCCTGATAAATTAAAATACGTATGATTCGTCATATTTAATAATGTTGTTTCGTCTGTCGTACCATTAATTCGCACTTTCCATCTGTTGTCGTTCGTCAAAGTGTACGTCACTTGAATATGAACATTACCAGGATATCCACCCTCACCATCTTTACTTGTATACGTAAACTCTACGCCAACCTCCTGATCCGTTTGAAAAGTGCTAGCGTTCCAAATTTTTTCATGAAACCCATCCGTACCTCCGTGCAAATGATGTTTCCCTTCATTAGCAGATAATAAATATTTTTTCTTATTCAACTCGAATTCGGAATTTTTAATTCTGCCTGCTACCCTTCCGATGATGGCACCAAAATACGTTTGATATCGAATATAGTCGTCTACATTATTAAAGGAAAGGACAACGTTTTCAAACTTCCCCTCTCGATCTGGTACGAGAATATCTGTTACGATGCAACCGAGGTTTAAACAAGACAGTTTCATCCCATTATCATTTTCTAGGGAATACTTATAGATCGTCTCTCCGTTAAACGTTCCAAATTTATCTCTCGTTGTTTTCATACCTTTTCCTTTTTAACATGGTAACTTTTCCATTAATTTCATTTTTCTACCTTTGAATTGAACAATATAGGTAAACTGTGTCATTTACTAAAATTTTATGTGTAAAATATTCAATTCAATTCGTTAAGCCCTCCATCCATCAAAGCAAAATGTTCAATCATTGAAATCCTTTTTTGAAAAAAAAGATATAGCAGGTGTCAAAAAAAAGAGGGCAAATAAATTTATTTGGTTATTAGAAATCTATCCGTTCCTACCTATAAAAGTTACTTATTCAAAAAGGAGATAAATTTTTGAAAGGCTTTCTGACCCTTTTCGTTCCTTTTAAACACTCCTGCATCAGATAATACCTTTAAAAATTTCATTCCAATTTCATTTTGAATGATTTTATGAATTTCATTTTTATGAAAGGTTCCATATTTATTTTTGATTTCCATAGCCCAGGGTAGATGATAATCTGCAATTTCATTTGGTTCGTTTCGTAAATATTTTTCCACTTCCTGCACCTCATCCTTTAAACGAGCAGGTAGAACTGCAAGACCCATCACTTCAATTAAACCAATATTTTCCTTTTTTATATGATGAACATCTTCATGAGGATGGAAAATACCGAGTGGATGTTTTTCGTCCGTACGATTATTTCGTAAGACGAGATCAACTTCAAAATCCCTACCTTTTCTTCGGGCAATCGGTGTAATTGTATTGTGAGGTGTATTATTTGAATAAGCCATAATTCCTATTTCAGGGTCACTATATTCCTTCCACCTATTCAAAATAAAATCTGAAGCTTCAACAAGCTCATCCTTGTCCTGGGATTGTAAGCGAATAACGGACATGGGCCATTTTACAGTTGATGCTGAAATATTAGGGAATTGTTTCAATTTAAAGTTGTAATCCGATTTGGCACTTGCCATCGGAAATTCATAGCGTCCTCCTTGATAATGGTCATGAGATAAAATAGAGCCTCCAACGATTGGGAGATCAGCATTTGACCCCATAAAATAATGGGGGAATTGCTCGACAAATCTCAACAATCTTTCAAACGTTTCCCGGGAAATTTTCATTTTTCGATGTTCTTCAGAAAGTAATATACAGTGTTCATTATAATAAACATATGGAGAATATTGAAAATACCAAGTTTCTTCCCCCATCGGAATTCGAATCGTCCGATGATTCGACCTTGCCGGGTGACCAATTCGCCCTGCATATCCCTCATTTTCAATGCAAAGAAGACATCGCGGATATTCCTTTTCCTTTGGGACAGATCGTTCCAAAGCAATTTGCCTAGGATCTTTTTCAGGTTTTGAAAGGTTAATCGTGATATCTAGAGCTCCGTACTCTGTCGGTACTTGAAAAAAAATATTTCGTTTAATTCGTTTCATTTGGATATAATTACTTAATTTACTAAAATGATAAAATTCGTCAGTCGCCTTTTTAGGGGATTGTCGATAATCTTGCCAAAATTTCTCATTCACTTCAGAAGGCCTTGAAAGGAAACAGTCAATCAATTTTGCGGAAAATATTTCTTTTTCATCGAAATAATCATCAATCAATTTTTCCCTAGTGGCATATTCTACGATGCTTTCGACCAATTCAACAATTATCAAATCCTCATCTACTTTACTACCGTTCAATGTTGAAAATGGTTCTGTTTTTTCTTCAATAGAAAAAGTGTCTAATTTTAATAAGGAAAGAATTCGATTCCTAATATAAATTTCATCCTCCTGTTTAATCATCCTCAGGCGGTTTCCTTCATCGATCAGTTGCTGAATAAGTTGATTTATAGTCATTGTTACACCTCATCTTTCATATCCATCAGGTCTCGATAAGTGCCAATTCCAAGCATCTTTTATAATTCGTTCGATGTTTGTTTTTTGTGGACTCCAACCCAATACCCGTTTTGCTTTCTCAGAAGATGCAATAAGTATGCTTGGGTCTCCGGGGCGTCGATTCCCAATTTTTGAAGGGATCTCTCTTTTCGTTACCTTTCTAGCAGTGTCAATAATTTCTTTCACAGAAAAACCTTGACTACTCCCTAAATTAAACACATCACTTTTGCCACCTTGCTGTAAATAGTTCAATGCTAAAATATGAGCATCAATTAAATCTTCAACATGGATATAATCTCGAATACACGTACCGTCCTTTGTTGGATAATCTTCTCCAAACACCGTAATAGAATCACGCTTACCGAGAGCCGTTTGTAATACAATTGGGATTAAATGGGTTTCCGGGTTGTGATCCTCTCCAATTTCTCCGGAAGTTCTTGCACCTGCCACATTAAAATAACGAAGGCTTACATAATGTAAATCAGAGGCTTGGGCACACCATTTCATCATTTTTTCCATTGCTAATTTCGTTTCCCCGTAAGTATTGGTCGGATTCGTTGGCATATCTTCCGTAATCGGTACCTGTTCAGGTTCACCATAAGTTGCGGCAGTGGAAGAAAAGACGATATTTTGAACACCAAACTCCAACATCATCTCAAGCAATACTTGCGTCCCATAAACGTTGTTATCGTAATATTTTAACGGTTTTTCCATCGACTCGCCGACTAGAGAATTGGCAGCAAAATGCATCACTCCATCGATCTTTTCATTAGAAAAAACATGTTTCATAAAATTCCGATCGCGTATATCCCCTTCGTAAAATTTCGCTTTGGAATGGATTGCATCCCTATGCCCTGTTTGTAAATTATCAACCACACAAACTTCGTATCCCTGATCAATTAATTGATATACGGCGTGCGAACCGATATACCCTGCTCCCCCAAGTACTAAAATGTTCATCGAATCACCCTTCCTTATTCATCCTAATATTTTTGCTAATATCGTGATATGCATCTACGATTATTAAACGCTCAGAAGTTAACATTTTATGTCATCTTCTACTATTTCTTTAGCACCATCACCGATTGCTACAGAATAGAACGTTGCATCATAACCAATTTTCTTTCTGTAAATTTTTCCGATATTTTCTATAATTTTTTCGATTTTACTCTTCTCTACTAGTGCAATAGCACAACCGCCAAATCCTGCTCCCGTCATTCTTGCTCCAAGGACACCTTCTTGCTGCCAAGCCGCCTCAACAATCGTATCTAATTCTTTTCCTGTTACTTCATAATCATCCCTTAGTGAACGATGGGATTCGTTCATCAATTGGCCGAAACTTTTCAAATCGTTGTTATTTAATGCTTCCTTTGCTCGAATCGTTCGCTCATTTTCCGAGATTGCATGCCTAGCTCGTTTTCGAATCTTATCATCACTTAAATAAATTTGTAATTTTTCAAATTCTTCGTTCTTCAACTCACCTAGAGATTGAATTTCTACATATTTTTGAAGTTCCTTTAACGCCCGTTCGCATTCGTTTCTTCTTTCATTATATTTTGAATCTGCTAATTCTCTCCGTTTATTCGTATTCATAATTAATATTTCATAGTTTTCTAATGTAATGGGAACATATTCATAGACGAGGGTATCACAATCTAATAAAATTCCGTGGTCTCTTTTCCCCATCCCGACAGCAAATTGGTCCATAATGCCACTATTGACACCGATGAATTCGTTTTCAACTCTTTGTCCTATTTTCACCAATTCTACCCGATCGATGCTAAGACCAAATAATTTCTCTAACATCACACCCGTTACCATTTCAATTGATGCAGATGAAGATAATCCGGCACCATTTGGAATGTTCCCGTAAAAAAACACATCCATGCCGAATTCAATGGAATATCCTGCATTTTTTAGAAAACGAATCATCCCTTTCGGATAATTAGCCCAACGATGTTCATTATTATATTCTAAATCATCCAAAGAGAAAGTGATTACCTCTTCTCCAGGAAAATTTTCAGAGTACATTCGAATCGTTCGGTCTTCCCTTTTTCTTGCCAACGCATATGTACCGAACGTAATGGCACATGGAAACACGTATCCTCCGTTATAGTCCGTATGTTCACCAATTAAATTAATTCGTCCAGGTGCAAAAAAGAATCGAGGATTGTCACTGATGGAAAAAATTTTATGAAATAATGGAATTAACTTTTTTACATCCATAGTAAAATTCCTCCAGGTTTATTCTCTATTTATAGACTAAAACAACATTAAGTATTTTTCAATATTTTTTACTAAAATTTTAACTAAAACAAAACTGATCTTCATTTTTTTGAATAATATAATTTCATATCACTATTTATGAACTAGAGAGATAACCGTTCATATTAACAAATAAAAAAGCCTTTATACCGCATGCATTGGGTATAAAGGCTAACAAAATAAATATATTTTTCACTACCTATCCTTTTACAGAACCAGCTAGTAAACCCCGGACGAAATATTTACCTAATAATATATAAACAAATAAGGTGGGCATCGCTGCCATCAAGGCTCCTGCCATTTGCACATTCCATTGAACAATTTGGCTACCTGAAAGATTTTGAAGGGCAACCATAATCGGTTGTTTATCCGATTGGGTAATGGTCACCGCAAATAAAAACTCATTCCAAATATTTGTAAACTGCCATATTCCGACGACGACAAATCCTGAAATAGATAAAGGCAAAATAATATGACGAAAAATGCCTAAAAAGTTTGCACCATCAATTTTTGCTGATTCAATCATCTCATCGGGAATATTTGCATAAAAATTACGAAACATGAGGGTGGTAATTGGCAAACCGTATACGACATGGACAAAGATGAGTCCGGCAATTGAATTATACAAACCGATTTCTCGTAAAAATTGAATTAATGGAATTAAAATACTTTGATAGGGAATAAACATTCCAAATAAAATAAATGTAAACAAAAATTCCGAGCCTTTAAATTTCCACTTTGACAACACGTATCCATTCATAGCACCCAATAGTGCGGAAAAAAGGGTGGCAGGAACGACTAAATAAATTGAATTCATAAAATTAGGTGCTAATTTTCCAAAAGCTTCCGAGTAACTACTCAAATCGATTGTAGAAGGCAACGACCACATTTCTGTAAGCGAAACTTCATCCAATGGTTTTATACTAGTAATGACCATCACGTATACCGGAATAAGAAAAAATATACTTAACAACATTAAAATCAAATAAACAAGGGGTTTTTGTAATTTTCTTATCTCCATTATGAATTCCCCCTTCGATTACTCCATAAATACGGAACGATAAAAATTGCGACAGACAAAAGCATAATGATGGCAATCGCGGCTCCATTGGCATAATAATTACCTCTGAAAGTCGTTTCAAACATGTACACACCAGGAACATCTGTTACGAAATTCGCACCAGGACCTGTCATTGCATAAACTAAGTCAAAAATTTTCAATGAAATATGGGCCATCATAATGACGACACTCATTGTAATAGGTTTTAAAAGAGGAATAATTACTTTCCAATAAAGTTGAAATTCATTACAACCGTCCATTTTGGCAGCTTCCCGAATTTCATCAGGAATTCCCCTTAAGCCTGCTAAATACATTGCGAGGCTAAAACCGGTCATTTGCCAAACGGCTGCAATAACTACGGCAAGAATAGCAACGGGCAAACCAAATTCGATTTTCCCCCATTGAAATCCAGCTAAAATCGTCGTATCGGTATACCATTTTGGCTCCACACCGAATTTTTTTAAAAACAAATTGATTCCCGTTGATGGATTAAGCAGCCATTGCCAAACAACTCCAGTTACAACAAAGGAAAGAGCCATTGGAAAGAAAAAAATATTTCGAAAAATGGACTCACCTCGAACCATTTTTTGGTCTAATAAAATACCTAAACCGAGTCCAAGTATAATAACTAATCCAATAAATAATACCGTAAATGCAATCGTATTACGTAAATCGGCTTGAAAACGGAAATCACTAAACAAAAAGAGATAATTTTTTAATCCAGCAAAAGTAAAATCAGGGATAATCGTATTCCAATTACTTAAAGATACATAACCCGTCCAACCGATAAAGCCATATACGAAAATGGTTAAAATGATAATAGAAGGCGATAAAAATAAGATGGCCATCCACTGATCTTTCGTTATTTTTCTCCTTTTTTTCACTTCAACTCGTGTTTTATTTCCGATGTTCAAACTTTTTCCGGGTTCCATCATCACCCCTCCTCATCAAACCATCGGTAAAATTTTAGAATATTATGTTTTTTATTTAAATCTAAGAAAAGGGGGAATTGCTCCCCCACTAAATTTTACTTTTAATCTATTGTTTTCTTAAATCATATATTTAGAACCTAGAAATTCAACAAATTCACGGAAATAAATTTACATTTCTTGAAAATTTTCAAAGTTCACTATTCTTATAAATCTTGTGCTGCTGTTTCAAGAGCATCGATAAATTGATCTACATCCTTTTGAGTGACAAAGATGTTAATTGCTTGGTTTACCCTTGTCAAAAACCCTTCCGGTGCTGCGGAACCATGAGCTAAACTTGGAGCTAAAGTACTCGATGAAAAATCAGCCATCGCATCTTGACCGTACTCGTCATATTTCGATTTGTCCGCATCGATTCGAGCAGGTATCGATCCTTTCAACGGATTAAACACATCTTGCCCTTCAACAGATCCTAGTACGGAAAGAAACTTTTTCACATCGTCCGGATTTTTAACCCCTTTCGGCAGTCCAAAAGTATCGGTAACAACCATAAAATACCCATCCGTTTCCGGAGAAGGAACGTAGCCAAAATCTTCGTTCACCTTTAGTTGAAGATCGTTAACAAAATAACCCTTTGCCCAGTCACCCATGATATTCATCGCCGCTTCTCCATTCGCTACGAGTTGGGATGCATCTTGCCAGTTTCTAGAACTATGGTCATCATTAATGTAATTTAACATTTCTTTAAATATTTCCGCAGCCTCAACAACTCGGTTATCGGTAAATGATAGTTCACCTGTCCACAATTTTCCGTAATTTTCTGGACCTAATTTTGCAAGCAATATATTTTCAAATACATGGGTTGCCGTCCATGGTTCTTTATCTCCTAATGCTAGAGGTGTAATTCCTTTTTCTTTCAACTGTTCAGCAACATCAAAAAATTCATCGAACGTCGTCGGTACGGACAAACCATTTTCTTCAAAAATTTTCTTGTTATACCAAAGTACATTACTTCGATGAATATTTACCGGAACGGAATAAATGTTTCCATCAACACTAACCATATCGATTAAATCTTGGGGAAACTTGTCATTCCAGCCTTCTTTTTCATATAAATCGTTGAGCGGTTCCATTTTTCCTGCGGCTACCCAGCTGGCATTTAATTCTTCTCCACCGTGAACTTGGAAAGTAGAAGGCGGATCATCCCCTTGCATCCGGCTAGCTAATACCGCTTTCGCATTTGTTCCAGCTCCACCCGCAACAGCCGCATTTTCCACTTCAATCTCAGGATATTTTTTTTCAAATAAGTCAATCAATGCCAAAAGACCGTCTTCTTCTCCAGCACCTGTCCACCAACTAAAAATTTCAAGTTTTGAGCTAGTCTCTTTCCCGTTATCACCCGTACCAGAACTTTCATTATTGCTATTACAAGCGGTCAAAAAAACGGAAAAGACAAATAAAACTGCAAACAACAAACGAAATTTCTTCACTCGCTTTTCCCCCTTTATCTTTGATAACGCTTTCAAGTTGATTGTACTCTTTTCTTAACTAACAAAACCTTTTTATTTTCTGTACTATTTTCATATCTTCTTCATTTTTTTAACATTTGGCTTTGATATTCCCTCGGTGAAAGATTGAAATATTTTTTAAATACACGACTAAAATAATTTGGATCCCGATAGCCAACTTGAAAACTAATTTCCTTAAAAGTCAAATCCGTGTTTAAAAGTAATTCTTTTGCTCGCCTCATTCTTAGTTCGGTTAAATAGTCCGTATAGGTTTTTCCCGTCTCTTCTTTAAATAATTTAGCAAAATAAGGAGTACTTAACTTGACATGTTCTGCCACTTCTTCAAGGCTGATTGAGTCATTGAATCGATTTTGGATATATTTTTTTGCTTTATCCACATACCCTTGTAAGGAAAAAAATTGTCGAGCTTGCAGAGAGCATAAATTAATAAATTCTTGCCAATCATCAAGTGACAATATATTTTTTATTTGAATTTGTTCAAGTTCAATTCCTTTTTCCCTCAATTGATTCCGAATCGAAAAATATAATTCTTGAAGTATTTCATTTTTCTCTTCTATTTTAAAAATCTGTTGAATGAAATCCATAACCATATACGTCTCGTTTTGCAAAAGTGCATCGATGATTTTCTCAAAATTCACCTTAGAATGTTTTGATGTCAAATTTGGAAAACCGTAACTGCCTATGGGATTTTCCTTCATTTGTGAAAGGGCAATCCGAGCTTCTTTAAAAGATTTCGGCATTTCTTCCAAACGAAAATATGGATAACCGACACCAATCCATTTCCTACCTTTTCCTAATAGGAAGAGTTTTCGTGCAAAGGTTAACAATTCTGCCTTTTCCACCTCGTTTTTATTCGTTATAAAATAAATTTGTTGATCATTTTTTTCATCTTGAATAAAGGAGCCTTCAGACCATTCATTTATTTTTTTAGATATTGTCATTTGATCCTCATCATTTTCGAATTCAATAACCATAAAAAAGGCTGCTTGCATATCCGGAAATAGTTCTAATTTTATTTTTTCTAATTCTTCGCTAAAATCGAAATCCATCAACTTATGCAGGAAATGTTTTTCAGCAATAATTTTAGACTCCCTTTCCTTTTCTAATTGCTTTTCCTCTTGTACGATTTCTTGGTACACTTTCAATAATGCTTCAATCGTCTCTTCCTTTGAGGCAGGCTTTAAAATATATTCCTTTACCCCTTCCTTCATTGCCCTTTTCGCATAATCGAATGAGTCATAAGCAGATACCATAATAAATTTCATTTCTGGGTACTTTTTCCTGATTATTTCAATTGCTTCGAGACCATTGATTCCCGGCATTTTTACGTCCATCAATATGACATTAGGATGTAATTCTTCTGCCATTTGGATCGCTTGCCTTCCATTTGCTGCTTCTCCACATACGATTCCTTTTCCAAAATGACTTTCAATTATTTTTTTCATTGCCTTCCGTTCAATCATTTCATCATCGACCAATAATATTTTCAAATCCATATGTTATCACCTCTCAAAACTGACCGGAGTATTTCAGTTTTCTCATATGAATGCTACGAATTTTTTTTCATATTTTTTAGGTAACAACAATCGAACGGTTGTGCCTTGATGAGGTTTCGATATAATATCCACGATATCCTTCCGATCATAAAAAAGCTTTAATCGCTTTATTACATTTTCTAGCCCTAACCCTGTCGTATGCCCAGCATGATTTTCATTTCCTTCAAAATCCATGTTTAAATATTTTTGGACTTTCTCTTCATCCATACCAATTCCATTATCCTTCACTTCAACTATGATCAACTCCTCAAACTCATATACGGACAATTGAATTTCTCCACCATCTTCTTTGCCTTCAACCCCGTGAATAAATGCATTTTCAACCAATGGTTGCAAAATTAAACGCGGTATGGGCAAATCAAGGCATTTTTCTTCAATATCTGTTTTAAAAGCAATCCGATCAAAAAAACGTGTACTTTGAATATAAAAATAGTTCTCAACCGAATGTACTTCTTCTTTCAAAGTGACCGATTGATTTAAATCTCCTAAACTATAACGTAATAAAGATGAAACAGAGCCAATTAATTTTGTCGTTTGATTAGCATTTTCTAAAAATGCCATCCTCGAAATTGTGTTCAACGTATTAAATAAAAAATGTGGATTAATTTGATTTTGCAAATGTTTCAATTCTAATTCCTTCAATAATTTTTCTTGCTCAGATTTTTCCTTTATTTCCTCAATCAATTCACGGATATTCGTTCGCATTCGATTAAACGTTTCTGCTAAAATTTTCATTTCGTCATTCGATTGGATTCGGACAGGTTCTCCATTAAAATTCCCCTTTGAAACCTCCTGAGCCATCGAGGTCAATGCTTGAATCGGCTCGTTCAACTCCTTTGAAAACCAAAGGGAAAAAAAGATTGCCAATAAAACGGATGTAGAGAATAAGGATATTATAAATTTTTGAAAGGATTGATTCCTCTCGTTTAATTGTTGGTAAAAAAATTGATACTCCGTTAATTCCAAATCAATTAAATCTAATGTCGTTTCTTTCAAATAACTGGCCGTATTTTGAACTTCTTCTAAATAAAAATGATATTGGTCGATATCATCCCTTATGGCGAAACCGATGGCCAATTCACCCTGCTCAATCAATGTTTCAATCATATTTTCGTATTTTTGAATCTGAAATTTGTCAATCTCAGGCATACTTTTTTCTAAAGAAGAAGCCTCGTTTTCCAACTTTTTTCGTATTTTGTGAAAATCTACAACGTAAACCGAATCCCGTTCTACTACAAACCTGGTAACTTTATCAGTTATTTCAACCGTTCGTTGAGAGATGGAATTTAACAAAAGAAACCGTTCAAAGCTGGAATTATATTCTTTCATTAATTGATTACTACTAAAAAAAATGGCAATGGAAACGATATTAAAAATGAATACGAATACAAAAAAATACGTAATGAGTTTACTCCGGATCGTCTTCATTAGAATAGGTCCCCTTTTGTTGAATAAGGTCTTCTATACGCCAAATCCCTGTTTCTGTATATTGCAACTTTTCAGGATGATTCCCTTCTTTTATATGGATCAATGTTTCCACCGATCGATATCCCATTTCATATGGATGCTGAACAACTAAGGCATCAATTTCTCCTTTTTTTAATAACTTCAATGTTTCTGGTAACGTATCAAAGGCGATAATGTAAGGGTCTAAATTTGGTTTTAACGTTCGAATAACTTGTGAAATTCCAATTCCATCCAAGGCACTCGTTCCATAAAAAGCGGTAATATCTGGATTTTCCTTTAGCAGATCATACGTTGCCTGTACTGCACCTGTTTTTGATATTTTTGATTCTTTTATACCGACAATTTCAATACGTTCTTCCTCCTCAATGGCATCTTTAAAACCATCCACCCGCAGTTGTTGATGTTCGGCATCTTTTCGTCCAATAACAACTCCAACTTGTTGTGGTCCTATTGTATCTTCAATAAGTGCTTTTCCTGCAATATACCCTGCTAGATAATTGTCTGTACCAATATACGCTTCTCTTTCGCTCTCCGGTAGGTCGGTATCAACCGTGACTACCGATATACCTTTATTAATAGCCTTATTAATCAAAGGTGTAAACTGCACATCTGCTATACCTTGGACCATAATCCCGTCAACTTTTCCAGCAATTACTTTATCCAGAACTTGGACATGTTCTTCCATATTGGCTCGACTCGGTCCAATGTATTCCAAATAAACCCTATATTTTTTTGCCGCATCTCGGGCTCCCTTTTCAACCGTTCTCCAATATTCATTATCTTCCTCTTCAGGAATTAAGACAAAATGGTAAGTATATTCCTTCTGTTCTTTATTCACCGTTTTATTTACCAAAAAAGTTTCCTTTCCATAGTAGACTACAAAAAATAAACTGACAAAAAAGAGTAGGATGATCATCAAATATATCCGATTTTTCATATTTACCTCACCTTATTTCGTTAAAAAAATGGTGCACCAAATTTGGAACACCTGTTTCCATATGATATGTTACATTAGCAATTTTTTATAATAATAAAACGCTATCTATATATCCATTATAAATAAAAGAGTTAAAATCCCTAATAAAAAAAGCCTTACGACAACCTCTCACTAAATCCCGGTTATCATAAAGCTTCTAGTTTTTTCATTTAATTCCCATGCCATATTTTCATGCGAGACCCCGACGATTTCAACATTGTTCTCTAAGCCCGGTGGAACAATATAATCATCAATTTGTTCATTCACTTCCGATTGGGTGAAAAATCCGACTAATAGTTTCTTTGCCTTTTTACGAACAAGGGGGAAGACCATCTCTTGTTGGGAAGCGACACTGCCAATTATGATTTTTCCAGGGCAAAGGATCACAATGCATTAGACGGGTGCCTGGGCGATATAATACGCCTCTAGCTCCCAAACTTCTTTTCGGTCCGTCAATTCAACACCCTTTTTTCCCCAACGTTTTTCGATCGCAGGACCGGATACCATCCCTTCGAGGCAGTCTTGATGGTAAGGACAAACCTCTTCGAAATGGTCATCCGGATGGCGACGAATGATAATGTGACCCATTTCCGGGTGGGAAAAAGATTTATATCACCGCTTCTACACCGATTTATGTTTAAAAAAATCTCTTTAAGATCCGTATTTACTTTGTTTACTAGCAATCACATAGCTTATTATCACGAGTCCGATGATGAAAGTTATAATTATAGCACCCGCTTGAAATAAAGGAACGGAGACCGGCTGAAATAAAACAAAATTTGGATTAAATGTAAATAGTTCATGACCAAAATTAGCCAGCAGATTTCGTAAATCGTATTTTCCTTGAATGGGAAGGAGAAAATTAATTGAAATGATAATCACTGATGGTAGTAAAGCACTTTTTACGATAAATCCAATACTTAATCCTAACATTGAAAATAAAAACGTAACAAAAAATGCAAACAAGATGATTTTCAATTGATTGGAATCTTCCCCTACATTCTCAACGACAAATTCGTTAATTGGTATATTTTTCTTTAATTTATCGAAGAAAATACGATGAATGATGAAAGATGCAATGGTTAGAATGAACATATTCACGATGGAAAATAACAATGTGGAAAAAATTTTACTCATAAAGATTGACTTGAATGTAGAATGAACTAATTTTTGTTTAAGCGTTTTGTATTGATAATCATATGTTGCGACAACAATACCATAAATCGAGAAAATGAATGGAAAAAAAACGAGAGACAACCATCCGAATGTATTATTTAAGACTTGATTGGCATGGAAAGCTTTAATGGAAGTTTGAACATTTTTAAAATCATAGGCAAGTACATTCTCTATTGTTTCGACATTACCATCATTGGAAATGCGCGGTGTCTTTTGTAGTTCTTCTTCAATATCAACTCCTTGATCCCTCATTTCCTGCTCAGTTTTTTGAAATAGTTGATAATTATTTACTGCATACTGATATAAAGAATGATAATTAATTATCGAAAGTATAAGGAAAAGAATCGTTATTAACAATAATAGTTTGGATTGCAATTGATAGGATAATTCTACCTTTGTTAAATGAATGAATTTATGATTCACCATTGTAAATCCTCTTAATCCTTTCATCAAGATGATCAGTCTCATATATTTTCTTATCATTTATAATAAATATGTGATCGTATATCGATTGATAAAATTCATAATGATGTCCCGTAACAATGATCGTTTTTGTCTTCGCCCATTCTGGTAAAAGTTTTTTCAATAAAATCATCGAATCATAATCCAACCCATTCGATATCTCATCTAAAATTAAATAAGATGGATTGGACAATAATGCCAACAATAGGGAAAGTTTTTTCTTTTCACCATAAGAATAAAATTGAACTTTATTATATAAAACATCTTGAATCATTAGTTTCTCTGCTAATTTTGTTACCAATTCCTTATCAATCTTTTTTTGATTAGACAACAATTTCAAATTAGCGAAACCCGATAACTTCGTATAAAAAGGGGGATGATCAAATACTACTCCAATCCGGTCCCGAATGTTATTCAAAGATTTGGAGTCGAACAAAATATCCCCCTTATATAATTCTAATTGAATTAAACACTTTATTAATGTCGTTTTGCCGGAGCCATTCGCTCCAATCAAATAATTAATTCGATTTGAGTGGAAATCTACATTTACATTGTCAAAAATAACTCTTTTTTTAAATGATTTCGTTAAATTACGAATACGAATCAACATGATCACCTAAATTTCTAGTGAAATAAGTGGATAAAGGATTCCTTTTGAAGAAGTTTGTCCATTAAAAAGGGTTAATCCTTATCTATCCTGTTTTTTCCGCTATCATAATGTATATAACAAATACCTGTTCATATACTCTCATGTCGCCCATTTTGTTAGTTCACCCGCTCCAATAAACATTTTGTGTCTATAAATATATTCAAAATTTGTGAAGACGGATGAATCTGTTATTTCCATTCTCTTACTATTAAACACTACCTCTTTTGTCCGTAAGTTACAGGATATTTTACTTTATAAAAAGCAGAAATAATAGGAAGATGACGATCCCGATCATCAAAAAGAAGGAAAGCATGATGAAACGTTTTATTCGATTTTCTGTGATTTTTTGATTTGTATATTGTCCTCTTAATCCCTCAATGGGTGAGATGGAAGCTGCTTTTTCTGCAGGGATGACCGATGCAATTAGTGCAACGGTAATAGGAATCAAGCCTGTAAATAAAATACTGACTAAAATTTCAGTTTCAAGCTGGCTATATTGCCTCATTAGAATACTTATAGTTCCAACAATTGCAAGTAAGCTTGCACCAAATCCAATCAGAATACCTTCTGTCCAAATAAGCATACGGATGCTTCGATTTTTCCAGCCGATCGCCTTTAGCAGAGCGATTTCTTCTGTTCGTTCCGATATGTTTTGCCACATAATTTCGATCGTAGTTAAAATAGCAATCAGTAAAGATACGGTTACAGCAGTATAATGGACAGGTCCCACTTCCATAGCCACATATTGTCCAAGTAATGTCGTGTACATCGTTCCACGAAGGGAAATGGTAATGTATAGGAATAAAGCAAGTAAACTCGCTGGCATCGCAATCGCAACAATCGATAAAACATTTCGTTTCCATTTTCCAAAAAAGTGGTTCATAGCCATGGAGAAAATCCCGCTCGTTTTTAAGAACTTTTTACTTGTGACAATAATTTCTCCACTTCGGATCGCTTCCATCGGTGAAATATTCCGAACGAGGAGTGCTGGAATAATTGCACCGATTAAATAAATGATTAGACTCAGGAATCCGATAAGAAGGAACCGTGTTACCGAAACGGAAACTTCTTCTGTTAAATAGACAAAACCGAGCATCATCCAAGAAATTATGGTCGCCAGGCTACCTAAAATGCCAGCTTCTACAAACATGAGTTTACTTAATTGCCTAGGTCTCCAGCCTACTGCTAACAAAACAGCAAACGCCTTTCGTCTTGTCAGTAACGAAACGAGGCTCATTGCCCAGACGTATACAATCGCAACTGCTATGACACAAAAGATCAGAATCGAATATCCCACTTTCGCTTCTTTAAATATTGTGATTGAAGAGCCCAATTTAATCCACGGTTGTTGAATCCACCCTAAAGCATTGTTATTATTTATGGATGGAACATGAACTAATGTAAGATGGGGAGAAGATCCGAGTGTAATATCTGTTTCCAATCCCGTTTTTTCTTCAATTTCTGTTGCAACTTTTTCTATTTTTTCCTGACTTTCCTCATTTAATTCCTCTACACCTGCCACTTTAACCCGAATGGCCGAAATCGGTTTTTCCCCGGCGATTAATGCTGCAGCATCCAACGTCGTCAACATGGTAGGAGGATTGCCTAAAAAACTACTCGGATTAATTTCTGGATTCATTACCTCAGGCGGATTTATAGGCTTAAGATTTTCATCAATTACTAATTCAGCAGTTGCGGGTCGGTAAGTTTCCATCGGTAATTCACTAAGGGGATCTTTCGATATATTTAATTTACTAGGATCGTAGATTCCAATCCAATTTGGTTGAATCTTAATCGGTTGTCCATCATCTTGCCGATCATAATCAATTTGTTCACGAAATCCTTCAATATTTCGTTCTTGATTATAAACTACTTTCTCCAGTTCATAAGCATAGGGCCAATTTTCAGGAAAAGGGCTCGTAACCGCTTTATAACTTAATCCACTCGGTTTATGTAAAAGAGGAATATCGATATATCCTAAGTGGTTTTCCGTATACGGTTCTCCCGTTTCTATATCATATCCTGAAAGACTATTCACTAAACGAGCGTAAATTTCTTTGTCACGATAAGAAAATGTTTGAACGATTTTCCCTTTCACATTATTTAAATATTTTTCTCCGCCCTTTTCTTCGACCATTGCCAAAGTTTCCCTTGCTGTTTCGATATCGTCAAAGGGCAAATCCAATTTCTCAATTTTATAATTCGCTAAATAATTTGTATAAGTCTGAGAGCTTACGATAACGGGTATGGAGGAACTGTAAATTTCTGGTTCCCCAGTTTCAGAAGCCTCAACATTAAGTAAAATATTTTCACTTATATCATCATCGGTTAAATATCGACTCGTACCTATGGATAGCATCGCCTGATCGAGTCCAACTAATTTCGCTTCTTGTTCAGGATCAATTCCTGCAAGTAATAGATTCCAAGTTGTAAAGTATGTTTCAAAGGGGAACCCCAAAAAATAGTGTCCATTTGTTTCGATAAATTTTTCCTGTATAACCTAATCATTACCCCGTGAAAAATATGTTGTGGTAACATTTTTCTTTTCTTTTATACCGATATGATTTATCTCTTCGGTCACAAGTCTATAAATGCCATTACCCTCTAGTTCGAGATCTTGTAAGTCGATTGAAAAAAGTAAATACCCGATTATCGCAATCGGTGCGGCTACATCAACGCCGTCGATCTCTTTTATTTGTTCATATTGCTCAATGCTAATCCCACCTGAAAGTCCACTCAAAAAATTCGGATCCAGTAAGTTGTCTTTTTCAGTAATACTGCGGGTTCCAGCAGGGCGCACAACGATATCATAGGATGCCTGCCAACGTTTTTGTAGCTCATCGACGATGGTCGTTTGCGTTGCATGGGATAAGCCAACTAAATAAAAAAGTCCAGCAGCGATCAGAAGAACACCGACAATTAAAAAAATAAAATTTCCTTTTTTCCGCCACCAGTTTTTCCAGATGAACCGAATCATGTTCCACCACCTTGGCATTCATCCGATATGACCGTACCATCTTTTATTGTAATGATGCGATTAGCGTTTGCTGCTAAATTGGGATCGTGTGTTACAAATAAAACGCTACATCCGTCTTGTTCATTTAATTCCTTTAATAATTCATAAATACGTTTTCCTGTTTCTGTATCCAAATTTCCAGTTGGTTCATCGGCCAATAACCAGCTCGGTTTATGAACGATCGCCCTTGCAATCGCTACTCTTTGCTGTTCACCACCCGATAGTTGGGAAGGAAGGGCATCCATTTTATTCGCCAACCCAACTCGTTTCAGTACCTCTTGTGCCCGCTCCTTTTTATTGAAAGAAACTCTTCGGGAAAATAAAGGGGAAAGAACATTTTCCAATGCTGTTAAAGTCGGAAGGAGATGAAATTGTTGAAAAATAAAGCCGATGTTGGAAAAACGAAAGTCAGCAATTTTATTTGCTCCTTTGTTCATGATTTCTTCTTTGTTATATAAAATCTTACCGGATGAGGGCTTGTCAAGCGTTCCGATTAAATTTAATAAAGTGGATTTTCCAGAACCGGAGGGACCAACAATGGCCGTAAATTCCTGCTGATGAAAATTTAAATGGATATCTTTTAGAGCATCTGTTACAGTACCGTCTCCCTTATATTCTTTATTTACTCCAATAAGTTGAATTTCTGTAACCATAGCATCATCCCTAATTTATTAATGATAGAATCTGTTAAATAAAATAATAATTGTTTTTTTTGAATTGTCAATTATTTGAATATACATAAAACTAAAACGTCGGTACCGTCAAGAATTTTGTGTAAGGTTCTATAGAATATCCTCCCTCAGATTATGCATTTATTGATCTGTCTCCCATTAGAAGACTGAAAATCCAGCTTCTTAATTTATTGAGAAACGAGTATAGCTAATTAAATACATGAGGACTCATTAAAAAAGCTTTATGATAATCGGTCACCAAAACCGTCATCATAAAGCTTTTCTTTTCTTATTTTGATTCCAATGCCATTTTTGCTAAAACGAGACCGCCGACGATTCCAGCATTATTTTCCAGTCCCGGTGGAACGATATAATCATCAATTTGTTCAGTTACTTCCGGTTGGGTGAAATATCCTCCTAATAGTTCTTTTACCTTTTCACGAACAAGGGGGAAGATCGTCTCTTGTTGGGAAACACCACCGCCGATAATGATTTTTTCTGGGCAAAGGATCATAATGTATTGAACGAGTGCCTGGGCGATATAATACGCCTCAAGCTCCCAAACTTCTTTTCTCTCCGACAACTCAATCCCCTTTTTCCCCCAACGTTTTTCGATCGCAGGACCGGATGCCATCCCTTCGAGGCAGTCTTTATGGTAAGGACAAACCCCTTCGAAACGGTCATCCGGATGACGACGAATAATAATGTGACCCATTTCCGGGTGGGAAAAACCTTCCAGTAATTCTCCGTTAATGACCGCTCCTGCACCGATTCCCGTTCCAACTGTAATGTACAGGCAACTATCCGTATGTTTCGCTGCTCCATAAGCGTATTCCCCTAAAGCCGCAGCATTGACATCCGTCGTAAAACCTGTGGGTACTTGCAATTGTTCTTGAATTTTTTCTAAAAACGGGTAGTTTTTCCAAGGTAATTTCGGTGTATTTAAAATATTTCCGTACGTCGGGCTCGATTTTTTCACATCGATCGGCCCAAAGGAACCAATTCCCATCGCTTCGATTTCATGTTTTTGGAAAAAAGCGAGCACTTCTGGAATCGTTTCATCCGGTGTTTTCGTTGGAATCGTAATCCAATCGATAATCTCCCCTGATTCTGTTCCAACAGCGCAAACAAATTTCGTTCCACCTGCTTCAATGGATCCTAGTTTCACAATCATCGCTCCTATTGTATTCGGTTGGAAATGATTTATTAGATATTCATTTTATGTTCAATATCACACAAAACATGCCAGGAACATTACGGATGGGCGACAATCAGTTCCAATTCACCTTTCATTGTAAATTGATGAACGGTTGCAGGAATGATGAAATGGTCACCCTTTTTCACACGATAAGTTTTTCCATCGATCTCTAAAGAGCCGTCCCCTGACAAAGCGCTCATTAATAGAAACGGATGCGTTTGAGTGTAATGGAGATCTCCGTCTATATCCCATTTATATACGGAAAAATATTGAGCTTGGACAAAGGTCGTAATTTCCGCTCCTTCCCTTTTTTCCGTAGTTATATTAAGTTGAGGATCTTGATGGGGGATGGTAGTAACATCGATCGCCTTATCTAAATGTAATTCCCGCTTATTTCCGTTCGCATCCGTCCGATCATAATCATAAACACGATAAGTCGTATCCGAACTTTGTTGAGTTTCAAGGACGAGTGTCCCTTCACAAAGTGCGTGGATGGAACCACTCGGTACGTAGAAGAATTCTCCTTTTTTAATTGGGACTCGACGTAACAATTGATCCCAATTCCCTGCTTCAATTTGGTGAACGAATTCTTCCTTCGTTTTCGCTGTATGACCGAAAACAAGTTCCGCTCCTTCTTTACAATCGATAATATACCAACATTCCGTTTTTCCAAGTTCACCGTTTTCATGTTCCTTGGCATAGGCATCATCTGGATGAACTTGAACAGAAAGGTCTGCATTAGCATCCAAAATTTTTGTGAGTAACGGAAAAACATCCCCTTCAAGATTGCCAAAAAGTTCCCGATTTGATCCCCACAGTTCACCTAATGTTTTTCCAGCGAATGCTCCGTTTTTCACAATACTTTGCCCATTTGGATGTCCGGATATAGCCCAGCATTCTCCTGTCCGATCAGAAGGTATCTCATAGCCATAAACATCCCGTAAAGCCGTTCCTCCCCAAATTCGTTCTTGAAATACCGGTTGTAAAAATAATGGTTCTTTCATTTTTACCCTCCATTATAATCGTTGGACTTTCATATTTTTTGCTCATAAATGCTATTTTTACTATAAAGGAAAAATACATAAAAATCCACAGGATGAAAACGGATCGTGCGGTCTTTTTATAAAATGTAAATTAAACTTTTTTGGATTCCTATTCCTTTTTTATTAAAAAAATTTCTCCAAACAACATTGATCGGAAGCAAAGACACTTACAGAACTGAAATAAATGTTTCGGATTTTAAACATTTTTTCATTGCATTTAAACAATTTTTTTCACAAATTTAAACAATACTATTCCAGATTGAAACAAAAATTGGACAGTTTTAGACAAATGAAGAGAATAGGATAGGGTTTAGTATTCGATGACTCGATTTTTCACAATTCATTTAAATCGGCCATTTTTCGACGAATTTCAACGGTTTTTTAGGACTTTTTTCCTGATTATTAGTAAAAAAGGCCGGTTTTTTTAATAAATTGAACATTTTTTCTATGAAAGAATGAAAAAGTACAATATAATAGACTCAAACAGATTCATCCGATTCGGAGGCTTAAGTATGCAACAATTTAAAGATTTCGGAGTAATTTTTAACGAAAAGGGTCAGGTAATCGAAAAGGTAGAAACAGGAGACATGACTATTGAATTATTAGCATCTTATGATGGTACAGAGGTTATAAAACATACTTTATCGAAAAATACACGATGGGGAATAGGCCCTGTTGAAGGTTGGAACGGACTAGAATTTATTTATATCTTAAATGGTGAAGCAAAGTTAATCATCAATAACCAAGAAATAGAACTCCATCAGGGTGATAATATTAGTGCATTATCAATTAAAGATAATTGCATAATTCAATCAGTAAATCAATTAGAGTTTTTATACATCTCATCTCAACCTATTTTTCATCACTATAGCAATATAGTAAAAGAAATTAAGAATTTAAGTATAATTGTCGAAGAAAAGGACGGTTATACGAAAAATCATTGTTCGCGAATTATGCGCTATTCTATGATGATTGGAGAGAAACTACAATTAAAACTAAAAGATTTACATACTTTAAATATAGGTTCGTATTTACACGACATAGGAAAAGTTCGCATTCCTGATCATATCTTAAAAAAACCTGGTAAATTAACTGATGAAGAGTGGGAAATTATTAAAAAACATCCGATATACGGCAAAGATATTTTAATTGATTCCGGAATCCCAATTTTAAAAGAGGCGGCTGTTATCGTCGAACAGCATCACGAACGTTATGATGGAAGTGGCTACCCTTATGGTTTGAAAGGAGACGAAATTCATATCGGTGCTGCCATCGTAGCCGTTGTCGATTCCTTCGATGCAATGACGACGGACCGTATTTATCGGAAAGCTTTATCGAAGGAAGAAGCCATGGAAGAAATCGTTCGGAATAGTGGAACATTGTATCATCCGAAAGTTGTACAAGCCTTTCTATCGGTAATTGGCGGGGAATCCGCTGAAAATAAATTATTTAAAGGAGCGAGTAGAAGATGAAAAAATTACTTATTGCCTTATTATTAACTACTACTCTTGTACTTGCCTTGCCAGCGGAAAAGGATACGGCAATGGCAGCGTACAATCCGGAAAACGATATTTATCTCGAATTTACTTTACCTTTTGACATCCCGTTTTTAACGGAAGAACTTGCGTATTATTTATTTGATATTCAAGAAGCGCTCCATGCGTATTTACGGGAACATCACGATATCGATTTGGAATATAGTTATATTTGGATCGTGGTAAATGGGAAACCGGTACTTGCGATTGATCCTCCTCTGTATTTTGTCGGGGATAACGATTAATTTTGAAGGGATATAATTCCCTTCTTTTTTTATTTCATAACAAAATTCAAGGGTGTATTAAAGTTATGTTTAAAAATCATTGTTAAACTTAAGTTGTCATATCCACTATAATTATTTTCATTATACAGTACGTCCATTGAACATTTTCAAATTTCACAGTAGCATTTAAAAAATATCACTTTTGAAATTCATAAGAAAACTCCAGTACAATAAAAAAATAACATAGTGGATGAGGTGAGTTGTGATGAAAAAAAATGAATACATACAATTAGACGCTGTAGAAATTTCTACGTTAATTAAAAGGAAAGAAGTTCATGCAAAGGAAATTGTAATGGCTGCGATTGAGCGATTGGAGGAAGTGAATCCAACCATCAATGCTGTCGTCCATGAACGAATTGAGCGAGCTTTGCAAGAATTAGATTCCCTCGACGCGAAAACTCCTTTTTACGGTGTACCCTTATTATTAAAAAATATATCCCAAAATGTAAAGGGAGAACCAATTACTTCAGGTTCTCGATTATTAAAAAATCATATTGCCGACCACGATGCCCATTTTGTAAAAACCCTTCGCGATGCTGGTTTTTCTATTTTGGGGCATACGAATACACCAGAATTCGGGTTAAAAAATATTACCGAACCAGAAATTTATGGACCGACGAGAAATCCATGGAATACTAATTATTCTCCCGGTGGGTCTAGCGGAGGTTCAGCAGCCAGTGTTGCAGCAGGCATCGTACCCGTCGCGGGAGCTAGTGATGGTGGTGGCTCCATTCGTATTCCTGCATCCTTTACTGGTTTATTCGGATTAAAACCGACACGTGGCAGAACACCCGTTGGACCAGGATATGGAAGGGCTTGGCAAGGGGCCGCAATCAATTTTGTATTAAGTCGTAGTGTAAGGGATAGTGCTGCATTACTTGAGCTATTGCAAACCGTTCAGCCAGAAGCAGCTTTTCAAACCCCATTATTTACCGAGGGTTATGTAAACGTGCTAAACAAGCCACTGAAAAAAACACTGCGGATTGCCTATTCAACAAAATCACCTGTTGATACCCCCGTCAGTGATGAAGCAAAGAAGGCGGTAGAAAAAATAGTTAAATGGCTCGATCGCCAAGGACATATAATTGAAGAACGAGAATTACCAATCGATGGAATTCAATTAATGAAAGATTATTACATAATGAACAGTGGAGAAATGAATGCCACCGCTCGCAGTTTGGAAAAGGCTTTTGGTAGGGTTTTGACAGAAAATGATATGGAAATTGAATCCTGGGTTCTTCACGTCGCAGGAAAATCGCTTTCTGCAGCTGAATACGCTGAAAGTTTGGCTTCATGGGATCTTGCAGCGGAAAAAATGGCCAATTTCCATCGTCACTTCGATTTTTTTATTACACCAGCGACGGCATTTCCAGCACCAAAAGTCGGTGAACTAACCCATTCTAAAGATGCCCAATTGGAATTACAAAAAAACATTGCAAATGCAAGCAAAGAAGAGCAACAACAGATCATTTACGACATGTTTTTACCAAGTTTGACATATACCCCTTTTACCCAATTGGCCAATTTAACGGGACAACCTGCTATGTCTGTACCGATTCATGTGACAGCTGACGGCCTACCAATAGGTGTACAGGTGATGACACAAAAAGGGGAAGAACACCGCCTACTACAACTTGCCGCCCAAGTTGAACAAACGGACCTGTGGATTGGCATGAAAGGAAATCCAATGTTTAAAGACTAATTGGATCTTTTATACGTGCCTATTTTAAATATAAATATTGTTTCTTATTTAAAAAGGAGATATCCGATAAGCCCGTAAGTCGATGAAAGAGAAGGTTGCCGCAATTGACAGCAACAGCACGAATCGAAGGCCCACAGACGAGCATTCGAATCGAAAAGGCTAGGCCGTGTCTACGAAAAAGCGTCTGTCTTTTGTTATACGTGTATGAACCAAAAACGACATTATTTTAGAAAATCCTTGTTATTTTCAAACGAAGAATGGGTGTCCCAGCTACTTTTGGGACACCCTCTTTTTGAGATGAAGGAATGTTTATTGTTTTGTTATCTCCCGTACTTTTTCCATGACGGAAGATTGCAACTGATCGAGTAATCTTTCACTTTCATTTAACGTTTTTCCCTTAACAGCGAAATAAAATTTGCACTTCGGTTCCGTTCCCGATGGTCTGACACAAAACCAAGAGTCGTCTGCTAGGTAAAATTTCAATACATTCGATTTTGGAAGACTAATTGGACTTAATTTTCCATCGGCAAATTCTTTTCGTATACTTTTCTTATAATCTTCCATAGCAATAATTTCAGTTCCAACAATTTCCTTCGGTGGATGATTCCTAAACTCGTCTAAAATACGGGCAATTTGTTCGGAACCTTCCTTACCCTTTAAGGTTAAAGATTGCATCGATTCTTTATAATAACCGTACTTTTCATAAACATCCATTAACGCATCATACAAATTTTTCCCTTGAAGCTTGTAAAAGGCAGCTACTTCACATGCGAATAAAGCGGCTTGGATCGCATCTTTATCCCGAACAAAATCACCGATTAAATATCCATAACTTTCTTCATATCCGAATTGAAAAACGTGTTCGCCTGTCGAATGATATTGTTTGATTTTTTCACCAATAAATTTAAAGCCCGTCAACGTATCCACAGTCGGAAGTCCGTAACTTTCTGCAATTTGTCTACCAATTTCTGACGTAACAATCGTTTTCAAAACAACACCATTTTCTGGCAACATTCCTTTTTCCTTTTTTTGGGATAATAAATAATGGAGCATGATTGCACCCGTTTGATTACCGGTTAGTACTTGATATTCACCTTCGCTATTTTTAACAGCTACTCCTAATCGATCGGCATCCGGATCGGTTCCAATTAAAAGATCCGCATCGATTTCTCTCCCATAACGAATGGCCAATTCAAATGCTGCATGTTCCTCAGGGTTCGGCGATTTGACCGTCGAAAAATTCGGATCGGGCATTTCTTGTTCTTTTACAACGGTAACATTTTCAAAGCCAAATAATTTTAAGCCTTGTTGAATCAAGCGGTTGGATGTTCCGTGTAATGGAGTAAAGACAATCTTTAAATCCTTCCCTACTTTTTTAATCAATTCCGGATTGATACTGATCGATTTCACATGTTCCAAGTATTCCCGGTCAATCTCTTCTCCAATATATTCTAATAATCCCTTTTCTAACAGTTGTTCCTTTGTCAGCGCAGGAATCGTTAATTCATCCGACACTTCGTTGACAAAATTCGTTAATTGATCGGCCTGTTTCGGAGGTAATTGTCCCCCATCATCCCCGTATACTTTATATCCGTTATATTCCGGCGGGTTGTGGCTCGCTGTAATCACAACCCCCGCAGCTGCCTTCAAATATCGTACCGCAAAGGACAATTCCGGTGTCGGGCGTAATTCTTTAAACAAATACGATTTAATTCCGTAATTTCCGACCGTTTTTGCTGTCTCTAATGCAAACTCAGGTGACATATGTCTTGAATCATAGGCGATGACAATTCCCCTTTTCGCAAAGTCCTCCCCTTTGTTTAACAAATAACGGGCTAATCCAACAGAGGCTTTCCGAACAGTATACACGTTCATACGGTTCGTACCTGGTCCGATTTCTCCCCGCATTCCACCTGTGCCGAATTCCAAATTTTTATAAAACAGCTCTTCCAAACTCGATTCATCATCTTTAATTTTCGTTAGTTGTTGTTTCAAATCTTCGTCCAAATCTTGAAATTGAAGCCACTTATCGGCGGTTGCTTTCCAACTCATTGTCAACCCCTCCATTAATATACTATGATTGCAATAAACACATATTTTATTATAGCAAAGAAACAACTGACCAGGCATCCATTTTAAGAAATATCCATATTTGGTTCTTATACAATTTCTACTTTCTAAGTTTTTTGATGAACAATGACAAAAGGGAATAAAAAATTTAGTCATCTAGTAAACCTTGTTCAAACGAAACTCATTTTACATTAAACCATACCATCTCAATAATTTTCTTTTAAAAATGCTATAATAAAATAGATTGTGAAATGAATATCACAAATTATTGGAGGAGAGATCGAATGGTTATAGCAAACAAACCGGATGCGCTTATCTTTGACATCGATGGAACGATTTTTCAGACTGAATCGATTTTAAATGATGTATATTTTTTAACTTTTCAATCATTAAAAGAAAAGGGATATTTTCATGGTGATATTCCTCCAATTGAAAAAATGTACCGCTGTTTAGGTATGATCTTAGATGAAATTTGGGATAAATTACTTCCCGGAGCATCACAGGAAGCTCGAGATTATGCCAGTAAACGAATGTTAGAATTGGAAATGGAAGCATTAAAAAATGGAAATGGGAACTTATATCCTGGGGTTAGGGAAACATTACAAACCCTTCATCAAAGGGGATATCGACTGTTTGTTGCTAGTAACGGATTGGAAGATTATGTGAAAGGCGTCGTTAATTATTGTGGTTTAGAAGGATTGTTTGAAAAAGTTTATTCAGCCGATGAGTTCCAAACAACTTCTAAAGTGGATCTAGTCAAATTAATTCTTGAGAACCACGGATTGAAACATGCATGGATGATCGGTGATCGTTCGTCAGATGTGGAAGCGGGAAAACAAAATAACCTCTTTGTTGTTGGCTGTGACTATGCAACATTTAAAAAAGATGGCGAACTAGACGGAGCGAATTTAGTTATAAATGAAATGAAGGAATTATTAACATATCTATAAATTATTTAAAATCTAACTTTTGGAGTGATATATTTTGGTACGTTTTGGTATTATCGGAACAAATTGGATTACTGAAAAATTTATTGATGCTGCATCAAAAATTGATGGTTTTAAATTAACAACTGTTTACTCCCGTACAGAAGAAACAGCAAAACAGTTTGCAGAAAAATTCGGAGTTCAAAACATCTATACGGACTTAGAGAAAATGGCTCAGTCTGATGAAGTGGATGCGGTGTATATCGCTAGCCCAAATGCCTTCCATGCCGAACAATCCATTTTATTTTTACAAAACGGAAAACATGTCATTTGTGAAAAACCACTGGCTTCCAACTCCAAGGAAGTTGAACGGATGATTCAAGTAGCAAAAGATCATAAAGTTTTGTTAATGGAAGCGATGAAGTCCACATTTATTCCTAGTTTTATCAGTATTCAAAACAATTTACATAAAATAGGAAAAACCCGTCGGTATTTTGGTAATTTTTGCCAATATTCCTCTCGCTATGACAAATATAAAGAGGGGATTATTCTCAATGCCTTTAAACCGGAATTGTCGAACGGTGCATTAATGGATATCGGTGTTTACTGTATTTATCCGATGGTTACTTTATTTTGTGAACCGAAAGAAATAAAAGCAAATGCCTATATGTTGGAATCGGGAGTGGATGGATCGGGTAGTATTTTATTCCGCTACGATGATATGGAAGGTGCTGTTCATTTCTCTAAAATCACAAATTCTTTTATTCCCTCCGAAATTCAAGGGGAAAAGGGAACGATTATTATCGATAAAATCTCAAGTCCAAGTGATGTGAAAATCCATTATAACGATGGTACGATTGAAGATATTAGTCAAAGCCAAGTGGAAAATACGATGTATTATGAAGCAAAAGCATTTATCGAAACCATTGAACGTGGAGAAACGGAATCTTCCGTAAATACGTTCCATCGGTCTTTGACAACGGCCAAAATCATGGAAGAAGCACGGAAGCAAATTGGTCTCAAATTTCCAGCAGATGAAAATTAGGCTATTTATTTATTGGAAACCATCTTCTTTATATAATTAATAAGCACCCCTAATAAGGAAGGTGAACCTTTACAGGCCTAACTTAATGAGTGTCAAGGTTCACCTTTTCGTATCGGATTTTTTTTGATGTAAAAATCTTTTCCACCTAGTAGGAAGGAATCGTTCGTCGAGTACATGTTAAGTACATAATGATAATTCGTAAACTTTTGTTAAACGCTTTTTAATTAAAACAGGCTGCTTAAAGAAGTATGTTACTTCCTATGCAGCCTTTTCTAAACTCAATTCTCTGAGAACGCACGTTTGATGTCATCTAATTTCAAATCACTCGTGCAACTGACGACGAGATCGGCCCTTGCTAACTGTTCTGCATTTCCAACACCGACGGCAAACATCCCTGCACGTTTAATTGCCTCAACGCCTGCTTGAGCATCTTCAACGCCGACACAGTTTTCGTAAGGAACATTTAATTGATCCGCTGCTTTTAAAAACACTTCCGGATCCGGCTTACTATTTTTTACCGTAGCCGCATCAACAATCGTGTCAAAATAGTGACCAACACCAAGCCTTTCGATGACCGTAAACGCGTTTTTACTTGCGGAAGCTAACCCTATTTTGATTCCGTTTTCTTTAATCTCTCGCATAAAATTTTCTATGCCAGGAAGCAAATCTTTCGGTGTAATTTTTTGAATCAGTTGTTTATACATTTCATTCTTCTTTTCAGCAAACTGTTCCTTTTCTTCCATTGTATAGACGTTCGACTTGTTTCCGTAAGCTAAAATTCTTTCCAATGATTCCATCCGACTAACACCTTTTAATTGTTCATTAAATGTCCGATCGAAGGGAATGCCTAACTCTTCACCCAACTGTTTCCATGCCAAATAATGGTATTCAGCTGTATCGGTAATTACGCCATCCAAATCGAAAATTATCGCTTTTATTTCTTTCATGCCTCTGCTCCTTTTCCAAATCGGATTATTCTTTTCGGTAGTTTTCACAAGAATTTGGGTATCATTTTTCTTTGCTATGGAAATACAAGCATGTAAAAGTGCAAACGTTTTTCTTCTTATAATCGTGGGATCATAGAGCGGGCAAAATTCACTCTTTTCTCATATTACTTATTTTTATTTGATTTGTCTAGATAACCTTGCTTAAGATTGACCGTACGTTGCATTACATTTTTGTGAAAATAGGAAAGCACTTATGAACCATTTTTTCAATACAAAATATGATAATAAAGAAATGGGCCCATGCTGTTGCCAATAGTACTGATTCACTTTAATATAAAGATGGTGAGTGTTCTTTCATCAACTTTAAATAAAGGAATGACAAGAATGGATAACAAACGGATATATGAAGACTTACTGGAAATAATCGATAAAGACCAAATTGCCATAAATGAAATTTTAAAAAATCATACGTATACAAGGCTTGGTGGCAAAGCAGATTTTTTCGTCACACCAACGAAATATGAAGAAGTTCAACGTTTAGTCTCATATTGCAAAAAAAATAAAGTACCACTAACTTTATTAGGAAACGGATCGAATTTAATTATTCGGGACGGGGGAATTCGTGGAGTCGTATTGTCATTAAAACATTTAAACAAAATTACCGTAACTCGTACATCGATTACCGCACAAAGTGGTGCAGCAATCATCGACACATCCAGAAAAGCATTGGATGCAAGCTTAACCGGTCTCGAATTCGCCTGTGGTATTCCCGGAACAGTCGGTGGAGCCCTTTTCATGAATGCGGGTGCCTATGGTGGGGAAATAAAAGATGTACTTGATTATTGTATCGTCGTTGACAAAAACGGCCAACTTGTAAAAAGAGAAGCTTCCGAATTGGACTTAGGCTATCGCCATAGCAATATCGGTGAACGGGGAGATATCGTATTGGAAGCTACTTTTCAATTAAAAAAAGGAAACTATTCGGAAATTAAAGCGGTTATGGATGATTTAACATACCGTAGAGAATCTAAACAGCCATTGGAATATCCATCTTGTGGTAGTGTGTTTAAAAGACCTCCAGGTTATTTTGCTGGAAAATTAATTCAAGACAGTAATCTCCAAGGAGTCCGTATCGGTGGCGCAGAAGTATCAAAAAAACATGCAGGATTTATCGTCAATATTGATCATGCTACCGCATCCGAATATATCGCACTAATTGAACACGTCCAAAAAACGGTGAAAGAAAAGTTCAACGTCCAATTGGAAAGGGAAGTTCGAATTATCGGAGAAGATCCAGAAAAGTAATCTGACCGTATTGATATGACAACTTCCCAGTACACGGAGAAATTCATTCACCCCAAAAAATGAAAAAATTTACACAAAATATTTTCAACAAAAAATGATCAATCCGAATATGCACGTAAGTATATACGGATTGATCATTTTATCTTATGAAAACCTTATCCCTTTTCACTCTACGTATTCAGTTAGCACACTAAAAAAACATTATTCTTTTTGAAACGTCCAATTAATAATGAATATACTTACCAGATATGCTTAGCTCGTTCCCTCAAACTTACTGAAAAATATTTGTAAACTCTTTTTTATCGATTAACTAAAAAGAAATTCACTCCAAATGTAATCGGGCTTTACTCTCGTATTTACCTGATATTAAGCTAACGAAAACATAGAAAACGAGGGACAAAACAATCGGTATAACGACGGTATGCATGCCAAAAGCGTTCGGATAAAAGGTGTGGAACATAATATACGATCCAACCCCAACGATCATAGAAGCGATCGCACCATATTTGTTTCCGCCCTTCCAATACAGACCGAAAATGACCGGCCAAATAAAGGCTGACTCCAATCCACCAAAGGCAAATAAATTTAACCAGATTAAAAAATTCGGTGGACTTAAACTGATTAAGAAAACGATGATTCCCAAAATTGCTGTGACGAAAAAACTAACATTCTTCATTTTCTTTTCTGAAGCATTGGGATTGATAAAACTAATATATACATCTTTCACTACTGCCGAACTAACCAAAATAAGCAACGAATCCACAGTTGACATAATCGCTGCCATCGGTGCTGTTAATACAAGTCCCGCTAAAACTGGCGGCAATACTTCCATAGCAATGGTCGGCATAACTGTATCTCCGACTTCAATTCCTGGAATAATTGATCGAGCAAAAGCACCAATCAAATGCATACCGAGCATAATAAAGCCGACGAAGATCGTACTATAAATGATGGCCCGATGCATCGCCTTCGCATTTTTATACGACATGGCACGAACAGTTACTTGAGGTAATCCGACAACACCGACTCCGACTAAAATCCAGAAGGAAGAAACGTAAAGAGGTGTGAGGTCTCCTTCTGCACCGAAAGGACTAACTAAATTCGGGTTTTCCGCAGTTAAATCTGCCATAATATTACCAATGCCACCACCGGCAATAATGGTAGCAATTAGCAAAAGTATCGTACCAACAAACATAATACTTCCTTGAATCGCATCCGTTACTGCAACGGCACGAAATCCACCAATAACAACGTAAATGAGAACGGCTAATGCAAAAATAAATAATGCACTGTTATAGGAAATCCCTGTAATCGATTCGATTAAACGGGCTCCTCCGACCCATTGAGCCGCCATAGCAGAAAATAAAAAGATAATAATACTTAATGCACCGATGATCCCTACTGTTGTACTACGATATCTCGCCTTTAAAAAGTCATTTAACGTTATCGCTTCATACTTTCTCGCCACAATAGCAAATTTTTTTCCTAAAACCATCAATACAAAATATCCTGCTGGGAGTTGGGCCATCGATAATAGAACCCAACCGAGACCTTTTGAATAGGCAACACCTGGGCCCCCGATAAAGCTACTAGCGCTTCCGTATGTAGCCATCATCGTCATCGCTAAAATATATCCACCGATTTCTCTACTTCCCAAAAAATATTCATTTAAGAACACATGCTTCTTTTTCATCCTAGAATTAGAAGACCAAATACCGACACCTAAAATTACAATAAAAAAAAGAATTAACGGAAAAAGAACTCCCCAATTCATAAAACCCCTTCTTCCTTATATAATCATTCCATCTTATTTTTCCTCATTCGACTCATCATCAAAAGGAACCTCAACGAAGTATTTTTTCACGAAGAAAACGACTAAAATACTCATAATGACCAAACTTCCAATACAGCTATAAAAAAACCAGGCAGGAAAACCGAGAATATATTGATATTCCTCTGGACGAGCTGAACCTAAACCATAAGCAAAACCGAACCACCAAAGGAAGTTGAAAATGACGAGGCCCACACCGATTAACACTTCTTTTCTCCCCTGTTTAAAACGGGAGTCATTTGTAAACATCGGATCCTGAACATCTGTATCAATGTTTTCTGTTCTCTTTTTTGTATCCACGTCCATCACTTTCATCTCCTCTTTCAAATCTTTCCTGTTTAAATCAGAACGTAAAAAATCCGTGATAATTCATTAAAAAGAATTAACTTTAATCCCATTAGAGGAAAACGTTGACCTGACAAACTCAGCCAAACGCCACTCTTTCAGATGAAAAAACACTATCTATTCAGTTAAATTTTATCATACAGTTCTATGATTATGTTGAAAAATATTATAGAAGACTATTCATTCGACTAAAAACGATGTGTAAGACAGTATGAACCGAATTCTCTTTTAAATTTTTAGCTCATAAATGATTTGGTGACATCTTTCTTTTGGGGTTTGGTTTGGTCACCAATATTTTACCAAATGAATAGGTGTTTCTTTCTTTATATTTGTCCAAATGTCAAACGATAATTTTGAACGTTCAACACCTATATACATCAAGTAATTGAACTAGATATTGGTCTGCGAAAGTTGAGTTTATATAAAATACAAATTTGAACAACTTTTTCTTTTACCAATTCTATTCATTCATTTTCCTAGTAGAAATCCCATTCCAAAACTAACCATTTGGATTTTTGTTTTAGTCTAATCGACATTTTAACCAACTTTCTTCTTTTTATTTTTTCTTAGTTGCAAATTTCCGAAAATCAATCCTCTAACTCGCAAAAATCGATCAACAATCATCCCTTTTATTAAAAAGTAGAATCGTCTTCACCTTCATGTGTTTTGGATACTAGTACAAAACTTTTTGTAAAATTAGAATAGATGATGTATAAAATTTTGTGTAAAGCATATTGCTAGACCAAAAGAAAAAAGGTAGGGTATTCTCAGATTTGCGACCAAACAAATTGAGAAAGGATGACCCTACCTATGTCTAGTAGTATACCTAACTCTGACTTCGTAAATCAACTAGAAAATTTGATTCGTGAGTTTGTAAAAGAAAAATTAGAGCTCATCATGAAAGAAGAAATCAAAAACTTTTTAGAAGTGGAACAGAAAGAGGTTCATAACTCCAGAAATGGGTATTACACCCGTTCTTTGGATACTAAGTATGGAAAATTGATCAGCTTTATGTTCCACGAGATCGAAATGGGGATTTTCAAACCCAACTATTTGAACCTTATCAACGCCGCGATGGTTGGCTCGAAGAAGCGATTATTAAAATGTACCAAAGTGGGATGAGTACTCGAGAAATCGGTAAATTTATCGAACGAATTCTTGGTTCCAGTTACTCCCCAACCACGATAAGCAATATTACAGATGCGACGATCGAAGACATTCGAAAATGGCAACAACGTCCACTCAATAAGCGTTATTCTGTCCTTTACCTAGATGGCTTATATATAAAAGTCCGTCGTGATACGTATGCGAAGGAAGTCATTTATATCGTCCTTGGAGTCAATGAAGATGGCTACCGAGAAATATTAGGCTTCTATGTTGGAGGTCAAGAAAGCGCTCTTGGATGGCAAGAAATTCTTCAAGATTTATATCAGCGCGGAGTAAAAGAAGTATTACTTGGCGTGTTTGATGGTCTTAATGGCTTAGAAGAAGCTTTTAAATCTGTCTATCCAAAAGCCGATGTACAACGATGTGTCGTACACAAAGTCAGAAATACATTAAATAAAGTCAGAAAGAAAGACCAAATAGAAGTGGCAGAAGATTTAAAGCTTATTTATCGTGCCGCGACAAAAGAAGCTGCGATACAAGCATTTCATGAATTCGAGAAAAAGTGGTCCAAAAAATACGCAAGAGAAGTACAATCATGGGAAAAAGATTTAGACGTTCTACTCACGTTTATGAAATATCCACTAAGCATACGCAGTGTCATATACACGACAAACGCGATCGAAAGAACCATTAAAGACATACGTAGACGACTAAAGACGATGAACAGTCTTTCAAGTATAGAAGCTGCGGAGAAAATCACGTATTTGACCATACAAGACTTTAATGAAAAATGGTCGAATAGAAAATTACGAGGTTTTTCAAACGCCTATCAAGCCCTGCAAGAAATGTTCGAAGAAAGATACTAAAATTTGTAAGTATGTAAAGATATTCGAAGAGGTGTGCGTTTCCCACTAGGAGACTGAATATTCAGTCTCCTAGTGGGAAACAGATAAATGAATTTATTATCAAATAAAGCATAATCTGAGGATACTCTATAGAACCTTACACAAAATTCTTGACGGTACCTTAGAATAAACTCAGAATGTTAAATATTATATAATATATTTTTATATTTTTTTATTTAATATATTGCTAATTATCAGAAATATAGTATACTACATAAATAACAGATTTTTTTATTAACTGAATTTAACAAAAATTCCGAGGTGGCTTCGATGGAAAAAACCCCTATTTTAGAAGTCAAAGATTTGAAAACTTATTTTTATTTAGAAGGAAATAAGGTTGCGAAGGCTGTGGATGGTGTTGATTTTCAAATTTATCCGGGAGAAACCGTTGCCTTAGTTGGAGAATCGGGTAGTGGGAAAAGTATCACGTCTCTTTCCATAATGAAGTTAATCGATAAGCCTGGAAAAATTGAAGGGGGTTCCATCCTATTTTCAGGAACAGATTTAATTTCACTAACGGAAAAACAGATGACAAAAATCCGCGGAAATGATATGGCGATGATTTTTCAAGAACCGATGACCGCATTAAATCCTGTTTTTACAATAGGAAATCAAATCATGGAATCGTTGAGAAAACATCAGAAAATCTCAAAAAAGGAAGCTTACATAAAAGCGGTAGAATTGTTAAAAATCGTCGGATTCCCACGAGCGGAAGAAACGATACGTGAATATCCCCACCAACTATCCGGGGGAATGCGACAAAGGGCAATGATTGCCATTGCTCTTTCTTGTAATCCGAAATTGCTTATTGCCGATGAACCAACCACCGCTTTGGATGCGACCATTCAAGCACAGATCTTAACCCTTCTAGATGAAATGAAAGAAAAATTTCACATGTCCATCTTACTGATTACCCATGATCTTGGGATCGTTGCTGAACATGCGGATCGGGTTATGGTTATGTATGGTGGACAAATTGTGGAAAGTACAAGTGTTGAACGATTGTTTGAAAATCCATTACACCCTTATACGAGAGGACTTTTGGAAAGTTTACCGAGTATCGATCGGGAAGTCGAACGACTCGGGGCAATTAAAGGGATTGTTCCTCCAGCATTTAACTTCCCAAAGGGGTGCCGATTTTCAGACCGATGTCCATATGCGATGGAAGAATGTCATCAGTCTAATCCAAAACTTTTGGAAATCGAAACCAATCATCAGGCACGCTGTTTTCTATACAAAGAATCAGTATAATGCTTGAAATCGCACTGAATCAGGTTGTTAATGCTGCCAAATTTTATTCAAAAGGATCAAAATGATACCAATGATATGTAAATGGAATGTTTTATAAATTGAAACTTCCATTTTTAGAAAAACTGACCAGGATAATCATCTATCGACCTTCCTACCTAATTTCGACATTAAATAAGGAGGCACCACTATTGACAATTACTGAAAAAAAAGTAATACAAGAAACAAATAACGATACAATTTTAGAAGTAAACAATTTAAAAAAATATTTCCCGATTAAAGGAGGCGTGTTGCGGAGAACGGTCGGTCACGTAAAAGCAGTGGATGACGTTTCATTGAAAGTTTTTAGAGGGGAAACGTTAGGGATCGTTGGAGAGTCCGGTTCAGGAAAATCCACATTAGGAAGAGTTATTTTACGTCTTCTAAGTCCAACTGATGGGCAAATATTGTTTGAAAATGAAGACATAACATCAAAATCGAATCGCCAACTACGACCCATCAGAAAAGATATGCAAATTGTTTTCCAAGATCCATATGCTTCACTCAATCCTAGTATGAGCGTTCAAGAATTAATTGAAGAACCGCTGATCGTACAAACAAATTTAGATAAAAATGAGCGAAAAAAGAAAGTAAATGAAATACTAGACAAAGTCGGGCTTCGGACGAGTGATCAACTAAAATATCCACATGAATTTTCTGGCGGACAAAGACAACGGATTAGTATCGCCCGGGCCCTAGTATTAAACCCGAAATTCGTCGTCTGTGATGAACCGGTATCCGCTTTAGACGTATCAATCCAAGCCCAAGTGTTGAATTTAATGGCTGATTTACAAGACGAGTTAAATTTAACGTATCTCTTTATTTCCCACGATTTAAGTGTTGTAAAACATATTAGTGACCGGGTCGCAGTAATGTACTTAGGGAGAATTGCAGAAGTAGCACCGAAGAGAGAAATATACGAAAAACCTCTCCACCCTTATACACAAGCATTACTTTCATCCATTCCAACGGTCGACAAAAACAGCCGAAGGGAAAAAATCATTTTACAAGGAGACTTACCAAGTCCATCCAATCCTCCTTCTGGTTGCCCATTTCGAACGAGGTGTCCGAAGGCATTCGACCTTTGCTCTGAAGTCCGACCGGAATTAAAAGATATGGGAAACAACCATTATGTCGCCTGTCATTTGTACGAATAAAATTTTTCTAATTAAAATTAACTAAACTTTCAAACTTTAAGGGGGTGATGAAAGGGGGAAGGTATACACTGTTTTCACAATTTCAGGGGGGCTTTTTCTATTCATTCCCTCTAAGAATCATGACGGTTTAATATGATTTTTGATCACTAAAAAAATTAAGGGGTGAATCATTTGAAAAAAAGAAAGGCTTGGTTATCTTTTCTAGCATTCCTTTTCATCTTTGGTATTTTAACAGCATGCGGTAACAATGAAGAAGCCGATTCTGATGAACAAAGTGATGAAGGTGAAAGTCAGGAAGAAAGCATCCTCGTCGGTGTGATGGATACTGCACCAACTGGACAATTTAATCCAATCTTTTATGAAGAAGCATATGAAGCAAATATCCTCAGTTTCACGCACGAAAGTCTGCTCACTCAAAACAAAAAATTAGAGTTCGAACCACTTCTTGCTGAATCTTGGGAATTCAATGAAGACCATTCTTCCGTCACCTTTAAACTTCGGCAAGATGTTTACTGGCATGATGGAGAACAATTCACCGCTGATGACGTTGTGTTTACGTATAAATCGATCGCAGACCCAGATTATATTAAAGCTGGAGGGGTACGCACGAGCTATGTTACTAAGTTAGTAGGTTACGAAGAATATAATAGTGGAGAAACAGATGAGTTCCCCGGTGTTGTAGCAGAAGATGATTTTACCGTAACATTTAACTTTAAAGAACCGAATGTTATCGCTTTGGCTGATGCCAGCTTCCCAATTATTCCAGAACACATTTTCAAAGATATACCTGTCATCGATATGCCAAGTGCAGATGAATCATTATTACCGAACAAAGTAATCGGAACGGGTCCTTACAAATTTACTCAAATGATTGAAGGGCAAGAATATCATTTAACGAAAAATGAAAATTATTGGCAAGGAGAACCGCAAATCGAAAAGGTCGTTTGGAAAGTTGTCAACCAAGATATCATTCTATCATTGCTAGAAAAGGGAGAAATTGATTTCGTAGCTGATCCGAACGGTTTCCAAGCAGCAGATTATGACAAGGTAGATTCTATGGATCATGTGAAAATTATCGAACAAATGGATTTTGGATACCAAATTTTAGGGTTTATCCATAATTTCCGCACAGAAGAAGATATGGAAAACGGCGTAATCAATCCAGATAATTTTGTACCAAATGAAAAATTAGCAGATAAACGGGTTCGTCAAGCCATTGCTTATGCAATTAATCGACCTTATTTAATTAAAGGTTTGCTACACGATAGAGGTCAAGTTATCAATTCACCAATCGCCAAACAGTTCGAATATTTTGATGGAGAAAATCCTGAACAATACGAATTTAACCCGGAAAAAGCAAAACAACTCCTTGATGAAGCAGGATATGTAGATACAAATGGGGACGGTTTCCGAGAAGATCCAAATGGCAATGAGTGGGTATTAAATATGGCATATCCGAAAGGAAATGTGATCCGCGAAAAATCCGCCCCGATTATTGAAGAAATGTTAGAAGAAGTCGGAATCAATATTAATCTATTGCAACCGTTAGATATGTCTGCATACGTGGAACAATTGACGAATAATACTGAATGGGATCTTTACTTGCTCGGTTGGAGTTTATCCACAACGGATCCGGATCCGAGCGGACTATGGACTGCTGCTGATGCTTATAACTTCGGGCGTTGGAACAATCCAGAAGCAGATGCACTTGTTCAAAAAGCAATTACACCTCCAAATGCATTTGATAGTGAATTCCGTAAACAAGTATATAGCGATTGGCAAGTGATGTTCCAAGATGATCTACCAGCGCTCATTCTTTACGTCAAAAACACTTTATATGCATACAATACACGGTTGAAAGGTGTAAATCCGTCTCCTGCTTCATTCTTGAACGATGTGCATAAATGGTACCTAGAATCTGAAGAGTAAATTCTAGGAAAAGAGCGTGCCCCTAGTTTGCATGCTCTTTTCCTCATTACAGTACGTCAAGAAGCGTTACAGATATTTATGGAGGGTAAAAATGTACCAATATATCTTTAGACGAATTCTCGTATTCATTCCGATGTTATTTGCTCTAACGATCATTGTTTTTGCATTATTGAAAGCCGCTCCCGGTGATCCATACTCAAAAATTCTCGATCCGGACTTAGATCCGAGCGTCCTCGAAGAAGCGAGGGAAGCTAAAGGGTATAATGACCCCATTCCAGTGCAATATTTCCGATGGTTATCCATGGCAGCTCAAGGAGACTTCGGAGAATCGATTAGATATGTAGGAAGGGACGTTTCTGAGCTCATACTGAGTCGCCTTCCAAATACGCTTTATTTAGGGGTTTTCTCTTTATTTGTCACACTCATTGTTGCTATTCCAATTGGCATTTATTCTGCGAGAAACCCATATTCACCCCTTGACTATTTCGCCACCGGATTCGGATTTTTCGGACTGGCTGTTCCTAACTTCTTTTTTGGGTTGGTCGCTATTTACCTTTTTGCCATTCAATTAGGATGGTTTCCTTCACAAGGATACATTTCCGTTTCCAATTCAGGTGGTTTCGGAGGATTTTTAGACCGGCTTCACCATCTCGTTTTGCCTGGATTAACGTTAGGCCTAGCGAGCACTGCTTCATACATGCGGTACATGCGCTCTGAAGTATTAACCGTTTTAGGAAGTGACTATATCCGTACCGCTAGGGCAAAAGGATTGACGGAAAGAACAGTCCTCTATAAACATACGCTCAGGAATGCGCTCATTCCGATTATTACCCTTTTTGGATTTGAATTTGGGGCTATTGTTAGTGGGGCAGTCATCACGGAAGGTGTTTTTACATTTCCAGGTATTGGCATGCTTTTGCTCGAATCGATCGGGAATCGGGATTATCCGGTAATAATGGCCCTCACTTTAATGTTTGGCTTGTTTATCCTCGTTGGAAACTTAATTGCAGATATTCTATATAGTATCGTCGACCCAAGAATTCGCTACGATTGAGGTGAGATATGATGGAGACAAATGAACAATTATCAGTAAATCCAAACGTACCCGACCAAATTTCAAATAAAGCACAGAAGGGAAAAACACCTTTACAGCTTGCCTTCGGACGCTTTAAAAAAAATAAGGCAGCCATGGTTAGTGTTTTTGTCTTATTATTCATTATTTTGGCCATTATCGCCGCACCTCTTCTTACCGATCATGACCCGGAAAAATCGAATTTATTAATGGTCGAACAAGGTCCTAGCAGTGAACATATCCTCGGTACTGACAGCTCTGGTCGGGATATTTTTGCTCGATTATTATATGGTGGGAGAATTTCGTTAATTATCGGATTTAGCGCCATGATCTTCACTCTTATCATCGGAGTGATTCTTGGTTCCATCGCGGGATACTATGGGGGAAAGATCGATTCGATTATTATGCGTGCAGCCGATATGATGCTGATTTTACCCTTTCTCCTTCTCGTACTAGTTATTGTATCGATTATACCGAAAGTAACGATTAGCATTTTTGTTACCATTATCGCCCTTACTTCATGGCCCTCCTTAACAAGGATTGTACGGGGGACGTTTTTATCCCTCAGGGAACAGGAATTTGTCCTTGGGGCAAAGGCGATCGGGGCTAGTGACTTACGAATAATTTTCAAACATTTTATCCCAAATGCCATCGGACCGATCGTCGTCAATGCAACATTAATGATGGCTTCTTATATTATCGCTGAATCCGCTTTGAGTTTTATCGGTTTTGGAATTCAACAACCTACGCCAACATGGGGGAATATGATTTCTGAGGCACAAAATTTACGGATTTTAGAAAATCAACCTGAGGCATGGATCCCACCGGGTATGGCAATTTTAATAACCGTTCTTTGTATTAATTTCATCGGTGACGGATTACGAGATGCGTTCGATCCGAAGAGTAATAAAAGATAATTCCATTTCGTTTTTTTCATAAACCATAGACCTGCTTTCCAATCCAGTAGGTCTATTTTCTATACATAAGTAATTGGGTGACTATTTTTTCACAATATTTACACAGCGTTTTTGGCAAAAGGAAAATCCTTTGCCTATCATCCCTATTCATCGTTTTAAAGACTCAATAGTTTTTCAAAAGAATCGTTCTCGAGATTTGTTCCAACGTCCAATCAAAAGAACCGCAGGAAGAAACATAAAGGGAATCAACCCAAAAAGAATCGTTTGCATAATCTTATGTTCCTTCTTTTCATCGATTTCAGATGCGACAGCTTCTTGCATTTTCACGACTTTCATATCTTCCTGAGTTAATGAAAATTTGGCAAGGGTTTCATTTGTATTTTCATCGATGATGGTTAAGGTACCATCGTTCGATACTTGAGTTACATACGTATGCTGCTTATTGATGGTGAAAAATAAATCTTCATTGGCGATAAAATGTCCCTCTTCTGTTTCGAAAATCGACCCCTTCTCCACCTTTTTCGTCTCAAAATGATCGAATCCATAATCTAGTAACTGGATTGTATCTGTATAAGGAACATTTTTCAAATTCGTTTTCATCGTGACAGCGATTAATTCCAAGCCGTCCCTTTTTGCCGTTGTCACTAATGTATAACCGGATTCATTAACAAATCCATTTTTCCCGCCAGTAATCCCTTCGTACGGAAACTCTCCTTTTAGCAAGCGATGATGAGTAAGCAAAGTCGTTTCCCAACCTTCCCCTTCCCAATCGTATTCTGTCATTTGAAACAGATTTCGAAATCCTTCATTTTGAAGAGCATAGCGAGTTATTCGCGCCATATCTTCTGCAGTCGTATAATGGGCTTCGTTAAAAAGACCGTGGGGATTCACAAAAAGGGTATGCTCCACTCCAGCTTTTTCTTTTAAAAACATATTTATATTTTTTTCAAAGTCATCCATTGTTCCATCGATATATTCGGCAATGGCATATGCGGCATCATTTCCAGAGTTCATGATCATCCCGATTAACAATTTTTTTATTGGAACTTTTTCCCCTGGAATCAAATATACCTTCGTACCTTCTACATCCGTTGCCTTTTCACTAATCTCAACAATCTCATCCATTTCAGTATTGTCCAAGGCATAAATAGCCGTTGCAACTTTTGTGATACTTGCCGGATACATCGTTTTTTGTTCATTTTTCCCGAACAGTACTTGTCCAGATTTAGCATCCATTAATACGGCCGTTTCACTTTCAATATGAACAGTATTTTCATTTGCTGTGACCGTCAAGTAATTTTTTACAGTTTTCGATAAATAACTTTTTACACTTTCCGATAATTAAGATTTTACAGTTTTAGTTAAATATAGTTGAACGATATTTCATACGATAGCTGTCACCATTTAAATGAATGATCTCTGCTCTATGTAAGATTCTATCTAATAATGCAGTAGTGATAGCCGGATCGCCTAATAATTCGCCCCATTCTTTTGGTGCTTTATTTGAAGTCAAAATAATCGATGCGTTGTTATATAAATCATTAATTAAATGAAAAAATAAATTCGCTTCATTTTGATTAATGGCCATAAACATTAAATCATCGATGATTACTAAATCCGCTTTGCGGATTCTTTTTAATTTTGTCTGCGATTTTCTCGATATTTCTTCTGTCTTTAATGTCTGAATCAGTTCACCCATTGTAATAAACATGACCTTATAACCTTGGTAAAGGGCTTCAAGGCCTAATCCTACCGCCAGATGGGTTTTACCAACACCTGGCGGTCCTAAAAAAATGATGTTATACATTTGTTCCAGCCAGATCATTTCTTTTAACTGGTTCATATGTTTTTTACTCAGTGATTGTTGTTCTTTCAAATCGAATTCATCTAGCGTTTTATGAAATGGAAAAGCCGCCCATTTTAAACGCTTTTCCAATTGTTTTTCCTCTCGACGTTTCTTTTCGTATTCTAAAAGGTGCGTAAGAAACGTTAAATAGGAACATTCACTTTCTTCTGCTTCTTTCACGATAACAGGGAGCTGTTCTGCACTTTCTTTTAAGCGAAGAGATCTTAGTAATTCTTGTGATTTTGCTAATGAGCTTGGATTCATTGTCTCCCCTCCAGTACCGCAATATATTCGCCTATATCACGTATTTGAGTGTTCGTTTCATAAAGAAAATGACTATGATGATCAAGTAAATTTATTTTGCGACTTGATCGCTCTTTCTCATCAGATGCAGATGGATGAAGTCCTTTTAAATATTTGATCATATCGGCAAAATCTGTTGCACAATATAACCCCCTATTGATGCACTCCGTCAATGCTTGATCAATGAATGATTGGTCTTCGCTTTTTATATTTCTTAAGATGATTTGTAACTGATCCCGTATATATCTCGGCTTTTCTTTTCGAATGGTATTTAAATACACGTTTGCCTGTTCCTGATCACTGAAATAGCTCGATACATGCTTAATAAATTCATCAATGCCTTTGCTTCGATCACGTCTGTGTTGCGAGTCTTGAATGAGTTTCCCTTTCTCGTGACAGATTTTATGTTTGGCAATCAACGGTCCGTCCGCTTTTTCATAGATAAATAAATAACCCTTAGATTCTGTTACATAAACTTCTTTTTGTTTGTTATAAGTTCCGAGAGGAACGGAATAGCGGTTGGATTTATAGCGAATCGTGTTGTCCTTACGCACAACTCTTGTTATACTTGAGTAAGGACTGGATATATTGATTTTTTTCGTGAGCGGTCGTAAGTATTTCTTTTCTTCCTGAAATACTTCGACCGGTCTTTTTTTAGTTGTATTGTGGATTTTGTAGTTCGCTGTACGATTCAACCAGTCCCAACCTGCTTCGTTCCACTGATCGATATTGATAAAAATGCGATGTTTGGCAAAATTATTTTTGATATAGCCAACCACATTTTCAATTTTCCCCTTACTTTCAGGGTCTCCTTTTCTACAAACTCTGACCTTTAAACCTCTTTCCCTTCGATAGGCTTCAAATTCTCCCGTTAGGATCAAATCCCCTCCATTTTCACTGACCAGGATCAAAGAATCTTGATCATATACAACTTCTCGAGGAATCCCTTCAAACCATTCGAAGGCATTTTCATGACACCGTATGACATCTCTTGTGGTGAAGGGTCGATCCAACCATTCTTTATATTTATATCTTGAGTTCGAAAGAACGAATGCGATAAAGTAAAGTTTCACTTTTTTACCTTCTGGTGTTTCTTGGACCGTTTGTCCAAAATCAACCTGTACTTGTTCGCCCATTGGCAGGTCTGGAATTGCTTCGTATTCCCTGGGATTATTTTCCTTCGGAATCTCATACATAATCCTCAATTGTCGGACATAATTCCTCACAGTCGACTCAGATACATTAAGATCCGGGTATCTTTCTTTCAACCAATCTTCAACTTGTGCTGCAGTCATATCCGGATGTTCTTTTAACCAATTTAAAATGAGTTCTTTGTAAGGATCTAATTTTTTCTTTCTTGTTTTTGTTGAATCAATCCAATCCAGCATTTCTTTCGGTTCAAAGCTCAAATACTTGTATAACGTGGGACGAGAAATCCCGAGTTTTTTAGCAGTTTGGGATTTACTAAACCCGAGTTCTAATAGTTGATTAATTTTCGTGTACATATCGAATTTACACACCTTTCAAACACTCCCCACTACCATTTGAACTTTCAAACTATAGAAATAGTAACAGTAATGGGGAAATATTTTAATAGATTTTATTCAGAAAGTGTAAATTCTTATTTATCGAAAACTGTCAATTATAGTTTATCGGTTACATTTGCCCAAACTTTTAATGGAGAGATTATACATAAGATAATCACTGCAAACAATTGGAGCAAACGAGTCATTGTATTGATTTCCATCTTTTCCCTTCCTTACGTTACCTTTAGATTACATAATAATCAACGGAGTCGTTTCCTTTTAAAAAACAAATTTCGACAATTTTCTCAAGGAAATGATTATCACTTTCCATAGTCGGGTTTTTATTTTACTAAAAAATGATGCTGGAAAAATAACAACCATCTTTCATTTTTGTAACAAATACGAAAGGAAACAACATTCCACAACTTAGGTCTTTTTTCCTATTTTCGACATTTATAGACATTATCTTGAAATTTTTGCCAATTTTTGTTGAAAACTCATTCGGTTCGTAATATCTTTTAAGTATGCACCACTTAATAAAAAGAACCTAAACAGTACAATGAAGGGATGGAAAGATGAATGCAAATCAAAAGCATGTTAAGGCTAAACATGGTCATCATTATTTCATTACTAATCATCACTGGGGGAAGTCTTTATAATTTATATGTGGCTGCGCAAACTCAGAACAGTGCATTTCAAGAGGAAACCGAGTTGATTGAACTTTCCAATGAAATCCTTAACGATACTTATTATTTAGTTGACCAAATCCGTACTTATTCTCAGTTTGGAGAAAAACCCTTTTTAAATTCTTATCGGGAAAAAAAGGAAGATCAAAATATTTTGGAAACGATTGACAATCGTTTAAAACAGCTAGAGGCTCCGAAAGAATTATTCAATCACTTAAAAACGATCGAAATTAATATGGCGAATATGGAGAAACTGGAAAATTCAATGATTGAAGCTGTTGAAGAAAATGACTTAAAAACTGCACGTCATATTATTTTCGGTAGTGAATATTCCCTTGAGAAATCCGTGTTACAAGATCATATTAAAGTTTTTCAGGATGATTTAAAAAAATGGATATCTTCTATGGTAGATCAAAGCCAACACCGATTTATGATCGGGATGTTCATAACCATTTCTTCTATTGTTCTTTTAATCTTCATTACAAGCCTTCTTCTCTTTAACTTGCGAAAGAAATTGCATCCATTGAATTCGATGACAAAAGCTGCAAATGCGATTGCTGAAGGGGACTTGAATGTTGAAATTGCTATTCCGAAATCAAAGGATGAAATCGCTATCCTTTCCCAAACATTACAAAATATGGTTGGAAATTTAAAATATATGATTCAACAAATTACAAATTCTGCCCATCAGGTGGCCGCATCCTCCGAACAGTTACTAGCCAGTTCAGAACAATCGGCTGAAGCTGCCAAACAAGTAGCGAAAAGTGTCGAACAAGTCTCTTCCAATGCTGAATCGCAAACCGACCAAATCGAAACGAACTTAAAGCTGTTCAACAATATTCAGCAGACAGTCGAAAATATTTCTAAACAAATGGATACGATTAATCACCTTTCCCAAAATACGCGAGAATATGCCCATGAAGGGGAAACATCCGTAAACGAAACGGTCAATCAAATGACATCCATTCACGATTCTGTCCAGAATACAAGTAAAAAAATTAACGACTTGATGGCTCAATCGGAAGAAATCGATAAAATAACTGTTGCCATTAGTGATTTTGCTGAACAAACGAATTTGTTGGCTTTAAATGCTGCCATTGAAGCTGCAAGGGCTGGTGAACACGGCCAAGGTTTTGCAGTCGTTGCTGAAGAAGTTCGGAAATTAGCTGAACAATCTCAAGAATCGGCAAAGCAAATTGGTGCATTGATTGCAGCTATTCAAGCAAATACATTAGAATCAGTCGAATTAATGGAAAAAGTTTCAGAAAATGTGGATGAAGGATTAAAAGTTACAAGTGGGACGAAAGAAAAATTTACGTTAATTACGGAAGAACTTGGACGCCTAACACCGCTAATTGAACAAATTGCAACAGGTGCAAAAGAAATTGTCCAACAAATTAACCGTGCAACGAAAGTAGAATCGGATTTAGTGCTCGTCGCTCAAAACAATGCCGCAACAGCAGAGGAGGTATCCGCCTCTTCAGAAGAGCAGTTGGCAACGATGGAGGAGATTTCTTCTTCAGCTGAATCTTTATCGAAAATGGCAGAAGAAATGCAGGGGCTCATTTCAAAATTTAAATTATAAACAATTTCCATCTTTAGAAAATATTTTCATTTTTTCGCATTGCGCTGATTTTCTTTCATATTACTTATTACTATTTTACACTTCTACTCGTAGCAATTTCCTTGATAAAATGTGGACATCTAACCTTTTTACGTTCAAGAGGTTCAATGATAAAAGGTAGCAGAAGAATCTGTACTTTCATTTACACTCAAATCCAAAGAAAAATCGTCATAAAAAACTGCTCCTAAGCAACGGATCTTAAGTCAAGCTTAGGAGCAGTGCTATTGGAAATTACCTATTTTTGTCAAAGATAGGGCTATTTCGATCGCAACTTGCTACATATGAAAAAAGATCGTCTTTTTGTTCCTCAAGCGCAAAATGCTTCTTCATTTAGTTGTTAATTTTTCCATATTTATAATGTGCTGATAGCCTTCTAGCTAATCACTCCTCTACAAGAAAAAAGCCGTATGCCTACTTTAGCATGCTATCAAAGTCATCTAACGTTTCCCTCATTTTATCTAAATGTATCTTCCAGATCTGTCTTTCTCTCTCTTCTAATGCCAAACCGTTCCAAGTCATCTCTTGATTTAAGCTATCCAGTACGAATGAAACAAACACGAAAAAATCTTGGGGTTTGATTCCTAGATTAATCAAACAGGCCTTTAAAAAATTGCCCAATTTGTATGAAAAAACTTTTTATACCATTCCACAATTTTTGGAAAAATCCCTCGTCAATTCCCGCATCCTTTAGTTTTTGCTGGATATCCTTTACCAAATTATCCAATTGATTTTTTATTTGATCATAATCGATATCCAACTGGCGAATTTTATCAAATAGATCAACGAGCATTTGTTTGTGCTCTTCACTTAATTCCATATTGTATTTTTTTAATTGGTCTTCTACAATTTTTTCTACTTCTTCCTTCGTAACCGGATTTTTCTCAATAATTTCCTTCTTTATTTCTGATAATAATCGGCTCACCTCATCCTTGTTAATTCCCGCTTCTTCGGCAAGCTTAGTAGCGAGATCAAGCTCTTCGTTTGCCACCTGTAATCGCTCTGTGTTCAACTTTTCTCCACTAACTTCATAGGCTTTAAATATGCCGGTTAATGCGGAATGCCCGGTAACTTTAACAGGTGAAGCTACAATTATTTGTGCATCTTCAACTCCTGCAGTAATTAGGGCATTGGCGTACATTTCGTTCGTCACTTCCGTAATGTTTTCAGGTGTATTTTGAATTACTTGAATGCCTTTACCTGCTTCCAATCGTTTAATCTTTGCTGAAGAAAACATTCGTGAATTTGGATCACCATTGATATATTTTTTAATATCTTCACCTGTTACAGTAATTTCCTTTATATCCGTTTCTTCATCCACTCGTAAAAGTTTTTCGGTTTCTTGTTTTTGTGCATCCGTCAATGAACCACCATATACAACAATGGTCGGTCCATTTTTTTCATCTACTCCTTGATTGGAAAGATCCTTTGCTTTCACACCTTGTCCAATCATTAAAAAAACAAACATTAGAAAAAGAGTGGTACGAAAAAATCGATTAATCATATGAATTACCCCTTTTCATTTTTCTTCTTTTATATATATTGTTTGTATATTTCAAGTAGAATCTCAAGTTTTTTAAAAGAACAGACGTTTCATTTATCGAACATATAAAAATCCCTTGTATAAGAATTACCTTTTAAAATAATACTTTTGGGTCTTGTTTTTTTTGAAAATTCCCATATGATGAAAATATCCCCATTTTGTTTTGAAACTATTTCTTTCTTTAAACGTACCAATATAACGAATACGTAACGGAGCGGATTTTAAATTGGGAAAACGGGTTGGGAGAATGAGTCATGAAGAAAAAGGGAAAAACCATCTATATTTTACTTACCGATACAGGTACCTTTTTAAACCGTGTGATCAAATGGTTTACTCAAGCACCGTACAATCATGCTTCCATCGCCTTTGACGAGCAGTTAGAAGAAATATATAGTTTTGGACGTAAGCAACCACGTAATCCATTAATTGCAGGATTTGTAAAAGAAGATGTCTATAGTGGAACCTATCGATATTTTCAAAACACGAGATGCCTAATTTTAAAGATTGAAGTATCTGAAATGGAATATGAACGGATTCGTCAGATTATCGATTATTTTAAACAAAATAAAGATCAGTTTTCCTATAATTTAATCGGGTTATTGGGTGTTTTGTTCCATTATCCAATCAGCAAAAAAAATTCCTATTTTTGCTCTCAATTTGTTGCGGAGGTGTTTAAACGAAGTCGAATCCATTTATGGGAAAGGCCCACTGGTTTAATCACGCCAAATGATTTTCTTCTTCATCATGCCTTTGAAATCATGTATGAAGGAAGATTGTATGATTATCCACATTTGAATCGAAAGCGACTTCATGAAGCGGAAGAAGACAACCCAATTATAATGTACGCTGCAAATTTATTAAAAAAGTTATTACTTTTAAATGAATGACATTTGAACGATGAATATATGAAACTATTATTCGAATTTCTTTTATTACATTCATTTCTGAATAAAAGGTTCATTTATGATCAACAATTTCATCTAAAAAAACACTTAGGTAGCTAAAGCCCCTAAGTGTTTTTTACACAAGATTTTTTTGAAACATGGACCATTTACACATTTCTTTATTTTCTGTGCATTTTAAATTCAAGATACAAGTCATTATAATATGCAAGCATTTTTTTGCCGAGATTTTCGTATACTTCCAGCCGTTCCGTCAATTCCGGCGATGGATAAAATCGTTCATCGGAAATGGTTTCCTCTGGTAATAGTTTCATCGCTTCTCTGTTTGGCGTGGAATAGCCGACATAATCTGTATTTTGTGCAGCCACTTCCGCATCGAGCATAAAATTAATAAACTTATGGGCTCCCTCCACATTTTTCGCCGTTTTCGGAATGACCATATTGTCAAACCAAAGATTAGACCCTTCTTCAGGGACAACATAATCCAAATTCTCGTTTTCCCACATCATATCTGCAGCATCTCCAGACCAAACGACGCCTACACTTGCTTCTTCATTGACCATCAGCATTTTTATTTCGTCGCCGACAATTGCCTTAATATTCGGTTGTAAGGCGACCAATTTTTCCTTCGCTTCTTGGAGTTTGTCATTATCCGTTTCATTTAAGGAATAATGTAAACTATTTAGCCCAAATCCAATAACTTCCCGAGCACCATCAACAAGTAAAATCTCATTTTTCAGTTCTTCATTCCAAAGATCGTTCCAACTATGAAATTCCATTCCATCTAATAATTTAGGGTTATAAACGATACCTACTGTCCCCCAAAAATATGGAACCGAATATTCATTGCCAGGATCAAAGGGCAAATCTAAAAACCGTTCGTCGATATTTTTTAAATTTGGAATTTTGGAGTGGTCTACCTTCAACAGTTGACCTTCCTCTTTCATTTTTTCAATGGCGTATTCAGAAGGAACTGCCACATCATAAAAGGTTCCACCTTGTTGGATTTTCGTCATCATCGCTTCATTGGAATCAAAGGTTTCATAAATGACTTTCATGCCGGTTTCTTCTTCAAAACGATCCAATAATTCCGGATCGATATAATCACCCCAATTATATACGGTGATCGTGTTTCCCCCACTATATCCTTCCGATTTATTTAAATAATTGACTAACAAAATAAGTAGGAAGGAAATAACGAAAATAGCGAGAAAAGCATTAACCAATTTTCTCATTTTCTCGCCCCCAATCCAACGGCACGACCATTACGTTTCGTAACGATAAAATAATAGCCGATCACAAGGATAATGGTAAACAGGAATAACAAGGTTGATAGGGCGTTAATGTTTAAAGAAATACCCCGTCTCGCCAAGGAATAGATTTCCACCGAAAGGGTTGAAAAACCATTCCCAGTAACAAAAAAGGTTACTGCAAAATCATCCAATGAATAAGTTAAAGCCATGAAAAAGCCGGCGAAAATCCCTGGAGTAATATATGGTAAGATTACTTTCGTTAATATTTCCCGTCTTCCTGCACCTAAATCTTGGGCAGCATCGATCAAGGATGAACTCATTTCTTGCAATTTCGGTAAGACCATTATGACTACAATCGGTACGGAAAATGCAATATGGGACAGCAATACGGAAGTAAAACCGAGTTTGATCCCAACCACCGTAAACATAATTAAAAACGAAGCACCGATAATTACATCCGGACTTACAATCAATACATTATTAAATGATAGTAATAAACTTTTTTGATAGTTTTTCCGAACATACCAAATAGCAATCGCACCAAACACTCCTAAAATAGTGGAAATAACCGAAGACAACAGAGCGATGATTACTGTATTCAGGACGATAATTAGTAATCGTGTATCGTGAAATAGTTCCCTATACCAGTCCAATGTAAATTGTTCAAAATGATACATCTTACCACCGCTGTTAAAGGAAAAAAACATTAAATAAAAAATCGGGGCGTACAATATGACAAATACGATAAACAAATAAATTGTCGATAGTTTCATCTTTTTCATCTACAGCACCCCCCGTTTTCGATTTCCGGTGAGAAACATAATGAGTACCATAATAATGATGAGGAATACAGCAATTGTGGCACCCATACCCCAGTTTTGCGTCACGAGGAAATGTTGTTCCACTGCCGTCCCTAATGTAATAACCCGATTTCCTGCGATTAAGCGGGTTAACATAAATAAACTTAATGCCGGGATAAACACAACTTGACAACCAGATTTCACACCGTCGATCGTCAATGGAAAGACGACTCGGCGAAATGTCATCCAAGCAGAACTACCTAAATCACGGGAAGCATCGATCAGTGACGGATTTAATTTATCAATCGCATTAAAGATCGGTAAAATCATAAATGGGATAAAAATATAGACGGATACAAAAATAAAACTAAAATCGGTAAATAAAATTTGCTTTTTCCCAATACCGAACACTTCTAACATCGCATTAGCAAAGCCATACGTTCCAAAGATTCCAAGAAAAGCATAGGCTTTTAGGAGCAAATTAATCCACGATGGTAAAATAATCAACAATAACCAAAGCTGTTTGTACTTCGTCTTCGTTAATAGATAGGCGGTCGGATATGCAATTAACAGGGAAAAAGCAGTGATTAAAAAGGCGTACCAAAAGGAATTGAGCGTCATTTTCAAATAAACGGGAGTAAAAAACGTTTGATAATTAGACAAAGTAAAATTTCCATCTAAATCTAAAAATGAATAATAAACAACTAATAGAATCGGCGAAATAACGAAAATAATAATCCATAACATATAGGGAATCAAAAAGATATTTCGACCTCTAACCTTCATTGGCAACACCTTGTTCATGATAAGCTTCCAATCTTGCATCGAATTCTTCTTCAGTTTCACCGATTCTCATCACATGAATTGCTTCTGGCTCAAAGTACAAACCAATATCATCCCCGACATTCACTTTCTTCGTCGTGTGGATAATCCACTCCGTTCCTTGCTGATCATAACAACAAATTTCGTAATGAACACCTCGAAATAACTGGGAGTCCACCTTCACTTGAATTTTACCCTTTTCTGGAGGAGTAATTTCTAAATCCTCTGGACGGATAACAATTTCTACCGTTTCATTCGGATTGAAGCCACCATCCACACAAGTAAATTGTTTTCCGGCAAATTCAACCAAATAATCTTGAATCATTCTTCCCTTCAATATATTGGATTCTCCAATAAAATTAGCTACAAAACGATTTATTGGTTCGTCGTAAATATCCGTCGGAGTCCCCCTTTGTTGAATAACACCATTATTTAAAACGAAAATTTCATCGCTCATTGCCAAGGCTTCTTCTTGATCATGGGTAACAAAAACAAAAGTAATACCGAGTCGCTGTTGCAGTTCTCGAAGTTCATATTGCATTTCTGTTCGCAATTTTAAATCCAATGCAGACAGCGGCTCATCGAGTAAAAGCACTTCTGGTTCATTTACGATTGCCCGAGCTATCGCTACCCGTTGACGCTGGCCCCCAGACATTTCTTTAATTTCCCGGTTTTCATATCCTTCCAAATTAACAAAACGGAGTGCCTCTCGAACCTTTTGTTTAATCTCTTCCTTTTTCAGTTTTTTAATCCTCAGCCCGAATGCGACATTTTCAAAGACGTTCAAATGGGGAAAAAGAGCGTAATCTTGAAAAACGGTATTGACTTGCCTTTTATTGGCGGGTACGTCATTTACCAGTTTCCCATCAATGTATATTTTCCCACTTGTCGGCTCAATTAGTCCGGCGATTAACCGTAATATCGTCGTTTTTCCACATCCAGAAGGGCCAAGTAACGTATAAAATCTCCCCCGCTCCATTTCAAAACTAACATCATTCAATACCGGTGGATCTTCATCGTACTGTTTCGTTACCTTTTCAAAGCGTATAATCGCCTGATTGCTCATCGGTTCTATTCCCCCTTTGAATAAGTCTTTTTTATAAGTAGGACTCAGTCGCTACTAACAATAATTCTGAAACACCATCATAATCGTTTATAATTTGATGTTCATCAGAAGCATGGAAATAAATCGATTCCCCTTCTTTTGCAACATATGTTTTTCTTCCAAGGCGAACCATCACCCTTCCCTTTGACACATAAGCGAAGGTTTCCGATAAGGAAGGTTCAAACTTTTTAAATTTTCCACCTTTTTGTAAAGTAAGAATGATCGGCTCCATATCATTTTCATTCGATTCGGGTACGAGCCATTGAATTTTATACCCCATCTCCTCATCGATATACTCTGTTTGATCCTCTTGACCATATATGACTTTTTGTTCACTTTCCTTCTCATCAAAAAATTCCTGTGGCGTACAGCCGAGAACTTCCAAAATGGAAAAAAACGTTTCGATGGAAGGGGAACTTAGATCCCGTTCAATTTGGGAAATATAGCCTTTACTCAAATCCGTTCGTTCCCCGAGCTCTTCCTGAGTTAGCCCCTTTTTTAAACGTAAATTTTTAATTTTTTTTCCGATTCGCATAAAATCGATACCCCATTTTCGTTTACTAATAATAAACTTTCAATAAAAGAAGTTTAGTAATTATAAACTTCAAGTTTACTTTTACGTTAATACAATTTTTAATTATACTTTTTTTCACGAAGAATGCAAGATGTTTTTTCATACTTTTTGATAAAAAATTCATCTTTTCATCTTTCCTATGTATTACGAGCTTTGAACCTTCCCTTTACACAAATATTTTCTTATTCTGCTCATTCGTTTGTCTGATCCTTGTTTCTTTTTACATAAAAAAAGCCCCATTAACGGAGCTATTCATCGATTCGGACCAATAACATCTTTACTAGAAAGTAGGAATAATCTTAAATAGGATGTTAAATTTTAAATTTGGAAATGACTTCTTTTAATTTTTTCGCCTCTTCTTCCAACTCAACTGCACTGTTTCGAATTTGATCCATCGCACGAGCCGATTGATGGACGGTCGCTGTCGTTTCTTCTACCCCAGCAGCGGATTGTTGTGAAACGGAAGCAATCGTTTCAATCGAACCGCTAATCGGTTGCGACTGATCAATGACATCATATAATGTTTGTCCCATTTTCTCGATATGGTTTCCAACTTGTTCAATAATTTGATGCATTTCATCAAAAGTGTTTCCAGTTGTATGAATTTGTTCGGTACCGACTTCAACCAATTGATATCCTTCCTCTAATGAATTCAATACTTTATTCGACTCTTCTTTCACATCATTTAAAATCTGATTAATATTCATTGCAGAATGATTCACTTGCTCAGCGAGTTTTCGTACTTCCTCTGCTACGACGGTAAATCCCCTTCCATGTTCACCAGCTCTTGCCGCCTCAATGGAAGCGTTAAGGGCAAGTAAATTCGTTTGATCGGCAATTTCTTTTATGACAACGATTAATTGATTTATATTTTGAATCTTTTCGTCCAAGCCTTTAACCAGATCTAACGATTCGTTAATCTTTTCATTAATCTGTGTCATCTGTTTCGTTGTTTGATTCATATGTTCATTTCCTTCTTGTGTTATATGAACCATATTTTTCGATAACTTTTTCGTATCTTCCGACTGAAAGACAACATTTGAAATCATTTGTAGGAAATTACCCATTTGCTCATATACATTACTTGCCGATGATGCTTGTTCCTCAGAACCCTTTGCCAACTGTTCCATCGTCGAGGCGATTTGTCTACTTCCTTGTTGGATTTCCTCCGTATGTCCGGACAATTTCTCGCTCCTTTCCAAAAGTCCATTGGAAACGTCAGAAATATGCGTGATCATTTCATTCAATCGGCTTTTCATTTGATTGATTGACTGGCCTAATTTACCAATTTCCGTATTGGAAGTGTCGTCCAAATCCCGAACGAGAAGATCCCCTTCAGATATTTTTTCTGCAACGGAGATCACCTCGTTCAAATCGTTTCGAACGATTCGTGCTATAAAGCGGAGAATAAGCATTCCAATAATCGTTGCTAATACGGTTGATCCAATTAATACAGTAATACTTCTTTCTAAAGCCTCTTTCGTATTCTCTGTAGCTATCTTATTGCTTTCATTCGTCATCTCTTTTAATCCGTTCAATAATTCTACTGTTTGCAATCGACTGTCCCTTGCTTCTTGCCTTGCCTGTAATGCGGTTTCCTCATCTCCCTTTTGAATTGAAGGATAAATGATATCGTAAAAGATTTGGTGATGGGTATGATATTCTTCCAAAACCAAATCCAATTGGTTTTTCTGTTCTTCGTCTACTAAAAGCGGTTTCAATTGTTCAACTAACCCATCAAATTGTTCGCTTAAATCGCCTATTTCTCCATAAAATGCGACCCATTTTGTAATCACGAAATCCGCAACTCGTATATCCTTCGTATTAAATACATCGGTCATCTCGGAAACGAGTTTGTTGATTTCTTCTTGTTTTTCAATGGTTTGAACATTCTCTCGGATCTTTAAAAACTCCTGTCCAACGAAAAAAAAGGCAACGATAAACATAATAATTGTGCCGATTAATGCGAACCGAAATTTCCCACTAATTTTCAACCGTCGAAAAAATTTATACATTTTCAAACCCCCAAATTCATATTCTCCTCTTAACCGATATGTATACATAGTTGAACAATCCAACCATTTCTGAACACAAAACTTGAGAAAACATTCTCTTTCTCATTCGTCCTTTACCCAATGTATCGGCAACTTTTTTATTTAGTAAAAGTTCAATGGAAATAACCGTTTTTCGGGCAAAAAGAAATGGATTGTTTTATGAAATTATAATATTTTTTTACAAGGGATTGCATTGAAACGAGATTTATCAATTATTTTAGCGAGGATAATAAAGGAATTTTTTCTTGTTCCTTTTTATTATATGTGTTCAATTTTGTTCATTCAATGGTCGGCTCTCGATAAAGCAATTAGATTACTTAAAAATTCAAAAAACCGGCAAATGTAAGTTGCCGGTTTTTTAACGAAAGGAATCATTGGGAAGATTTCGTTGGGAGTTGGATGGTAAACACCGTCCCCCTCCCCTTTTCACTCGACACATGAATTTGGCCACCGTGAAGGAGAACTAATTTTTTCACGATGGAAAGACCGAGACCAAATTCACCAAAGGGATTATTTTTCCGCGATACATCTGCTTTATAAAAACGATGCCAAATATTTTCGATATCATTCGGATCAATTCCAACACCCGTATCTTCGATTTCGATTATCGTTTGATTGTCCGTTTGTCGCCCGCGTAAAATGATTTTCCCATTTTCAGTAAATTGAATGCTATTTTTTGAAATATTTAATAAAATTTGAATCAACCGGTCATAATCGGCATAGACGATCGGGTTCCCTTCTATTTCGATACTCAGTTTATTTTTTTTCTCTTTAGCTTGTAAAAATAACTGCTCCTTAATAATTTCAAATACTTCGTTCAGTGGAATTTCTTCCATTGTCAATTTCACTTGATTCGAACGAATTTTTTCATAATCTAGATTTTCCTTCACAAGTCGTATCAATCGTTTCGTTTCTTTACTTACAAGTTCCATTCCCCGTTCTTTTTCCTTTTCTGGGATCATTCCATTCCGCAATCCCTCAACCACACCACTGATCGTCGTAAGGGGGGTTTTTAATTCATGGGATACATCGGCAATAAACTGTCTCCGACGATTTTCCAAACTTTCGATTTCTTCTTGTGATTCCTTTAATCGATTAACCATTTTATTAAAATCGCTAGCCAATTCCCCGATTTCATCATAATTACTGACTGGAACATGAATATCGTAATTTCCTGAGGTGACTGCAGAAGTAGCATTTTGCAATTGTTTAATACGGCGAACATGAATTTTTGAAAGTATCCAACTTAAAAACAGAGCAATAATGGAAACAATGACTGTCGTATAAATTAAATATTGATTAAATTGGCTAATCATGTCCCTTGCTCCGCTTACCGGCGATGCCATTAACAATCCCCCGAGAAAAATCCCATCCTTTTGATTAGGTAAGATAACGATCGTAGCTGCTTGATCGAACCGCTTTAAATCGATATGAACGACTACTTTTTCTCCATTGATTAGACGTTCCCATTCTTCATCGGAAAATTGAATCTGAATGTGTCGATTGGATAAGGGGTATAATACTTTACCTTCCGCATCAAATAAATGAAAAAAAATATTTCGTGATTTTAGTACTTGTTCGTACCGATTTAATGTTTTGGTATCGACAATATCGATAAACAAGGAGTAATCAAGTTCAGAAAGCAAGCTGTCCCCATATTGGATTAGTTCTTCCTCTTTATTTTGGAAAACGAGAGATACCATATATTGGGAAACTACGATCGTTAACATCGTAAAGCTTAGTAAAATAATACCGATGTGACTTAACATTTGTTGATATAAATATTTGAATTTCATTTAATCCACCGTCTCATCGAATTTGTAACCAACGCCCCATACCGTTTGGAAAAAAGGCTGAACATCTGATCCAAGTTTCTTTCGTAACCGTTTAATATGAACGTCTACCGTCCGTTCGTCGCCATAAAATTCATATCCCCAGACTTGATCTAACAATTGTTCCCGAGAAAAAACTTGTTTCGGATGTTGGAGGAAAAAATATAAAAGATCGAATTCTTTCGGTGTCAAATTCGAAATTCGTTCCCCGTTAACGTACACTTCTCGGGTTTGTTTACTAATTTTAAAATGTTTCGTATGGATGGTTTCATTTTCGTTTTTTACCCCGTCAATATTTTTTGCTCGCCTCATCACCGCTTTGATTCGAGCCATCAAAGTTAACGGGCTAAAGGGTTTCGTAACGTAATCATCAGCACCCATTTCCAAACCTAAAACTTGATCTGATTCTTGGTCTTTTGCTGTGAGCATTATAATCGGTACATTTTCCCCTGACTCACGAATCTTTCGGCATATCGTTATACCGTCCATACCCGGCAACATCCAATCCAAGATTAATAAATCCCAGCTTTCTTCTTTATATCGTTCATATCCTTTCAAACCATCGTGAACAAATTCGCCTTCAATTCCCTCTTTATTAAAGAACATTTCAATCATGGAGCAAACACTTTCATTATCTTCTATTACTAGTACTTTCACGGTCACATCTCCCCGTTATACGAAAATATTAACAGCATTCAGAATTTCTGGTCCTTTTACTAAAAATCATTTCCTTATCTCAATACAAAGGTAAATCGAATGTAAGGAATATTCAACCCCCTTTCCCTCCATAAAAAAGATTTAATAGACAGGTCATCCTTTGGTCATAGTTTTTTCATAATCTTTCATTACATTAATTATGTAAGATCTTCTCCTCCTCTTTTTCACATAAATTTAGAGCTATCCATTTTGCGATAGCTCTAGTGATTTTTTTCATCATTCGTATTTTCTCTCGTATCGATTGAAATGGAATCCTTCAAGTCCTCACGATTTACATTAATCTTACCTTCGCCCTCAATTGTGCCTGTTATTTGAAAAACGATTTGAAAAACACCCTTTTCATTGACTTTCTTTCCATTCCGCCCAATAAAATCCCACGATTCGTTAAATACCAACCTTTCATTCGGTTGTAATGGGATGGTTTCCAAGGCCATCGTAAACATCTTTCCTTCAGACCATTGGTACAACAGATTATTTTGATCATTGTAAATCCAAAAATCGTATTTTTGTCCAGAGGAAAAAGATAATACTATCGTTTGATCTGACACATTTTCTAACGTGAAATCAATCAACATTTTTCCATCTTCTACGCGAACGGACAAGTTGGGTATAAGTCGCTCACTTTCTCCATCTTCCCCTTGGTTTACACCTTTCCTTTGAAACTTTAACTCATCGACTCTTCTTTTTAACAAATGTTTATCCATATCATCTTCATTCCCTTCCATGATTTCGCCTTTTTTTAAAGCGAAAGCTCCAACCAAGTCTGGTATGAAGTTCTTACTTCCAATGAACATGAGGATAGCGATAAGGGACATTAGTACAAACGCTTTTTCTTTTTTACCATTTTTTCTCACCCACATCCACCTCTACAATTAGACGGAAATAAAGTCGAGTAGTTTCAATGAAAATTGCCCAATTTAACGAATTTTTTGTATTTAAAGTTTTCCCCTAATTAAAAACCTAGCTTCAATGAATAAATTGAAAAGTTTATAAAATTACTTTTATCAATTTTATTTCATCAAAATAAAATTAGTCACTACGTATATTTGTGAAATGACATATGTGTGGTATGTATTTTTAGTAATAACATATTTATACATATTTGGAGATTTACATCGTTTTATAAGTTTTTCAGGGAGCAAGCCTAATCTTGCTCCCTGAAGAGAAATCCTACCATCGATGGGCTTTTGCATTGCTTCTTAAAATGAAATCACTTTGCGTCATATTTGTATGACCATTGATTTGCGATTTTCCTTTCTTTGGACGCATCCAAGTTTGTTTAAACATTTTCGCCGTTGGATCCGCTTGTGGAAACATAAACAATAGGGTCACCTCTGGCAGGATTTTTATTGATATTCTTATCGAATATCGTTTTTAGTATGTACGATTATGAAGAGTATATTCAAACTTTATGTAGCTATTTTTCCATACGATTTATTTAAGCGTAAATTTTTTAAAAAATTGAAATGAGTCGATTCATTTTCTTTGAAAAGTAATTTATATTATCGTAAAATAGCACTGTACTTTTAATATATTCACCATTAGTTTGATGTTAATCTTTTTTAAAGGGCTTACAATTTTAATGTTTAACCAAATTGTAACAATGTTTTAAGCACAATTATTGGTTCATCGTTTACACTATGTACATGGTGTAAAATTTGTTTTATGCGGGTTCCACGGGGTGACAAAATTTTACAAGAATAATTTTTGTCTAAATTGTGAACAGATTTTATTATTTTGTCTTTTTTATGAATGAAATTTGTCTTTTTTGTGACGCCCGCTTCGTCACAAATCTTAACTTAACCTTACTTTTATCTTTAATTCGTACACAAAGGAGGAAAAAACAAGATGAGAAAACGTCTTTTCGGTTCCACAATCGCCTTATTTCTTTTGCTTTTGTTAAGCGGTTGTGAAACAAATTTGGTTGTTTTCCAACCACAAGGACCACAAGCTCAAAAAATTACCGATTTGATTAATTGGTCTTTAATTTGGATTGGATTGATCGTATTCGTTGTTATCGCCATGTTTGTTTACTTCGTTTGGAAATACCGGGCTGGTGCAAATTCTGAATATGATCCGGAAGAACATGGTAATAAATGGGTGGAAATTACTTGGACTACTATCCCTATTATTATCGTTATCCTTTTAATCATTCCAACGGTACGCACTTTATACGATCTTGAAGAGATTCCTGAAGGTTACGAGGATCAAGATCCGCTTATTATCCATGTTACTTCGGCAGACTGGAAATGGATTTTTAGTTATCCTGAACAAAATATTGAAACCATTAACTATGTCAACATCCCCGTAAAACGACCGGTTGTATTTAAACTTACATCCGCAGGAACAATGCAGTCCTTTTGGATTCCTTCCTTATCCGGTCAAAAATATACGATGGCCAAAATGGAAGTGGAACTCCCAATTGTAGCTGAACATGAAGGTTCCTATTTTGGTAGAAATACGAATTTCAACGGAGAAGGATTTAGGGATATGGAATTTGAAGTATTAGTTCAATCCCCGGTAGATTTTGATGAATGGGTGCAAGAAGTACAGGAAAAGGCTCCGAAACTGACGGAGGAAGAATATACTGAAATCCTGAAACCGTCTCATTTAGGCCGTTTAACCTTTTCTAACACCCATTTAGAATGGATCAATCATGCGGACCATCATGCAAAAGAATATTTGTATCCAGATTTATACCATGAACACGGATATCCTGGAAAGATTTTCTATAAACAAAACAATACGGACAATGCTGTAGATGAAACTGGAGGTGACCATAATCATGGACATTAAATGGGATAAAATTTTGGTTGGTGGAGACCCCTTATTAGTTGCTTCTCAAATTGCCATCGTCCTTACAACGGTCGGAATTATCGCGGCATTAACATACTTTAAAAAATGGAAATGGCTTTGGGATGAATGGTTAACGACGGTCGATCATAAAAAAATTGGTATTATGTATATCCTTTCCGGCGTCTTAATGTTCTTCCGAGGCGGAGTTGATGGGTTAATGATGAAAGCCCAAACGGCCGTTCCGGAAAACACGTTTTTAGATGCACAACATTATAACGAAGTATTTACAACCCATGGGGTTATCATGATTATTTTTATGGCTATGCCAATGTTAATGGGAATTATTAACATTGCCATGCCACTACAAATTGGTGCGCGGGATGTCGCCTATCCACAATTAAACGCTTTAAGCTTTTGGCTTTTTTTCAGCGGAGCAATGTTATTCAACCTTTCCTTTGTCGTCGGTGGTTCACCTGATGCAGGTTGGACATCCTATTTTCCGCTGGCAGGGAAAGAATTTAGTCCAGGGATTGGAAACAATTACTACATGATTGCAATCCAGATTGCCGGAATCGGTACGTTAGCTTCAGGAATAAACTTTGTCGTTACGATTTTAAAAATGCGTACGAAAGGCATGTCATTAATGAAAATGCCGATGTTTACTTGGACGGCTCTTATTACTTCGTTGATTATTATTATCGCATTCCCAATTTTTACAATAGCTTTACTAATAGGTATGATGGACCGACTTTACGGTACACATTTCTTTACAGTTGAAGCAGGCGGTCTTGACATGCTTTGGGCAAACCTATTCTGGTTATGGGGGCATCCGGAAGTATACATTGTTATTTTACCAGCTTTCGGAATTTTCTCTGACGTAATCGCAACTTTTGCAAAAAAGCGTCTATACGGTTATTTTTCGATGGTTTTGGCCATTGTTATTATCTCTGTTTTAAGTATGCTCGTATGGGTGCACCACTTCTATACGATGGGCGTTGGACCTACAGTCAACTCAGTTTTCTCAATTACTACGATGTTGATTGCGATCCCAACTGGAATTAAGATGTTTAACTGGCTCTTTACAATGAGAAAAGGGAAAATCGAATTTACGACACCGATGCTTTGGTCTCTTGCTTTTATCCCGACTTTCCTAATCGGTGGAGTAACAGGGGTTATGCTAGCAATGGCGGCAGCAGACTTCCAATATCACAACACGTTGTTTTTAGTTGCCCATTTCCATTACACATTAATTCCTGGAACCGTATATGCTGTATTCGCAGGTCTATATTATTGGTGGCCGAAAATGTTCGGTTACAAATTAAGTGAAAAAATTGGAAAGTGGCATTTCTGGTTGTTTAATATCGGTTTTAACGTCACATTTTTCCCAATGTTCTTCCTTGGATTAAATGGTGCTGTCAGAAGAGCTTATACGTATTCGGCAGAATCCGGATTTTCGACATTATTCTTAATATCTGCCATCGGTTCAATCTTTTTAGCAGCAGGTTTCGCTGCATTAGTATATAACATTTACTGGAGCTTCCGACATGCGGAACGAAATGTTGGAAACGATCCTTGGGGAAGCGGTCGTACGCTCGAATGGTCGATCGGTTCACCTGCACCACATTACAATTTTGCTACGTTACCAGAAGTTAAGTCGATTGACGCTTTTTGGTATATGAAAAAAGAAAAGAAAGGCTTGGAATTGCGTAAAAGCGATATAAAACCCATCCATATGCCGGCCAAATCATGGATACCTGTATATATGGGGGCAGCCTTCTTCGTATTCGGATTTGTGCTCGTCTTCGAATGGCATATCCTATCAGTTATTTTCGGTTTATCTGTTCTTGCTGGATTAGCCTTCCGATCCTTTGATTATGATTCAGGGTATTATGTACCTGTAGAAGAAATCATCGAAACTGAAAAATGGCGAGGTGAGATTAAATGAATATGAATACGAACTCGTCTTTACCGATGGAATATCAGTCAGAACAAAGTCGATTAAACATTCTCGGATTTTGGATATTTATCGGTGCAGAAATCATTTTATTTGCAACTTTGTTTGCCGTTTATGGAGTGTTGAAACCTCGTACTGCAGGAGGACCAACAGGAGCAGATATATTTGTCATTAAAGACGTCATCGTGCAAACATTGTTATTGTTAACGAGTAGTTTCACAGCAGGTCTAGTCATTTATGAAATGAGACGGAACCATTTAAAGGGACTAATCCTTTGGACAGTTATCACCCTTCTTTTAGGTGCAGGATTCCTTTATATGGAAATCAATGAATTTATCCACTATGTGGAAATGGGCGCAACAATGCAAACAAGCGCGTTTCTTTCTAGCCTATTCGTCTTACTTGGAACCCACGGTGCCCACGTTACATTAGGCATCGGCTGGGCCATCCTATTAATGATTCAATTGGCTAAACGAAAAATTACACCAGTAACCGCAGGGAAAGTGCATATTTGGGCGTTATACTGGCATTTCCTCGATGTCATTTGGATTTTCATTTTTACATTCGTTTATTTGGCGGGGGTGTTATAAACTATGGAAAAACAAGAAAAAGGATTCCCCTACGGTCATGTTATCGGATTTTTAGTAGCAGTTGCGTTAACGATCTTTGCTTTACTAGTCGTTTTTAAAACATCATTTGCTACAAGTACAAAATTTACTTTGATTGGTTTAATGGCTGTTTTTCAAGCTGCTCTTCAACTATTCATGTTTATGCATATGACAGAAGGGAATGACCGTGACTCAAAGGTCATCCATACCATTTATGCCATAGGAATGGGGATTGTCATCATCGTTGGTTCCATTTGGGTTATGACAGCTGGTCACTCAATCCATTAACAGTAAAAAAAGGCGGCTGTAAGATAAGTCCATAAAATGAAGCAAGTGGAGAGAAACGAATTGTTTTTCTCCACTTGCTTTTATATTTTTTCGATTTTTATCTGAAAGTAGCTTCTGGATGCCCGCTACTTTCAGTATGTTGTGGTCTAATGCCACAATCCCAAACTCAACATGTACTTTGTCGGGCCCCCGTAAGGAAAATCTGCGGCTGGTAACTTGAATATTGAAAATACCAATGTATTAAATCCTTTCCAAATTGCTTGAAAAAATAGTATTTCCTCTTATTTAGATTTAGTACATAAAATTTTAAACATCGCATTTAAATTACAATTTTGGTAAAATTAAAAACGGTGGTGGTACTTATGCTAAATTCAACACTACTGATAAAAGCCAAGTACGTAATTGGATTAAAGAAGGATTAAATTCTAAGAACGCATCGTATTCTTTAAATCCAGAGGTAGAAACAAAGAATGTGAATTTGTCATTTGTAGTTTTTCGTTTCCAAAAGATTTTGGCTTTCTGGACAACCCCTTCTTTTTTTATAAAAATCGTTTCTTTTTACTGCCTCCCATCCCTTATTCCAACTCCAAAAACCATCTTATGTATGATTTTTCCACTAATCAAATCTTACTACTGGAAATATTGGAAACATTTTTTATATACTAATATTGTAATCGCTTTCAGTTATGATTGATTAGAAGGGAGATGGGATTTTGACAAAAGATATGCATGTAGATACGTTATTAATCCATTCGGGGTATGATTCGAGAGAAAATCGGGATAGTTTATCACCACCGTTATATCACAGTTCCACATTCACTTTTGAAAGTGCAGAACAAGGGGAAAGGCGCTTTTCAGGGGAAGAAGATGGAAACATCTATTCCCGTCTCGCCAATCCAACCGTTCGTATTTTGGAAGAACGAATGGCCATATTGGAAAAGGGAGAAGGTGCCCTTGCCTTCGGATCTGGAATGGCTGCCGTATCAGCCGTGTTATTTCATTTAACAAAAACAGGCGACCATATTTTAAGTTCCCGAGGCATATATGGCTGTACATTTGCTCTTTTGGAAATGCTTGAGGAAAAATATCATATCGAACATACATTTAGTCCCCTCCAATCAGCTGAAGAAATTGAAAGTTCCATTAGAGAAAATACGGCTTGTATCTATGTGGAAACACCGATTAACCCAACGATGGAGATGATCGATTTAGAACTTGTTACCTCCGTTGCTAAACGTCACGGCATTCCGGTTGTAGTGGATAACACTTTTTCTTCACCATACTTACAAAATCCTTTAGAAATTGGCGCCGATTACGTAGTTCACAGTGCAACAAAATATATTAGTGGGCATGGCGATGTTATCGGAGGGGTGCTAATTGGTAAAAATAAAGAAGAATTGGAGATGATTCGTTCCACTACACGGAAGGATATCGGAGGAATTATGTCTCCTTTCGATGCATGGTTATTGTTACGTGGGTTAAAAACTTTACACGTACGGATGGAAAGACATGTGGAAAATGCAAAAAAAATTGCCAGCTACTTAAAAAAACATCCCCTCGTTGAAAAAATCTATTATCCAGGAGACGAGGAATCAAGTCAATATCCCATTATGCAAAAGCAGATGAAAGCACCCGGGGGAATACTATCCTTTACAATCCGTGGTGGCAAAAATGAGGCTCAGGCCTTTATGAACCAATTAAAATTAATTAAAATTGCCGTTAGCCTAGGTGATGCGGAGACGCTGATTCAACATCCAGCAACGATGACCCATGCAGTTGTTCCACTAGATGCTCGACTAAACATGGGTATTACAGAAAATATGCTCCGTTTATCTGTTGGATTGGAAAACCCAGATGACTTAATTGATGATTTAAAACAGGCATTTTCTTCAATTAAAAAAGAAATTGTCACAGGCTAAATAAAAGGAGATAACGAATTTAAATCAACTGATGATTGACATACAAAACTTCCTAAAATATAAAGAAGAAATAACCGCCTCAACAAAATTAAGTTTGAGGCGGCTTCATTTATTCCTTATAAAATTTTATCCCATATACCGAGTACATCAAATAACACGAGAAGAATCGCCACCGGTGCAACGTATCGTAAAATGTAAAACCAAACATTGAATAAAAACAAAGGGATTGTATTTCCTGAATCCAATTCTGAAAAGAGCACAGACTTTTTCATTTTTAACGGAACAAAGATGGAAATAAAAAACGCACCTAAAGGCATCAGTACATTGCTCACTAAATAGTCTGCCACATCGAAGAAAGTTTTTCCAAAAATATGTATATCACTCAATGGTCCGAAAGAAAGAGCAGAAGGGATACCTAAAAGAAAAATCGATAACCCGATGATCCACGCCCATTTCTTTCTTAAATGCTCATCACCTTTGGCAAGTATTGCAACTTGTAACTCTAGCATGGAAAAAGCAGAAGTTAAAGATGCAAATAAAAATAAAAGGATAAAAGCAAGGAAAAACAACATTCCAAAGGGCATATGATTAAACACGTTTGGCAACACTTGGAACAATAATACTGGCCCTGCATTGGGCTGTAACCCGAAGGAAAAGACTGCAGGAAAAATTGCGAGTCCGGCCAAAATCACCACGAAAATATTTAAAAAAACAATGGAGAGAGCCGCTTTCGGTAAACTTTCCTCCTTCGGTACATAAGAACTATACGTTACCATCACAGAAACACCAATACTTAATGTGAAAAAAGATTGCCCTAATGCAGCCAAAATTGCACCGGATGTTAATTTGGAAAAATCCGGTTCGAACAAAAATGTGAGCCCTTGTATCACATTCGGCAAAGTTAAAGAGCGAATGATAAGAACAATAAATAATAAAAATAATACCGGCATCATTACTCGGCTCGCCCGTTCAATCCCCTTTTGAACGCCATTTGCCACAACGATTATAGTCAATAACATGAAGAGAAAATGGACAGTAATCGATATGCCCGGATTTGAAATAGCCCCCTCAAAAACGGCGCTATATTGATCTGGTGTCAATCCAGATAATGATCCAGTCAATGTTTTGAACAAATAATAAATTATCCAGCCACCAATTACGCTATAAAAAGATAATAATAAAAAGCTTGTCGCCATACCTAAATATCCGAGAAAATGCCATTTTGTACCGGGTGCAATCATTTTGTAAGCAGAAACTGCATCCGACTGTGTGTTTCGACCGATAACAAATTCAGCTAAAAGTAGAGGTAATCCTAAAAATAGTGTAAAAAACAAAAATACAAAAAGAAATGCTCCACCGCCATTCATCCCAGCAACATACGGAAACTTCCAAATTGCTCCAAGCCCTATGGCAGAACCTGCAGCAGCTAAAATAAAGCCAAATCTCGATGACCATTGCTCTTTTTCTTTCACAAAGTCAACTCCTTTACTAAGTCAAATCCCCTTTACCATTAGAACTGACGATTCTTAAATAAACAATTCCTCCCCATCCATTTTGTTACTAAACGCACAAAAATCATCACATAGCTATCGTCTTTGCTATAGATATTCTTGTCTATGGGTTTAATAAATACTACCATAAAGAACGAAAAATTCAAACAGTATTTTTTCTACATTCTATATTAAAATAAAACGCTGTCCAGAAATCGACTTTCTGAACAGCATTATTACAAGATTTTCGATAATTGAAAGAAGTACTGTGGAATACCTTTTACTCTTTATATCGCTCCCACTTTCATCAAAGAAGAAGCAAATTTCCCCATGACAACTGTCGATACAAATGTGGAAGACGGTTACGGGAAGTTCAAACTAGCTAGAAAGATGTAAATCCGTTTAACATTTGTAAAATCATTGTAGACAATAATTAATGAATTCGATCTGACATCATCTTATTTCTCCTAATTTCCTCTTCTTTCCGTATAGCTTGAAATAACAGGAAATTAATAAATATTGCTAAAAACAGCCAGGAAGACAAAACATATTGACCCAAATAAAAGGAAGCGAACATGCCAACTGTGCAAAGCAAACCAACGATAAAATAAAACCAACTTAACAATTTACCCATGTGAAAATCCCCCATCCATAATTTGTTCACATTTTTTCTATTTTGTTCACATTTTATACATTTTTCGTTCACAATATATTCACATTTTATTATACATGAGCTCTGTTATAAATGTAAGGGGTTTCAAATATTTTTTTGAATTTTTTTAATGGATCGAAAATAATCCATATTTTACCTCCTGTCCCATCCAACTTACGACAGGATACCGAATAAGTGAAATTTGAGTGGATAAAGTAACATTAGGAGGTGGATATATGAAAAGACGCGCACTTGCGTTTATTTTTCTGTTTGTTTTTCTATTACCTACTGCTGTATATAGTCAAACAACGACCTATACGGTTCAACCTGGAGATAGTATGTGGAAAATTGCCGTCCGTTATCAAGTTGGTTTAAGTGAATTAATTGCAGCAAACCCTCATATTAAAGTCCCTAGTCTTATTTACCCGAATCAAAAAATTACAATTCCTGAAATATCTGAAAAAAGTTTTGAGGCACAAGTGGTACAGCTTGTTAATCAAAAACGAGCGGAAGCCGGTTTAAAGCCTTTAACCCATAATTGGGAGCTTTCACGAGTTGCCAGATATAAAAGTGCGGACATGCGAGATCGGAACTATTTCTCCCATACATCACCAACATACGGAAGTCCATTTACCATGATGAAAAATTTCGGCATTAGTTATCGCACTGCAGGGGAAAATATTGCACAAGGGCAAGCAACACCTCAAGCTGTGGTTGACGCATGGATGAACAGTTCTGGTCACAGGGCAAATATTTTAAGTACCCAATTCACAGAAATCGGAGTTGGGTATGCAAGTGGTGGATCTGGTAGACATTACTGGACGCAAATGTTTATAGGAAAATAATTAGTTGAAAAAAACACCTTTTGCCAAATGAGGCGAAAAGGTGTTTTATCATTCATTATTTAATTTTTTGTCTTTGTTTACGTTCAAATTGTTGGTTTGTACGAAGAATTAAAAATTTTCATTACTCAACTTTGCAACCTCTTGGCGGACTTTTTCAATGTTTTGCATTTTATTGTCCCAACAAGCTTGACTCAAATCAACGGGGTAAGGTGTCGGGTTTAATGTCCGTTTATATTCATCCCAAAAAAATGTCAAACTTTCTTTCGAGTAATTTTGGATTGCTTTAATGTCAGGGAGTTCATAAACGAGCTCTCCATTTACAATAATATCCCGTTGTAATTCTATTGCCTCAAAATCCTTTACATATTTTTTTATAAACGTATGAACAGGATGGAACATTTTTAACCGTTTTTCTTCGGAAGGATTTTCCCATTCCAATGCGATATAATCTCCTTCCGATTTCCCAGTATTTTTATTTATAATCCGATACACTCTTTTTAATCCGGGTGTCGTAACCTTTTCTGGGTTCCCGGTAATTTTGATTGTATCAATCATTTTTCCATCTTCCTCGATGGATACAAGTTTGTAGACTGCGCCAAGTGCAGGTTGATCATATCCAGTAATTAATTTCGTTCCAATCCCCCATGAATCAACTTTAGCTCCCTGTGCTTTTAAATTCATAATAGTATGTTCATCCAAATCATTAGAAGCAATAATCTTTGCATTTGGGAATCCAGCTTCATCGAGCATTTTTCTCGCCTTTTTTGACAAATACGCTATATCCCCACTATCGATTCGAATTCCAATAAAATTAATTTCATCCCCTAACTCTTTCGCCACTCGGATTGCATTTGGTACGCCTGATTTTAACGTATCATATGTGTCAACTAAAAAAACGCAATCTTTATGTCTTCTTGCATACTTTTTAAAGGCTATATATTCATCATGATACGTTTGAACCATTGAATGGGCATGAGTTCCCGCTACCGGTATCCCAAACAATTTACCAGCCCGTACATTCGATGTCGATTCGAAACCTCCGATGTAAGCAGCCCTTGCTCCCCAAATGGCAGCATCCATTTCCTGAGCTCGTCTCGTACCGAACTCCATCGTCACTTCATCGCCAACAACTTGTTTAATTCGAGATGCCTTTGTTGCAATCAAGGTTTGATAATTAACAATATTTAAAATAGCTGTTTCAACTAATTGGGCTTCTGCAAGGGGAGCTTCAATGCGAAGGAGCGGTTCATTCCCAAAAACAATTTCTCCTTCAACGACTGAACGTAACGTTCCAGTAAAACGGATTGTTTTTAAATAGTCAAGAAAGTCATCCCGAAATCCGACTTCTTCCCTTAAATATTCAATATCACTATCACTAAAATGAAAATTTTGTAAATAATCCACAACCTTTTCTAACCCGGCAAAAACAGCATACCCGTGGCCAAATGGTAATTTTCGAAAATACACCTCAAAAACTGCCCTTTTATTATGAATTCCGTCCTCCCAATATGTTTCGGCCATATTGATTTGATATAAATCAGTGTGCAAAGCCCATGTATCATCTGGATATTTCGTTTTCAACTTTGTTACCTCCATCACATATACAACATTGTTTATTGTTGTCGAAATAGTTGTTTTTTTTATTATAACACTATATGAATTTTTCACTAGTGATTTTGACTGTATATTTATGTTGCACAATATGTAATCATATAAGTATGAACTGAAAGGACAGTATTCATAAACTTTTGTTGTTTCCATTACTTATCGATTTCTTGAAATTTTTCAACTATTTTATGGATCCACTCTATGTCTTTATCGTTTAATTATTTTTTATTTATCTTATAAAATAAGTAATTGCTTGAACCACTGTAACACTTTTACCGAACATTTTTGTGAATCAAAATAAGCAATCTCCGTCGCTACTTGCAATTCTTTATCAGTTAAAACCAAGTTACCTTTCCTCCCCTTTGAAATATTTGTCTACCTCAATTTCATCGATATTCGTACCATCTTTCTCTATATAAAAAGGAAAATGAACCAAAGCATTTTTATCTCTAAACCAGTCATTACTTAATTTGGGAAGAAAGGAGAATTCATTTATCACCTTGCTATATCTTTCTTCAGGGATCACCCACACATTCACTTTAATAGCGGTATTATTTATTTCTTTATAAGTATTTTTAAATGCATTAATAAAAGCAGTTCCTGTATTATTTGAGTCTTCTTTAATAACTAAATATCCGAAAAAAATTCTGGAGAATATTTCGTAATATATTCATCTAAATGTATATCTGGATTTAAGTCGCTAACATCCCTTCCCCCAAGACCCATCAACAAACTATCCGCCGTAATTCCTTCCTCTTTGAGATTTTTATTTAAGAGATCTTCCAAATGCTTATTTACCGCACTTCCCGAATAACTATTTGCTACAATTTCTCCTTTTGTATTCATCTTTATAATGAATACAACATCTCTTTCAACTTCTCTCACATGGGCCGTCACCGTATCATTCGTTAGTGTGCCCCACCGGTTTCCAAGAGCTAAGACTTCAAAGGTTTTTCCCTCATACATTTCAGACAACTTTTTTTCAATTTGTTTTGCCTGCCGTTGGTCTAAACTTCCACAGCCAATTAAGCTTAATAAGGATACAATCATGAACACGATACCTACCTTTTTCATGATGCTTTTATACATGCTCTCCTCCTAAAATGCGGTATAAAGTCAATACAATAACAATAAAATGATTTCTAACAGAGAATTTTTTTCTTGAAATCTTACCTTTCCCATGTAATCTTGTATTATTGGAAGTTGATTTGGTCTCTTTCATTAAACACTCTTTCGTTGATTTCTTTCTGTCATTCATTGACGACTCTTTATTGTTCCGTTAGTGTATTATTCATTAAGGCTAAATCCGCATTCACCCAGTCTTGTTTGACATGTTGTGGATCCGTGATATCTTCACTGCCTCGGAAAGAAACAATTAAACCATCGCCCGTATCAATCACAATGCCGTAAAGGCCTGACTGATTTTTGTTATTGTCATCTTTAAAATCAATAATTTTCCAATTTTTTTGAGGATCTTTGTTTAAGTAGTCAATAATCAAATTTAGTCGTTCAATATCATCATTTGATAAATTATCATAATTTTCATTCTTAAATAAATCTATTGCTTCAGTTAATTTTAAACCGTTTTTTGCAAAAGCTCTAATATCCCAAAAAGCAAAATGTAAATCAAAATAGGCAATTTCTGTTGCAATTTGTAAGTCTTTATCGGAATATGTCAAATTTATTCCCCTCCCCGTAAAAGCCCATCCACCTCTTCTTCTTTAAGATTTGTAACCCCGTTTTCATCTATACAAAACTGGAAGTATGATAATACGTTTTTATCATCAAACCAACTATTGTCAACATCCGGAAGTCTTGAAAACTCCTCAATTAACTCATCATAACATTCTTTATGAATAACCCATACATGTGTTTGGAGATGAGTCTGTTGGATTTCCTCAAAAGTTTTTCTAAAGGCCTTAATAAAAGCTTCACCCATATTATTTTCGCTTTCTTTAATCACCAGATCTCCTGAAAAGTATTCAGGCTCATATTCAGATATAAATTCACTCAAAGATATATCCGGGTCTAATTTTGTAGAAAACGCTAGACCTAGAGGCATGTCAGGATCTGTTCCTGGTGGTCTTTTTTTAACAAAACCAATGATTAAACTATCTGCGATCATTCCTTCACCTTTAAAGTTCTTGATTAATAGACTCTCTAATTGGCTATTCAACCACCTTCCAATATAGTTATTTGCTACAATTTCACCTTTCGTATTCATTTTTATAACGAATACAATATCTCTTTCAACATCTTTTACATGAGCTGTCACCGTATCATTCGTTAGTGTTCCCCATCGATTACCTAGAGCTAAGACCTCAAAGGTTTTCCCTTCATACATTTCTGACAACTTTTTTTCAATTTGTTTTGCTTGCCGTTGGTCCAAACTTCCACAGCCAATTAAGCTGAACAAGGATAAAATCAAAAATACTACACCTACTTTCTTGCTTATTTTACTCACTAAAAGGCCCCCTGTTCTTAAGTTTGCTTTCATTACCAAAATGATTCCATGTTTTTAAAGTCTTACACTATTTGTTGAAAGAAAATAACTAGGAAATTGTAAAATCTTTCGTATATCGAATAATTGAACTGAAATACAAAGGTAGACTACAAACGATGAAAACGTTGTCTGTAGTCTACTTTTCAACAAAATTACTTAAATGCGTCGGCTAAATTAATATTGACCGTCTCCGTTTGGAAATAGCCTTGTTCTACATTTGTCCGTAAGAATTTCACATAGTTATCAATGATGTCGTAATACGTTTGAAAATATTTAGACTCAAATTCCTTATACGCATCAATCGTTGCTTGAGAAGCTTCCCCTTGCCACGTGCCAACAAGAATTGTGAATAATTTCGTCCTGTAATTTTGTTTGCATTATTTACCTGTATGTCTAACCTTAGATACCATTTGCACACAAATAAAGAAATGTAGCGGATAATTATAATTTATCAGAACATTTTAATCATTAACATAGTTCCTTCGGATTAAAAGTCCGTCCAAATTGATTATTTTTTCTGTTCATTATTTTTGAATAAGACCCTATGCGTTATTTTAAATATATGCAAAGCGATTTTTCTGGATAATTAATATACTTAAGTGAAAAAAATAAAAAAATGTTTTTCACAAAATTGTTAAATCATATATTTTCGCTAAAAAAATACAGACCAAAATCTGTCTGTACGTTTCTATTTTTATTATGCACGTTATTAAAGATATGAACTTTTACATTTTTCTTTCGAGCAAATTTTTCGTGATCAAATATAAATCCTTCTTGTAATCTCCTTCAGGCAACCTTCGCAGTTCCTTTAAGGCTTTCTCCGTATATTTTTTAGCCAATTCCTCCGATTTTTCGATTCCTCGATTTAAATGAATAATCTCCAATATTTTTTCTAAATCACGATCCGTTAATCGATCCTTTTTCCCGAGGATTTGTTCTAAAACATCTTTTTGGTGTTCCAATAAATAATTGGTAACGTATAAATCCCCTGGCGTACATCGTTCATTGCCTGTTTTCCTAACATTTTTTCATTACTTTTAAAATCCAAAATATCATCCATAATTTGGACAGCCATGCCAATATAATGGCCCATATTCCAAACCCGGGTTGAAACTTGAACGGACGCTCCGCTTTCCACTGCTCCTGAATAACAACTGACAGCAAACAGATGGGCCGTTTTTCCAGAAATTCTCGATAAATATTCTTTCACAGAAACAGGGAAGCGAAAACGGGAGTGAAGTTGTTCTAATTCCCCTGTTAAGATTTTATCGATTCTTTTTAAATTAATCTTCTCATTCGTTAGAGAAGATGCATACTGGGATAACAATGAAAAGGACAAACTGAATAAATAATCGCCTGCATAACGGCAAATTTATTGCCATTTGTTTTATGTGAAGTGGAGATTCCATGCCTTTTATCTGCTTCATCAATCACATCGTCATGAATCAATGTGGCCGTATGTAAACATTCCAAAGCAGCTGCAATGCCAATCGCTCGTTTACGATTATGTTTAGGGCCGATTTTTGAACATAGTAAGGAAAAGGCTGGACGCAATAATTTTCCTCCAGAAAAAATTGTATCTTTGATTTATTTTTCAATCGTTTTATCCTGAATTCGAATATTTTTATCAATGATTTGTAACACTTGCTCTAAATCTTTCTTAAGCCAAGGATAAAGATCCCACATCGGATGGATATACATCTTTCATCCTCCCTACGAACCTTTCCTATTTTTCGTTTTTTCTATGGCGATTACCGTAATCCTAATATTGAAACCATAGAACGTATATCGTGTATTCCACGATTTTTTCTACATGATCCTATCAACATCTTAACTTATCCAATTTTTCTAATAATCCACTCAAACGTTTTGAATAGAATTTAACATCCCTATCTCAATTTTAGCGGACAGCAAAAAGTACCGTATAATAATTTTTTTCTATTGATTATGTTTTCATTATATAAAAATAGCGGATTTATGAATGGGTACAAATAAAAAACAATAGATTGTTCGTATAAAACCTAGGTCAAAAAACATTATATAGATTTTTCAATTTTTCTTTTTGCATACATAAAGGAATACAAAACAAGTGACTGTTGAAACTTAAAATAGTGTGATTCGTATATAATTATAATTATATAATTCCATAACAAGAGGGGAGGTGAAGGATATATGGAGGATATGTTTTTCAATGACGGAATGTTATTTTCATTTTCGAACATTTTCTTCGTATTTTTCTTTCTCATTTTTTTTACTTTTATTTTACTTTTTATCATAAGTATGATTAAAGGGATTCGTCAATGGCGGAAAAATGAACAAGCACCTGAACTATCTGTACCTGCTATGGTAAAGACAAAACGGACAGATATACATAGACATTCCCACGGACATGACGACAATCGTATGTTCTTCTTTTAACAGCTCAAGTACATCGTATTTTGTTACCTTCGAGTTCGAAAGTGGAGATCGGAAAGAATTTAAACTGTCGGGAAAGGATTACGGGATGCTTGCAGAGGGAGATTTTGGAATGTTAACTTTCAAAGGTACAAGATATCTCGGATTTGAACGAAAAAAATGAATAGAATTGGATTGAACCTTTTTACAAATTGCGCCTTATTGGACAAAACAATTGTATTCGCCCCCGGCATTCGTATAACAAAATTTTCAATTATCAGTCCTACCCTTTAATATAAAAAGAGGCGTCAGCAAGACACCTCTTTTCATATTTATCGAATCGTTTTTAATGCCTTGCTCCAGGCAATCAATTGATCCAGCATCCCATTTGCATTATTTGCATGATACGGAGCTGGTTTAAATTCGCTCATGTTTTCAAAATCTGTAAGTAAGGAAAATGTAACAGCAGTCCGAACATCTGCTACTTGTAATTCACCTAAAATTAGACGAAGATTTTCGTGGGCACGTGTACCACCTAAACTTCCATAGCCAACAAATCCAGCAGCTTTATTATTCACTTCAGCATTTAGATAGTCGAGGGCGTTTTTCAATGCCCCACCTACAGCGTGATTATATTCCGGTGCAACGAAAATATACCCGTCAAAGGAAGCCATTTTTTTAGACCAGTTTTCAATCGCTTCTTCTGCTTCTTTCCGCCGGTTTTCAGGCAATTCCTCTCCTAAAAATGGCAATTTGTAATCCTTTAAGTCGACAAGTTCATACACAACGTTTTCATCCTTTCGATTAACGGCAAATTCATACATCCAATTTGCCACAGCTTCTGCATTCCGTTCCTTTCGTACACTCCCAATAATAATTCCTATTTTTAACATCATGTACCCTCCTGTTACTTTAATTTCATATATCTCAAATTCGAGATAATTATATATTACATATTTTAATGACTGATGTCTAATGTTTTGATTAAAATCGGAATATATGAGTTAAATTATTATGTATTCGAGATTTTTGTTAAAAAAAGAGTATTTCGTCAACCTTTCTAAGTTGACGACTCTCCCTTTTTCGCATAAAGCCCCAATTTTTTTATTTTTTCAATCGTCCATTCCTTTTCTTCCGTAGTCAATCCGCCCAAAATCTCCATCATCGCCTCCCGATGCATCGGAAAAATTTTCTCCATCATCTTTTTTCCTTCATCCGTAAGTACCGCATAAATAACACGACGATCATTTGGGCAAGGTTGTCTAACCAAATATCCCTTTTTTTCTAGTTTATCCACAACATACGTAATACTACTAGATGCAAGAAGTACCTTTTGACCAATTTTTTGGATTGGTTGTTCTCCTTTATGATACAGTAACTCCAATACGGCAAATTCGGTTAAATTCAATCCAAAACCCTTTATATTAGCCTCTACCCGCTTCTGGATAGCCTGCATAGCTCTAGACAACACAACAAATAACTTTAATGAAATTTCCCCGTCCCGTTCTTTTTGTCCGTTCATCGATCTCATCCTTTTCAATTATCTCGATTTCGAAATAATTATATCGAACATGTCTTTAGCTGTCAAACATGGCTGGTGCTTATTTATCTAGCGAAAACCTTCCCTGTCAGTAACAAAAAAGATGGGGTTTTTCATTTTCCCCATCCCATGTCAGGAGTTGTACCGTACGTTTTTCATTTTCCTAAAATTGATTATCAATCGATTAAAAAAACATGACTGATTAGAAGTTAGGATCAATTTCATTATAATAATCATTGATGATGTCAGGGAACATAATTATACTTGCGAAAACAAATATGAGGAAAATAATGATGAAAATGACTACGATAATCTGTGCGATTGTTTGAATTATATATTGTTTTCCCAAATGATCAAAAAGGGCTAGTTGGACAGATTCATCTGGATTTTCTTTTAGTTTTCCTGCATTTTGCCCGGTTTTCAACTGAAAATAGCCTATAACAATCAATAGAATACCCGGGATTGCCCCTACGATAAAAAAGAAAAATCCAAAAACAGCCGCCAAACCTCCTAAAATAAACGAAACAATTCCAGCAAATTTTCCCCAGAGTGAAATTTGTGATAATCGTTTAGCTAATAACTGTTCATTCATTTTATTCTCCCCCTTTGTAAAAATTAATGGAATAAATATTACAATGAACAGAATATTGGCACTTGATTATTATTTTTACATAAAATACCCGAATGGACAATCGAATTTTTTTAAATTTTATTCAATGACTGGTAAAAATTATAAATGTTTGGCACATTATTATTCTAGTGCTTCCAACGAAAATAGATTAGTTTTGAAACATTGCAATTGTTATTCGACTGATTTAATCCATCCTCTGTACCTGTTTAACAGCCGGCATTTTTAGACTGGTAGAAAGATTCCTTTAGGGAATAGGTATGAACCCATTTTTCGTCCAAATCATATTGTATTTTGAAACAGTTATATTGATCACAAATATTCCACATTAAAAGGAGAGAAATGGTTTTGAAAAAGCTAATTGTACTTGCTTTTATCGGATTGGTCGCCCAGCTGGTGGATGGAGCATTAGGAATGGCCTATGGCGTAACATCAACTTCCCTTTTATTATTATTTGGAATTGCACCGGCTGTTGCATCCGCCTCTGTTCACATGGCGGAAGTTGTCACAACAGCCGCTTCAGGTATTGCCCACATCCGATTTGGAAATGTGGATCGACAAGTCGTAATCAAACTAATTATTCCGGGATCTATTGGAGCCTTTTTGGGCGCTTGTTTTTTAAGTAATATTCCAGCAACATTCATTAAACCGTATGTTTCTGGATTTCTCTTACTGCTCGGTATATTTATCATTTATCGTTTTTTGTTAAAATCACATCCGACACAAAAAATAGCCGAAAAGAAATTGACGAAAAAACAGTCCCTCCCTTTAGGATTTATCGCAGGCTTTTTAGATGCAACAGGTGGTGGGGGATGGGGGCCTATTGCCACACCGGTTTTAATGACGGGCAACCGAATGGAACCGCGAAAAGTCATCGGTTCGGTGGATACGAGTGAATTTGCCATTGCCCTTTCTTCCACTATCGGTTTTCTCCTTACCCTCGGATGGTCCAACATCTCCCTCCAATGGGTTCTTGCACTAATGATCGGAGGAATCATCGCCGCTCCAATTGCCGCATGGTTAGTTAAAAAGCTACCAACAACCCTTTTAGGAATATTAGTTGGGGGTGTAATCATCATTACAAATATGGGTACTTTATTAAGTACATTGAAAGTACCTACAATCATTTTGACCGGTACTTATAGTACATTGATTTTGTTTTGGATTTTCGCCATTTTTTTCGTTATTCGAAAGGTAAGGAAAACGAAATCTTCCCCAAATTAATATAGAAGATTATGCACTGAAAGGAAATGATTTTAAAATACATTTCTTCTAAATTATTGACGGAAAGAAAAGTTGTGAAACTAAATAACAATATGGTCCTTAAACTATGGCACCATATTGTTATTTTAGTAAATTTAGTGTACACATTTAAACACATGATTGGCAAAAACAATACTTTTATCGTACAACAAATCCTATGTTCATTATTTTGGTTGAACTTTGTTTTTCATTCTAGTCTTTACATATCAAAAATTCGAATCAACCCATTTGCTAGATTCCCTACTTTTAACTATTATATGTTGTTTGAATAAGTAAATGATAATCTGATCAGAGGGAAGTTTTTTAAATTCCTCATCCGTAATCAATAAAGAATCTGATTCATCAGTACAGGTCGGAAAACAGTTATTTTTTCAATCATCTATTCGGTAAGATTCAGTTGAGTGAAATTGATCGTAAATAAGTTTGCTTGGCATATGTTTATTCTACTTTTATAAAAAATATATTCCTATCGATTCAATGTTAAAATGAAAAATAGAATGTTTTCGTTTTCTTTCCCTATTTATGTGTAAATTTACACATATTCTTAATCATTCTCATAAAGGAAGTGGGCATTTTGTCTAACAACGAACAAACCGCCATCCGTTTTGAACATGTAAGCTATTCCATCAACGGTAAGAATATTTTATATGATATTACAGGGAATGTTCCAATTGGTAAAATTACTACAATTGTTGGGCCTTCAGGAACGGGAAAATCCACTTTGTTTCGATTGAGTAACGGATTAATCTCCCCGGATTCTGGAAAAATTTTTGTTCTCGGAAAAAATATTGAAGAATACGATCCCGTTTCTTTACGGAAAATTGTAGCGCTAGCTCCTCAAAGTGCACCGATGATTGAAGGTACTGTTTTTTCCAATTTACGTTTGCCTTTTGACTTACACGGAAAGGCATTTGACGAGACGGAAGCAAAAAAATTATTACATCTCGTTAACTTGGATCCTGATCTTCTCTTCCATGATGCAAACCGATTATCTGGAGGAGAGCGTCAAAAAGTTTCAATTGCCCGAACCCTTGCCAATCGACCGCAAATTTTACTATTAGATGAAATCACTTCCTCGTTGGACCCAGTATCCCAACAGGAAATTGAACATCTCATTTTATCCATCAACGAAAAATACAAAACGACAATTTTGTGGATTACCCATCAAATGGATCAAGCAATACGTGTCGGGGATTTTACTTGGATGCTCATGGATGGGAAACTAGCGGAATCTGGAAAAATATCCGAACTTCAAATGTCCGATAATGTTCGAATTCAACAATTTATAAAGGGGGAAACGAAATGAATTATTTTACATTAACTCTTGCTCTTATCTTTGTTTTCATACCCCTTTTATTATCGAAAACATTACATTTAGGTTTAGAAAAGGATACAGTCATTGCTACCATTCGCTCCATTATTCAGTTGCTTGTCGTCGGCTATTTATTAAAAATAGTTTTTGAAACAGAGCATTTGTTTTTTATTTTCATTATGATTGCTTTAATGATTACTGCTGCTACCCAAAATGCAAGAAAAAAGGGTGTGTCCATTAAAGGGATCACTTGGAAATTAGTAATCACATTTATGTTTATCGAGCTATTAACCCAGGTGATTTTGATTGGATTCCATATTATCCCACCTACTGCCCAATATATGATTCCCATTAGCGGAATGGTTATCGGTAATTCGATGGTACTCGCTATTTTATTTCTCAACCGGTTCGATGCGGAAATCGCTTCCCGAAAAGAACATATTGAACTAATTTTATCTTTAGGTGGCACGCCAAAACAAGCCATTCATAAACAATTGATTGCTTCCATTAAAGCAAGTACGATCCCGACAATTGAAAGTCAAAAAACGATCGGACTCGTTCAACTACCCGGTATGATGAGTGGACAAATTATTGCGGGAACCGATCCCGTTCAAGCTGTACAATTTCAATTGCTAATTCTATTCTTACTCCTTACAACTGCAGTTACAACGAGCGTCCTACTTGGATTTCTCGCTTATCCGACATTGTTCAATGATAGAATGCAATTTTTGGAGACCCGTTTCATAAAAAAGGAAAAATAAATAATCTATCGTCAAGTAAAGATCCATTGCCATAAAAATTCCGTTCCATTCAAAAAAACAGGGTTCCAATTCTAGAAACCCTGTTTTTCCATCTTCAAATTTTAAAATCAAACTTGATTAATCCGGCTTCCTTTGCAGAGTACAGTGCAATGATGATCAACGGACCGATAATCAAACCAATAAAACCGAAAAAATATAAACCTAACCAAAGGCCGATCAATGTAGGAAGGGCAGGCAAACCAATTTGATCGCCCATCACCTTTGGTTCCACCGTCCGTCGAATAATCAATAAAACGCCTGCTAAAATAAATAACTCGATGGCCATCCCTGTCTCTCCCGATAATAGCTCAAATAACCCCCATGGGGCCAAAATCACAATGGAACCGATAATCGGAATAAAATCGATAAACCAAATGACGAAGGCCATAACGAGCGCTTTATCAGGAGCAATGATCAAAAGCCCAATATACGAAACGATAAAAATAATAATGCTGACGAGAAATTGGGCTTTGAAAAATCCGCTAAAAAAACGTGTAGCTCGATGAAGCATAAATCGAACCTTTTCTGCATTTTCTTTTTCAAACCGAGCGAAAAATCCTTCTTTATATTTCGGTAAATCCAAACTGATTAAAAATAGAGCAAGTAAATAAATGATGAATACGATCACCAAGTTTGGGATTCCTTGTACCCAACCGACTAAAAGGGGAATTGCTTTTTGGGTCAATGTAGAAGCCCATTCCAAAAGGGAGGCCGTTTGTTTTTCCAACTCATCGATGATTACTGGAGGCAATTGGGCAACGGTCTCATTAAAATTCTCAAGCAACTGTTCCAAATAACGACTAATTTCAAAAATATAACCCGGAATCCGTTCTACAAGTCCGATCGTCTCGCTGATTAACTTTGTAATAATAAAATAAAATAGCAAAGCTAAAAATAACACGAACAAAATAAACACAATCGTTACAGCGTAGACCCTCTTTTTTATTTTCAAATGCTTTTGGACGAATGCGATTAACGGATCCAATAAGAATGCTGTAACAGTGGCTAAAATAAAGGGCATAAATGCAGTTGCGTGAAAATAAAAAACAACGGCAACCACAATTAAAATACTTCCTATGATGATGCGTTTAGGCGTGAAAAAACCTTTCAATCTCTATCTCCCCACCTTATCATAGATGTTCAAAAATAAAAGTTATATAAATATTATTCATAATTTTCTGATAAAATAAGACCAACCATAAATTACTCATTTCTGCTTTTCATAATAATTGTATTCTCAAAAAAGGGCTAGGTTTCATCCGTTAGAAATATCTTACCATAAAAAAGGGTTGTCTGAATAGGATGAACCTTGAAATGTTGAAATATGTAGAAAATGATTGAAATGTCATTACATTGGAAAACAAGCCATTCAATTTTACCTATCCATTTAAAATTCCATATGTGGACAATCATGGAATTTCTCAAATTATAGGTCCTTCCTTCAGTCAATTTGAACGTTTGAGCATATTGTTATAACGGGGTTACATGTTTAACCCCTTGATTAGATTGTGAGGGGGGGAAATATATGGGTCACCATCGAGGCGGTTCGGACTTCGTGCTAGTCGTCGTACTGTTCATCCTGTTAATTATTGTCGGTGCAACTTTTTTTGATAATCGATACTATTAGAATCTTTTCATCCGTTCCGAGTTCAGCCAAAAACAACCAAAAACGCTTGGGGACCAATTCCCTAAGCGTTTTTGTACCTATCAGTTCAGTTTGTATAAAAGAAAATCTATATTCCTATTAGCTTTTACTTTCATTTCCAACCCATTATTTTACAGGGATTTCAATTCGTTGATGATAATTCTTTTTATAATATATTCCATCCACATATAAAGATTCTGGAAGGTTCGTTGAATCAAAAATCATTGTTTGATTACACATAAGGGTTCCGTCCTTCAAGTTTTCCTCTTGACGAATGTTTTCCACTGGAATCTTTCTCCCGTCTACTACAATAGCTACCCCATCAAGGATAATCGATTTTTCCGTTTGAATGGAAACCATTACCCGATCGGAAATAACTGAAATATCGACGATTTGGACATCCGTTTCTCCAATACGAAAAACATGTTCCTCACTATGAATGGGAATCGTTTCGCCCACGGATTGATAACCGATAAATCTTTCAACGTCCAGTTCCAAAGTTTGAATGGAATCTGGGAGGGCATCAAAGCGTAACGAAAATTCCGTACCCGTTCGCGAGGAATGCGAACTACTTCCGAGTTTTTCAATCGGCTCTCCGTTCACCATTAATTCGATGCCGTCAAAGGGAATGTGTACTTGATTTAAATCATCTAGTTGCATATTGACTGTGCCTGTAACGACCGTCATCGTAGGTGTAGCTTTTAAACTTGAAAACGTAAGCATTCCTTTATCTATATCTATCGTTTTATCGATCTTCAATTTCACTTCCTTTCCCATCGCTTTATTCGGATTATAGGAAAAGGACAATGTTCGTTCTTCTTGACCCGTTGTGCTGTAATGTAATGTTAATCGTTTCGAAAAGGGGCTCACTGGTTCAAAGTCGGCCACCATTACCAATTGGGTCCGATCTTCATTGTACGAACCTTGACTTCCCTCCTTATTAGCGTTTGTCAAAAACCCGGTGATTTTCGATGGATTAAAATACGTAAACGGGTCACTTGGTAACCCATCCGGATTTGTCAGTTTATAATATAAAATCGTTCGATTAGAATCTGCCATAATCCCGCTAATCGTCAACAAGCTTCCATCTGCAAGTTGAACCGACTGATCGATGACTTGGCCCATCCCTTGTTCGTTTAATACCTGTAATGTATCCCCGATTACGTCATCAAAGCCGAACAGTTTTTTCCCATAATAGGCCAGGGCGTTATAATGATAAGTGGCAAAGGAAAGAATCAGGATGATAGCGATGGCTCCCGCTCGAATAACGAAGGATCTATTGTTATTCTTTTTTCGGAAAAGTGCCGTCCTTAACCGTTCTTCCAATTCCGGAGGAGCAGATAAAGAATCTATTCGTTTCTTTTTTTCTTCAAGCAACTTTTCAATATTTTTCATAACGATCACCTCCATGTACGTCACGTAATTTTTTCAGTCCTTGAAAAATTCTTGACTTCACCGTACCGAGTGGAACATCGGTCATTTGAGAAATCGTCTCGTAATCTAGGTCGTGAAAGTATTTTAAAACTATTGCCTCCCTCTGGTCCGCATTTAAATGGGACAAAAGTTGTTCAATGTCCATTTGTAATTCCCTTTTTTTATGTGCATCCCGACTGCTTGATAATGGACGATCGTAAAAATACGATACATCCTCTAAAAACACCACCTTTTGTTTTTTTCTTAACAAAGTTTTGCAACTGTTAATTAATATTTTTTTGCTCCAAAAATAAAAGGACTCGTCTTTTCTTAATTGATAAATTTTTTCATACAAACTCACAATCATATCTTCCATTGCGTCCATAGCATCTTGTTCGTTGCCCATATAAGAAAAGGCCAGTCGGTAATATTCGTCCTTTTTATTCATAATCAATGTTAGTAGCGCCTCTTTATTACCTCTTTTCGCCCTTTTTACTAATTTCTTATCAACCACTTCTCCACCTCCTATCTGTAAGACTCTTATATAATTAAAAAAGTTCATTATTTCAAAGGAATCAAAAGGGGATGATTGATCAATTCCCGATTCTAATCTCAAATAGATGAGAAGGGAAAAACGGATTTTATCTTTCGTTTTATTTTCAACGATATCGGATTAAGTGTTTCGGGACTTGTTGGAAGGAAATGAATAAGGGGAACCCTTTCACTATAAAAAGTGACCCTTGTGCTTTTATTAAATTAGTTTTGAAAATCCTGTCAGTAGGGGGCACATTTTCGTAATCATATTTTCAATAATCTTTATAAACCGTTAGATGGAATCATCTCTCTTCCTCGACTATGATTTTCGAGTGGGGAATCCTTTAGTGGCTATCGTTGAGGAATTTGTAAGTGGAGTGCCGAAAAAATATTTTAATCGAGGCGTCCCTTCGTTCATTATAGCATTCATTTACAATTGGAACTGGAATTTCCTTCTAAAGTGTCAAACAACCATTGAAGGAAAGTGAATCCAGTTCCACTTATTTATTATTGATAAAGAAAATTTGAAACCACTTTATGACAGCGTGGCAGATGAAGGCTTAGAGACTTTAAATTCTTTTAAATTCGACTGTAAATCATCGGAAATATCTTGAAGAAGAGAAGCAGAGGCAGCTACTTCCTCCATCGAAGCATTTAGTTCTTCTACCGAGGAACTAATATTTTCAATGCTACTTGAAGATTGTTCGGTCGTAACCGCTACCCTTTCAATCATTGTTACCATATTTGCCAAACCTACGTTTACTTGTTCTACCGTACTGGATACTTCTCTTGTTTGTATGGTTACTTCTTCAATATTATTTAAGATTTCTTGAAAGCTAGTCCCTGTTTGTCCAATCATTTGAATACCATTTTCCACGATTATTTTTCCTTGATCCATCGATTGAACAGCATTTTGAATACCTAAATGAATATCCATTAGAATCTGGCGAATATTTTCTCCAGCCCGATTCGATTGCTCAGCTAGTTTTCGGACTTCCTCCGCTACCACAGCAAATCCTTTTCCGTGTTCTCCAGCTCTAGCTGCTTCAATCGAGGCGTTTAAAGCTAGTAAATTCGTTTGATCGGATATTTCTGTAATCATATTTACAATTTTTTCCACTTGATCCGATCTTTCCTTCAATGAATAAATGAGTTCTCCAGTCGTTCTTACCGAGTTTTTTATATCATTCATTTGTTGAACGGTTTTGTTTACAATCGCATTTCCGTTTTCTGCCCGTTCATTCGTCGATTCTGCACGTTCAGCCACTTTCTGAATGGAGCGGGAAGCAGATTCCGTTTTTCCAGAAATTTCCTTTGCTTGTTGAAATAATTCGTTAGCACTCTTGGCTTGACTTTCCGACCCAGATGAAACCTCCTGAATGGAAAGAGCAATTTGTTCCGTTGCCTCGCTATTTTCTTCTGCAATTGAATTGAGCTGGTTTGAATAGTTCATGACTTTCAATGCTGTATCATTCGTATTATTCATTAATTTTTGGAGATTGGTTACCATCAAATTAAATGATTTAGACAAACGTCCGATTTCATCGTCGGAATTGTTTTCAATCGTTACGGTTAAGTCTCCTTCTGCCGCCTTTTCAATCGCCTTTTCTACTTTCCTAATTGGTGAGAGAATAAGATAGCGAATCGCAAAAGAAAATAAAATGGTTGCAATGATAATAGATAATATAAGATCAATAAAGACGAAAATTCGATCTTGAAAAAAATCCTTAATTAGGGAATTCAGTAAGGAAGTAATGGGCGTACTGATTAATAGACTGGCGATGACGATTCCGATTAATTTCATCCGAATACCTACTCTGAACCGTTTTGTTTCATACATATCTCCATTTTTATGATCCTTATATTCTGACACGTGACACACTCCTTTCTCATATTCTATAACATACACAGTTAATATTATTTCAATTATGTCTTTTTGTAAATTTTCTCATGAGTACCATTTACTGGGGCAATCAAAAAATAGAAAAAGTCCGATTCCATTCAAATGGAATTCGGACTCATTGTCTTCTTCTCGTATCGGAACGGCGGGATTTGAACCCACGACCTCACCCACCCCAAGGGTGCGCGCTACCAGGCTGCGCCACGTCCCGTTTTTAGCAACACAAATATTTTAACATGGAATTTTTCATATATCAAGGGAATAGTAAACCGATTTCTATAGGAAGGCTGTGATATATTCACCTCTATAGGATTCGTTTATTTTCCATTTGGAATGAATTTGATATCGTTGAATATGTTTGATATACGATTGAAAAATAAACCTTTATTTGACTCACTCATTCATTTATTCAAAACTATGGTAAAAATTGTTTATATATTAACATTTTATCATAAAAAGTGTATGTAGAGATAGCGTTTTTATTATTAGAAAAATACGGTAAATAATTCAAATTTGAATTGGAACTTTTGCAAAATATTTTTCTTATCTTTCCATTTTCTACCAAATAGCATTCTACTTTTAATGAAAATAGAAAGGGGAAAGAGTTCTTCACCCTTTCCCTTCATTTATAACTTAAACCGATTCACTGCAGAATTTAATTTAGATACAATGTCATTTAAACTTTGTGCTGAATGAGATACTTCTTCGGAAGATGCACTTAATTCTTCTGATGAAGCGGCGACTTCTTCTGTTGCCGCGGAGTTTTCTTCAGTTACCGAATTCACATTTTCTACCCGTTCCATGACGATATCTTTTGACTTCACTATCTCATCCATTGCTAAATATGCCCTTTCCATCCGCGGAGCAATATCTTCCACAGAATTTAAAATATCTCCAAAGGAATCTACCGACCGTTCAACCGACTGCAGTTGTTCTTGTACAGAATGTTCCACTTTCGTTGACGTACTAATTACTTCCTCCGAATCCTTCGAAATAATCGAAACGAGTTCCGTAATTTTTTCCGTCGACTGTTTGGACTGTTCCGCTAGTTTTCTTACCTCTTCCGCAACGACGGAAAAACCTCGACCATGCTCACCCGCCCTTGCTGCTTCAATAGCAGCATTTAAAGCAAGCAAATTCGTTTGTTCAGAAATATCGGCGATCATTTCGGTGATGCCGTCAATTTCTTTAACAGAAACGGAAAGATCATGAACCTTTTCCACCACAACTTGAAATGCCATTTTGATTTCTTCAATCGATTGAACAAGGTCAGCCATTTCCTGCCTTCCCATATGAGCTTTCTTTTTCGTGTTTTCCGTTTCGGTATTCACTTTCTCTAATTCTTTAGAAACATGATCGATCGTTTCTGTGAGCTTTGCCATTGAAGTAACGATTTCATTTAAACTTTCCGCTTGAGTTGTAGCCCCATTCGCCACTTGTTGAATCGTTGACGTCAATTGCTCAGACGAAGCAGACATTTGTTCCGAAACGGCTGCCATGTTTTGTGCATGGGATTGTACTTCCATTGATTGGTTTTTAACGGTCGTTAAAGCTCCCTTAATATTGTTGATCACTTCAGAGAAATATCGGTTCATCTGGGCAAATTCATTTTTCCCATCTTCATTTAGCGTGATGTTAAAATCGTAATTTGCCAATCGTGCCAACATATTATTGACTTGTGTAATGGAACGTTTTAATACAAGATATATCAAATAGATAAACAAGATTAAGATTATACTAATGGAACTAGCTAAAATTAAAAAAATATTTTTTTCTCTTTCATACAATTGGTTTGCCTGCTTTACAGCTTCGTCGGCCAATCGTTCGTTATTTTCCACTAGTTGATTAATATTTTCTTGAACACGGGATGTGAAAATATCAAAATAATATGTATCCGTTTTTCCAATACTTTCCCCATTTTTTAATTTATTTATAATCTTTTCCGTTTCCCGAATATACACGTCATAATCCAATTCGATATTTCCAAAAATCTCCTTTTCCTTCTGAGTTAAATCAAAACTTTTATATCGATCAAAAATAGCTGCCAATTCCTCTTTTTTTAGATTTACCCTTTTTTCAATGTTTTCATCATATTCGTTTTTATAAATCAGTTCGGTCATATTCACTTGGATCACGTTCAATTCGGTTTCCAGTCGCTTCAGTTCTAAAGAAGGTGTCATATTTTGATTGTATAACTTATTAACATTATTGCTTAACGTCTTCATATTTTTAACAGATGAATAGGAAAGAAAAGCGAGTGAAAGGATTGTTAATAAGATAATAAAAATAAGTGATGTGGAAACTTTAATATTTCGTAATATATTTTTATTTTTTCCTTTATCTTCAAAAACATCTTTATCTTTTTTTCGCTTTTTTTGAAATTTTTTCAATTCGAAATCCCCCTTATTGAAAAACAAAAACCTTTCGAATTTATTTCCTATGACTGGCTTTATAAAATTCATCGGTTAAATTCTCTTCATTTGTAGTGCAATCCTTACACGTAAATAAACTATTTAAGTATAATCATCTTCTTATATTACAAAAATCCTGAATATGTAAACATCTTTCTATTTTTCCTTTCTATTTTATGTATGACTATCAAAAATCCTTTTATTCGAACGTACAATATATAAAAACTATATCATAAGCAGGTCATTTTTGGTAGTTTGCAAAGCCCTTCACGCATAGGTTGTATCGTTATTTTTTTAATCATGACATTTGTAACTGTTCATACGAATCTATCGTCTTTTTGAATCTTTCTCTTATCTAGAACGGGATGGAAAATCAAATATTATTTAAAAAAATGAAAAATTATATTTACAAATGACTATGGTATATATAATTCATTCATGATTTTTGATCGACCTTCCGAGTTAACCTCGATTTCCATTTTTAATTGATCTTGGTAACGTTTATCTCTCCTATTATTTTCAAGAGATTCACTAAAGGAACAGTATATGTGAAATATTCATAAATTGGCTTAGAAAGGAATGAAAGATGAAAGGTGGAAAACAATGTCAAATCTTTTCGTTCAAATCATTCCACCTGCCAATTTCAAAGAACCAATTATTGGGCGAAACTATACGTTGACCCATTCAGATGAAACGGGTGAATTATTTTTAACGATCGGATATGTATACAATGGGCTAGCAATCAATTGGATGTTACGGGATGAAGTATTGGCAGAGTGGAAATGGGCGCCGGAAACAGGCTTCTATTTGCTCGGAGTCGCTTATGTCGATCAAGGGGAGTTCAATGAGGAACAGGCAGCGAGGCGATACAAAATTTTCAATCGGGAAATGGACACGGCATTAAGAGGCATCATTCAAGGGGACAGTCCCTTTTTACAAAACTATCCTTTCTTATTGAGAGCACCGATCTACATTCAATTTCAATCGGCATATCCTCAATTCCATCATACTAAATTTTTTGGAACCGTCGCACAATACGTATAAGTCATCACTATTGTTTTTTCTTACACCACGGGGGATTTCAATCGTTTTCTATCTAGTCTAACGAAAAATCTTCGGACGATCTAAGAAAGCTTGGAGTGAAGAAACATCCATCTTGAAAAATTTATACCACTTAATAAACAAAAGACCCATTCATTCTAACAATAGAACCGTTTAAAGATCGCTTTTCGTAAATAATCGTTGAAAACGTCCCCCTTCATCTATATACGTTGCTTTCACCCTTTTTAACGTCGCCACTATTAGAAAACTAACGATCACTAACAATAGCCATGAACTAATTTTACCAAGATGAACAGGCCTCCACGTTTCAGTCTGATTTGGATAGTTCCATGCGCCAAAGAAAGTAGCAATATTTTCTGCGATCCATATAAAAAAACCGATAAGTAAAAAGGACAAAGTAAGTGGCATACGGTAACGAATACCATTCACTTCATAAGTAACGGAGGATTTCCAAAAAACGATAATGACCAGTAAAGTTAACCACCAGCGCATATCCACCCAAAAATGATGTGTAAAAAAATTCAAATAAATTGCTACAGCTAAAGGACCAACGAATAAAAAAGACGGCCAATTTACAAGTTTAATTTTCAACCTTCGCCAAGCTTGAATAATATAACTTGCGACACTTGCATACATGAATCCACTATACAAAGGCACTCCATTAATTTTAAGAAAGCCCTTTTCCGGATAAGACCAGGAACCCATATGTACTTTAAATATTTCAAGGGTAAGTCCGAGAAGATGGAATACGGTAATAACTTTTAATTCATCGCGACTTTCCAATCCAGAGCGAACCATCAGCCACTGGACGATAAGAAAAATGATAAATAGCCAGTCATACCGAGGCAGAAATGGAAATGGAATGATTTTTGTCAGGGCTAAAGATGCAAAAATGACAACCGGAAATATACAGGATAATGCTTGTTCCCAACCAAAATGAACAAGTTGTTTAATCGAATGCATCGTAATCCTCCTAGATTAAACATTTATACTGGCAATTCCAAAAATAACTTTGTATTTATTTTAATTGTACATTTATTGTTTTTCAATAAATTTTTATTAATTATCATTAAACTATTTCGGTAAATTTTTTCCGTTATTATAAAATGACGGATATCATAGTAAATCGATGGGAGGGATATAAGTAAAAGAAAGGACTGTTCGTTGAAACTTAGGAGGATTGGAGGAAGCACATTTGCGGAAAGAAGGAAAAATCCCATCCATCAACGAATGCATGGAAAACATGATTAGGTTTCTATGGAAAAATTCGGCTTCGTTTTCCAATTTTCGATCACAGAAAAACAAAGCCGAAACGGTGAATTGGGTGGAGGAATGAAAAATGATAAATCCCGATATGCACCGATATTTTCGAAATTCATTCCAATCCATTGATTCATGTTTAAAACATCCGAATGAAATCATATTTTCTCTACTACTCGATTTTCCCACTTCCTTTATAACTCATCAAAGCCGTTTAAACTACTTACCTTCGTATACGTTCTCGATTTTTGTTCAAAGAAATCCGTTTTTGTATCATCGAAATTATCTACGTATGCCCGGATCCATTTCATTGGATTTTCTGTATAAGCAGGATAAATTTCCGCTAACCTCATCATTCGTAACATCTTATTAGCACGACATTTAATAAAGCCAGCCATTTCATCTAAATCAATGCCAGTCACATGCCCTAATACATAATTCGACCACTCAATTTCTAAATCGACTGCTTCCTGATAACTTGTATAGATCCAATTGACAAATTCAACGGTATTCAGTTCAGTTCTTTCTGCAAGCGTTGCACGTATTAATTCCGAAATAAACCGGCCATGCTCCAGTTCATCACGATTAATATAACTAATCATCGTGGATGTCCCGATCATTTTATTTCGGCGGGCCAAATGATAGAAAAAGGCAAATCCAGAATAGAAAAACAAGCCCTCTAAAAGGGTGGAATACACTAACGTTCGAACAATGTTTTCAATCGTTGGAGTATCGACCACCTGATTGTAAATTTCCATAAGTTTTTGATTTCGTTTCAAAAGGATTGGATCCTTTCGCCCAATCTCAAAAGCCTCGTTTTGCTTATTTAATGGCACAATAGAAGATAAAATCGACGAATAGCTTTCATTATGAACCGCTTCCTGTTGTGCAATCACCGCTAAAATTGCTTGTACCGATGGATCGGTTGCATATAAGGAAGTGAGCAAAATGGTTCGTGTTTGAGAAGAATCGAAGGTTGCCAATAAACTAATGATTTTTAAAAAAGTGTCCCTGTCTCTTTTCGATAGTGTCGGGAATTGCTTCACGTCACTAGACATATTTATTTCATCCGATTGCCAGTAGTTGCCTAATAATCGTTTATATATTTTGTACCAATGAGGGTATTTGATGTCATTCCAATTTAAGATCCCGCTAGCTTTTCCACCAAACAAATGCGTTGCACGATTCGGATTTCTAGGCTTCAATGTTTTAACTTTATATAGTAATTGCTGCATCCTTTACCACCTCTTCCGTCCATTTTTTCACTTTGGATTCTTGACTTCCCCGTGGCGACTGTCATCCAATATGAGAAACGGCTACTATCAACGAAATCTAGATACGCAATATGGCCGAATTGAAGAGCTTTTGGTCCCAAGAGACCGAAATGGAGAATTTCAAACGCAGCTGTTTGCCCCTTACCAACGACACACCGGCTGGCTGGAAGAAGCCGTCATCAAGATGTATCAAAGTGGTATGAGTACACGTGAGATTGGCAAGTTTATTGAACGAATTTTAGGAAATACTTATTCTCCTGCAACGATCAGTCGTATGACCGATGTCGTGAAGGAAGACATCGAGAAATGGCACACTCGTCCTCTACATAAGCGCTATTCCGTCTTATATTTGGATGGTTTATACGTAAAACTTCGTCGTGAAACCGTTGAGAAAGAAGTCATTTATGTGGTGTTAGGTGTGAATGAAGAAGGATATCGTGAAATTCTTGATTTCTTTGTGGGAGGACAAGAAAGTGCCTATGGCTGGCAGGAAATTCTTCAAAATCTCTACCAAAGAGGCATCAAGGAAGTGCTTCTGGGCGTATTCGATGGACTACCGGGTTTAGAGGAAGCCTTTAAGGCTGTTTATCCGAAAGCCGATGTACATCGTTGTGTCGTTCACAAAGTACGTAATACCTTACATCGTGTTCGGAAAAAAGATCCATTTGAAGTGGCAGAGGATCTCAAACTGATTTATCGCGCACCGAATAAGGAGATAGCGTTACAGATGTTTCAAAAGTTTGAGTCGAAATGATCCAGCAAGTATCCAAGAGAAGTCCAATCGTGGGCCAATGAATTGGATATCCTCCTTACATTTATGGATGATCCAAGCAGTATTCGGAGTGTGATTTACACGACCAATGCCATCGAACGAACGATTAAGGAGATACGGAAACGCCTGAAACCGATGAACAGTTTGAATAGTTTAGAAGCTGCTGAAAAAATCGTGTATTTGACTATTCAAGATTTTAATGAGAGGTGGGCAGAGCGAAAGTTGCGAGGATTTGCCGAAGCGCAGGAAGCCCTCGAGCGAATGTTTGAAGAACGTTATTGTTAACCAAATGTTGTAAATAAACAACAAAATAAGGGGATTCTCCCTTTCCACACAGGAGACTGAATATTCAGTCTCCTGTGTGGAGGAAATATCCCTCTCTATTCTAAATCCATTTCAGAGATACCCTATCGATCTTACATTACACAAAATTCTTGACAGTACCATTGGTTCCCCTTCATTTTGCTTGTTGTATGCAATCACAGACTACTGTCCCATTCGATGTACCTGTTCGTAAATTGGCTCATAATCGTACCCTGCATCCATTGTTTGATAACGCAAAGATGGAAGAGGAAGTTCATGAATCCCTTTCAGTAACGGGATCGCTACCTTTCCGTCATTTAAATGACCGGAAAAAAATAGGGATTGTAAAATATACTGACTGGACGCACAACTGCCAAGTGTCCCTTGTAGCCATACCAGAAAATATTTTTGCCTTCTGAATTTCGGGTCTTGAGGAACTTCTGCACGCAATTCAACTAAAGGTGCGGCCAACTGGGCTTCGATTTTCTTTTCGTACAAAGGCCTATTGGCTTCTTTCTCAGCTTGTTTTTTTAGCCATTGGTCACGCTCTTCTTTCGATTTACGACTGCGTTTTTTAGACGGATTTTTTGGCTTTTCTTCTTTTGAAGGTGCTTGATCACGTGCTAAAATGTGTGGCGTCAATGGCAACGGTGTCGTCGATAATAAAGCCTTTTGAAATAGCTTGAAGGACTACTTTTTCTTGGGCTTTTTCTAAAACTTTAGATTCGCTTAATTTGCTTAAAAGCCGAGAATAAGAGGCCTCAGAAGGAACACTGTTCGACACAAGAAATCCGCAATTCAGCTTGAAAGCAATATCTTCATTTAATCGTTTAACCAGATCTTTAATTGTTGGAATTCGTTCCACGTATCGAATAAAAGCGAAAATAATCATGACTGCATAATTCAGCTCTACCTGCGCAACAAAACTGGACTTTTTAGTTATTGCGTAGTAAATTTCATCTAAATCTATAGAAGAAATAATTGCCTCATAACGATGGGTAGGTTCCATCTCGTATAAATCTTGGTTGTCGTATAATAGTCATAAGAAGCACTCCTTCAGTCTTTTTATGGTTTTAATTGTCTATTACCATTATACAAGATTTGGGGAGGTGCTTCTTTTTTAGTCTCTTGAACTCGTTGGAGGACAAGGACTAAGAATTATGAAATTCATTCACGTAATAATTTGGTATAATAAACTTGTCATCATAATAATTACATGCTAGAAAATTAATGATGAAAGATCATAAAGGCGGTGACGGAAATGTCCATCAGCAGCCGGTTTGCAGTCGGCATTCATATATTGACGTTCATCGAATTGAATAAAGGGAAAGTATCGTCTTCCGATTATATTGCAAAAAGTGTAAACACAAATCCAGCGTTGATTCGAAAGATGATGGGTATGTTAAAAAGGGCAGGATTAATCGAAGTTCATCCTGGTATTGCGGGGGCGAAACTGGCAAAAAAACCATCTGAAATTACATTGTTGGATGTATATAAAGCGGTAAATGTTGTCCGTGAGAATCAACTGTTTCGTATACATGAACATCCAAATCCGAATTGCCCAGTCGGAAGAAATATCCAGCATTCAATTGAGCCAATCTTTGCAGCAGCCCAATTAGAAATGGAAAATTTTTTAAAAAAAATCACGTTGGAAAATATTGTGGAGGATATTGCCAAAAAAGAGGAGATTGGGTAAGACAAAAATGTTGTAGCACAAATAAGTCCGTTTTTTTCGTCATTGAACTTAATCTGTCAATCCTAATTTTTTCTATGACATTAATTGGATAAAAAGATTGAATTTGAAAAGTATGTATTATTTTTAAGAAAATTTAGGGGGATCCTATGCCACCAGTTAAAAATAGTGAATCCAACCTGTTGAATGAGTCGCTCAATTTTCCCCAAAAGATTTATCAGCGATTCTTTTTTTTATAATTTCTATACTTTTATTTAACCAAATAATATAGTTTTCCTCCCTTGAAATGGCCTTAGTTAGTACAAAATAATGTCCCAGTTCTTCCACATCTAAATTGATCGGATCCTTTTCCCCAAAATGCAAGGAAAACTGTTCCTTTAAGAAGGATAATTTTTCAGATTTTCTTTTTAATTGGTTGAAAAATAACCACAGGACTTCTTCAGACGGGATATCTTTTAAAAAATATACTCGTAATGCGAAAACGTCCTTTTCCGTCTCCAATTGTTCATCTATTTTTAGCAACCAACTTTGAAGTTCCTTTTTCCCTTTCGGTGTAATGCGATACATTTTCTTTTCAAGTTTTACTCCAGCCATTTGAATATATTGGGATATTAATTCTTCGCTTACTAATTTTTTTAATTCAACGTATATTTGACTGTGCTTTGCACTCCAAAACTGTCCAATCGCTTGTTTAAATTCAGATGTTATATCATATCCACTCATATCTTCTTTACTTAATAACCCTAAAATTGCATATTTTAAAATTCTGCGGCCCACTTTGTAACCTCCAATCTATTTATTGACATAATTATATCACAAGTATATAGTTAATATGTATTATTATACATGTAATTATTTACATGTTAAATATATCATACTTATATAGGAGTGAATGATTTATGGATGAACTTCATGATTTTCTAGGTAGCCATTTTATTTATACTTATGAAAATGGTTGGGAATACGAGTTTTATGTGAAAAATGAAGATACAGTTGACTATCGTATTCATAGTGGAATGGTGGGCGGTCGTTGGGTTCGTGACCAAAAAGCAGATATTGTGAAGCTTACTAATGGAGTGTTTAAAGTTTCGTGGACTGAACCAACTGGTACCGATGTTTCTCTCAACTTCATGCTAAATGATAATAAGATTCACGGAATTATATTCTTCCCTAAATGGGTACATGAACATCCAGAAATAACAGTTTGTTACCAAAATGACTTCATTAATAAAATGAAAGAGTCCCGATTAAAATACGAGACCTATCCTAAACATGTGGTCGCTGAGTTCGCAAATATTACTTATTTCAAAAATGAAGGAATCAATAATGAAAAAGTCATATCACAAGCACCTTATGACGGTATGACAAACGATATCCGTTCTGGAAAATTAACGTTTTAATTAGATATGGATTGTTTGAAAAGGCAAGCCATATTTAGTTTGCTTTTTCACAATCAACGATCTCCTACAATGGAAACATGATTGAAAGAGATGTCTAAATTTATACTAATGGGAAAACTAAAGACCTAAAAAATGCTGTGAAATCAACATTCTCTAGGTCTTCTTTTATTCAATCACTTGCAGGTATTGATTTTAATAAGGATTGTACCACTTTGAACTTAATTTTCCTGTCGCTCAAGTAACTAGATATTGTGAAGGATATTGCTAGAAAGGAACATATTTGATTAAACATAAAAAGGCAATCGGTTTGTACAGCGATTTTTATTCAGTAGTTGTGAGCACGATACTTGTAAAACATTTTTTCATTACTCTACTGTTCCCTTTTGAAAATCAACATCAATCGATCGATTCCAAAATGTTTCGATATTCCATTACGTGAAAGAAACTTACCCTTTCCCAATACATCGTCAAACTCTTCTCCCAATACTTCATCCGAATTTTTCCACATACCGACATGAGATGTGAAAATCCTTTTTAGACAAACAATAATCTTTGCAAGATTGGATTCGTTCGACTGTCAAAAAAAAGCGCTGATTAGCTCCCTTTTCTATTATTTTCTTCTTACTCCAAGTGAAAAGAGTGGGAAATAGGAGATACTTGGTTTATGCCAAAATGATATATTACTTCAATTATTCTATCATCCAGCCGTTTCTGTTTCTGTACTTTGTATATTAAACATTTCACGATTTTTATATACGAGCAAAACCACGAAAAATTGCCACAAGCCACAAAATAAAAACACATAATTCGCACCAAAATGATCAGCTATTATTCCACCTAAAAAAATTGATAAAGGAATTAGAACAACACTGACCGATTGTAAAAGGGTAGAAACACGTCCTTTGTATTCATCGGGAATAATTAGAATTTGCACTGAATCTAAAATAATATTAGGTAAGGTTATACATATGCCTAATAGGAATCCCATAACGAAGATGATCCAAATCACCTTATTAAATGCCATAACAATGAATACGACAGACAACAATGACCATCCAAATAAAATGATTGTAGAATTACTATGTTTTTTTGTCAGGAATCCAATGATCGATCCACTTATAAGTCCTCCCAAAGTCAGTAGTGAATTAAAAACTCCATATGCTTCGGATGTAGTATTTAAATAACTGGTGAAATAAACAACAATAATCGGACCAATCATACTAACTACATTTAATAAACTAATAATAATTGCGAGTTTTTTTAGATAGTCATGATTCCATAAAATTTTTACACCTTCCAATATCTCTGTTTTCAATTTCATTCGTTTGCTTTCTAAACTTTGATCATCTCTGTTATTAAAATCGTTCTCTATACTATTTTTAGGCGGTTGAATGAATTTCAACAAACTCACTAATATTGAACTAAGAAAAAATGTTATGGAATTCAGTATTAAACCTCCGATAATGCCAACCAGTGAAATAACAAAACCAGAAATAGCCTTACCTAATAAAGATGCAATACTACCAGAAACACTTCTATATCCGATTAGTTTGGCAACAGCCTCTTTTGGTACAATCAAGGGGATTATTCTCGTTTCAACAGGATACAACAGATCAAATGAAATTTCCCTTAATGCAACAAGAATAAAAACAGCAAATATCTCAATATCGTTACTTAATAGATAGATGCAAATGACCATAACTAAGAAAATGAAGGAATTAAACCTCAAAATTAAAGACAACAACGATTTGGGGTTTTTACTTCGATCAGCATAAACTCCAGCAATTGGGCCAATAAAAAAACCACTAATATGGGTAAAGGAACCAATTAGAGCTGTGGCTATTGCGGATGTAGTTGTTTCATACACATACCACATGATTAATAATGAAAAGATGCTATTTCCGATTTGTGAAACAAAATCATTGATTACAAATAAAGACATATTTCTTTTTTGTAACATATACATACCACCATAGTGTTGTCTTTTCAAAATAAGATAAAATTATTTTAAAAAAAGAATTCTATTAAAAGATACCGGCAAGAATTTTGTGCAATACAAGAAAGATGGGATATCTCTGAATGGATTTATTATAATGGATTGGGGACTAGTTTTCTCACACAGGTGAAACTGAAGATTCAGTCTCCTGTATGGAAAGGGAGAATTCCTCTTATCTCGTTTATTCGCATTATTCGGTTAATTATAACGTTCTTCAAACATTCGCTCGAAGCTTCATGCGCTTCGGCAAATCCTTGTCACTTTCTCCCTGCCAATTTCTCAATAAAATCTTGGATGGTCAAATAAACGACTTTTTCAGCGGATTCTGAACTACTCGAACTGTTCATCTACTTAACACTTTTCAGAATAATTATAATTATGCAATATGTTTCCGTCAACAAATTTTAAGTATTTATATTTTATTTATAGGTAACGTATAAACTTTTGTATAAGCAAAATAATCGAAACAAAAAGAACGAACCACGATTGGATCCAGCCTGAAATATCATGGATTTTACGGTTGAGAATTGATTGAGTCCATATTGTTCATCTACTTTTTTCTCCACTCTTTCTTCCGCTCTGGATACCGACTTTTTAACAGAGGGACGGACTTTTTTATAGGAGATATCTATCCCCTGTACCACTCCAAAAGAAGAAAAAGCCAGAATGAACTCAGGCAAAACCCTGGCCACACTAGACTTCTTGGATATTATTGATTGTCTCTGAACAGTTTTTATTTTCTCAGGACGGGATTTATTTTCTGTCTACAACTACTGTTCTGATACAAAATCCCTTGACGATTTCCCTTTTCCCCATCCACTCTGCTCGAAGCCTTGTCCTACAAGGGATTGAAGGATAGTTGAATGAAAATACCATACAAAAAAGTTTGACGAGAAAAAGATAGGGTAAAAGGACTAAGGGAAGGGGATTCCCTTCTCCCCCTTACCCTTCTTTTTGCTCCTCCAAATAAAAAGGAATCGAGAAAAGCACCGTCAAATACTTTCTTCGATTCCCTTGAGTCCTATTCCCTTCCCCCTCAAATTATTTTCCAATCATCGTCACACTTTTTTGTGTCGTCAGGGTTCTGTAGGGAGACATGTTAGGGAGAAAAAATATTAAATAAGATTAAACGGGAATGGTGAATGAGCCGATGTAACCTGATTTCAAACATTTCTATAATTTTATTTTCAGGACCTTTTAGATGTTACGATAAATTTTAAAAATCCTTTAAACAATCGTCTCTAAAAAACTTTTCTACTATAAATTCGAATCGAGAGTATCCACGAAAGAACATAAAGAAGTGCAACCGATAATATTATGGTAAAATAAAACAGGGAATTATCCAAAGATAGAACCGTTTGGACTACCTCTCTTACCCTATCATTCAAATCAGGTATAAACCTTAGGGTAACCATATAAATAACAAACACAGCACCAGATCCAATCAATAAATATTTACTTTTAAATAAATAAGAAAATGGGAAAGCAAATGAAATAAATCCCATTACAATGCTTGTAATGAACAATAATACTTTCCAATGCATGATTTCTCCATGAATCATCCAATTTCCTATAAAAATAGGCAGCAGAGTTAGAAAAATAAAAAATAGCGCACCAATATACTTTGAACTGACAATTTCCTTTCGTGTATATGGTAAAGAATTTAAAAGCAGATTGGCTGACGATGTTTCATCCGTTTCAAAAGCATTCATGATGATTACAATACAAAAAACGATAGCCACCCAAGAAGTAGAAACATTTACAAATAAATAGATAAACAAAAATAACAACATGAATGGCAATGTTTTCTTCTGTAATATCATATCTTTACGAATAAGATCTAGCATCTCTCTCTTCTCCTTTCTTTGTATATAGCATAATATCCTCAAGTGTGGGTTTCTCTATAATGACCGTGTCACCAAAAATATTTTCTATACGTTGTTTATTCGCTGTCAATGCTCGGAATCCGTGATTAGTTTTACGAATTCCGATAAATTCTTGTTCTGTATCACGATCTAATAGATTCGGTCCTCCTTTTACTATTGCGAATTCCTCTTCGATTTTATAATACTCTTTTGTGAAGATATGTTGCCCATTATGAATAAAGGTTATATAATCTGCTATTCGATCTAAATCTGTCGTAATGTGCGTTGAAAAAAAGATCGTTCTTTCTCCATTCTGTATAAGATTGCGTAGGATATCTAATAATTCACTACGAAAGATCGGATCTAATCCCGATGTAGGTTCATCCATGATAATTAACTCAGCATGGTGGGATAATGCGATGGTTAGTGAGGCTTTCATCTTCATCCCTTTTGAAAAGGTTTTTAAATTTTTCTTTAAAGGCAGTTCAAACATATCTACATATTGATCAAATAAGGAATCATCCCATTTTCGATAGGCAGGTTTAATAATTTCCTTCATCTCAGTCAATGTAATATTTTCATAAAAAATGTTACTATCGAACACAAAGCCGATTCGTTGTTTTATTTCTTTTTCATTTTTTTTTAAATCCATACCAAAAATAGAAATTGTTCCACTATCCGGTTGTAATAAATTCATAATCAGCTTGATGGTTGTGGATTTTCCAGCTCCATTACCACCAATAAACCCTGTAACAAAGCCTTTCTTAACAGAGATAGATAAGTCTTTCAATTCAAATCCTTTAAAAGCTTTATATACATGCTGTAATTCAATTACACTTTCCATCATGTATCCCCCTTATATAACAATGTAAGTAGTTCTTTTAATTCTTCTAATTCTATTCCTATTTCTTTACTATTTTGAATTGCAGACATTAGTTGTTCTTCAATGACTTTCATTTTCCTTTCCAGAATCATTTCTTTATTTTGTTCAGATACAAACGATCCTTTTCCAACTATTGAGTAAATAAAGCCGTCATTTTCAAGTTCTTCATATGCTCGCTTTGTTGTAATGATACTTATATCTAAATCTTTCGCTAATTGACGCATGGAAGGCAGTAACTCGCCAGCCTTTAGTTCATTTGTTAAAATTTGTTTCCTAATTTGAGCATAAATTTGTCTATAAATCGGTTCTTTAGATTGGTTTGAAATTATGATTTGCATACAAAAACCTCTCTCGCGAAAATGTGTATATTATATATATACATTTTACACATTATTGAGGGTGTGTCAATAATTTTGTGTAAATGACCCTGTTCCAGTAAGATGGGTTAGACTGCTCATTTTAATCGGTAAAACTTCTATTTCTAGGTGAAACACAAAGCCACAGCGATAGCTTTGTCCGTGACCTTCTGCCTTTTCTTAGTTCTTGCTGGTTAGATTCAGGGACCCGAACAGCTCGAACTTAGAAAAAATCGGTCGTGGTACGCTCAGTGTGCGGATGAAGTCCCTCCCAGGGCTTTTTTTACCATTCGCCAACTTACACACCCCCACGACAGTAAACAAAGTCAAGAATAGCGCATTGATGCTAAATCTTAATCTTCTAGTGCCAATAAAAATGTTTTGGGTGCTTGAAACTCATTTGGCAAGATGTATTGCTACCGAAGGGCAAGCTCATATTTTTCGTTAATTTCTTTAGCTTTTTCCTCTGCTCCTTCGATGTTTAAATCAGCGATAGCATGATTTCACCAACACAGTCAACGAAACAACAGCAGCATTGGAGGAACATATTGAAGGGATCCATGAGTGCCGAACTCCACCTGCGCTTCCCCCGGAGGGTATTCCGCATTCTTTGTTTCTACCTCTGGATTTATAGAATTTAATCCTTTTCATTCAATTGCGTTCTTGGCTTTTATCAATAGTGTTGAATTATCATAATTTGGACATTTTTCAAAAAAATAAATGGGGCTTCAAAAATAATAGGCAGCCCCAAGAACGTTATCAACTACAAACATTCACATAGTCTTTAAGCGGAGTAAAAGAAGTATTACAAATTCATCAAGTTCATATTCCCCATTATTTATAGTTCACCAAAAAATTCCCTTCTGATATTACATCATTTCTCTATGTATATATGTTTCCTACCTTTTTGCAAGACAGAATTATGTCTTAAAAAGAGAAGGACACCGCTTATAAAAACGAATAAACTTGTAATTAAATAAGAGTAAAAAATACCATTTTTAAAAATAACATATCCAAAAAATGGATCACTTAAAATAAATGCTATGTTCATTACCATTCCCTTAACTGAAAATACGGTAGCTTTATTCGAATCATTTGATATAGTGTTAAAATAAATAGAGAATACCATCCAAAACCACCCTATAATGATTCTTGACAATGCGTATACTGTTAAACCTATAATAACGTTTTTAAATAATCCCATTATGAACATATATATAGAAAGTAGAATGAGACTAGTTAGTACTAATTTTTCTGTTTTCATTTTTGCAAGTCTTTTTTTGTAAATATATGTACCTACCATAGGAATTAAATTCATCACAAAATATATGATCCCGAATGACTCAACAGGTAATTTTTGAACATCTAAATATTCCGGAAAATAAACACTAATTTGAGGAATGAAAAAGTATGATACAAAGAGAACTAAGAACATAAATTTATAATTATTTATAAAAAGAATTACTTTTTTTAAACTCATTTTATTTGAAGTTTTGGAAAATTCTTTTGATTCTTTAACATTTTCTTTAACAGAAAGAACCAATATAAGTAGAATAATTTCACAACCAATTGAAATGTAAAATGGGTACAATTCATTAACTTTAAATATAAAACCTACCATTATGCCACTAATCGCATTCGCTAAATAAGTAGTATAATTGCTAATATGAAAGAAAGTATCTTGATTTTTTACTGTCCTTACTAATATCGCCTCTACAGCCCCAGATTTACCAGATAATCCTACCGCAAGTATTCCTACTGCAATGGCCATTTCAATTAAACCTTCGCCATTAATATATATAAGTAAACCTATAATCGTAAAACAAACACCTAATACAGCACTTAGTTTTTTTGAATAGTTATCAGAAAACATTCCGAAGGGAACTTCAGTAATTATATTAACTACCGAACTAATTGCGAATAAAATACCAATTTGCGCAATGTTTACTCCTTTACTTTCATAAAATAGCAAAAGAATTGGGGCATACAATATCGCGAATGATGATGTAAATGTGTAGATCCAGATACGGATAATAGAAAATGTGCTATACAACGCATCTCACCTCAAAGTTTTGTAGACGTCGTTCCGCAAGTACAACGACGTCTATTCCTTATTATGTTTTGACGCATCCATTACCTTTAGCAAATTTAGATGACTGAAATGCTTCTCCAAAGTCAGTCTTTTTAATAGATAGCTTTATTCTGTTTTGTTCTTTTTCACTTTTTACCACTTTCTACCAATAGCTACTATATTTATATAACGACATCACGAATATTTCAATATTATATAAAAATTCAGTAGTTTTGTTCAACATATATTATTTCGTGAACACCATTACTATATAAACAATCGCTAACTTATAATAAATAGTCTCTCTTAGGAAGAATCCCGAGTTACTTTTGGCATCCAGGACAAACGGATGAAGTCCCGTAATACGGCATGGGATCAATCCACCTCATATGCATTGTTTTCTGCCGTATTAAAGACGCACTGGACGCAATCGCCTTAAGCAAGGTGGATTTACGCGACCGTTTTCCCCAACGAAAAAGGTGACTAGGCTATCGACTTGTAGTGATTTCAGTTCCCTAATCGCTGATCCTGTAAATGGTGAGCTCTCAATATTGGCAATGTTTCTTTAAGTAGTGTTACACTTCGCCAAAACAAATGAAATCCACGCTCCAGTTTTGATAATTGTATTCCCCCGTAAAAAAGTCCTTCCCCATTCCTCTCCACCCTCTAATCCCCTTCAAACCGTTTCGGCTCTAAGTCCCACACCCTCTTTCCCCCTTCTGTTTTCTGTAAAAAAGTTCGTCCCTCTAACAGCCATATTTGCTCGGTTTTCCCTTCTTTTTTTCCGCCCTGGCTTGTATCGAAAATTCTGTCTATGTAAAAAAGTTCTTCTTGGAATGAAAGAGAGGATCAAGAGAAATGACGAAAAAATGATGAAAAACGATTGAAAAAAACATGGAATCATATTGAATTTGGTATTGTGAGGATGCCAATTGGAATCGTGTTGGGCAACCCGTGAATCCAATAACGACAAGGGATTGAAGAATTATGGGCGAAACAAACAAATAGACTGGACCACGATTGGATCCAGCCTGGAATATCAATGATTTTACGGTTGAAAATTGATGGAGTCCATATTGCTCGCCTGCTAATTTCCCCTACTCTTCCTTCCGCTCTGGATACCGACTATTTAACAGTGGGTACCAACTTTTTAGCAGAGGGACGGACTTTTTTACAGGGAGATAAATTTTTCCATGTCAGCGTATTTTTTTACTGTCCGGTAATCCACATTGGTTCGCCTTGCGACATCTGAATAACTGCACCCTTTTCTATTTACTTCTTGTCTGATATACTGTATATCGGTCACTTGTAACATCTCCTTATCTTACCTCCTGTTTTACTAGTTCATCCAACAGGAAGTGTAATGAATTTAAGGGATGTTCGCAAGTGGCTATTTTTTTGTCTCCCTTCAAGGAGAACCTACATAAAAGGAGTGCCAAAACCTACATTTTTATAATGCCATAAACACAGGAACTAGTATTTAAAAACGAACGATGAACGTGAGAATTAATCATTCCTAGCGAGGGGCCAGAAATACCAATTAAAATTGATAAGGGAATGCTATCACAGACATATGAAATGGTTGATCTATTATCTCCTTATATGCACCAAACTAGCTAATTACTTTATATATATCTGGAAGAACTGATTAAATTACTTCCTTCCCTAAAGGATGAAGGAATTATAGACAAAGAGGTTTATGCCGTGTTTGAAACCATTCTATTAGCATTGGAATACGTAACGGATACACGATTATTTAAAAAGGATTTTAATCCAGTGTATCGTGATTATATAAGTGAAATATTGCAGGATTGCTTCGAATTAGAAAAGAAACACGATTTCTTAGTGGATGCAAACCGACCAAAGCTAAATAAGGGCAAAATCATGCAATCAGAAGATAAAATATACACAGTTGATACTCGTGTGGAGAAAACAAGGGTTTATATAACTGTTCTTTATGAAATACCATCCAGTAATTTGAGCATTTTATACAAGTTGGTAGATGGCTCGGTGAATTAGATTTAAAAACTAACTCAAGCCGTGTTTCATAGGAAGATTGTCTAAAAGGCATGACAGACGAAGAACTACATCAGGACTTTCTCTATGAAATAAATCGGGTAAAGCGGGCTTTTTCTTGGTTTCTTAACTCCCATTCATGCAGAAATAACACATTAGCAGGATTTGATGTTGTTGATCTTTATTCAAAATTAGGAATTAGAATAAGAAAAGAACCAGGATTTCTCCTGGTTCTTTTTAATTTAAATCTTTACTTGACTTATTTTGTATTTTACGGGTGGTGACAGACTCTAGTTGTATGATCATAGAACAGGATAGTTATATAAAGTGTATATTTACTTGAAGTTAAAGGGGGTTGTAATATTAATCGGTAAGAAAGAATGTTACGTATTCCTAATTACACAGCAAATTTTACACTCATGGTGGAAGTTGACACATTAGTTGGTAAACTCATACTCTTTGATCTTGAGGTAAAAATTAGCTCTTTGCTAGAGTATGTAAATTCTCGAATTACGCAATTATAGTATGTTGTTGTATCAAAATTGTTTTTATGACAGAAATAAATCATCTTTGTGGGCTAATTATGGAATATACACAGGATAGTTTACATTCATTCCCCAGATATTCATTCCTACCCTAACAGTTCTAAGGTTGTCTTCAACTGCGTTTTTGACTACAACACCTGTAGTGGCAGTAATAAGAGCAGCTACACCAGCAGTAATTGGATTAACAGCAAAAGTTTTAGCATACCAGCCTACATATCCTGCTGCGAATGCACCTGCTGCCCAACCACTCATTGCACGAACTTCAGGTCCTAAATGAAGAGTAACACCTACAAAACCCATAGGTTGGATTTCGTCTCCTGATACATTATCCAATGAACCTCTTGGGTTTTTTGATATTTTTTCAGCAGCGTTAATCATTGATTCAGCTTCATTTTTAGATATTCCTAGTTCATTAACTAATGTCTCTTCATCAGCAGTAAACATTACATTACCATCTTCGTCGATTTCGAAATAACTAGAAATTTTTTCTGCGGCTTGGATCATTTCATCGTCAGTCCTGTTAGGAATTTCACTAGCATCAACTGTTTGACCAAAGGACATGAGACTACTAGACAAAACAAGAACAAGACTTAGAGCAACCAAAAGCTTTTTCATCATAACCTTACACCTCCATTTTTTGTTTGGATATAATATCCAACAACTTCGTTTTATCGAATTTTTCCGAAAAATACAAACCTTTTCATAAAAAGTTTATAATAAACTGAAATATAGAAACGGAGGTGTTAACTTGGACTATAAAAAAATCTATTACACTTTGTTTTCTCTGTTAATAATTTGTTGAGGGATTTTAGTAAAGGCTTTTTCCGTTTTAGAGGATTAATGCTGTCGATCTTCTTTTACCGCTTCTTCATAATAGAGATGAAGAACTTCAATTTCTTCTAACATCTCAGCTAAAGGAGTTTGTGTAGATTGAGAAACGTTAGGTACTTTTGAAATGGACGGAAATGAACTAACCATTTATGACATTGAAGATGCTTTACCATCAGCCCTTGCACAGTTAATCAAAAACAATGTGATGTTAGTTGGTGGAATGGATAAGAGTTACTTAATAGACTCTTCCTGTCTCAGTGTCTTACTTCGAGGTCAAATTCAAACTGGTTTAGCCGAAAACTTACTCTTTGTTGAAGATGTAACAGATATAGATGAAGATGAGAGTAAAGCTAAAAGCGGTACATTCTTTGATTGTAATGGTAAAAAAGTATCAAACGACAGTAAACTGATGTGCTTTTGGATATCAGTTTTTCTTTATGTAGACAATAAAAAAATCCTTCTCAAAATGAGATAAGTAGTTCCGATACCGTGGATAAAATGTGAAAAAACAGGTGAAATGACATATTAAAACACCGTATGTTTTACACCATAAATAACAGTAGAAATGGCAAACAAAAACGCTTGTCATAATAAAGGCCAAGCGTTCTCTTTTTATAATCTATTGTATAACTAAATACCCCATTAGTTGAAATAAAAAGTGACGTTTTTTCTACAATCTCACCATATTCTAGAACATTGGCTGGCTTTTACACCGTTAAGTTAGTTTCCAGTCCTGATTGCTCGTGTTACACCCCAAAATATAAAGCGGTATACAGCTGCAACAAGAAAGAAAAACCAAATATATTCAAAAGCAGTGTAAGACGTATTACCGATTAAAAGAGAATTTAAAAAAACTAAGAATAGAGACAAATACTCCATTAAAGAATCTTTAAATCCATATTTTTCATACAAATCTTTAGTTTTTCTAAAGTTAAAGACATCTTTTAATTCCTTAGTACGCCATCCTTTGGCGAGTCCTAGACCTATTATATAAATTCCCAGAGCAGGTCCATAGTCTACATCCAAGACCCGTGTTATTACACAATAAATTATAGTGAATAAAACTAAATACATTTTACTATCCTCCTTTCTTTTTATTAACCATGCTAAACAATACTTTTCAACAAGCCTGCTTCTTTACGATAAATAGCCTTGATTGGTATGTCAACACTAAATTGGACAATTTTTTTAAGGTCCATCAACTAGCCTACCATTGACTTTGCTTTTGTCTGTGTAGTGGATTGTATGCAGGTTAGGCGAAAATAAAGCCTAAAGGGCTTACCTGGAGATAAATTGTAACACAGACAAATCGATTCTAAGTATTCGCTGGTGAGCAGTGTTCGTTTCAGCCAGATTGTTTTCTTTAAATTCCTTTGGCGTTAAATAACCCAAAGAACCATGAATTCGTCTGGTAATAAACCAATTTACGTAGTCGGATAACTCTAGTTCAAGCTCTTGTTGATTATCAAATACTCGACCATTAACGAATTCAGTTTTAATCGTTTTGAACGTTGCCTTGGCAACCGCATGATCATGAGGGGTTCCTTTTTCGCTTAGAGATCTTTTAATACCAAACGTTTCTAACGCTTGATCGATCAAACGATTTTTAAATTCACTGCCTCGATCAGTATGAAATCATTCGAGGTGATTTAGATTGTATTTAACGGATGAAAAGGCTCGATGAACAAGCTCTGCATTCTTTTGTGGGCCTGAACTGTAACCAATAATTTCACGGTTATATAAATCTACTAAAATACAAATATAGTGCCATTTTTTTCTTACTCGAACATATGTTAAATCGCTTACAACTACTTTTAATTCCTTGGCTTGCTTAAAATTTCGATTGAGTACATTTCCAATTCCTGATTCATTTACGGTTGCTTTTTTCGTCTTAAATTGAGCGACCGTGTATTTGGAAACAAGTCCCTGTTGTTTCATGATACGCCCAATACGACGACGCGATACTGTCCAGCCTTGTTTTTGTAGCTCTTTTTTAATTTTTCTTTGGCCGTAAATATTTCGACTGTCTTTGAAAATTTTTATAATTAAAGTTGTTAATTCTTCTACCTTATGATCTCGAATTTTCGCCTCATAATAGTACGTGCTTCGAGGTAATTGTAGGACGGCGCACATTGCTGATACCGAGTATTTGTGACGGTTATTGCGAATCACATCTACTTTCGTCCCATGATCAGCGCGGCTTGCTTTAAAATATCATTCTCCATCATCAGTCTTTGATTTTCTTTACGTAACCGAATTAACTCTTCCTGCTCAGGAGTTCTATTGTCCTTTTCTTCAAAGGATTCACTTGTTTTATGCTGACGAACCCATTTATCAAAAGAAGATGGAGTAAGCTCATATTCTTTGATTATTTCACACCTAGGTTTGCCTGAAAGGTAAAGTTGGACGATTTGTTCTTTAAATTCTTTCGTGAATGATCTTCTTGGTCTGTTGCTCATATTTTCTATTCTCCCATCTTTTTGTGAGGTTTAAGTATACATGACCTTAACGAATCTGTCCAACTAAGTGTAACCTATCCACTATGACCATTATACAAGATTTGGGGAGGTGCTTCTTTTTTAGTTTCTTGAACTCGTTGAAGGACAAGGGCTAAGAATTATGAAATTCATTCACATATTTACTTTTAATATTTTTTTGGCTAAAGCATGCTTATATAAGCTAATTCCTGTTCCTAAATCCAAATTGTATTTTTTATCAAATGCTTGTAGATTTGAAAGTACAGAGCCAGTAAAACTACTCCATTCCTCCATTAACAAAGCTAAGTTTTCATCGTCATTAACAAAATAGGCATCACGTAAAAACTTTAAATTACTGACAAAAGTTATGGGTAACTCTTTCTCAGTCACAATTGCCCAATCAATACCTTGTTGCTCCCAATAACATTTCTCTATTTCGAATTTTCCGATAACTCTTTCGTCATTAAGGTCTTTTTCATATTTAAGTGTTCTCGCTTTATATACAACTGAAGAACCTTCTCGCATAGTTAAAAAGCAATCCGTAGTCATCACAATAGGAGTATTTGTTTTATTATCAATCGGATGCATAATACCTAGATCCTTAGCTATTTTTAATGTTAGCTCTCGTTCTAAGGGAAACTACTCACGAATATCAATTACATTTTCTGCCCAATCACAAAAACAATGATAATTAAATTCTAAATCCGAAAATAAATGATGTTCACGCGTTGTTTTCCAGCCAATAAAACGGTGCACACGTCCTCGTGACGGCACGTCTTGAATCGTTAGCCAAGGCTTGTAAAAGGCAAGTTCACCTTACCCCCTACCTTCCTTGATATACCGAGAAATTTTTGCTTCAGTCCAACTGTTCCCCCGTAAAAAAGTTCTTCCCCATCCCTCTCCACCCTCTAATCCCCTTCAAACCGTTGCGCCTCTAAGTCCCACACCCTCTTTCCCCCTTCTGTTTTCTGTAAAAAAGTTCTTCCCTCTAACAGCCATCTTTGCTCGGTTTTCCCTCTTTTTTCTACTCTGGCTTGTATCGAATATTCTGTCTATGTAAAAAAGTTCTTCCTTAAATTGAAGAAGGAATCCGGAGAAAAGAAGAAAAAAATGATGAAAAACGATTGAAAGAAAGATGGAATCATATTGAATTTGATATTGTGCGGATACCAACTGGAATCGTGTTGGACAACCCGTGAACCGAATAGCGACAAGGGATTGAAGAATTATGGGCGAAACAAAAAGACTGGATCACGATTGGATCCAGCCTGAAATATCATTGGTTTTACGGTTGAAAATTGATGGAGTCCATATTGCTCGCCTGCTAATTTTCCCCTACTCTTCCTTCCGCTCTAGATACCGACTATTTAACAGTGGGTACCAACTTTTTAGCAGAGGGACGGACTTTTTTACAGGGAGATATTTTTAACTGTGGGTACCAACTCTTCTTTCAACCTTTAATCAATGATCGAAGTTTTCGTTCTTTTTGACATAAAAAACACCTCTTTAGAGAGTTCATACCCAAAGAGGTGTTTCATCGCAACTAACTTCCTTTACAACTCCTCTATTACTCCACCGTTACCGATTTGGCAAGGTTGCGTGGTTTGTCTACGTCGCAACCGCGGTGAAGGGCGGCGTAATAGGAAATATATTGTAATGGGACTACAGAGATTAGAGGGGTTAATAATTCATGCACAGCTGGTAAAATGAATCGATCTCCACTCATTTCCAATCCTTCCATGGAGATGATACATGAATAGGCGTCCCGAGCGACCACTTCTTTTACATTTCCACGAATATTTAAATTCACGTTTTCTTGGGTTGCCAAAGCAATAACAGGTGTTCCATCTTCAATTAACGCAATCGGTCCGTGCTTTAGTTCACCGCCTGCAAATCCTTCCGCTTGAATGTAGGAAATTTCTTTCAGCTTCAAAGCTCCTTCTAAACAAACGGCATAATCCAACGTTCGTCCGATGAAAAAAGCGTTTCTAGCAAAGGATAAATAATCGCTGGCAATCGTTTCAAATTCATCCTTCGAATCACAAATTTCCTCCATTGCATTTGCTACAATTGCAAGTTCATGGGCAAGGTCGATATCCTTTTCGATACCTTTACTTTTCCGTAACACATCAGCCACAATAGCGAGGACCGCAATTTGGGCAGTATAAGCTTTCGTTGATGCAACGGCAATTTCCGGTCCTGCATGAAGCAACAATGTATAATCTGCTTCACGGGAAAGGGTGGAATCTGGAACGTTCGTGATTGTTACCGATTTATATCCTAATTTTTTCACTTCTACTAAAGCAGCTCGACTATCTGCGGTCTCACCGCTTTGAGAAATAAAAATAAATAGCGGTTTTTTCGATAAAAGAGGTATATTATATACAAATTCACTGGCCAAATGGACTTCTGTAGGAATTTGTGCGAGTTTTTCAAAATATTGCTTGCCGACAAGACCCGCATGATAACTCGTTCCGGCGGCTACAATATAAAGACGGTCCGCTTGATTGAATTCACTGACGATTGAAGGATCAATCGTTACATTTCCGTCTTCGTCTTGGTACTGTTGGATAATTTTTCGAATAACGAATGGCTGTTCTTCAATTTCCTTCAACATATAATGCGGATACGTTCCCTTTTCAATATCACTCGCATCCAATTGTGCCGTAAAGGGGGCCCTTTCAATTTTTTCCCCGTCCAAATTGAAAATTTCTACCCATTCTTTTGTGACGACTACCGTTTCTTGATCCATCAACTCAAGGAATTGCTTCGTCACTTGTAACATAGCCATGGCATCGGATGCGATCACATTAAATCCACTGCCGATTCCGACAAGCAACGGACTTTTATTTTTTGCAACGTAAATAACCTTATCATTTTCCTTGTCTAAAAGGGCTAAAGCATAGGATCCTTTTAATCGTTTTAACGTTTCACGGAAAGCCGTTTGAACGTCCATACCCTCTGCTACAAAATGTTCAATCATTTGAACGATAACTTCTGTATCCGTATCACTTTTCAACGATACGTTTTGTAAAAATTGTTGTTTCAGATGTTCATAGTTTTCAATAACGCCATTGTGAACAATGGTAAATCGCCCTGATGTACTTTGATGAGGATGGGCATTCATTTTACTCGGTTTTCCGTGAGTAGCCCAACGTGTGTGACCAATTCCGATTTCCCCATGGATTTCTTCATCAACAATTGAACGTAAATCAGCAATTCGTCCTTTTTCTTTAAACACGTGTACGCCATCATGATTCAAAAGTGCAATCCCAGCAGAATCGTATCCTCTATATTCCAGTTTTTCCAAACCTTTTAATAAAATTTCCTTACAATCTTGATTCCCGATATATCCAACAATTCCACACATCGTGTCAATTTTCCTCCCTTTATTTATGAGGAGGGCAAGACACCACCGTATGATAAGCAAAATTTCCTATCGGGGGCATCTCGCCCCCTCATCTCTGTTATTTTCCCAAACGTATCTAATTCGCATTTTCTCCCCTTTGTCCAAAGAGTCACCTCCTTGTTTTAAGGAAGAAATCACGGTCTGCGATTGACCGGAAGGCACCCGCCGAAAAACTCGATCAACCTTCACCTCGTCAACTAACAAATTTACCGTCTTACTTCCCGAAATAGATAGGCTTATTAAATATAAGACCACCTGACTCCGAGCCGTACTCAAATCATTGAGAAAAACGGCAAATTCCGTTAGTTCTGGCGCTTTAAAAACCGTTAAACGATCCTCCTTCCCTCTTTTGAGTAACAGCAATATAATCATAATATAAACGCTTTTTGAAAGTCAATACAGTTTTTTGGAAGGAAAAGGAAATGGTAATTCGTCCGACGTTATTTTTCCCTTTATGCTTTACCGATCCTTTTCAAAAAGCGTTTATAAAAAAATATGCATAAAGGAACGAATTGGTTCCCTTATGCATATAGGAATTTGAATAAACATTCGTTTGTTTTTAATTCATCCCAAATGTACTTAATTTTCCTCTTCCTTTAATCCCATTTCTTCTTCAACCACTTTGGCTACCCGATTCACATAGGATTCACACGCTTCTTGAGTAGGAGCTTCCACCATAATTCGTACTAAGGGTTCCGTTCCAGATGGACGGACGAGTATTCGACCGTTCCCTTCCATCTCTTTTTCTACTTCATCGATTACTGCTTTCACCCGTTCATTTTCCGAAACATGGTATTTATCTTTCACCCGGACATTGACGAGTTTTTGTGGATATTTTTCCACTTCCTTCGCCAATTCGGATAACGGTTTTTTCGTTTGTTTCATAATATTGACGAGTTGCAATCCGGTTAACATTCCATCACCGGTTGTATTGTAATCAAGGAAAATGATATGTCCTGATTGTTCCCCACCTAAATTGTATCCGTTTTTCTTCATTTCTTCGACTACATAACGGTCACCGACTGCAGTTTTTACACTTTTAATCCCTTGTTTTTCCATTGCTTTATAAAGACCGAGATTACTCATAACAGTTGTGACAATCGTCTGCTGTTTCAAAGTTCCCAATTGTTTCATATATTTACCACATATATACATTATCTGATCTCCGTCGACGATTTGTCCCTTTTCATCAACGGCGATCAACCGGTCACCGTCCCCGTCGAATGCCAAACCTACATCGGCACCCTTTTCAACGACGAATTGTGCTAAACTTTCCGGATGGGTAGAACCGACACCATCATTAATATTTAATCCATTCGGTGAGTTTCCCATTGTAGAAAGATCCGCTTCTAAATCTGCAAATAAATAATTTGCTAAAGAGGATGTCGCTCCGTGGGCACAATCCAACGCGATATGTATTCCTGAAAAATCGTCATCAACCGTTTGTTTTAAATATTGAATGTATTTTTGCCCACCTTCGAAATAATCATTTAACACACCTAATTCTTTACCAATCGGTCGTGGTAATTCGTCTGTTTCTTTGTTCAAATAATTTTCAATCTCTTCTTCTTGTTCATCGGAAAGTTTAAAACCATCGGGACCGAAAAACTTAATTCCGTTATCTTCCACCGGATTATGGGAGGCGGAAATCATAATTCCCGCATTGGCGCTTAACGCTTTTGTTAAATAAGCAACACCGGGAGTAGAGATGACACCTAATCGCATGACTTCCGCACCGATGGAAAGAAGTCCTGCTACAAGGGCCCCCTCCAACATATGACCTGAGATCCGTGTATCACGACCAATTAATACTTTCGGACGTTCATGATCTTTCGTTAATACATAACCACCATATCTTCCTAATTTGAACGCTAATTCCGGAGTTAAGTCGCGATTGGCAATCCCTCTTACTCCGTCCGTTCCAAAATATTTTCCCATCAATCATTCGCTCCTTTTTTCACAGATTCTCTTCTTATTGAATCTTTCTTCAAATCCTATTTTGGATGTTACTTCATTTGGTAGGATAAACATCCCTTTATGTTTTTTCAGAAATTTGAATTTTAGCTGTATCTACATTTAATTCCCATTTCGTTTCATCTGGAACATTAACTGCTAGTTTTACTTCATGTTCACCTTCATCCAATCCATCTACATCAATAAATATATCCAAATCCTCTTCAGTTAAGGACATTATTTTCTCCGATGGTCCCGTAACCGTTAAAGTAACTTGTCCATTAGAAGGGCTAATAAAATCAATCTCGTATTTTTCATCTAGTCCTTCAACACGAATCGGTATCCCTTTAAACTCTCTTGTATCATCTTTGTCCACTTGAATTTTGACAACGATTGTCTCCGGAGTCGCCCCTTGTACTTCTTCGTCCAATTCTACTGGAACGGATAATTCTGTATTTTCTTCAACTTCACTTATATCAACGGGTATTTCAACTTGATCAATCGCTTCAATTACACTTTTTTTTCCGAAAATTACGATCTCCTTAAGTACAGGTTCAATACTTTTGATATATATTCCTTCTTTCGGTGAACCCTCCTGTTTGATAACGACAGGAACGGTTTTTTTCGGACTGACAACCGGTATCGTCACTTCTACCCGATCCGGTTCAACGGATACATCCAATTTGTTTAAATTTTTATCCAACACTGTGACTCTTGCGGAATTTTTAAACGTTTCGTCTATTGTTTCATTTGATTCAATAATCGCTTTCACATAACTGATTTGTTCAATTACATCTTTTCCGCCTGTTACTTTTACAGTACTCGGCTCAACAATCGGATCTTCCGTTGTATATCCCTCTTCCAACAATCCCTTATTAAATTCCACATCAACGGAAAATTCTTTTGTCACTTTTTCTTGAACATTGACAATTACTGAAGACGGTTCAATCCGTACTTGTAATTTATCGGATATGTCACGAATCTCAAATTTTACCCTTTGAGAACCAATTTTTGCTTCTGTTAGGTCAAGGTAGATGATAAAATCCCGTAAATTTTTTGTACTTTGGACGATACTATAATTTCCTGAAATATGAACATCCACCGTTGCAGGGGCACCAGTGACGACGAAGTTTTCTTCATCATAGTATAATTCCACCGGCACATCCTCTATCGTTTCTGAATGCGTATTATTAGAAAAAGTGGGGCTTGCGCTTTGATTATCGATATAGGCCGTCGCATAAAGTAACAAGGCAAGGGTTAAGGCAAGTAACCGAACAAACCACTTACTTTCCATGAGCTTTTCGAAAAATTTATCCATTCTTTTTCACCCACTTACTCCAAAAATTAATGGTCGTCGGTGTCTCCTCTTTCTTCACAAGCCCTGCCTTCAACATCCTTTCTAACTCTTCAAGGGTAAGATCGTGGTGCAGTTCACCATTTTTCGCAACCGAAATCGCTCCAGTTTCTTCGGAAATGACTACTGTTATACTATCGGTTACTTCACTAATACCTAATGCCGCCCGATGTCTTGTTCCAAGTTCCTTTGAAATAAACGGATTTTCCGAAAGTGGTAAATAACAGGCTGCTGCTTTAATTTCATTGTTTTGAATAATCAGTGCACCGTCATGAAGCGGAGTATTTGGAATAAATGTATTAATTAGCAACTCAGATGTTACTTTCGCATTCATGGTGATCCCCGTTTCAATGTAATCATTTAAACCTGTTTCTTTAGCGATGGAAATTAATGCTCCGATGCGCCTTTTTGCCATATACTCACTTGCTTTTACAATGGCACCGATCATTTCCTCCAAAATTTCCGCTTCTTTTTGTTTAGATCTAGTAAAAATCTTTCCTCTCCCTAACTGTTCTAAAGCCCTTCGCAACTCGGGTTGGAATATAATGATGATGGCCAAAAATCCCCAATCGATGACCTGTTCCATTAACCAACCTAATGTTTTCAATCCTAATATATCACTTATTCCACGTAATATTAAAATAATAAAAATGCCATTTATCAACTGAACCGCTTTCGTTCCTCGAACGATCATAAAGATTTTATATATAAAATACCAAACAACTAAGATGTCAACAATGCTTGATATATAATCCCAAATGGTAAAATCAGCGAAAAAATTTGCAAAGGGCATACATCTTCCTCCATTTAATTATGCTTATGGGAATCGCAAATGATTTATTTAAAATGACTATATTCCTATTCCAATCTTATGATTTTTATTATACCATAACTCCGATCAACTCATTGCTGTTTCATTATAACCATTTTTTTCGACTGTTGAAAAGCTGATAATCCATGAAATTTATGCATTTTTTCCATGAAAAAAGCTTGGTACAGAAGCCAAGCTTACATGTTTATTGTTTTGTGTAAAGATTAATGTTCCAATATTTTTTGCATCGTGCTTTTTATTTGAAACCAGAGCCATTCGAAAACTTGATCGATTTCTTCAATATCCCCTGTTACTTCTCCAGCAGATGCTAAATAACTTTCCCCACCATTTTTTTCTTCGATTACTTTCCCGTTAATTACCGTTACATTTCCCTCCACTTTACCAGCGATTAATATGTCCCCATTTTCAACAACAATATCTCCCGTAATCGTCACACCTTCCGGAACAATCGCCGTATTATTTTCAATGATGATATCCGGATGTTTGGTTACAGTGAATTGCTCATTCTTCTGTTCCCATGAGGATACCATACTGGTCGTCATTAAGGTTAAAAAGATGATCGCTGCTGTTAAAAAAGGGTGTCTACCAAACCAACGTTTGATTGAGACATTTTTCTTTTCTTTTGGTAAATTTTTCAATACTTTTTCGGTAAATCCAGGGGGTGCTTGGATATGAGAAGTACTTTGTACAAGGGCGATCGTTTTTTCCAATTCCTCAAATTGCTTTTTGCATGCAGAACATGTTTGTAAATGTTCTCGCAATTCTTTTTCGTGTTCGATTGAAATATCGCCATCCAAATACTCATGCATATATTCAACATATTTTTCATCGCATTGATTACCCAAGGTTTTCACCCTCTCATCATATGTGGCGAAGCTTTTTTCGTAATGCTTCCCTACCCCTATGTATACGTGTTTTAACAGTACCAAGTGGCAAATTCAAAATCTCACTAATTTCGTTGAGGGACAGTTCCTCTATGTACTTCAATATAATAACCGTCCGATATTTTTCAGGTAAATTTAAAATCTCTTGTTGAATATGATCTTGCAGCTCCATACTTTCGACCTTTTTATCAGGAGAAAGCCCGCTTGACGGGATTTGGGAATACAACGTTAACCCGTCCGCGCCCGCTATCTCTGCGTCTAAATAATAATCGGGCTTCTTTTTCCGAATTCGGTCAATGCATAGATTTGTCGCAATTCGAAACAACCATGTTGAAAATTTCCTATCTATATTATAACGGTCGATGTTCACATAGGCTCGAATAAAAGCTTCCTGAGTACAATCTTCCGCCTCAAAAGAATTCCCCAACATTCGATAACAAATTTGATATACCTTGTCTTTGTATAATTCAATAATTTCTCCAAAGGCATTTTGATCTCCTTTTAAAACTTCCTTTATCCTAGCCTTTACAAGATCTTCCATCCTCAACCCTCCGCTCTATGCGGGCAATATATTTACGGATTACATATATTAATGGTTTCACCCTTTTTCATCTTTTCTTATTATACTATTATTTTTTCATTATTGAGGAACAAAAATTGGAAAAATTATCATATGGAAACAAAATAAAAATTTTTGATTTTTGTATTTGATTTGATATGACACCAATTCAATTGGAATTTGATGATAAACTCATCATAAAAGTATTATTCTACATATAATGAAAAAAATGCCCCCTGATATCAGAGAACATTTTTTCGTTTATGTTTAAAAGGTATTTGAGCATTTGGTATAACGGAAAGTACTGCACTTATCATGCAAGTAAAAATATTTTTTTATAAAATGCGTTCACCAAACAATGAACCGATAAGATCCACTGCCAATGATCCTGTTTTGTTTCTTTCATCGAGAATCGGGTTAACCTCAACAAATTCAGCAGATGTAATAAGATTTTCTTCCGCCAGCATTTCCAAGGCTAAATGAGTTTCTCTAAAACTAACTCCACCTACAACGGGTGTGCCCACCCCCGGAGCATAAATTGGATCAAGGGCATCTAAATCGAAAGAGAGATGAATTCCGTCGGTTCTCTCTTTTAAATAATGGATTGTTTCCTCGATTATTGTAGACATGCCCAATCGGTCCACCTCATGCATCGTATACACCTTAATTCCCTTTTCTTTTATTAATTCTTTTTCCCCTTCATCCAAAGACCTAGCACCGATAATGACGATGTTTTCATATTTTAATTTCGGTGCATACCCAGCAATATTTACTAATTCTGGCTCCCCTAACCCTAAACTTACTGCCAGTGGCATTCCGTGAATATTGCCTGATGGTGACGTCTCCGATGTATTTAAATCTCCGTGAGCATCATACCATATGACACCTAAGTTATTATAAAACTTTGATACACCAGCAATCGTTCCAATCGCAATGCTATGATCGCCTCCTAAAACGAGGGGAAAAGAACCTTCCTTCATAATTTCCTCAACGGTTCTAGCTAATTTTCTATTTGCATCCACAACCGACTTCAAATTTCGGATGCCATTTTTTTCATCTTTTATCATTTTTCCGTGCTCAATTTCTATATCACCTATATCTTTGACTTCATAGCCTAATTTTTCTAGTCTTTCTATAACCCCTGCGTACCGTATCGCTGATGGTCCCATATCCACACCTCGGCGACTTTGCCCTAAATCCATCGGTACGCCAACTACAGAAATTGTTTTTTTCCCCATGAGATCTCCCCCTTCTTTTATAGATATTTACATTGTATCCGCTTTCAAATAATGACTCAACTCGACATAATTTTGAATAAATATGCATTGACTATCTCATATTAAATCAAACAGTCATTACCATTGAATATTTCACGATTACACCGATGATTTAAACAAAAAACCTTACCATAAAAAAGCTTGTATTTCTTTTTATAAGAAATACAAGCTTTTAAATACTTTAATATACTGAAACTCCATTTATAAAAAACAAATGAGCCATGGAGGATTCGAACCTCCGACCCTCTGATTAAAAGTCAGATGCTCTACCGACTGAGCTAATGGCTCGTAATAATTATTGGTACATATTGTCGTTTCTTGCTTAATACTTTGGCATCTACGACGTCCCGATCTCAGTTTGTTTTTCAAGTAGCAGCTCGATCGGTACGCTGAAGCTTTTTCTTCGATGTGTATCAATCGTGCTCTACCGACTGAGCTAATGGCTCACAATAAAAATATAATTACTCATCTAATTACGAATTTCATATCTCAATATCTGTTAAATATGGATGAATCCATTTGAACCAAAAGGTAAGTGTAATAAATCACTATGCTTTGGATCAACTGGGCCAGCTGGATTCGAACCAACGCATCACGGAGTCAAAGTCCGTTGCCTTACCGCTTGGCTATGGCCCAAAATGGTGGAGGGGGACGGATTCGAACCGCCGAACCCTGAGGGAGCGGATTTACAGTCCGCCGCGTTTAGCCACTTCGCTACCCCTCCAATTTCAACAAAAAATGCCGACTGCAGGACTTGAACCCGCAACCTACTGATTACGATTCAGTTGCTCTACCAATTGAGCTAAGTCGGCAATGGGTATTTGTTTATTAAAAGATTTAAAATGATGGAGGATGACGGGATCGAACCGCCGACCCCTTGCTTGTAAGGCAAGTGCTCTCCCAGCTGAGCTAATCCTCCAAAAATATGACCCCTACGGGATTCGAACCCGTGTTACCGCCGTGAAAGGGCGGTGTCTTAACCACTTGACCAAGGGGCCCCAATATAAGCTTCCAATCGGACTCGAACCGATGACCTCTTCCTTACCATGGAAGTGCTCTACCAACTGAGCTATGGAAGCATGGCTCCGCAGGTAGGATTCGAACCTACGACCGATCGGTTAACAGCCGATTGCTCTACCACTGAGCTACTGCGGAATGAGGAATTTCCATTCTAATCATCCGATTGAAAATCACTGTCCTAAAAATTAGAACTAGATTCGCCCGGCAACGTCCTACTCTCGCAGGGGATGCCCCCAACTACCATCGGCGCTGAGAAGCTTAACTTCCGTGTTCGGGATGGGAACGGGTGTGACCTTCTCGCCATCATCACCGGACTTTCGTTTTACAACAAATATTATTATACACAGTTTTTGTTGTTTTGCAAGAGGAAATTTTCATTCCCTCAAAATTAGATAACGTAAGGCAATAGCCGTATGCGCTCATTTGGTTAAGTCCTCGAACGATTAGTATCCGTCAGCTCCACACGTCACCGTGCTTCCACCTCGGACCTATCAACCTCGTCATCTTCGAGGGTTCTTACTATAGCCGAAGCTATATGGGAAATCTCATCTTGAGGGGGGCTTCATGCTTAGATGCTTTCAGCACTTATCCCTTCCGCACATAGCTACCCAGCGATGCCCCTGGCGGGACAACTGGTACACCAGCGGTGCGTCCATCCCGGTCCTCTCGTACTAGGGACAGCTCCTCTCAAATTTCCTACGCCCGCGACGGATAGGGACCGAACTGTCTCACGACGTTCTGAACCCAGCTCGCGTACCGCTTTAATGGGCGAACAGCCCAACCCTTGGGACCGACTACAGCCCCAGGATGCGATGAGCCGACATCGAGGTGCCAAACCTCCCCGTCGATGTGGACTCTTGGGGGAGATAAGCCTGTTATCCCCGGGGTAGCTTTTATCCGTTGAGCGATGGCCCTTCCATACGGAACCACCGGATCACTAAGCCCGACTTTCGTCCCTGCTCGACCTGTCCGTCTCGCAGTCAAGCTCCCTTATGCCTTTACACTCTGCGAATGATTTCCAACCATTCTGAGGGAACCTTTGGGCGCCTCCGTTACCTTTTAGGAGGCGACCGCCCCAGTCAAACTGCCCACCTGACACTGTCTCCCGAAGCGATTCCACTTCGCGGGTTAGAATTTCAATACAGCCAGGGTAGTATCCCAACGACGCCTCCATGGAAGCTGGCGCTCCCACTTCCACGGCTCCTACCTATCCTGTACAAGCTGCACCGAAATTCAATATCAGGCTACAGTAAAGCTCCACGGGGTCTTTCCGTCCTGTCGCGGGTAACCTGCATCTTCACAGGTACTATAATTTCACCGAGTCTCTCGTTGAGACAGTGCCCAGATCGTTACGCCTTTCGTGCGGGTCGGAACTTACCCGACAAGGAATTTCGCTACCTTAGGACCGTTATAGTTACGGCCGCCGTTTACTGGGGCTTCAATTCGAAGCTTCGTGTTGCCACTAACCTCTCCTTTTAACCTTCCAGCACCGGGCAGGCGTCAGCCCCTATACTTCGCCTTACGGCTTTGCAGAGACCTGTGTTTTTGCTAAACAGTCGCCTGGGCCTATTCACTGCGGCTTTTCAGGGCTATGCACCCCAAAAAGCACCCCTTCTCCCGAAGTTACGGGGTCATTTTGCCGAGTTCCTTAACGAGAGTTCTCTCGCTCACCTTAGGATTCTCTCCTCGCCTACCTGTGTCGGTTTACGGTACGGGCACCCGAATCCTCGCTAGAAGCTTTTCTCGACAGTGTGAAATCGGGAACTTCGGTACTTCATTTCCCTCCCCATCACAGCTTGATGTGTGAGGAAAAGGATTTGCCTCTTCCTCCATCTTGCTGCTTGGACGCGGATATCCATCACCGCGCTTTCCCTATCCTCCTGTGTCCCTCCATTGCTCAAACGGATCCTAGGTGGTACAGGAATATCAACCTGTTGTCCATCGCCTACGCCTGTCGGCCTCGGCTTAGGTCCCGACTAACCCTGAGCGGACGAGCCTTCCTCAGGAAACCTTAGGCATTCGGTGGAAGGGATTCTCACCCTTCTTTCGCTACTCATACCGGCATTCTCACTTCTAAGCGCTCCACCGGTCCTTCCGGTCCGGCTTCGATGCCCTTAGAACGCTCTCCTACCACGGACACGCAAGTGTCCATCCGCAGTTTCGGTGATACGTTTAGCCCCGGTACATTTTCGGCGCAGAGTCACTCGACCAGTGAGCTATTACGCACTCTTTAAATGATGGCTGCTTCTAAGCCAACATCCTGGTTGTCTCGGCAACTCCACATCCTTTTCCACTTAACGTATACTTTGGGACCTTAACTGGCGGTCTGGGCTGTTTCCCTCTCGACTACGGATCTTAGCACTCGTAGTCTGACTCCCAAGCATAAGTCGTTGGCATTCGGAGTTTATCTGAATTCGGTAACCCGATGAGGGCCCCTAGTCCAAACAGTGCTCTACCTCCAAGACTCTTCGCTTGAGGCTAGCCCGAAAGCTATTTCGGAGAGAACCAGCTATCTCCAAGTTCGATTGGCATTTCACCCCTACCCACACCTCATCCCCGCACTTTTCAACGTACGTGGGTTCGGGCCTCCAGTAAGTGTTACCTTACCTTCACCCTGGACATGGGTAGATCACCTGGTTTCGGGTCTACGACCTCATACTCTTTCGCCCTATTCAGACTCGCTTTCGCTACGGCTCCGGTTTCCCTTAACCTCGCATGAGATCGTAACTCGCCGGTTCATTCTACAAAAGGCACGCCATCACACATGATCGTGCTCTGACTACTTGTAAGCACACGGTTTCAGGTTCTCTTTCACTCCCCTCCCGGGGTGCTTTTCACCTTTCCCTCACGGTACTGGTTCACTATCGGTCACTAGGGAGTATTTAGCCTTGGGAGATGGTCCTCCCTGCTTCCGACGGGATTTCCCGTGTCCCGTCGTACTCAGGATCCACTCAGGAGGAAACGAAGTTTCGACTACAGGGCTGTTACCTTCTCTGGCCGGCCTTTCCATACCGGTTCATCTACTCCGTTCCTTTGTAACTCCACATTGAGTGTCCTACAACCCCAAGGGGCAAGCCCCTTGGTTTGGGCTGTTCCCGTTTCGCTCGCCGCTACTCAGGGAATCGCATTTGCTTTCTCTTCCTCCGGGTACTTAGATGTTTCAGTTCCCCGGGTCTGCCCTCCTTATTCTTTCGAATAAGGATACTGTTCGATTACGAACAGTGGGTTTCCCCATTCGGAAATCTCCGGATCAACGCTTACTTACAGCTCCCCGAAGCATATCGGTGTTTGTCCCGTCCTTCATCGGCTCCTAGTGCCAAGGCATCCACCGTGCGCCCTTTCTAACTTAACCTAATTGAACGCGTTACTCGGTTTTGTTTTGCCTTACGTTTATCTAATTTTCAAGGAACAAAATCCATCGAGGAGTTCATCCGGCCTTCCAACCGGAAGGTTGAACCCTCAAAACTGACAAGACGAAGCGTCATTCGTTCATGTATTATCCTTAGAAAGGAGGTGATCCAGCCGCACCTTCCGATACGGCTACCTTGTTACGACTTCACCCCAATCATCTGCCCCACCTTCGGCGGCTGGCCCCCTTGCGGGTTACCTCACCGACTTCGGGTGTTGCAAACTCTCGTGGTGTGACGGGCGGTGTGTACAAGGCCCGGGAACGTATTCACCGCAGCATGCTGATCTGCGATTACTAGCGATTCCGGCTTCATGCAGGCGAGTTGCAGCCTGCAATCCGAACTGAGAATGGCTTTTTGGGATTCGCTTCACCTCGCGGTTTCGCTGCCCTCTGTACCATCCATTGTAGCACGTGTGTAGCCCAGGTCATAAGGGGCATGATGATTTGACGTCATCCCCACCTTCCTCCGACTTTTAGCCGGCAGTCAGATTAGAGTGCCCAACTGAATGCTGGCAACTAATCTCAAGGGTTGCGCTCGTTGCGGGACTTAACCCAACATCTCACGACACGAGCTGACGACAACCATGCACCACCTGTCATCCTGTCCCCGAAGGGAACGCCCGATCTCTCGGGTTGGCAGGAGATGTCAAGACCTGGTAAGGTTCTTCGCGTTGCTTCGAATTAAACCACATGCTCCACCGCTTGTGCGGGCCCCCGTCAATTCCTTTGAGTTTCAGTCTTGCGACCGTACTCCCCAGGCGGAGTGCTTAATGCGTTTGCTACAGCACTAAAGGGCGGAAACCCTCTAACACTTAGCACTCATCGTTTACGGCGTGGACTACCAGGGTATCTAATCCTGTTTGCTCCCCACGCTTTCGCGCCTCAGCGTCAGTTACAGACCAGAAAGCCGCCTTCGCCACTGGTGTTCCTCCACATCTCTACGCATTTCACCGCTACACGTGGAATTCCGCTTTCCTCTTCTGCACTCAAGCCCCCCAGTTTCCAATGACCGCTTGCGGTTGAGCCGCAAGATTTCACATCAGACTTAAAGGACCGCCTGCGCGCGCTTTACGCCCAATAATTCCGGACAACGCTTGCCACCTACGTATTACCGCGGCTGCTGGCACGTAGTTAGCCGTGGCTTTCTCGTCGGGTACCGTCAAGGTACGGTCATTTCCTACCGTACTTGTTCTTCCCCGACAACAGAGCTTTACGATCCGAAGACCTTCTTCGCTCACGCGGCGTTGCTCCGTCAGACTTTCGTCCATTGCGGAAGATTCCCTACTGCTGCCTCCCGTAGGAGTCTGGGCCGTGTCTCAGTCCCAGTGTGGCCGATCACCCTCTCAGGTCGGCTACGCATCGTCGCCTTGGTAGGCTTTTACTCCACCAACTAGCTAATGCGCCGCGGGCCCATCTAGAAGCGTCGGCAAAACCGACTTTCCTTCTTCCTCCATGCGAAGGAAGAACCTATCCGGTATTAGCTCGCGTTTCCACGAGTTATCCCGATCTTCTAGGCAGGTTACCCACGTGTTACTCACCCGTCCGCCGCTAACTTTTAAAGGGCAAGCCCCTTAAAAGTCCGCTCGACTTGCATGTATTAGGCACGCCGCCAGCGTTCGTCCTGAGCCAGGATCAAACTCTCCAAAAAAGTTTGATTGCTCAATATTTATACGCTTCGTCTTGTTCAGTTTTCAAGGTTCAATTTTAGTCAACTCTTCATTTGAGCGACTTTTTTAATATATCATCTTTTGTTGATTATGTCAACAATTTTTTTATTTATTTTTGCCGTCCATGTATCTTCTTTTGACGACGAATTATAATATACCAGATTTTTTTATCATGGTCAATATATTTTTTACAATAATTTCTTTATAAAATTAAATACAACGAAAAAAGGAGAACCATAGACAACCCTTGATTTAGAGAAAAAGGATGGTTTATCTTTGGTTCTACCTAAGTTTATCATAAATAAACTTTATTTTAAAGAGGTTGCCCTTTTCGTTGGAGAAAAGTTGCTATCAAATGTAAATAGAAATGGTTCCCTTGTCTCTCTTCTATCAAACGGTTATATTTACCATTTCATTCCCATTTTCTTATCTATTTCACGTTTTTCAAAAGGGAAAAAAACTTAAATCATTCATTGTAAAATAAAGGAAATTAAAAGGGGGTTGAATTTTATTAATTATTCATTTAGGGGAGCAATTTAATTGGGGAATCACTAATTTGACTATACTCCTATGGGGAAGTTAATACGATCAAATTTTAATGATCATTTATCTCATAGACCAATCGCTTTTTTTCTAATTCTCCCTGTTATTCAGGAACATGCATACTGCGCAAAAACGGAACGGTAGGAATGTTTTTCGAGAATTATCGTAAAATGGAGTCGGATATATTTTTCTAAATTAGGATTCCTATATATATTGTTTATTTCATTACATCTTTTCTTGGACGATTCCTTACATAAGCGGCACATTCATTAGGTGGTACCAGTCGAATCAACAAATGGAATAGGATTTGATAACGTTCTTCCATCGCTTTTTTTACACTCGAATTCAATCGCCCTTCCCTTAAATCATAAAGTAATTCATCCATTTCTCTTTTTAATATATAGATGATCTCTTCCTTTTCTTTATTGCTAATTAATAAACCGAGCATCATTTCACCCCTCTGTTAGTTTATACTTTCCAAAGAAACCTGCATTTATTTTTATTATGAATGGTAAAAAGAATTTCATACCATTATTTATGAAAACTTTTGTCATACCGAGATTTTCCGAGGCATACATTTTGGTAGACAAGACCGATCTTGAGGTGATGATGTTGAATTATTTTTTCGTAATAAACGGAAAGAGGCTTAAAAATTTCGTGACGATTGTATTAACTGCCCTCGTTACAGCATGGTTTCTGTACATTCAAAACGTTCCAATAGCCACCTTTTCCACTGATGATGGTCCGAAAGCTTTTTTTAAAGGAAAGGAAGGAATCGCCTTAACCTTTAATATAAGTTGGGGAGATGAAATTGCCGAAAAGATCATTGCTATTTTAGAAAAACACAAAATTAAAGACGCCACATTCTTTTTATCTGGATCATGGGCGGAAAGTCACCCTCATATTGTAGAAAAGATTAGTAAAGCAAGCTTTGAAATAGGGCTTTTAGGATATAATTATTTAGACTATGAAGAAATAAAGGATGAGGAAATTCGTAAAGATCTTTTAAAAGCTGAAGAGGTTTTTCAAAAATTAGGGATACACTATAAAAAAATCGTACGGGCACCAAACGGACATTATGATAAGCGGTTTTTAAAAATAGCTGAACAACATGGCTTCACCGTTATCCATTGGAGTATAAATACAAACGATTGGAAACACCCCGGGGTCAACGCCATCGTTAAAAGTATAGAATCGGCACAAAAAGGCGATATCATCCTTTTGCACGCATCGGATTCGGCTATTCAAACGGCAGCAGCGCTACCGAAAATCATTGATACGCTCCAAAACAAAACAGCGAAATTTGTTACGGTGACAGAAATGCTTGCAGAAGGAAAAGTAAATACAAAGGAAGTTCATTAGCCTAATCTCTTAGACCATAAAAAAGGGGCTTTTCAGCTTTGCCCCTTTCCAACACGATACTAATCGAAAATCACGCCTTTACTTCTTTTTTTCTTTGGACACGTATTCGTTCTTCCTTTGACTTTTGTAAAAACTTCGGTAACGTTAATAACTGATACGCGTTACATATGAACAATGGGAAAATCATTAAATACAACCAATCAGTATCATTTACCCGTAACACCGGAACCCACTCCACCACCGTTACGACGACCATAAAAAACAAGGCGGGGATAAAGGTTCGTCGATCCGACTGAAGGCTTTTTAAATACGCAACGACCAGTCCTGCGGAAAAGATTAATACAGCAACGAGTACATATGGCCAAAGAGGATCCTGATCTTCGGCGAAAGCACGATATCGAAAATAAACTAAATCAAAAAGGACAAATGCAATAAGAACCCATTGGACAGAATTCCAATATGATCGAAAAATACCTAAACCAATTCGATGTAGTGTTAAATAGGCGAAAAAACCCATTTGACTTAAAACGGCAAAAATAAATCCGACCCCCATAAGCCAAACAGCGATTGAAAGAATTTCTATCATATCAAAGTTTGTGAAAAAGACCTCATACTTCTCCCATTGAACAATAAAGCCGGTAACGATTGTAACGATTCCCCCAATGAACAATGTCCGTAAAAAAAATTTCACCCAATTTTTCGTATTCACGATCGATCCCCCATCAAATGCAATTCACTTTCTGTTTCCCTTTGACGTATTATCCATTGATACTGCTTTCAACTACCTTTTTTGATTTTACCAATTGAAGTATGAAAAATCTACATTTTCGCACGAAAGAATAATTCCGACCAATTCATCCATCCTAACAATAAAAAGCGATTTGTTTGCTTTGTGAAAGGAGCGTTACGTAACATATGAAGGTGAAATACTTTTTGTGGCTCCTCGTAATCCTCCCGATAATCGGAAGTTGTTCAACCGTTGACGGGGAAAGCGGAAAAACGCCCTATGATGAAACGAAAGATATGGTTATCGATATTTTAAAAACAGATGACGGGAAAAAAGCACTGAAAGAAGTATTAGCGGACGATGAACTAAAGCAAGAACTCGTACTCGATAGTGCAATCGTAGCCCAGTCGATCGAAGGTACTCTCCTTTCTGAAAAGGGAAAGGAGTTTTGGAAAAAGTCCTTTGAAGATGGAGAATTTGTTAAAGTTTATGCACAAAGTATGGAAGATGAAAACAAAAATTTATTAAAAAAGCTAATGGCAGATCCCGAATATCGGGCCATGTTAATTGAAGTGCTTCAAGACCCAGCCTTAGAAAAGGAAATTGTGGATTTGTTAAAAAGCCAGGAGTATCGCCAATATTTAAAAGATCTTATTACAGAAACATTGGAAAGCCCTCTTTACCAAGCAAAAATTGAAGAAATTTTATTGAAAGCCGCCAATGAAAAAACTGACTCAGGTGAGAGTGAAGAAAATGGGGGGGCTTAAAGACAAAGCAGGGGGAAATAAAGGCAACATTAGGCACGTCTTATTCATGGAAAAATAACGACCGGCAAAAAGGATACGTCATCATCCTTTAGGCCGGCCTTTTTGAAACTGTGTTACGATTCCCTCTTTTCAAAGGGACTTCTTTTTTCTTCCTTCCCTTCCAACAAATCAACCATTTTCTCTGCAATGTTAAAATAAATTTTTCCAATTTTATGTTTTATTTGATAAACGGAAGGGGCAAATTCATCTTCATCCCAATAAGGTTGATCGAGTGGAATTTTTCCTAAAAGGGGAACTTGCAATTCTTCCGCCAATTTTTCACCGCCACCTCGACCGAAAACGTATTCTTTTTCTCCGGTCGTTTTCGATTCAAAATAGGCCATGTTTTCGATAATTCCAATAATTTTATGATTGGTTTGTACAGCCATAGCTCCTGCGCGGGCTGCTACAAATGCCGCCGTCGGATGGGGGGTTGTAACGATAATTTCTTTACTGGATGGTAACATTTGATGTACATCCAATGCGACATCACCCGTTCCCGGAGGCAAGTCGAGCAATAAGTAATCTAAATCGCCCCATTCTACTTCTCTGAAAAAGCTCGTCAACATTTTCCCTAACATTGGCCCACGCCAAATAACTGGTTTATTTTCTTCCACAAAAAATGCCATAGAAATGACTTTGACACCGAACCGGTCGACAGGAATGATTTTATCACCACGAACAACTGGTCGATCAGCTATACCCATCATATCCGGTACACTAAATCCGTAAATATCCGCATCGATTAATCCAACCTTCTTTCCAAGCCGAGCTAGAGAAACAGCCAAATTGACAGAAACGGTTGATTTTCCCACTCCACCTTTACCGCTGGCGATAGCGATTACATGAGTATTCGGATCGGGCCAGATTCCAGGATCCACCATTCCTGTCGGACGGAATTTTTCAATGACTTCATCGGGTAATTGGGTAAATCGAAGCCCAACCGTTTCCGCTCCTGCATTTTTCAAAGCTTGGACGATATCCATTTGCAATTGAGCTTGTTCACTTGTTCCCGTCTTGGCGATTGCTACTTTTACGCTTACATGTTTTTTCTCTTCATTTATTTTTATCTCTACAATGCCATTCGTTTCTTCTAATGTTTTGTGTAAAAAAGGGTCTTCCATTTTTTTTAAAAGATTGCGAACTTCTGCTTCTGTAATCATTTCCTCTCCACCTTTTACAAAATAGAATTCACCCTAATTATAAAACAAGTTCAATATTTACAGAAATTATATGTTCCATTAAAAAATGAATTTTACAAAAAATCCTATGCTATTCATTAAAATGACAAAGATTTAATCTTTTTACTCCCGATCTTCCTCATTCATCCATTGTTCCCTTTCATTAGAAAAATAACGCATAATTCCTTCGTAAATGGATATGGCGATTTTTTCTTGATAGTCCTCATTTTTCAAAAGTTCCCTTTCTTCCGGATTGGATAAGAAACCGGTTTCCACAAGAACACCAGGTTTTTTCACTTCCTTCATTAAATAAACATTCGTAATCGATTTCGCCTTCCGATCCGTATTTTGTAAATTATCAATCAATTCCTCTTGAATCAATGTTGCAGCGATTTCACTTTCCACATATCTCGGGTAGTAAAAGGTTTGTGCACCCCGCCACTTGGGTGATGGAATGGCATTTAAATGTATACTGATGAACAAATCAGCTTCCGATTCGTTAATTAACTTCGCTCTCCTATGTAAATCTTGAACCTTTCTTCGACTTAATCCTTGAAGATCTTCATCAGCCAAATCCGAATCTTTTTCCCGAGTTAACAAAACAAAAGCACCTTGTTGTTCCAAGTAATCGCGTAATTTCATTGAAATGGAAAGGGCAATGTCCTTTTCTACCACTCCCTCTTTTTCCGCTCCCCCATCCGGACCTCCATGCCCCGGATCGATATAAATAATCCTCCCTGTTAACGGGAGATTCCACGCATTCCATGTTTCACGCCAAAACAGATCATCCCTTTTTAGATAAAGGATGAATATCACTACAAAGAGGAAGCCAAAAAAAATCCACCATTTCTTCATCAAATCCCTCCCTTGCCCGTCCAATAAAAATATATGGAAAATCGGGGAGGTTTAGAACGAAAAGGAAACAGTTCCAGATGGGCGATTCAAACCTACGATGGTGAAATTTGCTCATCGTTTATGACCGGAAAATAGAAATTCTTTTCCCCATGCTCTCCTTCTGTTTCGTGAACATGACAACGATGAAAATAATAAATAACATAAAACTTACAATGGAAAAGAAGCGAATTTGTTCGAAATATTGAATGATAATTCCACTAGTATAAGGACCAATGAGACTGCCAAAACTAAAAGCTATTCCACAAAGCAAATTTCCAGTCGGTAATAAATTTTTAGGGGTTAAATCGGTCATAAAACTAATCCCTAGTGAAAAGGTCGATCCGACAAACATCCCCGCAATAAATAACAACATGATGACGATCGGAATTGCGTGTTCAAATACGCCTGCAAAAAGAAAACAAACGCCTCCAAAAAATAAAATAATTTGTAACACCCGTTTCCTTCCGAATTTGTCGCTCATCATACCAAGGGGAAGTTGAAAAACGATACCACCGATGGCAAAGGAGGTGAGTAGGATGGATACGGTAGAAACGTCAAATCCAATCCTTAGTGCATACACAGGGAAACTCCCGTTTAAAGAGGCTTCCAAAAATCCATATCCAAATGGGGGTAAAAATGCTACCCAAGCATATTTAAACGCCTGACGAAAACGTTGGAAAGTAGATGTAACCGATTGGATACCAATCTCATCTTCTGGGAACTCGTTTTGAATGAAAAACAAAAACAACCAAGCAGTGAAACATAGACCAGTTGAAAGGATAAATGGTAAGGATTCATTCATTTCTACAAGCGGAGCCATTAATGGTCCCAATGCGAATCCTAATCCGAAAGATAGTCCATAGATCGATATGTTACGTCCCCTTTTCTCAATGGGAGAAAAGGACGTGATCCACGTTTCGGTTCCGAAATGTAGGGCATGATCACCAATTCCAATCAATAAACGTAATACGAACCAAAACAAGAAGGATTTCCAAAGTGGAAACAAAAATAAGGAAACAATAACAATCGCTCCTCCTATGATAATGACAGGTTTATAACCGTATTTTCGCAACGGTTTTTCCATAAATGGGGAAGCAATTAAAATTCCTATATAAAGTGCGGTTGCGTGCAAGCCGTTTAATGATGAAGAAATGCCCCCATTTTCAAAGATAATTGCGATAACGGGTAATAGCATACCTTGACTAAATCCTGAAATTAAAACAACTCCTATTAAAATCCAAAAACGATAATGGCCCATGTCCCTTCTCCTTTATTGAAAAATTTCCTTTCACAAGAATACATCAAATTGGTAATGTTGAAAATAGACGAGTAAAATGAAAGAAAGGAAATAAAAGGAGTGGTTGCAATGGAATTTCATATGAAAGAAGTAGGCTTTACAACGAATCTTCCATATGGTGAACTTCATATCGCTGGGGATGAAAAACATGGTTTTCGTCCGTATCAATTACTGGTTTCTGCTATAGCAGTTTGTAGCGGCGGAGTGCTCCGAAAAATCCTTGAAAAAAAACGGATCCCTATTGATGATATGAAAATTAAAGTAGAAGTCGAACGAGATGAAAAAAAGGCAAATCGCATAGAAAAGATTCATTTACACTATCTCATTAAAGGAGATCAATTAGACACGAAAAAAATAGAGAAATCGATTGAACTGGTACATCAAAACTGTTCTATGGCACAATCTGTCGAAGGATCCATCCAAATTGAAGAAACATTTGAGCTGTTATAATCTATAATTTACAAAACATGAACTACTTCGTACATATTATTCCATAAGGGAAAATTACGATTTTGTATTTCACCGGATCCTTAAGAACGTTTGGAGTTTCATTTTTTAGCTGACCTTCATCAAGTTCGGGATTTCCTATGTCAACTTCTGGTAGTAACTTATATGAGGTTGGCATAAGATAAAATGTTTTTTTCATACATTGAGGGAATCGGTTGACCTTATTTTCTGTAAAAAATTAAAAAAGCAAATCGAAACCGCTGAGAATTAACATTCAAGGCGGTTTTTTAAAATGAAACGAGTGCATATAAAATCGGTTCATATGCTATGTTTTTTATAAAACTGAAAGAATCTGGTCGTATAAATCCATCGTTTGAACGTTGTCACGACCATTTGAAATGGGTTGTTGGCCTGACTGACAGTATTCGATGAACTGCTCCCATTTTCCTACAAACATACGCAAATATAAGTCTCCAACGTACCGAAAATCGGGGATGACGGAAGGATCAATCAATATTCTTTGTGGCATAAAATCCTGCTCCGATAAAACAAAGATTCACTTGATTCATCACCTTCGTCCTTTTTATTTATAAATGGGGGAGATCTTCTAGAGAATGTATATAAGTAGTATTTGTCATATACTACACTTCTGCTATACAACAGTTAAAAAAAGGGCTTCGAAATAGATTTCCCCATTTCGAAACCCGTGTTCACAATTTAAAACCATTTCGTATGGAAGATACCTTCTTTGTCCTTTCGTTCATACGTATGCGCTCCGAAATAATCCCGTTGTGCTTGAATTAAGTTGGCAGGTAAATTTTCAGAACGGTAGCTATCATAATAATGAATCGCACTGGAAAAGGCAGGTACTGGAATGCCATTGGCAACGGCCAAAGACACTACTTTTCGAAGGGCGGATTGATAAGAAACAGCAATTTCTTTAAAATACGGATCTAACAAAAGGTTTTCCAATTCCGAATTACGGTCGTAAGCCTCTTTAATTTTTTGTAAGAATTGGGCACGGATAATACAACCTCCCCGCCAGATCATCGCAATTTTTCCGTAATCCAAATTCCATCCGTATTCATTTGAAGCGGCACGCATTTGGGCAAATCCTTGGGCGTAGGAACAAATTTTACTCATATATAATGCCTTTCGAACCGCTTCGATCAGTTCTGCCCGATCTCCATCGTAATGTACACTTGGACCGGTTAATTCCTTACTTGCCTTCACCCGCTCTTCCTTCATCGCAGAAATGAAACGGGCAAAGACCGACTCCGTAATTAACGGAAGTGGCACACCTAAATCCAGGGCGTTTTGACTCGTCCATTTGCCTGTACCCTTTTGACCAGCTTTGTCCAAAATGACATCGACAAGAGGTTTTCCCGTTTCTTCATCCATTTTCGTAAAAATATCCGCCGTAATTTCAATTAAGTAACTGTTTAACTCTCCTTCATTCCATTCAGCAAATACTTCGTGAAGCTCCTCTGCTTCCATTCCGAGAACATTTTTCAAAATGAAATACGCTTCAGCAATCAATTGCATATCCCCGTATTCGATTCCGTTATGAACCATCTTGACGAAATGTCCCGCTCCATTCGGTCCGATGTACGTCACACACGGTTCTCCATTTGCTTTAGCAGCAATCGCTTCAAAGATTGGTTTAACGAGATCATAAGCTTCCCGCTGTCCGCCCGGCATGAGGGACGGCCCCTTTAATGCACCTTCTTCCCCGCCAGATACACCGGTTCCGATAAAATGGATGCCCGTTTTATCCAATTCCTTATTTCTTCGCATCGTATCTTTATATAACGTGTTTCCACCGTCGATTAATATATCCCCTTTTTCGAGATATGGTTTTAATTGTTCAATCGTCGCATCGGTAGCCTTTCCCGCTTTTACCATAAGCAATATTTTTCGCGGTTTTTCCAATGCATTGACGAAATCCTTTATACTGTAGGCAGCTACGAAATCCTTTCCCTTTCCTTCGTTTGCCATAAAATCCTTCGTTTTTTCCGGGGAGCGATTGTACACCGCAACGGAATATCCCCTTGATTCAATATTCAGGGCTAAATTTTTCCCCATGACTGCTAAACCAATCACACCGATTTGTTGTTTTTTCATCCTACTATTCCTTTCTTTTCCTAATTGTGTAGTCTTTAACTTGACTACTACTATTTTATATGAAAAAGTTGTTTTTCTCACGTTAAAAACACATGGATCGTCAAGTTTAGCACAATTCATACAAAAACGGACGAGTTAATAAATTTAAAACGAGCGAGTTTTTAAGAGACGAAATAAGAAAATGTTCGCTAATGATGGTTTGAAAAAATCGCCACATTTCCTAAATATATCTTGTTTCAAATGGACGAAATTATTCCGTTCCCATCATTCATTTCCTTCCTTTTCATATGTACTGTTTTCCCTCTTCATTTGATATCAAAAAGATTTTTCATCGTGATGAAAATTTATTGTGGAATTTTCATAAAACCTAATTGTCTAAAATGACAGCAGAAAAAAAGAAAGCCTCTAATTTCATAATCAAACGAGGCCTTCAAGATTTTATCAGTATTTTACATTTTCAATTTTTTAGACTACAAAGTTCTGTCGTCATTCAACCCATAGGCTCGAATTCTTGAAGTATTCATCTAGTTCGGTGCTAAACCATCGGCCATTTAAAACTTCACTTATGATTTGATCTTTCACTTCCATGGAAATCGAAGAGTCCTTTTCGATTTCATTAATCATATCCGCTTTACTCTCCGTCACTTCATTCATTTGGGCATAGACATTATTTTCATCAGCCGTTAACTGTAATGCTACTTGGTTTTCCATCGTCCACGGTTCCCAATTTTCCAAACCGTCACCATTCGGATCATCGTTATGAAGGAAGTTGGCCAAATAACCTCTAAATTGTTCCTTCAATTTCTGTGCTCCTTCCAACTGATACGATTCCGTTACAAATGACAAATAACTTGTATTATTCGTGTCTAAAAGTGGTACAAATACACCGTGGAAAGAACCGAATGCATCCATATCCGTTGTTTCAGTTAGATTTTCACCAAATGGCATTTCCATCGTATAAATGGGTGCTTCATAATGATCATACATTTTTAATGCAGATTCTTGGGTGTTAAAATACTTGTATAACATACTGCCATATTTTTTTGCAAAATCGAATTGTGCACTCTTCTCGGAGTCGGTAAATACGCTACCATCCTGGAAGCTACTTGCAAAATATGGATCTCCCATCGCAAAGAAAGAAAATTCGGTCGTTCCGGTAAACATGATTAATGGTACGGAGTTATAATCTTCCGTATCAAATTGTTCTTCCGGAATTACTTTCCCGTCATTGTATAAATGAGGGAATACACTCATTCGAATCATCGCATTACTCATTAATCCACTTAATCGCTCCGCTGAAAGAGAGTATAAATATTCCTTGACAGATTCGTCTTCTTGTAGAAGCCATTCGTATGCCTCGTCTTCAGTAGTTTTCACTCCGTCTTCCACGACGAGAGGTGCGATTGCATCTGCAAAGACTTTCATACTATCTTGTTCATCGGCTATCGTCATGCCACCACTAAAGGCAATTGCTTTCTGAAATTTTCCTTCAAAAATTGGAGAAATCAACATGGCCATCACATCTCTTCCACCCGCAGAGAAACCTGAAATAGTTATATTGGTAGGATTCCCACCAAAACTTTCGATATTTTCTTTAACCCAGTCCAATGATTTTGCGATATCTAATAAAGCGTAGTTCCCAGAATCCTCTAGTTCATCACCAGTATTCAATGCAGGAAGTGGATTAAATCCTAGTGGCCCAAGGCGGTAATTGACAGAAACGAAAATAGCTCCCAAATCATTTACAAAGGCATCACCGGTGATTTCTTCAGAAGTTCCTGTTTGATTATTCCCACCATGGATATATACGAATACGGGCAAATCTGTTTCATCTGTGTTCGGTCGGTATATATCAAGATTTAAACAATCTTCACTACCAATTATTCCGTCTGCAGATGTTTGAATAGCTATATTCCCAAGACTAGTTGCGTCATATATTCCTTCAAATGTATCCGGGTCCTCCGGAGCTTTCCATCGTAAATCTCCTACAGGGGACTTGGCATAAGGAATCCCCTTCCATACGAGCGTGTTTTCTTCCAAGTTCTCATACCCTTGAACAGTACCATATTTTGTTTCTTGGATAACACCTTGCTGATACGTTTGGGTGAAAGTAACCGATTGTTGATCATCAGACGAATTTGACGGTTTTTCAGACGCATCGTTACAGCCTACTAAACCTACGACAACGAATACTACGAATAAACTAAGCATAATTTTTTTCATTTACAAATACTCCTCTCAAATTTGTTAAAATAAAAAACCTTAACAAACTCGAACCCACTATCGTGAATACCGAATTTATTAAGGTTATGCCCAATAGGTAACATCCCTTACGATTCCTATTCAATTCTTTTTTATGTGACACCGCCCACAAACAAAAAACCTAAATTACCCATTTGTATAAAAATGAGCAATTTAGGTTTTGCCTGCACGACCAGTAACAACCCCGTTGAAAAGGCTTACTATTAATTTAATGTTTTCATATTAGCACACTTTCCAACATACTGTCAACGCTTTCTTTTGAGAGAAAAAGCATCGCGTAGGAAAATGTTATATAGAGGAATGAAGTCCCGATTAGAGACTTTTTACACTAACCGGGATATTTTAATAATCGTTCCTTTTTCTCACAGTAGTACGATACAGATTTTAAACGTTCCCTTTTTCTTCGTATAATAATGATACTTCTTCACGGGATTATTTTATCTATTTTACGAAAATGATAATCAAATGGTCTCCACTACTTCAGAAGCTAAATTCAATGCTCCCGTTATACCGGCACGGTCCCCTAATTTTGGAGAAACGATGTAGTTCGATAAATCGGGCGTGTCAATGTAATGATTCAATAACGACTCAAAGTTTTTCCGAATGAGGGGAAATAATTGTTCTTGCTTCATGACACCGCCACCTAAAATAATTTGATCCGGCCGTAAAATTAATGAATAATTCATCAACGCTTGGGCTATGTAGTAGGCTTCCATCTCCCAAACTTGATCTTCACCGGAAAGCTCAATCCCTTTTTTTCCATATCTTCCTTCAATGGCTGGTCCTGATGCGAGTCCTTCCAAACAATTTTTATGGAATGGACAATGTCCTTCATACGAATCATCCGGATGGGGTTGTAACAAAATATGTCCCATTTCTGGATGGCTAAACCCTTCTAAAAGTTTTCCATTAACGATCGCTCCTCCGCCGATTCCTGTACCGACCGTTAAATAAAGACAATTTTCCAAACCCTTTGCTGCCCCATTTTTCCATTCCCCGTAGGCCGCTGCGTTCACATCTGTCGTCCACGCAACTGGTATATCGTATTTTTCTTTGATTGAACCGACAAAATTGAAAAACGTCCATCCCTTTTTTGGTGTATTGGTAATATGACCATATGTGGGAGATCCTTGTTTTACATCAATCGGACCAAAGGAGCCGATTCCCATGGAGACGAGTGAATAGGAATCGAAAAAACGAAACAGTTCTTTCATCGTTTCTTTTGGAGTTGTTGTCGGAATCGTAGTTTGATCGATGATTTGTAAATCTTTGTCCCCTACCGCACATACAAATTTTGTTCCGCCGGCTTCAATTGCTCCAAAATACATGTGTAGCCCTCCTACTTAAAAATAAATTCCCTATATTCAACGGTTTCAATGGTCGTATCTTCTTTTACAGAAATAGCCGTCTGTCTTCCTTTATCCTCTTCATAGGCAATGAAACTGGCAACTTTTTGTCCACCGTTGATAAATAATTCGATCGAATGACGATCAATAAACCATTCAAAAGTAATAAAATCATTATTTTCATCATCGATCTCGATTTGAATCGTCTCTTTGTCGCCATAACTGGAAGAGACGATCAAATTCCCATTACATCCATCCCATTCAAATTGAATCCCATGATCGCTTTTTTTGAAACATTGAACAGTAAAAGATTTTTTTCGATCGACGTTAATTTTTAAATACCCTGCAATATTTTCAATAGACCATTCTTTTCCAGCGTACATTCGAATGTTTTTCTGATTCTTTTTCTCAGAAAAGAATGAATGTAGATCGATCGCCGGTTTTTGAATAAAACGACCATTTTCTATTGTTAATTGGCGAGGGAGGGACATCATACCGTTAAATCCGTACGATTTTGGCGGATTTTTTTGATGCCATTTATGCATCCAGCCAATTAACAGACGTTCTCCATGTTTCCCTGTTGTCGATTGAGGTGCGTAAAATGCACGACCATAATCTAAAAGACCCTTTTGTTCGACGAAAAATTTTCCCTTTTCCAAATCCAGTTTTCCTATTAAATATGCGGTATGATTTTGAATTTCGTTCGCATAAATAGGATCGCATGGCATAACCGAGAAAAGTAAAACATCTTTTCCATCGATCGAAAATATGTCAGGACACTCCAATAAAATATTTTCCTCATCCTTTGATTGATAAATCGACGAATGGAATTCCCATGTTAAAAGATCATCGGATGAAAATAAAATAATTTCCCCACGACGCTGTTTGTTTCTTACCGCAAGGACAGCATAATATTTTCCATCCTTTTCAAACACTTTAGGATCTCGAAAATCACATATGCAATATCCTTCAGGTAATATCTTTTCATCGATGACAGGATTTTCCTTTATTTTGTCAAAGTTCACTCCATCCTTCGACACGGCGATACATTGCCGCTCAAATATTTCCGACTCGATTCGATCAAATCCGAGATTCGGATCGACATGCCCCGTATACATAAGATAAAGTTTTCCATCCTTTTCGATGGCACTACCTGAAAAACAACCATTGGCATCGTACCATCGATCATTGGCCAATGCGATGGGCAAGTACTCCCATTGTACAAAGTCAGTCGTTGTTGCATGTCCCCAATGCATATTGTCCCAAACGACATCATAAGGGTTATATTGGTAAAATAAATGATACCGTCCTTTGTAATAAATAAAACCATTCGGATCGTTCATCCAACCGATTTCCGGAGAAAAATGATAAATGGGGCGGTTATTCACCTGATCTTTATTTTCTTGAATATATTTGTTTGCTTTTTCTAGTTTGTTCATAAAGGCTCCTTTCTACTTAATACCACTTCTGGTATATCCTTCGATGATATATTTTTGGAAAAATGCATATAACAACACAACCGGAATCGTTACAATGGTCAAAGCTGCCATCGTATGGCTTGTGAAAATATTATATGTGTCACTAAAAATAGCATTTAATGCGACTTGGACAGGCATTAAATCCGAATTGGAAAGTGCCATTACCGGCCATAAGAAATCATTCCACGAAGTTAAAAATGTTAAAATTCCAACTGTAACATAAATGTTTAAACTAGATGGAACAACAATCTTAAAGAAACTACCAATCTCCCCAAGTCCATCGATTTTCGCCGATTCAATCAGTTCACCGGGGAAGGAAAGGAAATGTTGTCTAAAAAGAAAAATATTCATTACGTTTACAAAAAACGGAAGCAAATACCCTGGAATCGTGTTAATTAACCCCATATCATTCACAACTAAAAATAAGGGCAAAATAATCGCCTCAATTGGAACAATCATCAGTGCAATGATAAAAATTAATATTCCGTCCTTAAATGGAAATATAAAACGGGCTAGGGCATAGCCTGCTAATGAATTAATTGTTAGACCAACGATTGTCGTAATCGATGCATAAAGGAGGCTATTTCCTACGTTTTTAAAAATATTGTACATTCCTAACAACTCTGAATACGAATGGAATGTTAAATCTGAAAATCTTGGAATAAAGGCAAAAATACTATTAATATCCTTATAGATTGTCTCGTCAATTTTAAACGAAGATAAAATCATCCAAATTAGTGGTAATAAAAACTGTAAAGCTAGGAGGCTTGCAACGACATAAAATAAAGTTTTTTTCAATATTTTCAAGCCACTTCCTCCTCCCGAAATAACTTTTTAATGATTATTGATACAATGATTAAAAAGAGCGTGAAAACGATTGTAACCGCACTTACATAGCCAACGTTTCGATGTCGGAATCCATACTCATAAATATATTGAAGCACAGTCATCGCCGAATAGTCAGGTCCACCACCAGTCATGACCATCGGTTGAACGATTAACTTAAACGCTTGGATTGTCGTTGTGATTATTAAAAACATAGTAATCGGTTTTAAGGAAGGAAGGGTGATGTGCAAAAATTTTTGAAGTCCATTTGCTCCATCGATATCGGCAGCTTCATATAAACTTTGATCGATATTTTTTAAACCGGCTAAAAAAATCATCATTTAATATCCACACCCACTCCAAGCAGAAATTGCGACGATGGAATACATCGCCTGATCTGCACTGGAAAGAAACGGTTGTTTCGGAATACCGAAATCGGATAACAGTTGATTAATTAACCCGTTATTTGGATTTAACATCACTGTCCATAGAATGGAAATTACTACTAATGATAAAACCGCCGGTGCAAAATAGGCTGTTCTAAAGAAACCTACCCCTCGAACTTTCTGATTAATAATTAATGCAAGGATCAGTGCCATCGATAATTGTAATGGGACCACTAAAATAACAAATTGGACTGTATTAAAAAAACTTTTTATAAGAACATCATCGGATGCCATTCGGACAAAATTACGTAAACCGATAAATTGTTTTTCATCGGGTTTTAACAAATAATAGTCTGTAAATCCATAACTAAATGCAATCAAGATCGGAAAAACGATAAACAAAAATGCTAAAATCATCGCGGGTGATAAAAACCCATAGGCATAGAAAATTTCACTTTTTTTATATTGCTTTTTATGTTGATCATTTAAATTTCTAATTTTAACGAACCGCTTGATCCCCCGTTTCATCCAAATTTCACTCCTCATCTCATTAAAGTTATCGATTACGATTCGAAATTTCATTGTCCGTGGCGGAAAAGGAAAGGGCGGCTAAACGCACCTTTTGCCTAGCCGGCCCAAATTTACTCGGTTTGCTGAACTTCTACTTCCCTTTCGGGTTTCAATATCATTTACGATATTTCTCAAATTCTAAATCGATTTTTTTCACCGCTTCATCCACATATGATCGAATCGTTTTTTGATCGGTTACTTCGTTTTGAGCTATTTTTAGAAGAATATCTTTAGCAAAGGTTTCGGATAAATATGGATATCCGGGGGATATCGGACGTGCTTTATTTGTGGTTTCTACTTGATATTTTAAAACCGTCCATGCTTCGTTATGGTACGGATTATCAGTATTTGTATCGATAACATCAACTGAATCCTTTCTCCCTGGAATTGCTCCATTTGCTTCATAGTATTGTTCAGCTGCTTCATCATTTGTTAACCATTCCATAACTTCTACGATCTGTTTTTTTTACCTCATCAGTTTCTAATCCATTTCTTACAAATGCCCAAGATCCCGATGGTGTGTATAATCCATTATAGTCCTTATCCATTTTCGGATAACGCAACGTTCGAAAATGCAAATTCGGATAGTTATTTGTTAATTCATTAATGTACCAAAATCCACTAATGGAAAAAACTGCTTTACCAGTATGAAAAGCTTTCTCTGACTCAGAAGCACTTGCAAGAGCAGGTTCTTCAAATAATTTTGCATACTGGGTAAGTGCATCGATGCTCTCTTCACTATTTAATACACCATCTACCGTAACTCCGTCTTCCGCAACGATGTTCGCACCATTTGACCAAAGCAATGGGGTTAAATAATATGTACCCGTTTCATAAGCTCCTGAAGTAATATCTGTCAAAAGTAAACTTACAGCAACTTCATAATCGTCAAATGCCGGGTCATCCGTCTTCTTCGCAAAATCATCAACTTTCCTTGCAAGATCAATAAACTCATCCCATGTCCAATCTGCATCCGAAGAAGGTATTTCCGATGTGATATCTTCCGGTAAAGCATTAATCATATCTTCGTTATACATGATAACGACTCCAGAATCTTGATAACCCATCGCATAAAATGTTCCATCAACTGTGCCCTGATCAATCATGGCAGGTGTAAAACCTTCTTTAAAGCCTTCACTCATGTAACTATCCAATTCTCCAACAAGACCCGCATCCACATAAGCAGAAACATCAGGGCCGTCCAAAGTGAAAATATCAGGCATGTCTTTTGCCGTAATTGCAGCGTTTAACTTATCAATATAACCGGAACCGGCACCAGCTCTCGTAATATTTTCGATTTCCACTTGAGGCTTGTCCGGATTCATTTCATTATATTTTTTAACCCTTTCTGCAAACATTTGTCCTTCAGGATGATCTTCAGATGCTTGTGTCCATATGATAATCTTATCGGAATCGCCATCACTAGAAGAGTTTGAATTACATCCTATTAAACCAACAGCTTTAGAAAACGTAATCAAAATAAAAAATAAATTGTTTTTAATTTTTCCCATTATAATACTTTAAAATATGTTTCTTTCTGTTTGAATACGTATTCTCATATTACACTAATTATGTTACAATAGGCTAAGATTGATGTCAATAAAACATTAAAACGTTTTCATTTCGATTCATTATTGTTGATTCAAATCAAGATTGTATTCTTAAGGATTTCATACCTATTCATTTTAGTTAACTCGAATATCGCTCGTTTTCCGCATCCCAAATCAATAAAGGGTAACTTTTTATAAATTTTAGAATTGAAGATTTAAACAGAAGGATGAACAAAAAAGGATAAATGAAAAATTAATTGATAAAAAAACTTATGTTCGAAGGGAAAAATTTAATTGTACGTTTTTTCATGATAGACTTAACGTAAGCCATGATTTAGCCTTCTTTTGCGATTTTCTATCGTTTTAACGTTTTAATTCGTATTTGCAAACTTTTGAAAGTAGGAAGGAGATGGCTATGAAGAAATTAACGATGAAAGAAATTGCAAAGCTCGCAAACGTCTCCCAATCTACCGTATCTCGGGTGATTAATGGGAAAGAGGGAGTGAATGAAAAATTAGCGAAACGTGTTTTCGATGTAATTAACGAAGTCGGCTTCGTTCCAAATAAAGCAGCACAAACGTTAAAACAAAATCAATCTTATATCATTGGTGTCTGTGTAACAGAAACGTATAACCCGTATTTTGTTGAATTAATTGATACGTTGGAAAGTGTTGCGAGAAATTACGGATATAATATTTTATTACACAATTCGAAGAGAAATCCGATCTTGGAATGGGAAAGTATGGAAAATTTTATTTCCCGTCAAGTCGACGGCATTATTTTCGTACCGACAAGTGATTATAATTTTGAAAAAATCAGTAAATTACCTATTCCGGTCGTTTCCGTTACGCAAACTCACGAGGAGTTTCATAGTGTTGGTCTAGATCACTATAAAGCAGGACAATTGGCGGCAAAAAAGTTTATTTATACAAATCATAAAACCTTTGGAATGGTTGGAAATATACCTGATGATAAATTTTTTGGATTTCGAGATACTTTAGCAGAAAATGGATTTACCTTTCAGATGAAAAACTATATTACAATCAAAGAAACTTCTTCGAATAGTTATCTCATCAGGCAAGATATTGAAGATTATTTGGATCGAGTAACGAATTTGGAGTTTACAAGCGTGTTTACAACAAATGACCTTATGGCGGTGGAATTTGTGAAAGCGGTTGAAGATCGGGGAATAAAAGTGCCAGAAGATATTTCCGTCATCGGTTTTGACGATACGATCTTATCGAAAATGATGGGAATTTCAAGTATTCACCAACCGATCGAAGAGATGGTAAAAACGACGATGAAACTTTTGTTAGATCGAATTGAAAAAAAAGTTTCTTCTAAGAAAGTTCAAATCAAACTCGAACCGACATTGATCGAAAGGAAATCGAGTCGTTTAAAATAACAATATTTACTTCCTTTTGTTGACCTAACTTTAATCACCAACAAATTGTGTCGTCAGTTCTCATAGAACTGTGACATTTAAAAAAAAGATGTGAAAATGATTTCGATATTTCAAACAGAAAAAAGTGGGTGAGGGGATGAAAGATAATTTTTCTTTCCCTTGCCTATCTTATTTATGTTTCAAATTTTCGACTATAATCTAAACGTTGGGGGTTCTAAACAATTTCAGAAAAAAGCGCGCTTTCTCCAATTTCTTTTACAGTTGAATTGACAACAATATTCAAAAAGTTTCTGGTTTTAAAGATGAAATCATTACAGCTATACAAAATTTAAAGGACGGAATCGCAATCGATGTGGAAACGTCTTTAAAGATACATGGATGTCCCTGTGGGAAAGAACACGGAAAATCTATAAATCGAATGTTTAAAATTAAGCATTTAAAATGGTGAGAACACTTCAGCACAAGTTTTACAGGAAACGAAGATGCCGAAGTGGTGCATGTGGAAAAAGATTTGTTGCATATAATTATATTGTCGAACGATATTTTTAATTTTCAAAAGAGTTAGATCGGGCGGTTCGCATACGTTTTGTAAAATCAAAAACTTTTAAAGAAGTTGGTTAACAATTTGGTACTTCTACATCTATACGGTATCAGAATAAAAGATACGAAAAAAATTATTATACAAATTCAAGTCTTTCAATAATATTAAAATCTGATCCCTCATACTCATTAATCGTTGTTTCACCCACAACGGATATAACAACTTTTAGTTGGGGCTTTGCATTATAATTAATTTTTTCTACTTTTGCATAGAATTGATCTTGCTTTTCAATAACATCAAACATAAAACCGCTATAAAACGCCGGTACATACCCTAGCTTAGAACCGGATTTTGTCGACAAAATAACAACAGCTTTTTTATCTTTCGGATTCTTTAATTCCCGTTCAAGTCTTACTTCTTCTCCAATTTTTAATTCCCGTAAGGCTTTTTCACCTTCATAATAACGCCAACCAGCTATAAAAAAGTCGAAGTCAAAGTGGTTACCATAGCGATAGATAGGTGCGACAAATTCATACGGATCTGTTGCTAATCTTCCTCCTGTTGCTCGTAACAAATCCATATCCGTATAATCTTTCGGTAGGCCAAGTGATTCTAATAGTTCATGAAAATCTGGTCGCCGTTTATCTGGTAATCTTCTTGCAAAAGCATCGAATAAACGATTTGATTTGTATACTTTATTAACATCTCTGAAAGCTAAATGCGGACGATATCCATTTTCCATCGCCTCAATTAATGTTCTTCTTTTTCCACTCAACTCATAGGAAAAAGTATATTCACCATTTAAACTTGATAATGTACCAATATGATATCGTTGCCTGGTTTCCTGATTTTGCCAAATAAGCCATAATACAAATGGTCGGTTACTCATCATCTATTCACTCCCATTTCTCCATGTTAAAATCCACTCTTTCCGAAAAAGTAAAAGCTTTTCCACCCATTCTTTATAAATATCACTCATAATTGATGAAGGTATTGTATTTAAAAGATGAATGACATTGTCTCTATCTAAAAGCACCAAACGATCCATTTCTTTTTCAACTTCTTTCGGATATTTCTTTCGTATCACTGAAAGTAATTCCATATGCTTAGGTTTCTTTTTTCCCCCTATACCTATCAAGGAATAGCTTCTATTCGTAAATGCTTTAAACATATTTGAGTCTTTTAACATGAGTTTGATACGTTCTTCTTTTAATTGAAATCCTAATGAGGCACCGTTATCGTAAATAGGAGCTAATCGATAACCGGTTTTTGTCCTTATTATTCCCCAATTATCACAATGTCTATCCTGATTTCCAATTAAAGCATCAAAAATGGGAATGGCAACAAATTCTTTATCCAATTGAAACTCCTTTAAGACCTTTGAAATATTTTCAAAATTATAATAGTCCAGCTTATAACGATCAAATTCGTCTACAATCGATGTAATGAGGTCGCCACCCTCATAGAATTCTTCTGTTCCTGACGTAAATTTCTTTGCTATTATTCCATATATGTTCTTTCTAACTGCTAGGTGTACATCCACCATTGACAGTCCGAGTAATTTGCCTATTTCAGAGGAAATTTTTTCAGCCCATGCTTCACCGGTATTTTCTCTCGGTATTTTAAACATATATTCATGTGATGTTTGTGGATCAATAATCCAATACTTTACTCTGGTTCCTGATGCTTGTTTGTTAAACTCCTCTCTCCAGGAACTAACATCCAAAATACACATGAAATCGCCCTTTATTTATTTTGATTAAATTATAACAAACAACAATTATTTTATCGAGTATATACAATATAAAATAAGAAACAATACTCAAAATAGCAGCCCTTTCCTACTTACAAGGTTTAGAACATATCATATATTTTATACGAGACGTAATTTTATATTTTTCTATATATTACAAACAAACAAATAGTTTGTAGCGATAAATGTATGCCAATGCGAGCTTCTTTTTTACTATCGTAATTAAGTTTTGTTTTACACTGAGGTAGTGGGAAGAATGTATGCATGTGATTAAAAATATTTTCGTGTCTCTTTAAATACATCACACAAAAATATTTGGATTCTAATAAAAATGGAGAAGAAAGCAGCACAATGAAGAATTATTCATTGAAGTTCAAATGGTATTGAATACTTTTTTGTAGTTATTGCCAATCTTTAAGCATGTTTTGCGTGAAAAAAAATTTATAAAATGAAGCCTCTCATAATAATACAATTCTTTTCCGTATTACATTTTTCAATTCGTTTGATGATTTTTCGGTTCTCCGTCAAATGTTGGGGTGGTAAAGAAATCAGGCCACCCCTATCCTAACCTAAATGTAGGCCTATTCCTTTATACTGATGTCTAAATAAGATTCTTGCTCGAAATCTCTTGAAGTTTTTATATCCATAACCGTTTCGCTTAATGACTTTTGTCGTATTATTGATTCCTTCCAAAAAGCCATTGGAATGACCATACACAAAGCTATTTAGGATTTCTACTTGCCAATTGCGAAATGTTTCTATCGCTTGTTTCATCTCTGGAATTTCGGATTCCTCTACGACTTGATAAAATGCTTCCAGCTCTTTTTTTACCTCATTAATCTTTTCTTGACCGATCTCTTTTGCTCGGTTAAACCATTCTTGATAACGTTCTTTGAGTGCATAGGTTTTTTTAGTTCTTCTGACATATTCAAATAGCGTTTTAAATGCCACTAATCGTTTTCCGTTAATGTGTTTTGTGGTTTATAAAATATGTACCGTTTTCTTTTGCACTTTTTGCGGTCATAGTCGTGAAACTGCTGCTGAATACGCCTACGAACTCGATTGATCCCCCAATAAATATAACGACAAAAATGAAAACGATCCGCCACGATCACGGGGTTTCCTAGGGCCGAACGAACGGCTGCCTTAAAAGAAGGACTCATATCCATAATCACCACTTGAACGTGGTGACCATGCCTTTGAAGGTAATCCTTTATCGTCTTTTTATTCCGGTTCGGTAGGATATCTAGGGGTTGCTTGGTGATCCCATCGGCAATGATGAGTTGATACTTTCCTTCCCTCGTATCCCCTTTATATTCATCAATCGCAATCACTCGAGGTAATGACTCTACTTGCTTGATTTCTGTTTGAGCAATTTGATCAAATCGCCTCATAATGGTCGTGGAGGAGGTACCATAAACATCTCCGACTTCCTTAAATGTCTTTCCCTTAATAGCGCATACGGACACAGCCTGATTCCATTCAATCGATGTTCGTTGATATCGTTTGACAAACGGATTCTTTTCGGAAAAGCGTTTTCCGCAAGCACAGGCATATCGACGACGTTTATACCAAATATACGTCATCCGTTCAAACCATTTTAAATGTTGCACTTTTTGCCATCGATAATCATGCACTTTATCGATGAGCTGTCCACAGTTAGGACAAAGGTGTGGCTTTCGTTCCATTTCCACATAGAGGAGAATTTCCCCTTTACGTTCTTCTACTTTTATCACCTGACAATCTTTTAATCCGGGGATATTCATGTTAAAATTCATAGTACACGCAACTCCATTCTTTTTCTTGTTTTTAGACAATTCAAGTATAAAAGAATGACGGGGTTGCGTGTGTTTTTTTTCACTAAAATTGTGTGAAAACCCCAACATTTATTATAGAGCCGATTTTTCAAATGTTTGTGGGTGTTTTGTGGGTGCTAGCTTTTTGCGAACGTTAAAAAGCTCCCAACCATTCCGGAGTGGGAGCTGAAAAACCATTGATATATAAAGGTTTTTAACGTTTTGAGAACTGTGGTGCACGACGCGCGCCTTTAAGACCGTATTTTTTACGCTCTTTCATGCGGGCATCGCGAGTTAGAAATCCTGCACGTTTCAACGTTGGACGGTATTCTGGGTCCGCTTGTAATAAAGCTCGAGCAATACCGTGGCGAATCGCACCTGCTTGACCAGTAAAACCGCCACCTTTAACGTTTATGAATACATCGTAACGACCGAGCGTTTCCGTTAAAACAAGTGGTTGTTTTATAACTACACGCAACGTTTCAAAAGGAATGTAGCTTTCGATATCACGATCATTAATGATAATTTTTCCGTCACCGGGGACTAAACGAACACGAGCAACAGAACTTTTACGACGTCCGGTTCCGTAATATTGTACCTTTGCCAAAATCATTTCCCTCCTCTATAATTAACCGCGCAACTCGTAGTTTTCAGGTTTTTGTGCTTGATGCGGATGCTCATTGCCCGCATATACATGCAATTTCTTAAACATTTGGCGACCGAGTGTTCCCTTTGGAAGCATTCCACGGATGGCCAGTTCCAACATTCTTTCCGGATAATTTGTACGCATTTCTAATGCGGTTCTTTTCTTTAAACCTCCCGGATGTTGGCTGTGGCGATAATAAATTTTATCCGTCAATTTTTTACCTGTTAATTCAATTTTCGATGCGTTAATAATGATGACATGGTCACCAGTATCCACATGGGGTGTAAAAATCGGTTTATGTTTACCGCGTAAAATCGCAGCAACTTCACTTGCAAGACGTCCAAGCGTTTGGCCGGTTGCATCTACGACATACCATTTCCGTTCAATTTCGTTCGGCTTAGCCATATAAGTCGTACGCATTAAATTTACCCTCCTGTTTCAATCACGATTTCCAAACAAGTTTATTTTCAACATAATAAGTTTCCGGGGCTTATCATGGAAAAAACAATGTACCAAATGATATAATAACTTTTTTTACCCTAAGATGTCAAGGGAATTTGTTTAATCGTTTTTCAGAAAAACCCAAAGCAAATCCCGTAAATAATCAGTGAATAACGGTAGAGAAAATTTGTCAGATTGAAAATGTTTTTATCAAAAATTTTGTATGTCTTCCTTATAAAACACTTGATACAGGTAGAGCCCACAGCCTGGGACAGTTTTTCCCGCGAACTTCCGATCCTTCTTATCTAAAATTGTCGGTATTTCCGATGGGGCCCGTTTCCCGATCCCGACTTCGAGAACCGTTCCAACGATAATTCGTACCATATTATATAAAAATCCGTTGCCGCGAATTTGAAATACTAATTCATCCGCCTTTTCAATCACTTCAAATCGTTCAATCGTCCGCACCCGATTTTCCACTGTCGATTTTGCAGATGAAAAACTCGTAAAATTATGGGTTCCTAAAAAGTAGTTCATTCCTTCCCTCATCGCTTTCATATTCAGCTCATAAGGGAAATGGTACGAATAATTTCGTAAAAACGGGTCCCTTTCTTTTTTCAATAAAACGCGGTAATGATATTCCTTACCGATACTGGAATATCGGGCGTGAAATGTATCGGGTACAAATTGGACATCTACAATGGAAATGTCCGCTGGAAGTTGAGCATTCAATGCCTTTTGCCAATTCTCCACACGTAAATCCAATGGGCTATCAAAATGAATGACTTGGCCAAGGGCATGGACATGCGTATCGGTTCGTCCCGATGCATAGACACGAATCCTTTCGCCTTTATGCATTCGTTTTAAAACCTTTTCCAATTCTCCTTGAACAGTACGCCCCTGATTTTGAATTTGATAACCGAGGAAGTTCGTCCCGTCATAAGCGATTATACATTTAATCCGTTTCATATTTTTCACCTAAGTGATGTAATTTTACGTGCGGAAGATAAATAAAATTCCCCCTAGGGATAGAACAATAAGGATAACGATCGTATCCATTGTCCTCCAATTCAGCTGCCGATATTTCGTTCGTCCTTCTCCTCCACGATATCCTCTTGCTTCCATGGCAACAGCGAGTTCTTCCGCCCGTTTGAACGAACTAATGAATAACGGAATCAATAATGGAACGATCGCCTGTGCCCGTCTTTTTAGAGAACCGTGGGAAAAATCAACACCTCTTGCCATTTGCGCTTTCATAATTTTATCTGTTTCGTCCATTAACGTCGGGATAAAACGTAAAGCAATGGACATCATTAATGCTAATTCATGGACGGGAAAATGGATTTTCCTAAGGGGCTTCATCAAGCTTTCCATCCCATCCGTAATTTCAATCGGCGTTGTCGTCAATGTCAAAAGGGACGTAATGAGGATGAGAAAAAGAAAACGTAAAGAGATAAAGATTCCTTGAGTCAGTCCACGTTCATAAATTTTCAACCATCCAAAGTCTACTAAAACGTCCCCTTCTCGCGTGAACAAAATATGCAATAGGAAAGTAAAGACGATTAAGTAAAAAATAAATTTTAACCCATTGAATAAAAATTTTATTGGTATATTCGATGAATACAAGGCGAGAAAAGTGAAAATAGCTAGTATTCCGTAAGTAATAGCATTATTGGCGATAAAAATAATAAAAATAAAGATCAAAATTGCACATAATTTTGAACGGGGATCCAGTTTGTGTAACAACGAATTTACCGGTATGTATCGACCGAATATCATTTTTTCCATCATTGGCTTGTTGACCCCCGTTTCAAATATACGGAAATTTGTCGAGCTAATTCATCAATCGATAGGGTAACCTTACCGATTGACTGTTGTAATTTTTCTTCAAGTTTCAATTGAAAGCGAATCGATTCAGGTACATCAAGTCCTAGTTCAATCAGTTCCTTTGGTGATGAAAAAATATCCTTCGGGGTGCCCTTTTTGTATACGGTTCCTTTATGCATCACAATAATATGATCGGCATATTTCGAAGCATCTTCCATGCTATGGGTAACAAGAACAACGGAGATTTTTTGCTCCCTTTGAAGATTAGCGAACATCTCCATGATTTCCATTCGCCCTCTCGGATCGAGTCCAGCTGTTGGTTCATCCAGCACAAGAACTTCCGGTTCCATCGCTAAAACACCGGCAATTGCTACCCTACGCATTTGACCACCCGATAGTTCAAAGGGAGACTTGTCCATCAAATCTTCTGACAAGCCAACTTGCTGTGCCGCCTTTTTTGCCTTTTTCCTTGCTTTTTCTAAAGGCGTACCGAAATTTAACGGACCAAAACAAATATCTTTTTCGACTGTTTCTTCGAATAGTTGATGTTCGGGAAATTGAAAAACAATGCCTACCTTCTTACGAACTGGGCGGAGGTTTTTTTCTTTTATTCCAGCTTTGATTGTCACATCCCCAATGTGCACCTCTCCTACTGTCGGTTGCAATAGTCCATTTAAATGTTGCAATAAAGTCGATTTCCCTGAACCGGTATGACCGATGATTGCAGTATAACTATTTGGTGGAATGGTCACATTGATATCATATAGTGCCAACCGCTCAAAGGGAGTGTTTACGTGATATTTAAATTCTAAATTTCTTGTGCTAATTTCCATATATAATCCACCAACTCATCTTCTTGTAACATATCGGAAGGAACTTCACAACCGTAGTTTTTTAACATTTTTACTAGCTTCAATGTAAAGGGGATGTCTAATCCTAGTTGAATTAATTGGTCTTCTAAAGAAAAAATTTCATCCGGTGTCCCAATCGTAAATACTTGTCCTTCATTCATAACAATCAATCGATCCGCTTTTACCGCTTCTTCTAAATCATGGGTAATCGAAATAATCGTGACATTCTCTTTATTTTTTATTTCCCTGACCGTTTCCAAAACTTCGGTGCGCCCCCTTGGATCGAGCATGGAAGTGGCTTCATCCAATATAATTACATCTGTTCGTAATGCGAGTACCCCTGCAATCGCTACTCTCTGTTTTTGACCTCCTGACAGATGGTGAGGCTCTTGATCGAGAAACCCTTCCATTTTTACTTTTTTCAATGAATCCATTACGCGATTTATCATTTCTTCTCTCGGTATTCCGTGATTTTCTAAACCAAAAGCCACATCATCTTGAACGGTTGTTCCGACGAATTGATTATCGGGATTTTGAAATACCATACCAACAATATCTCGGATGTCCCAAATCGTCTCTTCCGTTAAAGGAAGACCCTTAATCCGAATTGAACCCTTTTCAGGAAACAAAAGGCCATTCATTAATTTCGCAATCGTTGATTTACCAGATCCGTTATGACCAACAATGGCTAGCCATTCTCCTTCATAAACGGAAAAGCTTACATCTTTTAAAGCATAAGGGGAATTTTCGTCGTAACGAAAAAACACCCGGTCAAATTGAATCATTTCCTTTTTCATGTTTCTCACCCTCAATCCTCTGCTTTGCTCATCTCTTCTAAAAACTCATTGATATTTTTTCTTCTATATAATAAAAAAGCCTGCACCCTTTTCCCATGCAGTCATTCAATACTTTCTGTCCAACTTTATATCGATCGATTACATGTGAAAAGGGCACCAGAGCTAGACGAGGTTTTTTCCCTCATCGTAACACTCGCTTTTTTGTGACGACGGGAGAATTCACAGATAATTTGGAACAACATTAATAAAAGAAAAGGGCAAAAACCAGTAGTTGTACTGTACTGCCCTCACTGTTTCCATTCATCCTGCGAAGCGTCCCTGTGATTATTCACTATCCGCTTCGACTAATTCAATAATCGCCATCGGTGCACCATCTCCACGGCGCGGTCCTACTTTGTAGATTCGAGTGTAACCGCCTTGACGAGATTGATAACGTGGTGCAATGTCAGTAAATAGTTTTTGCAAAGCATCTTTTTTCGTTTCAGAATCAGCAATTTCCTTACGAACAAAAGAAGCTGCTTGTCGACGTGCATGTAAGTCTCCGCGTTTACCAAGGGTAATTAATTTATCGACAACCGAACGCAATTCTTTCGCGCGGGCTTCCGTCGTTTCGATGCGCTCGTTAATAATCAAATCCGTGGCAAGGGTACGTAACATCGCTTTACGGTGATCACTCGTACGGCCTAATTTTCTATATGCCATATCGATTCCCTCCTTTATGATGTAATCTGTTTACGATTGGGTTTGTCATTAGTCATCTTTTCTTAAAGCAAGACCTAAATCATTTAATTTGGATTTTACTTCTTCTAATGATTTACGCCCGAGGTTGCGAACTTTCATCATATCTTCTTCCGTTTTATTCGTCAACTCTTGAACGGTATTAATTCCTGCACGTTTCAAGCAATTATAGGAGCGAACGGATAAATCTAATTCTTCAATCGCCATTTCCAGAACTTTTTCCTTCTGATCTTCCTCTTTTTCAACCATAATTTCAGCTTGTTGTGCCTCATCCGTTAAGTCCACAAAAATATTTAAATGTTCCATTAATATTTTTGCTCCTAAGGAAACGGCTTCCTTTGGACCGATGCTTCCATCTGTCCAAACTTCGAGAGTTAATTTATCGAAATCTGTCGACTGGCCGACACGTGTATTTTCGACAAAATAGGAAACCCTGGACACAGGAGTGTAGATCGAGTCAATGGGAATGACACCGATCGGTAAGTCTTCCTTTTTATTCTCATCCGCTACCGTATAGCCACGTCCTCTTTGTGCGGTCATTCTCATACGTAATTTTCCGTTTTTACTCAATTCGGCAATATGCAAGTCAGGATTTAATATTTCCACATCGCTATCGTGGGTAATATCGGCAGCTTTTACAACTCCCTCACCTTGGACATCAATTTCGAGCGTCTTCACTTCATCAGAATAAATCTTTAACGCTAGCTTTTTTAAGTTCAAGATGATTGTCGTTACATCCTCCACAACGCCTTCGACAGTTGAAAACTCATGTAGTACCCCATCTATCTGGATAGATGTGACAGCAGCACCTGGGAGAGAGGATAGCAGGATACGACGCAAGGAGTTACCCAATGTAGTTCCATATCCACGCTCAAGCGGTTCTACAACAAATTTCCCGTACTTGGCGTCATCATTGATCTCAACCGTTTCTATTTTAGGCTTTTCAATTTCGATCATTTTTTATTTTACCCTCCTTCAAAACGTCGAAACCCCGGCTAGATTTTTTCTAACCGAAATTCCCCCAACGAAATATTCCCGTTTGTGCACAATATTTTCTTTGTCCTAATAATTGGCAAAATACTGTATCATAACCCATTATAGACAATGATACAAATAATATACCTAGAACTCATTATACACGACGACGTTTTGGCGGACGGCATCCATTATGGGGTACTGGTGTAACATCTTTAATCGCTGTAACTTCTAAACCAGCTGCTTGTAAAGCACGAATCGCTGCTTCACGTCCAGCACCCGGGCCTTTAACGTTTACTTCTAACGTTCTCATTCCGTGCTCCATCGAAGCCTTTGCCGCTGCCTCAGCTGCCATTTGGGCTGCATATGGAGTGGACTTACGCGATCCTTTAAATCCTAAAGAACCAGCACTAGACCATGCGATTGCATTTCCATGTACATCTGTAATTGTCACAATTGTATTGTTAAAAGTAGAACGAATATGTGCTACTCCCGATTCAATATTCTTTTTTACCCGACGTTTCCGAGTATTCGTTTTACGTGCCATTCGATTTTACCTCCTTTACCGATTATTTTTTCTTGTTCGCTACCGTTTTTTTCGGACCTTTACGTGTACGAGCGTTATTTTTCGTATTTTGTCCACGAACAGGTAACCCACGACGATGTCGAAGACCGCGATAACATCCAATTTCCATTAAACGTTTAATATTTAAAGAAACTTCACGACGAAGATCCCCTTCTACTTTCAATTTATCCACAATATCGCGAATTTTGTTTACTTCTTCTTCCGTTAAATCACGAACACGCGTATCTTCGGAAATACCTGCTTCTTTCAAAATTTTTTGAGCAGTCGGTTTACCGATTCCATAGATTTTTGTTAAAGAAATAACCACACGTTTATCTCTTGGAATATCAACACCTGCAATACGTGCCATGTTGTTTAAGCACCTCCTTCAAAATTATCCTTGTTTTTGTTTATGTTTCGGATTTTCACAGATTACCATTACTTTTCCTTTTCTGCGAATAACTTTACATTTTTCACAGATTGGTTTGACTGATGGTCTGACTTTCATTTTGGTTTCAAACCTCCTTACTGAACGGAGTCAATTTTTTCTAAAAATCCAACCTGTTCCAACAACTTTTTGGGAAATCGTCATGCTTTTATTTATATCGATAAGTAATTCTACCTCTCGTCAAATCATAAGGTGAAAGTTCTACCGTTACTTTATCACCAGGTAAGATTCGTATAAAATGCATCCGAATTTTACCTGAAACGTGAGCCAATACCGTATGCCCGTTTTCAAGTTCTACCTTGAACATTGCATTCGGTAAAGTTTCCACAACCGTACCCTCAACTTCAATGACATCATCTTTCGCCATTTGGATCGTCTCCCTTCTCTTCAGCCAAGTACTCGTCTTGAAATTTTCTCAGTGCATGTCGGAGTTTATTGTTTGTGACTCGGCCAGTTTCAATAATACTATTTCTTACTTCGGGGGAAACATATTCAATCAATTCAATATGATTTATATTTTTCTTCTTAGGGCGGTCAAATTTCCGTTTCACCCCATCGGCAAGTAATACAAACCGTTCGTTTAAATGGTTGATGATCAACGCAAATTGACCGGCATCTCGACCTTTTTTTATTCGCACTACTCGACCGATATGCGTACAGGAATCAGGATCCATCAAATCAATCTCCTTCAATTCGATTCGGACTTTCCGATTTAATTCCCAAAAAGATATTATACAGTTTTCCGAAAAAAATTGCACGAGTTTTTCATGGACTCATATCGGCAAAGGAAAATGACTGGTTGTAATCTGTAACCAGCTTATTTTTGAATGTTGGAAAGAATTTTTTCAATATCGGAAAACACTTGGTCAATATCTTGTTTTCCATTAACCGTTTGTAATCGTCCCTTTTGTGCGTAGAAATCCAATAACGGTTGGATTTGCTTCCTATTCACTTCTAAACGGTTTTGAACAGTTTCAGCGTTATCGTCAGCTCTTTGATACAACTCGCCTCCACATTTATCGCATACCCCCGATTGCTTTGGAGGGTTGAATACGAGATGGTAAGTTGCACCACAAGATTTACAAATCCTTCTTCCTGTTAGCCGTTCCATTAAAACCTCTTGGTCGACATCAATGTGGATACAGGAATCGATCTGTTTATTTAAATCTGTTAAAATTTGTTCCAACGCTTCTGCTTGCGGGATAGTTCTCGGAAAACCGTCGAGCAAAAATCCATTTTTACAATCATCCTTCGATAATCGTTCACGGACAATACCAACTGTGACCTCATCTGGTACAAGTTCTCCTTTGTCCATATAGGATTTTGCCTTTAATCCTAATTCAGTTTTCTCTTGAATCGCTTGCCGGAACATATCTCCAGTTGAAATATGCGGGATATGATACATTTCGACAATTTTCTCTGCTTGGGTACCTTTTCCTGCTCCAGGTAATCCCATTAATATTAAATTCATCTGTTCCACCTTCTATATAAGGATTTCGGAAATCCCCCTTTGGGGGCTTTCCTTTCTTTCTCCTATTTAATAAATCCTTTATAGTGACGTTTTACCAGTTGTGCTTCTAATTGTTTCATCGTCTCTAATGCAACTCCAACAACGATCAAAAGGCTCGTTCCGCCGATTTGAACCGTAGATGGTAATTGGGCAAATTTCGTGAAGAATACAGGTAGAATTGCAACGATTGCTAAGAAAATCGAGCCTACAAAGGTCAATCGATATAACACACCAGTAAAATAATTTTGCGTTTGAATTCCCGGTCTAAATCCTGGAACATATCCGCCTTGTTTTTTCAAGTTATCAGCCAACTGTTCGGGATTCACTTGAATAAAGGCATAAAAATACGTAAAGGCGATAATGAGCGCTATATAAATGAGCGCACCAACAGGGTTCGTGTAATCGAAATATTTTGTGATCCAATTTGTTACCGGATTGCTACCGAAAAATGATGCAATTGTCGGTGGTGTAATAATAAAGGATACGGCAAATATAATCGGAATAACTCCTGCTGCATTTACCTTAAGTGGTATATGAGAGGCATTTCCTCCGACTGGGCTGCGTCCTGCAATTCGTTTTGCATATTGGATCGGTACTTTCCTTACCGCTTGTTGAACGAAAATAACCCCAACGATGATGGCAAGAATAAGAAGTATTAATAAAGTGACAATGATAATCCGGATGAACAATTGATCTCCAGCATTTTCAAATTGTTGCACATAAATTTGGTTAATCATCGTAGGGAAACCGGAGACGATTCCTGCAAAAATAATGATCGATATTCCATTTCCGACACCTTTGGCGGTAATCAATTCACCAAGCCAAAGAAGAAAAGCTGTTCCTGCAGTCAAAACTAATGCGATCAACAAGTAATTTCCAATAGATTGGTTCCTAATCAGTTGGCCACCAGCAAAATTGTTAAATCCATAGGACATTCCTAGCGCCTGGATAAATCCAAGTACTATGGTTGCATAACGCGTAACTTGGGCGATTTTTCTTCTCCCTACTTCGCCCTGCTTCGACCATTCTGTCAATTTTGGAACAACGTCCATTTGTAACAATTGCATTATGATCGAGGCAGTAATATAGGGCATGATTCCCATTGCAAAGATCGAAAAGTTTTGCAAGGCTCCTCCGCCAAAAATATTTAAAACACCGAAGGCATTTAATTCATGATCCAATTTAAGGAGTTCAGAATTGACCCCGGGAACTGGTATAAATGTGCCGATACGGAAAACGATCAACATAAACAGAGTAAAAATGATTTTCGATCGTATATCACGTACACGCATAAAATTGGAGATCGTCTGGAACATTAAATCACCTCGATTTGGCCGCCTGCAGCTTCGATCGCTTCTTTAGCAGCTGAAGAGAATTTGTGGGCTTTTACCGTCAATTTCTTTTCAATTGTTCCTTTCGCCAAAACTTTAATGCCAGCCTTTTCTTTCTTGACAAGTCCAGTCTCAATGAGAAGTTCTGGGGTAACTTCTGTTCCGTCTTCAAAGCGGTTCAATGCGTCCAAATTGACGATGGCGTATTCTTTACGGTTGATATTTGTGAAACCGCGTTTCGGTAAACGTTGGAATAAAGGCATTTGACCACCTTCAAATCCTGGACGAACGCCGCCACCCGAACGAGCATTTTGTCCTTTTTGTCCCCGACCACTCGTTTTACCATGGCCACTTGCTGTACCTCGTCCAACCCGTTTCCTTGTTTTTCTGGAACCTTCGTTTAATTGCAAGTCGTGAAGTTTCATAATTGGCACCTCCTTCAATTAGGATGAATTGCTTATAATTCTTTTACCGTTACTAAATGGGATACTTTATTAATCATTCCGCGAATCGCAGGATGGTCTTCTTTAACAACCGTTTGGTGTAGTTTTCTTAAACCGAGTGCTTTGACCGTTTCTTTTTGGTCTTTCGGCCGACCGATCAAGCTACGAGTGAGGGTAATTTCCAATTTATTGGCCACTGTTTTTCCCTCCTTATCCTAACAATTCTTCTACTGTTTTATTGCGAAGTTTAGCAACTTCTTCCGCACGTTTTAATTGTTTAATACCATCCATTGTCGCGCGAATCACATTGATTGGTGTATTCGAACCAAGCGATTTCGTTAAAATATCACCAATTCCAGCAAGCTCCAATACAGCCCGAACCGGTCCTCCAGCAATCACTCCGGTACCTTCATGAGCGGGTTTTAATAACACTTCTCCAGCACCGAAATGACCGATGACTTCATGTGGGATCGTCGTTCCCACCCTTGGAACTTCTACCAAGTTTTTCTTCGCATCTTCAATTGCTTTGCGAATCGCATCTGGAACTTCTTGAGCTTTACCTGTCCCGAATCCTACATGACCGTTTTTATCACCTACTACAACGAGCGCCGTAAAACGGAAACGGCGTCCACCCTTCACCACTTTAGCTACGCGGTTTACCGTTACTACACGTTCTTCAAGTTCAAGTTTATTTGGGTCAATGCGACGCATGTCTTTTTTCCCTCCTTTTTCGTTTAAAATTCTAGACCGTTTTCCCTTGCAGCATCTGCCAATGATTTTACACGACCGTGGTATAAATAACCGCTACGATCGAATACGACGACTTTATATCCTTTTTCAATTGCTCGTTTCGCAATTAATTCTCCTACTTTTGCTGCAGCTTCTTTATTCCCAGTTGAATCGATGTCAAATTCTTTATCTAAAGAAGATGCGCTTACTAACGTAACGCCCTTCGTATCATCGATTAATTGTGCATATATATGTTTATTGGAACGGAAAATACTGAGTCTCGGACGTTCAGCAGTACCTGAAATTTTAGAGCGTACACGCATATGTCTTTTTTTCCGAATTGCATTTTTATCCGGCTTAGTAATCACGATTGTCACTCCTTTCTATACGAACTCATGGTCTATTTACCAGTTTTACCTTCTTTACGACGTACATATTCTCCTTCGTAGCGAATTCCTTTTCCTTTGTACGGTTCAGGCGGACGTACATCACGGATGTTCGCTGCTAATGCCCCTACTTTTTCTTTATCGATTCCTTTTACAACAACTTTTGTGTTCGAAGGTACGTCAATTTCCAAACCATTTTCCGGTTCGATTTCTACCGGATGAGAATAACCAACGTTTAATACGAGATTTTTCCCTTTTTTTTGGGCACGGTATCCAACCCCGATTAATTCAAGAGTTTTTTCAAATCCTTTCGAAACACCTTCGATCATATTTGCTAATACTGCACGGGTTGTTCCGTGAAGTGCGCGATGTTCCTTCGAATCAGAATGACGAGTGACAGTTACTAAATTATTTTCAACAGAAATATTTATATCTTTATTGAACTCGCGTGAAAGTTCACCCTTTGGTCCTTTTACGGTAACGAGATTCCCCTGTACGTTAATAGTTACACCTTGAGGAATTTCGATTGGTTTTTTCCCAATACGAGACATGTCTAATTCCACCTCCTGTCATGACAAATATTTTACCAGATATATGCGATAACTTCTCCACCAATTTTTTGAGCCCGTGCTTCTTTATCGGTGAGCAGTCCTTTTGATGTCGAAATGATTGCAATACCCAAGCCGTTCAACACTTTCGGTACTTCGTTCGCCTTAGCGTATACACGTAATCCAGGTTTGCTAATCCGTTTCAGGCCTGTAATGACCCTTTCGTTGTTCGGACCGTATTTAAGAAAAATACGGATAATGCCTTGTTTATTGTCATCTATATATTCAACGTCACGAATGAAGCCTTCTCTTTTTAAAATCTCAACGATTTCCCTTTTCATTTTCGATGAGGAAACTTCAAGGCTTTCGTGTCGCACCATATTTGCATTACGAATACGTGTCAAAAGATCTGCAATAGGATCTGTCATTACCATATTGTGTTTACCTCCTTCCCGATATTGAATATTACCAACTGGATTTTTTCACGCCAGGGATTTGACCTTTATATGCCAACTCGCGAAAACAAATCCGACATAGTTTGAATTTCCGGTACACCGAGTGGGGACGTCCACAGCGTTCACAACGGGTATATTCACGAACTTTAAATTTTTGCGGACGTTTTTGTTTAGCGATCATGGATTTCTTAGCCACGTTTTCCCCTCCTTTATTAATTATTTTTGAAACGGCATCCCTAATTGGGTGAGTAGTTCTCGGGATTCTTCATCTGTTTTTGCGGTAGTGACGATAACGATATCCATACCACGTACTTTGTTAACTTTATCATAATCGATTTCAGGGAAAATCAACTGTTCTCGAATACCTAATGTATAATTTCCCCTTCCATCGAAAGCGTTTTTCGAAACCCCATGAAAATCACGTACCCGAGGTAAAGATACCGATACAAGTTTATCAAGGAAATCATACATACGATCTCCGCGTAATGTAACCTTTGCACCAATGGGCATTCCTTCTCGAAGTCGGAATCCTGCAATCGATTTTTTCGCTCTCGTCACAACAGGTTTTTGACCACTGATTAATGTCAATTCTTCTACAGCATCATCTAATGCTTTGGCATTTTGCACCGCATCTCCAACACCCATGTTCACTACAATTTTTTCTATTTTTGGTACTTGCATGACAGACTTGTAATTAAATTTTTTCATTAAACTCGGTGTAACTTCTTTAATGTATTTCTCTTTTAGGCGGTTCATGTGCAATACCTCCTTTCATCCCAACAATTAGTCTAATACCGCTCCGGATTTTTTCGCTATTCGAACCTTTTTACCGTCAACGACTTTATATCCTACTCGAGTAGGTTCACCGGTTTTTGGATCAATTGGCATTACATTGGATACGTGAATCGGTGCCTCCATATTGATAATCCCTCCTTGAGGGTTATCTTGGGAAGGTTTCGCGTGTTTTTTTACAATGTTTACACCTTCAACGACCACTCGGTTTTTTTTCGGATAAGCAGCTAAAATCACGCCTGTTTTCCCTTTATCTTTACCAGAGATGACTTTTACTTTATCACCTTTTTTAACATGCATATTTCGCACCTCCTTACAAGGCTTTCACTCATTTAATTAAAGTACTTCAGGAGCTAAGGATACAATTTTCATAAAGTTTTTATCCCGGAGTTCACGAGCTACTGGTCCGAAAATACGGGTACCCCGTGGACTTTTGTCTTCACGAATAATGACACAAGCATTTTCATCGAAGCGAATGTACGTGCCATCGCTACGACGAACACCTCGTTTTGTACGAACAACAACGGCCTTCACTATATCGCCTTTCTTAACAACGCCACCTGGTGTTGCTTGTTTGACTGTGCCCACAATTATATCTCCAACATTTGCATATTTTCTCCCGGAACCACCTAGTACTTTAATCGTTAAAAGTTCGCGGGCACCGGAGTTATCAGCAACTTTCAAACGTGTTTCCTGTTGTATCAATGAAAAAACCTCCTTTCGGAATCAACCTGTACTTAAAAGAAGCTTAAATAATAACAGCTTTTTCGACGATTTCCACTAAACGGAAACGCTTTGTAGCAGAAAGTGGACGGGTTTCCATAATCCGTACAATATCTCCTACTTTTGCTTCGTTATGTTCGTCATGAGCTTTAAATTTTTTCGAATATTTTACCCGTTTACCATAAAGAGGATGTTTTTTATAAGTTTCGATCATAACGGTAATTGTTTTATCCATTTTATCCGAAACGACGCGGCCAGTATAAACTTTCCGTTGATTACGTTCAGCCATTATAATACCTCCTTCCTTTATTTATTGATTCCAATTTCTCTTTCGCGAATAACGGTCTTCATCCGAGCAATCGATTTACGTACTTCACGAATTCGAGCTGTATTTTCAAGTTGACCTGTCGCCAATTGGAAGCGGAGGTTAAATAATTCTTCTTTCAAAGACTTAATTTTTTCTTCGATTTCGGCAGTGGTTAGTTCGCGTATTTCTTTAGCCTTCATTTACTTCACCACCAGTTTCTTCTCTTTTTACAAATTTACATTTGATTGGAAGTTTGTGTGAAGCTAATCGTAACGCTTCACGAGCCACCTCTTCTGGTACACCTGCAACTTCAAACATCACTTTTCCAGGTTTTACGACAGCTACCCAACCTTCTGGAGAACCTTTACCGGAACCCATCCGGACTTCTAGTGGTTTTGCTGTATATGGTTTGTGAGGGAAAATCTTGATCCATACTTTCCCACCACGTTTCATATAACGGGTCATCGCGATCCGCGCAGCTTCAATTTGACGACTCGTAATCCAAGATGCTTCTAATGCTTGCAATCCGTATTCTCCGAACGAGACCGTCGTACCGCCTTTTGCCCGACCGCGCATTTTACCGCGATGTTCCCGGCGGTATTTTACTCGTTTTGGCATCAACATGATTAGTTTCCTCCTTCCCCGGATTTTTTCTTAGCAGGAAGAACTTCTCCTCGATAAATCCATACTTTTACACCCAATTTTCCATAAGTCGTGTCTGCTTCAGCATGGGCATAATCGATATCTGCACGAAGTGTATGGAGCGGAACTGTTCCTTCACTATAATGTTCAGAACGTGCAATATCTGCTCCACCAAGTCGTCCAGAAACCATCGTTTTAATACCCTTGGCACCAGCACGCATCGTTCTTTGGATTGCTTGTTTTTGTGCACGGCGGAAGGAAACCCGATTTTCCAATTGTCGTGCAATGTTCTCAGCAACTAATTTGGCATCGAGGTCTGCCTTTTTAATTTCAACAATGTTAATATGAACTTTCTTCCCTGTCAAATCATTTAAAGCTTTTCGAAGTGCTTCTACTTCCGATCCACCTTTTCCAATAACCATTCCTGGTTTTGCAGTGTTAATGGTAATATTTACACGGTTTGCAGCCCGTTCGATTTCAATTCCAGATACAGATGCATCTTTTAAACGGTTTTCGATAAATTCACGAATTTTAATATCTTCGTGTAAAAGATCAGCATAGTCTTTTTCCGCGTACCATCTAGATTCCCAATCACGGATGATCCCGATACGCAAGCCGATTGGAGATACTTTTTGACCCACTCATTATCCCTCCTTTTTTTCTGATACAACAATGGTAATATGGCTCGTTCTTTTGTTGATTTGTGATGCACGACCTTGTGCACGGGGACGAAAACGTTTCAATGTCGGACCCTCATCAACAAATGCTTTGGAAATGAATAATTTATTTACATCCATTTCATAATTGTGTTCTGCGTTTGCAATTGCGGATTTTAATACTTTTTCAACGATTGGGGAAGCTGCCTTCGGCGTGAATTTCAAAATAGCAATCGCTTCTCCCACTTGCTTTCCTCGAATCAAATCAACGACTAAGCGAGCCTTCCGAGGTGCAATGCGAACTGTTCTCGCAACAGCTTTTGCTTCCATGGATTTGCCCTCCTCTCATTAACGTCTTGTTTTCTTGTCGTCACCAGCGTGGCCTTTGAAAGTTCTTGTCGGAGCGAATTCACCGAGCTTATGACCAACCATATCTTCAGAAATATATACCGGAACATGTTTCCGCCCGTCATAAACAGCGATCGTATGACCGATAAATGCTGGAAATATTGTTGAACGACGAGACCAAGTTTTAATTACTTGTTTTTTTCCACTTTTATTTAATGCTTCAATTTTTTTCATTAAATGATCGTCCACAAAAGGTCCTTTTTTCAAGCTACGACCCATTTTTGAACCTCCCTTCGTGATTGCCCTACGGTTCTATTTATGAACCGTAGCTCAATCTTTTTATTTTTTACGACGACGTACAATAAATTTATCGGATTTATTATTTTTCTTACGAGTTTTCAAACCTAGAGCCGGTTTACCCCAAGGTGTCATTGGAGATTTCCGCCCGATTGGTGCTTTACCTTCCCCACCACCGTGTGGATGGTCGTTCGGGTTCATAACAGATCCACGAACTGTCGGACGCTTACCTAACCAGCGGGAACGTCCTGCTTTACCGATGTTGATCAGTTCGTGTTGTTCATTACCAACTTGACCAATCGTTGCACGGCATGTACTTAAAATCATCCGTACTTCTCCGGAAGTCAAACGAACTAGTACATATTTTCCTTCTTTACCGAGCACTTGTGCACTCGTCCCAGCGGAACGAACTAATTGTCCACCTTTTCCAGGTTTTAATTCGATATTATGAATAACGGTACCTACAGGAATATCCGATAAAGGAAGAGCATTTCCTACCTTAATATCCGCATCAGGACCTGAAAGAATGTCCATTCCAACCTTTAATCCCTTTGGAGCAATAATGTACCGTTTTTCTCCATCATGGTAATGAATTAATGCAATATTTGCTGAACGATTCGGATCGTATTCGATTGTGGCAACGCGTCCTGGAATGCCATCTTTATCACGTTTAAAATCAATCACACGATATTGGCGTTTATGACCTCCACCTTGATGACGAACAGTTAATTTCCCTTGGTTGTTACGACCTGCCTTTTTATGCAATGGTTGCAATAAGCTTTTTTCCGGTTTGTTCGTCGTAATTTCTGCAAAATCAGAAACCGTCATTCCTCGACGACCGTTGGAGGTTGGTTTATAAGTTTTAATCGCCATTTATGTTTCCCTCCTTTTCTTCGATTGAATTATACATTAAAAATTTCGATATCTTTGCTATCTTCTGTTAACGTAACGATTGCTTTTCTACGTTTTTTCGTATAACCGGTATATTTACCCATTCTTTTAAACTTTCCTTTGTAGTTCATGATGTTTACCTTTTCCACTTTCACGCCGAAAATTTCTTCTACCGCACGTTTCACTTGGGTTTTCGTCGCTTTCACATCAACTTCAAAGGTATATTTTTTATCGTTTAATATATCCATTGAACGTTCTGTAATAACGGGGCGCTTAATCACATCACGGACATCCATTATGCTAGCACCTCCTCTACTTTTTCAACGGCATCTTTAGTCATGATCATTTTGTCGTATCCAATAATATCGAGCACGTTTACTCCTGATGCATCAATTACTTTTACCGTAGGAATATTGCGTGCTGAAAGATAGACATTTTCGTTTGTTTCTGCCGTTACAACTAACGTTTTTTCATCCACTGACAAATTCTTCAATACCGAAAGAAAATCTTTCGTTTTCGGTGCATCCAATTGCAATTGATCGAGCACTAATAGATTATTTTCAATGACTTTCGTCGATAGTGCTGATTTCAATGCTAACCGGCGTACCTTCTTCGGAAGTTTGTATGCATAACTACGTGGAACCGGACCGAAAACAACGCCTCCTCCTCGCCATTGAGGTGCACGAATCGATCCTTGTCGGGCACGACCTGTACCTTTTTGACGCCACGGTTTACGTCCACCACCACGAACTTCCGAGCGGTTTTTCACTTTCGATGTTCCTTGTCGTTGGGAAGCACGCTGGCTAATAATAGCTTCTGACATTACATGTTTATTTGGTTCGATCCCGAAGACCGTATCATTTAATTCGATTTCTCCCACTTGGGATCCTGATTGGTTATATAATGCTACCTTTGGCATTTCTTTGTCCTCCTTTCCTCAGAAGTTAGTTAACAGATTTAATCGCTGTTTTAATTTTTACATAAGATTTTCTTGGACCAGGTACATTCCCTTTGATTAATATGATATTTCTTTCTGGATCAACTTTTACGATTTCCAAGTTTTGAATGGTTACCTTTTCTCCTCCCATTCTTCCAGGTAATTCTTTCGATTTGAATACCCGGTTTGGAGCAATCGTTCCCATTGAACCTGGTCCACGGTGATAGCGGGATCCATGTGTCATTGGCCCACGGGATTGTCCGTGACGTTTGATTGCACCTTGGAATCCTTTCCCCTTGGATATTCCTGTTACGTCAACGATATTACCCGATTCAAAAATATCCACTTTCACTTCTTGACCAATTTCATATTCCTCAATATTTACATCTCTAATTTCACTGATGAAGCGCTTAGGAGTCGTATTTGCCTTTTTCGCATGCCCTTTGTCTGGTTTGTTCGCTAGATTTTCCCGTTTATGGTCAAAACCTAATTGAACCGCATTGTATCCATCTGTTTCGACCGTTTTCTTTTGTAGTACGACGTTCGGAGTTGCTTCAATTACCGTTACGGGAACAAGATCGCCATTTTCCAAGAAAATTTGGGTCATGCCGATTTTTTTACCTAAGATTCCTTTAATCATCAGTCACACCTCCTAATATGATGAAGATTTAATATACCATTATAATTTGATTTCAATGTCTACACCTGACGGCAAATCTAACCGCATTAACGAATCAACCGTTTGTGGCGTTGGATTGATAATGTCGATTAGTCTTTTGTGCGTACGCATTTCAAATTGCTCACGAGAATCTTTATATTTATGGACGGCCCGCAAAATGGTGTATACGGACTTTTCTGTTGGAAGCGGGATTGGTCCGCTAACAGAAGCTCCGGAACGTTTAGCCGTTTCTACGATTTTCTCTGCAGATTGATCGAGTACGCGATGATCATAAGCTTTTAATCGAATACGAATTTTTTGTTTTGCCATTATTTTCCCTCCTTTTCGCCTATTTCCTAGACCTTCTCCGTGAAAATTTCCCAACACACATGCCATGGCAAAGCGGCCGGGTGTGTCAGCAACCTTTCACATCATCGCCTTTTTAGTCAACCTTTCATATTATACATAAAACAGGGGTATTACGCAACATATTTTATAAATATTGCTTTTATACACGGACTTTTCCATTATACATAGACTGACGATAAATTTCAACTTTTGTTTATACGTAAATCAGCTATGAAGAGTATATTTCAAAGTTTTTCGTCAAAATAGGGATTTTCAAATTATCCACAGTTGGTAAAATTTTCCAGTTACTTTCCTTCTAAAATTTTTAAAAACTAGTCCTATTAATGCGATTTTTCTATAAAGTTGTGGATAACTTGCTTTTTACTCCCTATTCATCACACCCTTCTGCTATAATAGAATTGTTAGGTATATGTAAACCTAACCTGTATTTTTTTACATTTTTTCAAATCCTCGACTGTTATAATGCGGGTTCGGATCGCTTCTAACAGCTTCGAGGATATTTCTTTTGCTGACTTTTTCAGCTGCTTCAAAAGTTTTGACCCATATTTATATAGTTGAACAAGGATATCAGCTATTTGAACAAGTAAGTAATGATTTTTCAGTGCATTGTAATTATGACAATTCACATGTTCAATTTCATACCAACCATTTTTCTGGTTATTAAAACCCTCATTTTCTATTTTCCAGCGTCTTCGACCTGCCTGAACAAGTATTTCTGCATTCCTTTCAGTTATTCGAAAGTTTGTAATAAACAGAAACTCCTGTTTTTTCTCATTCTCAGTTACTTTTACTTTTTCCACAAGATTTACCAAACGATCGTTATAAGCAATATCATTGACCCAGAAATATTCTGAGCTTTTACCATTCGTTTCTAAAGATTGGATTGCTCTGAATTCTTGAGAAACCGTTTTAATCCGATCTTCTTTGAACCGGAAAATATATTTCCAATTGTGTTTATCACAAATTTCAAATACTGGTTCACAAGCATAAAGGCTATCTGCGATAAGACAAATAGGAAGACGTTTAAATGTTTTCTTTAATTTATCGACTAGCCTCATAAAAGCTTTTAACTCACAATCCTGCTTTGGAACATTTTCTGACTCATTTTCTATAAATTCTGTAGCGATGCTAAGAACCATATCTCCTACCACAAGCTTGGCTTCTAGAACATGGTGCATATATGCCACTTTTGTTTCTCCGGTTTCCTTATCCTTGTATTCCCTTCTCAGACAATGTTCACAGTGTTTTTCCTTAAATGTATGGATACCTGTCCCATCGAAAACAATTGGCCAATATTTATTTAGAATCCGGAAGGATTCTAAGCATCTTTTTTCAAAAAGTTTTTTGATTAGATAAATCCTTATGGTTTCAAGCTCTTTTGGCTCCAACTTTGCTAAAAAGTCATTAATTGTATCATAATGCGGGAGCTCGTTGAGCTCTTTCAAACCCAAAACTACTCGAATATTTTCGATACATTCATCCTTATTAAACAATTCGGTCATACTTCTCATTGATTTGATTCCAAATACACTTTTAAGAAGAATGGTGTAAAGGATTGTTTCTGGACCATAGGTAATGTAGCTTTGATGCCTTTTATCTTTTACTTTTTTTAGTTGATCTACCAAGTCTTTAAAGAAATGATTTTGAATCTTAACGAAGTCGAAGAAAAAGTTTTGGTTTTTTTCTCTTTCTCTTTTTTCTTTCCTTGTTAACATTCACAAATCCCCCTTAAATCTTGATAAATCCAGATAAATTATCGCATATTTATCAAAATTTGGGGGCTAGAAGCTCAATTTATCTCGAAGAATTTTTACTCCTCAGAGCTGTATACGTAAATTGTGAAGATGGGAAATAGAAAGTGATTAAAAAAACTCCGGACGTGATGGAGACATCATCGATCGTCCGGAGTTTTTGCATTGTTCGATTATTTGATAACCGAAGATACAACACCTGCTCCTACAGTACGACCACCTTCACGGATGGAGAATTTCGTACCTTCTTCAATCGCGATTGGTGCAATCAATTCAACGGTCATCGTAATGTTATCACCAGGCATAACCATTTCTACACCTTCAGGTAATTCGATTACGCCAGTAACGTCTGTTGTACGGAAATAGAATTGTGGACGATAGTTAGCGAAGAAAGGAGTATGACGTCCACCTTCTTCTTTCGTTAATACGTATACTTCAGCTGAAAATTTCGTGTGAGGCGTAATTGAACCTGGTTTTGCTAAAACTTGACCCCGTTCTACTTCTTCACGGGAAATACCACGAAGAAGTGCACCGATGTTATCTCCGGCTTCGGCTTGGTCAAGAAGCTTACGGAACATTTCAACACCTGTTACTGTTGTTTGTTTTGATTCATCAGCAAGACCAACGATTTCAACGACATCACCAACTTTTAATACTCCACGTTCAACACGACCAGTTGCAACAGTTCCACGTCCTGTAATTGAAAATACGTCTTCAACAGGCATCATGAACGGTTTGTCTGTATCTCGTTGAGGTGTTGGAATATATTCGTCTACAGCATTCATCAATTCGATAATTTTTTCTTCCCATTCTGCTTCCCCTTCTAGAGCTTTTAACGCAGAACCTTTAATTACTGGAATATCATCTCCTGGGAAGTCATATTCAGATAACAAATCACGAACTTCCATTTCAACTAATTCCAATAATTCTTCATCGTCAACCATGTCGCATTTGTTCAAAAATACAACAATGTAAGGTACACCTACTTGACGAGAAAGAAGAATATGTTCACGGGTTTGTGGCATTGGACCATCAGCAGCGGAAACAACAAGGATCGCTCCATCCATTTGAGCCGCACCAGTGATCATGTTCTTAACGTAGTCAGCGTGTCCTGGACAGTCTACGTGTGCATAGTGACGGTTATCCGTTTCATATTCAACGTGTGCAGTTGAAATCGTAATACCACGTTCTTTTTCTTCAGGAGCACCGTCGATTTGATCGTAAGCTTGTGCTTGCGCCTTTCCTTGTTTTGACAAAACAGTTGTAATTGCAGCTGTCAAAGTTGTTTTACCATGGTCAACGTGTCCAATGGTACCAATGTTAACGTGTGGTTTAGAACGATCGAATTTTTCTTTTGCCATCAGGAAAATCCTCCTTTAATTAAAATATAATATAATAAGTATATTTTATAATTAGCCGCTATGAAAATGGAGAATTCCATTTTCATAGCATTGTGCTACTTACAATAAAGTTATACAAAAATATATAAGTAAAATCAATTATTCACCGCTATTTTTTTTGATGATTTCTTCGGCGATCGATTTTGGAACTTCTTCGTAATGATCGAAGTACATTGTAAATGTTCCACGTCCTTGTGTATTCGATCGAAGGGATGTAGCATAACCAAACATTTCAGCAAGTGGAACCATCGCACGAACAACTTGTGCGTTTCCACGGGCTTCCATTCCTTCGATTCGTCCACGTCGAGACGTAATATCACCCATGATGTCACCCATGTATTCTTCGGGGATAACGACTTCCACTTTCATAATCGGTTCTAATAGGACAGGATTACATTTTTTCGCTGCATTTCTTAACGCTAAAGATGCGGCTATTTTAAATGCCATCTCACTGGAGTCAACATCGTGGTAAGAACCGTCATACAGTTTAGCTTTTATGTCAACTAATGGATATCCGGCTAACACACCGTTTTGCATTGCATCTTCCAATCCGGCTTGTACAGCTGGAACGTATTCTCGCGGTACGACACCACCGACAATTGCATTTTCAAATTCAAAACCTTTTCCTTCTTCGTTCGGTGAAAATTCAATCCACACATGTCCGTATTGACCACGCCCACCGGATTGACGAACGAATTTTCCTTCCACTTGGGCGGAGGAGCGGAAAGTTTCCCGATATGCAACTTGTGGCGCACCAACGTTTGCTTCCACCTTAAATTCCCGTCGCATACGATCGACGATAACATCAAGATGGAGTTCACCCATCCCTTCAATAATCGTTTGCCCGGTTTCTTGATCTGTATGGGCGCGGAAGGTTGGATCTTCTTCTTGTAATTTTTGCAATGCAGTAGACATTTTGTCTTGGTCTGCTTTCGTTTTCGGTTCAATCGCAACAGAAATAACCGGTTCTGGAAATTCCATCGATTCTAAAATGACTTTGTTTTTCTCGTCACACAACGTATCTCCTGTCGATGTATCTTTCAAACCGACAGCAGCAGCAATATCCCCTGCATAAACGGTAGAAATTTCTTTTCGGTGGTTTGCATGCATTTGCAAAATTCGACCGATTCTTTCCCGTTTACCCTTGGTTGAATTCAATACGTATGAACCAGAGTTCAATGTTCCAGAGTAGACGCGGAAAAAGGTTAATTTACCAACGTATGGGTCAGTCATCACTTTAAAGGCTAGAGCAGAGAACGGAGCATCGTCACTTGATGGACGGGTTAATTCTTCTTCCGTTTCTGGATTGATTCCGCGAATATCTTTTACGTCTGTCGGTGCTGGTAAATAATCGATAACCGCATCCAACATTAATTGAACACCTTTATTTTTAAAGGCTGAACCACAAAGAACCGGGAAAAATTCCACATTAACCGTTCCTTTACGAATGGCGGTTTTCAGTTCTTCTACTGTGATTTCTTCACCTTCTAAATACTTCATCATTAATTCTTCATCAAAATCCGCAACTGCTTCCACAAGTTTTGCGTGGTATTCTTCAGCCATATCCTTATACTCATCCGGAATTTCTTGGACTTGAATATCCGTTCCAAGGTCATTCGAATAAATATAAGCCTTCATTTCCACCAAATCGATAATTCCCTTGAATTGATCTTCTGCACCGATTGGTAATTGAATCGGATGAGCATTCGCTTGAAGACGATCATGTAATGTATTAACCGCGTATAAAAAGTCAGCCCCAATTTTATCCATTTTATTCACGAATACGATCCGCGGTACACCGTATGTTGTCGCTTGACGCCATACCGTTTCTGTTTGTGGTTCTACACCAGATTGGGCATCCAAAACAGCTACTGCGCCATCTAAGACGCGTAATGAACGTTCTACTTCTACAGTGAAGTCAACGTGCCCAGGGGTGTCAATAATATTTACCCGATGACCTTTCCATTGGGCTGTAGTCGCTGCAGAAGTAATCGTGATTCCACGCTCTTGTTCTTGCTCCATCCAGTCCATTTGGGAAGCGCCCTCATGGGTTTCACCGATTTTATGAATGCGACCCGTATAGAACAAAATACGCTCTGTCGTTGTCGTTTTTCCAGTATCAATATGGGCCATGATTCCAATATTACGAGTTTTTTCTAAGGAGAACTCTCTTGGCATTCGTCTTTCTCCTTCCTGTATAGAATAATATGTGATAATTAAAAAACTTTAGAAAGCGAATATTACCAACGGTAGTGGGCGAATGCTTTGTTGGCTTCGGCCATTTTGTGTGTATCTTCCCGTTTTTTCACAGCAGCACCTGTATTGTTTGCTGCGTCTAAAATTTCATTCGCTAAACGTTCTTCCATCGTTTTTTCTCCGCGAAGCCGTGCGTAATTCACTAACCAGCGTAATCCCAACGTTGTTCTACGTTCGGGACGAACTTCCACTGGCACTTGGTAGTTTGCACCACCAACTCGTCGTGCACGAACCTCCAATACTGGCATAACGTTTTTCAAAGCTTGTTCAAATACTTCCATCGGGTCTTTCCCAGTACGTTCACGGATAATTTCAAATGCACTGTATAGAATCTTTTGGGCTTTTCCTCTTTTCCCATCGATCATAATTTTATTTATTAGACGAGTTACAAGTTTGGAATTATAAATCGGATCAGGTAACACATCCCTTTTTGGAACAGGACCTTTACGTGGCATACAGACTCCTCCTTTCGTTTGCCTTCATTTTAAAGATTGAGTGATTATTTCTTGTCTTTCGGTTTCTTTGTACCGTATTTTGAACGACCTTGTTTACGATTTTCTACTCCAGCCGTATCTAACGCTCCACGGATAATATGGTACCGAACACCAGGTAAGTCTTTTACACGGCCTCCGCGAATCAATACGACACTATGTTCTTGCAAATTGTGACCAATTCCGGGAATGTATGCCGTTACTTCAATTCCATTACTTAAACGCACACGAGCATATTTACGTAAAGCGGAGTTTGGTTTCTTTGGTGTCATTGTTCCTACACGAGTACAAACACCGCGTTTTTGCGGGGAATTTAAATCCGTTTGCACCTTTTTGAAACTGTTATACCCCTTATTAAGTGCAGGGGATTTTGATTTCTCAATAAGCGCTTTCCGTGGTTTACGAACTAATTGATTAATTGTAGGCATCTAATATTTCCTCCTTTCCGATGTTTTCAAACCCACACATCCAGGTGATTCATTTTTTTACAAAAACAAAGCCTTTGTAGTTTATATCTACAAAAACTGTTTTAACGAATAATCGCAACGCTGGCTGCCTTTACATCAATTCCACAAGCTTTGCCTAATTTGGCCATAGAATCAACATAAAGGATAGGAACTTGCTTTTCTTGTGCAGCTTCGATGACCTTATTTCGAATAATTTCGTCTGCATCTAAAGCTACGATCACTTCTTTTACAAGATCCGATTTTAAAGCTTTCACCGTTTGTTTTGTCCCTACGATGATTTCTTCTGCCTGTTTTACTTTTTCATAAGACATACATCGTATCCTCCAAAGCAACAGGTTTTCGGGGCACCTAAATCATATTAGCATTTCAAAGTTTGGATGTCAACAAACTTTTTCGATAAATTTTAACAACCGCCCATCCCTAAGCGGGCGGGCAGTTGAAAAGTTTAACATTAGTCAACCGTAACCTGCTTTTCATCTTTTTTCTCCAAGTGGAACTTTGCTTTCCGATAAATCGACATCCCTGTTCCTGCGGGTACCAACTTACCGATAATTACATTTTCTTTTAAGCCGAGCAATTCATCCTGTTTTCCTTTAATTGCTGCGTCCGTAAGTACTCTTGTCGTCTCTTGGAAAGAAGCGGAAGATAAAAAGGAATCTGTTTCCAAGGAAGCTTTCGTAATTCCAAGTAACACCGGTCTTCCTGTAGCAGGGATTTTCCCCTCTACAAGGGCTTTTTTATTTGCCTCTGTAAATTGATGAGTATCTAACAACGTTCCAGGTAATAAATCCGTTTCTCCTGGATCGATCACCCGAATCTTCCGGAGCATTTGTCGGACCATAACTTCAATATGCTTGTCACCGATTTCCACACCTTGCATTCGATAAACCCGTTGGACTTCCCGCAACAAATATTCTTGTACAGAAAGAACATCTTTTACTTTAAGTAGTTCTTTCGGATCAATGGAACCTTCCGTCAGCGGTTGGCCCCTTTCAACACGGTCACCTACGGATACTTTCAACCTAGCTGAATATGGTGTATGGTATGTTCTCGATTCAACGCTTCCGACAACAACGATTTCCTGTTGTCGATCCTTACCTTCCCGTATTTCCGCAACTTCACCATCAATTTCAGATATAATTGCCTGCCCTTTTGGATTTCGTGCCTCAAACAATTCTTGTACACGAGGGAGACCTTGGGTAATGTCATCTCCAGCTACACCACCAGTATGGAACGTACGCATCGTTAATTGGGTTCCTGGCTCTCCAATGGATTGGGCAGCGATAATTCCAACCGCTTCACCGACTTCAACCTCTTGACCTGTTGCTAAGTTATTTCCGTAACATTTTTTACATACCCCGTGTCTAGTGTTGCAAGTAAAGGCAGAACGAATCCAAATTCCATCGATTCCTGCTTTAACGATTTTTCTTGCAATTTCTTCCGTGATCAAATCATTACCTTTTACAAGTATTTCACCCGTTTCAGGATGTTTGATCGTTTTTCTAGCATATCGACCGACGAGACGTTCATCTAATGACTCGATTACTTCCGTTCCATCGGTGATTGCTTGTATATAAAATCCTTTCTCTGTTCCACAATCTTCTTCCCTAACAATGACGTCTTGCGCAACATCGACTAGCCTTCTCGTCAAGTAACCCGAGTCAGCTGTTTTTAATGCCGTGTCAGCAAGTCCTTTCCGTGCACCGTGGGTCGAGATAAAGTATTCTAATACGGTCAATCCTTCACGGAAACTGGATTTAATCGGTAATTCGATAATCCGACCTGCTGGGTTTGCCATCAAACCACGCATACCTGCAAGCTGCGTGAAATTGGAGGCGTTACCCCGTGCGCCAGAGTCGCTCATCATATAGATCGGATTCATGCGATCTAATGAGGCCATCAACTTTCCTTGTATATCATCTTTGGCTGCACTCCAAATGGAAATAACTCTGTCGTAACGTTCATCATCTGTGATTAAACCTCTTCTAAATTGTTTTTGAACGGTGTCTACCTTATTCTGAGCCTCATCTAATATATCTCCTTTTTGCGGGAGAACGACAATATCGGCAATACTAATTGTAATTCCTGCTTTAGTCGAGTATTTGAAACCTAGATCTTTCATTCGATCTAGCATTTTTGATGTTTCAGTAATTTTATACCGTTTGAACACTTCCGAAATAATGTTCCCCAAATATCCTTTTTTAAATGGAGGAACGAGATCTCTAGAAGCAATAACCTCTTTTACATTTACATTCGAAGGAACAAAGAACTGATCAGGCGTTCTTTCCTCCAAATTTTGTTTCGTTGGCTCATTAATATACGGAAAAGATTTCGGTAAAATTTCATTAAAAATTAATTTTCCAACTGTGGTTAAGAGCAACATTTTGTTTTGTTCTTCAGTGAACGTTGGATTTTTTAAGGACCCAGCATGAACGGCAATGCGACTGTGTAAATGTACGTACCCATTTTGATATGCGATAAATGCTTCTTCCCGATCCTTAAAGACCATACCTTCACCAATCGCGCCTTCCCTTTCTAATGTGAGGTAATAATTTCCAAGAACCATGTCTTGGGAAGGTGTAACAACTGGTTTCCCGTCTTTCGGATTTAAAATGTTTTGAGCTGCTAACATTAATAATCGGGCTTCTGCTTGGGCTTCTGCAGATAACGGTACGTGAACGGCCATTTGGTCCCCATCAAAATCCGCATTATACGCAGTACAAACTAGGGGATGTAACTGTATAGCCCTTCCTTCAACGAGAGTCGGTTCAAAGGCTTGGATCCCGAGTCTATGCAAGGTCGGTGCACGATTTAGTAAAACAGGGTGTTCCTTAATGACTTCTTCTAACACATCCCAAACATCAGGGTGTAGTCGCTCAATTTTCCGTTTTGCTGATTTAATATTATGGGCAAGTCCCTTTGCCACTAATTCTTTCATAACAAACGGTTTGAACAGTTCAATCGCCATTTCTTTTGGCAAGCCACATTGATACATTTTCAAATTAGGACCAACAACGATAACAGATCGGCCGGAATAATCTACCCGTTTACCTAACAAGTTTTGCCGGAAACGCCCCTGTTTCCCCTTTAACATATGGGATAAGGATTTCAAAGGACGATTTCCCGGACCCATAACCGGTCTTCCACGTCTACCGTTATCGATCAGAGCGTCGACAGCTTCTTGCAACATTCGCTTTTCATTTTGAACAATGATACTTGGCGCACCTAAATCCAATAATCTTTTTAAACGATTGTTACGGTTAATCACACGTCGGTATAAATCATTTAAATCTGACGTAGCAAACCGCCCACCATCAAGTTGTACCATCGGACGTAATTCAGGTGGAATCACGGGCAATACATCAAGAACCATCCAAGAAGGATCATTTCCGGAATTTCTAAAAGCTTCGATCACTTCCAGACGTTTAATTGCTCGGGTTCTCCTTTGACCTTGAGCCGTTTTCAATTCTTCTCTTAAAAGGGCGCTTTCCTTATCCAAGTCAATATCTTGAAGTAATTTTTTAATGGCCTCTGCACCCATACCTGCTTGGAACTTGTTCCCATATTTTTCTCGATAGGCTCGATATTCCTTTTCAGATAACAATTGTTTCTTTTCCAAAGATGTATTACCTGGTTCCGTTACGACGTAAGATGCAAAATAAATGACTTCTTCCAAGGCCCTTGGAGACATATCTAATACAAGACCCATCCGACTTGGTATACCTTTAAAATACCAAATATGGGATACAGGTGCAGCCAACTCAATGTGACCCATTCGCTCTCTACGTACTTTTGATCGAGTGACTTCAACACCACATCGGTCGCAAACGACACCTTTGTAACGGACACGCTTATATTTACCACAATGACATTCCCAATCCTTTGTCGGACCAAAAATACGTTCGCAAAACAAGCCGTCCTTTTCAGGTTTTAACGTACGATAGTTAATCGTCTCCGGTTTTTTTACTTCTCCATAGGACCATGAACGAATCTTATCCGGAGAAGCAAGACCAATTTTCATATACTCGAAATTGTTAACATCCAACAAGGGGACGACCTCCTTATTAATTACGGGATACCCAATTTGCTTAAATGGGAAAACCCAAACCGAAAAGATCCATTTAGACATTAGGATTTTTCGATTTGAGTTTTTCCAGAATTAATCCACAGAAGCACCCACTTTTTCCGATTCTTTCTCATTATTTCCGTCGGATTGTATATTAAATGAATCAGAGTTACCTATATCATCAACATCTTCCAGCTCTTTCATCTCGATTTCACGCCGGTCGGCCGATAAGATTTTCACATCTAAACCTAAACTTTGCAATTCTTTCATTAACACCTTGAATGATTCTGGCACACCAGGTTCAGGGACATTTTCTCCCTTCACAATCGCTTCATATGTTTTTACACGACCGACAACATCATCAGACTTAACCGTCAAAATTTCTTGAAGCGTATATGCTGCCCCGTATGCTTCAAGCGCCCAAACTTCCATTTCTCCAAATCGTTGACCCCCGAACTGAGCTTTACCTCCAAGGGGTTGTTGGGTAACGAGTGAGTATGGTCCTGTCGAACGGGCGTGCAATTTATCATCAACCATGTGGGCAAGTTTAATCATGTACATGATCCCCACGGATACTCGGTTGTCGAAAGGCTCCCCAGTACGACCGTCGTATAGGACCGTTTTTCCATCCCGATCCATTCCGGCTTCTTCCAAGGTATTCCATACATCTTCCTCATTCGCTCCATCGAATACAGGAGTTGCCACATGAATACCTAATCGTTTCGCTGCAATTCCAAGATGGAGTTCTAATACTTGCCCGATGTTCATCCTCGAAGGAACACCTAACGGATTAAGCATGATGTCAACTGGCGTTCCATCCGGTAAAAATGGCATGTCTTCTTCAGGTAAAACCCTTGAAATAACCCCTTTATTTCCATGTCGACCGGCCATCTTGTCTCCTACAGAAATTTTTCGTTTTTGTACGATATATACACGTACGAGCTGATTCACTCCAGGAGGTAGTTCATCTCCGTCTTCCCGATTAAAGACCTTAACATCTAAAACGATTCCTCCACCTCCGTGGGGTACACGTAAAGATGTGTCGCGAACTTCCCTTGCTTTTTCTCCGAATATCGCATGAAGCAAGCGTTCCTCTGCAGTCAGTTCCGTAACACCCTTTGGAGTTACTTTACCAACAAGAATATCGCCATCTTTTACTTCCGCGCCAATCCGAACGATACCTCGGTCATCCAAATTACGTAGAGCATCTTCTCCAACGTTTGGAATATCCCTCGTAATTTCCTCTGGGCCAAGTTTCGTATCGCGGGATTCCGCTTCGTATTCTTCAATGTGAATCGACGTATATACGTCGTCTTTCACGAGCCGTTCACTCATAATAATCGCATCTTCATAGTTATAACCTTCCCAAGTCATGAAGGCGACAAGGACGTTCCTTCCAAGGGCTAGTTCACCTTGTTCCATCGAAGGACCATCTGCTAAAATCTCACCTTTTTCTACCCGGTCTCCCTCTTTTACAATCGGCCGTTGATTGAAGCACATTCCGTTATTTGATCGAACAAATTTGGATAAACGATATTTGTCTAAGCCGCCTTGAATTTCCTTCCCGTCGATAACAGATATACGCCGAACTCGGATCTCTCGAGCCTCCACATGTTCAACAATTCCTTCATGTTTACAAATAACTGCAGCACCGGAATCGTGAGCGGAGATATATTCCATACCTGTACCGACAATCGGTGCCTCAGGAACCATTAAAGGAACGGCTTGCCGTTGCATGTTCGCTCCCATCAGCGCTCGGTTTGAGTCATCATTTTCAAGAAACGGAATACATGCCGTTGCTACAGAAACGACTTGTTTCGGCGATACATCCATAAAGTCCACTCGATCAACTGGAACTACTAAGTTTTCCCCACGGAAACGTGCGAAAACTTCCTTTTCTAAGAAATAACCATTTTCATCTAATTTTGCATTCGCTTGAGCAACTACATAATTATCTTCCTCATCAGCGGTCATATAATGAATTTCGTCAGTGACACGTCCAGTTTCAGGGTCAACTTTCCGATACGGTGTCTCGATAAATCCAAAACGGTTCACCTTTGCATATGTTGATAAGGAGTTAATCAATCCAATATTCGGACCTTCTGGCGTTTCGATTGGACACATCCGTCCATAGTGGGAATAATGGACATCTCGAACCTCAAAGCCGGCCCTTTCTCTTGTTAATCCTCCTGGACCGAGTGCTGACAATCTTCTTTTATGGGTTAATTCGGCAAGCGGGTTCGTTTGGTCCATGAATTGGGAGAGCTGGGAACTTCCAAAAAACTCTTTAATCGAAGCAATTACTGGACGAATATTAATTAGTTGCTGCGGAGTAATTGTGTTCGTATCTTGAATCGACATACGCTCCCTAACAACCCGCTCCATTCTTGACAAACCGATGCGAAATTGATTTTGTAATAGTTCACCAACAGAACGGAGTCGTCGATTTCCTAGATGATCTATATCGTCCGTTCTTCCGACTTGATGAAGTAAATTAAAGAAATAGCTGATGGATGCAATAATATCAGCAGGGGTGATATGTTTAATATTTTCGCCTACATTTGCGTTACCAATAATATTGATTTCTTTTCCTTCTTCATCTGCGGGTGAATATATTTTTACAGACTGGATCGTAATCTCCTCATCCATCACACCGCCAACTGGTTGAAACGTTTTAAACCCGATTCCCCTTTCCAAATAAGGTAATATCCGATCAAGGGTTCGTCGATCTAGAACCGTTCCTTTTTCCGCAATGATTTCTCCAGTTTCTGAATCAACTAATGTTTCAGCTAATGTTTGCCCGAACAATCGATTTCCAATATGAAGTTTTTTATTAATTTTATAACGTCCAACACTCGCTAAGTCATATCGTTTCGGATCAAAAAAGCGCGAAATCAATAAACTTTTAGCGTTTTCTACAGTCGGAGGTTCACCTGGACGGAGTCGTTCATATATTTCAATAAGCGCTTTTTCAACATTATCTGTATTGTCCTTTTCCAAAGTATTACGTAAATACTCATTATCCCCAATTAAATCGATAATTTCTTGGTCTGTTCCAAAGCCGAGTGCCCTTAATAAAACAGTAATCGGCAATTTTCGTGTCCGGTCAATCCGAACGTATACAACACCTTTTGCATCTGTTTCATATTCAAGCCAAGCACCACGGTTTGGAATAACTGTGGCAGTGAAACCTTGCCTTCCATTTTTGTCCATTTTTGCATTATAATAGACACTGGGGGATCGGACCAATTGGGATACAATAACCCGTTCTGCCCCGTTGATGATGAAGGTACCCGTTTCAGTCATGAGCGGAAAATCACCCATGAACACTTCTTGGTCTTTTACTTCACCAGTTTCCTTATTAATCAATCTCGCTTTGACCCGAAGTGGAGCAGCATAAGTAACATCCCGTTCTTTTGACTCCTCAACGGAATACTTCGGTTCTCCCAAACTGTAATCAACAAATTCAAGGGACAGATTTCCGGTAAAATCTTCGATCGGTGAAATGTCTTGAAACATTTCACGCAATCCTTCATCCAAAAACCATTGATAAGATGAAGTCTGGATTTCAATTAAATTGGGTAATTCCAATACTTCTTTAATTCTTGCAAAGCTTTTGCGTTGGCGATGTCGACCATACTGAACTAGTTGACCTGTCAACAGATTCACCCCTCAAATCATACATTTTAGAAAATGAGAAAACGAGTTTCCCATTAAACATAACGGTATATCGGTAAAAATAAAAAAGGTTTCCTTAGAAAACCACAAAAGTATACATGCTATTTAGTTATTTTCCCCAATTCTTTTCCAATTCATACACCACACTAAAAAATTGGGACGTACATATAAATATACATTGGCATTAAAATATATTAACACAAACCGGTTTTCATGTCAAATCTTTTTCGAATTATTTTAGACTCTATAAACGGTCTTAAATCAAAGGACATAGAGAGATTCACCAGACTCCTCCCGAACAGAAAACGGATATTTGTTAGAGAATATTTTATGGAAAATAAGTCTTCGGATTATTGTGGAATTTCCATTTTCAAAAAGCGGAGATTTATCCTTTAATATTTGTCCTTTGTTCTGTTACCATTTTTTTGTATACGAAATATATAATATCCCTTATCTTTTTTTACCACGGTAACCTGACCAAAGATTTCGGTCAGTTTCGTTTTTATTGAAGGGGCACCTTGTTTTTTTTGAACGACAACCCACAATTCTCCTCCAGGACATAAATAATTTACACTGTTTTCTAATATTTGAAAAACGATTTTTTTCCCAGCTCGAATAGGGGGATTCGTTACAATCGCTGCAAAGGAAAATTCCGATACTTTCTCAAATCCATCACTTTGATAAATTTCCACATTTTTCACTTGATTATTTTTTGCGTTTTCCTCTGCTAGTCGGATTGCCCGTTCGTTAATGTCAATCATATGAACTGTTCGTGTCGGATGTGTTTTCGCCAATGCCAATCCAATCGGACCATACCCACAACCGACATCCAAAAACGGTCCTGAAACCGATGGCTCTTGGAACGTATGAATCAATAACTTCGAGCCAAAATCCACCTCGTTTTTTGAAAAAACTCCCCGATCTGTTTTAAAATGAAAAATGTCTCCTCTTAACTGATAATTCCAATGGAGGGGTTTACTATCGATTTTAGGGTTTTTTGAATAGTAATGTTCCGTCATAACATCACCCCAATATCATTATTCAACTCATGCTTATTCTTTTAAGGCTCTATTATTTTTTATAATTCGGATCGTATCTATATTTTTAAAAAAAGCTCGCTTTCATAGCGAGCTTTTGAAATTGATCGATTCTTCTTTTGAAACGAAAGGTTTTTATTTTATTTCTACGCCAGCACCGACTTCTTCAAGTTTAGCTTTGAGTTCTTCAGCTTCTTCTTTAGAAATACCTTCTTTAAGTGGTTTCGGTGTGTTATCAACCAAGTCTTTTGCTTCTTTAAGACCAAGACCAGTGATTTCGCGAACAACTTTAATAACTTTAATTTTTTGAGATCCAGCTTCAGTTAAAACAACATCAAATTCGGTTTTTTCTTCAGCTGCAGCTCCACCAGCAGCTCCGCCAACAACAGCAACAGGAGCAGCGGCAGTAACACCAAATTCTTCTTCAATTGCTTTTACTAAATCATTTAATTCTAAAACAGTCATATTTTTGAGCGCTTCAATGATTTCTTCTTTCGTCATGAAATATTCCTCCTATTTTTGAATTTTATATTCCTATGCACCTTGTTCTTCTTTTTGTTCAGCAACAGCTTTCGTTGCAAGGGCAAAATTCCGGATCGGCGCTTGTAGTACACTCAACAACATAGAAAGCAATCCATCTCTTGATGGCAACTCTGCCAAAGCCTTAATTTCTTCAAATGTCGCTAAGCTGCCTTCAATTACACCCGCTTTAATTTCAAGAGCATCATGCTCTTTTGCAAAATTGTTTAAAATTTTCGCTGGCGCTACAACGTCTTCTGTACTGAAAGCAATGGCGTTTGGTCCTGTCAACACGTCTTTCAATCCAGATAATTCCACAGAATCAGCAGCTCGACGCATCATTGAATTTTTGTATACTTTAAATTCCACGCCGGCTTCCCGAAGTTGTTTGCGAAGTTCAGTTACTTCTGCCACATTTAACCCACGATAATCAACAATGACCGTTGAAACGCTGTTTTTTAATTTTTGGGCGATTTCTTCCACAATCTGTTTCTTTTGCTCAATAGCACTGGACATATCTACACCTCCCGTTCGAAACAACCATTCATACCGGACCAACAAAAAACCTCCAGCCAGTAGACATGGAGGTTTTCATAGAAACATACTTCCGTCAGCCGGAATATGCGTTCAATCTATGTTCTCTACCTCGGTAGGATATTAAGCCTGTTCGGCACCTACTGTCTACGGTATAAATGTGTTTCTATTTATTTGCCGATATTTATCATAACAAGCAAGTAACAACTTTGTCAATACACACTATTTTCCTACTGGATCGTCACCGGATCAACCTTGACGCCAGGACCCATTGTTGAAGTAACGGTAATATTTTTTACATACGTACCTTTAGCAGAAGCAGGTTTTACTTTTAAAATCGTTTCATAAATCGTTGCTAAGTTTTCATGAAGTTTTTCTGTATCAAAGGAAACTTTACCAATCGGTACATGTACGTTTCCAGCCTTATCAACACGGTATTCAACTTTACCTGCCTTAATTTCTTTAACCGCACGTTCAACTTCAAATGTAACGGTGCCTGTTTTCGGGTTTGGCATTAATCCCTTTGGTCCGAGGATTCGACCAAGTTTCCCAACTTCTCCCATCATATCAGGAGTAGCTACGATTACATCGAAATCGAACCAACCTTGTTGAATTTTTTCAATATATTCTTGTTCGCCGACGAAATCAGCACCAGCTGCTTCAGCTTCTTTTGCTTTTTCACCTTTAGCGAAAACGAGCACACGGCGAGTTTTTCCGGTTCCGTTCGGAAGTACGACCGCTCCGCGAATTTGTTGATCCGCCTTTTTCGGATCTACACCGAGGCGGAAAGCAACTTCTACCGATGCGTCGAATTTAACAAAACTAGTTTTTTTCACTAGTTCAAGTGCTTCTTTCGCATCGTATACCTTTGTGCGGTCAATTAACTTTTCGGCTTCAATATACTTTTTACCTCTTTTTACCATAATTATCCTCCTCTTATGTGGTTTTAACGGTTGGACCTCCCACGAATAAGAGGTTGCTTTGTCGCAACCTCGCATTCATTGCCATTCAACCTTTAATCTTCAATAACAATGCCCATGCTGCGAGCAGTACCTTCAATCATCGCCATAGCGGCTTCAACACTTGCAGCATTTAAATCAGGCATTTTTGTCTCGGCAATTTCACGCACTTTATCACGCTTAATTGTTGCAACTTTATTGCGATTCGGCTCGCCTGAACCGGATTCGATACCAGCTGCCTTTTTCAACAATACTGCAGCAGGCGGCGTTTTCGTAATGAAAGTAAAGGAACGGTCTTCAAAAACCGTGATTTCCACCGGAATAATTAAACCAGCTTGATCAGCTGTGCGAGCATTAAATTCTTTACAAAATCCCATAATGTTTACTCCGGCTTGACCTAAAGCGGGTCCTACCGGTGGCGCTGGATTCGCCTTACCAGCAGGGATTTGCAACTTCACAACTTTAATGACTTTTTTAGCCACGAGACACACCTCCTTAAGTCCGTGATGTGGTATATGGGGAAAACCCCTCCCACTCAATTGATATTATATATCAGTTAATAAAACAACAAAACAACTGGGAATCTCAATCATTGAGACATACCGACTTAAAAAGTTTATCAAAAATAAAGCGGAATTTCAAGTTATTTTATATTATATTTTCTCAATTTGCGAGAAATCCAGCTCTACTGGGGTTTCCCTTCCAAACATGTTCACAAGTACCTTCACTTTGCCTTTCATTTTATCAAAGTCTTCTACTGTACCAGTGAAATTTTGGAAAGGTCCTTCTTTTACTTGCACGGATTCACCGATTTCTAAGTTGATATCGATCCTTTGTTCTTCAATGCCCATTCGCTTTAACAATGCTTGGACTTCTTCTTCCAAAAGAGGTGTCGGTTTCGATCCTGATCCCGAAGAACCTACAAAACCTGTAACACCTGGGGTATTTCTTACAACATACCACGAATCGTCCGTTAAAATTAATTCAACTAAAACATAACCTGGAAATACTTTCTTTTTAACGATTTTCTTCTTTCCGTTTTTTACATCTATTTCTTCTTCCTCCGGAACGATGACGCGGAAAATTTTATCTTGCATACCCATCGTCTCTACTCTTTTTTCCAAATTGGTCTTCACTTTATTTTCATAACCAGAATACGTATGAACTACATACCAATTTTTTTCCATTAACGAGGACGTCTTGTCCTTCCCTCCCTGAATGAAAATTCTTCAAACCGTAAATTGAACCTTTCCTAATGAAAAAACCCGCTTGAAACCGGGTTCTTATATTTCTTCCATTACCATTATAACAATTGTCTGTTCCATTATTCATTTCATCAAGGTATAATCTCGATAATTTTTGTGATTCCAAGATCAATTAATGTGAAAAACAAGATGAAAAAAACTACCGTCGATACTACAGTAATCGTATATTTGACGAGTTCCTTTCTATGCGGCCATCGGACTTTTCTCATTTCTTCCGCGACATTATGGAAAAATTTAACAATCGTTTGCATTTTTACCTCCAATTAAAATTGGTGTGACTGGCTGAAAATCGTATGTTTCGTTTGATAAAACCATATTTTTTCATAGGAGACGCACTCCAATCTCCTTTAATGATCATCGAGTTCGGTATTTCCTTAAGCATACGCCAAAAGACACATTCACTTCCATTTCTAACCAAGCTTAATATAATAAATACATAGGACATCCATCTTAGAAAATGTATCATGAACGATATAAGAATGTCAATATCGTTTAATTTGAATTTTTCTATAAAAATAGCAATCTCATATAATTTTACATGAAGAATGAACATTTTTTGACTTATCTTGTTTCCAAATATTTCTCCAGTTTTCTTTTCACCCTTTGCAATGCGTTATCAATCGATTTCACATGGCGATTCAATTCACCAGAAATTTCTTGATACGATTGACCATCCAAATAAAGGGCTAACACTTTTCTTTCCAAATCGCTCAAAAGCTCCGACATTTTCACTTCAATTTGATCAAATTCTTCTTGGTTAATAATCAATTCCTCCGGATCCAGTTCTTTTGATCCGGAAATCATATCGAGTAACGTCCGATCACTTTCTTCATCAAATACCGGCTTGTCCAAGGAAACATAAGAATTTAAGGGAATATGTTTTTGCCTAGTGGCCATTTTAATAGCAGTGATGATTTGACGCGTTATACATAGTTCGGCAAAAGCTTTGAAAGATGTAGGTTTATCACCTTTATAATCTCGAATGGCTTTAAATAGGCCGATCATTCCTTCTTGCACGATATCCTCCCGATCAGCACCGATTAAAAAATAGGATTTTGCTTTGACGCGAACAAACAGGCGATATTTGTGAATTAAATAATCTAACGCTTCACTATCACCGTTATGGACGAGTTCCACAATTTCTTCGTCTTCCATCCCCTGGTACTTGCCTTTCGTGTCCTTTCCCACAACATCGCGCAAATACAATCACCCCGATGGTCATGCATGATTAGTTATATTATACAGTAGCCCATTTTTCAACGTCAACCGACATCATTCTCCTCTTCTGAATTTTTCAAAAAAATCTGCCACTTCCTTTGATAGGGGGATTTTAGAACCTGGTCTTTCCTCTCGTATTTCTTTAAGGTTTTTTCGGATCTTTCTTTTAATATCTTTAATCTCAGTATACAATTCCCTAGCTGACTTTCGATAAGCACCTTGTCCAAAAATTGTCCATTGTTCCATATAATCCGATGTTGCGACAAACACCTTCGTCTGCTTGTCCGCTAATTCCAAAACCAACTTCTCAATCTTTTCATCAGCCGTCTCCTTCTCCTTCGTATAAATGATTTCAATATGAAAATTTTTTTGTTTTTTCTCCGTTCCTTTCACAATATAAGCATCGAATACGACGATGACCCTTACTCCGGTATATGCTTGATAATCTGCGAGAAGATCGATTAATTTGCTTCTTGCTAAGGCGAAATCTTTTTTTCTTAATTTTTGTAATTCAGGCCATGCACCGATCATGTTATATCCATCGACAATCAAAATATCCATTTTGTTATGTTCCTACCGGATATCGTTTCCGATATACTTCATACATTAATATGGCAGCTGCCACAGAAGCATTTAAAGAGGTTACATGACCTTTCATAGGTAAACGGATTAAAAAATCACAGTTTTCCTTTACCAATTTGCCTATACCCTTACCTTCACTGCCGATAACAAGGGCGAGGGGCATTTTCCCATCCATTTCTCTATAATCTTGCTCGGCATCGGCTTCTGTCCCGACGATCCAAACTCCCCTTTTCTTTAATTCATCCATTGTTTGGCGAATATTTGTTACCCGTACGATCGGAACATATTCAATCGCCCCTGTAGAAGCCTTCGCAACCGTTGCCGTTAATCCGACTGAGCGGCGTTTGGGGATGATGATTCCATGTACACCTGAGGCATCCGCCGTTCTAATAATCGAGCCTAAATTGTGCGGATCGACAATTTCGTCGAGAATGATAAAAAACGGATCTTCCTTTTGACGATCTGCCCTTAGAAATAATTCATCCAATTGGGCGTATTGGTAAGCAGCTACTTGGGCAACGACACCTTGATGATTTTCACCAACCATTTCTAATAGTTTTTTCTTTGGAACGTATTGGATTACAACATTTCTTTCCTTTGCCCTTTTTATTACTTCCTGCATATTACCTTTTTGGGAACCTTCTGCAATCCAAATTTTGTTAATATCCCGATTGGAGTTTAATGTCTCAAGCACAGCATTTCTACCAATGACATAGCCGTTTTCCATTACGGAGCAACCTCCTTTTCCTCTTCAATTAAAGCGAAGGATTGTTCGATCAGATCGTCTAAGCGGGAAAAATTGGACGATAAATAGAGGAAGCCGATTAATGCTTCAAAAGCAGTACTATATCTGTACGTTTGAACGTCGGTATTTTTCCTTACTGTTGCACTTTTTGCATTTCTTCCCCTTTTTAGGACATCAACTTCCTCTTCCGTTAAAATATTCCGTTCTAAAAAGCTTCGAGCAATATAACATTGCGCCTTAGCAGAAACATATTGAGCCGCTTTATGTTGCAACGAATTCGGTTTCGTCATCCCTCGTTCCAGCAACCTTCGTCTAACATAAACTTCAAATACCGCATCACCCATATAAGCTAAAGCTAAACTATTTATGTTTTTTGCACCTTTTGTAAACTCCGAAACTAATTTCATACATTACCCTCTTTTCCAACGTGTTCCTTGCGGCGTATCTTCTAAAATAATGTTCATTGCTTTTAACTGATCACGGATTTTATCAGCTGTTTGGAAATCCCGATTTTTTCTCGCTTCATTTCTCTGTTTAATCAATTCTTCAATTTCTTCGTCTAATATTCCCTCCTGTGTGAAACGTAAGCCGAGAATATCCGAAATTTGTTCAAAAAGATTGAGGAATTGGTCAATGACTTGATTCGATGTTGTTTTTTCCATTAAGTATAAATTTGCATTTTTAGCTAGTTCAAACCATACAGAGATTCCATTTGCCGTATTGAAGTCATCGTCCATCTCTTTAATAAATTGATCCTTTAGTTCAGAAATTTTCCTTAACCAGCGATCATCATCGTCCGTTAAATTCGTAGATGCATGTTTCCGATGTCGTAAATTTTGATAAGAAGTTTGCAATCGTTCGAGTCCGGATTTTGCATCATTTAATGTTTCTTCACTGAAATTAATCGGATTTCGGTAATGCACGGATAACATGAAAAAGCGCAAAACCTGTGGATCATATTGTTTAATAAGTTCGTGGACGAGTACAAAGTTACCAAGGGATTTAGACATTTTTTCATTATTAATATTAATATACCCATTATGCATCCAATAATTGGCAAAAGGCTTTCCGGTTAACGCTTCCGATTGGGCGATTTCATTTTCGTGATGGGGGAAGCATAAATCTTGCCCCCCTGCGTGAATATCGATCGTATCCCCTAAATATTTTTTCGCCATTGCAGAACATTCGATATGCCAACCGGGTCTTCCCTTTCCCCATGGGCTATCCCAATATACTTCCCCCGGTTTGGCCGCCTTCCAAAGGACGAAATCAAGGGGGTCTTGTTTTTTCTCACCTACTTCGATTCGAGCCCCTAAATGCAATTCTTCAATGGACTGATGGGAGAGTTTCCCATAGTCTTGAAATTTTTTCGTTCGAAAATATACATCTCCTCCAGATTCATAAGCGTAACCTTTTTCAATTAGTGATCCGATAAATTCAATAATCGTATCCATATTTTCCGTTACCCGTGGATGAACGGTCGCCCTTTTGCATCCTAAGGCAGTAATATCTTGAAAATAAGCATCAATAAAACGTTCCGCAACGGTAAAAACGTCTTCATTTAATTCATGGGCGACTTTAATGATTTTATCATCAACATCGGTGAAGTTTGAAATATACGTTACCTCATATCCGCGGAATTCAAAATACCTTCGGACGGTATCAAAGAAAATGGCCGGTCTAGCATTTCCAATATGAATATAGTTGTATACCGTAGGACCGCATACATACATTTTTACTTTTCCTTCTTCGATGGGCATAAAATGTTCTTTCTTTTGTGTTAACGTATTGTAGATTTTAATCGGCATTTTCTAAACTCCTTTCCTGTTTTAATTGTTCAATTTCTTGTTTTAATTGTTTTATTTCCGTTTCTAAATGTTTACAATAATCGAGAATCGGATCAGGTAAATCCCTATGATTTAAATCTTTCTTTACTTTTACCCCATCACGAACGACAATTCTTCCCGGGATCCCGACTACGGTAGAATTCGGTGGAACGTCTTTTAATACGACTGAACCAGCACCGATTTTCGAATTTTCACCAACTGTAATCGAACCGAGTACCTTTGCTCCGGTGGCGACTAATACATTATCTTTCAAAGTAGGATGCCTTTTCCCCTTTTCCTTACCTGTACCGCCGAGGGTTACCCCTTGATAAATCGTTACATTATTGCCAATTTCACACGTTTCTCCGATGACGACACCCATTCCATGATCGATAAAAAATCGTCTACCTATTTTTGCTCCCGGATGGATTTCAATTCCTGTGAAAAAACGGCTAATTTGTGATATGACCCGGGCTAAAAAGAAAAATTTTCGTTTATATAACCAATGGGCAATTCGGTGGGCCCAAATTGCATGTAATCCGGAGTATGTGAAAATTACTTCCAAATAACTTCTTGCAGCCGGGTCTTGATCAAAAACAACTTCAATATCTTCTTTCAAATATTTAAACAAGATCAATCCCCCTCTTTAATCACTTTAATAAAATGGTATGAACAAATCTGGAAATAAAAAAGCGCCTTTGCCTACGATAAATAGACAGAGACGCTCTTCCACGCGGTTCCACTCTGTTTAGACTAAAAAGCTTAGTCTCACTCGTTTTTCGTAACGGTAATGACCGCCTTTATTTACTCAACAACATGTTTTTCAATAAAGGGCTCAGAGGTGCATTTCGATGATGTATTTCTAGATCACTTCCAGCCTTGGTGATCCTCTCTGTAAGAAATATCATCATCTACTTCTCCTCTTCAACGCTTTTTCTATATTCGATTGTTCCTCATAACATTACGATATGATCCGAGTTTCAAAATGTTACCCAATTAACGATTGGATGCGTTTTATTACTTTTTCTTTCCCTAACAATTCTAATGCCATCGGAAGTTCAGGTCCGTGGGTTTGCCCAGTTGCAGCCACCCGAATCGGCATGAATAATTTTTTCCCCTTTTGTCCAGTTTGTTTTTGTACCCTTTTGATCGCCGACTTGATTTCATCAGCTGTATATGACTCTAGTTCCTTTATTTGCTCTAAAAATGCTCTTAAAACATCCGGCACTTGATCACCAGCAAGAACTTCTTTTGCCTCTTCTTCATAGGTAATAGTATCGGTGAAAAATAATTCGGACAGTGGAACGATTTCCGCTCCATAGCTCATTTGCTCTTGATATAAGGCGATTAGCCTCCTTGCAAAATCAAATTCTTTTTCACTCGGATTTTCAGGAATTGTTCCAGCTTTCTTTAAATGGGGCAGCGCCAATTCCACCAACCGATCAAGATCTAATTTTTTCATATATTGGTTATTCATCCATGTTAGTTTTTTCGTGTCAAACACAGCTGGGGATTTGGATAATCGTTTCGGATCGAAAATTTGGATTAATTCTTCTTTGGAGAAAATTTCTTCCTCTCCTTTAGGCGACCAACCGAGCAAAGCGATGAAATTAAAGAGGGCTTCGGGTAAATATCCCAGCTCTTCGTATTGTTCGATAAATTGGATAATCGTTTCATCCCGTTTACTTAATTTTTTCCGATTTTCATTAACAATTAAGGTCATATGGCCAAAAATTGGTGGTTCCCATCCAAAGGCCTCGTAGATCATCAATTGTTTCGGCGTATTGGAAATATGGTCATCTCCACGTAATACATGGGTGATTTTCATTAAATGATCATCGATTGCAACGGCAAAGTTGTAAGTAGGCATCCCATCCTTTTTAACGATGACAAAATCGCCGATTCCATCGGAGTCGAAGGAAACTTCATCCTTTACAATATCTTGGAATGAATATGTTTTTCCTTGTGGCACTTTAAATCGGATGCTCGGCTTTCTTCCTTCCCTTTCCAATTGGTTTCGCTCTTCTTCCGTTAAGTGACGACATTTTCCCGAATAACGGGGCATTTGGCCGCGAGCCAATTGTTCTTCCCGCTCTTTTTCCAATTCTTCTTCCGTGCAATAACACTTGTATGCTAATCCTCTGTTTAAAAGATCTTCATAATATTTTTTGTAAATGTCTAATCTTTCCGATTGACGGTATGGTCCGTATGCTCCACCAATATCAATGCTTTCATCCCAGTCCATTCCGAGCCATTTTAAATATTTTAACTGACTTTGTTCTCCACCTTCAATATTTCTTTTTTGATCCGTATCTTCAATACGAATAACAAATGTCCCGTTTTGGCTTCGGGCAAATAAGTAATTAAAAAGTGCAGTTCTAGCGTTTCCGATATGTAAATGTCCTGTTGGACTCGGTGCATACCTAACGCGAATCGTGTCCATGTTATTTCCCTCCAGTAGAATATCTATAATCCAAAGTTTATTGTACAACAAATGACCATCGGAAGTAACTGCTTCTTTAACTTTCCCTTTCCCGTTGTTTTTCCAACAGGACGACTGCCAATGCAGCGATTCCCTCTTCCCTTCCTGTGAAACCGAGTTTTTCCGTCGTCGTTGCCTTCACATTGATTTGATCCCGTTCAACTTCTAAAATACTGGCTATCCGATCCTTTATTTGCTCCCGATATGGCCCCATCTTTGGACGTTCACAAATCAATGTACAGTCAGCATTCCCTAACGTAAATCCCTTTTCTTTAACAAGTTTCCATACCTTTTTTAAAAGTATAGCAGAATCGGCATTTTTATATGAAGGATCCGTATCTGGAAAATGGGTTCCGATATCTACTAAGCCGACCGCTCCTAATATGGCATCCGTTAACGCATGTAGAAGAACATCGGCATCGGAATGACCAGAAAGTCCCTTTTCAAATGGAATGTTTACACCCCCGATGATCAAAGGTCGACCATCAGCGAACCGATGCACATCAAAACCTTGTCCAATACGAAACAATCCAATACCTCCTAATTTAACGTTTCTAGTTTTTCATGAAATGTACCCGGAGGACATTCCTTATCATTCTTTTTTCAATAGTAAAGATTCAGCGAAAAGTAAATCTTCCTTCGTCGTAATTTTAATATTTTCATAATCGCCTTCGATGATTTTCACCTTTTTACCGATTCGTTCAACAAGGGATGCATCGTCTGTCCCTAAAAAACGATCCCTCTCTGCTAGTTCGTGGGCAGATTTTATGACGGATAGTCGAAAGGCTTGAGGCGTTTGGATAGCCCAAAGCATCGCCCGATCGATCGTTTCCATCACGATTCCATTTTGTACTTTTTTAATCGTATCTTTTACCGGAACACCTAAAACAGCCGCTCCTTCACGACTCGCTTCCACTACGAGTTGATGAATATGAGGGATTTTTACCATCGGTCTTGCTCCATCGTGAATCAGTACGATTTCCTCATCTCCCTCAACCGTTTCTAAACCTGCAAAAACACTTTGTTGCCGTTCGCGTCCACCGTTAATGATTTTCCCTACTTTTGTTATTCCGTATGTTTTAATATGCCTCTCAATCTCTTCCCGTTCCTTTTCATTGATGACTAAAATAATTTCATCGCACCATTCGTCTTTTTCAAATATTGTCATCGTATGGACGACAATTGGGACATTTCGGATGGGAATAAACAATTTATTTCTTCCATACCCCATCCTTTTTCCCATCCCTGCAGCTGGAATAATTACTTTATATTGCATCCTAATTTTCCCCTAATCTTTTTTTCAGAATATGTATTTAAGGGAGATCAATAACAAAGGTTGATCTCCCTTTTTATTATAACTTATTATAACGCTTTTTCTAAAAGTTTGGGTTTTGCAAAGATCATTCTTCCTGCAGATGTTTGTAAAACGCTCGTCACTAATACGTTAATCGTTTTCCCGATATAATCCTTTCCTTCTTCAACGACGATCATCGTTCCATCATCTAAATAAGCGATTCCTTGATTTTGTTCCTTTCCGTCTTTAATGACTTGAACGATCATTTCTTCTCCCGGAAGAACAACCGGTTTGACTGCATTCGCTAAATCATTAATATTTAATACAGGCACTTGTTGCAATTCACAAACTTTATTTAAGTTGAAGTCGTTTGTTACAACCGTTCCGTTCATCAGTTTCGCTAATTTCACCAATTTACTATCCACTTCTTGGATATCTTCAAAATCACCTTCATAAATCTCCACTTTGATTGGAAGTTCCTTTTGAATTCGATTTAATATATCTAATCCCCTTCGTCCTCGATTCCTCTTTAAAACATCGGAGGAATCGGCAATATGTTGTAGCTCTTCTAGTACGAATTGGGGAATGACAATCGTTCCTTCTAGAAAACCTGTTTGACAAATATCGGCAATCCGACCATCGATGATGACGCTCGTATCTAATAGTTTAAAACGGGATACGGATTCTCCCTTTTCTTCTTCTTCTGTCCCTTTCTTTTTTCCGATACGATTAGGGAAAAGACTCCGCACTTCATCTCGTTTTTTAAAGCCGACTTGGAAACCTAAATATCCTAGTAATACGGTTAAAACTATCGGCGCAATTTCATTCATGAGGGGAAGTCGAATGGCGTTTAAAGCAAAGCTAATCAAAAAGGCGACGATTAACCCGATAATTAAGCCCATCGTACCAATGAGGAGATCGAATAACGGTGCTTTGATCAACATTTCTTCAAGCCATTTAATAAAATTGACGACGTATTTCACCGCCCAAAATGTCATAAGGAAAAAAACGATTGCACCGATTATCGCTGTTGTATATGGATTATTTAACATTGGATACTGATCTAGATTTACTGCAATCAATATAATAGGTAATAATATAATTCCTAATGCCCCACCGATCAGTAAAAAACAAGCTTGAACAATTCTCGTTAACAATATTTTCACCTCCTATTTTCATTATAAACAATTTTCCTATTTTGAAACGTTTTATTGAAAAATATATTATACGAGGTTGTTGAACGATTTATGACAAAAAAATTAAGAAAAAATAAATTTAATGTAATGCCAATTTTAACGCCTCATCAATCGTAGACACACCTACTAATTGAATTGGGATGGATTCAGACCAAGACCCTAAGTTGTTAGACGGAAGGAAAACCCGTTTAAAGCCCAGTTTTTCCGCTTCTTTCACTCTTTGTTCAATTCTAGAAACACGTCGAATTTCACCTGTAAGACCTACTTCACCGATAAAACAATCGGTAGGTTTCGTCGGTTGATCCCGGAAACTAGAAGCAATACTTATAGCAATTGCTAAATCGATCGCCGGTTCATCTAGCTTAACGCCACCTGCAGCCTTCAAATAGGCATCTTGATTTTGTAACAAAAATCCAACCCTCTTTTCCAAAACCGCCATTAATAGGGATACCCGATTATGGTCGATGCCTGTTGCCATTCTGCGCGGATTACCAAATGTCGTTGGGGAAATAAGGGCTTGAATTTCGACGAGGATTGGTCTTGTCCCTTCCATAGATGCAACGACTGTTGAACCAGAAGCACCTTTCATCCGCTCTTCTAAAAAAATTTGTGACGGATTATGAACTTCTTCCAACCCGGTTTCTTTCATTTCGAAAATGCCTAATTCATTCGTCGAGCCAAAACGGTTTTTCACTGCCCGTAAAATCCGATAAGCGTGATGTCTTTCTCCTTCGAAATATAAAACAGTATCGACCATATGCTCTAATAATCGGGGACCTGCAAGATTGCCTTCCTTTGTCACATGACCGACGATAAAAATCGGGATACCATTTATTTTCGCAATACGCATCAGCTCACTTGTGCTTTCACGAACTTGGGATACTGAACCGGGTGCGGAGGTAATATCAGGATGGAAAATCGTTTGAATTGAATCAACGACTGTAAAATCCGGCTTGATTTCCCTTATCGCTTCTTCGATCAATAACAGATTCGTTTCGGCAAGAACAAATAGACGTTCAGAAGTTGTACCTAAACGGTCCGCCCTTAATTTCGTTTGTTTAATCGATTCCTCTCCAGAAATATACAAAACGGTTAAATCCTTATTGGCGAGCTGATTCGAAACTTGGAGTAACAAAGTCGATTTTCCAATTCCAGGATCACCCCCGATTAAAACGAGGGACCCCCTAACAATCCCACCTCCCAAAACACGGTTTAATTCCTTTGAATTAGTTAATATCCGGGCTTCTTCGATCGATTCGACCTTCGATAAAGGGACGGGCTTTCTTTTCTCTTGATCTTGTTTAATTCCGTTGTAAAATGTACGTCGTTTACCTTTTACTTCAGTAATTTCTTCTGTGAACGTATTCCATTCATTACAGTTTGGACAACGACCCATCCATTTCGGCGATTCATATCCACATGTTTGACAAACAAACTTCGATTTTACTTTCACCTTATCCCGTACCCCTCTTTATCTTTCTGTTTCTTTTTATTGTCTCATAGTTAATCAGAAGACGGCAACCCCCGAAAGTACTAAGTTTCCAGGAGTTGCCCATCGTTTGACAAAATTAAGAGTATACATTTGTTTTTACAATAAATTGCCCATTTTCAACATCAATTAATACTTTTTGACCTGGGATGATATTCTTTTTCAATAGTTCTTCGGAGAGAAGATCTTCGATATGTTTTTGAATAGCGCGGCGTAATGGTCGAGCCCCATAATCGGGATCATATCCAAGATCTGTTATTTTTTCTTTCACTTTATCAGAAAGTTCCAATTCGATGTTTTGCTCTTTTAACCGATTGATTAAATTTTGTGAAAGCAGTGAAACGATATTTTGTAAATGTTTTTTTTCTAAAGCATGGAATACGATAATTTCATCAATTCGATTTAAAAACTCAGGTCGGAATTCCCTTTTCAGCTCTTCCAATACTCTGCCTTTCATATCTTTATAATCAGACTTACCATCTTGAATATTAAATCCTAAATTTTTATTCCGTTTTAACGCTTCCGCACCAACATTAGAAGTCATAATCAAAATCGTATTTCGAAAATCAACCGTTCTTCCTTTTGAATCCGTCAATCGCCCATCTTCTAAAACTTGAAGCAATATATTAAACACATCGGGATGGGCTTTTTCAATTTCATCGAAGAGAATTACCGAATATGGTTTTCTTCGAATCTTTTCTGTTAATTGTCCACCTTCATCATAACCGACATATCCAGGAGGGGAACCGACTAATCTTGAGGTCGAATGTTTCTCCATATATTCTGACATATCGATGCGAATCATTGCATCTTCTTCACCGAACATCGCTTCCGCCAACGCCCGAGCTAATTCGGTTTTTCCTACTCCGGTTGGTCCGAGGAAAATAAATGATCCAATCGGTCGTTTCGGATCTTTCAGGCCTGCTCTTGCTCTACGGACAGCTTTTGCGACGGCTTTAACAGCTTCGTCTTGACCAATCACCCTCGAATGGAGGATTTCTTCCAATTTCAATAATTTTTCTGCTTCTGTTTCAGCAAGTTTTGAAACAGGTATACCGGTCCAACTGGAAACAACCGTTGCAATATCTTCAATTGTTACTTTGCTGTTTTCCTTTCCTTGTTTTTCTTTCCAGCTTTTTTTCGTTTCCTCTAGTTGTTCGCGAAGTCTCTGCTCCATATCACGGAGAGATGCGGCTTTTTCAAATTCTTGGCTTTGAACTGCAGCGTCCTTTTCCTTTCTCACCGTTTCGAGTTTTACTTCCAATTCCTTTAAGTTCGGTGGGGTCGTAAAACTTCTAAGGCGAACCTTCGAACCCGCTTCATCGATTAAATCGATTGCTTTGTCTGGTAAAAATCGGTCGGAGATATAACGGTCGGAAAGTTTTACAGCAGCATCAATTGCTTCGTCTGTAATTGCCACACGATGATGGGCTTCATAACGATCCCTAAGACCTTTTAAAATTTGAATCGTTTCATCCACCGATGGTTCATCTACCATAATCGGTTGAAAACGTCTTTCAAGGGCTGCATCCTTTTCAATATATTTTCGATATTCATCTAATGTTGTCGCTCCGATACATTGGAGTTCACCCCTTGCAAGGGATGGTTTCAAAATATTTGAAGCGTCGATCGCCCCTTCTGCTCCACCTGCTCCGATTAACGTATGCAATTCATCGATAAATAAAATGATATTTCCCGCCTGTCGAATTTCATCCATTACCTTTTTTAAACGATCTTCAAATTCACCACGATATTTCGTCCCTGCAACGACCGTACCCATATCTAACGTCATAACCCGTTTATTCCGCAAAATTTCCGGTACTTCATTATTGACAATCTGTTGGGCGAGTCCTTCAGCAATGGCCGTTTTTCCTACACCAGGTTCACCGATTAAAACGGGGTTGTTTTTCGTTCGTCTACTCAAAACTTCAATAACCCGTTGAATTTCCTTTTCCCTGCCAATGACAGGATCTAGACTTCCTTCTCTTGCAATTTGTGTCATATCTCGCGCTAAACTATCTAAAGTAGGGGTATTAACATTTGTCGAACCATTGGCAGCATTGCTGTTCGTTTCATTGTTTCCGAGTAATTGCAATACTTGTTGGCGGGCTTTATTCAAGCTAACGCCTAAATTACTTAACACCCGGGCGGCAACTCCTTCCCCCTCCCGAATTAAACCGAGCAATATATGTTCCGTACCTACATATGAATGTCCTAATTTTCTCGCTTCATCCATCGATAATTCGATCACCTTTTTTGCCCGTGGAGTGTAAGAAGGTGATGGGATTTGTTCTTTTCCGATGCCAATTAAATTTTCCACTTCTTGTTGGATTTTTTCAGAAGTTAATCCGAGACTAGATAAAGCCTTTGCTGCAATCCCTTCCCCTTCCCTAACTAATCCTAACAATATATGTTCCGTACCTACATTGGGATGTTTTAATCGTATGGCTTCTTCCTGGGATAGGGCCAACACTTTTTGAGCCCTTTCTGTAAAACGGCCAAACAGCATAATGAAAACCTCCTTTTTACCTTATTTATTTCTTTCTAAAAACAGTCGTTCCCGTATTAACTTCGCTCTTCTTACATCCCTATCGAAAGGACGAAGAGGTCCACCAGCATATTGCTGTAGGAATCCAGGTTGGGTTAAAATCATTAACTCATTTAAAATTGTTTTCGATATATTTTTAATGTATCCCATATCAATTCCCATTCTCACATCGGATAAACATTGTGCAGCTTCCTTTGACTCAATAATACGACAATTTGTTAAAACACCAAGGGAGCGAAACACTTTATCTTCCAATTGAACCTCTGAAGTTTTTCGAATCGTTTCTCGGGCAGCCCTTTCTTGGGATATAATTTGTTCTACAACCCCGTTTAAATCAAAAAGAACATCTTGCTCAGATTTTCCTAGCGTAATTTGATTCGATATTTGAAAGATATTACCTAACGCTTCACTTCCTTCACCATATATTCCCCTGACCACAAGCCCCAATTGATTGATGGACGGAATCAACTGGCTCATCTGTTGGGTCATAACGAGCCCAGGAAGATGCATCATGACCGATGCCCTTAATCCTGTTCCCACATTTGTTGGACAACTAGTTAAATAGCCATAGACTTCATTATATGCATAATCAACTTGCTTTTCGATTTGATCATCGACCATATTCGCAATTTCCAAAGCCCTTTCCAACTGCAGACCAGACAATAATACTTGAATTCGAATATGATCTTCTTCGTTAATCATAATACTAATGTTTTCATTTTCCGACAAAAGGCATGCTCCGTTTAATGATTCTTTTGCTAAATTCGGGCTAATTAAATGTTTTTCAACTAATACTTGTTTTTGTAGTTCTTGCAACTGATCCATTTTCAACAATTCAATGTTTTTCAATGGATATTCGTTCAAAAATGGAATAATTTTTTCAATATATTCCAATACCCTTTTGGAGTCCTCTTGGGAAAAAACAGTTGGAAACAAAAAGTCCTTTAAATTTCTAGCCAATCGAATTCGAGATGTTAAAACGATATCAGAGTGGGGACCTTCTCCATTCATCCAATTGCTAAGAGACTGATTTAAAAATTTTTCAATGGACATTATGCTTCCCCCTCTTGCAATTGCCTTTCGTACATTCGAATTTCGTCTCGAATTTCAGCAGCTTTTTCAAATTCTTCTTTTTCGATTAAAGTTTGTAATGTTTCCTTTAAAATATCGATCTTTTTCTTTATATATAATGATCCACCGGCCCTTTTTGGTATTTTCCCACTGTGTTTCCAATTTCCGCCGTGTAGACGTTTTAAAATGGGTGTTAATTGATCATGGAATGTTAAATAACAATTTGGACAGCCAAACTTACCAACTTTTAAAAATCGGGAAAAAGTCATCCCACACTCATTACATTGCAATAATTCATTATGTTGCACCGCTTCCTGTTGTGTTTGATTAAAATTAGGATGAACATTAAATAATCCCGCTAGCAAATTATTGATTGTCAAACCCGGCGATTGGTTCATAAAAAATAAATTTCCCTTTTCCTGTGCACATTGCTCACATAAATGAATTTCTGTTTTTTCTCCATTGATGATTTTTGTAAAATGTAAGGTTGCCGGCCTCATTTGACATTCTTCACACAACATATCATTCACCTCGCTTAAACTGGAAATAAAAAGGGAGTGTTAAACATACTTTAATGTCGTTAACATCGACTTTAATAATCTCGCCCTTAAATAATCCCGTTCAGGAAGATTAATGCCTATTACATTTCTCTCCATTATACTCATCATAATTTTTGCTTCTCTTTCTGTTATTACTTCCTCCTCAGCTAGCCGATTAATGATATCAACAGCAACGGATTGTGACAACTCATTTCCAATTAAATCTAAAATATGATCAATTAAATGAATATCATCATTTGTTCGTACTTTGATGATTCGAATATAACCCCCGCCGCCGCGTTTACTCTCAACAATATATCCCCGTTCAATCGTAAAACGAGTATTGATGACGTAGTTGATTTGCGAAGGAACACATTGAAATTTATTAGCGATTTCACTTCTTTTTATTTCAACAATTTCATCATCGCTTGTCTCTAGAACTCGCTTCAAATAGTCTTCAATAATATCGGAAATATTTCTCATGTTCCTCCCTCCTTATTTGACTTTGACTATATTTGACTTTAGTATATTTATTATATATTGTTTTTTTACTTAACGCAATCATCGTAACTCTAGAAGAAGCTTTATTCCATTTACATTTTTTAGCACAGATTTTTAAAAATTAAATAACATAATCCCACCGTTTCAAATGATCGTAATTTTTTTACATAGCTATTTTTTGATCGAGAAATGTTACAAACAGATTGTTTCATCTTTAAAATTCATATTTTATAAACAACGAAAACTATTTCTCACTCCACAATTCAATCCAACTGATATTTTTTTAACTTGATTAAATCATCATATTTATTTTTCCCACTCACTATTTTACTAAACCAGAAATATATGATTTCCCATTTAAAAATCTAGATTACATTTAAGATATATAGGAAAATCAAATCTTGAATAGAAAAAACTTATCATTACTTACATAATTATAAACGATGGAATCTCAATATTATTATATGGTGAACGTTCCTTTCTAGCGACCTTCATCGACCTGTCCTTGTTTTCATAAAACCGTCGATTACAATGATTTTTTTCAATAATTCCACTTACAATCCATAAATAAAAATATAAGGTAAAAATGCAGACAACAAATGTATGACGAAGACTAATTTTTCGATATTGATAAAAACTTAATAAGTAGAGGGTTTTTATATTTGCCTATATGGAAAACATTTATGCGAAAACAGGTGATCTTCCCGCCCAGGTAATCAGCTAATGTCTTTTTATTCATCTCATTTTCTTTTTCTTCCCATTTGAAACCGTTGTTTATATAATTTATTTTGCAAATCAACTAACTTTCCCCTGAATCAAAAACTTGACATGTATATCTTTTTAATCCCTAAAAAATATTTCAGAATGAGGAAAGAACTTTCTTCTCCCCCTGTAATCAAACTATTCCCTAGTCAGACGATTAGAGAAAAAAAGTATGATTTCTTATCTTTTTATAATTTTTGGTTCTTTGTCAAATATTAAGGTACAGGCTGTCGCGCTTTCGCATGATGGCCTGTACCTTTTGAGGAATACTCCTTTTATTCCACATGAATCCCAATTTCTTTATACTTATCTGATAATAAAATTTGAACCCGTGCATGACCACCACATTAAATATAGAGCTATAAATCTCCATTTGATCCATCTCTAAAATGTGACCAATAGAAAAAGAGCAGTCAATTGAGACTGCCCTTTCATTTGCCCGGCGACGTCCTACTCTCGCAGGGGATACCCCCAACTACCATCGGCGCTGAGAAGCTTAACTTCCGTGTTCGGGATGGGAACGGGTGTGACCTTCTCGCCATCGTCACCGGACGATGTATGATGTATTATATTCAAGGAATATTTATTCCCTCAAAATTAGATAACATAAGGCAACAGCCGCATGCGCTCAATTGTCTAGTTCGACTTTCAATTAGGTTAAGTCCTCGAACGATTAGTATCCGTCAGCTCCACACGTCACCGTGCTTCCACCTCGGACCTATCAACCTCGTCATCTTCGAGGGTTCTTACTATAGCCGAAGCTATATGGGAAATCTCATCTTGAGGGGGGCTTCATGCTTAGATGCTTTCAGCACTTATCCCTTCCGCACATAGCTACCCAGCGATGCCCCTGGCGGGACAACTGGTACACCAGCGGTGCGTCCATCCCGGTCCTCTCGTACTAGGGACAGCTCCTCTCAAATTTCCTACGCCCGCGACGGATAGGGACCGAACTGTCTCACGACGTTCTGAACCCAGCTCGCGTACCGCTTTAATGGGCGAACAGCCCAACCCTTGGGACCGACTACAGCCCCAGGATGCGATGAGCCGACATCGAGGTGCCAAACCTCCCCGTCGATGTGGACTCTTGGGGGAGATAAGCCTGTTATCCCCGGGGTAGCTTTTATCCGTTGAGCGATGGCCCTTCCATACGGAACCACCGGATCACTAAGCCCGACTTTCGTCCCTGCTCGACCTGTCCGTCTCGCAGTCAAGCTCCCTTATGCCTTTACACTCTGCGAATGATTTCCAACCATTCTGAGGGAACCTTTGGGCGCCTCCGTTACCTTTTAGGAGGCGACCGCCCCAGTCAAACTGCCCACCTGACACTGTCTCCCGAAGCGATTCCACTTCGCGGGTTAGAATTTCAATACAGCCAGGGTAGTATCCCAACGACGCCTCCATGGAAGCTGGCGCTCCCACTTCCACGGCTCCTACCTATCCTGTACAAGCTGCACCGAAATTCAATATCAGGCTACAGTAAAGCTCCACGGGGTCTTTCCGTCCTGTCGCGGGTAACCTGCATCTTCACAGGTACTATAATTTCACCGAGTCTCTCGTTGAGACAGTGCCCAGATCGTTACGCCTTTCGTGCGGGTCGGAACTTACCCGACAAGGAATTTCGCTACCTTAGGACCGTTATAGTTACGGCCGCCGTTTACTGGGGCTTCAATTCGAAGCTTCGTGTTGCCACTAACCTCTCCTTTTAACCTTCCAGCACCGGGCAGGCGTCAGCCCCTATACTTCGCCTTACGGCTTTGCAGAGACCTGTGTTTTTGCTAAACAGTCGCCTGGGCCTATTCACTGCGGCTTTTCAGGGCTATGCACCCCAAAAAGCACCCCTTCTCCCGAAGTTACGGGGTCATTTTGCCGAGTTCCTTAACGAGAGTTCTCTCGCTCACCTTAGGATTCTCTCCTCGCCTACCTGTGTCGGTTTACGGTACGGGCACCCGAATCCTCGCTAGAAGCTTTTCTCGACAGTGTGAAATCGGGAACTTCGGTACTTCATTTCCCTCCCCATCACAGCTTGATGTGTGAGGAAAAGGATTTGCCTCTTCCTCCATCTTGCTGCTTGGACGCGGATATCCATCACCGCGCTTTCCCTATCCTCCTGTGTCCCTCCATTGCTCAAACGGATCCTAGGTGGTACAGGAATATCAACCTGTTGTCCATCGCCTACGCCTGTCGGCCTCGGCTTAGGTCCCGACTAACCCTGAGCGGACGAGCCTTCCTCAGGAAACCTTAGGCATTCGGTGGAAGGGATTCTCACCCTTCTTTCGCTACTCATACCGGCATTCTCACTTCTAAGCGCTCCACCGGTCCTTCCGGTCCGGCTTCGATGCCCTTAGAACGCTCTCCTACCACGGACACGCAAGTGTCCATCCGCAGTTTCGGTGATACGTTTAGCCCCGGTACATTTTCGGCGCAGAGTCACTCGACCAGTGAGCTATTACGCACTCTTTAAATGATGGCTGCTTCTAAGCCAACATCCTGGTTGTCTCGGCAACTCCACATCCTTTTCCACTTAACGTATACTTTGGGACCTTAACTGGCGGTCTGGGCTGTTTCCCTCTCGACTACGGATCTTAGCACTCGTAGTCTGACTCCCAAGCATAAGTCGTTGGCATTCGGAGTTTATCTGAATTCGGTAACCCGATGAGGGCCCCTAGTCCAAACAGTGCTCTACCTCCAAGACTCTTCGCTTGAGGCTAGCCCGAAAGCTATTTCGGAGAGAACCAGCTATCTCCAAGTTCGATTGGCATTTCACCCCTACCCACACCTCATCCCCGCACTTTTCAACGTACGTGGGTTCGGGCCTCCAGTAAGTGTTACCTTACCTTCACCCTGGACATGGGTAGATCACCTGGTTTCGGGTCTACGACCTCATACTCTTTCGCCCTATTCAGACTCGCTTTCGCTACGGCTCCGGTTTCCCTTAACCTCGCATGAGATCGTAACTCGCCGGTTCATTCTACAAAAGGCACGCCATCACACATTATCGTGCTCTGACTACTTGTAGGCACACGGTTTCAGGTTCTCTTTCACTCCCCTCCCGGGGTGCTTTTCACCTTTCCCTCACGGTACTGGTTCACTATCGGTCACTAGGGAGTATTTAGCCTTGGGAGATGGTCCTCCCTGCTTCCGACGGGATTTCCCGTGTCCCGTCGTACTCAGGATCCACTCAGGAGGAAACGAAGTTTCGACTACAGGGCTGTTACCTTCTCTGGCCGGCCTTTCCAGACCGGTTCATCTACTCCGTTCCTTTGTAACTCCGTGTTGAGTGTCCTACAACCCCAAGGGGCAAGCCCCTTGGTTTGGGCTGTTCCCGTTTCGCTCGCCGCTACTCAGGGAATCGCATTTGCTTTCTCTTCCTCCGGGTACTTAGATGTTTCAGTTCCCCGGGTCTGCCCTCCTTATTCTTTCGAATAAGGATACTGTTCGATTACGAACAGTGGGTTTCCCCATTCGGAAATCTCCGGATCAACGCTTACTTACAGCTCCCCGAAGCATATCGGTGTTTGTCCCGTCCTTCATCGGCTCCTAGTGCCAAGGCATCCACCGTGCGCCCTTTCTAACTTAACCTAATTGAACGCGTTACTCGGTTTTGTTTTGCCTTACGTTTATCTAATTTTCAAGGAACAAATCTTTTCTTCATGTGGAGCCTAGCGGGATCGAACCGCTGACCTCCTGCGTGCAAAGCAGGCGCTCTCCCAGCTGAGCTAAGGCCCCATAAAAAGCATGGATTTTATGGTGGGCCTGAATGGACTTGAACCATCGACCTCACGCTTATCAGGCGTGCGCTCTAACCAGCTGAGCTACAGGCCCCTAACCACCAAAATTGTTCAGGGGATTAAACCCTCAAAACTGACAAGACGAAGCGTCATTCGTTCATGTACTATCCTTAGAAAGGAGGTGATCCAGCCGCACCTTCCGATACGGCTACCTTGTTACGACTTCACCCCAATCATCTGCCCCACCTTCGGCGGCTGGCCCCCTTGCGGGTTGCCTCACCGACTTCGGGTGTTGCAAACTCTCGTGGTGTGACGGGCGGTGTGTACAAGGCCCGGGAACGTATTCACCGCAGCATGCTGATCTGCGATTACTAGCGATTCCGGCTTCATGCAGGCGAGTTGCAGCCTGCAATCCGAACTGAGAATGGCTTTTTGGGATTCGCTTCACCTCGCGGTTTCGCTGCCCTCTGTACCATCCATTGTAGCACGTGTGTAGCCCAGGTCATAAGGGGCATGATGATTTGACGTCATCCCCACCTTCCTCCGACTTTTAGCCGGCAGTCAGATTAGAGTGCCCAACTGAATGCTGGCAACTAATCTCAAGGGTTGCGCTCGTTGCGGGACTTAACCCAACATCTCACGACACGAGCTGACGACAACCATGCACCACCTGTCATCCTGTCCCCGAAGGGAACGCCCGATCTCTCGGGTTGGCAGGAGATGTCAAGACCTGGTAAGGTTCTTCGCGTTGCTTCGAATTAAACCACATGCTCCACCGCTTGTGCGGGCCCCCGTCAATTCCTTTGAGTTTCAGTCTTGCGACCGTACTCCCCAGGCGGAGTGCTTAATGCGTTTGCTACAGCACTAAAGGGCGGAAACCCTCTAACACTTAGCACTCATCGTTTACGGCGTGGACTACCAGGGTATCTAATCCTGTTTGCTCCCCACGCTTTCGCGCCTCAGCGTCAGTTACAGACCAGAAAGCCGCCTTCGCCACTGGTGTTCCTCCACATCTCTACGCATTTCACCGCTACACGTGGAATTCCGCTTTCCTCTTCTGCACTCAAGCCCCCCAGTTTCCAATGACCGCTTGCGGTTGAGCCGCAAGATTTCACATCAGACTTAAAGGACCGCCTGCGCGCGCTTTACGCCCAATAATTCCGGACAACGCTTGCCACCTACGTATTACCGCGGCTGCTGGCACGTAGTTAGCCGTGGCTTTCTCGTCGGGTACCGTCAAGGTACGATCATTTCCTACCGTACTTGTTCTTCCCCGACAACAGAGCTTTACGATCCGAAGACCTTCTTCGCTCACGCGGCGTTGCTCCGTCAGACTTTCGTCCATTGCGGAAGATTCCCTACTGCTGCCTCCCGTAGGAGTCTGGGCCGTGTCTCAGTCCCAGTGTGGCCGATCACCCTCTCAGGTCGGCTACGCATCGTCGCCTTGGTAGGCTTTTACCCCACCAACTAGCTAATGCGCCGCGGGCCCATCTAGAAGCGTCGGCAAAACCGACTTTCCTTCTTCCTCCATGCGAAGAAAGAACCTATCCGGTATTAGCTCGCGTTTCCACGAGTTATCCCGATCTTCTAGGCAGGTTACCCACGTGTTACTCACCCGTCCGCCGCTAACTTTTAAAGGGCAAGCCCCTTAAAAGTTCGCTCGACTTGCATGTATTAGGCACGCCGCCAGCGTTCGTCCTGAGCCAGGATCAAACTCTCCAAAAAGTTTGATTGCTCAAAATTAATACGCTTCGTCTTGTTCAGTTTTCAAGGTTCAATCTTCGCCAACTCTTCATTTGAGCGACTTTTCTATTTTAACAACTTTTAAATCAGTTGTCAATAACTTTTTTGTTTCTCGTGTCAACATTCAATACTATACCACCAATTTCCGAGAAATGCAACAAAAAAATTTTAAGAAATTCATGTATATTATTTTAAACAACATGGTTAAAATTTGAAATATTTTCTGTCTTTATTTTTCCATATTTGTTAATCTAAAATGCTATTTAAAAAGAAAGGTACCCGAATAATATCAAAATCGGGTACCGCTTATTTCCCCTCTATCTATGACGCATAAGAGGGAAAAGCAATACGTCACGAATGGATGGAGAATTGGTCAAGAGCATAACGAGTCGGTCGATACCGATTCCTAAACCACCGGTAGGAGGCATGCCATATTCCAATGCTTCGATAAAATCTTCATCCATCATATGTGCTTCGTCATTGCCTTGGGCTCGTTCCTTCAATTGATCTTCAAAACGTTGCTTTTGGTCAATTGGATCATTTAATTCCGTAAAAGCATTTGCATGTTCCCGGCCAACGATGAACAATTCAAAACGATCAGTAAAACGGGGATCCTCCGCATTTTTCTTAGCTAGAGGGGATATTTCTACAGGATGGCCATAAACAAAGGTTGGTTGAATTAACTGGTCCTCTACTTTTTGTTCAAAAAATTCATTTACAATGTGACCAAACTGCATCGTATCATTGATTTCAACATTATGTTCCTTCGCTAATTGACGGGCTTTTTCATCGGTCATATGTTCCCAAAAATCGACACCCGTATGTTCTTTAATAGCATCTACCATATGAAGCCTTTTCCATTTCGGCGTCAAATCTACCTCATATTCTCCGTACTGTATTTTTGTCTTACCTAAAACCTCTTTAGCCACGTGAGCAATTAAATTTTCCGTTAAATTCATAATATCGTTGAAGTCCGAATATGCCTCATATAGTTCAAGCATTGTAAATTCGGGGTTGTGCCTTGTGGATATGCCCTCATTTCTAAAAACTCTGCCGATTTCATATACCTTTTCCAAACCACCGACAATTAGCCGTTTCAAATGAAGTTCGATGGCAATTCGCATATATAAATCCAAATCCAAGGCATTGTGATGGGTAATAAAAGGTCTTGCTGCGGCACCGCCGGGTATCGAATGCATCATCGGTGTTTCCACTTCCAAATAACCGTGTTCATCCAAATACCTACGGACCGATTGAATGATTAAACTTCTTGTAATAAATGTTTGTTTACTTTCCGGATTCACGATTAAATCCAAATATCGTTGCCGATATCGTTGTTCCACGTCTTTCAATCCGTGGAATTTGTCAGGAAGGGGTCGTAAAGATTTTGTTAATAATTCAAAACCGTCAACTTTTATAGACAATTCACCGACTTTCGTTTTGAAAACGACACCTGTTACCCCAATGATATCTCCTAAGTCCGCTGTTTTAAAAAGTTCATAAGCATCTTCCCCAACCGCATCGAGGCGAATATAAATCTGAATTTGTCCTGTTCGATCTTGCACATGGGCAAAGCCAGCTTTACCTTTTCCTCGTTTTGTCATAATTCGACCGGCATATTGGACTCGGATATTTTTCGGTTCCAATTCTTCGTTGGAGAGATCGCCGTATAATTGAAAGAGCTCTTCTGTTGTATGAGTTCTATCAAAACGGTGGCCAAAGGGATCAATACCTTTAGCACGTAACTGATCGAGCTTTTCGCGACGAACTATTAGCTGATCATTGAGTTCATCATGATTCATCGATACATCGCCACCTTTATTATTTATCCTGAAAATAAAAATAGTATAATTGAGATATGTTTTTAATATACGAAAACTGCCAGTACATACTGGCAGTAGTCGATATCAAGATAATTATAGGTTAATTTGGATCTGATTGTCAAACAAGGATCATAGAAGTTTTGAAATTTATGAAACATCCGGTTGATATGTCTGAAGGGGGTGTTAATTAATGGATAGGTGAGTTGTCATTTAACCTGATCCATTCAAATTCGCAACTTCCAGTCAAATTTGATGTGCGTATTGTTCCTTTTCCTTTTCTTCCACTAGTTGTTGTAAGATCGATTCAAGTTCTTCCTTCGTATCACAGTTATTGATTAAATTTCGGTATTTCCCATTACCACGAATACCTTTTAAATACCATGCGGCATGTTTCCTCATTTCTTTAATAGCAATCTTTTCACCTTTCAAGGAGATTAACCGTTTCATATGAAGCAAACATACATCGATCTTTTCTCGGACAGTCGGCTCACCGGTCAATTCACCAGTCTCTAAATATTTCACTGTCCGATAGATGGTCCAAGGATTACCTAAAGCAGCCCGACCGATCATCACTCCGTCGACCCCTGTTTCATCTAACATTCGTTTTGCATCTTGAGGGGTTTTTACGTCCCCATTTCCAATAACTGGAATGTTTACCGCTTGTTTTACATCCCGAATGATATCCCAATTTGCAGTCCCTTCATACATTTGCACTCGGGTACGTCCGTGGACGGCAACAGCCGCACCTCCCGCACGTTCAACCGCTTGAGCATTTTCTACAGCGTATATATGCTCGTCATCCCAGCCGATTCGCATTTTCACAGTCACCGGTTTTTCTACGGCCTCGACGACGTAGGAAACCATATCGTAAATTTTGTCGGGGTTTAATAACCACCTTGCTCCGGCTTCACATTTGATGATTTTATTCACCGGACAACCCATATTAATGTCGATAATATCCGCATTTGTATTTTTATCCACAAATTTTGCTGCTTCGACTAAAGAATCTTTCTCGCCTCCGAAAATTTGTAGACTAATCGGTTTTTCCCTTTCATCGATATATAACATATTTAACGTTTTTTCATTTTTATACACGATACCTTTATCGCTAATCATTTCGGCATAGACAAGTCCAGCCCCGAATTCCTTAACGGTTAGGCGGAAGGCGGAGTTGGAAATGCCTGCCATCGGTGCTAAAACGACTCGGTTTTTTAAAGGAATATTACCGATTTGAAACATATAAAATCCCCCTTCCCTTTCTAACATGACTTCAATAGATCTCTTTTTTGTATCCATTATCTAAAAATCATAATATATTTTTTATATGTGAACTATTTTAACGAAAGTATGTCGAGGGCTGAATTGGTAACCTTCTAATTTTTGAAAAGATCATACACATTCACGGATTGTTTTTTCCTCCATATCCGAACCCCTTCTGCTCCGACTATTTCCATTTGCTTTTTCACCGAGACGTCGATATTTGGCAAATATAACGACCCGTTAATTTCTACCAAAGGTATTAAAACAAAGGATCTCTCATGCATTCGCGGGTGAGGTACGATCAAACGATCTGTATGAATCAGTTCTTGATTATAAAGCAATACGTCGATATCAATCGTTCGTGGACCAAACCGAATCTCCCTTTTTCTCCCTAGTTTTTTTTCAATCATTAAACTTTCATTTAATAATTGTTCAGGTGTCAATTCGGTACGTATTTCAATAACCATATTCAAAAAATTCGATTGATCCTTATAACCGACTGGATCCGTTTCATAAATGGAAGAAAAATCAACAACCTGTATTTTTTTCGTATCTTCCAATTGTTCTATTGCACGGGATAAAAAATGTTCCCTCTGCCCGATATTAGAACCTAAAGACAAATATGCAATCTGTTCCATTATAACATCTTCCTTTAAATAATAGTCGGAAAATGATTTCCAAACGATTTATTTTTTTCCTTCTCTTGTCCGAGTAATTTCCACTGCCGCTGAATGGAATCGACCTGGAATCGGAGCCTTCGGTTTCATCACTTTAACGGTACAACTTTCGATCAACGGTTCGTCAACTAAAAGGGTTTCAGCTATTTTTTCCGCAACCGATTCAATTAATTTGTACGCTTTTCCTTCAACGATTTGTTTACATTTTAAAAATATATTTCCATAATTAACCGTATAGGTTAAATCGTCCGTTTCACCAGCTTTACGGAGATCTAAATCGAGCGTTAAATCGATGATAAAAGGTTGGCCTAACTTGTTTTCCTCTGGAAAAACGCCATGATACCCATAAAATTCCATTCCTGTTAAATAAATGCGATCCATGCAACCACCTGCCCAAATTTTAAAAAGAATCATTTACAAGAGATGAACCTATACAAATCTTATACGATTTCTCACCTCGAAAGCACGAACTTACGGAAGTGGAGCAGTTAAAAAATTTACAAGCTTTAAAACCCCTTTATTTCTCCCTTTCCTTGCAGCACGTCCATCATTTGAACGGCCCGAGAAACTTCCTTTACATCGTGAACTCGAACAATCGAACAACCCTTTGTAATGCCATAACAAACGGTAGCAATCGTTCCTTCCAAACGTTGTTCCACCGGTAAATTGAGGGTTTTTCCGATCATTGATTTCCTAGAAGTTCCTAATAATACGGGATAACCGAATGCAACAATTTTATCGAGATTTTTCATCAATTCGATATTTTGTTCGTACGTTTTTGCAAAACCAATTCCCGGATCCAAAATAATGTTCTCATCGGGTACGCCCTTTTTTTTAGCGATCGATATACTTTCATATAAATCATACATCACATCCCTTAAAAACGAGTCGTAATTCGGTTCCTTCCGATTATGCATTAAAATAATAGGGACTTCATATCGAGCTGCTACATCAGCAATTTCCGGATCCTTTTTCGCACCCCATATGTCATTGATGATATGTGCCCCTGCTTCGATCGCCTTCCTTGCCGTTTCCGCCTTATATGTATCGATGGAAAGGGGTAGGGAAATTTCCTTAACCAGCTCAGTGATAGTCGGTAGCACTCGTCTTATTTCTTCTTCTGCAGAAACCGGTGTAAACCCTGGGCGAGTTGATTCGCCTCCAATATCGATTATGTCCGCTCCAGATGCGACCATTTGTTTACTATGATTCACTGCCTTTTCAATTTCCGAATATTTTCCCCCGTCGGAAAAGGAATCGGGTGTTACATTTAATATACCCATTACATACGTTTTTTTGGAAAAATCCAATGAAAAACCTTTTGAAGAAACAACCATGATATCACTCCTAAATAGATTCCTACCGTTCATTTTAACAAACTGAAGGAAAATCGCTAAGGAAAAAGAAGGGAAAATACAATGAAACCAATCGTATTTATAAATCAAGTAGGAGGGCGAGATTAACCCCCGTCCTCTCACACCACCGTACGTACGATTCCGTATACGGCGGTTCAATTAAGATAGATGACGCAAAAATTCATAACGTTTTTGTAGACTTTTAAGCCCTTGGTCACTCCAATAGGGTTTCCAAGGGTTTTGTGTAATATGGGACTTTTTGAAATTCGCCAGTAACCTTTAGACTGTTCCCCAACTGCATTATCATGAGGGGTTCCTTTTTCGCATAGAGATCTTTTGATACCAAACGTTTCTAACGTTTGATCGATCAAACGATTTTTAAATTCACTGTCTCGATCAGTATGAAATAATTCGAGGTGATTTAGACTGTATTTACCCTTTAGGCTTTATTTTCGCCTAACCTGCATACAATCCACAACACAAACAATAGCAAAGTCAATGGTGGCTAGTTGATGGACCTTAAAAAAATTGTCCAATTTAGTGTTAACATACCACATTCAATGATATCTAGCCTTATATGAAGTTCGTGTTCCGAGAGACCCAGTTTGCCGCTCGCTTCCTTCAGATTCCGCGTCACCACTGACACCCTTGCGTTAGGCTAACCACTACTTCTGCCTTCGTGGCTCGGGACTTTCACCCTAGAGATTACATCCATGCCGGCTGCACATAGAAAAAAGAAGCGATCAAGACCATCGCTTCTACTTTTCAAAGTGATACAACGGAGTGCTCAAATAACGTTCCCCATTATCCGGGACGATTCCTAATACTTTTTTCCCTTTTCCTAACCGTTCCGCTAATTTCAATGTGGCAAAGATGGCAGATCCGGAAGAAATTCCTCCTAATATACCTTCATATTTTGCCACTTTTCGTGCTGCTTCAAATGCTTCTTCCGTCGTTACTTGAATAATTTCGTCATATATTTTCGTGTTTAACACGTTCGGTACAAAGCCAGCTCCAATTCCTTGAATTTTATGGGGACCTGGTTTTCCCCCTGAAAGAACGGGTGAATCCTTCGGCTCGACAGCGACAATTTTAATATCCGGATATTTTTCTTTTAAAACGGATCCTGCTCCGGTAATCGTCCCGCCTGTACCGATTCCGGCCACAAATCCATGGAGCTCATCGCCCATCTGTTCGATAATTTCCGGTCCCGTCGTAAGCCGGTGAATTTCTGGATTTGCCTCATTATTAAATTGTTGTGGCATAAAATAACCCTTTTCCTTTACGAGCTCTTCCGCCTTTTTAATCGCACCCTTCATTCCTTCCGTGCCTGGTGTTAAAACGAGATCAGCACCGTATGCCCTGAGAAGATTTCTCCGTTCCATACTCATCGTTTCAGGCATAACAAGAACGGCTTTATATCCTTTCGCTGCAGCAATCATCGCCAAACCGATCCCCGTATTCCCACTTGTCGGCTCAATAATTGTATCTCCCCTTTTCAATATTCCCTTTTTCTCCGCATCTTCGATCATCGCTAAGGCGATTCGATCTTTCACACTACTTCCTGGATTAAAATACTCCAATTTTAAATATACTTCAGCCGATTCCGGACCGACGACGTGATTTAATTTAACAACTGGAGTTTTTCCGACGAGATCTGCCACTGAGTGGACAGCGCGCACCATTGTAACCCCTCCTAATTCCTAGTAAATTTATTGGATTACTTTTATCATATGTTTAATTTAAGTCCACTGTCAATTTTTACGGTTTTTTTTTCGATTTATTCATTCATGTAACCGATTTTGCTTGTTTTTTCAGTTTTTCCAATTCTTCTTTTGAAAATAAATAAACCGTATTGCAAAAATGGCAACGAACTTCCGCTTTTCCGTCTTCTTCGATCATATTTTCTATTTCTTTTGCACCTAAACTGATGATGGCATTTCCAAAACGTTCTTTAGAACAAGTGCATTGAAACTGAACCGGAATTTTTTCTAAAACTTTCACATTCCCTTTTCCTAATACCTCTTCTAAAATTTCTTCCGGTGTTCTTCCATCCGCAATTAAATTTGAAATGGGCTTCATCGTTTTCAACCGATTTTCAATTTCCGAAATCGTTTCGTCCGAAGCACCGGGCATGACTTGAATAATGAATCCTCCCGCGGCTAAGATCGAATGGTCGACATTGACTAAAACACCCACTCCAACGGACGATGGGATTTGTTCAGAGACTGTAAAATAATATGTGAAATCTTCTCCTAATTCTCCGGATACGAGAGGAGCTTGACCGGAAAATTTTTCTTTTAATCCTAAATCTTTAATGACGGTCAAGGTCCCCTTCGTACCCACTGCCCGTTTTACATCCAATTTACCAAATTCATTCGTTTCAAAATCGACATGGGGATTCATTACATAACCTCGGACGTGACCTTTTTCATCCGTATCAACAATGATTGCCCCTAACGGACCATTTCCTTCTACCTTCACCGTTACACGACTATTCATCTTCAACATTGATCCCATCATAACCGTCGCTGTCATCGTCCGTCCTAAAGCAGCGGATGCAGTCGCCCATGTATCATGGCGCCTTTGTGCCTCTTTCACTGTTTCTGTCGTATCAGCAGCATAGGCGCGGATCTCTCCGTCGTAAGCCATCGCTTTAATCAAATAATCCGTCATCTTTATTCCTCCAACCAAAAAAAAATTTTCAAAGGGCGAAGGATTCCGTATTCCTTTGCCCTTTTTTCGTTCGTATCAATATTTTTACCGATTGTATCCATTTTTTTCTTTTCGATCAACATTTTTTTTATAAATTAAATAAAGACCTTTTAAGGTAAGGAAAGGATCTACGACTTCAATTTCTCTCGATTCTTCTGCAATGAGCGGTGCAAGTCCACCCGTAGCAATAACTTTCGGTGGCTTTTTAGCAATCTTTTTCATTCGCCGAACGATTTCGTCTACTTGGCCGACATATCCGTATACAATGCCCGCCTGCATCGCCTCCACCGTGTTTCTCCCAATGATTAACTCGGGTGTCGTTATTTCAATACGTGGGAGTTTGGCTGCCTTCGTATACAAAGCTTCCGTTGAAATGATAATGCCCGGTGCAATGGCTCCCCCCATATATTGTTTCTGCTCGTTAATATAACAGAAAGTTGTCGCTGTACCGAAGTCGACGATCACGAGGGGACTTCCGTATTCATGGATACTTGCAACTGCATTGACAATTCGGTCTGCCCCAACTTCCCTCGGATTTTCATATTTGATATTCAAACCGGTCTTTATCCCCGGGCCGACGACGAGCGGTTTTAAATGGAAATATTTTTCACACATTTTTTCCAAAGACAACATAATTGGTGGAACGACTGAGGAAATAATGATTCCCTTTACTTCGGAAATCTTCCTGTTTTCATGTTCGAATAAAGCCTTTATAAGCATCCCATACTCGTCTTCTGTTTTGTCCCGATTCGTTTCGATACGCCAATAATGCTTCAATTCATCGTTTTCATATACTCCAATGACGATATTCGTATTCCCAACATCCAATGCTAAAATCATATTTTCACCAACTTTAAATATTAGAATCCACACAAAATCTTAACATAAACAAAAAGGGAAAAAAACTTTTTGCATCGATTTTTCACCGTTCGTTTAGAAGTTTTTGAATAAAAAAGAGTGCCCGTTTTCCAGACACTCCAAACGTATATTATTCATCTTTCTCTTGGGAATCTTTCTTTTGATTTTCTAGCCATGTGTCGAATTCTTGCTTTTTTTCAGCTTCAGAACCCTTTTGATTTTGTTCTTTTTCTTCTTGATCATCAGACTTTTCGGCGGAACGTTTTTCATCATTAATATGAATTTTCACCGATTCTTTTTCTTCGCCCTTTTCCTCTGTTTCCTCTTTCGCCAAATCTTCTGGTTCAGGAAGGGTTCCATGTTCGTACAAATGGCGAATTTGTTTTGCATCAAGGGTTTCTTTTTCTAGTAATGCTTGAGCAATCCGTTCTAATTCCTCACGTTTTTCCGTTAAAATGCGTTTGGCCTTATCGTAACATTGTTTGATAATCGTTTGAATTTCTGTATCAATTTCATAAGCGATTTTATCGGAATAGTTTTGTTCATTATGGAGATCTCTTCCAAGGAATACTTGTCCTTGAGGCGAACCGAACTGTAATGGTCCGAGTTTATCACTCATACCAAATTCTGTTACCATTCGACGCGCAATACTTGTTGCCCGTTCAAAGTCGTTACTCGCCCCTGTGCTTACCTCTCCAAATACAATTTCTTCTGCTACCCGTCCACCAAGTAATCCGGTAATTTTATCGAGCAATTCCGGTTTTGTCATGAAATACCGGTCTTCCTTCGGCAACATGACCGCATAGCCACCCGCCTGTCCACGGGGGACAATCGTCACTTTATGGACCATTTCAGCTTCATCGAGAGCAAGCCCAATGATCGCGTGACCACCTTCGTGATAAGCGACTATTTTTCTTTCCTTTTCAGAAATGACTCGACTTTTCTTCGCTGGTCCGGCAATCACCCGATCCGTCGCTTCATCGATATCACTCATATCAATTTTCTTTTTATTTGCCCGAGCTGCAACGAGGGCTGCTTCGTTTAATAAGTTTTCTAAATCGGCTCCGGAAAATCCCGGTGTTCGCATGGCGATCGTTTTCAAATCAATCGAATCATCTAACGGTTTATTCCGTGCATGGACGCGCAAAATCGCTTCCCTTCCTTTGACATCCGGACGACCTACGGTAATTTGACGATCGAATCGACCTGGTCTTAATAAAGCAGGGTCTAAAATATCGGGACGGTTCGTTGCTGCGACGATGATAATTCCCTCATTGGCACTAAAACCATCCATTTCAACCAACAATTGGTTTAACGTTTGTTCCCGCTCATCGTGACCACCACCGAGACCTGCACCCCGTTGGCGTCCGACCGCATCAATCTCATCAATAAAAATGATACAAGGTGAATTTTTCTTAGCCGTTTCAAACAAATCTCGTACACGGGAAGCACCGACACCGACGAACATTTCAACAAAGTCTGAACCACTAATTGAGAAGAACGGGACGCCCGCTTCACCTGCAACGGCTCGAGCCAACAACGTTTTCCCAGTTCCTGGAGGTCCAACTAACAAAATACCTTTTGGAATCCGTGCCCCCAGTTCGGAAAATTTTCGTGGATCTTTCAAAAATTCGACCACTTCTACTAATTCTTGTTTCTCTTCATCGGCCCCAGCCACATCGCTGAACCGTACCTTTTTCTTATCGTCATTATACATTTTTGCTTTGCTCTTACCGAAATTCATAACTCGGCCGCCGCCGCCTTGGGATTGGTTAAGTAGGAAAAAGATGAAAAACATCAAGATGATGAACGGAATCATACTAGTCAATAATTGGATCCATCCGCTCGTTTCTTTTGCCATTAAAATTTTCTGTTCTGTCCCTGTTTTTTCGGCAGCTTGATCAATCCGTTCTAATATCGATGGGTTGTTCCATACGTTAACGGTAAATAATTTATTATTATCTGCAGATTTTAATTCTCCTGTTATTTTATAAACTTGTCTCTCAGGTTGTACTTGGAAATATTCCACTTCACCATTTTCTAAATGGGTGATAAACTGATCTTGTGTCATTTGTTCGTTCGTCTCTTGTCCTCCTGTAACAATACTAACGAGACCAACGATCACTAAAATGACAAGTAGATAAAAAACGGTATTTCGTAAAATCCGATTCATCCTTGACCTCCTCTCAAGGGAAACAAACTTATTAAATAGTATCATAGAAGTTTCGATTTTTACAAGAAATTCATATCAACAGGAGCGAAAATCCCTTTTTCCAATTTCCTTTTCGAATAGAAGGCTGCACATACATAAGGGATGTCGCACCACTATCTTTCAACCCGCTATTTGTTTGTGTATACCTCTTGTTTTAAAACACCGATATAGGGTAAATTCCGGTATTTTTCTTCATAATCAAGTCCGTATCCAACAACGAACTCATTTGGAATGTTGAAACAAACGTAGTCCGCTTGAATGTCGACTTTTCGACCTTCTCGTTTGTCTAGTAAAGTGACAATTTTAATGGATTTTGCTTTTCGATAGCGGAATAGTTCTACTAAATAATGTAACGTGAGGCCACTATCAATAATATCCTCGATGATTAAAAGATCCCGCCCTTCTACAGAAGTGTCCAAATCCTTTAATATTTTCACCTCACCGGAAGAGACGGTTTTCCCTCCATAACTAGAAACATCCATGAAATCCATTTCTAAATATGTATCGATCCGCTTTACTAAATCTGCCATAAAAGGCATGGCTCCCTTTAATACACCGATTACAAGTGGATTTCGATCTTTATATTCTTCCGTTAATGTTTTCGCTAATTCTTTAATTTTTTCTTGTATGTCTTCTTCAGTTATAAGAATTTTTTCAATATCTTGTCTCATTTTGTTCCTCCCAGAAGTTATGGCTTGTATTGTAATATGAAATATTTCCCATCCACTGGTGCTTCAAATTTCGACTTTCTAAGTAGCGGTACCCATAATATTTCTCCATCCGCATCGGTCACAATCGGCCACTCATCTCGTAAGAAGGAAGGGATTTTTTCATCGATAAATAGAGATTTCAATTTCTTTGTTCCACCATTTCCTTTTAAACGAATCCGATCGCCTTCTTTCCTCGTCCGGATTTGTAAAGGAAATTTTGTATTGTGAGGGAGGAGAAACTTAGTTCGATCCTCTCTTTTACAAATTCCTTCTTTCATGGAAAAATATCCACCTGTTGGGAGTGTGACCGTATCACCAATTTCTAAAAAATAGGAATACCCCGTTCGTTCCCTTCTTAAAGTAATGATGCAACTGTCGTAAGAACGGATGATTTGAACGTGACCAGGAAGATCGATTTTTCTTGTAGCTCCTTTTCCTTTGATCATTTCGATAGCTTTTCGAATATGGGATGATGACAAATTGGTAGACTGACCATCCAAATGGAAAGAGGATATCGTTTGAAAAAGACAACGCCTTTGCAACGGAGAGGGAAGTTGTAAAAACGCACTGACAGTAAACGATACCCGATCCGTTTCCCTCTTCATAATCGAGCTACTCGCCTTCTCTGCTAATTGGGATAAATAATCGTCATCATCATGTACGTCTTCGCTATACTGTTGGAAATGGAGATGGACATTCGGATTTTCTTCTTTTAAAAAGGGGAGAATATGTTTCCGAAATCGGTTCCGTGTATATACATCCTTTTTATTACTTGGATCAAAAACGGGTTTCAATCGGTTTTGTTCAATATACAACTCGATTTCCGATCTCGTTAAACATAAAAATGGTCGAATAATCCACCCGTTAGCAAAGGAGCGTTTTACCCGCATCCCGCCTGAAGCACCGACAGAAGTCCCACGAGTAAGACGCATTAAAATTGTCTCCATTTGGTCATCCCCATGGTGACCAAGGGCTAGAAGCGGAATATTTAGTTCTGTCATAATCTCTTCATAAAAGCGATACCGCAAATGTCTAGCAATGGATTGGGGATTTCCACCCCTTATTTTCATTTCTTCCGGGACATTAATACGTTTTCCAATGAAAGGAACGTTCCATTCAGAACAAATCCGTTTTACATACTTCATTTCAGAAAAAGACTGTTCTCCACGAAACATATGATCCACATGACATGCGGTAATATGCAAATTCATTTCTTCACGGAGGGATACAAAAAAATGGAGCAAAGCTAAGGAATCAGGTCCACCAGACACACCTATTAAAATTTTATCATGTTCGGATAACAATTCGTTTTGTTCGATGAAATTTTTTACTTTATTTGCAAACGAACCCATTTTTCTTGCCCTCATTTTATTATTACTCAATATTTTACCCTATTAAATGATAATTTGAAAACATTTTTACTAAAACATCCATTATTTACGAATTTTGTATACATATTGCCCATACCGGATGACAATATTTAAGCAACCTAATACATATCCTATCATTTTTCATTACTTTTCACTACCTTTTTGTTAAAAACAGTGGTAAGAATTCATTGCAAAATAAACCTTTTCTTTCTATTCCATCCATTGCCTAATGTTTCGTTAAAAAGTTTGGACGACGATCGTTGGATGGCTTGTATTTTAGCCAATTTGTCCAAAAATATAAAGGCTATAAAAAAGACTGATGATTAAAAAGATAAAAATCGTTTCCAGCCATCCAGCTGTCCTTTTTTGTTTCGACTGTGGTGGATTGGATGGAACCTTCGCCTTTAAAGGACGGGAGGGTTGATTTTTCTTGATTTTTTTCTGTCCGAAAGTTAATAAGTCCAGTCTCATTTCCTTCGCTTGATGATATTTTCCTGTCAACGCCCGTAATAAGATCGGCTCATACTTATGTAATCCGTTTTTTTGAACAATCATCTTTTGTAGTTGTTGAATCCCGCCAATCTTTTTTGGAAACCGATCCGGATAATAGGCATTCACAATAATCATAGCTACGGAAAACAGATCGTAAGAAGGTTCTGCTCTTCTGCTGCCTAACCCCCAATAGCCTCGGTCAAAAAATTCGGTAAACTCTTTAATGGACCGACCAATAGCAGTTGTTCCCCCAACATCTATGCACCGGATTTTAACAGGAAGGGGTGTGACAATTAAATTATCCGGCTTAAGATCGCCAAAAATCCATCCCCTTTCATGTAACGATTGGAGATCTGATAACAATTGTAATATTAATATATCGAGCCACACCATGCCCTTTCGTTTAATAAATTGAAGAAAATGTTCACCTTCGATATATTCCATTGCATAAAAAGAAAATTTTCTACTGCCAATTTCCCAATCATCCACATCCAATAAAGAAGGCCCGAGGGCGATCCCTTGAGCCTTTGATAGCGCCTTTAACACATTCGTTTCTGAAGTGATCGTCAAATGATTGTCACTGATTTTAACGGCGACCTTCCTTCCTTTCCATTCAGCCAAATAGACGACTCCATTCGCCCCTCTTCCTAGCTCCTTTTGAATTTTGTATCGGTTTTTATGCCATTTACCTTCAATACAACGACCGTTCGGAATGTTAAACGGACTCTTCAAAGTATTCATCGCCATTTGCCGTCAACAGTCCCCTAATCGAACGTTTTTTTGTGAAATGGCGGAGCGCTTCTTTAATAGCTGGACCAGTTGGAGTCATCCCTCCGGATGAAAGTTTTGAAAAGATGGAAGGCAATGTGTCCAAATTCGGTGTCCAATCCATTAACTTGTTTACGAATTGTTTTTTCCCAGGGAATACAAATACCGAAAATCGATTATTTCCAGTTCGTGCATTTAGACTTAACGATAAATCGAGAAGGGCCTCTTTTACCGTCGGAAGTTTATACTTCATACTGGCGCTCGTATCAACTAAAATGAGTACATCTAAATTAACCGTATCATTCAACTCTTCAACAACTTCGAAAACTTCCCCTCGTTTTTCAGGGGGTAAATCTTCCATTTCCGTTTCCGAACCGAGAATCTGTTTTAATTCACGATTAACCACACCTTGCAATGTTTGCGTCATCGCTTTCCTTGTAACCATTTGAACCGTTTGGGACAACATCTCTGTATAGACGACTTGGCTGACACCGCCCCCTTGTTCAGCAATGCTTTCGATTTCCTTCATTCCTTGTTCATCGATTGTATCATTTTTCATCACACCGATCACATTTACCGTAACACCTTGTTCTTTTGCTAACGCTGCCATGGCTACTGGGTCTTCACCTTCATTGGAACAGCCATCAGTAATTAACAGGATTTGTTTGATCGTTCCTTGTTTCATCTTTTCCCCTCCAACGTGTGTTTTTTACCATCATTGACGAAGGGAAAAAGTTTTAAACACACCTTTACAACTTTCTTCTGAAATATACTGGACCTTTCTTTTTTCAAGCCCACTTCCGAATCGATTGCGCCGGGATGGATGTCCATTTCGGAAGATTATGTTTAATTTTGGCCACTAAAACGGTCATATCGTCTTCGATTTGTCCACCCCTTGAACGTATACAGTCTTCTAAAAGTAAATCCGCTACTTCTTGAGGGTCATCGGTTTCAATTTGCGAAATTTTCCGTTTCATCCATAAATCCACGTTCTCAACCGGTTTTTTCCCTTCTAAAATACCGTCGCTGATCATAATTAATAAGTCTTCTGCCATTAATTGGACGTTGACCACTTCTACTTCAAAGTCGTGTAAAATCCCAATAGGTAAATTATTTGCTTGAATTTTGATGACCTTGTTACCCCGCTTAATAAAACTCGGCATCGATCCTACTTTAATAAATTTTGCTTGGGCATCTTGCAAATCGATAATGGCCAAATCGAGGGTAGAGTAAATTTCTTCCGTCGTTCGTAAAGAAAGAATTGAGTTGATTGATTTTATTGCAATTTCTTCCCCGATACCGGATTGTAAAATTTTATTCAATAAAGATAACGTTTCTTGGCTTTCCCGGTGGGCCCGTTCTCCATTTCCCATGCCGTCACTAATGGCTAAAGCAAATTTCGCTGAATCCAGTTCCATCATTTCATAACCGTCGCCTGAAACAAATCCCCCATCCTTCGCCGCATAAACAACTCCTGTTTCCACAACGAAAGCTTTAGAAGAACGAAAAGTGGCTAGGCACGTACCTTGTGGAAATTGGGCACAGGTTTCTCGATGAACGACGATCGTTTCTCCTAAAATATCCGACAATAATGGAGCGATAATTTTTTCACATTGACCCATTCCATCACAATAAGGAAACCGTATATCGATATCAACCTCACCGGATTTCAAACTGTAAATTTCAATATCGTCAATATCTAAACCGATTGCTAATAGGGCATTCATCAGTTGTTCCTCTTGTTTTTCGTGATTTTCCTGTTCCCGACGGATCTCCTTTGCGAAATTCTCCATTACTTGTGATACGCCTTCCAATTGATCGACGACGAGCTTCCTACTTTCTTTCATTTGTCTTTTCAATTTTTCGTTCGATTGGTAAAAATACAATTCCTCTTGAATGGCATCGATGACCCGCTTGCTCCTTACACAATGGTCTTTCCAATTTTTTATCGTTTTGTTACTTAATGTTTCTTGTTCATTTAATTCCGTCATAATTTGTTTCATCGAATCATACGTTTTATTAAACTGTTGAACCCAACATTGTTCCTTTTTAAAACATGTTTGACACGTTTTTTCGGTAACGTTGCTGAGAAAATAATCGATTTCCCGCTCCCTTTCCGTTTCCATTTGTTCATTTTGTTTTGCAAAACTTGCAGAAATCGCCCGAAAGATTGAGGAATATTGATTCACTTTTTGAGCGGTCACATCCCGAATTTTTTTCATATACGCCTGTTGTTCTGCGGTAAATTCTGGCGTACCCGGAATATTTTTTGCAATCCGTTCACTTAAAGTTCGTGGAGTCAAAAGAAGGAAGAGAAAAGCAACAGACGATTCCAATAAATTGTTTGTTAACGGGGCTTCTGTTGTTCCGTATATGCCAATTAACAAAGTCGCAATGAATAACCCTAAGGAAACACCAAGTTTTTTCCCTTCTTTCAATAATCCTCCTAAAAGACCTGCAAAAGCTAATAAACTTAATTCCGACAAACTTTCAACATTCGCCAAGCCAAAAATTAGACCAGTTACCACTCCTACGGTAGAACCGACTGTAGCCCCTGCTGCAAAAGCGAATAAAATAACAAAATACCTTGCAAATATATTTGCCATAGATAGATCCATGATCTTCCAATCTATAATTCCGGTCATAACGGAAGCAAGTAAGATAATTAAACAAACGAGTTCTTCTGTTCTCAACGATTGATGTTTTTTCAACGTCGATAATATCGGAATACTTTGCAAAAAGATAATGGTCAATACGAAGGAAAGTACTGCTTCAATTCCGCCTAACAGTAGAAAATAAATCGACATATCTCCATTTTCTAAAATATGCAAAAAGGTTCGCCCCATGAAAATGGAAATAAAGACGTAATAGGGGAATATTCCAATCTCATTATTGATCACACCTTTAAGTATACGGTAGAAAATTAGAAACAATCCGATAACCAAAAAGGTATACAAAGCGTTGTACAAAGAAATCGTTAACGAACCAAGGATCAGCCCAATCATAGCAAAATGTGCTCGATCTTTCCGAATTAAATACACCGCAGCAAAAAAGGGTAAACTAAATGGTGAGAGTGTAGATAAGATAAACGCCCTTCCCAACATAAAACCGAGTAAAAATAACAGCAAACCACGATAAATAAATACATACTCCAGTTTTCTCACGAATGACTCCACAAATTCTTTCATCACACCTTGATACCGCACCATCGACCTTTCTTGCATCGGATTCATATAAAAGCTAGATGTTTTCCCCATTTCCTACCACCTTCCTCAATCCTTTTCAAACTATTATAAAGAATGAAATTTCAAAAGATTGTCAAAATAACTTGTCTAATCTAAAAAATAGTTCGACGTTTCTCTACGAAAATAGGGGAAAGGGTACATCTAAACGGAAGGCAACGACATATTATTTCCGATGAATGTTGCCAAATCACTATTTTCTCATTCGACACGAGAAAGATTTATGACTTTTTTCATAGAAAATTGTCCGTTTTTTGGTTTCTTTTTTGATACAAAGAAAAAGCTATCCCCTTTTCGGAAATAGCTTTCAAATCTATTGAAATGCTCGTCGATCCACGATTCACTTACGAGCATCAAATTTTCGTTTTTTCATATATGTTTTTCCGTTAAACCTGCTTTTTTTTTAGACAGCAAGTTAACCTCTCCTAGCACCCCTACCTCCTCTTTTTGATTCAGTATTGCGTTTTAACGAAGCTAATCGATCTTCACTATCTTTTAAGAAACGAGCCATTTTTTGTTCAAACAACTCATTGGCGTTTTTTCCAGACTGTTTCCCGTGTCTAGGTCTAGGTGCATGTTCTCGTTCCGTTGCTTTTTTAATGGATAAGCCGATTTTGCCATCCTTCTCAACATTCATAACCTTCACTTCAACTTGGTCGCCAACTTTTAAATAATCGTTAATATCTTTTACATACGTATCCGCGACCTCACTAATATGCACTAGTCCTGTCGAGCCGCCTGGGAGCTCTACAAAAGCGCCAAAATTCGTAATTCCTGTTACTTTCCCACGTAACTTGCTGCCTACTTCAATTGACATAAAAAAGTTTTTCCTCCTTAAAATTTTAAAAAATACAGTCATTTATATTATAGTCAATTTGAAATTTAAGTGTCAATCTACGTTTTTTTCATCTTCCTCATTTGGAATGGAAAAGATAATCTCTCCATCATCTGACAAAAAATATTCTTGCCTCGCGTACTTACCGATATACTCGTCATCTTGCAGTTTTAATATTTCCTCTTCCAAAACCGATTGGGTGTTTTTCATTTGTTCCAATTCAGCCTCGATCGTTTTCAACTGTTCCTTTTTCGATTGAAGCAATTCTCCTTGGGCCTGAAGTGTTTTTACGAGGAAAAAGACGAGGAGAAAAGCAATAGTAAAAAACACCGACAGTCTGCGTATAAGCCCTTTTTTCTTCCGCATCAGTTGGATATTTTGCTGCTGTTGGCTTCTCATATAACTTTGATTGACAACGGGTATACGGTGCCTTTTATTCTCCATATCGCAGACTACCTCCCCTTACTTTCTTTTCATAACGAGTTTTCGCCAAAGGTTTTTAGTAAAAATTTGTATCGAATGAAATCGTTTATATACATACATTTTAATGGATTTCGGGAAAAGGTTCCATATAAATTTTCCTAATAATAAAAAAGGTTTGGAAAAAATATATAAAATGCTTAAAATCAGTTTGCTTATTTGTCTGGCAATGGTCCAAATACCTCGCAGAATGAATAAACAAATGGTAATGAAAAAACCGATGATGGTTATAATTGGCTTGCATACGCCCCGATAAAAGATCGTTCTTAACATTTTATAAAACCAATGGACAAACCCTATTGATTGCTCCAATGCGGACAAATATAAATGTTTTAGTAAACTTTGATAGACGGCAAACCCACATAATATGGCAAGGAAAATATAAAATCTTAGTTCCCCGTTGTTTACTAAAAACAAAATATAAAAGGTAAATAATGCTTGAAAGAGCCAAAACAAAAAATCTTGAATAAATACGTACCACCCTTTATGTCGTTTTCGGTTAAAAAGGCGATGATACGTATCTACAGCCATTCCAAGCCATACGCCAACACCGATCATGGCGAGTAAAGTAGATAATTGTACGGTCAAACTCATTTGAACAACTTGCTAAAGAACCCTTTAGCCTTGTCCCCCTGATGCTCATCCAAATATACGAGATCAAAAATTTTTCCTTTAATGGATACAACACCTTTATCCACGTCTAAATTTTTCATTTGTAAATTCAGCCCGCGGATGGCCAAATACCCCATCACCGTTTCTAATAAAAATTCCTCATTATCAAAGCTTTCCACTTGTTTCACACCGGTAATATCTAATCTTTTCCGACCCCGTAAAATGACGTCATGGTCTTGTCCGATATTTCTTTCCTTTTTCGTTAGATCATCAAATTGGTTCATATTCATCCCCCGATTCGACTCATTCTTTTCCTTACTCAATATGTATGCCTGTCCTTTTGTTAGTAGAACGAAAATTTGTCCATTTACTTGAATCGAATCGAAGGGAAAATCCGTTAGAAAGAGTCTTTTAAAAATTCCTCTTTTAAAACGGTATACATATTTCTTGCCTCTTCCTTTTTCGTCGTTTCCACCAGTTTTTCCACTTTGACGGTTAATATCTTTTGTCCAAATCGAATTTCTAATTGATCTCCAACATTGACCGTTGAACTCGCTTTTGCTGTATGACCATTGATGGAAATTCTCCCTTGATCTGCAATTTCCTTTGCAAGGGTTCTTCTTTTAATAATCCGAGATACTTTTAAAAATTTATCCAATCGCATAGACATAGGACAATCTCCTTTTCTTAAAAAATTACCGTTGTTTTTTCGCTTCTTCCCACAGATGATCCAATTCCTCAAGAGTAAAATGTTGCAATGATTTTCCCTGTTTTTTTACTTCCTCTTCGATGAAAGCAAAACGTTTCAAAAATTTTCGATTCGTTTGAAATAGTGCTTCCTCTGGATGGATAGAAAGATGCCTTGCCAAATTAATGACAGAGAATAACACATCTCCCATCTCATTTTTTATATCGTCCGTTTTCATCCCATCCTTAAGGGCTGCTTTTAACTCCTTCAGTTCTTCCGCTACCTTTTCAAAAACGGGATCTACCTCTTCCCAATCGAAACCGAACTTCGATGCTTCCTTTTGAATTTCAAACGCTTGTATGAAAGCTGGCAATCCTTTAGGGATTTTTTTAGTAAGGGACGTGTCATCTTCATCCCTTTCCGATTCTTTTATTTCTTGCCAATTTTTCACCACTTCATCGGCATCGACAACCGTACGATCACCAAATACGTGGGGATGTCGGCGAATCATCTTCCTTACTAATGTTTCAATCACATCGTCAATGGTAAAATATCCAGCATCTTCACCAATTTGTGCATGAAGCATGACTTGTAATAATACATCCCCCAATTCCTCAACGATATGGACATCATCCTTTTCATCGATGGCCGCTAATAATTCGTATGCTTCTTCCAGTAAATATTTTTTTAACGTCTCATGAGTCTGTTTTCGATCCCACGGGCATCCATTTGGTCCCCTCAAAGTGGCGATTACCTCTCGTAAATAGGAAAACCGTTTATATAATAAATCCTCTTTTTGAACGGGGGGAATATAAAGACTCGTTAAATTCGAGACTTGAAAATCCCGATCGAGCATGTAAAGAGGGATTTTTTGTACACTTTCCCCTTTTGTCCCTGCTCTGGTAATCAAATATACTTCATAGTCATCCGGATACACTTCCATCAATTCCAACTTTATGCTTGATGCAGTAAATGTGTCGTATATTTGTCCGATGATACAATGTTGGGTCGGTTGGATGTCCTCCTTACGTAAACTGGTCCCGTCCAATAGTTGAAATCCTTCGATCGGGTCGATTTGAACCGATTGGAATAAGGCATCTAAAAAACTTTGTCCTCCAAACAGTTTTACGTCACATTTCCCCTTTGATTTTTCGAACAAAAGCTGGACCGTTTTTTCAGCCACAAGGGGATGACCGGGAACGGCATAAACGAGGGAATCTTCCTCCACCTCTTTCATTAATCGGTTCGTAATTTTCTCATAAACTTCGTCAAAATTTTGTTCCGATTCATAAATAGAATCGAAGGAAGAAAAAAGAAGTCCTTCCTCTTCTAATTCTTTTACGGATGGATGTTCCTTCGTCCTTACAAAAATTCGATTCGACTTTTGAAGGAGTCGATACACACCAAGGGGCATTTGATCCAACTCCCCGGAACCTAATCCAACAACAATTATCGTATTCTTTGTCACTTTTCATTTTCACCTCTAACGACCATTTTTTAAAAGTTTTGACCATTTGTCCCCGAATGGTAAAAGCTCAATTTCATCCTTTGTTAAGATTCCAGCACGTAGGAAAGATAAAAGGAAAACGACTCCACCAACTATTGCTATCCCTACTGCCTGAATCGTAGAAAACAGTCGGTTGCTTGCAAAATAAGGTTCGATACTATGGAAAACGAAATAAAGAAGGAGGATCGATATACCCAAAAGAATAAGGGAAACCAAAACGGTGGAAAGAAACCGTCGTCGAAATACGGCTAATAAATCGACTTTTTGCTTTAGTTTTACCAAAGTAATCATGGATACGAAAAAAAAGGATAAAGTCGTAGCAATGGCTGCCCCATTGATGCCGTACATAGTAATCAACAATGGATTCATGGTCAATTTGATCATAACACCGAACAATGCTGCTCCTGCAGGAAAATATACATGTCCATATCCTTGTAATACAGCAGATGTCGTCATAAAAAGGGATGCGAAAAACACGGTCGGAGACAAAAGTTGTAACGCCAACGTTCCTGTATTATTTTCAAACAACATCGTATTTAACGGATCCATAATAGCTATTAAACCGATCGTCGCTGCACTACTAAAAGCTATGCTCATTTGTAAAGCAAAACGAACGTATTCCTTCGCTTCTCTTTCATTCTTATGTACACTAGAACTAATAAAAGGAACGGTAGATAAACTAAAGGATGTGATAAGCACAATTCCAATTTGCAATAAGGGTTGCCCCCGATCAAATACACCTTTTAACATTTTCGCTTTCATTTCATCAATACCCGATTGAACCAACTGGGAATACAATTGAAAAGCATCACCCATTTGAAATAAAATTAACGATAAACCACTTATGCTAACGGCAATACTTTGTACAATCATCCGAATAGAAGGCCTGAAAATCATTCGAAAGGAAAATTTATTTCGAACTTGAAATAAAGGAAAACTTCGCAAAGTGATTACCAAAAGAAATAGGGTTGAAATCAAACTGGCGAAAAGGGCAGATAAAAAGGCACCGATTCCCACATGATACAAAGAGTGTCCCTTCCAAATAAGGAAAGATGAAGTCAGTAAAATAAAAACAACTCGAATTGTTTGTTCCACGATTTGGGAAAAGGCTGTTGGGATCATATTCCCCATCCCTTGATGGAATCCCCTCATAACTGAGATGAAGGGGACGAGTAAATACATGAACGACACCGTTTGAATCAATGGAACTAATCGGCTATCACCCATTAGACGTGCCAAAAATCCCGAACCGAAAAAAAGAAACAAAAATACAATAAGGGAAAAATAAAAAATAGAAATAAAAGCTGTATAAACATGGGTAAATCCACCTTTATGTTTTTTACCCATACATTCTGCCATAACTTTCGATAGAATGACGGGAAAACCATAAGTCGTCAACGTAATCGCTATTCCATAAAAGGGATAAATTTGTTGGTAAATATAAAACCCCACATCCCCGACGATATTTTGAAATGGCACACGGTAAACAGCGCTTAATATTTTTGTAATCAAAGCCGCAATGGATAAAAGTAACGTACCTTTCATAAACCTTTGTGTATTCTGTTTCATCCAACCATCCATAAACACACCTGCTACATCATATAATAATCAGCTATATTCCTTTACAGTTTATCACAAGAGGAAAGATGAGCGGATACGTTTTTTTGCATACCGTTCTTTTTTTCAGACACAAATGATAAAAACCCGGCCTATGTTCATGCCGAGTTTTTCAAGAATTTATCGATAGGTTTAAACTACTAAAAGTTGTCTTTTTCATTGTTCCATTTGTCTAGCCAAAAATCCCGCTGCCGTTTCTGCTACTTTCTTTTCCACTTCACCTAATGTACCTTCTTTTGATAATATCATTACCGCACCGATCGGATCTCCGTTGGCAATAATAGGGCAAACGGTGTACGATTCGTACGTTTCTTCATTCCCCTCAACAATTTCAACGGATGAAGATGAAGTTTCCAAAATCGGCGTCCGTTCATGCATGATCTTTTCAACCAACTGACTGATATTTTTATTTAAATATTCCTTTTTTGAACCGCCACTTACGGCAATAATCGTATCCCGATCACATATTAATACCGGACTACCTAAACTATCAAACAAGGCTTCGGCGTATTCCTTGGAAAAGTCGCTTAGCTCGCTAATGGGGGAATATTTTTTTAAAATTACCTCCCCTTCACGATCTACAAAAATTTCCAACGGATCTCCTTCTCGGATTCTTAACGTCCTTCGAATTTCTTTTGGAATAACAACACGACCTAAATCATCAATTCGCCTTACAATACCCGTTGCTTTCATCTATTGTTGCCTCACTTTCTTATGATGATTTTCATACGTGACAATGATTTCCTTTTCGTCGTTCGAAGGTTCCTGTTGCTTTCCTTCCGCCTTCAGCCAAACTCACCTTCACTCACCTTCTCGTTTGTCAATCCTTTTGAAATCATTATCTTATTATGGATAGTATTTATCTTATGGAAAGTTCTATACACAAAGGACAACTTTTTCTTTAAATTAGAACTATTGGTAAATCCGGTATAATTTTCCTTTTCCAACCGGTAGTTATTTTTTCTGATTATTCAAACGTCTTTTTAACGTGCTTCGTGCACATAACGAAGATCTACCTTCCTAATTCCAATCCCTTATGATACCGATTTAACTTTTTGTGGTGATAAAAGGTTTGGGATTTGTTCCATAACTGTCATTAATACGGAAAAAACTTTTTCCTCCGTTTCCCTTCTGGAATAGATGACCATTTTAAATTTTTTGTCATCCATGCCATAACCGATCATACGGCCGAATTCGTGGAAATGTTCCACAAACTTTTCGACATGCATGTTTGAAGAAACTTGTTCCTTGAAAAGAATTTCGTACCCATCTTTCGTCCGTTTGATCGACTCCACATTTACAGATCCCGCCCAAACTCTCAATTTTGCAATTGAAAATAGCCGATCGACTTCTTTCGGATACTTCCCAAAGCGATCAATCATCTCCTTTTGAAGCTCTGTAATATCTTCGATCTGTTCGATCCCACGAACCCGTTTATACATTTCAATTTTTTGGTAACCATCCGAAATATATTCATCGGGAATATACGCATCCAATCCGATATCGATTTCGACCGATAGGGAATCGTCCTTTTGAACCTCTCCCTTTCTTTTTTCAATCGCTTCCTTCAACATTTGTGAATACATTTCAAAACCGACCGATTCAATAAATCCGTGTTGCTGGGCGCCTAAAATGTTTCCCGTACCTCGTATTGATAAATCCCGCATCGCAATTTTAAATCCGGAACCTAATTCCGTAAACTCTTTAATCGTTTGCAAACGTTTTTCTGCAACTTCCGTCAATACTTTATCCCGTTTGTAAGTGAAATAGGCGTAAGCAACCCGATTGGATCTCCCTACACGACCCCGGAGCTGATAAAGTTGGGATAGCCCCATTCGATCTGCATTTTCCACGATTAACGTATTTACATTCGGAATGTCGATCCCTGTTTCAATAATCGTCGTACTAACTAAAACATCGTATTCCCCATTTAAAAAGGAAAGTAACACGTTTTCCAATTCCGTTTCATTCATTCTTCCGTGGGCATAAGTAACTCGAGCATCAGGAATAAGCTGATTGATTTCTTCTGCCTTCCTTTCGATATCTTCCACTCGATTATACAAATAGTACACTTGCCCATCTCTTGCCAGTTCCCGTTCCACCGCTTCTTTCACGAGGGAAAGGTTGTATTCTGTCACATACGTTTGTACAGGGAACCGATTTTCCGGAGGTGTTTCGATTACCGATAAGTCCCGAACACCTAATAAAGACATGTGCAATGTTCTTGGAATCGGTGTAGCTGTTAATGTAAGGACATCAATATTGGATTTTAATTGTTTAATTTTTTCCTTATGGGTTACACCGAACCGTTGTTCTTCGTCAATGATCAACAATCCTAAATCTCGAAACTGTACATCCTTCGATAACAACCGATGGGTTCCGACGACGATATCGATCGTTCCAGCCTTTAAACCTTTCAACGTTTCCTGCTGTTGTTTTCGCGTCCGAAAACGGTTTAAAATACCGATTTTAATCGGATAATCTTGAAATCGTTCCCGCATCGTTTCATAATGTTGTTGAGCTAAAATTGTCGTTGGAACTAAAATGGCCACCTGTTTGCCGTCCATTATTGCTTTGAAAGCTGCCCGTAATGCCACTTCCGTCTTTCCGTAACCTACGTCACCACAAAGGAGACGGTCCATCGGTCGCGGCTTTTCCATATCTCTCTTAATTTCTTCAATCGAACGGAGTTGATCCTCTGTTTCTTGGTAAGGAAAGCTCACTTCAAACTCCCGTTGTAAATCCGTATCTTTTGAAAATGCAAATCCCTTTGATACTTGCCGTTCCGCATATAACTTGATTAAATCATCGGCGATATCTTCAACGGAGGATGCTACCTTCCGTTTGACCCGTTTCCATTCACTTCCGCCAAGCTTGTAAATTTTTGGTTCTTTACCTTCCGTTCCAACATATTTTTGAACTAAATCAATTTGCTCAATCGGAACATATAATTGATCATTTCCCTGATATTTAATTTGCAAATAATCTTTATGAACACCGTTGATTTGTAAAGTTTCAATTCCTAAATACTTACCGATTCCATGGTTGACATGAACGACATAATCACCAATGTTTAATTCAGAATAACTTTTAATTCGTTCCGCATTGGAGATATTTTGATTTCTTTTTACATTTTTTTTCGATCGTTTGTTAAAAATTTCTCCTTCCGTAATAACACAAAGTTTGAACATCGGGAGTTCAAAACCGTTATTTAAATTTCCTTTCACAATTTGCGGTTTTTCCGGAAAAAGTTGTTTCCCTTCCTTATTTAAAGAAACGTCCACATCGTAATCATCGAAAACTTTTTCTAGTTTTTGAATTCGCTCTTCGTCTGCGCCTAAAAAAACGATGGTAAACTTACTTTTTCTCCATCTTTCCAGTTCTGTTTTCAACACATGAATTTGGCCATGGAAATTTTGCATCGGTTTACTAGAAACATTGACGATATTTTGAGGAGAAACCCCAGGTATATGTCTTAAAAATAAGGAGAAATAAAGGACGGGAAATCGGGAATGAACGATCATGTTCCAGCCATCATGGGTGAGCTTCACATCGTGAATGATTTTTCCCTCTTCTAATAAACTCGTTTTCCATTGTGCTTCTTCTTTTTCAAGGGATTCTTTCATCTCAACAACCCGATTCACTTCATCGACCAATAATAGGGCCTGATCTTGAACATAATCTAGTAAACTGGCCGGATGATCATATGCGAATGCTAGATATTTAAAAATTTGGTCAGGAGTTGTCCCTGATTTTAACTGTTCTAACTCGTACTGTGTTTGATTAATCAGTTCTTCCTTTACTTTTTCATCCTTGATGATTTGTAAACTATTCGTTAAACCCTTTTCCAATTTTTTTACGATACGATCGTAGTGGGTTTTTTCGAAAATCATTTCAGCAGCTGGACCGATTGTAACCTCTTCCTTTTCCGTCTTTGAACGCTGAGTGTCTACAGAAAAGGAACGAATTGACTCGATCGTATCATCGAAAAGTTCAATTCGTAACGGATCCGTTTCCGTTAGCGGATAAATATCGATTATTCCTCCGCGAATGCTAAATTCACCGGGGGATGAAACCATGTCTGAACGGACATATCCCATCCGAATGAGTTGTTGGGACAACTCCCCCAAATCAACCACTTCATTTACTTTCCATTTGAAAATATATCTTTTCCAAAGGTTTTTCGGGGGAAGTATTTTTCGTAAAGCAGCAACCGGTACGATCATAATCCCTTTACCACTCTGGACTAAAAAATTTAATGTCTCAATTCGTTGGGATTTCAATTCAGGACTGGCAATACTCATATCGGCAATCATCACTTCATTTGCTGGGTATAAGTATACCGAATCCTCCGGTAGTAATTGAATGATATCATCATATAATTTTTGGGCTTGCAATAAATTATACGTAACGATTACGAGTGGGCGGTCCAATTTTTTATACAAGGAAGCGATAAAAACGGTTCTGGACGAGCCGGAAAGTCCAGCAACCAGTTGTTCCTTTAATCCTTCCTCTATACCGCCAGATACATTAATTACATCATCACTTTCCATTAAAGCGGTATATAAACCTTCCATCGTTGCCTCCTTCTTCCCATTGAGAAAACTCTATGAATATGAAAAAAACTTCTTACTAAAAAGGTAGTTTTTTACCAACTACGTTTTAATCAACAATTTCATTTTCTAACAGAAAAATGCTTTGGACTTCCAAAGCTTTTAATGAATAATATAATCATTGTAATAATTGTCATTATTCGTTCGAAACGCTTCATAACAATCTTCACAGATTGTCTTTACATAAAGATCACCGTTACGGTTATACTCAATCATTTCTGATCGTTCTGCATCCGTCAATTTATGAAAGCCCAATTGTTCCGATTGGAAGTGTGTCCCTTCCAGTTTGCCTACTTGCACACCACAATAACGGCAAATGTAATGAATAACCATCATCCAATTTCCCCTTTTAAATCATTGTTAATTTCAGTATGAACCTTTTTGGATGATGTTATTCAATGGCCTCGCCTTCCGTAACTGCCGAATCAGGATGATTGATTATACTTATTCATAACATCAATAAAAGGTGATTGTAACCACATCTCACAAGCATCGGCACTAATTTGAATCATTTCTTCTATGATTTTTCGATCTGATGGACGAAAGGTGCTAAGAACGTGATCAACAGTCGAAATCCCTAGTTTTGGTTTATCAATTCCTATACGAATTCGATTAAATTGTTCTGTTCCGATATGTTGAATAATCGACTTTACACCGTTATGGCCACCTGCAGACCCTTTATAACGTAGTCGAATTTTTCCGACTGGCAAATCCATTTCATCATAGATAACTAATAAATCGGAAGGAGGAATATCGAAATAATTCATAACAGGTGCAATCGCTTCTCCAGATAAATTCATATACGTTAACGGTTTCATTAAAATAATTTTCTGACCTTTAATCACACCATTTTCCATCAATGCCCGGAATTTTGATTTTTTTAAAGGTAAATGAAACCGATTCGATAATTCATCAATGACCTTAAAACCGACATTATGTTTCGTTTCCTCATATTTTGTCCCTGGATTCCCCAATCCAACAATTAATTTCAAAAAGACCACTCCTACTATAACTATTCAAAAGATGAATAGGTGTTGACAAAATTCAATGTTTTACCTCTAAATGGGATTAGCAAATTTTTTCCTCAGTCGATAATAGACTAAAAGAGGTAACCGAGTAGGTTACCCCTCTTGTTACTAAAATAACACACTTACCGATTTATTTTCAAATACGCGAACAATCGCTTCAGCAATCAAGGATGCTACTGACAGCTGAACAATTTTATCAATTTCTTTTTCCTTAGGTAATGGAATAGAGTTTGTTACGACCAATTCTTTTATTTGAGAATGGCCGATTCTTTCGATAGCTGGACCGGATAAAACTGGATGGGTACAGCAGGCATAAACTTCTTTTGCCCCATTATCGATAAGGGCGTTTGCCGCAAGGGTGATCGTTCCCGCAGTATCGATAATATCATCGATTAAAATAGCTGTTTTTCCTTCAATATGTCCGACGATGTTCATAATTTCTGCCACATTTGGCTTCGGTCGACGTTTATCAATGATCGCAATCGGGGCTTTTAATCGATCAGCCATCTTCCGAGCACGTGTAACCCCTCCATGATCCGGCGATACGATAACGATTTCATCTATTTTTTTCTTTTCAAAATACTCTGCTAAAATGGAAACCCCCATTAAATGGTCAATTGGTATATCAAAAAAACCTTGAATTTGAGGAGCATGTAAATCTAACGTAATCACTCGAGTTGCACCCGCTGTCTCTAACAGGTTTGCAACCAATTTAGCAGTAATCGGTTCCCGTGCACGGGCTTTTCGATCTTGACGAGCATAACCATAATAAGGCATGACGATATTTATAGTCCTAGCAGATGCTCTTTTCAAAGCATCGATCATAATTAATAATTCCATTAGATGTTCATTAACGGGAGAACTCGTTGATTGAATGACAAACACATCACAACCACGGATACTTTCTTCAATATTGATTTGAATTTCCCCGTCACTGAATCGTTTTACCGAACATTTCCCCAAACTAACGCCAATCTTTTCGGCTATTTCTTCCGCCAACGCACGATTCGAGTTTAATGAAAAGATTTTCAGCTTTCGATCTGGATATCTGATGGGCATGATGGAACCTCCGTATTTATTTCTTTTTTTTGAATTTTTGACTGTAATTTTCCTTATTGACTTGACGAGCCCGGGCAATGGAAAGAGCCTGTTTTGGAACATCATTCGTAATCGTTGATCCTGCTGCAATATACGAATCTTTTCCAACCGTGACGGGGGCAATTAAATTACTATTGCAGCCAATGAATGCTTCATCTTCAATAACTGTCTTGTATTTATTCGTACCGTCGTAATTGACCGTAATCGTTCCACAACCGATGTTAACATTTTTTCCAACTTCTGCATCTCCAATATAAGATAAATGGGATGCCTTACTTCCCTTTCCGAAGGTCGTTTTTTTAATTTCAACGAAGTTCCCAATGCGAACTTCATCATCGATGTCAGATTTCGGACGAATATGGGCATATGGACCGACTTGTACATTCCGACCAACTTTACTTTCCGTTACAACCGATTGACGAACCGTCGTTTTTTCCCCGATAAAACTATCGACGATTTCAGTGTTCGGACCGATGACACAATCCGATTGAATAACCGTACTTCCTTTAATCACTGTACCGGGATAAATAATCGTATCTGGTCCAATTTCTACTCCACAATCGATATACGTTTGGTCTGGATCAATGATCGTTACCCCATTTTTCATATGGGTTTCATTAATCCGTTTTCGCATAATTTTTTCCGCTTTAGATAATGCCACGCGATCATTTACGCCTAAAGTCTCGGAAAAATCATCCGTCATAAAAGCTGAGACGATTTTCCCTTCCTTCTTCATAATTTCCAGTACATCCGGTAAATAATACTCCCCTTGGGCGTTGTCGTTCGTTACTTTATCCAAAGCCGAAAACAATGACCGATTATCAAAACAATAGGTCCCTGCATTGATTTCTTTTACTTGTTTTTCTTCTTCCGTCGCATCCTTTTGTTCTACAATTCTTTCCAATTGTCCTTTATCGTTGCGGATAATTCTTCCGTATCCAGTTGGCTCCTCTGCCTTTGCGGTCAATACCGTTGCATGGGATTCTTCCTTTTCATGTTGGCTGACCATAGCTTCCAATGTTTCCCTTTTGATCAACGGGGTATCCCCACAGATCACGAGGGTCGTTCCATCCCGATCTTTTAATAGCTCTTTCGCTTGCATAACTGCATGTGCCGTACCTAATTGTTCCTTTTGTATAACGAATTGACTCGATTCCGAAAGTACTTCCTGAACCTTTTCTGCACCAAATCCTACGACCGTAATCACTTGTTCTGCTTGGATTCCCTGTACATTTTCAATGACGTGTTGTACCATTGGCTTGCCACAAACAGGGTGTAGAACTTTATATAATTTCGATTTCATTCGTGTTCCTTGCCCTGCAGCAAGCACAACCACGTACCGGTTTGACATAAGCCGTCCTCCAATACTCACTGTTATCCATAATGAATATATCCCAAATAGAAAATCATTTCAAGGAAAGATAGCTCAACGTTTTGTGAATTGGGTGAATGAATTGAAAGAAAAGGAGGGATTGGAAAAATGAGGAATGAGGGCATTATAACAAAAAAAAGAGCCTTACTTTACCCAGTAGGCTCTTGATGTTTACATTATGAAGCGCCTGCTTCTTCATACTCCACTTCCAATTGACCTAAGCGATGATATTCAGCTAGCACTGCTTCTTGTATTTTCGCTCTTGTTGCGGAGTTAATCGGATGGGCAATATCCCTAAACTCTCCGTCAGGGGTACGTTTACTTGGCATTGCAACGAACAGTCCATTATTGCCGTCAATTACGCGAATATCGTGGACGACAAATTCATTATCCATCGTGATTGATGCAATCGCCTTCATTCTTCCATCCGTGTTTACTCGACGAAGTCTAACGTCTGTTACTTCCACTTCATTCACCACCTTTATTACGAGGTTAATAAATACAATTCTACAAATATTTTATTTTTCCTTCTTTCTTTCAAAAAATTTTTCCAATTTTTCCTCTCAAAAACCTTTTTTGTTTTTTTGATACAATCCACTTCATCAGATAATACAAGACTCGTTTCTCTCTTACTTTTTAAACTGGTTCAACCACCGCAATCGCTTCGATTTCGACGAGGACATCTTTTGGCAAACGACTTACTTCTACCGCCGATCGGGCTGGCTGATGTTCCGAGAAAACTTGACTATAGACTGCATTCATTCGTTGAAAATCATTCATATCTTTCAAAAAAACAGTCGTTTTAATAACCTTTTGGAGGGAGGACCCCGCTTCTTCCAAAACCGCTTTCAAATTTTTTAAAACTTGCTCCGTCTGCTCCTCAATCCCCCCATCGACCAATTGTCCGTCCTTCGTCAAAGGAATTTGCCCTGATGTGAAAACTAGACCGTTCCATTGAATTGCTTGAGAATATGGACCGATTGCTTCCGGAGCCAATTTCGTATGAATTTCCTTCATCTTTATTCCCCCTTTGAAAAATAATTTCCTTCCCGAACTTTGATTTTTTTACTCTCCACGTTCACATCTTGAAGTTTTACGATGGAAATATATTCATCCACGAGACGGTTCGGTACATCTTCCGCCTCAACAAGCACGGCAATTCCTTCATAATCCGCATTAAATTCTTTTAACAAACTAATCATACCATTAATGGTTCCTCCGGCTTTCATAAAATCGTCAACGATTAAAACTTTCGCCCCTTCGTCTAAACTTCTTTTTGCTAAAAGCATCGTTTGAATTCGTTTCGATGAACCGGTGACATAATTTATACTTACCGTTGAACCTTCTGTAATTTTATAGTCCCTTCGAACGATTACTACCGGAACGTTCAAATATTTAGCCGTCGCATAAGCAAGGGGTATCCCCTTTGTTGCAACGGTCATCACAGCATCGATGGGCCGTTCGCTAAACTTAGACGCAAGCATCCTTCCAACTTGATCCATTAAAACAGGGTTTCCGATAATATCGGCCATGTACAAATATCCACCTGGCAATAGCCGATTCGGATGTTCAAGAATTTGACATAGTTCTTCCACAAACGGTTTGACCATATTATCCTTTACCTGCACATAGTATTTCACTCCGCCAGCCGCTCCAGGTATCGTAACCAATTTTCCTATCCCTTGCTTTTCAAAGGTATCCTTCAAAATGGATAGATCTTCACTGATGGAAGATTTAGCTGCACTGTAACGCTCCGAAAAAAAAGGGAGGGAGATCAGCGTGTTCGGATGTTGCATAAAATAATGAGTCATATCGATGAGCCGTTCACTTCTTTTCCAACCCACAAAGCCACCTCCAAATTACGAATGTTTATGCTTATATTCTATTTCAATGTTCGGATATTATCAAGAGTCTCCCCATTCTTCTCCCTTTCCTAAAATTCGTACCGCATACACTTGACGACAAAACCCCCGTAAGCCATTGTATATTCGATGCATACGGGAATCATGACGCGCAAGAGCATAGACGGTTGGACCGCTACCGCTCATCAACGCCGCATCTGCACCGAAACGTAACATGTCTTCTTTTATATCCGCTACTTCCGGATAACGCATGAGTGTTACATTTTCCAAAACATTTCCGACATTTTGACACATGGTAAAGTAATCGTTATTTTTTATCGCTTCAACCATTATTTCGGTATTCGGATGCTCGATTTTGTCGAGGGATAGATTTTCATATACTTCTGCTGTGGAAACACCTATAGGTAGTTTTGCTAAAATAACCCAACAACTAGGTGGGGGTGGAAGCGGTGTAATAATCTCTCCCCTCCCCTTTGCCAACGCTGTACCCCCATATACACAAAAAGGAACATCCGATCCAATTTTTGCCCCAATTTCTGCTAATTCGTGAAGGGATAAGCGTAGATTCCATAATTTGTTCAATCCTCGTAAAACCGCCGCTGCATCACTACTTCCCCCAGCTAATCCAGCTGCAACAGGGATATGTTTTTCAATTGAAATTTCAACCCCTTTTCTTATATTCAATTCTCTTTTTAACATATCTGCCGCTTGATATGCGAGATTTCGTTCTCCACTTGGCACAAAACGGCTTTCAGAATGTACGATAATCCGATCTTCTTCCAATAAGGTTAGTTCCAACCGATCGGCTAAATCGACCGTTGTCATCACCATTTCCAATTCATGATATCCATCCGATCGCTTATGAAGGACATCCAATGTTAAATTAATTTTGGCAGGAGCCTTAACATGTAGTTTCACCCTTGTCCACCTACTTTAGCTATCAATATAAATAATTTGGTCCTATTTTACCATAAATTGATCAAAAAACGATGGTAGAAGAGAGAAATGGCTCGGTCATTTGCACACAAAAAGACTCGTTACCATGATTGAAAACGAGCCTTTCGTCCGAACTTGACATTTTGAAAAAAACCTTTCTACATCTACAAAGTGTTGGTAGAGGGAATATCCCGATCAACCGACTTCCCTTGTTAAGCAGTGAAATTTTCGCTCTCCTGTGCCATTTCATTTTCCGAAGAAGCAACGACCACGGCTGCAGATGCATCCCCCATAACGTTAATCGCCGTTCGAAACATATCTAAAATCCGATCGATTCCCGCTACGACTGCAATGGCTTCCAACGGTAAACCTGCCGATTGCAAAACCATCGTTAACATAATTAGCCCCGCTCCCGGAACTCCAGCTGTACCAATCGATGCGAGGGTCCCGGTCAAAATAATCATCAAAAGTTGGGCGAATGTTAGTTCAATGCCGAATAATTGGGCACTAAAAAGGGTACTGATTCCTAAATAAATGGCTGTACCATCCATATTGATAGTAGCTCCAAGGGGTAAAACGAAACTTGAAACCCGTTCGGACACCTTTAAATTTTCCTGCGTATTTTTCATCGTCACTGGTAATGTTCCAGAACTAGACGTTGTACTAAAGGCGACCATCGTAGCCGGTAAAATTCCTTTAAAGAATGTAATTGGATTCATTTTTCCGATCATTTTTACCGCTGTCGAATAAACGATCATTGCGTGGAAAATAACGGCAACGGCAACAGCCAAAATGATTTTAATTAACGGCATTAAAAGATCTGCTCCATATTGGGCCACGATTGGTGCAATAAGGCCGAAAACCCCAAGCGGTGCAATCTTCATAACCCAACCAGTAATTTTGTACATCACTTCTGCAAACCCGTCGAAAAATTCGTATACCGTATTGCCCTTTTTACCAATGACCGTAATTCCGATTCCAATAAACAGTGCGAAAAAGATAATTTGTAAAATATTTCCTTCTACCAAAGATTGTATAGGATTTGTCGGAATAATATTTAACAACGTTTGAATAACCCCTTGGCTTTCCGAAGGCTCTACTGTCGTTTCACCCGGATCGATATCGAGTCCTTCTCCAGGAGAAAAAATAAATCCAGCACTGATTCCAATGGTAATAGCAATGGCCGTGGTCACTAAATAATAGATAACGGTTTTTCCACCCATTCTACTTAATTTTCCCACATCTCCTGTGCTGGCAACACCGACTACAAGCGTGCTAAATACGAGGGGAACGATTACAAATTTAATGAGTCTTAAAAATAAATCCCCGAGCGGTTGAACTTTTTCAATTCCCGGAACCCATAATCCAAAAATAATTGCAAGGATAAAGGCTATAAAAATTTGCGTGAGTAATTTAAATTTCATCCCAATCACCCCTAGTTTTTAAATATAAAAAATACTCTTATTATTATACTAAAAATAAATCGGATGATGGTATTTTTTCTAAATTTTTTAGCTTCATCTTGGAAATTCAATTATTTCGTTGAAAAATTCCAATTAGGATTGATGTTTCGTCCTTGAAGCAACGTACTGATTTACTTTTTAATTGTCAATTTGGAAATATTCGTGGATTAAAAACGAATTGTCAAAGGTAGGATTAATTAAAAATCCGAGGAATGACTCCTCGGATTGACCGCAACCTTTAATCATGAAAATGGTGAAGAAAAAAATTATTGTCTTTTTTGCAACTGCTCTTGAGCAATTTCAATGGCTCTTTTTACCATGTTACCAGCATCTCGAGCACGAATTCCTCCCCAGCCGTCTTTTTGGACGACATCATAGAAACCGAGCTCCTTTGCCAGTTCCATTTTCATCTCTTCAGACATAATCCCTTTTCTTCTGCCCATCGGCATTGCTCCCCTCCGGTTGCGGTAATATTATTTTTTACAAAAGAGATTTATTCATTCACCCGGTTTTAAACCAATTTTTGGGCAAAAATAAAAAGCAGTAAACCAATTGTCCACTGCCAATTAGGAAATTTCATTCACTTCATCGTAAAACGTAATTTGAACCGTTTGCGTTAGTACATCGGCATAACTATAGGAGACTCGTTCAAAAGCGTTTTGATCTTGATCTAATTCGACAACAAAAACGGCTGGATACGTTTCGGCTAAAACCCCTGTCCGTTCAATAATCTTTTTTCGTCCCCCATTTGCTTTTAGCATTAGGCGTTTGCCTAGATTGGAGTCAAGATTTTTTTTAATATCTGACAATGTTTTTGGCATATCCTTATACACCTCACTATAAACAAGAATAACACAATCCCGCTTCCAGTGTCAAGGTAAAAATTTAAATTATATCAAGGATAAAAATTGTTTGTCAATACTTTTTACGAACAAATTTCCACTTTTTTCGACAATATTAGGGTTTCCTTTTTTTCGAAAGATTATGTATCAAAATTTCCTAAATTGGTATGATTTTCACTTTCTAAAAAATAACAAAAGGGCGGGGAGTCGAAACACCCTTTATTCTACAGGGGGGCGGTATGGCATTCCAATCCTTAACACGCCCTTTGTCTCAATTCCCCCGATCCCCTTTTCTCCTGTTATTGTACTTCGTAAAATATCCCGAACGAAAACCCGATCGGTAAAAGGGGTGAAACTGATTTTCGCCACGGTGTAAACGGGATCTAAAGCATGAATGTTTACCCGATAAGGAGAGCTAGCGAAATTTGCTCCAGCTTCAATTAAAGATTCGAAATGGGACTGACATGCACCCGCAAAAATAATTAACTGATCCAAATTAGGTACTTTTTTTCGAGCTTCTCTCACAGTTAAAACGAAATCCTTCGAATGGCGATAGGCGGAAATATCCGATTTCTTCCCTTTATACTTTGAATAGGCATCATGACCGGTAATAACAAGAATATCAGGGCGTAATTGTTCAATCCAAAGGGGTACCTTATACGCCATTTCCTTTTCATTACAATAAACGCCGTGAACAGGAACGTTCAATTTTTCATACAATGATAAACACTTCTTTAAATAATTCGGGTCCCCATCTACGTGTAATACTTTTCCAGGCATTTGAAATAATTGATACCCCTCATCCTGTCCAGATGTAAATTGATATTCTTGTTTTTCCCTAATGGATGTAAAATCTTGACGAAGCAAATGAAAGGACTGTTCTTCCTGTTCATGAAGGCGTGTTAATAATTGTTGTCGCTTTTCATCATCCAACAAAATTAAATCTTCCACCGGGGCGTCGGCAATTAAACGAAGATCTTCCCCGTACAATAACGCCATTTGCTTTCCATTTTTTTCAAAAAAACGGATGACGCGAAAAGAAATATCGCATTGATAAGATTGTCTTCCTACAACATCATGAATTTTGATCCCCAAAGCACCCACCCCGTCGATGATTTAACCATCAAATGTCACAAGGCTTCAACGGATGGTTTTCTATATAAACTATGCAAACAATCAAAGGCAGGTGAACGGTTTATTTTTCATGAAAATAATCGTATAAATAATCGCTTAGTCGGGCGAATTCTTCAATCGATAACGTTTCTCCCCTTCGTCTCGGATCGATCTTCGCTTCATGTAATGCGGTTAATAAAATTTCCTTTTTTTCTTTCCCCTTTTCAAGTCCAGCCATTAAATTGTTTACAATCGTTTTCCGCCTTTGAGAAAAACTAGCTTTCACGACTTGGAAAAAATATGCTTCATTTTTTACAGAAACAAGGGGTTGTGGACGGGAGGTAAGGCGTACGACTGCGGAATCGACATTCGGTTGGGGAACGAATACCGTACGAGGAACGTTCATGACCACTTCCACTGTCGTATAATATTGGACAGCGATGGACAAAGAACCATAATCCTTTGTCCCGGGTTTCGCATTTAGCCGACTCGCAACTTCCTTTTGCATCATTACGACGATTCTTTTCACAGGCAGCTGTTCGTTTAAACATTTCATAATAATTGGAGTCGTAATATAATAGGGCAAGTTTGCTACGATTACCAAATCATCGATTTCTTGAAAATTTTCATTTATATAACGAGCGACATCCGCCTTTATAAAATCTTCAAAGACAATATTTACGTTCGAATAAGGATCCAATGTTTCAGTCAAAATAGGTTCGAGTCTTCGATCGATTTCAAAGGCGAGCACTTTTTTACTATTTTTCGCCAATTGTTCCGTCAGGGCACCGATGCCCGGTCCGACTTCGATTACACCACTCGATTCCGTTAAAAGGGCAAAATCCACGATTTTTCGCAAAATATTTGTATCAATCAGGAAATTTTGACCGAAACTTTTTTTGAAGGAAAAACCGTATTTTTTAATAATTTCCGTCGTTTTAGTCGGAGTAGCTATCTCTTTATCCATTCGACCGTTCCTCCTGAAGAATTTGTTCGACTGCTTGAAGAAAGGTATCCCTTGATATTTGAAACATTTTTAACCGCTTGTATAATTGTTTTCCGTTTGTATGACCAATTTTTAATATTTCTCCGAGCCGCTCCCGCCGACTTTTTGATCGTTCTTCCCCGATGAAACCGTAATTTATCAAATCTTCTCTACTGATTTGTTCCTTTGGTTCATTCTCCATTTTCCGTGCTTTTCGTAAAGCAAAACGGATATGTTCAGGTGATGCATGTTCTACACCGATTTTCTTTCCGTTTTTTTCCTTTGCCAAATGTTTCGGCAAAAAGGCATGCTTACAATTTGGAACGTGCTGGCTTATCGTTTTGCGGATTTTTTCCCCAGGAAAGTCCGGATCAGTAAATATGATGACCCCTCGCAAATCCGCTGCTAATCGAATTTGCTCGATCGTTTTCCCATTGATGGCAGACCCATTCGTTTCAATTGTATCTGCATCGACGGCTCGTTTAATCGCCACCGTATCGTCCTTACCTTCTACAACAATAATCTCTTTAATTTTCATTCGTTCCTCCAAATGATTTTTTCCTTTGTTCATTATACCCATTATGCCCCCGACCCTAAAGTTTTTCAGAAATTTTCCTCGCTTGAATAAGGAAAAAGAGGTGATTTCATTATACCAAAAGAGAGGGTTTTCTTTTTTATTTGACTGTGTTCGTAATAGTTGACGAAGGTAGCGACTCAAATGGGAACACTACGAGCCGAAGACCCCCTCAGACGAGCTTCCGAATCGAAAAGGCTAGGTTGTGCCCTCGGAAAACGTCCGCCTTTCGCGGTAAAGTGTATGACCAAAAACAACAATCTTTTAGAAAAACCTTGTATTTTCAAACAAAGAATGGGTGTCCCACCAACTTTTGGGACACCCTTATGCGGAATTAATTTAAAATCTTCACTTTCACGTTTCTAATCCCCCACCGATACGCATTGCTTTTTGAAGCAAAGAAAACATCGATTTCATATCCTTTAATACCTCCACCGGTGTCGGCAGCGATGGCATATCCATAACCTTCCACATAAACCTTTGTGCCGAGGGGAATGACACTCGGATCGACGGCGATAACCTTCATGTTAGGATTTGCGCGTAAATCGATCCCTGTTGCCGTTATACCAGAACAACCATTACAAGAAGCGGTATAAGCGGTGGAACGGACGATAAATTCCTTTCCTTTCGCTTTTCCACGGGATGCGGTAGTCGTAATCTTTTTCGTACCGACTGCAACGATTTTATCGACTGCCTCTTCGATGACATCTTCGCTAATCAGTTCCCTCGATACTTCTTCGCCATTTTCATAAATGACTTCATATTCTTTTTGCCGTTTCCCTTCTTTTCCTTGCTGAATCACTTTTTCACTTCCAGAAAGCAAACTGCTATCTTTCTTTGTAACGACTGCGTAATCAATAGGCTCTTCCACTACATCGGTGACTTTTTCAACCCTAGTAATGACAATTGATGATTCTTTATTTAATTTCGTCTCTAAACTAGGTTCGATACGATCTAACTCATTCAGTTCAATTTCTTGCTGTTTTAAAAAGTCACCGACCGTAGTCGAAGTTGTCCAATATTTCTTTTCCTTTCCGCCGTCATCTAAAACAATTTGAAATCCGACATCCAGCTTTATATGCATATTATTTTTGATTTTGTCGTCCAATGAAACATGTAAAACATCATGTTCATTGATAACGATGTTTTCCTTTTCCAGAAAATCCTTTACCGTTTCCTCCGTCGTCCATATTTCTTCTGTAACCCCATCTATTTCTAAAATTACTTTTTTAGCCGGTTTCCAAACGACGGTCATCCCATCGGTAATTTTTTCATCTAATGCTGGTGAAATATAATCATGGGGTTGGTATTGAACTTCATTTTCTTCCAATAAATCCTTCACTTGCCCGGCATGGGTTTTAACAACTTTTTCTTCCCCGTTCAAGTGTAAATTCACGGTGCTTTTCGTAACTTCATAGATGAAGAAACCTGTTATAGAAAAAAAGATTAATAGACTAGCTGAAAGTAGAATTTTTCCCTTCTGATCTAGTCGAATATTTCCTAACAGGCTCTTCATGCTTTTCAGATTCATGAAATAGCCTCCTTTTCATGGGAGAGTATAGCGGATAAACACTCATCTGTCAAATATAGATGATTATTCCTTATTCATCTTCCCGCAAATCACCTGTTTTCCGTGAATCCATAAGTTTATCGGGGGATTCGGTATAGGAAAATCGCACCTATACCGAATCGGTTTTCTTAGATAGAAAATAATTTTTTCGCATTTTCCGTCGTTTTTTGAGCTAATTCTTCAAAAGTAATCCCTTTAATCTTAGCAATTTCTTCCGCAATGTATCGAATATATGCTGGTTCGTTCCGTTTTCCTCTAAATGGATGGGGTGTTAAATATGGACAATCCGTTTCGATCAATAACTTATCGATGGGTACCTCTTTTGCGACTTGCTTTGGTTTTTTGGCATTTTTAAAGGTAACGGGTCCGCCTAATGAGATATAAAAATTCATATTTATACACTCTTTTGCTATTTCTGGGCTGCCACTAAAACTATGCATAATTCCGCCCACTTCTTCAGCATGTTCCTCTTTTAATATTTTAATGACGTCTTCCGTTGCCTCCCGATTATGAATAACAATGGGTAGTTTTACCTTCTTAGCCAATTGAATTTGTTTTCGAAATACATCCTTTTGAATTTCCTTTGGGGACTTATCCCAATGATAGTCGAGTCCCATTTCTCCAAGGGCTACCACTTTCGGATGGGAACTTAAACGTTCAATCCAAAGTAAATCTTCTTCTGTACAATCGATCGCATCCACCGGGTGCCATCCAATGCAAGCATAAAGATGATCATATGTTTCTACCAATTCCATCGCTCTTTCAATCGTTTTCCGATCAAAACCCACGATAACCATGTTTTCGACACCAGCATCTTTCGCCCGTTGGATTACTTCTTCCACATCTTCTTCATATTGATCAGCATTTAAATGTGCGTGTGTATCAAATAACATATGTATACCCTTTCCTTTTTCGCTAGTTGTTAAAATTTTTCATTTAAACTTACGAAGTTTCCAGCGAACGGATCACGATCTTTTTCCCATTAAAACAATAACATAGAAATGTTTCTTGTATGTAACATTTCTATGTTATTTTAAATACAAACGATCTCGTTTTTATTTCACTTTTGCTCCGTTCGGTACTTTTAGATCAACGGTGACAACGGATAAAAGATCATCCTTTTCACCGGTTAAAATCATTCCTTCAGATAATTCCCCTCGAAGTTTTACCGGTTTTAAGTTCGTAATGCAAACGATCTTTTTCCCGACGAGTTCTTCCGGTTTGTAAAATTCTGCAATTCCGGATACAATTTGTCGCCGTTCGGTACCTAAATCCACTTGTAGTTTCAACAATTTATCCGCATTTTTCACCGGTTCGACCTTCAAGATTTCTGCAACGCGTAGATCGATTTTTTCAAAATCATCCAATTTAATTTGTTGCAATGAACTTTCCTTTTTTTCTTCCTTCTTTTCTTTTTTATTCGAATTCTTTTCCCCAAGTGTAGCATTTCCTGTCATTTTTCCTTTAATATAAGCGACTTCTTTTTCTAAATCCAATCGAGGAAATAACGGATCTCCCTTTTGAACCTTCGTCCCATCTGGTATTTGTCCAAATTCCGCTAAACTGTCCCAAGATTTCAAATGATCTTCACGAATATTTAATTGGGCGAACATCTTTTTCGGCGTTTCGATCATAAACGGTTGTAACAATACCGCAACTCGTCTTAACGTTTCCGTAAGATGAGCCATTACCCTTGCAAGTTCTTCCCGTTTCGTTTCATCCTTTACCAATTTCCAAGGCATCGTCTCGTCGATAAATTTATTTGCCCGATTGATCATTTGCCAAAGTGCGGTTAACGCCACAGAAAATTGCATATTTTCCATAGCCGTTTCATACTGTTTGACACCCTCGATATTTTCTTTGACCAATTCTTTTTCATAAGTTGAAATCGATCCTTTATATACAGGAATGGTTCCATCAAAGTATTGGTTAACCATTGCGACAGTTCGATTTAACAGATTCCCTAAATCATTGGCCAAATCAAAATTAATTCGCTCCACAAATCCTTCCGGTGTAAATACCCCGTCGGAACCAAAGGGTACTTCCCGCAATAAATAATAGCGTAGTGCGTCAGCTCCGTAACGGTCAATTAACACATTTGGATCGACGACATTTCCCTTCGATTTCGACATTTTCCCGTCTTTCATCAAAATCCAACCATGGGCATATACTTTTTTCGGCAAAGGTAAATCGAGGGCCATTAACATAATCGGCCAATAAATTGTATGGAAACGAACGATTTCCTTACCTACAAGATGGACATCCGCTGGCCAATATTTTTTAAACTTCTGATCATCTTCCGATAAATACCCGAGAGCGGTAATATAGTTCGTTAATGCGTCAATCCATACGTAGATGACATGTTTCGGATCACCAGGTACTTTTATTCCCCAATCGAAGGTCGTTCGAGAAACGGCCAAATCTTCCAAACCGGGTTTAATGAAATTATTAATCATTTCATTTTTTCTCGATTCCGGTTGGATAAAATCCGGGTTTTCCTCGTAAAATTTTAATAGTCGGTCGACATATTTTCCCATTTTAAAGAAATACGATTCTTCCTTTACCTTTTCCACCGGTCTTCCACAATCAGGGCATTTTCCGTCTACCAATTGACGTTCGGTAAAGAACGCTTCACATGGCGTACAATACCAACCTTCATATTCTCCTAAGTAAATATCTCCCTTTTCAACGAGATAGGCGAAAATTTTTTCAACGTTTTTTTTATGTCTTTCCTCTGTCGTCCGGATAAAATCGTCATAGGAAATATCAAGTTTTTTCCATAGTTGCTGGATGCCATTGACGATTTCATCCACATATTCCTTTGGAGTGACACCTTTTTCCTTCGCCTTTCGTTCGATTTTTTGCCCGTGTTCATCCGTTCCTGTTAAAAACATAACATCGAATCCAGTCATCCGTTTATAACGGCTCATTGCATCTGCAGCAACGGTCGTATAGGCATGACCAATGTGCAAATTCCCGCTCGGATAATAAATCGGTGTCGATAAATAAAAGGTGTTCTTTTGTTCTTCCATTTTTCCTGTCTCCTCTTTTCTTTAGTATACAGAAAAAGCCCTCGTTACGTTCGGTCGAGAGCGGACTGATTGTTTCGCATCAAATTCATGCTACCTTTATATTAACCGCTTATATGAAAAAAATATACAAAATTAAGGAAAAAATTTCAACCGCTCCCTTGTTTCCTAATGAATTTTTCGGTTCCAATCATATTATACCATTCCAATCAAATATGAAAAATATATAGATTGACTATTATAGGAAAGTTTGGTATTATGTGGCTAAAGAAAGGTGTCGGAAAATTTAAAATCATGGGCAAATCTATTTTATCGAGAGGGGAATGAATGATGAAATCCACCGGCATTGTCAGGAAAGTTGATGAGCTCGGTCGAGTTGTGATTCCTATTGAACTTCGTCGAACCCTTGGTATTAACGAAAAAGACGCCCTAGAAATCTATGTTGATGATGACAAAATTGTGTTGAAAAAGTATAAACCGAATATGACTTGTGTTGTAACCGGTGATGTTTACGACGACAATAAAATCCTTGCCGGGGGAAAAATCGTATTAAGCCGTGAAGGAGCGGAAAAATTAATATATGAAATTAAAAGCGCTTTCGAACTGGATTAGTCGCTCCTTTTAGAACAATTGGGATGAAAACAAAAATGATATATAGCAAATCAGAAATTTAGGACTGCAAAAATTGCGCAGCCCTTTTTTATTTCACATGATATTCCCGATACACATCCCGCTTCGGCAAATTACGATCAATGGCGGTTTGTTTAATCGCTTCTTTCGTTGGATATCCCCGCTGAATATAATGATCAACATGTTCTTTAATCTGTAAAGGACTCCACCATTGTTCAGTAGCCGTTTCCTCTTTTCCAGCTCCTTCTACCAGAAGACAAAATTCCCCCCTAGGGTCGTTGTTTTCAAACCACTTTTGAACATCCGATAGTTTTCCTCGAACATATTCCTCATACCGTTTGGTCAATTCCCTAGCTATGGTCACCCGCCGATCCCCGAGTATTTCAAAAATATGGTTTATCGTTTGACGTATACGATGGGGTGCTTCGTAAAATATGATCGTTGCTTGAATATTTTTTAAAGCGCATAACTCCCTTTCTCGGTCTTTCTTCTTTCTCGGTAAAAATCCGTAAAAATAAAAGGGTTGGGGGGATAGTCCAGAAGCGGTTAGAGCCGTTAAAGCAGCGTTAGCACCGGGCAGAGAGACAACTGGAATATGTTCTTTGATCGCCGCTTCCACCAATTCATAACCTGGGTCGGAAATAGCTGGCATACCCGCATCACTAACGATGGCGACCGTTTTTCCTTCCTTCAGCGCTTTCAAAATATTTTTCCCGCTCGTTTCCTTATTATGTTCATGATAGCTAATAAGGTCATTTTTAATCTCATAATGATTCAATAATTTTTTCGTATTCCGGGTATCTTCTGCAGCGATCATATCCGCCTCTTTTAAAATTCTTACGCTCCGAAAGGTTATATCCTCTAAATTTCCAATCGGGGTCGGCACAAGATACAATATTCCACCTTCGTCTTCAAAGCTCTTTTGTATATTCACGTTTCAAACGCTCCTTTTTTAAAAACTCTTCTTTTTTCTTTCTCGTCAACTTTTTGAATTCATATTCCGCTCGGAGCGCTTCCCTTTTGGTTTCAAATATTTGGTAATAAATTAAAGTGACCGGTGTTCGACTTCGCGTATATTTCGCCCCTTTTTTCGCATTATGCATCGTTAATCGTCTTTCTAAATCAACCGTATACCCACCGTAAAATGTTCCGTCGTTACATTGCAAAACATAAAAATAATATTTATCCATACAAAATTTCCTTCATCTCAACGGTATATTCTCCTCGATGATCATAGACAAGCAGGGGAGGTAAAATCTTCAAGTCGGGATTTCCATCCTTTATACCTTCGATTAAAATTGTATTCGCTTCTTTACCCAGTTTCGGATAGACAAAACGTAATCGCTTCGGTTCTAGGCGATATTTTTTCATTAACAGGATTAACTCTGCCAGTCTGCCGGGACGATGGACAATTGCTACTTTTCCCCCGGGACGGACGAGGTCAGTGCTGATTCGAATCACATCTTCCAATGTACAATATATTTCGTGGCGGGCGATTGCTAAATGTTCATTTTCATTGATCATCGATTGTTCCTTCACGGGAAAATAAGGTGGATTGCACGTAACCACATCAAATTTTCCGTACCCGAAAGTTGCGGGCATATTCTTCATATCATCATGAACGAGTTGAATTTGCCCTTCCAATTGATTATATTCCACACTTCGTTTCGCCATATCGTATATCCGCTTTTGAATTTCAACACCGATAATCTTCGCTTTCGTTCGGGAACTTAACAATAACGGTATGACTCCGTTTCCAGTACAAAGGTCGATAATAGTTCCCCTTTGAATCGGTAAATAAGCAAAACGAGCCAATAAAACCGAATCTAGCGAAAAAGCAAATACTTTCGGACTTTGAATAATCCGTAAATCTTCCGCCAACAAATAGTCTAAACGTTCGTCTTCGTATAACTGTACCATAAAACCTCCGTAACATCTGTTTGATTGAAAATATTATTTAATAAAAAAGAATAAACATCGTTGTGGACCTACTTACATGAATATGTAAGAAAAAAAACCTCCTTACATTAAGGAAGGTCTTTACTTGTTTTTATTTAAAAAGGAAAGGCAAAACATACAGTCCCCATCTTTCCGTAGACTACCAAATTGCAAATTGCATATATGAAATCCTTCTTGATAAAGACGGGCCAAATTGTCGTATCCTTCCCCGATATCCGTTCCCCCTTTTTTATCTGCAACGGTTTTTCCTTGCTTGGAAGCGACTCCACTTTGTTGCATCAATCGATGTTTTAAGTGTTCATTTTCTAGTTTCAATGTATGATTTTCTTCTAAAATTCCCGCCAAATATTGCTTCAATTCCCCTAATTCTTCATAAAGCTGCCCAATTTGTTTTTCCATGTTCGTCATCGATTGAAATAAATCGTTTTTCTTCATCATGATCCACCTCATTAATCCGTGGAATTGTTTGAAAGAATCCCTTCTTCAATGATTTCATCCAACGTATATTCGATTATCTTTTGTTGGTCCTCTAACTCGATTTGAATAATCCGTTCCATTAAATTTAAACCTACTACCTTTCCTTTTCCGTGGGAAGTATGAATATATTCCCCTAAATCAGGCAACTGTTCCTTGGCAGATTCATATTCGTCATTTTCGTATTTTAAGCAACACATAAGCCTGCCGCATAAACCGGATATTTTTGTCGGATTTAAGGATAGATTTTGATCCTTCGCCATTTTAATTGACACAGGATCAAAATCTCCTAGAAAGGTAGAACAACATAACATTCTTCCACACGGTCCGATTCCACCGAGCATTTTCGCTTCATCTCTTACACCAATTTGTCGAAGCTCAATCCTCGTTTTGAAAACGGCCGCTAGATCTTTTACGAGTTCACGGAAATCAACCCTTCCATCGGCTGTAAAATAAAAAATCACTTTATTTCGATCAAAGGTGTATTCCACATCAACGAGTTTCATTTCAAGGGCATGTTCCTCAATTTTTTTCAAACATATATCATAAGCTTGTTTAGCAGCTTTTTTATTTTCTTCCACTTGCAAGCGATCCTTTTCATCGGCCACCCGTAAAACCTTTTTTAACGGTAACACGATATCTTCTTCATCAACTTGCTTATTTTCGATTACCACTTTACCCATTTCAATCCCGCGAGCCGTCTCTACAATGACAAAACATCCCTTTTGAACTGGAAGCTCATCAGGATCAAAATAATAGATTTTACCCGCTTTTTTAAAACGGACACCTACAACATTATACAAAAGTAAATCCCTCCTGGAGATTTATTAAAAGTTGTTCCATTAACAACGTTCCATTTACATTGGACTGTAATCGCCTTTTCGCTTCTAATATAAAGGATATTTTTTTCAAAAGCAGGTCCTTGGATATTTGTAACGCCCCTTGCCTCCATAATTGAAGAGAATCGGGATAAGTTAACTCTTTTTCGTAACCAATTTGAACGAACATAAGATCTTCGTAAATAAACAACAAAAGATCGAGCCCTTTTTCCAATTGTTCCCGCGTTTTAAAATGCGGATTCCAAGTGGTGTGAAGATAAATTAAACTATCTTCCAACTTCTGTTTCGAAAGGATTTCATATAATTTTAACACTATTTTTTCAGCTTGTAAAAACCAATCGTCTTCAGAAATGGAAAGGGCTTCATCAATATTATTCGTTAATTTAGCAAAAAGGGGAGCCTTTTCCTTCTTTATCCCCTTTTCAATCAATTGTTGTTCTAGTTTCTTTTTCGGAAGGGGAGAAAAGGGAACATGTTGACATCGGGAATAAATCGTAGGTAATATTTTTTGCACCCGCTCGGTAATTAAAACGGCCGTCGTCTGTGCGTTCGGTTCTTCAAGAAATTTTAGTAAACTGTTGGCAGCTTTACCAGTCATTTTATCCGCGTCAACAATCATATAAAATTTGTGATTCGATTCCATACCTTTTTTGGAAAATTCTTGTTGGAGATAAAGAATTTGATCTTTTTTTATAGAAGCTCCATCCGGTTCAATCACGTGGACATCCGGATGATTACCCGATTCAATCCTTTGGCATTGAATACATTGATTACATGGTTTGTATCCATCGATTACTTGTTCACAAAATAAAGATTTAGCAAAAAATTTAGCAACGTCCTTTTTGCCAGTTCCTTTCAATCCTTCAAAAAGATATGCATGACTCACCCGTTTTTTTATAAGGGCTTGTTTTAAACGTTTCATAACGAGTGGTTGTATGATTTCCAATTGTTCTAATGAATCCTTCATTCGAATCACTCTTTTTTTGTAAAATATGACGCATAATGATTAAGTATACAAATTAATTAACAATCCTTTTATTTCTCCAAGCAATCCAAGTAAATGAATATGATCCTTTTCTTGGTCCAATAAACTGTCTGTAAGCTCCAACAACTTTTGATCGACCGTTTTAACAATTTTCAATAACCTGCTTCGATTTGAATCATTCCAGGAATGGGATTTTTTCAACTCTAATCCGATCGATACAGCGTCTTTTAAAAATTGCTGTACGAGGGTTTTATATTTTGCCAAATCACGAAAATTCCGGGATTTTGCTAGTCTTTTACCTGCTTGTTCGATTTCCGCTAGTAAATGCTGAAGATGACCTGTCTGCAGCTGTTCCGTTTGATGGTTTATAATCGACTGAAAGGATAACTTGCCTTGATTTGGGAAACGAATTTCCTTCGATATTGGTTCTGTTGAAATACGGTAATCGTGATTCACTTTCATTATAATCCCTCCAAAAGGAGAAAAATTTATATCTAATAGGGGTACATTATCAATACGAATGATAAGCAACCGAGAAAACCCGATTGCTCTTTACAGGTTTAATAATGATAAAATTGTTCAACAGGAAGAACAAAAACCGTAGCGCCTCCAACTTCCACTTCAACTGGATAAGGGATATATGAATCTGTACTTCCTCCCATCGGTGAAACAGGGGCGATTAATTGATCCCGGGACTTACAATTCTCTTTAATCAGTTGTAACGCCTTGTCAACACGATGATCCTCTGTCCCAATTAAAAACGTCGTATTCCCAGATTTTAAAAATCCACCTGTACTTGCCAATTTCGTAACCCGAAAATTATTGTCCATCAACACATTTAAGAGGCGATTACTATCCTGATCTTGCACAACGGCCAAAATTAACTTCATTTTCGTACCCCCAATCATGAAAATATCACATTCTTTTTTTTATTATAGCAAGAAATAAAGGAGGGAAAAAAGTGGAATCACCCGTATAAACAGAAAATACATAAAGTCCTTTGAATATCGTACGTAATTTTTCATTATGAACGAGGCTTAGTTCACCAAGGACAGATTCCCTTTCATTTATAGTATGAATTCATTAAAACTAATGGGAAAATTTATTTAACTAGGAATGATCTTTTTTGTAAATAATCCATGATCATTTTTTCCGTATCCTTCTTCACCTCTTCTAAAGGGCGATCTGCATCGAGTTCTTTAATTCGTTCTGGATACTTTCGAAGAAGGAGCTTATACCCTTCCCTTACCTTTCGATGAAATTGAACTCCTTCTAAATCGAGACGGTTCACTTCGGTTTCCCGATGTTGCTGAATTCGTTTTAAACCGATTTCCGGCTGAATGTCAAAATAAACGGTTAAATCAGGCATTACATGATCAACGGCAAATTCATTAATTAGATAAACCGGATCCATACCGATTCCCCTTGCATAACCTTGATAAACGATGGAGGCATCGATAAATCGGTCACATAGCACGATCTTTCCTTTATTAATCTCAGGTATAATTTTTTCCACTAAATGTTGTCTTCTAGCCGCGGCATATAGTAAAGCTTCCGTTTTTGGATCCATTTCTATATTGCTTTTATCCAAAATAATTTCTCGTATTTTTTCTGCAATCGGAATTCCCCCGGGTTCACGGGTATATATTACTGGATACCCCTTTTCCTTCAATTCCGAAGCTACTATTTTTAAAATTGTCGTTTTTCCTGCACCCTCTGGACCTTCTACTGTAATAAATATTCCTTTTCCCATTCGGTTCCTCCAAAAGTGTAGTATATTGAATTGTTCTCTATTAGCATAGTATACCAAATAATTAGTGTAACCGACCTTGAATGTCGTAACGTTTTCGAATTTTCTAAGCATCCAACTCGTTGGTCATCAATAAAGGGTTGCCAAAAACATGTGCATTCACCAATGGCAACCCCCTTTTTTTCTCATATGATCTATCCTTTTTATTGGATTGTCGGTTTACTTTCCCTAAAAAATAGCTAATTATGAATATATTTTTGGGAAGACATGGCCTTTTTTAATTGCTTAATAAATCGTTTGTAAGCCGGATGTTCCACTTCTGTATGCACCATTCCCCTTTCACAATCAAGACAAATAAAGAAAGAACATAAATAATATCCATTTTGTTTCTCCTCTTCACAAATGACACATCGACGGTTTTTTTGTCCCAATTCGTTTCCCACCTTCGTCCACCTCCGTCTATAGTATGGACGAAATGAAATGCAAATATACAAATATATGAAAATCAATCGTTTTCCGATTTTTATATGTGTCTTCATAGCTACCATTTTCTGATGAATCTTCAAAATCCTATTTTCTAATTTGGCTACAGAAAACAACGACCCATATTTTCTACCGAATCCTATTTATCATGAAAAGCACGTTTAGGCACAAAAAAAGGGTTCTTTGTCAAATCGTGTTGGTGAATAGTTTCGTGACTTGTTTCAGTAAAATGTAATCGGATCAGGTTGTCCATTCATCCAAAATCGATTTGAAGTGATTCGTTCCATTGGCGGACGCGCATCCAGTGGCACGGCTCGGTCCTCCTCGTCACAACGTTTCCGCGGGGTCTCGAGGCTCGTGCTTTTCCCGCAGGAGTCGCCGCCAATGGAACTTCAATCATTTTCTATTTTGGACTTAGTGCACACCTTTTTTTATGGTTACTAAATTATTGGTAATAAGAATACGATTTTTAAAATGATCAAAGCACTAGAGTTTAAAGTTGTTCGTTCTTAAACGGGGCTGTGGGTCTGTCCAAAAAGTCAGGGTAACTGACTTTTTGGAGCCCCTCTAATTTTTTAAAAAAGTACACAAAAAAAATCGTCCTTTTAGTAAAATGAAGTTACCACACAACATTACATACAGGACGATTTTTTATGAGCAATTAAATGATTATTCCTGAAAATTATAACACACAAATGATACTTCCTCTAGATGGAAAAGAAGAAAAAACTCTTGACAAAAGAAATTTACCCCCCACTTTCAAACCATACGACAACCGTCAAGTTCAAATGATTTATGATATTGAATCGCTCAACCCGAACATCACGTGGCACGTGACGTGGACGAAATGGTGGAGGCGATACCAGATGAACAATTGTTTTCTCATTATAAAGGTGGCCGCAGAAGTTCTTATCATCCCAAAATGATGATGAAAATCATTCTGTACGCTTATTCCCAAAAGATATATTCCTGCCGAGGAATCGAAAAACTCGTTAAAGAAAATATTCCTGCCATGTGGCTTTCAGCGATGCAACAATAAGATTTCGCACCATTAATAAGTCCCGAGGGAAACGGATGAAAGCTTTCATGAATGAGCTCTTTGAAGTCATGATTCTCAAATTGATAAAAGAACATTACATCACGATGGAAAACTACTTTTTGGATGGCACTAAGATCGAAGTCAATGCCAATAAGTATTCGTTTGTGTGGAAAAAATCCACTTTGAAATTCGAAGAGAAATTAAAAGAAAAAATCCAAGAATTAAAGCACATTCATAAATTTACCCAATTCGAAGCCAAAACAGGACAAAAGGAAAACGATCAACATACAGAGATCACCGAACAAAACTTGGAGGAAATCGCAAAAGAAATAGAAGAAAACGTTGAAACGCTAACGGAAGAAATCGAAGGGGAGTGTCACTTGTCTCTATTTTTGGATCAAAAAAAGATGATCGGAAATTCCGATCATCTTTTTTGCCCGGCGACGTCCTACTCTCGCAGGGGATTCCCCCAACTACCATCGGCGCTGAGAAGCTTAACTTCCGTGTTCGGGATGGGAACGGGTGTGACCTTCTCGCCATCGTCACCGGACGATGTATGATGTATTTTATTCAAGGAATATTTATTCCCTCAAAATTAGATAACGTAAGGCAACAGCCGCATGCGCTCAATTGTCTAGTTCGACTTTCAATTAGGTTAAGTCCTCGAACGATTAGTATCCGTCAGCTCCACACGTCACCGTGCTTCCACCTCGGACCTATCAACCTCGTCTTCTTCGAGGGTTCTTACTATAGCCGAAGCTATATGGGAAATCTCATCTTGAGGGGGGCTTCATGCTTAGATGCTTTCAGCACTTATCCCTTCCGCACATAGCTACCCAGCGATGCCCCTGGCGGGACAACTGGTACACCAGCGGTGCGTCCATCCCGGTCCTCTCGTACTAGGGACAGCTCCTCTCAAATTTCCTACGCCCGCGACGGATAGGGACCGAACTGTCTCACGACGTTCTGAACCCAGCTCGCGTACCGCTTTAATGGGCGAACAGCCCAACCCTTGGGACCGACTACAGCCCCAGGATGCGATGAGCCGACATCGAGGTGCCAAACCTCCCCGTCGATGTGGACTCTTGGGGGAGATAAGCCTGTTATCCCCGGGGTAGCTTTTATCCGTTGAGCGATGGCCCTTCCATACGGAACCACCGGATCACTAAGCCCGACTTTCGTCCCTGCTCGACCTGTCCGTCTCGCAGTCAAGCTCCCTTATGCCTTTACACTCTGCGAATGATTTCCAACCATTCTGAGGGAACCTTTGGGCGCCTCCGTTACCTTTTAGGAGGCGACCGCCCCAGTCAAACTGCCCACCTGACACTGTCTCCCGAAGCGATTCCACTTCGCGGGTTAGAATTTCAATACAGCCAGGGTAGTATCCCAACGACGCCTCCATGGAAGCTGGCGCTCCCACTTCCACGGCTCCTACCTATCCTGTACAAGCTGCACCGAAATTCAATATCAGGCTACAGTAAAGCTCCACGGGGTCTT
>NZ_CP106877.1:450000-2617500 GCF_026547205.1 Fervidibacillus halotolerans | reverse complement strand
TAATACTAAATAAAGAAATTAACAATATTATCCAATCACCATTTGCTGCAAAAGTAGAAAAACAACCGATAAAAATTCCTAGTATATAATTAATCATCTTTAGTCTTCCTAATAGACACATAAGCGCCGTTACTAGACCGCTACAGACGGCAACCCCGTAAGGAATGGGAGTTACTTCAGACAATCAAATAATCATGATCGCACAACCAAATCCAGTCAAATTACAAAGAATCGCCTTTAATAAACCGTTTACACCACCTTTTCCAATTGCAAAAAAATGTAGTACAACCGGCAAATCCTGCCCATGTATACAAACCGAACACCGGTGCTATATAAGCCCACAGGCCACATAGCAGGCCACTTGCGAGGACAGAAAACATCATCACATCTCCTTTCCTAATGCTTCATAAATGCAATTTCGCAATCGCTTTCAATCATTCCCTCTTTAAAACGATTATCAGATTAATGAAATAAGTAAATTTATAGTTAAAAAAAATGGTAAATCTATGCAGCGTTGTAACAAATAAATTTTTAATTTGTGATATTATTTAACAAACTAAATCTAAAAATTTTTTAAAAACGAAACCGATTATCAATTACTTAAAGGGACACCGAAAGCTTTTATATACCTTAAGTATCCCTTTCAGAAATAAATATTTTGGATGTATCCAATTTCGTTTCGTCACTTTTTTACCGTACTTTTTCCTCTTTTGCTGGAAAAATTTCACTTAAGTTAGGATTCAATTGGCACCGTTTATTGATGTATGTTTCCAATTCTTTTTATCTACAAGATCCAATATTTCCTTTACTCGCAAATCTTTTTTCGTATTTTTCAAGTACAAGATTTAAGCTATCTTCTAAATTTGTATCCGTTTCATTGGCGATACAAATGATCGAAAAAAGTACATCGCCAATTTCATTATCCCATCCCTTCGTCTTTTTAAATTCCTTCTCCCCATAATTTGTAGATTTTAAAACTTCTTTCGAAAGTTCTCCCACCTCGGAAGCTAAATCCAAGATTCGTATTTCAACGGGGGAGTTGATCTGTTTATCCTCTGTAAATTTCTTAATTTTACGTTGGACTTCGAATAATTGCATAGTCATTCTCCTTTTCTTTTATTTTTTTCATAAAACGTAAAAAAACCATAGTTTCAAGGCAATTCATTATGCCTTTTTTCCTATGGTTTTCGAATGCTTCTTTATTCCTATCGAAAAGGAAATAGTAAAATGAAGGAAGTTTTCAATGAAGGAAGTTTTCTTGGATGCAAATGCTCCTCATTTGTTTATAATTCCCTTCTTCCTTCTAACGCTTTCGATAAGGTGACTTCATCGGCATACTCCAAGTCACCGCCTACCGGAAGCCCATGGGCTATTCGCGTGACTTTTATTCCAGAAGGTTTGACGAGCTTGGCGATGTACATAGCCGTCGCTTCCCCTTCAATATTTGGATTTGTCGCCAAAATCAATTCTTGAATTTGGTCATCTTGCAGTCTTTTTAACAAACCGGGAATATTAATATCTTCCGGTCCAATTCCTTCCATCGGGGAAATTGATCCGTGTAATACATGATAAAGACCGTTATATTCCTTCATTTTTTCCATGGCGATCACGTCTTTCGGATCTTGGACGACACAAATAACGGACTTATCCCGATGACTGTCTTCACAAATATAACACGGATCCCGGTCGGTAATATGTCCACATACAGAACAATATGTTAAATTTCGTTTTGCATTGACTAATGCTTTGGCAAATTCCAACACTGTATCTTCTTTCATCGTCAACACGTGAAAAGCGAGTCTCGTTGCTGTTTTCGGACCGATGCCAGGTAATTTCATAAAACTGTCGATTAGTTTTGTAATTTGTTCCGGGTAATACATCGAAAGAAAAGCCTCCTAATTAAAACAAGCCAGGGATATTCAACCCTTTCGTAAACTGTCCCATCCGTTGTTCCGTTAATTTATCTACTTTCGATAACGCATCGTTCGTTGCGATGACAATCAAGTCTTGTAATGTTTCCACGTCTTCCGGATCGACGACTTCTTCATCGATTTGGACCTCTAATACTTCTTTATGGCCAGATACGATCACTTTTACAACGTCACCACCGGCCGTTCCTTCTACCCGTTCCTCAGCGAGCTTTTCTTGTTCCTCTTGCATTTTCCTTTGCATTTTTTGCATTTGCTTCATAACGTTTTGCATATTTCCCATTCCACGCATGGCAAATCCCTCCTGTTTAATCTTTTATTTCTAATAAATCTTCTCCAACGAGTTTCCTCGCCTCTTCGATTAACGGTTCATCTTCTGTCTGTTCATTCGATTGACCTTTTACGAGGTCTCGATGCTGACTTAAAAAGGATTTTCGGATCACTATCCACTGGTCTTCCGGCACACCAATTAGTTCTACCTGTTTTTGAAATAATTTTGTCAACATCGAATTCATGATTTGAACAAATTCCCCGTTATTCATCGCCATTTGGCAATGGATTTCATATTTGAATTTCACAACACAACCTCGATCGGATGCGGCGACTGGTTCTGCATCATTCAACAATGCCGAATGGGATCGTTTCAATTTTTCTAGGAGTTGACCCCAGTTTGATCTTACCATATGTAAGTTTTGCTTCGTGGCATTCGCTAAAATATTTTCGATTTTTCCAACCGGGGCTTTGAATGTTCCTTTTTGAATCGGGTGTGTGCTTTGTTTTTTTACACTTTCCTCTTGTTCGTACGGTTGAGAAGTTTTTAAGTTCTTAAGCTTTTGGATTTCCTGTTCTAATGAGAGAATTTTGTCATTTAATAAATCGATTTGTTCTTTAACCGATGAATTGAGCGTTTCCGTTTCTCCTTGACTTAGTTTAACCAAATACACTTCCAAATAAATTTTCGCATGGTTCGTCCACTTCATTTCTTGTTGGGCTCGATTTAGCTCGTGAATAATATGAAATATTCGATCTTTGGCAAAACTTTCAGCTAATCGAATAAACGTTTCGTCGACGATCGCCCGTTCCAAATAATCTTTCATTCCTGGAGAACTTTGATAAAGTAATAAATCCCGAAAATAAGTAATCAAATCTTCAATGATTCGGGACGGATCCTTTCCTTCCGAAAGAAGATCATGTAACGTTTGAATCGATTTTTCCGGTTCTTCTTCAATGATAGCCATTGCCAATTCATTCAATTTCTGTTGAGAGATGGAACCGGTAATTAGTAAGGCATCTTGAACGGTTAGTTTATTTTCGCTGAAGGATACCGCTTGATCTAATAAACTTAAGGCGTCCCGCATTCCGCCTTCAGCTACCCTGGCAATTAAATGGAGGGCTTCCTCTTCGTACGCTTGGCCAGAATTATTTAAAATATGTTGCATTCGGTCTGCGATTGCTTGCGGGGGAATCCGCTTAAAATCAAATCGTTGACATCTGGATATAATAGTCGAAGGAATTTTATGCGGTTCCGTCGTCGCTAAAATAAAGATGACATGTTTCGGCGGTTCCTCTAACGTTTTTAATAATGCATTAAAGGCTTCGATGGAAAGCATATGAACTTCATCGATAATATATACTTTATATTTTGCAACATTCGGTGCATATTTCACTTTATCCCGAATATCTCGTATTTCATTCACGCCACTGTTGGAAGCCGCATCAATTTCGATACAATCAGGAATGGAACCGTCGGATATCCCTTTACAAATATCACATTCATTACAAGGTTCTCCCGACTGAGGATTTACGCAGTTTACCGCCTTTGCCAAAATTTTCGCAGCGCTCGTCTTCCCTGTTCCCCTCGGACCAGTAAAAAGATAAGCGTGGGAAATTTTTCCTTGCATGAGGGCATTTTGTAATGTTTTTGTTACATGCTTTTGACCTACAACATCTTCAAAATTTTGCGGTCGCCAAACCCGATATAACGCTTGGTAGCCCATACAAAAAACCCTCCATTAAAAAAATCGACTTAAAAATCCTTCATTCTTTTTATTATAACGCAAAGAATGTTTCTTTTACTATAAAAAAAACACCCTTTTGGGTGTATCTTTTTCCTTATGTATAAAACCGTGCACCTTCCTTCGACAGCCAACCATAGGCGTTGCTTTTGCAGTTAGCTCGGTTCAGGCAACCCTACGGCACATGGGAGCGTCCACTTAATGCTGCTTCCTTCCGGACCTGACATGGTTCATGGATTCCCATTGCGTAGGACCCAAACGTCAACACCACTTACAAAAGACAGACCCTACAATTGGACAGCCTAGGGAAGGAGTTCAGTCCCGCTAGAGCGGATTGCGGGTACAGGGCACCGCTACCTCCCCACCTAGCACGGTAATTTATATTATACAATATAACTGAAGTAAAATGCAATGTACCTTTCGTGTTAATTATTCCCTTCTTCCTTTTTCTTTCCTTTTTGTTTTCGAATTTTTTTGAAAAAGTCCGTCAATATGTTCGAGCATGATTCCTCTAATACACCTTTTTTTACATCACATTGATGATTAAAGCGGTCTTCTTGTAATAAATTCATCAATGTCCCGCCACATCCTGCCTTCGGATCCGATGCCCCGTAGACGACCCGTTTTATACGAGATTGGACCATCGCACCGGCGCACATTGGACAAGGTTCCAACGTGACATATAATTCCGCATCTTCCAATCGCCATGTTCCGAGTTTCTCACACGCTTCATGAATCGCGATGATTTCCGCATGTCCTAATGCATTTTGTTTCGATTCCCTTACATTTCTTCCTTTTGCAATGACCTCATCCCCCACGACGATGACACAACCGATCGGTACTTCATTTTCTTCACCCGCTTTTTTCGCTTCCTCTAAAGCGAGACTCATATAATATTGATCCCGTTCTTCCATACGAATCTCCTTAAAATACATGTCTTCTAACAAAATTTTTTTCATTATATCATTTTTCCTATTTCTTTTCATACAATTTTTATAGCGCCAATCGTGGAGGGATGACTATGCAAATTCATGTTGTTCAACCCGGTCAATCCTTATTTGGAATCGCCCAAGCATACAGTACGACGGTCAATAATTTAGTGGAGGCTAATGAAATTCCAAATCCGAACCGACTCGTTGTCGGTCAAACGTTAGTGATCCCGATTATCGGAAGTTTTTATTGGGTTCAACCGGGAGATAGCCTTTGGTCCATCGGTTTAAAATTTGGAATATCTTATCAGGAATTAGCGGAAATTAATCGAATTTCACTTATACAGCCGTTACAAATTGGAACACGACTATACATTCCTCCTACTCAAAAAACGTCCAGGGAGTTTAATGCATATATTGAACCTCGAACGACCGTTACACCTGCTTTAGAAAATAGTGCCCGAGAAGCTGCCCCTTATTTAACCTATTTAGCTCCATTTAGTTATGAAGTGCTTCGAGATGGCAGTTTACGCGAGCCACCGCTCAATCAGTTTCCACAAATTGCTACTGCAAATCGAAACTTATTAATGATGGTCATTACGAATAAAGAGAACGATCAATTTAGTGATGAACTGGGAAAAATAATTTTGAACGACGAACAGGTGCAAGAAAATTTATTCAATAACATCATAACAACCGCGAAAAAACAAGGATTTCGAGATATTCACTTCGATTTTGAATATTTACGTCCAGAAGATCGGCAAGCTTATAACAATTTTTTACGAAAGGCAAAAGCTCGTTTTTCAAAAGAAGGTTGGTTAGTTTCAACGGCCTTAGCCCCGAAAACGAGTGCGGATCAAAAGGGGAAATGGTACGAAGCTCACGATTATCGAGCCCACGGGGAAATCGTTGACTTTGTCGTCATCATGACGTACGAATGGGGGTATAGTGGTGGACCTCCGATGGCCGTTTCACCCATTGGTCCGGTACGAGAAGTGTTGGAATATGCGGTTACTGAAATTCCGCCGCAAAAAATATTTATGGGCCAAAATTTATACGGATATGACTGGATCCTTCCTTTCAAAAAGGGAGATGTGGCAAGTGCTGTAAGTCCCCAGCAAGCAATCAAACTCGCCGCACAAAAAAATGTACCCATACAATATGATGTTCGCTCCCAAGCTCCTTTTTTCGATTATATAGACGAAAATGGAAGAAATCATCGGGTGTGGTTTGAGGACGCCCGGAGCATTCAAGCAAAATTTGATTTAATTAAAGAATTGAATTTACGAGGAATGAGTTATTGGAAGCTCGGTCTTTCTTTTCCACAAAATTGGCTTTTAATACAAGAAAATTTTACAGTTGAGAAAAGATAGAAAGAACTGAGGTTCCGGTTCCTTCGACCCACCCTAGTTTCTCGACCCCCTCGACCCATTTCCAATGCTATGATACAATGTCAATAAAAAACGTAGGGGGACAGAATGAATCCAAACTTCATTGCCGTCGAAGGACCAATCGGGGCGGGAAAAACCTCATTAGCAAAAGCCTTATCGAATCATTTTCATTTTTATTTATTAAAAGAGATCGTCGAAGAAAATCCATATTTAGGAAAATTTTATGAAAACATCGACGAATGGGCATTCCAAACGGAAATGTTTTTTCTTACCCACCGTTTTAAACAATTGGAAGATATACAAAACCATTTTTTACAATGGAATAAGCCTGTGGTATCGGATTTCCATATGTTTAAAAATTTAATTTTTGCCCAATTAACATTACGATCGGATTATTACGAGAAATACGCAAAAATATACTCCATATTAACGGAAGGCTTACCCGAACCGAATATGGTCATATATATTCATGCAAACGTAGACACATTGTTAAAACGAATCGCTTTAAGAGGGCGAAATTTTGAAAAGTCGATTAGCCCTGATTACTTAAAACAACTATCCGAAAAATACGAGATATTTATCGAACAATTTGAAAGGGATCATCCAAACGTACCGATTTTGCGAATCGATGGAAATGCAACCGATTTTGTTAACAATATAGAAGACCTTCATTCAATCATAAACGATGTGACATTTATATTAGCAAAAGGAGCAAACAATCGATGAATTTACGAGAAAAATATGAAATACCAAGTACAGCCGTCATCACAATCGCCGGTACGGTCGGTGTTGGAAAATCGACTTTAACAAAGGCCCTAGCCGATGCATTAAATTTCCGTACATCTTTCGAAAAGGTGGATACAAATCCGTATTTGGATAAATTTTATTCCGATTTTAAGCGATGGAGTTTTCATTTACAAATCTTTTTCCTTGCTGAACGGTTTAAAGAACAAAAGAAGATTTTTGAATACGGTGGCGGTTTCGTCCAAGATCGATCGATTTATGAAGATGTTGGTATTTTCGCCAAAATGCATTATGAAAAGGGGACGATGTCGAAGGTCGATTATGAAACGTATAAGGGGCTGTTTGACGCGATGGTCATGACACCTTACTTTCATCACCCTGATTTATTAATTTATTTAGAAGGGCCATTCGACCATATCGTCAATCGTATTCACCAACGGGGACGGAAAATGGAACAGGATACTCCGATTGAATATTGGAAAGAATTGTATAGTCGCTATGAAACTTGGATCGATTCTTTTAATTCATGCCCGGTATTACGATTGAATATTTGCGATTATGATCTATTAAAAAATGAGGATGCTATTGAAGAAATTGTGAAAAAAGCTTCCAATATTTTAAAAGAATCCCATCTTTACAAAGGGAAATAATCGATCCACTTCACTTTTTTTTTTAAAAAAAAAGACTGTCATTAAAGATAATCATCTTTAAAAGACAGTCTTTTGTCATGCTCTCCAATTTATGCGTGTTTTTGTGATAAAACGTTCGTTCCCAGTCGTTTCAAGACGATCAATGAACAAGACTTCTGTCATTCTCCAACAAGCACAAAATACATAATAACACGAGTTTAAAAAATGGTCAACGGAAGATATTTTCAAGGAAAGGGAAGCCGTTCATCATCAGAAAAAGAATTCGTACTTCTTTTCGCCCTTCTAGATGTTTTCCCCTTAGGAAATCGTTTTTCCTTTTTACCATTTAAAATTTTTCCTTATATGGTACACAAATGGTTTTACTTAATAACATCCTTTCCAAAATACGGACGCAACACGTTCGGAATAAGAATACTGCCATCTTCCTGTTGATAGTTTTCCAAAATGGCCGCCACCGTTCTACCAATCGCCAAGCCAGATCCATTTAACGTATGGACGTACTCTGGTTTCGCCTTCGGATCCCGTCGGAAACGAATATTTGCTCTACGGGCTTGGAAAGCTTCGAAATTACTACAAGAAGAAATTTCCCGATACGTATTGTAACTCGGAAGCCAAACTTCAATGTCGTATTTTTTGGCGGCTGTAAAACCTAAATCAGCCGTACACATATTCATCACCCGATACGGAAGTTCCAATAATTGTAATACCCGTTCCGCATCCCGGACTAATTTTTCCAACTCATCATAAGAGTCTTCCGGTTTGACAAATTTTACGAGCTCGACTTTGTTAAATTGATGCTGACGGATCAAGCCCCTCGTATCCCTTCCTGCAGATCCAGCTTCCGAACGAAAACATGCACTATAGGCGACATATTTTTTAGGTAACTCTTCTACCGATAAAATCTCATCCCGATGATAATTTGTAACGGGAACTTCCGCCGTCGGAATTAGGAAATAATCTTCTTTTTCCACAAGAAACGCATCTTCTTCAAATTTTGGAAGTTGACCTGTCCCTGTTAAACTCGTTCGGTTCACTAAGTAAGGTGGGAGCATTTCTTCATAACCGTGTTCTTCAATATGCAAATCGAGCATAAAATTGATTAATGCCCGTTCTAATTTTGCACCTGCTCCTTTATAAAAGGTAAATCGACTTCCCGTAACTTTCGCTGCCCTTTCAAAATCCAAAATTCCTAAATTCGTCGCCAATTCCCAATGGGGCTTCGGTTCAAAGGAAAATTGTGGCACTTCTTTCCACTTTCGAATTTCAACATTGTCGTCTTCACTATCCCCGATCGGAACACTTTCATGGGGAATGTTCGGTATCGATAATATCAATAGATTTAATTCATTTTCCACTTCCCTGAGTTGTTCATCCAATTGTTTTATTTTTTCTCCTACTTCCCGCATCGATTGAATCAGGTCGCATGTATCTTTCTTTTCCTTTTTCAAAATGGCAATCTGGGAAGAAACTTCATTCCGTTTATTTTTCAAGCTTTCACTTTCTGTAATTAATTTTCGACGTTTTTTGTCTAATTCACCAAATTTTTCCAAATCCGTTAAATCTTCTCCCCGATGCTTTAATTTTTCCTTTACCTCTTCAAAATTGGTTCTTAACAATTTAATATCGAACAATTCGATCCCTCCGCTTTAATTATTTTAAGTAATTTTCAAATAAGAAAAACTCCCATCCCACAAAAGGGACGAGAGTTTATTTTCCCGCGTTGCCACCCTAGTTGAAAGCCAATTTGCTTTCCACTCGTTGAAGATAACGGACCATTCCGTTGATGCATACTCAGGATAATCCTTTTCCGCATCACTCTCGAGGATGGATTCACAATCCTTCGTTACTGATTTGCACCAACCATCAGCTCTCTGAAAACGAATGAATTGTTACTTTTTCCTCTCATCGATTTTCCAAATTAGATTTTATTTATTATAATATGACCAATTCGAAAGAAAATCAACCGTTTCTAATAGGAAATAATCCTTTAAAACCAACTTCCAATCGTTTTCGTAATTCCTTCCCATAAATTGCTGAAAAACTCACCGATTCCTCTCATCATCAAAACAAATCCGTTTGCCTTTTCCACCGTTTCTGTCGCTACGACATCGACTTTAATCGTTTCAGTGCCATCGATAAAACCTAGCTCTTGTCCGTCATACGTATATGTTAAATAACCGATCACATCTCCCTTTTTAACAGGTGCGGTTAATTCGCCTTCTTCATTCAATTTTTTCTCATCGATTACGAATTTAGGCTTGTGTAATTCTTTTTCACCGTTTTTTATAACAAGTCGAATCGGTTGTGCAGTTGCGATTTTAACCGAATCTTTTTTCCCTTTCACAACCGGTATCGTTTCATTTCCTTCAATCGTCATATTTCCGGGAAATAATTCTTCTTCAGTGAACGTACTGAAAGCATAATTCAATAATTTTTCCGTTTCAGCAAATCGTTCCTTTTGACTTGCTGTATTCATAATGACAGAGATAAATCGTTTCCCATTTCGTTCAGCAGTGGCGGTAAAACAATAACCAGCAAAATCGGTAGAACCGGTTTTTAAACCATCCATACCTTCATATTCATATATCAATCCTGGCAACATCCAGTTGAAATTTTTATAAATTCTTCCATCCCGAAAAGCAAGTTCCGATTTACTTGCCGTTTGTAATACTTCTGGGAAATCATGGATCAATCGGTAAGCGAGTTTCGCTGTTGCTCGAGCAGACATTTGATTTTCATCGTTTTCATCTGTTCCTTCCGGATAGTTGCCGAGTAAACTGGAATTATTTAAACCGGTCGAATTGACAAAATGATAATCTCCTAGCCCGAGTTCTTCTGCCTTTTCGTTCATCAATTTCACAAAATTCGTTTCCGTACCAGAAATGACTTCTGCTAATGCTACAGCTGCAGCATTTCCTGAATGAATGGCCATCGCCTCATACAATTCTTGCACCGTGTATTTTTCCCCTTGAGTCAATCCGACGTTGGAAAGACCGGGCGCTGCAGATAATTTATGTATATATTCGTTAATCGTTACTTCTTGATCCCAGGAAATTCGACCTTCATGGATCGCTTCCAAAACTAAGTACTCGGTCATCATTTTTGACATACTGGCGACACCGAGAAGTTCATCGGCATTTTTTTCATACAAAATTTTTCCCGTTTCTCCATCTATTAAAATCGCAGCCTTTCCTTTCAAATTCAATGGATCGGAATCGGCTTGAACTTGCAGATTACCAAAAACACTAAATAGGAATATAAAAAGGATTGGGACGATCATATAGCGAATTTTTTTGGATTTGTTCAATTTCATTCCCTCCAAGTTCAAACAGCTCTTTACTTTGATAAGTTTATCATAGTTTTTTTAAAAATCATAGATTCGTTCGTAACAGAATTTGTATTCCCCTTCATATTACGTAAGAAAAAAAATCCAAAGGCATTCATTGCTTTTGGATTGTTAAGAAAACTTATATTCTTAAATCGAATAGTTTGGAGCTTCCTTCGTAATTTGAACGTCGTGGGGATGACTTTCCCGAAGTCCTGCTCCGGACATGCGAATAAATCGGCTATTTTCACGAAGTTCGTATAAATTTTCCGCCCCACAATAGCCCATTCCAGAACGAATACCTCCGACAAGTTGGTATAAAATATCCGCTACCGGTCCTTTATACGGAACCCTTCCTTCAATTCCCTCTGGAACAAATTTTTTATTTTCTTCTTGGAAATATCGGTCATTTGACCCTTTCTCCATAGAAGCAAGGGAACCCATACCCCGGTATGTTTTAAAACGACGTCCTTGGAAAATTTCCGTTTCTCCAGGGCTTTCACTCGTTCCTGCTAACAATCCGCCAAGCATCACAGCATGTCCACCTGCAGCTAGCGCTTTAACAATGTCACCGGAATACTTAATGCCCCCATCAGCAATAATGGTTTTTCCTAGTTTTCGCGCGACCGTTGCACAATCGTAAACAGCGGTAATTTGTGGAACTCCAACACCAGCAACAACCCGAGTTGTACAGATGGAACCAGGACCAATTCCTACTTTGACTACATCTGCACCTGCTTCAAACAAATCCTCCGTCGCTTCACCAGTAGCTACATTACCTGCTATGATGTTCAACTTTGGATATATTTTTCTGATCGTTTTGACCATATCGATTACACCTTTGGAATGACCATGGGCCGTATCGATGACGATAGCATCCACTTGGGCTTCCACTAATTTTTCCACCCGTTTTAACGTATCTTTTGAAATTCCAACAGCCGCTCCAACAAGTAATCGACCTTGGTCATCCTTTGCAGCATTCGGAAACTCGATTACTTTTTCAATATCTTTAATCGTAATTAATCCCTTTAACGTGCCTTGATCATCCACCAATGGTAATTTTTCGATTTTATGTTTTTGGAGAATTTTTTGAGCTTGTTCAATCGTCGTACCAACTGGAGCTGTGACGAGATGATCCTTTGTCATAACGTCTTCAATATAGATGGAGTAATCATCGATAAAACGTAAATCCCGATTTGTAAGAATACCGACCAATTTTAATTCTTCTTCATTATTCACGATTGGGACCCCAGATATTCGGTATTTCCCCATCAAATGTTCCGCATCGTAAACTTGGTGGCGAGGAGTTAAATAAAAAGGATCGGTAATCACGCCATTTTCGGAACGTTTCACCCGATCAACTTGTTCTGCTTGCTCTTCAATCGACATATTTTTATGAATGATTCCTAGTCCGCCCGCCCTTGCCATCGCAATGGCCATCTCTGCTTCCGTCACCGTATCCATTCCAGCACTGATGATTGGAATGTTCAGTTTTAACGTATCGGTTAACTGAACTTTTAAATCAACATCCCTCGGTAAAACGTCCGATTTAGCAGGAATTAACAATACATCATCAAAGGTTAACCCTTCTTTAGCAAATTTTTCCTCCCACATATTTTTCAAGCCCTCCTGGAAGATTATTATTAGTAGGTTATCAATTGCATTTCCGACTGTCAAGGAACTGTCGATAATTCGAAGTTTTCGAAAAGTTTGGAGGGTTTTCTTTGGTTTTTTCTATTCCTTTTCCATATTGGGATCAACTGTTATATATTTCCTCTTTAGAAACCGCACAACAGTTTCTATGGGAAAAATACAATGAATATGATTCTTCCATTGCCCAAAGAAAAAGTTACGAAAACAGTTATAAACTGATTTATCATATGGAACAAGGGAAAAATTTTTTCCACCTATCGGAAAAGACCCCTCTGTCCATTCAACCGATTGCCCTTTTCTATGGACTTTCCTTTTTGTTAAAAGGTGCATTACTCGTCACAGATCCTAATTATCCTGAAAATGTAAAAGTCCTCGCCCACGGAGTTTCGACCCGTAAACGAAAAAAACAAGATTTTATTTATTTAAAGGATGAAATAAAAATACAAAAAAATGGATTTTTTCCCCATTTCAGTAAAAAAATGTTTCATATGGAACAACTGGAAGGAAAAAAAATAAAAATATTTGATTTAATGAGCCAAATCCCTGAGATGTCTCCGTTTTTTAAAAAAAGAAAAAGGATTGTCGTTTCTTATGTGGACGAAAAAAACGTCCGAATTCCAGATGACGTGTTTGATTCATTTCACATGACTCCACGACGTTTTTTCGAATTTTTGGGCGAAAATTCAAATAAGCCTTCTCTTTTCCAAATGGTTGAAAACGGTATGACATTTACAGTTGACCGATTAAATCCACCCTTTGAAGTATTACCTTTTCGTTTCAATATAAAGGATCAGCAATATTATTATATGGAAGATGAAAAAGGGCTTTTCCTTTTTCGAGAGTTAATGATTCATTATTTATTGCTCTACCATTTGAGCATTTTAGCTAGATATGAAATCGAATGGTGGGTGGAACTGTTTTCCCAAAAATCGACGATTGATTATCCGTTGATTTATCATTATTTACGAATTTGCCTTGTAAAATGTCCTTTACTAATTCAAGAATATTTATTCGATGGTTCAAATATCGTAGGAAAAGGATAGATGGAGTATGATCCGTTTTGTTCTGCCCATTGTTATTGAATAATTTCTTTGATATATAGTTCTTTATTTTTTCCTAAAGAAATAATTTCACCACTCTCCTCAATTTTAACAACCGGTCTTGTCGGATCATGATGATGAATATAAATGACCCTTGCCGTTTGTCCGTTTGATAATTTTACATATTCATTTAAGGAAAAGGAAATAATACTACTCGTAAATGTCTTTACAATTTTTAAATCGAATTGACCAATTTGTTCATAATTTAATATTTCTAAGGCTTGAAAAGGGGATTTTTTCTCCTTATATACCCGATCACATACGACAGCATGGTATACGTCACTAATGGCGATAATTTTTGCATATAAATGGATACGATCGCCCTTTTCACCGAGAGGATAACCGCTTCCATCTAATCTTTCATGATGTTGAAAAACAGCGAGTTTGGCAGCTGCATTTAAAGAAGGAATATTTTTCACCATTTTATAACTGTACGTCGTATGCATTTTTATTTCTTCCTTCTCTTCTTCCGTCAAAGTTTCCCTTTGTAAAATTTCCGGGTTCACTTTTGCCATTCCACAATCACTTAAACACCCGGCCAAAGTAATTTGGATAATATCTCCTTTTTCTAAATTTAGACGCTTAGCGATATAGGCGGAAATTAAACCAGTGGAAACCGCATGGTGAAATAAGTAATCGGATTTTTTTACATAATTTTGTAATAGTAATAATTGAATTGGGTGGTTCTCTAAAGCTTCTATTAGCGGAATCATCATTTGTCGAACACGGTTAATATTAATTGGAGTCCCTGCCTGCCAATTCGTAAATTGATTTTTATAGGATTCGACAGCTTTTACATATTGGTGAAAAAAGGAATTTCGGTGATCTTTTATTTCTAAAGGACGATTGGAATTTTTTTCCCACTGTTTTTTTTCAAGTATTTTTTCATTTATTTTTCGATTCGCTACTCTTTCCACATTTACTTCTTCGATGGAAAAGGCTTTCAACACTTTGATAATTTCTTCCGTTACCATTGTTTTTTTCGGAACAATTGGATACTTTGTTAATCCTTTAACATCTTCTATAATTCGATATCCTTCTTTTAAATCGATAACTTTTACTTTCACGGCATTTCATCCTTTATTTGGTCTTTGTTTTCATTTTATTTGATATTTGCCATTTTTTCCAGATTTTTGTGAAAATAATTGTTAGGAAAGAAAAAGTCACCTACCTTAAAAATAAGGAGAGTGACTTTCAAATTCGTTTACGATTCCTTTTGTTTTTCTTCTACATCATTCGTTCTTAGTTCTTCCTTTTCCCCTTGCTCCACTTTCGTTACTGCAGCAACACTACTATTTTCATCTAAACGAATTAACTTCACGCCCATCGCATTTCTTCCTGTTTTCGATATATCTGACACGCTCATCCGGATTAATATGCCGTTGTCGGTCATAATCATAATATCATCATTTTCCGTCACAGCTTTTACAGCGACAAGGGGACCATTTTTCTCTTGAATATTACATGTTTTTATTCCTTTTCCGCTCCGATTTTGTAAACGATACAGTTCTGCGTTCGTCCGTTTTCCATAACCATTTTTCGTAACAACTAAAATATCTTGGTTTTCTTCAAGAATTTCCATACCGATGACTTCATCATGTCCATCCAATTGAATTCCTTTTACTCCAGTTGCATTTCGACCCATCGGACGAACATCTGTTTCCACAAAACGAATTAAATTCCCTTTTTTCGTTCCGATAATAATCTGTTTTTTCCCATCTGTTAAACGAACGGAAATTAATTCATCACTTTCCCGTAGATGAATGGCGATAAGCCCATTTGTTCGGATATTGGAGAAATCTGAAAGGGGGCAACGCTTCGAAATACCTTTTTTCGTCGTAAAAAATAAATACGCTTCCTTTTCTACCTTCTGAACAGGAATGACCGCGTTAATCCATTCATCCTTTTCCACTTCCAATAAATTGATGATTGGAATTCCCTTCGCTGTTCTACTGAATTCAGGAATTTTATATCCTTTCAACTTATAAACCTTTCCTTTATTCGTAAAGAAAAGAATCGTTTCATGAGTCGAAGTGGTAATTAAATGTTCGATAAAATCGTCTTCATGGGTATCCATCCCTTGAACACCACGTCCACCCCGTCTTTGGGATCTGTACGTTGAAAGAGGAAGACGTTTAATATAACCGTTTCTCGTTAGCGTAATGACGATTTGTTCTTCAGGAATCAGATCTTCATCTTCAATATCTTCCGCATCCGCCATCGTAATTTCCGTCCGCCGCACGTCATTGTAACGATTTTTTACATCAATTAATTCTTCACGAACGATTTCTAGGATTTTCTCCTCATCCCGTAATATCCCCTTCAATTCAGCAATCAATTTTTGTAATTCAGTATATTCTTCTTCAATTTTTTCCCTTTCCAAACCGGTTAACCGTTGCAAGCGCATATCTAAAATCGCTTGGGCTTGTTTTTCCGATAGACCGAATTTTTGAATCAACCCTTGTTTTGCAATTTCCGCCGTTTGTGAATGACGAATTAAATGAATGACTTCATCGATATGATCGAGGGCGATGCGAAGACCTTCTAAAATATGGGCCCTTGCTTCTGCCTTTCGTAATTCATATTCCGTTCTACGACGAATAATCGTCTTTTGATGGTTTAAATAATGGGTAAGCATTTGTTTCATATTTAATACTTTCGGTACCCCATCAACGAGGGCAAGTAAATTGATTCCGAAAGTTGTTTGAAGGGACGTATGTTTGTATAAATTATTTAATAGCACATGGGGATTTACGTCCCTTCTTAATTCCATGACGATTCGCATACCCCGACGATCCGATTCATCCCGCATCGCCGTAATCCCATCGATGCGTTTGTCCCTTACAAGATCGGCTATTTTTTCAATTAATTTCGCTTTATTTACTTGATAAGGAAGTTGTGTAACGATAATCGATTGCTTCCCGTTAGATTTTGTTTCAATCTCAACTTTCGCCCGAAGCGTAATGGATCCTCTTCCCGTTTCATACGCTTTTCGAATTCCTTTTTTACCGAGAATAATTCCAGCGGTAGGGAAATCCGGTCCTGGAATATATTGCATAATTTCAGGAATGGTCATATCCGGATGTTTACTTAAGGCAAGCAAAGCATCGATCACTTCACCTAATTGGTGGGGGGGAATATTCGTTGCCATTCCAACAGCAATTCCTTGTGAACCGTTTACTAATAAATTTGGAAAGCGGGAAGGTAATACGACTGGTTCCTTCTCTTGTCCATCGTAGTTATCTTGATAATCGATCGTATCCTTTTGGATATCCCTTACTAATTCCATGGATATTTTGGACATTCTCGCTTCCGTATAACGCATCGCTGCGGCAGAATCTCCATCGACTGACCCGAAGTTCCCGTGGCCGTCAACAAGGGGATACCGATAACTGAAATCTTGCGCCATCCGAACCATCGTATCATATACGGCACTATCTCCATGGGGATGATATTTTGCAATTACATCACCGACAATCCGCGCAGATTTTTTATGAGGTTTATCTGCCGTAATCCCTAAATCATTCATCGCATATATAATTCTTCTTTGTACCGGTTTTAATCCGTCGCGAACGTCTGGGAGTGCACGAGATACGATGACGCTCATTGCATAATCTAAAAAGGATGTCCGCATCTCGTTACTAATATTAATTTCTTTTATATTCGTTTTCGGTGTTTCCGTCATTCAACTGTTGCCTCCTTTTTCCCTACTTTGGGATGAAAAAAAGCTTATAGACCGGTTCGTTAAATATCCAAATTTTTGACAAACTCGGCATTCTCTTCAATAAATTTCCTCCGCGGTTCCACCCGTTCTCCCATTAACATTTCAAACGTTTCGTCCGCTTCGATTGCATCTTTCATACTTACTTGTAAAAAGGTACGATTTTCCGGATCCATCGTCGTTTCCCATAATTGTTCAGGATTCATTTCTCCGAGACCTTTATACCGCTGAATTGCGGGTTTTGGTTGGGACGGTAAAGAATTTAAAGTTTCCTCCAATTGTCTATCATTATAAACATACATGACCCGTTTACCTTGCTTTACTTGATATAATGGCGGCTGAGCAATATATACATATCCTGCTTCAATTAATTGGCGCATGTATCGGTAAAAAAAGGTCAATAATAATGTTCGAATATGGGCCCCGTCCACATCCGCATCCGTCATAATGACGATTTTATGATATCTCGCTTTCGATATGTCAAAATCTTCTCCAATTCCTGTTCCAATGGCAGTAATTAACGAACGGACTTCGTTATTCGATAAAATTTTGTCCAATCGAGCTTTTTCTACATTCAAAATTTTACCACGCAAAGGTAGAATCGCTTGATAATGTCGATCCCTTCCTTGTTTAGCAGATCCACCTGCCGAATCCCCCTCGACGATATACAATTCGCTAATTGTTGGATCATTGGAAGAACAGTCAGCCAACTTACCAGGAAGATGAGATACTTCTAACACATTTTTTCGTCTTGTAAACTCCCTTGCCCGTTTGGCAGCGAGTCTCGCGCGAGCAGCCATCATAGCCTTTTCCACAATTCTTCTCGCCACTGAAGGATTTTCCATCAAAAATTTTTCAAAGGCTTCCGAAAACAGTGCATCCGTAACCGTTCGTGCTTCTGAGTTTCCGAGTTTCGTTTTCGTCTGGCCTTCAAATTGCGGATTTGGATGTTTAATGGAAATAACTGCAACAATTCCTTCTCGCACATCTTCACCCGATAAATTTTCATCCTTGTCCTTCAAAAAATTGTTTTTACGAGCATAATCATTGATAACCCGCGTTAATGCTGCTTTAAAACCTGATTCATGGGTTCCACCTTCATACGTATGGATATTATTCGTAAAGGAATAAATGATGCTTGTGTACCCATCGTTATATTGAAGGGCAATTTCGACGATGATGCCTTCTCGTTTTGCCTCAATATAAATTGGTTCCTCATGAATCACATTTTTCGATTTATTTAAGTGGGAAACGTACGATTTAATCCCACCCTCATAATGAAAGGATAAATAATTTCCATTTTCCCTCTTATCTTCAATGGTAATTTTCAACCCTTTGTTTAAAAAGGCCAATTCCCGAATTCGTTTAGCTAACGTATCAAAATCAAATTCAACCGTTTCAGTGAAAATTTTCGGATCTGGTATAAAATGTGTCGTCGTTCCCGTTTGCTCCGTTTCTCCGATGATTTTTAAATCTGCACAAGGAATTCCCCGTTCATATTTTTGATAATAAATCTGGCCATCACGGTGCACAAAAACTTCCATTTCTTTCGAAAGGGCATTAACGACTGAAGCTCCTACACCGTGCAAACCACCGGATACTTTATACCCACCACCACCAAATTTTCCTCCAGCATGAAGGACGGTATGAATCACTTCGACTGCGGGTCGTCCTGTTTTTTCATGGATTCCAACCGGTATCCCCCGACCGTTATCCTTTACGGTAATACTATTATCTTCTTCGATCGTTACATTAATTTCCGTACAATATCCTGCTAACGCTTCATCAATACTATTATCGACAATTTCCCATACGAGATGATGTAGTCCTTTTAAACTGGTAGAACCGATATACATCCCAGGGCGTTTTCGAACAGCTTCCAAACCTTCTAGCACTTGTATTTGATCTGCTTCATAGGAAATTTCTACCTTATTTTCTTCCATTGCCAAACCGTTTCACCTACTCTTTCTGTTAGTTCAAATGTACTATCGGGCAATCGATGGTGATTATTTATACAATTCATAAAAAGGAAAATCGTTTTTTTATCGTATGTGTCGTAAAAGGTGATAAATAAATCTTATCATTTGTAATTACGATTGACTTATAAATTTTTCCAGCGATATTTTCTGTCCGTTTCCCATCTTGTAAAAATTTTTGATTGGCATGATGATATTCAAACGTTTTTTTATCAATAATGGCAATGATTTCAGAAGATAAAATTAACTTATTTTCTCCAATATGAACGTACAAAATACTCACCTCAAATGTTCATCTACATCAATTTTTCCATTTTTCACTTGAAATGTCCGGGCGTCCTTTAACATTTGATGGTCAATTCCTTCCACACTTGTCGTTGTAACGAAGGTTTGTACTTTTCCTTGAATCGTGTTTAATAAATGGGATTGTCTGTACGTATCTAATTCCGATAAAACGTCATCTAACAATAACGTCGGATACTCTCCCGTTTCATTGAAAATTAATTCAATTTCCGCCAATTTCACAGATAAAGCCGTCGTACGTTTTTGTCCTTGAGAACCGTATATTTGTACATTACGATCATTGACATAGAATTTAATATCATCGCGATGGGGACCAATTAACGTTACTCCCCTTTCCAATTCCTTTTGCTGAACTTTGCGAAATTGATCCATATACATATTTATCATTTTCGACAAATCGTCTTCTTCTGATACATTCACAGACGGTTTATAGCGAATTTGAAGATTTTCCACTCCCCTTGTTATGGAAAAATGAATCTCTTTTGCCCATTTTTCGAGTAAATGTAAATACTCAAACCGTTTCTTACTTATTTTCGTTGCTAGGACAGCTAATTGTTCTGTATATATTTCTAAAAGGGTTGAGTCCGCTCTTTGCATTTGTTTTAAAATTTTGTTCCGTTGCTGTAAAACTTTATGAAATTGACTCATTTCATGTAAGTAGATTTGAGAAACTTGCCCGATTTCCATATCGATAAAGCGTCTTCTAATTGACGGACTTCCTTTTACTAAATTTAAATCTTCCGGTGCAAACATCACGACATTAAAATGACCAACATATTGACTTAAACGATTTTGTTCTAAATGGTTAATTTTTGCCTTTTTTCCTTTTTTTGTAATGACCAATTCCATCGGTAAAAGGGTATTCTCTTTTTTAACCGTTCCTTTTATTTTAGCATAATCTTGATCCCATTGGATAAGTTCCCGGTCGTTTGTCGTTCGGTGGGATTTTGCCATCGCTAATACGAATATCGATTCCATTACATTCGTTTTTCCTTGAGCATTTTCACCGAGGATGACGTTTACCGTGTTTTCAAAAGACAAAGATAACTTTTCGTAATTTCGAAAATGATTTAAATGCAATTTTTGAATGTACATACGTTTCTTCCTTTTACGAATGGCCTTTAATGATAAAACTTCCAGCACTCGGTACCCGAATAAAGTCGCCTTTTTTTAGTTTTCTACCTCTTCGATCTTCTCTTTCCCCGTTCACATACACGGCCATTTCTCTTAAATACCATTTTGCTTCGCCGCCGGATTGAATGACATTTATCAGTTTTAGAAACTGACCTAATGTAATAAATTCCGTTCCAATCTCGATCTCCTTAACCATAAAATATACCGATTCCTTTCATTTACTCTAATATATAATTTTACTAAAAATTATAAGAATACACAAAGGGTAAGGAAAAAACGGAAAAATATTAAGAAATTTTTAAAATAAATATAGAAATTGAAAAAACGCATTTTCCCATTGAAACAAGAAGCGTGAACGATTTTCGATAAAATGATCGTTCACGCTCTTTCCTGACCACTCTTTTAAGATGTCTTTCCGATGAAACGATTGTAAAAAATACGATTCAAAGGGACTTAAAAAGTTCGTACTGGTAGCAATAATTGCAAAATGGAATCATCATAATCAGTCCGAATGATAAATGGCCGCATCGTTCCAGTGAAATAAATGCTAATTTCCGTTCCGTCGATTGCTCGTAATGCATCGATCATATATTTTGCATTGAAAGAAATTTTAATTTCTTCCCCTTCTGTTGAAATGCTTTTAACATTTTCAACTACCTTTCCAATTTCCGGAGAATACGAGGATATTTCGATCATATCATCATCCATCGTCGTAAATTTTATTACATTCGTTTTCCCTTCCCTTGCTAAGAGGGAAGCACGGTCGACTGCTTCTAAATACTCTTTCGCGTTCAGTTTGACAATCGTTTTACTGTCTGTCGGAATCAATTTTGATGTATCCGGATATTTTCCTTCTAACAACCGGGAGAAAAATAATAAATTTTTCGCTCTGAATAAAATTTGATTATTAGTTATCGTCATTTGGATTGGTTCATTCGATTCGTCAAGCACTTTCAATAATTCATTTAAACTTTTTCCTGGAATCACAATACTATGGGATTTTCCATTTCTCTCTTCCGATTGTAAAGTCGCTTGTTTCATTGCTAATCGGTGGCTGTCTGTTGCAACAGCAGTTAATTGACTATCTTCTATCATCCAATGGACTCCGGTTAAAATCGGCCTCGTTTCCGATGTGGATACGGCAAATACCGTTTGTTTAATAATCGATTTTAATAAATCATTTGGAATGGAAAAGTGATCCCCATCCTCAATAATTGGTAAACGTGGATATTCCTCTGCATCTAAACCGAGGATAATGTATTCCGCATTTCCGGAACGAACAATTGTCTTAAATTGATCCTCAACGGTAATTTCGACGATCAACTCTGGTAATTTTTTAATAACTTCACTAAAAAATCTTGCTTGTAAAACGATCGATCCAGGTTCTACAATTTCTACCAGTTCTTCGCCATCTTCTTCTTTTGGAATAAATGATTGAATGGTAATATCCGAATCGCTACCAGTTACTGTTACGCCACGATCATCTGCATCAAATTTAATGCCTACGAGAATCGGAATCGTTGTTCGAACGGCGACAGCTTTTAAAGCGTCTTGTACACTTTTGATTAATCGCTCCTTTTTAATGTAAAACTTCATCCCTATAGCCTCCATTAATCATTAAATATAAAAAAGAAAAAAAGTAGTTATAGTAATAAGGTACCTGAATATGTGGATAAATATAATCGGAAGAGTAAAACACAGACTATCCACATGTGGACAGACTGTGTATAATTGGTTCGATTTATAAACAATATCCACAACACCTGTTTTTCCATTGGAATAAGAACTACATTTTTAATCGACTTTGCAATTCTTCAATTTGTTTTTGAAATTGGGCATCTTCTTTAATCATTTTTGATATTTTTTCATGGGCGTGAATAACGGTCGTATGATCCCTTCCCCCGAATTCTTCACCGATTTTCGGAAGGGAAAAATCCGTCAACTCCCGGGATAAATACATAGCGATTTGTCTTGGAAAGGCGATGGATTTCGTACGTTTCTTGGCACGAAAATCTTCCAATTTGATTCCATATTCATCTGCAACGACTTGTTGAATATCGTGGATCGTAATCACTTTCGGTTTCGAACTCGGTATGATATCTTTTAAAGCTGCGGCAGCTAAATCCGCGTTGATATCTTTATTTTGTAATGATGAATAGGCGACGACGCGAATTAAAGCTCCTTCCAATTCCCGAATATTCGAATCGATTTGATTAGCAATGTACAGCATTACATCGTTTGGAATGTCCAATCCATCTGCTTTCGCTTTTTTTCGTAAAATGGCAATCCTCGTTTCTAAATCCGGTGGTGTGATATCGGTAATGAGTCCCCATTCGAAACGGGATCGCAGGCGATCTTCTAAAGTTGGGATTTCCTTCGGTGGTCGATCGCTCGATATGACAATTTGTTTATTTTCTTCATGTAAAGTATTGAATGTATGGAAAAATTCCTCTTGTGTCGACTCTTTTCCCGCTAAAAATTGAATATCGTCAATAAGCAAAATGTCTACATTTCGGTATTTGTTACGAAAATCATCCGGCCGGTTATCTCGAATGGAATTAATAAATTCGTTTGTAAATTTTTCAGAAGATAAATAAACGACCTTTGCAGTTGGATTGTGTTCCAAAACATAATGCCCGATCGCATGCATGAGATGGGTTTTCCCTAATCCAACACCACCATAAATAAACAGGGGATTATAGGCTTTTGCAGGGGCTTCGGCAACGGCTAAGGAGGCAGCATGGGCAAACCGGTTTCCTGAACCGATGACGAAAGTTTCAAATGTATATTTTGGATTTAACATGTTTTGTGAAAATTCAATTGGGTGATCATTTTTCGGTTTTTTCTTTTTAAAAGATTGGATAAATGTTTCATCTTCTTTTGTAGCAGTCGTTGTAAATTGTATATCCAATTGTTCGCCAATCATTTCATAAATCGTTTCTTTAACGATTTCTTTATAATTCCCATCTAACCAATCCCTAGAAAATTCATTTGGAGTCTCAATCACTAATGTATGTTCCTTTAACGAAACCGCTTTGGTTGTTTTCAGCCACGTGTCAAAACTCGGTTTGCTTACTTTTTTCTCCAGCGATTGTAACGTTTTTGTCCACAGATCATCTATGTTTTCCAATGGCTATCCCTCCTTGCCCCTTTATTCGTGTATATTCGATGCATAATTCAATCGGAATTTGCATACAATATAAGTAAAAAAATATAATTTTGACAAAATCCACGAATTGTGGACAATTTTTTTCACACCTGTAGAAAAACTTATCCACATATTGTTAATAAAATGTGGATAATCGTGCGTTAAAAGAAATCTATCGATACTAAAACACATTTCATCATAACAAAATTTCATTGAAACTGCAATGTTTTATTAAAAATATCCACAATGTTGACGGGAAGTTATCCATATTTATCCACAAGGGATGAATTTGTTAAAAATTTGTCGATAAATTGTGGATTAGCAAAGAAAGATGTCGAATGGTTATCCACAATATTGTTCACGTAAAAGTTTGTTTGGAAGTGATAAGTTGATCGAAAAAAAATCCTTCGATAATGGTTGACATATGGACATAGATGTTTTTATAATGGGAAAGACTGTCTTGAACTGTTTTTTCCTCACAGGGAGGTGTCATAGATGAAAAGAACGTTTCAACCGAATAAACGAAAAAGAAGTAAGGTACATGGATTTCGTAGTCGAATGAGTACGAAAAATGGACGAAAAGTCCTTGCACGTCGTCGTAAAAAAGGCAGAAAAGTATTGTCTGCATAGACCACTGAACGTTCAGTGGTCTTTTTTACAATTCCAAGTTGGAAAAGTCTTATTTGGGAAAGATGGAGATTGTAAATGAAGAAGAAATATCGGATAAAGAAAAATGAAGAATTTCAAAGGATTTTTAAAAAGGGAAAATCGGCAGCGAACCGTCAATTTATTATTTATCGATTAGAAAATGAACGGGATCATTTCCGCATCGGTCTTTCCGTTAGTAAAAAAATAGGGAATGCAGTCGTCAGAAATCGAATAAAAAGATATATACGGCAAGTCTTCCATGAATTGGAACAGGAGATTCGTCCATCTTATGACTTGATTATTATTGCTAGAAAACCTGCGAAGGATATGGACTATCATGAAGTGAAACAAAGCTTAATTCATGTGTTAAAAATTTCCGGTATATTTATTCGAAGAAAATAAACATAAAATTTTTCAAGAAAACGGGGAAATTTTTATGATTAACCTATACCATTAACTATAAAAAATGGTAAAATACATGTTGACGGTTTCATTATTTTTGATATAGAAGCAGGAGGAGCTTTATTCGTGAGAAAAAAGTTAGTATTTATTTTAGGATTAATCTTTCTTGTAACCTTTTTATCTGGTTGTACTGAAATTAATGAACCAATTACAAAGGATAGCGAAGGGATATGGAATCAATTTTTTGTTTATCCCCTATCCTGGTTAATTATAAATACAGCCCAATTGTTTGGAGGGGACTGGGGATTTGGAATGGCGATTATTTTGATCACAATCTTGATCCGTTTCGCTATTCTACCGATTATGATAAAGCAGATGAAAAGTATGAAGGCGATGCAACTGATTCAGCCGGAATTGGAAAAATTAAAGAAAAAATATAGTTCGAAGGATGCAATTACACAGAAAAAATTTCAACAAGAACAAATGCTTTTATTGCAAAAATATGATGTAAATCCGATGGCTGGGTGCTTACCGATTTTTATTCAAATGCCGATATTAATTGGTTTTTATCATGCGATTATGCGTACGGAAGAAATTCAAGGTCATAGCTTTCTATGGTTTGAATTAGCTGAACCTGATCGATTTTTTATCCTTCCGATCCTTGCTAGTGTGATGACTTTCGTTCAGCAAAAAATCACGATGAAAGGGCAAAAAAATTCTAATCCTCAAATGCAAATATTCCTTTGGCTTATGCCAATTATGATTTTTATTTTCGCTTTATATTTACCTTCTGCATTACCTCTTTACTGGATCGTAGGAAATATATTTTCCATCGTGCAATTATTTTTTATAAAAACACCTGAAATACCTAGTTTACAAAAGGCAACGACAGCCCGATCGGGAGGTAAAAAAAGATGAATCAAGTGACCACCACAGGCCAAACGGTTGATAAAGCCATTGAATCAGCATTGAAAGAATTGAATACTACGAGGGATTATGTTGAAGTAAAAATAATCGATGAAGGAAAAAAGGGCGTATTCGGTATATTCGGTTCAAGACCGGCCATCGTAAAAGTTATGCTGAAGATTGATCCTGTTGAAGAAGCAAAACAATTTCTTAAAGATGTCTGTAGACAAATGGACGTGGATGTGACCATTCATGCGGAGAGGGATGGAAAACGGGTTTTCTTTTCGTTGTCAGGAGAAAATATTGGTAATATTATTGGAAAAAGAGGGAAGACGTTAAACGCTTTACAAACATTGACACAAATCGTTTTAAATCACCACTCAAGTCAATTTTTAATCGCTATACTCGATGCGGAAAACTATCGGAAACGTCGTGAAGAAAGTTTGATCCAATTGGCGAATCATCTCGCAAGAAAGGTGATTCGGGAAGGGAAACAAATCAGTTTAGAACCAATGCCTTCATACGAAAGGAAAATTATTCATTCCGCATTAGCAAATGAGGATCGAGTGACCACCTATTCGGTTGGAACAGAACCGAATCGCCATCTTGTTATTGCACCGAAATAATCTTTTTATTCTTTTTTCAACCTTAGCCAGGTTGGTTTTTTTTTGTCCAAAAAGTTGAAAAGGATGGAAAATTCACTTTGTTCACATGTTGATAAAAAAGGGTGAAAAAAATTGTTATCCACATGTGAATAAGATAAAATATATTTTATGCACAAATTCGTTTATGTTATTCTATTTTTTGAAACAATAGGATGATGAATTGATTTTTTATTGAGGTGGACGATCATGGATACTGATACAATTGCAGCCATTTCAACTCCAATTGGTGAGGGTGCTATTGGAATTGTAAGATTGTCGGGAAAAGATAGTATTCCTATAGTCGATCGATTATTTAAAAGTCCTTCTGGAAAAAGATTGAAGGATGCGAAAACCCATACGATTCATTACGGACATCTATACGATGGGGATGTATTGGTGGAAGAAGTAATGGTTTCGGTTATGAAAGGGCCGAAAACTTTTACAAGGGAAGATGTGGTAGAAATTAATTGCCACGGGGGAATCGTTTCTGTTAACCGAGTTCTTGAAACCGTTTTGGCAAATGGTGCGAGATTAGCGGAGCCGGGTGAATTCACGAAACGAGCCTTTATGAATGGTCGAATTGATCTATCTCAAGCTGAAGCGATTATGGATTTAATCCGTGCAAAGACTGATCGGGCGATGAATGTAGCCCTTGGTCAAATGGAAGGTCGACTTTCACGGATGATTCGAAAATTAAGAAGTGAAATTTTAGAAGTTTTAGCCCAAGTGGAAGTGAATATCGACTATCCCGAGTATGATGATGTGGAAGAAATGACTCATAAATTATTAAAAGAAAAGGCATTATTTGTAAAACAGGAAATTTCCCGCTTATTAGATACGGCTAAACAAGGAAAGATTCTTCGGGAAGGTGTTGCAACGGCCATTATCGGTCGTCCAAATGTGGGAAAATCCTCATTATTGAATAGCTTCGCACGGGAAAATAAAGCAATCGTTACCGATATCCCAGGAACGACACGGGATGTTATTGAGGAATATGTAAATATTAAAGGTGTACCGTTAAAATTAATCGATACGGCTGGTATTCGAGAAACGGATGATACGGTGGAACGAATTGGTGTTGAACGATCGAGGAAAGTCGTGAAAGAGGCCGATTTGATTTTATTCGTTCTCTCAAATAATGAGCAATTGACGGAAGAAGATCGATTGCTTTTTCAAATGATTCAAGGTATGGAAGCAATCATCGTGATCAATAAAACCGATTTACCTACAAAAATTGATATTAAAGAAGTGGAACGTTTGGCGGAAGGAAGACCGATTGTTTACCTGTCCTTAATGGAAGATCGAGGATTGGAACAGTTGGAAAATACGATCACTTCCAAGTTCTTTTCCGGGGAAATAGAAACGAATGATTTTACGTATGTATCAAACGCTCGACATATTTCCCTATTGAAAGAGGCTTTAAAATCTGTTGACGATGTTTTAAATGGAATTGAGGCGGGAATACCTGTCGATATTTTACAAATTGATATGACAAAAATCTGGGAAACTTTAGGGGAAATTACTGGGGATACTGTACATGATGAATTGATTAATCAATTATTTTCCCAATTTTGCTTAGGAAAATAAAGGGATAGGAGGGAAAAGGATGAATACGTATGAAGCAGGTTCCTTTGATGTAATCGTTGTTGGCGCAGGCCATGCGGGAAGCGAAGCAGCGTTGGCAGCGGCTAAAATTGGTGCAAAAACGGTAATGGTTACCATTAATTTGGATATGGTTGCCTTTATGCCATGTAATCCTTCCATCGGTGGGCCGGCTAAAGGAATTGTCGTTCGGGAAATCGATGCACTAGGTGGAGCAATGGCAAAGGTCATTGATAAAACGCACATTCAAATGCGCTTGTTAAATACTGGAAAGGGTCCAGCGGTTCGCGCTTTACGTGCACAAGCCGATAAAGTGATGTATCAACGGGAAATGAAGCGAATGTTGGAAAACGAACCGAACCTAACCCTTATGCAAGGGATGGTTGAACAACTCCTTGTTGAAGACGGAGTATGTAAAGGGGTTATTACAAAAACCGGTGCCATTTATAGAGCCAAAACAGTCGTTATTACAACAGGTACGTTCCTTCGGGGGGAAATCATTATCGGTGAATTAAAATATTCTAGTGGACCGAATAATCAACAACCTTCGATTCGCTTATCCGAGCATTTGGAAGAACTCGGTTTTGAATTGATGAGATTTAAAACAGGAACACCACCGAGAATTAATAGCCGAACGATCGATTATTCAAAAACGGAAATCCAACCGGGGGATCCGGAACCGAGAGCATTTTCTTACGAGACGACTGAATTTATTACTGATCAATTGCCTTGTTGGTTAACATATACAACGGAAAAAACGCATCAAATAATCGATGCCAATTTACATCGAAGTCCAATGTTCTCAGGGATGATTAAAGGAACAGGACCGAGATATTGCCCATCGATCGAAGATAAAATCGTCCGCTTTCACGATAAACCGAGACACCAAATTTTCCTCGAACCAGAGGGGAGAGAAACTGAAGAAGTTTATATTCAAGGTTTATCGACGAGTTTACCGGAAGAGATTCAACATGAAATGATCGCAAGTGTTCCGGGATTGGAAAATGCAAAAATGATGCGTCCTGGCTATGCGATCGAATACGATGCAATTAATCCAACCCAACTATGGCCAACGTTAGAAACAAAATTGATTAAAAATTTGTATACAGCGGGTCAAATTAACGGAACGAGCGGGTATGAAGAAGCTGCTGCCCAAGGAATTATGGCTGGTATCAATGCAGCCTTTCGAGCCCTTGGAAAAGGAGAAGATTTGATTTTAAAACGATCCGATGCATACATTGGCGTATTAATCGATGATTTAGTGACCAAAGGAGTGCAAGAACCTTATCGACTTCTCACTTCGCGTGCAGAATATCGATTATTGTTGCGCCATGATAACGCTGATCTTCGTTTAACGGAACTCGGATATAAAATTGGGTTAATTAGTGAAGACCGATATAAAAAGTTCTTGGAGAAAAAATCGAAAATTGAACAGGAAATGAAACGGTTGAAAAATATTATTATCAAACCGAATGAAAAAACGCAACAATTAATCAAAAAATTAGGTGGAACGGAATTAAAAGATGGGGTACGAGCGTCAGATTTATTAAAACGACCAGAAGTTCATTTTGAACATATCAAACAGTTAATTACACCGGATCCAACCCTTACTCCTGAAGTGGAAGAACAAGTGGAAATCCAAATTAAATATGAGGGATATATAGATAAAGCATTGCAACAAGTGGATCGGATGAAAAAAATGGAAGATAAAAAAATTCCTATCGATATTGATTACGACGCTATTCCTGGGCTAGCCAACGAAGCGAAAGAAAATTTAAAGAAAGTACAACCGTTAACGTTAGCTCAAGCATCCCGAATTTCCGGTGTGAATCCAGCGGATATTTCCATTTTACTCGTCTATTTGGAACAAGGAAAAATCGCAAAGGTTTCGACCAAATGAAGGTTGAATGTTAAATTATCATTTTTAAAGGAAGATTGATATGAATATTGATCAGTTTCAAACTGCATTGAAAAATAAAGGAATTCAAATAACAGAAAGACAGCTTCAACAATTTGAACAATATTATCAATTATTGATCCAGTGGAATAAAAAAGTGAATTTAACGGCCATTACGGAAAAAGAGGATGTGTATTTGAAACATTTTTATGATTCCTTATCGGTCGCCTTTTACCATAATTTTGAAGGAAAAGATTACAACCTTTGTGATGTCGGTGCGGGAGCGGGTTTTCCAAGTATTCCATTAAAAATAATGTTTCCCAAATTACAGGTGACAATTGTTGACTCTTTAAAAAAACGAATTGTTTTTTTGCAACATTTAGTTGATCAATTGCAACTTGACGGGGTTCAATTGTATCATGACCGGGCGGAAGTTTTCGGACAAAATCCTGCTCATCGAGAACGATACGATCTCGTAATAGCTCGAGCCGTTGCAAATTTATCCGTCCTTTCCGAATATTGTTTGCCCTTAGTCAAAGTAGGGGGCGTTTTTTTAGCAATGAAAGGCTCTAGCGGTATGCAAGAACTTGAAGATGGAAAAGGTGCCATAAACCGATTAGGCGGTCGATTAATAAAACAGAGTGTATTCCGATTACCGTTGGAAGAAAGTGAACGGATGATTATTCATATAAAAAAGGAAAAACATACACCTAACAAATTTCCGAGAAAACCTGGGGTTCCTGCAAAAAATCCATTGATGTAAATTCCGGTTCTTTTTTTCCATATCTTGCAGGAACTTCAAAAGGAATCGAGAAATAGATATGTAAGAATTCCTTTCTTCAACGGATGACTTTTGGTATAGTGGTTAATGAAGCTTTTTAAAGGTGGTGCTGTAATGAAACATCCTCTCTCCCGACTTTTAGGGATCGATGTAAAGGAATCCGCCGAAAAGGAAAAGACCGATCAAAAGCAAGATCAAGAAAAAGAAGTCGTCACCCAAATTCCCATTTCACGTATTCGTCCGAATCGGTATCAACCGAGGACTGTTTTTGATGAAGAAAAAATTAATGAATTGGCAAAAACGATACACACACATGGAATCATTCAACCGATTGTCGTTCGAAACATTGATGATAATTTATATGAAATTATTGCAGGTGAAAGGCGTTTTCGAGCGGTAAAAAATCTCGGATGGGATACTGTACCTGCAATCATTCGAAATATGAATGATAAAGAAATGGCATCGATGGCACTTATTGAAAACTTGCAGCGGGAAGAGTTATCTCCAATTGAAGAAGCGGTTGCTTATCAAAAATTATTGGGTATTCACGGTTTAACTCAAGAAGCATTAGCCCAACGTCTTGGAAAAGGCCAATCGACGATTGCAAACAAATTACGACTGTTAAAACTGCCAGAAAAGGTACAAGAAGCACTATTAAATAAGGAAATTACAGAAAGGCATGCAAGGGCTTTAATTCCGTTGAAAGATGCTAATAAACAACAAAAAGTTTTGAATGAAATTATTGAAAAAAATTTAAACGTGAAGCAAACGGAAAAACGGGTGGAAGTATTATTATCTTCCGAACAAAAACAGAAACCGAAAAGAATTTCCTTAAGCAGAGATCTTCGTATAGCGATTAATACGATTCGTCAATCGTTAGTGATGGTAAATAAAAGTGGGATCCAAGTCGATTCGACAGAGGAAGAAAAGGAAGATTTTTATCAAATTACAATTCGTATACCAAAAAAGAAATCTTGAATTATTTTATTCTATTAATCAAATCAAATACTTTTCGATGGATCGAAAACTTGGACTTCAAATATAGAAGTCCTTTTTTTATTGAAGTACTTCTGTTCCATTCGTTTCTTTATTTCTCGATTTCTACGATATAAAGGTATTTCGTTCTTTTTTTAATGAATGTTTCACGTGGAACATAGGGGAATAAACATCTCCAATTACTCCCTTTTAAACAAATAATTTTGTTGACTAAGATTCAATCTTTTTGTTTTTAATCGAGTTATAAAAAATGGATCGGTTTCATCCGTTTTCGATTATTGAAAAACGGTGTATACTAAATATAAATCTATTTTTCTTTCAATCGACAGTTTTTTTTCTTTTTTCGTGGTAAAATAATAAGAAGTTTTATCGATTAAGGTAGGTGACATCGTGAGTAAAGTAATTGCTGTTGCAAACCAAAAGGGTGGAGTTGGAAAGACGACCACATCCGTTAATTTATCTGCCAGTTTAGCTCATATCGGAAAAAAAGTACTTCTCGTTGATATTGATCCTCAAGGGAACGCAACGAGTGGGGTCGGTGTGGAAAAAGCAGATGTACCTCATTCCATATATGATGTATTAATTGATGATATTGATCCGAAAAAAGTAATTGTACCAACGGCCATACAAAATTTATATATCATCCCTTCCACCATTCAATTGGCGGGAGCAGAAATCGAGTTAGTTCCGACCATTTCCCGTGAAGTACGGTTGAAACGCGCTATTGACCAAATTAAAGAGGAATTCGATTATATCATTATTGACTGTCCTCCTTCCCTCGGTTTATTAACCATTAATGCCCTTTCTGCTTCTAATACGGTCCTGATTCCGGTCCAGTGTGAATATTATGCTTTGGAAGGTCTTAGCCAGTTATTAAATACGGTTCGGTTAGTACAAAAGCATTTAAATCACGAATTAATGATCGAAGGCGTTTTAATGACGATGTTCGACGCTCGGACAAATTTAGGTATACAGGTTATTGAAGAAGTAAAAAAATATTTTCAAGATAAAGTATTTAAAACGATTATCCCGAGGAGCGTCCGTTTAAGTGAAGCCCCTAGTCACGGTCAACCGATTATTACTTATGATCCGAAATCGAGGGGTGCGGAAGTATATATTGATTTAGCAAAGGAAGTGATAATGAATGGGTAAAGCTTTAGGCAAAGGTTTAGATGCACTTATTTCTTCTGTAAATACCGATGAAGAAATGGTTCAGGAAGTGCCAATTCATGAATTACGCCCGAACCCGTACCAACCGAGGAAACTTTTTACGGAAGAAGCCATTGAAGAATTAAAACAATCAATCGTTGAACACGGAATTTTACAACCGTTGATCGTGCGAAAAAGTATAAAGGGATATGAAATCGTTGTAGGCGAACGGAGATATAGAGCGGCGAAAGAGGCTAAATTAAAAACCGTTCCCGTCGTTATACGGGATATCAATGAACAGCAAATGATGGAATTGGCTGTTTTAGAAAACCTACAAAGGGAAGATTTAACCCCTATTGAAGAAGGACAAGCATACCAAATGTTGATGGAAAAATTAAGCTTAACACAGGAGCAATTGGCAAAACGATTAGGGAAAAGTCGTCCCTATATCGCAAATCACGTCCGTCTTCTTTCTTTGCCTACGGAAGTTCAACAACACATAATCGATGGAAAACTATCCATGGGTCACGGTCGGGCATTACTCGGCTTGAAAAACAAAGAGAAAATTATCAAATTGGCCAATCAAGTAATCAAAGAACAAATGAATGTAAGACAATTGGAAGAATTGATTCAAAAATTAAATAAAAATGTTCCACGTGAAACATCGAAGAAGAAAGAAAAGAAGGATGTATTTTTACTTGAACAAGAAACGTATTTAAGGGAGCGATTAGGAACGAATGTGCAAATTAAACGAAATAAACATAAGGGGAAAATTGAAATTGAGTTTTATTCCAATGAAGATTTAAATCGCATATTAGATCTTCTTTCTACCCATGACGCTCAATATTAATATGATTGGATGATAGTTGAAGGAAAAACGAAGATTAATTTGGATAAACGTAGGTGAAGTTCATGGTACTACTAGGCACAATCGTAAATGTTGTTTTTATCATGATCGGTTCAATGATCGGTCTTTTTTTATCAAAAATTTCGGATTCGATGAAGGATACGATTATTAAAGGGATTGGAATTACTGTGATCGTATTAGGCATTCAAATGGGAACGAAGAGCGAAAATTTTTTAATCGTAATCAGTAGTATCATAATCGGCGGAATAATCGGTGAAAAAATCGATTTGGACGGGAAATTGACCCAACTCGGTCGATGGTTAGAATCACGTTTTCAAGCAAAAGGGCAAAGCGTTGCAGAAGGTTTTGTTACGTCTACTCTTATTTTTGTCGTCGGAGCGATGGCTGTGATCGGTGCGTTAGATAGCGGAATTCGAGGTGACCATCAAGTGTTATATACTAAGGCAATGCTCGATGGTTTTACAGCGATTATTTTAACGACGAGCCTCGGCATCGGAGTCTTTTTTTCTTGGATTCCTGTATTCATATATCAAGGGACAATTACATTGCTTGCAACGCAAATTGAATATTGGATTCCAAAGGCGTTGTTTGATTCCTTTCTGATCGAATTGACGGCAACGGGTGGAATTATGATTTTTGCAATTGGATTAAGTTTAACAGGCATATTAAAGATTAAAGTAGCCAATTTTTTACCTAGCTTAATCGTTCTTGCCTTAATAATTCCGTTGATCCATTATTTCCCTTTATAAAATGAAAGAGAGGAATAATTGATATTTGTATATTTCTCGTATCTTTTTCGATTTAATTCGATTAACATGCCAGCTTTATAAATTCCATCTGCAATCGTTTTGGCTAACTCCATAACGAGATAAAGTCTCGTATTTTGCAAAACATGAAATTCCATAAAACCGGCAATATTCACTATACCCGTTATATGGGCATCGCCAACGGATGGTAAAGTTTTATTTACACCAGCTCCTGGTTTCACAGGTCCTTTTTTCAAATAAATTGAACCGATATTTTGACGCCTCCCTAAACAAGCATCAACGGCAAGTTTAAAAGTATGGGGATTACGTTCGTCAATCCGTTTCAATTTGTCTACTAAATTCACCGCATGGATTGGATCTGCTAATGTCCCAAAGACAGAAAAATAGGAAGGTAAGGATCGTTCTTTTAAAAAAGTACCGACTAATGGTCCTAGGGAATCACCAGTTGATCGATCGGTTCCAATGCAAATAATGGCAATCGATTTCTGAACATGATTTGATAGAATGGAATGAATGCCATGGGCCAATTCAATAGAAGCGAATGGATTGTTTCTATCAATTTTTAGTTCCAATTGTTTATTTGCAAATGGGCGGAGCACCAAATCCCCCCTTTCGTTACTTGTATTAAAAGTGTAGTAATTTGAGGCGAAATTTATACATTAAAATTAAAAAAAGATTTTCGATAACGGAGATCACGTTCCAATACACAATTTATGATATAATTGAAAAACGAAGAAATCGTAGTGGTGGGAATGTGCGTGGAGGAGGTAAGGATGGAAGAAAAGAAATTTGAATTAAACGATATTGTTGTAATGAAAAAGCCTCATCCGTGTGGATCAAATGAGTGGCGAATTATTCGAATGGGTGCTGATATTCGTATAAAATGTATGGGATGTTCCCATAGTGTTTTAATGCCTAGAAGAGAGTTCACAAGGAAAATGAAAAAAGTCATCGGACATTTTAATGAGAGCGCATCTTCGGAAGGTATAAATAATTAGCAAAAAAGAGATATCAATTATTAGGAGTGAAAAGAATGGCTTTAACAGCAGGAATTGTCGGTTTACCGAATGTGGGAAAATCGACCCTTTTTAATGCAATTACTCAAGCAGGTGCCGAATCAGCCAATTACCCTTTTTGTACAATCGATCCAAATGTCGGCGTTGTTGAAGTCCCAGATAAACGATTAGATCGATTGACTGAAATATTTCATCCTCGAAAAACTGTACCGACGACCTTTGAATTTACGGATATTGCAGGCATTGTTAAAGGTGCTAGTAAAGGTGAAGGATTGGGGAATCAATTTTTATCCCATATTCGACAAGTAGATGCCATTTGTCATGTTGTTCGCTGTTTCCAAGATGAAAATATTACACATGTATCTGGTAATGTGAATCCAATTGATGATATTGAAACGATAAATTTGGAATTAATTTTCGCCGATATGGAAACCGTTGAAAAAAGATTGCAACGGATTGAAAAATTGGCTAAACAAAAGGATAAACATGCAATGGGTGAATATGAAGTTCTCCTTAAGTTAAAAGATACATTTGAACAAGAAAAACCAGCTCGAATTCTTGAATTTTCAGAAGAACAACAAAAAATTGTCAAAGGATACCAACTGCTGACGATGAAACCGGTACTATATGTAGCAAATGTCAGTGAAGAAGGTATAACAGATCCTTCAAACAATGAAATGGTACAATCGGTAAAACAATATGCAGAAAAAGAACATTCGGAAGTCGTCGTGATATGTGCGAAAATTGAAGAAGAAATTTCAGAACTGGATGAAGAAGAAAAAAATGAATTTTTAAAAGAACTGGGAATAGAAGAATCAGGTTTAGACCAATTAATACGAAAATCTTATACATTACTTGGTTTGGCAACATTTTTTACTGCAGGAGAACAAGAAGTTCGGGCATGGACCTTTAAAAAAGGAATGAAAGCCCCCCAATGTGCAGGAATTATCCATAGCGATTTCGAGAGAGGATTTATTCGTGCAGAAACGGTTTCTTACGATGATCTCGTTTCTTATGGGTCGATGAACGCAGCAAAGGAAGCAGGAAAAGTTCGATTGGAAGGTAAAGACTACATTGTTCAAGACGGAGATGTGATTTATTTTCGTTTTAATGTATAGTAAAAAGAAAATAATACGTACATTCATTGAATATTGCATCGATGAAAAGTGTATGATATAATTTATCATCGTGAGTAATGTATAAGATTGCTCCTTGCTCTGAATGAAGAGCCGTCAAGTCCAAAAGGAGGTGAAAATAATGAGGAAATATGAAATTATGTACATTATCCGGCCGAATATTGAAGACGAGGCAAAAAAGGCCCTAGTTGAACGGTTCGATAAAATTTTAACGGATAAGGGTGCGGAAATTATCGAATCCAAAGAATGGGGAAAACGCCGCTTGGCATATGAAATAAAAAAATTCCGTGAAGGGATTTACCGTATTATAAATGTAAACGCAAATCCTGAAGCCGTTCAAGAATTCGATCGTTTAGCTAGAATTAACGAAGATATTATTCGTCACCTGATCGTGAAAGAAGATGAATAATTTTGTTTCACGTGAAACATTTTAGGGGAGTTGATTCTGTTGTTAAATCGAGTAGTATTAGTTGGCCGTCTAACAAAGGATCCGGATTTACGGTACACTCCAAATGGTGTTCCCGTTGCTACCTTTACTTTAGCTGTAAATCGTACGTTTACGAATCAAATGGGTGAACGGGAAGCGGATTTTATTAATTGTGTAGTTTGGAGAAGGCAAGCGGAAAACGTTGCAAATTATTTAAAAAAGGGAAGTTTGGCTGGTGTAGATGGTCGACTACAAACGAGAAGTTATGAAGCACAGGACGGAAGACGAGTATACGTGACAGAAGTCGTTGCGGATTCTGTTCAATTTTTAGAACCGAAAAGTGCATCTAGCCGAGATGCTTCTTCGTCGGCCTATGGAAATCAACCGACTCCCTTTGAAAACGACCGTCAGAATCAACAAAGAAACCCCAACATCGAAAGAGAGACGGATCCATTTTTTGATGACGGCCAACAAATTGACATTTCTGATGACGACCTACCGTTTTAAGACATGGATAAATAAATCAATGAGGCACGCCCATTATATTCATAATCAAGGTTCTTCCTATTTCGAATAGTTGGGATGTGTTGAAATAAATGCTCGTTATGAAAGATGATTAAAGGAGGGAATAAACATGGCACAAGGAGGCCGTAAAGGTCGGGGAAAACGCCGGAAAGTTTGTTACTTTACTGCAAATGGTATTACCCATATCGATTATAAAGATGTTGATCTTCTAAAAAAATTTATTTCAGAACGTGGAAAAATTTTACCCCGCCGTGTAACAGGAACGAGTGCAAAATACCAACGCATGCTTACAAAAGCGATTAAAAGAGCTCGTCATGTTGCATTACTTCCATATGTTGCGGAAGATAAATAATCGTAGCTTAAGCAGTTTGGAATATAATCTCCGAACTGCTTTTTTTAATCTTAAGAAATTCGTTTGTGTGAAAAATACGAATTGATTTGAAATGATAGAAAATTTTATATTGACGGGAAAGTTGATGATAAACATTCGATAAGACATACATTAATCACTGAAAACAAGATGTAATGATAAAAAAGGGACATCACTTTTCCTATTAAAATGAACGTTGAAGATCTTTGGTTGAAGGAATGTACCGGAACAAGTAAAATAAATAGTGGCTACGAAAAGTCAAACCAAAGATAGGTTAACAAAGGTTTGAATAAATCAAAAAAAGAGGTGTCCAAGTGAGTACGAAAAAGATCACTGAAGGAGCCATAATGATTGCCATTTATGCAGTAATGCTCCTAATTTTTCTATATTTACCGATTTTAGGCGTTCTTTTTACTTTTGCATTGCCGATACCTTTTATGTATTTTACAGCTAAACATGGATGGAAAGATGGGCTTGTCTTTTTTGTTGGAGCAGTCATCATCTCCTTTATCATCGGAAATATTTATACACTACCCGCCACCTTTATGATGGGTTTAACAGGGGTTGTATACGGTATTGGTCTTCATAATAAAATGGGACTGTTCAATACATATATTTTGGCGACATTAACTTTTGTTATGAATACCGTAATATTCTATTTTATTTCAGCAATTTTATTAGATGTAAACTATTTTCAAGAATTGATTCAAGGGATTGAACAATCCATTAACGAAGTAATTGCTACTTTTGAAACTTTCCAACAAGATCTTTCGACGAGTGTAAAACAACAACTTCAAGAATTTCCATCCATTATTGTCACAATTTTACCGTATTTATTAATTATGTCATCGGGAATTTTTGTCTTAATCACCCAATTGATCTCTTTTCCTATTTTGAAAAAACTCGGAATTTCTTTGCCGAACGCAAAACCTTTCCGTGAACTCTCTTTACCGAAGAAATTCGTTTGGTATTTTTTATTGATTATGATCTTGTCAATGTTCGTACCAATGGAGAAGGGAAGTTTTATTCAGAATGCAATCGTGAATCTACTATATATCATCCAAACTTTATTTACGATACAAGGAATTACCTTTTTGTTTTATTTTGCACATCAAAAAAAGATGCATAAGGCAATTCCAGCGGTCGTTGCAATTATTTTCGTATTCAATCCCGTGTTCATTATTCTGCTAAATATACTTGGAATTATCGACGTTGGATTTGATCTTAGAAAACGGATAAAGGGACAAAAATGATGTAATAATGTGGTTATAGAAATATAACTACTCTATGGAAAAATTGCAACGTTAGCGAGATCCAAATTTAGGAGCTGGATAAAATGCCAATTTTTTTACGAAATAAAACAATGGGGACTTTAATCGTTTTATTAACGATATTTATCGGATTATTTTTAGGTATTTTTTTCTTTTACAACCATTGGATGGGGATTATTGGATTCGTCATTTATGTTATAATCATCGGATTTATAATAAAGGAATATTTCAAATTTAAAACAAGTACGAAGGCATATATTCAAACGCTTTCTTACCGGATCAACAAAGTGGGAGAGGAAGCATTTCTAAAAATGCCCATCGGAATTATGCTTATCAATGATGATTATTATATCGATTGGGCCAATCCTTATCTTGTTTCGTGTTTTAAAGAAGAAAAATTGGTGGGTCGATCTTTATATGATATCGGTGATCATTTAATTCCGATGATCAAACAGGAACTGGAAGAAGATATCGTTCCGATCGATGAGCGTATATTTCACGTTTATTATAAAAAAGAGGAAAAATTATTTTATTTCTTTGATATAACGAAGCAAGTACATTTGGAAAAAAAGTATGAAGAAGAAAAACCAGTTATTGCGATCGTTTATTTAGATAATTATGATGAAGTTACGCAGGGAATGAATGATGAAACGAGAGGAAGCCTGAATAGTCGGGTTACATCATTATTGAATCAATGGGCCAATGAATACGGAATTTATTTAAAAAGGATCTCATCCGACCGGTTTATCGCCTTTTTTAATGAGCGGATTTTACGTTTATTGGAAGATAAAAAATTTCATATTTTGGATGATGTAAGGGAAACGACGATGAAAAATCACATCTCTTTAACATTAAGTATCGGTGTTGGTGTCGGTGGATCTTCTTTACCAGAACTAGGTACGTTAGCCCAATCGAGCCTCGATTTAGCTTTAGGACGAGGTGGCGATCAAGTGGCTATGAAATTGCCAAATGGAAAGGTGAAATTTTATGGTGGAAAAACGAACCCGATGGAAAAGCGAACGAGGGTACGTGCTCGAGTCATCTCCCATGCGTTAGCTGAATTAATTCAAGAAAGCGACCGGGTATTTATAATGGGGCATAAACATCCGGATTTGGATGCAATTGGAGCATCTATTGGAGTTTTAAAAATATCGGAACTGAACAATACAGAAGCCTATGTTATACTAGATAAAAAAGATGTAGAAACTGGCGTACAAAGATTGATGAAAGAAGTTAGAGAACGGACGGAAATTTATAATCGATTTATCTCGCCAGAAGAAGCTTTAGAAATGGATATAGATAACGCCCTATTAGTAATCGTTGATACGCATAAACCGTCTTTTGTCATCGAAGAAAAGTTAGTGGAACGAATCGAGCGAGTTGTCGTCATTGACCACCATCGTAGAAGTGAAGAGTTTGTACGGAATCCTTTACTCGTTTATATGGAACCTTATGCATCGTCCACAAGTGAATTGGTAACAGAATTACTCGAATATCAACCGGCTAGAGAGATCAACATAGTAGAAGCAACAGCTTTATTAGCAGGTATTATCGTCGATACGAAAAGTTTTACCCTTCGAACGGGCTCACGTACTTTCGATGCGGCATCCTTCTTACGTTCAAAGGGAGCAGATACAGTTTTAGTACAAAAATTATTAAAAGAAGATGTAAATACTTATTTGAAGCGTTCTCGACTAATTGAAAAGGTACAGATTTATCAAAATGGAATTGCAATAACGAAAGGTGAATCGGAATCTGTATATAGTCAAATATTAATTGCCCAAACGGCAGATCTTTTATTAACGATGGAAAACGTAGAGGCATCTTTTGTTATCGCAAACCTGACAGACGAGGTAATCGGAATCAGTGCAAGATCCCTCGGAAATATCAATGTTCAAATTATTATGGAACAAATGGAAGGTGGAGGGCATTTAACGAACGCTGCCACCCAACTTAATGGACTTTCCATAGATGAAGTCGAAGAAAAATTATTACAAGTGATTGATGAGTATTTGGAAGGAGGAAATGAATAGATGAAAGTGATTTTTTTAAAAGATGTAAAAGGTAAAGGGAAAAAGGGAGAAATTAAAAATGTAGCGGATGGATATGCACAAAATTATTTGTTTAAAAATCATCTTGCGATTGAGGCGACCCCTGCAAATATCAAATCGATGGAAGCGAAAAAACGTAGAGAAATGAAACAAAAAGAACAGGAAATTGAGGAAGCGAAAAAACTAAAAGAAAAATTAGATCAATTAACAGTCGAGCTGACTGCCAAAGCCGGGGAAGGTGGTAGACTATTCGGTTCGATTACATCGAAACAAATTGCAGAAAAACTACAAAAGGATCATCAAATTATAATTGATAAACGGAAAATTGACTTACCGGATGCTATTCGTTCTTTAGGATTTACAAAAATTCCGGTGAAACTCCATTCGGAAGTAACTGCCACCTTAACCGTTCATGTAAAAGAGCAAAAATAATATATTTCCATCGAAAAAAGAGAAAGGTCATGATAAAATAAACAGTATAGATTTTTTGCTGTCTGAAAGCAGGAAAATTACCTAAGTTAAAAAAGGTAATGAGTCGAATGTTTTAGACAGCTTTTTTTGTGAATGAAAACGACTTTTCTATTTTATCCGATTTATAAAATCTAGCAAACTTGTATCTATAGATGAAAGAAAAGGATCTTGTCCATAGATCAATCGATCCATATTTTTGAATGAACCGTTGCATGGAGGCAGGAAAAACATATGAACGAGTTATTAATTGATCGAACACCTCCCCAAAATATCGAGGCGGAACAGGCGGTTTTAGGTGCCATTTTTTTGGAACCTGAAGTATTGACTGTTGCTTCAGAAATATTAATTCCAGAGGATTTTTATAAAACGGCTCACCAAATTCTCTTTTCCGTCATGTTAAAATTGAACGATGAAGGAAAAGCCATTGACGTAGTAACGGTAACAGAAGCATTGGCTGCATCAAACCAATTGGAAAACGTAGGTGGCGTATCCTATTTATCCCAACTTGCAGTATCCGTCCCAACCGCTGCAAATGTGGAATATTACGCCAAAATTGTGGAAGAAAAATCCCTTCTACGGCGTTTGATTCGTACGGCGACAGATATTGTTCAAGATGGATATACACGGGAAGATGAAGTCGATGAGTTATTGACAGAAGCGGAAAAAAAAATATTGGAAGTGGCGAACCGAAAAAATGCCGGATCTTTCCAAAATATTAAAGATGTACTCGTTCGAACGTATGATTATATCGAACTATTGCATAGCCGAAAAGGTGAAATAACAGGCATTCCAACTGGATTTGTCGAATTGGACCGGATGACTGCCGGATTTCAAAAAAATGATTTAATCATCGTTGCCGCCCGTCCTTCCGTCGGTAAAACCGCTTTTGCTCTGAATATTGCCCAAAATGTTGCAACGAAAACCGATAACAATGTGGCCATTTTTTCATTGGAAATGGGTGCGGAACAATTGGTTATGCGGATGCTTAGTTCAGAAGGGAATATCGATGCCCAAAGTTTAAGAACGGGATCTTTAACGGATGAAGATTGGAAAAAACTAACGATGGCGATGGGAAGTTTATCGAACGCCGGTATTTTCATTGATGATACTCCAGGTATTCGAATTTCCGAAATCCGTTCCAAATGCCGTCGCTTGAAACAAGAACAAGGATTAGGAATGGTTATTATCGACTATTTACAGTTGATTCAAGGTAGTGGACGGACAGTGGAAAATCGACAACAGGAAGTGTCGGAGATTTCCCGTTCATTAAAGGCGTTAGCGAGGGAACTGGAAATCCCTGTTATTGCTTTATCCCAGTTATCCCGTGGGGTTGAACAACGCCAGGATAAACGACCGATGATGTCGGATATTCGGGAATCAGGGAGTATCGAACAGGATGCGGATGTCGTTGCATTCCTTTACAGGGAAGATTATTACGATCAAGAAACAGAAAACAAAAATATTATCGAAATTATTATCGCAAAACAAAGGAATGGCCCAGTTGGAACGGTTCAATTAGCCTTTGCGAAGGAATATAATAAATTTGTCAATTTAGAAAAGCGTTTTGATGATTCATCCATTCCTCCAGGAGCGTAACGGTTTACATCGAAAAGAGATTAATCAAAGGTAAGATGATTCCAACATTCGTTTGGAATCATCTTTTTTTCGAAATATTGAGAGAAAAAAGGAATCATAGGAAAATGGTTTTATAAAATGCCGAACAATTTATTGTTAAATAGAAAATAATATTCGTCTTTTCATTGACTTTTTTTCGAAAAATGCTACACTTACAATGGTTATAATTTAAATTGTTTTGGAGGTGCTCCAATGCCATCAGTTGTTGTAGTCGGGACACAATGGGGAGATGAAGGAAAAGGGAAAATTACCGATTTTTTATCTGAAAAGGCCGATGTGGTCGTTCGATACCAAGGGGGAAATAATGCCGGACATACGATTAAGTTTCAAGGAAATACGTATAAATTACATTTAATTCCGTCTGGGATTTTTTATAAAGAAAAACAATGTGTTTTAGGAAATGGAATGGTGATTAACCCGAAGGCCCTTGTGGAGGAGCTAGCCTATTTAAACGATCATAACGTTTCTACAGATAATTTACACATTAGTAACCGTGCCCATGTAATTTTACCTTACCATATTCGATTGGATGAATTGGAAGAAACAAACAAAAAAAATAAAATTGGTACGACAAAGAAGGGAATCGGTCCTGCCTATATGGATAAAGCATCCCGCATTGGTATTCGGATGGCGGATTTACTCGATCAAGATGTATTTAGGGAAAAGTTAACCGACAACTTGGCGGAAAAAAATCGAATCATTGAAAAATTGTACGGTGCTAAAGGCTTTTCCTTCGAGGAAATTTTTGAAGAGTATTATGAATACGGTCAAAAAGTAAAACAATATGTTGTCGATACATCTGTTGTCATAAACGAAAAAATAAAAACCGGGAAAAATGTCCTATTTGAAGGAGCCCAAGGTATCATGCTCGATATTGATCACGGCACGTATCCCTTTGTTACATCTTCCAATCCGGTGGCTGGGGGGGTAACCATTGGTTCCGGGATTGGACCGACGATCATTAACCGGGTTGTCGGTGTAGCGAAGGCTTATACAACAAGGGTTGGGGACGGACCTTTTCCGACGGAGTTGACAGATCAAATTGGTGATCAAATTCGTGAAGCAGGTCGGGAATATGGTACAACGACTGGAAGACCGAGACGTGTCGGCTGGTTTGACAGCGTTGTTTTACGACATGCAATCCGGGTAAGCGGAATAACGGATTTATCTTTAAATTCCATTGACGTATTAACAGGGATTGATAAATTAAAAATATGTGTTGCTTACCGATATAAGGGAAAATTGATCGACGAATATCCAGCCAATTTAAACGTGCTTTCCGAATGTGAGCCGGTTTATGAAGAATTACCTGGTTGGACGGAAGACATTACGAAATGTAGAACGTTAGAAGAGCTTCCGGAAAATGCTCGGAAATACATCGAACGGATCCAGGATTTGATTGGTGTTCATCTTTCTATGTTTTCTGTCGGTCCAGATCGAACACAAACGAATGTTCTTCGTAATATATGGGAATAAAAGGGTGAAATTTGAATGAAGCGGCGTTGAAAGATTAAACATTCTTTCAACGCAGTTTTTTTATGGACAGGAACATTCACACAAAATGAGTTTTCATGACAAAATTGTATAAAGAAGGAGAACATTTTAAAAGATTGTCCAAAGGAAAATGTAAAATCCCCGTACATTTTGTAAACCTATTGTAATATTATTGTAACATAACACTGAAAAAGGAATGAATTTTTCAAAGATCCTTTCAGTAAATGAAAATTCAATGGAAAAAGCCTATTGTTTTTCTGAATTTCTATATGTTTGACTGAAATGGATACAAGTTTTTTCCTGCTATTATACAATTACATTACAAAATGAAAACGTCTACTCCATTTTTCTTCATTTTATGATAAAGTATAAAAAGAAAATCGGATAGAAAAATCAGGTACTAATCTATTTGTAGTCAAATAGTTTAGGAGGAACATAAGATGAATTTACAATTTAAAGAAAATCTGTCTAAAATGACAGAACGCATGGAAAAGTTCCGAATTCAGACGAATGGAGCTTTAAAGAAGACAGTCATTGCGACTTTGGTTGTTTCAACAATTTCAATAAATACAGCGTTTGCCGATACAAAGACACCTACGAAACTGCAAACAATCTACCACGTGTACATAGATAATGAATATATAGGAGCCGTATCAGACAAACAACAAGTAGAAAATCTTTTAAACGCAAAAATGGCAGAAGTAAAAGAGCAGTATAAAGATTATGATCTTTCTTTTAAAGCCGACGAGCTTGTATTCGTTCCAGAACAAATTTTCCGTTCTACGAATATTTCAGATGAAGAAGTCTTAAAAGAAGTAGAAGAAGAGTATGAAGTGATTGTAGAAGCAGTCGCTTTGAAAATTAACGGAGAGACGGTCACATATTTGGAAAATCAAGAGAAAGTGGAAGAACTGATCAATGAATTAAAATTAAAATATGTGAAAGGAAAAGATTTAGAAAAATTAGCTTCTGGGGAAGAGTTGCCTGAGCTTGAAGAAGAGGGAACTCGGATATTGGACGTAAAACTTTCTCAAAACATAACCGTTGCTTTAGACGATGTAAAACCGGAACAAGTTCTTCCCGTCGATGATGCTTTGAAACTATTAATGAAAGGGACGCTAGAAGAGAAAAAATATACGGTTAAAGAAGGGGATGTATTAGGTTCCATTGCCCAGGATCACGGGCTCAAATTAAAACAATTGTTAGAGCTCAACCCACAAGTAAGTGAAGAAACAATTTTACAAATTGGAGATAAACTAAATGTAACAGCATACGAACCGTATATCGATGTCATCGTTGAGAAAGAAGTTTTAAAAAATGAGAAAATTGATTATGACGTTGAATATGTAAAAGACGACCGTATGTATAAAGGTGATACAAAAGTCGTTCAAAAAGGAAAAGAAGGAGAAAAGGCTGTTAAATATTACGTGCAACTTGTAAACGGAAAAGAAGTGAGAAAAGAAGTTCAGGAAGAGAAGGTTTTAAAGGAACCTGTAACGAAAGTTGTCCATAAAGGAACGAAGGTTGTTCCTTCCCGTGGAACCGGAACGTTAGCTTGGCCAACGAACGGCGGATATATTTCTAGTTATGTAGGATATCGTTGGGGAAGCTTTCATAAAGGAATTGATATTGCAAGACCGTCCAATTATACAATTAAGGCTGCAGATAACGGAACAGTAGTTTTCGCAGGATGGGACGGTGGTTATGGAAATAAAATCGTGATTGACCATAACAACGGTATGCGTACGGTATATGCCCACCTTTCCTCCATAAGCGTTAGTGTTGGTCAAACGGTAGAAAAGGGAAGGAAAATTGGTGTCATGGGTTCCACCGGTTATTCAACAGGTACCCATTTACATTTTGAAGTGTATAAAAACGGTGTTCTCCAAAATCCATTATCATATTTAAAATAATATGTATGGTAAACAAATATATTAATATAAAAATTCCCCGGAAGAACCCGGGGAATTTTGCTATTTCAAAAAGAAAAATTGAGTATATTTTATGAATATTTCTCGGGAAATAATTGCTAAAAAATATTTTCCCCAGATTAAATGTTTCTATAATCATGTTTTTAAAAAAAAATAAACTTTCCCAAATAGAAAAGGGCTTTATTTACCGATAAACAAAAAAACAAACGATCATAGAAACCTGTATGGCAACGGATTGATCTTTTTCAATGAACGAATCGACTTGATATAGGAATTTGAGAGAAAAGGATAGAAAGTGACCATTTGTAGGATGAATTCTGCTTGCAATTCATGGTAAAGTAATATTAGGAATGTATACCGATAAAATCAAATATATAGTAAACGACTTGATAATTTAATCCGTTTGTCCAAGTAGGAAAGGGAATTTATGATATAGACCTTTCCTTCCATTGAAATGAGGAAAAGAGTGGATTGAATGAATTTTAATTAGGAGTGGGGTCTATGCCAAAGAAAATATTAGTTGTCGATGATGAAAAGCCAATTGCGGATATATTGCAATTCAATTTAAAAAAAGAAGGTTATGAGGTGTATTGTGCCTACGACGGCGAAGAAGCGTTGCAAAAGGTGGACGAACTAAAACCAGATTTAATATTACTAGATATTATGTTGCCAGAGCGGGATGGGATGGAAGTTTGTCGTGAAGTACGAAAAAAATATGAAATGCCAATTATTATGTTAACCGCAAAAGACTCGGAAATCGATAAAGTTTTAGGACTTGAATTGGGAGCAGATGACTACGTTACAAAACCTTTTAGTACGCGGGAATTATTGGCACGGGTAAAGGCGAATATACGGAGACATAAACAAGTAACGACGGCGGCTGTCCAAAATGAAACGAATGAGATCACCATCGGCTCCCTCGTCATTCATCCAGATGCGTATATGGTGTCAAAACGTGGTCAAAAGATTGAACTTACACATCGGGAATTTGAACTGTTATATTATTTAGCGAAACATTTAGGTCAAGTTATGACCCGAGAACATCTTTTACAAACGGTTTGGGGCTATGACTACTTCGGCGATGTGCGGACGGTCGATGTAACCGTTCGTCGATTACGTGAAAAAATTGAAGATAATCCTAGTCATCCCGATTGGCTCGTCACCCGTCGAGGTGTAGGGTATTATTTAAAAAACCCTGAACAGGAGTAAAAAGAATGAAGATTCGACCGACCATTTCCTCCATTCGATTAAAATTTATATTATTTTTCGTATTATTGATTTTAATTGCTATGCAAATTATCGGTGTCTATTTTGTCCAAGAGTTGGAGAACCGGTTAACGGATAATTTCAAAAATTCAATCTTAGAACGGATGAACTTTCTCATTTATAATATAGAACAAGAATTTTTAAAGGATCGGAATGAGGAAGAAAACACACCGTTGGAAGAAGACATCCGAAACATATTAATGGAAAACACTTCTGAAGATATTTCTGAAATTCAAGTAATCGATACAAATTTACGCATTATCGCATCATCCGATGAAAACAATCAAGACATCGTCGGAAAAAGGACGACGGACAAATTAGTTACCGGCTCATTGAATACAGAAGAAAAAATTGACGACGTAGTCATTGACCCGAAAAACGGAAGAGTATGGCGACTGTATATTCCGATGAAAGCGAACGGGAAAATGGTTGCCGTTGTTTATGTCGAAGGGAAAATTGAGCAAGTTTACGATCAAATTCGGGTCATCAATGGGATATTGATTACAGGTACGGTCATTGCCCTCTTTTTAACGGCCATCATTGCTGTATTCGTCGCCCAAACGATCACGAGGCCTTTAACGGATATGAAAAAACAAGCTCAAGCGATGGCAAAGGGAAATTTTTCCCGAAAGGTTAAAGTGTATAGTCATGATGAAATCGGACAATTGGCTGAAACATTTAACCATCTAACAAAAAAATTACAAGATGAGCAGGCGAAAACGGAAAGCGAAAAACGGAAACTCTCCTCAATCTTAACCTTTATGACCGATGGGGTGATATCGACCGATCGAAAGGGCCGGGTCATTTTAATCAATGAGGCGGCAGAAAAGATGTTAAACGTAACCCATGAGCAAGTGATTTCACAACCCGTTGTCGAATTGTTAGGATTAGAAAAAAAATACACCTTTGAAGAATTATTAAAGGAACAAAATTCGATAATTCTTGATTACAGTTCTGAAGAGAACCCGTATATTTTACGGGCGAACTTTTCTGTTATTCAAAAGGAAACGGGTTTAATGAATGGGTTAATCGTTGTTTTACACGATATTACCGAACAGGAAAAAATCGAAATGGAAAGGCGGGAATTCGTCGCTAACGTTTCCCATGAATTAAGGACGCCATTGACGACGATGAGAAGTTATTTGGAGGCATTGTCTGAAGGTGCGTGGAAAGAGAAAGAACTGGCACCGAAGTTTATTCATGTAACGCAAAATGAAACGGAGCGGATGATTCGCCTCGTCAATGCCTTGTTGCAACTTTCCAAAATGGATAGCAAAGATTATCGGGTGAAAAAAGAATGGGTACATTTCGTCGGATTTTTGGATCGAATCATCGATCGATTTGAAATGACGAAGGAGAAAGGAATTACCTTCGTTCGCCGATTTCCGAAACATCCTATATATTTGGAAATCGACACTGATAAAATTACACAAGTAATGGATAACATTATTTCTAACGCTTTAAAATATTCACCGAATGGTGGGCAAGTAACCTTTAAAGTTGTTGTATACCATGAATATGTAGAAGTTCGAGTATCGGATCAAGGAGTCGGTATTCCAAAAGAAAACATTAATCGGATTTTTGACCGATTTTACCGGATTGATAAAGCTAGATCGAGGCAAATGGGTGGAACCGGTCTCGGTTTAGCAATTGCTAAAGAAATGGTCCAAGCCCACGGAGGAAAAATATGGGCGACGAGCATCGAAGGAAAAGGAACGACCATTCATTTCACTCTTCCTTATGACCGTACACAAGAGGATGATTTTTAATGAAATTAGAAACCGTGAAATCGATCATACTAACAATTCTCGTTTTATCGAGTATATATTTATTTTGGAATTTGGTCACATACCAACAAAACTACGATTCCATCGATCGAAGGGAATACGTGAAGGAAATAAATATCGACCAAAAGAAAAGTATGAAAGAATTGATCATCCCGAACAAATTAATTTTCCGAAAAAATGAAACGGAATATACGGGAACGGAAAAAAACGCCCAAATTGGACAGTTATATCGACAATTGGAAGGGTGGGATTACTACAACTTCCAAAAAAATAGTGAAGAATTTTTTAATCGATACGAACAGCCACCCTATGAGGATGTCATCATTTTTCAATTTTCCGATGATATCCCATTCGATTTAATTAATTCATTGTTCAATATTGATGCGAAAACTGTACCATTCGGTAATTTCCGATATATTTTCATTTTTCCAGAACAACTGAATGATGAGGAAGGGACTGTGTTTTTCCTCTCTTCAGACATGAAATCTGCGGTGAAGGCAGGGGTTCGATATAATCAATTGCAAGAATTCCTTACCCTCTATAATGAAATAGTTGGAGAAAGTGTTCCCTATTATGCATATAAAAAGGATGACGAGTCTTATTTATTTGTTTTAAATCGTGAAATTGAGGTAAATAATTCCAAATTTATTCCGAGGTTTTTTGATACAATCTTGTTTAAGGATGCCCTTTTCCCTGATCCCGATTTCGTTACGAAAACTGGAAATCGATATACGGACGGTTCGAGTTTGTTGGATATTTTTCCGGATACAAAAACCCTTTCTTTCGTTAATCTAACGGTTCAACTAAATAGGATGATATCGTCAGATGATTTAATGAAAAAAGCAGTGGATTATGTGAACGGACATAGCGGATGGACGGATCAGTATCTTTTCAATCGGTATGAACAGAAAGAAAATAAGATCATTTTTCAAATGTATTTGCAAGATTATCCAGTATTCAGTCATTCAGGAGCAAGTGAAATTTCCCTCATCATTGGCAATCAGGGGGTTTATTCCTATGAACGCCCATATTTTAAGTTTAATATTTCTTTTAATCCTACTTATCAAAGGTATCAATTACTTTCTGGTAAAAACGTATTGAAACGACTGGAAGAAAATGATTCGGTCGATCTCAATGGAATCGAAGATATTTTGATTGGATACCAATTAACATTCGACATGAAAGAACCGTTAATTATCCTTGAACCGTCTTGGTTTTATCGGACGGATGAAGAGTGGAAAAAGGTTGGTGGAAGCAGTTTGATTATGGGAGGGGTGAACGATGGATTGGAGTAGAGCAAAAACGATTTTTATTTTCACCTTTCTCATTTTAAATGTGTTTTTACTTTTCCGATTAATTCAATTAGAAACGGAAAACAAAAACGCTTTTATCCAGGAAACGTCGATGGAGGAACGGCTGTTGGCTGACGATATTGAAGTACCAGAATTACCGCAAGAACCGAAAAAGGAATATTATGTGGAGGCAACGGCAAAAACATTTCATCGTAATGATATGGAGGACCTTTCCGGTCAAGAAATTACCATCGTTAGTGAAAATGTCCTTGAAAGCAACTTATCAATTCCATTCCAATTGAATGATGATTGGAAACAAACGGATGTGGATTTATTTGTTTTCAATCATATTTACCAAGGAAATCAATATACATTTTGGGATTATGATCCTGAAAAAAGACAAATCATTTACTATCAAAATTTTAAAAACAAAACATTTTACAAAAACAAGAACGCTGCAATTATTCTTCAATTAGATCAAAATGGAAATATTGATTCCTATTCCCAAACAATGTTGGACAATATTAAAGAAATTAAAGAACAGGATATTTTTTCTGCGAAACAAGCACTGTTGATCTTGTATAATAAACAATATATTCAAAGTGGAAGTAAAATTACGGATGTGGCCCTCGGTTACTATACCCTCGTTCCTGCAATTTCCTCGCAATTATTAGTGCCGACGTGGCGATTTGAAATTAACGGGGAAAAGAATTTATTCGTCAATGCTGTCGAAGGCTCAATTTTCCAAGAGACAGGAGAGGCGAATGAGCGAATGCAAGAACGGGACCCAAATGCGATCCCTTAAAAAGGAATATGAAGGGATATGTGTAGAAAAAACACCATCAAAATTATAAAGTGGACATACATCTTTAGATCATACGAGAAAAAGTGGAGAGGATACAATGACGTTACAATTCAGTGTGTTAGCAAGTGGCAGTACAGGAAATTCTATTTATGTAGAAACCGATGACCAAGCACTTTTAGTCGATGCCGGTTTAAGTGGGAAACAAATGGATTTATTATTCAAACAGATCGGGCGGGATCCGAAAAAATTATCGGGTATTTTCGTTACCCATGAGCATTCAGACCATATTAAAGGGGTTGGCGTGTTTGCAAGAAAATATCAATTACCCATTTATGCAAATGAAAAAACATGGCGGGTAATGGAACCGCAACTTGGAGAAATACCGACGGATTTAAAATTTACTTTTCCTACTGATTCAGTTCGTACTTTTGGAAAATTGGATATTGAATCCTTTGCTGTCTCCCATGATGCGGCAGAACCGATGTTTTACATATTCCATTATGAAGGGAAAAAATTGGCGATCATTACCGATACCGGTTATGTGAATGACCGAATGATTGGCAAAATTAAAAACGCTGATTATTTTATTTTTGAAAGTAATCATGATGTGGAAATGTTACGTATGGGAAAATATCCATGGAGTGTTAAGCGAAGAATTTTAAGTGATGTGGGCCATATTTCCAACGAAGATGCAGCCCTTGCTATGAGCGAATGTATCGGTGATCAAACAAAAGGGATTTATTTAGCCCATTTAAGTAAAGATAACAACATGAAGGAATTGGCTCGAATGAGCGTTACCCAAATATTAAAAAAGAAAGGTTTTGCCGTTGGGGAAAGTTTTTCCTTGTATGATACAGATCCAAAAATACCTACTCCAATTAAGACGATTTAGTGTAAGAATCGCTGATGTTTGGCAATGATAAAAATAGCTCTTTGACACACAGTAGAAAGGACGGGCGTGTGGAATGGGTTATTATGATCAGGATTATATCAATGAATATCGACAAAAAAATAGGAAACGGGGATATTTTTTCTCAGGCTTTATCGGTGCACTCCTAGGGGGATTGATCGTTGCTGCAAGTTTCTTCTTTTTGATAAGGGGAGATATATTGCCATTTAATGAAGAGGAAGAATATGGACAGGAAATCGTTGATTCAACGGAAATAAATGAGCAAAACAGTACCGTTCGAAATGTATTAAATGTAACAACGGATATTACAAAAGCAGTGGATAGGGCCATTGATACAGTGGTCGGCATTACCAATTATACGACGAGTAATTTTTGGACCCAAAGTATGGAGGCAGGAACCGGCTCGGGTGTCATCTATAAAAAGAAGGGGAATACAGCATTTATAGTGACGAATCATCACGTGATTGAAAATGCGGATCAATTGGAAGTGACACTGCCAGATGGGACAAAATTAGAAGCAGAATTACTCGGTAGTGATATTTGGACGGACTTGGCTGTCATCAGAGTGGATGGCTCTGATATCGACCGAGTTGCCGAGTTTGGCGATTCGGATTCATTAAAATTAGGTGAACCGGTTATTGCAATCGGCAACCCGTTAGGTTTGGAGTTTTCAGGATCGATTACTCAAGGCATTATATCGGGGTTGGAACGGACGGTACCAATCGATTTTGATCAAGATGGAGTAGCAGATTGGAACGCGGAAGTTTTGCAAACAGATGCGGCAATCAACCCTGGAAACAGCGGGGGAGCCCTCGTAAATATTTCCGGTCAAGTTATCGGAATCAATTCAATGAAGATTGCAGAACAAGAAGTTGAAGGTATCGGTTTTTCCATTCCAATTAATATCGCTATACCGATCATCGAAGATTTAGAACAGTTCGGTCAAGTAAAACGTCCGTATATGGGTGTGAAATTACAAGATATTACCCAAATCTCTGGCTATCATTTACATGAAACGTTAAAACTTCCATCAGATGTTCGTTCTGGCCTATTAATTGCAGAGATTGTCCCCGGTAGTCCTGCAGATCGGGCTGGATTGAAACGACTGGATGTTATTGTGAAATTAGATGGTAAGGATGTTCATAATATTATCGATTTAAGAAAATATTTATACACAGAAACAGATATCGGAGATTCTCTTACTGTCGGCTATTACCGAGATGGTAAATATGAAAAAGTAACATTGGAACTTACTGAAGAACAGTTTTAACAAGTGAAAGGCGGATAGAACATTATCCGTCTTTTATCATGAAATTCGTAGGGAAGGAGCCTTGAAAATGGAAAAAGAAAATGAATTAGGAACGGAGAAAAAAGTAATTTATAGTTGTGAAGAACATGTAGAATATGCGATGGAAGAGATCATCAATGAAAAAGGAACACCCCCAATATTAAAACGATTGGAAAGTGGGAAATTGTCAACAAAGGCTTGTGCATACTGTGGAAAACTAAGTGTATATATTGTGTCGAACGAATATTCCCACACAAAATGTGGATAGATTTTGTGAATATGTGGATAAGTCCTGTGAATAAGTTGTCTGTAACTTGTTTATAACATGTGTATTCATGTGGAAAATGGATTCTTTCCTTTGTGAATACCATTCTATAGTGGATGGTTCAATACAAAACGAATGGATACATTAAAAAATTTCATATTATGAAATCGAAGGAGTAGACCCCACTACTCCTTTTCTTTTTGTCTGTTTTGTTATCATTCTTTTTCTCATATCTTTTTTTATCTGAAAAAATATTTATAAAATAAAGCTAAAATCCATTGTGCATCGTCTAATAAGTGAAAAAACCCGATTCTTCAAGTAAAAATCTATCAAATACGACTTTTTACATCATTTTTTTACTGAAAACTGAGATCAAGTAGATTCCTACGGCCATTAATCGGATACATATGCCCATGACTGAGGTGAGTTAACAAATTGGGAGGGTAACAAGTGAAGTTGGTCCAGTTAGTAAAAAAAGCACAAAAAGGGAATATGAAAGCATATTTAACGTTATTTCAAACGTTTGAAGAGGATCTTTATCGCATGGCATTTTTATATGTGAAGAATGAACAGGATGCACTCGATATTGTACAAGAGACGGCCTATCGTTCCTTTAAATCAATTAAAAATTTAAAAGAACCGGAACATGTGAAAACCTGGTTATTCAAAATCGTGATCAATTGCTCATTCGACTTGCTTCGAAAACGAAAAAAGGTCCTTCCATTGACACAACCAATTCAAATGGATTGGATTGGCCGAATAGAAGAAGATCTCGATTTGAAAATAGCTGTTCGTGAAATCATCGACCTTTTGAATGAGGATGAAAAAACTGTGATTTTTTTACGATTTTATGAAGATTTAACCTTTAAAGAGATTTCCGAAATCCTTGATATTCCGTTAGGTACAGCAAAGACCATTTTCTATCGTGCCTTAGAAAAACTTCGGAAAAAGGTAAAAGGAGTTGGTGTAGAATGAACGATCAAATGAAACGAATTATCCATTCAATTGACATTCCAAAAGAACTTCATCAAAGGACCATACTCGGTGTTTCAAAAGCGAAAAAAGAAATGGATAGTTCGAAACGAAGGATCGGTAAAAAAACGATTGCCGTAATTGCTTTACTTCTTATATCCATTGGAACATACACGATTTTATCTTTCTTTATGAATGATGACTTTCAAAATACCCATGTCTCAAAGCATGAGGGCATTCAAATTCCACCCATTCAATTACCGGAGAAAACGACGGTTACTGCTGATATGCTTGGTCTCATTATTTATCATGGAAAAATCTATACGGAAACAAGTACGGAAATCGAACCGGAAAAGGCTAAAGCGTTAATTGGAGAAAAACTTGGAATAACGAAGCCAACAATTGATGAATGGAGTATGGGTAAGGAAGAAGCGTACGAAGAGGAATTTGCCTCGAACATCGGAGAAGTAAATGTATATTCCGTTAAAGGTTATGATCAAAATTTTCGAATTATGGCTTACGGAGAAGGGAATGGCCATCCGTATGCCCAGTTTTTCGAAAACTTGTACGGGATTACAATAACAGGTGGAGGGGATCTATTTGGCCAATTACATTTGGCAGGGAACGTTACGAATGCATTTTATCGAACTTTTCACGATTGGGATTACAATATAGATCAATACTACCCTATTTCAAATTTGGAAATTGTAAATGATTTTATCGATGAGTTGAATGAAACGAAACCATTTCTTCGGAAAGAAAATTTAGATCCAATTGTCGATTTCCGAACGGATGAACAATTTCGTGAGTTAACGATCGAACTTGCGGATGGCTCAAAAGTAAAACTCATACTTTTCAAAGACGGGTATATTTATTATGGAAATATGCTTGTTTATTTTAAAATGAATGAAAAACCCTTTGCTAAAATGTGGAATCAATTGAATAAATGATTTTTTGTAACAAAGACGGCTATATGTAGACGTGGGGGCGTTCAAAAATACAGCCCCTTTTATGAAATGCGTTTAATTTCATTTCGATAGCTGCCCTTTCCGCAGGAACGGCCTAGCCCTTTCAACTCACAAGCTCGTCTGTCAGATCTTCGACACGTGCTATTCCTTAAAGGATCGCCACTACCTTCCCCATCAACTTTGGGGTGTATCGGACAGTCCTTATATTAATGATGTGCTGCCATTTCTCCATTTAATTTTGTTCATCTGAGTCGATTCGTTTCACTAAAAGCAGTTCATCCCGAATTGGAATCCCGTTATTTGCGATAAGCGGGATGTCCGGTTTTCTTTTTCTTGCCTTTTCCACTGCCCTTACATAAATTTTTTCCAATCGATATTCCCGCTTTTGATAAAATCCTAGAGCATGTAAATTATCATTTGTCGTAATTAACTTTATCCGTTGACATCGGTGTTTATTCGCTTCCTTTTCTACCATTTTTAATAGGGTGCTACCGATCCCTTTGTTTTCAATAATACTATCCAAAGAAATAATTTCACATTCATCCTTTTCAATGACATATGTAATGAGTCCAATCAACTTTCCTCGCTCATCGATTGCAGCAAAACCGTCTAATTCGTCACAATGGAACGTTCCGCTTGAAATTACCATCTCCGGACTTCCCCAATGCTCGATGAAAAAATTCGTTAGTTTCGTTTTTGAAAGATGTTTTGTTGAAATGAATTCCATTTAAATTTCGCTCCTCAATGTATCAGTAGTCTTATGAACGTTTCCTTTTTTATACGTTTGTCCTTTTCCTTAGTTTTGATTTTACGCTAAAAAAACGATCCGAAGAAGTTCAAAAATCGTAGTCGAAACATATGAAGGACAAAAGAGTAAACGGAAAATTTGATTACTTCCTAAAAGAAAGAAGTTTGGGATTTTGATCAAGTGGATAGTGAACTCGACGAACTCGTTTCTGGTGAGAAATTGGGCCGGGAAACGGAGGATGAAATCACCTTCTTTAAATCGGTCGGTATCGCTTATTTTGATTTGGCCATGGCTAGTGCCGTTTATTCAAAAGGAATGCTGCTAGGTAAAGGTTCAATGATCAGTTTATAAAGGTATCATCATTATACAATTGATTTTCCTTTGGCAGATGGGGGCACACCGCACCTTAGTCTGTCATTTTATTTTTGCTATACTAAAGAAAAAACGGAAGGAACGAACGTATGAAAATAACGATAATAACCGTCGGAAAGTTAAAGGAAAAATATTTAAAGCAAGCAGTCGATGAATATGCCAAAAGGTTATCGAGTTATGTAAAGATAGAAATTGTGGAAGTATCGGATGAAAAGGCTCCGGAAAATATGACAGAAGGAGAAAAGGAAATCGTAAAGAGAAAGGAAGGGGAAAGGATTTTAGCAAAACTCGCTCCCGATGCCTATGTGATCGCATTAGCCATCGAAGGGAAAATGAAATCATCGGAAACATTTGCCACTAATTTGGAACAACTGTTTATTCGTGGAAAAAGCCATATCGCCTTTATCATCGGAGGATCCCTCGGACTAAGCGACGAGGTGATGAAGCGGGCGAACGAATCCCTTTCCTTTTCTAAAATGACCTTTCCCCATCAACTCATGCGAGTGATTCTACTCGAACAACTATACCGGGCATTTCGCATCATGAGGAATGAGCCGTATCATAAGTAAATTAGGTTTTTTTATAAGATTTAGAGCATAAATAGCCCCTTTTTAATTATTCCAAATTACTTTTAGCAAGGTGATATCTAACCTAAAAAATACTCTTTTTACCATTGGTTTATCATAAGTTCCCTTTCTCATAACTCCCTAAAAAGAAGTAGGTGGAGAAAAACAATTCGTTTCTCTCCACTTGCTTTTATATGTTTTCGATTTTTATCTGAAAGTAGCTGGCGGATGCCGGCTACTTTCAGTATGTTGTGAGCTAATGCTACATAATCTTTTGATTGCTCATAAAAAACAGTCCTGTATGTAATGTTGTGTGGTAACTTCATTTTACTTAAAGGACGGTTTTTTGTGCGTTTTTTTAAAAAGTGAAAAAATGAGGGACTCAAAAAAATCAGTTACCCTGACTTTTTTGAACTACCCCCTGTAAGTTTAGATTAAAAAAGGTAATTAAAATTTCGAAAAGGGAATTGGACGCATCCAATTCCCTTAGGTGTGGTCCGAAGACATCCACCGCTATTCTGTATATATAATATACAACTATTTATAAAAAGATGCAAGAAATTTACGATTTAATGAACGTTTTTAAAGAATTTATTTTGTTCCTTGTATCTGTATGAAAAATTTGATGATAAACAGATATTGGGATTTGTGTTCTGAAATGATTAATAACTGTTTCAAACTTATTTACTATCTTATTCAATTCTGTTTTGGATATATAGAGTTTCTTTTGGATGAATATTAACAAAATTAAATAATCTACAATAGTGTTAAACGTAATATTTTGAATACCTGTATCACTTTTTAAAGCATTTATTAAAGACTTTTTTGGTTTACCAGTTTGAAAACGTGTGTCAAAAATTACATCATTATGGGCTATTGAGTTTCTTAAATCTTTGATAAGAAAAATTATATTTTCAGTCATCTTAGCATCTCCATCAAAGGCTTGGTTTAGATTTAACGATTTGGAGATATCCCGTTTAATCCTTATATCTAAACAGGAAACAAAATTTCCAAATTCCCCAAGACTTATGACCTCAAAAATCGCCCATATTGGTACATGCCTGTCCTGATGATAAAAATGTTGCACTACTGGTTTGTCAGAATTATAGTTACGTGCAAGTGTTTCGTAAAATTTATTTTTCAAACGTAATCTTTGATTCAGTGCTTTTTTGTAATCTTTAGAACCAACTTTATGTCTTTTATAATTGGTTAAAAGAGTATCAAAAATAGTATCGAAGCGATCCGTTTTTCCGTGTTTCAAAACAATTTCAAGAACGTAATTTTTTATAGCAGTTTCAATAAACATTATTTGAGGATAAAATAGTGCCTTCAATTCCATATCGCATTCATTGACTGATAAAATCTGATTAAAATCAGTATAATTAATTTTTTTACTTGGTTTTTTAATAAAGCGATAGCCTTTATATCCATGGTAATACCCAATATTTCGAAGTTTTCTTTTATGAGTGCTTCCTGAGATATGAATGCCATGTTTGTCTCTTAAATATTTCATAAGAGAATCTATACTCTTTACTTTTGACATTTATTTCCCCCTCCTTTTTGTATTATATCATGGGTTTGTCAGCATAAAACAAGTGGATCCTTTGAAGAAAAGGTCAATAGAACCCCTGAGAAGGAAGAGTTAATTAGGTTACGCAAAGAAAATCAAAGACTGATGATGGAGAATGATATTTTTAAACAAGCCGCGCTGATCATAGGACGAAAGTAGATGTGACTTTTGATTAGAAAACTTTTTTATCGTTTAAAAAATTATAAAAATATTGAAAATATAATTTACGTTAATTAAAATAAAATTGTGTCGTCCGAAGTTTCGATAGATAGGAGGATTATATATGAACCGGAAGTATGTTTACTCGTTCGCTCTACTAATCCTTTTTATAACGGTTACAACCCTTTTTTTCTTTTTTAGAGATGGAGATGAAGACAAGGCGATGCAATTACCGGATAAAGAAGAAACATTCACACCAGAAAAGGTGAAATTCGCCAGGTGGGATAGCGATATTAAGCTAAGTGATACGTTTCCAGAACAATCACTAAATTTAGTTTTTATTGCTCCTCCGAGCGACGTTGAACATATTGAAGGAATTTCATTAAAAGATACAGAAAAAATAAAACTAATGAAATATCAGATCGAAAAGGGTGATGATATCAACGACAAATATTCTTTATTCACCCTTGTTGCAACTATTGGGGTAGCTGATGTGACTGAACAGATTTCGGAAACGATTCAAACGATTACAATACGAACGGACGATCAATCCCAATATGATTTTTCAGTTGGCAATATTCAAGTGAGTACAGGTTTGCACGAAAATTTATTAGAGGCGGGTTCTTATCCAGCTATATCTACAAAGCTTACTTTCGATGTGAAATTGAGGAATTCTGGTGAAGATTCGATACATTAAAGGATCTTTTTATAGATAATAAACATCTTCAATTTAATACGATATTAGTAAACGGGAAAAATTTTGATACAGATGTTGTCATCCAACCAGATGAAATGATCCGTTTAACTGCCAATTTTCATGAGCTAGAAGGGGATGTAGATTTTTATCAAATTACGCCTACCCTTCATTACGAAATGAAAGGGGAATCGTATACGACGAATCTAAATTCCACGATGTACTATGAAATAGATGAAAAAAATCTGAATCGAATGATGGGGAGAAAATAATGGGGGCATGCTTGTCTCTTTTTTTTTGCCTGAAAATTAATTCGGATAATACGGGTGAATTGGAAAGGTGGAAAAAATTTGATCGCTTTTGCCCCCAACTGCCTCGATGACCAAACGTTAATTTTCAAACGATACATGTCAAGGGATATTGATTTGGGGAAATCGTATGTAAAAAATAAATGTTTTTGATTAAACTTCTTGAATCAATTGTTTTTCCTATCCTTTATTATTCACGGTTATAACGAACAACAAAATATATTCATAAGATCTCTAGTAAAGATAGAAAAAAGGCATTGTAATACACTGCTTACTTTCGTTCTTTACCGAATGAATTGTTCTCCATCCGATTCGATTTAGTATGAGTGAACGAAATTGATAAAATCTATTTTACAAAAATCCAATGGGCAGGAGAAAAAGGAAGTGGAAAAACTCACATGGATTCTAACATGCTTTTTGCCTTGTCGGCATGAATGACTAGTGTGCGAATGCCGGTCTTCAAAATCCCTTCTTTTTGTGCACCCGGCATGGGTGTAATCTCTAGGGTGAAAGTCCCGAGCCGTGAAGGCAGAAGTAACGGTTAGCTTAACGCAAGGGTGTCCCTGGTGACGCGGAATCTGAAGGAATCGAGCGGCAAATTTCCGATCTGAGGAACACGAACTTCATATAAGGCTAGGTATCATTGGATGAGTTTGCTCAGGCAACAAAGTCCTTTCTGCCCAAGGTGATACCGAGTAAATGAAGCAGATAAATGGAAAGAAAGATTGCACTCTTACCCGGGGAGATCTGATGGATATGTGAAGTACCCTTCACAACCTGTTTAGTGATAAACAGCTGAACTATCAGAAGTCAGCAGAGGTCATAGTATTAGTTGATCTAGAACAACTAAGAAGGACCGAACAATTAAGAGAGAATAGCCCTTGGCATTCAGTGTGTCATGATGAACACAGAAAACAATGTACCTACCAGAAGGGAGGAAACGGTGAATCCCGTGGGGGACCTTCGGAGGGTGGAGTGACTACTGGCATAAAAAGATAAGCTATTCAGGAAGGAAGAATAACATGCTTTTGAATCGAATTCTGTCACGGGAGAATATGATTCAAGCATTAAAGAGAGTGGAACAGAATAAAGGAAGCCATGGAGTTGACGGGATGCCCGTACAAAACCTACGAAGGCATATCACAGAGAACTGGCTATTCATTAAAGAAGAAATTCTCAAAGGTACCTATGAACCTATGCCAGTCCGCAGAGTCGAAATCCCGAAACCTGATGGTGGTATAAGGTTATTAGGTATTCCAACCGTAACAGACCGTTTGATTCAACAAGCCATTGCCCAAGTATTATCGAAGATATATGACCCAATGTTTTCTGAACATAGTTATGGATTTCGACCAAATCGGAGTGCACATGACGCTGTAAGGAAAGCGAAGGGTTATATCAAAGAAGGATACAGATGGGTCGTAGACATGGATTTAGAAAAGTTCTTTGATAAGGTAAACCATGACAGACTTATGAGCACATTAGGGAAAAGAATCACCGATAAGTTGTTATTAAAGCTGATCCGCAAATATTTACAAGCTGGCGTAATGATAAACGGAGTGGTCTCTATTACAGAAGAAGGCACACCCCAAGGAGGTCCATTAAGCCCGTTACTTTTGGACGAACTAGATAAAGAACTGGAAAAGAGAGGACACAAATTCGTTCGGTATGCCGATGATTGTAATATTTATGTTCAATCGAAACGAGCAGGGGAACGAAAAATGGCAAGCTAGAAACGTTTCATTGAAGGAAAGCTTCGCTTAAAGGTGAACGAAAAGAAATCTGCGGTGGACCGTCCATGGGGGCGAAAATTTCTAGGATTTAGTTTTACTATTTCCAAGGAACCAAAGATTCGTATCGCAAAGCAGAGTATTCAACGAATGAAAAGAAAAGTCCGAGAAATAACTTCAAGAAAAATGCCTATACCCATGGAGAATCGAATAAAGAAACTGAATCAATATCTAATGGGTTGGTGCAGATATTTTTCGCTTGCAGATACAGAATTAGTCTTCCGTAATTTAGATGGATGGATTCGACGTAGGTTACGTATGTGTTTATGGAAAAATTGGAAAGTACCGAAGGCAAAGATACGGAATCTTATTCATTTAGGGATACCCAAATGGAAAGCCTATGAATGGGGAAATAGCCGGAAAGGTTATTGGCGTATCGCAAAGAGTCCGATATTAGACCAAGCCCTCAATAACTCATACTCGAGTAATCAAGGGCTTAAAAGTCTACGAAAACGTTATAGATTTCTGCGTCATTTATCTTAATTGAACCGCCGTATACGGAACCGTACGTACGGTGGTGTGAGAGGACGGGGTTAGTAGCCCCTCCTACTCGATTGTCTTCACGATCGTTAGTTTCTCAGAGGATATCATCAATGAATCAACATTTTTATCAATTAAAATCGTTTCATAAACGAAGAAGGAGAAAAAGTCAAAGTTGACAAACCAATTAATTGTAACTATTATCATTACATGTAATACAAATTGTTACATGAAATGATGAATAGATAAAATGGTCAAATTTATCATGAAAAATGATGTTCGAGGGAATTTTACTAAGGAAGAAAAAAATCGAGGTGAAGGAAATGAAAATTAATGTGACCGGTGCTACGGGAAGTTTAGGACAAAAAATTACGGAAGAATTATTAAAGATTGGAACGGATAAGGAGATAGCGGTAACGGTTCGAAATGGGGATAAGGCGAAACAAATATTTGGGGAAAGGGTCAGCATTCATGTTGCCGATTACCAGTCAACGGATAAAATGATGAACGCTTTTACCGGTACGGATACACTCGTATACATTCCGAGTATCGTCCACCCAAATCTTAAACGAATTGCCGAATTTGAAAATGTTTTATCTGCAGTAGAAAAGGCAAAGGTGAAACAATTGATCGTCATCGGTTTTTTTGCCGACCATGAAAACAATCCGTTTGTTTTAAGTCCATTTTACGGTTATGTTCCTCGTCGGCTCGCATCAGCTAATGTCCATTATACGATTGTTCGTAACGCCATGTATGCGGATCCGTTACCACCGTATTTACCGGAACTCATTGAGCGGGGAAAACTCGTATATCCGGCTGGAGATGGAAAGATCAATTTTGTTTCTAGAAGAGATTTGGCAAGGGCGATTGCTCAAATTGCCATTCAGCCGGAATTATACGGAAAAACATACACACTTACTGGAAAGAAAGCTTATTCAATGCCCGAACTTGCTGAAATTTTAAGCGAAGCAAGCGGTCATACGATTGTATACGATCCGATGACTGCCCAAGAGTTTGCCGATACGTATGATGAGCCAAAAGGATTTGGCCCGATTCTCGCTTCTTTATACGTGGCGGCAAGTTGCCATTTAATGGACGAAACGACAAATGATATTGAATCAATTACAGGACAAGAGCCGGAAGATTTGTTATCCTTTATAAAAAGGAATTATAAGGGGTAATTGGATGATTAAATTTGAAAATGTGTCGAAAGTATACGGTGACGGAACGGTTGCGGTCGATTCCCTAAATGTGGAGATCAATCAGGGGGAATTTTTCGTATTGATCGGTCCGAGTGGGAGCGGGAAAACCACCTCTTTGAAAATGATTAATCAACTTGTTCCGCTCTCCGACGGGATGATTTATATTAACGGAAAAAAAATTCACGATTACGATATTTATGAACTCCGATGGAATATTGGCTATGTTTTACAACAAATCGCCCTCTTTCCCCATATGACCATCGAACAAAATATTACGGTCGTTCCGGAAATGAAAAAATGGTCGAAGGAGAAAATGAAAAAACGGGCCTATGAACTAATGGAAATGGTCGGATTAGATCCACATATTTATGCAGATCGAAAACCGCATCAATTATCCGGTGGGGAGCAGCAACGGGTAGGTGTAATTCGGGCTTTAGCTGCCGATTCGGAAATTATTTTAATGGACGAACCGTTTAGTGCATTAGATCCGATTAGTCGAGAAAAACTTCAAGATGACCTATTACATTTAAAAAATAATCTAAAAAAAACGACCGTCTTTGTTACCCACGATATGCAAGAAGCGTTAAAACTTGCTGACCGTATATGCATTATGAAAGATGGAAAGGTCGTTCAAGTTGGTACACCTTATGAATTGATTCACCATCCGGTCGATGAATTTGTCCAACAATTTGTCGGTGGAAAAAGCGATCGGTTCGGTGAAGATTTTCAATTGAAAAAAATACTCGTACGTACAGAAGAAACGAATGTAAATGATCATCTCCGGGTCGTTAACGTATCTGCCTCCTTACATGAAGTATTGGAAAAGCTTTCGGAGGATGAACGATTACAGGTGGAGGAAAATGGTAAGCTGATCGGATTCATCGATCGGCGGGCTACGATTCAATATTTATCGAAAAACGTTCGGGGAAGAGGTCAATCGAATGAATAATTTTATGGAAATATTCCAAGATCGAAAAATGGAGTTATTGGATGCGTTAATTGAACATATTCAAATTTCCTTAATCGCCTTACTCTTTGCAGGAGTCATTGCCATTCCGTTAGGCATTTATTTAACGAAAAAAGAAAAAGTGGCGGAATTTATTATCGGCATTACAGCTGTGATTCAAACGATTCCCTCTTTAGCTCTGTTAGGTATTCTCATTCCCCTCGTTGGAATTGGAAAAATACCGGCAATCATTGCCTTAGTTGCCTACGGATTACTCCCCATTTTACGAAATACGTATACGGGAATAAAGGAAGTGGATCCATCGTTAATTGAAGCAGCACAAGCGATGGGAATGAACAATAGAAGAAGACTCATAAAGGTAGAAATTCCCCTTGCCATGCCCGTAATTATGGCGGGAATTCGGACGGCAATGGTGTTAATTGTCGGTACGGCAACCCTTGCTGCATTGATTGGTGCAGGTGGACTCGGGGACATTATTTTACTTGGTATCGACCGAAATGACACGTATCTCATTCTTCTCGGAGCGATTCCTGCTGCAGCCCTTGCCATTGTTTTTGATTATTTACTAAAAAAACTCGAACAATTATCCTTTAAAAACACGATGATCACATTAGGTAGCATCACAGTAATTGCAATGATTATTATCATAGCCCCTTTATTTGTAAATGGGGAGAAAAAAATCGTTATTGCCGGAAAACTCGGCTCTGAACCGGAAATATTAATTAACATGTACAAGGAATTAATTGAAGAAGAAACGGATCTAAAGGTGGAATTAAAACCTGGATTTGGAAAAACATCCTTTGTTTTCAATGCTTTAACTTCGGGAAATATCGATATTTATCCCGAATTTACCGGTACTGCGATTTCCGAGTTTTTAAAGGAAACAGCGGTGAGTACCAATCGGGAGGAAGTGTATAAACAAGCGCGGGACGGGCTGTTAGAAAAATTTGATCTCGTCATGTTACAACCGATGCAATACAACAACACGTATGCATTAGCTGTCTCTAAAGAACTGGCGGACCGATATGAACTGGAAACGATTTCTGATTTACAGGCGATTTTGCCCGAGGTGAAAGCAGGATTTACGTTGGAGTTTTCTGATCGGGAAGACGGATATAAAGGCATTCAATCTTTATACGGTATCGAGTTTTCCAATCTTGTTACGATGGAACCGAAACTTCGGTATGTAGCTGTTGAATCTGGAGAAATTAATCTCGTCGATGCCTATTCAACCGATAGCGAGTTACAACAATACGAGTTAAAGGTATTGGAAGATGATAAACATTTATTCCCACCGTATCAAGGAGCACCATTATTGCGAAAAGAAACGGTCGAAAAGTATCCGGAAATCGTTGATGCATTAAATAAACTGGCAGGAAAAATAACGGATGATGAAATGCGGAAAATGAATTATGAAGTAAATGTGGAAGGAAAACGTGCCTCCGATGTTGCCCGGGCCTATTTAAAAAAGGAAGGGTTGATCAAATAAATGTAGATTTGGTCTAGGTTACAGCCGTGTATGGGAGAATATTGTCCGAGGCATTCTTTTCTTTTCAGGTTTGTTTCTTTTCGTAAAAAAATTGGATATTGCATAAGTAGGATGTAAGAAATACCTTATACAAGATATTGGCTAAATATTAACACCCCCAAAGAAATGGGGGTGTTTTTTTAAAAATACACGTCACTTGTCCTGTTTATAAGTAAACGTATTTATTGTACATTTACTTAACAGGTTGTACAAACTGAAGCAAATACTAATGAAAAACTCTATTGTTGATTAATTAGTTTATCCAATTTAATGGATCTATAATCTTCTTGGTACATTTCCCCTCAAAAAGAACTTTTTCTAAGTTCAAAACTCCCAAATTTATTTTGCCATAAAGTAATGTTCTCAACGAAAGTGAATAACGAGTTAGAAGGGAAAGGTGGATTTAGTAAACAAAGAAAAGAATTACTTTATATTGTTATAAATGATGTTGAAGTTGTACAACTCAAAAAAATAATTAAAGAAATCGATGAAAAAGCATATGTAACCATTTATCCAGTATATGAAATTGTAGAAAAGGATATAAATCAGCATAAAAGGTTTTAATTTTATTTTTAACATAGTTAGAAAATCCTATTTTGAATAATCTACATTGCATATGAATATAAAAGTATTCCAAAAAAATAACCTTTAGAACACCTATATCGTTCCAAAGGTTAGAAGAATTCATCGTTCTGATCTCCCCATTATCCTGCTGCTTCATTCGTTTCTTTTTTGTTTACGAGCTTGTTTTTTGATTTCAATCCGACGGTCTCTTCCGCTTCAACAATGGTGCTACTTCCGTTGAAGATTCCTCCGTCTTCGATGATGATACCCCGTGCGGAAATGGTTCCGTTTAACTTTCCTGTCGCTTCAATTCGAATCTTTTCTGTCGCATGTACATCGCCTTTTACTTCTCCAGCAACAATAATGTTTTTCGCACGGACCGTTGGTTCTACATGCGCCCCTTTTCCAATATAAACATCCCCAGAAGACTCAATTTCTCCTAAAATTTTTCCGTCGATGCGAAGACTACTAGGTAACGTGATTTTTCCTTCAATGACCGTTTCTTTACTAATAATGGTTTCAATACTTCTTTCATCCCTTTTTTTAATCATAAAGCCCCCTCATTTCTAGTAATGTCATTAGTCTTTATTCGTTTCGAAAAACATAAAATAAGGTTTCGGGTTAACTGTTTTTCCGTTTTTTATAATTTCGTAATGGAGATGTGGTCCAGTACTTCTCCCAGTACTACCGATGGCGCCAATGATGTCACCTTTCTTTACCGTATCCCCAACGTTCACATTAATTTTTGATAGATGCCCATACAGGGTGGTGTATGTACCGTTATGTTTGATTTTGATCGTATTTCCGTAGCCACCATAATATTCAGCAAATATCACCTTTCCATCTGCGGTAGCAAATACCGGGGTTCCGTAACTTCCACGAATATCGATTCCGCTATGGAAAGATGGGGCGTAATTGAAAGGATCGCGACGCAGACCATATTCCGATGTAATCGTGTTCGGAACAGTCGGCCAAGCGGTTGGGGTATACCGTAGTTCTTCACTTACTTCGCCGACGATCGCTAACGTTTTTTCATATCGCTCTATAAGTTCTGTCGATTGAGCGATGACATTCCCGTTTTCCACCGATTCATCTTCATCTACTAAAATTTGTGTACCACCCATCGGCTCGATTACGGAAGGCAATTCATTTATGTAATTACGCATGCGGTTTTCCAACTCAGCTAGTTGTTCCAAGTAAACTTTTGTTTCTCCAGATCTTTCTTCCAGAACCGTGACGATTTGTTCCAGTTGTTCCTTTTCTGCCGTTTCATTTTCCAGTTTCTGTGCCAATTTTTCCAATTCCGCTTGTTGACTCCCACTGATGGTAATATAGTAAACAAGTAAAAGGATTGGAACAAAAGGTAAAGCGGTTAAAAAATAAAGTACTATTTTTGGGACGCGAAATCGTGTAACGACCGCGTTAGCATTATTGGAAAGGATCGTAAAGGTGATTTCTTTCCTTTTTCCCTTGTTCATCATCCAGATTTGTTTCACCTCCTCTAGGCAAAATAGTGTGATCAGAGTTCCATCCATTTTGAATGAATTTCCATCTCTTCGTATAAACAAATACAATTGAAAGAAAAATAGACAAAAAATACGAATCATTCATAATATTCGATGAAATATGTGACATATTTATCTATTATCATTGTAAATAGATGTTAGCTAATGTCAATAAAAATAAGTGTTTTCAATAAAAGTGTAATAAAAATGATAAATTAGTCATTGTTTCATTTCAGTATTTTGATTAAATCTACCAAAATATTGAAAAAATAGGATGAAAGTCCTGATTACATGGAATGAGAATCTGCTATATCTATAAAAAATTAAGAAGGAATATGTAAAATGAACGTTAAAAAAGAAACAAGATGTCGCTCTAAATCGATTTGTAGGGTTGAAGGATTCAAAACCGAGATCTGATCGATTAAGAGGAAAAAATGACTCATAAACGGTAATGAGCGTAATACCCAAAATTACCAAGTCCAATATGTAAGGAAGTAAAAATGTCATAATTTAATATCATTGAGTGCGGAAACGAAGCGATTTATTTTTCTGCTATAAGTTCATGGGAAAACCGTTGGATTATTTTAATAAAATACACAAATATTCAAATAATAAGGTCGTTTCTTAATTCATTTGGAATTTATGAAAAGAGACCACTTATGTTAATATAAATGTATGATAACGATGAAAGCCTTTTATTGACAAGGATTACAGAAAAATGGGTAGGAAATCGATGAAAAAAATGAAACTTATGGATCCGTATGGAAGGAAGATGGATAAATGAAATACATAACAGTAGAAAGACTCGTTCGGGAGTTTTCATTAGAAGTTTTAGCTGCAGAGGAACATTTGAATCGTAAAATTACTCAACCCCGTACCCATAGACCAGGTTTAGAATTCACGGGATATTTTGATTATTTTCCCATGGAACAAATCCAAATACTTGGGAAAAAAGAAATAACGTATTTGCACCAGTTAAGTCATGAGGAAAGGCATCGGCGAATAGGTAATGTTGTGAAATATCATCCCCCTTGTTTTATTGTTACACGTGGTCAAGAAGGATTAGTGTATTTAAAAAAATTTTGCTCAGAAGAAGGGATCCCGCTTCTTAGGACGAAGGAAAAAAGTAGTGAGTTTATCGACCAATTGAATATTTTTTTGACGAAAATGTTGGCCCCAGAGATCACCGTTCATGGGGTTTGTATGAACGTATTCGGTGTCGGGATTTTAATTCGAGGAAAATCCGGTATAGGAAAAAGCGAAACAGCCCATACATTAATCGGTCGAGGACATCGGTTAATTGCAGATGATATCGTTCGCTTGAAAAAATTAAGTTCCCAGACGATTCTTGGTACCCATAATGAAACGAACAAGGAGTTTTTAGCTGTACGAAGCATCGGCTTACTTAATGTCGTTCGAATGTATGGAAGAAAAGCGTTTCAAGAGGAAACGAGGGTGTCTCTAGATATAGAACTAACAAAATGGAAGGACGAGGATTTAAATAATGAGTTGGATATTCCCCAAAAGTATATTGAATATTTAGGGGTGAAGATTCCGCATGTGGAAATTCAAGTTCAACCGGGTCGAGATGTAGCCGGCCTTGTGGAAGCGGCGGCGAATAATTGGTACTTGCAACAGGAAGGATACAGTGCTTTAGAAGAATTTTATCGTCGAATTGAATTAAACCGGTCGGAATAAAATGGGATTGAACGATTGAAATAAGGGAGGGGTGTTTTTGGAAAGGAAAGATATTTGGTATTTGGTGCATCGGGATATTTTACCCGAAGCGATATTGAAAACGATCGAAGCGAAACGCCTATTGGACACAAAGGAAGCACAAACGATTAATGAAGCGGTTGAGAAAGCAGGTTTAAGTCGAAGTGCCTTTTACAAATATAAGGATAAAATTTCCCCCTTTCACGAGGCAACATCTAGACAAATTATCACCGTGTCCCTAATGTTAGAACATAAAAAAGGAATTTTGTCGACGGTTCTTCGTTTCGTAGCGGATCAAGGTGGAAATATATTAACGATCAATCAAAGCATCCCCCTTCAAGGAGTTGCCAACGTCGTATTATCGATCGATACGTTACATTTGATGATGAATATGACCGATTTCATAGAAGAAATGAGACGGATTGCTGGCGTTAAGCAATTAATCGTCGTAGGGAAGGACGATATATAAAAAATCGTTCAATTATTCTTTTTTAAAAGGAAGGAAAGGAATGGAACCGATCGCACAATTACCTTATATAAAAATGATTCGAAAAGTGGAAATTGAGGGGCAAACGGTTACGGAAGAAGAAAGGATGTTAACGTTATATCCTGATAAAATTGCAACCAAGTATCGGGAATTTCCTTTAAAGGAGGTAAACGACATCACGTTCCGGCCGATTGATTCTTCCATCGGTTTCCTGTATTTACATACAATTCGGGGAGTGTATTCCTATCCGGTGAAACAATCCCCTGACCAATTTATCAAAGCGTATAAACAGATCCAGCCGAACTGAAAATGGTTTATGCACATACGGGTAGTTGCAAATGATTAATCATTCTAACAACCCGTATTTTTTTTGAAATCTCGTTAGTATGCTTATCCACCGTTTGGCAAAAACGAGTAAGAAAAAGGCATTGGATAAAGCATGGGAAAGATCGAAGGGAAAACTAGAAGCATAAAAAACCAGTACTTGTTCGATGCTAAAATTTTGAACCATCGTTAAAACCACCCATATATTCATAATCCAACTGAATAAAAACCCGGTTACAATACCGAAAATAACCCGACCAATCGCTGTTTCGATAAAAAATGTTTGTTTCAAAAGTCCAGCTAAAATACCGACCAGTCCCCATGCATACATTTGCCAAACTGTCCACGGTCCTTGATAGAGGAAAAAATTCGAGACGATGGCTGACAAAGCACCGACAACAAAGCCACTTTCGATTCCAAAAACCGCCCCCGTCATAATAATGACAAAGGTCATCGGTTGAACGCTCGGAATCGATGCGAAGGGAATGCGACTAACGGAAGCGACGGCTGCTAAAATGGCTAACACGACCAGCTCTCTACCCGATCCGTTTTTCTTTTCAAAACGAATGAAAAAGGGAATGAAGGTCAAAGTTAAAAAAACGACGCTCGTAAGCATATAGTGATGGTGAAAAAATAAGGTGAATAATAGGAGTAAACAAGTTAAAAGAAAGAAAATGGCTAACATTTCAATCTTTCCCTTTTTCATTCTTCCTCCAAATCCCATTTCTCTTTTGCCTCCTCTACTGTAATCACTTCCGGTACATTACTTCCCCGCGTCATTCGATTAATCATCGTCGTGTAGAAATGGTTCCCTTTGAAAAATTCTTCCGTTGGTGATTGGACTGTGATTGCTCCTTGGAACATCATTGCACAACGGTCAGCAAATGAAGCGGCATACTCAATGTCATGGGTAATCGTTACAATTGTCATGTTTTGTTCCTGTAATTTTTTCAACAGGGTACCGAGTTCCCTTTTTGCCGTTGGATCCAAACCCCTTGTCGGCTCATCCAATAATAAGATTTTTGGGGAAGAGAGTAATACGGAGGCGATGGCCACCTTTTGCATCTCCCCACCGCTTATATCATACGGGTGGCGATTTAATAACGATTCTAGGTTGAAAAAGGTAATCAGCTCTGTTAATTTTTTTCGTCCTTTATCTCGATTGTTTATCGGAATTTGATTAGACAGTTCTTCATAAATGGTGTCGGAGGAAAAAAGTAATTTTGGATTTTGAGGGACATAACCGATTTCAGGGATTGTCCCCCGTAACATTTTCCCATTCACTTTCACCCATCCTCGTTGCGGTCGTAGGATACCAGCCATCACTTTTAATAAAGTACTTTTTCCCGTCCCATTTGCACCAACGATCGCTAACCATTCTCCTTCTTGAACGGATAAGTGGCAAGCTTTTAAAATATTGTCCCCACGTTTTTCATAACGGAAATCGACATTTTCAAGGGAATAAATCGTTTGTTTCCTCGATACAGATTTTTTAGGTATTTCTCGTAAACGTACGTTCAACTGCTGAACCCATTTCTTCCCTTCTCTAATTGTTAGAGGGATTTCCTCCACTTGTTTGTTCGTGGAATAATGGAAATATAATTGAACAGGTGCTGGCAAATATGAAAAGGTATGATTTTTTTCATCGGACAATTGGTTAATTACTTGACGAACGGGACCATCTTTCAAAATCCTTCCTTCTTCTAAAACGATGAGTCGGTCTGCGAAAGACAACACGTCTTCGAGACGATGTTCCACCATGATCACAGTCATCCCGAATTCCCGATTCATTCGACCGACAATATGGAGAAAATCCTTTGCCGCAATCGGGTCTAGATGAGCTGTCGGTTCATCCAATAAAAGAATTTCTGGTTCCATTAACAATATGGATGCTAAATTGATCATTTGCATTTGACCACCGGAAAGAACGTGGGTTTCTTTTTTTAATAAATGATGAATACCAAAAAAATGGGTAATTTCCGCAATTCGCTTGCGCATCTCGTCCGTTTCCATTCCGATATTTTGCATTCCAAAAATTAGTTCATCAAACACTTGATCCATGACGATTTGATTTTCCGGATCTTGGAAAACAAACCCGATTTTTTTGGACACTTTAAGGGGAGGTGTTTTTTCCAATGGTTGCCCTTTATAAAAAAGATCTCCCTCCTTTTTTCCGTGGGGGGCGATCTCCCTTTTTATGAGTCGGAGTAACGTGGACTTGCCGCTACCTGATTGGCCACAAAGTATCACAAACTCGCCTGGTTCTACAGATAATGACACATTGTCTAAAGCAGGTTGTTTTTGATCTGGATAAGTAAAACTCAATTGTTTCGTTTCCAACATAGCCATTTGAACGCATCCTTTCCTTCAATCAAAAGCGGCAGTCCTATAAGAAAAATGAAGTTTGTGAAAAAGAACCATTCCCTTCCTTGTAGAAAGTAAGGTTCGAGTATGGGAAAGATCGTTAAGATGTTATCCCCTAGGAACCATCCCCAGATGGAAATGCCGGTGAAATAAGACATAAGAATAATCAGAACCATATCTTTTTTTTCGATTTTATAACGAATATATCGACTTCTTTTTCGTAAACCGTAGCCTCTTGCCGCCATGGAATCCGCCGTTTGGATACCGTCTTCCAGGGACCATGTCAATAAAATTTGAATCAGTAATAACCCATGTTTCAATCGCCTTTTGATGGATCGTTCGTGAGCATCTCCTTTCGTTTGTTGGACCCTTCGAATTTCTTCTAACCGTCTTTTAAACAATGGAACGAATCGAACGGATAACATCGTTAACAATGCCCAATTAGGAAAGTATTTGGAAAAGAGAAACAGTAATTTTTCCCCGTTTATGACGAAAGAAAAGGTGAAAAATAATGCTACTACTGAAAATAAGGTTAAAGCATTAATGACGCCTTGTAAAATTGCTTCAAAGGTAATCGGCTTATCTAAAACATAAAAAAGGATAATCGATCCCCGATGATTAATTAGGGGGGTGATAATTATAAATAGGAATATAAGTGTTATGACAAACTTCCCCCATCTCCGCAATTGCCTCCCGCGATCTAGTAAGTAGTTGAGAAAAATCATAAATATAGCGGTGAAAAATAAAAAAAACGGGTGCTGACTGAGCATAATCAGGAGGAATGTAAAAATATAATAGATAAAATTTGTTAACGGATGATAATTGCGAAAACCATAGTCCAATCGACGTTCACCCCTTGTGTTTGAAAAAGTAGGGCGCTAACCGAATCGATTTTTATAGAGGAAGATAAACTTTTTCATTCCCGAACTTTCGTATAATCCTTCGTATAAAACCATTCGATTCGATCCCCGTTTGTTACCGGTTCAATTCCTGCACTTCTACTTACGATCGTACCATTTTTTTTGTATAGCCAACCGCTTAAAGGTCCTTCATCCATTTCGTATAAGTTGTCGATTCCTTTTACATAGGCACTAGCACCTTTACCGGTATATTCATATTGGATCTTTTTTTCCTTTAAAACTCGAACCGTCACACTTAATACGGTATCATTCGGTTCGATTTCCACTTTTGTCGCAGGAATTACCGGACCATTTAAATCGACGATGGAAAGGGTGACGGTTTCCTTCGGTTTTGTGGACGATTCCGTTTGCTCTTGTTGCTGTTCCTTCTTTGGTTGAATTTCGTCCTCATTTTTTTTGCTTACAGGTTTTTCTTGATTCGATTGATTTTCTTTTTCATCGTTTTTCGGGGATTGAATGGACTGTTTCCCGGTTTGTTCCCCTTTTGTTTCATCATTAGAACGGTCAACTTCATGATAATTTTTTTCATCGATTTCCGTTTCTTGTTCCTTTTTTTCCTGTTGTTGATTTTCTTGAACCTGTTTGGATGTTTCGAGCGATTGACTATTGTCATCGGTCGGTAAAACGGGATCCGGACTACATCCGGAGATGGAAATTGTCAATAGGATGGATAAAATAAGTACGAACCATTTTTTCATTGGGACCATCTCCCACCTTCTCAATAAATGAAATAAAAGTAAACCGATATGCGTACGGGAAGGGCGCCGATTATGGCACCCTTACAATTAAGATTTGATGTGTATTTTTCGATAAAAGCGATACGTAAACAGTGCCAAAACGAGGACGAGCATACCAATGAAAAGTAGTTGTTCATTGGCTGTGGCGGTATTTGGTAATCTTTTTCCTTCGAGACTGGTTTGTTTTTCTTGATCGATATTGGGACCATTTTGATCAATTGGACTTAAATCATTGAAACGGTCGACTAATTGGAAAACGGATCTGTTTCCATCGAGATAATTTTGGTATGCGACCAATGCTAAAAGAGCTTGGTTAGACGAAATGGAATTACTATATTTATCTGAAGGCAGGTGGGCAAAACCGCCATCTTCTCGGAAAAAGGATATCAGCCGTTGTACTAAATTTCCTTTTAATTTTGTAAATAAATCCCCCGTAGGATCGATTTGATTTGCAGTTAAACCGATGATTACTTGAGCGATGGATTCGCTCGCTTCTCCACCATTTAGTTCTTCATAAAAGCCGCCGGTTTCCGTTTGTTCGTTAGACAGCCATTGAACCGCTTTGTCGATTGCGTTTCGTACATTTTCTTTCTTTTGATAAGGAGATAAAGCAGCTAAAGCCATGCCGGTTATATCTGTACTTGGATGATCACCGACAAGGGACCAACCACCGGATGCAAGTTGGTTTTCAATAATCATATCGATTAGTTTTTCACGCGTCCAGAGGGCATCTTTCGGTATTTCATAATTTCCACTATCTAAAGCGATTAGTGCCATAATCGGTCCATTGTTTCCTTGTTTTGTCATATTTTCATGATTTCCAAGAAGATCGATTAAATCGTAGCCAGCTACTTGTTTGGCATCCTTTCCCGCAGCCGTTAATATGAGAATGGTCTTTTCTAATTCGGTGACATTTCGGAAGTTTCCTTGAGACGATTTGATTTCATCAACTACATCTCCAACAACCGTATCAGGAATTTCTTTATTTAAATAAGGGTATGCGATATAACTTTGCCAATGGAATGAAGAGTTCGCTTGTAAGTATTGAACGACTTCATTCACAATTTCCTGTACATTCTGATCCGATCCGGTTTGATTTTCATTTTCACCTGTAGAAGGGTCACGTTCTTCATCCGAGTTCGGACAATTTTTCCACTTTTCTACTTCCTCTTCGATTGTCGATGGAAAACGATCATCGGCAAAGGAAGCAACGGTTAAATATAGACGATCACATTCATTCAGTTGATAGGATGATACACCTACGCTCATCCCTTGTCCGTTCATATACGTCGCCCAAAATTCCTTATCACCTAATTGTACATTCCCTAAGCCCTCAACCATCACAAGCCATTGGGAATCGATTGAAATATTCATCGATACATCATTCTTTTTGGCAGCTTGTATAAGGGCATCATAAGCCGTTGCACCTTTTACAACGGAAAGGGAAGTTTCCGGAATCACAACCTTTCCCGTACCGTCTACCGCTGTGACGGTTACGTTGACAGAAGCGGGTGGCCATTTGGTTCCGTCAATGATTTGAAATAGCAAATGATCTCCGTGTTGAACGGTATAATCAGCGACTCCGATCATCGATGATTCTCCGTTAATAAAAAACCCCCAATAATCGTTATTTTCGGGAAAATGTCCGTTTATACCCGTTAAAAAAGGTCCATATTCGGTTGATTCAAAGGTAACCTGATCAGCGACTTTTTCCAATAAATCTTTTGCCGACGCTCCTTCCTCAAAAGGAACGGCCTTTGTAGCAATTATCGGATCCCCGTCTCGATCTAAAACGGTAATGATCGTTCCCTGTGGCAATTGATCTGCAAACACGTTTACTTGATGAAAAATACCGATTTGCAAAAGAAACAAAAGTCCAATGACAAAAATACTTGCAATTTTCCTCCAACGTTTTTCCATAATCATTTTATTTTCCTCCTTTTATCTGATGTTTTTGCGAAAAAAAACATCCCTCGGAGGAGATGTACTTTGCAAAAAATATTTAGGGTATAAAAACCCATTTGCAAACCACACCCCCTATCCGCGTAGGGTTAACGGCGTGAAAAAACAGGCAGGTCTCCTGGCTCATGTTCATCGCTTACTAAGGCCTTCCCATCGTTTTGACAGTGGTCTCCTTAGAAGCTCCCATTTACAGTGGCGGGACCGCGTCGGATTTTCACCGAACTTCCCTTTTAATGACTTTTGTTCAGTAAACAAAAATCAACCTGTTTTTCCCGTATGTAATTGTATTCAATTTCATCATAAGAGACAGCTTCCATGTTCGTCAAGGGAAATGTAAATTCAATGCTATGGAAGGGGTTGAAATAAGTTGGAGATTCGTTATAGTGATCTGTTCGGAAGCTCGGTTCCTCGAATTCGAGTGATGGGAAATTGAAGCAAAGGGGCTAGAATCGATTTCGAAATTATTAGATAATATAGGAAGGCTATATCATTATAAAGGGGGATTTGCTTGTGGAGGAACGAGTCATTCACGCTATTCAAGATGATTATGCAGACGAATTTGCTTGGTGTTACGGTTGCGGGAGTTTAAATGAACATGGACACCATTTCCGAACAGGATGGGATGGGGATCAAACTGTTACATATTATCGACCGAAAAAGGAGCATATGGCTGTGCCCGGGTTTGTGTACGGTGGACTAATCGCTTCCTTAATCGATTGCCATAGTACCGGTTCTGCATCCTTAGCCCTTCATCGAAAAAACGGGAACGAACCGGGTGATGGGACGGAACCACCGAGATTTGTTACCGCTTCCTTAAAAGTCGATTATTTAAAACCTACTCCGCAAAATACGACTTTAAAAGCTGTTGGGAACGTAACGGAAATTCATCCAAAAAGATGGCGGGTATTTACAGAGTTATATGCGGATCAAACCCTTTGTGCAAAAGGGGATGTCACTGTCGTCGTTATGCCAGAAACCTTTATGGAAAATCGAAACAAAGAGGAACTTTCCAATTAGTCCCCAAATGGATAAAAGGGAAGGTGGCGATGACTCCAGCAGGAAGAGCACGTGCCGAAGATTCCACAGATGATTTTGCGCGTCGAAAAGGCTTGACCGTGCACGCAAAAAGTACTGTCATCGGAATAACATCAAACGTATTTCATGAAAGGGGCTGTACTTTTGGACTGCCTTGTCCCTAAACGTTTCATATTTTACGATCGGGTCTTTCCCACTATGAAAACTTTGGAATCTTGATTGTGGGAAGGACCCCATGCATTTCCTTTTAGCCGAAAAACCTTTTCGATGGAAACAAAGGTATGCTGTTTTTTTTAAAGGATATAAATTGGAAATTGGAAGAAAAACCTACCTTTGATTTGACAGATTAACTAGAGTATTTTCAAGAAAGGGAAAGGGCCGCCATCAAAATGGAACCTTTCTACTCCCTATCCAAAGCCTTTAAAATAATTGAATAATAATCCGTATCTAAAATTTTTGCCGAATAATAAAATTTTTCATTCACGATCGTGGAAATCCGTTTTACGTAATCTTCCATTGGATTGTCGTTATTAGCGGGGTAGAACGTGTTCGTAATGGAATTGTATTTCCCTTGAGCGGTAATAAAACTTCGATTTTGGAAAATAACCAAGGGCTCCGAATTGGAAAATAAGTCACGTCCCATCAATAACCTCGAATCATATGGCAATCCGAGTAAATTGGATAAGGTCGGGATAATATCTAAACTAGAGGCGGGTTGATTGACGACGACTTCCTCCATCCCTTCCGTATACAAAATAAAGTGATTTTTATACAGTTCAAAATTCTCTTCTACTTTATGTCCTGCCAGTTCATCGATCGTCTTCTTTTTTAAACCGTATGGATAATGATCCGCACTTAATGCGATTAATGTACGATCTGCGATTCCCCGCTTTTTCAATTCGTTTAATAAATATTCTAACGCCCGATCGAGTTCCACTTGGGTAGCAATGTATGCTTTGCCTTCATCCGAATAAGGGAGATTTTCCACGTACTTTTTATTTTTATAAGCGATGTAATTTCCTGTGAAAGAATATCGTAAATGGCCACTAACCGTCATATAATAGGCATGGAACGGTTCATTATCGATATATTCTGGAATCGTTACTTCCATCATTTCCAAATCCGATTCCGGCCATGTTTCTTTTACCTTCAAACCGTTTCCAACACCTTTATAGTCATATCCCATGTTCGGATGGGATACATCCCGCCGGTAATAATCGTACGTATGGTTATGGTATGCAACAGTTTTATATCCTAACTTTTTCAACTGATTGCCTAAAGCAAAGGGCAATTCATTTTTCGATGATTCGTAAAAACTCCACACCCCACTTTTCGGAATGAGACCAACTGTCGCAACATATTCCCCGTCTGACGTACTAACTCCCCAAATGGGCGTATAAAAATTGGTAAATTGGTATCCTTCATGGACCAATTTATAAAGGGTCGGAGTTACATCTTTATGAACTCCCAAGGGGGAAAACCCTTCTGCCGTGATAAAAATTAGGTTATAACCAGAAAATTTCCCGGTATATGCATTTTTATATGTCGGTTGAACCGCTGAAAAGTATTGATGCATTTTTTTGATTTCGGCATTGTTTTCATTGGCGATTAAGTAATCAAAATCAATGTTCAATATTTGCGGTTCATCGATCACATCCTTTGGTAAATCTAAATCTGTTTTTTCCCCTTCCTTTTCAATGGTTGATCCATTTTCTCCTTTTTTTGGCACATTAGATTTCGAATCGGTATTAAAAGAAATTGGTTTAGTCAAAGTAGGAGACCAATTGGTAAGTTGTCTTTGAAGATCGAGTCGCATCGTTGTCAATAGGCCTAATTTTGAAACCGATAAATTTGGATAATTATTTTGATAATATAAATCGTAAATCGAATTCAGCTGCCTTCCAGAGAAGTGGATGAAAAGGATTGAACTAATATAAAAAACAGATGCCGATGAAAGAATCGAAAATTTTACAATAAAAGATAATTTTGGATAGGTAAATTTCCTTTTTCCGAAAGGGATGAATACAATCGCAGGGAGGAAAAATAAGATTATCCAGAACAAATTATGCCAAAGGGACAGTAAAATATCCTGCCAAAATTGGGTGATTTGGCCAGCATTTTTCGCAGAATAAAATGAGTAATACGTTTTAAAAAAAGAAAAATAGATGAATTGTGAAGAAAAAACGATCCCTAAAATGATAAAGATGAGTACGGAAAGTTTAACCATTCCTTTTTTCGGAAAGAGGTTGATGAAAAAAAAGCAAAGAAGAGCATAAAAGGTTGAAAATAAAACAATTAAAATGGTATGAAAGGAAAAAAGGGGTTTCCCAAGGGCAAATTTTAGCAAACCTTCCATATATAAAAAGGACAGAAGGAAATAGAAAAAAAATCCACTCATTTTCCATCGATCGTTCATCTTCATCCACCTCGTCCAAAGGGTTCGTCGAGCTTGTTTGAAAAAATTCAAGCTACATAATACTTTGAATGTAGGCAATGGTAAAAAGACAAAACTTACCAATGAAGGAAACGTTTCCAGACGAAGATATTGCCCCTTACGGATAATTACCATTGCAAATCATGTTCAAAACAATTATACTATATTTAAGAAAAAGCTACATTGTACGTACTGTTAATAAGTTTTTCACCTAACGATTAACAGGGAGTTTTAGAGTAGGGCGGAAATGACAGGCCGCTGTCTTCAGGACATGGCGGACACGCAGGAACGTCTTTGCGAACACCCACTTTTTGGGAGTGGTGGTTTTAAAACTTCATTATACCAATACGGCAAATGTGGCTGTATGCAATAACCGACTTCCATTTGGAAGTTGGTTTTTTGTTTTTAATCCGCGTCTTTATAAAGGACTGATGTATTCGTCATAAAATGGCATGAACAAAATATAAGCCAGCGGGAAAGATTGATAAAAAGGGGTTAAGCCCCATGGTTAGGTTATTTCGTATTTTGAAATCTATTCAAAGGGATTCGATTTTCAGTTGTATAAATGAGTTTTATCAAATTTTTAGATCAGCTTCAATCGTTTTCTTAGGCGCATCCTCTGTAGTACCATTCATTGTTTTACATATCCCTTTGTCATAGGGAACGTATCGATATTTTACAGTTTGAACCGAAAAGAAGGGAAAGATGAACATGGATGAAACCGTATATATCGCCTTTTTCATGACATTATTTGCAGGTTTAGCGACTGGAATAGGAAGTATTCTCGCCTTTTTTGCTTCCACGACAAATACGAAATTCCTTTCCTTTTCCCTCGGATTTTCTGCAGGGGTTATGATTTACGTTTCGATGATAGAAATTTTTGTGAAAGCACAAGATACTCTCGTGGATGCATTAGGTGAAAAGAGCGGAAATTGGGCGGTCGTTGGTGGCTTTTTCGGAGGAATGGTATTCATCGCTTTAATCGATAAATTGATTCCGAAACAATCAAACCCCCATGAATTAAAAAAGATTGAGGACATGCAATCTTTAGCTCCGGATGTCATGCATGATCCCTCCTTGAAGAAAATGGGTACGTTCACAGCTTTGGCAATTGGTATTCACAATTTTCCAGAGGGAATTGCTACCTTTACATCTGCTTTGCAAGATCCTAAACTCGGGGTCGCTATTGGGATTGCCATTGCGATTCATAATATTCCAGAGGGAATCGCAGTATCCGTTCCAATCTATTTTGCAACGGGAAGTAAGAAAAAAGCGTTTCGGTTATCCTTCCTTTCCGGTTTATCGGAACCGATTGGTGCTTTGGTTGCTTTTTTCATTTTAATGCCCTTTTTGAACGATATCGTTTTCGGGTGTATTTTTGCTGCAGTTGCTGGAATAATGGTATTTATTTCTCTTGACGAATTGGTTCCTGCTGCAAAAAAATACGAGCAAGCCCATACATCTATTTACGGATTAATCTGCGGTATGGCGGTAATGGCGGTCAGCTTAATATTATTTTTGTAAAGAGAAAGAAAAAGGAACTGATCGATCAGTCCCTAAGTTGATGAAAGGAAGGTGGCAGCAGACTCCTGCGGGAACAGCACGAGCTGGAGAGCCTTTAGATGAATAAGGCAAGACCGTACCCGCGGAAAGTGCAGCCACTGAAATCAATCGAATTTCATTTACGAAGAAAGGGGCTGTAATTTTTTTCCAGCCCTTTATTGATGTTTATTCATTTGATAATTTTAAAATATCGAGTAACTTGAAAAATATGCTTAGGATAATGGCGACGATCGTTGCCAAGCCCATTCCCTTTAAATGAACAGTGTCAATTTCAATCGCAGCACCGCTCAAACCAATTACAAGGACGACACTCGTTAAAATTAAATTTTGAGATTTGCTGTAGTCGACCTTCGATTCCACCAACATTCGAATACCACTTGCTCCGATAATTCCGAAAAGGAGGAGGGATATTCCGCCCATGACAGGAGTAGGAATGGAAGAAATTAAAGCAGCCAATTTACCGAAAAACGACAGGATGATGGCAATTACAGCAGCTCCACCGATTACCCATGTGGAGTAAACCCGAGTAATCGCTAGAACACCAATATTTTCACCATACGTTGTGTTCGGTGTAGAACCGAAAAAGCTAGATAGCATCGTCGAAAAACCATTTCCCATAAGTGACCGGTCAAGGCCGGGATCTTTAGCCAAATCTTTTTTTACAATATTTCCTGTGACGAACAAATGCCCGATATGTTCCGGTATTAAAACTAAGGCTGCAGGAAGAATCACGACGATGTCCGATAAGCTCCACTTCATTGAGTAAAAATGGGGGACGGACAAGGTTGATGCTTCTTTTACGGCTGTAAGATCGACCAGTCCGAAAAAGAAGGCGATTATATAACCACTAACAATACCAATTAAGATTGGTATGATTTTTAAAAATCCGCGCAATGTGACCCAAGATACGATCGTAATGCCTAAGGTTAAAAGAGAGACAGTGATGGCGTGAGGATCTGGACTCCAATCTGCCGATGCATTTGCAGGTTTGATGATACCAGCCATTTCAGCAGCGACAGGTACGAGCTCAAGACCGATAAGGGCAACGATTGCACCCATTGCAGCCGGTGGGAAAATCACGTCTAACCAACCTGTCCCGACGAGTTTGACGATGAATCCGACGATAACGAGTATAACACCAATCATAAAAAATCCACCGAGTGCGTAACTATAGCCGTCTCCTCCGGAATGGGCGTTTAATACGGCGAAAACCGGTGAAATAAAAGCGAAACTCGAACCTAAATAAGCAGGGATTTTTCCCTTTGTGATGAAAAGATACAGCAATGTTCCAATTCCATTCATCAATAAAATCGTTGCTGGATCGACACCGAATAAGATTGGAACGAGAACTGTTGAACCGAACATTGCAAACAAATGTTGTAAGCTTAGTGGTAAACTCTTTAAAAAAGGCAATCTTTCGTGAACTTGAATTTCCTTTTGTTCCATGAAAACCTCTCCTTTATTTTGTTTTGGGCATAAAAAAGCACCTTGCCTGACTAGCCGGCAAGGTGCTTATCGCTTGATATATGCACACGAAAGCACACGTCATATAATCATATAATCATAGATTGATTGCATGACGAACGAAATCGATCACCTTGCCAGCCTCACAGGACTGCCTTAAAGGTTGCTATTTACTTATCTTTAACATTATTGCAATTTCAGAGGTAAATGTCAACACAAATAATTTTAAAAAAGGATTTTTTTCTTCTGTACATTTATCGAACCGTTTCAGGAACGGAAAGGCCGAGTCCTTCAGCTACACGGGTTCCGTATTCCGGATCCGCCTTATAGAAGTGTTCGATTTGACGTAGTTTTATCTCTTCCTTTTCCACCATTTTCATAGAATCGACGATATTCTTTACAAGACGTTCCTTTTCTTCATCGCTCATTAATCGATACAAATCCCCCGCTTGTGTATAATGGTCATCATCGTCATAGGGGACGCTATCAGCAAAACCGGACACTTCAAAAGGTGTAATCTTCGCCTTTTCATCTTCTTTCGGCCCATCGAAACTGTTCGGTTCATAATAGACGGATCCTTCGCCGTTCGTTCCAGGATTCATCGCTCCATCCCGTTGATAATGATTTACGGGAACTTTCGGTGTATTGATCGGCAATTGGTTGAAGTTCGCACCGATTCGGTATCTTTGCGTATCGTGGTAAGCAAACAAACGACCTTGTAACATTTTGTCCGGGGACGGTTCAACACCGGGTACGAGTGTTCCGGGGGAAAATGCTGCTTGTTCGACTTCCGCAAAGTAATTGATCGGATTTCGGTTTAACACCATTTTCCCTACTTCAATTAACGGATAATCCTTATGGGACCAAATTTTCGTCACATCGAAAGGATTCCATTTATACGTTTTTGCATCCTCATAAGGCATGATTTGCACATATAACGTCCAAGAAGGAAAGTCTCCCTTTTCAATGGCATTGTAAAGATCTTGAATATGGTAATCCGGATTTTCACCGGCGATTTTGACGGCAAGATCTGGATCCATATTTTTGAGCCCTTGATCGGTTTTGAAGTGATATTTGATCCAAACAGCTTCTCCCTTTTCATTTACCCACTTAAACGTATGACTTCCATAGCCGTTCATATGTCGCCATGTGAGCGGAATACCCCGATCACCAAATAAGTATGTAACTTGATGTAAGGATTCGGGGGACAAACTCCAAAAATCCCACATAGACGTCGGGTTTTTCAAATGGGTTTTCGGATCACGTTTTTGGGTATGGATAAAATCGGGAAATTTGATTGCATCACGAATAAAGAAAATTGGTGTGTTATTCCCAACGATGTCATAATTTCCATCTTCCGTATAAAATTTGACGGAAAATCCCCTTGGATCTCGAACGGTATCGGCAGAACCTAATTCTCCTGCAACGGTAGAAAATCTCACAAAAACGGGAGTCCTTGTTCCGACATCGTTAAATACTTTTGCTTTCGTATATTTTGACATGTCATTGGTCACTTCAAAATAACCGTGGGCTCCGCCGCCTTTCGCATGGACGACCCGTTCTGGAACACGTTCCCGATTAAAATGGGCGAGTTTTTCCAATAGGTGGACATCTTGAATTAACGTCGGTCCTTGGGCTCCAGCAGTTATGGAATTTTGATTATCACCGACGGGGGCTCCCCAGCTAGTGGTTAGACGTTTTTCAGACATGTATTTCCCTCCTAAATTTCCAATATTATCAACGTACTTATAATGATAACAAATTTTATAATAAAATCAATACTTAATTATAATAATTATAAAAAAGAATTTAATATAATTAATCTTTTTTCCCGGGAGATCTATAGTAAGAACAATTAATTAAAAAAGAGCCAATCCAACGGTTAGGATTGACTCTGTTCTCAATCGTAAGAATGATATAGGAAAATCAATTATCAATTATATTAAGTTAGTTGAAAATTATGAACGAGCTTCAAAGGTTTTTATAATCTCGATAATGACTTCCGTCGCTTTGATCATATGGTCGACTGAAATGAATTCGTATTTTCCGTGGAAGTTTTCCCCACCTGTAAAAATATTCGGTGTTGGTAGTCCCATATAGGAAAGTTGGGAGCCGTCTGTACCTCCACGAATCGGTTCAGTCACCGGTTCAATACCGAGTGTTTTCATTGCATCTCGAGCATAATCCACAACTTCTCGTACAGGTTCTATTTTTTCTTTCATATTGTAATATTGATCTTTTAATTCGAGGGAAAGGGTGTCCTTTCCGTACATTTCTTGGAGTTTTTCTACGATTTTTGCCATCGTATTTTTCTTTTCTTCAAATTTTGCCCGATCATGGTCACGGATGATATACTCCATCTTCGTGTTTTCCACGTCTCCCGTGAAGGATAACAAATGATAAAATCCTTCATATCCTTCCGTATATTCGGGAGCTTCCTTTTCTGGCAACATACCGTGTAACTCCATACCAATTTTCATAGAGTTCACCATTTTACCTTTTGCTGAGCCTGGATGAATATTATTTCCTTTAATTGTAATTTTCGCACTGGCGGCATTAAAGCTTTCGTATTGTAATTCTCCGATTGGACCCCCATCTACTGTATAAGCAAATTTTGCCCCAAATCGTTTCACGTCAAATTTATGGGGACCACGACCGATTTCTTCATCCGGTGTGAAGGCAACCCGGATTTTTCCATGTTTAATTTCCGGATGTTGGATGAGATAATCCATTGCAGTCATAATTTCAGCTACGCCTGCTTTATCATCGGCACCGAGGAGTGTCGTTCCGTCCGTTGTAATTAATGTATGCCCTTTATAGTTTGCCAAATTTGGAAAATCTTGAGGCGAAAGAACAACACCTAATTTTTCATTTAAAACGATGTCTTTCCCATCATACTTTTCTACGATTTGTGGATTCACATTTTTACCGGTAAAATCGGTGGCTGTATCTACATGGGCTAAAAAACCAATTACTGGTACATCTTTCTCCGTATTTGCCGGTAATGTGGCAAATACATACCCGTTTTCATCGATCGACACCTCTTCCATTCCAATGGCACGTAGTTCTTCCACAAGTTGGTTCAACAAAGTTAATTGACCGGGGGTGGAAGGACAACTCGAACTGTTTTCATCGGACTGGGTATCAATTTTGACATATGAAGTAAACCGTCGAATCAAATCCTCTTTCAAAAGATCATCTCCTATTTATTTCGTTTTTTAATCCATCATATCAAAAAGTAATTGGAGTGCAAATGTCCATCTCAGAAAGAAAAATATGTTGTGAAGGAGATGAGATATTCAGGTTCTGTCATCTTGGAATATCGACCCTTCTAATTTTTCGTTCATTTTTTTCTCATAATAGTTGTAGAAAAATCCGAGGGTCCCTTTGTAATTATTATGCCAAGGTTTATCCTTCCCACAATAATGAATAAATAACGTGTTCATCTTGATCCATACTAGATCTTTTTTATACATCGGATAAAGTTTTGCCAGTTCGAAATAGCGGGCGTCGTAGTTGTAACGGAAACTATCGACTGGTTTAATTTTATCCCAATACAAACCGTTTAAAATATCCTGATCCGGCAAAATCAATAACCGCTTATTTTCTTTAATAAAAGAATAAATCACATCCATTTGAATCAGTCTTCTCATTAATTCAATATTCATTAACAAAACGCCCGTGTTAAAATACCCTTTTGCTGCTGGCGTTTTTAGTCGGAATTTATTAATCGGTTGTACAATTTTTGTCGTATGTTCATGTTCGGATGCGATAAATAAATTGCCCTCAAAATCCATTTCATAAAAATCTTTAATTGGGTTAATGACGACAATATCCGGATCTAAATAAAGGATACGGTCCACCGATTGGGGTAAAAACAAATGAGCGGCTAACCGATAATACATTTCCACCGTATAGTGCCGAAATACAGGGGCATCTTGGAATTGTGTATCATCGATGAAAATCGGATGGAAATGTTGATCGTATAATTGGATAAATTGTTCTATATCAAGAAGTTGTTCCTTTGATAACGTCGAGTGCATTAAGTAAACATGTATTGTTTCATTTCTATTTCTTGAGAACAAAGAATGAAGCATAACTTTCAGTGGAGGAATATAGTTGGCATTTAAAGTAACGAGAATATTAATCATTTGGGGATGCACCTCTTTTCCATCAAATTCCTACAAGTGTCTCAATTATTTTAACATGAAAAATGCTTAAAAAAAATATCCGTATAGTCGATGTTCTCCTTTGAATTGTAATGGAATTTGAAAAAAATGTTCTAGTAAAAAGTTAAAGGGAAGGTTGTATTTACAGAAGGTTTAGTAGAAATTATTTTTTTAACGGAGGAAATCAAAAGTACCGTCCGTATATGACATGTTCAACTTTTAAAAGGGAAGAACATATAAAAGGGTTTCTATATATGGAATCGTTCGGTAAATTCGAATCCGGTCAATGGAAAGTTCGGCAGGTGGATTCGAGAATAACAAATTCACCCTTTGTTGCAAAGGAATGTTAAAAATTAGTAATTTAATATAGTAAAGCGGGAATAAATTATATAGAAAAGGGTTTATGTAAAACTATCAAAATTGTAATATATTAAAAAAATAATATTTTTTTAAAAAAACATATTGATTATTTATTCAAAATATGGAATAATTATCACTAAAATTTAAATTAAACATTATTTATACCCATTATAAGGTGGGAAATTTTATGACAATTAAACCGTTATTACAAGTCAAAAACTTAAAAACTTCATTTTTCACCGATGATGGTGAAGTACCTGCCGTTGAAGATATCTCTTTCAACGTATATCCAGGGGAAATCGTCGGGATAGTTGGAGAATCCGGATCGGGTAAAAGTGTCACTTCTTTATCGATTATGGGACTTCTTCCAAATCCACCGGGTAAAGTTACTGGGGGAGAAATTTATTTAAACGGGAAAAATATTTTGCAATTCAATGAGAAACAAATGCGACGGGTTCGAGGAAATGAATTGGCGATGATTTTCCAAGAGCCGATGACCTCATTAAATCCGTTATTTACCATTGGCAATCAACTGATGGAAGCAGTGTTGATCCATAATAAATGGCCGAAAAAAAAGGCTTACGATCGGGCGGTGGAAATGCTCCGACTCGTCGGTTTGCCCCGCCATGAAGAACTAATGAATGCCTATCCCCATGAATTATCCGGAGGTATGCGGCAGCGGGTCATGATTGCCATGGCTTTAATTTGTAATCCGAAAGTATTGATCGCCGATGAACCAACTACCGCTTTGGACGTTACGATTCAAGCACAAATATTACAATTGATTAAAGAAATAAATGAGAAGTTAAAAACAGCGGTACTCCTTATTACCCATGATTTAGGTGTTGTGGCAGAAGTTTGTGAACGGGTCATCGTCATGTATGCGGGGAAAATTGTCGAAGAGGGCGATGTTCATACGATCTTCCAAAATCCACAACATCCATATACGAAAGGGTTGCTACAATCGATTCCGGACATTCGTAAAAAAGAGAAACGATTATATTCCATACCAGGAACTGTACCGAAACCTGGATCAGTAAAGAAAGGATGTCGTTTTTATAGTCGTTGTAATGTAAGAATGCCCAGATGTTTACATGATCAACCCCCCTATTATACGACGGAGGAAAATCATAAAGTTCGCTGTTGGTTAGTAGAAAAGGAGGGGGAAGAACGTGAGCAGTCAACCATTACTACAAGTCAATGATTTACGAAAGGAATTTCCGATTAAAGGTGGTGTATTTGGACGGGAAATTGGAACCGTTCAAGCGGTAAACGGAATTTCCTTTACTGTAAATAAAGGAGAAACATTTAGCCTAGTCGGAGAATCCGGTTGTGGGAAATCAACGACGGGGAAACTCCTGTTAAGGCTCCACGAACCGACAGGAGGGGAAGTTCTTTTTGAGGGAGAAAATATATATACTTTCTCAAAAGAAAAGATGCGGAAGACGAGAAGGGATATGCAAATGGTCTTTCAGGATCCCTTTGCATCGCTAAATCCGCGCCATACGATTGAAAAAATTTTGACCGAACCCCTTATCGTACATGGAATTGGAACAAAAGAGGAAAGGAAAGAAAAGGTCGAACACATCTTGGATGTTGTTGGTATGAGAAAGGAGCATAAAAAACGATACCCCCATCAATTTAGTGGTGGTCAGCGGCAACGCATTGGTATCGCAAGAGCTTTAATGACGAACCCAAAGTTAATCGTTGCCGATGAACCGGTATCTGCCCTAGACGTTTCTATCCAATCCCAAGTGTTAAACTTAATGAAGGATTTGCAACAGGAGTTTGAACTGACTTATATTTTTATTTCCCACGATTTAGGAGTTGTTCGGTATATTAGCGATCGAATAGGCGTTATGTATTTAGGCCATATGGTCGAATTATCCGACAGTGAAGAGCTATATAGGGAACCTCTGCATCCGTATACGAAAACATTATTAAGTGCTGTTCCTATTGCCGATCCGACGGTGAAAAGGGAACGAATTGAAATCAAAGGGGATTTACCAAGTCCATCAAATCCACCTTCAGGATGTGTTTTCCATACGAGATGTAATGCTTGCATGGATATTTGTAAAGTGGAAAAGCCGAAAATGAAACAATTCAGACCAGGTCATTATGTGGCATGTCATCTGTACAATGATTAAATTTTGAATATTCTGTATTAAGACGGCCACATTTTGATAAATGAAAACAATGAAAAGGGGGAGTAAAGGTGAAAAGAGGGAAAAGAAAATGGCTATTTTTCCTATTGTTCCTATTCCTATCATTCGCTTTAGTTGCTTGTTCAGGGAATAATGAAAAGGCGGGCGGAAATAGTGACGATGGGAAGGATGAGGTAAAAGATACACCGAAAGAACTCGTATTCGGCCGTGGGGGAGATTCCACATCCCTTGATCCGGGTGCCACGACAGAAGGTGAAGCTTTTAAAGTAACAGTAAATATTTTTGAAAACTTAATAAATTTTGGTGAACAAAACACGGAATTAGAACCCGGTCTGGCTGTAGATTGGAACGTCTCGGATGATGGATTGGTTTACACCTTCCAACTACGGGAAGGGGTTAAATTCCATGACGGAACCGATTTTAATGCCGAAGCCGTCGTCGTAAACTTCGAACGTTGGAAAAATGGTAATGCTGGTACTTCGGGAGATCAAACACCTTTTCCATATTATCAGTCCATGTTCGGTGACAACATCGAAAAAGTGGAAGCGACCGGTGAATATGAAGTTCAGTTTACTCTGAAACATCCACAAGCTGTCTTTTTAAAGAATATTGCGATGTCACCATTCGCTATTACGAGTCCAGCAGCATTGGAAAAATACGGGGATAAAATCAATGAAAACCCGGTTGGAACGGGACCATACAAATTTGTTGAGTGGCAACGAAATGATCGAATCGTTATTGAAAAATTCGATGATTATTGGGATTCGGAATATCCGAAAATTGATAAGATTATTTTCAGATCCATTCCAGATAATTCGGCTCGCCTGAATGCCTTAAAAACAGGCGATGTAGATTTAATCGATGGAATTAATTATAGCGATGTAGCAGCGATTGAAGCAGATTCCAATTTACAAATTTTCACTCGACCGTCGATGAATGTCGGTTACCTCGGATTGACTACGACAAGGGGACCACTTCAAAATAAATTGGTTCGCCAAGCATTGAACCATGCTGTCGATAAAGAAGCAATTATTGCGGCCTTTTACGAAGGATATGCAGAACCTGCGAAAAACCCGATGCCCCCTGTTATTTCAGGATATAATGACGATATCGAGGATTATCCGTATGATTTAGAGAGGGCAAAGGAATTGTTAGCGGAAGCGGGTTACCCGGATGGATTCGAAATGGAACTATGGGCGATGCCTGTTCCACGTCCATACATGCCGGACGGTCAAAAGGTTGCCCAAGCGATTGCAAATACGTTTGAACAAATTGGTGTGAAAGTGGAGATCGTTTCGTATGAATGGGGTACGTATTTAGAAAAGACTGCAGCTGGAGAAGCAGACGCCTTCATGCTCGGATGGACAGGCGATAATGGTGATGCGGACAACTTCTTATATACACTGCTAGATAAAGACAATATAGGTACGAATAATTATACGTATTACTCCAATGATGAGTTACATGAGATTTTAGTTCAAGCACAAAGGGTATCCGACGAGGAACAAAGAGTTGAGCTGTACAAAAAAGCCCAAGAGATTATTAAAGAGGATGCCCCTTGGATTCCGCTCGTTCATTCCCAACCGTTGTTGGCGGGAAGAGCAGATATTAAAAACTTCTTGCCCCATCCGACCGGTTCGGATCGCCTGCACAAAGTGGAATTCGGGAACTAACGGATAATTTCAGGAAGGGGGCAAATCGCTCCCTTCTTCCTCTATCGTTCTTTTTTCATTCAAATATGCGTACGTTTTACGGTTATAGTAAATATACAGCAAGTGAATTTGCTTTGAAAGAAGGGATCGGAAATGTATGCCTATATAATTAGACGTTTACTTACATTGATTCCAGTCTTACTAGGGCTTACATTAATCGTTTTTTTAATGATTCGGGCGATTCCGGGAAATCCTGCCCATATTATATTAGGACAAGCAGCAACGGAAGAATCAATCGAAGCTTTAAATAAAAAATTAGGTCTAGATCAACCGTGGTATGTCCAATATTTCAAATACTTAGGAGGACTGTTGACAGGTGATTTAGGGGACTCGATACGGACCGATTCCCCCATTTCAGAACAAATTTGGCCCTATTTGGCGGGAACGATTGAATTAGCCCTCGTTGCTATGCTTATTGCTGTTTTTATCGGTGTAAATGCTGGAATTATTAGCGCATGGTTTCAAAATTCTTGGTTTGATTATGCATTGATGTTGCTTGCATTAATTGGTGTATCCATGCCAATTTTTTGGCTCGGATTATTGGAACAGTGGATTTTTGCAGTGAATCTCGATTGGTTCCCAACAGGTGGACGGGATAATGTTCGTAATCCGGTTGAACCAATTACCCATCTATATATAATTGACACGATTATTCAAGGGGATACGGAAAAACTCGTCGAGGTGATTAGACATTTAGTTTTGCCTGCAGTCGCCCTTGCAACAATCCCAATGGCGATTATTGCCCGTATTACCCGATCGAGTATGCTCGAGGTAATGAGAACGGATTATATCCGAACAGCAAAGGCAAAGGGTATGAAGATGTTCTGGGTCGTGTATAAACATTCTTTAAAAAATGCCTCCATTCCGATTTTGACTGTAATCGGTTTACAACTCGGTCTATTGCTCGGCGGTGCAATTTTAACAGAAACGATCTTTAGTTGGCCAGGAATCGGTCGATATATTTACGATGCGATTAATTATCGGGATTATCCGGTTGTACAGTCAAGTATACTAATCATTGCTTTATTTTTCGTCTTGATCAACTTAATTGTCGATATTCTCTATGCGATCATCGACCCGCGAATTAAATATCGATAAGGCGAAAAAGCTTTTACGGTAATTTCGATTCATTCGCAACAGGTAGGTGAAAGATGTGGCAGATATTTCAACGGATAAAATGGAAGTCAATTTAGAAGAAGAACAAGTAATTTCACCTTGGAAGGAAGCGTGGCGAACCTTCCGAAAAAATAAATTAGCATTGGTCGGTGGTGGAATCGTTACATTTTTTATCCTTTTGGCGATTATTGGGCCGTTTGTCGTACCGGAAGGAATCGATGATCAAAAGTTGACAGAGGCAAGGCTTCAACCCCCCTCTGCTGAATATTGGTTTGGTACCGATGACTTCGGTCGGGATATATTTTCACGGGTGGTTCACGGGGCGAGAATTTCCTTATCTGTCGGCTTTTTCTCGGTTATGGGTTCCATCATCGTTGGGAGTTTTTTAGGCATTTTAGCCGGGTATTATCGCGGAATCGTGGATGGGGTTATTTCTCGTATTTTCGATATTATGTTAGCATTTCCAAGTATTCTTTTAGCGATTGGAATTGTCGCGGTTTTAGGACCGTCATTACAAAACGCATTAATTGCCATCGCCATCATTAATATTCCAACTTTCGGACGGTTGATCCGTTCGAAGGTATTAAGTGTAAAAGAAGAAGAATTCATATTAGCAGCCAAATCGATTGGTATGAAAGATACCCGCATATTATTTCACCATATTTTACCGAATAGTATGCCACCGATTATTGTACAAGGGACATTGGCGATTGCCACGGCAATTATTGAAGCGGCAGCGCTAGGGTTCCTTGGTTTAGGCGCAAGGTCACCAAAACCAGAATGGGGTAGGATGTTAGCCGACTCACAAGCCTATTTCATTAACGCTCCTTGGATGATGATTTTTCCAGGATTGGCGATCATACTCACCGTTTTAGGATTTAACTTGCTCGGTGACGGTCTCCGGGATGCATTAGATCCGAAAATGAAAACGTGATTCAAACAAAATGCTCTCTTTAGGCGATGTGCCTGGAGAGTTTTATTTTGAAAAAAGGACATCGATTCAAATGAAAAAAGCAACAACCTGCCAATTGGTTGTTGCGGAAATTTTTTTATGGGACGATTGTGACTGGGCAAGGGGCATCATGAAGAACCCCGTAGCTAACACTGCCTAAAACGGCTCCTTTTAACGGACCTAATCCACGGGAGCCGATCACGATGCAACAGGCGTTCAACTCATTAGCGAGTTTGATAATTTCGATTTTTGGGGAACCGATGCGAATAAATACTTTGATTTCAACATTTCTTTCCTTAATATATTCTTTAGCCCGATTTAAAACTTCCATACCCATTTCTTTTAAGTAAGTATCGACTTCTTCTTTTAATAGAAATCGTTCGGTACTCGGTGTATGGATATTCGGCTGAACATTTAAGATGGCGATGGAAAAGTTGTTACATTCCGCTAATTTTATGGCGAAATCAAGGGCGCGGTAAGAGTGACTAGAATCATCAACAGGAACGAGAATCGTATTTTTCATATTTTGCGGGCCTATGTTGGATCAAAGCTGCGTAAAAGCCCTTCCTCCTTCCGAAAATATATTCTCTTCTCTTTTCTATTATTCGACAAAAACATCGTTATTTCCTATTAAAAGTGTAAAAATTCACAAAAAATTGATTTTCAGTGATAATTTCACCCGATTGATGGGAAAATAACATATACGTTTATGGATCAGGCTAAAATAAGAAAAGGAAGGGTTTGTAAAAAATTGAACGAATTGTAAATCTTAGTACAGACTAAAAAAACAGGTCATTTTTATATGATACAATAGAAGAAAATGGGAAACCTTAAATATTGAAAGGTAAGGAATGGTGAAAACATTTTGGACAGTCTTTGGACTTCAATTTTGATCGTTTTCATATTAATTATTGCAAATGGTATTTTTGCGATGACCGAAATTGCGATAGTGACATCGAAAAAGGGAAGGCTGGAAATTTTAAAGGAAAAGGGAAATCGAAATGCCGACTATGCACTAAAATTGGCAAATAATCCAAACCAGTTGCTATCAACGATTCAAATAGGAATCACATTGATCGGTGTTGTGACAGGGGCCTTTGGAGGAGCGAAAATTGCCAATCAATTATCCGAATACGTGGAACAGATTTCAGTTCTTTCTCCCTTTTCCTACGAATTTAGTATCATTATTGTCGTTGGTCTGAGTACCTTTTTGTCCCTCGTTATTGGAGAACTTGTACCGAAGAGAATCGGTATGTCCAATCCGGAAAAGATGGCTTGTATAGTAGCCAAGCCGATGTATTTTTTTTCGAAAGTTGGAAAGCCTCTAATTTGGATTTTAAGTAAATCAACGGAATCTCTTTTAAAACTTCTCGGAGTGAAACAATCGAGTCGGCCGGCTATAACGGAGGAAGAAATTACCCAATTAATTGAACAAGGTGTTTACAGCGGTGTCGTAGAAGAAATTGAACACGAAATAGTAGAACAAGTATTTTATATGGGAGATAAACGGCTCGGGGATATTTTAACCCCGAGAACTCAAATCGTTTGGATCGATTTGGAAAAACCGCTGGAGGAAAATTTAAAAACAATAGCAAAAAGTGTTCACTCAAAGTTTCCGGTAGCTCGAGGGAGTTTAGACGATTTTGTTGGAGTGATTCATACAAAAAACGTTCTCCCGAAACTATTGGCAAAGGAACCGATTGTATTGGAAGAATGTATCGAAGACACCCTTGTCCTCCCAGAGCCGATGAAAGTGTTCCAAGCTCTTGAAGCATTAAAAAAATCCGGTCAACATGAAGCAATTGTGATCGATGAATACGGTGGAATCGAAGGTTTTGTTACGCTCCACGACTTTATGGAAAATATTGTCGGCGATATGCCTTTAAAGGAAGATCATACAGAACCGAAAATTGTTCAACGGGATGACAATTCATGGTTAGCCGATGGTCTTATTTCCGTCGATACTTTCCGTCGATACTTTGATTTGGAGGATGTACCATTTTTGCGAGGTGGGAATAATTTCCATACTCTCGGTGGATTTATAACGATGCAAATTGGTGACATCCCGAAAGTAAACGATACAGTAGAAATTGAAGATTTAAAATTAGAAGTGGTCGATATGGATCATGTTCGAGTAGATAAAATTTTAATTACGAAATTAGAAAAGAAAAAGGATCCACAATTGGAGGAATAAATCATAAATCGATATAAAAAAGGATGGTCCATCGTCAGGACCGATAACCGGTGCCACGATTGAAGAGACCATCCTATTCGTACGAAACATCAAGCATTTTCCGAAGCTTTCTCAACTCTTCTTCGATATTTTGCAAAACCTTTTCTCCTTGACCTATGGATCCCCCGACAGCTGTTGCCTTTTCTACATCAGCTTGAATACGAACGTAATCGCTTTTCAATTCCTCAATCCTCTGGAAAATTTCTTCCCTAGTCAAAGCCTTCACCACCATGTTTTCTCATATGAAAGATTGGTTTTTATAAACCGTATACGTTTCCATCATACCATGAATAAGAAAAATCACCTATAAAAAAACTCCTTACGACCTTTGAAAAAAGGGTAAGGAGGATGGCAGCAATAATCAATGAAATCGTTAAGCCATTTGTAACATTTTTTCTAACATGGTTCCATTTTTTGCATAATTCAAATGGAACGAAAATGCCTTTTCTAAATTATGAGGTGTTTGACCTCCATTGGCCAAAGCCTCTTGATAATAATCGAGTAATTGTTGTTTATACATCGGATGGGCAAGTTTTTCGATAATCAATGGTGCTCGTTCCCTCGGGGCTAAACCACGCAAATCTACATAACCTTGTTCCGTTACGATCACGTCAACATCGTGTTCCGTATGGTCTACATGGGATACAAACGGAACGATACTTGAAATTTTCCCGTCCTTTGCAATCGATTTTGTAACGAAGATAGAAAGACGGGCGTTTCTTGCAAAGTCACCTGACCCACCAATTCCATTCATCATATTCGTACCGAGGACGTGGGTTGAGTTAACATTTCCGTATATATCAACTTCCAAGGCGGTATTAATAGCGATTAAACCGAGACGTCGGATGATTTCCGGTAAATTGGATATTTCTTGTGGTCTAAGTACTAACTGATCTCGATACTTATCAAAGTTACTATATACTTGGTTTGCCTTTTCTTCCGACAACGTAATGGAACATCCAGAAGCAAATTTCACTTTCCCAGCGTCAATTAAATCAAAGACTGCATCTTGTAATACTTCGGAATAAATTTCTAAATCGGAAAACTCCGAAACTAACAAACCGTGTAATACAGCGTTGGCAACGGAACCGATTCCCGATTGGAGTGGAGCCAATCGTTCTGTCAATCTGCCCGACTCAATTTCTTTGCGTAAAAACTCTATTAAATGGTCCGCAATTTTTTGTGTTTCATCATCAGGTGGAACAATGGTTGACGGGGAATCCGGTAAATCCGTAATTACGACTCCTTTTATTTTATTTAAGTCTACTGGAATTCCAGGTGTCCCGATGCGATCGTTTCCTTTTGTCAGTGGTACCCAACTTCTTTCCCCTTGTTTTCCTAATTCATAAATATCGTGAACACCTGCCAATTCGGACGGATGGGCAGTATTTAATTCGATAATCACATTTTCCGCTTTTTCGACGAAAATAGGCGAGTTTCCTACCGAAGTTGTTGGTATAATCAACCCGTCTTCGGTTACGGAAATGGCTTCAATAATGGCATAGTCGATTGTTTCCAAAATATCAGCACGAATCAATTCGGCTGTATGGGATAAATGTTGGTCGACAAAGAGCATTTCCCCTTTGTTAATTCGTTTCCGCATCGTAGCATCTGCTTGGAAGGGCAATCTTTTTAACACTAATCCGTGTTCCGCCATTAATTTATCCACATCGGAACCTAGAGAAGCTCCAGTGTAAACGTTTACTTTTAAAGGATTAGATTTTGCCCGTTCGACTAAAGCAAGAGGAACTGCCTTTGCGTCTCCTGCCCGTGTAAAACCGCTTAACCCCAATGTCATACCATCTTCAATCCATGATGTCGCTTCCATTGCAGAAACAATTTTCCCGTGAAGCGCTTTCGGTAATGCATCTAACACTTTTTTCTCCACGCAAATCCCCTCTTTTGCATAGTTTGTACGAATCATAGCAGAAAAAAAGAGGGGAATCTGCAAAAATCGAACAAAACACAAAATTACGCATTAATATAGTAAAAAAGATAACTAAGACATAAATAGGTGGTTTTTAAAACATTAAATGTCTTCGAAAGGAACTAGCATATTTTTGGCTAACAGGTACCCGGTCGCCATTGTTCATAATAAGTAAAAAGGTAGAGTGAAAATCCGGTTGAATTTCCTGTATTTGATTAATGTTCACAATGAACGATCGGTGACAGCGAATGAACTTGTCCGTTGGTAAAAAGGTTTCCAAGATCGATAAACTGTATTTATGGAATCCCTTTAAATCATTGGTAACAACTTTTGCCTTTCGGTTTTCTGCTTCCAAATAAAGGATTTTATCCATTGAAACAGGAAACCATCGATCATCATTTTTTATCGTTAAAAAATGTGGGAGGGATAGCTTCCGCATAACCGGTAAAATAGCCGTAATGATGACATTTGGTTTTCCTTTGTTCAAGATAGGAACAGACAGACCATAATAGGAAGTACCGAAAACCGACTCATCAATAAGCGTAAAAATTTTTCGTTTGAGTAAAAGAGCTTGATACGTTGCCGACCCCTTTTTAATTTCATCTCCAGGTTCGATGTGTAAATCAATGACATCGCTCGGCTGATAATAGATGAAATTTTTTTGATTAGCAATAGCAATTGATGTTTCCTTTGGTAAAAGTTCCGTAAAGGTGTTTAAAATCCCCTGAATGGAGTGGGAAACCATTCCTTATCCCCCTTTTACATTAGAAAAATTGATTATTCGTAACAAAAGCAATTTTTCAAGTTTATTATACGATATATGGCTGTTTTTTTGCGGGATGTTGCTTACAAATAGGAGAACCTTTTATTCTAAGTAAATCACGAGTCCATTTTCCTATCTAATTTCGAATATGGTACAATAATTATAATCCACGAAGAGGAATGTCGAAATAATCATTTCGTAAATAATAAAGCCATAGGAGGTATGTGGAATGTCGAGTAACACTTTGCAATCCTTCCTTACAGAAAATTTACAGGATTTAAAAGATCGGGGTCTGTATAATGAAATTGATCCTTTGGAAAGTGCGAATGGACCGGTCATTCGTATTCAAGGAAAAGAATTAATCAATCTATCATCTAACAATTATTTAGGATTGGCTACGGATGAACGATTAAAGGCAGTTGCAAAAGAGGCTATCGATCGATACGGCGTAGGTGCGGGTGCTGTTCGAACAATTAATGGTACATTGGATATTCACGTCAAATTAGAAGAGACGATTGCAAAATTTAAAGGAACGGAAGCGGCGATTTCCTATCAATCCGGTTTCAATTGTAATATGGCAGCGATTTCAGCGGTGATGGATAAAAACGATGCGATTTTATCCGATGAATTAAACCATGCATCCATCATTGACGGTTGCCGATTGTCAAAGGCGAAAATTATTCGTTTCAATCATTCCGATATGGACGACTTGCGCAAAAAGGCAAAAGAAGCGAAGGAGTCTGGAAATTATAAGAAATTAATGGTTATTACAGACGGGGTTTTCTCCATGGATGGGGATATTGCGAAACTTCCGGAAATCGTTGAAATTGCAAATGAATTTGATTTAATGGTTTACGTCGATGATGCCCACGGTTCTGGGGTTCTAGGCAAGGGGGCAGGTACGGTTAAACATTTTGGCCTTCAAAATGAAGTCGATTTCCAAATTGGCACCCTATCGAAAGCGATCGGTGTCGTCGGTGGTTATGTGGCTGGAAAACGGGAATTGATCGACTGGTTAAAAGTTCGCTCTCGCCCATTTTTATTCTCTACGGCTGTTACACCTGCTGATGCTGCGGCAGCAACGAAGGCGATTGAACTTTTGATGGAAAGCACGGAATTAAATGATCGGTTATGGGAAAATGGGAATTATTTGAAAAAAGGATTACAACAACTCGGCTATGATATCGGACAAAGTGAAACACCGATTACCCCTTGTATTATCGGGGATGAGAAATTGACCCAAACGTTCAGTAAGCGGCTGTATGAAGAAGGTGTATACGCTAAATCGATCGTTTTCCCAACGGTACCGAGGGGAACGGGTCGTGTGCGAAATATGCCGACTGCAAGCCATACGAAAGAAATGCTCGATCAAGCCCTTTCCATATATGAAAAAGTCGGAAAAGAACTCGGTGTCATTTCTTAAAGGTCCGATACTCGTCAAAATATAAGTTGAATACGTGTTATTTTGCAACAATCGATTTGTGACTTTGAAAATGAAAACATATAAGGCTGACGGAGGAAAAGGAATGAAGCGAATTCTAGTTACGGGAGCCCTCGGACAAATCGGTTCCGAATTGGTTTTAGAATTAAGGAAACAATATGGAGCAGAAAATGTGGTGGCAACCGATATTCGAAGGGAAGAAAATGAGGTAACAACAAGTGGTCCTTTTGAATTGCTTGATGTTTTAGATGGCAAAAAAATGGCGGAAATTGCGAACAAATATCAGGTCGATACGATGATTCATCTGGCCGCTTTGCTCTCAGCAACCGCGGAAAAAAAGCCCCTTCTTGCCTGGAATATTAATATGGGTGGACTTGTCAATGCGTTGGAAGTGGCAAGGGAATTACAATTGCAGTTTTTCACCCCGAGTTCCATCGGTGCCTTTGGTCCATCGACACCTAAGGACAACACGCCCCAAGATACGATTCAAAGGCCGAATACGATGTACGGGGTAAATAAAGTAGCAGGGGAATTACTATGTGATTATTATTTTCAAAAATTCGGCGTAGACACACGGGGGCTTCGTTTTCCAGGGTTGATCTCTTACGTTACTCCCCCAGGGGGTGGTACGACCGATTATGCAGTCGAAATTTACTATGAAGCGGTAAAACGAAAAAAATATACTTCCTTTATTGGACAAGGTACATATATGGACATGATGTATATGCCCGATGCAATACAGGCGATTATTCAATTGATGGAGGCAGATCCGGCAAAACTCATCCATCGGAATGCATTTAATGTGACAGCGATGAGTGTGGCACCGGAACACTTTGAAGCGGAAATCAAGAAACATATTCCTGAATTTATTTTAGAATATGATGTGGATCCGGTTAGACAGCAAATCGCAGAAAGCTGGCCAAATTCCCTTGATACAACCGCAGCTGAAGAAGAATGGGGATTTCAAGCTAAGTTCGATTTATCAAAAATGACAAAGGACATGTTGGAAAAGTTGAAAGTAAAACTCAATCAAAAATGACCGAACCAGGGATTAGAAAAGGATGTTTCTCTTAATGAGGAGCGTCCTTTATTTTTTTTGAAAGGGAGAAAACGAACGATTGATAAAATATGAATATTGTTATATAATATATATAACAGATAGATGTCATAGGAGATGAAAACAATGATTTTAACGATCGATTTCCAATCGGATTTTCCAATATATAAACAAATTAAACATCAAATTATTGAGGGAATCGCAAAGGGAGAATTAAAGCCGGGGGATCCACTTCCTTCCGTACGAATGTTAGCCCAAGATTTAGGCGTCAATATGCATACGATAAACAAAGCTTATCAATTATTAAAGCAAGAAGGGTTTATCCAAATTCACCGGCAACGGGGAGTTGTCATCCAATCGGAAGGATTCCCAACATTGACGGAAGAATATTTAAAAAATTTAGAAGAACATTTACGTCCCCTCATCGGTGAGTCGATTTGTAGGGGAATGAAGGAAGATGCGTTCATCAACTTATGTCAGACCATTTTTAAACAAATGGAAAAAGGAGGAAAATAAAAATGATGGAACTTTCTTTGTATATCATTTTCGCTTTAATCGTTATTATCGCTTCCATTACCCCGTACATTACGAGAAAAACGGAAAGTTTCGGCGTATCAATCCCTTCCGATTATTATCATCATCCGATTCCCAGCCGTTTTCGGAAACATTATTTTTCCCAATCGTTCATCTTAGGCATAGTATTCACTATATTATTTCTTTTCATCGAAGGGGAAATGGGAACAGATCGTTTCGTCATTGTGTATACTGTAGGCATTTTTATGTATTTGATTCTCACCTTTTTTGTGTATTACCGTTATCACCGACAAATGAAGCAATTAAAAGAAAAGGAAAACTGGAAGGAGAAGAAAAAAGAAGTAGTAGCAGTAGACATTCAATTTTATAAGAAAAAGAAGACATATTCAAATATATGGTTTATTATTCCACTCATCATTACCATCGCTACAGCAGTATGGCTATTAATCCGGTTTGAAGATATCCCTGAGAAAATCCCTATGCAGTACAATCTTGATGGAGAAGTGGTTAATTGGATGGAAAAATCAGTTGGAACGATCCTATTGTTTCCGTTAATCCAGTTTTTTTTAATCGGTTTGTTTTTATTTATCAATATTGTAATTGAAAGAAGTAAACAACAAACGGATCCGGCTAATCCAAAAGATTCCATCCAAAAAAACATGATTTTTCGAAAACGTTGGTCTCTATTTACGATTGTCTCATCTACGGCTCTCGTCTTAATATTTTCCATACCACCCATATCCTTCTTATATCCAATTGATTCACAAATTTTATTTGTCATAACAATGGCAATTACGATATCAATTGTTATAGGCGCCCTTTTATTAGCGGTAACAACAGGTCAAGGGGGCAGTAGAATAAAATCGGTTAACGGCGGGACTGAAGAGTTCATGAATCGGGATGATGATCGTTATTGGAAATTAGGTCAGTTTTATTTTAATCCGGAAGACCCGGCGGTTTGGGTGGAAAAACGGTTTGGCGTAGGCTGGACAGTTAACTTTGCGAGACCGATCGCATGGATCATATTAATTTTGATTGTTGCTGTCCCCATTTTAATCACAATCTTGTTAGTATAAAAAGAAGATAATCCGATGAATCAAAAATTATGGAAAGGTTTCTTTTTTATCTCGAAATCGGGCGAATTAGTATCCAAATGATCTATCCAATCCAAAAAATTGCCATTATGGTAAGAATAGAAAATGGAAAACTTCAAAAATCATTTGTTGGTGGAAGTAATCACGATTCTAATTTTCATATGGGTCCTTTCTTTATAAACGGAAAATAACGAGCCTAAGACGAACAATCAATCCGTTCTTAGGCTTTTTTAATATGGTCGAATATTAATAAAAACGGATGTTATTGTCGAGGGATAATCAAATAAAGATCGATTATGAAGGGAGATTCCCTTTTTTCCATCGGTTTGAAATTGAAGGAAAGAAAGGGTATAGTAAAAGAAAATGAATGATTGTTCATTCAAAACAAAGGAGGGGAAAAGGTTGAATTTGGAAAATATGTCTATGAAGGATCTTTGGATAACGATATCAAAAACATTAAATGATAACCCAAAACCTTTTTCAGATTTAAAAGGGGTCTATCAATTCGAACTTCAAGGGAAGGAACAGACGGAAATTTACCAATTGTCCTTTGAAAACGGCGTAGCAAAATGGTCAGAAGGAGTGGAAAGAAGGGCGGATGTCGTATTGGAAATGAAAGAAAGTGATTTCCCGTCGTTTTTAACAGGAAAATTGAAGGGAATGACTGCTTATATGACCGGGAAGTTAAAAATAAAGGGAAATATTTCCCTTGCAATGAAATTAGAAAGCCTTCTTAAGCAGTATTCATTGTAAAGGGGAAAGGGTGCATATGTAAAACTGGATATGTACCCTGTTTAATTAAAATAGGAAATGGGAAATGAGGACGATCACAGGTAAGGTAATCAATGTTCTTTCCAAGAAAATAATTACGAGATCTTTAAATTGAACTGGCACTTTCGAACCGAGTAGCAAGCCCCCAACTTCTGATAAATAAATTAATTGAGTGACGGAAAGGGAAGCGATAATAAATCTCGTCATTTCGCTTTCAATCCCACTTCCGATAATTGAAGGGAGAAACATATCGGTAAAGCCAATGAGCATCGTTTCAGACGCCGCCTCTGCTTCGGGTACTTGCAAGACTTCTAAAATTGGAATAAAAGGTAAACCGATCCATTGAAAAAAGGGTGTGTATTCCGCAATCATTAAAGCGATGGTTCCGATGGCCATAACGACCGGTACGACACCGAGCCACATGTCTAAAATATTTTTTCCACCTTCAACAAAATATGCTTTTATTCCTTTATTTTTTTCTGCTTGTTTTAGCGCACATTCCCATCCCCAACGAAGGGGTGTATATCCCTTTGGAATCTCTTCCATATGATCGGCCTTTTTTCCATTTACGTACGTGTTCGGTTTTTTCGATAAAGGGGGGATTCTCGGCATAATGATTGCAGCGACAAGCCCAGCAAACAGAACGGTTAAGTAAAAGGGAACAAACAAATCTTCGAGCCCGACAGTTGATATGACAACGAGGCTAAAAGTAATCGATACGACGGAAAAGGTAGTACCAATTGTGGCTGCTTCCTTTTTTGTGTAAAAACCGCTTTCGTACTGTTTACTCGTTAGCAAAACTCCGATCGTCCCGTCTCCGATCCACGATGCTAGGGCGTCGATGGATGAACGACCGGGCAGCTTAAACAACGGTCGCATTACCTTTGTTAATAGGGAGCCGAAAAACTCAAGTAAACCGAAATTTAATAATAAGGGTAAAAATAATCCTGCGAAGAAAAAAACGGAAAAAAGAGTCGATAAAAGACCTTCATCATTAAGCAGTAAACCTCCTGTATTTTCAGACCAAATCGCTTCAGGTCCTATACGGAAATACGTTGCGTAAGCGAATAGGACGGCGATTGCTCGAATGAGGACCCAAATATGTGAAACATTGAATAAATTATTCCAAAAAGATGACTGAACCATCCAATTTGGGGACCAGATTTTCCCAATGAGGGTACCGACGAAAGTAATCGTAATAAAAATTAACATAATACTTGGAATCAATCCGTACAAAAAGGTTTGCAATGATTGAGAAAATATGGCAATAGGAATCGTAATTTGACCATCAACACTGATTGGAAACATGAATAAAAACACTCCGATCAGTGAAGGTGTTAAAAATGTTAGAATGGTTGGTAATGATTTTGTCCTTTTCATAATGGCTCCTTTCGAATGCAAACATCTAATATCTATTATAAAAGAAAAAATAAAAAAGAAAAAATTTCTTTTTATACATAAATCAATGATTGTTCAGTCGAATTATGATTAAATGAAGATAGATCATATGAATGATTTAATTTGGAGGTTTTGATTATGTATCAACCGAATAGTGAAAAGACGATGGAACTAATTCAGTCACTCGTTTCCATACCGAGTCCGACAGGAAATACAGGAAAGGTCATCATGTTTGTAGAGGAATTTTTCCAAAACCTTGGCGTGCAAACGGTACGTAATCGAAAAGGTGGACTCATTGCTACCATCAAAGGAGAAAATGACGAGAAACATCGTATGCTAACCGCCCACGTGGACACTTTAGGGGCGATGGTTAAGGAAATTAAAGGGAATGGTCGACTCCGTTTAGACTTAATCGGTGGTTTTGCTTGGAACTCGATCGAAGGGGAATATTGTCAAATTGAAACGAGATCCGGGAAAGTTTATACCGGTACAATTCTTATGCACCAACAATCGGTTCATGTGTATAAAGATGCAAAGACAGCGGAACGAAACCAAACAAATATGGAAGTCCGCATCGATGAAAAGGTGGAAAATGCTGAGGATGTACGAGCCCTTGGAATCGAAGTGGGAGATTTCGTTTCCTTTGACCCCCGCATCGAAATTACCGACTCCGGTTTTATTAAATCCCGTCATCTCGATGATAAAGCTAGTGTCGGAATATTGATGGCACTCATTGAACAATTGGTAAAAAATAACGTTCGTCTCCCCTTTACGACCCATTTTCTGATTTCTAATAATGAAGAAATTGGTTACGGAGGTAATTCAAATATTCCTCCTGAGACCGTAGAATATTTAGCGGTCGATATGGGAGCGATGGGAGATGGACAATCCACCGATGAATATACCGTATCCATATGTGTGAAGGATGCAAGCGGTCCGTACCATTACGGCCTTCGGAAGCATCTCGTTGAAATTGCTGAAAAAAATGGGATTGAATATAAGCTAGATATTTATCCTTATTACGGATCCGATGCATCAGCAGCCATTAGAAGTGGTTATGATATTATCCACGGTTTAGTCGGCCCGGGAATCGATTCATCCCACGCCTTTGAAAGAACGCATAAATCTTCCCTCGAACAAACGGAGCAACTATTGTATTATTATCTCTTATCCGATATGGTTGATTGAGTAAAATATTTTACCCCCAGTTTCAATTTGAAGCTGGGGTTTTTGTTGTTCTTCAATATGTATATAGTAAAAATATGATTTGAAAAAGGTCGATCGTTTTACTTTAGTTAACTACCCCGTATCGGTTAAGATCGGTTTTCACCGAGACGAGTCCTTATCTTCCTTTTCAGTATGGTTATCGTTTTTGTTCAAATTTTGGGAAGCTCCCATTTCTGGGGGAGAGTCAATCAGTCCATTTATAAGACCAAAACCGTTCGTAATGTAACCATTTGAAAGCATCGGGATCCTTTTTATTCAATTTTTTTGAGAACTCATCGTAAAAAAGAGCTGTTTGCGTTTTGTGGGCTCGAATTGTTGCAAGTTTTTGTTCAGCAAACGCCGATACGTCGATAATGACATCTGGGCTTCCCAATTCCTTTTCACAATTGTTGGAAAAAGCGACGCAGTACAGTTTTGGACGCAATTCCTTCGGTAGACGTCCAACTGCTGAGACGACAGCCCGCCCTGTTGCATCATGATCAGGATGAACCGAATACCCTGGATAGAAAGTAATGACAAGTGACGGGTTCAGTTCAAGGATCATTTTGTAAATCAAGTCGGTTAATGTTTTTTCATCTTCAAATTCGATCGTTTTATCGCGAAATCCGAGCATCCTTAAATCTTGGATTCCTAATGCTTTTGCAGACGCCATTAGTTCTTTTTTACGGATTGTTGCCAAGGATTCCCTCGTGGCAAAGGGAGGATTCCCGAGGTTACGCCCCATTTCTCCTAAAGTTAAGCAAGCATAAGTTACCGGTGTTCCCTTTTGAACGTGATAAGCGATCGTTCCCGAAACTCCGAAAGCTTCATCATCCGGATGGGGAAATACGACAAGTACGTGTCTTTCCTTTTCCATCAATTTTACCCCTTTCCAAATTAAGATTCGTTCAATTAATCAAAAGGTGTTTCGCTTAATTCAAGGGCGATCGCCAACTGTCCTTTTGAATTTAATCCTGCCATTAATAACCTCCCCTTTTCATCCCGTTCAAAATGGGTAAGTCCCTCTCCATAAACCCACCCTGAATCAAGCTTTAATCCGATTCGATACGGTCCTTCTCCAGTAATTTTCCCTAGGGAAAAGCGAATCTTTGCGTTTCGAATAAACGCCCCTGCATTAAGAAAGGATTCGTCTTTATGGGAAGCATAGGCACCGTTTGTCGTTTCTAAATGGATAAAAATCTCCTTGTTGGCAAAGGAATCTATATAGTTTTGCACGATGGTTTTATCGATCAATTGCATTCAGCCAATCCCCCTGAATCGTTAGTCGGTTTATTATTAATAGTTTACTAAAAAATGAGAAATGAAGAAAGTTTCGATCAAACATAGAGATAATAATTCGAAGGAAAGGAAAAACAGGTGTTCATAAGGAGAACACCTGTGGGAGGAAATCATTATTTATGAAATCAATCCTTTATTGGGAAATCAGTTTTACTTCCGGATTTTCCCCTTGGAAACGATTGAAGGCGCCATGCATAACCGGTCCAACGAATTGATTTAATCTCCAACCGTTTTTAATCGCTGCTGAAACAAATTGTTTTGCATGGACGACCGAGTCAAGGACGGATTTTCCGAGGGCCAAATTTGCGGTAATCGCTGCAGCAAAAGTACAACCAGCCCCATGGTTATATGTCGTTTCAATTTTTTCCGTTTCAAGAATGACAAACTCTTTACCATCGAAAAATAAATCGATTGCCTTTTCGTGGGGAAGTTGTTTTCCTCCTTTAATCACCACATGTTTGGCACCTAAATCGAAAATTTTTTCCGCTGCCTTTTTCATATCATCGACGGTTTTAATTGGACCGATTTTCGATAGTTGCCACGCTTCAAAAAGGTTTGGCGTTGTAACGAGGGATCGAGGTATAAGCAATTCCCTCGATGCATCGACCGTTTCGGGTAATAAAACTTCATCTTCCCCTTTGCAGACCATCACCGGATCGATGACAACGTTTTTCAAATGGTATTGATCGATATATTTGGCTCCGAGTTCAACGATTTCCACCGTGCCAAGCATACCGGTTTTCATTGCGTCAATTCCAGTGGAAAAGGCCGTTTCTAATTGGGCATCCACTGCGTTCGTTTCGATTGGGAAAACGTTATGCTTCCACCCATTGTTTGGATCCATTGTTACAATGGAGGTTAGGGCGGTCATTCCGTATACTCCATATTCTTGAAAAGTTTTCAAATCAGCTTGAATGCCTGCTCCACCACTTGTGTCGCTACCAGCTAACGTTAATGTTTTTTTCAGTACCAATGTAAATCCCCCTTAAATCAAGGCAAAGCTTGATCAGATGTTTGTTCCAATTACCATTATTATATCAATTATTTCATAATCTACAATGAAATGGAAATTTCGATTCGTCTGATGAATTTTATTAATATAATTATAAAACGCCATTGAATTCTTTAAACTGTTTCGGTGTCATTCCAGTTATTTTTTTAAATAAGTTCGTATAATAGCTTTGATTGCAAAAATGGAATAAATGGGCAATATCGGAAATCGAAAGATCGGTATGCAATAAAAAATATTTTGATTCCTCCATTCGCTTCCGGTTAATATAATCCGTTAAGGTGGTTCCCGTTTCCTTTTTAAAAGTTGTGGATAAGTAGCTCGGACTGACATATAGCTCTTCAGCAATGGTTTGTAAAGATAAATCTTTTAAAATATTCTCATGAATATATGCAATTGTTTTGTTAACAATACTTTTGTAGTTTGGTGTTTGTTCACTTTTTAACGTATGGATAAAACTGTACACCATATCGATTTCAAATTGATTTAACTGATCCACATCATTTAACTGCTCGATTTTTCGAATCAATACATCACTTAAATTATAGGCGATTTCCGGGTGAACACCGCCGCGGATAATCGCTCTTGTAAAAAGGGTACAGGAGGCGATTAGGGAATTTTTTACAGAACGGACTTCATGGGCAGCTAACTTCGCCCGTTCCAGTTTGTTAATTTCTTTTAAAGCAGCAATCGCTTCCTCCGTATTCCCTAATTGAATGGCATTTACTAATTTTTCTTCCAATTGGAAAGGAGGGTGGAAAAATTCATTTTGCCGATTTTCAATTCTTGCTTTGTAAAATTGTCGAATGATTGCCTGCTGTAATTTTTGATCCAAAGGGCCCACCTACTTTAATAAAAATTTTAACAAATATATAAAATTTTTAATATAATTGTAAGCGATTTCAGTATATTATTCAACATATAAAACCATAAGGGGGTTAAAAAAATGAAAAAATGGTTAAGTCGTTTTTTGGTTTTTTCTTTAGCTCTTTTTCTATTAGCTGCTTGTTCAGGTAATGGGGATGAAAGTGGTAGCGACGAAGGAGGAACGGACGAAACATCTGAACCAACCGTCATTAAATTCGCCGCTCAAAACGATAATACTCCAGCAACGCAAGCAGTAATCGATGCATTTAACAACAGTCAAGATCAATATAAAGTCGAATGGGAAGTTATGACGAATGACTCGGGTCAAATGCATGACCAATTGTTGACTTCTTTATCGAGCGGTTCCGATGAATACGATGTTCTTTCCTTAGACGTTGTATGGGCTGGTGAATTTGCCGGTGCAGGGTATTTGGAACCGATCGACACGTTTATGAATGATGCAGGTTTGAATAAAGGAGATTATAACGCTGGTTCTATGGCATCTGGGAACTATAAAGGGAAACAATATACATTGCCTTTCTTCCCTGACCTCGGTTTATTGTATTACCGTAGCGATATCTTGAGCGAGGAAGATGCGGCAAAATTAGAAAGTGGTAACTATACGTATGATGATTTGGCTGCCATGGCTGAAAAATATGTGGGAGAACAAGATACGAAATACGGTTTTGTTTATCAATCGGCTCAATATGAAGGTTTAACGGTTAATTTAACCGAATTTACCGGTGCTTTCTCTGACTTGAAAGGCGGCCTTCAAAAAATGTATGAATTTACAACGGCTGATTTCACTCCAGAGGATATATTGACATACACCGAAGGAGAAACTCATACGGCCTTTGAACAAGGACTAAGTGTATTTGCACGGAATTGGCCCTATGCTTACGGACGGATTCAAAGCGGTGAAGATGGTGTAAACCTTTCCTTAGATCAAGTTGGCGTAGCACCACTTCCAAACGGTAGTGCAGTAGGTGGCTGGTTATTGGCAATTAATAGCTCTTCGAAAAATATTGACGGCGCTTGGGAATTTATTAAATTTGTCGCTGGAGAAGAAGGACAAAAGATTATGTCTACAGAAGGCGGATATTTACCGGGGTACAATCCATTGTTGTCCGATCAAACGGTGATTGATTCCAACGCCTTACTTAGCTTTGAAGGATTTAAAAATGCTTTAGGAAATACGATTGCTCGTCCTGTATCACCAGACTATTCGAAGATTTCCGATACGATTCAAGTACATGCCCACAAATATTTAAGTTCTGGGGAAGATTTGGATGGAGCGGTTCAAGCCATTGAAGAAGGTTTAAGCGAATAAAGATTGATGCTCATACGGATAGAGCAAATATATGGAAGGGGCTCTAAATGATAGGGCCCTTTTTTCAAGAATGTTTTCGAAAATAAGGGTACGGTTTGAAACGATCAAGTAACATGCCCATTCGAATGTCCAATCTAATAGAAAGGAGTGGCCTGTATGAAAAAAATGGGATGGAAGGGCTCCCTATTTATTTTGCCGACCCTCATATTAATTGCAATCTTTTCATTATGGCCCGTTATTCAATCCTTTACGTATACGTTTTTTGATTATCGATTAAACAATCAACAAAAATCCGGCCTATATTTGAACCAACGGTTTAATACGGATTTATTTAATGAAACATCCTTTTACGTCACGATGTTTTTGGAAGAAGATTTGCCGAATATTACGGATGCAGAGGATCAGGAAAGTGCACAGGTAATGATTGATCAAATTCACGAAGTAAGTGCCCAGTACGCAGATTTAGAAGGAGTTATCAAAATTAGCGACCAGCAAAGGGAGGAAATCGTTCACCTTCACGATGAAGCAACAAATTTGATTTCGGAATTCAATGAAAAATATACCTTGATAAATGGTGAGAACCTTGTACTGCTTATTGACGATTTCCAAAATAGTATCATTCCAAGTAATTTTATCGGACTGAAATCGTATAAAGATGCCATAACAGACAAACGGGTTCATACCGCTTTATGGAACACCGTATTTTTTACCGTCGTTTCCGTATTTTTTGAATTTATTTTCGGCTTAGCTTTAGCTCTCATTTTAAATAAGGCGATTTCTGGTCAAGGACTCATTCGTGCCACATCACTAATTCCATGGGCGATACCAACAGCTGTTGCCGCGCTCATGTGGGGGTATTTATACGACGGAAGTTTCGGTGTTGTCGCGGCCTTTTTTGAGAAGATCGGATTGATCGAAAACTCAACGGATTTATTACAATCAGCTAGCGGGGCGATGTTTGCGACGATCCTAGCAGACGTATGGAAAACAACCCCTTATATGGCTTTATTACTTTTGGCAGGGCTACAAACAATACCATCTAGTCTGTATGAGGCAGGTGCCATTGACGGCGCAGGGAAAATACAATCCTTTTTCCGAATCACCCTACCACTTTTGAAACCGTCGATTTTAGTTGCATTACTATTTCGGACCCTCGATGCCTTCCGAGTATTTGACTTGATTTTTGTTTTAACGAATGGAGGTCCCGGGGGATCGACGGAAACCCTTTCCATCTATGCTTATAAAGCGATGTTCGGACAAACGAATTTCGGATACGGTTCGGTGATCGTGATGATTATGTTTGTTTGTGTTGCTATCATTGCGATTATTTTCGTCAAGTTCCTCGGTGCGAATTTAATGGAAAAAAATTAACGAAAAGGGTGGTGAACGAAAATGGATCAACAAAATGGAAAACTAAAAGCACTCGGAATCGCCGTGATCGTTGCCTTCTTGTTTGCGATGGTTTTCCCGTTCCTATGGATTTTTATTACTTCCTTTAAAACTACGGGGGAAATCTACGGCGCAGGTGCCTTTAATATCATTCCAGAAAATCCAACTTTAAATAACTATACGACCGTTCTGTTTGAAAAAGGGATTATGAACGCAATTAAAAACAGTTTTATCGTCGCATCCGTTACGACGATTTACATTATATTCGTTGCAACGTTAAGTGCGTATGCCATTTCCAGATTCGAATTTCGTGGAAAAAACGTATTGCTCGGGTTGATTTTAGCCGTATCCATGTTTCCACAAATGATCGTTACAGGACCTGTGTACAATTTATTTATGGACTTGGGCTGGACGAATAGTTATATGATCGTTTTACCATATTCGACGATCACGCTACCGACAGCCGTTTGGATTTTAGTGACCCATTTCAATCAAATTCCCCTCGCTTTGGAAGAATCGGCAAAAATTGACGGAGCATCTCCTTTACAAACATTGTTTCGAATCGTCTTTCCTTTAGCAGCGCCTGGTGTTTTTACAACTGCCATTATCGTTTTTATCGCTGCATGGAATGAATTTTTATTGACGATTACATTGAATGCGGATCGGGCTTATCATACCGTTCCCGTCGCCATCTCTTTCTTACGAACCCAATTTGAAATTTTATGGGGTCAAGTGACGGCAGCGACAACGATTGTGACGATACCAACATTGATTATCGTATTGTTATTCCAAAAACAAATTGTTGCCGGTTTAACGTCCGGAGGGGTAAAAGAATAAGTTATCCGATTACTGAATGGAAGAATAGAAAGGAAAAAGATACTAAGAACAAAGCAAGCATATTAGTACAGGAGTGTTGCAACAATGACTTGGCAAATTCGCAGTCGATCATTGAAACCTGAAGATCTATTAGTTGAAGAAAGCCTCTTTTCTTTAGCCAATGGCTATTTAGGAGTTCGGGGGAATCTAGAGGAAGGACTTTCTAATTATGAATCGATTAAGGGCACCTATTTAAACGCCTTTCACGATGTCGTTGAAATTCCGTATGGAGAAAAATTATACGGATTTCCAGACACGCAACAAAAAATGGTTAATGTAATCGATGCCCAGTCGATTCAATTTTTTTTCGGTGAAGATGAAGAACCGTATTCTCCATTACAAGGGGATGTGATTCATTATGAACGGATATTGCATATGGATAAAGGCTATTCGGAGCGAATGATTCAGTGGCGTTCTCCTAAGGGGAAGGAAGTAAAGATTCGGTTTATTCGACTTGTTTCTTTCCAAAAAAGGGAATTGTTTTCGATTTTTGTTGAAATCATTCCGGTTAATTTTTTTGGCAAAGTAAAGGTCGTTTCATCTGTGAACGGAGATGTATCAAACTATGTAAATAGCAACGATCCCCGCGTCGGGAGCGGTCATGCAAAATTATTGAATACGAAAGTTTGCGAACGCCTCGGGGATTATTTAACCGTTGTTAACGAAACGAAAAAAACGAAATTTCAAGTCGCTTGCGTCACCTCCCATAGGTGGGAAGAGGGTCAACAATCGATCGAAACAAATGGGAATGAACTAACGGTCACGAACGTATTTCAATTAAGTAAACCGACCGTTTTTGAAAAACGAAATGTATATGTCGATACACTTCGACATGGAGACGAACTGATTGAAAAGGGGATATCTCTCCAAGAACGATGGAAACAAATGTCAATGGAGGAACTGTTAACTGAACAGAGGAAATATGTTACACAATTTTGGGATCATGCTGATGTAAAAATTTACGGAGATGAAAAGGTACAGGAAGGCATCCGTTTTAATTTGTACCATTTACTCCAGTCGGCAGGACGGGATTCCTACTCGAACATCGCTGCCAAGGGGCTGTCAGGGGAAGGGTATGAAGGCCATTATTTTTGGGATACGGAAATTTATATGGTTCCTGTCTTCCTCATGACGAAACCAGAGTTGGCAAAGCAACTATTACTGTATCGATATTCCATTTTAGATGCAGCGAGAAAACACGCAAAAATCATGGGCCATCAAAAGGGAGCTCTATTTCCGTGGAGAACGATTTCCGGTAGCGAATGTTCTTCTTATTTTCCGTCCGGTTCCGCCCAATACCATATTAGTGCAGACATCGCTTATAGTTTCGTCCAATATTATTTAGCAACAGGGGATGAAGCATTTTTCGAAACGTATGGTGCCGAACTATTGTTTGAAACGGCCCGAATTTGGATTGAAACGGGTCATTTCGCAGAAGACGGATTCCGAATCGATGCGGTCACAGGTCCGGATGAATATACATGTATCGTGAACAATAATTACTATACGAACGTGATGGCAAAATATAATTTAGAATGGGCGACAAAATTATACGATCGTCTCGATGCAAAGGGAGATAAATATTTTCACACGTTAAAAACGAAGTTGAATTTGAAAAAAGAAGAAAGGGATCTATGGGAAAAAGCCGCAAAGGAAATGTATTTGCCCTACGATGAAAAGTTAAAAATTAACCCGCAGGACGATACATTTTTACAAAAGGCGAAGTGGGATTTTTCCAGAACCCCGAAGGAAAACTATCCACTTTTACTCCATTACCATCCATTGACAATTTACCGGTATCAAGTATGTAAACAGGCGGACACGGTATTGGCCCATTTCCTTTTAGAAGATGAACAAAGTATGGAAACCATTCGTCATTCGTACCATTATTATGAAAAAATCACGACCCATGATTCCTCCCTTTCCTCTTGCATCTATAGTATTATGGCGGCAAAGATCGGGGAAATGGATAAAGCCTACCACTACTTTACGGAAACGGCCCGACTCGATTTAGATAATACCCATAAAAATACGAAAGACGGTCTTCATTTGGCCAATATGGGTGGGACGTGGATGGCCATCGTGTTCGGTTTTGCCGGTATGCGAATTAAAGAATCCGGATTGCATTTTCACCCGAGGTTACCAAAACGGTGGTCGGGTTATGAATGCAATATGCAATTCCGTTCCCGATATATAAAAGTAAAGGTTTTCAAGGAAAGGACGGAAATCTCAATCAAAGGGAATCCATTGGAATTGACCGTATCCGAGCGAAAATATCTTGTAAAAGAAGGAGAGCCGCTAGTGATCCCCACAAATGAATAATCCAAAAAACAGACGGGACTGTTCGATCAGTCCTGAAGTTGATGAAAGGAAAGGTGGCGGTGACTCCAGCGGGAACAGCACGAGCCGATGACCCTACAGGAAAACTAGCCAGTCGGGTGTGCACGCGGAAAGGGACGCCATCGAAATGAAATCTATCGAATTTCATTTACGAAGAAAGGGGCTGTACGTTTTGGCAGCCCCGTTTTTAATGGGCTTTTTTCATCCCTTGTACTAAAATTGACTTAAAAAATGAATAAAAATAGCCTCCAATTCCGTATATGCAAGTGACGATCTATATTTTCTGAAAAGTCATCTTCTAGTAAATCGACTTCTTGCAAAAATCTCTATCCGCATCGAAAAATCACGAAATCAATTATACTATTTTAAAAAAACAAAGCCTAATTCATAGAAAAATAAACGAGGCAAGGGGGCGAGGTTCATATGACATCAAAGGAAGAGAAAATGAAAGAAGAAATCGAACAAATAAAAGAAGAATTGAAACGGACGAAGATGGAATCCGCAGCGACTGTAGCCACGATGGATCAGACGAGACATAAAATTTCGTTACGGTGGTTGAAACGAACGAGTATTCTCATTGGAATTGTGCTTGTGATCGTTCTTCTTTTCTTTGCAATCTTTTCAATTCGATCCGCCTTGACGAAGGAAGGAACGGTTACGAATACCGTTTCCAGTTTCGCCGAACAAATTCAACAATTATCATCCCTCACAACTGCTAAAGCATATATGAAGGCCGTTGTTGAACAGGAAGATAATGAATTGTTTGGAAGAAAAATCGATGCGAACATTCCTGGAACGAAAAGAAAGACGTTACTCATCATTCCAGGGGAAGTGACAGCAGGGGTCGATTTGAGCAAAGTTCAGGAAGATGACGTTCAAATTGATGAAGAAAGGAACATCATCCAGTTGACTTTACCGAAGGCCGAAATTATTCAACAGCCGTCTTTAGATTTTTCTAAAGCTCAAGTGTATTCATCGGAAGGGCTATTTCGGGGAAAGGCGGATATAGAAGAAGGATATGAAATGGCTGAACTCGCTCGGGAGCAAGTTCTTCAAGAAGCAATTGAGCAAGGGTTGCTTCAATCAGCGGAAGAACAGGCGGAAAGGGTGATCGGGACGTTTTTCCGCCAATTCGGTTATGAAACAAAGATTCAATTTCAGTCGGAAAAATAATGCGGTGAGAAAGGGAAGTTTGAAAAGGTTCACTCGTTAAAAAAACGTTAAACATTGGTATAGGACATGTCATATATGGAAAAGGGGCGTCTATTCGAAGGAATATCGACTTTTAGCCCCTTCTTTTTTATTCATTTAATAACTCTTTCATAAATTCAGGTAATATGAAACAACTTTCCAAAATTTTCCGATTAAAATACTTTGTTTTCACGTTCTCTTTTCGTGCAGCTTTAGGATCGATTGGATATTTTTTAGAACCGATCGTAAAGCTCCATAATCCCCCTGGATATGTAGGTACGACGGCGGTATAGGTTTTTGAATCAGGGAAAAGGTTGCGAATGTGCGTAACCGTCTGTTTTAAAATCGATTGATGAAAAATGGGCGATTGGCTTTGGCATACCATGAGACCGTCTTCTTTCAACGCCCGTTTCAAACTTGCGTAAAAGTCGTATTCAAACAATACTTCTGCAGGACCGACCGGATCGGAGGAATCGACGATAATACAATCGTATTCATTTTCCTTTTCTTTGACGAATTTCACACCATCGTCAAAAATAAAATGAACCCTTGGATCGGATAAATTCCCGGAAACTTCCGGTAGATGGGTTTTACAAGCTTTCACGACGAGTTCATCAATTTCTACCATATCGATCTGTTCAATTCCTTCATATTTTGTTAATTCACGGGCAGCACCGCAATCCCCTCCACCGATAATTAATACTTTTTTCGGATTTGGATGGAGGTGAATCGGAACATGGGTAATCATTTCATTATAAATATGACCATCGATTGCAGTCGTTTGAACGACCCCGTCGAGAACGAGTGTCCGACCGAAATCGGCTGTGTCGACGATGGCTACATGTTGGAAAGGGGATTGTTCAGAAAAGAGAATATCTTTTAATCGGTAACGAATTTGTAAATTCCCTCGGTCATCTTCCGTCAACCAGAGGGAGCCATCTTTGTTTTCAATCCAGTTTACGTCTTTCATATAAAAACCTCCTTTTTCTACATTCGAATCGTTGGTGGAAATGGGAAAAGATAAAAGGGTGGAATATTTCCATGTAACGATATTTTTTTGTAAAATAAAGTGGAATAAATTACGTAACCATTATGGGAAAAAAGGTGATGAAATGCAAGTTTCTTATCAAACGGTCCTTAAAAAAATGGAAGAAAAGGTAGTAGAGGCGAAAAAAGAAACATCGGAAGTGAAAATACGAGAACACATACAGGCTATTAAAACTTTATGTGAAGTTCTTTTGGAAGAACAAATGGAAATAAAGCAAACATCGTTCCAAAGTAAAATGGTTGAACAAAAACCGATATCGATGGCCAACCGTTTTGAGACAGAAAAGGAAGAGGGAGATTCCATCTTTGATTTTTAATCGTTGATAAAGGGGGAAATAGGAAGTGAATGTATTTTTATTTTTCGGTGCATTAAATGGATTTTTATCCGTTGCCCTCGGTGCTTTTGGAGCCCATGTCTTGGAAGGAAGAATCGATCCGAAATATATCGATACGTGGCAAACGGGGGTTACATACCAAATGTTACATGCCGGTGCATTACTGGCGATCGGTCTTTTAATCGATAAATTTCCCGGAAACGGGTTATTGACGTGGTCAGGTTGGATGATGTTCATCGGAATCATTTTATTTTCCGGTAGTTTATTTGTACTCAGCTTAACAGGAATCAGTAAGCTCGGCGCGATTACGCCCTTTGGTGGTGTATCCTTTTTAATCGGTTGGTTCCTGTTAATGATCGTTTCGGTCAAATTATTTTAAAATAAATCGACGAAAAAGGGGGCTGTACTTTTGAACAGCCCCAATTTTTATCGAGGTGCGTAGGTTGCTCCTTGATTTGCACCGATGGGATATTCGTAATCTAATTCCTCTTCAAATACGGCGTAATTAAAATAGACTAAGGGAAGTAGATATCGATATCCAGATTTCGGATCACTTAAAATTAAATGGTCTCGTCCAGCGGCTTCCACGATTCCTTGAAATATTTTCGAATTCCATTCTTTACTCCCTTCAAAGGACATGTAGACGGTTACCCGTTTTCCTTTGTTCAGTCGAAAAATATTTTCGATATAGGATTGTTCGACGGGGAGCATCCCTGGTATTTGTGGATCCGTTACACCTACTCCGGGAGTTTGAATTGTAGAACCGCTCGGAACTTGTGGAAAATTTGGGGTATTTCCCATCCATGATTGTTGAGCCGGTTGGGCATAATATTGTCCAAAGTATGGTCCCATTTGCCGGAAGTACGGATAATAAGTCCATTGATTCGCCATGATATGAAACTCCTCCTTTATTTAATGATCTTCACCTTAACACGGACAAACATGAATCAATTGTACTCAACCGTATTGCTGCGAAAAAATGAAAGGGATAACAAGTACGTGAATTAGTAAACGCTCGGGCAAGCCGTTTGGGTAGGAGAGTAAAAACAATGGGATTTATATCTTCCCGTATTCCACTGGTCGTACCATTGGGCAGGACAAGAACCTGTTGGTCGAAAAAACCAAAGGGAATAAGTAGACGGGTGGAACCTTTCTCCTCGAATAATTCGTTTTGCCAAATTGATTTCGTTTTGTCTTGCCCCTTGATAAAAATATCCTTTTTGTACCGCCTCAAAGCCACCAGGGGATTGGTACACCATTTGGGTGATGGTTCGAATATTTTCAAAATCTAAGCAGGTCGATCGAACCCGATTGACGGCGACATTTCCAACCATTAACATACCGAGATTCCCCTCGCTTTCGGCCTCAGCTCGAATTAAACGGGCCAGTAATTTCATCTCCTCTGTGTTGTATTGAATAACCGCCAATGCGCTTCCCCCATTTCGAATAGATGACGTTTCTATTACCCTTTGAAAAAATGTTCATTTATTTATATGAATGGATTTTTAGGACTATGCCAAAAACCTTTTCCCGTGTATAGGATGGGTCGCTTATCGGGAAATTTTTTCAAAAAAAATCGCTCCCATAGAGGAAGCGATTTATGAAAAATTAGGAATCAATGTGGAATAATTGCTCAACCTTTTCCCGATTCAAAATCGTACCGACAAAAAACGATCCAAACTCGCCGTATCGGGCGCTCACTTCGTCAAATCGCATTTCATAGACTAATTTTTTAAATTGAAGAACATCGTCGGAAAATAAAGTTACACCCCATTCCCAATCATCGAACCCAACGGAACCGGTAATAATTTGTTTTACCCGGTCTCCGTAACTTCGACCAATTTGTCCATGGCTCTGCATCAATGTTTTTCGCTCGTCCATTGGCAACATATACCAGTTGTCGTTCCCTTGTCTACGCTTATCCATCGGGTAAAAACAGACATATTTCGTCTTTGGTAAGGAAGGATATAAACGGGATCGGATATACGGGTTCTCGTAAGGATTCCCCTTATTGTCATCGGATAAATAATTGCTTAATTCTACAACAGATACATGGGAATAGGCAGGAAGTAGAAATTGTGCTAGCTTTAATTTATTAAATTCTGTTTCGATCTCATTTAATTCTTCCATCGTCGGGCGTAAGATCATAAGCATGAGATCTGCTTTTTGACCGACGATCGAAGCGATGGTGTGGCTACCTTTTTCTTCTTGGGCAGTACGGTTCCAGCGGTCCACCAATTCATAAAATTCATCTAGGGCAGATCGTCTTTCTTCTTCCGTTAGCTCTTTCCAGCTCGCCCAATCAATGGTTCGAAAATCATGTAATGTATACCAACCGTCCAATGTTTGTACAGGTTCACCCATGAAACATTCCTCCTTTGTTTAATTCAACCATAATATAGCACATAGCTAATTGAAAAATCTTCTCAAACACTTCCGACAATTTTGTGAAAGGGCTATAATATATCTTCTGTTAGCCCATGATGGAAGGAATTTGAAATGATTATTTAAATAGAAACCTTGCAATTTATTTCACAAGTAGTATTCTTAAAATGGATATGTAAGTAAGGAGGATATAAAATGATGGAAGTGGATGTTTTTACGATTGCAAAGGAAAAAATCAAAGGAAAAAATCGAAGGATCGTCTTTCCTGAAGGATTAGATGCACGGGTTTTAAAAGCCGTTTCCAGATTAGCTCAAGAAAATATTTTAAATCCGATCGTGATTGGAAATGTTGATGAGGTGACAAAAAAAGCGGAAGAAATCGGTGTATCAATCGACGGAGTAACAATTATCGATCCTGAACATTATCCGGATTTTGACGGATTAGTTGAGAAATTCGTCGAACGACGGAAAGGAAAAGCTACCGTTGAAGAAGCAAGCAAATTGTTGAAGGATGTCAATTATTTTGGAACGATGCTTGTTTATATAAATGAAGCGGATGGTTTGGTTAGTGGAGCGATCCATTCTACAGCGGATACGGTAAGACCTGCATTACAAATCATTAAAACGAAGCCGGGTGTGAAAAAAACTTCCGGAGCGTTTGTCATGGTTCGAGGCGAAGAAAAATATGTTTTTGCCGACTGTGCTATTAATATTTCCTTGGATGCTCAAGACTTAGCGGAAATTGCTGTAGAAAGTGCCAAAACAGCAAAGATGTTCGATATTGATCCGAAGATTGCCATGTTAAGTTTTTCAACGAAGGGATCGGCGAAATCCCCGGAAACCGAAAAGGTGGCAGAGGCAGTCAAAATTGCAAATCAATTGGACCCAAACTTGATTATCGATGGAGAAATTCAGTTTGATGCAGCATACGTTCCAGAAGTAAGTGAGAAAAAAGCACCGGATTCCGTTATAAAAGGGGACGCGAACGTATTTATTTTCCCGAGTTTGGAAGCAGGGAATATCGGATATAAAATGGCCCAACGTTTAGGTGGCTTTGAAGCGATTGGTCCGATTCTCCAAGGGTTAAATGCACCGGTAAATGATTTGTCCCGTGGATGTAATGATGAGGATGTATATAAATTGGCCATCATATCCGCAGCCCAAAGCATATAATTGCTTCTGTGACATGGGGGTAGACTCGCAACATCGATTGGTTGGAGTCTGTCCTTTTTCGTAAACAATCCTATATCGATAAAAGTAGTTTTCGTAGAAGGGAAAACGGAAGGGGGATCCTATGGAAGAAGCGACGTCCCTTTTAATACAAGACCGATGGCGAGTCATCGATCATTCTACAATCGGGTTACGATCGAATCCGATCGATTCCTTTGCGACCGACGATACATTATGTGAATCTGTTGGAAAAGGACTCTCACCGGCGGTTGCACGGACATGGGTTCATCTTCCATATATTTCGCTAGGCATTCAAGATGTTCGTTTGCCAAATTTAAAAGAAGGATTACAATTTTTAAAAGAACAAGGGTACGATTATATCGTTCGTACATCCGGTGGATTGGCGGTCGTCCTCGATGAAGGGATTTTCAATATGACCCTCATTTTTCCAGAAAAGGATCGGGGTATTGATATTAATCGAGGCTATGAAGCGATGTATCAATTCGTGCAAAAAATGTTTCGTGATGTGACGAATCAAATAGAGGCACGGGAAATCGATGGTTCATACTGTCCCGGGTCGTACGATTTGAGCATCGATGGGAAAAAATTTGCCGGTATTTCCCAACGGAGGTTAAAACATGGGGTGGCCGTGCAAATATATATGGCTATTTCCGGCAGTGGAGGGAAAAGGGCTGAATTGATCCGGGAATTTTACAATCGGGCAATCAATGGCCAGCAAACGAATGGAAAGTATCCCCAAGTTCGACCAGAAGTCATGGCTTCCCTATCGGAATTATTACAAATGGAATTAACGATCGACCAATGTATGACCCGATTTTTCAGTACCCTCCAACATTTTAGTAAAGCAACGGTCATAAATAGTGAAATGACGGCAAAGGAACGAACACTTTACGAACATTATCTGAATCGTATTGTGGACAGAAATGATAAATGGTTACCGAAAATAGACGAATAAATCATATACATTTTTGGAAAAGGAGATCGAAAAAAGGTCGGGCATTTGTACCGACCTTTTTTCACTGATATCCGTACGGTTATGGTTGTTCGTCTTTCTTTCCCCTTTTTCCAAAGGGGGGTGGGTTATTCCGCCAATTTTTCCAAATTTCCGTTTCGGTCCATTTTAAATTTTGTCGTTGGTTTATCCTCATCTTCCAGTAATACAAATTTTCTAGCACGATTTAAAATTTTCACTAACGTTTCATAATCCTCTTGCATCGTCGTAGAATTTTCTTCTAATTCAGCCACCTTCTTTTCTAACTCCTTATTTTTCTTTTCCAATTCTTGAATTTCTTTTTTTAATCTTTCATTCTCTGTTTTATATACTTCCATTTGTAAATTGGAATGATTGAAGTTTTGTAAAAAGTGAATAACATCTTGTAACGTAATCGACGACTTTTGTCCTTTTTTCGCCGAATTTTCATCGCTTTTTCCCAATTGATGTTGAGCGGAAGGTAGATTGCCATCTGTTGAAAACTCTGTCGTCAATTCCAATTCTTCCGGTGATGGCATCGGTGGCTGATACAATAATTTTTTCTTCCCGCTATGATCCTTCCCTAATAGTCGTTGCCGCTGTTTTCGTTGTTTTTTTGCCAATTGAAGGGCCTTTTCATACTTATGTCGAACGACTGCATTCCACCGAAAACCACAAGCCGCACTCGTTCGATTTAGTTTATCTCCCACCTCCTCAAAGGCGTTTAATTGTGTACTACCTTCCCTTACATGCCGCAAAACCGTTTCTGCCAAAAGCAAGTCATTTTCTTCGGTCCAAGCATCTTGACGTACTTTCATCTTCTCAACTCCCATTTCTTTATGAATTTTTCATAGGTTTATTTTTATCATGGACAGCTTTTATGTGATTTATACGATAAGAGATAAAAGGATGATAGTTTTTATAAATTTTTTAAAACAGGCGACATCAAAACATTTTGTTATTCTTTTTCCGATCAATTCGAATTTAAAAACGGGTCTGATCGTGATCGTCTATTGGATATTCTTGATTTCATCCTAGACAGGTTGTACAATACGATATAGTTCATTTAAAATAAACGGAAGGGATTGTAAAAAAATGGCAAACGAATTTCGGGTTTGCGATGACTGCCAGGCAGTGAATTTAAAAACGTTAATTCCTAAACTGAAAAAATTGGATCCGGAAGCAACGATTCAGATCGGTTGCCAATCTTACTGCGGACCCGGACGTAAGAAAACGTTCGCTTTTGTGAATAATCGTCCCGTTGCAGCTTTTACAGAAGAAGAATTGATTGAAAAAATTAAAGGACGTTTGAAATAAATGGGAAGACGCCTCATCGGATTGGGGCGTTTTTTATCCTTTTTAATCGAAAAGTGTGGACGATGAAGTTCCTATATGGAAAAAAGGGGAAGAAAAACGGAGGAAAATTTGCCTCCATTGTAATGAAATGGGATGGGAAAACCGATATAATGGATACAAGATGATCAAGGAAGAGGGGAAATTATGTCCTATTCCACGAAAAAACTTAGTGAAGAAAAGGTGTTTAAGGACCCCGTACATCGTTACATACATGTTCGCGATCAAGTGATTTGGGATTTGATCGGGACGAAAGAATTTCAACGTTTGAGGAGAATCAAACAATTAGGTACGACTTTCCTAACGTTTCACGGAGCGGAACATAGTCGATTTAGCCATTCCCTCGGTGTTTATGAAATCGTACGTAGAATCGTCGACGATGTGTTTAAAGGGAGAACGGAATGGGACGAATCGAATCGACTGCTCGCCCTTTGCTCCGCACTGCTTCATGATTTAGGACACGGCCCATTTTCCCATTCGTTTGAAAAAGTATTCCAATTCGATCATGAATATTTTACACAGGCGATTATTTTAGGGGATACGGAAGTGAACGGAATTTTACGTGCTGTTGAAGAAGATTTCCCACAAAAGGTTGCGGAAGTGATTGCAAAAACGTCGGAGAATAAAGTCGTTGTCAGTTTAATATCTAGCCAAATCGATGCAGATCGGATGGATTATTTACAACGGGATGCATATTATACCGGAGTGAGCTACGGTCATTTTGATATGGAGCGAATTTTACGCCTTATGCGCCCGTGGGAAGATCAGGTCGTCATCAAACATAGTGGCATGCATGCAGTGGAAGACTACATTATGAGTCGCTATCAAATGTATTGGCAAGTGTATTTTCATCCGGTAACAAGAAGTGGAGAAGTCATATTAAATAAAATTTTACAGCGGGCAAAGGAATTATACGAACAAAAATACCAATTTAAACACGAACCGAAACATTTTTACTCCTTGTTCGAAGGGAACTTGACGTTAGAAGATCATCTCAATTTGGATGAAGCTGTCGTATTGTATTACTTCCAAGTGTGGCAAAAGGAAGAGGACCCTATTTTACGAGATTTATGTCACCGTTTTTTAAATCGTAATCTATTCAAATATATTGAATTCGAACCGTCAAATAATGAATATAAGAAATATATGTCGCTCGTTAAACTATTTGAACAGGCGAATATTAATCCAGAATATTATTTAGTAATCGATTCTTCTTCCGATTTGCCTTATGATTTTTACCGACCGGGTGAAGAAGAAGAAAGACTCCCGATCCATTTACTGATGCCCGGGGGAGAACTTCGTGAACTTTCGAGGGAATCAGAGATTGTTGAAGCGATTAGTGGGAAAAGAAGGACGGATCATAAATTGTATTTTCCGATGGACATCCTAAAGGAAAAACAAATGGATGAATCGGTGAGAAAAGAAATTTTCGATTTATTACATATTACTTGAAAAAATTCGGATCCATTGAATGAAGCAAGAAGCCAGGAGTGATCTACATGTTATTAGAACATGCGAAACTATTAGGTGCCATCCGAGTAACTGGTGAGGTGGTCGGTAGAAAAAAATTACAAAAAATGATTTATATTGCAAAAAAACTATCCTTTCCATTTCAAGAAAAATTTGAATTTCATTTTTATGGCCCCTACTCTGAAGAACTAACGTTGCAAATTGAAGAATTAATTAATATGGGTTTTTTAATGGAACAAAAAGAAAAAAAAGGGGGATATATCCAATATCGATATCGATTGACAGAAAATGGGGAAGAGTTTCTGAAAACCGTCCAGTTTAAAAACGATCCGGCATTGCAATCTTGCCTCCTTCATATGAATGAACAAAGTGCTCGATTTTTAGAACTTGTATCCACTGTATTGTATTTTGATTCATTATCAAAGGATGATATTATCGAAAAAATTGCTAAAGTTAAAAGAAAACAAAATTACACGGAGGAAGAAATCGAGGAAGCTTTTCAATTTATTCATAAATTGAAAAGGGAGATTACCCATTGATCCATTCCTTAATTACTTCCGTGCAAACCACAAAATTTAAATGAAGTTGTTTACAATTCGTGATAAAATGAAATGAGCGATTTGTACCAATGGATTTTTTTAAGATTTCAAATGAAAAAGGAGTTCACTGATGGAATTTTTTGAAAGACTATTCAGCTTTCTAGCTTTTAATTTGGAAGATTTACCTTATGTTATTATCACCCTTGTGATCGCCTTTTCTGTCCATGAATTCGCCCATGCTTATGTCGCATATAAATTTGGTGATCCAACGGCAAAAAATGAAGGGCGCCTAACATTAAATCCCGCTGTACATTTGGACCCAATTGGAACCCTTTTATTATTGATTGCAGGATTTGGATGGGCCCGGCCTGTACCGGTTAACCGCTTTCGTCTAACAAATCCCCGATTAGGTGGTGTCCTTATTTCGTTGGCAGGACCGGTGAGCAATTTGCTTTTGGCTTTGATTGGCGGTGCTTTCCAGTTTTTTATCCTTTCCATCGGTTCGGATGGAATGGCAATGGCGATGTTATATAACTTTTTTTACATGTTCACCTTTTTAAACGTCGTTCTTTTTGTATTTAATTTATTACCACTACCTCCTTTAGATGGATATCGAATTATTGAAGACTTAGTTTCCAATGACGTCAGGGCGAAAATGACCCAATTTGAAGCATATGGAACGATTATCTTTTTAGTGCTCGTATTGATCGATCCCCTTTATGAAATGACGATCGGTCCGATTTTACGAAATGGAATTGGATTTGTCTTTACAAATATTCAATACTTTTTTGCATCCCTATTTTTAGGTTAAATCCTTTGAAAAAGTTGAAGGAAGATCCTTGGAACGATTTGGAAGAAATGGCATTGATCACGGTCTTAAAAAAAGATACATGGCGGTAAAAAAGGAGGGATGGTTCGTCTATGGGAGAGAAAAAGAAAAATAAGTCCGTTCAGTTCACCATTATTAAAAATGATCCGACGGACGGCCATAAAAGTTTTGGAGCGGGGACTTTAAATTTGGAAAATGTTACTCCTGTTTTTATCGATGTGGAAGAGAAAAAGGCCTTTATTGACTTCGGAGCAATGCATGCAAGAAGTGCTGTAGAGAAGGGAATTAAGTTTTTACCCGATAAAAAGGAAGTACCGAATGGAAAGCCTTATTGGCTCGTTTGGGTGACGATCGAACGGAATGAGGAGGGTCCTTATTATCACGGGGTTACCGCTTGTGAATTAACGGTCGATCGAAGTATACGGAGGGGCTACAAATCCTTACCGGAGCATGTAAATCGAATGGATAAATCATTAAAAGGCCATATCATCGTTTCCCATATGGATCCATCATCGAAATGTGTATTAGCGGAATTTTTACAAACCGAGGGCAAAGACATGTGGGAACGGTCCAATAAACAATTGCACGAAGATTTAGAGTGTACATCGAATGAATAAACGTGAAAATAAAAAGCGCAGAGGTCCTTTACCTTTGCGCTTTCCCATTTCTATCCATTTCCCAACGGAATTTCCCCATCTTAATCGTTCAAGTTGGTGAAAATAATGACAGAGCATTTCAGTTGTCTTTCATATATTTATTACCGAAACCAGTCGAACAATCGTTTATACCAAGGTTTTTTCTCATTCTCGGTCGTCTCTGGTACATCCTCTTCCCATGGAATGTGTTCGATACAATATTCGTTCGGTTCGGTTCCTTCTAAAAAATAAGTGTACCGCTTGATCGGGCAATGTTCCGTTGCTAACAATCCGTTTTTCGGATCGATATTGACGCCAATGACCCCTTCAGTCGGTTTAAATTCCCCTACACGTTCATTTTCGAGTGCTTGCTCCATAAATGTTGCCCATATTTGTTTTGCAAATTGCTTTTCGATCGTTTTTGTAATTTGCTTACCTTGATCGTAACCGGTCCAAACGGCCGCAACGAGTGTCGGCGTGTAACCGATCATCCAACTGTCCGTATTCGTCGTTCCCGATTTTCCGGCATATACGTTGGATAATTGATGAATAATCGATTGACCGGTTACCGATGCATAGCCGTTTAGACGGGGATCAAAAATACCAGTTAATAAATGATTTATAACGAAGGTCACGTCCGGATTCATCACACGTTGATTTTCCTGTTCGTTTTCGTAAATGACATTCCCTTCATAATCGACAACTTTTGTAATAAAAACCGGTTCGACGGACATTCCTCCATTCGCTAGATGACTGTAGGCGTTCGCCATTTCAATGAGGCGAACATTTGACGTTCCAAGGGCGGCGGAAGGCACCTTTTCGATTTTTGAAGTGATACCGAATTTCTTACCGTATTCGGCTAATGTATCCATCCCTAGAAATAGATGGGTTTTTACAGCGTATACATTGTCCGATAAGGCTAACGCTTGAGCTAGTGTAATTTCCCCTTCAGCATAATTGTCATTAAAATTATGGGGGGTGTACGTCTTCCTTCCGTCATCATAGTGAAAGGTTGTTTTTTCACTTCTTAACAAGGTGGAAGGTGTATAGCCCTTTTCCAAGGCAGCATAATACAAAATCGGTTTAATCGTTGATCCCGGTTGCCTTTTCGCTTGGACTGCCCGATTAAAAGGACTTTCTCGATAATCTCGTCCACCGATTAAGGCCTTCACATAACCGGTTTCCGGGTCCATCGCAATGAATGCGGCTTGAATGTCCGAATCGTTAGCGATAATATTCGTAAAAGTATGTTCAGCAATTGTTTGCATATGTGGATCTAACGTCGTATAAACTTTTAACCCACCTAAAGCAATCGTCCGGTCATCGAGTCCAATTTTATTTTTTAATTCGAATCGGACCACATCTTGGAAATAAGGGGCGATTGGTTCAGGAGCCTCCGTTTGTAATCCGATTAATTGAATATCCTCCTTTGCTGCTATTTCCGCCTCATGTTCCGTAATCCAACCAATTTTTTTCATTTCGGATAGGATAAGCTGTTGCCTCTTTTTTGCATTTTCCATTGATAGAAAGGGAGAATAATGGCTAGGTCCCTTTGGAATGCCAGCTAATAACGTTGCTTCCGCGAGCGTCAAATCCTTTGCACTTTTTCCAAAATAATAATGACTCGCTGCCTCTACCCCATAAACCCCATGACCGTAATAGATCGTATTTAAATACCCCTCCAAAATTTCCGATTTCGAATAATTCGTTTCCAAACGGACGGTATAAACCGCTTCTTTTATTTTTCTTTTCCATGTTTTTTCATGACTTAAAAATAAGTTTCTCGCGTATTGTTGGGTAATGGTACTTCCCCCTTGTACCTTCGCAAGTGCTTTTAAATCGGCTAGGAGGGCTCCGATTATTCGCTTTATATCGAACCCGATGTGGGAATAAAACCGTTTGTCTTCGATGGCAATTGTCCCACGGATTAAATGGGGAGAAATATCTTGTAAATCGACCCAATAGCGCTTTTGGCCGTTACTTGTTTCACCTATAATTTGCCCATCATTGGCATAGTATACGGTCGTTTGTGGAACTTCAAGGGGAGGTGGTCCAAAGAATTTGGCGGTCGTATATATTCCGGTAATCAAGAAAAAAATAACAATAACTAATAAAGAAGCGATAAATGAGGTCGTTTTTATATATTTCCACGTTTTTTTCAAATGTTCATTGATTGAAAGTTCCAAAGTATTCCCCTCCTTTATACCTTTATACAAGTGACGACAACACCTTTTTAAAATTATGGGAAAAAGAATACGAGCTTAAACGTAGGAAAGGTAAAAAAGGGAAAAAAGGCGGGTGGGAATAGATATTTTTCCAAAATGTTTATTGAACGTATACACGGTCGGAGGAAGAAATGATACGAATCGAACACATCATCCCCCCTTGTTTTTATTGAATTTATATAGCAAAATAGAAATATTAGAGATTGTTCGGAACAAGGGGAAAGGAGTATATATCTGCTTCCTTTGAAAATAGAAGGATGTGGGGATGTGTCAAATTTAGGAATTCCAGTAAAAATTACGTTACATACTCGTATGGAACAAGAAGGTAATATCGAGAATATGGAACTTATTCTTTTTGGAAAATTTTATGAAAAAGGAAGTACCTCTTATTTAATTTACGATGAAATAAAGGAAGAAGGAACAGTCCGTACAATCGTTAAATATCAGAAAGAAACGCTTCAAATTATACGAAAGGGTGCCGTGAATATGAGATTGGCGTTCCAAAGGGAAGGAAAGTCCGGAGGTTCCCTTCAAACGAATGTTGGTACCTTTTTACTACAAACGGTAACCGATTCATTAAAATTTCACTGGGATCAAAAAATTAAACAAGGTATAATAAAAATTAATTATCAATTTTTCATGGAACAAATGGAAGTAGGGTATTATCAACTTTCGTTTACTTTTAAGGAGGCACAATTACCATGAACATCGTTGCGTCAATTCAACAACAACTGAAGGATGAAATTCAAAAAGCTATCGAACGGGCGAAACTTGCTAGTGTTGATGAAATACCTGACATTATATTGGAAGTACCGAAGGAAAAGATTCACGGCGATTATTCCACAAATATAGCGATGCAGTTAGCAAAAATTGCTAAAAATGCTCCGCGAAGAATCGCTGAAGGAATCGTCCAACAGTTTGATCAAAAGAAGGTGTATGTGGAAAAAATCGAAATTGCTGGACCGGGATTCATCAATTTTTTTATGGATAACCGTTATTTAACCGACTTAATACCGACCATCTTAAAAGAAAGTAGCAAATACGGCCATTCAAATTATGGAAAGGGAGAAAAAATCCAAGTTGAGTTCGTATCTGCCAATCCAACCGGTGACTTGCATCTCGGTCACGCCCGGGGAGCTGCCGTTGGGGATTCTCTTTGCAACATTTTAGATGCGGCCGGATTTGATGTGACTCGGGAATATTACATAAACGATGCCGGCAACCAAATTCACAATCTCGCTTTATCGGTGGAAGCCCGTTATTTTCAAGCTTTAGGAATTGAAAAGGACTTACCGGAAGATGGATATTACGGGGAAGACATTGTTCAAATCGGAAAGCGACTGGCTGAGGAATTTAAAGATGAACTCGTCCATAAAGATGAAGAAGAAAGATATCAATTTTTCAGATCTTACGGTTTAAAATACGAAATGGATAAATTAAAAAAGGATTTGGAAGATTTCCGTGTCCTATTTGATGTTTGGTATAGTGAAACGTCTTTATACGAAGAAGGAAAGATCGAGGAAGTTTTATCATTCCTACGAAATAAGGGACAAATTTACGACAAGGACGGGGCTGTCTGGTTGCGCTCGACCCAATACGGTGATGACAAGGATCGGGTGTTAGTAAAATCAGACGGTTCGTATACGTATTTGACACCTGATTTAGCCTACCATAAAAATAAATTCGAACGGGGCTTTTCGAAAGTCATTAATATTTGGGGAGCAGACCACCACGGATATATTACCCGTATGAAAGCCGGGTTAGAAGCGATGGGGTTTGACCCGAACGATTTAGAAGTCATCATTTTACAAATGGTGCAGCTTTATAAAAACGGCGAAAAAATGAAGATGAGTAAACGGACAGGGAAGGCCGTTACGATGCGGGAACTGGTAGAGGAAGTCGGGTTAGACGCCGTACGTTACCATTTTGCCATGAGAAATCCGGATACGCACCTCGACTTTGATCTAGATTTAGCCGTATCCAAGTCGAATGAAAATCCGGTATACTATGCTCAGTATGCCCATGCTAGAAGCTGTAGTATTTTACGCCAAAGTGAAGAAAAGGGGATTGAAATTTCCGCGGATACGGATTTTTCCCCGATTTGTGAAACAAAGGAATACGATTTATTGAAAAAATTAGGGGAGTTTCCTCAAGCGGTCATTGAAGCAGCAGAAAAACGGGCACCGAACCGGATTACAAATTACATTCATGACCTATCGAGTGCTTTTCACAGCTTCTATAATGCAGTGAAAGTGTTGGATGAAAATAACTTAGAGGCTACGAAGGCCCGATTAGCCCTTGTCAAAGCAACGCAAATCACGTTAAAAAATGCACTTTCCCTTGTAGGTGTTGAAGCTCCGGAAAAAATGTAAAACGAAATGGAGAATGAAGGGATGAAGATTTCCTTTCATTCTCTTTTTTTTATTCAAATGAAGATAATCTCTCGTGAAAAAAGATTTAGAGGAGAGAAGTGATAAATTTGTCGAAGAAAGAATAAATATTTTTTGCAAAAACATTGACTGAATGTTCATTCATTATTGTATAATAGGGGTAACATGTACGTTTTATGTTGAAAAGGGGTAGAAAAAGAAAAACAACTAAAGGGGGATGCGGGATAATGTTTCTATGGGTGAACGGGATCGCTGCCGCACTTGTAACAATTTATGCGGTTTGGCTATTCCTCTATGTCGTTAAAACAAGAATCACTTATATTAAACTAGGACAAAGGGAAGAATTCGATCGGAAATTTAAAGAACGGTTCCAAAAAATATGGGTAAATGTATTTGGACAAAAAAAACTGTTGAAAGATAAAAAAAGCGGTACGATTCACGTCATGTTTTTTTACGGCTTCATTCTCGTTCAATTCGGAGCGATCGATTTTATTTGGAAAGGGATTAAGCCAGGCTCCCATTTGCCCTTTGGCTCTATGTATGCTTGGTTTACATTTTTCCAAGAAATCGTTACGTTTATCATTTTAGTCGCGGTCGTCTGGGCGTTTTATCGACGGTATATAGAAAAGCTCGTCCGATTGAAACGAGGGTTGAAAAATGGTCTCGTCCTTATTTTTATCGGAACTTTAATGTTGTCTGTCCTTTTCGGAAACGGTATGGGAATCCTTTGGCACGGTCATGACTTCACATGGTCGGAACCGATCGCCTCATCGATTGCCTATCTCTTTTCCTGGGTCAGTCCCTTTGCAGCGTCCGTTCTGTTTTATATCGCCTGGTGGATCCATCTGCTCGTATTGCTCATCTTTTTAGTCTACGTCCCACAATCGAAGCACGCCCATTTAATCGCAGCACCGGTCAATGTATTTTTAAACCGTTTGGAAAAACCGGGTAAATTGAGAAGCATCGATTTTGAAGATGAATCGAAGGAAACCTTTGGCGTTGGAAAAATCGAGGACTTTACCCAACTCCAGTTGATCGATTTATACGCCTGTGTCGAATGTGGTCGTTGTACGAATATGTGCCCGGCAACTGGAACAGGAAAAATGTTGTCGCCGATGGATTTAATCGTAAAACTGAGGGATCATTTAACGAATTACGGTGCGGCGGTCACATCCAAATCACCGTGGGTACCCCAATTTCTATTTTCGAAAACAACGGGCAACCAGTTGGCGATGCAAGCAATGGAGGCAGGCGCAGAAGAATCTGCAGCATCTCTCCTCTATCAAAAAAGTTTAATAGGAGATGTGATTACCGAGGAGGAAATTTGGGCCTGTACCACATGTCGGAATTGTGAAGACCAATGCCCGGTGATGAACGAACATGTGGATAAAATTATTGATTTACGTAGATACCTCGTATTGACAGAAGGAAAAATGAACCCGGATGCTCAGCGGGCCATGCAAAATATTGAAAGACAAGGAAATCCGTGGGGGTTGAACAGAAAGGAAAAGGAAAATTGGCGTACGTTGCGGGAGGACGTATCCATCCCAACTGTTAAGGAGCTAAAGAAAAAGGGAGAGGATTTTGAATATTTATTCTGGGTAAGTTCCATGGGTGCTTTCGATAACCGAAGCCAAAAAATAGCCCTTTCCTTTGCACGATTGTTAAATGAAGCAGGGGTGAAATTTGCTATTTTAGGAAATCGGGAGAAAAATTCTGGAGATACGGCTAGACGTCTTGGCAATGAATTTTTATTCCAAGAGTTGGCAGTGAAAAATATTGAAGAGTTCGAAAAGTACGGTGTGAAAAAAATCGTTACCATCGATCCCCACGCTTATAATATTTTTAAAAATGAATATCCGGAATTTGGCTTAAAAGCGGAAGTTTACCATCATACCGAGTTATTACTCCAACTTTTAAAAGAAGGTCGTTTAAAGCCCATTTATGAAGTGAATGAGCGGATTACATTCCACGATTCCTGTTATTTAGGTCGATACAATGATGTGTATGATCCGCCCCGAGAAATATTAAAGGCGATCAAAGGGGTGGAATTAGTCGAAATGGAACGGAACCGGGAAACGGCCATGTGTTGTGGAGCCGGCGGTGGTTTAATGTGGATGGAAGAAGATACGGGGAATCGAATCAATGTTGCCCGTACGGAACAGGCGTTAAAGGTAAATCCGACGACAATTGGAACGGCTTGTCCATATTGTTTGACGATGCTATCGGATGGAACGAAGGCGAAGGAAGTGGAAGATACGGTAGGAACATACGATGTTGCGGAAATTTTGGAAAAGGCCGTTTGCGGACAATCGGATAAGCAAGTTTCCTAATGGAATAAAGAAGGGTTCCTTTTAAACATTCAAAAAAATTGAAAAATACATTCCTTTTTTTAGAATCCTATTGTAAGATAATCATAGACGGGAGCGGGGCGAACATTGTCCCACTCCCGAACTGAAATCGGGTACATTGAGCGAGCGTTCAGTCGCCATAGACCTTTGACAACATAAACATAATGATCATATTGAAAAGGGGATTTTCACTTAATTGTAAGCGTTAACAAGTATCTTCCTTTCGGTTGAAGAAAACCGGGCAGGGAAGATCTACTTCATATACATGAATTAAGAAACAAGGGGGAAGAAAAATGGGGAAAACGGTCATTTTAGAAGGGGCAAGAACACCCTTTGGGAAATTAAACGGTGTTTTAAGTGGGAAAAAGGCACCGGAACTTGGAGGTATAGCCATTAAGGAAGCTTTACAACGGGCGAAGGTACGTCCTGATGAAGTCGAACATGTCATCATGGGTACGGTATTACAAGGAGGTCAAGGGCAACTTCCTTCAAGGCAGGCATCCCGATTTGCCGGTATTCCATGGAGCGCGACGACGGAAACGATCAATAAAGTATGTGCATCTGGCTTAAGAAGCGTCGCAATGGCGGATATGTATATTCGCTCTAGAGAAGCGGAAACGATCGTTGCTGGAGGTATGGAGTCCATGTCCAATGCTCCCTATTTCATACAAAAGGCGAGACAAGGTTATCGAATGGGGCATGGGGAACTCATCGATTCCATGATCTATGATGGTCTCACTTGTAGCTTTTCAGGGGTCCATATGGGTAATTATGGAAATGCTACAGCCGATGAATTGGAAATTTCCCGTGAAAAACAAGACAAATGGGCCCTTCGTAGTCATCAGCGTGCAATTGCAGCGATGGATGCTGGAAAGTTAGCAGAAGAAATCGTACCGGTGGAAGTTCCGGTGAAAAAGGGAAAAGTAGAAACGATTGTTCATGATGAAGCACCGAGAAGGGATACATCTTTAGAAAAACTAGCATCCTTAAAACCTGCATTTGATCGAGACGGAACGATTACCGCGGGAAATGCACCCGGTGTAAATGATGGTGCTTGTGCCCTCGTTTTAATGGATGAGGAGCGGGCGAAGCGGGAAGGAAGAAAACCGCTGGCAAAAATTATTGCGAGCGCCACCATTGCAGTGGAAGCAAAGGATTTTCCAAAAACGCCTGGTTTAGTCATCAACAAACTATTAAAGAAAACGGGAAAAGAAGTAGATGATATCGACTTATTTGAAATTAATGAAGCCTTCAGTGCGGTTACGTTAGCCTCAAGTCAAATCGCCCATTTAGACGAAGAAAAAATTAATGTAAATGGAGGGGCGGTCGCTTTAGGACATCCGATTGGAGCAAGTGGGGCAAGGATTCTATTAACGCTGGCTTATGAATTACGAAGAAGGGGTGGAGGACTTGGCATTGCGGCCATTTGTAGCGGTGGCGGTCAAGGGGATGCGATGCTCATCGAAGTGCCGAAACAATAGCTGATTCCAAGTTCATTCATTTCAAGGCAATGGAACTACGAAGGAGGAACAGAGGGAAATGGAAAAAATCATGGTGGTAGGAGCGGGGCAAATGGGGGCTGGAATCGCCCAAGTTTGCGCCCAAGCAGGTTTCCATGTCGTCTTACACGATATCGATTTAGCGCGTGTTGAAAAAGGGTTCGATCGAATTGTTGAAAACGTAAGACGACAAAGAGAAAAGGGGAAAATAACCGAACAAGACGAGAACACAACTCTTCAAAATATAGAAATAACTACGGATTTGCACAAAGGGAAAGATCGGGATCTCGTGATTGAAGCAGCGATTGAAAAAATGGACACGAAAAAACAAATATTTCGACAATTAGATAAAATTACCCCGAAGACGACTATTTTAGCAACGAATACATCTTCTCTACCCATAACTGAATTAGCATCTGCTACGAATCGACCGGAAAAGGTCATCGGTATGCATTTTATGAATCCGGTTCCCGTTATGAAACTCGTGGAAATCATTCGCGGATTAGCCACTTCCGACGAAACGTATTTGACGGTGAAAAAGATTACCGAACAAATTGGAAAAGTGCCTGTCGAAGTTAATGATTTTCCCGGCTTTATTTCGAATCGAGTGCTTATGCCGATGATTAACGAAGCGGTATATGCCCTTCAAGAAGGGGTTGCTACGAAGGAAGCGATCGATGAAATTATGAAACTCGGCATGAACCATCCGATGGGACCGCTGGAACTAGCAGATTTTATCGGATTGGATACATGTTTATACATTATGGAAATTCTCCACCAAGGATTGGGCGATGATAAATATCGACCTTGTCCGTTGCTTCGGAAATATGTGAATGCCGGTTGGCTCGGGAAAAAGAATGGAAGGGGCTTTTACGTTTACGAGTAAAAATGGGTTCTGCGAATGATTGCGTTCGATAAGGGGGAGTGAAATTGTTTACCTTTACCGATGAACAAAACATGCTTCGAAAAATGGTTCGCGATTTTGCTGAACAGGAAGTGGCACCGTTTGTGGAAAAGATGGAACAGGGGATTTTCCCTCGGGAATTGTTAAAGAAGATGGGTGACCTCGGCTTAATGGGCATTCCGATTCCGACGAAATATGGTGGTGCAGGTATGGATTTTACATCATACATCATCGCTATTCACGAACTTTCAAAAGTCAGCGCAGCCCTCGGTGTGATTTTATCTGTTCATACATCCGTCGGGACGAACCCAATATTCTATTTCGGAACGGAAGAACAAAAAGAAACCTACGTTCCAAAATTGGCTAGCGGTAAGTATCTAGGTGCCTTTTGTTTAACGGAGGAAAGCGCCGGTTCCGATGCATCGGCCTTGAAGACGAAAGCGTATAAAGAAGGAAATGAATACATCATTAACGGGAGTAAAGTATTCATCACGAACGGAGGAGAAGCGGACGTCTACATCGTCTTTGCCACGATGGATGAACGACGAAAGGACAAAGGGATTACAGCGTTTATCGTTGAGAAAAACACACCGGGGCTGATCATCGGAAAAGATGAAAAAAAGATGGGGTTAAACGGCTCTCGAACGGTTCAATTAACCTTCGATCATATGCGAATTCCCCAAACCCAGCGTCTTGGGGAGGAAGGAGAAGGGTTTAAAATCGCCATGGCCAATTTAGATGTCGGTCGGATTGGAATTGCTGCCCAAGCCCTCGGAATTGCGGAAGCTGCTTATGAACAGGCACTTCAATATGCAAAAAGTCGACACCAATTTGATAGACCAATCATTTCCAATCAAGGCGTATCCTTTAAATTGGCAGATATGGCGACGAAAATCGAAGCAGCAAAACTACTCGTCTATCGAGCAGCCCAATTACGAACGCAAGGAAGAAAGGTCGGTAAAGAAGCGTCGATGGCGAAATTATTTTCGACACAAACAGCTATGGAAGTTGTCACGGAGGCGATACAAATTTTCGGTGGTTACGGATATACGAAGGATTATCCGGTGGAAAGATATTTCCGTGATGCAAAAGTGACGGAAATTTATGAAGGAACGAATGAAATCCAACGAATCGTCATTAGTAAATACTTATAAAATGGTGAAAAACATGGGGAAAAGGGGGAATAACGATGCAATTTCAATTATCGGAAGAACATGAAATGATACGAAAAATGGTAAGAGATTTCGCAAATAATGAGGTGGCACCCACTGCTGCAATAAGAGATGAAGAGGAACGGTTTGATCGTGCTCTTTTCGATCAAATGGCAGAGTTAGGTTTGACGGGTATCCCATGGCCTGAAGAATATGGAGGAATCGGAAGTGATTATTTAGCCTATGCCATCGCGGTAGAAGAACTATCCCGAGTCGATGCATCGACAGGTGTTGTTTTATCTGCCCACACTTCGCTAGCGAGTTGGCCAATATTTAAATTCGGAACGGAAGAGCAAAAAAGGAAATATTTAACCCCGTTGGCAAAAGGGGAGAAAATCGGGGCTTACGGATTAACGGAACCTGAATCTGGATCCGATGCAGGTGCTATGAAAACGACCGCAAGAAAAGAAGGGGACCATTATGTATTGAACGGTTCAAAAATCTTTATTACAAACGGTGGAATAGCAGATATTTATATCGTTTTCGCTTTAACCGATCCTTCGTTAAAACATAAAGGAGTGAGCGCATTTATTTTGGAAAGTGGATTTCCTGGGTTTAAAACCGGGAAAAAAGAGAAAAAATTAGGGATTCGATCTTCGCCTACGACGGAAATTATATTTGAAGACTGCATCGTTCCAAAGGAAAATTTGCTTGGAGAAGAAGGTCAAGGATTTAAAATCGCGATGATGACATTGGATGGGGGAAGGAACGGAATTGCAGCTCAAGCCGTTGGAATCGCACAAGGTGCCTTTGATGCAGCCCTTTCCTATGCAAAGGAACGCCATCAATTTGGAAAGCCGATCATGGCCAATCAAGGCATTTCCTTTAAATTGGCAGATATGGCGACGAATATTGAAGCATCGAGACTATTAACGTACCAAGCTGCATGGTTGGAATCAGAAGGAAAATCATACGGAAAAGCATCGGCAATGGCAAAATTATTCGCAGGCGATACGGCGATGAAAGTAACGACGGAAGCAGTACAAATTTTCGGTGGATACGGATATACGAAGGAATACCCGGTCGAGCGTTTTATGCGAGATGCGAAAATTACACAAATCTACGAAGGAACACAAGAAATCCAACGCCTCGTAATCTCAAGAATGTTGTAATCGAATGAGTGGAGTGGAATCGTCAGAAAAAATCCCTAAGAAAAAGGAGTGGTCCCTTGAGTGAAAAACAAACGGTACCATCTTCGGTAAAAGATACACGATTAATTCAAATAAGACGGGAACAGATGATCAAAGGAGCGATATCGCTTTTTAAGGAAAAGGGTTTTCATCGAACGACGACGAGAGAAATCGCAAAAGCATCGGGTTTTAGTATTGGTACGCTTTACGAATACATTCGAACGAAGGAAGATATTCTCTATCTCGTTTGCGACCAAATTTACGACGAAGTGCAGGAAAAGATTAAAAGGGCTCTCCATTTTCGACACGTAACAAAGGAAACGATTAAAGAGGGGATTGCTGCATATTTCAAAATCATGGATGAATTGCAGGATGAAGTGCTCGTAATGTATCAGGAGATTAAATCGTTGCCACGGGAAATGTTGCCGGTCGTTTTAAAAAAAGAGTTGGAAATGGTGGCTGTCTTCGAAGATTTATTAAGGCGATATTTTGACCAAAAGGGCTCGGTCGTTTCTGATGAACAAATTCGACTATACGCCCATAACATTATCGTCCAAGGTCAAATGTGGGGATTTCGACGGTGGGCGCTACGAAAGCATTATACATTGGAAAAATATACGGAATGGCAATTTCATCTTTTGATCAATGGAATCGATCAAATTTCCAAATAGGAAGATACGTATTTTATTTTTGAACAGGGGGGAGATTTGGGTGAAGGATGAAATTTATAAGGCGAAAAATAACATTCGCTTTGTGACTGCATCGAGCTTGTACGATGGACATGACGCGGCCATCAATATTATGCGAAGAATTCTCCAATCGAGTGGAGCGGAAGTCATTCACCTCGGCCACAATCGGTCCGTAGAAGAAATTGTCCGAGCGGCTATTCAAGAAGATGTACAGGGAATTGCTGTATCTTCCTATCAAGGGGGACATATGGAGTTTTTTAAATATATGTATGACTTGCTCCAAAAGAGGGGGGCAGGCCATGTGAAAATCTTCGGAGGAGGTGGTGGTGTGATCATCCCGAGGGAAATTAAAGAACTTGAAGCATATGGAATTTCACGGATTTTTTCACCGGATGACGGAAGGGAACTCGGGCTTCAAGGGATGATCAATGTGATGTTAGAAGCTTGCGATTTCCCTACGGTAACTGATGATCTTACTTCCGAACTTCCGAAACTTTTCCAAGGGGATATGCAGGCAATTGCCAAATTTATTACGTTAACTGAACAAATCGTGGAAAATCGACACAATGGTGCATTGTTGGAAATTGCAGCTAGTGGCGAGCAACTGCTGGAAAAAATTAAAAACAACGAAAAATCGGTTCCAATCGTCGGAATTACAGGTACGGGTGGAGCGGGGAAAAGCTCATTAACAGACGAACTCGTAAGAAGGTTTTTAAACGAATTTCCAGAAAAGAAAATCGGCGTCCTATCCATCGATCCGACGAAGCAAAAAACAGGTGGTGCATTACTCGGTGACCGCATTCGAATGAACGCGATTTTTTCACCTCGGGTATATATGCGTAGTCTAGCAACGAGACATTCTCGAAGCGAACTATCCTTGGCAATTCAAGATGCCCTATCGGTTTTGAAGGCTGCCGGTTTTGATCTAATCATCGTTGAGACGAGCGGGATCGGTCAAGGGGATGCGGACATTGTTCAAGTTAGCGATGTTTCCATATATGTCATGACGAGTGAGTTCGGAGCACCTACCCAATTAGAAAAAATCGATATGATTGATTTTGCCGATTTAATTGCTATAAATAAATTCGATAAAAAAGGTTCGGAAGATGCAATGCGACATGTTCAAAAACAATATCAACGGAGCCGAAATCGTTTCGATGAACGTTATGAAGACATGCCTGTATATGGAACGATCGCTAACCAATTTAATGATCCGGGTACGAATGCGTTGTTTGCTGCCCTGGTGGAAAAATTGGATAAACGAAGCGGATTTGAATGGAAAACATCCCTTTCGAAATATGAAAAGACGAAAAAACGTCATACGATCATTCCGCCGAATCGTCGGCACTATTTGCGGGAAATTGCCGATACGGTAAGGGGATATCATAAGAAGGTGGAACAACAAGTCGACTATGCAAGGCAATTATTCCAGCTTGATGGGGCGATAAAATTAGCGAAGGAAAAGGATGGGGATGGGGTTCTTTTAAAATTCCTTGAAACATTAAAGCAAGAAATTGACAATAAATTGACGGACGAATCGAAAAAAATTATCCAGCGATGGGAACAAACGAAGGAAATGTATTCGAAGGATCAATTCGTCACGAAAATTCGCGACAAGGAAATCGTCACGGATTTATACACGAAAAGTTTATCCGGCCTTGAGATTCCAAAGGTGGCGATGCCAAAGTATAAAGATTATGGTGAAATTATCCGATGGGTGTTTAAGGAAAATGTCCCGGGTTCCTTTCCCTTCACTGCAGGTGTTTTCCCGTTTAAACGCCAATGGGAAGATCCGAAGCGCCAATTCGCCGGGGAAGGAACACCGGAACGAACGAACCGACGTTTTCATTATTTATCGAAGGACGACCAAGCTAAACGATTGAGTACAGCCTTTGATTCGGTAACATTATACGGAGAAGACCCGGATTATCGTCCGGATATTTACGGGAAAATCGGAGAAAGTGGAGTAAGTGTATGTACGCTAGATGACATGAAAAAACTATTTAAGGGATTCGATTTATGTCATCCTCAAACGTCCGTATCGATGACGATTAACGGTCCTGCACCGATTATTTTAGCGATGTTTATGAACACGGCCATTGACCAACAAGTGGAAGTTGAAGAGGAAAGTTTAGGCAGACCTCTTACAGAAGAGGAATATGAACGAGTGAAGGCATACACGTTACAAACGGTGCGGGGAACGGTTCAAGCCGATATATTAAAGGAAGATCAAGGACAAAATACATGTATCTTTTCAACCGAATTTGCCCTTCGGATGATGGGAGATATTCAACAATATTTTATCGATTGGAACGTGCGAAACTATTATTCCGTATCCATATCTGGATATCATATTGCCGAAGCAGGTGCCAATCCAATAACCCAACTCGCTTTTACATTGGCCAATGGGTTTACTTACGTGGAATATTATTTAAGCCGGGGCATGGATATTGATGACTTTGCACCGAATCTATCATTCTTCTTTTCTAACGGTCTCGATCCAGAATATACCGTAATCGGAAGGGTAGCACGGAGAATTTGGGCAATTGTCATGAAGGAAAAGTACGGAGCCAATGAACGGAGTCAAAAATTGAAATATCATATTCAAACATCCGGCCGATCCCTCCATGCACAAGAGATCGACTTTAATGATATCCGAACGACCCTTCAAGCCCTTATAGCCCTTTATGATAACTGTAATTCATTGCATACGAATGCATACGATGAAGCGATTACGACCCCGACAGAGGAATCGGTTCGTCGGGCGATGGCTATTCAAATGATCATTACGAAAGAATTCGGTTTAACGAAAAATGAAAATCCGTTGCAAGGATCGTTTATTATCGAAGAGTTAACCGATTTAGTAGAAGAGGCCGTTTTACAAGAATTCGAGCGTTTGGACGACCGGGGAGGCGTTCTTGGTGCCATGGAGCATCAATATCAGCGAGGAAAAATACAAGATGAATCGATGGAATATGAGATGAAAAAACATTCCGGTGAATTACCGATTATCGGAGTCAATACGTTTTTAAATCCGAATCCACCGAAGGAAGAAGAAATCAATAATATGGAACTGGTACGGGCGACAAAAGAGGAAAAGGAAACGCAAATTCGCAATTTACAACAATTTAAAAAACACAATGAAGGAAAGGCGGAGGAAGCGTTAGAGAGATTGAAACGAGTAGCCGAAAGTGGAGGAAATATTTTTGAAGAATTGATGGAAACCGTCAAAGTAGCAAGCCTCGGTCAGATTACGAAAGCTCTGTATGAAGTTGGAGGACAATATCGAAGAAATATTTAAATCCTTTCAAGGGGCTGTCAAAGAAGCACAGCCCCAATTCATGAAATTCGGTTGATTTCATTTCGGTTGTGGTGCTTTCCGCAGGTACGATCTAAGGCCCCTAATCTCGGAAGCTCGTCTGCTGGGTCTTCAGCTCGTGCTGTTGCCGCTCGGGTCGCCTCCACCTTGCATTTCATCAACTTAGGGACTGGTTGGACAGTCCCTTTTTGTTATAATAATATTAGAACTCTACAGTATCAGTAAAACAACCTACCTTTTCTACGTTTTCATTTTACTCGTCAAAGGGCGACGGCCGGTTCATAAAGATCGCCTTTGATGAAGGTCGAAAAATATGTATTGTCATGAAATGTGTACTATTATATATTGCAAGTAGGCTATATTCCTAGTAAGGGAAGTGATCGTTATTTTAAAGATTTTATTCATCATTGGAATCGTATTATTGTCCTTTTTCATCATCACTTACTTTTACAACATTCAGCTAGGAGCCATTCCTTTCCTTCTCTTATCAATATTTTTTTTATACCGTGCGATTAAAGTTTGGAAACAACGGGGTCGATGAGAATGATTTGTATACAATAAAATAATGATGTACAAAATTGTACAACAGACTGGCATAAAGTGACTGGTATTGTTTATAATGGTTAGTATCCAAACGGTAAAGATTAAAGCTCATCAATCGATTTGCTAAGGACTCATAAAATTAGTATACTGTTTTCGAAAAACAGAAAGGACGTGCGAAAGTGAGTTTGGAACAATTATCTTTAGAACAATTGCAAGAGCTGTCTTTAATTGAAATTGCTTATGAAATTTTATCACAGAAAAAACAACCGCTTCCCTTTTCACAATTGGTAGATGAAATTGTAGCCATAAAAAACATATCTAAAGAAGAAATGAATGAAAAAATTGCCCAATTTTATACGGATTTGAATTTTGATGGGCGTTTTATGAATGTTGGTGCGAACACTTGGGGAATTAAAGCCTGGTATCCGATGGACAAAATTGAAGATGAAATTGTACCAAATGTTCGTCCTAAGAAGAAAAAGGCAAAACCTGTGGATGATTTGGACGATATTGATGAAATGGATGAAGAAAGTTTGGACTTCGACGATGAATTTGAAGAGTTGGATGAGGATGAGTTTCTCGATGAAGATGAAGAAAAAGATTTAGATGAAGAGGATGACGATTTTGAAGATGATGAACTAATCGATGATGATTTTGAAGATGATAAATTAATTGATGACGAAGATTTATTGATCGACGAAGATTTCGTTGACGATGGGGAAAGCGATGAATTAGATGATGAGTTCGAAGATGATCCGAAAGGAAAAAGAGAATAATTACTCTCTTCTTGACTTTTTTTCAAGAAACTTGTATTATTCTTTTTGGGCTCAATAAAATTATAAATAATGAAAAGAAACGAATACGCTCCCTTACATCTGTAAGCGGAGTTTTATTTTTTTATTTTTTATTTTTTTGAAAATACTACACTTTTTCAGATGATCGTTTTTGGTAACGATTTGGCGATCGGATGATGTTTTCATTCATTTCGTACATTAAATATTCCAATGATTGACTATGGAATTTGAAAGAATAATTGGAGGGATTTTTCATGACAAAATATATTTTTGTAACAGGTGGGGTCGTATCTTCCCTTGGAAAAGGAATCGTTGCCGCATCATTAGGTAGACTGTTGAAAAACCGTGGATTAAACGTAACCCTTCAAAAATTTGATCCGTATATTAATGTGGATCCAGGGACGATGAGTCCATATCAGCACGGGGAAGTGTTTGTGACCGATGACGGTGCAGAAACGGATTTGGATTTAGGACATTATGAACGATTTATCGATATTAATTTAAATAAGTATTCCAATGTGACAACTGGTAAGATTTATTCCAGTGTGTTGAAAAAGGAACGGCGGGGGGATTATTTAGGCGCAACGGTTCAAGTGATTCCCCATATTACGAATGAAATTAAAGATCGGGTGTTCCGTGCTGGCAGGGAAACGGGAGCAGATGTGGTTATTACTGAAATCGGTGGTACGGTTGGAGATATCGAATCGTTACCATTTTTGGAAGCAATCCGTCAGTTGAAAAGTGATGTTGGCAGTTCCAATGTTATGTATATTCATTGTACCCTCGTTCCTTATATTAAAGCAGCAGGGGAAATGAAAACAAAGCCGACCCAACATAGCGTGAAGGAATTAAGAAGTCTTGGAATTCAACCGAATGTAATCGTCGTTCGCACAGAAAAGTCAATTTCACAAGATTTAAAGGAAAAGATTGCCCTCTTTTGTGATATTGAATCGGAGGCGGTAATCGAGTCCCGGGATGCGGACACCTTATATGCAGTTCCCCTTGCGATGCGAGAACAAGGGTTGGATGAGATCGTATGTAATCATCTGAAAATCGTTAGTCATGAACCGGATATGAACGAGTGGGAAAATTTAGTAAACAAGGTTCGGAACTTGTCCAAAAAGGTAAAAATCGCTCTCGTTGGAAAATATGTGGAATTACAAGATGCCTATATTTCCGTTGTGGAATCATTGAAACATGCTGGATATGTATTTGATTCGGATATTGAAATTGACTGGATCAATGCGGAACATGTTACGAGGGAAAATGCAGTTAATTTGTTAAAGGGAGCAGATGGTATCCTTGTACCCGGCGGATTTGGCGACAGAGGAATTGAAGGTAAGATCAATGCGATCGAATATGCCCGTGAAAATAACGTTCCTTTCCTCGGCATTTGCCTTGGAATGCAATTAGCATCTATCGAGTTTGCTAGGAACGTATTACATTTACCAGATGCCCATAGTTCTGAAATCGTATCGGATACAAAACATCCGATTATCGACCTGCTACCGGAACAAAAGGACGTGGAAGATATGGGTGGCACTTTAAGGCTCGGTTTGTATCCGTGTAAATTAAAAGAAGAAACGAAAGCCTATAAAGCCTATGGGGAAAAGGTTATTTTTGAAAGACATCGTCACCGTTATGAATTTAATAATGAATATCGGGAAATGATGGAACAAAAGGGTTTAGTCTTCTCAGGCCTTAGTCCGGATAATCGCTTAGTAGAAATCATTGAATTGAAAGATCATCCGTGGTTTGTTGCTTGCCAATTCCATCCCGAATTTAAATCGAGACCAACCCATGCCCATCCTTTATTTAGGGATTTTATCCAAGCATCCTTGACGAACAAAAATGAAGAATAAAAAGATTGAATAAAAAATAACCTGCCCCTTGGCTAGGTAGTGGAATTTATTAAAGCGGCTTTAGTCCTGTATTCAACGGGGCTAAAGCCATTTCATTTTAAATATAGGAAAAGTGAATCGAAGGCTGAATGGCCTCTAACCCCTTACAATGGGTAAAAAATTAGATCTGTACTGTCTTTTTTGTAGAGGTATTTGTACTAAAAATCGAAGTTTAAACGTACGAAACATCCATTATTCGTAGTCTTCCAACATTTCATCGATTAACAGTTTCATATGGTGATACACGAATAAGGCTGCGATCGTATGGGGATACCCGACCCTTTTTCCATCAAAGGTTGGGACGAGTCCTTGATCGATATGCAAGTTAATAAGCACGTCAGCGAGGTCTTCGATTTCATGTTCCTTTTCATGAGTGGAACAAACAACGGCAAAGGGCACGTGCTTTTTTCTTAATATACGAGCAATATGAAGCAACTGTTCATCATCCGCTGTCTTAGAAAATAAAATTCCCCGATCAGAAGAGGAGATTTCATCGATCGTTTCATTAGATAACGATTTTACCCGCTGTAACGGTTCTTCCCCAAAAGCAGCCACATGAAAAATACCAGTCATTTCTTGTTGAGCATATATGTATACGTTTCCGTCACCGACGAGCGCTTGTGAAAGTAACCTTGCACCGTCTTCAACAGCGTCTTGTTCCTCTTGTTCTATTTTCTTTAATTTTCCAATCAATTGGGTCGTAAATATTTTTTCCAACGAATTTCCTCCTTTCTTTCCTATTGTAACAAAGGAAATGAAATTGACAAAAGACATATTGACATAAATAGTCTGAATTTTAAGAAGGGATTACATAATAAAGAGCGAATAATTTAATACAGGTACGCATTTTTCTACTTGGTCATGTTAAGGAAAAAGAAAGGTGGATAAAAATTGGGAAATAAAATATTAATCGTCGATGATCAGTTTGGTATTCGGATTTTACTAAATGAACTGTTCCAAAAGGAAGGATACGAAACGTTTCAAGCGTCAAACGGAGCAAAGGCGATTGAATATGTAAAAAATAACCGACCGAATCTCGTTTTACTCGATATAAAAATACCTGGGATGGATGGGATTGATATTTTAAAAAAGCTGAAGGAAATCGATGCAAATATTAAAGTGATTATGATGACAGCTTATGGTGAACTGGATATGATTCAGGAAGCGATGGAGTTAGGGGCCCTTTCCTATTTTACCAAGCCCTTTGATATTGATGAGATTAAAGATACGGTGAAAAAATATTTAGAATCATAGGCAAGATGTTGGTTAAAGGGACTAGAAGTTTTCATTTTGTACATAATTTTTCCTATTCATATCTAATATATTTTGACGAGTAATGGTAAAATAATAATGAATTTGGTATCATACTAAATAGTTCGATACCATTTCTATACATATTGTTATGGTAAAATTTTGACTTTCAAGGAGGAACAATCATGCCATTAGTTTCCATGACTGAAATGCTGCAAAAGGCAAAATCTGAAGGATATGCAGTCGGTCAATTCAACTTAAACAATTTAGAGTTTACCCAAGCGATTCTCCAAGCGGCTGAAGAAGAAAAATCACCGGTAATCCTCGGTGTGTCTGAAGGTGCTGGAAAATATATGGGCGGTTTTAAAGTTATTACAGCTATCGTTAAAGCACTGATGGAAGAGTATCAAATAACCGTTCCTGTTGCGATTCATTTAGACCACGGGTCCAGCTTTGAAACTTGTGCAAAAGCAATTCACGCAGGTTTCACTTCCGTTATGATCGACGCATCCCACCATCCTTTTGAAGAAAATGTTGCCATTACATCGAAAGTGGTTGAACTTGCCCATATCCATGGAGTTTCTGTTGAAGCTGAATTAGGTAGGGTCGGTGGACAGGAAGATGATGTCGTATCCGATGGAATCATCTATGCTGATCCACAAGAATGCTTGGAAATGGCAAAACGTACGAATATTGACGCATTGGCTCCTGCTTTAGGTTCCGTACACGGTCCTTATAAAGGCGAACCGAAACTCGGGTTCAAGGAAATGGAAGAAATTAGCAAATTAACGGGACTTCCTCTCGTCCTTCACGGAGGTACGGGCATTCCGACAAAAGATATTCAAAAGGCCATCTCTTTAGGTACGGCTAAAATTAATGTCAATACGGAAAACCAAATTGCATCCGCAAAAACTGTTCGTCAAGTACTTGCTGAAAAACCGGATTTATACGATCCGAGAAAATATTTAGGGCCAGCTCGCGAAACGATTAAACAAACGGTCATTGAAAAAATGCGGGAATTCGGTTCCTCCCAAAAAGCATAAATTCCATTTTACTGAAATTGAAAGCCGCCTACTTGTTTAGGCGGCTTTCATTCACTATACTTGTTTTTGAAGGGTTTAAACGATGTTTTACTGAATTGCTAGAAAGGAAAAAGGGCATATTCTAAGTGGGAATGAAATGATTTTTAAAGGTTTAAAATAACGGACAAAAGGAGTTGGAAATCGTGAAATTTTTTATCGATACGGCCAATATTGAAGAAATTAAAGAAGCCTATTCGTACGGCATTTTATCAGGTGTAACGACAAATCCTTCCCTCGTTGCAAAAGAAAATGTTTCTTTTGAAGATCGTTTGAAAGAAATTACAGAAATTGTATCTGGTTCGGTAAGTGCAGAGGTGATTTCTTTAGATGCGGAAGGGATGATTGAAGAAGGAAGAAAATTAGCCTCGATCGCTGAAAATATTACGATTAAAGTGCCAATGACGCCGGAGGGATTAAAGGCGGTTCATGTTTTTAAGAAAGAGGGCATTAAAACGAACGTCACATTAATTTTCAGTGCCAACCAAGCCTTGTTAGCTGCAAGGGCCGGCGCTACGTATGTTTCCCCGTTTTTAGGTCGCCTTGATGATATCGGTCATAATGGATTGGACTTAATTTCCGACATTGCGGAAATTTTTACACTCCACAAGATCGATACCGAAATTATTGCGGCATCCATCCGTCATCCTCAACATGTTACAGAAGCCGCATTAAGAGGCGCTCATATTGCCACCGTTCCTTATAAAGTAATAATGCAGTTATTCAAGCACCCTCTAACAGATCAAGGTATTGAAAAATTTTTAGCCGATTGGAATTCTAGAAATAAAAGCTAATTGATATGTTAAAATCCCCTTTAGGGACGGACCCCATCCGGTAAATTTCACCACGAAAAGTTTATACCTTCTTTCATTTTGGATTTTCCTATTTTCGGCTATAATGGGTGATAACGTGGAAAAAATTACGTCAGGTAAATGTCGTTGGAAGGGAGATAACTATGGAAAAATTGAAAATCATCGGCGGAAAACCGTTGACAGGTTCCGTAAGAATAAGCGGGGCTAAAAATAGTGCGGTCGCTTTAATTCCTGCAAGTATTTTGGCTGATTCACCGGTAACGATCGAAGGACTCCCCGATATTTCAGATGTAGCCATTTTGAAGGAATTGTTAGAAGAGATTGGTGGATCGGTTCATATGACAGAACAAGTGATGACAATCGATCCAAGATATATGATTTCCATGCCGCTTCCAAACGGCAAAGTGAAAAAACTCCGGGCGTCCTACTATTTAATGGGGGCGATGCTTGGCCGATTTAAAAGGGCAGTTATCGGCTTGCCAGGAGGATGCCATCTAGGACCACGACCGATCGACCAGCATATTAAAGGATTTGAAGCGCTCGGTGCGAAGGTGACAAATGAACAAGGGGCCATCTATTTGCGTGCAGATGAACTGCGCGGTGCCCGAATATATTTGGATGTAGTCAGCGTCGGTGCAACGATTAATATTATGCTTGCAGCTGTTTTAGCAAAGGGACGGACGATTATTGAAAATGCTGCGAAAGAACCGGAGATTATCGATGTGGCTACCCTTCTGACAAATATGGGTGCAAAAATTAAAGGGGCAGGAACCGATGTCATTCGGATCGATGGGGTGGAACGGTTACACGGATGTCGCCATACGATTATCCCGGATCGGATTGAGGCTGGAACGTATATGATCCTATCCGCTGGAATGGGTGAGGGGGTCGTCATCGATAATGTTATTCCACTACACTTGGAGTCATTGACGGCGAAACTAAGGGAAATGGGAGTGCATGTGGAGACAGGAGACGACCAAATATTCGTATCCCGTGCAGAAAAGATGAAAGCGGTCGATATTAAAACCCTCGTTTATCCCGGATTCCCAACGGATTTACAGCAACCGATGACAGCCTTATTAACTTTGGCATCAGGAACTAGTGTTGTAACGGATACGATTTATTCCGCTCGATTTAAACATATCGACGAACTAAGACGAATGAATGCAAATATTAAAGTGGAAGGCGCATCGGCCATTATCACTGGACCAGTAACCCTCCAAGGGGCGAAGGTGAAGGCAACGGACTTACGCGCTGGCGCATCTTTGTTGATTGCCGGGTTGATGGCTAAGGGGCTTACCGAAATTAGCGGAGTTGAACATATCGATCGGGGCTACAGCCATGTAGTGGAAAAACTGCAAGGATTAGGTGCAAACATTTGGCGTGAAAAAATGACGGAAGCAGAAATGAATCAAATCAAAAATTCTTAACCTAAATATTGTGACATACTATACATCCCCTGACGATTAAATGTTTCATAAATATATTATTATGATACTATATAACGAAAATATGTTATACTATTTATAAACATAAATCAGGGGGATTATTATGGAAAGAAGTTTATCGATGGAATTAGTGCGTGTTACAGAAGCGGCTGCCCTTTCCTCGGCGAGATGGATGGGAAGGGGATTAAAAAATGAAGCAGATAATGCAGCTACCTCAGCTATGCGGGATGTGTTTGACACGATACCGATGAAGGGGACGGTCGTGATCGGAGAAGGAGAAATGGATGAAGCACCGATGTTATATATCGGGGAAAAACTCGGTACAGGTTACGGTCCCCGAGTCGATGTAGCAGTCGATCCGTTGGAAGGAACAAACATTGTCGCAAGCGGTGGGTGGAATGCCCTCTCCGTCATCGCTGTAGCCGATCATGGAAACCTTCTTCACGCACCGGATATGTATATGGATAAAATTGCAGTAGGACCCGAAGCGGTGGGGAAAATCGATATTAATGCATCGGTCACTGATAATTTAAAAGCGGTAGCTAAGGCGAAAAATAAAGATGTTGAAGATGTTGTAGCCACCGTATTAAATCGCCCAAGACACGAAAAAATTATCGCCGAATTGCGAGAGGCCGGAGCAAGGATCAAATTAATTAACGACGGTGATGTTGCAGCAGCGATTAATACCGCATTTGATCACACCGGTGTCGATATTTTATTCGGTAGTGGAGGCGCTCCTGAAGGGGTGTTAGCTGCCGTTGCATTAAAATGTTTAGGTGGAGAAATTCAAGGAAGATTGCTTCCCCAAAACGAACAAGAAATAGAAAGATGTAAAAAAATGGGTATCGATGTTCAAAAAACATTACGGATGGAAGATTTAGTCCGCGGGGATGATGCCATTTTTGCCGCAACGGGTGTAACAGACGGAGAATTGTTAAGGGGGGTACAATTTAAAGGATCTTACGGACTTACCCACTCCGTCGTCATGCGGGCAAAATCTGGGACGGTCAGATTTATTGAAGGAAGACATAGTTTGAAAAAAAAGCCAAATCTCGTGATGAAATAATTCAATCGACCATAAAAAACGTGAACTTTTACGGAAGCATCTGTTTTGACGGTTGCTTCCGTAAAATGCGAACGTTCGGATTAATCCTCCTTTGAGATGATTGGGAAATAATCTTTTTATTTACAATGGTGATTTTTCTCTATATAATATTAAAGTAATATGGATAAATGTAATTGCACGTTTTTCATCATTTAGATAATCGTAAAGCGCCCCATGCTTGCCTTATCAATTCTGCCTTCCTTTTTCAAATCCAAACAATCCGATAGACAATTTTTCATAATCATATATTTTAAAAAAAAAGCGTGGTGTACAGTATTGGAAGAAACGAATGTGAATCTTTCCCAGTTAGAAAATATGAAGTTAAAAGAGTTATATGAACTTGCGCGGAAGTTTCAAGTTTCTTATTACAGCAAGTTGACGAAAAAGGAATTAATTTTTTCCATTTTAAAGGCCCGTGCCGAGCGGGAAGGATATTTTTTCATGGAAGGTGTGCTCGACATCATCCAATCTGAAGGGTTCGGATTTTTACGTCCAATCAACTATTCACCGAGTTCGGAGGATATTTATATTTCTGCGTCCCAAATTCGGCGATTTGATTTACGAAACGGAGATAAAGTATCTGGGAAAGTACGTCCGCCGAAGGAAAATGAACGATATTTCGGTCTCCTTCATGTAGAAGCGGTTAACGGTGAAGATCCGGAAGTAGCGAAGGAACGGGTCCATTTTCCTGCATTAACGCCCCTTTATCCGGACCGACAAATTAAATTGGAAACCGAGCCCCATATTTTATCGACAAGAATTATGGATTTAATGACCCCGGTCGGTTTTGGACAGAGGGGATTAATCGTGGCCCCACCGAAAGCCGGAAAAACGATGTTATTAAAACAAATTGCCAATAGCATTACAAAAAACCATCCGGAAGCGGAATTGATCGTCTTATTAATCGATGAACGTCCAGAGGAAGTAACGGATATCGAACGGTCTGTGGATGCGGAAGTCGTCAGTTCCACTTTTGATGAAGTACCGGAAAATCATATAAAAGTGGCCGAGCTCGTTCTCGATCGAGCGATGCGTCTTGTAGAGCATAAGCGGGATGTCATTATTTTGATGGATAGTATTACAAGACTTGCCCGTGCCTATAACCTCGTCATCCCACCTAGTGGAAGGACTTTATCTGGTGGAATCGATCCGGCTGCTTTTCACCGTCCTAAACGTTTCTTCGGGGCTGCTAGAAATATTGAAGAGGGTGGAAGTTTAACGATTTTAGCTACGGCATTAATCGATACGGGTTCCCGTATGGATGACGTTATATATGAAGAATTTAAAGGGACAGGCAATATGGAATTGCATTTAGATCGTTCCCTAGCTGAACGACGAATTTTCCCTGCCATTGATATTCGAAGATCTGGTACCCGAAAGGAAGAATTGCTACTGCCCAAATCCCACTTGGAAGTGTTGTGGGCTGTGCGAAAATCGATGTCGGATACGCCGGATTTTGCTGAAAAATTTTTACGAAAGTTGCAACAAACGAAATCGAACGAGGAATTCATCGAATATCTGATTGACGAATTAAAAGCCAATGGTGTAAATCGGCGGGGCAATTCAGCATAAAGAATCCGTGGTAAAAATTCCAAAAAATGATTATTGCATTTCTAACTTCACGTTGTTATAATGTTACCAGTGTGTTTTATTGAAGGACTTACACGAGATTAACTCTGTATCAGAAAGATGCAGGGCAGAAGGAGTTGAAATAGGATGAAAGCAGGAATCCATCCGGAATACAAACGCGTAACCGTCAAATGTGCTTGTGGGAATGAATTCGAAACCGGCTCGGTAAAAAATAATCTTCGTGTGGAAGTTTGTTCAGAATGCCATCCTTTCTATACCGGCCGTCAACGATTCGCAGCAGCGGACGGACGTGTTGAACGGTTCAATAAAAAGTATGGTCTTAAATAATCGGTTAAGTAAGATTGTTTTTTGTCAATATAATGATTTAAAGAAAACAGGCAAGCACAAACTTTTCCTTGCCTGTTTTTTTATGGGATTTTTCCATTTGAAAAAAGAAGTGCAAAATGAGCGAGTTTTGTCTTATTATAAAAGGGTAATGATATTCTAGGGAAACGGTCGATATTGTAAGTGATATGATATATAGGATATAGTTGACGGGAGGAGAGCAATTTTTCATGTACGTGATGAAACAAGCCGGCTGGATTGAAGTGATTTGTGGTAGCATGTTTTCAGGAAAATCGGAGGAATTAATTCGTAGAGTTCGTAGATGCCATTTTGCAAAGCAGAAAGTAGCTGTTTTTAAACCGAAAATCGATGATCGATATAGTAAGGAGGAAGTCGTCTCCCATAATGGAGAAGCTGTACGGGCAAGGCCGATTCGAAATGCGGAGGAAATTTATAATTACATCACAACGGAAATCGATTGTATTGCTGTAGACGAAGTTCAATTTTTCGATGATACCATTGTTGACGTGGCCCAACATTTGGCAGATGAAGGATATCGTGTCATTTTAGCCGGCTTGGATCAAGATTTTCGTGGAGAGCCGTTCGGACCGATGCCAAAATTATTAAGTATAGCTGAACAGTTGACGAAACTCCAAGCCGTATGTTCAATTTGTGGGGCCCCTGCTAGTAGAACACAGCGTTTAATCGAAGGGAAACCTGCGTCCTATTATGATCCAGTCATATTGGTGGGGGCTAGCGAGAGTTATGAACCGAGATGTCGCCATCACCATGAGGTCCCGGATTCGCCAAAGGAAGAATATAATTTGAAAAATCAAACGAAACTTGTAAATGAGCCTCGGGAATAGTCCATAAATTCAAAATTCCTAGCTCCTTTTCAGTAACGCATTTTCTATACATCTTTAGTGGAAAGTCAATGGATTTTCCATCGGTTAATAGTAAATGGGAGATGAGGTGAACATCATGTTTGATCGATTACAGGCAGTTGAAGATCGTTACGAAAAATTAAATGAATTACTCAGTGATCCGGACGTCGTTAGCGATCCGAAGAAATTGAGGGAATATTCAAAGGAACAATCGGATATAGAAGAAACCGTCCAAGTATATCGGGAATATAAAACAGTTAAAAAGGAATGGCAAGAAGCTAAACAACTGTTAGAAGAAAAATTGGAACCGGATATGCGGGAAATGGTTAAAGAAGAAGTAGAGGAATTAGAAAAGCGAATCGAACAGTTGGAAGAAACATTAAAAATCTTATTGATACCGAAAGATCCGAACGACGATAAAAACGTCATTATGGAAATTCGGGGAGCAGCGGGAGGAGACGAGGCGGCTCTTTTTGCTGGAGATTTATTCCGCATGTATAGTAAATACGCCGAGTCACAAGGGTGGAAAATCGATGTGATCGAAGCTCATCCGACTGGACTCGGTGGATACAAGGAAATTATTTTTATGATTAACGGAAAAGGTGCCTATTCTAAATTAAAATTTGAAAACGGTGCACACCGTGTCCAACGGGTACCGGAAACGGAATCGGGTGGACGCATTCATACGTCTACGGCCACCGTCGCATGCTTACCGGAAGCTGAAGAAGTGGAAGTGGAAATTTACGAAAAAGATATTCGAGTAGATACGTTCGCATCCAGTGGACCGGGGGGACAAAGCGTAAATACGACCATGTCTGCCGTGCGTTTAACCCATATTCCGACGGGGATCGTTGTATCTTGCCAAGATGAAAAATCCCAAATTAAAAATAAAGAAAAAGCGATGAAAGTTTTACGGGCACGCATTTATGATAAATTTCAGCAAGAGGCTCAAGCTGAATATGATGCAACACGAAAATCAGCGGTTGGAACAGGTGACCGCTCCGAACGGATCCGAACGTATAATTTCCCGCAAAATCGAGTAACCGATCATCGCATTGGTTTAACGATTCAAAAACTTGACCAAGTGTTGGAAGGGAAATTGGAAGAAATAATCGAAGCCCTTATTTTAAACGAACAGGCGACGATATTGGAAAATGAAAAGGAATGAACCGAAAGTTTTTGAAGCGTTGAATTGGGCTCGTGACTATTTGCGGGAAAGGGACCGGGAAGAAAATGCCGGGTATATCGCCATGGGTTTTTGTCTCCAAATGGAACGGGCTGAACTCCTTGCGAATTTACACCGTCCGTTAAGCGAATCGGAATATCGGACGTTTAAAGAGATGATCGTTCAGCACGGAGAAGGGGTTCCTATTCAATACGTAACCGGTTATGAGGAATTTTTCGGACGAAAATTGTATGTTAGCGAACATTGTCTCATTCCCCGTCCAGAGACGGAAGAACTTGTCCTCGGTGCGATCGAACGAATGAAAACGTGTTTTTCCGATCAATCGTTGGAAGTAGTAGACATCGGTACGGGAAGCGGCGCGATTGCGATTACATTAAAATTGGAGATGCCCGAACTCCATGTAACCGCGACGGATATATCACCGAAATCGTTAAAAATCGCCAAAAAAAACGCACGTCAATACGGAGCAAATATCGAGTTTGTTGAAGGGGATCTCCTTGCTCCTCTGATTGGAAAGAAGCAGTTCGACTGTATCATCTCCAATCCTCCGTACATTCCAATTGGAGAAATGGATAATTTGCCGATTACCGTAAAAAATTATGAACCGAAACAAGCTTTATTTGCCGGTTCGGACGGTTTAACCTTCTACCGAAGGATTATCGACCAGTTACCCGATGTAATGAAAAAGTCAACCCTCATCGGATTTGAAATCGGTCACACCCAAGGAAAAGCTGTTAAGGAATTGATTTTGAATCGATTTTCGAATGCAGAAGTAGAAATCATAAAGGATATAAATGGAAAACAACGGATGGTCTTTGCGTGCATCCGTAGGTAACAATATGAAAATGTTAATAGGACGATAAAAAAGTGGTACAAATTCCGAAATATCGGTTTTCGTACTACTTTTTTCTAAGTGTGGCTCTTTCTCAAACCATCCATTTGCTTTTGGAAGTTGTTAGGTAAAAAACGAGATAATTTTTTCGAAAATCTCGATGATAAAAAACTTTACTTTCGGTTCCTTTTCAGTATCTTCTACGAAGTGATTATTCCCTTCTTTCGTGTCCTTTTTCGATTGATCTTTTTTCCTTTCCCCTTCAAGGGTCGTTGATTGACTTCCATCCGAATCATCCTGTACTGCTGTGCCTGTGGAAAAGTCGAGGAAACAAAGGGGCGGAAAAAGGACGCACCACCAATTGGCACCCTTTCCTTCACCAATCGTTATTCGTACAGCCTCATATGTACCGGCCGGATAAAGAAATTGCCCGTATAATTTTGTTGGAAACTGGACCGGTCCAAAGTCTACTTCTAAAGGTTGATGAACATTTTCCTTTTCTAAAACCGATAAAGATAAAGCCTCGATTTCATCTAAATGATCGATAATCACCGACCGTGCTTGTTCAAAAGAGGTAAGATCCTGAACCCATTCGGAAATTTGTTCATTTACGACATCCCGAATTTCCCGTTTAATTCGTTGATCCCGTTCGGAATTGCTATTGGCTAAAATTCGTAAGCGAATTGCTTCATTGGGAATAGTAACTATATCTTCACTAGTAGCGAAACTTTTCGGAATATATAAACTGAAGGTTGTCGCAATGGTAACAACGATAAAAAAGAAGGCGGCTACAAAACTATGATTTTTTTTCATGGCTCTCTCTCCCTTCAGTACATCATTGTTGACCAATTCTATGAAACTTATACTCGATGAAGCATTTTTTTCTATTTATCTCCTTTTTCCAATCGATTGGAATCGTCCCTTTTGTAGGTTAAGAAAGGGGAATAGAAAAAATCGGAGGAAGACAGATCGTAAGAATTGTGGATAAAGTTATAAAAACGATCGATTTAAGCACAAAGTTATTCACATATTACTAGGGATTATTCACAAATTGTGGATAACCTTCCGAATTTCCTTTTCAATGATTTATTTTCTTTTACAAATTGCGGTATAATGATTGATACAATAGGCATTTTATTTTTACACAAAGAAGGAGTCATTTATGGAAACGAAAATATGGGAAGTGGATAAATCTGTGGATAATTTACCCACATTTCCACAAATCATGGAAGCAGCCAGATGGTTACAAAAAAATGAGGTCGTCGCCTTTCCGACAGAAACGGTTTACGGGCTGGGGGCGAATGCCAAAAGCGATGAGGCGGTAACAAAAATATTCGAAGCAAAGGGAAGACCGAGTGATAATCCACTCATTATTCATATTAGTGATCAAAGGGAAGTGGAACAATATGTCGAAGAAATTCCGGAAGTTGCCACGAAGTTAATGCATTCCTTTTGGCCGGGTCCGCTGACAATTATATTACGTAAGAAAGAGGGAATTTTGTCTGACCGGGCGACAGCTGGTTTATCGACAGTTGCCATGCGTATGCCGGATCACCCGATCGCCTTAGCGCTAATCCGAGCTTCTGGGCTTCCGTTAGCAGCCCCAAGTGCAAATATATCTGGGAAACCATCTCCTACCAAATTTCAACACGTATTGAATGATATGAACGGAAAAATAGCTGGTATCATCGACGGTGGCAATACAGGGGTCGGGGTGGAATCGACCGTAATCGATTGTACAGGTTCAACGCCGATGATTTTACGACCCGGTGGAATTACGAAGGAAGAGATCGAGAAGGTAATCGGCACCGTATCCACTGATCCCGCCCTTCATTCAAAGGATGAAAGACCGAAATCCCCCGGTATGAAATATACCCATTATGCTCCGAAGGCACCGGTCATATTGGTTGACGGGTCGATAAGTTTTATGCAACAAATGATCGATCGTTATCATTCTGAAGGGAAAAAAGTAGGCGTTTTAACAACGGAAGAACATTCCGATCTGTTCCATGCGGATGTATTAATTACATGTGGGAAACGTACCGACTTATCTACGGTAGCGAACCATCTATATGAAAGTTTGCGAGCATTCGACGATACCGAGGTGGACATTATTTTAAGTGAGACCTTTCCGACCCGAGGAATTGGGGAAGCGATTATGAATCGTCTAAAAAAGTCTGCTGGTTATCACATCCTTAAGGAATCACAGGCTGACTGATTTCAACGGATTTAAAAAACGATCAATTTTTTCGAAAAAGAAATACGAAAAACAGTTATCATTTTCGTAATATGTCTATTCCTCCTAAAACAAGCATATGTTTATTTAAGCATGTCCCAATGTTTTAGGGGGAAGACGATGATACCCTTTATCAATGAACTTATTACGTTATCGATCATGGCTTTTGCCGTTGGTATGGATGCCTTTTCCGTAGGTCTTGGTATGGGAATGATTCCATTACGACGAAAACAAATGTTTTTCATTGGATTAACAGTTGGTTTTTTTCATATTTGCATGCCCTTTTTCGGAATTTTAATGGGAAAATTGTTGTCTGAGACGTTCGGTACAGTTGCGAACTATACTGGAGGAATCATTCTTATTTTCATCGGGCTTCAAATGTGTTTTTCAAGCTTTAAAAATGATGATACGGCTCGGTTTAAACCGGTTGGGTTCGGATTGATTTTATTTGCCCTTTCTGTAAGTATAGACAGTTTTTCCATCGGTTTATCTTTAGGGATCTTCGGTGCCCGGGCGGTTACCGCAATCCTTTTATTTGGCTTTTTTTCCGCATGCTTAACTTGGACAGGTCTGTTTTTCGGAAAAAAGGTAGGGGGAATGTTTGGAAAATATAGTGAGGCGTTCGGCGGTTCGATCCTTTTTTTCTTCGGGCTTAAATTTTTATTTCCCCTCTAATCGCTTTTGAAGGAGAAAGAAACCGGATTGAACGAATATTGGTACATATTGAAATAATCGGCCTTTACCATTATATTGCTTGGTATATTTATCCATGTTTATTATAATTAACGTAGGAGGACAAAGAATGATAAAAGTTTTATTCGTTTGTACTGGGAATACTTGCCGAAGTCCGATGGCGGCTGCCCTTTTGCACAACAAACAGATAGAAGATGTGGAGGTTCAATCGGCTGGTATTTTTGCTATGGAAGGCTTAGATGCATCTCCATTAGCAAAACAAGTATTAAATGAAAACGATATCACATACAATCATTCTTCTAGGCTGCTTACAGAAAAGGAAGTGGAATGGGCGGATATCATTTTGACGATGACCAAATCTCATAAAGATTTTATTGTCCAACATTTTGAACGGGCAAAAGGGAACACCTTTACGTTGAACGAATTTATAGGTGAAGGTGAAAAGGATGTAGTCGATCCCTTTGGAGGCAATATTCATACATATAGGGAAACGTTTCGAGAACTATCGAACCTTGTGGACAAAGTGGTGGAAAAACTAGCGGAATAAAAAAGAATTGGAGGCATAAGGATGGGAGAAAAGAGGAAGTACCGCTTCAGTATCCGCATAAAGCTCGTCATTATGACGACGATTTTGGCCATTATTACTTACTCAACAAGCGCTTTTTTTATTTATGTATTATATCCGTTATACTTTAAAGAATCGATGAATCAAGTCGTCTTTACTTTGATTACCCTTTCCCTCGGAATCATTTGGTCGGGGATTTTATCGTATATCGTAGGCTACTATTTTGTGAAGCCAATAAAGCGATTGGAACGGGCAGCAGAAGAAGCGTCCGCTGGGAATATTTCGGTGGATGTGGTAATTGCGAAAACGGATGATGAGGTCCGATCCTTAGGGATTGCTTTTAACCATATGTTAAAAAATTTGCGGCAAATGGTTAAGTTGATTGAGCATAATTTCTCAGCAACGAATGAAAAAGTACTTCTCATCAACGAGGAAACGAATAAAGCGACAGAACAGTCGGAGAACATCGCCCAAACCGTCGATGAAATATCGCAGGGAGCGGAAAACTCAGCACAGTCGATTACGAATACAGCGGAGGCAATCGATGAAGTAGCCTCATTGGCGAAAGATGTGCAAAAAAAAGCGAAACATTCGGAGACGACAGTAAAAGAAATGCTCGATGTATTAGCGGAAAGTCAAAAGGTGATCCTCTCTTTAATCGAAGGAATTACGCATACTTCTGAAGGGAGTAAGGAAACGCTACAATCGGTAGAGCGACTGGCTGATCAAGCGGCGAAAATTGAACAGATTATTCAACTCGTTGGCGATATCGCTGATCAGACGAATCTTCTTGCCCTCAATGCATCCATTGAAGCAGCCCGAGCTGGAGAACATGGACAAGGTTTTGCCGTTGTCGCAGAAGAGGTAAGAAAACTAGCCGATGAAAGTGCAAAGGCTGTCAGTGGCATCACAGAACGAATAACGAATATTCAAGCGGAAGTTAAATCGGTCGTCAATCGTATAACCGATCAAGTGCAGTCGGTGAATCGAGAGGTGGAAAAAGCAGGTTCGGCCAATTCGATGATGGAAACGATGGCAAAAACGACTTATCAAGTAGCAGATGAGGTTCAAGAAATCTCCCGCTTAATTGATCAACAGATGGAAAGTATTCAAAAAACTGCGGAAGATTCGCAGGACGTTTCTGCCATTGCCGAACAGACATCTGCCGGTGCTCAACAAGTGGCGGCAGCGACGCAAGAACAAACGTATGTTATGGAAAATATTCAAAAGATAGGGATTGAATTAAAGGATAATGCGGAAAAATTACGGAAAACAATTACCCAATTTAAGGTATAAAAATCGAGTTCCTTTTAGCGATAACGTTCCATACTTTACCATTTGCTGATCCAGTCGTGAAAACGTTGATTTTTGCTCGTTTTTACCATTGGCACGTTATGAATCAATTTTTCAAAGGAGCGTTAAAAGATGCCTTTTCACGATGGAAACTGTACGAAATGGAAAGTCACGGAAATATTTCAAACCCGTTGTTCAAGATCCTTTTTATTTTTCTAAAAGTATGTCAAAATAGAATTGACATAAAGCAAACTTGAGGTGAAGATCATGAAAGTAGCTGTAGCGAGTGATCACGGTGGGATTCACATCCGTGCGGAAATTGTTAAACTACTAGAAGAAATGGGAATCGAATACGAGGATTTTGGATGCGATTGTGAAACGTCAGTGGATTATCCGGACTACGCTCTACCAGTTGCAGAAAAGGTTGCCAATGGAGAATTTGATCGGGCGATTTTAATTTGTGGAACAGGTATTGGTATGAGCATTGCTGCGAATAAAGTCAAAGGCATTCGTTGCTCCCTTTGCCATGATGTATACAGTGCAAGGCTTACGAGGGAACATAATGATGCGAACGTTTTAGCAATGGGAGAACGGGTTATTGGGCCAGGATTGGCGAGGGATATTGCCAAAACTTGGTTAACAACCGATTTTACCGGTGACAGACATGAAAGAAGAATCGGTAAAATCATGGACTATGAAAAAAAGGCATAATTGCTTTGCTAAATGAATCTCCATTGAAAGTTATGTGCAAAAGGGACTGTTCGATCAGTCCATTAGTTGATGAAAGGGAAGGTGACGTCGACTCCAAGAGGAACAACACGAGCCGAAGACCCCACGAACGATGCGAGTGGAAAAGGCTTGGCCATGCCCGAGGAAAGCGCCACCACCGAAATGTAACCAATCGAATTTCATTTACGAAGAAAGGGGCTGTATTTTTGTGCAGCCCCTTTTAAAACATGAGAGGGATAGAAAGTGAAATCGATCATTCAATCATTTATAGGTAGGTGATTTGGATGGAATTACAAAGGGAAATTCGAGAAATTTTAAAAGAATTCGGCCAACAAATAGAACCCAAACCCCGTCAAATATTAGTCGTCGGATGCTCCACTTCGGAAGTGATTGGCAAAAAAATTGGAACGGGAAGCTCATTGGAAGTAGCGGAGTTTTTGTACACTGAATTAAAAGCCTTTGCCGATCAATACGGATTACAACTTGCCTTCCAATGTTGTGAACATTTAAATCGTGCCCTCGTTGTAGAAAGAGTTGTCCAAGAGGAAAAACAATTAGAGGAAGTAACTGTTATCCCCGTTCCAGAAGCCGGGGGATCGATGGCGACGGTCGCTTACCGAAATATGGAATCTCCCGTTGTCGTTGAATCGATTAAAGCCGATTATGGGATAGACATCGGTGATACGCTGATCGGTATGCATTTAAAACCCGTTGTTGTTCCCGTTCGGGTAACGAATCCGACGGTTGGAAAAGCCCATGTCACCTTGGCCAAAACCCGTCCGAAATTAATCGGGGGACAAAGGGCGGTCTATTCTTTAAAATGAACGCCTTCGAATGAATCACCTGATTTTTTAGGAAAACGGAATCATTTTTTCCGCCACGAAGAAATAACCCGTGATAAAATATAAAGGAATAGTCGTAGGAGAAAGGGGAAGGGAAAACTTGGATCATATAAAAAATCAAGACATGGAAGTTTACGAAGCCATCCGAGGAGAGTTAAATCGACAACGGGATCATATCGAATTAATCGCTTCGGAAAATTTTGTATCAAAGGCCGTTATGGAAGCACAAGGCTCCGTATTGACGAATAAATATGCGGAAGGGTATCCAGGTAGACGTTATTACGGGGGATGTGAATTCGTCGATATTGCTGAAAATATAGCTAGAGAACGGGCGAAAAAGATTTTTGGAGCTGATTACGCAAATGTTCAACCCCACTCAGGGGCACAAGCGAATATGGCCGTTTATTTTACCGTCCTACAAACGGGGGATACGGTTTTAGGTATGAATTTATCCCACGGCGGACATTTGACCCACGGAAGTCCCGTTAATTTTAGTGGGATTCAATACAATTTTGTCGATTACGGTGTGGACCCCGAAACAGAGATGATCGATTATGAAGACGTGCGAAAGAAAGCGAAGGAACATAAGCCGAAATTAATTGTAGCTGGAGCAAGTGCCTATCCACGAACAATCGATTTCAAAAAATTCCGAGAAATCGCCGATGAAGTCGGTGCGTATTTAATGGTAGATATGGCCCATATTGCAGGGCTTGTTGCTGCTGGACTTCATCCGAATCCGGTCCCCTATGCCGATTTTGTGACAACAACGACGCATAAAACATTGCGCGGTCCTCGGGGTGGAATGATTTTATGTAAAGAACAGTATGCGAAAAAAATTGATAAATCTATTTTCCCTGGTATTCAAGGTGGCCCCCTTATGCATGTCATCGCAGCGAAGGCGGTCGCCCTAGGGGAAGTGTTACAAGACCATTTTAAACAGTATATACAAAACGTCATTGACAATGCGAAAGTGCTTGGAGAAACGTTGAAAGAAGAAGGTTTTGATCTCGTATCGGGAGGAACGGACAACCACCTGTTACTCGTAGATTTACGGAAATTTGGGATTACTGGAAAAGCGGCGGAAAAAGCCCTCGATGAAGTTGGGATTACCGTCAATAAAAATACCATTCCCTTTGACCCTGAAAGCCCTTTTGTCACAAGCGGTATCCGGATCGGAACCCCAGCTGTGACGACGAGAGGATTTACGAAAGAAGATATGGTTGAAGTAGGGAAAATCATAGCACTCACATTAAAAAACATGGATGATGAAAAAACGAAACAGGAAGCAAAAGGACGTGTAAAGGAATTAACAAAAAAATATCCGTTATATGAATAAGTCACCGACTACCGGTGGCTTTTTGTTTAAAAATACGACTGATTCGAACAATCTTTACAATCTACGGAATTCTTTTCGTAACCGGTCACACCTTCTATAGAAAAACAATTCGATTAGAATTAAAGGTGCATGCAAAATGACTCGTCCAACATACCGTTGCAATTTTCGAAATAAATGTTAACAACGGTAACGGCTATTGCGAAATATCGTATTTTTATGTAAAATGAATCGAAGTGTATGTTTGTTGTCGCCCTTGGTTACGAAAGCATCTCCAAAATTTCAATGAAAAAAGGGAGTGAAAAACATGGGGAAAGTATTTGTTTTTGATCATCCATTGATTCAACACAAATTGACGTACATACGACAAAAGGATACCGGGACGAAAGAATTTCGAGAACTTGTTGATGAAATTGCAACTTTAATGGCCTTTGAAGTAACTCGTGACTTGCCGTTGACCGAAATTGAGATCGAAACGCCGATCTGTAAAACGAAGGCAAAGGTTTTAACTGGAAAGAAACTCGGTGTTGTTCCGATTTTACGGGCAGGAATGGGTATGGTTGATGGAGTATTAAAACTCATTCCAAATGCACGAGTTGGTCATATCGGATTGTATCGTGACCCAGAAACATTAAAACCGGTGGAATATTATGTGAAATTACCTACAGACATAGAGGAGCGGGATTTTATCGTTGTAGACCCGATGCTAGCTACCGGTGGATCGGCGGTCGAAGCGATTCATGCTTTGAAAAAACGCGGGGCGAAACATATTATATTCATGTGTTTAATCGCTGCTCCAGAAGGTGTAAAGGCGTTGGAAGAGGCCCATCCGGATGTAGATATTTATATCGCCGCATTGGATGAAAAGTTGAATGAAAAAGGATACATCGTTCCAGGACTCGGAGATGCGGGCGACCGTCTTTTCGGAACGAAATAAACTTCCTTTACGTCGGAAATAACGGGGACGTTTCCCGTTATTTTCGCCTCTTTTTTCATCCGTAGAAATCTTTCCCCCTTCCCTCTCCGAAGTGAGCACCTTTTAAATTGAGTTTTAAAGGATGTGAAACCGTTGGATAATCGAATCAAAGTGATGTTAATCTTTGGAACAAGGCCGGAAGCGATTAAAATGGCTCCGCTCGTTCTCGAACTTCAAAAACGAAAAGAACAATTTGAAACGATCGTTACAGTTACTGCCCAGCATCGACAAATGTTGGATCAAGTTTTACATATTTTTGGAATCGAACCGGATTTCGATTTGAATATTATGAAGAATCGGCAAACGTTAATCGATGTGACGACGAAGGGGCTCGAAGGATTAGATGATGTTATGAAAAAAGTTTGCCCCGATCTCGTGTTAGTTCATGGAGATACAACGACGACCTTTATCGCTAGCTTAGCAGCTTTTTATAACAAAATTACCGTCGGCCATGTGGAAGCTGGGCTTCGAACGTGGAATAAATACTCCCCTTATCCGGAGGAAATGAATAGGCAATTAACCGGAGTGTTAGCGGATCTTCATTTCGCTCCGACGATGAGAGCCGCATCCAATTTACGAAGTGAAAATAAAAGGGACGAAACGATCTTTGTTACTGGAAACACGGCGATCGATGCGTTAAAAACGACGGTTAAAAATGAATATAGTCATCCCGTTTTGGAGCAAATTGGAACGGACCGAATGATTTTATTGACCGCCCATCGCCGGGAAAACCTAGGAGAACCGATGCGAAATATGTTTCGTGCCATTAAACGAATTGTACAAGAAACACCGGATGTGCAAGTCGTCTATCCCGTCCATTTAAATCCGGCAGTTCGAGAAGTAGCAACGGAAATACTAGGGAATGATTCCCGTATTCATCTCATTGAACCGCTTGATGTCATCGATTTTCACAATTTTGCCGCGAGAGCCCATCTCATTTTAACCGACTCTGGTGGTATTCAGGAGGAGGCTCCGTCGTTAGGAAAGCCCGTACTCGTTTTACGGGATACGACGGAACGGCCGGAGGGAATTGAAGCAGGGACGTTGAAATTGGCTGGCATTGAAGAAGAACCGATTTATCAATTAACAAAGGAATTGTTGACGAATTCTCGTGCCTATGAAGACATGGCAAAGGCTGCGAATCCGTATGGAGACGGTCATGCCTCGGAACGAATTGGGGATGCGATTTTATATTATTTTCAAAAAACGAAAGAAAGGCCGAAACCTTTTCGTCCATAGACCGAACTTGAAATTGTCGATTGGAATGGATCGAAAGCCCACTGGAATAACGGTGGGCTTTTTTGTATGCATAAAAAGTCAAATTGAAAAAAGTGGATGAAGAAAGAAGAAAAAGGAGGGATTACCAACATATGGATATTATATTTGAAACTTTTTTCCAAATAATACATGGAAAGATATACTTTCCTTGACAAGAAAAAGGAGGTTTCCATTGAAAAAAATCATTTTCATCCTCATTTTCCTCCAACTAATTGTTCAAATTGGACAACCGAATTGGGAAGCGAAAGCGGAAAAACAATCTAATTTTTCATCTGCCATTATCCTGTTAAAACATCCTTTATCCGAACATGAAATGGAACAGTTGTTAAAAAACGCACCACAGCTTCAACTGGAATATCGTTTTGATACGATTTTTCCCGCCATTTCTGTAAAGGGATCAAAACTGGCAATCGGGCAATTGGAAAAGGATGACCGGGTGTTACAGATCTTCCCTTCAACCGTTTATCAATTGCAGTACGTGATCGCCAATGAACAGACGGATGTTGATCTAGGTTTTTCGATCAAATATTCGTTGAAATCGAATCAAGAGGGGTTGAAAGAAAAGAACGATGGGAATCCACTAACGAACCGATATAAGAATTTCTCCATGGGGGAAAAACGATTGGAAAATGATTTCCCTTACGAACCGGATCAAATTCCAAATCATTTCCAATGGATTGGGATGGATAAAATCCGAAAGATGACTGACGAACATGGCCAAAGGTTAACCGGAAAAGGTATAAAAATCGGCATGATCGATACGGGAATCGATTATACCCACCCGGACTTGTTTTCTAATTATGAAAAAGGATACGACTTTGTCGATAACGACAACGACCCGCAAGAAAAGGACGCAGGAACGATCCACGGGACACATGTTGCAGGCGTTATTGCAGCCAATGGGAAAATGATTGGTATAGCCCCCGATGCCCGCCTATTTGTTTACAGAGCTCTAGGTCCAGGGGGAAGGGGGACGACGGAGCAAGTTTTAGCTGCCATTGAACAAGCCATAAAAGATCAGGTGGACATTTTAAACCTTTCTTTAGGGATTCAAATCAACGGTCCGGACTTACCGACGAGCCTTGCCCTCGATGCGGCGGTTAAACGGGGAATTGTCGCTGTCGTCTCCAGTGGAAACTCTGGACCTGAACTTTGGACGGTCGGTTCTCCCGGTACGTCCCATAAAGCGATATCTGTAGGAGCATCTACTCCGCCATTAATGATTCCCTATTTACAATATCGACAACGTCTTTTTCGATTAACCCCGTTAAAAAAGTTAGAAAAATGGGATTTCCAACGTTCCTATCAAATTTTTTATGGAAACGGAAAGGGAAATGAACAGAATCGGTCGCTTGTCAATTCCCTCGTTTTGTTAGAAAAGGGAAGGTACTCCCTTTCCGAAAAAATTGAGGCATTAGCCAAGGAAAAAGTGAGGGGGGCTATTTTAACCGGATTTTCAGAAGAAGAATTGTTCACATACGGTGAAGAAGTCGGTTGGGAAATTCCCCTTCCGATATACGTCCTAGCGAAGGAAGATGGTAAAACATTGAAAAATATGCTCAAACGAGAATCGATTGCACGACTAGTTTGGAAAAGGGAAGAAGATGTTTTGGCAAATTTTAGCTCCCGAGGCCCGGTTCCCTCCACTTGGAATATAAAACCGGATCTCCTTGCCCCAGGTGTATCAATTACAAGTACAGTCCCCGGTGGATATCTTACGCTTCACGGAACGAGTATGGCTGCACCCCATGTTACCGGCGCATGTGCTTTAATCAAACAAGCCCATCCAAACTGGACACCGGAACAAATTAAGGCAGCATTAATGAATACGAGTAAACCCCTTACGAAAAATAAAACGTATTATCGCACATTTGAACAAGGGGCAGGTCGAATTCAAGTAGATGAAGCCCTTCACACAACGACCATTGTTGAACCGGGGGCAATTCTTTTCGGAAAAACGACAGGAAAGCCGACGGAAGTGAAAAACCGTACAATCACCGTTGAAAATGTAAGTAAGGAGACGATTCGTTATACTTTCCAACCGCCAAAGCAAGAAGATATGGTCGTATGGGATGTACCACTCTCCTTTTATTTAAAACCAGGGGAAAAACGAAAGATCGACTTATCAATTCAATTAAAGGACGAACAACAATCGGATGAAATTCACGAAGGATACATACAAATGTATGCGGCCCATCAACTTTTTCAAATCCCATATTTATATTTGATCAAAGAACCAAACTATCCCCGTCTGATGTTTTTTGCGATAGAAAATGGAAAAAAGAAAGGATGGATTCGATATGAAGTGTATTTGCCAGGGGGTGCCGAGGAATTTGGTATTTTCCTTCTCAATCCATTTACAAGTGAAATCACTCATTTATTCAAAGCGAAAAGGGGGATGAAAAAAGGATTATCGGAAGGAGAAGTGGAATTTAAAAACGACATTTCATCTGGGAGTTATTTGGCCATCGCCTATGCGAAAAAAGCGGGAAAGGAAGATTATTTGCAACAATGGCTGGAAATTGAAGGAAACGAAAACAATACCGTTCAATAGCGGAGGGGAGGGGAAGGCAAACTATTTTTCTTCCTCCTTTTTGCTTTTTAACCAACGTTTTTAAAGGGATTTCTCCGAATTACGTTCGATTTTATGTTGTACGGAAGTTAAAAAAATTTCTCATTTATATTGAAATGGGTTTCATTATGAAGGGTTTTTAACAGATGTTTTGCAAAGTCGTGAACACCCATTTAATAAAAATAATTATTTTTTTACAGCTAATAAATTGACAGAAAACATGTACTATTGTATTCTCAATAAGTGTGGATTGATAAGGTTTTCATTACCGAAAGAATAGGTTTCTCAAATTTCCCCTGTGAGCATAGTGGAAATACAGAAAAAGACTCGAATACATATCGTTCGGTATTTACTGATTAAAATTGTCGAAAAAGACTTCTAACAATCCCTCTATCGACAGTATTTATCTAGTTTCCCGCTCTCTTTTCAAAAAAATAAAAAAATGCTATTGTATATTAGAAAGATCAATATTTTAGGGGATAAGTAACAAGATGCCAGATTTGGAGCTATTATACAACCGATATAAAAAGTATATGTATTTTATTCTTGCCATCGTTGCTTTAGGATGGGGTTTTACTGTCTTTAAAACCTTTTTCGCAGGTCTGTTTCTCGGAATTTCCGTCAGTTTTTTGAATTTATGGCTATTGAAACAGCGGACATTACGCCTCAGTAAAGCGGTACAGAAGAATAAAACCGTTTACTCCATCGGAACATTTTCAAGACTGGCTTACGTCGCTTTAGCCGTATTGGTTGCTTTAAAGTATCCAGATGTTTTTCATTTAATTGCTACAATTATAGGATTTACCGTATCCTATATTGTCATATTCATTGACTTGATAGTTTTATTTTTTAAAAAGCAATTTCGTCAGGAAGAGAGGTGAATAGTTGTGCAACATGGAGCTCCAATTCGTGAAATTTTCGGACTGGCTTATAACGCATCAAATATTCTCATGATTACCGTTTCATCGGTCATCGTATTCCTTATCGCTTTCTTTAGCACAAGGAGACTGCAAAGGAAGCCTACAGGGGCACAAAATTTAATGGAGTGGGTCGTCGATTTTGTCCGTGGGATTATTAACAATTCGATGGATTGGAAAACCGGTGGACGATTCCATCTTTTAGCATTTACTTTGCTTCTATACATCTTTGTGTCGAACATGTTAGGGTTACCCTTTGCCATCGTCGTCGATCACGAACTATGGTGGAAGTCCCCAACAGCAGATCCATTGATTACGATGACATTAGCTGTTATGGTTATCGTCCTTTCCCATTATTACGGGGTAAAGCTTAAAGGGACAAAAGGATATGTCAAAGGCTTTTTCCAACCGATGAAATTCATGTTTCCATTGAAAATCGTTGAAGAATTCTCCAATTCGTTAACATTAGGTCTTCGTCTTTATGGGAACATCTACGCTGGAGAAGTTTTGTTAGGTTTACTCGTCGCGTTAGGAACGAGTTCAATTATTGGCGGAATAGCAGGTATACCTCTAATGATTGTATGGCAAGCGTTTAGTATATTTATTGGAGCAATCCAAGCATTTATCTTTACATTGTTAACGATGGTCTACATGTCTCACAAAGTGAGCGATGACCATTAATATACATGTTCATAAAAATATGAACAATTCAATCGAAAAAATTCATTTTTGATAAATTTAAAGGAGGAAATTAAGTAATGGGTGCATTAGCAGCAGCAATCGCAGTAGGTTTAGCCGCTTTAGGCGCAGGTTTAGGGAATGGTTTGATCGTATCCAAAACGGTAGAAGGAATGGCTCGTCAACCGGAAGCGAGCGGCCTGTTACGTACGACCATGTTCATTGGGATAGCTTTCGTAGAAGCGATTCCGATCATGGGTGTCGTAATTGCTTTCATCGCAATTTTCCTATAATACATGGAACACATTTTTTTAGTGGCGAAGATGATTGCACAACCTTCGCCATTCCTTTATGCATAATTCCAATGAAAGATATATGTTTAGTGAAAGATGCGAACCTCTGAAAGGAGTGAAATTGCGTGATTGATCAATTGGCACTGGGAGCATCCGGCTTTGCGCCGTTAGATTCGTTATATCAACTGTTCGCCTTTTTAATTCTTATGTATTTATTAAAAAGGTACGCATGGGAGCCGCTCCAAAAAACGATGAAAGATCGGGAAGAATATGTAGCCGGAGAAATCGAAGCGGCTGAAAAAGCGAAAAAGGAATCCCAAGAAATTTTAGAGCAACATAGACAAATGGTGAAAAATGCTCGAGAAGAAGCACAAACATTTATTGAAAATGCGAAAAAGCAAGGAGAAGCTCAACGGGAAGAAATCATTCAAACGGCCCGTATGGAAGCAGAAAAAATGAAAGAGTCTGCTCGTATTGAAATTCAACAAGAAAAAGAAAAGGCCGTATCTGCCTTGAGAGAACAAGTTTCTTCCTTATCCGTTTTAATTGCATCGAAAGTAATTGAAAAAGAGCTGAATGAAAAAGATCAAGAAGCCTTAATTCAAGAATTTATCCAGAAAGCAGGAGAAGAGCGATGATACAGACGGAAATAGGAAACAAGTATGGAACTGCTCTTTTTCAGCTTGCAGTGGAAAAAAATGAAACGGATCGAATCGAAAACGAACTCCGTATCGTTAAATATGTTTTCGAATCGGAAAAAAATTTCCTCACCTTTTTGCGCTCTCCGAAGGTTTCCTTTCAACAAAAACAGGAGACGCTCTTGAACGTATTTGCGGATTTTTCACCATACATTATCAATACATTGCTACTCATGATCGAGCGGCATCGTATTGAGCACATGATTCCGATGATTGAACAATTTTTCCAATTATCCTATGAGAAAAAAGGATTGGCGGTGGCAACCGTTGAAACCGTCCGTCCCCTTACCGATATGGAAAAGGTAGAAATTTCAAAAGTCTTTGCGAAAAAAGTAAATAAACGTTCCTTGGAAATTAACAATATCGTTAACACCGATCTGCTCGGTGGTGTGAAAATACAAATCGGCAACCGAATATTCGATGGCAGTTTACGTGGAAAATTAGATCGCCTCAAACGTAAACTGATCCTGAATCAATCGTCATAAGGGGTGAAAAGAATGAGCATTAAAGCTGAAGAAATCAGTGCGCTGATAAAAAAGCAAATCGAAAATTATCAGGCCGAAATGGACGTTTCCGACGTAGGTACGGTCATTGAGATCGGAGACGGGATTGCCCGTGTTCATGGTCTTGATAATGTTATGAGCGGTGAGCTCGTTGAATTTTCCAATGGTGTGATGGGACTAGCCCAAAACTTAGAACAAAACAATGTTGGGATTATCATATTAGGTCCGTTCACCGGTATCCATGAAGGGGATGAAGTCCGTCGTACCGGAAGAATTATGGAAGTCCCCGTAGGTGAAGAATTGATCGGTCGCGTTGTGAATCCATTAGGTCAGCCAGTGGATGGACTTGGACCAATTAAAACGTCGAAAACCCGTCCGATCGAAAGTCCTGCACCAGGCGTTATGGATCGGAAATCCGTCCATGAACCGTTACAAACCGGTATTAAAGCGATCGATGCCCTCGTTCCAATCGGTCGTGGACAACGGGAATTAATCATCGGTGACCGGCAAACAGGGAAAACGAGTGTTGCAATCGATACCATTTTGAATCAAAAAGATGAAAATATGATTTGTATTTACGTCGCCATCGGACAAAAGGAATCGACGGTTCGTACGTCCGTTGAAGTTTTGAGAAGACATGGAGCACTCGATTATACGATCGTTGTTACGGCATCCGCATCCCAACCGGCACCATTACAATATTTAGCACCGTATGCCGGCGTTACGATGGGTGAAGAATTCATGTACAACGGGAAACACGTGCTCGTCGTATATGATGATTTATCCAAACAAGCCGTTGCTTATCGGGAATTGTCCCTATTATTACGCCGCCCACCAGGTCGGGAAGCATATCCGGGGGATGTTTTCTATCTCCACTCCAGATTGTTAGAACGGGCAGCTAAGTTAAGTGATGCAAAAGGTGCAGGTTCCTTAACCGCTTTACCTTTCGTTGAAACGCAAGCGGGTGACATTTCTGCCTACATTCCAACGAACGTTATTTCCATTACAGACGGACAAATTTTCTTGCAATCGGATCTATTTTTCTCCGGTGTTCGACCAGCGATTAATCCTGGTTTGTCCGTATCCCGTGTAGGTGGTGCTGCACAAATTAAAGCGATGAAAAAAGTTGCGGGTACATTGCGATTGGATTTGGCTTCTTATCGGGAATTGGAAGCATTCGCCCAATTCGGATCCGACTTGGACCAAGCAACCCAAGCGAAATTAGCCCGTGGTGCCCGTACCGTTGAAGTATTAAAACAAGATTTGCATAAACCGATTCCAGTAGAAAAACAAGTGATGATTTTATATGCGTTGACCCGTGGATTTTTAGATGATATTCCAGTTGGGGATATCCGTCGCTTTGAAAACGAGTTTTATACTTGGTTAGACCAAACGGAGCCTGACGTATTAAAACAAATAAAAACGACGGGTGATCTTCCATCGGATGAAGAAATGGCAGAAACGATTAACGAATTCAAGAAAATGTTCGTGTCCACCGAAACGGAAGAAAATAAATAACGCGGGTAGTATGGCGTGACCTTTCCAATAGGAAGGGAAATCCAACCGAAATCCAATCGGAGGGTGGTGACAAGCGTTGGCATCTTTGAGAGAAATTAAAAGCCGAATTCAATCGACGAAAAAAACGAGCCAAATTACAAAGGCGATGCAAATGGTGTCCGCATCAAAATTAAATCGGGCGGAAGCTTCTGCCAGAGCCTTTGAACCATATATGGATAAAATTCAAGAAGTTGTAAGCAGTATTGCCCACGGAGTTGACACAACTTCCCATCCGATGCTCGTCCATCGGCCAATTAGAAAAACAGCCTATTTGGTCATTACGAGCGACCGCGGACTCGCGGGGGCTTACAACAGTAACGTATTGCGTAAAGTATACCAAGACATCCAAAGCCGACATCAATCGGAAGACGAATATTACGTCATCGCCATCGGTCGGGTTGCAAAAGATTTTTTTGAAAAACGCGGTGCTAACATCTTGTTAGATATCGTTGGATTGCATGATCACCCGACATTTATGGAAATCAAAAGTTTGACGCAGCAAACGGTCGGCATGTTTATCGACGGCACTTTCGATGAATTGTATTTATATTACACCCAATATATTTCTGCAATCAATCATAAAGTTGTCGAACGAAAACTTTTACCTCTTTCGGATATAACAACGGATGAAAAACATTTATCCTACGAATTTGAACCGAGCGCACATGAGATTTTGGAGATTCTTCTCCCCCAATATGCGGAAAGTCTCATATTCGGTGCGATTTTAGAAAGCAAAGCGAGCGAACATGCTGCACGGATGACGGCGATGAAAAATGCAACGGATAATGCGACGGAATTAATCAATACGCTGACATTGAGTTATAACCGTGCAAGACAGGCGTCGATCACCCAAGAAATCACCGAAATTGTCAGTGGTGCACAAGCTTTAGAATAAAAGATCCATACGATCATTTTCGGTGGTTACCTTTCCCATTATTTCCTCGAATGGAAACGATGGGAAGTAGATGGATTTGGAGGACGAATAGGAAGAAAAACATTTTAGCCCAACGAATGGAAGTCAGGAGGGAAACTAATGAATAAAGGATACATCCTGCAAGTAATGGGCCCGGTAGTCGACGTTAAGTTTGAAAATGGCCAGTTGCCAAAAATATATAATGCTTTGAAAGTTACCTACAAGGCCCAATCGAAAGCAGAAGTAGATATCGATTTAACTCTTGAAGTCGCCTTGCATTTAGGGGATGATACGGTCCGGACGATCGCCATGGCTTCAACTGATGGTTTAATGAGAGGAATGGAAGTAGTAGATACTGGTCGTCCTATTTCCGTACCTGTCGGTGATGCGACTTTAGGTCGGGTATTTAATGTTTTAGGCGATCCGATCGATTTAGACGGAAAATTAGACGAAGGACTTAGAAGGGATCCGATCCACAAACCAGCCCCGAATTTCGAACAATTATCGACAGAAGTTGAAATTTTGGAAACGGGTATTAAAGTCGTTGATTTGCTTGCCCCGTATATTAAAGGTGGAAAAATCGGTCTCTTTGGTGGTGCAGGTGTTGGAAAAACCGTTTTGATCCAAGAGCTGATTCATAATATCGCACAAGAACACGGTGGTATTTCCGTATTTGCCGGAGTCGGGGAAAGGACTCGGGAAGGAAATGACTTGTACTACGAAATGAAAGATTCGGGTGTTATTAACAAAACAGCGATGGTATTCGGTCAAATGAACGAGCCACCGGGAGCGAGAATGCGTGTTGCACTAACCGGTTTGACGATGGCGGAATATTTCCGTGATGAACAAGGTCAAGACGTGCTCTTCTTTATCGATAATATTTTCCGGTTTACCCAAGCTGGTTCGGAAGTTTCCGCCTTGCTCGGTCGTATGCCTTCTGCCGTAGGTTATCAACCAACATTAGCGACCGAAATGGGTCAATTACAAGAACGGATTACTTCCACCAATGTCGGTTCCGTAACGTCCATTCAAGCGATTTACGTTCCTGCGGATGACTATACGGACCCAGCTCCGGCTACAACCTTCGCCCACTTGGATGCGACGACGAACCTTGAACGGAAACTGTCTGAAATGGGTATTTATCCTGCCGTTGACCCACTTGCATCCACATCTCGGGCGTTGACACCGGAAGTTGTTGGAGAAGAACATTACCAAGTTGCACGACGCGTACAACAAATCTTACAACGGTATAAAGAATTACAAGATATTATCGCCATTTTAGGTATGGACGAATTGTCTGATGAAGATAAACTTGTCGTTCATCGCGCCCGTCGGATTCAATTCTTCCTATCCCAAAACTTCCACGTAGCAGAACAATTCACAGGACAACCGGGATCTTACGTACCTGTGAAAGAAACGGTTCGTGGATTCAAAGAAATTTTAGATGGTAAATGGGACCATCTCCCTGAAGAAGCATTCCGCTTAGTCGGTACGATTGAAGATGCAGTGGAAAAGGCGAAAAAAATGGGCGTTGAAGTATAATTGGGACTGAAGGAGGCGAGAAATAATGAAAACTGTCGCGGTAAGTATCGTAACTCCTGATGGTCCCGTGTACGAATCAGAAGTGGAAATGGTAAGTACGAAGTCGTTGACCGGTGACCTAGGCATTTTACCTGGTCACGTTCCAATGGTTGCTCCGCTTGCCATCGGTTCGGTACGGCTAAAAAAAGGAAAAGAAGTAGAACTTGTGGCGGTAAGCGGAGGATTTCTGGAAGTCAAACCGGATAAGGTAACCATCCTTGCCCAATCAGCTGAGCGGGCGGATGACATCGATATCGAACGTGCGATTCGTGCGAAAAAGCGTGCGGAAGAACGTTTGCGTCAACAAGCTCAATCAAATATCGACTTTAAACGGGCTGAATTAGCTCTGAGACGTGCGTTGAATCGGATTTCTGTCGCCCAACAAAATAAATAAGAAATGTAGACTAGGAGCCACTCCAAATAGGGAGTGGCTCTTTTCTATTTTCTTTCGGCTCTATAATTTTTAGTGTTGGTGACTAAACCTAGCACCTTTTTTTGTTCAAAAAATAGAGACAAGTGACACTCCTTTAGTAAAATGTAATCGCCAAACCCCATTTAAAGGAGTAATGTCACATGTCTCATCTTTATTGTATACGCATTTTGTTAAATATCTTTTATGTTTAAGAACGAAGAGCGTTAAGATCTTAAAGAAAGTTTTGTCAAAGAAAAAACACGTCTCCAAATAGATGAAAGCGACCATCAACCCAATGATGAAATACATTATGTAGAAAACACGTTTACATGAAAATCCAAAAACGATCTTTTCATCAATAGAGGTATCTTAAATTTATCCTTTTTTCACTCCCCTATTATTGTTATTGAATCACTCCCCTTTTCAATCCGTTTACAAGAAAAAAAAAGACTACTTTTTAAGTACCATCATATATTAGGTAGTAAAGACGAGTCGAAATCTTTTAACGAAAGGGAGGAAGGATTTTTCAGTGAATAGTTTTTATAACAGTTATTTACTGATCATCACCTTTTTTATCATCGCCCTATCCCTTCCAATCCTTTCTCTTTCCATCGGTAAATGGTTGAGACCACCATCGAAGGAAGGGGGAAGGGGAGTAAGTTATGAAAGTGGAATCGAACCGTTCCACGATTCACGAATTCAGTTTTCTCCCCAATATTATTTGTTCGCACTGCTATTTGTCATTTTTGACATCGAAGTTATATTTCTTTTTCCTTGGGCGGTTGCCTATGGGAAACTAGGTATGTTTGCGCTTATTGAAATGCTTATTTTTACCTTCATGTTATGCTTTGGCTTAATATATGCGTGGAAAAAGAAGGTGTTGGAATGGATGTAAAGGGAAAATTGTTAGAGGACTCCGGCGTACAAAGAAATGTGTTTTTTACGACGATCGAACAACTAAAGGCATGGTCGAGAAGTCGTTCCCTTTGGCCAATGACCTTTGGACTTGCCTGTTGTGCAATTGAAATGATGGGAACAGGGGGTGCCCATTACGATTTAGATCGATTCGGCTCCTTTTTTCGTGCCTCTCCTCGACAAAGTGATGTCATGATCGTATCAGGAACGGTAACGAAAAAAATGGCTCCAGTAATCAAACGGTTATATGAACAAATGCCAGAACCGAAATGGGTGATTGCTATGGGATCTTGTGCAACAGCAGGCGGACCTTACGTATATTCCTATTCCGTCGTACAAGGAGTCGATCAAGTCGTTCCCGTCGACGTCTATATACCCGGTTGTCCACCGAATCCGGCAGCATTAATTCATGGAATTCGAATGCTTCAAGAAAAAATACGCGAGGATGGGAAACGGGGAAAAAGGGTGAAGTAATCGAAAGAAGGGGTGTGTATGGAAAAAGGAATAGATGAACGAAATCAGGAACTTATTCACTATGTGAATATATTAAAAAATCAAATCGGAGAAAACGGTTTGGAAGATTATTATATAAATGAATTAGCGAAACATACACCAACCATCGTGGTCAAACAAGAAGTATATCAAAAGGTAGCGAAAATCGTAAAATCCCATCCTGATATGCAATTCGAATATTTAACAGAATTACATGGAACAGATTTTCAAACCCATATGGAAGTATTCCTTTACTTACAATCCATTTCTAGGAAACGATCGCTCATATTAAAAACGAAGACGGATCGGGACCAACCAATTGTCGCATCTGTTACATCCATTTGGGAAGGTGCCATGTGGCCCGAATGTGAGGCATACGATTTGCTCGGAATTCGGTTTGAAGGACACCCGAATCTCCACCGGATTTTTTTAGGGGAAGATTGGAAAGGCTATCCCCTTCGAAAGGATTATAAGGATGAAAACCCACTAAAGTGACAAATGACTGAAACTGAGAATATTTGGTAAAAAAAGCGTTTATGATTACGAACATTTCCTTATTTTTCATCCACGATTTCAACAACAGACTGTGAATAACTGTCGAGAGACCTGTGGGTATTTATCCAATTATTGTGGATAACTCTGTTTATAAGTTGTTAATTTTACGTGTACGTATTCAAAATTCCGGTAGATCAACAAAGTTGTTAACAGTTCGATAAAAAAAACTGTTAATATTGTGGATAACTTTTAGAGGAGTGTGGAAAGGTTGCTACGCACGGAGGAAATGATTTTAAACGTCGGCCCCCAACACCCGAGTACCCACGGTGTTTTTCGGCTTATTTTGAAAATCGATGGAGAAATCATTCATGAGGCGACTCCCGTTATCGGTTATTTGCATCGTGGAACGGAAAAAATCGCGGAAGATCTCCAGTATACACAAATTATTCCTTACACAGATCGGATGGACTATTTATCGGCTATGACGAATAATTATGTAATTTGTCATGCGGTGGAAACGATGATGGGAATTGAGATTCCAGAGCGGGCGGAATATTTACGGGTCATTGCGATGGAATTGGGGCGAGTAGCCAGTCATCTCGTTTGGTGGGGAACCTATTTATTAGATCTCGGTTCCCAAAGCCCCTTTTTATACGCCTTCCGAGACCGGGAAATGATTATTAATTTGTTGACGGAATTAAGTGGTGCCAGGCTAACGTTTAATTATATGAGAATCGGTGGAGTAAAATGGGATGCCCCAGACGGTTGGATTAAAAAGGTTCAGGAATTCGTACCATATATGCGTCGCCAACTAGCCGGATACCACGAATTGGTAAGTGGGAATGAAATCTTTATTAGTCGGGTGAAGGGGGTTGGGAAATATACGAAAAACGATGCAATCGCCTATTCACTAAGCGGTGCAAATTTACGTTCCACAGGGGTGAGTTGGGATGTAAGGAAAAATGATCCCTATTCCCTTTACGACCGATTTGACTTTGATGTACCCGTACGACAAGAGGGAGATGCTTTAGCGAGGTATGAATGTCGAATGGCAGAAATCGACCAATCATTAAAGATCATCGAACAAGCGTGTGAACAAATTCCTTCGAAGGGCCCCGTTTTAGGGAAAGTGCCGAGAATGATTCGACCGCCAAAGGGAGAGACATTCGTCCGAATCGAATCACCCCGGGGGGAAATCGGTTGTTATATTGCTAGCGATGGTAGTAAAGAACCGTATCGAATCAAGTTTCGCCGACCGTCCTTTTACAATTTACAAATTTTACCGAAATTGTTGAAAGGGGAAAATATCGCCAACGTGATCGCCATCCTCGGTGCAGTTGACATCGTGTTAGGGGAAGTGGACGGATAAGGGGAAGAGGGTTTTATGGGTAAAAAGGTGGATGAAAAATAACGATTTCCATCAAATAAACAGTTGAGGAAAGGGGAGGGATTCGCCGATGAATTTAGAACAGCCTCCGTCGATGGAAGGATTTTTATCCTTTTTCATCTATGTTGTCCCCTTTTTAATTTTTGTTTTAAGTTTCGTTACCTTTGCCATTTTAGCCGAACGAAAGGTAATGGGTACGATGCAACTTAGATCTGGACCGAATCGTACAGGGGGGCGGTTCGGTTTACTTCAGACGGTTGCTGATGTTTTCAAACTATTATTGAAGGAAGATACGATTCCAAAGGATGCGGACCGAACGCTTTTTAAATGGTCCCCTATTCTTGCCTTCGTTCCCGCTTTTATGGTACTTGCAGTGATTCCCTTTACAAAGCATTTCCAATTCGCAGATATTGGAATCGGGCTTTTGTATTATGTTGCGATTTCAAGTTTGTCGGTAATTGGAATCGTTACCGGTGGATGGGCCTCTAACAACAAGTATTCGTTAATTGGGGGAATGAGGGCCGCTGCACAAATGATTTCCTATGAAATTCCACTCGTTCTCTCCATCGTTGGCGTCATTTTTTTGGCAGGAAGTTTGAATCTAAATACGATTGTAGGCGCCCAACAATCGGTTTGGTTTATCCTTTATCAGCCCGTCGGATTTATCATCTTTTATATCGCTTCCGTCGCGGAATTAAATCGGGTTCCCTTCGATTTACCGGAAGCTGAATCCGAGTTAGTGGCCGGTTACTTAGTGGAATATTCCGGTTTTCGTTTTGCCATCTTTATGTTGGCAGAATATGTGTATATGTTTGCCATGGCTGCGATGACAACCGTGTTATTTTTAGGTGGATGGCATCCGATCCCGTATTTTGAGATGATTCCGGGAGCAATTTGGTTTGCAATAAAATTTTCCCTCATCTTCTTTTCCCTTATGTGGATTCGTTTTACGTTTCCACGAATTCGAGGTGACCAATTGATGACCTTTGCTTGGAAAGGGTTGATTCCAATTTCGATTATCAATATTTTCCTAACGGCCATCATATATGAAATCCTTTCATAATTTGCTAGGAAAAAAGGTTCCCGTGAATGATTTAAAATCTTAAGGGGGGTGCTCGGATGATCGGATGGCTCAAAGGGATGAAATATACCCTGAACCAGGGGACAAAGGAAAAAATAACCTATCAATATCCGGAAGAACCGATTCCTTTACCCGATCGTTTTCGAGGGATTCAAAAATTTTATCCTGAAAAATGTATCGTTTGTAATCAATGTGTGAATATTTGCCCGACAGATTGTATTCAACTGACAGGGAAAAAACATCCCGATCCGAAAAAACGGGGGAAAATCATCGAAACGTACGATATTAATTTTGAAATTTGTATATTATGCGATTTGTGCACGGAAGTTTGTCCAACGGAAGCAATTATTATGACGAATAATTTTGAACTAGCTGAATATAGTCGTAGTAAGTTGTACAAAAACTTGGACGACTTAAACAATCATGTAACGAATTTGCGGGAGGAGAATAAGGCTTGAACGGAGAGGTTATCTTTTTCGTCCTTTTTTCACTCGGTGCGATCATCGGGGCTGTTTTCGTCCTTGTTTTTCGGAAAGCTGTATATGCCCTTTTAAGTGCAGTTCTTACCTTCGTTAGTATGAGTGGTTTGTATATTTTATTGACGGCGGAATTCGTCGCCGGTGTCCAACTATTAATTTATTCCGGTGCGATTACGATTTTAATGTTATTTGCCATTATGTTAACGAAACAAAAAACAGGAACGACAAGAAAAAGAATGATACGGTTCCAGTGGCCTGTAATCATCCCGATTGTTCTTCTTATGATTATTATTTTTTACGGAATTCATAAAGTAACCCCTCCACGGAAGCCTGTCTCCTACGGGAAAAACAATACCGAACAAATCGGTGAGTTGATTTTCACCCAATATATGATTCCCTTTGAAATGATTTCTGTCTTGCTTCTTGCAGCACTGATCGGAGCCATTATTTTAGCGAAAAAGGAAAACACATAAAGAAGGCAAGGAATCGTCCTACGGATCGATACGTTTTTCGGAATCTTTATTTAAAGATGAATCGACAAGGGAAGTGATCAATTGGTTTCATTATCCGCCTATTTAACGGTAGCACTAATCGTATTTTGTATCGGGTTATTCGGAGCCCTTTCACATAAAAATACGTTAATCGTTTTTTTAAGTATTGAATTGATGCTTAATGCGGTGAATTTGAATTTCATTGCCTTTACCAAATATGGTTTTTTTCCCAATATCAGTGGACAAGTAATTGCCTTATTTGTGATGACCGTTGCCGCACTAGAGGTGGCGATCGGTCTTGCAATATTACTTACCCTTTACCGGAATAAAAAAACGATCGACTTAGACGAAATTTATTAAGGGGGTCAGTCCCTAATGGTAAGTATTTTCGTTAGTTTTCTTTCGTTTCTATTTTCCATTATCGTTTTTATTAAACAACTAACGGTCGGTTCCTTTGGACAATCGATTCCTTGGTTTTCAGTAGGCGATATCCAATTTACGATCGGTTATGAAATTCATTCACTGAACGTTCTTATGCTTATGCTCGTTTCTTTTATGAATTTAATGATACAACTGTATTCTAAAGAATATATGAAAGATGATGAACGGATTAAGGCTTATTATGGAAAACTAAATCTATTCACCTTCAGTATGCTCGCCCTCGTTATTTCTCCAAATCTACTACAAATATACGTGTTTTGGGAACTGGTCGGGTTAGGATCGTTCTTGCTCATCGGCCACTACAATCGGGAAAGGGCGAAAAGGGCGGCAAACAAAGCCTTTTTAATGACAAGAATTGGAGATGTCGCCTTTTTGGTCGGCTTAATCCTCCTTTTTTGGGGGACAGGTACCTTTGAATTACATGAAATATTCCATGTTGTCCAATCTGGTAACCTTTCTGAAGGGATTTTAACGACAGTCGGTTTTTGTCTATTCATCGGGGTAATCGGAAAATCAGCTCAATTTCCCCTTCATACTTGGTTACCTGATGCGATGGAGGGACCGACCCCGGTTTCCGCCCTTCTACATGCGGCTACGATGGTCGCAGCTGGGATTTATTTCATTGCCAATATTTATCCGATTTTTCTAGCCAGTTCAACCTTACTTTTCACCATGGCTTTGATCGGAGGATGTACTGGGTTTTTCGCAGCAACGATCGCCCTCGTTGAAAAGGATGTCAAGCGGGTTTTAGCCTATTCTACCATAAGCCAACTTGGTTTGATGCTCCTTTCCCTCGGGACAATCGGGTTTGTGGGCGCTATCTTCCATTTAATGACCCATGCCTTTTTTAAAGCACTGCTTTTTTTAAGCGTCGGACGTTTAATTAAATATTCAGGGAGCCAATCGATCGAACATTTACGTGAAATTGGAAAACGTATGCCGGTAATTCATTTGTTCTTTTTAATCGGTGCTATGTCGATGAGTGGTATTCCCTTTCTTTCCGGTTATTTCAGTAAGGAAGAAATATTGTCGGCTGTATTTTTCAACGGCCCTCCTTTCTTATTTTGGCTGGCGGTGCTCACTTCCCTTTTAACAGCTATATATATGTTCCGATTGTACTTTCTCCTATTTTTCGGCGGAGCGAAAACGGGGGGACTGTCCCCCTTATGGATGGTGTTTCCAATGGGGATTTTAGCAGCAGGATCCATTTTCATCGGCTATTTGAATACCCATTTTTTCGGCACGTTTTTTTCAGACTGGTTGACAAAGAATATGCCTTTTTCAATTGAGCCGGTTTCCGCACCGACTAGTTTTCTATCCCTTCTTACTATTCTTATATCTTTGACCGGTCTTGTCATTTCCTATCTTTTATTTCGAAGGGAATGGCTCGCTCCCAAAATGCGATCCTACAGGATGTCCCGTTTATATAGAACGGTATTAGAAGGTTATTATGTGGATGTGGTTTATGACCGGGTGTTTATTAAGGGAACGATCCAGTTTGCAAAGGGGATCGGATTTGTTGACCGATTCGTACAAAAGATAATTTCTTTCCTTCCAAAAACCATTAATGGAATTGCAAAACAAGAGGTAAAACTACGATGGAAAAATCCCCAACGATACGGTTTGGTTGCTGTAATCGGTCTTCTCCTTATATTAACCATATCGATTTGGTCAGTAGGATGAATGAGGGATTCCTCTCGTTTCAAGGAACTTTTCGATCATCGAAATTGATCGGAATGTGAAATATTTGATGATAAAGGGGAAAGGTATATGGCTGGTAACTTGTCCTTACTCGTATTTTCGCCTCTCGTGTTCGGAATACTTCTACTCGTTGTGAGAAAAAAAGGAAATTGGATTGGGATTTTGGCTACCTTTTTCCCAGTCATTGTCGGTTCGTTCTTTTTCCATCAATATTTTAAAAAGGGAATCCAGTCCATTTCGGAAAAATGGCCTTGGATTTCCTTTCATCCCAAAGGTTTCGATTCGTTGAAGGATCCGTCTTTCCTTACCATCGATTATGAGCTTCAATTAGACGGCATTTCCTTAGCGTTTATTTTGCTAACCGTTCTCCTTACATTTCTCGCAGCGATTCTTTCTTGGAACATCGAAAAACATCGAAATTTGTATTTTCTTTTATTGCTCTTGTTGGAAATCGGGATGCTCGGTTTATTTGTCGCGGCAAACTTGTTTTTGTTTTTTATCTTTTTTGAAATGACCGTCGTCTGTTTGTTTTTCCTCTCTGGTAAATACGGTGAAAAGGGAAAGGAGAAGGCTGCTTTTCACCTTTTACTATATAACGGAGCGGGTTCAGCCTTTTTGTTATTTGCAATCGTTCTTCTTTTCTTACAAACGGGGACGGTACATATCGAACAACTTCAACATCTTTTGCACACCGGATCCGTACAGTTGAATGAATTAACAAAATGGAGTATCGTTCTTTCGATTTTAATCGCTTTTGGGATAAAAATGCCGGTCTTTCCCTTTCACCAATGGATGGTCCTTATGCACTCACACGTTCATCCGGCAATCGTCATTCTCCATTCGGGTGTTTTGTTAAAAATCGCAACGTACGGATTGTTCCGCTTCGGAATCGGTCTTTTCCCGAATGAATGGGAGAAAATTAGTGGGCTTCTTCTTTTCTTTGCACTCGTAAACATTTTTTACGGTTCCCTTTTCGCGTTGAGACAGATGGATTTGCGAAGGGTGTGGGCGTATGGTTCTGTCGCCCATATGGGTTTTGTTCTCCTCGGCTTGGCCCTTGGAAGTGAAACGGGGATTCGAGGTGCCCTTTTCCAAAGTATTTCCCACGGACTAATATCTGGCCTTCTATTTCTGATTGTTGCGCTGATTTTAACCCGGTTTAAAACGACGGATATTGGGAAGTTATCCGGTTTACGGCAAGGAAGTCCCTTTGCAGTCTTTCTTCTTTTTGTCGGAGGAATGGCATCTTTAGGGCTGCCTGCCACATCCGGTTTTATCGGTGAATTTCTAGTCATACTAGCAGCGTTTGAACATCATCCGATGGTCGGTACATTAGCGTCGGTTGGAATTGTATTGGCTACCGGTTATATTTTACGAGCGATTTTATCGATTAGTTATGGACCTCTTCCTTCGATGGAAGGGGAAAAAGGGACGACAAAGGATTTTTATTCCGATTTCAGCGATGAAAATAAAGGAAATAATTGGAAGTGGAATATGGAGAAGAAACGGGACCCGAGGGTTACATATGAAGTATACGAGTGGTTGCCCGCAATCGTTTTCGTCCTTTTTCTCATCGGCTTAGGCATCTATCCCCAATGGTTGATAGAATTTTTCGTTGGGGCGTAAATGACTTTTTTGCAGGAAGGTGTTGAATATGGATTTTTCGTACGAATGGCATGTGATGACACCGGAATTCAGTATTCTTATGACGATTATATTGATTGGGATTCTCGATGTATTATTACCGAAGAAAATCGATCGAAAATGGTTCGGTTGGTTAGCCGTTGGGGGTACGTTCCTTTCATTTGGACTTTTCCTTACCCTTCTTCCCCTTGATCGGACATCGATCCTATTCGATACATTTATTTTTGATTCCTTTGCCAAAGGATTTAAATTCATTCTCCTGTTCGGTGGCACCCTCCTTCTCCTTTTAGCCGTCGGAAGTAAAAAGGAGCAGGGGATGGAAAAATACGAAATGGAATTTTATGTTCTATTGCTTACGGCCTTATTCGGTGGAATGATGATTACATCGAGTAACGATCTGATTACTTTATTTATCGGCCTAGAATTGGTGTCGGTCAGTTCCTACGTGTTGGTTGGAATGAACAAGTGGTCGAAAAAGACCAATCGGGCTGCTTTAACGTTTCTCATGAACGGAAGTCTGGCTACAGCGATTACACTTTTTGGAATGAGCTATTTATACGGTATAGCCGGAACGACCCAATTGCAAACGTTCCTTCAACATTTTTCTGAAGTTTCTAACCCTGCCACCCGATATTTGTACATCATTGGGTTTTGTTTTCTGTTCATCGGTTTATCCTTTAAATGGACGACGATGCCGTTTTCCTTATGGGCACCAGATGTTTACGAAGGCGCACAGACGATCGTTACTGCTTTTCTCAGTGCTTTTTCAAAAATCATCGGGCTGATCATGTTTTTCCGATTGATATTTACGGTTTTTTCCGAAACAGTTTTAGACCAACATGTGATGTTTTCAATTTTCCAAAACAGTTTATTAATCCTCGCCCTTTTATCGATGACATTTGGGAATATGATGGCCATTGGACAAAGGAATGTGAAACGATTACTTGCCTACTCCAGTATTGCCCACGGAGGATATATGTTAGCGGGAATCGCCTCCTTTTCCGCCCATTCGATGGAAGCTGTTACGTATTATTTTCTCGTCTATTCTTTAATAACGATCGGTGCCTTTACCATTGTCTCGTATATTACAGATGGAAACGAGGCCGATGAGCAAACCTTTACCGGCCTATTTAAAACAACCCCCCTTCTGGCGATTAGTTTAACGATTTTTTTCATTTCTTTGGCCGGTCTTCCACCAACAGCGGGTTTTATCGGCAAATGGAAGCTGTTAATCAGCATCATAGACGGAGGAAGTCCCATTCATTATGTGACAGCGATCGGCATGATCGGGATGACGATTGTCTCGTACGCTTATTATTTTCGAATCATGGCATCAATGTATTTCCAATATCCGAATAAGGAAGAAAAATTTTCTGTCCGTCTTCCTTTAGTTATTCTCCTATTCCTTTGTATCGCCGTTACGTTCCTTATTGGATTGTTGCCGAATTTCGGTACACCTACATGGATTTAAAGGTGAGGTGAAACGAGCCGGCTTTTTCCCCTTTTTCCAATGAAAATCAACAAAAAACGGAATTGAAAAAGAAAAGTAAAATTTTTAATATAAAATTTATGTTACAATAAAGTCGTTAGTATGTGAAAATTGTAATGTCCGTAAAAATTGGACGAAAGATTGCAGGTAAAGGAGGCTTATTTTCGTGTTAGAAAATATTGGATTCAGCAGTCTGTTAAGTATTGTTTCCCATTTGCTGTTTATCGGCCTCGCTTGGTGGGCCCTGCAATCTTTACAATTCGAAAAATTTTTACGTAAAAATCGAGTCGCCCAAGCCCGATTGTTATATATCTTGCTAGCGATAGCCATCGGTTCGACGGTTAGTAATTTTTTCCTCGATTATTTCATTTGGTCGAACCAAATTACGTACATTTTTCAATAATGAACGCATAAATCCATGAATTTTTATATCGTTAAAAATGTGAATTCTTTCTTTTTTTGCCTTTTCAAATGTTGAATTTCCACATTTTCTGTCTGACAGTGACGACTTTTTCCATGTATGTTTCCTCTTCCCGTAACCAACAATGGGAATAAAGGGGAGAGGAACGATGAAAAAGAAATCGATTTTTTTGACAGTATTTGTATTCATTTTCATTTTTATTCTGTTTACGAAGGATCGGGCATTAGTAGCAAATGATTCCGATTTGAATAAAATAATGGATGTAATCGATGAAAATGAAGGAAAAGTAACCGAATGGCAACTAATTGCAAGGGAACCAATAGCAATTTCAATCGAACAACGATTGGGACAAAAGGAAAAATGGGAACGGCAATATCCTGAATTTACGTGGAAAGAAAGGGAGGAAAAGGGAGAGTGGGTCATTTTAGGCGAATATATAGCCCCTGATGATTTGTATAAAGAAACAATCCAAATCGTTACGACACGCCTAAATTCGATGTATGAAGGTTTCATCCTTTATGAATTAAAAGGGACGAAATGGACGGAACATATTCGACTAACAACGGAGAAAAAAGTCAACCATTTTTTTCCACAACTTTTCCGAAAAACCCCATCTCTATTTGCTTGTATGACTGGAGTTTTCAATGATATGATGGATATTGCTGCAATGGAAAAAGCATTAAACATTAACGAATTACTTCAAGGTGAAATTGTAGAAAAATTGGAAGAAAAACACTTTGTATCATTAACTTCAAGAAGTCCGTATTTTTCAAATGAACTGACTGCAAACGAAAAAACATTTAACGTACAAATATCTGTACGGAAAAACGATCGTGGAGATGCGGTGTTCGCCATTGGCACACCTATCTTGACAATTGAATATTAATATAACAGAAACTGGACGCGGAGGGGAATACGCTTGGAAAAAATCATCGTCCGTGGCGGAAATAAATTAAACGGCACAGTGAAAATCGAAGGAGCGAAAAATGCCGTTTTACCTGTAATCGCCGCATCGTTATTAGCAAGTGATGGAAAAAGTGTTATACGAGATGTGCCGGCATTAGCCGATGTTTATACAATTAATGAAGTGCTAAAAAATTTACAAGCCGATGTCACCTTTGAAAAGGATACGGTTACAATCGACGCAACAAATGAACTTTCATATGAAGCACCCTTTGAATACGTAAGAAAAATGAGGGCTTCTGTCTTAGTGATGGGTTCCCTCTTAGCCAGGCTCGGTCGTGCAAGGGTCGCCTTGCCAGGTGGATGTGCGATCGGTTCGAGACCGATTGACCAACATTTAAAAGGTTTCGAAGCGATGGGCGCCACTGTAAAAGTTGGAAATGGTTTTATCGATGCCCGAGTGGATGGAAGACTGAAGGGTGCGAAAATTTATTTAGACATTCCAAGTGTCGGTGCAACGGAAAATATTATGATGGCTGCTGCTTTAGCAGAAGGAACGACTATTATCGAAAACTGTGCGAAAGAGCCTGAAATTGTCGATCTAGCTAATTATTTAACGAAAATGGGAGCAATCGTAAAGGGAGCAGGAACCGAAGTGATTCGTATCGAAGGTGTGGATCGCCTTTACGGAGTGGAACATACCATTATCCCCGATCGAATCGAAGCGGGTACGTTCATCACCGCGGCTGCAATTACAGGTGGTAATGTGTATGTAAAGGGTGCTGTTCCGGAACATATTTCATCGTTAATCGCCAAACTAGAAGAAATGGGTGTGAATTTTATTGAAGAAAAAGACGGCCTTCGCGTCATTGCCCCAGAAAAATTGAAAGCCGTCGATATTAAAACAATGCCCCATCCTGGATTTCCGACAGACATGCAAGCACAAATGATGGCCGTATTGTTACGAGCCCATGGAACGAGTATGATTACTGAAACCGTGTTTGAAAATCGGTTTATGCATGTGGAAGAATTCCGCCGCATGAATGCAAACATTAAAATCGAAGGACGATCGGTGATTATGAATGGTCCTTGCAATTTACAAGGTGCTGAAGTGAGCGCAACGGATTTACGTGCCGGAGCTGCCTTAGTAATCGCCGGGCTAGCAGCGGAAGGGATTACGAAAATAACCGAACTCCATCATATTGATCGGGGTTACGTGAATTTTCATGGGAAATTAGCTTCCCTTGGTGCGGATATCGAGCGAATTAAGGAAGAAGATGTTCCCATTTTTGAAACAGTTACAGCGAAAATGAGTTAAGGGTCGGGGGAGGTAAAAACTTCGACCCACCCTTCCCCTTCGAAATCATTCTACTCGCTTCCTTTTCTTTTAATATATGAAAATCGATTTGAAATTATTCAATCGGACAAGCCTTTTCTACAGATTAGACATCCATCGACAATGGATGTTTTTTATGTTTCAAACAGGATAGTGACGTATTTGGTAAGACGCCTCCGTCATAAATTTGCCCAAAGGACCATAAAATGAAAAACAGAAGTCCAATTTTTATAGGGAGGCGAAAAATATTTGAAAAGGTTGAAACTGTTCATCCTAGCTGGAGTAGTTTTCGTAATTGCCACGATATTCATTCCTAGTATTCTCGTTCTTCCCTTTTCAACCGATAAAGTGAGCGGTCGGTTGATGGAAGTATCTGAACAGGACTGGGATACTCGTTTATCTGAAGCATCAGCAGTGGAAGTATCCGTATATCGTTCTCGTTTGGACAAGGTGGAGCAGTTGCCCATTGAACAATACGTCGTCGGAGTCGTCGCATCTGAAATGCCCGCAAATTTTGAAGAAGAAGCATTGAAGGCACAAAGTTTAGCTGCAAGAACGTATATTATCAAACAGCTTGTTAACGATCATAAAGTTGCTTTATTAAAGGGAGCAGATGTAGATGATACCCAAGCACATCAAGTGTATAAAAGTATAGAAGAGTTAAAGAAACAATGGGGAACGGATTATTTTACAAACATTGAAAAGATTAGGCAGGCCGTTTATGAAACGAAAGACGAAATCATCGTCTATGACAATGCACCGATTCATGTTTCCTATTTTTCCACAAGTAACGGCTTTACGGAAAATGCCGAAGATTATTGGAAAACGGCTTTTCCGTATTTGAAAAGTGTCGAAAGCCCGTGGGATATCCAATCTCCAAAATTTAATGATACGAAAGTGATTCAAGTATCTGAATTTGAAAAAAAATTAAACATTCAAATCACCGATGAACAAATTGGGGAAATTATCGCTTTAACGGAAGGAAAACGGGTGGCAAAGGTGAAAATCGGGAAGAAAGAATTTACAGGAAGGGAGATTCGGGAAAAATTAGGACTTAATTCCACGGATTTTACTTGGGAAAGGAAGGGAGACGAAATCGTTATTCAAACGAAAGGTTACGGACATGGGGTCGGGATGAGCCAATATGGGGCGAACGGAATGGCAAAGGAAGGAAAAACATATACGGAAATTCTGAAATATTATTACGAAGGGGTAGAGATCACCGATGTCCATCCATTTATTGAAAAAGCCGTTGTAAAAAAATAAATGGGGAATCAATTTTTCATAATCAACATCCTTATCCTTTGAAACCGGATCATAGATAAAAAACTTGTTCTACGATTTTAAGTTCTCTGATCTTCATAAGCTAATTTTTCCATTGGATTGAAGAAGGCGAAGGAATAGGTGTCTTCTTGATTTGCCATTCGATTCCATCACATACATTTTTTATAACAATCATAATCACCTTAAAAAAACGTCCCGAGGAGATTAACGAAACCGATTCTCCTTGGGACGTTTTATTGTTTAATTCGAATGTAATATTCGTTTTCCAATTTCATCAGCAGCAAGGATAGCTGCATATACATCATCCGGTGTAACATCCATCGCCATATTATGGATCGTTTCCCCTTCAGCACAAGTTACTTCCGCGACTTTCCGTATTTTTTCTTCCACCTGTTCCGTAATATGTAATTGTTCGAGGGTAATCGGCAGATGAATATCCTTACAGAACTTAGCGACTTTTTCAATTTCTTCCATATCTCTATTTTCAAGCACCAATTGGGTAAGGATACCGAAAGCAACCTTTTCACCATGATAAAGATCGTGGGTTTCTTTAATCGCAGTTAATCCGTTATGAACGGAATGGGCAGCTGCCAATCCCCCACTTTCAAAGCCGATGCCACTTAAATACGTATTGGCTTCAACGATATTTTCCACAGCTTCCGTAACGACATTTCTTTCGACAGCCAAATAGGCCTTCACGCCATCTTCAAATAACGTGTTTTGACAAGTTTCCGCTAAAGCAAGGGCAGCCTTTGTAATGGAACCACCTGCCATCGGAGTGCCATTTCCTTCATAACAGGCTCGTGCTTCCACATACGTTGCAAGTGCATCGCCGATTCCCGCAGCTAATAAACGGGCTGGAGCATTTGCAACGATTTGTGTATCAACGAGAACGATATCTGGATTTTTTGGCAAAAGTAAATATTCTTCAAATACGCCATCATCTGTATAGATGACAGAAAGGGCGCTACAAGGTGCATCCGTCGAAGCAATGGTCGGAACAATGACAACAGGCAAATGATTATAGTAGCTTACAGCCTTTACTGTATCCAATGTTTTTCCGCCACCGACGCCAACGACGACGTCAATTTTTTTCTCTTTAACGATTTCCGAAAGTCGATTAATTTCCGTTTTCGAACATTCCCCTTGAAAGGTTTCAAAATAAATGGTTCCTTGAAAGTTAGCAAAACTCGTTTCGATTATCTCTCTTGTAATACTTTGTACAAAAGAATCTGCAATAAATAAAAAGGATGATCCTAACTGACCAATGTGTTCCTGTATTCGCTGAAGCTCACCTTTACCTTGAATATATTTTCCGGGAGAAATTAATATTCTTCCCATAATTTCAGCCTCCTTTTCATTTATTACTATTCAAATAAAAAATATCATGAAATAAAAGGGAATTCTACCCGATTAAAGTGAATGTAATAAATTTTTAAAAAATGAATTTGTAAAAAAAGTAGGATAAAAAATCGTTGTAATCAAGCCGTTTAAAACGTTTAATAAAAAAGCCTTTGGAAACGATCGAGGCCTTTTCCAATGAGATTTTTCTTTAGAAAGTATCCACGATCGATGAGCATATAAGCGATCATAACGCCTAGCGTATCTTTTACAAAATCAATAACCGTTGCAGAGCGAAAGGGTACGAAGGATTGATGAATCTCATCGATCAAACCGTACAATATCGAAATCAACGCAGCGAAGACGTTGGTTTTCCTCGTTAAATGTCCGTTAGCTAAAAGTGATAGAACGATCAAAACATAAAGAATCGCAAATTCGATTAAATGTAGAGATTCTTTGATAAAAGCATCTGCAAAACGGAATCGAATCACCGCATCGCTCGGCCTTCCTGATAAATACCAAATGAGTCCACCATAAGCTATCGGGGCAATGATGATAATCCAGCGAAGTAGTCCTTTCAAAACAAAATCCTCCTTTTTTTCCGAAACCTTCCGAGTCTCAATGTAACAAAATTCTTTCCTCATTATAAAAAACATGAATAAAAACCGCAAAATAAACAAAAAATATCGAAAAAAGTTGTTTTTGAAGTATATTATTCTTTCTTTCTGTTCAAAATGAATCATGAGGTGATGAAAATGAGAGAGGAAGAAAAGAAACCATCTTCCCGCAAATTGAACATGAAGCGATTTTTCAAAAAAAAGTGGATTTTTCCGGCTGTATATATTGCTGCAGCGGCAATTTTACTAACGGTTTTCTTATGGTCACAAAACCGCGCGCAAACACCTGAAGAATTCGGATACGAACCAAATCCGGATCGACAAATGAGTGAAAACGATGCTCTGGAAGTTTCGAAATCCGTTGAACAATTCAAATGGCCGGTAACTGACGTCGATGCGGTGGAAGTGAAAACACCATTTTATGATTCAACCGCAACGAAGGAAGAACAGGAAGCAGCTATCATCGATTACGGAAATAGTTTTCAACCGAATACCGGCATTGATATTGTAGCGAAAAACGGTGAAACCTTCGATGTTGTTGCGAGTATGAGTGGTACAGTTAATCGAGTGGAAGAGGATTCCTTCTTAGGCAATGTCATCGTCATCGATCACGGAAACGGGATTGAAACCCGTTACCAATCTGTAAAGGACATCCAAGTATCCGTCGGTGATAAAGTTAGTCAAGGTCAAATGCTCGCAAAGGCTGGAAGAAGTTTGTTAAATGAAGAGGCAGGCGTTCATACTCACTTTGAAATTCGTAAAAATAATATCCCGGTAAATCCATTGAATTATTTTGAAAAATCGCTAGAGACGTTGGAAAAAGATCAATTAGATACATCCAGCGACAATGGGAATGAAGAAGCCGACGAAGCGGAAGAACAGGAAAATATAGACAATAATAATCCGAACAATGTTGTAGATAATTAAGAGATGATTTGGGAAGCAATCTGTCGATCTTCAATTGGCAGATTGCTTTTTTTCGGGATTGGAAAAGAACAAAATGTGACACCAATTTTCATTCGAAAAATAATGTTGTATATTTCTCGGGAAATAAACGGGATTTTGTCTAGAAATCGTTGAAACCGTCACAGGAGAAAAAGACGAAAAAAAGCGTATTTCCTGCATGTGAACGAACCATAGTGAAAAAATGGAAAGTACCTGTCCTTATTCCCCAATTTGTGCATATTCCCGTCCTTACACTAATAAACTGTAACAAATCGATAACCACTGTTGATTTTCCTTCGATTTACGTAAGTCTGTTTAAAATGGAACCTTTCCATTTCTCCATTTTTCATCCTTTGTTAAATAAGAAGAGAGTGTTTGAGGTGAGGAATCGTAGGGTAGCAGCTTAGATGATGTCGGGGATATTGTGAAAAAACAGAAAAACAGAAAGTGGTATACTTTCTGCCGCATAAAGTTTTTTGACAAAATACATATTGATCATCGAAATTAAGGGATATATTAGGATTCCCGTACTTCAACAGAACCGTTCTTTATGCGGAAGAAATAGTAGTTCGTCAAAGCGAATACGAGTCTCATTTCACACTTCTCACATCCAAATTATAGGAGGCGAGTGGTGTGCACGATTACATCAAAGAGAGGACCATCAAGATTGGAGAGTATATCGTGGAGACGAGAAAAACGGTTCGCGTGATTGCGAAGGAGTTTGGCGTATCCAAAAGTACGGTCCACAAAGATCTGACGGAGCGATTACCGGAAATTAATCCGGAATTGGCTCAAGAGGTAAAACGCATTTTGGATTACCATAAGTCGATTCGCCATTTACGAGGGGGAGAAGCGACGAAAATGAAATATAAAAAGGGAAAAAGGAAAGAGACGGTAATGAAAAAATAAGGCCCCTTTTTCTTAGCGATAGGTGCGGAGAAGGATTCCACCGATTCCTTGGACAATTGAAAACGGATGCATGAATAAAAGGGCATGTCTAAAGAAATCAGACGGCCCTTTTATTATTTACAAAGGAATCATTTTTCGTTATTTTGACATATTTAAATAAAATTATAAGAAATTTGACAAAAATTGTCCATAACTTTCATTTTCTATGATAAAATTATCAACTAGGATAGTTTCGAACGGAAGATGAAGGTAAGGAGGACAATATTCATGTTTGCCAAAGATATTGGGATCGATTTAGGAACTGCGAATGTGCTTATTCATGTAAAGGGAAGAGGAATCGTCTTAAACGAGCCGGCCGTCGTCGCTATCGATAAAAACACGAATCGTATGCTGGCAGTCGGTGAAGCTGCAAGAAAAATGGTCGGTCGAACTCCGGGAAATATCGTCGCTATTCGGCCGCTAAAAGATGGTGTCATTGCCGATTTTGCGATTACGGAGGCAATGTTGAAATATTTTATTAACAAATTAAACGTGAAGGGATTTTTATCAAAACCGAGAATTTTAATATGTTGTCCAACGAATATAACGAGTGTTGAGAAAAAGGCTATCCGAGAAGCAGCGGAAAAAAGCGGTGGGAAAAAAGTATATATTGAAGAAGAACCGAAAGTCGCTGCAATCGGAGCTGGGATGGACATTTTCCAGCCGAGTGGAAATATGGTCATCGATATCGGTGGAGGTACGACGGATATCGCCGTTCTATCCATGGGGGATATCGTTACATCCTCGTCGATCAAAATGGCTGGAGATAAATTTGATTTGGAGATTTTACACTATATAAAACGAAAATATAAACTACTAATCGGTGAACGAACTGCTGAGGATATTAAAATTAATATCGGTACCGTCTTTAAAGGTTTGAGGAATGAAAAAATGGATATTCGTGGTCGCGATATGGTCACAGGCCTTCCTCGAACGATCACCGTAACATCCGATGAAATTGAAGAGGCACTTCGGGAATCGATCGAAGTCGTAGTTAACGCTGCCAAAAGTGTTCTCGAACGTACACCACCGGAATTATCAGCAGACATTATTGACCGAGGAATTATTTTAACCGGAGGGGGCGCATTGTTACACGGGATTGATATGTTATTATCCGAAGAATTGAAGGTCCCTGTGTTAATTGCTGAAAATCCGATGAGTTGTGTGGCCGTTGGAACGGGAATTATGCTTGATAATATGGACAAAATTCCAAAGCGAAAACTAGGCTAATTTACTAGAATTTATTCTTCAAAATAAAAACTTCCAATCGCTGCAAAAAATCATAAACAAACTGGAACAAAAACCTTTCTCATAAATTAGATAAAGATTACCCTTTCTACTCGTATAGATTTGAACGCTTCTTATGTAATTGACATACTTTCCAACATCATTGTTTAACGATCACCGATCAACGTTTCGCTCCCCTTTGCGAAAGGAAAACTTGTTTTTATTATGAAAGGGATTTTTCAAAAATACTTAAAAATCGATGTGGAATGACGAAATATCATATATAATAGAAAAAAAGAATGGATAAATAATCGTTTTTACAATATATGCATAACAATCATTCTTTACTTAGATGTTCGAAAGCGGTTAAAATCGATCAATTTAATATGCAGTTTTTCAATGAATGTTCCAATATCAATGGGAACGAAACAAGAGAAGGGAGAGTGCTTTTTCGTGTTTAGAGGGTTTTATACCGCTGCTTCTGGGATGATTACCCAACAGCGGAAAGCGGAGATTTTGACGAATAATTTATCAAATATGACGACTCCGGGTTTTAAAGCGGACCAGTCTTCTATTCGGGCTTTTCCAGAAATGTTGATCCAGCATATGAACAAACAGCCGATTACACCAACGAAAACCATTTCCCTTCCATATTTATCAAACGTCGGACCACTGAATACCGGGACCTATATTCAAGACGTTACTCCGAATTTTCGTCAAGGGGATGTACGTGAAACGGGGATTGCCACCGATTTTGCTTTGAAAGATCTCACCATGCCGCTGACGGAAGAGGGAGTGTCTAGCACAGTCTTCTTCACGTTAGAAAATCCAGACGGGGGCGTTCGTTACACGCGAAATGGGAATTTTACATTGGATGAAGCCGGTTATTTAACGAACGGATCCGGATGGTATGTACTCGATGAAGATGGGAATCGGATTCAATTAGGAAACGACTCCTTCACGTTAAGGGAGGACGGCTGGCTTGAGCAAAATGGCATACCTGTAACTCGACTCGGTATCGGTTTTTCGGAAAATCCTTTGAACTTACGGAAAGTTGGAGAAGGTTATTTTGAAACAGAAGATGGTCAAGGGCTCCCTTCCGCATATGAAATGGAAAATGTATATTTTTCACTTGAACAAAGGGCACTTGAACAATCGAATGTGGATGCGACCGAAACGATGACCCAATTGTTGAGCTCTTATCGAACCTTTGAAGCAAATCAAAAGGTTATTCAAGCATATGACCGAAGTATGGATAAGGCGGTTAATGAAATAGGAAAAGTGTAGTCAAGCCGGGTGAAATAACTTGACTTGGCGATTTTCTAGACAAATAACAAACGTCGATAGGAATACATTTCCAAATGCCTCATCGACTTGTTTTCTATGTTCCGGATAAAATAAATGAAAATAAACAATCCAATCCATTCCATCGATGGTAAAAAAGGGGTGATGGACTTATGAACCGAATCATGATTACAGCATCGAACACGATGGGCCAGTTACAAAAGCAACTCGATGTGATCAGCCATAATATTGCTAATATCCAAACGAACGGATATAAACGAGAGCAAGTACGTTTTTCAGAAATGATGTATCAACAATTTAATAACCAACGGGATGAAAGTAAAGAAATCGGTCGTTTAACTCCCCACGGTGTTCGACAAGGAGTCGGAGCAAAGATTTCACAAATTCAGACGGATTCATCGGTCGGTAACATCGTACAAACGGATCGATTGCTCGACTTTGCTTTAACAAAGGAAAACCAGTATTTTAAAGTTCTCGTTCCACAAGATGGGGAATTAACGGTGAAATATACTCGAGATGGTGCCTTTTATTTATCTCCAATGAACGATGGACAAAACATGTTAGTCACATCACAAGGTTATCCTGTCCTGGACGAAAATGATAACCCGATTGTTTTCCAAGGGGATATGAAAGAGATTGGCATGTCTGAAGATGGAATCATCCATTATACGAATGATGTGGGCGAAGAGACGAACGTTCCACTCGGGATTGTGTTGGCTGAAAATCCACAAATTTTTCTCCAAAATGGGGATAATCTCCTCAGCCTTCCGGATCATTTAGAGGAAGGGGATGTCCTCATTCATTTAACGGGCGAAAACCGCCAGCAAATTGGTATTCGACAAGGTGCCCTAGAACAATCCAATGTCGATTTGACAGAAGAAATGACGAATATGATCCAAACCCAACGCGCTTACCAATTTCAAGCGAGAGCCGTCACTTTAGCCGATCAAATGCAAGGGTTGATTAATGGTATCCGTTAAATAGGATGAAAAGGGGTTAGGACAACGTGAGCAATTCCGACAGAAATGAGAAGGAAAAAAGTCGTCGTGAAGTCAATGGTAGACGGGATCGAATGTTTCAAAGGGAAAGGGCGCAAATGGATGGATCGATGAAACATACAATCGAAGGGAAACGACATGCAAACGAAAAGAGTGAAGATATGGAGTCATCAACGAAAATAGAGGCACGAACACGTATCGGACGTAAGCAATTGAAAACAGCAGGTGAAAAAGGGAAGCGGGTGGAAAAAGACGTCCGAGAAGAAAGCGAACAAAAGAAACCGAAAAAAATGCGAATTCGTCTCATCCCTATTTGGCTTCGCATCATCATTGTCCTCGTGCTACTCATCGTATTCTTTTTTATCGGTGCGATGATCGGATATGGTATTATCGGTGATGGTAAGCCCTTGGATGTGTTCAAAACATCAACATGGACCCACATATTTGATATCGTAAACAAGGGAACTTAATGATTCGTCTTAATCTTTGGAGGTGTTTTTTTGCTCGATATAAATGAAATTAAAAAAATCATTCCCCATCGGTATCCCTTTTTATTGATCGATCGGATTACGGAAATGGAAGAAGGCAAACGAGCAGTTGGATTGAAAAATGTAACGGCAAATGAACCGTTTTTTCAAGGTCATTTTCCCGATTATCCGGTCATGCCCGGCGTGTTAATCGTCGAAGCGTTAGCTCAAGTAGGGGCAGTTGCCATGTTAAAAAAAGAGGAAAATAAAGGGAAATTGGCTTTATTTGCTGGGATTGACAATTGCCGTTTTAAACGACAAGTAAAGCCTGGAGATCAACTACGTTTAGAGGTAGAAATTATCCGCCAAAGAGGACCGATCGGAAAAGGGAAAGGAATTGCTACTGTAGACGGGGAAGTAGCATGTGAGACAGAAATCATGTTTGCAATTCAATAACTGCTCATTTTAAGTGAGGTTTCGGTTTAGGGACTGTCTGATCAGTCCCTAAATTAATGAAAGGGAAGGTGGCCGCATCCCCAGCGGGAACACACGAACGATGCGAGTCGAAAGGAAAGCATCGCCACCGAAATGAATGGAAGGGATTGTACTTTTGGACAGTCCCTTTCCTTTTTACAGATTGAAAGGATCAGATTCCGATCAAATGAGTAAGTGGAAGACCTATTTTTAGTCGATGGGAAAATGGATAATGGTAAATGAATGTGATTTTTTCATTTCTAATATACACGAGTCACGATTGATTTGATTTTGTCGTAAAAGTAGAAAATTTTATTTCCTCCCTTCCCTTTCCTTTTGATCATTATTGTAAATGATATTTATAATTTCTTCTTGCGATGCTATCGTTACTTCGAATTGTTCGTCAACTGTTGCAATACCTAATTCCACTAGAAAATTGATGGCCTCTATTTTTTCCGAAAACTTATTAAACAAACTTTCGCGGACACCTAATTGTTTATAATTACATAAGACGTTGACTTGTCCATTCTCATCGAGTTCCATCAAGTGCAATTCCACCACTCTTTTGTAAACATCATCCGCTGTCAGCAAATCACGTTGTGCACCACTTACCGAACTAGAAGGGATGCTGATTATAAAGAATAGAAAAAGAAATAAGAAAAGCCCATTTTTTTTCATTAAAATCCCCCTCTGTTTTCCTTCTATAAAATGAATGAGCATAAAAATACCGTTACGCAGAGTATTAAAAAAAATTAATCCGTTAAAATTTATTTTACAGGAATATTCCGTTTTTTGACAAATGTCCCTTTTCGGAAATCATTTCAAATGTTGATCCCTTTAGAAGCTAAATATACACATTTACTTATCATCCGTTCCATTTGCTAGAAACTAGGCGTACTGTATACATCCATCGATGCACACGGTATGAATGGAAAGGATAGCGGAAGAAGGAAATTTTTTCAGTTATTGTTTGAATGATACAAGTTATGTGTGCAGTTTCCCGTTCGGTGAATTTTAGGAAGGGGGATGTTTTGGCTGGAAAGTATACCTACTTTCAAAAAAATTGGTTTCAAATGCAAATTTCCCAAAATTTTGGGCAAGATAACAAAAGGCCGAAAGTAGGTCAATATTGCAACGATGAAAGGAGCATCATGTTGGATGAATCGGATCGTGAAACTGTTTGGTGGCATATTGTTAGTTACCGTATTACTCGCTGGATGTGCGACGAATGACCAAGACCCACCACCAGAAGATACAGAATTAGACGTCCCTGGGGATAACATGAATTACGATATAAATAACGAAGATAATGACAGATTCACCCCGAGCAATTTAAATGACGACCTTAACAATATGAACAATCGAACGAATAAAAATTACAGAATGAGAAATAATGGCGATCCCGGTGACGGAACGAATCGGAATAACAATGGTGGGACAATGAATCAAAATGTTCCGAGAGATATGAATTAAATACAACAATGACAGATTTGGGACAGGGGAATAAATCGCCTCTGTCCCATTTTTATTAATGCTTTTTTTGGTCGAGCTGTTTAGTATGGCCCGCTTTCCTTTGATTTCGAATTTTTTCCTGAAAACTACTGAGCAAAGTTGGACCAGTTAATCCCTTTTCAATTAACGATTCCAAGAGCTGTTCAGCGAAACTGAAGGGTGGTTTACTTAATTGACCTTCGAGCAAAATGCTATAAAAGGAGTCGATCTTTTTTTGCGAAACGAGTTTCATCGTAAAAAAGGCTGGATTGTTCTCCTGTTTCGTAATGATCACTTGTACGGGGATTTCATCGTCCATCGTAAATTCATCGAAACGATTTGCATATTTTTCCTCAATAAACAGTTCGATTAACCATGTGTTTTTTTCATTTTCTTTATTAATTATTAATCCATCAGTCAAAGGGATATGTACGACTTTTTTTTCCTTATTTTCCATTTGAAACTCGATTAGTTTAAATGTTTTCATGTCCTTCTCTCCCCATCTTCTCTTCCATTTACATATTCTCCAAATCAAGCAAAATATCCTTTCATTTTTCTTCTCTAAGTTATAAAAAAAAATGAATGTTATGCTAAATTTCATCTTTGTTCGTGTGAAAAATCGTTTTTCCCCCAATTTGAACAAATTTAGATAAAAAGGAGCAATAAATAACCGGAAAAATCAAAAAATGCTGATTTTACGGATCAATACCTTTTATTTTATGATAATAATACCATCTTCAGAAAGGAGGGAAGGGAGTGATTAATCAAGTTACATTAGTAGGAAGGCTTGTCCGTGATCCAGAATTAAAAATTACCCAAGAGGGAACAGCGGTGACGAATGTGACGCTAGCTGTCAATCGGAATTATAAAAATAGCCAAGGAATGATCGACACCGATTTCATCCAATGTACCCTTTGGAAAAGGGCGGCGGAAAACACCGTCCAATATTGTCGGAAGGGAAGCGTCATTGGGATCGTTGGTAGAATTCAAACGAGAAATTATACGAATAGTGAAGGGCGGAAAGTTTATGTGACGGAAGTGATTGCCGATTCGGTTCGCTTCCTCGATAGCAAACCGGTAGAAGAGAGGGAAATCGCCACATAAAGAGAACCGGGTTGAACAATCCCGTTTTCAATCCATTTGTTCGTTCCTGCTTTGAAGGAGGTGAATGAGTGGAAAAGATCGATGAACAAGCTGTAAAAAGAGATGAATTACTTCGTATGTTAATTAAAATCGTCGGTAAAACAAACGAAAAAATGGCAAATTTGGAGGTGAAAGTAAAAAAATTAGAAAAGGAATGGATGCGTCGTCAAACGAATTAGCTCATAATTTATTGAAAAAATGGAATGATTAGGCAAAGGGAGCAAAAAGGCACTGTTCAATGATAGTAAGTTTTGGAAACCGGATGGGTGAAGGAAAAAGACCGTGTTTAAGGAAACTTACGAAAAAAACAGGGGATATGACATTGATCAACATTCGATTAAAAGATACGAAAAATTTAACTAGTAAAGGGGGTGATCAACCAACTTTAGACGAAGCCGATTTATGGGGATAGAAAGCAACCATTTGGGAAGTAAAACATAGCACAATGGAAAAGGGATTGAACAAAACGGAATGGTAAAACCTTGGGAAGGGGATTTAAAAGAAGCGCAAGGAATGAGTTGAGGACGTCCCCGTTATGGGGACGGTTCCCAAAATAGATCAGAAAAGTCTCCAACCGATTCCTCTACTTTCTTTTAGCCGACGGACCGAGTCGGTTTTTTTATTTTTCCAACCGTAATAAATCGTATAATTCGTCATTTTTCATATCCGTGATCCACTTGTCGCTTTGAATGATTTCATCGTTTAACGCTTGTTTTTTCTCCAGCATTTGATCAATTTTTTCTTCTAAGGTGCCTGTCGTAATCATTTTATGAACGTGGACAAATTTTTTCTGTCCAATTCGATAGGCCCGATCTGTCGCTTGATTTTCCACAGCTGGATTCCACCACCGATCATAATGGATCACATGATTGGCAGCTGTTAAATTTAACCCCGTTCCCCCGGCTTTTAAAGATAGCAGGAGAAAGGGATACTCTCCCTTTTGAAAAGCGCTAATGAGTTCATCCCGCTTCTGTTTTGGCATACTACCGTTTAAAAAGGGAACGGCGATTTTGTATTTTTGTTCAAGGATCCTTTGAATCATCTGTCCCATACCGATATATTGGGTAAAGATCAATCCCCGTTCCCCTTGGTCTAGAATCGTATCTGCAAGCTCGACTAGTTTTTCCAGCTTCGTTGAGCGATGGATAATCTCTTCCAGTTTCAAGTCTTCCGTTTGTTTTAAATATAGAGCCGGGTGATTACATAACTGTTTCAATTTTCCAAGGAGGCGTAAAACGAGCCCTTTTCGTTCGAATTCAGTTAGTTGATTCAACTGTTCGAAGGTATCCTTTACGAGCTGTTCATATAGGGCAGCCTGTTCGACCGTTAACGGGCAATATTCCTTTTGTTCCAATTTATCCGGTAAATTTAATTCGACTTCTTGATCTCGCTTCGTTCGTCTCAAGAGAAATGGACGGATTAATCTTCTCAGTTCTTCAATTTTCCGTTGATCATGATCCCGCTCGATTGGTAAAATATATTGTTTTTGAAATTGGGATAAGCTTCCTAAGTATCCTTTATTGATAAAATCAAAAATCGACCAAAGTTCCGACAATCGGTTTTCCATCGGTGTGCCAGTTAAAGCAATATGATGGTCGCCTTGTAATTTTCGAATAGCTCGGGACTGTTTTGTTTCTGCATTTTTAATATTTTGTGCCTCATCTAAGACGATCGTACCCCAGTGGATATCCGTCAGTTCCTCAAAATCAAGATGGGCTAATCCGTAAGTCGTTAAAACAACATCGACGTTTGATTGGAAAGATTTGTCCACGGACAGATGAGAGGTTTCGGTGTCTTCAACCATTAGCTCGGTACCAATCAATGGATTTTGCTCGTGATCCTTCAAATGATTCCTATCTATTTCTCCCTTCTTGACGAATGTCGAATCATCGAAAACATGGACGGGATTTCGTTCGTCGAGAGATTCTTTCCCATTGAACGCGCTTGAAAGCTGTTGTTTGAATGCTTTTCCTTTCAACCGATTTGGTCCGTAGTGGAGATAAATCTTTAACTTTGGAGCGAATCGTTCCAATTCCCGCTGCCAATTCCCTAATACGGAGGTCGGACAAATAATGAGCGTCGGTTTTGTCTCCGGTTCCCGTTCTTTGACGAGCAAAAGATATGCAATAAACTGAATCGTTTTTCCAAGTCCCATATCATCGGCAAGACAGGCTCCAAATCGATGTTGGCGTAAAAAATATAACCAACTCATTCCCTTTTCTTGATACGGTCGAAGGATTCCGCAAAAATCTTTCGGCACAGGATAGCTTGGGATTTCGGTCATCGACGATATGTTTTGAATAAATGTACGTAATTTTGGCTGGAGTTCAAATTGAATTTTCATTACATCCTCTTCCATGGATGTTTCGCCAACCGATTCCTCCTTTTCTCCTTCTCCATAAAGTAGCTCCTGTTGGATTAAATCTTGAAGGCGTATACCGGTTCGTTCCGCTTGATCCATCATTTTTTGCACTTTTTTAATAAAGGCAGGATCCAATTTCATCCATCGTCCATTCATTTGGATAAGTTTCCGCTTTTCATTCACGAGACGACGGAATTGTTCTTCAGAAAGGTCGACACCGTTCATCGCTAAGCGCCATTCGAAATTCATCAACGTATCCATTCCGATCAATGCAGGGCCCTTTACGGAAGATTTGACCCGTGCTTTTAAAGAAGGAGTCGCCTTTTTTAATGCTTCCCACCAAGCGGGAAGAAAAATATCGATATCGAGTTGGAGCAAGATTTCACTCGTGTTCGTTAAAAACTCCCACGCTTCATCTTCGGTTAATTCCGCTTTTAATACCGGTTTTTTGTCGGAAATTTCATCGTTTTGTTCCTTTTTTAACCAAGGAAATAGCTCGCCGATCCGTGAGATTTCCTCGTCCACCTCTTGAAAAAATGCCTTCCATGTTTTTGATATGCGTCTCCCTTTCAACGGATGGGAATATGAAAGCATACGATCCCGATTTTTCTTGTCGGTTAAGACGACTTCTAGTTTCCACCATTCGCCTTCTTCATGGGGCTCTTCCAATCGAAGACCGATGGAAAAGGGTTTCTCGTCTTCGGTTAAGCCAATCCATTGAAGAAACCGTTTCCCGTCGAAAAAGGTTTGTAGGGGCAATTGGGCAAAAGATGGATGATTCAACAACTGCTTCCTTTGAAGAGCCATTTCGTATTTTTTTCCGTGTCCTTTTAAATAACGATCGATCCCATGTTGAAAAAGGAAGGTAACAAATGTTCTCATCCTTTTTGGCACGTTTTCGTTCCCATGAGAGGATAGCCAAAAGTCGGAAATATCCTCGTCCCAAAAGGAAGGAACGAACTCATCCCAAACATCATCTGGGATTTTAAAAGTGACCGAAAGCCCTTCTTCGTGGGAAGCAAATTCAATATTCCATTGTTTTTGAATTATTTTTTCATAAATCAACGGAGCAATGCTTAACATCGTTTGGGAGCACTCGTCAAATTCCCATTGGACAAAGCTGTTGAACGGTTCGGTTGCAAAAAGTGATAGTCCTTGAAAACAATCGAGAATTACCCCATCAAAGATCATTTTTCCCGTTTGCTTCAAAGATTTTGTATCTGCCTTTTCCACCATATTTCCAAAATAACTTTCCTTATGCCATTGGAAAAAGAGAGGTACCCATTCATCGTTGGAAACAGCGTACCCGTCTTTTGTCGCATATAAGAAAAAGTCTCCATTTGGAAGGACTGAACAGTGGATTTCCAATTGTTTTAATTTATTCATCGATTAACTTTCCCCTCCGACATTCTTCCTGAAAGGCACGAAGCCGTTTTGTCTCTTCCAAAATCGTTGAGAAATAATAGTTCCAACGTTCTTCTTCTTTTAATTTTCGATAGATCGTTCGAAGTTTCTTTAAATACCGGACCGCCTTTTTATAACTGGTTCGATTTTTTTCCGAAATCGCTATAGCAACAGCCCGGTGATAAAGGGGAAGAGCACTTTCCGGGTCTTGCCGCTGAATATCCTTCAATACTTCTCGACCGATTGCGTCGATTGTAATATTAGCATATAAAAACAGTTCAACGAGTTTCCTATATTCATTCCGACTGAGTAAAAAGGAAGACAAAGGTTTTGCACTAAAGGGAAGCGATTGAATCAAAATCGTTTCCATCAGGTGAGATTGGTTCGTCTTTTCCACATAATCGGAAAAATAAATAAATATTTGATCGACAACATTTTGTTTTTCAAAAAAGCCGAGGGATTCGAAATAGCCTTTGAAATGGGTGATGAAAAAAGGTGCGATCACATCGAATCCCGCCCAATTTTTCTGTTGTTGGAAATGCTCCAAATATAGGAATACGACAGGAAATTGTTCGACGGCACAAGATTCTAGCGCATCTAGCGCCTTTTTCATATCCCCTTGGAAAAACGATTGAAACGAGTAAGCCACATGCCAAAGGGAATCCGGGTTACTTTTTTTGACCGTTTCTTCGGCAAAGGCCAGTTCCCGTTTTCTTAGTGTCTTTCTCGTAAATACAAAGTTCCAAATCTTCCAATAAGCGGTTAACATTTCATTGGAAAAAGGTTCTTCTAAAAATAGAAGCTCCCGCAAGTCCTCAACTAATTTTTCATAAATGAAATCGAAGGAAAAGGGGGCAGGTTTCGGTAACTCATTAATGGCTTGATCCATTTGTGCAAGAATCGTATGAACCAATTGTTTCGATTCCCATATTCGCTGTTGGCGCTGGTTGAATTCGACCAACCGATAAAGAACATGGATATTGACAACTAAATGATAAAGGGGCGTTAATTCCCATTGATAATATCCTTTATCATTGAGTGAGTTCGTTATTTTCGAATAGAGATAAAACAAATTGAATGAATCGGGACGGTTTTTTACCGCATGGTGGAAGGTTTGCTCCACAAGATCCACTCCATGTTGATAGACGGAAAGAACTTTTTCTTGTTCCGCAGTTAACTGATTTTTCTCTTCTAGCATGTTGAGCATCCCTTTGTTCATTTCTTGATCCTCCTTACCGTCCAAAGGAAATGTCCTTTTCCAACGATTAATCCATTGGTGAACAGATTGATTTTTTCCGTACAGTTGAAAAAATACCGCTATTTGATGTTTACAAGGAAAGGGGGCAGGACAAGTACATTCGCTGTCATAAATGGACTGGAGATTCACCCGTACTTGAACGGGAACGACATCTTGTACATCTGCCAAAAGTCCGTTACCACTCCTACGTATCGAACGGACCATTCCTTGCATGTATATTAAGTGCCCTTTTTCGATAATGTCCATATGTTTCGGGTGATGGGGATGAAGCCATCGGGACATTTCGGCATCCATTTTTTTAACGAGGTGTTGGACGAGCATTTGGAACCTCCTTATGAAAAACACCCACTGAAAAGGAAACAGATCATGACAAGGGTGTAAAATTGATAGGTATCGAGCGATCGTATTGAACAAAGATATGAATTCCAGATGGTTCATTTACGAAATTTCACGAATCTATAATGGAATTGAATTTGTGGATCGATCTAAAGGTATGTATCATTGAATCGAATAATGATGTCCATATAAAGAATAGTTGGAAATCGTTTCAGGTTTTCATTTCGTCATCCCCATCCAACTTTGTTACGAATGTCAGTGATATTTGAAAGGTTAGGGATTGTACCGAAATGTACCCATCTTTTTATTATATCAAATTAGGAACGGATTTTTATCACCGTTCGTTGATGGAAAAAATAACAAAAAAGAAAAGGCCGAAAAACATACGTTTCCGACCTTTTTTATTTACAAAAAATCATCCTATTTGGCGGAACTACCAATCGTTGCATAGTTATGTGAAGGAATATTCAATCCCTCAAGTAAACGGGATTTCGTGAATCAATCGAAGGATCCGATCATCCTTTTTCGAATCATGACACACACACTAAGCCAAAACCCACCAACAAAGTATCCGGCGAGAATATCCGTTGGGAAATGGACACCTAAGTACACACGACTAAATCCAACGAAGACGAGGAAAATTCCAGTTAGTATGAGGATCACCGTTTTCCAACTACCCTTTTGTACAGTTAAGAGGAGTAAGTATACGAGAAATCCGTAAAAAGCTAAGGAAATCGTTGTCGTACTACTCGGAAAGGAATAACCATCCGCTTCTACTAAATGAACGACATCCGGCCGCGTTCTTGTAAACAGTACTTTTAACAAGCTATTAATTCCCCATGCACCTAGGACACTGATGAAAATCAGGAATAAATCCATCCAATTTCGTTTGAACGCGAAATAAATCGAAAACAATAGGGCAATTACGGCAAAGATTACGGTTGAACCGGCTTTGGTGATCACTTGGAAAAAGGTCGTCCATTGATCTTCCCGCCAATCAGTAATGGTATTCATCATGTTCGAATCGAATTGTTGAACAGTTGCAAACTGAATGCCAATGGCCATGCCGAGAAAAAGTAGAACAAATAGGACACTCGTGATCATCGTTTGTTTCATACTTACCCTTAAATAACCTCCCTCTATAAATGTTGATGTATCAACGGTTAAACCGCTGTTCCGGGTATCAAAAAAGTTATTTTTGGACTGCTTTTGATCCCTTGGTTATTGTTGAAATATTCACATTATTATAGGGTACGCGTTGCGAAACTACTGGAAATTGATGGTAGTTTTAAATCTTCCTTTTATCGATTCATGAACCGTGAATATTTGTTTATTTTTTCTCTGCTGATTGAAGCAAGATGGAAATAACGAAACCGATGATAAGCGTTCCCCCACTTAATAATCGTTCCATTCCCCCGTTTGGAATACCGGGGAAAACGACAAATATAGATCCGACAATTAGCCCGATGATCAGGGCATACATCATAAAGGGATATCGAGTTAGAAAATAACGAATGGCTTTACTGCTTACAACGAAACCGACAACGATACCTGAACCGGTTACGATGATAAGCGGCACATCCAAATTCGACAGGGCATTGATCACCGTAGGATATGCACCGACGATTAATAATACCATTGATCCGCTAATTCCGGGGAGTAACATCGCCATGCTGGCAAGCCAACCGGAAAAAAATAGGCCGAAAAGTACGAGGGGGGTGATGTTTGTCATCGGATCTCCCGCTTTGTCTGGTAGAAAAAACGAAAGGGAGCCGACGAAGATTGCACCGATAAGAAAAACGACGTAATGTTTTACAGAAAAATTATGAAACGCATCGACTTCTTTTACTAAATACGGAATAATTCCGAAAATCAATCCGAGAAAGAAAAACATCGTTTCTTCGTAATGGTGTGCCAATAACCAGTCGATCAAGCGACTCAATGAAAAGATCGCCAATAACATTCCCGTTGCAAGGGGAATAAGGAAGTTTAAGTGACGCTTCCAATCTTTACTAAAAAACCCGCTAATTGCTCCGAGAAACTGATCGTAAATACCGAGCATAACCGCAACTGTTCCACCGCTTACTCCAGGGATTAAATCACTCGTTCCCATTAAAAATCCCCGATATATATTTTTCCATTCCATCAATTATGACTTCCTCCAGTCGTCAATTTCACTTCTCTCCTAAACTGTACTTGGAAATGTTGGAAACGTCAATTCACAGATTAACCAGATTGCTCAATTTTTGAAAAATAATTCGAGTTTCCTAAGTCGGAAGTTCCTGTTTTTTTCATTCATACAAAGACCAATTTGGACTAATCTTTTTCGAATTCAAGTAAAAACTGTCGGAATTCAGGGAAACTGGTTTTGGATTCAGGTAAAAATCTCTGGAAATTCGGTAAATGGGTCTCGGATTCAGGATAAAAAGAATCAGAATTCGGGTAAACTGATCTCGTATTCGGGTAAAACTTCCTGGAATTCGGGCAAATCGAACGTGAATTCGGGTAAAACCTCCTGGAATTCGTGCAAAACGAGCGTGAATTCGGGGAAAGGAATCGGAATTCGGGTAAAATGATCTCGAATTCAGGTAAAAACTTCTGGAATTCGGGCAAAACGAGCGTTAATTCGGGGAAAGGGATCGGGATTCTGGGAAATTGGTTTCGAATTCATGTAAAATCTTTTGGAATTCGGGTAAATTGAACGTGAATTGGGGGAAAGGGATCGGAATTCTGGGAAATTGGTTTCGAATTCGTGTAAAAATCGTCTGAATTCGGGTAAATTGAGCGTGAATTCGGGGAAAAGGATCGGGATTCGGGTAAACAGGTCTCGAATTCGTGTAAAAATCGTTTGAATTCGGGTAAATTGAGCGTGAATTCGGGGAAAGGAATCGGAATTCGGGTAAAATGATCTCGAATTCAGGTAAAAACTTCTGGAATTCGGGCAAAACGAGCGTTAATTCGGGGAAAGGGATCGGGATTCTGGGAAATTGGTTTCGAATTCATGTAAAATCTTTTGGAATTCGGGTAAATTGAACGTGAATTGGGGGAAAGGGATCGGAATTCTGGGAAATTGGTTTCGAATTCGTGTAAAAATCGTCTGAATTCGGGTAAATTGAGCGTGAATTCGGGGAAAAGGATCGGGATTCGGGTAAACAGGTCTCGAATTCGTGTAAAAATCGCCTGAATTCGTGCAAATCGAACGTGAATTCGGGGAAAAGGATCGGAATTCGGGTAAACTGATCTCGTATTCGGGTAAAAACTCCTGGAATTCGTGCAAATTGAACGTGAATTCGGGGAAAAGGATCGGGATTCGGGTAAACAGGTCTCGAATTCAGGTAAAAACTTCTAGAATTCGGGTAAATCGAACGTGAATTCGGGGAAAGGGATTGGGATCCGGTAAACTGATCTCGAATTCGGGTAAAATCTCCAGGAATTCGTGCAAATTGAACGTGAATTCGGGGAAAAAGGAACAGAATTCAGGTAAATTAATCTCGAATTCAGGTAAATCCCCCCGAAAATCGGGTAAATTAAACTCGTATTCAAGTAAAAACTTTCATAATCCGGGTAAATTAATCTTGAAAAAATCAGGATTCAAATAAAAATTCGAATTCGCACAAACTCATCTAAGAATTCAAACCAAAATCCCCCGAAATTCAAAGAAAAATCCTAGGAATACAAAACTATATTCCTAGGATTTAAACCATATATTCAAACGTCAAAGAAGAAAAACCGATTACATAAACTGTTCAATCAAAATCGGTGTGAGAAATGCCTCAATCAACGCGGCGATTACAAGTAACAAGACACAGACGGATAAAAACGTAATAAACGTGTTTTTCAAAAGAAGTCGCAAACGAAATTCGGAGTTGGTTAATTTTTTATACATTCCCTTTGAAATAGAAAATGCTAATGCTCCGGCCAACACTAAGGCAGGGATTTCAAATATACCATGGGGTAATATTCCTGCAAATAACATCGGTTCCAGCGCAATCCCGTTGATTTTCAAATAGGCGAACAACACGCCTATCAACGCACCGTTCAAAAAGATGATCAGAAAGGCAGGAATAAAAATTGGAATAAAACCGGACAAAAACACAAACAAGCTGGCAAGAAAATTATTTACAAACAATTTGAGTGCAATTTCCCCACTCGTAATATCCGGTTCTAACATATTTTTCTCTTCAAAAATGTCGACAACTTTCCCCATTAACTCTTCGATTACTGACCGTTCATTGAGAAGGAGAAAATACGAGGAAACACCACTGAAAATAAAAACGAGCAAAAATGTAACAAACGCCTTCCAATAATCGTTTTTAAATAACTCCCACTGTTGTTTATACACATTTTTTATCATTCGATTACCTCCTAAGAGAAAAACCTCATCTTGATTTTTTATATAAAAGATATATAATTATATAGATTAGAAATACATGTAGTTTTTTCCATTGTCAATAGTCGAGCGGACTCTCTTTATATATATTTCATCATTCTATAAAAATTTTCAATTAAATTTACAAAATATGTAACTATTTTTTTCAATCGTCGTCTATATAAATTGGAGGACGATTAGTGTTGGCAATAATTAGGGAGGAATGAAATCATATGCAATATATAAATGCCCTATTAATCAGTTTTATTCTATCAGTTCTTCTTGTTCCTCTAGTAAAACAATTAGCTATTAAAATCGGAGCCGTCGATTGCCCGAATGAAAGAAAGGTACATAAAAAAATAATGCCCCGTTTAGGTGGTCTGGCTATATATATTAGTTTTATGATTGGCATAACCTTGTTTATACATGAAGCCGAAAAAATTTTTCCAATTGTGATTGGTTCTTCGTTAATTGTTCTATTAGGAATATTGGATGATAAATATCAACTATCCGCAAAAGTAAAGTTTTTGGGTCAAATCGGAGCGGCTGTTTTAACGATTTTCGGTGGAATCCAAATGGAATATATTACTTTGTTTTCCGGTGAAATTTTGGAATTTGGATTTTTCACCATTCCATTGACTATTTTTTGGATCGTCGGCATTACGAATGCAATCAATTTAATTGACGGATTAGACGGTTTAGCAGCAGGGGTTTCATCCATTGCGTTATTAACGATTTTCGGTCTGTCAATTTCAATGGGCAATTATTTTGTCGCCTTGATTAGTATTATATTATTAGGTGGAACGTTAGGCTTTCTTATATATAATTTTCACCCTGCGAAAATTTTTATGGGGGATACAGGTTCCTTGTTCCTCGGGTATATGATTAGTGTACTATCTATTTTAGGATTTACAAAAAGTGTCACTTTCTTTTCCTTAATTATTCCGATTATTATCCTAGCGATTCCGATTATCGATACGTTATTTGCGATTGTTCGTCGAATCGTTCATAATAAACCGTTATCCGCACCCGATAAAAATCATATTCACCATAGTTTAATGAAATTAGGATATACGCATCGTCAAACGGTTCTCATTATTTATATGATGAGCGGTCTATTTAGCCTAGCTGCCGTTCTATTTACGAATTCAACGGTTTTAGGCTCAATACTCGTTCTCGTCACACTTCTAGTCCTTATCGAATTAATTGTAGAGGTAACGGGATTAATCAGCGAAAATTATCGACCACTATTAAATTTCATCAGAAGGAAATAAAGGGGGTCTGTCCCAATTATGCAAAATAGAGAGAGACTGATTGACTTTTTCAAAAGTTCTTTTTTTATTTTCACCGTTTTAATTGTTTTCAAAATCATCGTTCTTCGCTACCTTTTATTTGGTGAAATGAATATTTTAAATACAATTATATTTGAACTCGGGATTATCTTAGTTTTTATGACATTAATTGAAATGTTACCATCTATTAGTAAAACGATCGGCTACCTTTTGATTAATATTATTTTTTCCACGCTCTTTTTAGCCGTAGCGATGTACCATTCTTATTTTGGGAGAATTGTCACTTACTTTGCCCTCTTCCAATTTGGACAAGTAGGTGCTATAAGCGATAGTATTTTTGCATTAATCAAACCGGTCTATTTACTCTTTTTTATTGATGTTTTCATCATCATTCTATTTATGATCTTAAGAAAATTCCCGGTTCGTTCCGTTTCGGTCTCAAAAAAAGTAATCATCCCGGTATTTGCCCTTGCCTTTGTAGTATCCTTTCTGAATTTTTACATGAACAAAGACGAATTTTATTCCAACAATGTGGTGGAAGCAAAGGATAAAGGGGTTTTAAATTACGAATTGATTGAAATTTACCGAGGACCGGATACGGCATTAGCATCGGATCTCGATCACATTTCCAATGAAAATGTCGAAGAACTGAAAAAAGAAATTATGGAATTAAAAGGATTAGAATATATTCCACCGGAAGAACGGAACTACTTCGGTGCAGCGGAAGGAAGGAATTTGATCGTCATTCAAGTGGAATCGATGCAAAACTTTCCGATCGGTTTAAAAGTAGGCGGTCAAGAAGTAACGCCGAACATGAATCGTATAATAGAAAAGAGTTTCTATTTTTCGAGACTATTTCAACAGACAGGTCCGGGAAATACTTCTGATGCTGAATTTTTAATGAATACATCTCTGTTCCCTACTCCTTTTAATCCAACTTCCCAAACATACGGAAATAAAATTTTCCCTAGTTTGCCAAGGTTGTTGAAGGAAAAGGGTTATGCATCGATGACGTTCCATGCGGATGAAATTGAATTTTGGAATCGAATTGAATTGTATCCAGCCCTTGGGTTTGATACGTATTACGATGAAACATTTTTCGGAAAAAAAGATATTATCGGAATGGGTTCTTCGGATGAATATTTGTTTAACAAAGCGTTCGAGGTGTTAAAGGCCCATCACGTAACAGATCAAAAATTTTATGCCCATTTAGTTACATTGACGACGCACCATCCATTTACCATTCCGAGCGATCGAATTACGTTAGATTTGCCTGAAAAATTTCAAAATACACTTACAGGAAATTACCTGATTTCAATGAATTATGTTGACCGGGCAATCGGAGAACTGATCGATCGATTGAAGGAAGAAGGTATGTATGAAGAAAGCGTGATTGTCATATACGGGGATCATTTCGGTCTACAGCAAAGTGCCATTAGTGAAGAAGATACGAATTTAGTTAGTGATTTACTCGGTCACGAATACAAAACGATTGATCGGCTAAATATACCATTTATTCTCCACGTTCCGGGGGTAACGGAACCTGGTCAAACGTTTGATAAAGTTAGCGGACAAATGGATATGATGCCGACTGTTGCCAACTTATTAGGAATTACATTGGATGATCAAATTATTTTCGGACAAGACTTATTAAACTCGGATCAAAATCTTCTTGGTGTTCGTTATTATTTACCTATTGGGTCATTTTTTAACGATGAAATTTTGTTTATTCCTGAAAAAGGTTTTGAAGATGGAACAGCCTATGATATTCATACAGAAGAAGTCATTGAGGATTTTGAAAAATATAAAGAGGACTACGATCGGGTGTTGAAGTTAGAAGCAATTTCCGATGAATATATGAAAAACTTACCTGAAAGATAAAAAGGGGGTCAGTCCCTCACCACGTAGTGAGGGACAGTCCCCTCCATTTTTTCACCTTATTTTTCAACTGATCTTCGATAAATGCTTTATTAGTTAACGCATGAATGGAAGCTTTCAATAATGAATCCCGGTTCCAGTCCCCCTGTTCCACGTGCCCGATGACCGGTTGTTCCGCACTCGAAGCAAAAGCGTCGATTTTTGGGTCATAGGATAAGGCAAGAAACGGAGTATAGGTAATCGCCGCAAAAATTAACGAATGCAACCTTGCCCCAATCAATAAATCCGAAGCACCAATCAAAGCGATTTTTTCCTCAATGGTAAGATTTCCCGGTGCGATCGTACTCTTTTCCTCCATGAATTGGGCCACATCTCGAGAAGCACTCTCATCCACATTTTGATGCATCGGTACAAAAACAATCGAATATCCCCTTTTCACTAACCGGTCCAAACAAGCAGCAATTTCCCTTTTAAAGTCGAATTTGGATGGCCAATCGCGAATGGCTACCGTGACAAAGGGAGTCGAGATCGGATTGTTCTCCAACCAGCTACAGGTAAAATCTTCTGCATCCAATCCTAATACCGGATCAGGAACGACTGTTATATCCCGATTAACACCAAGATCTTTTAATAATTGATGTGAAGGTTCATCCCGCACCGTAATTTTTGTCGTACGTTGAAGAGTCGTACGGACGAGCCATTTGTTAAACTTCCTTGAAATCGGTCCAATCCCTTGGGCATAAATATATACCGGTTTTTTATAAAACATGGCAATACGCATGATTCCTGTATAATACGGAATCGAACGAAAACCGGTCTTATCTTGCAACAAACTCCCCCCACCACTAATTAAACCGTCAGATTGCCGAATCGCTCGACGAATCTCCTTCAGTTTCCAACGATTAACAGCATTAACATTATATGCTTTTTTCGTCGCTTCCGGATCGTTGGAAAGGACCGTAAGCTCGATGTGAGGGTCCCTTTTTCGTAACGTCGATATAATGGAAAATAAAATGGCTTCATCTCCAACGTTGTTAAATCCATAATATCCTGATATTACAAAGTGCATGTAAGTACACATCCTATCATTCTGAATCTGTGAATCTAAAAACTTTTTTAAGGACTACATACCTAATATTTTTTAAAACTACGTATCTCTATCGTAAACGAATGGTTGATTCATTTGCAAATGCCTTTATCAAATGAATGTTAATTCTATTATCAACAAATTTATAAAACCTAGTAGTTACTTTTCCATTTTTTCAAAGGCATGGAAACATCCCCTATGAAAATAGGTCTGCCCAACTTTGAAAACTTCCAGAAAGGGTTCAGACTTCTCATCCCTTTCCATTTTGTATAAACCGATTGTACGGCCGATTTAAGTCCAAATATAGTTACCTGAAAAGGAATAAAAACCATTACTCGTGTATACTATCACAAAAATAGATATACAAAGTAGTCCGCTTATATAAATATTCGGATAATTCTACTTTGGCAAAGGGACGCGCTAGTGGTAGACTCAGATCATCAAACAAAATGATACTTATTATCGTAATCAAGGGCGAAAGGGTCACTTCATTCATTTTATCATGATTTTGGTAAAAGATGAACAGCAATTGGATTTCCCGATAGAATCGAAAAAGTCGGCATATTTTTTTAAAAAAACGAAGATAAAAGAAAAACAATGCAGCTCACATAACCGACTAGGGACCATACTTTTCAATGCAGCTTCAAATAATGGAAAATAGAATCCGTATTGGACGAATCGTTACAGTAGAAAATCCGAAAGTCAATTGAATCCTATTAAAAATTGGCCCCTATAACAACTTTTCACGGTTCATAAAGGAAGAACAGAATCCGGGTCCGACCGATGGAACCTCTTTAGCAATATGAGAGGAAAAAGGTGCTAACATCACCAATGATAAATTGATCATCCATCTTTACGAAGAAATCGACTCCCTTTTTTATAATGATTAGCAACAAAAAAGGGCAGGCCCATTTGAGCTTTGAGCCAACCCTCGTAAAAACAAGATAAAAGGGAAAAACACAGCCATTATATTATGAAACGTTCGCTTTATGGAAAGACCTTTTCACCCATTTAGTCACGATTTCGTAAAAGAAAATAAGCAAAAGTCCGATTCCAAAGCCGATTAACGCACTATACAATGTACGTAACATTGAAACCCATAAAGGAATATGCAAATGGGTAAAAGTATTGACGATGGATAAAAACCCAATCGTTCCAAAGATTATGAGGATTTTTCCCCACAGGATGTTCCGTTTAAAAATGTGTAAAGCAAAAACAAACAATGGGAACCCGATTAAAAACTCCTTCGTTCGCGGTCTTACGTACAGCATATCTTCTAGCGTATTTCGGAAAAGTAATTCCCATTCGCTAACCGTCCCACTATTTCCAGAACGGAGCAGATAATATGTTCCTCCACCGACAATTAATGCGATTAACAGCAAATGCCAAAATCGAACTTCTAATTGTAAAATTTGAATTCCATGTTTTTTCCAAAGCTGGACAAAATCGTTCCAAAAGACATGGAGTGCTACAAGGGCGATTGGACCGATATACACTAGTTTCACTCCACGGAACAGTTCAAAACCTGAGACGAATCCGTTTCCGTTTAACAACCCGACGATGATGATAATGCCTATTACACTAATTCCCAAGGCTTGAAGATATTTTCCTGTTAAATTCAGTTGATTCCATTTCTCCTCTTCTAAGACAGAAACGACCGCAAAAGTAGGAGTTATGATTGCAATCGCTAAGGCAAATAATTGAATAAATAAAAGTCGATCGAGTAGGAAGAACATGAATGCCAATAAGGACATTCCGGCTACTGCGACAAGGGGAACGTACGGAATACGAACGAGACTGGACGCTAAGTACGTAAACAATATTCCCGCAGCAAAAACGAAAAGGACATTCCAACTGGTCACAGGAATCTTTTCAAAGGGTGCAGGAATTCCGAGCGTTAAGTTTTCTGGTGCTTGGTCTCGAACCCCTTGAAGAAACTCGATGGCACCCGCTAGCCCTTTTTCTGGATCATTCGTATCAACATGGAAAAAGATCGATCGGATATTTCGCTCCTTTATTGCTCGAACCGCCTGATCAATCAATTCCTCGATCGTTTTACTCCCGGCTAAATCTAAACTATGCAATCGAACGGTATCGTAACCGGTTGTTCTCGCCATCGTCAGCAACCCTTTTAAGTTGTTAAATTCAATCGAGTACAAATGATATCCTGCTTCTTGTAACTGGATGCCGTAAGAGACCATTTCTTCTGTTATAGGATATCCGAGAGCTTCCATGCCTGAAAACAATATACCGTTCGTTTTATCATCTTTTAATTCGAGCATTTTTTCTAACATTTGCCCATTATTAGTCGGATTTTCATTTTTCCCACGTAAAATAATGTGAAGACCGTAGGATTTTACTTTTTCAATCGCTTCCTCGTTATACCCGAGAATTAATGTTAACGGTACGAGATCATCATTTTTCGGTAAAAAATAGAAAGGTATATCTCCGATCGTTACCGTCTCTGGATTGAAGGTATGTTCAATCATTGATTGATGAACGGGTGATTCAGGAATCGTTACGTACAATCCTTTTTCCATTAACGGGAGGTTCGTTCGGTAATCGGTAAATAAAAGGGCTTCTTTCAATTCCACTTCATCAAAAATTTGTATAACCTTCTGTTTTTCTAATTCCGACAATGTCACAGGATTAAAACTTACCGTCGTCAAACCGGCATCCTTTAAAGTAGGCAGGATTCCGTCTAAAGTTAGCGTCGTTTCATCGGTTAATTCAAATAGTTCTTCAAAGGGAACAACCATTTCAAAGACGGAATTATTCGCTTCCGCTTTCCAACGGTTGATCAAGCCTCCAAAGGAAATGGCTAAGAATACTAAGATGGTCATCCACATTAACGTTTTTTTCTTCACCGTATTTCTCCCTTTCTTTTGCATTTTTTATGTATGTTTAAATGGTTACGCATCCGTTAAATGACAAATACATGACAAACGAATGAGTCGTTCAACCTAATTATACTTTGAAATGGAATTTTTGGATGGTCTCTTTTTAATTTACGGTTTTCTCCCTTTTCCCCTTTGCAGTCGATTGAACAATCGATTTGCGATCGGAAGTTCGGATACATCTGTCCGATTCAGTACTCGATAGAAAAACAATTGAAGGAAATAAATCGAGGCACCGAACCCGATGGCCAATAACGCATATCCAAGTGCTTCAATTCTCGACCAGTTTTCGATCGAAAAAAGCAATGTCGGACCGCCAATGAATACGCCCATTACAACGGAGGCAAAGACCATTTTAATCACTTGTTTATTCAAGACAGTAAAAGGAATGTATTTGTAAATAAGTACAGTGTTTATGATATACAAGAAAAGATAGACGAATAAAGTCGATAAGGCTGCACCATTTAAACCGAACCATTGGACGAACAAAATATTCAATACGGTTTTCAACCCAACACCGATTAAAATCACAATCGCCGCAACATTTGCCCGATTGATTCCTTGTAAAATGCCCGTTCCTAACAAAGTCAAAGACGTAAAGACAGAACTGAAATGAATAATAGACAGCATCGTAGTTCCTTGTAGATCGGTAAATAACCCGAGATTGAGCGGTACGCTTAACGCGAACAATCCTATCGCTGCAGGCCACGAAATCAAATGGGCAACGAAATGGGTTTTTTCAATCGCTCTTTTCGTCCCATCCAAATTATTTTCGGCCATTTGCTTTGTAATCAGTGGAATCAATGATAAAACCATTGAAGAGGAAAACACCGTTGCAATTTGGACGAGTGTGACACCGCGACTGTAAATTCCATACAAGGAATGAATCTCCCCGGAGGTGACACCTGCCTGTTTTAAACCGTATGGAATCGTAAAAGAATCGACGAAATTTAATAACGCCATCGTTAAAGACCCAATGGCAATGGGAAAAGAAACGGATAAAATAATCTTACTCCAACGTTTAAAAATGGAAAAGGAGTATTCGTTTTTTTTCGCCTTTACAGGTGAACGCCAATATTTGACTTTCAAATAGAAAAGGGAGGCTAATGCACCGAATATGGAACCGACCATCACGCCCCCTGCTACAATCGAACTTTCCTGACCCATCTCCACTAAAAGGTAAGCAAAGATTAAAATTAGACAAACCCGAATGAACTGTTCAATGACTTGGGAAATCCCTGTTGGTCGCATATCTTCAAAGCCTTGGAAATATCCTCTGTACACAGCCATATACGGGGCAACGAGCAAGGTGGATGCGACGATCAGAAGGGAAAGTCGCGTATCCTGTCCCCCTAAAGCATCTGCAATTGAATTTGAGAAAAGAAAAATGAGTGTAAAACTCGTTACACCAAAAAGAAGAGCAAGGATTCCTGCCGTTCGATAAATGGGATAAATATGTTCTGCATTTTTTACTCGGGCTTCCGAAATAAGTTTAGAAATGGCGGTAGGAATTCCTGCGACGGATAAAATGAGTGCGACCATATATACAGGATACACTAAACTGAAAATGCCGAGTACTTCATCCCCGGCGATATTTTGAAGAGGAATACGGAAAATCGAACCGAGCACTTTCGATGTTAATGTAGCGATGGTTAAAATAATCGTTCCTTTTAAAAACGTGGATTTATTCATGGCGGGATCCTTTCATTTTCTCAACGATAACTTCCAAGGCGAAACGGGGTAATGCTAACATCCGTCTCCACCGGCTCGGCTGTTGAATCAAACGATATAACCATTCCAAATTCAATTTTTGCCAAATCTCCGGTGCTCGTTTTACCGTACCGGCAATCGCATCGAAACTACCGCCAACGCCCATCATTACACCGCTTTCCACCCGGTGGATATTTTCCGCGATCCATTGTTCTTGTTTTGGCACACCTAATGCCACGAATGTAATATCCGGCTTCGCGTCGATCACTTGGTCGATGATATCGTTTTGTTTCCAATCAAAATATCCGTTACGGGCACCAACAATTTGGATACCGGGATAATTCGTTTTAATTTTTTCTACAACCTTATCCAACGTTTCTTGTTTTGCTCCTAACAAAAAGATTTTATATCGTTTTTCGTTGGCAACTTGTAAAAGTCCCATCATCGTATCAAAACCGGTTACCCGACCAGGGAGCGGATCTTTCAATAATTTTGCTGCTTTCACAATGCCAATTCCATCAGCGGTAATATACGTGGCCTGTAAAATGGTGTTTTTAAAATCCGCATCTTCCTTCGCCTTCATGACGATTTCAGGATTGGCTGTGACAACAAAGGTCCTCTTTTTTTGTTGAATTCGCTCATCTAACAATTGGATAAAGGAGGACTGATCGGTATAAAAGAAGGGAATGCCCATTATATTTACGCATTTCATGTATGTATCAAACTCCTTTAAAAAAGGGGGACAGTCCCCCTTTATTTTACAAATTCCCCATATATCCAAGCATAATCCCATTTTTCATTAATTTTGTAATGAATTTTATACCATTTTTTCGTACCATCCATCACAAATTTGCCGTTTTCATCGATGACACCGTAGACGATATCGTTATTTTTCAATCTCCCTACGATTGTCGCATTCGTAGTCGGATCCTTTCGTACGTTTAAATAACCGCTATCCAATTGAATTTGTAATGCATTTTTGATGTTAAAATATTCCCTGTCCCCGGACACCCAACCAACTTTTCCATCTACGGAAACTTTATACCAACCACCATTTTCCCCGAGAATAGAAACGGTCGTTCCCTTTTTCAACGTCTCCATCACAGTTCCCCACGGATACGTACGGAATTTCAAATTCACTTTCGTTTCACCGATCAACCCGTCGGGGACTTCAAATACAGCATATCGGTCTTCAGGAGCTGGGAGTGGCGACGATGCCGGTTGATTGATATATTTAGGAACATCGAAATATAGTATAGCTTTATCGACTAAGTCGTATGTAGAAAACAGTTCATACAACTCCCGTGCTTGACTAGTTGCCCACTCGACATGGGTCGCATATTGATGCACAGTTGGATTTTCCGGATTCCAACGCATTTTATACAACGTATCTTGCCCGTATTTCGTAATGTAGCTATTGGCAATTATTTCTGCTCCCCCGATGATCGCTTCCCGCGGGCTAAACCATTTTTGTTCGAAGGCGTACTTCGCTCCACCTTGTAAAGGATCGCTATCGACCGCACCGTATCCATACATATTATATACGATGTGTGTTGCTTCCTCTTCTTCGACGATCTCACCTTCGTCATTTACAGGAACGCCTTTCGCTAAATCGGATGTTCCTTTTCCTGTTTCATGCAATGCATGGACGATTAAGTAAATCGGGTTTACTTGGAAACGCTCAGCTGCTTCGAGGAAATATTCCGCCGTCCCTTTCAACGGATTTCCTTCCGATTGGGGTAAAATATCCGCATTAATCATGTCCCCATCGAACCCGTCCGTATAAGAAAGTTTTAAAAATTGGAAAAACTCCGGATCATCTTCAGAAAAATTTTCCGGATTTAAGTAATATGCGACGAGTTCCTCCGTTGCTGTAAATAGTCCTGTCCCGTCCACTTTCGGGTTATTGTCCGCTTGCATGGACAAAACCGTTTGGAAATCATACGGGTATTGGGTTACATTCACCACTCTTTTCGGTGAGTCATCCACTTCACCTATTGCACGTAAAAAGCGAGTAAGGACAGCTGCTACTTCTCCGCGAGTGGCAGGGTCGTTCGGTGCGAAAAAGAGCTCATCGTTAATTAGTTTTCCATTCATTAAACCGAAATTGACAACTGTTTGGACTGCTGATTTTGCCCAATCAGCAATTTCTTTTTCATCGGCAAAGGTAAGTTCGATATTTCCGGGTGAAGCTTCTTTGTACTGAATTACCCGATCCATAATAACGGCCATCTGTTGACGGCTTATTTTATAATCGGGATGAAATTGACCATTTTCATAGCCCTTGACAAGACCGTACTTTTCCGCAGTTGCCACTTCAACACGGAACCAATCATCCTTCTTGATGTCCGTAAAGCTAGGAAACTCATCAGTTTCGGGTAATTCGAGCAACCGAACAACCAGGGCAGTAAACTGTGCACGAGTAATTGGTTCATCCGGTTTGTATGTGCCATCTCCATAACCTTTCAATATGTTCATTTCAATGAGTAGCCGCATTTCCTCTTCGAAATAATGCCCCTCGATATCACTTTCCGCATAAATATTATTTGCGAAAAAAGGCATAACGACCATCGAAGTGAAAAGGGCGAGGAAAATTTTCTTCATGTTCGTCTTTTATCACCTCCGTTCTACTATACTTCAAATTTACCAAAAATTTGTCGAAAATGATAGATTTTTCATTAGTTGATTGATTTAAAATAGAAGTTTCATGAAATGAAATTTATACCAATCAGTCCGAAGAACAGGTTTAAGTGAGGGATCTAAAAACGACGGATACTACGAGTGTGTACTAGGCTTTGAAAATAAACTATTCGGTGTCGTTTTCTTTTTTTTAACAAACATATTAAAAATCACCGCTATTTCTACCTTTTTACTTATTTTTTATCACAATTGGGTATTTTTCATAGATAAACTCAAATTGATGAGTATACGCTCAGGCTATGCAATAGATTGAGGAGTCTTCAAAGGTGAAATGGATGACATCAACTTTAACGGAGTCGACCAGTTTTGATGTGAAAAAGCTGTCATAGCTGTAAGTAATGAAGATATTTACGGTAACGAAATTAATTCTTATTCTGTTTTCTTTCAAGGCACGGTGTTACTCGCCCATCAGTAGTTACGGTAACTTACATCAGAAAATCTCTTTCCCTGGATCTATAGCAGGCTTTAGAAATGTTTATTTAAATGTTGAGGACTCTATATCAGAATTTAAAAACTAGATCACCACTGGAAAATAAAAAGATTGAGAGGTAACAATCGTTTGTTGGAAAATTATACAAAAAACATGATTTCATCCGAATAGGTAACTGTTGATGTAACAAGCCACACTGCAGATGTTATAACATCAGGAATAAGAAAATCAACTGATAGTTGGGTTTTTAAGAATGAATGATGTAAAAGAGAGATTTGTTTGCCAAGAGGATTTACTACAGATTTTTCTTAAATAATACTTTTGAAGCGGATCTTATTACTTTAACTCACGATTAGGATTAAGCAGCAACGAATCCAATTGAACTCTCTGTTAAATAAATAGTAATATTATTCGTTTAACATTTAATAGAAAATTACCAAGGATGTTGAAGTTCTAGTAAAACTTGCTATAGCAATAGAAGAAAGGTTCATTAGTGAATAATGGTGTGAAAGTAGAAGGTGGAACGCTTATTTTTTATTAATGCAATACTGCTGATAGAACAAGAAAAAATAAAAAATTCACAATTAAGTAAACGATTATATTTTTAGATAATAAATAATAATAGTTGGATAGAGAAAAATAATAATGATATAAAAAAAGAGAAATATAGAAAAATTTTCTATAATATGTTAGATTATTCTATAAGGACCGAAAAGGTTCGAAAAATATAAAGAGAGGTGAAGAGATTGAGGAAAGTAAAACGGATTTTCTTGTTAGTGGTCATTTTCGCACTAACATTCCAATCGGTCGCATTCGGAATGGGAATGGCAACACAATCAAGCACTTCATCTCAAGGGAGAATTTCCGTTCCAAAGATAGCGGTCGAAAAACCAGAGATTAAACTATCAGAAAAACTTGAAGAAACGAAGGATCCAGAGGAGAAAATCCGGATCATCGTAGAGCTGGAAACAGAGCCTGCGATTAAAGAAGCGACGAAGAAAGGAGTGTTGTACAAGGAACTTTCCAAATCAGTTAGGGAAAATCTTGAATCTGCCGTTGAAAAGGAACAAACAACTGTAACAAAATCCATTCGATCGGTTGTTCCAGACGCACAAATACTAGAACAATTTACAACGGTTTTCAACGGTATTTCGATGGAAGTGAAAGTAAAGGACGTTGAAAAAATAGAAGAAGTTTCTGGTGTAAAGGCTGTCTATGAATCGGTCGAATATGAACAACCCGAAGAAACACCGACGATGGTTACTTCCAAAGATCTTATTGAAGCACGACAAGTATGGGAAGATTACGGATATGATGGGGAAGGAATGATTGTCGGAATCATAGATACCGGGATCGATTATACCCATAAAGATATGGTTTTAACAAATCCTGAGAATGCTAGTTTAACAGAAGACGATGTTAATGGATTGTTAAGTGACGGAACGATTGGGGCAGGAAAATATTTTACAAGCAAAGTTCCATTCGGTTATAACTATATGGATAAAAATAATGAAATCCGGGATTTAGGTCCAAATGCCTCCATGCACGGAATGCACGTTGCAGGTACTGTTGGAGCCAATGGTGACGAGGAAAATGGTGGCATTAAAGGGGTAGCTCCGGAAGCACAATTGTTAGCTTTAAAAGTGTTCGGGAACGATCCTTTATTCGGTTCCACTTATGATGATATTTATGTCAAAGCGATTGACGATGCGATTAAGCTTAACGCTGATGTTTTAAATCTTTCTTTAGGATCACCAGCAGGTTTTGTCGATGAGAATTCACCATCTCAACAAGCGATAAAAAATGCTACGGAAAACGGAATTCTCGTTTCGATCTCAGCTGGAAATGAAAATATGTATGGTGACGGCTATTTTTATCCGTATGCATCCAACCCGGATTACGGATTAGTCGGTTCACCGAGTGTGGCAAATGAATCCCTTTCTGTCGCATCTTTCGAAAATGACATGATTACAACAAATAAACTCGAATATGCCATTGCCGATGAAGAATCCGGCAGTGCACCATTTTTAAATGCAAATGATAAGGAATTAACCGTAGGTGAAAGTATTGAACTCGTATATGCGGGTCTCGGTAAACCTGAGGATTTTGAAGGGAAGGACTTTGAAGGAAAGTTTGCACTCATTCAGCGCGGAGAACTTGCCTTTGTCGATAAGACGTTAAACGCCCAAGCAGCAGGCGCATCTGGTGCCATTATTTATAACAATACGGATGGCATCGTAAATATGGCGACGGATGCATCAATCGTTATTCCCCAACTGTTTATGCTAAAGAGTGACGGGGATAAACTAGCAGCCGCATTGCAAGAAGGAAAAACCGTTACGGTTACATTTACCGATGAAACGATGATGGTTCCGAGCGACACTGCTGGTTTAATGAGCGATTTCACATCATGGGGACTAACACCTAACCTTGAATTTAAACCGGAAATTACCGCTCCTGGAGGGAATATTTATTCAACATTAAATGACGACCAGTATGGAATGATGAGTGGTACGTCGATGGCCGCTCCACATGTGTCCGGCGGATCTGCACTCGTAATGGAAAAGGTAAAGGAAGATTTCGGACTAACCGGTTCCGCATTAGTTGAGATGACAAAGCAACTATTGATGAACACAGCAAAACCGGTGGAATTCGATGGTGCTCACGTTTCACCCCGTCGGCAAGGTGCAGGGCTTATGCAACTTCATGCTGCACTCTCCACACCAGCCATCGTAACGGATGTGGAAACTGGTGAAGCTAATGTTGCGTTAAAAGAAATCACCGATAACGTAGTTACATTCCAACTCAAGGTCGATAACTTATCCGATGAAGACCTCACCTATGAAGTAACTGGAACTGCACAAACGGATACACCGGTGAATGCTGGGGTTTACATTTCTGCACCGAATTTATTTGGAGCTTTGGAACTTTCCGATACCGTTACGGTCAATGGTGAAGCGACAACAACTATTGAAGTGCCTGCTAACGGTTCAACAACATTTGATGTCACGATCGATGTAACGGATTGGAATGACGGCTTAATAGACTATTTCGAAAACGGCTACTGGTTAGATGGTTTTGTCACGTTGACGGATCCGACCGATACGAATCCGGAATTAACTGTTCCGTTCGTTGGATTTAAAGGTGATTGGGATGCAGCGCCAATCTTTGACTATTATGCATGGGATCCGATGACGTATTGGGGAATAACCTTCTTAGTAGATGATTTGGGTTATATTATCAATGGTGGCGTTTTTGAAGAAGATTTTAATCCAGAACGCTTTGCCTTCTCTCCGAATGATGATGGCGAGTTTGATATGGCAGTACCAATATTCTCTTTATTCAGAAATGTTAAAGAATTGAAAGTATCTGTACTAGACGAAGAAGGAAATACCTTACGGACCATTCGAACGGAGAAAAACTATAGAAAAACCTATTCCAATATCACTTCTAGTCCATATGTGTATGACAATGACTTTGGATGGGATGGATATATCGATGGAGAATTAGCTCCTGAAGGCGATTATATTCTTGAAGTAAGTGGTGTCATTGACTTTGAAGGTGCTGAATGGCAAAGCATCCAATTCCCTGTAAAAGTCGATTACACTGCACCTGAGGCCACGGTTGAATATGATTTTGATACAAACACCGTATCAATTTCCGATGTTGTCGATGAAGTGAGTGGTGCAGACTATTGGGAAGTATATGTAAATGGATACTACTATGACTACTACCCAATGACTGAAACAGAGGTTCAATTAGAAGGTATTGAAGGAAAAGACCAAATTACAGTCGTTGTTTGGGATACTGCATTAAATCATTCTGAGTATAACTTCACAATACCTGGTGAAGATGAAGCAGATAGCCCAGTCATTTATGTAAACTCACCGAACCATTATGATGGATTTTCTGATTCGGAAGTATATGTATATGGATCGGTAGAAGATGATTCCAATATTGCTTCCTTAACAATTAATGGGGAAGAACCGGATTATTTTGATGGAGAATATTTCGACCACGTGTTAACCCTTGAAGACGGCGTACAAGATGTTGTGGTTAAAGCCGTAGATGAACACGGAAATGAAAGCCAAATTGTCCGGACAGTTCTCGTTGATACAAAAGATCCGAGCATCGAAGTTGGTTTATTCCCAACATTAACGGATAAAGACAAAATTACCGTACCTGTTACAGTACAAGATAATTTCGATGAAATTCGCTTGTATGTAAATGGCGATGAAAAATATGTTCATGAGCTCAGTGTGCCTCTTGATATGGTTGCGTTTAACGAAACGATTGATCTTGAACTTGATTTAGTGGATGGAACAAATACATTAACGTTGGAAGTAAGCGACGTCGTCGGAAATCAAACTGAGCAAGTTATTGAAATTGAAAAACTGGAAACTGCTGAAAATGCCGTCGTAGCAGATGAAGTATCAATCATTGAACAATCAGAAGATCAAGACGTAGATCAAGTGGTTGTGGTAGTCCCAGAACTGACAGAACAAGTAAGTGAAATGAATGTTATAGTCTCTCAACGCGCATTAAAAGCAGTGTCCGATTCAGGAAAAACACTTGTCGTTAAATCCGGTGAGTTAGAAACAGAATTTGGAAATTCGGTCATTTCGGGATTGCAAACATCAGAAATCGTAACATTCTCCCTTGCTTTAGCAACAGATACTGATGTTGAAACAGATGGATCGGTTGTTTCTGATGTATATGAATTTTCTGTTGTATCAGAAACCGATGATGTTCAAACTGAGGTAAATGAGTTTGAAGAACCTGTTAAAGTCACCGTTCCAATAACTGCAGAATTAACTGATTCACGTAAAGCTTCCGCATATTATGTGAGTGAGGACGGTTTACAATATGCAGGTGGAAAATACGATGAAGGAACATTTAAATTCAGTACTAACCACTTCTCTAAATTCGTAATCATTGAACGGGATCAAAGCTTCGATGATGTGAAGGATCATTGGGCGAAAGATGTGGTTGAGGTACTGGCCTCTCGGATGATTACGAATGGACAATCGGAAACGAAATTTAATCCAGAAGGAAAAGTCACCCGTGCTGAATTTGCTGTCCTTCTTGCACGAGCATTAAAATTACCGACTGAATCTTATGAAGGAATATTTACTGACGTATCGGAAGATTTCGATTGGGCTTATCCGGGAATTGAGGCAGCATATAGAGCAGGAATTGTGAAAGGTGTTTCTGAAGAAGAATTTGCACCAAATGCTGAAATTACCCGTGAACAAATGGTTGTGATGATCATTCGTGCTATTGAATATGCGAATGCAGAACTTTTGGAAGATTTAGAAACGGGCTCATCATTTGCAGATGAAGAACAAATCAGCTCTTATGCCCTCGAAAATATAAAACAAGCTTTATCCCTTGGACTCATTAATGGACGGGGAGAAAATAAATTCGCTCCAAAAGAAACTGCGACTAGAGCTGAAGCGGCAACGATGGTTTACCGGATGTTGGATGTTTTGGATGAATTATAATCTCAGCATCGGATTTTCGTAGAAAGGTGTTTAGCCGTATACTTAATCGGTAAAATGAATAACACCTAAACATGATAAAAATAAAAGGCATCTGTCCACTCCATACTAACTAAAAAGGAGTGAACGGATGCCTTTTTTGGCTCTATAATAAATGTTGGGGTTTTCATACAATTTTAGTGAAAAAAACACATGCAACACCGTCATTCTTTTATACTTAAATTGTCTAGAAACAAGAAAAAGAATGGAGTTGCGTGTACTATGAATTTTATCATAAATATCCAGGATTAAAAGATTGTCAGGTGATAAAAGTAGAAGAACGTAAAGGGGAAATTCTCCTGTATGTAGAAATGGGGCGGAAGTCGCACCCTTGTCTTGACTGTGGTTACGGCGATGGATATAAAAACTTTTAAGAGATTTCGAGCATTGAGACTAGTATAAAGGAATGGGTCTACATGTAGGATGGAGGAGACCTGATTTCTCTATCAACCAAACGTTTGAGGGAGACCCAATATTAATTCCTACAATCTTTTTACTGTTCCTTAATCAGATATTATAATGAAAAGATACATAGCAATTTATGATCAATCTTTTTTTATAGCATAGGAAAGGATTTGTTTAGGGAATTTTAAATGGTTACTTTCGTCAATGATGGATAAGCGTGATTCTAACAATATATCGTGTAAAATATTTATATGTGAGCGCTTCCTATGATTTCCCAATGATTTTTTTGGTTCGTAAGTTAGCTTGTACTCTTGAAAGTTTATTAGTTGTAGTTAGGAAAGGAGATGAATTGGAGATGGAAATAGTTTTTATGAATCTTCCCATTTATTTTGCAAAGGAGGGTTATTTCATATGAAAAGGCGAGATACACTTGTTACCATAATGATCATAATAGTCTTCGGGGTAGGCACAATCTACTTTCTTCTAAATAATAAATTATCTCAAACTGCAACTACAATAACAGAAGATTTAACTACCGAACAATATGAATCTCCTGGACCATTAAAACAATTCGATGAACATTATGATGTGATTGTAATAGGCGGGGAACCAGAGGGAGTGGCTGCAGCCGTATCAGCCGCGAGAAATGGGGCGAAAACTTTGCTCATCGAAAACCGGAAAGAACTAGGTGGTCTATTTACATACGGGATGTTGAACTTTCTTGATATCCCACAAGGTGCCGATGGAAAATCGGTCAGTCGGGGAATTTTTGAAGAGTGGCATCACATGGTCGGAGCCGGTAGTGCCTTTGGGATTTTGGAGGCAAAAGCCGCATTTAAAAAACTCGTCGACCAAGAGAACAATTTGACGTTGACGACGGAGACTGAAGTTATAAATGCCCATATGAACAATAACAAAATCGAAGGGGTTACAATTCAAAATGAAAACGGTACATTTCACACTTTTGGAGAGACATTTATCGATGCGACCCAAGATGCGGATTTTGCCGTCATGACGGGAGTACCATATTTTATCGGTGGTGAGGATATCGGTCAGAAGGATAAAAAAATGTCCGTAACCTTGATCATTCACTTAAAAAATGTAAATTGGGAAGGAATTCGGGAAGCAGTTAAATCAGAAAAGTTCGGTTACGCTGCGATGAAAGAGGATGCGGCTTGGGGATTTTCGAAATTACTTACCGCCTATCAACCGGTGGAGGAAAACACGAGATTACGTGGGTTAAATTTGGCAAAAGTCGGTGATGAATACTTTATTAATGCTTTGCAAATTTTTGGAGTTGATGGGTTAGATGAAAATTCGAAAAAGGATGCAATTGAAAAAGGAAAGCGGGAAACCGAACATATTTTAACCTTTTTAAAAAAAGAATTTCCAGGATTTGAACAAGCCGAAATTGCGAGTTTCCCAACCGAGCTGTATATAAGGGAAACGAGACATATTCGCTCTGAATACCAACTTCCAATGTCTGATGTTTGGACGAACCTTGATCATTGGGATGCAATTGCCTACGGAGCTTATCCCGTCGATATTCAAGCCCAAACGCCTCAAGATTATGGATATGTTATGGCGAATCCAAAGCAGTATGCTATCCCTTTCCGTAGTCTAATCCCGAAACAAATTGACGGGTTACTAGTTGTCGGCCGATCTTCCGGCTATTCCTCACTGGCTGCAGGAAGTGCACGGATCGTTCCAACGGGGATGACTACGGGAGAAGCGGCAGGAGCAGCTGCAGCCATTGCAGTGAAAAAAGGGGTCACTTTCCGTCAAATGAGTCAAGATAAAGACCTCGTGCAATTGCTACAAAAAACTTTGGAAGAACAAAACGCCTATCGAAAACCGACAGACACATCTTATCCATATGAAGGGGAATGGTTTGATGAACAGGTACAGTTTTTAATCGATTACGGTTTAGTCTATGGTGGCTATGATAATGATCTACGGGTAGATGAAACGGCGACTTTTCATAGCTTTATTAATTTATTACATAATGGATTTTTACGTATGCAAACGTCCATTCCGAAAGATTTATATAACAGATTTGTAGAGAAAAGGAATGAAATATTAGTAGAAGAAGATCATCCTATAACGAGAGATCAACTGGCAACATTATTAGTAGAAGTTCTATTTGGAAAGGAAAAAATGGAAGCGACTTTCGCCCACTGGAGCGTACTTCTCGAGGAAAAGATTATCACTGAACCAATTTCAAAACATATTTCCAGAGATGAACAGTTAACAAGAAAAGAAATTTTCGCCATCACCGCATCTATATTAAGTCAATTTTATCTACAATAATTTTACTCATACTCGATTTCATAAAATTAACACTTGAAGAACATATCCTAAATAATGTATTGTAAAGGAAAAGAATTAAATATAAAATTAACATTATGTAATAGTATCTTTACTATATTCACAAGAACTTAAAATAATGACAGGTAAAGTCGAATGTTATTACAACAGCTAAGATATATATGGACAGGAAGTTGTTGGATGTGCCAACCATATTATTCTATTGAACAAGAGTGTGAAGGGGTGATAAGATGAAAAAGGTGATTACGTACGGTACGTATGATTTGCTCCATTATGGGCATATCAACTTATTGCGCAGGGCAAAAGCATTAGGAGACTATTTAATCGTCGGTTTATCAACGGATGAATTTAATGCGTTGAAAAACAAGAAAGCTTACCATAGTTATGAGCACCGGAAAATGATTTTAGAAGCGATCCGTTATGTGGATGAAGTTATTCCGGAGAAAAATTGGGAACAAAAGAAGAATGATATCATTAAACATAACGTGGATATATTTGTGATGGGCGATGATTGGACAGGAAAATTTGACGAGTTAAAAGAATTGTGCGAAGTCATTTATTTACCACGAACGATTGGTATCTCAACAACAAAAATAAAAAAGGATTTGATATCGGTAAAAAATGTATAAACAATCATTTGTCCGGGAATGGTTCATTGAAGTCTACTTAGTTTTTCACAAAATTCTATTCTTTTTTTTAAAAAAACTCCCTGTTAAAAATAAGATCGTATTCGTTGCCAGTTTTAAAGAGAATAATCTATATATTTATCGGGAATTGAAACGGAGAAAATATGACGGGGAGATTGTTTTTTTATGTAAAAAACATTGTTATAACAGCATACAAAAGGCTTCCTCTGTCCCGGTTTATAAAATCGAATCTGGAAAAATCACGGACGAAATCAAGGCAGCTTATCATTTGATGACGGCGAAAAAAATTATCACCGATAATTATTTCGGGGTCTTTGCTGTTGCTCCGATCAAAGAAGAAACCGAATGCATCCAAATTTGGCACGCAGCAGGTGCGATCAAAAAATTTGGATTGATGGACCATGCAACAAAAAAGAGAAGCAACCGGGCGAAAAAACGGTTTTTAAAAGTTTATTCTAAATTTGATAAAGTCGTTGTCAATTCGGATGCCTTTGCCAAACAATTTGAAGCAGCTTTTCTTTTAAGTGAAAACCAATTTCTTCGGTTTGGATTTCCCCGTACGGACTTTTTTTTCAATGAATCAAAAATAAGAGAAAAGAAAAACATTTTTTTTAGAAAATATCCTGCGTATAAAGGAAAAAAAATCATCTTATATGCACCGACTTTCCGACCGAATCCAAAGGATAATGAATTGAATTTGGACATCCCCTTGTTATATGAAAAACTACACGGGGAATACGTCCTTTTTATTCGTATGCACCCGTCTGTTTCCATGCCGGAACAGATGTTTTCTGGATTTGAAGACTTTGTCGTTGATTTTTCAAAAAAAGCCAGTATCAATGAACTTATGGTAGTTTCAGATCTATTGATTACTGATTATTCGTCAATCCCATTTGAATACGTCCTGTTAAAAAAGCCGATGATATTTTACCCGTACGATTTGGAAAGTTATAAGCGGAATCCGGGAATTTGGGAACCGTATGAGGAAATGGTACCAGGAGCGGTCGCTCACAATACATCGGAAATTCTCGACGTAATTTTAAACCATACATTTAACGAAGAAAACTATATCGCATTTCACCAGAAGTGGAATACATATACAACCGGAGAATCATCGGAAAAATTGGTACAATATTTAATGAGGGGGGACAGTCCCTTTGAACGCGACTCTAACTAACATCTATGTTGATGAACATTATTTATACATCCATTTGTCCGTTGAAGAGGCGACTCGTCCGTGTGGATTATTATGGATACAGCGAAAAACGAAACGGGAAGATACGTTTCCGTTGGCCGAACAAGACGGTGAATTTGTAGCAAAAATCCCGATGTCATCTGTCGATGATCTGCTGGAGGTCGATCGAACGATCGACCTATACGTAAAGGAAGAAGATCAAACCGTCCGCATTCGTTCCGAAGAACCGTTTTTACAAAAAAAATACGGCTGGATTAGCGAGACGCTGATCGTTCCATTTACGACGAAAAAGGGCAATGTTTCGATTAAACGGACGGATATAACCGTATTTGCCCAGTTTACACATATACAACCTGTTGGGAATGGCTCCATCCATTTACATGGGATATTCGTCGTTCCCAAACCGAAATTGGATCCTACATGTGTAAGAAAGGCAGACGAACCGATACAAAATCCGGATTCAGTCCATATCCGGTTAAAACGAAGCAAGACCGGTGATATCGTTTGGACGGCTCGACCGATGATAGAAAAAGATGGGGACGTGTACCGGTTTCAAATCGTCATTGACCCCACCCGGGACATGGGACAATTAGATATCGGGCGGTACACATTTTTGCTCCAAATTCAATACCCTGAAAGCTTGAAAACTTACAAAAATCCGGACTCCATATTGGAAAGCGGATCATTAAAAATGGTATACGGACACCCGTCGTTTCGGTTATGTAAAAAAACGAAAAACAATCATGAAAAGAGAAAATTATCGATTTACTTATCGAAAAAGAATAGGTATGTTACTTTGAAATTGGAAGAAGTGAGCTTTCGGATCTTTGTAAGAAGGCAGTGGATCCGTTTTCGGAATTTATCCTTTACGAAAAAAATGTATAAGTTCGTATTCCAATTGGTCGGTCTGTTTCCTGCCAATAAAAAGCTCATAATGTTTGAAAGCTTTTTAGGAAAACAGTATAGTTGTAATCCGCGGGCGATTTATGAATATATTAAAACCCATTATCCCAGTTATCAATTGTACTGGAGTGTGGACAAACGCTATATCGGCAATTTTGAAGGAAAAGAGTTAAAGATTGCTAAACGGTTTTCCGTAAAATGGTTATTTTTGATGGCTACGGCGAAATATTGGATTTCCAACAGTCGCTTACCCCTTTGGATTCCAAAACCGAAGCATACCATTTATTTGCAAACGTGGCACGGAACCCCGTTGAAACGGCTTGCGATGGATATGGAAGAAGTGCATATGCCGGGGACGAATACGGAAAAATATAAGAAAAATTTTTATAAAGAGTCGAGGAACTGGGATTATTTAATTTCTCCGAATGCTTATTCCAGTGAAATTTTCCGGCGTGCGTTCCGGTTTGAAAAAGAAATGATCGAATCCGGTTATCCACGGAATGATTTTTTATATAAGGGGAATCATGAACAAACAATTAAAGATTTGAAAACCCGCTTTCAAATTCCCCTCGATCGGAAAGTTATTCTGTATGCACCGACGTGGAGGGACGATCAATTTTATAGCCGGGGAAAATACAAATTTGAATTACAACTCGATTTAAACCGAATGCGGGAAGAGCTGGGAAAAGAATACATTATCCTGCTGAGATTACATTACCTCGTTGCGGAAAACTTGGATCTTTCAGGCTATGAAGGATTTGTGTACGATTTTTCCAATCACGAAGATATACGAGAATTGTATGTCATTTCTGATTTACTCATTACCGACTATTCTTCCGTATTTTTCGACTACGCCAATTTGAAACGACCGATGATCTTTTTCGTCTATGATATTGAAGATTATCGGGACCGGCTCCGGGGTTTTTATTTCGATTTTGAAAAGAAAGCTCCCGGTCCGTTAGTCAAAACGACGGAAGAGGTGATCGGCGAAATTCGTAAGTTGGAACAGAACGGATCCGCCTTACCACCGAATTTTGATGAATTTTATGAACGGTTCTGTGCTTGGGAAGACGGGGAAGCTTCGAAGCGAGTAGCAGAAAAAATATTGGGGGGATCAGCTCCTCAACGCAGTAAAGTGTTAATGCGCTGAGGGTGAGTTCCTCCGACTAAAGGACGAAGGTTATGCATTCAATCGGGCAAATACTGAAAGAACAAATACTATATTTCCATTTAATACGCAGACTATCCTTGTTTGAAATAAAAAGTAAAAACAACAGCAATTACTTAGGGGTTTCATGGGAAATCATCAACCCGTTAATACAAGTAGGCATTTATTGGTTTGTCTTTGGTTACGGAATTCGCGGTGGACAGGATGTGGGTGGCATTCCCTTTTTCCAATGGATGTTGGCAGGGATCATCGTCTGGTTTTTCGCAAACCCGTCCATTTTAGAAGGGTCAAAGGCGATTTACAAGCGGAAAACGATAATTTCTAAAATGAATTTTCCGATGAGCGTCATTCCGAGTTTTGTTATTTTCTCAAAACTTTACCCACATCTCGGTCTGTTAGCTATCGCAATTGTTACCTTTCAATTTTCGGGTTATCCGATTACGATCTATTATTTGCAAATCCCATATTTTTTGTTTTCAACCGTGATTTTATTATTTTCGATCACGTTAATTACATCCACATTGACGACGATTATCCGGGATATTCAAAATTTAATCGCAGCTTTTATGCGCATGCTCATTTACTTAACCCCAATCCTTTGGGTAACGAGAAGTTTGCCGGATTTTGTTCAAATGGTCATGAAGGCGAATCCATTGTATTATTTAGTTGAAGGATACCGGGCAGCCTTTTTCGGTCAATCGTGGTATTTATTTGAACATTGGGAGTACACTTTATATTTTTGGGCACTCGTTTTTATTCTCCTATGGATTGGGTCGAAACTCCATTTAAAATTCCGGAGTCATTTTGTCGAATTGATTTAAACCGTCTTGAAAGTTGGTTAATCCGTCCAGTATGAATCGGAAAAACGGGGATAGAAAAATATTACGCATAAGGGATACGGATGGACAGATTTGTGCGGGAAAATGTGTCAACCGTACGCCTTGGCTTAGGAAGTGAAGACATGGAAACATCGGTGGTCATAAAAAATGTAACGAAAAAATATAAATTATACCGGAAAAACCGGGAAAAGGTGATGGATCTAATTCTTCCGAAAAGTTTTGGCCAGGATTTCTATGCCCTAAAAAATGTTAGTTTTGAAGCGAAAAAAGGGGAAACGATTGGCTTTGTCGGAACGAACGGATCGGGAAAATCAACTTTATTAAATATTATCGCAGGGATTATTCCTCCAACGGACGGTGTGGTGGAAGTCAACGGAGAATCGGCATATATCGCGGTCAATGCCGGTTTAAAAAACGAACTGACCGGACGGGAGAATATCGAATTGAAATGTTTAATGCTCGGTTTTTCGAAGGAACAAATCAAAAGGATGGAACCGGATATTATTGAATTTGCCGATATCGGCCCGTTTATCGATCAACCGGTGAAATCGTACTCGAGCGGTATGAAGTCGCGACTCGGTTTTTCCATTTCCGTCAATATTGATCCGGACATTTTAATTATTGATGAAGCACTTGCGGTGGGAGATAAAGCTTTTGCGAAAAAATCGATGGAACGGATGAACGATTTTAAAGAACGGGGGAAAACGATCTTTTTCGTCAGCCACTCTACTAAACAGATTAAAAATTTTTGCGATAAAGTCCTGTGGCTTCAAAAGGGGGAAGTGAAAGCGTTCGGTCCGACGGAAGACGTGTTGGATGAATATGACGCTTTTATTAAAATGATTAGCAAAAAACCAAAAAAGAAGAAAAAAGTCACTGAGGCAGCATCCCGGTAAAAACGAGGATCTGCCTTTTTTGGTTCTTTGTCAAATGGTGTTGGTGGATAATTTAGTGACTTTTCATAGTAAAATGTAATCGCAAAGGGGTAGTCCATTCTTCCAAAATAGGTTTTGAAGTTATTTGTTCCATTGGCGGATGCGCATCCATTGGCACGGCCCCGCCTCCTCGTCACAACGTTTCCGCGGGGTCTCGAAGCTCGTGCTTTACCCGGAGGAGTCGCCACCAATGGAACTTCAATCATTTTCAATTTTGGACTCAGTGGACACCTTTTTTTATGGTTACTAAATTATGGGTAATAAGAATTCGGTTTTTAAAATGATAAAAGCACCGATATCCAAAAGCAATCCGTTTAATCGTCTTAATCTTATTATTAATCCCTTCCAAAACCTCGTTGTTGTATTTATATTTAAACGTGTTTTCTATATAAGATATGTATTTCTTCATTGTGCTGATGGCGGTTTTCATATATTTGGAGACCTGGTTTTGTTTCTTTGATAATACCTTCTTTAAGAGCTTAAAGTTCTTAGTTCTTAAACATAGTTATACATATTGATATAACTCGTAAGATGCTTTTTGTTCAGGATCTAGTGTATTTTGCAATAGAAAAGTGCAGAAAAATGCAATCAAATATGCAGAGTGTTGCCACCCTTATAGGTTACTTTCGCTTAGAAAGAGCGTTAGCCAACCTGTAACTTTCTCCGTGAAATGAAAGTATATGAGCGTGATGGATTAAACGGTCAACTAATGCTGCTGTTAGTCTCGAATCTGTAAAGATTCTATTCCATTGGCTAAATTCTAAATTGGAAGTGATAATTAAACTCTTCTGTTCGTAAAACTCTGAAATGAGTTGAAAGAGGAGCTCTGCTCCTTCTTTACTAAAAGGTAAATAACCTATTTCATCTAAAATAACCAGATCCACTTTCTCCAGTCGTTTTCTAAATGCTGATAAACGATTTATCCTTAAAGCACTTTCTAGCTCCTCTACAAGATGAGCTACCCGATAGAAGCGTACTTCATAGCCCTCCTCACAAGCTTTTCTTCCTAATCCTGTTGCTAAATGGGTTTTTCCTGTACCAGGTGAACCAACCAGAACTACGTTCTGCTTTTTTTCTATGAATTGTAAACTACATAAATCTTCTCTAGTTAGTTGAACAGGAAATCGTATTTGTTCTGTCCATTCATAGTCATGTAAGCTCTTTTTATCTAGGAATCTTGCCTTTTTTATCAAACGCATGGATTTTGCCTGCTCTCTAAGACGTATTTCCTCACAGAATAAATCTTGTAGATACTGTTCAGGATTCGTAAAGTCAATTTGTTCGTATACATTTGCTACATAAGCTATTCTTAAAGATTTACACAACTCTTTTAAGTCAGTTCTCATGATGTAACCTCCTTATCAGGAGTTAACGAATCATATTGACTCCAATCGACTTCATAGGGATTATTTTCCGCTGGAAGCTTTTCTTGAGATATTAGTTCGTAGAACTCTTCATTAATTTTTTTCATGTCATGAGTTACTAACAATGTCGCTAATCCCTCTAAACGTTTTCTACGAACCAATAAGTTATCCACGAATAAAAAATCTTTAATCCTCCCCGGTAAATAGTCTTTATAACGAGAGTATTCGATAACTCTTGGCTTTTTAATCCATGTCTTAATAATAGAGAGCCAAGGGAGGGCTTTCCGTTTTTTCATATAAGGACGAAAATCATCGAGTAATCACCGTCTGGAGAGGTGATTTTTAACTGGTTCCACGTTAATATTGCATACAATTGGCTATAGTTACATGCTCTAGGCACATGTACAAACATATTATCAATTTTCACTTCATTATACTTATTCACTCTTACGAGCTCCGTTTTCCACACTGGATAATCCTTTTCTGGTAAAGCAAGCAAATGGTTCTTTTCGTCTAACCACAAGTCTTCTATTCGTACCTGTTTTTCATAATGCAACCTGTCCCTATCTTTATTTAATTCTTGAAAGAGTTGATTTGTTAAATCCTCATAACTATTCATAACCGGCGCTTTATTAAAAAAGTTGTAACGAATATATCCCACTTTGTTCTTCACATTTCCTTTTTCGTGACCACTATGTGGATTACATACTTGAACATCGAATCCATAGTAACTTTGAAAACGTAGGAATTCTTCTGTAAGTTCTGCTTCTTCATCAATGGATCTGGTCTTTTTAACAGCTGGCGTTAAGTTATCAATTCTAATTCGTCTAGGTACTCCACCTATTTGATGAAATAATTGTTTTAGACCATATAAAAAACACTCTTGATTTTGGGAAGGTAAAGGAACGGCAAATCCAGCATTACTATAAGGAAAAGACATTACTAAAGTATGAACATCTACTAGTTCCCCATCCTGTACGGCTTCCATTACACCAAAGTCTACTTGTGCGTCACTTGGTGGGTGCTCAAGCCTTTCGAAACCCTTATCTTTCCCTTCCACATGTGAGTTTTCCTACTCTGAAATAAAGTAACAAACGGTTCGATAGGACCCCTTGAAGCCCAATTCTACTAAGTCATGAAAAATTTTCTTTTTTGTCCTTCTCGATTTCTTTTTTAACTTAGAGTCTTCAAATAGCCAAGCTGAAACGATTTCACCCCATTTTTCTTCATACATCATACCTTTTTTCTGTGGGCTTTTTTGTTCAGGTATTTGATCCTCGTCTGCATATTTTTTAGCAGTTCTCCAATTAATTTTTAGTGTACGCTGTATTTCAGAAATAGAAAGACCTTTGTTGTTTCTTAAGAATTTGATACAATTAATTTCAGACATTGCTAGCATCCTTTCTAAACCTCCACTATGAATTGATTCGACACCAATTACAGTAGAGGGACTTGGGGTGGCTGGCAAGTCTTTTTTTATTTATTAATAAAGTGCAGTTCTCTGCATTTTTTCTTTGCAAAGCTCTGCACTTTTATTTTGCAATAAAGATCTAGATCAATCAGATAGTGGATGATATCCTTTTCACGAATTTGTTTCTTAAAGGAACGATGATAACGGAAGTGAATATAATCAACTTTAGATTCATCTTTTAGGATGAGCCTCCAGTATTTTTTCAATTGGTTGTAATTCTTTTTATGTCGATTCATGACTTTGATACGAGTTTTGTTTAGAGCCCTGCTAAACAACTGATGAATGTGGAATTTATCGATAATAATTCGAGCATTCGGAAACACATCTTTAATCAATGATATATAAGGACTATATATATCAATGACAACGGTTTTAACTGAATCTCTAGCTTTTTTTGAATACTGGAGAAAGTACTCTCTTAAAACATGTAATCGTCGATCTTCAACGATATCCACAATTTTTCCCGTTTTCGAATCACAGAATATAAAAGACATCGCCCCCGCAGCAGATTTCACCGATTTAAACTCATCAAAACACAAGTGTTTTGGGAGATAGTAAAAATTGGGCTTAAAGTAGTTATAAAAGCTATTAATGATTCGATTGACCGTAGAGTGAGATACATTATGAGTTTGGGCAATATCTTTCTCAGAGATTTTTTCTCTCGCATGAAGGGCAATCGCAGCCTTCGTATTATTGGAGATAAAGCAGTTTTTAGCTACAACGTCAGTTGTTAAAGTAAAAGTGGACTCACAATGTTTACAATAGTATCGCTGTTTTTTGAGCTTCAAATATGCGTTAAACCCAGATACACTGGGCATTTTAATAATAGAGGTTTTAAAACCATGTTTTATAATTTGATGATCAAAGACATGTCCACAAACATAACAAGCCTTTGGCTGATAAGTTAATATGCCATGGAAAACTTTGGATTTAACTCCATTTATCTTCTCCTCCACACAAAAATTCTCTTCAAAAATAATATTTTTATCTTTTATATTTAACAAATTGCGTATAAAATAATTATGAGACATGTGACATTACTCCTTTAAATGTGGTTTGGCGATTACATTTTACCAGGATTTTGTCATGTGTCTCACTTTTTTTGTGCAAAAAAATTGGTGCTGGTTTATTCACCAACACCAAAAATTGCAGAGCCCCTTTTTTTAAGCTTATTACAAAAATGCTCCGGTTTGTTGACAAATTCGAACAGTGTCTATTACGTGTAAATTACCAAATCGGATCGATTAAGAAATTAGAATTGTTCAAGAAATTCGACATATTCGGCTACTAGGACGCCGGGACGCTCGTTGGCAATTTTTAAGTAAAAAATGCACGTCTTCTCCATTTTAGCAAATTAAGGAAAACGTAGAAAAGCGTGCAAATGTTTTATACTATAGATCTCAGTTTATGGAATCCCTCAAGGATGAACACGACATTTTAAGAATAGTTTAGCAATTTTAGCAGTGTAAAAACATACATTTCTTGAAATTAATCCCATTAAATCAGACGTAGAAAGACACACTCACAGTTATAAAAGCAGAGAACGATTATGATGTTCGATGGAACAATCCACTCATTTTATTTGTTTATTAAATAGTTGAGGATTGCCTCCGCCCAAAGTTTATGTCCCTTTTCATTTGGAAGTCCTTCTTCATTTAAATAATCTAAAACCCCCGGGTCATCCCCATCCGGCCAATACGCCCAGTGGTCGAAATAGTGCAATCCTTCTTGCTCAGCAAAGTTTTTCAATTCCGCCACTTGAACCGGGTAGTTGATCGCCGCATAAATCGGATTTGGCGGCTGAATGATGATGCCGATACTCGGATTCGCCTCGATCAAACTTCCTAAGAACGCCCGTAAATTTACCTGAGACACTTCCACTGGAACCACTCCGGAATTATCTTCTAACGTAAAACCTTCAAATAAAAGGAGATCAGGCTCCGCATTGATAATTTCATTTGCTTCTTCACTATTTATAAACTCCGTCGATGTTCCGTCAAATTCAACGATGTTAACATGAACGAGGTCATTTCCATATGTTTGTTCCATATGCTCTTTTACCTGTACACTCCATCCATCTTCTTCCGCACCTAAAGAGGGAGAACCGGCGATTACCATCTGGATAACCCGTTCATCGTAAAATGCTTGTTTGAAAATATTGGCGAGATCTTCCGGAAGCTTTGCTGTATAATTTTTTAATTGTTCCAAAGTTAGACCAGTTTGTTTCTCTGAATCATCCGATTGTTCTTCATCACTGTCAGGCTCATTGGAAGTGTTCGAATCTTGTTGATCGTCCAGTACAATATGTTCTCCCGGCTTGCTCACCGCATCATTTAATTTCGCCTTCCAATGCAGTCCACCAATTATTAAAATAATCACAAATAATAGGATAGAAAAAAGCGTGAGTATCCGCTGAATCATATTGTTCCTCCATTACCATTATTTTTTTCAAATGGATAAAACTTCTATATTCTATTATTAAAAGAATGTGGATGAAATAGCAATAAAAAAATAAAAAATAATCGTTAAATTATGGAAAAAGATTAGTCCTGGTATTTAAATAAAATTTTCTAGAATTTACACCATAATGAACATTGTCAAAATTTCATGTTGAAAAATTGGTGATTTTTTCTATAATGGAATTTGAATGGAAAAAATCACGTTATGTTGATTAGTGATTGTCAAATCATCTTAAGACAATTTTACCACCATTTTCAAAAACAAACAAAATTCGCGAATAAAATGAAAATATGAATCTTCCAATGACGTGATTTATGATATACTATGTATGTTCATAGTTGAAATGTATAAAATTTGTCAGAAAAATTCGCATTATATAGCGGATTTTGGAAAGATTTGTAGGAGGATTTTATGGAAGAGACAATTAGTTTGAAAGAGTTATATGAAACGGTTCGGAAACGGATGCACCTCATTTTCATTTTAACCTTTGCAGCAGCAACCGTGAGCGCAGTCGTGAGCTACTTTATCATTACGCCCGTTTATCAAGTATCCACCCAGTTGCTCGTCAACCGGACGGAGACGGAGACGTATAATACGAGCGAGATCCAAACGAATTTACAATTAATTAATACGTATAATGTGATTATTACGAGTCCACGGATTTTAGATATTGTAGCGGATGAACTGGATCTGGAAATGACGACAAACGAACTAAAGGAAAAAATTTCAGTTGAAAGTGAACAAAACTCGCAAATTATCAATTTATCCATAGAAGATCCAGATCCGAACAAGGCAGCTTTGATTGCTAATAAAATTGCAGAAGTGTTCCAAAATGAAATAGCCAAAATTATGAAGGTTGATAATGTAAGTATTCTGTCCCAAGCGGAAGTGACTGATCTATTAACCCCGGTCAAGCCGAAGCCGGTTTTAAATATTGCCATCGCCATTGTGATTGGGTTGATGATTGGCGTAGGTCTAGCTTTCCTATTGGAATATTTGGATAATACGATCAAAACGGAACAAGATATTGAACGTTATTTAGACTTACCAGTATTAGGAGTCGTGTCACATTTTAACCCGGAAGATTACATAAATACATCAACCGTTTCCCGGGCGAAGAGGAGGGGACAAAAATAATGGCGAAAAAAATACGAACCCATGAAGACCGGAAATTAATTACTAAAATTTCGCCGAAATCCCCGATTTCTGAACAATTCCGGACGATTCGGACGAATATTCAATTTTCTTCTGTCGATTCGGAAATTCGTACCATTGCGGTTACCTCAACGGGACCGATGGAAGGAAAATCGACGACGATTGCGAATTTAGCTGTTACCTTTGCCCAGCAAGGGAAAAAGGTATTGTTAATTGATGCGGATATGCGGAGACCGACGACCCATTATTTTTTCCAACTTCCGAACACAATCGGATTAACGAATGTGTTAACGAAACAAGTGGATCTTCAAGATGCGGTTCGACAGACAGACGTTAACGATCTTTTCGTATTGACAAGTGGTCCGATTCCCCCAAATCCGGCGGAATTATTAGCATCTGTGTCGATGGAATACTTATTAAAGGAAGCATATGACATGTATGATTTGATTTTATTCGATACCCCGCCGGTGCTTGCTGTAACGGATGGACAAGTGGTCGCAAATTTAACTGAAGGGGTCATTTTAGTCGTATCAAGTGGAAAAACAGACCGGGAAGAAGCGATTAAAGCGAAGGAATTGTTATCATCGGTGAAAGGGAAACTGCTCGGGGTAATTTTGAATAATAAGCCGGAGAGCAAAAAAAGTCATTATTATTATTATAGTCATTAAAAATATATGAAAATATTGTAGATTATTGCTTGAGTTTTGCAAAATAATTGATTATATTTGTAATTGTCTGTTATATTTTGTTTTAAAATAGGAGGTGGCGACATGATTGATCTTCATTGTCATATTTTACCTGGTGTAGATGACGGTGCGCAAACGATTGTAAATAGTTTGGAAATGGCGAAGGAAGCTGTTCAAATGGGGATAAAAAAAATAGTCGCTACCCCACATCATTTGACATCGGCTTATGAAAATCCGAAAAAGGAAATCATTTCGAAACTATCCGAACTTAATGAAGCACTTCATTTGGAAAGAATTCCACTTGAAGTGCTTTTAGGTCAAGAAGTACGAATTTTTGGTGAATGGTTAGAAGAATACGAGAAAGGAACGATTGCAACGATCAATGATTCCCAATATGCTTTAATCGAATTTCCAAGCAACCATGTACCTGTATATGCGGAACGATTGTTTTATGATATGCAAATAAATGGCTTTATTCCAATCATCGCCCATCCGGAGCGGAACCGTCAAATGATCGAACAACCGGAAAAATTATTTCAATTTGTTGAAAAAGGGGTACTCGCCCAATTAACGGCAGCCAGTATAACCGGAGCCTTTGGAAAAAAAATTCAAAAATTTTCCCAACAATTGATCGAAGCGAATCTCGTTCATGTGATCGCAAGCGATGCCCATAACACATCGACCCGGTCGTTTAAAATGGATGAGGCCTTCGATTTCGTTGAAAAAAATTATGGTCTCGATACAGTCTATCTCTTTCAAGAAAATGCAGAATTCATCGTGAATGGACAAGCGGTTTATCGGAAACGACCGAAGCAGGTACAACGGAGACGAATCCTCGGAATCTTTTGATCGACCGGTTACCAAGATTCCTAGATTTCAAAATTTTCCGACTAACGTCCTGTTGTGGATAAAGCTATAGCTGGAGAGGAAAAATTCTTCGATACGATATTGAAAACGGTAATGTCTCCTCACCGTTATCAAAGGAGGCACTCGGCCATCCTGTGGGCGGGGCAACCCCTAGCCTTAGACATGTATTGTCGATGGGGTGGTGTGAGGGTGGGTTAGATGCCCAAAAAATGTTTAGCATGTGGGTTTTTTCTACCCTTATTTACATTATATGGATACACAGAGAAGTTTCATTTTAATTGTTTCAAAAATCAATAGAAAGATTTCTAATGAAAGAGCATGTAAGACGTGTTTTTTCATTGGAAATTTTTTTTAAAAATCAATAGGTCTATATGCCTATAGAAATGGGACTATTTTCCTATTTACTTGTTTTGAGCAACCCGTTCAAGTATTCGTTATATATTGATTTTCCACCCATGCCTAAGGTTAAAATGATATTGGGGAATGTGAACCGTTGCAAAAATGGTTTATGATTTTATTACTGTAAGACGAACGCTTTCAACGGGGAAACGAAAGAAATGTAAAAGCTGAATGAATGATTTCTTTAAAATCAATATGGAGGATTGAGGATATGAAAAAAGTAAGAAAAGCGATTATCCCGGCAGCAGGGCTCGGTACCCGGTTTCTCCCAGCGACAAAGGCGATGCCGAAAGAAATGCTTCCGATCGTGGACAAGCCGACGATTCAATATATTGTGGAAGAAGCGGTTGCATCGGGGATCGAAGACATCATCATCGTCACCGGGAAAGGGAAACGGGCGATTGAAGATCATTTTGATAATGCTCCAGAACTGGAACAAAACTTGGCTGAAAAGGGAAAAATGGAATTATTAGAAAAGGTTCGGTATTCATCAAACCTTGCCAACATCCATTACATCCGGCAAAAGGAACCGAAAGGACTCGGTCATGCTGTATGGTGTGCACGGAATTTTATCGGGGATGAACCTTTTGCGGTTTTACTCGGGGATGATATCGTCCAAAGTGATACACCGTGTTTGAGACAGTTAATCAATCAATACGAAGAAACCTTTTCATCGATCATCGGTGTACAACGTGTGCCGGAAAAGGAAACCCATCGGTACGGAATTATCGATCCGTTAACGCAAGAAGGCCGACGGTATCAAGTGAAAAACTTCGTGGAAAAACCGGCACCGGGTACGGCACCTTCCAATTTAGCGATTATCGGTCGCTATATTTTAACACCGGAAATCTTCCATTTCTTAGATCAACAAGAAATTGGAGCAGGTGGAGAAATTCAACTGACCGACGCGATTCAAAAATTGAATCAAATCCAACGGGTGTTCGCCTATGAGTTCGAAGGGGATCGCTACGATGTCGGTGAAAAAATCGGCTTCGTCAAAACGACGATCGAATTCGCACTGAAAGACGAAGAGCTAAAACCGCAGGTCCTTGACTTTCTCAAAAAATTGGTGGAAGAGGAGAAAATTCAAATTTAACAAGTTTCGTTTTGCTTGACAAAACATATGGGTCAATATCTAGTGATTGATTAGGATGCCTATTTTTTGTTAAAAAAAGTAGGCGTCTTTTTTTCGTGTAACATGATCTATTGCTGTGAAAAGAGTATTTTATTACTTTCGTACATCCAAAAATCGAAATAATAAGATGAGTAGATGAAAATCATTAAATGAAAAGATCAAATTAGGCAATGTATAACGTTTAAAATTTTAATTTTATTATTCTAGTTAAGATGAATGATTTTAAGTAGGTTTTTAATTTTCACCTACACTTTTTCATACAATTTTATTTTTAACAATATGAGGTGAGAAAATTGGGGAATGGTATAAAAGAAGAAGTGTATATCGATCAATATACCGATACAATGTTCTTTAATGACATTCCAATTGAAGATAATCGGGTAAAGGAGAAAAGAATCTACTTACATATAAAAAGATTGTTTGATATCATTTTTGCAATTATTGGATTAATATTATCATCTCCTATATTATTAATAGTAGCGATTTTAATTAAATTCGAATCTCCCGGCCCAGTGTTTTATAAACAAGAAAGATTAGGATTACGTGGAAGGTCTTTTCAAGTTATAAAATTAAGATCGATGGTGGTAGACGCAGAAAAAAATGGGGCTAAATGGGCAGATAAAGATGACCCAAGGGTTACAAAAATAGGGAAATTTATTAGAAAAACAAGGATTGATGAAATTCCTCAACTTTGGAATGTATTAATTGGAGAGATGAGCTTAATCGGTCCAAGACCTGAAAGACCGATGTTTACGGCCCAGTTTAATAAAGAAATTCCGGGATTTATCAATCGATTGCAGGTCAAACCGGGAGTTACCGGTTGGGCTCAAGTAAATGGTGGTTATGACATTACACCAAAGGAAAAGTTGGAATTAGATTTACAATACATACGTAACATGAATATATTACTAGATTTAAAAATCATTCTAAAAACGATAAAGATTGTTTTTACAGGAAATGGTGCAAGATAACAAAATGATTGTGAAAGGATAAAAATTATTATGATGGAAGAACTAGTATCGATAATAACGCCAACATTTATTAATGAGATACTTAATATTCTGTGAAAAGCCAAACATATAAAACAAACACTGAGATATGAAAATTACAAAGAACTGTAACACAGATAATACAGTTTTCAATAGTTAAAATGGATAATCTTGTAAGTTAGTAGAATTATACTCATGAATATATAGGGCTAACGCGGAGGAATAAAATTGAAGAAACTAGTGGTACTTTCAAATGATCACGCCTATACTTATAATTTTCGAAAAGAAATAATTCAAAGATTAATTGAAAAGAAATATAAAGTTTATTTAGTTTTACCTTATGGTAAAAAGGTAGAAGAGCTAAAAAAAATGGGATGCGAGTTTATTCATTTGGAATTGGATAGACGAGGTGTAAATCCATTAAAAGATAGTAGATTGTTTTTAGGATACTTTAAAATTCTTAAGAAATTACGACCAAATGCGGTTTTAGCTTATACAATAAAACCAAATATTTATGGTGGACTCGCATGTAGAATGTTAAATATTCCTTATATTAATAATATTACAGGTTTAGGAAGTGGATTTAATAAAGGAAAACTATTAAAAAGACTCCTTTTATTTTTATATAGAATAAGTTTGAAAAAATCATCATGTGTTTTCTTCCAAAATAAGGAAGACATGAAATTTCTAGTAGATAAAAAGATTGTAAAAAACAATTATGAATTGATACCTGGTTCGGGTGTGAATTTAGAAGAATTTCAATATAAGGAATACCCAAAAAAGGAACCAATAACATTTCTTTTTATTGGGCGGATTATGAAGGATAAAGGAATCGATCAATATTTAGAAGCGGCGAAAACTATTCGTAAAAAATATCCGAATACTAGGTTTAATATTATTGGATTTGTTGAAAAAACTCAGCCTCACTATAATAAATTGATTCAAGAATATCAGGAAAAAGGATATGTAAATTATTTAGGATATCAAGAAGATGTAAAACCATTTATTGAAGAAGCACACTGTGTTATTCAGCCGTCTTTCAATGAGGGATTATCGAATGTTCTTTTAGAAGGTGCAGCAATGGGTAGACCATTAATTGCTTCTGATATCCCTGGTTGTAAAGAGGTTATTGATATTAATAAAAATGGTTTTACATTCACAGTGAAAAATTCTAATAGCTTAATCAATCAAATTGAAAAGTTTATGAAACTGCATATAGATGAAAAAGAGAGAATGGGGAAATACTCGAGGAAAAAAGTTGAAAAAGAATTTGATAGGAATTTTGTTATTCAAGCTTATTTAAATCAAATAAATAAACTCGACACACACCAGGAAGGAGAAAATGAAAATGAATTTATATGAAAAACTATTAAAAAGACAAGAAAAACTCTCTTTGGTTGGATTAGGTTATGTAGGCATGCCAATTGCTGTAGCATTTGCAAAAAAGGTAGATGTCATTGGTTTTGACGTGAATGAACAAAAAATTGCGCTTTATAAAAAGGGCATCGATCCGACGAACGAAGTAGGAGATAAGGCAATTCAAGAAACAACGGTAGATTTCACTTCAGATGAAACACGACTTCGTGAAGCAAAATTTCATATCGTTGCTGTTCCGACTCCAGTAAAATCTGATCATACTCCTGATTTAAGTCCCGTAGAAGCGGCTTCCCGTACAGTTGGAAGAAATTTAACGAAAGGTTCCATTGTTGTATATGAATCGACGGTTTATCCTGGTGTTACTGAGGAAATTTGTATTCCCATTCTAGAAAAAGAATCTGGGTTGAAATGTGGCATTGATTTTAAAGTAGGATATTCTCCTGAACGAATAAATCCTGGTGATAAAGTACATCGATTAGAAACAATCGTCAAAGTTGTATCAGGTATGGATGAAGAAACATTAGATATTGTTGCGAAAGTATATGAACTTGTCGTTGAAGCAGGTGTGCATCGAGCTGAAAGTATCAAAGTGGCAGAAGCAGCAAAAGTCATTGAAAATTCACAAAGGGATATTAATATTGCTTTTATGAATGAATTATCGATTATTTTTAATCAAATGGGAATTGATACAAAAGCAGTGCTTGAGGCTGCAGGGACAAAATGGAACTTTCTAAAATTCACCCCTGGTCTTGTAGGTGGGCATTGTATCGGTGTAGATCCTTATTACCTTACCTATAAAGCCGAACAAATGGGTTACCATTCGCAAATCATTTTGGCAGGCAGAAAAATTAATGATGATATGGGTAAATATGTTGCAGAAAATACTGTAAAGCAAATGATTAAGGCAAATAAACAAATCAATGGTGCCAAAATCGCAATTTTCGGGATTACTTTCAAAGAAAATTGTCCTGATGTTCGAAATACGAAAGTCGTTGATATCATTCGTGAATTAGAGGAATACGGTATTGAAGTGAAAGTTGTAGATCCAGTAGCTGATAAAGAAGATTTATGGAAAGAATATCGAATCCATCTTTCTGAAAGAGAAGAAGTGAAAGAAGTGGATGCTGTAATTTTTGCTGTCTCCCATGAAGAATTTAAAACTATTACTTTTAAAGAAATAAAAGACATGTTTAAAAAGCAACTGACCGATTCAGAAATTGCAAAAGAAGTAGCAGCTACAATAGAAAACGAAATGGTTGTAGATATGAATAAGGATGTTTTAATTGATGTCAAAGGCATATTTAATCGGCAAGAAGCGATGAATGCTGGTTTTCTATATTGGAGGTTATAAGTTATGGGTTATGACAACATTGAGTTTCCAAAAGAGACAACATTTTTGGTAACAGGATCTGCCGGGTTTATTGGATCCAATTTGGTGGAAGCGATTCTTAATTTAGGATATAAAGTTCGAGGTCTCGATAATTTCTCAACAGGAAAAAGGGAAAATGTCGAGGAGTTTATAAATCATCCGAACTATGAATTTATTGAAGGAGATATCCGAGATTTAGAAACTTGTAAGAAAGTAACTGTAGGAGTGGATTTTGTACTGCACGAGGCAGCTTGGGGGAGTGTTCCGAGAAGTATTGAAATGCCGTTATTATATGAAGAAATCAATATCAAAGGAACCTTGAACATGATGGAAGCCGCCAGACAAAATGGTGTAAAGAAATTTGTTTATGCTTCTAGTTCATCTGTATATGGAGACGAGCCAACTCTTCCGAAAAAGGAAGGAAGGGAAGGAAATGTGTTGTCGCCTTATGCCTTAACAAAAAAAGTGAATGAAGAATACGGCAAATTATATTATAAGCTTTACGGTCTTGAAACATATGGGTTGCGTTATTTTAATGTTTTTGGCAGAAGACAAGATCCGAATGGTGCTTATGCGGCTGTCATTCCGAAATTTATTAAACAACTTCTCAAAGATGAGCAACCCACAATTCATGGAGACGGGAAACAAAGCCGTGACTTTACATATATAGAAAATGTGATTGAAGCCAATCTAAAAGCTTGTCAGGCAAGTAGTGAAGCAGCGGGACAAGTATATAATATTGCATATGGTGGTCGTGAATTTTTGATTGATATATATAATCATTTAGTAAAGGCTTTAGGAAAAAATATAGAGCCGATTTTTGGACCGCCTCGAAAAGGGGATATAAAACATAGCAATGCTGACATTAGTAAAGCGAGAGAAATGTTAGGGTATGAACCTGAGTGGGATTTTGAAAGAGGGATTGAAGCTGCGATAGAATGGTATAAGGGGAATTTGTAATGAAGGAACCCATAAGAATCTTGCATGTCTTTGCTCAAATGAATAGGGGAGGAGCAGAGACAATGATAATGAATATGTACAGACACATTGATCGTTCAAAAATCCAATTTGATTTTGTCGTTCATACAGAGGAACATTGTGCATATGATAAAGAGATTTATGAACTTGGGGGTAGGATTTTTCGAGTTCCTAGATATACAGGGAAAAATCATTTGAACTATAAGAAAAGCTGGAACCAATTTTTTAAAATGCATCCAGAATACAAAATCATTCATGGCCATGTTAGAAGTACAGCATCAATTTACTTAAAAATTGCAAAGAAATATGGGGTAATAACGATTGCACACAGTCATAGTACATCTTCAGGATCTGGACTTTCAGCAATTGTAAAAAATATCTTGCAATATCCAATTCGATATATTGCAGATTATTTGTTTGCTTGTTCGAAAGATGCAGGTGAATGGTTATATGGTAAAAGAGCTTGCAAGAAAAATAATTTTTACATATTAAAAAATGCAATTGACACAAAACAATATGTTTTTAATGAAAGTATTAGAAACATAAAAAGAAAAGAGTTTAAAATAGAAAATAAGTTTGTCATTGGCCATGTTGGAAGATTTAATATTCCTAAAAATCATTCTCTTTTAATTGATATATTTAAAAAAGTGCATGATAAAAATCAAAATACTGTTTTAATGTTAGTAGGTGATGGTGAATTACGTCCAATAATTGAAAAAAAGGTTAATGAATTAGGATTATCAGATTACGTGATTTTTACTGGCGTTAGATCAGATATTCCAGAACTTTTGCAAGCAACGGATGTATTTGTATTTCCTTCTTTATATGAAGGATTACCAGTTACACTAGTTGAAGCCCAAGCAGCAGGACTTCCTTGTATAATATCAGATACTATTACAGATGAAGTGAAAATAACTAATTTAGTAGAGAAACTACCACTAAATCTTTCAGCTAAAGAATGGGCTGAAAAAGTTTTAAAATATATGAACGTTTATGAACGAAAAAATACGTTTGAAGAAATAAAAACCGGTGGGTATGATGTTAATGAAACGGCTAAGTGGTTGGAAGATTTCTATGCTAAGAATATTAACTTCCAATAATCGAGACTTTGTAGTAGAAAGAAAAATGGAAAAAACAATTAGAGTACTTCATTATGGAATTTCATCCCATATTAGTGGGATTGAATCTTTCATAATGAATGTATACAGAATTATTGATATTAATTCGAAATATATGTTCATTTAGAATATTGGTTGTTTTGCCTTATTATCTGTACTATACACGAAGGAGAGTATACTTTTCTACTGTAGAGAGAAATATGGGATGTAATTATAAGAGTACTAATTTTGAGTATCACATAAAATTTATTACATCAAAAAGATTTACTGTATCAGAATAAAGAGTATTTTAAGATAAACCATATTTTATTAATTAAAGAACTAAAAGCAGATAAAATCTTATCTTTTATTTCCTAAACGATGGTATATTATATATAAGAGGAATGGATAAAATGAAAAATAATTGTATTGAAAAATTTGAAATAACAAAAAGATCCTCCTTTAAAGCAAAGTTAATAGGTTTGTTTTTTTTTCTATCTCTTACCAGTGTATATGTGTTTCCCGATGTTTTAACAAATATGTATAAGCCCTTATTAATAATACTATTATTTTTTTCTATATTATTATTTGATGAAAGGTTAGAAATTAATGTAATTTCAGTAATTATAATCATTTCTATCACATATTATTCACTCGTTTTGTTAAATAATATGTCATTTATGAGCTTCACATCATATGCTTCGATAACATTACCTTTAATTATAGCTTTAATTTTATCGACCATTAAATTATCAATAAAAGATTTAAGAGTGATTATTAATTCTATATATTTAGGGGGCATAGTGTTTTCCATTTTCATTCTGGTTTCAAATCCAAATCTTACTCAGATGAGCGCTATTTATAGAACCGAGATTAAATATTTAAATTCAATCATTAATGCCAATGGAATACCATATTTTGTGATCCCTGCTGTACTAATAGGAATAAATAAGATAATCTTAAGTAAGAATATAAATAAAATTAAACATATAATGTATGTCTTTATTTCGATGTATCCAATTTTTTACAGTATGTCAAGAGGTGGATTTTTAGCACTCTTTTTGGGGATGTTATTTATTATTTTATATTATATTAAGCTTTATTTGAAAAAAAATAATATGATTAAAATTATAACATTAATATTATTAATTTGTACTATAGTATTAATGATATATCACATTTTGCCTCAAAAAATTAAAGCTAGATTATTTAATTTTTCTTCCTATGATTTAAATCATCGTGATTTTTTATGGGAACAAGCTATTTTGATGTCAAGGAATAACATTTTTTTTGGAAATGGATATACATACTATTGGGAGAAGACTGGTAATAATTATGGTGCCCATAATTTATACATTGATTTACTTGTATCGTCAGGAATAATTGGTGCTGTGCTAATGTTATTAATATTTATTACTATTATCTTGAAATCAAAAAAAAATCCCATAGCAGTTTCTTTTATAACAATAGCTTTTATAAATTCCATGATTGAATCAGGAAGGTCATATGGTTTTTGGATACCTCTCATGTTAGCTTTAATGATAATAAAAAATATATCAGATAAAAAGGTTGATTTAGCCGTTATATTTAAAGGAAGTTATAGAAAAAAATCAGAATTTAATTTAGAAATTCAAAAATAATCTAATGGAATTTTCATATTTAATAACAGTTTTTCTTTTCCTGGATGTAGTATAGATATATGGACACAACTTGGTTAAGTCATTAAAATTGAACTAACGAAAGGTCGTGTCCGAATTATGAGTCAAAAACGTTATAATCAAGAATTTAAACAAACAGTGGTTGAGCTTTATCGCTCAGGCACTCCGGTCAGTCAACTCTCTAGCGAATATGGTGTTTCTGAAGTAACGATTTATAAATGGATTAAGCAACTCTCTCCAATAGAAGGCGAACAAGAGTTAACTTTGGCTGATGTAGAAGCCATTCAAAGGGAAAATCTTCGACTAAAACAGGAGATCGAAATTCTAAAAAAGGCTATGACCATATTCGCGAGAAAATAGATGAGCAAGAACTGATTGACTTAATCATAGAAGAAAGCGAACATCATCCAATCCAAACGATGTGTCGTGTTTTAAAGATGCCTAAAAGTACGTATTATCAATCGTTTCATAAGAAGCCGAATCGCTATCATGTCGCCAACGAACAACTACTTGAACGAATTCGAGCAATCCATAAAGAAAGTAAGGGTCGTTATGGAGCCCCTAAAATCTTTGAAATACTTAAAAAAGAAGGCTATACAGGCAGTATCAATCGAGTTCAACGTCTGATGAAACGAGCAGGCATCAAATCTTGTATTATAAAAAAGTTTCGCCCAACACCAACACGAAAGCCAGTAGAAGAACGAGAAAATGTATTAAATCAAAATTTCACTACCACAACGATTAATGAAAAATGGGTAGCTGATATTACGTATATTCACACCCTTCGTGATGGCTGGTGTTATCTAGCGTCCGTTCTTGATTTACATACCAAAAAAGTAGTCGGATATAAATTCTCTCGCAAAATGACAACAGAAATTGTGCTGGAAGCACTTCAGAATGCCATTCAAGATCAAAAACCGGATGCGGGGCTCATCGTGCATACCGATTTAGGAACACAATATACAAGTGAAGCGTTTCAAGAACTTCTAAAAAAACATGAAATGATTTCGTCGTTTAGTCGAAAAGGATGTCCATATGACAATGCTTGTATTGAATCATTTCACGCCATATTGAAAAAAGAAGAAGTTTATCTAACCAAATACGAAAGCTTTGAGGCAGCGAGAATTGCGTTATTTCAATTTATCGAAGGTTGGTATAATCGCAAACGAATTCATGGAAGCATCGGTTATTTGACACCTGATGAATATGAAAAAATGTTCCGAATAGCAGCGTAAAACTTGGGGGTACAGAACATTTCCCCCTTCACATTTTTTGGCACAACATCCATGGGTTTATTTCTCCATGTCCAAGTAGGATGTCAAAGACTCTTTTCACTTTGACAACCTACTTGGGCGTGGAACAATCCATGAATGGTTGTTGTGTAAAAAACTTAATCTTTTTGTGTCCAGAAACTTGACGTAGATCCACTGAATTAATATATTTATACAATTTATTTAGGGATTAAAAAAAACATTATTGGAGATGAATAATGAAACCAGTAATTTCAGTAATTATTCCAGCGTATAATCGTGAAAATAAAATCCATATTGCACTAAATTCTTTGTTGAATCAAACTTTTCGTAATTTTGAGGTAATTATTGTCGATGATGGTAGTGTTGATCGAACTGCAGACGTAATTCAAAAATACACAAGAATTGATGCAAGGTTTAAGTATATTTTTCAGGAGAATAAAGGAGTTTCTAGTGCTAGAAATAGAGGAATAAAAGAAGCTAAGGGAGATTATGTTAGTTTTTTAGATTCAGATGATTTCTATGAAGCTACTTTTTTGGAAAAAATGTATTTGAAAATTAAAGAAAAAAAAGCTGACGTATGTTATTGTAGTTATTTAAATGTAACACCTAAAGGTAAATTTCCAACTAAAACAATTTTTAAAGAAGGTGATATTTTAATCGAATATGTTTTAGGAAAGATTAAAATTCATACAACTAGTTGGCTAATTAACAGGGATTTTATTATTTTGAATAATTTACGTTTTCCGATGAATATATCATGGGGAGAAGATATAGAATTCTTTAGTGAAGTTTTATCAAAAACCAATAAGGTTTGTTTTGTTAACGAACATCTAACAAACTATGTCCAAGAGGATAATGAGTCAAATTTATCATCATTTTCATTGGATAAATTAGATAAAGACTTTGAGTCAGTAAAAAGAATGTGTCAAAAACTTGAAGCTGATAAAAATCGCAAATTAAAGAAAGCTTTAATTAACTATCGTTTATCTGCTCTTGTTACATATAGATTATTACTGGCTATTAATAAAGGATATAATAGAAAGGAGATAATTAATTATTATGGAAAGTATAAAAATCATATATTAAAATTTAATTTTAACAACGGTTTACGTAGCTGGAAATTAAATTACAATAAAGTATTATTGATTTATAAGTTAAATAAATTAAAAATGTCATAATCTAATTAACTCTTTCCTTTTCTTTGTAGAATAATTGTAAGTTTATTCACATTTAAAAATGATATTTTGATTAAATCTAATTAATATTCCAATATATATTAAAGGAACCTTATCATGCGTACAAGAAGTTCAATTATTAATCTTTTTTTTGCTTTATCAGGGCAAATTATTGGGTTGCTGGTCAGCTTTTTTGCTAGAATGGTTTTTATTGAAATACTAGGTACTGAATATTTAGGACTTAACGGTCTTTTTACCAATATATTAAGTATATTGTCTTTAGTAGAACTGGGAATTGGCCCTGCAATTGCTTATAGTTTATATAAACCTCTGGCAGAAAAGGACGAAAAAAAAATAAAAGCCTTAATGAAGCTTTTCCAAAAGGCATATATAAGTATTGGAATCATTATATTATTTTTAGGGATTGGTTTAACCCCTTTTTTAGGATTTTTTATTAAATCGATTCCGGATATTCCACATATCCATTTTCTTTTTTTACTTTTTGTTGTGAATACAGCTATTTCCTATTTTTATTCATATAAACGCACATTAATCATTTCAGATCAAAAGCGTTATATAGCAACGATTTATCGGTATTCTTTCTTTATTATTTTAAATATTGTTCAAATCATTGTTCTGTATTTAACACATAATTTTATTTTATTTCTCATATCACAAATTGTTGCAACGTTTGTGGAAAATATTTTAGTTTCCAAAAAAGCTGACGAATTATATCCGTATTTAAAAGATAAACATGTACAAAAGATCGATAAAAATACCCTAACAGAAATTAAAAAAAATGTACGTGCAATGATTGCCCACAAACTTGGAGGAGTGGTTGTAACCACAACTGACAACCTCATTATTTCTAAATTTGTTGGGCTCATACAAGTTGGTTTATATTCGAATTACCAATTGATTTTAAATGCACTGAACATTATAACATCACAAATATTTTCATCCATTATTGCAAGTGTTGGGAATTTGGGAGTTACAGAAACTAATGAAAAGAAGAAATTTATCTTCCAGGTAACCTTGTTACTTAATTTCTGGGTTTTTTCTTTTATTACAATTTGTTTAGTTATTTTAATTAATCCATTTATTGAATTATGGGTCGGACAAGAATATGTATTAAATACTTATATAGTATTGATCATTATTCTAAATTTTTATTTAACTGGTATGAGAAAAGGGGTTCTTACTTTTAGGGATGCGTTAGGAGTATTTTGGTATGACCGACATAAACCGATTTTCGAATCAATTATTAATCTTACCGCTTCCTTGTTATTAGTACAGAAATTTGGAATGGTGGGAGTTTTTCTCGGAACGACGATTAGCTCATTAACAACTGTCTTTTGGATTGAACCCTATGTTTTGTATAAATATGGGTTAAAATCATCTGTTAGATCCTACTTTGGAAAGTATCTGTTTTATACATTCGTGACTATTATGACTCTTTTTATAACTTTTATTATAACAATTCCATTTAGGGAAGTTAACTTGGTAAATTTCCTTATTCAATTGTTTATTTGTCTTATCGTGCCAAATTTGATCTTTCTTGGCTTGTTTTATAAAACAAAGGAATTCCAATATTTATATAACATTATTAACAATTTTGTATTAAAAAGGATAAAAGAGAAATTGAAATTGTTAAAGTAAATAAACTAGGAGACCTACCTGTTCTCCTTTTTTATTTTGTAAGAGATAGTAAAATAGAAAAGGAAATGAAAACGGTGAAAAGATTGAAACAGGAAAAAATTTTAGTTACTGGTGGTGCAGGTTTTATTGGCGGTAACTTTATTCATAATTTCATCCGCACGAATCCGGACTACCATATCTTTAATTTAGATTTGCTAACATATGCAGGTGAATTACAGAAGCACCGGCATCTAGAAAACGATCGGAACTATACTTTCATACAAATGGACATTACAAATTTTGACGCAATCACTGAACTTTTTCAAAGGGAGAAATTCGACTACGTAATCCATTTTGCAGCGGAGACCCATGTGGACCGAGCGATTATCAATTCGGAAACATTCATCAAAACTAATGTGTTAGGAACGCAAAATTTGTTAGAGGCATCGAAGGAAATTGGAGTAAAAAAATTCGTCCATATTTCCACCGATGAAGTATATGGGGATTTGGCATATGATTCGACGGAGAAATTTTCCGAAATATCGCCAGTTCAACCGAATAATACATACAGTGCTAGTAAAGCCTCCGCTGATCTAATTGTTCAAGCTTACTATAAAACGTATGGACTTCCGATGAACATCGTCCGGTTTTCTAATAATTATGGTCCTTACCAATTTCCAGAAAAACTGATTCCTTTAACAATTATTCGTTTATTAAATGATGAAAAAGTGCCGATTTATGGTGATGGGAAAAACATTCGCGATTGGTTATATGTAAAGGACGCGTCGAGAGCTGTTGTCATCGTTTTACATAAAGGAATACCCGGTGAAATTTATAACGTTTCCGCAAATAACGAGAAAAGAAATATCGATGTTGTCCGAACCATATTGCAGGAACTCGGAAAAACGGAAAGCTCCATTGAATACGTTAAGGATCGTCCCGGCCATGACCGAAAATATGTGATGGATTCGTCAAAAATCAAATCCTTAGGATGGAGACCGAACACGAGTTTTGAACAAGGAATCAAACAAACGATTGCATGGTATCGCGAAAATAAAATATGGTGGAGCCCTTTGTTAAAAGGAGAATTAAATGACTTTTTTCAAAGACATTATACAAATTTGAAAAAAAGTGATGGAAATTTCACAAGTAAAGGATGATTGAAAATTGGCTATTTTAGTAACCGGCGGTGCAGGTTATATTGGCAGTCATACAGCAGTAGAATTACTCAACGCTGGCTTCGATATTGTCGTCGTCGATAACCTCGGGAACAGTAAAGAAGAAGCGATTAAACGGGTAAAGAAAATTACGGGGAGAGATTTCCCCTTTTATCAAGTAGATATTCGTAATCGTAACAGTCTAGAACAGATCTTTTCCACCCATCCCATTGATGCGGTTATTCATTTCGCAGGATTAAAGGCTGTTGGGGAATCGGTGGAAATGCCATTACAATATTATGAGAACAATATTACCGGAACCCTTGTTCTTTGTGAAGTTATGAAAACATATGATGTTAAACGAATGGTGTTCAGCTCTTCTGCCACCGTTTACGGAATGCCGGAGAAGGTACCAATTTCTGAAGATTTTCCATTGAGTGCGACGAACCCTTATGGTCAAACGAAATTGATGATCGAACAAATTTTACGAGATTTATATGTTTCAGATGCCCGTTGGAGTATTGCACTATTACGTTATTTTAATCCGATCGGTGCCCATTCGAGTGGACTAATTGGGGAAGATCCAAATGGGATTCCGAACAATCTCATGCCGTATATTAGCCAAGTAGCGGTTGGTAAATTGAAGGAACTCCGCGTATTCGGAAATGACTATCCGACTCCAGACGGAACGGGTGTTAGGGACTATATTCATGTGGTAGATTTAGCGAAGGGTCATATAAAAGCCCTCGATCAAGTAATGAAAACAACCGGCATCGATGCCTTTAACCTTGGAACCGGAAAAGGGTATAGTGTTTTAGAAATGGTTGCTGCGTTTGAAAAAGCTTCCGGGAAAAAAGTACCGTACCGAATTGTCGATCGGCGGCCAGGGGATGTGGCAATCGTATATGCTGATCCGACGAAGGCGAGGGAACAACTCGGTTGGAAGGCGGAAAAAGGATTGGAAGAAATGTGCCTTGATACATGGAGATGGCAAGTCAATAATCCGAACGGGTATAACTAGATTCGTGCCGAAGAAACGGCAAAAAACACGCAAGAATTGGATATAACTAGATTTCCTTGAGAAATGTAAAAAGTATGGGGATTTTCCTTTTGTGGGAATCCCCATAAATGGTTCAAATCGATTTTCCTCTTATATGAAGGATCCATAGGTTTTTCGTTCTGCGTAACTTGCACGTTTTTGAACTTGGCCCACATTTTACACAATGTTTCCCATGGGTTTATCCAGCTAAGGAGTTTTCAAAATAAGATTATTTATAAGTGTTGGTCAGTTTTACATTGACTGGCCCCCTTTTGTTGTTTCTGTAGACCTATCCTTTTTTACGTTGATCCGCACAGATTTTTTTACTAAGGCATGCGTGCGCTTTTTTTTTACGCGTTTTTTAAGTTTTGCCGGTACCAAGTATTGCACGGACACTATGCTCCGCCACATTTTCCAACTCGGCAAACTCGTTTTGCCGATACTAAGTATTGCATGGACCTGTTTTTTCAACAATCATTTCATACACGCTCTTACCTCACCTATGTTGATTTGTAATTTTGAATCAATCATATCATTCATAAAATGCTCGGCTCATCTGTACTCCTTTCAAGCGTTTTCTGCACCGAGTAGTCTTTTTGAACAAGTACGTTCTATGTTCACTCCCATTTTTCATAAAAATACATTTGTATGGCTCCAAATCCACTGGAAATACATATGATTTTGTGAAACCATTTTTCAAAATTTTCGAAAATAGATGTTTTCATTGATTGGGAATACCTTTTAAGGGGAAGGGGTTGGAGAAAATGTCAAAACAAAATAAAACCGATTGTTTCAAAGAAGTATTGTTATCTTCCTACCGCGAAGCATACACGAACCAAAATCTCACAGTACAAGACCTCCTCAACCAACTCATCGACAAGCTCAAAAAACTGAGGGAAGAAGAACGCTGTTAATCTCCAAGCATTTACATTCTACCAATAAAAAAATGACCGAGGTAATGCGGATTGTTCAGGTTTCTCCAAACTTATTTACATTCTACTAATAATAAAAATAAACAGGATTTTTGGAAAATCGTGTCGAATAGTTTAATTGATTAATGCTTTTCACCACCGTTTAATTTTCTGCTTTTTGGTATACCGATAGCAAGTTATAAAAGGACGGTGTGCTTTATTGAGGAGATTTTCACAGGGCAGTTTGGCGGACGTGTACTTTATTTTTGCAGATGATGTTTATGAACAAAAAATCACTTTACAAACATTCAAAGCATTAATTAATTTTTATGCTTTGCTTTATGATCGGATCGTTATACCTGATTCTTTTTTTATAAATAATCGTCACCTTTTGAAATTCCTTTCTGAGCCGTCTGGAATAGCTTATGTCAATAAAGGAATCATTGTGCCATCTGTGAGAGAAGAAATTAACAGCTTATTTGATATTTACTTTTATTTTAAACAATCTAATACATTGAAGGAAAAGTGGGTTTCGGAAAAAGACTTGTTGAATGTAATCGAACGGGTGAATCTTGAAAATTCGATTCGATGGAATAGGACGGAAATTGCCCACCATTTCACCGAAAACATTCAGGGGAATTTGGAGAAACTACATATTCATCCGAATGATAAACAGTTGTGGCTACAACTAATGATGGAACGCTATGGAGAGAGCCATTTAACAAGAAAGGGATTGTATTCATTAACGAAATCGATTGAATTTAACAGTCATTCATCGAAAGAGAAAATTATCCGATATATCGATCTTACATACAATTTCAATATTCCCCATTATTTACAATTATCGGCAGCTTATCCGGTCGATTTGCTTAAAAATGTCGACTCAATCACACCGGAACAAATTTTTTTAAATATTCGTCAATCAAAAAAACACATGGAAGCCATTGCAGATGAACAACATTTATTTTCATCCTTTTTTAACGAATACATATTAGCATCCCTTGATTTTGAACAAGTTCATCATTTGCGTTCACTGAAGGAGCATAAAAAACTGAAAAAACATTTAAGAAACGGTAATGATCATGAAGAAAAATTAAAAGATCTTCTTTTTGATTTTATTGATCAATACGATAAAGAACTCCCACGAATCGTATCCCGTGATATCAAGGAAAGGATAAAAAAGGAACAGCGGAAATTAACGATTCAACAATTTGGAACAGATATTTTGTCAGGTGAAGGTGTTAGTGTCGGTTCCAGTGGCTTAGCAACAATGATCGGAATAAGTGTAAGTGAAATTGCAAATATGGCTGGTGGTCGGCTGATTGGACATTTAATTAATATCGCATTAAGCCCATGGACCTCCAAAACAAAAAGAAATTTACGTAGGTTGGAAAAGGAAGGAGAACAAGTCATCAGAAAAATAGAAAAGGAAAATCCGAAACATATTTTTGATACTATTAAATCTTTTTCGTTAAATTCATTACAATGATAGATAGGCGGGAGACAGTGGAAAAAAAGATAATTTATAAAAATGATTATTTTGAAGTACATGTTCAACATAATATTCTTTCGTTAAAAAATAAAAAGGGTGGAGCGGCTATTTTGCCACTTACAAAGGAGGGTGAAGTTTTTTTTATCGAAATATACCGAGAACCCATCCATATGAAAGTATTGGAAATACCTCGTGGTTTTCAGGAAAAAGGTGAAAATCCTTTGGAAACGGCAAAAAGAGAATTGAAAGAAGAAATCGATGCGGTCTGTGAACAAATTGTTCCACTTGGATCGATGTATACAGATTCAGGTATTTCAGACAGTCAAATCCATTTATTTTTAGGGAAAAATACCATTTTAGCTTCTAATCGATTGCAAATTTCAGAAGGAATTACCCGTATTGTAAAAATACCTTTTGACCTAGCTTATAAAATGGCCCTTGAAGGGACTATTAAGGACTCTTTTACACTCGTTGCTTTAATGAGGAGTGCGAACATAATTAGGGAATGGAACCGGTGAATTCATCAATGAATCAACCAATTTCCCAGATTTATCGAACATTGATAAAAATGGAAAAGCATGGATTATTTTTTGGCGGACTGATTTTTCCTGTATCTAATAAGCTTGATTCGGGGAGTTTCAGGAAAAACTTGAGGAAAACGTAAGATGTTAATAATTATTACGAATCTCATATTTCTGCTATGATTACATTGTTAACATCTTTTAATTTTCCAAAGACTTTTTTTAGAATTAGTGTTCGATTAAACCTCACGCCGTTGGGCTTCGAGTTGAAAAACAGTAGTTTAGGCTACTGTTAAACAAATCGTTGCCCAAAGGTTTTTTGTTTGGGAACCGAAATCAAAACAAAAATGGAGGGAGAAAAGTATGAAAAAGTTTGGGTTATTGGCAATCGCAACAGTCTTAATGGTTACTACATTCTTTTCACCAGTGTCTGCAGATGCCGCTGAGAAAACAACGTTTAAGGATATTAAAGGACACTGGGCAGAAAGTGCTATTTACGAAATGGTCGAACAAGGAATCATCAACGGATTCCCTGATGGTACATTTCGACCAAATGATCCTGTGACTGTGGGTCAATTTTTAAAAATGATTTTCATGGCTGTATCCGAAGAACAAGCAAATGGGGACCGTTATTGGAAAAGTGAAATCTATAATAAAATGGATGCTTACAGTCGCTATGTCATCGATTATGGGAGTCCAGGGTTTGACTTTAAAAATGCGACGCAAGGATACTGGGCGCAACCATTTGTTGAACAAGCAGATAATATGGGCATAATCAATGAACATGAACGGTGGTCCAGATGGAATGATGACTATACAACCCCATTAACGAGGGAAGATGTATCTTATCTTGTAAATCAATCAGTTAAGAATCTCCTTTCAGAAATTCCGGAAGAATGGAATTACGCTCTACTAGCTAAAACAGAAATAAAAGATTTAGACAAAGTCAAGCATCAATATCAATCTATTCTTCAAGTGTATACAAAAGGGATTATGATTGGCTTAGGAAACAACATATTTGGAGTCAATAAACCGGTGACAAGAGCCGAAGCGGTTACTGTTTTAAGTCGAATGTTAGACAAATCAAAACGGAAACCGTTTAATCCTGATCTCTCCGCTTTACCTTATGTAAATTGGCCTTATGCCAACGGAGAAGTGAAACCAGTAGTTTTCCCTACTACGGAAATGAAAAAAGCTTATGAGGTATTAATCACAAATAAAGACAAATCCAAAGGATTTACAACATATTCTAATGCGGTATTAAAGTATTTATATTTTAAAGATCAAACAAGATACCAAGAAGAATTAGCAAGATTGAATGATATTCTAACGGCATTTGGTGCTCCACTTAGTGATTTTTCCGTTTCTTTTGATCCTAGCGGAAATTCCTATACTCTGATTGTCAGTACAGCAACAGGAGCTTGGGAACGACACAAAGAAGCGCTATTACCATTCTTTTCATATCTCTTCGATGATGACGTTACCCAGTTTATTGAACACCTTGAAAAGAATATAGAACCGGCTAAAAATGACAATTTGAAACGTTATCAAATTACTGTAAATGGGAAAAAAGTCATTTTTCAACCATCTATGAGTACCGAAATGTATTATATTTTCATTATCCCTTAATAGAAGGTGATAAAAATGAATGTTAGGAAACAAAATCACATACTGCCATTACCTTTGGGTATGGCAGTCCTTTTTCTAGTCATTGGAATTTTTTATTCTTTAACAAGTTATGGTGTAAATGCAAAGTCTAATGCATGTGCCTATACTGGACCCACACCCCCTTCTAATATTCAAGCATGTAATATAGATGGATACCCATTTAACTACGAGTTGTGGGAACAAACTGGAATTGTTGTATATGGTACATACAAAGATGTTCCAGGAAACGATTTTAAAAATGCCCATCAACCCGAAGGAACAACCGATACAATTTCTAATAAAGGGTTATTTAAAAAGGGCTATGGATATGTCGGAATGGATAGCAGTGGGAATTTGAAAGGTAACGGTGAATATCGTTATTTAGGTTTTGATGTAAATGGTGCTAAATATGAAAACATTTATTTTCCCAATGATGCTAATGTTGCAAATGCTGATTTATCTTAAAGAATATAGATGATTAAACCTTAACGTGTAAATTTATTATCTTCAAATATAGAATCTGAATGAAATTTATAAAATATGCTTTTGTCACAATTCGGCACGTTTTCGTTGCTTTTAGATGGGTTAAATACCGTTCATATAGAAAAAAGTAGTTCAATAATGAGGTTATGCTCAAAATGAACTACTCTCTTTTTTGGTTAAACGAAATGATCCAGCTTCAATTGCCGATTGATTATAAATGTATTTTAGAAAATTTAAGGATTCGTTTTTATGTTAATCATTAAGATTATTTTTTACTTTTGACCGTATCAACCTACATACACGAAATGATTTTTAAAAAACGATAACCCTCCCATCAAAAACGATATATATCTAATTACTATCTATCCGCTCTAAAATCGCATCAAATAAAACCCCGTTTAAATCCATCGTTTGAATTTATTTTTTTCATTAGAGGAAGGGAGGAAAGGGATTACACCAACTCCTCCAAAATCGCATCAAACAACATCTCACTCAAGTCCATCGTTCGCAATTGGCGGATGATTTTCCATTTGTCGTCCGTTTCATTCACGATTTTATAAATCCGATCTTTTAAAGGGAAGGAGATTTGTGCCCGATTCAACAATTGGAAGATCCCTTCTTTATAATCGTGTTCCGTCTTCATGATGTTTTCATCAACAATTTGCACCGCCAGTTTTGTTTTCACGTTCCAGTTTTCGACAATGAACGTATACGTATTTGTTTCTGTGTCGTATTGTCCTTTTACAGGAATCGTTTTTCCATCCACCTGTACCTTCACATGTTTCCAATCCTGTACGCCTCGGAAATGAATCCATATATTTCTTTTTTCTGGAATAACGGACCGATCCCCTTCTGCAGAATCAATAGTAAATGTTTTCTCTTCCCAATTCCATTCCATTTTTGTTTCCACAAAATGGCCCGTTTCGTATTCAAGGCTCATTCCGTCATCCTCGTATAAGGAGAACGTATTCGATTTACCAGGGAAGACGATAATTTCTAGCTCAGTCGGGTTTTCGATCGTATTTTTTCCCGGTTGATGTTTGGCTAATGGAACAATCGCCCCCTCTTTTGCGAAAATCGGTATTTGTTCGAGTCCCCGGAACAATTTCAGTTTGCCGCCACCTTTGTACATCCTTCCTGTGAAAAAGTCGATCCAATTTCCTTCAGGTAGCCAAAGGGTAACCGGTGCAAGTTGCAGGTCCCGATCGATTTTTTCTGTAACCGGTGCGACGATTAACTCGCTTCCGAAGAAATATTGGTTGGGCACTTCATAGGCTTCATTTTCCATCGGATACAAATAGTACATAGGCATCATAAGCGGATGTTCGTTACGGTGAGTACGCCAATTCATCGTATACAAGTACGGGACGAATTGATGGCGCAACCGCAAGTACTTTTTCATAATGTTGGAAATATGTTCCGGATATCGCCACGGTTCTTTTCCGTTAAAGGGACTGCTGGAACTATGAAGACGCATGATCGGACTGAACACACCGAATTGAAGCCACCGGAGTGCTAGTTCATCGTCCTTTTCCCCTTCAAAATGGCCCCCGATATCATGACTCCACCACGTATAGCCGATATTTGACGCAGTTGCGGTAAAATACGGTTGGAATCGGTAGGAATCCCATGAAATGACCGTGTCTCCGGAAAAACCGATCGGAAAGCGGTGACTGCCCACCCCTGCATAGCGGGATAAGATAAGCGGTCGTTTTCTTCGTTTTTGGAAATCCAAACTATGGAAATGGTTCAACAGCCAAAGGGGATCGGCACCAGGGATTTTACTCGTCGTCCCTTGTTGCCAGTCAATCCACCAAAAATCAACGCCTCTTTTTTCTTCTGGATGATGTAAAAATTTGAAATAGGCATCGCGAAATTTTTTGTCGGTAATATCAAAGGGAATCGGATGTTCTTTTTCCACATCGACCCCTAACGCCTTTGCCATCCGTTCATACATCTCTTCATGGGGTCTGACCCCGTCTGCGGGATGAACATTTAACGTAACATGCATTCCTTGATTATGAAGCCACTGTAAAAACCGGTCCGGATCTGGGAACAGTTCTTTATTCCACGTATAGCCCGTCCATCCGCTTCCATATTTTTCTGGAATATCGACAAGATGCCAATCCATGTCGATGACGCTTACGGAAAAGGGGATGTCTTCCTTTTGAAAACGGCGAATTAAGTTTTTATACGACTCTTCGTCGTACTTCCAATACCGGCTCCACCAGTTTCCGAGGGTGAAGCGGGGGAGTAGCGGGGTTGTGCCGGTTAATGTATAAAAATCCCGTAACCCGGCAAGATAGTCCCTGCCGTGGGCAAAAAAGTATAAGTCGACTTGTCCCGGCTCCCTCGGCAAAATTGTCTCCTCATTGGCCAGAATGCACGATTTGGAATCATCGATGATGGAAAAACCGTTTTTCGATTGGATCCCTTCTTCCAATGGTAGCGCCCCGTCCACTTGATCCAACGTTCGGGCCGTTCCTTTCAACGTTTCAAAGGGCTCACCATAATACCACCGGTTCCGATAATGACTGTAGTTGTTTTTCACATCGATCCATAAGGAGTGTTTGGAAAAGGGGCCGTACGTATAATACAAATGGAAATGGTCGGTAATAATCTCCAACTGATCTTGTCGCTCAACCACTTCGAACTTTGGCAACGGAAATTTCCGGTTAATGACCGTTTGGGTCGCCCGGTCTTCGAAAGTTCCATGTTCGGAATACTCCAGTCGAATCAATTTCTCTGTCAAAACGGTAAAGCGGTAATTTTTCCCTTTGATGATTGCCTTCTTCATGGCCTTTGGGTCATCTTCTTTTTTTCTCATTTTCATTCAAATCCCTCCTAACTATCTCTTGGGGTGGGTCGGGATTCCGAGTGGGTCAAGGTTCCGGTTCTCTTGGCCCACCGTTGGCCCACCAGGTTCCAGTCCCCCATTTTGGGGTTCCTGTCCCCATTATCCTTTTACGGAAGCGCCTGCAATTCCTTCAATAAATCGTTTTTGGAAGAATATATAAACGATAATGATTGGAATGATTGAAATGGAAGTGGCAGCAAATAATCCGCCGTAGTCCGTTGAATACTGTCCGTTAAATAATTTTAACCCTACCGCTAACAGTTGTTTCGATTCTGAGTTGATGACTAATTTTATTGATTACATTGGATACGGTCATGACACTCACATTTGCTTCTTTGCCAATATCTTTAAGCGTTACCATAATAAAACTTCACCTTTTCAACTATTTATTTAAATTAGGAAATGAAATCATACCTTCCCCATATTCATCACTATTATATTATACAACGTTTCCATCACTTTAACAGTGGGTCGAGGTTCGGATACTTTTGAACCAGTTTTGTTCTGGTGGGTCGGGGTTCCGGTTCTTTTGAGCGGGTCAAGGTTCCGGTTCCTTTGGCCCAATTTGGGGGAAGTTGGATCGATTTCGGGTGATTTTGTTACATAATTCAGGGAAAGTTAGACAGAATTCGGGTAAATTACTCAGGAAAACGGGTAAATTCACATGTAATTCAGGGAAAATTGTGTTGAATTCGGGGAATTTGGTCATGAATTCGGGTAAACTGGCACATAATTCAGGGAAAATTAAGCCGAGTGGGACGAGGTTCCGGTTCCTTTGGTCCAATTCGGGGAACGTTGGATCGATTTCGGGTGATTTTGTTACATAATTCAGGGAAAGTTAGACAGAATTCGGGTAAATTACTCAGGAATTCGGGTAAATTCGCATGCAATTCAGGGAAAATTGTGCTGAATTCGGGGAATTTAGTCAGGAATTTAGGTAAATACATACGTAATTCAGGGAAACGTGCTTATAATTCAGGACAAACTGGGACGAGGTTCCGGTTCTTTCAGCCCACTTCCAAAATTTGGTGGGACAAGGTTCCGGTTCCTTTGGCCCACCCTCCGGTTCCTTTGGCCCACCCTCAAGGTTCCTGTCCCCATTAAAAAGCCCAAGGAGTTATCCTTGGGCGCTCAAATTTAAATGAATTGCTTCCGGTTTCTATAATATACGAATAGGATGAGGCTTACCATCATAAGTAACATTCCGATAGCAAGCAAGTTTCCATTCTCTGTTGCAGTATTCGGTAGTTTATTATTTTGATCATCTGCTCCAGAGGTTTGTTCACCATCTTTAGAATCCTGCTTATCTCCGGAATCTTGGTCCTCACTTGGCGTTCCAGGGGATTCATCTTTACCTGGATCTTGACCGTTATCTTCTTGTCCGAGAGCAATGATTCTTCCTTCAACTGTAGGAATATCTTGTCCAGTTTTAGCAAGGTATTGCAAGTATTCGCTTAAAACTTCGTAGTCAGGAATGTCAATATTTGTCATTCGACCTTCTTCGGTTGCTTTTGCCAGCATTTCGTAACCGTCCCCACCTTTTGCAATAAAGGAGTTCGTGGCTACAAAATACGTGGCGTTTTTGTCGATTGGAACATATTCTTGATCATTACTTTGTGCAATCGATAAGGAACTTATTGACACGCTGGCATTTGAAACGTTTTCTCTATTTTTAACATAGACGGAGATCACTCGTTCGCCAACTGGTTTTTCCGGATCAAAGGTAAACTTCAAACCAGATACATGTAAAAATCCTCCGTTTGTTTCAGGATATTTGCTTACGCTATGTTCTAACGCTTGCCAAATTTCTTCACCGGTTAATTCCATAAACACGAGGGTGTTATTAAATGGCATGACAGTACGGACTTCACCCATCGTTATTTCTCCAGCGTCGATGGATGCTCGAATTCCTCCGCCATTTTGCAATGCTATAGTTACCTCTGGTTTGAATTGTTGCATTTTCCATACCATGGCGTCTGTAATTAAGTTTCCAAGATTCGTTTCCTTTGATCGTACGTCTTCTCTTTCACCGTCTAAAGCAACCTTTGTTTCTCCAACAACTTCTTTGAGTAATTCCTCTAATCCTGCAGTATACTCGTCAACCTTTTCTTGAAGTGCAGTATCTTTTTCATATTCTTCCAAATTGAGTAATTCTGCATCGTGATTGATGATAACCCCATTTTCATCAAAAGTGACATCCAGTTTCCCTAAATAATTTAAGTTGTCGCCTGCTTGAACGATGATTGTAGGCTCAGCTTTTTCATCAACTAAGACACCTTCAGGAAGATCCGTATGGCTATGTCCGCCGACGATAATATCAATTCCTTCAACGGATTTTGCCAATTCTAAATCGCTCTTATAACCTAAATGAGTTAAGGCAATAATTTTGTCAATTCCCATATCTTCTAGTTGTTCTACAGTTTCGCTTGCCTTTTCAATAACATCATGGAAGACGATTGATTCACCAGGACTGGATATCGAAGGAGTTTCTTCTGTCGTTAACCCAATAATACCGATTGGCTCTCCATCAACATGTTTTACAACTGCCGGGTAAATTTTTCCACCTTCACCTGGTAGTCCGATATTCGCTTGTACGTATGGACTTAAATTCGAGTCACTAGAGAAATCGATGTTTGAACTAACAAACGGGAATGCTGCATCTTTTACAAAGTTACCGAGAACTTCCGAACCGCTGTCAAATTCATGGTTTCCGAATACCATAGCGTCAAACCCAATTGTGTTCATAAATTCAAGATCAGCCAATCCTTCATAAACGGTATAGTAAAGGGTTCCCGAAAAAACATCCCCTGCATGTAGCAATAAATTATTCGGGTTTTCTGCTCTAATTTCTTGAACAGCAGTAGATAAAAATGGGAATTGCTCCACATGGGCGTGGGTATCGTTCGTATGCATAATCGTCAAATCAAAATCTTCTTCTGGTAAAATGGGATCTTCTTCATCAAAATTCAATTGGGCCAAAATTGGATCGTGATCGGATGCTCGTCCATGAGCTTCCATATATGCGGAGTTCAAATGAACAATGTCAACTTCCGCATCGTCTGCCAAGTTATGGGTGACTAAAATATGATCCAAAACTTGGGAATTCCCTTCGTAAATATACGTATATCGTTTTTTAAGAGGGACTTTATTTACTAAATTGACTAAAATATCATCTTGTAAAGCTTTTACCGGGTTGGAGAATTGAAAATCATTCAAGTCTCCCATAACAACCACATTTGCATTCGGATCTTCTTCAAGAATGTCATCGACGAATCCATTAACTACTTCGGCGATTTGCATCCGTTGAATTTCACTTTTCAATGTAGGTGGTTGATTAATACCGAATAGCGGATCGTCTCCACCTTTTGAATTAAAGTGGCTATTGATGATGATAATGTCTTCATCGTTAAAGGTAAATTGTGCAGCAATCGGTTTTCGGCTGTCATCAAAAGCAGGGTTGGTCGGATCGATTCTTCCTGGGTTCAATGTTAATGAACCATTGACAAAATCAACGGCCTCTGTTGCTGTACCTCGTTTTCCATCAACAAGTTGTACACGATCGGGATTATATAAAAATCCTACCCGAATATTTCCACCAGGTTTGCCACCGTCCATTTTGTCCTCTGGAGCAATATCAGCCCAATCGTATGTCGGTCCGCCGGCAGCTTCAATGGCTGAAATGAGTGCTTCATAGTTTTCATCTGCTTCCGTCGTACCTGAATCCGCAGGTCCGTCATTATCTTGCATTTCGACTAAACCAATAATATCGGGTGAGTTTAAATGATTGACAATCGAATTGGCAATTTTCGTCGTTTTTTTATCCAAACCTTTATAATAGTTTTCAATATTATAAGAAGCAATTGTTAAAGAATCTTCATCACCCTTTAATGTGGTAACGGGAAGGGTATATTCTCTTTCAATAAGTTCGGGTAAATCTTCTTCGTCTGTAAGTATTTTAAAATTGCTAAAATCGAAGGATAAAACACCAGTTACCATACCATCGAATTGATCACCAGTTTTTGCTATAAAAGCGTTATTGGAAATATCAATAAATATTCTTTCAGGATTAGCTGTTTCTTCCGTTAATAATATTCCACCTACATTCGTAAACGCTTTCTCTTCATCTATTTTTGCTAAAACAGGAATTTCACCATATTTTTGTGGCCCGACTACAACAGGATCTTCCACAGAAACAAGCATACCTTCTAATGATTCATAATAATCAATCGCATCTTCCTCTGGGTCAAATATGGCAAAAGCGTCATTATCGATTACGTCCGTTGGTGGATCTAAAACTACCGGTTCTGGCAACGGTTGATCAGATTTTTCAACCGTAATATTTGATGCATTAATTTCTGTAACCGGTAGATCGACATCTTTTTTACTACCAATGATGACCCATTCTTTGACGGTTCCACTAACTTTAACTAAGTCGCCAACTTCTACAGAATGTCCGCGCCCAGAATAAACTAGAATTCCTTCAGATGTGTTCGGATTGTCATCAGGAACGACTGATTGGATAAAGAAATTTTTATCATCTTGGACGAAAGTGACAACTCCTTCAACGTCCTTAACTTGTTGATTTTTGTAAGGGGATGTATGACCATCGCCTTGAATTTCACTTATGCTTGGACTTGGTATAGGAGTTGGAATAGGATCTTCAACATCACCAGGAGGTTCTTCCCCATCTAACCACATTTCGGAGGGAGATTTTAATCCCGGTACGCCAAAGTATGCTGTCAATGTTCCTGTAATAAATACTTTTTTACCGAGATATTCTGGGTGATCGACTAGGTTAAAATCATTTCGAATATCTCCCTTTGGTAGTTGCACGGGTAAAATTTTATCAGGATCCGTTTCATTCGGATCATCGGCTAGGGCTAAGTTTGTTTCGACTGAGAAAGGTTCTTCCGTTTCAAAATTAGCCCAGCTTTTAACCGTTCCAATAATATAACCGGTTACAGTACCTGTTCCGCTATTGTTAGCAATCGCTTCTTCTACGGAAATCGCATCTATATCTGATGCATGTGAAATGTTTTGGAAAGGGATAATGTAGTTTAGTAGTAATGCAAAAATAGCTGCTAAAATTAAACCGCGATGTTTTATGAATCTCATCATTTCTCCTCCTGAAAAATGGTGTGATAATCCCGCGACTGGTTGACAAATGATCAGCTAGTTCTCATTCTGGCCTGAACCGCATAAACCACCCCCAAACCAAGGAAATGATGTATCGCCTAGTTGCTATCCCCGAATTATTTTATCATGAATTTCCAGAAAGGAATATAATAAATATAGAATTTTTATAAAATTATATTATTCGCTTAACAAAAAATTTAAAATTTCTTCATATTTGTAAACGAGAAGTGGGTCGGGGTTCCGGTTCTTTTGGCCCACTTTGGGGGAAGTTGGATCGATTTCGGGTGGTTTTGTTAGAGCGGGTCAAGGTTCCGGTTCCCTTGGCCCACTTTGGGGGAAGTTGGATCGATTTCGGGTGGTTTTGTTACATAATTCAGGGAAAGTTAGACAGAATTCGGGTAAATTGGCACGTAATTCAGGCAAACATGCCCATAATTCAGGGAAAAATGTGCCGAATTTGGGGAATTTGGTCAGGAATTCGAGTAAACTGACATGTAATTCAGGTAAATGTACCTATAATTCAGGGGAAATTGGGGTCAAGGTTCCGGTTCTTTTGGTCCAATTGGGGAATTTGGTCAGGAATTCGGGGAAACTGACACGTAATTCAAGTAAACGTGCTTATAATTCAGGGAAAATTGTGCTGAATTCGGGGAAATTACTCAGGAATTCAGGTGAACCCGCATGTAATTCAGATAAACATGCCTATAATTCAGGAAATTTGCCCCATCCGGTTACTTCAGTTCGAAGGGTGGGTCGAGGTTCCGGTTCCTTTGGTCCACTTCCAAAATTTGGCGGGTTGAAGTTCCTGTCCCCTTGACCCAGTGGCTAAAAAATAGTACGATATGATTAAGTTTGGAATTGCAAGCGTTTCCATGCGCAATTTATGCAAACGTTTGCCCGATAAAAAAATAAACAATGTTAATTTCATAATCTAATATAATTTTTACCCTCTGATGCAACCGGTTGCACGAATTTTTATAATTTGATTGCACCAATTTAATTTTTATGTTCACCCATTACCACCTCAACTTTCGCTCTTAGTGTACTTTTAGAAAGAAGCGTTGAACAAACAAAACCGAATACCCGTACTTCACGAGCAAATTGATTCGCGAAAGTTGAGTTTATAAAAGGATCATTTGGAAGGAGGGATCTTTTCATCATTTAACAAATAGTATCTTCTTACACTTTAGGACCTAGTTTTAGACGAGAAGGAGTGAAAATTTTGAAAGGACGTATTAAGAAATTTATCGTTTTTTTAACAACCTTTTTACTTATTTTTTCGACTAGCAATCTTACTTATGCTTCTAGTAATTTAGCCGAAACATTATCATTAAATTCCGATCAGGTCACAGACATTCCAGAAAATACATTACGAATTCACTATCAACGTACAGATGGAAACTATGAAAATCTTGGTCTATGGTTGTGGGGCGATGTGGAAATGCCTTCACAAAATTGGCCAAGTGGGGGTACTCCGTTTATTATTGATCAACAGGACGACTACGGTGTGTATCTCGATATTCCAATCAAATATAATGCAAAAAATATTGGATTTCTCGTACTAAATGTGATTACTGGTGACAAAGATGGGGGAGATAAAAGTTTAGATCTTTTCCATCCCGGGATTAATGAAGTTTGGATTAAAGAAGGATCAGACGATGTATTTATTGTCGAACCGGTTGAACTCCCTGAAAATACCATTCGAATTCATTATCAAAGAGGAAATAACGAATATGACAACTGGGGGATATGGACATGGGGTGATGTAGAAACACCATCAGAATCGGTCGACGGTTGGCCAAATGGTGCCTTTGATGCGGATGGAGTAGGAAAGCATGGTGCCTATTTCGATATTAAGATTAAAGAAGATGGAAATGAAATTGGATTTTTATTTGTAAACAAGGCAACATCAGAGCAAACACAAGATTACAAACAGACACTTCCAATTCCAAATACGGACCAAATTTTTATAAACGATGGAGATGAACACGTGTATACAAACCCATACGGAACAATTCCAACCGAATTAATATCCGGTGAACTTTTATCGGAAAATAAAATCCAGTTATTATTTTCGAAAACAGAGGATTTGACAAAAGAAAGTCTATTAGAAACGATCGTTGTTAAAAATAATGCAGGCGATCAAATGAATGTAGAGGATGCGGTTATTTTAGACGAACAAAAGGTGCAATTGATTGGTCAATTTCCATTAGAAGGTCAACCGTATACGATTGCATTTGGCGACTATATCATTCATGCATCAGGTAGCTGGAAATTAATCGATGAATTATACGCCTATGACGGTGAACTTGGACCAACCTTAAACAAAGATGGGAGCGCTACCATTAAATTATGGTCGCCCAAAGCGGAACAAGTTTCCATTATTTTATATGACAAAGATGACCAAAACAATGTCGTCATGGATGATATTCCAATGACACTTGGTGACCGAGGTGTATGGGAAGTTACGTTAAACAAAGACAACACCGGTTTGGAAAATTTGAAAGGGTATTATTACCATTACAAAATTACCCATAACGGTGAAACGAAAATAGCCCTCGATCCATATGCGAAATCATTAGCTAGATGGAAAAACCCCGAATCCGGTGGGACAGATCCTTTTGCAAAAGCTGCGATTGTGGATCCATCGGCAATTGGACCTGAATTAAATTTTGCCAATATTAATGGGTATGAAAAAAGGGAAGATGCGATCATTTATGAAGTACATGTTCGTGACTTTACATCGGACCCAAGTATTGAAGACGAGTTGAATGCCCAATTCGGAACATTTTCTTCTTTTATTGAAAAATTGGATTATCTCCAATCATTAGGTGTCACCCATATTCAGCTTCTACCGGTTATGAGTTATTACTATGCGGATGAGTGGAAAAATCATGAACGGGAATCGGAATACTCATCTCAAAACAACAATTACAACTGGGGATATGACCCACAAAGTTATTTTTCATTAAGCGGCATGTATTCGGAAAATCCGGATAACCCAGAACTTCGAATTGAAGAATTTAAAACGTTAATCGATGAGATTCATAAACGAGGAATGGGAGTTATTTTAGACGTCGTATATAACCATACGGCAAAAATGGAATTGTTTGAAAACTTAGTGCCGAACTACTACCATTTTATGGATGTAAATGGCAACCCGAAAGAAAGTTTTGGTGGAGGACGATTAGGAACGACCCATAAAATGACGAGAAAATTGTTAGTTGACTCAATCACCTATTGGGTTGATGAATTTAAAGTGGATGGTTTTCGATTTGATATGATGGGCGACCATGATGCGGAGACGATTCAACTTGCCTATGATGAAGCAAAAAAATTGAATCCAAATATTCTTATGCTCGGTGAAGGTTGGCTCACGTATACGGGAGATGATAATGAACCTCATCAACCGGCTGATCAGACATGGATGCAGTCTACGGACAGTGTCGCAGTTTTTTCCGATGAAATTCGAAACGAACTGAAATCCGGTTATGGAAGTGAGGGACAACCCCGATTTATTACAGGTGGGGCAAGAAATATTCAAGTGATTTTTAACAATATAAAAGCTCAACCAGGGAATTTCGTAGCGGATGATCCGGGGGATGTGATCCAATATATTGCTGCACATGATAATTTAACGTTACATGATGTCATTGCCCAATCGATTAAAAAAGATCCCGAGTATTATGAAGAAGAAATTCAAAAACGGATTCGTCTTGGGAACTCATTAATTTTAACTTCTCAAGGAACAGCATTTCTCCATGCTGGGCAAGAGTATGGTCGTACAAAACAATATCGAGTGAATACGGATACTCCTCCATATAAGTCTACATATATGACAGATGAAAACGGGAATCCATTTGTTTATCCGTATTTTATTCATGATTCTTACGATTCTTCCGATGCGATTAATGCCATCGAATGGGCAAAGATTACGGATCAAACAACATATCCGTTACACACAACGACAGCTGAATATACGGCGGGGTTGATTCAATTAAGAAAATCAACCGATGCTTTCCGATTAGGGGAAAAAGATCTTGTTGATCAGAACGTTTCGTTAATCAATGCACCAGAGATTCAAAATGAGGATTTAATTATCGGATATCGAAACGAAGCGACGAATGGAGATGCATATTACGTATTCGTGAATGCAGATGATCAACAACGTACGCTAACTTTAAGTGAAGATTTAACCAATGGAATCATTTTGGTAGATGATGATGAGGCGGGCACTGAAGAAGTTTCTGAACTAACAGGTGTTATTTTGACGAAAGATCGTATTACAATTGACCCGCTCACAACTGTAGTTATTAAAATGAGTGCGGAAAAGAATAGTGAAGAACCAAGCAATCCTACAAACCCTGATGGTGAAGAATCGACAACGCCAGATGATCAAGACAATAGTGGAGACCAACCGTCAGAAGAAACTAACAATCCAGATGATAATCAATCAACGCCTTCGGATGACGAGGATCAAACTGGTGAAGATTCATCTGAAAAGCCAACAAATTCAAATGGAGAAAACCCAACCAGTGGAACAAGTAATGAGAATCAAGGTGACAAATCGTCTGACAATGCGAAAACACCTAGGGATGCAACAACGAAAAATCAATTACCAAATACTTCAACAAGTTATTATAATTCTCTGTTGGTAGGAACGCTACTTCTACTTGTAGCATTTTCTATTCAATCTTTCTACCGCAGAAGAAAAATATAAGTGGGTCGAGGTTCCGGTTCTTTTGGTCCACTTTGGTGGGTCGGGGTTCCGGTTCTTTTGACCCATTCCCAGAAAATGGTGGGTCAAGGTTCCGGTTCCCTTGGCCCACTTTGAGGTTCCTGTCCCCGGAGTGGGTCGAGGTTCCGGTTCTTTTGACCCATTCCCAGAAAATGGTGGGTCAAGGTTCCGGTTCCCTTGGCCCACTTTTTTGATCTGCTCCCCCGGGTCAAAGTACCTGTCCCCTTGACCCACCACTCATACCTATCAATTCCATATATAAATATATATAATAGAAAATAAGAAAATGAAGACGAATAAGGATGATTTTTGTGGAACTACCGATGAAAAAAGTGATTGAAGCGAGCTACTTAACAGCTGATTCCGCAACTCAATATCGGACGATTTTGCGCTATTTTTATCGTCAACATGAGCGAATGCGGGATTTTATTAGTCCGGAAGAGATCTTGGAATATTTACGCTCTATTCCCGCCTTCCATGATTATGAAGAAGAACAACTTCATCAGCAATTAGCCCAACTAGTAAAATGGAACAATTTAATTGCAAGACAAGACATGACGAATGCAAAAACGGTGGAGGAGTACAAAAAGAAACGTTTCCGCTATCAACCCACACCTTATACGATTGAAATTGAACGGATGCTCGTGTCCTTAGAAAAAATGACCGGTGATAATTTTCAAGGGTCACTAGAGCGTTCCCAGTTTGAAAGGCTTCTTCAAGCATTAATCAATTTGCAAAATGAACTCACCACTGATCTGACGAAAAGTCCCGAATATTATATGCGTCTGTGGGATGACGTCTTTCGCTACTTCCAGACGATCCGTACGAGTACAGCAGATTATATTGCCTATATAAATAGTGAGAAAACCGATCAACGTATGCAAACGGAAGCGTTCCTCGTTTATAAAAATCAATTTACAGCGTACTTAAGGGATTTTATTGTATCGTTACAAAAAACCTCATTGCAAATTCAAGAACGATTAAAAGAAATGAACAAAACTAAATTGGAAACATTTATTGCCAAACTCATCGAACACCGACAATCGATTCCCCGTTTGGAAGACGTGTCTTCCTCCATTGATGAATGGAAGTCTGAATACGAGGAATTATGGGCAAGTCTCCGTCAATGGTTTCTAGGCACGAGTACCCAACAAAGTGAACTAGAAATTTTACAGACACAAACGAATGAAATGATTCGAAGGATTACTCGATATGTTCAACGAATTAGTGAGCGGCAACAACATTTTCGTAGCCGGATGAATGATTATTTACACTTGGCAAAATGGTTTTCGGAATGTCGTACGATTGGTGAAGCCCATCGACTAAGTTCTGTCGTCTTCGGTGCGATAACCGTTAAACATCTCCACCTAGTAGAAGATACAACGGATAACATGTATGCAGATGTTTGGGACGATGATCCGGTCATGTTGACAATCAAACCGAGAACAAATCATTATCGAGAAAAAACAAAACCAGGTGCAGCCATTTCAAATGTTGAAAAAAAACTGAAAGAACGGCAAAAATATTTGAAAGAACGAAAAAAGGAAGAACAGCTAATCATAAAATATATGAAAAATGGAATGATCCAATTATCTGAACTTCCAATGGTAGAACCTTTTATTCGAAAATTATTGCTAGGATGGATAACGAAAGCAATGCAATCGGAAAATCGAATCGTGAAAACGGATTATGGAATGGAAATAAAGGTTACGATCAATAAAGATAAAATGATCGTACTGAAATCGGAAGACGGGGAATTGACGATGCCCGATTGTATATTTGAGCAAATCTGAGTGAACAACAATTTTTCTCTTTAATTATGTTGAAGAAAGACTTGCAATAAAAAACGATACGAAAACCGCATCGCTTTCTCAACTTGCTTAAGGTAAAAATAGAATTCTCGAAAAAAATACAAAACGGTAAATGAATTTGATTTATCGAAAAAACTAATCGACGATCACATTGAAAAACAAAACGGGCATTGGAAATGGGAAAACAGACGATCCGCAAACTTCAAAATATAGATACGTACGAAAAAACTTAGCATCACAAAGAGGAGGATTCCAATGGCGGATGTATCCTTTCATTTTGACGAGAAAGCCATTCAAGGATTGGACTTATTATTCAATCATTACTGGATTTTACGGAGTGAGCATCCGGAATGGTACAGACTTATTCGGGAACGGGAGAAAGTATTACGCAGATATATTTCCGATAAATTTGGGTTAAAACTTATCATCCATCAACATTTTATCAAATTAGAAAAAATTCCGGTGGAGCCTGAGGGATGGATGGGAATACAAGAATTTCAAGAACCGATGGACTATGCGATTTTCTGCACAGCGCTGGCTTTTTTAGAAGGGAAATCCGCTGACGAACAGTTTTTGCTTTCAGAACTAAGTCAAGAAATCCAAGCGAACTATCCCGGTGAAGACGAATTAGATTGGACATTATACATTCATCGAAAATCTTTGATTCGGGCGATTAAAATATTAATAGAATTTCATCTTATCAAACAAATTGATGGAGATTTATCGAAATACGAGCGGGACGAACAACAAGAAGTGCTATACGAAGCAACGGTTTACAGCCGGTATTTTATGCGTTCATATCCCGATGATTTTTCTACCTTTACAAGTTGGGAAGACCTAGTAAAGGAAGATTGGAAATTGATGCAAGAAGATGAAAGACGGAAAAGGGTATATCGAAAATTGTTTTTCTCACCTGGTGTGCAACGATTAGACAACCAAGATCCCGACTTCCTATATATACGTAATTTCCGTAATCGGTTAACAGAAGATATTCAAAGCCATAGTCCGTATCACCTTCACGTATATAAAAACACCGCTTTTCTTTCCAATTCGGAACCGAAACAATATCAAACTGTATTTCCGGATGCGAAAGGGCAAACGGATGTTATTTTACAACTATCGAAATATTTACACGATCATAAAGAACAGTTCAAACCTCAAGAAAACGGAGAAATCGTATTGACGGAAGGGGAATTGAACCAAATTCTCGAGGAATTGCGTGACTCTTTTGGAGCTGGTTGGACGAAGTATTTACGAGAAAACACGATGAACAACGTCCGAATCGAAGTTTTAAACATGTTACAAGATTGGATGATGGCTGAAGTGGATGATGAAACATCACTAATCAAAATCAAACCGTTGATGGGTGTTTTGGCTGGTACTTATCCGGAAGATTTTTTAAAAGGTGGGAAATAAGCGATGAAAAATGCGAAATGGGTTCCAAATCGGGCAGGATTATTCAATTTTTGGTATTACGATGATGAAATTCTCCCTTTTTCAGAAGGAAAAATGTTGTTAAGGGGTGCGAACGGTTCAGGAAAATCGGTAACGATGCAAAGTTTTATCCCCATTTTGCTAGATGGAAAAAAGACACCGGATCGGCTCGACCCATTCGGTTCTCGGGCTAGGCGAATGGAAGATTATTTAATCGGAGAAAAAGAAGTCGTCGATCGAGATGAACGGACTGGCTATTTATTCATCGAATATAAAAAGGAAGCGACTAATCAGTACATGACGACTGGAATTGGTATGCAAGCGAAACGAAATAAAGGATTGAAGTCTTGGTATTTTATAATTAAGGATAACCGTCGGATCGGGATTGATTTTTCATTATATCAAAAACAGTTTGGTGAAAAAATTCCCCTCTCAGCCAAAGAATTGGAAAATCGCATTGGGGCAGGAGGATTTGTCGTCCACACGCAAAAGGAATATATGGAACTGGTCAACAAATATATTTTCGGATTTTCCTCATTGGAAGCCTTCGATGATTTAATTAAATTATTGATTCAACTGCGAAGCCCAAAGTTATCTAAAGATTTTAGACCGACCGTTATTTATGAGATATTGGAAAGTGCCCTTCCACCTTTAACCGATGATGAATTGCGCCATTTGTCCGATACGATAGATAACATGGATCAGACGAGACAGCAGTTGGAGCAATTGGAAAGAGAATACGCATCTGTTCAACGGTTGAAAAAAGTATATGATTCTTATAACAAATTTATATTTGGTGAAAGGGCGAAACAATGGTGGCAAGCGGAAGAAAAAAAGAAAGCCGCCGAAGAAAATGTCCGCCATTTAGAAAAGCAAGCATCTGATTTGCAATTGGAAATTGAGCAACTAGAAAACGAACAGATCCGTTGGGAGCAAAAAAAATCCTTCATCGAACAGGAAAAGGAAAATTTATCAAATCATGAAGTATGGTCTTTGGAGAAAAGAAAAGAGGATAAACAAAGGGAAATCAACCGTCAGCAAGAATATATTCTCCAGTTGGAAAAGAAACAGGATGAATTGAATGAAAAACTTCGAAAAGCTTGGAATGAACGACAAGAAAAAGAATCATCCTTACTTCACTTAACAAAAAGGAAAGAAAATTTATTAGATGAGTTGGCAGATGAAGGACAACTGGCAGCATTCTCTCAGCACGAAATCAATGAAGAAAGTTTCCACAGAACAGCGCTTACCGATTTCGATTTCACAATATGGATCAAAGAGGCGAAGGAACATCAAAAACTTTTAAATGAAATGGGAAGACGTGTGGAACGCATCGAACAACTTCATGAAAGACATATTGAATTGCAACGAAAATCATCGAAACAAAAATTTGTCGTCGACGAATTACAAAAGGAAAAGGATCATTTGGAACAATGGTTTGAAGAGGAACATCAAAAGTTAGAAACCGTAATTTTCCAATGGATTGAAGACCATCCAAAATTGGAATTTGCACATACGGAAATACAGCATCTTTCCCGTTTAATCCAAGGCTTATACGAAGAAACCCGATTTGAAGAAGTTCGGGAACGACTGTATAAAGCCATCCTTACTTACGAAGGTAATGTAAAAGGAGAATTGGATGCGACCGAACGGAAAATGGAAGAAAAGAAACGGGAAATTGAAGAAGCAGAAGAAGAACTTCAGCGGATTAAATCGCAAAAGATGTTGGATCCGGAAAGGAGTGAAGGTACGGAACGATTCCGAACAAAATTGCAAGAAGAAGGAACAAACTTTTTACCCTTTTATGCTGCCGTCGAATTTCGGGATCACGTAACGGAAGATGAACGGGAACGCATCGAATCTACTTTGAAACGGGTCGGTATTTTAGATAGTCTAATTACCGATACGGATGTTACACCTGAAGAAGACGCGGTTTTTATTCCAGAACCGAAACTACTCGGATATACGTTAGCTGATTATTTAATGCCAGATTTGGATGAAAATAGTTCTATCTCCAGTGCCAAAGTCGATGAAGTGCTCCGGAGCATTCCCCTCGATCGAGATGAAACAGGATTCCATATCGATGTGGACGGTACGTATTCCATCGGTTGTCTTGTTGGACATGCACCCTTTGACGGACCTGCGAAGTTTATCGGACGCAGCTCTCGAAAACGACATCAGCAAGAACAAATTCGTATTTGGTCAGAAAAAATTGCTGAATTGGAAAAGGAATTGGCTCAACTGGAAGAGATTATTAGCGAGCTTCAGTCGGAATTAAACGAGATTGGACAATGGAAACAGGATTTACCAAAGGATGATTTTTTACAAGATCTTTATCGGCAAATATCTCATAAAAAACAGGAAATCGAACTCGCTCAAAACAAACTTTCTGAAATTGATGACGAATGGAAAAAAGTTCATGCTAATTGGTCTTCTGAGAAAAAAGCGTTAAAAGAGATGGGCCGCCACTTGAATATCGTTTTGGAAAAAGAACCGATTACAAAAGCATATGAAGCGGCAAATATGTATTTGGATCGACTATACGAGCTAAGAAATGTAGCGGTTCAAATTGTGTCCATCGAAAGTCAGTTGGATTCGATTCTCGAACGGATTAAAGAATTGGAAGAAGATTTGGATAAAAACAAAGGAGAACAAAATGTTAAAACAAGTGAAATTTATTATTTGAAAGAGGAAGTCAAATCCATTGAAAGACAATTGCAAATGAAAGGAATCGATGAAGTACGAACTCGTATTCAGCAAGTATTGACCGAATTGAAAGAGGCGGTTGAGCAGTTAGAACAAATTCACAAAACTATTCCTAGACAAAAATCGAAACAAGAACGCGTTCAGGAAAAATTAGAGGAAGCACGTACGGATTTTCGTTTTTGGGAAAATATGACCGATGCTTGGCGATTGTTAGTTGAAAAAGAAAAGGAACGGAACTTTTTCGATGTGGAAATCGATAATCCGAAAACGTTGTATGAAGCCTTTGAAAAAGAATATACGAAATATGAGAAGGCGAAGATTTTGGAACTTTTGACAAAATCGTATTACAGTGAACAAGATTATTTAACCGAATATCGAATGGTTGAATATATGGAAGAGGTGGAAACACCCGATTGGTTCCGAGAAGATTTTGGCGTACAATACGAACCGCTTATTGCCGAATGGAAAAATAGTAAAGGCAGGAAATTAATTGAGCTCGATTATTTTGGTATGAGGGTCAGTCCCTATTTTGTCGCAAATCAACTTGAAGAAGAATTGGAGAAAGAGCGAAATCTATTAGACGAACAAGATCGACAATTATATGAAGATATTATTTTAAACACTGTTGGAAAAATTTTACGCACCCGGATTCAGCGGGCAGAATTATGGGTAAAACAGATGGATCAAATTATGAAGGAACGGGATACTTCATCAGGATTAACTTTTTCAATCGCATGGAAACCATTGACTGCCGATTCGGAGGATGAATTGGATACAAAGGATCTCGTTCAACTTTTACAACGGAATAGCAAATTTTTGAGTGAAGAGGATTTGGAAAAAATCACGAAACATTTCCGATCGAGAATTGCCAAGGCAAAGGAACTGATTGAGTTACGGAATGAAGGAAATACGCTCCATCAAGTGCTGAAGGAAGTATTGGATTATCGGAAATGGTTTACTTTTATTTTATATTACAAAAGGGCCGGGGAACCAAAAAGAGAGTTGACAAATAATGCCTTTTATCGCTTTAGTGGCGGTGAAAAGGCGATGGCCATGTACATTCCTTTATTTACAGCAGCTTATTCTAGATATAAAGAGGCAGCTGAGAGTGCACCATATATTATTTCCCTTGATGAGGCTTTTGCCGGGGTAGACGAAAACAATATTCGAGATATGTTTGAAGTCGTGGAAACACTTGGATTCGATTATATAATGAATTCCCAAAGTCTCTGGGGGGATTATGATACTATTAGTAGTTTATCCATTTGCGAATTGATTCGACCGAAAAATGCCGATTACGTCACCGTTATTCGTTACCACTGGGATGGAAAAAAACGAACGAGAATTGAGGATACATTTGACGAAGAAATATTCAGCGAGTCGTAATGTTGTTTGAAAACCAGATGATAGTAGAAATACGGGTTGTGTACGAATTGTACGAAATAAAAATAAGCATGAGATTTGAAAATCGTCGTGTTGTTCAAGGGGGGTAAGTAGTCGTTCGTATTGGGAATGAAAGATAGATGTTCCGAATATTTCATTTAGCGGAGAAAATAGGAGCGAAGTACGAAATAAAAACATGCAGAGAATCTAGTATGTTGTTTGAAACTGAAGGGATGAGGCGGATTTACGAAAATATAAATAATGATTGTAAAAAATGGGAACAAGTAGGGTTTTTGTCATCGTCGTGTTATTTGATTTTAGCAAATGATGATGGGGTTGGAGAAAAAGTGGAAAGATCTGTTTAATATGAAAGGGAAGAAAGAACTAATGGACAGAAAAATTGATCATAAACTCCAAGTATTTCTGGAAGAACCAGGGTTTATGAAATTATTCGCCTTGTTTAAAGAAAAATATCGTTCTTTGGGACGAGTCGGTGGATCTGTTTCTTTAAAAGGATTTGCCGATGATGAACTGGAGGCCATCGCTGGATTTTATGGCATATCGAAGGCAAAACTTTCTCAAAAAGGTACCGTATCCTTACAAGCCTTTGAAAAGGAATTAGCGAAAACTAGCTTTTCAGAATATACATTGCTCGACATTATGGAAAAAGTACTCGGTGAAAAAATCATCTCCAAAAAAGAAGAACGTCGATTAGAACACGAAAGGGAAGAAGCGTTTATTCAATCCCTTTTGGAAGAGATTCCAGGTGCACATTGGTGGTTACAAAGGCTTGCTGAAAAAAGTCCAGATACGCGGTGGATTTGGTCCCTATACAAGCAAAATGATGAAGATTTGTATGAAAAAATCATTATGGCATACCGCGCGTTCACTTATCTTCCAAAACAAGGGGAGTTTGAACGATTACCTTTCTTTTCTGAACGAGTTTCGGGGAATCCCCATTATTTTGATAGTCAAAGAACGGCAGGAAAACTATTGCACCATATGTTATTTGTCGATCAGCTTCGAAAAGGTAACAATCGGATGACGATGCCAAAAACAGTGGAAGAATTAAATGATTTATTGGCAGAATACGGTATTTTTCGCGACGATCTTTGGAATTTCGTCACTTGTCAACAATTACTGGCATCAACAGAGGAGGTCCATCCGGTCTGGAAAGCAGCTTGTGAGAGCAGAACCGTTATGAACGTTCCGATGAAGGAATTAATGAAGGTAGATAAAATTTGGCCTATACATGGAAATACTGTTTGGGTAGTGGAAAATTCAGGTGTTGCATCTATGATGATGGATGCACTTCCTAAAGTCCCAATCGTTTGTACTCATGGTCAAGTAAGAATGGCCGGATGGCGATTGTTAGATCTCATTGTTCAATCCGGTGCAACTATCTTTTATTCAGGTGACATGGATCCAGAGGGTCTATTAATTGCAGATCGAATGAAAACCCGTTACAAAGATAAAGTCATCCTTTGGAAAATGGAAAAACAAACGTATTTAAACTATCTTTCAGAAGAGGATATTGCCGATCGCTTATCGAAACTGGATTCTATACGAAATTCAGAGTTGTTTGAATTGAGGGATGTGTTGAAAGAACAAAAGAAAGCCTGTTACCAAGAGTCTTTTGTCAATGAATTAAAAAAAAGCATAGAAAATTACACCCACAAATAAAGGGGGTGGGTCGGGGTTCCGGTTCTTTTGACCCACTCCCAGGGTGGGTCGAGGTTCCGGTTCTTTTGACCCACTCCCAGAAAATGGTGGGTCAAGGTTCCGGTTCCCCTGGCCCACTTTTTTGATTTGCTCCCCTGAGTTGAGGTTCCTGTCCATGGTTCAAGGTTCCTGTCCCCTTGACCCACTTCGGTTCCCCTGGCCCACTTTGAGGTTCCAGTCCCCGGGTCAAAGTACCTGTCCCCTTGACCCATGAAGTAAACGAATGATTCGTCCGATTTGTTCTCCGGTTCTTTTTAAATTTTCTTTTGTGGTACATGGTTCCATCGCTTTCTCCAAATCCATAGGGCCAGGGATGATCGAAAAATAGGCGTCGATTCCTTGTTCGTGTAAACGTTGGTCTGCTTTTCGAACATCACCTGCTATTGCAACAACGGGAACGCCAAATCGTTTCGCCAGTTTTGCAATGCCTGCAGGGGCTTTCCCAAAATTGGTTTGATTGTCCAATTTCCCTTCTCCAGTAATGATCAAATCCATTTTACTAACCGTTTTTTCCAAACGAATTTGATGAAAAATTAACTCCACACCTGGAACGAGTTTTGCTTGTAAAAATCCGGCAAATGCTGCACCTAATCCACCAGCGGCACCAGCTCCAGGAATCGATTGGAGATTAAGATGAAATTGGTCCAAAACGATTTTGGCAAAATGTCGTAAACCGGTATCGAGTCGTTTTACTATTTTTACATCCGCCCCTTTCTGCGGACCAAATACATATGCTGCTCCATTTTCTCCATAAAGTGGGTTATTCACATCACAGGCAACAAGAAAAGAGCCTTCCTTTACTATTTGAAAAACGTTTCGATCATTTATATGAGCAACCTTCGAGAGGGACTGTCCCCCTTGACCAACTTCGATTCCCTGTTCATCATAAAACTGAAATCCTAACGCTTGTAGCATTCCGATTCCCGCATCATTTGTAGCACTTCCACCTAAACCGATTATAAATTCATTACAACCATTTTTAGCGGCATCCAGAATCATTTCCCCGACTCCGTAAGACGTTGTGTACAGAGGATTTCGTTTTTGTTTTGGAACCAGTGGAAATCCGCACGCTTCAGCAATTTCGATCACAGCTGTTTTTCCATCTCCTAAAATACCGTATCGGGCTTGTACCTTCTCTCCGAGGGGCCCCGTAACTTCCACTTGTTTATAAACCCCATTTATTCCTTCAACGAGGGCTTCTACCGTACCTTCTCCTCCATCGGCAATTGGCACTGTGTGTACCCGAAAATCGGGATCTGCAAGCAGTAATCCTTCTTTCACTACTTCATTTGCATGTTTTGAAGAGATGCTCCCTTTCAAAGAATCTAAAGCGACTAAAATGTCCATATGAAAAACCTCCAATTTTAACGATCCAAATTCACTGTTATAATAAGAGAGGGGTGTTGAAAATGCAATTTCATGAACGGGTTCAAAAATACGAGTATAAATTGAATGATACAGATGACCAAATTATTGAATATATATTGAATCATAAAAAGGAAATAACTACACTGCCGATTCAAACGTTGGCAAATCAGTTGTATACGGTTCCAAATACAATTATGCGACTGGCAAAAAAACTCGGTTATGATGGATTTTCCCATTTGAAAAATAGTTTGAAAAATGAATTGGAAAATGATCAACAGGTTGTCCAAAGCAGTTCTTTTTCCTACATACAAAAAACCTTTGAACTCATTGATCATGAACTTCTTTCAAATGCAGCAAAACTAATGAAAGAAGCGAAACACGTCCTCCTTTTTGCAGTCGGTGATAATGTAGACTTTTGTTACCAGTTAAAAAGAAATTTACAAGTTATCGATCAACCTTCCTATTTTTCGGTCCATCGGCATGAAACCCTCTATTATTTAAAAAAAATGGGTCCAAAGGATGTACTTTTTTGCATTAGTTTATCGGGAAAAACCCCCCTTGTGCTGGAAATAGCAGAAGAAGCGAAAAAAAGAGGTGTACAAATCATTTCTTTAACCCACTTTATTCGCAATCCCCTCCAGCAAATGGCAGATATCCCATTATATTGTTATGCACCTAGAAAGGAAATGAATGGATACAATATTACAGATCCAAGTCCTATAATGGTTGTCCTATATGCATTATCTCAAATTATTTGGACAACTTATTGATTAAGTGAAAAAATACACAGGAAAAAAATATAACTCTAATTTTTTTGTTTAAAAATAAGAAGAATCCGTTCTTCTTCTTTTTTTTTGTTAAGATATGAGCGAATAATGAACCCATTTACAAGGCAGGTAATAAATGAAAACGCTTATAGGGAAGGGGATTCGAATGGAATTAAAGTCATTAACTTCACCTGACTTAGTTTTTGTTGATGAAAACTTTAAATCAAAAAATGAAGCGATTTCTTTTTTAGTAAACAAGTTATATGAAAATGGGAAAGTGACTTCTGAAAAATCGTTTTTCCAAGCGGTTTTGGATAGAGAAAAATTATCTCCAACAGGATTTGAAGGCGGATTAGCCATTCCCCACGGAAAATCAAATGTTGTAAAGGAAGCAAGTTTTGCTGTAGCCACTGTAAAACAGCCGATTACGGATTGGGAAAGTATTGATCCGAATAATCAAGTGAAACTTATTTTTTTACTTGCAATTCCAGAATCAGAAAGCGGAAGTACCCATTTGAATGTGTTGTCTGAACTTGTCACTAGATTGACGGATGAAACATATAAACAACGGCTTATTTCTTCGAAAGATCGGATGGAACTTTTTAACAATTTGGATGCAGACGAGGTAAAGGTTACGTCCAATGAAATGAAATTAAATAAAACGATTTTAGCTGTTACTGCTTGTCCTGCTGGAATTGCTCACACGTACATGGCAGCGGAGGCCCTTGTAAAGGCTGGGAATGAACTCGGTGTGAAAGTATTCGTTGAAAAACAAGGGGCAAACGGGATTGAAGATCGGCATTCGGCAGAACGATTGAAAATGGCAGATGCGGTTATTTTTGCAAATGATGTGGCCATTAAAGATGAAGAACGATTTAGCCATTTGCCTAAAGTAAAAACAACGGTTGCCACCCCTTTAAAAAATGCAAAATCGTTAATTGAAAAAGCTGTTAAGTTATCAGAAACCGAATCGAAAGGGGAGTACAAATCCACATCGAATGGTGAAGGGATGGAAGATTCGGGTAAAAAAACATGGCAGATAGAAATGAAGGATTCACTATTAACCGGAATTTCGTATATGATCCCCATCATTATTGCTGGTGGAATGACGCTAACCGCTGCCGTATTTATTGCACAAGCCTTTGGACTTCAAGATCTTTATCAAAGTGAAGGATCGTGGCTTTGGTATTTACGACAACTAGGCGGAGGACTACTCGGTCAGTTAATGGTACCAGTATTAGCAGCATACATGGCCTACTCCATTGCAGATAAACCTGCTTTAGGACCTGGTTTTGCAGCAGGTTTGGCGGCGAACTTAATTGGAAGTGGATTTTTAGGCGGGATGTTGGGTGGTTTACTTGCTGGTTATTTTATGAAGTGGTTAAAGAAAACGGTTCAACCAAAAGGGACGTTTGCTGGATTTGTCAGTTTCTGGATTTATCCGGTTGTCGGTACCCTTGTAGTAGGTTCGATAATGTTACTTATTGTTGGTGAACCATTAGCGTGGATAAATGTGAGTTTAACGAATTGGTTAGACGGTTTATCCGGGACATCGAATGCATTAATTTTAGGAGCAGTAATCGGTGCAATGGTTTCGACGGATTTAGGGGGACCGGTCAATAAGGCAGCCTATGCGTTTTGTATTGCATCGATGGCGAATGGAAATTTTGTCCCCTATGCCACATTCGCATCCGTAAAGATGGTCTCAGCCTTTTCTGTAACGGGGGCGACAGTTTTAGGAAAAGAATTATTTAATAAAGAAGAAAAAGAAATCGGTAAACAAACATGGTTACTCGGTTTAGCAGGAATTACAGAGGGAGCGATCCCGTTTGCTATTAGTGACCCGTTACGTGTATTATCTTCTTTCATTATCGGTTCAATGGTAACGGGGGCAATAGTTGCTTATTACGGAATTGAGTTAAGTGTACCTGGAGCGGGTATTTTCTCATTAGGTTTACTTGACGGTCAACCGATTTTATTAGCTGGACTCATTTGGCTTGGTGCAGCATTAATTGGTGAGTGGGTTAAAGGGACGGGAACTTTGACCCACCAAATTATGGAAATGGCCATGGATCAAAGTAACGGAGTGGGTCAGAGTGGGCCAAAGGAAACGAGTGGGCCAAAGGAACCGGAACCTCAAGTGGGTTAAAGGGACGGGGACTTTGACCCACCAAATTATGGAAACGGCCATGGATCAAAGTAACGGAGTGGGTCAGAATGGGTCAAAGGAACCGGAACCTCGACCCAGGAACCTCGACCCACCCGGCAGAAGCTGGGCCTAAGGAACCGGAACCCCGACCCACCAATGACATCAAAGAGAATTACGGGAGTGAATAAAATGAAGAATGTGCATATTGTACCACACATGCATTGGGATCGGGAATGGTACTTCTCAACAGAAGAATCACGAATTTTACTCGTTAACAATATGGAAGAAATTATGGACATGCTCGAAAACAATCCCGACTACCCATACTATGTATTAGATGGACAAACCTCTATTTTAGAAGACTATTTCGCTGTGAAACCGGAAAATAAAGATCGAGTAAAAAAGCTCATTCAACAAGGAAAACTCATTATCGGTCCGTGGTACACGCAAACGGATGAAATGGTCGTCGGAGCAGAGTCGATCGTGCGGAATTTACTCTATGGAATAAAAGATAGTAAACAATACGGGGAACCGATGATGATTGGTTATTTGCCAGACTCCTTTGGGCAATCTGCGCAAATGCCGATGATTTTAAATGGATTCGGCATAAAACGGGCGATGTTTTGGAGGGGGGCATCGGAACGTCACGGAACCGATCGAACAGAGTTTTATTGGAAAAGTGATGACGGATCAAAAGTGCTTGTTCAATTATTACCACTTGGTTACGCAATTGGAAAGTATTTGCCGGAAAATGAAGAAGAGCTAAAAAAGCGAATGGATAAATATTTGTCCGTGTTAGATAAAGGTGCGACTTCCGACCATATTTTACTGCCTAATGGACACGACCAAATGCCGATACAAAAAAATATCTTTACGATTATAGAGAAATTGAAAAAACTGTACCCTGATCGAAATTTTTTCCTGAGCAAATATGAAAATCTATTTGAAGAAATTGAAAAAAATCAATCACTCCATACGATTCAAGGTGAATTTTTAGACGGAAAATATATGCGCGTCCATCGGAGTATTTACTTGACCCGTATGGATATTAAAGCTGCGAATACACGGGTTGAAAATAAAATTACGAATATTTTAGAACCCCTTGCCTCCATTGGTATCGGTTAGGCTTTGAATATCATCACGGGTTGATTGAACTCATTTGGAAGGAAATTATGAAAAATCATGCCCACGACAGTATCGGCTGTTGCTGTTCGGATAAAGTGCATCGGGAAATCAGAAACCGACTTTTCATCGCAGAGGAAAAAACCGACCAGCTCATCGAATTTTACAAACGAAAAATTACTGACGCCATTCAAACGGATCGCACAGAAGATCGGTTAACTGCATTTAATTTATTACCTTACAAACGAAACGAAGTCTTTACTGCAACGATTATTACGAAATTAAGTTCTTTCCAATTGGAAGACGAAACTGGGAACCGAATCGATTTTGAAGTGTTGGAAAAAGAAGTTATCGATCCCGGTTTAATCGATCGACAAATCGTTCATTACGGGAACTATGATCCATTTTACAAATACACCGTTCAATTGAAAGATACGATTCCAGCAATGGGTTACAAGACGTATTTTATTTTAGAAGGTGAAAATTCAATGGATCATTCGTTCAAAGAAGTGAACACAATTGAAACGGATTTTTATTCGATTTCCGTCAACAAAAACGGTACGTTGAAAATTTTTGATAAGCAGACGAATGAGCTATTTGACCAAGTTCTTCTTTTAGAAAATGGGGGAGATGATGGTGATGAGTATGATTATTCCCCGTTACTTGGTGAAAAATTGATTTATAGCCATGATGTTGAAGCAAAATCGATCGTTCGCCAAAATAAATACGGAGGCGAAATTACGATATCCTTATGTTTACCGGTTCCATCTGATCTTGAAGCACGAAAAAATGGCGAAACGGATTGTTCAGTTGATGTAAAATGGCATATTACCGTTGCAAAATCGAAACCGATTCTTCATATTCATGCAGAAATTGAAAACTATGCGAAGGATCATCGGTTAAGAGTATTGGTTCCAACGAAAATTGCATCGAGGGTTTCATTTGCTGATAATCAATTTGGATTGATTAAGCGGGGAGTTTTTGATGAAGCGATGGGAGTTTGGGAAAAAGAAGGATGGTCAGAACGTCCGGATGCAATATATCCGATGCTTTCATTCGTCGGATTAGCAAACGATAATCGTGGAGTATTTGTTCTAACAAACAGTACCCGTGAATATGAAATCGTCGGTGACAAATTCGATACGATTGCCATTACTTTGTTCCGATCTATTGGTGTTCTTGGAAAAGAAGAACTGATTCGTCGACCGGGAAGACCGTCTGGAATAAAATTACCGACTCCTGATTCCCAAATGATTGGAAAATTGGAATTGGATTTTGCCATTACCACGTATGCGGGAACCTTTGATGGTGTTAAAATAGCCCGTATTGGAAAAGAATATACAACAAAGATTGAAACATATAACAAAATACCGTATGATGCGATGAAACTAAACCCATCCGGAATTCATACACCAGCTAACTTTAGTTTATTGGAGGAAATCGGTGAAACGGTTGGAGTCATAAGCACGTTGAAAAAGGCGGAAAAAGAAGACGCCCTTGTACTACGTCTTTATAATCCGAGCGAACAAGGTGTGAATGTTAAGATGAAAGGTGCCCAACAAGCGAGTGAGGTGAATTTAAACGAAACCTATCTTCACTCATTAGATGTGGAACAAGGAACCTTCACCCTTTTCATAAAACCGAACGAAGTCAAAACCGTTCAATTGAAATAAAGCGGGACAAAAGAAGTGGGACAAAAGAACCGGAACCTTGACCCACAATTATAAAAAGCGCCCAAGAGTTTTAGCTTGGGCGCTTATTTTATCACTTTATCTTAAATAAATTTTCTTTGCTTTCTATAATAAAGGAATACGACGAAACCGACAACAATTAGAGATAGACCAATAAATAGGATGTTACCATGATCCGTTGCAGTGTTTGGTAATGTTTTTCCTTCATCTTCACTGGATGTTTGGTCATCGGATGAGTCACCAGGTTTTTCTGAGTCGTTTTGATCAGCAGGTTCTTCCGTATCATCTGCTGGTTGATCATCGACACCGAGTGCAACGATTCGACCTTCAACGGATGGAGAAACCGTTCCTCCAAGATGGTTTAGGTAAGCAGTGAATACTTCATAATCTGGCATATCAACGTTTACCATGCGACCTTCTTCCGTTGCCTTTGCCAATACATCGTATCCATCGCCACCTTTAGCTGTAAAGGAGTTTGTAGCAACATAATACGTAGCTTCTTTATTAATCGGTTCGTATTTTCCTTCCGTATTTTTCACATCGATCGATACAATTCGTTCCCCAGCAGGTTTTTCTGGATCGAAGGTGAATTTTAAACCGGATACGTGTAAAAATCCTCCATTGGTTTCTGGATATTTACTTACACTATGTTCAAGAGTTTGCCAAATTTCATCACCGGTTAGTTCCATATATACGAGCATGTTTCCAAAAGGCATAACCGTAAGAACTTCACCTAATGTGATTTCTCCTTTATCAACCGAAGCACGGATTCCTCCACCATTTTGCAAGGCAATCGTGACTTCCGGCTTAATTTGTTGCATATTCCAAACCATGCCGTCTGCAATTAAATTTCCAAGATTTGTTTCCTTCGTACGTACATTGGCTCTTTCTCCGTCTAGCACAACGGTTGTTTCACCGACAACTTGTTTTTGTAATGATTCTACATCTTTATAATATAATTTAACCAAATCACTAAGTTCTTCGTCAGCGTCGTAGCCTTCTGGGTTTTCATCACTTTTCTCTTCTAAAGCAAGTAACGCTGTAGAATATTCAGTAACGACACCGTTTTCATCAAAGGTGACATCTAATACACCTAAGTTGTTTAAATTATCTCCTGTTTGCACGATAACGGTTGGTTCATCTTTTTCAATCAATGTACCTTCAGGAAGTTCTGTATGACTATGGCCACCGACGATCACATCGATTCCATCCACAGCTTTTGCAACTTCCACATCTGCTTTATATCCTAAGTGAGTCAATGCAATGATTTTGTCGATTCCCATTTCTTCCAGTTGTTTCACTGTTTGAGTCGCTTTTTCAATGGCATTATGGAAGAGAATATTTTCCCCAGGGCTAGAAATCGAAGGTGTTTCTTCCGTAATCAATCCGATAATACCAATGGACTCTCCATCTACTTCTTTTACAATTGCAGGGTAAATTTTACCGCCTTCCCCTGGTTGACCAATTGTTGACTCCACATATTTTCCTAAAATCGAATCGCCTGTAAAATCGATGTTGGCCCCAACAAGTGGGAATTCGGCTTTATTTACGAAATTACCAAGCGTTTCTGAATCTTTGTCGAATTCATGGTTTCCAAATACCATCGCATCAAAACCAATTTTATTCATAAAATCAACATCAGCTAAACCTTTATGCACGGTAAAATAGAGCGTTCCGGAAAAAACATCTCCAGCGTGCAACAACAAATTGTTCGGTTTTTCAGCACGAATTTGTTCCACTGCGGTACTAAGAAAGGGGAACTGTTCAACATGAGCGTGAGTATCGTTTACATGCATGATGGTTAAATCAAATGTATTACCATCGGTTTCTGCTGCGAAAGATACTTGTCCAAAAGGTAAGGAATAATTCACTAATAATACAAGTAATGATACAGCGATGAGTAAACGATTTTTCAAAAATTTCACGTTTCCTTCTCCTCCCATATGCGTTTTTTATTATTGCGTGTTGAGTGTGAAAAATAAGTTCAATATCTAACTACGCAATTAACACCCCCATATGAGTTATTGTCGCAAAATTTTGCGACTCTATTATAATTAAAACATATTCAAATGTAAAATTGTTGTAAAACACTTAAAAAATTATATTAATTCTATAACATTTTTTTAAAAATGATATAAAGTGATCGATTTAATCGACTGACAAATAGATTTCAGATTTCTTATGGTTCAAATTTAGATGTGATTTTTCAATTTAAAAAATCTAAAAATCATTACGAATATACGCATTCATTATCAAATTACTAAAGTTCAAATCCCCTTCCCATATGCAACGAAAGTTCGAATTTTTAACCATTCAAGGGAATATTTGTAAACAGTCAATGGACTGGAATCCAATCAGCAAAAAAACAAGGGAATATCGGGAACTGAACCCGGTTTAACTAACGTCATAGAATTAAATAAATCTATTTGTTATCAAAAAGAATATAAGAACCAATCGATTCATCCGGCATCCGAAGAAAATGCTAGGAATCAAACGAATTCACATGAAGGGTAAAAAAACTAATGATCGAAGGAATTTCTAAGTCTTCCAATTCAACGTAATGTTTCTTGATTTTTCAAATAAAAAACTATACCTTTCTTCAAAACGAACAAAGGATGGATTCCCGATTTATTTCACAAAACGGTCAATCATCCAGAGTCCGAATCCGTATCTCCCAAATGAACATCAAATGAATCCCCTTAAATACAAGGGGATTATTCATTTAAATCGATATGTTTTCCCTTTACTAAATACACCGTATTTTCCGCTACATTTGTTATGTGATCGGCGGTACGTTCTAAGTAGCGACAAATAAAAAGTAATTGGGTTACGTAATTGATATGGTCTGGATTTTTCTGATGGATGTTAAACAATTCTTTGATCGTTTCACCGTACAATCGATCTACTTCGTCATCCATTTCTGCCACGATTTTTGCAAGTTTCACGTCTTCTTCCTTGAAAGCATTGAGTCCTTCGATTAACATTTGATTGGATATTTCATACATTCGATGTAAATTTGTTAATACTCCTATCATCGAAGGATCGGTCCTTTTCCCTAATCGAATGGTCGATTTAGCGATGTTGACGGCAAAATCGGCAACCCGTTCAAAATCGGTCGCAATTCGGATGGTCATAATGATTTTTCGAAGGTCCGTTGCTACCGGTTGTTGTTTTGTAATAATCATAATGGCATTGTCAATAATTTCTTCGTACAATAAATCTGCTTTGTCATCGTCGTCGATTATTTCTTGAGAAGCTTGAATATCCTGCGTTTCAAAGGCCTCTAAAGCCCGATCTAAAGCACGTTGGGCAAAATGACAAAGTTCCGACAATTGGTCTTGCAATCCCCTTAATTCCTCATCAAAAAATTCCCTAGCAGTCATTGAACATTCCCATCCTTTCTATTAAAAATCTCCCGACGTTCGGTAATCGTATAAAAAATTTTTCCTTAAGAATCAGTTGAATGAATTAAAATGTCACCGAATTGTTGAACGGGTCACCGAGAACCATTCAAACAAAATCGATTATCCAAATCGACCGGTGATATAATTTTCTGTCCGTTTGTCTTTCGGTGTGGAGAAAATCTTGTCCGTTTGATCGTATTCAATTACTTCCCCATTAAGGAAAAATGCGGTTTTGTCAGAGATTCGGGCAGCTTGTTGCATATTATGGGTCACGATAATAATGCTAAATTTTTCCTTTAATTCTTGGACGAGCTCCTCCACTTTTAAAGTCGAAATCGGATCGAGAGCAGATGTCGGTTCATCCATTAAAATGACATCCGGTTCGATGGCGAGGGCTCGAGCGATACAAAGGCGTTGTTGTTGCCCACCAGATAAGCCGTACGCATTTTCTTTTAAACGATCTTTTACTTCATCCCAAATGGCCGCGTTACGTAAACTTTTTTCTACAATTTCGTCGAGAATTTTTCGATCTTTGATTCCGTGAATTCTTGGGCCGTATGCAATGTTGTCGTAAATCGACTTCGGGAAGGGATTCGGCTTTTGAAACACCATTCCGACTTTTGTGCGTAATTCTTCCACCGGATACGTTTTATCAAAAATATTTCGACCGCGGTAAAGGATTTCTCCAGATGTTTTTACAATCGGTACGAGTTCAACCATCCGATTCAACGTTTTAATAAATGTAGATTTACCACAACCAGATGGGCCGATAATAGCTGTAATTTCATTTTCATAAATATCGAGATGAATATCTTTTAGCGCGTGGGTATCACCGTACCAAAGATTTAATTCTTTCGTTTGATATACGATTTGTTTTTGAGCAGGTTCTTCGATGTGGCTTAACTCATTTGTTGTTTTTTTCATTTCTTTTCGAAGCTCTGCAGTTATGGACATATTTTAAATCCTCCTTATTCGTTCACTTTCACTCACCCATACGTCTATTCGAACCTAACCACTACAGACTTCCAATTTAATGATGAAGAATGCGCATATGATTCGGTGAATTCCGTTGTTCTGATTGTAAAAGAAATTACGGTTTCACATGGTTTCTAGTCGTTAATATCTGTTTTGGAATTTATTTCGAATCCAAACGGCCACTGAGTTCATGATGATTAACATTCCTAGTAAAACGATAATTCCTGCTGCAGCGAGGGCATGGAATTCCTCTTGGGGTCGACTCGTCCAGTTATAAATTTGCATTGGCAGTGCAGTAAATGAATCGAGAAAACTGCTAGGTAACACAGCGAGAAAAAGTGGTACGCCAATTACGACAAGGGGTGCAGTTTCTCCAATTCCCCGTGAAAAAGCGAGAATCGATCCAGTTAAAATTCCAGGTAAGGCGGCAGGTAACACGACTGTTCGAATCGTTTGCCATTTTGTTGCCCCCATCGCGTATGATGCTTCCTTTAGTTCTTTCGGTACAGAACGAATTGCCTCCTGACTTGAAACGATAACTACAGGTAAGATTAGTAAACTCATCGTTAACCCAGCTGCAAGTACGCTCGTTCCTAAATGAAGTGCTCGAGCAAAAATCGTCAAACCTAAAAGTCCGTACACGACGGATGGAACTCCTGCAAGATTGGAAATATTCACTTGTAAAAATGTATTGAAACGATTTTTTTTCGCATATTCTTCCAAGTAGATTGCAGTACCGACGCCAAGAATAAATGTGACAGGGATGACGACTGCCATCAGCCACATCGTTCCGATCAAAGCGGTGTAAATTCCTGCCTTTTCCGGTTTTCTTGAAGGTAAGCTATTTAAAAATTGCCAGTCTAAATAAGGGAATCCTTGAAATAAAATCCGAGCTAATAAAATGGCCAAGACAAATAAGGATAGGAGGGTGGCCAAGAAAAATAAATATTTGGATATTTTATTCAGTTTTCTTCTCGGTCCTGTATGTTGTAAAACTTTTTGATGATCGATGAATTTCATTTTAATATTCCTCCCTAATACGTCGCGACATCCATTGGGCGATCAAATTCATCACGAGGGTAAATAGGAACAAGGTAAACCCAACTGCGTAAATACTGTAATAAATCGTCGTTCCATATCCTGCGTCTCCTTGTGCGATTTGAACAATATAGGCGGTCATCGTTTGAATCGGTCCGGTGATATCAAATCCAGTGTTCGGTGTAGAGCCACCTGCAATCGAGACGATCATCGTTTCCCCAATTGCTCTAGACATTCCTAAAACGACCGATGCGATGATTCCTGAGATTGCAGCAGGTAACACAACTTTCACGGTGACTTCCAGTTTCGTCGCTCCTAGTGCCAATGCGCCTTCTCGAATGGCATTCGGTACGGCGGACATCGCGTCTTCAGATAAAGAGGCAATGGTTGGAGTTATCATAATCCCAATGACAATGCCGGGGCTTAGGGCATTGAAAATTTCCAGTGAAGGAATGATTTTTTGTAATATCGGTGTGACAAACGTCAAAGCGAAAAACCCGTAAACAATCGTTGGAACACCGGCTAATACTTCTAAAATCGGTTTGATTACCCTTCTCGTTTGATCCGATGCATATTCACTTAAATAAACGGCACTTGCAAGTCCTAAAGGAACAGCAACAATCATCGCAATGCCCGTTACTCGAAGCGTCCCGGAAATCAGTGGTAAAATTCCGTAATGACCAGGTTCGGAAAAAGGATACCAGGTTTTGGAAGTTAGAAATTCCACAATGGAAACATCCTTAAAAAAGGTAAACGTTTCGAATAAAAGGGTAAAAAGAATGCCCAAAGTCGTTAAAACGGAAACGGTTGCCGTAGAAAATAAAAGAATGGGTACGATGTTCTCGATTTTTTTTCTTGCCGATTGGTGGTTTTTCTTTTTTTCTTCAATTAATTTTTGTACAGAAACTGCTGCACTACCATTTGATGAGGCCATGGTTGAAACTCCTTTCATAAAGACAAGATGAAAAAGGGAAAATCATCTATTTGAACGGTAGAGATTTGTTGTCCGGTTTATTTTGAGAAAATAGACTTCGATATGAATAGAAGTAAAGGGATGAAAATTAGTATTGGAATAACATTTGAAATGATTTGGTATAATGGCAAGATGAGAAGCATCCAATTTTGCTTCTCATCTTTTTTGATTTGTTCGAGTAATATTACTTTAGATTTTCAAGTTGTTCTAAAGCTTGATCATAATTTTCTTGTGGAGTGCTCACGTATCCAACTTCTTCTGCTAGTTCACCAGCGTTTTCCAACAAGAATTTTACAAAGTCGTAAACTTCTTCACGTTTCACTGACTCGTTTTTCACATAGATGAATAGTGGTCGGGATAGTGGGCTGTATTCGCCGCTTTCAACTGTTTCATTTGTCGGTTCAACCGGTCCGTTTCCTCCGTCAATTGGAACGACTTTCAATCGATCTTTGTTTTCGATATAGTACGCATATCCAAAATAACCAATGGCGTTTACATCACCTGTTACACCAGTAACTAACACGTTGTCATCTTCAGAAAGGGTTGCGCTTTGAACGATTTGTTCACCGTCTAAAATCACTTCATCAAAGTAATCGAACGTTCCTGAATCCGTTCCAGGAGAGTAAAATTTAATTTCTTCTTCAGGCCATCCTTCGCGAATGTCAGCCCAAGTTTTTACCGTTCCATCTTCAACCCACATTTTTTTCAACTCTTCAATCGTTAAGTAATCGACCCAATCATTATCTTTATTTACAACTACGGACAATCCGTCATAGGCGATTTGAAATTCCGTATACTCGATTCCATTTTCCTTTAAGCTTTCCGCTTCTTCATCTTTAATCGGGCGGCTAGCGTTACTAATGTCGGTTTCGCCAGCGATAAATGCTTTAAATCCCCCACCGGTTCCGGATACACCGACGGAAACTTGTACTTTCGGTTGAACAATCTTATATTCTTCTGCTGTAGCCTCCATAATAGGAAAAACCGTGGATGAACCGTCGATGGCAATTTTTCCTTCTAATTGCTCAGTTTGTTCTGAATCCGATCCGCTTGTTGAATCCTCTTCTTTTGGTCCACACGCTGCGATGAATCCGATGGTAAACACAAGTAAAAATGATAACCAAAATTTTTTCCGTTTTAACATGAATGAATTCCCCCTAAAATTGGCATGAATGTTTCTTACACTTTCACCTTAATTGATAATGATTAATCCGGTTTTAATAAAATGTAAATCTTTTGTAAATAGGGGAATGTTCAAACGGATTTGTGAAGGAATTGATTGAAGGTATAAGGTAGGGTGGAAGATCAATAATTCGTATCATTTGTGTTTTGTAATGGGAATTTCGTAATGGGAAGGAGTTTTTTAAAAATTAGCCCAGTTTATGCCGATGTTTGTAAGAAGCGGATAATCCGTTGTTTTGAGTTATTACAACTGTTTTTTTGAGAGGAATAAAAAATGATTACACTTTTTTAAAGGTTAATACATATTTCGTACCTTTTGTTTTTCCAATTTTTTTATATTGTTCTTTTTTAATTAAATATTTTACAAGATCATAACGATGTATGTTTAAAAACTGTTTCGCTTCTTTAATCGTAATGGTTTCTTTAATAAGACAGTAATAATCGTTAAAGGCATGAATATGACACTTTTCCTCTTTAATTTCGCAGGCGGAGCAAAACCATTTGCCATGAATTCTGTCCATTACAGTTGTTGCACAAATGGGGCAAAGAACGCCTTGTATTAAATCCTCCGATTGTATTTGGAAGTTCGTCAATACATTTTTTTGTAATGGGGTGTGAGCGGATTGGACAGTTGTACATAATTGATCGATCTGGTTTTTTCGAAAAATCGGTTTTTTGTATCTTTGGGCTAATTCAAGGATGGTTGGGAGAATCGTGGAAGTCGGGACGAGTTTTTGAATATGTTTCGTGTACGTATTATTCGGTAAAAATTTGGTAGCCGGCCCTAATACAACAAATGTTTCGATTGGAGGAATCGGGAAGTTATTATAGGTCAACCAGTTTTGAAACTGCAATTTATGTTTTTCTACTTGATTTATCGGATGATCATATACTTCTCCCGATTCGTGAACGAGTTGACCGATATCGTTGAAAGAAATATTTCCTTTAAAATGTTTTACTTCAATAATCGTAATAAAGTTGGGATGAAGGACGAGTATATCGATTTGAAATACACGTTCGTTTTCAATTAGGCGAAGGTTGTGGAAAAGGTAGAAATGTTTTTCGGGAAGAAATTGTAACTGGTAAAAAACCTCTTTTTCACCTTGCTGTCCAAACATATGTTTTTTCAGTTCTTGCTGAATTTGTCCTTTTTTCGGATGGGAGCGCGGTATCCTCCGTTCCAAAGCTTCAATCTGTAGCACATCGAAGGGAATTGCGTAAGGTTTAATGATCATAAAAAACCCCTTTCAAAAATATTGTCTTTTTTTGAATAATTCTATCACATTTTGTTGATTAAAAACAGGTTGATTTAGGGGAAATCGTTTGATTTTTGGGGAAACCGGAACAGAATTTGGGGGAATTTGTTTGATTTTTGGGGAAATCGGAACAGAATTTGGGGGGAATTGTTAGGAATTTAAGGGAACGGGACGAAAATTTATGAGAATTGGTTGGAATTTCAAAAATTACTGTAAAAATTTGGGTAAATCGGTCTGAACTTAGGGAAGTAAAACCGGAAATCGGGTAAATTCATTTGGAATTCGTGTAAATGGGACGAGAATTCGGGTAAATTGGTCGGGATTCGAGGGAAAGGAACTGAAATTCGGGTAAATTCGTTTGGAATTCAGGGAAATGGGACGAGAATTCGGGTAAATTGGTCAGGATTCGAGGAAGTGGGACAAGAATTCGGGTAAATCGGTATGGAATTCAGGGAAATGGAATGGGAATTCGGGTAAATTGGTCAGGATTCGAGGAAAAGAAACCGTAATTCGGGTAAATCGGTATGGAATTCAGGGAAATGGAATGGGAATTCGGGTAAATTGGTCAGGATTCGAGGAAAAGAAACCGTAATTCGGGTAAATCGGTATGGAATTCAGGGAAATGGAATGGGAATTCGGGTAAATTGGTCAGGATTCGGGGAAAAAGAACTGGAATTCGGGTAAAATTGTTTGGAATTCGGGTAAATAGAACGAGAATTCAGGGAAATTGGTCGGGATTAGAGGAAAAGGAACCGGAATACGGGGAAATTGGTTGGGATTCGGGGAAATGGGACAAGAATTCGGGTAAATTGGTCAGGATTCGAGGAAAAGAAACCGTAATTCGGGTAAATCGGTATGGAATTCAGGGAAATGGAATGGGAATTCGGGTAAATTGGTCAGGATTCGGGGAAAAGGAACTGGAATTCGGGTAAATCGGTTTGGAATTCAGGGAAATGGGACAAGAATTCAGGTAAATTGGTTGAGATTCGGGGAAACGGAACCGTAATTCGGGCAAATTTGTTAGGAATTCAGGGAAATGGGACGGGAATTCGGGGAAATTGGTTGGGATTCGGGGAAAAGGAACTGGAATTCGTGTAAATGGGACGAGAATTCGGGTAAATTGGTCGGGATTCGAGGAAATGGGACAAGAATTCGGGTAAATCGGTATGGAATTCAGGGAAATGGAATGGGAATTCGGGTAAATTGGTCAGGATTCGGGGAAAAGGAACTGGAAATCGGGTAAATTCGTTAGGAATTCAGGGAAAAGGAACGAGAATTCGGGGAAATTGGTCAGGATTCGAGGAAGTGGGACAAGAATTCGGGTAAATCGGTATGAAATTCAGGGAAATTGGTTGGGATTCGAGGAAAAGGAACTGGAAATCGGGTAAATTCGTTAGGAATTCAGGGAAAAGGAACGAGAATTCGGGGAAATTGGTCGGGATTCGAGGAAAAGAAACCGTAATTCGGGTAAATCGGTATGGAATTCAGGGAAATGGAATGGGAATTCGGGTAAATTGGTCAGGATTCGGGGAAAAAGAACTGGAATTCGGGTAAAATTGTTTGGAATTCGGGTAAATAGAACGAGAATTCAGGGAAATTGGTCGGGATTCGAGGAAATGGGACAAGAATTCGGGTAAATTTGTTTGAAATTCGTGTAAATAGAATGAGAATTCGGGTAAATTTGTCATGATTTTGGGAAATGGGACGAGAATTCGTGTAAATTTGTTTGAAATTCGGGTAAATAGAACCAGATTTGGGGCGGGAAAAATTGAAAAAAGGTGCATCCTCATTCAAGAATGCACCTTCACATTTACTTACCTAAATTTTCTAAAGCGATGTTTGCAATATGGTTTGCTGTGAGTCCGTAAAATTCTTTTAAGTACTCAACTTTTCCGACTTGACCAAATTTTTCCCGAACTCCTACCCGTTTAATTGGAACGGGTTTAATTTCTGAAAGGGTTTCGGCTACGGCACTACCGAGTCCGCCAATGACATTATGATTTTCTGCTGTAATAATCAAACCTGTTTTTTCTGCTGCATAAGTTAACAGTTCTGCATCCACAGGTTTAATGGAGTACATATCGATCACCATTGCATCGATACTTTTTTTCTCCAGTTCTCGGGCTGCTTGTAATGCTTCGGCCACCATGATTCCGGAAGCAACAATACATACGTCCGTTCCATCCCTTAACAATTTTCCTTTACCTTTAGGGAAGGTTTCGTTCTCATCGTAAATTTTCACTGCTTTTTTTCGAGTCGTACGAATGTAATGGACACCGTATTCTTTATAATTTTGTATCAAAAGTTTCCGTAACATCGTACTGTCACTTGCTTCATAAACGGTTGCGTTCGGAATGAGACGAACTAAGCCGAGGTCTTCAAACGCCATATGTGTTCCACCGTTATGTTCTGCAGTTACACCCGCATCAGAGCCAAGAATTTTCACATTTAGTTTTGCATAAGCAAGGGAAACGAACAATTGATCGAAGGCTCGGCGTGTGGCGAACTGGGCAAAGGTATGAACGAATGGGATTTTGTTCGTTAAGCTAAAACCTGCAGCAACCCCCATCATATTCGCTTCCATAATTCCACAGTTAATAACTTGATCACTGATTTGGGGTGAAATTTTATTCAAACTAATCGAGCTCATTAAATCTGCGTCTAAGGCAATGACATTTGGATCTTTTTTCGCTAATTCCAAAATGGTTTCCGAGTACACTTGACGCATTTCTTTTTCTTCAAGTTTCAATTCCGTCATACTCATCGGCCAGCCTCCTTTTCACTTACCTTTTTCTCGAGTTCTTCAATTGCTTGTCTGATAATGTCTTTTTCTTCATCGGAAGGCCGGATGTGGTGGTTTGCTTCTTTTTCTTCTAAGTACGGAATTCCTTGTCCCTTCGTTGTATCCAAAATAATACAAATCGGTTTTTCCTTTTGCTCTTTACCTTCGATGATTGCTTGATGGATCGCCTCCATATCTGCACCATCAACTCTTGTACTCCAAAAACCGAACGAACGGAATTTGTCCGCCAAATCGAATGTTTCAATAATATCCTTCGTCCAACCGTCGAGCTGTTTTTTGTTTTCATCGACAAGCACAACGAGACGATTTAAACGGTGGTGAGCGGCAAATTGGGCTGCTTCCCAACATTGACCTTCGTTTAATTCCCCGTCACCGACGATCGTGTACGTATAATGGGTCGATCCGGATAATTTTAAAGAAGTAGCCATTCCAACAGCTACGGAAAAACCTTGTCCTAATGAACCGGTTGTCATTTCCACTCCCGGTGTTAAATTACGATCCGGATGGGAAGGTAATTTTGTTCCGTTTTGGTTCAACGTAAGAAGCATATCCATCGGGAAAAATCCTTTTAAAGCAAGTGTTGCATAAAGGGCTGGTCCAGCATGTCCCTTTGACAAAATAAAATGATCACGATCGACTTCTTTAAAATTTTCCGTCGTGACATTCATTTCTTTTCCGTATAATACGGCAAGAGTTTCAACAATAGAGAGACTTCCACCGTAATGACCGAAACCTAAATGATGTAATTGCTTTAATGTCCATAAACGAATCTGATCTCTAAATAATTCTAAATCGTTCATCATAAACCCCCTTTAGTTTGTTGAAAAGAAAAATGAGGTTCGGAGTCATTTCAAGGTTGATAAAATGGCGTTGATGTATCGATGATCCGAACCCATATAAAAATTGTTAATGAGCATTCCGAAAAGCGAAACAAAAATTTCTTCAATTTTTCAAAAATGTATGTGTTAACTCGCTTTTACTTTTTAAACAATTAATGATTTTGTAAAAAAGTTAACAAATTACGATGGAATCCCAACGACCACAATCACTGTTCCCAGAGTATTCCAAAGGGATGACTTTTTTTCAAAATCGAACCAAATCTTGAATGGTTGGTGATTATGGATAAAATTTGTTTGTTTTCCAATTTAACCATACCTTTCAAGCAGGTGACGTTTTTCAAAAAAGATTCAGATCTTGTTGGTCTGAAAAGCGGTTTCGGAATTTTTCCATACTTACAAAACTCATTTTTTAAAAGGTTTCGGATTTTGTATTGTGATTAAGGATTACATTCACTAATCCATTTAACAATGCGATTACATACTCGTTGAATCGTTCGCTGGTTTTTTACGAAACATATACATAACGACTGGAATGGCAACAAGTGCTATAATCGCAACCGTTACGCCAACAGCTCCAAACCAATTAGTAATATATCCGAGGAAGATTCCAGAAGCAGCAAAGTCAGCATCAGAGAACGTCGTATTCGCAAATCCTAGGTCACCTAATACAGGCATAAGGAATACAGGTAAGAAGGTGATCAATAGACCATTAAAGAATGAACCGATTGTTGCTCCGCGAATTCCACCTGTAGCGTTACCAAATACCCCTGCTGTTGCACCAGTAAAGAAATGAGGAACAACACCTGGAAGAATAATTATTGCACCGAAAATTCCAAGAACGAACATTCCAACAATCCCACCTAGGAAACTGCAGAAGAATCCAAGTAAAACAGCATTTGGTGCATATGGGAAAACAATCGGACAGTCGAGAGCTGGTTTTGCATTTGGAACAAGTTTATTCGAAATCCCTTTAAATGCTGGAACAATTTCCGCCAAAATTAAACGAACACCTGAGAGGATAACGAATACGCCTGCTGCAAACGTAACTGCTTGGATCACAGAATAAACGAGATAATGTGTGCCGCCACTTAAGTTTTCTTCAATAAAAGTTGGCCCAGTAACGACTGCAACAATGAGATAAAGAATAGTCATCGTTAAAGCGATACTAACAGAACTATCTCGAAGAAATCCTAAACCTTTCGGGAAATTAATTTTTTCCGTGGAGCGGGAGTTTTTACCTACAACTTTTCCAATTGCACCGGATAAAACATAACCGAGTGTACTAAAATGGCCAAAACCAACTTGATCATTTCCAGTTATTTTCCGCATAAACGGTTGGGCAAGTGCCGGGAAGAAAGACATAATAAAACCGAGTGCTAAAGAACCGACAAAGACCAATTGGAAACCTTCAAGTCCGGCTACGACTAAAATAACGGCGATTAAACAAGCCATGTACAACGTATGATGACCTGTTAAAAAGATATATTTTAAATTTGTGAAACGGGCAACTAAAATATTTGCAATCATACCGAAAAACATGATAAGTGCCGTCGTCGAACCGAATTCGGTTAACGCCATCGCAACGATTGCCTCGTTATTCGGTACGACACCGTTTACATTAAAGGCCTCTTGGAACATTTGCCCAAATGGATCTAATGAACCGACCAAAATTCCCGCACCTGCAGAAAGAACGATGAATCCTAAAAATGTTTTTGTTGTTCCTTTAATTATGTCAGAAACCGGTTTCTTTTGAATCAGTAATCCAATTAGGGCAATAAGAGCGACAAGTACGGCAGGTTGACTCAAAATATCCATTATTAATTTCAATAGTCCTTCAAACATTGGGAAACCTCCTTGTTATTTTATAAATAAGGTTATAAAATATTCATCTCTTCTAATTTGGATTTTAGTTTTGTTTTCAATTCATCTTGATCGATGATGCTTTCTAATACGATTCTTTCTCCTAAATGGCTTGCACCTTCCGCAATATCTTTTGCCATGACAAATAGGTCGGCTGCATCACTTGTTGCTGAACTTAAATCGGAATGTTCCACTTCAATATTGTCGACGCCAAGTTCTGACAGTGCTTGTTGAATGTTCATTTCTAACATAAAACTACTTCCAAGACCTGATCCACAAATCGCTAAAATTTTCATCATAAACCCCTCCTGACGTTTAATATGGTGTAAATGTGCAAAAATCATTCAACCTTTTGAAAAATTTCTTAGCTCCATGTATTCCTTTCCCGTCGTGGACAAAGTGATAATCCTTTACCAACCACCTCCTTAAATAAAATATGGACAACTTACTGATCTGAATAGCTTTGGATGAGTTCGAGAACTTCTTCTTTTGAAGTGGCAGCGAACAATTGGTTTAAACTTTCCTTATTGCCAAGTAATTTCGTTAATTGTGATAGCGCCTTTAAATGACTATTATTGTCAATGGCTGCTAGACAAATGAGAATTTGCACTTGATTTTTTTCTTCATTTAAAATGTTCGTCGGTTCTGTTAGTTTTAAAAAGCTCATCCCTAATTTTTCTACGCCAAATTCCGGTCGGGCATGGGGAATGGCGATACCTGGGTGAATAACGATATAAGGTCCGATTTCTTCTACGTTTTCAATCATTTTATCGATATAACTTTGAGTGATAGCTCCTTTTTCTAACAGCGGTTTGGCGGTAATCGCAATCGCTTCCTTCCAATCGGAAACGTTTTGTTGAAATTGAATCATGTCTTCGGTTAATAATTCGTTGAGCATCGGTTGGTTCCCCCTAATGTGTGTTGTTTCAGGTTGACCGTATAACAGTTTGGAAATTGCTTCGGTCAGCCCTTTTTTGTCTTTGATGGATGCATGTTTTTCCACAATTTTTATAATTTGTTCTGGTGTCGGGTAGGACGTAGGTTTAGTTGATAAATATTGAAAAACGGCATGTTGCAAATGCTTTTTTTCCACCTCATTCATAATCGGTTTTACGATAAATAACGGCTTTGTCGTATCGAGCGGAATGGTGGAAAAGATCATATCGTATTCATTGGGATCCATTTTTAAAAAGGTATCTTTTGAAATAGATGTCACCCAAGTGAACATCGGAAATAAATTTTTAAGATACGTTTCGACCATTAGGCTTGAACTAATACCGTTTGGACAAACAATCATCGCTCGATAACCTTGTTCGTCAATTACTGATTCCTTTTCTAACAGGGCACCGAAATGTAAGGAGAGGAAACCAATTTCTTCATCTGGAATTTCAATATTTAACATCTCTCCAATCGGCCGCATGACCTCTGAAACGATTTGAAAAATGGTGTGGTGTTCTTCTTTAATTTCCTTTAATAACGGATTTGTAATCGGAATTTTATACAACATTCGGTAATAGGCCGGTTGAAAATGACCGAATAAGGATTCGAATGCTTTTTGTTTATCTTCAATTTGGATGCATGTATACCGTTCGAAATCTTGAATCATTTTTTTCGTTACTTCCGTTAAAATGGTGGAAGAATGTGCCGGAACATTTCCAACGGTAATGCCGAGTAATAACATCGTTAAATACGTAAGTTCTTCTGGTAGTAAGGATCCTTCCAACTGTTTTTGAATAGCTTTTGCCGCTTCATACATGTTATGTTTTCCTAAAAATTCCATCGTTCCGGAATAAATTTGAATGTATTTTTTTTCCTTTTGTCGGATATGGACCATCTGCAGCAAATAAATAAACTCAAACATTCGCCCTTCGATAAAGGTGAGATGATATTGTGTAGCCAGCTGAATCATCTTTTTTTCATATTTTGCATATTGGTCTTCCAAATTATGAGCGAAAAAAACAAATGATAAAATTTCGCCCCTTCTTGGGTGGGAAGAAAATAAGGAGATGCACTTTAAAATTAAATTGCGCTTGTCATCTTCCTGTCCCTTTAAGTGGAACCCCTTTTCCCTTGAATAATGAATTTGAACGCGAAAGTCTTTACTTATTTCATTCGCCTTTTTAATATCGCTTGTGATTGTGTTTTTGCTCACATTCAATAATGATTGGTAGTGAGCATGGGAAAGCAAATCTGTACGAATAAAAGTGTAAATGAGTAAAAGTAAAGCTCGTTCTTCACCATTGAAAACATACGTTTTATGAAATAGCACATCCTTGTTTTGATTCCAAAAATCAATCATTTCAGAAGGGATGGATAATTGATTTTGATCAATCGTAATTTCAGGGAGATGTCTAAGTTTTAACCAGTAATTGATTTTGTCCAAGGAATAAAAAAATTGTCTGGATGAAATTTTTTTTGTCTTTAGAACAACTTCGATTGAGATTGGACGAACAGTTGCTAAATAATGAAATAATTCCAAACTATTTCGATCAAGCATAGCGCATCCTCCCTTCATAGTCTTATTATAAGTGAATTCGCTTACAAATATAGATGTGATTCATCACAAACGTTGTCACCGTCTCATCGCCCCATTGGGATGGGTCGAGGGGACAGGAACTTTGACCCAGGTGTCCTAAAGTAGGAGCGAAGTGGGTCAAGGGGACAGGAAGTGGGTCAAGGGGACAGGAACTTTGACCCAGGTGTCCTAAAGTAGGTGCGAAGTGGGTCAAGGGGACAGGAACTTTGACCCACAAATTACTTGATTAATTTAATTTTTAACAATAATTAAAATGTAATCGCTTACAACAAAAGGAGGGCTATAATCGGGAAATTTGATGGGAAGGTCGTACTTGTAACGGGTGCAGCAAGAGGTATCGGGTAGGAGTTAGTGAAAAAAGTCGTTAGTGAGGGAGCCTCGGTTGCTTTAGTAGATTTAAATTTAGAGGCTTTGAGGGCAGTGGAGAAAGAGTTGGCTTTAAGTGATGAACGCGTCTTATCGATTGCCGCTGATGTTTCAAAAGAAGAAGATGTGAAAAATTACGTAGAAAAGACAGTTGAAAAGTTTGGAAAGATCGATGCGTTTTTCAATAATGCGGGTGTGGAAGGGAAATACGCACTAGTAGAAGACTATCCGACTGATGTTTTTGATTTCGTTTTAAATGTTAATGTTCGTGGTGTCTTTTTACGATTAAAATATGTAATCCCTGTTATGAAAAAACAAAGGAAAGGAGCAGTTTTGAATACTGCATCTGTGGCAGGTCTAATGGGAGCACCTGGAATGATCGCTTATAATACGTCGAAACATGCGGTCATTGGGATGACAAGAGTCGTTGCAGCAGAATTGGCTGAACTAGGAATTCGCATTAATGCTTTAGCTCCAGGAGTCATCAATACGCGAATGATGAGACAAATTGAAGAAAATATGGCTCCAGGTGCTGCGAAAGAAGTAGAAAAAGCTTATGCGGAAGCCGTTCCAATGAAAAGGTATGGAAATCCAGATGAAGTTGCTAATGTTGCCATGTTCCTTTTATCTGATGATGCATTTTATGTAACAAGTTCCATTTATACGGTGGATGGAGGAATGTTGCCTCAGTAGGATAAGGGGATAGCCTCTGGAAAACAAGACCTCCCAAAAAAACGAAGGTCTCTTTCTTTGTTCCAAAGTGGTCCAAAGGAACCGGAACCCCGACCCACCAAATTTTGGAAGTTTGAAAGTGGGCCAAAAGAACCGGAACCCCGACCCACTGCTGGGTCAAGAGAACCGGAACCCCGACCCACTCCACATGTTGATTTATTATTCTTCTTTCAAACATAGGGATTTGTTTATCGCTAATTGGATTGTTTTCCATAGCAAATATACGACCAAGACGAGTAAGCCGGCCACTTGAAGTTGAAATAGCCAACTGTAATATACTTTTCCAGTTTCCGCATACATAAAATACGTCGCGTTCGTAACCGCTGCGGACGGGAAGAGATACGCCCACCATGAAATAAAAAATGGGATTGTAAAAAATCGTTTGAATTGAAATAACAATAGCAGTCCAATATAAAAGGCGATTCCAAATAAAATATAAGCGAAAGAATCCAATTCACCTACTAACTTCAAATAAGAAACCATCCCTACTCCAGGAGGTGCTAATAAAATATAAAAAGTCGGCCTTAACTTCGGGGGAAGTACTGGATGGAAAAACATACGATACAAAAACAAAGTAATATAGACGATACTAAAAAAGATCCCCAAACTAAAAAACAACCAATTTATGTCCACCCCAGCATGGTACACCCCAGCTAGTGGAACGACGAGATTTCCGACGATCGGAATAAACCAAGCCGGATTAAATTGGGGCACTTCGAAGGTATGTTTCCAAATGACCTTCGTAAGAATAAATAAAGTAAAGATCAGTTGAAGAACTGCCCCGGCGATCCAAAGGTAAAAGGACAAAAGCTCGTTGATTTCATAATAGGGAACGCTTAATAACAATAAACTAATGGAAATTGCCGCAAAAAAATTCATTCGCACGGGATGATTGAAATCTTTTTTCACATCCTCTTTAAATCGAATAAGTCGATGAAGAAGTATAATCGCGTTAATCAAAAATAGCAGGCTAGCGAAAATAAGAAAAGTAGTAGATATACCATGGCCGATTTCCCACATGTTTTCAAATAGTTTTAGAGATATCGTTACGCCAGAGATCCCCATCACACTAGCGAATAAAGCAATTGGAAAGTAGCGTAATCCTCTTTCAACCTTTTGATTCATTTTTTCTCTCCCTTTTGATTCATTTTTTCATATAAACTATAATACGGAATGATTCCGATTTTATCATCTATTATGCTTGGGGACAGTCCCTCTGCTATAATAGAAGAAAAATCGTTAGGGTGATCACCATGAAAAAGACTATTTTAAAAAACGATTGGGCCCCTCTTTTACAAGAAGAGTTTACAAAACCGTATTATTTACAGTTGAGAGAATTTTTGAAAAAAGAATATGCAACTTACACAGTGTATCCGGATATGTACGATATATTCAATGCCCTCCATTACACCCCCTTTCATCAAGTGAAGGTGGTCATCTTGGGACAAGATCCGTACCATGGACCGAATCAAGCCCATGGACTCAGTTTTTCTGTAAAACCAGGCGTCCCTTTTCCGCCATCATTAAAAAATATATTCATTGAATTACAAAATGATATCGGTTGTCCGCTACCGAAAGATGGATATTTAGTCCCTTGGGCAAAGCAAGGGGTATTGTTATTGAACACAGTACTGACCGTAAGAAAAGGAATCGCCCATTCCCATAAAGGAAAAGGGTGGGAACAATTTACAGACATGGTCATTGAACAGTTAAATAAAAAGGATCATCCAATCGTCTACATATTATGGGGAAGTGCTGCCCAAAGTAAAATATCGTTAATTGACACGACGAAACATTATATTATTAAATCACCCCATCCAAGCCCGTTATCTGCCCACCGAGGATTTTTCGGGAGCAAACCTTTTTCGAAAACGAATGAAATCTTACGAGAAATCGGGCAGGAAGAGATCGACTGGCAGTTGCCAATTGTTGCACATGAAATTCGAGTGTAGTTGATAAAAAAGCGGACGATTCGATGAAAACTTTGTTCATCCAGTCTAAAGCGTGTTTATTTTTTAGACTCTATTTTTTGTAAAATATATTTCCCTTACAAAGTAGACTAAAAGCAAGATGGGTAAAACAAAAAAAGGGTGATATACATGGGTAAGAGAATTAGTTTTGATCATGAATCCGGGTTCGGTTATATTTATGTATTTACAAAAAAATACAAATACACCATCGAGGAAACGGAAGAACTAGAAGTTAATCCTTTTATATCTTTAGATATAGATACAGAAGGGAAAATCGTTGGTTTAGAATTATTTGGTGAAGAGGCACTCGGCCTTAAAAATTTAGTTAAAGAAAAAAATATATATACGAAAAATGAACATAAATATTCTTTTCGTATGAATGAAAAAGAAGTAGTAAGTAAATATCATTTTTTAGGAATAGACTTCTTATTTTCTAAAGAAGATTATAAGGGATTCATCGGCTTTGATATCATCGATTTAGAAAGATACCCGGAAAACAAACTGTAACGTAAAGGACGCATCTTTAAGTGGATTGTTCAACTTAGAGATGCTTTTTTCATTCTAAAACCAAATAGTAATAACAATACCTGCCAAAAGTTTCACATGACTCTTCCATTTTTTCCACAACCATCATTTTTCAATCCGCATTCAAAACATGCCATCTTCCAACAAATATATTCATTTTTTTCTAAAAATATAAAAAATTGACTTGACATACAAAAACTGAACAATTAGAATTTTTATAACAAATTATTTCCACTCAATAGGATTAATTCAAAGGGTGATTACATTGTCATTGCGGGAAAAAAAGATTGCGAAGAAAAGGGAAGATATTTTACGATCAGCAGTAAAAATCATATCGGAAAAGGGATACCATAAAACGACTTTAGAAGATATAGCCGCCCATCTATATATGACGAAGGGATCCATCTACTATTATTTTAAGGACAAGCAAGATTTAATCTATCAGACGCAAGCAATGCTAATTCAAGAAAGCATTGAAAATATAAAAAATGTGATAGAAGAACAAGGAAATGTGACCGAAAAACTGCGCCGGGCGATGATCAAACATATCGAGTTCGTCATTAGAGAGAGGATGGGTTTTTCCATTGGTATCAAACCGGAACAAGTTTTTGAAAAACAATATTTAGAGAAAATATTGCATCTACGTGGACAATATGAGTCCTATTTTGACCGAATCATCACGATGGGTGTGGAAGAAAAGGTTTTTCACCCGGTCGATGTGAAAATCGTTAGAAATCTTTTACTTGGTGCAATGAACTGGGTTGTCCAATGGTATTCGCCAGAAGGAAAAAAGGATGTAAAGGAGCTGGCGGAGACCATTTCGGATTATTTATTGCGGATTCTTTTGAAAGGAGGAGAAAATTCAACCGAAGAAATGTAAGCGGTTAAAACAATTTACCTGTTTAAGGTTTTTTAAAAATGGGTCTACGAATCTATCGGATTGTTTTAACTTGCTATTCAACGCTGCAAGAAAAAAATGAATCTTACAAACGAAGGGGGAAAGGGAGAATGAATGTAGAAAACCATGTGGCCGTCATAACGGGGGGAGCTTCCGGTTTGGGAGAGGCTACTGTCCGGAAAATTGTAGAAAGTGGAGGGAAGGCAGCCATTTTCGATTTGGATGAAAAAAGGGGACGAAGCTTAAAGGAAGAACTCGGGAGCCAGGTCCATTTTGTAAAGGTGGATGTAGCTGATGAAAAAAGTGTTGAATCCGGTATTAAGGAAGTGATAGAAATATTCGGCGGCATCCATATTCTCGTCAATTGTGCTGGAATTGCCATTGCTAAAAAAACCGTCGGAAAAAATGGTGCCCATGATTTAGCATCCTTTTCGAAAGTTATTCAAGTGAACTTGATTGGAACGTTTAACATGATTCGACTTGCTGCAGAAAAAATGGTCGAAAATGAACCGAATGAACATGGGGAAAGGGGTGTGATCATTAATACCGCATCGGTAGCAGCCTTTGAAGGGCAAATTGGTCAAGTAGCGTACAGTGCATCGAAAGGGGGCGTTGTCGGCATGACGCTACCAGTTGCACGGGATTTGGCACCCTTTGGCATCCGGGTTATGACGATTGCACCGGGACTCTTTAACACACCACTTTTTTCTACTTTACCGGAAAAGGCACGGGAAGCGTTAGGAAAAATGACCCCATTTCCACAGCGGCTCGGTGATCCTAATGAATACGGAATGCTCGTGAAAAGCATAATTGAAAACCCAATGTTAAATGGTGAAACGATTCGTCTAGATGGTGCGATTCGCATGCAGCCGAAATAAAAAATAACAAGTGGATACGGCTAGTTTTAATTTGGGAAAAAACGGATGAGAAACGGACCGATAAAATGGGGTGAATCCTTTGAAAAGAGCGTTTATAAAAGAAGAACATGATATTTTTCGCGACTCTTTAAGAAAATTTTTAGAAAAGGAAGCGATTCCCTATTACAACGAATGGGAAAAGGAAAAACAAGTTCCCCGTTCATTTTGGAAAAAATTAGGTAAACAAGGGTTTCTATTTCCACAGGCAGAGGAACGATACGGAGGGTTTCAGGCAGATTTTGGCTATTCCGTCGTGTTAAATGAAGAGTTGGAACGGGTAGGATCTGGATTAATTGGGATCGGATTACATAACGACATTGTTATGCCATACATCGACTCCTATGGGACAGAAGAACAAAAACAACGATGGATTCCTGGGGCTATTCGTGGCGATCTCATTTCAGCCATTGCGATGACAGAGCCGGGGGCAGGTTCGGATTTAGCAGGCATTAAAACGGTTGCAATCCGAGAAGGTGATCATTATATATTAAACGGAGAAAAGACATTTATTACAAATGGATATTCAGCAGATCTGGTCATTGTTGTTGCAAAAACGAATCCGAATGCAAATCCACCTCATAAAGGGATCAGTTTATTTGTCGTGGAGGCGGGAACCCCCGGCTTTTCAAAAGGGAAAAAATTGGAAAAAATTGGGCAACATGCAAATGACACGAGTACGCTCATTTTTGAAGATGCCCGCGTTTCGAAAGACAATCTTCTCGGAGAAGAGGGAAAAGGCTTTTTCTATTTGATGGAAAAACTTCAGCAAGAACGATTACTCGTCGCAATCCAAAGTTTAAAAGCTGCGGAAATGATGTTGGAGGAAACGATCGAATATGTCAAGGAAAGAACCGCCTTTGGACAGCCGATCTCTAAGTTTCAAAACACCCAGTTTAAAATAGCGGAAATGAAAACGGAACTGGAAATCGGTCGTACTTTCGTCGATCGACTCATTGAAGATCATACGGCAAAAAAATCGATTGTAACCGAAGTGTCGATGGCAAAATGGTGGGTGACCGATGTAGCGAAAAAAATAGCGGGGGAATGTTTGCAGCTTCACGGCGGGTACGGATATATGGAAGAATATCCGATTGCTAGAAGGTATCGAGACATTATTGTGACATCCATTTATGCAGGTACGAACGAAATTATGAAACAAATCATCGCAAAAAATATCGGTTTGTAATGGGAATCGATCAACCGATTGCAAAGAAAAATCATTTTTACAAATCCCACTAACATACGTTTTTGTATAGAAGGTAGGGGATTAAACGATTTCTTAGAACTGTTCATTATAACGAGGAAAGGGGAAAGAGAATGCGGGAAGCGGTGATTGTAGAAGGAGTCCGAACACCGATTGGAAAGAAAAAAGGAAAGTTAAGCGGAATACGTGCGGAAGAGCTAGCAGCCAAACCAATAAAGGAATTGATAAATAGGACTGGAATTTCACCAAAAATGATTGAAGATGTGATTTATGGCTGCGTCACCCAAGTGGGCGAGCAATCACAAGATATTGCGAGACAAGCGGCATTAATTGCAGGATTACCGATGGACGTTCCCGGCGTGACAATCGACAGGCAATGTGGTTCAAGTCAACAAGCCGTTCATTTCGCTGCTCAAGCAATATTAAGTGGAGATATGGACGTGGTCATAGCCGGCGGTGTGGAAAGCATGTCTCGGGTTCCAATCGGATCCAACACTTTGGGCGTTACCTTTAGCGAACAATTAACGAAAAAATATGACATCATTCATCAAGGATTATCTGCGGAACGAATCGCCGACAAGTGGGGGATAAGTAGGGAAGAAATGGATGCGTTTTCATTGGAAAGCCACCATCGGGCGATTGTTGCAAAACGAAACGGGCGATTTGAAAGGGAAATTATACCGGTGGAAGTGGAGCATCCCGATGGAACGGTCGAGGTGGTAAAGGAGGATGAAGGCCCGAGAACGGATACGTCCATAGAAAAACTCGCTGCATTGCAACCGGCTTTTCATGAACAGGGACAAATTACTGCAGGAAACTCGAGCCAAATTAGCGATGGGGCTGCAGCCTTGTTGATCATGTCAAGGGAAAAGGCGGTACAACTCGGACTAAAGCCACGGTTTCGCATTATTGCTCGAACGGTGGTCGGTTCTGATCCGACATTGATGCTCACCGGTCCGATTCCTGCCACTTGGAAAGTGTTAAAAAAGGCTGGTCTTTCCATTGATGACATTGATGCATTCGAAGTGAATGAAGCCTTCGCATCCGTTCCAATTGTCTGGTTAAAAGAAACAGGTGCCGATTCGAAAAAATTGAATCCGAACGGTGGAGCCATCGCCCTCGGTCATCCTTTAGGTGCAAGTGGAGCTAGGCTCATGATTACGATGATGCATGAATTGGAACGGACCGGTGGAAAATACGGACTTCAAACGATGTGTGAAGGATTTGGGATGGCTAATGCGACCATTATTGAAAGATTGGATTGATAAGTCAAACTGGTCTTATTTGGATATGGAATCACTCGGTTCGTTTTGGCTTCGAATGACAGTTGTCCTTTGTTGAAATTATAAAAGCAGGTTTTAACTCAGTCCGTTTACACCTTCTTCTTCATCGACCTTTTATTGCCATCGTTCCGAGTAGGCTTTGACCCGACTCGTTTGACTCCCTTTTGAAAATACATCGTTGGGGTGGGGAACAATCGGAAACTTGTCATGAAAATAGATCATCGATCGGATAAGGAAATAAATGAAAAAGAAGGGAGGGATGTTTTTGCCTTTATCATCCATTCGTGTTTTAGATTTAACCCGTCTCCTTCCCGGTCCTTTTGCGACAATGGTTTTAGCTGATTTCGGAGCGGAAGTGATTAAAATTGAAGATCCGAAAGTCGGAGATTATGCACGACAATTCGAACCGAAAGTGGATGAAAGTAGTGCGATATTCCATTCGTTAAACCGAAATAAAAAAAGCATCATCCTTGATTTGAAGAAAGAGAGTGGAAAGGATCAATTTTTGAAATTGGTCAAGATAGCCGATGTGGTCATCGAATCGTTCCGGCCGGGTGTGATGGAACGGCTCGGTCTCGGTTATCAAATATTAAAAAAAGTCAATCCAAAGCTAATATATTGTGCAATAACCGGTTACGGGCAGACGGGTCCATATGCGAAGATGCCAGGACATGATATTAATTTTATTAGTTACGCTGGTTTTTTAAATATAAATCGTGGAACTGATGGAAAGCCGTCAATCCCAGCCGTGCAAATTGCTGATCTTGGAGGTGGGGCATATCCGGCAATCGTAGGAATTCTCCTTGCCCTTTTTGAACGGGAACGATCGGGGAAAGGCCAGTTTATTGATATTTCTATGCTGGATGGTGTCCTTGCCTGGATGCAGACAACATTACCGAATTTTTTCATGAAGGGAGATGAAGATTCATATTTGAACGAATTCCTTACCGGGGAGTTAGCTTGTTATTCCATTTATCAAACAAAGGATGATCGATGGCTATCAGTAGGAGCATTGGAGCCGAAATTTTGGAAAGTATTTTGTCAACGGATTGGAAAAACAGACCTTATTCCCTTGCTCTATTCCCCGCAGCGTAAACAGGAGTGGATGAAAGCCGAAATACAATCGGTAATTTCTACAAAAACGTTGGACGAGTGGATGGAAATTTTCAAAGGAAGTGAAGCCTGTGTATCTCCAGTTTTACGTTTTCAAGAAATGATTCGTCACCCACAAATTCAAGCTAGGAAAATGATTGAACGGATTGGCGGTGAACGACACACTGTCCAACAGATCGGAATTCCGATTAAACTATCGGAAACACCTGGTAAAATCCGGTCGCCTGCACCAAAACATGGAGAGCATACATCGGACATTTTAAGAGAAATTGAAGAATATCGAGGTGTAACTACGGAATCGGATGAATGAAAACATCACATAGGCGAAGATAAATTCCTTTGCGCATAAAATACAGAATATTTAAAAAATAGGAGGGAGAACATTGCATATCGGTTTAACATTAGCACGTAATGCAAGAAGAATTCCGGAAAAAAAGGCGATAATTTATGGTGAAAAAGAATATACGTATGCTCAATTTAATCAGGAGGTAAACAAATTAGCAAACGGCCTATTGAATAAGGGGATTCAAAAGGGAGATAAAGTGGCGTTAATGATGAAAAACTCCGATTTATTTATGATCGTATTTTATGCAATATTAAAGGCTGGTGCTGTTGCGGTCCCAATTAATTTTCGTTTAACAGCAAGGGAGGCAGCATATATTTTACAAGATTCGGATTCGGTATGTGTCTTTTTTGACGGAACGTATCGGGAACTTATCCAAGAAGCAGGGAAAGATAACCATCAGTTGAAATATATGGTTTGTGTTGATCAAACCCCTTTGCCGGAACAAATGAGCTTGTCCGATATGATTTCGGAAAATAGTTCAGAACCGGATATAACCGTTGATGAACGGGATGACGCGGAAATATTGTATACTTCCGGTACAACAGGATATCCGAAAGGGGCATTGTTTGACCACCATCGGATCATTCATGTTGCTTTGTCAACCGCTATCATCTTAAAATTAGGCCCGGAAGATCGGTTACTACATGTGGCACCGATGTTTCATTCTGCCGAATTAAATTTATTTACTGTTACCGGTACTTATTTGGGGTGCACTCAAATCGTTCATCAGCAGTTTCAACCGATGGACGTGTTAAGAGATATAGAGAAATATCATATCAGTTTCTTTTTTGGTATACCGACGATGTATAATTTTCTCCTTCAAGTACCGAATGCTGAAGAATACAATTTATCATCGGTAAAGCGTTGTGCTTATGGAGCAGCACCGATGCCCATCGCCTTGTTAGAAAAATCGATGGCGTTTTTTGGAACGGACCAATTTTACAATTTGTGTGGATTAACGGAGGGTGGTCCTGGAGGTGTTTATTTATTACCTGAAGAACATAAGACGAAAATCGGTGCCGGTGGCAAATCAATGTTAAATACGGAAGTTCGTGTAGTGGATGAAATGAATAAGGATGTGTATCCGGGACAAGTAGGAGAAATGATTCTCAAAAGTGAAATGATGATGAAGCGATATTACAACAAACCAGAAGAAACAGCGAAAACGATTAAGGATGGGTGGTTATATACGGGAGATTTGGCAATTATTGATGAAGATGGCTATATTACCCTAGTTGATCGAAAAAAAGACATGATTATTAGCGGTGGAGAAAATATTTATTCAACCGAAGTAGAGCACGTATTGTATCGCCATCCACAAATTTTAGAGGCGGCTGTAGTTGGAGCCCCTGATGAAGTATGGGGAGAACGGGTAGTAGCCATTATTGTTCCGAAAGAGGGGGGAAAATTGGATCATGAAGAAATTAAGACCTTTTGTAGGAAACATTTAGCTGGATACAAAATTCCTTCAGAGATTATTGAAGAGAAGAAAATTCCCCGAAATGCTTCTGGAAAAGTGTTAAAGTATAAAATTCGTCAAGCTATAAGGTCGGGGCATCCGATTTCATCGATATAACAATGAAGCCTTTCAACTAGTATGAAACAGTTCTTTTCCTCAAACAATCGCCTAATGGAAAGTGGAGATTTTATATAACTTTTACAATTCATTGGACAAAAGGTATTGACCTTATAATCACGATTTGTCAGTATACGATTCCTACCTGATTTAGAATATTTATATGTATGAAATTATAAAAAATACGGGCTAACCTCGCCTTCTTCATCACTTCGCCCCTGATTTGTGGAAAAGCTAGAAAGGAAAGTGCAGATAGTTTTTCGAACGGTTGATTCTTCTATAAGGTGAAGAGGGGGAGGTTTTACGTGTCTTATACGCTAATTTATTGGGTATCAAAATTACATAGGGTCAAAAAATGGAAAAGTTCGAGAATAAGTGAAATCCTTCTTTTTTACTGAGGATTGGTGGTGGACGATAAAGAAATGGGATTTTTATTTTTCCCATACAGCAGTTTAATTTTTTTCATTAGGGATTTCTTTTCATGTCATTTGAATGAAGGTAGGGACGGTTTTGAAAGAAATGGGCGGAATGGAAAATATTTTTATAAAATTCAAACAAAAACACTTGACATTAAAGATAGAAAAATTAGAATTTTAGTATAAATAATTTTTTCACAATGCATAAAATTAAAACGCTTACAATAAGAATCATTAAATTAATAATAATGTTAGATTTGGAGAAAACCTCGTGAAAAGACAGCACTATTTTTTAAAGGAGGGGATTGCCTGCTTTTTTGACATGAATCGTTGAGGATGATTCATCACGGATTCAATCGTTTAAATTTTGGATGGGGACCGTTATGGGAGAAATTTTAAAGGGACGAAAACAAAGGGGGAATGAAATATGATGATGGATGTGCCATTAACCTTAACCCAAATGGTGGAAAGGGCAGAAAAATACTATCCGAAAAAGGTGATTATTTCCCGAACGACGAAAGGAATCTTCCGTTATACGTACAAAGAAATGGGGGAAAGAACCCGGTCTCTTGCAAGCGCTTTAAAAAAGCTCGGGGTAGAAAAGGGAGATCGAATCGGCACCTTTGCATGGAATGATCATCGTCATTTGGAGACGTATTTTGCCATTCCATGTATAGGGGCGATTTTGCATACGATTAATATTCGCCTTTCACCAGACCATTTAAGTTACGTCATTAATCATGCTGAAGATAAAATCATTTTTGTTGACGCGACGCTTCTTCCCGTTTTGGAAAAGGTGAGAGATCATTTAAATACGGTGAAAGCAATTGTAGTAATGGGGGATGCGGACGAATTACCGAAAACGGGTTTTTCCAACGTTTATTCCTATGAAAAGTTATTGGAAATCGGCGATAAAAACTTTGAGTTCCCTAATGATATTGAAGAAAACGATGCGGCTGGAATGTGTTACACGTCTGCAACAACGGGAAAACCTAAAGGTGTCGTGTATTCTCATCGGGGAATCGTTTTACATGCTATGGCTCTAGGTTTGGCGGATACAGTAGCCCTTTCCGAATCGGATATTATCATGCCCGTTGTTCCGATGTTTCACGTAAATGCGTGGGGTACTCCTTTCGCTTCCACATGGTATGGTACAACACAAGTGTTTCCCGGTCCGATGCCGACTCCAAAGGATTTAGCCGAATTAATCGAGACATTTCATGTGACCGTTACCGCGGGAGTTCCAACCATTTTAATTGGTCTGTTGAATGAATTTGAAAAGAAAAAATATAAAACGGATAGTTTACGAGGTGTGTTATGTGGCGGTTCAGCAGCACCGAAGGGAATTATACAAGCGTATGAAAAGAAATTCCATATTCCATTCTTCCATGCTTATGGAATGACGGAGACGACACCACTTGTAACGATCTCCAAGTTAAAAAGCTACCAACAAAATTTGCCTTATGAAGAACAATTGGAAATTCGTGCGAAACAAGGAGTTGTTGTACCGGGGTTAGAAATTAAAGTCGTCAATGAAAACGGAGAAGTGAAACGGGATGGAAAGGAAATGGGCGAGCTGTTAGTACGTGGTCCATGGATTGCCAAAGAATACTATAAAGATGAACGGACAAAGGAATCGTTTAAGGACGGGTGGTTACATACTGGAGATGTGGTCACCATTGATGAAGAAGGATTTATCAAAATCGTCGACCGAACGAAGGACTTGATTAAAAGTGGTGGCGAGTGGATTTCGTCCGTTGATCTAGAAAATGCTTTAATGACCCATGATGCGGTACTGGAAGCAGCAGTTGTTGCCGTTCCCCACCCGAAATGGATGGAACGTCCGGTAGCTTGTGTCGTATTGAAAGAAGGAAAGCAGGCGACGAAAGAAGAACTAATCGACTATTTACGTCCGCAGTTTGCAAAATGGTGGCTTCCCGATGAAGTTCTCTTCCTCGATGAAATTCCGAAAACGACCGTTGGAAAGTTTTTGAAAGCGAAATTGCGTGAATATGTAGCTGAACGATTAAAAGTTTCTGAATCGTGATGGTTAAATTCGGTTAGTAAACCACTTCCTCCTTTTCGTTAGCGGATTAACTGTTTACTGTTTTCGAGATGTTTGGTATGCGTGGTACGGCTAACTCTAATATAGGAATTTTGAAAAACGTCACTTGGATTTTGAGAACAGTCTCCCGCTTATTCACATAAAAAAGTGGGAGACGACTTTTCATGATTTTTACATGTTATTCCAAAGTGCATAAAGAATAGGACACACCAACGTAAAAATCGTTTTTTGAAAAAGATTGATCGGTTTGTCGGTCATAATTTCCGACTCTCTTTGTTTTCATGAAAAGAGCGATGTAAACTTTTGATAAATCGGAATATTGGAAAATAGATTTTATCCATTATACTATGAATATAGTGGTGGATTTTTGTAAAGCGGATTGGGAAATGGTTACGGACTAATGGATTGAACTTTCACCTGGTCCATCCGTTTATTCAATGGCAACGATGAAAAAATTAATGGAGGTGAACAATGTCGATGAATGCAGTAGAACGTTTAAAGGAATCCGTCACATTACCAGTTATAATGGCACCGCTGTTTATCATTTCCAATCCAAAGATGACCATCAAGGCCTGTGAAGCAGGTATTATTGGAACTTTCCCGGCTTTGAATGCTCGTACGAGTGAACAATTGGAACAGTGGTTGCAAGAAATTGTGGAGGGCATAAAGGAGGCGAAAGAGAAGCACCCGGACAAAAAAATCGCTCCATGGGGAATTAATTTTATTAGCCATCGGACAAATAAACGGTTTCTAGAGGATTTGCAGTTAATTAAAAAATATGAACCACCCCTTGTTATTACGTCATTAGGTGATCCTTCCCCCGTAGTTGAAGTCGTCCATGCATACGGTGGAGTCGTCTTTTCCGATGTCATTAATGTGAAGTATGCGAAAAAGGCGATTGAAAAGGGAACGGACGGTTTAGTACTCGTTTCCAGTGGTGCGGGAGGTCATGGAGGAACGTACAATCCCTTTGCGTTCATTCATGAAGTGAAACGGTTTTGGGATGGTCCGATTGTTTTAGCTGGTGCCATTTCAAAGGGAGAAGATATCCTCGCCGCGGAAATTTTAGGAGCGGATTTTTCCTATATTGGAACCCGATTTATCTCGGCGGAAGAAAGCGGGGCTAATGAAAAGTATAAGGAAATGGTTATCGAATCCACGATTGAAGATATTATGTACACCGATGCCATCAGTGGAATTCATGCGAACTTTTTAATTCCGAGTATGAAAAATGCAGGTTTAGATCCGGAACGATTGAAAAAGAAGGAAAAAATCGATTTATCCGAATTAGCGAATACAGAAGTGAAAGCCTGGCGGGATGTATGGTCAGCGGGCCAAGGCGTCGGTTCCATTACAAAAATCCAGTCCGTTGAAGAAATTGTTGAGGAATTGACAAATGAATACAACAACGCAAAGGAAAAGATTATAAAGGGGGCATATCACTTCACCCAAAATGAATGAACATTCACTCATAGTGGGCAGGGGTTCCGGTTCCTTTGGCCCACCATTTTCTGGAAAGTGGGTCGAGGTTCCGGTTCCCTTGTCCCACTCTTGCCTAAAAAAACTTAAGAAATTGAGGTGGATATACGGTGAGTATCGTTAATGTTTATAAGAAGGATCGGATTGCCTATGTGAAGATGAACAGGCCAGAAAAATTAAATGCCCTTTCAATCGAATTAATTGAAGGTTTGATCGATGCCTTTCAAGAGGCGGATAGGGATGAGGATGTAAATGTTATCCTTTTATCCGGCGAAGGGAAATCCTTTTGTGCGGGAGGAGATATTTCATCCTTTCAACAATTGAAAAACACAGCAGAAATTACATTTTGGATGAAAAGGGCAACAAAGTTAGAGGAAACGATTCGAAATTTGGATAAGTATGTCATAAGTGCTGTACACGGTTATGCCGCAGGAGCCGGATTTAGTTTGGCTCTTGCGACGGATATGGTTGTGGCCCATAAAGATGCGGCCTTTTCCTTTAGTTTTTCGAATATCGGTCTAATTCCGGATTTAGGTTTAGTAAAAAATTTGGTAAAAAATGTATCTTTACCGGTTGCAAAGGAATGGATTTCGACAGGTGCCACCATTTCTGCAAAAGAAGCCGAATCCAAGGGGCTTGTGAACCGGATTGCCGAGGGGGATGTACTGGAAGAGGCTACCCGATTTGCCCAAAGGATTGTAAACGGTCCTCCTCTAGCCAATAAATTTGTCAAATATTTAGTGAACAATGCTTCAGACATGGGAAATGAATCGAATTTGATGCAAGAAATTACGATTCAAGCGTTACTATTGCAATCGGAAGACTGTCAGGAAGGCGTAAAGGCCTTTTTCGAAAAAAGAAAACCTGTGTTTTCAGGAAAATAAACCAAAACTGGGCCGAGGTTCCGGTTCCCTTGACCCAGTACGGTCCCCTCGTGGGTAGAGGTTCCTGTCCCCTCGGACCAAGTTTAAAAAGAAAGGGTGCAAACATTGTTAGAACAAATTGGATTGAAGCTCGTTCGATTAGATCTTCCCTTTCGTTTAAATCATGTTAATTGTCTCCTTGCTGAAGGGGAAAAGGGATGGATCGTCATCGATACAGGGCTAAATAATCGGTATTCAAAGGAAAGATGGAAAGAGGAATTGGATGGAAAAGAGGTAAGCGATATTTTCGTCACCCATTATCATCCGGATCATTTCGGCTATGCAGGTGGTCTGCAACAGGAAACGGGGGCGAAGGTGTCCATGCCGAAAATCGATGCGGAAAATGGTTTAAAAGTTTGGACCGACCAATTTTTAAAGGAATTACATGGCCATTATGCTTTGGCAGGCATCCCAAAATCGGTTGCAACAGCAATGGTTGAAAATACGAGGGAGTTTGTTCCAAGGGTGACCCCTTATCCGAAAATTACCCACTATTTTCAAGAGGGGGAACGATTCCAAATCGGAAAGCTGGAATATGAAGTTCTTTTTACTCCGGGTCACTCCGATGGGCTCATCGTTTTTTATAATCGGGATCAAAAGGTTTTAATTGCGACCGATCACATCCTTCCAAAGATTACACCGAATATTTCCTATTGGTTTCACGGTGATCCGAATCCCTTAGCCACATACTTACAATCATTACAAAAAATTGAAAAATTAGCTGTCGATTTTGTCATCCCGGGTCACGGAAAACCGTTTTATGGAGCAAATGGGCGAATCGAAGAAATTAAAAAGCATCATGAAACCCGATTGAATAAAACGTTGGATGCCCTTAAGAAAAAAAGCACCGTTTACGAGATTAGTAAAGTATTATTCCCAAACATTGAAACCATTCACGAAACCCGATTTGCCATCGGAGAAACAGTTGCCCACCTGGAATATTTACGATTGAAAGGTGAAATTCATCGGGAACAGAAAGACGGTCACTTTTATTACTTCGTTTAACTCGAACCTTTGGACACACGGAGATTCCTCGGTAAACTTTCCCTTATTCGATAGGATGATTCGAGAAGCACGACCTTTAAGCATCAGCGTAGGTGGTGGGAGCATGTCATAGATGGAAATAATCGATAGGTGAACAGAACGAACATCGGTGTCAACCTGAGTCATCCTAATATCTAACCAGTTCTTATCCCGACCGCCATTTCTACTCAAGTGGAACCAGTTTCTATGGATGAATTTTTGAAAAAAGTGGAGGCGATGGCGATAATATACGGATTGCATAAAAAAATCCATAAGGGCATCTTTTCTAGGGACTGGTTGAATCAGTCCCTAGTTGATGAAAGGGAAGGTGGCCACAACTCAGAAGGAATAGCACGATCCGAAGATCCTACAATGGATGCGCGTCGAATAGGCTAGGTTGTGTTCCGGAAAGCGGCGCCACCGAAATGAAATGAATCGCATTTTATTTCCGAAGAAAGGGGCTGTACGATCCAAAATAATCAGTTTGTAAATTTTCAACAGCCCTTTTTTTATGTTACGGAAACATGCCTTTTTTATCTCCTATTGGTTTTATTGGCAACAACCATTTCCACTACTTCTGATTTTTAATCGAAAAAAACGGTCGTTATCGAAAAAATAAATTCCCAAAAAATACCTTTAAAAATCCATCGACAAAGTGAAAAAAACATGATAAGATTTAATTGAACAGTGGTCAATTAAGGAGGAACGGCTTTGGCACGAAGGGAAGCACAACAAGAACTCACTCGACAAATGATTATGGATGCGGCAAAAGATTTGTTCATTGAAAAGGGTTACCAACATGTATCTGTCAGACAAATTGCAAAACAGTTAGGCTGTAGTCACGGGGCAATTTATTACCATTTTAAAAACAAAGCCGAATTGTTTTATGCAATTGTCGAAGAATTTTTCGGTATGCTTGAACAAAAATTGACAGAAATTTTGAATCGGGATATCGATGCAGACGAAAAATTAAAGGAAATTTTACTTGGCTTCATCGAATTTGGAATGACCTATCAAAACCATTATGAAATCATTTTCCTTATTAAAGATGAAGATGTTCAATATTTTCTAAGTGAAAAGCCGAACATTGTTTATCAAAAATTTGCCAATGCTGTCTATGAATTATCTGAACACAAATTGTCTGTAAAGGAAATTTGGTCCATCTTTTTATCACTGCACGGATTTGTTACAGAGTATTTACGTAATGGAACAAATTATGAACAAGTAAAAGATACGGCAGCAGACCATGTCGATTTCTTACTTAAAAGGATTTACTAACATAAATGGACAAATAATTTATGCAATGTCGTATATCTTTAATTAACCACTGGTCAATTGGGAAGATTCAAAAATAGGCAAATAGATTAATTTCACCTTCAATGAAAAAGGAGGAAAACAAATGAGAAAAATGTTAGTTCTAGGAGCATCTGGAGGAATGGGGTATTCCATCGTAAATGAGTTAGTGGAAAGGGGATACCATGTTCGAGCGTTTGCTAGAAATAGAGAACGTTTAGAAAAATTGTATAAAAACCGGACCGATGTCGAGTTGTTTACGGGAGATCTTTTGCAATTTCAAGATATCCTTGAAGCGACAAAAGATGTGGATATTATTTTTCATGCGGCAGGTTTCCCGTATGTACAATGGGCGGAGAAACTTCCGGTGAGTACGAAAAATATTTTGGAAGCAGCAAAACAAAATGGTGCAAAACTTGCCGTCGTTGACAATATTTATGCTTACGGACGGGCAAGCGGAGGAAAAGTAACGGAGCGAAAACCGAAAAACCCCCATACAAAAAAGGGAAAAATTCGCTTGCAAATGGAACAGATGATTAAACAGTCGGGGGTGGAATATGTGATCGCCCATTTTCCAGACTTTTACGGTCCAAATGCAGAAAATTCGGTCATGCATTATTTTCTTGAAAATGTCATGAAGAATAAAAAGGCGATATTCGTCGGTGATCCGACATTAAAAAGGGAATATATTTTTACACCGGATGGAGCTAAAGCCCTCGTTTCACTCGCATTAACGGAAAAAGCTTACGGTCAGAACTGGAATATCCCAGGTTATGGAGGGATCACGGGAGAAGAGATCATTCGTTATGTTCGACATTTAACCGGGTATCGTCAAAAGGTGAGGACGATCACAAAATGGAAAATCAAACTTCTTGGCTTATTCGATCGAAATTTGCGTGAAGTTGTGGAAATGTTTTATTTATATGAACAACCGATATTTTTATCCGGAGAAAAATATGAAAGGGAACTCGGTCCGCTACCAAAAACCCCCTATGAAGAAGGATTAAAGCGGACGGTGGAATTTATGAAAAAAAGTGGGGATGAATCATAAAAAGCGGTTGTCCGGATTTCCATAACAGAAACGAATGGATTTAAGGGAAAGAATTTTCATACAAAAAAGAAAACACTTCATCCAATCGGCAAAAGAATGGAGTGTTTTCCTTTTCAACAATATTGAAATCATGTCAGCAAGGGATTTCCCATTTTGGAATATTCATCTGCCTGAGTTGACGATGAAAAAATTATCCAGTTTCCTTCCCTTAGAAACATTGCTAAGACAATTTTTCCTCATGCACGATTTTAAAGTCATCATCGATTAAGGCCTTTCGAAGTTTTTGAACCGTTTTTTCATCCGTTGTTTCTGGAATTGTAAAAACAATTTGTCGGACGAAGTTTTTACTGTGTAATGTAATTAACGATTGAATCGGTGTGTATTTACTAACCAAAGTCGTCAATCGGGCCAATGTATGATCGAAATCGAAAGTTCCAATCGTAAAGGCGTATCCCTTCGTATGTACGGCAAAGGCATCTTCAGCCACATCCATGACACTCGAATGGGTTAAAATACCGATAAATTCATCATTTTCATCTAAAACTGCCAAAAACGGCAATTTTCGAATCGTAAAAAATACGCGGAAAAACGGTTCTTCTTCTCGAATGATCGCATCCTGATTATCCGCAATATTCAACACAGGATCATCGAGGGAGCCTTCATATTTATACGTATCGATTTCATACACATTTCCTAAAAATTTCGTTTCGGTTTTGTCTAAAATCGGAACGCATCGGAAACCGGTTTTTTCCAAATGTTCCCGCGCTTGTTGAATCGTGTAGTCTTCTGTTACATATTTAACAAGACTCTTTTTCACAAAATGATTCCGAATTTGCATGGGGAGACCTCCTTTATTTTCGGTTATCATCATTATATATCAAAAATTGCAAAATAAAAGATTGTTAATAAAAAAATTTCGATAATTTTTGAAAAAGGTCCGGCTATTTTGATGAAATTAGTAGGAATTGGGACTCTATAAAAAAGCGCCCGGACAAATCCGGTGCGCTAAAATTTGTACCTCATTTTAACGGGTGATGTATTTTTGATAAAATCTAGCATCCGATTGGCTACATCCGACGAGAAGCTTCGTGCCTTCTTCCACATAATCCTTTGACAGCACATGGGCATGATCATAAAAATAAGAGAGGACTTCACCTTGTGCGTACGGAATGAATAGTTCACATTGAACGGTGTCTGGGAAAATTTTTTTCCGAATGACATCCGAAAGTTCTTCGATTCCAATCCGTTTTTTTCCGGATAGAAAAACTTTTTCTCCCACTACTTTAGGAAAGGAATGTTCGGTTACGTCCGCTTTATTATAAGCATAAATAATTGGTACATCCCTTACACCGATCTCTTCTAAAAGTTGATTCGTCAAGTGCATATGATCTCGATAATTCGGATCGGAAAAGTCCAGAACGTGAACGATTACATCCGCTTCAACCACTTCCTCCAATGTGGAACGAAAGGCCTTTACAAGATGGTGGGGAAGTTTGTTAATAAATCCGACCGTATCCGTTAATAAAAAGGTTTGATTGTTTTCCATTCGGATCTTTCGGACGGACGTTTCTAACGTGGCAAAGAGCATATTTTTTTCCAAAACTTGTTTTTCCTCTCCCATATTGTATTTTTCGATGAAGGCGTTCATGATTGTCGATTTACCTGCATTCGTGTAACCGACTAGCGAAACGATTGGAAGTCTGTTTTTTCGCCGTAAATTTCGTTGGGTGGCCCGTTCTTGTATCACTTTTTCCAATTCTTTGTTCAACTGACTAATCCGGTTTTCAATTTTGCGCCGATCCAATTCGAGTTTCGTCTCCCCGGCACCACGGTTTCGAAATCCAGCCCCGCCTCCTTGTCTACTTAAACTGATGCCCTTTCCGACTAATCTTGGCAACATATATTTTAACCGGGCAATTTCGACTTGCAGTTGGGATTCCTTCGTTTTCGCTCGCTCGGCAAAAATATCAAGGATGAGCATCGTTCGGTCGATTACATCACAATTTAATTTTGATTCTAGTGTGGAGATTTGTGATGCTGACAATTCATCGTCAAAAATAATCACATCAGGATCCATTTCTTCAACCAATATCCGCAATTCTTCTAGTTTCCCCTTACCAATATAAGAGGATGGATGAATTGTCGGTAGTTTTTGCGTCACCGTTGCAACCGATTCGATTTTTAACGCTTCAGCTAAATGTTTCAGTTCATTCATCGAATATTCGAATTCCATATCTAAACGATTTACATTCACACCAACTAAAATCGCCTTTCTTTTCATAAAAAAACCTCCCATTTTTTCTAAAATAAATACACAGGCCGAATCTCTACCTGTGTTGAAAAAAGGGAGGATGATAGAATGTTCCGAAAAAAAGCGGATGGACCGATTTCGGAAACATTTTACTGCCGTTATTTATTTCATCGTATTTGCCCATTTGTATATACAAAAAACAAAAAGCAGCAAAACTGCCTAAAATTTTTCCGTATGAAACGAGTAGTTCCGAAAAAATGGCAGACCGATTCCCCTTCTCTGCAACACAAGCAGAGACTTTGACCTATCCAATTATTGGTTCAAAGTTTGGAATCGAAGTCTGTACATTCATGGAACCCTCCATTTCCGTAGTTTCATTTATTTTACCATTTTTCCCCATGAAACTCAACAAGACTGTTGAGTATTCATTCCCATATTCGGAACGTATTTTTCAAAATTCGAATTCTTTCAGTCCTGTCTAGATCTAATGGATCAACGATTAATCGAAACTCCACCATTGAAGCTGGCAATGAAAGAATCCCCTTTCCTTCTGTAAGAACATGTTTACTGCTCCTTTCAAAAAATTTCCTTCTTTTCGAAAAGACCAATTCGCACCATTCGTTCCGTTTAAAAATAACGTAGGTTGAATCTTTCCAAATTTCTGTGACCTAGTTTTTATGTGAACGATGGTAAGAATGATTTCCATCTCGTCAAAATTTATCATTGTCATTTTCGGGAAAATTATATAAAATGTACACTATATAAAAACAAATGTATATTACAAAAGAACAAATACTGGTCAAACATCCCCTTTCCTATATCTGTTTTTTTTCGACGGATAGAAAAATGATTCGGAAGCTATAGGGAACGATTCAGACAGGAAAGGGTGACGGACAGAAGATGTGAACGGAATAAATTTTTTGGAGGAGAAATGATGGGGAAAAAGGAAGTGAACATTGGACTGATCGGTTTTGGTACGGTTGGAACGGGTGTCGTCCGTCTAGTTCATGCGTACCAGGAAGATTTATATAAACAAACGGGGGTTTCCATCCATATTGAACGGATTTTAATTAAAGATCCGTTGAAAGAACGTCCCTTATCCGTTCAACATGGGTTATTAACAACTGATCCTTCGACCCTTTTGAATGATCCGAATATCGATATTGTTATCGAAGTGATGGGTGGGATTGAACCGGCGAAAACGTATATCCAAAAAGCGTTGGAAAAGGGGAAGCATGTGGTTACGGCGAATAAAGATTTAATGGCCCTCTATGGAGATGAATTGCTCCAATTGGCGGCCAGGTGCGGTTGTGATCTGTATTATGAGGCCAGTGTGGCAGGGGGTATTCCGATTTTAAAAACGATTACCGATGGATTTTCTTCCGACCGGATTACAAAAATGATCGGTATTGTCAACGGGACGACGAACTATATTTTAACGAAAATGATGAGGGAGGCGGTCTCCTTTGAAGAGGCATTGAAAGAGGCCCAACGTCTCGGCTATGCAGAACAGGACCCAACGTCCGATGTGGATGGATTGGACGCTGCAAGGAAAATGGCGATCCTTGCATCCCTCGGTTTTCATACAGGAATCAATGTGGACGATGTGTCATGTAAAGGAATCGGTGGGATAACGGTGGAAGATTTGAACTTTGCCAAACAGCTGGGCTACACGATGAAATTAGTTGGCATTGCAAAGCGGGATGAATGGGGAATTGAAGTAAGTGTGGAGCCAACCCTCGTGAAAGATACCCACCCCCTTGCAGCAGTCAATGATGTGTTCAATGCGGTCTATGTGTATGGGGAAGCAGTTGGAGAGACGATGTTTTACGGACCGGGAGCGGGGGAATTGCCGACAGCCACCGCCGTTTTGTCCGATTTAGTGTCCGTGGTGAAAAATATTCAACTCGGTGTGACCGGTAAACATATGCCCCTTTCTTATTCGGAAAAAGTGTTGAAAGGAAAGGAGACGATATACGCCAAGTTTTTTCTACGATTAATCGTTCAAGATGAATGCGGAGTTTTAGCAAAAATTGCCGAATGGATGGCAGAAGAGGAAATTAGTTTGGAAAAGGTATTCCAGAAACCGTATATTGGGGATCAAAGTCAAGCGGAACTCATTTTAGTCACCCATTTTGCTTCGAAAAAAAGCATTGAGCATGTGTTGGATTTGCTCAAACAGTCGGATTTTATCAAAGAAGTAAAAAGTTGTTATCGAGTGGAAGGATGAGGAAGATGGCAGGTATTATCCAAAAATATCGATCGCTTTTACCGGTTTCAGACAATACGCCGAATGTTCACCTTCACGAAGGAAATACACCTTTAATTAAGGCGGAACATTTATCCGATGAACTGGATCTTCATTTATATTTTAAATATGAAGGGGTAAATCCGACCGGATCCTTTAAAGATCGGGGCATGGTGATGGCCGTTGCCAAAGCGTTAGAAGAGGGAAGTCGGTCGATTATTTGCGCATCCACAGGCAATACGTCCGCATCTGCTGCCGCCTATGCAGCGAGGGCGAATATGAACTGTTATGTCGTCATACCGGATGGAAAAATCGCCGTTGGAAAATTAAGTCAGGCGGTGATGTACGGAGCGAAAATAATCGCTATTCAAGGGAATTTCGATCAGGCTTTGTCGATCGTAAAAGAAATTTCGAACCATCAACCGATCACCCTTGTCAACTCGGTGAATCCGTACCGGTTGGAAGGTCAAAAGACCGCCGCCTTTGAAATTGTCGATGAGCTCGGAGAAGCACCGGATATTTTAGCCATTCCCGTCGGTAACGCAGGAAATATTTCCGCCTATTGGAAGGGATTTACTGAATACAAGGAAAGGAAAAGGATGAAAAAACTCCCGCGCATGTTCGGTTTCCAAGCGGAAGGAGCGGCACCCATTGTAAAGAAAAAGGTAATCGAACAACCGGAGACGATTGCAACGGCGATTCGAATTGGGAATCCGGCGAGTTGGAAAAAGGCGACGGACGCCATTGAACAATCAAAGGGACGGATCGATTCCGTGACCGACGTGGAAATCCTTAAAGCACAGCAACTACTTGCCCGAAAGGAAGGTATTTTTGCAGAACCTGCTTCGGCTGCTTCCTTAGCTGGGGTAATCAAACATCGGAAAAACGGTTTGATTGAAAAGGGGGAAACGGTTGTTTGTGTGCTGACTGGAAATGGATTGAAGGATCCAGATATCGTCTTGAATAAGCCCTTTGATATAAAAAGGGTGCAAGGCGAATACGAATCGGTAAGGAAAGTGTTAACGGAATATGCCTAAACGGGGAAATCTTGCTTTTTCCAATCGTTGTTTCTTCTTTAATAAAGAATATGAGCGAGAATGGTATCGGGTCATAGTTGGACATCTTTACAAAAATACGTATCGTTTTCAAACAGATGATCGATCTACCGAAAAAACAATTTTTTACGATGGAAATGAAAGAGACTCAACTTGAGTGGTCGCTTATGAAAAAAGGTTATGCATTAGGTAGACAAATCGATCGATTCCTTTTGGGAGGGTTGAAAAGAGGGGGGATGAGAATGGGGAAACAAGTATTAATACGCGTTCCCGCAAGTACCGCTAATCTCGGAAGCGGCTTCGATTCAATCGGATTGGCTTTACAAATGTATACGACGATTCATTTAAAAATTTCCGATCATACCCATTTTCAATACAAAGGAAAATCCGATGGAGTGCTGCCTTCTGGAAAAAGTAACATCATCTATCGAGCTGTGGAAAAATTATTTCGTGAAACGGGGAAAAAACCACCTGAACTGGAAGGAATAGTCGATATTGGGATCCCGGTTGCTAGAGGATTAGGAAGTAGCGGGGCAGCGATTGTTGGTGGGATGGTCGGAGCAAATCTTTTAGCAGGGGAACCGCTCAAAAAGGAGGAATTGTTTCAATTAGCTGCCGAGATGGAGGGACATCCGGAAAATGTCGGTGCTTCTTTATTTGGGGGTCTTTTTATAGGAGCTAAAAGGGAAGAAGGGGGATATGCTTTTACCAAAATGAAACCTCCGGAGAACTTGATGGCAGTTGCTTTCATTCCCGAGGAGAAACTTTCAACCGCTCAGGCACGTCATGTGTTACCTACAACCTATTCAAAGGAAGAATCGATCCATGCTTTAACCCACTCGGCTTTACTTGTGGCCGCATTTGCGAAGAAGGAATGGTCCCTTATATGGGAGGCGATGGATGATCGGCTTCATCAACCGTATCGAAAAAAGTTCGTTCCGGGGTTTCACCAGTTGAAAAGGGCAGCAAAGGAATACGGTGCATTAGGCTTTGCAATCAGTGGTGCGGGACCGACGACTATTGCAATAACGAAAAAGGAAAATCATTTGTTCGTCCCTTATATGGAGAAGGTTTATTCTAATTTAGGTATCAAGGGAACGGTAAAATCATTGCCGTTGGATCGTAAGGGAGTCCAAATTTTAAACATGTAAAACGATGACGATTAAATCGAATATTCTACAGATCTTGTCGAAGGATTTGGGAGAAGTCGCCAACTAAAATAATTGGCGACTATGTTTATGTCGAAAAATAGCGATAAACAGTAAAATTTGTTAAATTATAAATAATAATATCGAATTTTCACCAAAAACTTTGAAAAAAATTGACGAAATAATTGTTTTTTTATCGAACGTATATTAAACTTTAATTTGTAAAATAATGGTTCTCTACAAAATATTCATACATTGAAAAAGGCAAACTACGCCGAAAGGGTAGGACGCAAAGCCTAGGGTCTAAGGTTAAATGCTTAAACTATGATCGCCTGGTTGCCAATGAAATACATTTATTTTTTACCATGTACGGGATTGTGCCGTACAGAATACTGATGTTCTATCATCGGTCTTTCACCGTTTAATTGAATTGAACAGGGAGCGGAGTTGTATTCGGATAAATTTGTGAATTTTCAGTTAATAGAGCGAATAGTTTGTCAGTTTCCTATTGTTTCGGTTGCGCCTTTTCTAGTGTTGATATTTTTGTAGGACCAGAAAAATGAATGTTGGAAAGGAAAATGTTGCAATGAAAACATTGAAGGAAACGACGCGCTATGAGCTTTTAGTCAAACAATTTCAAATTAAATCGTACAGTCCTTTTCTCCAACAATTACACCACTCCCTTGATCGAATTCTATTTTACGTCTATACATATACGAATATTTATTTCATTGAATTTATTGATGAAAAGGTATTGTATAGCTACATTAAATATCACCGAGAAAAAAATTTCGCTGAAGTTAGTTTTACAGAGGTATTAAAAGACATTAATAATTTCCTTTATTTTCTAAAATACGAAAAGAAAATGACCGATATTCCAAAGGTCGATTTAACGATGAATAACATGCATTTTTGGTTGAAATTATAATTGACAGGTGAAAGAATGAACCTGTCTTTTTTTTTTAAACGAATCAACATATGAAAAAGGAAGAAATAGCATTCATTCGAATGATTTTTATATTTTCATAAATCTTTTTTCTTTTTAAATAGGGAAAATTGTTTTTTTACATATAACGAGTGTATGATTGTATGTATTTTTATGATATACATAGATATGAGGATCCAATGACTTATTCTCCGAGATCGGTTCAAAGGAGAGGTGAAAAGTGTGTGAGTTTTTTCGTACCGATCAACTGTAAAGGATGGATCCATTCTAAGGAAAAAGGAGTGTGTTTTATTTGAAATGTCCAAATTGTCAATACGAAAATGATTCAGGGAACTACTGTATAAAATGTGGCACCCCTTTAATGGAAAATACCGATTCAAAGGATCAAAGGGAGTTTCCTGGAGGAGAACAAGAAAACGGACAGCAAACGGTTCAAGATCACGATAAGTTGGAAACGGTCAAAACATTGTCGAAGGGATATTTCCAATATTTCTTGACGGTATTAAAAAATCCTTATCAAGAGGCTTCAAAAGTTGGTAAGGAGCAACAAATGAATAGCTTCATTACAATCGGTCTTTATTCGATTTTTATTCCAATGATTATTTACTTTTCCTTATTCGATGTATTACAGTGGATTGAAAAGCCGTTTTTCAATCTCTTTCTAAAACCTTTCATTGGATCGGTACTCTTTGTCCTTCTCATAGGCCTATATATTTTTCTAGTGATAAAAATTAGTAAAATACCTGCTACCATTCAAGATGTCATTTCCCGATTTGGAACGATGCTCGTTCCCTTCGTTGCGATCTTTGCTCTAGCCTTTATCACGGCCTTTTTAAATATGAGAATATTTTTCATGTTTTTATTTTTAGGCTTTACATCAGCTATTTTTATTGCTCCTCCCTTTGTATTGATGAGCTATACCAAAGGGAGAAAAGCTGGTATCGATCTCCTTTATGGAACGCTAATCGTCTATGTTTTGACGTTTTTCACAATCAATCTTTTTAGTGATATGTTATTTTCAATGATTGGCCATGTGTTTGAAGGTTTCTTTCAGAATGTAATTCCCTTTTATTAAATGGGACTAAACGTTTAACAACTCGCTCCTTACTCGTTTAGAAGGAAAAATGAATGATCGTGAGGAATCTGCCAGCCATTTGTATCGGGAGGTAGCGTTTGTAAACCCGTGGCAACACCGAGTCGGAATGAATTAGAACGCACATCCTCCCAATTATACAGAGTAAATAAAATGAACGAACGACAATGTTATCTGCAAAGCTAAAGAATTAATCTGTTTGGTTGGCTTATGTCCCGAGGAAAATGCAAATTAATGATAAACATATTCATTGGGGAAAAGGATGGATGAAGGTTTTAGGCAGGGAATAAGGATAAGGAATGGATTTTCGCACAAGGATTGAGGTCACTGTTTTATGAAGGACCTCGATCTATTTTATCAAAGCTCCGTTTAAAACATTTTCATATAGACAAAAAGGAATATTGACTATATAATCAAACTTGTAGATTTCCGAAAATACTTTTCCCTATTGCTTTTTTAAAATAGAAATGATATAATGTTTGATGTTCGCAATTGAAGAATCGTCGGGAAGTAGCTCAGCTTGGTAGAGCACCACGTTCGGGACGTGGGGGTCGCAGGTTCAAATCCTGTCTTCCCGATTTTTTTGTGCTTTTTATAACTTAAAGGATTGAAACTCGGATTCACTGAAAATTCCATACTTGTAAATTCAACCATTTCACAGATTTAACTTGTGAAGTGGTTTTTTGGTCTTTTCTTTTGTTATACAAATCGTATTGTAATCGGGAAAGGAAAACTATACTTAAAACATGTGGATCAGGCAGTTATTTGCATCAAAATGGAATTAACAACAAATCATTAATCGATACAGATGATTGATTTTTCCTTATGTTTCTGCAATCGGCTCCTCTTCGACCATGCTTCCTTTTTTCATCTTCTCAAAGGCATCCTTCTAAGTCACATCCTTAAATGGTAAATAATCCCATTTTAGTACTTGATAAGTTCCATTAAAATTGTTAATAATTGAGCATACACACTTGATCACTCCGATCTGTGACTCACGTGTGTAAACACTCCCCTGTTCTCAGATGTAAGGAGGGACAAGTCTTTTTTTCTTTTCATCGAGTTTCCCAACAGTTTGACATCTTTTTTTAATATGGAAAAGATGTTCCATGCACCGTTTATAAGTATGTTTATTGGAAAGACTTTCTCTGATCCCCTAATCATTCCTTCAACCTTCGATGTTGAAATGGCGAAGGAAAACACATTTCTCCATTTATTCTAGGAAATCCCCAAAAAAAATGAACCTAGGAAATTTCCAAAATTGTAAAAAACAAAACGGTTGTCTTTTTCTCACAAATATCGTAAAGTATACCTTATAAAAACAAATGTATAATACAGGAGGACAAAACAATGTTACGGAACATCGGTCTTTTACCTAAAATTATTGTTGCCATCATCCTTGGTATTTTATTTGGAAGTTTTTCCCCTGATTCGTTCATTCGGGTATTTGCTACGTTTAACGGGATTTTCGGTAATTTCTTAAGCTTTGTAATCCCACTGATTATTCTTGGCTTTATCGTACCGGGTATTGGTAGTTTAGGGAAAGGGGCTGGAAAGCTGATCGGATGGACGGCAGCCATTGCCTATTTTTCAACCATTTTGGCGGGGACGGTCGCCTTTTTTGTCGGACAAGCGGTTTTGCCCCAACTGCTAACTGGACAAAGCTTAGTCGATGCGGAAAATCCGGAAGAATTTCTACTTTCGTCGTATTTTGAAGTGGAGATTCCTCCGATTATGAATGTGGTCAGTGCGTTAATTCTCGCATTTGTGATTGGAATTGGATTGTCCGTATTGAAGGAAAAGGCTTTATATCACGTGTTTGTAGATTTTCAAAAAATCATTGAAAAACTAATTAATAACGTTATTATTCCACTCTTACCATTTCATATTTTTGGAATTTTCGCCAACATGACCTTTGGCGGACAAGTTCAGACGATTGTATCATTGTTTGCGAAAGTGTTTGTTCTAATCGTAATTTTACACATTACTTATTTGCTTATTTTATATTTGTCTAGTGGGACCGTTGCCAAGAAAAATCCGTTTCAATTATTAAAAACGATGTCGCCAGCCTATTTTACTGCCCTAGGTACCCAATCGTCGGCAGCAACGATTCCCGTGACATTGGCCCAAGCGAAAAAGACAGGAGTAAAGGAAAGTGTGGCAGAATTTACGATTCCGCTTTTGGCCAATATTCACTTAGCTGGAAGTACGATTACCCTCGTCATTAGTTCCATGGGTGTCATGTTATTGTCTGGAAATCTTCCGACCTTTGCGGAATATTTGCCGTTTATCCTAATGTTAGCTGTAACGATGATCGCAGCACCCGGTGTCCCTGGGGGAGCGGTGATGGCTGCCTTAGGGCTGTTGGAGGCGATGCTACATTTCGATCAAACGATGATTTCCCTAATGATTGCTTTATATTTAGCACAGGATAGCTTAGGAACGGCGACGAATGTAACGGGGGACGGTGCGATTACCGTTTTTGTGAATCGATGGATCAAAGAAAGAAAAGAGAAAGAAGAAAAGGTTCAACAAGCTGGATAACAACGATTTGAAATTCCCGATGATATTGGACTGAAAAAAGGATGGAAATTGGGCGGAGTATATAATAACCGCCCAATTTTTCATTGAAATCCGAAGGTATCAATACTCATTTTCCCATTCCTTTCTTAAATAATGGATCACCTCCCGTTTCCAAAGCTTCGCTGTTGAGTAACCGATCTGGAATCGTTTCGCAATTTCTTTCAGTTCGATCCCTTCGTAGAAATAAAGACGAGCGAGTTGTTGCTTTTTCTCTGGAAGTTTGGCTAACAGTTCTTCAAAAATAAATTGATGGATAAAGAGTTCATCATGGACAGAGCCTCCAATGATTTTCCAATCTTCCTCCTTTACTTGCAGTTCTCGTTCCTCCTTTTTCTTCTCCTTTCGTAATTCCGTCAAAATCGTTCCCCGAATATAGTGATATGCGTAGGTTGGAAAGGCTCCTATTTTTGGATCGTACGTAATATATGCTTTCCACAAACCGATTAAGCCGATTTGCACATATTCATCGTAGTTTTTGTAAATATTTAATCCACGAATGATGGAGAAAATCATCGGGCGCATTTCCTTTTCGATTTCTTCAAATGTTTTCATTTCCATTCCTTTCTAAAAGGCGCGCCTTTTATTAGATTCCCGGGTATATTTAAAATACATAGGGAGGGAACGGGTGTCTAATTTTCAATTTTCAAAAAACAAGTAAAAATTTAATTTTCCGGCAAAAATTCCCCATTTTAATTAGTGAAAACGAATAAATGACCTTGAAAAAATTTAATTTTTTAATTTTTTAATACAATTCTCCTTAATCCTCCCGATTTTCCGAATTCCTCGATGTAAGCTATAATGTAACCAAACACTGGTTAGGAAAGATGAGGGTTGATCAATTGGTGAAAAGAAATCGGTTGAGCGAAGTGAAAAAGGATGTCTTTTTACAAATCGATGACGGAATTGGGACGATTGTTATTAATCGACCAGAAAAACAAAATGCCATCCGTTGGGAGATGTGGGAGTCCCTGATTCATATCGTTACACAATGTACGAACAATCCAGAAGTGAAGGTGATGATTTTTCGAAGTTCTATTGAGACGACCTTTTCTTCCGGTGCGGATATTACCGAATTTAAAGGGATTTATCATAATCGGGAAAGGGCGGTCGCCTTTAATGAACTTCCATCAAAATTGGAAAAGGTAATCATCGATTCACCAAAGCCTTCCATCGCTCTTATTCAAGGCTTTTGTGTCGGAGGGGGTTGCCAAATCGCCCTTGCCTGCGACTTCCGATTTACCGATTCGACGGGTAAATTTGGTATTACACCGGCGAAATTAGGACTCGTTTACAATACTTCGGGAACGAAACGGTTAGTCGATTTAGTCGGACCTTCCCGAGCGAAGGATTTATTGTTTAGCGGAAGAATCATTGATGCGGAGGAAGCCTTTCAAATGGGACTTGTTAATCGAATTGTTCCATCGGAGGAGTTGGTGGAAGAAACATATCGATATGCAAAAATGTTAGCGAAAAATGCTCCAATGTCCCTTTCCGGTGCAAAAAAAATAATTGAGGATATTTTTCGGGGTTCGGTGGAAAGTTCGGTGGAAATCGAAAAAATGGCAATCGATGCTTATACTTCCGATGATTTCAAAGAAGGCGTTCACGCATTTTTAGAAAAAAGGCGGCCGAATTTTCGCGGACGATAAATTTGACATGTTCGGTTAAATCGATTCAAATGGTGAACCTTTTCAATATCCATTAAAAGAGGGGAAATGGTATGTTGACACACCATTTCCCCACCTGCTATTGGCTTAACGATAAGATTATTCCTTCCGCAGTTTAGCGATTTCATCGGCGACAAATTGGACATTTGTTCCGACGACCACTTGAATATTTTGCGGACCGACCTCTTTAATTCCTGGGACTCCAGTCGCTTTAATTTTCCCTTGATCGACTTTTTTCATATCTTTTACTTCTACACGAAGACGGGTAATGCAATTGTCAACGGAGATGACGTTTTCGTCACCACCTAAACCTTCGTATATTTGTGCTGCCATTACAGCAAATCTCTCTTTTCCAGGTGCTAAAGGAATTTCTTTTGTTTCCTCATCATCTTCCCGGCCAGGTGTTTTCAAGTTGAATTTCACAATTAAGTAACGGAATAGGAAGTAGTAAATAACAGCAAAAACGAGTCCTTGAACGAGCAACATATATGGTTGATTTGCAAGAGGGAGTTGGGAACTTAAAATAAAGTCAATCAAACCTGCACTAAAACCGAATCCAGCTGTCCAATGGAACGCGGATGCAATAAATAAGGAAATACCGGTTAAAACGGCATGAACGAGATAAAGGGCTGGTGCTAAAAACATAAAGGCGAATTCAATCGGTTCTGTTACACCGGTTAAAAAGGATGCAAGGGCTGCTGCAAATAATAAGGATGCGGCGGTTTTTTTCTTATTTGATTTCGCCGTATGATACATCGCTAAGGCAGCTGCTGGAAGTCCGAACATCATAATCGGGAAATAACCAGCTTGATACATTCCGGTTACACCTAGTTCTCCTTTTCCGGACCAGAAGTTTCCAATATCATTGATTCCTGCCACATCAAACCAGAACACGGAGTTCAAGGCATGGTGTAATCCGGTTGGAATGAGAAGTCGGTTGAAAAATCCGTATAATCCAGCGCCAGCTGCACCGAGTTTCGCGATCGTTTCCCCAAAGGAGACAAGTCCCCCGTACAATGGTGGCCAAATAAAGAACAATAAGCCAGAGATGACGATCATCGACGTAGCGGTCATAATCGGTACAAGACGTTTTCCACTAAAGAAGGCAAGGGCATCCGGCAGTTTCACATGATGGAATCGATTGTAACAAATAGATGCGATAATTCCGGATAAAATCCCAACGAAGGCGTTTCCAATTTTGCCGAAAGCCGGATCTACTGCTGCCACGTCAACTCCTTGTAGCATCGCAACCGTCCCGGTGGACAGAAGGGTTGTCGTGACAAGATAGGCGACGAGACCACTTAGTGCGGCTGAACCATCCCGTTTTTTCGCCATTCCGAGGGCAACACCGACGGCAAATAAAATCGGGATATTTCCAATAATTGATTCCCCAGCCTTAATGAAGAAAGCTGCTAACGCGTTTCCTGCACCCCAACCTTCATGGTCAATCGCATATCCGATCCCCATTAAAATTGCGGCTGCTGGTAAAACGGCTACTGGTAACATTAAAGACCGTCCAAGCTTTTGCACGTACTTCATGACCATTGTTTTTTCCTCCAATCATTTCTTTGTTTTTAAACGGGTTTTACAGTGAAACCAATCCATGAGTCAATAACGAAAATAAGGACGACGGGTTTGAAACTTCTATTTTTTATTCATCACCTCCTTAAATGGAATCGAATGTTTGAGTGCCTGCGTTGCTAGGTGAAATAAATTGTTCGATTTTATTTTTTTCGTAATCGTTCAATATGCAACGTAATGTATGCCAGTTCTTGTTCGGAAAAGTGGATATCATATTTTTCAGCAACATTTTTTGCTAAAACATGTGCACAATGATTGGCGAAGGGTAATTTCTTTTGGATCATTTCCGTAATTTCATCATCCAAAGTACGAATCTCGTATTTATTCGTCCGTGCCAAAGCGTAACGTAGATGGGTAATCAATCGGTGATAAGCTAAATCATCTTCCTGTACGTCAATTTGGACAAGACTTTTAATCGTTTTTACCATATCTTGAATGATCGTCGTTTGCCGAATGGCATCCTTTAAATCTGTTCCCTTTTGCTTTGCCGTATGCAAGTGGAGAGCGATAAAAGCTGCCTCATTCTCATCCATTTCAATTTGAAGATGTTGTTTAATATAATCAATGGCCCAAAGCCCAATGGTAAATTCCTTTTTGTATAATATTTTGATTTCGTTCAACAGTTTATTTCGAAGATGAATCCCTTCCTTGATCCTTTCGATGGCAAAGGAAATATGATCGGTAAGCTGAATGTGGATATGTTCGCTTAATTTCGTATCCATTTGTTTTTCCGCATAGGAGATAATTGTTTCTGAAATGAGAAAATGTTCTTCAGGAATTCGTTTGAGTAGTTGCTGTAATTTTTCATTTTCTTCCATCACGAATAATTTTTCGATTTTTTTAGGGTTAATCACATCATTTCTTTGTTTGTTGAAGGCGATACCCGGACCGATTGCTATTTTTTCTACCCCACCGTCCTTGACGATCACGGCGTTATTATTTAATATTTTATAAATCCTCATGGGTCACCACCGTTTACTAGTTTTCGGTTATCGTGAGTACTTCTGTTTTTCCGCCAATGACTTCTTTAGGATTCGGGATTGTATAGGTTTTTTTTCCGTCCGAATCGTTTGTAATGACAATGGGTGTTACGATTGATTTGGCATGGGTTCGTATATAATTGAGTTGAACTTCCGCAAGTTTTTGACCCACAGTTATTTTGTCCCCAACGTCAACAAGTAGGTGAAAGCCATTACCATCCAATGTAACGGTTTCTAAACCAATATGAATTAAGATTTCAGTTCCGTCTACCGCCCGAAGTCCGATCGCATGTTTCGTCGGAGGAATCAATATGACTTCTCCATCGATTGGGGAGTAAACGTTTCCGTCAGTCGGTTCAATGGCAATACCGTTTCCCATAATTTTTTCACTAAATACCGGATCGGGAACATTTTCTAACGGTATATATTTTCCACTCATCGGTGCAATAATGGTTAAACTACGACGTTTTTTAAAAAATGTAAACATTTCTTCTAACTTCCTTTCATTTAAATGGGAAATAAAAAAGCATGATGGTTTAAAGAGGGACGACGCCTCAATGTAAACCACCATGCCTGATCGAATCAGTCACATGTGTATATTCAATTTCCTTTAAAGTTATGTTACCATTAAATGCACGAAAATACAATATAATCGGGGTTGAATTAAGTAAAATAAATTAACAAATTTTCGACTAAATTCTGAACAAAAGAAAAGAGGCTTTTTATCCCTTGCTCTTTTATATATATTTACTATATAACAAAAATAATACTGGATAAAAAAGCGAGATGGATTTAACTATTCTTTTAAGGGAGATGAATCAATGAAAAGGTTATTGAACTGTACAGCATCGGATTTTCAAAAAATGACTGGACAAGATTTGAAAAGGGCGATCGATGCGTCGGAAGGGCGTACGATGGTTTCTGAAGTCATTTGTACCGCTTCCCCCTTATATCCTGGTTTAACGAATGCGGAATATGCAGCTGCATTCGGAGCGGATTTGATTTTGTTAAATTTTTTCGATGTAAATCATCCAAAAATCGAAGGCTTGGAAGGGGTTTCGCCTAATCAATTGTTGCGAAAAGTAAAGGAATTGGTTGGCAGACCCGTCGGGGTAAACTTAGAACCGGTCGATCTCGATGCAAGGGGAGCAGAAACGCTTTCGACATTATCTGAAGGAAGAATGGCTACCTTGGAATCCTTGAAAAAAGCAAAGGAACTTGGAGCAGATTTTGTTTGTTTGACGGGAAATCCGAAAACAGGTGTGACGAACAAAGAAATCACGAAATCCATTCAACTGGCGAGGGAAGCCTTTGGAAAGGACGGATTGATTATCGCTGGAAAGATGCATGGAGCTGGAGTAAAAGGTGAAGCGGGTATAAATATAGTGTCGGAAGAAGTCGTTCGCCAATTTGTAGAAGCTGGTGCAGATGTCATTTTACTTCCCGGAGTGGGCACAGTTCCAGGGACATCTTTAGACAAATTATCCAAATTAGTTGAAACGGCAAAAAGCGCTGGTGCACTCGTCATGACAACCATTGGGACGAGCCAAGAGGGGGCCGATGAGGAAACGATTAAACGGATTGCCCTATACAATAAAATGGCCGGCGCAGATATCCACCATATTGGGGATACCGGATTAATGGGGATTGCCGTTCCAGAAAATATTATGGTTTACTCTATTGCAATACGAGGGAGAAGACATACATTTACGCGAATGGCTGCATCAATCTTGCGGTAATATGTTCCGTTGTTACATGGAAATACGATTTGAAGAAATTCCTCTCCAACATGAACTCAAATATGGAACATAATTGTCGCCACAGCTTTGTTCAAACGTTTCACGACCATTCATTTCATCACATAACCGATAACAGCTCTCACCTCCCCGTCTATATTTCCAGGCGGGGAGTAAGATTTTGACTAATTTGTCATGGGGGGATTCGATGGCTAGGGAAAGGAAATTTACGACAGAAGATCTTTTTCAAAAAACGAAAAAATTATTGCTGGAACTCGGGTATGAGGGATTTACCATCCGACTATTGGCCAAGGAATTGGGTGTTACGAGAGCTGCCATTTATAAATATTACGAAAACAAGGATGAACTCATTTCTGACTTTATGTTATATGAAATGAACCAGTTTATGAGTGATTTGAAAAAATTGGATGAGATCAGCGACTTTGAAAACCAATTCGAATTTTTACTCCGAGCTATTTTGAAACATGATAAGATTCATCAAGTTCTCGGTATGATTTTTTTGATACCTAAACAGGGGAATGAACGGATGGCGGAAAATAAGAAAAAACTGAATCAAATGCATGTACAGATGTATGAACGACTACAACAGTTGATTGAAAAGGGAAAAAAACAACGAAAAATTAAGTCCCATTTACCAGATGAATTAATTATCGGCATGATTTTCCAAACGATTTCCATACCCAATTCCTCCCCCATTTCCGATGAACGATGGTTTGCTTCGATGAAAGAGATGGTTGCCTATGGAATTTTCAATCATGATTAAAATTTATCCCCCTTTTTTTCGAAATATGGAATCAATTTGGTTTGCTTGGATGGCGAAAGGGATCTTGAAATTGCTTATAGAAATCCTTTAAACAATATTGCCCATTTTTACCAAAGGAATTAAAGGGAAAGGGAAGATGAACAAACAAATAAATAGTTTTGTAAAAAAATAGACAAAACCCCATTTCATATTTTTATTGACCAATTGAAATATTGGTAGTACAATAAAAATGAAAATGGTATTGAAAGCGTTTTATTATTCCTATATACAAAAACGTTTTTGGAAAAAACGGATATCGGCCAAAAGGAACCGATATATGTTTTTTGAACAATACAAAAACGTTTTTGTTCTTTAGCTTCGTTCTCAAAGATTTGATTTAAAGGTGAGTAGTTCCCTTTTCTCTTTGTTATTAGAGGAAGGTTGATGATAGATCTTCCGAAAAACATTTAGCTACGAATTGTAACGTTTTAAGCGAAGAACGACACCTAGTTTTTACGAAGAAATAGTTTAGCAGAAAAAATTTTTGAACAAAACAAAAACGTTTTTGATGGAGGTTTTTCAATAATGATGGACTATACGCTCGGTAAAGGGAAATACGAAAATTGGATCGTATCCGAAACGAAATTTTCTCCGGATACCCTTGGGAAATGTGAATCAATCATGTATTTAGGGAACGGTTATATGGGCCTTCGTTCGGCTACAGAAGAACCGTACTTAAAAGAAGTTCGCAATTTATTTGTTAATGGTACTTTTAATAAATTTGGTGAAGGGGAAGTCACCGAATTACCAAATCTTGCTGATGTTACAAGAATCGACATTCGTATAGATGGGGAGCGATTCAGTTTAGAATTAGGGAAAACGGAAAATTATGTACGTCAGTTAAATTTAAAGAATGCTGAGCTCGTTCGACAATTTGATTGGACATCGCCAAAGGGAAAAATATTACGCTTTCGCTTTCGCAGGTTCGTTTCCCTCGAAAATTTACATTTAATAGGCATGAAAATGGAAATTGAAAGTGTAAATAAACCGGTTTCCATATCCTTTGATTCGGGGATCGATGGTCGGATGACAAACAGTGGTTCTCAACATTTCCTTGAAGGGGAAAAACGAATTTTCGATAAACAATTTCTCCAACTTCTCCAACATACGACCGAATCCAATGTTGATGTCGTGATCAATTCCGCCCATCAAGTTACGGTAAATGGAAAAGAGATTAAAAATCAACGGATGCACATCGATCGTAGAAAAATTTGGCTTACTTTTGAGGCGGAACTAAATCCTGGGGACAAATTGGAGATGGAAAAAATAACGAACGTCTACACGAGCATTGATCGTCCCTTCTCTGAGGAAGGTATATCCTTCCAACAGTTGCGAGATGTGGCTTTACAAGATTTACGAGATAGTTTACAAATCGGTTACGATGGATTGTTCAAAAAGCATGTTCAAACGTGGGAAGAACGCGTTTGGAATCACTATAATTTACACATTCAAAGTAAAGATGGCTTCGATCTTTTATCATTACGGTTTGCCATCTATCATTTAACAGCGATGGCACCTGCCCATGATGAAAGGATGGGAATCGGTGCGAAGGCACTTAGTGGTGAAGGCTATAAAGGTCATTCCTTCTGGGATACGGAAATTTTCATTTTACCATTTTTCACCTATACGAATCCTAAGGTGGCAAGGTCCCTTTTAACGTATCGTTATTTAGGTTTGGAAGGGGCAAGAAAAAAAGCGAAGGAAAACAATTACGAAGGTGCGATGTATCCGTGGGAAGCTGCTTGGCCATCCGATGGCGAAGTTACGCCGGTTTGGGGAGCAGTGGATATTGTAACGGGAAAACAAACGAAAATATGGTCAGGATTTATTGAGCAGCATATTACGGCCGACATCGCATTTGCCGTTTACCAATATTACCAAATTACCGGTGACCAAGATTTCATGAATCGGTACGGTTATGAAATGATTTTCGATACGGCGAAATTTTGGGCGAGTCGTCTAGAATGGGATGAAACACACGGGAGATACCATATTAACGATGTGATTGGTCCCGATGAATATAAAGAACATGTAAACAATAATGCTTTCACAAATTATATGGCCCATTTCAATTTGCAGTTAGCAATCAAGTATTATGAAAAACTTCAACGGGAGAACCAATCGTTACTGAAACAGTTAAATGAAAAACTACATTTGGAAAAGGCTTACCCTCTTTGGTTGGAGCGATCGGAAAAACTTTATTTGCCCCAACCGAATGCGGATCTTGTCATCCCACAAGATGATACGTATTTACAATTGAAAGAGATCGATTTAACGAAATATAAACAGAGTAAAAAAGTCGGTACATTATTCCTCGACTATAATTTAGAACAAGTAAATCAAATGCAAGTTACGAAGCAAGCAGACGTGCTCGTTATGTTCTATTTATTAAATCAAGTAGAGCCATTTTTCAATGAAGAGGTAAAACGGGCCAATTTCCATTACTACGAACCGAGAACATTGCATGATTCTTCCTTAAGTTTATCCACCCATGCAGTTTTAGCAAATGATATAGGGGAGACCGAATTAGCCTATTCCCTATTTCGAAGGGCAGCAGAAATCGATTTAGGACCGTTTATGCATTCGTCGGATCATGGTATTCATGCAGCATCGATCGGTGGGATATGGCAAGCGGCTGTTTGCGGATTTGCAGGTCTTCGGCTTACAGGTGATCAGTTATCATTCCATCCAAGATTGCCGGACCATTGGGAGGAGATGGAGTTTACCATTTATTGGAGAGGTGAACCTGTCTTAATCAAAGTGACAAAGTCCTCGTTAATGATCCGGACGCATAACGGAAAAGATATACCGCTGAATGTCCGAGGAGAAAATATGATTTGTCATGGGGAACTAGAAATCCAACTTTAACAGTAAATGCTTTTCTGTTATGTTGAATGGGAAACAAATTCCATCTTGAAAAATGTTTTTAGCCGGTGGTAAATGTCCTTGTATTCTTATATGAAACCGGAGGAAGGGGGATCGTTGGGATCAATAAAAAAGGGCAAAAAAGAAAAAAACCGTATGTTCAGAAATCCATTCTGACATACGGAAGAAGAAAGCGTATATAAGAATAAGGGTATCACGATTTATTAAAAATGACAATGGATGAAATGTTTGGAAATACAGCATCGTATTCCCTTCAAAAGTCGGTATTCCCTTCACCTGTTTTATAGTAGGGATGTATCGAACCGGTTTAAACAAAGAATACAAGAACATTTCACATATATTTAAACAAATATAAGGAGGAAAAGGGTCAATGAAAAAACTCATTTATGTGCTTTTATCGTTGTCACTCGTATTTACGTTGGCGGCTTGTAATTCGTCGGACGAAGATAGTGGGAAATCCGATGATTCAAAAGATCAGTCGATTACATTAGCAGTTTGGGCGTCTTCTCCTGCGGAATCCAACGCATTGGAAGAGACGGTAAAAAGTTTTGAAGAGAAAACAGGGATCGACGTGGAGATTGAAGTAATCCAAGATAACTTCCAAGATGCGATTACGGCTCGATTTGCAGCTAAAAATGCTCCAGATGTATTTTATTTAGAAGCGTATGTTGCACCGAAGTTTATTAACAGTGGCGTTCTTTTAGATATTACCGATGAAGTAGAAGATCCGGATGATTTTTATCAACCGTTATTAAATGCATTTAAAGATCAAGATGGTAATCTTTATGCATTACCGAAAGACTATTCCACTTTGGCAACCTATGTGAATACGGATTTGTTAGAGAAAGCAGGATATACGATTGAAGATGTACCGTCCGATTGGGAAGGTTTAGTTGAATTTGCGAAAGAATTGCAAACGAAATTGGAAGACGGTCAAGCAGCGATGGTATTTGACGGAACGATGGCAAGACACTTAAGTTCATTTATCGCTTCCGGTCTCAATCCAGTAAAAGATGATGGCAAGGCAGACTTCACATCGAGTCAAAAGGCCCTTGATTACTTGCAAAGCATCGTTGTTGGACAAGACGGAGGGTATATTTTAAGCCCGCAAATTGACCTCGGTATGGATTGGTCCGGTGCAGCCTTTGGAGCGAATAAAGCGGTTATTATGATCGAAGGAAACTGGGTTTTAAGTGCATTGAAACAAGATTATCCAGATGTTCAATATAAGGTTTTACCTGCACCGACTGTAAATGGTAAACAACAAACGATGATTTTCACCGTCGGATATGCCATTTCAAAGAATACAAAGAACAAGGATGCGGCTCTCCAATTCGTGAAATACATGACTGGTGAAGGACAACAACAATGGAGTGAAGGATCGGGAACATTACCGACACGTATTTCCGTTGCCGAAAAGATGAATTTAACGGAAGATCCGAATTTAAAAGAACATGTGGAAGGTGCGAAATACGGAACACCTTGGACGTCCGGCATTACATTGCCAATCATTTCCCAATCCTTTGATAACCAATTCCAAGCAGCATTAAACGGGGATTTATCCGTTGAAGACGCGATGAAGGCGGCAGAAGAAGAAGCGAATGCTGAGATTGAAAGACAGCAAGAATAAATGAGACTCATTTAGGGCTGCTTCCTAGAGGGCAGCCCTTCCTTTCACACACGATTGTGCGAGTATGAAGTTCCCTTTATAAGGAGTTGAGATGACATGTCAGGGAAACGGAGACTGCTACAAGGTTATACGTTTATGGCGCCTGCGTTAGCGGTCATTATTATTTTCACCTTCGTACCGATCATCTACGCCCTTTATATGATGTTTTTTAAAGTGGATTTGTTGGCGGGCACGAGAACATTTGTCGGCTTGGATAATTACGGAAAAATTTTCAGTGATCCGAAATTTTGGGCCGCCTTTAAAAATACTGGAGAATACGTGATGGTCGTTGTACCGATCCAGACGATTATTGCGATGGTTTTGGCTTCCCTTTTGAATAGTAAAATTAAATTTAATCGACTTTTTCTTTCAATTATGTTTATTCCAACGCTAACATCTTCTTCAGCGATGACATTAATCTTTATGTGGTTATTTAACAATAACGGTTTAGTCGTAAACATGATCGATTCCTTATTCGGTACGAAAGTCCAATTTATTACAAATCCGGATTTAGCACTGGCGGTCATTATGATTATGAATATTTTTTCAACCGTCCCCCATTTTATGATCGTTTTTTTATCCGGTTTGCAAGATATACCTCCAGTTTTGTATGAAGCAGCATCAATCGATGGAGCGGGCAAAATCAAACAATTTTTCTACGTTACGGTACCTCAATTAATGCCGGTCACCTTTTATGTCATTACGATGGGTGTTGTCGGTTGTTTTCAAATTTTTGACCAAGCATTTATCCTTTCTAACGGTTCCGGAGGTCCGCAAAATTCAACGTTAACCTTTACGTTGTATATTTATCAATTGGCGTTTACGAGTAACGATATGGGTCGGGCGACAGCGATGGCCTTTATATTGGGAATCATTATTTTTATGGTCACCTTTATCGTTAATAAAGTGATGAAGGCGGACGAAGTGAATGGGTGATGAAAATGAAAAGGCAAAATAATATATTAAAAACAACGGTATATACGATTTTAATTTTATACGGTTTGTTAACATTAGTTCCCTTTTTATGGAGTATTTTAACTTCATTTAAAACGACGGCAGAAATTTCCGCAGGGGGAACCTTTTTCCCAGAAAAGTGGAGTTTCGACGGATATGAAACGATTTTCCAATCCCAGTTTCCAACCTGGGTGAAAAACTCGTTAACCGTTTCCCTTGCTGTTACGATTTTAAATGTGATTTTCAATACGATGGCCGGATATGCATTAGCGAGGATTCCTTTTAAAGGAAGACAGTTTATGTTTAGTATGCTCCTGATGCTCATTATGATTCCGTCCCAAGTGACGATGATTCCCCTTTATATTGTCATTTCGAATCTCGGGCTTATTAATTCCCATTTTTCGATTATTTTCACAACGATGATTAACATTACGTATATTTTCATGATGCGTCAATTTTTTATCAATTTCCCGAGGGATGTGGAAGAAGCGGCGGCAATCGACGGTTTAACCCGATTCGGTACCTTTTTCCGCATCGTTTTACCGAACGCCCGGGCTTCTCTAGCTACACAGGCGATTTTCGTATTTATGGGTGTATGGAATGAATTTATGAAACCATTACTATTCATCTCCAGTCCGGATAAATATATGCTTACACAAGGGTTGAATGCTTTATCGAAACAGTATATGAATGCGACAAAATGGGATGTAATTATGGCTGGAGCGATCATTTCCATCATACCGATCTTTATTATATATGTTGTATTAAATAAATACTTCTTAAAAAGTAACGATCAAACAGCAGGCATTAAGTAAAGAAGAAGTTTGCGGTTTTTCTTTTTTCATTGGAAATCGTATATAATATGTTATGAATTTAATGGTAAATCAGGGATATAAAAGGGATGATTGTAGTGGCAACGATTAAAGATGTGGCGAAAAAAGCCGGGGTATCCATTGGCGTCGTATCGAGGGCGTTCAATGATTACCCGGATATAAGTGAAAAGACGAAACAAAAAATATTAAAAATCGCCAAAGAACTGAATTATACGCCGAATGTTGTGGCGAAAAATTTGTCTTCGAAACGGTTAATGACGATCGGCATGATAACCTCAGGGATTATGGATAGTGATGAAAAGGATAGCGATAACTCGTTAGAAGCATTTAAAGGGGTTTATACGGCTGTCGATGAAAGCGATTATGAATTGGCGATCTATTTAATCGATTCTCAAAAGCAACGAAAAAAAACATATACGCAATTTTGTCGAGAACGGAATATCGGTGGGGCCATTTTGCAAGGGATTCGAACGGATGATTCGTATTTTAAGGAATTGATGAATGCAAACATCCCATGCGTATTGATCGATATTGAGCCGGTTGAAAAAAGCGATATTATCGGAAGTGTATCGATTGATAATCGGAAGGCAGCACGGGAAATGGCGGAATATTTGTTGAAAAAAAATCATCGAGAGATCGTTATTATGGCTGGAATTAAAGAGGCTTATGTGAATACGGAACGACTCAAAGGTGTGATGGATGCCTTTCACGCCTTTGATACACAGCTGTCGGAGGATCATATATTGTATGGGAATTTTAAGGAACAGGATGCGTATTCGGTGGCAAAACAGTATTTAGAAGATGAGAAACCGACCGCTTTCCTCTGTTTTAGCGACTTAATGGCAATCGGTGTTATGAAGGCGATTCGAGAAGCGGGATATACGATTCCAGACGATATATCTGTTACGGGATTTGACGGACTAGCCATTTCCGAATTTACGACACCTCCCCTTACAACGATCAAGCAAAACTTTTTTGAAATTGGTTATAAAAGTGCAATTTTACTAAAGGATATCATGGAAGAGGGCGTGACGGAACAAACGAAAATAATCGTGGATTATCAATTTATTGAAAGGGAAAGCGTGAAAGAATTGTAAACATTGGAAAAGCACCCCGATGGTTTTTGATGAAACCAATTGGAGGTGTTTTTTTAGCAAAAAATCTTGGTTCTTTGTCAAATCGTGTTGGTGAATAATTTCGTGACTTTTTTCAGTACAATGTAATCGGATTAGATTGTCCATTCATCCAAAATTTATTTGAAGTGATTCGTTCCATTGGCGGACGCGCATCCAGTGGCACGATCCCGCCTCCTTGTAACAACGTTTCCGGGGGGTCTTGAGGCTCGGGCTTTCCCTATAAGAGTCGCCGCCAATGGAACTTCAATAATGATGAGACATGTGACATTACTCCTTTAAATGGGGTTTGGCTTTTACTAGGGAGTGTCACTTGTCTCTATTTTTTGATCAAAAAAGGTGCTAGGTTTAGTCACCAACACTAAAAATTAAAGAGACAAAATCATTGGCAATCCTTTTGATTTTTGAATGAATAATTGGAAAATCGATAGGATTAGGGACTCTTTTTATATCTTGAATCGTTCCCTTTAGGATTCATGTTTTCGAAATGTTGGTCATTTTTTAATGGCTAATCCATCTGTGCCTTGCCGGTGAAGGGATGGGAAGTCCAATTCGTTATCGGTGACAAACCATTAAGGCAATTCTCGGTGGTTAGAAGACTAGAAAATAACGTTTTAAATTAGTTATTAAAAAAGGTCAAAAATAGTCAAAGTCAAAGAAAGTCAAAGAAATGGCGAAAAAATATAAGAAAAACCGCGAAAAATCGATTAATTTGACTTTTGAATTTTTTTACTATTAGGGATAAAATAGGATTAGGAAATGGCTCATCGGTTATTAACTTGGATCGATGGGCGATAATCATTCGTAAAAGGAGGTAGGAAACGTTGTTTGATTTAACCCCTTTTCGTAAAATGAGTGAAGATTTATTTGAACAAATTGCCAAATCCTTTAATGAAGCTTTTGAACAAACGAGCAGCATTTCTCCGTTATCTCCTAGTGTACATTCTTTTCGAACGGATGTGATGGAAAAGGAAGACGCATATTATGTCGTGGCGGAACTACCTGGATTTACGAAGGATGATATTACGATTGAAGTGGAAGATAATCGGTTGATCATTCGGGCGAAACGGGATGAAGTGACAGAAGAGAGAGACGATACAAATAAATATATTCGGAAAGAAAGACGTTACGGCGAATTCGTTCGACAATTTTATGTCGATGATATCGATGAAAATGGAATTAAAGCAAAATTAGACAACGGAATTTTAAAATTGGAAATTCCGAAATTACAACCATCAAAACCGAAACGGAGAACGATTGAAATCGAATAAGTTCCGAATTCGTCTCATCATGGAACGTATTTATACGGAATATCAATAGGGGGTCCATGTACCGGGACCCCTTTCTTTACATATTGATTTTTTCGTGGGATGTTTTGTAAAGGGAGGGATTGGATGATTGCCCATGTGATTGTTAGTGGCCGGGTTCAAGGTGTCGGCTTTCGTTATTCCGTTTACCAAAAGGCACTGGAACAAGGAATTCATGGTTGGGTTCGAAATTTGGATGACGGAAGGGTCGAACTGGAAATTGAAGGAACGAAGGAAGAGCTAGATCAATTTTTAGAAACGATAAAGACGGGTTTACATCGTTTTATAAAAATTACACATATGCAAGTTGATTATTCGGATCAAGAAAAGGGATACCGAAAATTTTCGATTAAATATTAAAGAAATGGAAAAGGAAAATTTTCCGTTTGCTTTTGTTCAATGGCATTCTCTCCATGAAAAATGATGAAAATATTGAATTAAAAAAAGGGCTGGAAAAAGGTTGCAGCCCTTCTTTTGGTGGCGGACGTTTTCCTCGATCCCGGGGGTTGTCGAAAAAAGTACAAATCCTTTCATGAATGCGGTCGATTTCATTTCGTTGGCGGTGCATTCCGCTTTTCGACTTGTAAGCTCGTCTGTCGGGTGTTCCGTTCGTGCTTTTCCACAAGGGATAGCCGGCCATCTTCCCTTTCCTCAGCTTAGGGACTGATCGGATCGCCCCGATTTTTTCGAGGGAGTCGCCACCAACCATTTTTTCATAAAACGCATGTACTTTCCGAATCCTGTTTTCATGCAATGGAATGTATCTTAAGCTCCGTCAATTTCCAAATGTTCCTTTAATAGGTTTTGTAAAGCTTGTCTTTCTTCATCGGGTACAACGTAGTAGTATATACCGTCGATCATCGCTCCAGATCCTTTAATTTGGTGTTGCTCAATATCCTTCGCCGCATTTTTATAATGTTTTTGTATTTTTACCATTTCATTGAACGTTAAATTCGTTTTTACGTTATTACCGAGTGCGGTAAAAATTTCGCTGTAATTGGTTAAAGTTTTTAAACTGGCTCCTTCTTTTATTATCGCTTCGATAATTTGCCGTTGGCGAAGTTGGCGACCAAAATCACCTCGAGGGTCCTCCTTCCGCATTCGTGCGAAATTTAGTGCTTCATCTCCGTTTAACGTTATCGTTCCTTTTTCAAAGTGATCCCCGCCGTAGGAAAATTCCAAATCGTTTTCCACTGTAACGCCTCCGACCGCATCGACGATTTCCTTAAACCCTTCCATATTTACTTGAATAAAATAGTCGATTGGGATATCGAAAAAATGTTCCACCGTATCGATGGACATTTCCACTCCACCAAAGGCGTAGGCGTGATTAATTTTGTCGAGAGTGCCCCGACCGATGATTTCCGTCCGCATATCCCGTGGAATGCTAATCATTTCAATGGATTCCGTATTCGGATTAACCGTCAACACGATCATCGTATCCGATCGGCCCCGATCACCTTCCCGCTCGTCTACACCGAGGAGAAGAACAGAGAATGGATCACTTTTTTCTAATGAGATGTCTTCCAGCCTTTTTTCTGACGTTTCCCGAATCGGTTGATACATAGCATCCAATGCGGTGGAAAGAGAGCGCCAAAGGGAGAAAATGTAAATGCCGATTCCAAGAACGATGAGTCCAATGATAATTAGTACAATTTTTCGCCATTTTCGTTTTTTTTGCTTATTTGAGCGTCGAAGTTCAGTCAAAGTATTCCCTCCAAGTAGCTTCGGAAATAGTTCCCGTAAAATATACATCTTTTTTCATTATATAAGGAAATAGCCGGAAATGTAAATGAATGGGAGACGATTGCTTCCATAGAGCTATTGTTTCGATTTTTTCATGTGACTGATCCAACAGATCGAACCAATAAGGGAATTAGATTTCTCTTTTATACTTCGATCGCTTTTTCTTTTTCTGTAATAAAGCGGATGAAAGCCTTTACGTAATCAGGATTAAATTTTCGTTTTTCCTTGAACAAAATGTCGATCGCTTCCTTGAATGTAAAGGCTTTTCGATACGGCCTGTCCATAGTGAGGGCAGAAAAAACATCGACGATCATTAATATATACACTTCCCATGGTAAAGAATCCGGGACTTGTTTCGGATAACCGGTTTGGTCAAGGCGGATATGATGATATTTGGCAAACGTTTGAGGTATTTTCGAAAAACCAAACTTCTTTAATAGTTGTTCTCCATAAATTGTATGATTTTTCACAACATCAAATTCCTCATAGGTAAGTTTGGCCTGTTTTTGTAAAATTGTTCGAGGTACTTTCAATTTTCCAATGTCATGCATTAAAAAGCCCGTACCAACTGTTTCTATATTTGAGGGATTGAGCTCCTTTAACCAGAGGCTTCCAATGATAAACACGTCCAAAGAATGGTCAAAACTATACCGATCCCATGTTTTTAAAGCGTATAATAAACTTTTCACATATTCATTGGACATACTATAGGTAAATAAATCTTCGAGGAATAAAAAGTCATTTTTCGCTTCTAAAAGCGTACGGAAGCGCCCTCTTCTCGCATTTGAAAACACAAAATCATAGAAGATTTCTTTCGAAAACATAATTTCAACTGGATTTGTTGGAGAAGTTTTTGAAAGAAATGAGTCTTCACGATCGAGGAAGTGAGGGAAAACTTTTACGTATTTAATATTGGATGCTTGGAGAGCTAAGATTTGGTTCATCGATAAAATCGTATCTTTTTTTAAGATGTCTCCCTCAATTGGAACGTCTTCTGCAAGCCGATCGCCAACAGCTAACCATTTTACACTTTTTACATCCATGTATGACTCCCCTTAAAGGCAAGGTAAAAGCAATCAACATATACCTTTCAGAAGCTGGCTGACATTGCAGCGAACCGTTCGTTCGGTCCGGCTGCTTTAGTCCCTATAGCTTTGCGTCACCATTTTTCAATGGCTTTGCCTTTTTAGGGTATATTGTTTCAATTCCTTTTGAAAATAAATAAAGAGGAAACGATTTATTTCGATTTACGAAAAAATTGGAAAACATCTAAACCATATTATAAACAAAAATTAGGGAAATGTTACAAATAATCGAAAAATGGGAATAAAGTCCTATTAGTGTTTGCCGGCATATATGGACTTTTTTCCTATATTTCGATAAGCTAAATTTAACAAATTGATACATCAAAAAAGGTGTGATGAACTTGAATCCACTATATCCCCATTTCGATCGAGATATAGAGAAACTAAGGGAGAAAATGTGTGAATTAATAAATGAAGAAGGATATTCTTCACGAAATGTGATTAAAGTAAGTCAAGAGCTAGACAAATTAATTTTTCAATATCAAAAAAAGCGTGTAAATGTTGAACAATGATGTAGTTATTCTTTTCGATCGATTGGAACGGATTTCATTGATCGGTGTCAAATAATGGCCTTGCATAAAAGATAAAACGATCGGGTGCATCGCCTAAAAAGTAAAATGGATAACAAGTCGTCACAGTTAAATTTTCTTCGGAATAACGCCCGATGACCGTCGTATCATCCGCAGGGACAATTTCGGTGTCAAAAATTTCATATTCGAATGTGCCATACGGAAGCTTAATGATGAACGTATCACCGATTTCTAATTGGTCAAAATTTCGAAAAACCGTATCCCGATGACCGGATAACACGATTTGGTCATTTTGCATCGGATAACCTGTACCCATATAATGGCCCACACCTAATTCCAAATCATCTTCATCCGTCCCCTCTACGATTGGAAGTTCCTTATCCAGTTTTGGAACGTAAAGTAATCCGATCGTTTCTCCTTTTTGAAATTCAATTGTTTCAGGAACGATTGGCACTTCTTCCTCTTCATCTGTCTCCTTTGAATTTTGTTGGGACTTGTCAATTAGCTCCTGGGCTTCCGTTTTTCGTTTTTCCACGTTGTATTTACCCTTCCCAATTTGAAAAAGGGAATAGCTGACTAAACTTATACCGATGACGAAAAACAGGATGGTTAGCCATTTAAGCCATTTTTGTTTTACCATGGAATCACCTTTTTCAGTACGTCTTTTCTACCATTTTACAATAAATAAGGGGTGAATGTTAATAAGAAGCATCGAAATATCAATAGGTTCGACTTCATAAAATGAGAATGAATGCCCCATCTTAAAAGTTCAATCGGAGCATTTGTTCGTTGTAAATTTAAAGGATTGACTCTCCAATGTAACATTAATCCATTGGGAACAAATGAAAGGGCAGATTCGCGAATTTTAAATAAAAATTGGAAGCATTCGGATAAATGTTTCAGCGATTTTAACAAAAAATAAAGAGAGAACGAACATTGGAGGGGTTGCTTTGGTTGCCCAATTTTTTCTACCATTTTTTCTTTCTTTACTATTGACACCGTTGATGATCGGGTTTTCGAGAAAAATGAAAATTATGGACAGACCGAATGAACGGAAAGTCCATTCCCGTGATATACCGATTTTAGGTGGTTTGGCCATATATATAAGTTTCCTCATAAGTGTTTTTCTTTTTGAGCCGGTTCATCGAATTCATGATGCGGTCTTGGTCGGAAGTTTTTTCATCATTATGGTCGGTATCGTCGATGATGTACATGGATTGAAGCCATGGGAGAAATTGATCGGTCAAATTTTGGCAGCAACCATCGTAATTTTCCTCGGGGATATTCAAGTTGACTTTGTCCACTTACCCTTTGGAGGGACTTTGCATTTTGGTCAATTAAGTATTCCAATCACGTATTTCTGGATCATCGGTGTGACAAATGCGATAAATTTTATCGATGGGTTAGATGGATTATCTGCAGGTGTTTCTGTTATTGCACTCATATCCATATCCGGAATGGCATTTTTAATGAATGATCATTACGTTTATCTCATCGCCTTAGTATTGGTTGGCAGTATTCTCGGTTTTTTACCGTACAATTTTTATCCTGCAAAAATTTTTATGGGCGATACAGGGGCCCTGTTTTTAGGATTTATCATATCCGTCCTATCGCTTCTCGGATTTAAAAATATTACGTTTATATCCTTTATCGTCCCGATATTAATTTTAGGTGTGCCGATTTCCGATACTTTTTTAGCCATCGTTCGACGGGTCGTCCATAAACGTCCCATATCGAAACCGGATCAATCCCATTTACACCATTGTTTAATGAATATCGGTTTTACCCATTTGGAAGCGGTAATACTCATTTATGCAATCAGTTCCCTTTTCGCGTTATCTGCATTTATTTTCTCCATGACAACCGTATCGGGTTCGTTATTTCTCCTGTTTCTTGTTTTGTTCTTTTTAGAATTGTTAATTGAAAAGGTTGGGTTAGTTCATCATCAATATAAACCGATATTGAAATTATTTGATAACGTCCGGGTGATTCGCCAAAAAAATAAATAAAGTGGACATATTTTCGTCCACTTTATACAAGTATCGAGTATTAAAAATTCGTAGGGAGTTCTGTCTTATTCTGCTGCGGTCGTGTTTTCAATGCCTAAATGTTCTTTTAGCATATTGGACATTTCTATTCGGGAATCTTCGTTTATGATGAAATAATATGCGCCATCGATATATGCATCCTGTCCTTCAAATTTTAACGAATCAATCGATTGGATCGATTTGGCATACGGATGAAGGGCGATGATGTTTTGAAAAGTAAAGTTTGTCGTCATGTTTTTTCCAATACTGTTTAAAATATCATCGTATTTCATCACCGATGAAAAGGTCGCACTTTTTTCGATAACCGCTTTGATGACTTGCTTTTGTCGCTCGTTCCTTCCAAAATCACCTAGGGGATCTTGTTTTCTCATTCGTACGAAGGCCAGTGCCTCTTCCCCGTCCAAATGCTGCTCTCCTTCATGTAAGGTGATTGCGTTTTTATGATCTTCACTATCCATCTCGGTGAAGGTGAAAGGGACGTCGACAGTGATTCCACCGAGGGCATCGATTATTTCAATAAACGCGTCGAAATTTAATTTCACATAATAATCGACCGGGACATCGAGAAAATTTTCTACCGTCTCGACAGCTAAATCGACTCCACCGAGGAAATGGGCGGTATTAATTCTCGTCGTATAATATCCGGGAATATCGACCCTCGAGTCGCGGGGAATACTCAACATTTTAATTGAATGGTCGTCTTTATTAAAGGTAGCAAGAATTAATACGTCCGATCGACTCTTCGTCTCACCATCCCTTTCATCAACACCGATAAATAGGACGGAAAAATTGTCCTTACCAGGATATACCGGTTCAACCCGTTTTTCCGAAGTTTCTCCCCGTTCTAACTGTTGATGTGCTTCATTGGTCACATCTGCAATTTTCGTAGCTAAGTGTACACCGTAAATGAAAACGATCGTAAATAGGAGGAGGATCGGTGTGAAAATCCAGAGCCTACGTTTCCTCCGTTTTGTTTTTTTACGCATTCTTTTTTCCATTCGAGATTGCATTTCCATCATTCTCCCTTTATTAAATGGCCTGTTTTTATCAATCAAATGTACGAACATTATGGACGGAATGTTTTGAATAGTTTGAAACGATCTAGGATTGTTTTAAAAGTGTATGGGCAGATTGTAAGGATTTTTGATTACTTCCAAACATTAGTTTACGGGAATTTCCATATACAATTCTTCCCCTTCTTGGATTTGGATTTGTCCGTTCGTCAATTCCGTCATCCAATCGGCAAATACTGTTTCCTGTCCAAATTCAATGTATGTGTTTATTCTTACGTTATCCAAATAGTCAATATCTTTCATTTGGTAACTGGAGGAACGAAGCGCATTTTCCACTTTTCCAAGCCAATGGTAATCGATCGTCGCATGCATGATGCGCATCAATTTCCTCTCAACAATCCCTATTGCATCCAATCCTTCTGAAGTTGCTCGACTATATGCACGAATCAGTCCACCGGCACCGAGCTTAATTCCACCGAAATACCTCGTTACTACTACGACCGTATCTTTCACATTTCTTTTTTTCAGTACTTCCAACATCGGTACGCCAGCGGTTCCCGATGGTTCTCCGTCGTCGTTTGCCTTTTGAATTTGGTCGTTTTCTCCGATTAAATAGGCGGAACAATTATGGGTGGCATTCCAATTCATCTTTTTTATTTTTTGAATAAAGGCTTGTGCTTCTTCCTCCGTTTCAGCACGATCGATGTATGCGATAAAACGGGATTTTTGGATGACGATTTCATGTTCCCCGTATCCTTTTACAGTTAAATAATTCGTCCGCACAGACGACGCTCCTTTCGTGCCTCAAACCTGATCGGGTTTTTCACGTTCATTGTTTAAGAAACGTGAAGTACTTCCCAATCATCCATTTACATGTAGAGGGTTTGATCCAAAACATCTATAGCAAATGACCAATCAAAGTAAATCGTGCTTGTCTATCTTCCTGTCATAAACGAAACCATACGCTTTTTATTATAAATCTATCGAATCATTACCGCAATCATCTATTTTTCGAATGAGGTTCATACGAAAAAACAATTACTGAAAAATACAAATCAACAAAAAGGTGTATTCAAAAGGTTTTTTTAAGCTGTTTATTCAACTAACGGATTTTAGGAATAGTTCAACGGGTAACTCTAGAAAACATTTCCTTTTATTCATTCGACTTGCCTTTCGATAAAAAAAGGCATATAATGGCATATGTATAAAATGACCGTTTTATTCAAACGGTCAATCAGGAGGGAAAAGAAGGTGACAGTGGACCGGAAAAAGCAAGTAATCGAAGCGGCTGGCCAATCCTTTTCCATGTTTGGCTACAAGGGAACGACGATCGATCAAATTGCAAAACTCGCGAACGTCGGAAAAGGGACGATTTATACGTATTTTAAAAATAAAGAAGAACTGCTTCAGCATATTATGCAACAATTAATTATAGAGATGAAGAATGAAGCAGAAAAAACAGTTGAAGAAGGTCTTTCCTTTTATGAAAAAGTTCATCGGGCAATTTATAAAATGTTGGAATACCGAATGACCCATCAGTTGGCGATTAAATTATTTGAAGAAGCGAAATTCGGTGCGCCAGAAGTCGTCGAAGCACAAAATCATTTTGAAGAAGCGATCGTTAGCTACATCGCAAAACAAATTGAAAAGGCGATTGCAGATGGGGAAATTCGGTCATGCGATCCGCGAATTACCGCGTTTGTGATATTAAAAATATATATCGCGTTAATTTTCGATTGGGAAAAAAAGAATCCTCCGTTATCGAAAGAAAAATTGTCCGAACTGCTCGACTTGTATATTTTTCGAGGACTAGCAATCCGAGAATAAAAAAACATAATGAATGAGGAAAAATAATAATCAAATAAAATACGAATGGATAGGATGATCACATTTGTGATGGTCCATCTTTTCTACAGTAATTGTCCAATTGACTAAATTGGTCAATTAGTTCATCAGGAGGGATTAATTTGAATGGATTTTACTTGTTTTTAAAAGAACTGCAACAAATAGGAAAAAATAAAAAGATTTTCATTCCGCTCATCGTCATCCTTTTTATACCGCTCATATACGGTGGGATGTTTCTTTGGTCCTTTAAAGATCCGTACGAAAAGATGAGTGAACTTCCTGTTGCAGTGATAAATCATGATTTAGGGGCAGATTTTGACGGCGAGGAGCTGCATTTAGGACGGGATTTAGCGGACAATTTAAAGGATAACGACGCCTTCGACTTTCAAATCGTTTCGGAAAAGGAAGCGATGGAAGGTTTAGATGATTTAGATTATTATATGGTCGTTGAAATCCCGAAAGATTTTTCAAAAAATGCCACGACATTAATGGATGATTCCCCGAAAAAGATGGAGATAAACTATTTGCCAAATGACAGTTACAATTTCCTTGCTAGCCAAATTGGTGAGTCAGCATTAAAGGAAATTCAAAGGACGATCGCTGAAGAAGTTTCAACCATTTATGCGGAAACGGTTTTTTCAAAAATGGAAGAAATGGCAGATGGGTTCCAGTCCGCAAGTGATGGAGCGACTCAGTTAAATGATGGTGCTGAACAACTGAAGGATGGAATGCAAGAACTGAAGGACAATGTCGGATTGTTAGTCGAAAAGTCATTGGAACTTCATGAAGGAATCAATTCGGTTGGAGATGGAGTGAAAGAGCTGGCATCGGGAGCAACGGAAATTTCAGATGGTTTTCATCAGTTTGATGAAGCAGGGAATCAACTACTAGATGCTTCAAAACAATTGGAAAATGGAGCAGGTTCCCTTGCCAACGGAATAAAAGAAGCAGATGATGGACTAAACGAAGCGAAAGAAAACATTCCTAAACTCGTCGATGGAACAGACCGATTTGCAGTAGGTTTACAACAGTTACAAAAGGAATTGCCCGATCAACTTGCTTCCGAGTTAAGTGAACAATTAGTCGGCAATGAAGGTGGGTTGATCACCGGGCTTAACCAATTACAATCATCGATCGAAAGCGGTTTGTCCAATCAATTGGCACCTGAATTGGCAGATCAATTAGGGAAGGGTACGGCAGAGGAAGTTGCCCATATCATTGTCGAAAGCAACCAAAAACAAATGGAAGCATTGGCTTCTCAGCTCGAGCCATTAATTGGAAAAGAACAAACTGCTAAAATCATTCAACAAATGACTGCCAATGCACCTAATGAAACTGCATTGGTCCAACAATTGGAAGCGAAACTGCAACCGGCTTTTTCATCGGGAATTTCAACGGGAATCAATCAAACGATTCAATCGATCGATACGGGATTTAACACATTGAAATCAGGGTTGAAAGCACAACTCAATGCGGATGTTCTTGAAGGACAAATCCAAGCAGCTGTGAATCCAACCTTTGATTTAATGATCAGCAAATTAGAAGAGATTCAAAATGGACAAAAGGCATTACAAAGTGGGATTGAACAACTGGCAGAAGGGATGGTAGCATTACACACAGGAAGTGACCAATTGTATCAAGGGCAACAGAAATATACGGCAAATATGGACATATTTTCCCAAAAACTCCATGAAGCCAGTGAAAAATCCGGTGAATTTATAAGTGGTGTCAATCAATTGCAATCAGGGATGGTTCAACTATCCGATGGTAGCGGTCAATTTGCCAATGGGATTGAACAGTTAAATGAAGGTGTCGGCCAATTAAACGATGGAACACAAGAACTTCAACAAGGAACAGAAGAGCTGAGTACAAAGTTAAATGAGGCGAAGGAAGAAACGAGTGATATTCATCCTGATGACGAGACATATGAAATGATGGCCAATCCGGTCGAATTGAATGTGAATCACATTCACCCTGTGCCAAACTATGGAACTGGATTTGCTCCCTATTTCATCTCGTTAGGCTTATTCGTCGGTGCGTTAATTATGACAATTATTTATCCGTTAGTGGATTCAGCAGGGATTCCGAAAAATGGGTTTAGTTGGTTTATTAGTAAGTTTTCCGTTATGGCATTGGTCGGAATTTTTCAAGCATTACTGATCGGTATAGTTGTTTTGTATGGCATCGATATTGAGGTGAAAAATGTACCCTTATTTTTCCTATTTACCATTATTACAAGTTTGACGTTTATGAGTATCATTCAATTCCTTGCGACGATGATGGGAAATCCAGGTCGATTCATCGCCGTCATTATGTTAATATTACAACTGACTTCGAGTGCAGGAACATTTCCCCTTGAAGTCGTACCGAAGGCGATTCAATGGTTTAATCCCTTTTTACCGATGACTTACAGTGTATTCGGATTTAAAGCGGTGATCTCAAGCGGTGATTACACCTTTATGTGGGAAAATGCAAAAGTTCTTGGCATTTTCATCGTCGGCTCCATTATTATTTCCTTGACGTATTTTGTCTGGAAATATAACAGAGTGTATCGAAAAAAAGAACAGGAAGAATCGTACGAAATGGCGATGTGATGTGATAAAAAAGGCGATCCGATTACAGGATCGCCTTTATCATTGAGGGATTGACTTTTTATTTCGAAGGATCGACAAGGATTTTGATTTGCTTTTTATCTTCCGTTAATGCTTCAAATCCTTCTGAAACGATATCATCGATGCTAATATATTTAGTTACAAGATCTAAAGCTTTAATTTGTTCGTTAGCAATTAACTGAATAACTTCCGGGAAAATGTTTCGATAAGCAATAATGCTAACCATATTCTTTTCCGTTAATACTAAATTATTTAACGGAATTGCAGCTGGTTTTTCCCAAATACTTACGTTTACGATATCGCCTTCTGGTTTCGTTGCTTCAATCGCATTGTTGATAGTTACTTCAACACCGGCAACTTCAAAAGTAACATCTACACCATAGCCACCCGTTTCAGCTTTAATGGCCGCAACCGGATCCGTTTCTAACGGGTTGATTACCACGTCTGCACCGACTTTTTTCGCAAATTCTTGACGTTCTTTCGATACTTCTACCGCAATAATTTTACTTGCACCAGCTGCTCGAGCTGCTTGAATAACAAGTAATCCGATTGGGCCTGTACCGAATACAGCGACGGTATCACCAAGTTTTAACGAACTTTGACGAACGGCGTGAACGGCAACAGCTGTCGGTTCAACAAGGGCTCCTTGTTCGAAGGTCATATTATCTGGAATTTTATGTACCATTTTTTGAGGCACGACACTATACTCACTGAATCCGCCAATTCCACCAGATAATCCGATAAATCCTAATTGGGGACATACGTTGTAATGGCCGCTTTTACATGCTGGACATTCACCACAGTTATAGATCGGTTCCACGCATACGCGGTCGCCGACTTTCACATTTTCAACGCCTTCTCCTACTTCTACAACTTCCCCAGCATATTCATGTCCCATAACAACAGGAGCTTTGTCTTTGGAAAGTGGATGAGGTTCATCAACTGGGATGAAAATCGGGCCTGCAACATATTCATGTAAGTCAGAACCGCAAATACCTGTGTAAGCGACTTTAATCTTCACTTCACCTTTTTTTGCTTTCGGTTCTTCGATATTTTCCACACGAATATCTCTTTGACCATACCATAATGCTGCTTTCATCTATATCCCTCGTTTCTATGTTTTTTATTACATTTTTTATTATACGAAAAAAAGAATGGTTTTCATACTTATTTTTGTGAAAAAATGAGTAAAAAATTTGATCCATCAATAAACAATGATTTTTATGTTATAAACAGTATGGAAAATGAAAATGGTGGTTTATGGATGTGTTGAAGGGGGAGATAATATTTTAATAGAAAAGTATATATGGAACTATTTCACATTATCGGCTTTAACTTATTTCCATTTGTTTATGATGTGACAAGAAAGATGGCCCTCTTGATCATCCCATTGCGGTAGGGATTGAAAAATGTGACAAGGGATACATATATGGCACGACGGAATTTGTTCACCAGTTTTTGGGGTTCTTATCCAGTTACTTTTTAAGATGGGCATGTCTCAAAAAGGAGGTGCTTCTATGCGGAATCCTTTCCTTTCTCTCGAAAAAAGGAGAATATCCAAGCTTCCTTTTCGGAAACGTTGAAATCCTCCAATCGAAAGCGAAGAAATATTCGGGTGTAAAATCATTCCTTTTACATCAATCTTCCTTTTTACCACCCCTCGGTTTTGTCGCTGCTTTCTGGTTTTTCATCTCTTGCAACGTTTTGAAAAAAAGAAGCAACGCCCATTTGTCTTCCTCGGTTAAATCTAGTTTTTTCCCATGTAAAGTGATTGGATATTTTTCGATTACTTCATCGATCGGAATGGTCGTAAAGGATTCATTTGTCTTCCATTTTTCATTCGTTCTTCCAAGTAAATAATCTGTGGACACGTTATAAAAATCAGCTATTTTTATGAGCAAATCATAATCTGGTTGAGCATAGTTATTTTCATAATGGGAATATCTCGCCCTTGAAATTCCTAATTGTTGAGCAACGTCTTTTTGTGTACGGTTGCCCCTTAATTCGATTAAACGTTCACCTAACATAAGAAACACCCCTTGGTAGAAAAATGGAATTGATAAAAAATATATCATTGACGATATAATTCTTATCTAATATAATGAAGGTACTTACATCCCATCCCTCTTTATTAAACTTTCCATGACAATTGTTTGAAATGATATGGCGTTTTTTCATTTGCAAAAGATGTTTTAAATTTGGAAGGAAGATAGAAATTGATGAATCATCAAGATTTAAGAAATGGTTTTCAAAAGGGAATATATTTCCATCATTATCAACCGATTGTAAATCTCGGGACGAATGAAGTATTCGGCTTTGAAAGTTTACTACGCAGCAATTCTGTCCAAAATCCTTTATTCTTATTTCAGATAGCTAAAAATTTGAACAAATTAAATGAGATAGACTTATTATCGATGGAATGGTCCTTAAAAGGTTTACAAAAGTCTAACAAGATACACGGGAAACATTTGTTTTTAAATGTATTCCCTTCTACAATCAACCTTCCTTCCTTTTCTCATTTCATCCATGAAATTTCATCCCAAAATCCAAATAATTGGAAAATTGTATTAGAAATCAGTGAACTGGAAAAAATTGTTGATTTTCCCTTATTTAAACGAACGATTGCCGAATTACAACAGATTAATATTGCGATTGCCATTGACGATGTTGGATCAGGATCATCTCCTTTCCGAAAATTTGTTGAATTGGAACCGGATTATGTGAAATTGGATCGGTATTTTGCAAAAGATTTACATCTGTCTCCGAAAAAGCAACAGCTGATTCAGTTGCTTTTACAATATTTCGGCAATTCTAAGACCAAGTTTATTTTGGAAGGAATCGAAAAGCCAGGAGAACTTTCTGTAGCGAAAAAAATAGGCATTCAATATGGACAAGGTTTTTTACTAGGAAAACCAACCAAGCTAGCCGATTGTTCAAAGTAAGGATGAGATTCGTGTTTACTCTCTTTTCTACAGTCGTTTTATCACTCACTCAAATTGCGTCTATTTATTTAATTTTGAAATATAAAAAACTTCTTTATACAAAGGATGTTACAATTTCTGAATTATACAAATATCAACAATCTTTTGAGTCATTGTTGAAACAAAGGAAAAGAAGAAATTTATTTCGGGCAAAAGTGCAAAATGGAAGATGCGAGTTTTATTTTAGTAGAATCGATGGAAAACCAGTTGTATCTTCTAAAAAGAACAAGGGGATTGGCAAGATTGTTGATATCGGTTACATAGACATGCGGTTTATGTTTGAACATGATATTTCGGTGAGGAAAAATGTCGAATTAACGCTTACTCTTTATTTGGAGAACGAGTTATTTCATTTATATGGTAAACTAATTCGAAAGGAAGAATTCGCAAAACAGCATCAAATGATTTATACTATCAAATTTACAGATCTTTATTCGTATGACCAAAGTAGACTATATCAGTTGCTTCGGGAATTAGAAAGAAAAGAACAGAAAATATATAGATAATTGGAACGAAGACCATGGTCCATTTCGATGGGTTTTTCGAGTTACTTGGAATCGATTTCCTCATTGCCTCCCACTTCCATTGGCCAAATATGTTCTTTTCCAATCCTCCAAACAATTGGGTGGCAGTCACATCCACAAGATTATTTGGACGGTCTTTCAAATTTCCTCAAAATTTTGCTTTTTCCACAGGAAATGGCCAATCGGCTTTCCTCTTTTTTTTATCTTTCCGTCAATTCCTTCATATAATGGTCAAGTCCATCATTGGAAATCACACGACTTGTTTTTTCATATTTCTTCCTTTGTTAAGTCTATTATGTAACAGATTGATCGATTTTTAAAGGTGTTTACCGAAAAACATAAAAAATGGTTGGAAAATGTGAATGATTGTCGAAACTTTCTTTAACGTTTCTTATAAAAGTATCTCCTTTTTCTTCGAAAAAAAGTGTTATGATAAAAGAAAGGATTAAAAGCAATTGGAATTAAATACCATTTATATCGGTAGGATAGTCTAATGGGTTTTAGAATTACAATAGGTAAAAAGTAGCAATTGAAGGAAAAAATATAGGTAAAAAGAACTATTTTTTGGAGATTGGTAAATTTTTCATACATAGTTGATAGTCCTTTTTTCTTTTTCACGATAAAATATAGGTTGATTATCGGAAGGAGAAAAGTTTCGCGACACCCTTATCTTTCGTTGAAAAGTGTTAAAGGTTAAACATATAAATCTTATTCAATATCATTTTTTAAAAATATAATTAGCGTAATCGGTTGTTTATTGCTGGAGGAAAAACTATGCCTATAAAACAGATCGATCCAAAAATCCTTGATGAAATTGTTGAAAAAATGATCGATACGGTTGGAAAAAGTAAAGATGAAATATTTCAAATTGGTGAAAGTTGTCGAAACGATGTCGGTCAAATTTATGAAGAGTTAAAGCAAATTAAGGAGTTGGTTAACAGAGTCATCGATGAAGAAGAAAAATTGGATAGGGAAGTGCGTTCGGCGAGAAAACGTTTGTCTGAAGTTAGCATGCATTTTAATAATTACTCGGAAGAAGAGGTTCGGGATGCTTACGAATATGCCCATCGAATGCAAATGAAATTGACGATGACAAGGCAATTGGAAAAACAACTTCGGGAACGTCGAGACGAATTAGAAAGACGATTAGTTGGATTAAAGGAAATTATCGAACGGTCGGATCGGCTCGTTTCCCAAGTGACAGTCGTCCTAAATTATTTGAACGGAGACATGAAAAATGTTTCCGAATATATACAAGATGCAAAGGAAAAACAAGAATTCGGATTAAAAATTATCGAAGCACAAGAGGAAGAGCGGAAACGATTGTCTCGGGAAATACATGACGGTCCTGCCCAAATGTTAGCCAATGTCATTATGCGTTCCGATTTAATCGAAAAGATATCCCGTGAACGGGGGATGGACGAGGCCCTTTTAGAAATCAAAAACTTAAAAAAAACCGTTCGGGATGCATTATATGAAGTTCGACATATCATTTATGATTTGCGACCGATGGCATTGGATGATTTAGGTCTCGTTCCAACATTAAAGAAATATTTACAAACGGTGGAAGAATACAGCGGAACTGCGAAAATTACCTTTTCAAATATTGGTCTGGAAAAAAGGCTCGATTCCCAAATGGAAGTGGCCTTATTCCGGTTAATTCAAGAATCGGTACAAAACGCTATAAAGCATGCGAAAGCAAATGTGATCCAAGTGAAGTTGGAAATCATGGAAAAACAAATCGTCGCGGTGATTAGGGATGATGGGATTGGCTTTAACCCGGAAGAGACGAAGGAAGGATCATTTGGGATGAGGGGAATGAAAGAACGGGTTGAATTATTGGATGGGGAATTAAAAATTGATTCAAAAATTGGAAAAGGGACCCGGGTGATGATTAGGATTCCATTAAACAAGGACGATTAATCGAATCGGATTAGAAATATTTTAAGAAGAAAATGATGGGATATGTCGTGGAAAGTTTAAAGAGAAGGGGGATTATACATTGATTGCAAATGGAAACAATAATGAGGTAAATACGAAGGGAGAACGGATTAAAAAGACAAAAATCGTTATTATCGATGATCACCAGTTGTATCGGGAAGGGATTAAAAAAATACTCGAGTTTGAACAAGATTTTGAAATTGTTGGTGAGGGAAAAGATGGGGTTGAGGCAATCGATCTTGTAAAAAAATATAAGCCGGATGTTGTCTTAATGGACATTAATATGCCAAATGTAAATGGTGTGGAAGCAACCCGACGGCTCATCGAAACGTATCCGACCGTGAAAGTAATTATATTATCGATTCATGATGATGAAAACTATGTGACCCATGCGATGCAGACGGGTGCGACCGGCTATTTATTGAAAGAAATGGACGTGGATGCATTAATTGAAGCGGTTCGAGTCGTTGCAGAAGGAGGGTCCTATCTACATCCGAAAGTGACCCATAATCTCGTGAAGGAGTTTCGTCGATTAGCAGAAACGACGAATGCAAATGTTCAAGATTCAGAGAAAAAATACGAGGTTCGTAGACCTTATCATTTATTGACTAGGAGGGAATGCGAGGTTTTACAACTATTGGCGGAAGGAAAAAGTAATAAAAAGATCGGGGAAAAATTATATATAAGTGAAAAAACCGTGAAAAACCATGTAAGTAATATTTTGCAAAAGATGCACTGTGAAGATCGGACCCAAGCGGTCGTTGAAGCGATTAAAAAGGGTTGGGTCGATGTTGGTCATATCAAATAGTCACTCAATGTTCGAACGAACTGATTCAATATTCATTTTCGATTCATCCAGTGTAACCCGTTACAAAATTTCAATAAGTAACGGGTTTTTTGTTTGGATTCCATTCGGATAAAAATCAGGAATGAAAGAGAAGAATTTGGCGAAAATTGCAGGAATTTTTACCTTTTCATGGAATATAAAAAGAAGGCTTCCTTTCATGCCCCGGAAAAACATGTCCGTCCCTAAAGTGAAACAATCCAGTGGAGCGGAAAAATACCGTTCTAGCATTAAAATATAGAATGACCAAAGGGAATCATGCATCTTTAGGTAAAAAATGGGTTGACCAATTGAAATCATGCATCTTTTAAAAAAATGAAGTTGGCAAAGGAATTCTTTTAATATAGTAGAGAATCGGTGGCAAAATTTCCGACTGTACAATGGAAAATATACGGAAATGTCCGAGTCGGTTGATGAACAAATTGAATGAAATGTTTTCGGTAAAAGGTCGTTGCTTTTTTAAAGGGAATATGGGATGATTCATTTTATCAAGATTAATTGAAAGGTAGGTTTTAAATTGGTGAAAACCGTCGTAGTTACTGATAGTACCGCATATCTTTCCGAAGAGACTCGGAAAAAATTGAATATTCATATAATCCCGTTAAGCGTTGTTTTCGGGGATCAATCGTATAAGGAAGAAATAGATATTTCCACGGAAGAATTTTATGAACGATTACGAGAAAGCAAGGAATTACCGAAGACGACTCAACCGTCTACAGGGATGTTTGTTGAATTATTCGAAGAGCTTTCCAAACAATACGATGCGGTTATTAGCATCCACCTATCAAGCGGCATTAGTGGAACGTATCAAGGAGCGGTTACCGCAGGGCAAATGGTCGACTCGATTAAAGTGTACCCGTACGATTCGGAGATTAGCTGTATGATTCAAGGTTTTTATGCAGAAGAAGCGGCTAAGATGGCTATGGAAGGGGAAGAGCCGGAGGCCATTATCGCCCGTCTCGATGAATTAAAATCTTCTACAAGGGCTTACTTTATGGTCGACGATTTGACGAATTTACAAAAAGGAGGCCGATTATCTGCAGCCCAAGCGTTAATCGGAAGTTTACTGCAAGTGAAACCCCTTCTCCATCTTGTCGATAAAGTGATCGTTCCTTTTGAAAAAATTCGGACGAAAAAGAAGGCGACGGAGCGAATTTTTGAACTTCTCGGGGAAGATGCGAAATCTGGGGAAGCATATCGGGCCTGTATCATCCATGGTAATCGGAAGGAAGAAGCCCTTTTATGGAAGGAGAAATTAGAAGCGAAATATCCGAATGTGGAATTTACCATTAGTTATTTTGGTCCAGTAATCGGCACCCATCTCGGAGAAGGGGCCATGGGACTCGGATGGATAAAAAAATAAGAAATCTAGATTAGTAAATGGTCATCGGAGGCGAAAGTGTATCGCCTCCGTTCCTCTAATATTTTCGTTTACGTTTACCTTTATGCAACATTTAATATTTACGTTTAGGATTATCTTTATGCAACATTTTTCCTGTTCCCTTTCACTTGTTCACCTGCTTTATAATATTGTTTTATCTGTTAGAAGACCCCCTTTTTTTCTACCGTTTATTAAACTTCCTTTCCCTTTACCATTCCAATAGTTTCCTAACGTACAATTATGCAAATGAAGTATTGAAACATATGACTTTAAATCATCTTCCCTTTCATCGTTTATGATTGTTCTCGATATGATTTTAAAGTTATACGCCAAAGGAAAATTTCCTTCTTGCCGGCTGTGATTGATTCTTTAACGATGCTTCAAAAAATCCCACTAACGAAACGATTTCCAAATATTTTCCATTTAAAACAAGCGTTATGGGCGAAATGATTTGGACGCTTTATTTCAAAAGTTACAGCGAAATGAAAAGAACGAAAGGAGGCCAAGGGTGATTTTTCCTCAAAAGGATCAGTCAAAAAAGTCCGAATCGTTCATTTCCAATGATGAAAAACAGGTGGTTATTGGTAAAGGATTCGATGACACGCTTTCGATTGACGAACAATTACGGGAATGGTTAACTGGGAGGATGTTGCTTTTTGATGAACTCCCCTTTCCCGTTGAATATATCGAACAACAAATTCGTCTCGGATTTTGTACTTCCTATCATGGCATCGAACGAAAGGGAAATCATTATATTTGCAATCGATGCAAAAATACGGACCTGTCCCTCTTCTCTCCCTTTCCATGTGCCCGTTGCCAGAAGGAATGCGTCTATTGCCGAAGCTGTTTAATGATGGGAAGGGTGAGCGAATGTACACCCCTTGTTACATGGAGTGGACTGGAAATCTCCTTTTCCTATCCAAATTCCCTCCACTGGAAAGGGGGACTGTCCCCCTCTCAAAAGGAAGCTTCGGAAAAGATTATAAATGTGATTAAAAACGGAGGGGATCTACTCCTTTGGGCCGTTTGTGGCGCAGGGAAAACGGAAATGCTTTTTGAAGGAATCGCCCATGGGTTAGAGAGGGGGAAACGGATCGCAATTGCAACGCCGAGAGCAGATGTCGTTCTCGAATTAACTCCGAGAATTAAACAGGCCTTTCCGGATGTTCCCGTTATTAGCCTGTACGGTGGTAGTGAGGATCGACATCGGTTTGCCCCCCTTGTAATTACGACAACTCATCAATTGCTCCGCTTTGAACGCGCTTTCGATGTGATGATCATCGATGAGGTGGACGCCTTCCCCTTTTCAGCAGATGAAATGTTGCAAAAGGCGGCGGAAAAGGCAAAAAAGAAAGATGGCTCCCTTATTTTTCTCACGGCAACACCGGAAGAAAAATGGCAGCGGGAATGTATTAGTGGAAAGCGAAATTGTGTCATTTTACCCGCCCGATATCATCGCCACCGGATACCGATTCCGAAATTTCACTGGTGTGGAAATTGGAAAGGTGCGATTCAAAAGGGACGGATTCCCCAGTCGATTCTAGTCTGGTTTCGAAAACGATTGGAAATGGGTAAACAAGCATTCATCTTTTTTCCAGAAATCCAATGGATGGAACGAGCTCTCCCGTTGTTTCAACATTACGCCCCTGAAATCGAAGCCGTTCATTCGGAAGACCCGCAGCGGAAGGAAAAGGTCCAAAAATTTCGAGAAGGAAACATCCCAATTTTATTGACGACGACGATTTTAGAACGGGGAGTGACAATTCCGAATATCGATGTGGCGGTCGTAGGTGCAGAAAGCGAAATTTTTACAGAAAGTGCCCTCGTACAAATCGCCGGACGGGTGGGCAGAAGTCCCCAGTTTCCAACAGGGGATATTACCTTTTTTCATTATGGAAAAACCCGGGCGATGATTCGGGCAAGGAATCAACTATTACGAATGAACCGGGAAGCTCGACGAAAGGGGTTAATTGATGATTGATGACTTCCAAAAGGGTGGAGGCCCCCTGCGGCATTTGTAATCGATGCTTGATGACATCCAAAAGGGTATTTTTCACAAAAATATCTACCAATCGATTTTAAAAAATGCGAGATATATCCAGCAGAGATAGTAGGCATTCTATTTTCAAATGGGAATGAAAGGAGAAACCGAGATTGACCCCATTAAAAGTGTTATAAAAAACGGTTCAATAAAGGGAGGGAAACATGGACATTTACGAAAAAAATCGATGCTTCCTTTGTCAAGGGAATATTAAAAGGGAAATTAGTTGGGTCGGATTTTTCCTGAATCAAGGGGAGTTTTATTTGTGTGAAAAATGCGAAAAAAAGCTTGAGAAAATTCGGGGAGAAAAATGTTCCCTTTGTAGTCGGCCGATGGAAAAATTGCCTGCAAAATTTAAAAAAGAAGCGATTTGCTACGACTGTTACCTTTGGGAAAAGGAAGAAAAATGGCGGGGAGTATTGGAAAAAAATATTTCATTGTATGTATATAACGAGTTTATGGCCGAATTAATCGCCCGATTCAAATATCGGGGGGATTATGTCCTCGCTAAAATTTTTGCAGCGGATATAAAAGGAGTCCTTCAAAGGAATGAATTCGATTTGATCGTACCGATTCCATTAAGTAATGAACGGCTTTTCGAACGGGGCTTTAACCAAGCGGAAGCCCTCGCCCGGGAAGCGGGAATGCATCCAGTTTCAATCCTTTCTAGAATCCATTCGGAAAAGCAGGCGAAAAAATCGAGACAAGAACGGATTCACCTACCGGAAGTGTTTTCCGTAACCAATCCGATCCAAGTAAAGGAAAAAACCGTTTTACTCATCGATGATATATATACGACCGGTTCCACATTACGCCACGCTGCCTACGTATTAAAAAAAGCGGGAGCAAAAAGGGTCCAATCGTTAACCATTGCCCGGGGATAAATGGATCTGTAACAGTGGATTAATCGATGAAAAGGTGACATAAATTTTCCGTTTATATCAACCTTTGTATTCAGAAAGGAGCGAATGATGCCGATGAAAAGGATGAAAATAAAATCAATCCCTTTGTGGATGAAATTGTGAAAATTAGGTGGTGTAGGGGAAAACGGGTTTAGGATCTTCCGGAAATAGAAAGACTTTGATAATTCGGGCAATGCGATAGTTTAGTGTTTAGAATTCCTTTGATTACATAAAGGAATGGAGAAACGGAAAGATTCATGTATCCTATGATTCAACTGGAAAAGCTCGATGGTATATCCGATGGAATGTATATTACCAACTATTGAAATCATTTTCATCGGAGGGGATGGTCGATATAATAGGGATAGGAATGTTTGTGATCTTTCGATAAATGTCTAAGTCAGCAACTATTTCCGATGTATAATAGGATTAGGGATTTTTCCAATAGATTGTAAAGGAACGGATAGTTTACCACGAGGATGAAAAGGGGGAGCCGACAATGAAGCTGGAGAATTGCTCCCGGTGTGGGAGAGTTTTTGTGAAAACGTCCATTCGAGATGTATGTGATGTTTGTTATCAGGAGGAAGAGGCGGCTTTTGAAAAGGTCAATAATTTTTTAAAAAAGCGGGAAAACCGAACGGCCTCTATGGCACAAGTGATCGAAGCGACCGGTGTGGAAGAAGAACTAATATTAAAATTTATTCGAAAGGGAAGGATTCGACTCATCCATTTCCCGAATTTAAGTTATCCGTGTGAAAAATGCGGGGCTCCGATTCAAAAGGGAAAGTTATGTGAAAAATGCCAAAAGGAACTTCGAACCGAGTTGGAGCAGTTTGAACAGGAACAAAAACGACAAAAGGATTTAGAAGAGAGAACAAAAACGTATTACGCCATCGATGAAAAATATCGAAAACGATGAAACTCCCTTCAATAATCTTATCAGTTTCCATGGAATCGGTCGAAGCGCAACTAGAAAATGAAAAACATTAAACATTCCAATGAAATAACCGATATAAAAAATAGTGAGATAGTTTTGCTGGAAAGCGAGGAAGGAACATGAAAATTACGAATTACGGGACGTCTGGAATAAACCCGTATAAGCGTGACTGGCAAAAAGCGGATCAATTGAATACGAAAACGGGGAACAAAAAGGATCAAATCGAAATTTCCCAAGAAGCAATCGAGATGCAAAAACGACGTGAACCAGTCGGACAGGAACGAATCGCAAACTTAAAGGCACAAATTGAAAATGGCACATATACGATCAATTATCAAAAACTTGCCGAAAAAATGATTGCAACATTTAAACGTGAATCGGAAACGGGCGAGTAATTACATGGAAAAGGTGAGGGCGATGAAACATAGCGGGCTCATACGGATATTAGAAAAACAACTGGAAATTCATACAAAATTGTACGATTTGGCGATAAAAAAAGTCGATATCGTTAAAAAAGGAAAGATTGAAGCCCTCAACGAATTAATGAAAGAAGAACAAAAACTGATTTCTGCGATTCAAATGATGGAAAACGAACGGGAAAAGGAATTGGGACGATTATATCCGGCGGAAGAGAAACTCCCGACCATTAGCCAATGTATACAAATGGCTGATCAGGAAGAAGGGCCGATTTTACAACATGTATATGAACAGCTTCTAACGACCTTACAAAAGATGAAACAACAAAACGAATTGAATCAACAATTAATCGAAAACTCTTTACAATTTGTTAATTTTTCCCTGCAACTTTTGCGGCCCCGTCCAGAATCGTTGACATACAATCGAAATATGGGGAAACCGACTTTACAAGATGGGGATGCCCCTTCCTTGTTTAATTCGGAAGCGTGAAGAGCGGTCAAAAAGGGGTTTAGCGATTTGAAAAACTTCCGCCTTTATATTCAATTTCGATGAACTGTGAAAATAGACATCGGAGGCGTGTCGTTTTTTCTTTTCTGAACGAAAAATGATCGGAGGTTACAATATGATTCCTACCTTCCACGGATTGGAGACGGCAAAACGCGGATTGAATACACAACAAACCGCATTATATACAACGAGCCATAATATCGCCAATGCAAATACAGAAGGGTATACGAGACAGCGGGTAAATTTCACCCAAACGACTCCCTTCCCCGGAACAGGCATGAACCGTCCACAAATTCCCGGCCAAATCGGTACCGGTGTACAAGCTGGAAGTATTGAGCGGGTTAGGGAAAGTTTCCTCGATGCCCAATATCGTTTGGAAAACAATAAATTCGGTTACTATAGTACACTGTCGACTGCGTTATCTAAGATGGAAGATATTATGAACGAACCGACAGATAGCGGACTCCATAGCGTTATGGAACAATTTTGGAATTCCCTGCAAGATTTAGCGAACCATCCGGAAAATACCGGAGCAAGGCAAGTCGTAATCTCCAGGGGAGAAATGGTAGCTGACACGATTCGATATTATTACAATTCGTTAGTTCGTATTCAAACGGATTTGGGCAATGAAATTAACGTGAAAGTCAATGAAATCAATTCGATTATTTCCCAAATCGGTCAATTAAACGAACAGATTGCAAGCGTCGAACCCCACGGACAGTTGCCGAATGATTTATATGATAAACGGGACGAGCTCGTCGACCAGTTGTCGAAAATGATTAATATAAAAGTGACGAATGTGGTTCCGAAAAATTACGGACAAGCATTACCGACCGCTGTCGGGCTATACAATATTGAAATCGTCCAATCAGACGGCTCATCCTATTCGCCACAGGCCACCCTTCTCCATGTGGATCAAGTATCCGGTCGAACTTCCATCGACGAATTAAAAGTCGTTGATAATTCGGGTTATTCGGATGCATTACGCGGACCGGTCGATCATATTTTAATTGGCGACCAGACATTGGATCAATTCAATTTTTCCGGAGAACTCTCTGCCCTCATTGAAAGTTATGGATATATGACATCAAGTGGTGACGTGGAAGGGTTATATCCGGATATGCTTGAAAAATTGAATCATCTGACCGAAGCTTTTGTAAAGGAATTTAATTTTCTTCATAGAGAGGGATTCGATATAAACGGTGTTGATGGGAAAGACTTTTTCCATATTGACGATCCTCATAATACGGATTCCCAACCGGCGGCAGCATCGATTCAAGTAATTATTACCGATCCGGCAGAGGTCGCAGCAGGTTATGTTGATCCAAGTGCAACGAATCAATCAAAAAATGCAGGGAATAACGAAAATGCGAAACGTCTTGCCAATATTAAGACGAAGGATTTTTCTGGTTATGAATATATAAAAGCAGGGGGGACATTACCTGCCGGACTAAATGGTAGTTTCGATACGTACTATGCAAGCATCATCGGGGATCTCGGCGTCCAATCCCAAAGTGCGACGAAGGATATGGAAAACACCCAAGTGTTGGTCGATTCCGTCGAGTACAATCGACAATCGGTCAGTGGCGTTTCACTAGACGAGGAAATGACAAATATTATTAAATTCCAACACGCCTATAATGCATCAGCCCGGATGATTACCGTCATTGACGAAATGCTCGATAAAATTATTAACGGAATGGGCGTTGTCGGGCGGTAATGGATCGTCATACTTATTAATTAATTACGACTGATGAAACTTTTTCTCGAATGATGAGTGATAAATTGTGAAATAGGAAAGGCGGTGAACGACATGCGTGTAACCCAATCCATGTTATCGAATAATTTCCTTCGAAATGTTAGCAATAGTTATGGAAAACTTGGGAAGCTTCAAGACCAATTGGCGTCTCAGAAAAAGATTACGAGACCATCCGACGACCCAGTTGTGGCGATGCTTGGCCTCGGATACCGGACGGAATTGAACCGGGTGCAACAATTTTCCCGGAATATTGGGGAAGTAAACAATTGGCTCGATTCGACGGATGATGCCATTACCCACGGGGTCAAAGTGTTACAACGGATTCGCGAACTCGTCGTCCAAGCGTCCAACGGTACATATGAAGAATCGCAACGGGAAGCGATCGCCGTGGAGGTCAAAGAGTTAAAGGAACAATTAAAAACGATCGGTAACACACAAGTCGGGGGAAAATATATTTTTAACGGAGACAAAACGAATGAACGTCCGGACGGTGAATTCTCGGATGGTGAAATTCAGATTGAAGTATTTTCAGGCATTACCATCCCAGTAAATACAAGTGGGAAGGAATTGTTCGGCGATCTTTTGACAGAAGATGATCCTTCAACAGCCGTGGATGAGAGTGGTACCCTGGCAAGGCTGATTGCAACTTTAGAAGATCCGGATGCAACGGATGAAGAAATCGGTAACTTTCTAGGAGAAATCGATGGGGAAATCGATCGTTTCTTGAAAATTCAAGCGGAGGTCGGTGCAAAACAAAATCGGGTGGAAATGATGGAAGACCGGATTGCTAGCCAAGAAGTCATTGCCACGAAGATTTTGTCGGAAAACGAAGATATCGATATGGAAAAGGTTATTACCGAACTCATTACACAGGAGTCGATTCATCGGGCAGCACTAAGCGTCGGTGCCCGCATTATTCAGCCAACATTAATGGATTTTTTACGATAAATTGAGTGAAACAGATTGGACAAAACCTAAGGATGTTCGGTTCGACGTTCTTAGGTTTTTCTTTTCATTTTTCCGAATCCTTTTTATCCACTAGTGTTTGAAAAGATTCACTAGTAACTCAGATTTAGCGAAAAAAATATCGGTCCTATTTAGAAAAGGGGAGGGATGAAGGATGCGTATCCCACAACTTCGAATGGAATCGTCTTTTATGCAGATCGGTTTACAAACGGAACAACCGGTGCAACGAATTGAACAACCGAAGGCGATCATCGAGATGGAACAACCGAAGGCCATTGTAGAAATGGAAACGACTCCGGCAACGCTTACGATCGATCAATCCCAAGCCCTCGCTGAACAAAATCGAAAACCAATTCTTGAGGTGGTTCGCGATACGGCAACATTAGGAAAACAGTCGGTATTAGAAGGAACTGGAAGACGAGCCCAAGAAGGTAGGGAGCTAATGGAGATCGAAAAGGGTGGAAATCCAATTATCACCCAAGCGGTGGAACATAGTAAGCGTCCGGAAAAGCAGCTTGCTATCGGTTGGATCCCTTCCCACGGGAGCGTGAAAATCCACTATGAACCGGCAAAAGTAGATATTCGCGTCACACCGCAAAAACCGATCATCGAAGCCATTCCCCAAAAACCGATTCACGATTACACGCCTGGAAACGTATCCGTCTATATTCGACAATGGAATTCCCTGAAGATCGAAGTCGTTCATTTATTTGATGAATCGGTATAAGATGGGATTGGAATTGAAAAACGATAAATATCGTAGAAAAAAATCAAATGTGGGTGAAAAAATGAACATTCAAACGAAATACCACGGTATTCTTGCCATTGATGAAAAGAAAATCATTACTTTTGAAAAGGGCATCCCTGGCTTTCCAAGGGAAAATCAATTTGTGTTATTACCACTGACGGAGGATGAATTGTATCAGGTGATGCAGTCGGTGCAAACAGCGAATGTCGCCTTTGTCGTCACCATTCCCTTTTTGTTTTTCCCCGATTATGAATTTGATTTAGATGATGGAGTCGTGGAACAACTGGAGGTTGAAAGGCCAGAAGATGTTCAAGTATTAACGATTTTAACGGTACGGGAACCCTTTGAAAAAACAACCGCCAACCTTCAAGCGCCGATCGTGATTAACTGGAAAAATAAAAAGGGAAAACAAGTCATTTTAAATGATGATACATATTCCGTAAGGCACCGACTATTTCCTACCCCTAATAAGGAAAAGGGGGCGGCCAAATGTTAATTTTATCGAGAAAAACAGGTGAAGCGATCGTCATTGGTGAAGAAATTGAAATCCGCGTCGTCTCGGTCAAAGGAGATCAGGTAAAACTCGGAATAGACGCTCCGAAACATGTGGATATTTATCGAAGGGAAATTGTCGATGAAATTCAAGAGGAAAACAAACATGCAACGATTTTTTCCGGCGATTTAGCCAAATTAGTAAAAAAGTCCCAAAATCCATAAATTTTTTCAACGAAAAGGCTAAACACTTTTCCTTTTCTTCCGATATTAAGAATGTAGGCAACTACGGGGGCGGCCGACCCGTACGCCAAAAGAACCATTCACACGGACGTGAATAAAAAATTTCAAGGAGGAAACGAAATGAGAATTAATCACAACATCGCAGCATTAAACACATATCGTCAATTAAGCTCTGCAAACAACGCAATGAGCAAATCAATGGAAAAACTATCTTCCGGTCTTCGCATTAACCGTGCAGGAGACGACGCAGCCGGACTTGCCATCTCCGAAAAAATGCGCGGACAAATCCGTGGATTGGATATGGCAGCGAAAAACGCTCAAGACGGTGTTAGCTTAATCCAAACGGCTGAAGGTGCTTTGAACGAAACCCACTCCATTTTACAACGGATGCGTGAATTAGCTGTACAAGCAGCAAACGATACGAATACTGCCGATGACCGGACAGAAATTCAAAAGGAAATCGACCAATTAACAGAAGAAATTAACCGAATTTCTGACACAACGGAATTTAATACGAAAAAACTATTAAATGGAAATGTCGGTAGTGCGGGAACTGTAGGTGGAACAAACACTGCCAATATAGACTCTGTAGAAGTTGTTAATGCAATGTTAGATTCCGGCACATATACATTATCAGTTACTGGTACTACTAATCAACAAGTTGCGAATGTTGTTGATGCGGGAACGGGTATTTCAAGTACAAATATTACTTTAGGGACACCAGCTGATGCAAGTTATGGAACATACCAATTAAAAGTAGAAGATGATACGCAAAATGCAGGTATGAAGAAACTTACATTGATTAATGCAACTACTGGAGAAGAAGTTGCTTCACAAAATAATGTAAATTATGGAACGGATACAGTTACACTTCAAGGTATAAGCATTAATACAAACGGTGCATCTGGAAATGGTACTATTTCATTTACAGTAGAAGGTGATCATGATTTTTCATTAACTGATGGTACCACAACATATTCTGTAAGTGTAACAGATTATAATAAATCCTATATTGAAATTGGTGGATTAAAATTAGACTTCAATGCAGATATAGCTAACGGCAATAATACGACGATTACGATTGTAAATAATTCATTATCAATGCATATTGGGGCAAATGAAAGCCAAACGATGAATGTGTCTATCAATGATATGTCTGCAAAATCTCTTGGCATTGATGGTTTGGATTTAACATCGGCGGAAAGTGCAGAGGCAGCGATTACGTCTATCGATAATGCCATTAAATCTGTTTCTGCTGAACGTTCGAAACTCGGTGCATACCAAAACCGTCTCGAACATACGATTAACAACTTAAGCACATCTTCTGAAAACTTAACGGCTGCAGAATCCCGTATTCGCGATGTAGATATGGCGAAGGAATTGATGGAACAAACGAAAAACTCCATTCTTTCCCAAGCTTCTCAAGCTATGCTTGCCCAAGCAAACCAATTACCGCAAGGAGTTCTTCAACTTCTTCGTTAAGATTCCGTTTTCGAGTAAGGGCACTAGTTATTCTAGTGCTCTTTTTTTGAACGGACTTTTATGATTGTCGGATTTATAGAACAAAAGGATGGATTTGTAGTTTGAAAACCAACTACAATTTTTTGTAAAGGGAACTTTTTGAATCCTTTTTTATTCTTTATCAAATTGATTTTTCTTAAAAAAACTCTAGAATTTATTTCCTAGGATTAAAGAGGGAGGATTTTTCAACGGCATCAGAAGAGGAAAATTCCTTGTATTATATAAAATGTATCATTCGCTCGATTGCCTATAAAAATCAACAATTTGTCATTTCCATTGAACCGACGAAGGAATATCGTTTCTCCGATGAAAGTATCACAAACCGAGATGAAAGTAATACAAACCGTGATAAAGAAATTTTATTGGCATATAAAAATGGAAAAGTATGCACAATCGATAAACACCAACTAGTGAACATTACTGTTGAAGAAGAATTTGAAAATGTAATAAAAGAAATTTTTGTCCAACAAAAAATTATCACTATTGGACTCACAACAGAAAATGGACAAGGTTTTCGCTTAGTAGAGATGAGGGTTGGATAATGGAAACGTTCCAACCGTATTGGCCGGAAACGATTTTCTTTATTGGGGCAGGTGCTACTGCACCATTAGGGATGGCGACGACAAAGGGAATTGGAGAAAGTATCACAATTTTAACTAATGAGAAAATCCCTTTAAAAGAGAGAATTCGTTTAGCTTATCAGATGGAACGGAAAGAAATCCTTGAAGAAATGATGGGACTTTTTTTATTTTTCGAAGATCAACCAGAAAATTCCGTAAAATATGGAAATACTATAGGTTTCAATCGAAAACGGAGAAAAGAACTATTGCAAATTTTCGACTGGCCTTCCTTGAAAAAAATGACAAAAAGATGCCCTCGTCATGACAAAATCTTATCGACGCAAGATTTATTTAATTTAATTGATATGAGTATTCAATCGAAACAGGGGGTTTATGTAGATAATGAATTCATCCCACCGGAACGAATGAAAGCGACGAGAAATATGTTAGTACTTCTTATTTCTCTATTACATAAAGTCAATTATCTTCAATCATTACAATTAAAATCATCTCTATTTGATCAATACTACGGATTTGCAAAAATTTTGACCGAATTGATGGTGGAGGAAGGATTAAAACGGGCGAGGGAATATGAGTTGAATGAACGGGCATTTTATTTATTTAGTTATGCGATTATTAATATGAATTGGGACCCCCTATTCTTATGGTTTATTTTTAATGCCCATAAAGAATGGAATGACCAAAAGGAAGGAACTGGAGTAGGAAAGAAGTACCACGTACCTTTAAAATTATTTAATGATATGGCCCACTTTATGGCGGTTCGAAGTGTTGAAGAGACGACCCCAGAAGCATGGTTTCCGTTGAATGAAACGGCCGTCTTACGATTAAATAATGAAGAGCATGTAACGGACAGAAGGGTTCGAATTGGGAAATTTTATTTTCCCCACGGAAGCCACGGTTTTCGCGAATGTCCGAATTGTGGGAAACTAACCTTCTTTCTAGGAAATGAATGGAAAGTCAAAACGGATAGCCTTTTTCCACCGAGTATCATTCCGTCATTGGCAAAAGGAAACCGTCCAAAATCAATTGAAGAAAAAAGAGCATATGAAGAAGGTGCCTATGATGCTTTGCAATGTCCCCATTGCGGGAGTTTAACGTATGCCTACCATACACCGATTATCATGCAAACAAATTTCAAAGGGAGCTATCCTCCTTATATTGAAGAAATTCAACGGGATATGAAGGTAGCTGTTTCTAAGGCCAAACATATTATTTTATTTGGATATTCATTGCCGAGTGATGATATTCAGTATCGGAGTATGTTGGCAGCCAAAAAGAATGACGGGGTAAAATGTTCCCTTGTGAATTTTCATGAACACGGACCCGATCAATGGTTGTATGGTGATGATCTAAAACAATTTATTCAATCACATCCTCATGACTCGGTTTCTGAAATAGCTAAACAAGTCATCGATTTATTTGGAAAAGAACATGTTCGTGCCTATTTGGCTGGAATTCCAAAGGTATTTACGGAGAATAATCATGTAAGTCGAAAAAAGGTTGAACAACTTCTTCATTGGGATCGAGGGTAGTTTATAAAAGATAAGTGGATAAACGTTCAGTTTTCCTTCTCGTTATCCACTGTTTTTCCAAAAATAGAATGTTTGATGCGGGGGAGTTACAATTGAAACTGAGCTTTGTAATGATGGTAAAAAACGAATCGAAACATCTTGAAAAAGTGTTACAAAGTATGATTCCGATTCGGGAGAAAATCCCTAGCGAAGTCATCGTATTAGACACCGGATCGACGGATAATACGGTAGAAATTGCCAAAAAATATACAGATAAAGTTTTTTCCCATGAATGGAATGATGACTTCGCTCATATGCGGAATAAATCCATCAGCTTCGCGAAAGGAGAATGGTTACTGATTATCGATGGGGATGAAGTTATCACCAATCCGGAATCGTTAATTCAGTTTTTCCATTCAGGGAAAGATCGAAAATACAATACCGGTTTTGTCAATATCAAAAGCATTGTCGATGATGAAAATAACCGGTTTAATATAAATTTGAATCCGAGACTATTTAAGAATCGCAAAGACTTTCGCTACGTTGGTAAAATTCACGAACAACCGTTAAGAAAGGAACCATCGATTATATTAGATGTTACATTCGAACATTATGGATATCTATCGACGGATAAAGCATTAATGCAAAGGAAATTCGAAAGAAATCGCGATCTTTTATTGAAAGAATTAAAAAACGATCCTAAAAACGTATATATTCTCCATCAATTATGTCAGACTTACGGAATGCATAAGGATTATAAAGAGGAATTAATGTATGCAATAAAGGCTTATGAGACAGCCAAAAGAAGACATCTCGATTTATCCAAGATGATGTATATATACACAGATCTAGTGTTAGCTTACGTACATAATGAAAAATTTTTAGATGTTGAAAGGATTTGTCATGAAGCTATTCGAACAAAAGATGGTCTGATGGATTTTTACTTTTATTTAGCGTACGCCGAAAAAGTCATGGGGAAAACAAAAGAAGCCATTAACCATTATGCTACTTATATTCATTTAGTGAATAATGCAAAAGAACATATTGATTTAACGATAATCCATTCTACGATCAGCTTTGTTGACGAAGCATACTATAATTTATTTCAGTTATTCATACGAGAGAAGGAATATGAAAAAATAAAGGAATATCTTTCGAAAATGAAAGATATGTCTTTTCTGTCAAAACTAATTCCGTTGATCGTTCATGCATATGTGGAATCGGAAGACCTACATGGTTTAAAGGAATTCGCTGATCGAAAATGTTCTGAAAAAGATCGTAACATCCTTTATGCACAGTTAGAGGCGATTCGATTAAACGAGAAAGACGAACAAAATAACTGGAAAATTGCAGAAGTCTTTTCTGACGGTAATGATCAATATAGTCTTTTAAATAAAATACGAATGGCCGTGGGAAAGGGAAGGCAAAGTGTAACGGAATGGCTATCGTCTATTGAAAAAATGAATTTTTCCAACTTACCAGATTATTATGGGGATCTCATCTATTATTTGTTGCAAAAAAAATATCCGTTATCCAATTTATTATCTAACGTACAAGAATCGCATTTGATGAAATATATTGAATTTTTATCCAAAAAATATAACGACTTAGATGAACGAATTCGGGATTATATCGATCACTTTCCTTTTGAAGAAAATTTGAAAAAGGCAAGGATTCATAAACCTTTATTGCGTTTTTCTTTCCTTTTAGACCGAATACCGGAAAAGGAATATGCCTATTTCTTTCAACGATATTTGCAAGAAGGAAAATATTACGTTAAACAGATTTATCACCCAAGTTTGATTGAAGAAGAACGAATTTATGATGTGAATCGCGATGAAGATCAGTTTTTCATCTTTCTTTTAAGAGCCGAAGAACAGAAGGGGAAAAGTGATGCATTATACATTCGATATTTACGAAAAGCGTTAGAAGCATATCCGGTGATGAAAAAAGGCATTGAACTTCTTTTAACTGAGGTCACAAAGAAAAAGGATGAATTACAAAAACAACTGGAAAAAATAAAAGGACAAATCGACGTTCTCCTTACACAAGGTTTATGGAAAGAAGCTTTATCAATCGTCGAAGAAGCATTAAAACTCGTCCCAACTGATGTCGATCTCTACTCGATTCAAGCAGTTATTTACATCCAATTGCAACGAATGGAAGAAGCAAAAAACGTATTAGAAAAAGGATTGGAGATCGATCCAACCCATGTCGATTGCCTATATAATTTAGCCTATTTAAAAGAACAACAAGGTGAAACTGAAGAAGCTGTTCAATTATACAAAAAGGTTTTGACATTCACAGATGAACGAGAGCTGAAGGAAGAAATAGAAAGGAAATTAAGAGAATTTCATTTGAAGGATGAAACACCTACAATTAGTAAAAAAAAGAAAATCTTGTATCTTGGTTGGTTAGGGCAACAAAATATAGGGGATGAAGTATTGTTTCAACTATTTGAAAAGATGTTTAAACGTTATAGTAACCAATCTGAAAATGTCCAAATTGATGCTTTTTCGACGGAACCAGGTTATCAATATAATGCTTCAGATTACGATTTAGTTGTTTTAGGGGGAGGATCTTTATTACATATACCATATTGGTTGAATATTTGTACGGAAGCAATCAACAAAAATATTCCGGTTGTATCTTGGGGAACGGGAATAGATGGATTCTTTAAAAGCCATCATCTTCAATCAATTGCCTTATCTGAACAAATAGCAAATCAGTATAGAAATATATTTGAAAAATTTGATTATCTCAGTGTAAGAGGACCGTTTTCGAAAAATGCCTTATTAAATATTGGTGTAAAAAATACGATAGATGAAATCGGTGATCCGGCATTAGTTTATGCAGATGAATTTCTTAAAGAAAGTCATTTTGAAAAAAAGAAAAATCATCAAATTTTAATAAATTGGGGAACTTCTTACAATAATGTGTTTGGTAAAAATGAACAAGCTGTTGAACAAGAATTAGTAAAGATAGCCAAGTTATTAATTTCTAAAGGTTATTCCATAGTAATATACCCAATATGGAAAGAAGACATTCCTGCAGTATTACGATTAGGGAAGAAAATAAATGATGAAAAATGTAAAGTGATTTCTGAAGTATATGATGCTGATGCTTTACAAAAATTAATTAGTGAAAGTTATATGACCATTAACTTTAAGCTTCATGCAAATATTTTATCTGCATCTGCGAACGTCCCTTTTATCTCTTTAGCTTACCGTGGGAAATGTATTGATTTCGCCAAGTCGATTGATTGTTTAGAATATGTCATTCCTACTGATGATGTTACGGTGAAAAAGGTATTAAAGTTAGTCAAATATATTGAAAATCATTATCAAAAGGTTGTTCATCAAATCAAAAATGGTAAGGAAAAATACAAACCAAAAATTATTCATTCATTAAAAATAATTAAAAGCAAACTAAACAAAAAAATACAAAAAAGTAATATTGGTGGATTACAGTTACCGTTTAAAAAAATAGGAAAAAACGTTGAAATTCATAAAGGAACGTTTTTTATGAGTCAGAATATAGAAATCGGGGATAACGTATACATTGGACCCGATGCTTATATTTTTGCACAAGGTGGTTTATTGATTGGAAAAGGGACTATTATTGGACCGAGAGTAACCATTTTAACAAGTAACCATAACTATGATAGCCCTGATTTAGAAAGTATTCCTTATGATGGAAAAAATATTTTAAGAAAGGTTATCATTAGCGAAAATGTATGGATTGGAGCAAATGTATCGATCGCACCAGGAGTAACCATTGGTGAGGGAGCAGTGATTGCAATGGGAGCAGTTGTTACGAAGGATGTTCCTCCCTTTACTGTAGTAGGAGGAAACCCTGCAAAAATTATAAAATATAGAGATAAAGATAGATATTATAAGCTAAAAATGAATGGAAAGATATATTTGAAACTCAAAAAAAATAAGGAGATTACAATTTATACTAAAGAAGACCGGAAATGATGATTATTTTATTTATATCTTTATTTTTAAAGGAGAGATCAAGAATACTTAAAAATTTCCGTTCTATTTAACCTTTTTCTCCCCTCCCCCCACCTATTATTTTATGATATAGTATATATTGCGCTTTTTTTCGAAAAATGGTTATTGGAACTGCGCATTATTTTCATCAATGAAATTACGTTGAGGGGAGCTTTTTTTGTGGGCATAGAAAAATCAATTACTCATCATAAATCGACCTATGTATTCTTTTTAATTTCGGGTATTCTTTTTGTTGCTTTTAATTTACGTCCGGCGATTACTTCTGTCGGACCGATCGTCGGGATGATTCAAGAGGATTTACATCTGTCCCATTTTGCGGCAGGGCTTTTAACGAGTTTACCGTTAGTTGCCTTTGCCGTTGTATCACCTATCGTACCGAGTATTTCTAGATATTTTGGAAATGAACGGACGATTCTTTTTGGGCTGATCCTTTTAGTGTTCGGTATTTTGACCCGTTCGGTCACGTCTGCCTTTTTCCTCTTTTTCGGGACCCTTTTTATCGGAATTGGAATCGCGATTAGTAATGTCCTTTTGCCGGTGATTGTAAAGGAGAAGTTCCCGTTGAAAGTAGGATTGATGACAAGCATTTATACGACGGCAATGGGGATTTTTGCCGCAGCCGCATCTGGCGTGAGCATTCCGATTGCATCCGGTCTCGGTTACGGATGGAAAACGGCCCTTGTCGTGTGGGTAATCCCTGCGGTGATCGCCGTTTTTCTTTGGGTGTATCTGTCCCGATTTTCTGAAGTCACGGGGGAACCAGTCACCCGAACGGAACGAATGGATACAAATATTTGGCGTTCGTCTTTAGCGTGGCAAATTGCTCTGTTTACCGGGTTACAATCCTTTTTATTTTATGTAACAGTAGCTTGGCTTCCGGAAATCCTCCATCATCACGGACTCGATTTGGGTACAGCGGGATGGCTTCTTTCCCTATCCCAACTTATCGGTTTACCCGCTAGCTTTTTCGTGCCGATGATTGCGGCAAAATTCCGGTCCCAATCGGTGTTTGTCGTATTACTAAGTATTTTATCTTTGGTTGGTTATGGCGGATTACTTATACCAACCACTTATCCGATACTCGTTCTTTTAATCAGTCTCATTGGATTTGGATTAAATGGATCCTTTGCCCTTGCCCTTTCTTTTATCGGTATGCGCGCTCGGAATGCAAGGCAATCGGCTGAGTTATCCGGAATGGCCCAATCGTTCGGGTATGTTCTTGCGGCGTTCGGTCCGATTTTGATCGGCTCTTTGTTTGATCTAACCGGATCTTGGACGTGGCCTTTAGTCACCTTATTGATCGTAAATATTCTCGTCATGATCTTCGGAGCTAGTTCCGGTCGAAACAAATTTGTGGGTTGAGGTTATGGATACCTCGGCCCTTTTTTGATGAAGTGATAGAAAGAAATACATTTTTTTGCCTTTTTTGGGATTAGTGAATGTTTATCTGTCAAATATCCAAATTGTAACCGCAAAATTTTTGACTATCGATGAAAACGTATGCAAATTCAACCAATGTCGAAAAAACCCCCATATTGTTGGCTTGCATATTTGTAAATTTGTCGAAAACGGTAGAATGCTTAGTAAATCGTTTTTTGTTGGAAAAGCAGTGGATAAATGGCACCCATTCAAGGGATGACTTGACCACTTTTCTATATATAAAAAACAAATCCGGATCGTGATTTACGAGTAATTACCGAATAAAAACCTAAAGAATCATGTGTTTTTGTCGATATATACGGTAGAGTAACACGAAGGTACGGAACCGAAATCTAAAATTTTTTTAATCTGCATGTAGGGGGGATCAATGATGATCGAAAAAGTCTCTTCCCAACAACATGTTATAACGACCATGCCAGGTGTACGCTCGGAAGGAAAAGGGACTGAATTACAAGAGAAATTGGAGTATTTGACGGACAAAGAACAAAAGGAAATGAAAGGTTATTTGCAGTCGGAAAATAAAAAGCAAATCAAGGAACTGGTGAATGGATTAAATGAATTTTTAACACCAGTACATACCTCGTTGAAATTTGAACTGCATGAAAAATTAAACGAATATTATGTTACCATTATTGATGACAACACGAAAGAAGTGATTAAAGAAATTCCGCCGAAAAAATTACTCGATTTATACGCGGCGATGGCAGAGCAATTGGGCATTATCGTGGACAAAAAGATTTAAGTAAAATCCCTTTCACGTTGAAAATATCGTATAATGAACGTAACAACGAGGGACAAATTCTCCAAATGGCTGTAGAAGGGAAGTGAATGGATATGGTGATGCGTGTTACAGGGCTTGCCAGTGGGATGAACATCGACGAAATTGTGGAAAATTTGATCAAAGCGGAAAGCATTCCGTTAGATAAAATGAAGCAAGATAAAACATTGCTCGAGTGGAAGCGGGACGCATATCGGGAAATGAATACGGAACTTTTAAATTTCCGTTCGGAATTAACGAATATGCGGCTCAGTTCCTTTTATCGGACCCGTTCGGTGACAAGTACGAATGAATCCCTTGTTTCAGCGACCGTAGCTAGTGGAGCTGGAAAGGGAACGTATACGATTTCGAATATTTCCCAATTAGCACGTGCCGCCTATTATGTGAATGCAGGCGCAATTTCGACAAATGAAAATTTTAATCCAAGTAACGGTTTGTATGCGGAAAAAGACAATTTCGCCTATACCGGTTTTACCGATTGGCGAGAGGGAAGTGTCGAAACAAAATCGATTATTGTGAAAGATGCAGGAACCTCCTTTAGTCTAGAATTGGAAGCAGGAACAGAAATCATCGATGCAGCAAACTTATCTGTCAAAGTGAACGGAAAACGGTATGAAGTCGTTACATCGATGCCATCGGAAGGTTTGGCTGACAATCAAGTGTTGGTCAACACAGCAACAGGCGAACTGACCTTTAAAAATACTATTGATAAGAATAGCACCATTAAAGTTGACTATGTAACTAATCAAAGGATTGAAACGAAAACGATCACGGAAGATACGACTTCCATCACACTTCGAGGGGCACTTAAAGAAGACTCTGTGTCGATTACGATGGGAGATAAAACATTGACGACGAGTGGGAATTCCCTTCTTTACAATTCCACGACGGTCGGCACCATTGACTACTCGACCGGAAAAATTACGTTCAACGACGATTTTAAATCGTTAGTGCAAGAAGAAATGGCTAAATATGGCTCTTCTGAAGATGATGAGGATCAGCCGAAATTGGATATAAAAATCACGTCTAAGCAATATTACACTTCCTTCGATCTTACGACGTATAACACCGATGGTAGCCAGAATAAGGAGACATTTTTTATCCAAGGTGCCGAATCGTTAAACAGTGTTATATCCCGTGTGAATGGTAGTGATGCAGGTGTCACGATGTACTATGATTCCTTTACCGGTCAAATGACGATTACGCGAAACGAAACGGGCAATTTAAATTCGAGCGATTCAGATATCGAATTAGAAGGCGCTTTTATAAATAAATTGTTACAATTTGAAAGTGGTACGTATGAGGACGGGAAAAATGCCATCTTTGAAATCAACGGTTTGCGTACCGAACGGACATCGAATGCATTTTCTATGAACGGTGTTACCTTTACGTTGAAAAATACGACGATCGGTGAAGATGGAAATGACACAGGTGAACGGATTACCGTAAATGTTAACGATGATACGGAAACATTATTTGAAAATATTAAAAGCTTTGTAGAAAAATATAATGAACTGATTGAAAAAATTGAAGAAAAACTCAATGAACCGAAGTACAAAGACTACTTACCTCTCACAGATGATGAGCGGGAGCAATTAACGGAAAGCCAACAGGAAAAATGGGAGGAAATGGCAAAAAGCGGTCTGCTTCGGAACGATTCGATCCTTTCCAGCTTTATTACAAATAGCCGAACAAGCATTTATTCGCCGGTTACCCAAGATGATATGGATCCGACATTGCGTTCCCTTTCTGCCATTGGGATTACAACGACAACCAATTATTTAAGCGGAAAATTGGAAATTAATGAGACCGCTTTGAAAGAAGCGATTGAAAAAGATCCTGAATCGATTGAAAAATTGTTTATTGGAACCGGGGAATCGGATAGCCAGAAGGGAATTATCAGGCGTCTGACGGATCAAGTCAATGCGACGATGGATTTATTGAAAGAACGTGCAGGGAATACCTTTTCCGTCAACCACCAATTTACGATTGGAAAACAGTTGGACGTCCTTGAAGACCGAATTGAAGCCTTTGAAGATCGGTTGACCGTTTTAGAAACGAGGTATTATAATCAATTTGCAGCGATGGAAACGGCTATACAAAATGCGAATAGTCAAGCTGCCTACTTGGCACAATTGTTCTTCTCTTAATCGAAAATGGACGAGGAATGGAAAACCGTTATGATTTGAAATCTTTCGTGTCCATTTTCTTCCCTTTTTTCATGCCGTACCATTTTAGAAAAAATCGGAAACTAATTTTAAATGATTTTTTAATAAGGAAAGGTGGATATGATGGCGATCCAAAATCCGTATCAAGCATACCAAACGAATTCCGTAAATACTGCCACCCCAGGAGAACTCACCCTAATGCTTTACAACGGTTGTTTAAAATTCATCCAATTGGCTAAGAAAGCTCTAGACGACAATAACATCGAGGAAAAAAATAAAAATATTCAAAAGGCCCAAGACATTATTTCCGAACTCATGAGTACTTTGAACATGGACATTGAAATTTCTCATCAAATGTTGCCACTGTATGATTTTGTTCGGTCGAAACTTATAGAAGCCAATGTAAAAAATAGCGTGCAAAGTTTAGAAGAGGCGGAATCGATTATTACTGAATTTCGCGATACGTGGAAACAAGTCATTCAAATCAATCGAAAACAAATGCACGACAAAGGCGGCCAAGCGTGATGAATCCCCTTAAACAATTTTATTTACTCACTGCGGAATTGATTCGGTTGTTGGAAGAAAGCGACGCCAACCACCGTGATGAAACGATTCAACGGATGAACGAACTGTTTGAAAAACGGGAAGAGGTGCTAAAGCAAATCGCACCTCCTTTTTCACGTGGGGAAAAACAACTAGCTGAACAAGTGATGAAACTAAATGAAAAATTAGTAAGGCTAATGTCGGAGGAAAAAAACAATATCCGATCCGAATTAGAAAAGGTCCGCCAACAAAAAAAGGTACAACAAAAATACGTAAATCCATACGCACAACTCCAAACAGACGGCATCTTCTACGACAAAAAAAAATAAAGTGGGTCGGGGGGACAGGAACCTCGACCCACCACTTTTTGGGAGGGGACAGGAACCTTACTGGGCCGAGGGGACAGGAACCTTGGCCCAATTGGGAAAAAGGAACCGGAACCTTGACCCAGAATTACTGCCCAAATGAAGAAATGAAACTCTATAAATCATGATTCAAGACAACATTCGAAAATTCGACAAATTTTTCAGTTTGAAAAGAAGGATTTTATGCATTCAAAAGAGAAATAATATATATAGTTATAATAAAGGAGGAGTTCGCACATGAGATACGTTGTACGTGGAGAGAAAATTGAAGTAACTCCGGCTTTACGGGACTATACGGAAAAGAAGATTTCTAAATTAGAAAAATACTTTACTGAAACTCCGGATGCGAACGTACATGTCAATTTAAAAGTATATCCTGACAAAAAAACAAAAGTAGAAGTGACGATTCCGCTTAAATACATTACGTTACGGGCGGAAGAAATGAACGAAGATATGTATGCTGGCATCGATTTAATAACTGATAAATTAGAAAGACAAATTCGTAAACATAAAACGAAAATTAATCGGAAAGTTCGGGAGACGGGAATGAAGGATGTGTTTGTGAACGGTCCGACGTCTACCGAAGCAGAAAAGAAGGAAGAAGAAATTGAAATCGTTCGTGTGAAACGATTTGATTTAAAACCGATGGATAGTGAAGAAGCTGTTTTACAAATGAATATGCTCGGTCACAACTTCTTCGTATATACTGATGCTGAAACGAATTCGACAAACATCGTTTATAAACGAAAAGACGGAAAATATGGTCTGATCGAAACGAACTAACTTGAGTCTAGCCCAACCCCTGCGATGATCAATATTGCAGGGGTTTTAATTTTGTTCAATCAAAGGAAGTATGCACACATTTCTTTGAATCTGGGGAATTATTGTTTGAATTCAGGTGAATTTTATTTAAATTCGGGTAAAGTTTTATGGAATTCGAGGAAATTTGTTTTGAATTTGGGTAAATTGGTCGGAATTCGAGTAAACGAAACAAGAATTCGGGTAAAATCATTTGAAATTCGGGTAAACGAAACAAGAATTCGGGTAAAATCATTTGAAATTCGGGTAAACGAAACAAGAATTCGGGTAAATCATTTAAAATTCGGGTAAATAGAACTAGAATTCGGGCAAATTCATATGAAATTCAGGGGAATAGAACTAGAATTCAGGCAAATTCATATGAAATTCGAAAATAGACCAGGAATTCGGGTAAAATCATTTGAAATTCGGGTAAACGAAACAAGAATTCGGGTAAATCATTTAAAATTCGGGTAAATAGAACTAGAATTCGGGCAAATTCATATGAAATTCAGGGGAATAGAACTAGAATTCAGGCAAATTCATATGAAATTCGAAAATAGAACAAAAATTCGAGTAAATTCATATGAAATTCGTGGAAATAGAACAGGAATTCGAGTAAAATCTTTTGAAATTCAGGGAAATAGAACAAGAATTCGGGTAAATTTATTTTGAATTCAAGTAAATTTTGATAGAATTCAGGTAATTTTGTTTTAAATTCAGGTAAAATTTGTTGGATCTAAACGATTATTATTTGAAAACCCAAAAAATTTACGCACATCCCCCGATTTTCGTTAAAATATTGTTATCATTACATATAAGGTGAACAGTAATCGAGGATGTGAATCAACTATAAAGAGGTGAACATATTGGACTTTTTACACTACCCTTATGCGTCCCAACGAATGACCATGTTTGCGAAAAGGGGAATGGTTGCCACGTCCCACCCCCTCGCTTCCCAAGCTGGATTGGACATTTTAAAAAAGGGGGGAAATGCGGTTGATGCTGCAATAGCTACGGCTGCTGCATTAACGGTTGTTGAACCAACGTCCAATGGAATCGGTGGAGATGCTTTTGCAATCGTCTGGATGAAGGATAAATTACACGGGTTAAACAGTAGTGGTCCGTCACCAAAATCCATATCCATTGATGCAGTCAAAGAACGTGGGTATGAAAAGATGCCAACCCATGGTGTGATTCCTGTAACGGTTCCAGGCGTTCCAGCGGCTTGGGTAGCTTTATCGAAACGATTTGGCAAACTACCTTTATCAGAAACGTTAAAGCCGGCAATTACCTATGCACAGGAAGGGTATCCGATTAGCCCGACATTAGGAAAATATTGGAACTTAGCATATAAAAAATATAAACAAACCCTTCAAGGTGACGAATTTCTCCATTGGTTTGAAACCTTTGCACCGGATGGACGACCACCTAAAATTGGTGAATTATGGCGTTCTGAAGCCCATGCGAACACATTACAAACAATCGCTGAAACAAATGGGGAAAGTTTTTATAAAGGAGAATTGGCGGAAAAAATCGATGCTTTTTTTAAAAAACATAACGGATTTTTAACAAAAGATGATTTATCCACTTTTGAACCGATATGGGTAAACCCAATTCATATCCATTATCGAGGTTACGATATTTGGGAAATCCCACCGAACGGGCAAGGAATCGTTGCACTGATGGCGTTATCGATTGTAAAAGAATTTGAATTTCACACGAAGGATGATATTGAAACATACCATAAACAAATTGAAGCACTGAAACTAGCAATGACTGACGGAAAAGCGTTTATTACGGATCCACAACATATGGAAGCAGATGTAAATGTGTGGCTTTCAGAAAAATACGGTGCCAAAAGAAGGGAACAAATTGGAAAAACCGCCCGAATGCCCGAACCATTACAACAAGGAAAAAGCGGTACGGTCTATTTAGCAACGGCTGACGAAGAAGGAAATATGGTTTCGTATATTCAAAGTAATTATATGGGGTTCGGTTCAGGCATTGTGATTCCAGATACGGGAATTGCGATGCAAAACCGCGGCGCAGATTTTTCCCTCGATTCCAGCCATCCGAATGCTTTACAACCGGGAAAAAGAACGTATCATACGATTATTCCTGGCTTTATTACGAAGGGAAAAGCAGCGATTGGTCCCTTTGGCGTCATGGGAGGATATATGCAGCCCCAAGGTCATATGCAAGTCGTCATGAATATGATTGATTTCCATCTGAATCCTCAAGCTGCCCTCGATGCACCCCGTTGGCAATGGATTGAAGGGAAACGGGTGATTGTAGAACCGAATTTTCCAAATCATATCGCTCAAGGATTGGCGAGAAAAGGACATGAGATTCAAGTCTCATTGGATCACGGTGCCTTTGGAAGAGGACAAATCATATGGCGAGATCCGAAAACCGGTGTACTGATTGGTGGAACGGAAAAACGAACCGATAGTGCCATTGCCATTTGGTGAAGGTGGTGGGTCAAGGGAACCGGAACCACATCCCACCCATACAGAGGGCTAAAAGAACCAAGTGGGTCAAAAGAACCGGAACCATGACCCACCACGCCCACCCCTAATAATTGCTATTTTCAACAATCATTAGTACACTTAAAGGCAACGAAAGAAATTTGATTTTGTAAACGAAAAAACCCAAATTGATCCATTAATTTGACTACGTACGAAATATAATCATTACTATGTATTTTATACATACAATTGATAATCTATTAATTTTTGCTATTTGAATGGATGAATGTAAGAAGGTGAAAGTGTGCAGTATATAAATATTTTTCTCGCCTTTTTTCGGGCGGGTATTTTTGGTTATGGTGGAGGCCCGAGTTCCATTCCCCTCGTTCATAAAGAGGTGGTAAAACGGTACAAATGGATGGACGATGAGGAATTTTCCGATTGTTTAGCCTTGGGAAATGCTTTACCTGGACCGATTGCTACAAAATTAGCGGGATATATCGGTTATCGGGTCGGTGGATTTTTAGGCCTAATAGTAGCTTTAATAGCGACAATTTTACCAACCGTCTTTTTAATGATTATATTTCTGACGGTTTTAAATCGTTACAAAGACCAACCGTGGGTTCAAGGGATGTCTAAAGCAGTGATTCCCGTTGTCGGTGTTATGTTGGGCATATTGACATGGGAATTTGTAAAAAGAACGAAGAGTTCCTTTGGTTGGTTAAAATCTGTGTTGCTACTCGTAGGAAGTTTTCTCCTCATGGAACCATTATCCATTCATCCTGCGATTCTCATAATCTTTTTAATCATTGCAGCTTTATTTAAGAAAACGGATGATTCGACAAAATCAGAACAAAAGGTGAAAGCCCGATGATTTATTGGAATCTTTTTCTCGCATTTTTTATTCCAGGCATTTTAGGATACGGTGGAGGCCCAGGGACAATTCCCCTTGTAGAAAAGGAAGTCGTCGATCGATACGGCTGGATGAACCATCAAGAATTTAGCGAAATGATTGCCCTAGGGAACGCTTTACCCGGACCAATTGCTACGAAAATGGCCGGTTATGTCGGATTTGTGCAAGGTGGGGTGTTAGGTTCCGCCATTGCCATATTTGCCATCGTGGCTCCTACGCTGATCTTGATGATTGGTTTATTGAGTATTCTACAAAAATATAAAGATTCCCCGAAGGTAAAGCAACTTAGTCAAAATGTTCGACCGGTGATTGCGGTTTTATTAGGAGTTCTTGCCTATGATTTTTTATTCAACTCATTTCAAGGCATCGGTGGTTGGCAAACTTTCATTATTGCTTTACTTAGTTATTTTTTCTTGGAATTTCGAAAAGTGCACCCCGCTTATGTTATCCTCGGTGCCCTCGTTTACGGTGCCCTCTTTTTAGGATAAGTGGGTCAAGGTTCCGGTTCTCTTGTCCCGTTTTGATCCAGGGGTGGGTCGAGGTTCCGGTTCCCTTGACCCACTCCTTCTGGTTCTACCCAACTCCCCGGGTCAAGGTTCCTGTCCCCCTAGTTCGATTGTTGTCACAGATAACTGATAATGTTAATATTAAAAATATGTTAGAATAAATATGACCTTCGAAGCTAAGTAGTAATCGATGAATTGGATATGTTATCTTTCGGATTTTCATAACTTTACAATCCTTTCGCAAGGCTAAAAGGTTTTTAATTTAAAGGAGCGTTGTGCGTATGGCAAGTATTTTAAATAAAATTTTTGATTTTAACAAAAGAGAACTGAAACGTTTGGAAAAAATAGCTGATAAAATTGAAGCCTTGGCTCCGGATATGAAAAAATTGTCCGATGAAGCACTGCGGAGAAAAACCGATGAATTTAAAGAGCGGCTAGAAAAGGGAGAAACATTAGATGATCTTTTAGTTGAAGCCTTTGCCGTTGTTCGGGAGGCAAGTCGACGGGTTCTAGGCCTATACCCGTTTCGCGTACAATTAATGGGGGGTGTTGTTCTCCATGACGGAAACATTGCTGAAATGAAAACGGGTGAAGGTAAAACATTAACGTCCACGATGCCCGTTTATTTAAATGCACTAGAGGGAAAAGGTGTGCATGTCATTACCGTCAATGACTACTTGGCCAGACGGGACGCAACGGAAATGGGTAAAATATACGAATTCCTCGGTTTGACCGTTGGCTTGAATTTACACGATATGACGAGGGAAGAAAAACAAGCGGCTTACCAAGCGGATATTACTTACGGAACAAATAACGAATTTGGCTTTGATTATTTACGGGATAATATGGTTTTATATAAAGAACAAATGGTACAACGACCGCTGAACTACGCGATCATTGACGAGGTAGACTCGATTTTAATCGATGAAGCCCGTACACCGTTAATTATTTCCGGATCAGCGAAAAAGTCGACCCAACTGTATATGCAAGCAAATGCATTTGTCAAAACATTAAAAATAGATAAAGATTATACCGTTGATGAAAAAACGAAATCGGTTCAACTGACAGAAGAAGGCATTACGAAGGCAGAAAAAGCCTTTGGAATAGATAATTTATTTGACATTAGTCACGTCACATTGAATCACCATATTAATCAAGCTTTACGAGCCAACGTCATTATGCAACGGGATGTGGATTACGTCGTACAAGACGGTGAAATCATCATCGTCGACCAATTTACCGGACGTTTAATGAAAGGGCGCCGGTATAGCGACGGGTTGCACCAAGCGATCGAAGCAAAAGAAGGCGTGGAAATTCAAAATGAAAGCATGACGATGGCGACGATCACCTTCCAAAACTATTTCCGTATGTATAAAAAATTAGCAGGGATGACTGGTACTGCCAAAACGGAAGAAGAAGAGTTTCGAAATATTTATAATATGAACGTATACGTGATTCCAACGAATAAACCAGTCATTCGTGAAGACCGTCCTGACTTGATTTATAAGACGATGGAAGGGAAATTTCGCGCCGTTGTGAAAGACATCGAAGAGCGCCATCGAAAAGGTCAACCGGTGCTCGTCGGTACCGTGGCGATTGAAACATCGGAACTCGTCTCCCAATTGTTAAAAAGAAAAGGAATTCCCCATAACGTCTTAAATGCAAAAAACCATGCTCGTGAAGCGGAAATCATCGCTCAAGCTGGACAAAAGGGTGCGGTTACCATTGCAACGAACATGGCTGGTCGGGGAACGGATATTAAACTTGGCGAAGGCGTAAAAGAATTAGGCGGTTTGGCTGTCATCGGTACGGAACGCCATGAAAGCCGTCGGATCGATAACCAATTACGGGGACGTTCTGGTCGTCAAGGAGATCCTGGTGTTACCCAATTTTATTTGTCTATGGAAGATGAATTGATGCGTCGATTCGGATCCGATAATATGAAAGCGATGATGGAACGACTTGGCATGGACGATTCCCAACCGATTCAAAGTAAAATGGTTTCCAGAGCCGTTGAATCCGCTCAAAAACGGGTTGAAGGAAATAACTTCGACGCTCGGAAACAGCTATTGCAATACGATGATGTAATCCGTCAACAACGGGAAATCATTTATAAACAACGGTTTGAAGTAATCGACTCGGATAATCTCCGTGAAATCGTTGAAAAAATGATTAAAACGGTCATTGAACGACATGTCAATTCTTTTGCTCCTGTCGAAGAAAATCCTGAAAATTGGAATTTAGAAGGGCTTATTCAATATTTGGATGCGAATCTCTTACATCCGGGCGATATTAAGGTATCTGATTTATCAAATCTTGAGCCCGAAGCGATCATTGAAAAGATTTTTGAAAAAGTTCTCGAGCGTTATAATGAAAAAGAAGAACTGCTCGGTCCGGAAAAAATGCGTGAATTTGAAAAAGTTATTTTACTTCGAACAGTAGATACGAAATGGATCGATCATATCGATGCGATGGATCAACTACGACAAGGCATCCATCTCCGTGCATATGGACAAACCGATCCGCTTCGAGAGTATCAGACAGAAGGATACGCCATGTTTGAAAATATGATCGAATCCATTGAAGAAGATGTGGCAAAATATATTATGAAAGCTGAGATTGTCAATAACTTAAAACGGGAAGAAGTCGCTAAAGGTCAAGCGGTTATGCCAAATTCTTCCGGAGAAAAACCGAAAAGAAAACCGATCCGTAAAAAAGTGAAAGTTGGCCGGAATGATCCTTGCCCATGCGGAAGCGGGAAAAAGTATAAAAACTGTCACGGCCGTTTCGAATCGTAATCCATTTTCGTTTCAATTTTAGAAAACGATGAAAAATATAAAAAGATTGTCAAGCTGATTTATCATCGGTTGGAATGATCTGTAGGGGGAGCGATTTTTTTGCCCCCTTCTTTTCATGGAAAAAGGAAATCCTCGCATTTTTTTCTCGTACTATGTATAATAACGTTGGAAAATCAAAGTGATGAGCTGCCTTTTGTAAAATCGAATGGCCAATCAGAACCGAATGGTTTGCTTCTACAATAATTGCAAGGAAAAGAGAAGAATCTGTCGAATTATTTCCCGGAAAATAACCGTTTGAAAAACAGATGTAGGAAGGTAGCTTTCCACTATTTTTTAAAAACATAAATTTTTCATAGAGGTGATGTATGATGGAATTGTCGGAAATCCGGAATGAATTGGAAAAAACAGCTAAGCGTATAGCGGAATTTAGGGGGTCTCTTTGACTTAGAAAATAAAGAAGCTCGGATTCAAGAACTGGATGAAGTAATGGCAGATCCTAATTTTTGGAACGATCAAGAAAAGGCCCAGTCCATTATTAATGAGGCAAATGGATTGAAAGACCAAGTTAATGAATTCAAAGAGTTAAGCGAAACTTACGAGAACTTAGAATTAACATTCGAATTATTGAAGGAAGAAGAAGATCCGGATTTACAAGCGGAAATGGAGTCGGAATTGGAAGAGTTAACAAAAAAACTAAATGATTTTGAACTCGAACTGCTTTTAAGCGGCCCGTATGATAAAAACAATGCCATTTTAGAGTTACATCCTGGTGCAGGAGGAACTGAATCCCAAGACTGGGGATCCATGTTATTACGGATGTATACACGTTGGGCAGAGAAAAAAGGATTTAAAGTGGAAACGTTGGACTATTTGCCAGGAGATGAAGCAGGGATTAAAAGTGTTACATTGTTAATCAAAGGTCATAATGCTTACGGATATTTGAAAGCGGAAAAGGGAGTTCACCGGCTCGTACGGATTTCTCCTTTTGATGCTTCCGGTCGTAGGCATACATCCTTCGTTTCCTGCGATGTCATGCCGGAATTTACTGGTGATGTACAAATCGACATTCGGAATGAGGATTTAAAAATCGATACGTACCGTTCCAGTGGAGCAGGTGGTCAGCACGTGAATACGACTGATTCCGCCGTTCGGATTACACACATTCCGACCGGAATTGTCGTTACTTGTCAATCGGAACGTTCACAAATACAAAATCGGGAAAAAGCGATGAAAATGTTAAAAGGAAAATTGTATCAACGGAAAATTGAAGAACAGGAACAGGAATTGGCGGAAATTCGTGGTGAGCAAAAGGAAATCGGATGGGGAAGTCAAATTCGTTCATACGTATTCCATCCGTATTCGATGGTGAAGGATCATCGTACGAATGTTGAGGTTGGAAATGTGCAGGCGGTTATGGACGGTGACATCGACCGATTTATCGATGCCTATTTACGTTCTACGATCAAATAAATGTTCAGGACGGCGGTAATTGGGAAGCCGTCCTTTTCCATTTCCTTATAATTAATAAATGGAAAAGGGGAAAAACAATTTGGAGGATCGATCGTGACGAGCATCTATGCACGATTGCGGAATATAAAAATCGGATATGCTATACTCAAATTAAACCAACTTTGCTTTTCATTAAAATGGACCAAAATTATTCCAAGGAGGGGGATTTTCGTGAAAAAAAGGAATATGTTGCTCATCGGCTTACTTTCTGTCGGATTGTTGTCAGCCTGTGGTGGGGGAAACGATTCTACTGAAAACGTCCATTCATCCGATTTATCTGGCGAGGAACTTTATATGCAAAGCTGTTCCAGTTGCCATGGGGGTGATTTGAAGTCAGGCTATGCCCCGGATTTGGACAAGATTGGATCGAAATTTACAGCTGAGGAAATTGAAGATATTATCGTCAATGGTTATAAATCAATGCCTAAAGGTATTTTAAAGGGCGATGACGCGAAAAAAGTCGCCGAATGGTTAGCCGAACAAAAGTAAAAAAAGTGGGTCGAGGTTCCGGTTCTCTCGGCCCACTTTTTTCGTTACTGCCACGCTAGGTCAAAGTGGGTCAAAGGAACCGAAGTGGGTCAAAGGAACCGGAACCATGACCCACCCCTACCCCCCAACGGGTCAAAGGAACCGGAACCATGGCCCACCATGACCCACCAAAGCGGGTCAAAGGAACCGGAACCATGACCCAATGCCCCCCACCCCATAGACCTCTAGAAGCTTCAACCCGTTTTATAGTTCAAAATACCTATGTAAAATTTGCAAAACCATGTTTTCCATTTTTTTATTTTTCCTTATAATTATAAGCAAATAAAATATTTTGACAAAAATCGAGAAAAATTTCCAAACGCTAGGCTTTTTTTGGGTGAATCGTCCTAAATGAAATATAAATGTAAAATAATTTCATCTTAATTTGTCAAAATTTGATGATATAATGATTCTTGAGACCTATATAAAATAGACAGTGAAAGAACATCAGTTGAACAAAAAGACAGAAAATAAAGGTGATTTGCAGAATGATCACAATGAAAGAAGTTTATAAAAGATATCCAAATGGTGTTGTTGCAGCAAATGGCATTGATATACAGATTGACCAAGGGGAATTTGTCTATGTTGTCGGAGCAAGTGGAGCAGGGAAATCGACGTTTATTAAAATGATGTACCGGGAAGAAAAGCCGACAAGTGGACAAATCATCGTAAACGGAGTCGATATTACGAAGTTGAAAAATAGTAAAGTTCCGCTTTTCCGAAGAAATATCGGAGTCGTATTCCAAGACTTTAAATTACTACCGAAATTAACCGTATATGAAAATATCGCTTTTGCTCTAGAAGTAATCGAAGAGTCCCCTCGAGTGACGAAGAAAAAGGTTATGGAAGTATTGGAACTGGTCAATTTAAAACATAAGGCCCGTATGTTTCCAAATGAGCTTTCTGGGGGCGAACAACAACGGGTTTCTATCGCCCGCTCAATTGTCAATTCTCCACTCGTTGTCATTGCCGATGAACCGACTGGAAATTTAGATCCGGATACCTCTTGGGAAATTATGCGAATCTTTGAAGAAATTAATGCAAGAGGAACGACGGTCATCATGGCAACCCATAATAAGGAAATCGTAAATACGAAAAAACATCGAGTTATCGCCATCGAAAACGGTTTGATTGTAAGGGATGAACAGCGGGGGGACTACGGATATGAAAATTAGAACACTCGGTCGCCACATTAAAGAAAGTGGAAAAAGCATCGCAAGAAACGGCTGGATGACTTTCGCATCGATTAGTGCCGTAACGGTCACCTTATTACTCGTCGGTGTCTTTTATGTCATTTTGATGAATTTAAATGAAGTGGCCACATCCATTGAAAAGGATGTATCCATTAAAGTATTGGTCGATACAACTGCAGGCGAAACTGAGCGGGAAGATCTTTTAAACAAATTGAAAAAGATGGATAAAATCGAATCAATTATCTTTTCCTCGAAAGAACAGGAATTGGATGAATTAATTACAAGCTTTGGGGATGAAGGGGATCTTTTCAAAGAATTATATGAAGAACGAAATCCACTGAATGATGCTTTTATTATTAAAACGAAAGATCCAATAGATACGATGGAAGTGGCAAAACAAATTGAGACATTCGATTACGTGTATAAAGTGAATTACGGAAAAGGGGAAGTTGAAAAACTATTCAATGTAATCGATGCGAGTCGAAATGTCGGATTGGCACTCATTATCGGATTACTATTTACCGCAATTTTTCTTATTTCCAATACGATTAAAATTACGATTAATTCAAGAAGAAAAGAAATTGAAATTATGCGATTAGTCGGTGCAACCAATGGATTTATTCGCTGGCCGTTTTTCTTAGAAGGATTGTGGCTAGGCATCCTCGGATCAATTATCCCGATTACGTTAATTGCCTTCTTATATAAAGAAGTTTATTCGTATATTCAACCGAAATTAGAAGGGCATTTCATCCGTTTGCTGGAATTTACCCCATTTATTTATGAGGTAAGTGGGCTAATCCTTGGACTCGGTTGTTTAATCGGCACCCTCGGTAGTTTACTATCCGTTCGAAAGTTTTTGAAAGTTTAATAGGTTAAACAACTCAATGAAAGAACAGTTAAAGAATAAATATTGGAATTTGCTGTTCTTTCATTGTTCCATCTCCTATCCGTTCGATTGCATACTTTTTCTAGGAAAAAGATCAACTTCCAAAAAAATAGGCATTTTTCTGTTCCTATACATAACTCAAAAAATAAAGAGGGGAGGAAGCGGTAGATGAAAAAAACATGGGGCATCATCTTCACCGTCCTGCTCGTTTTAGGGACGGTCGTGGGAGGTACATCGGTTTCTGCGAATAAACTACAAGAATTGGAAAATCAAAAGAAAGAAATCACTGAAAAATCGTCCGAAGTTAAATCAGAAATGGCTGAAAAGGAAAAAGAATTAGAAGAAATCCAAAATAAGCAGGAAGATCTGAAACAAGAGATCAAACAACTGGATATGGACATCCAATCGATCAGTGAGGACATCAGTAACAAAACTCAAGAAATTGAGAAGAAAAACGAAGAAATTGCCCAATTGAACGAAGAAATTAAAGAATTGGAAGCGCGAATTAAAAAGCGGGATGAATTGTTGATGGAACGGGCCCGGGCGATACAAGCATCCGGAGGCACGATTAGTTATTTAGAAGTGTTGCTTGGAGCGAAAAGTTTTACGGATTTTATATCACGTGTTTCCGCTGTTTCGGCAATTATCGAAGCGGACAAAATGATTTTGGAAGAACATAAAAAAGATCGAGATAGTTTAGAAGAAAAGAAAGAACTGGTAGAACAAGATAAGAAAAAATTGGAGCAATTAAAGGAACAATTACAATCGCAAAAAAACCAATTGGAAAGTAAGCGGGTTGAAAAGGATCAAGTGATGGAGCAGTTGAAGGAAGAAGAAGGAGCCATTGAAGAATACTATATGGATCTCAAAGAGCAACAAGAATTATTAGCTGCCCAAGAAGCTGCCATCAAAAAAGCGATGGAATTAGAGAAAAAGCGAATTGAAGAGGAAAAAAGAAGATTAGAAGAAGCGAAGAAAAACGGAACAGTTCCTCCGAGTAGCGGCATGTTTATGCGGCCTGCAGCAGGTCAAGTCACATCCGAATTTGGTGCCAGATGGGGAACGACCCATTACGGGATCGATATCGGCGCCACCACGAGGGGGGTAGCTGGTGATCCTGTTTATGCTGCGGCAGCAGGAGTCGTAAGTAAATCCTATTATTCCCCCAGTTACGGAAATGTTATCTTCATCACCCACTATATTGATGGGCAAGTATATACAACCGTTTATGCCCACTTATTGTCAAGGGGAGTGAGTGAAGGACAAATCGTCAATAAAGGAGACGTTATAGGAAAAATGGGAACGACCGGTTATTCGACGGGTGTTCATCTCCATTTCGAACTACATGTAGGTGAATGGAACTACGCGAAGTCAAACGCGGTTAATCCGAGAAAATACATTAATTTTTAATTGGGCTTGATAAATTTACTCCCGTGCATTTGAATATAAAAGTGCCCCGAAGGAAACGAGAACCGATTCGGGGCATTTTTCATTACATGGATGCGATTTTCCTGTTTAAAATTAAAGATTAGCTAAAGTTTTTGCGGTATTTAAAATCATCATGTTTGGAATTTATTTTTTTTCTTCATCACCTTTATTCGCTTTGGTCTGACGAAATAATATGTTCATATCGCTTGCATTTGGATAGCCAAATCATTTGATTCACTTTGGCACGACGAAACAGGATATTCCTACCCCTTCCATCTTGACGGACAAATCACCTTTATTCGCCTTAGTCCGGCAAAACAATTTGTCCATATCAATTCCACCTTCATTGCCACAATCATCTTTGTCTGAGGAAATAATAAGTGCATAATATTCTTCCAATTTTCATGACCAAAGGATTTCAAAAAGTGATTAACAGATTACAAAAGAAATTTGTTCCCTATTCAATTTTTTTCCCATTTCCCTATGGCTATTCTCCCGTTGCAACCACATCTCGCTTTGTAAACACAAGCCAAGAGATGATTAGGAATGCAATAAAGTGAACAATTAAGTTCGTAACGGAAAAGCCTAAGGTCATGCCCTCCACTAAAACATTTCCCGTTTTATATTGTTGTAAATCGATATTGGCAAATAAAATATATTTTACCCAATCGTATCTCGATAAGATGCCGACGATAATATTTCCCCCCATAAGTAGGAAAATACCAACACCGATTGCCAAAGAACTGTTGCGGAAAATTGTCGAGATCATAAAGGCAAGGGTCGTCATCATAATGAGATTAACAACTTTGTATCCATAGGAAGATAGTAATTCGGATATAATTGGCACATGTTTAAATCCCTCTGCCGTTGAAATGACAAATTTTGGATTAAAGCCTTCAAAACCAAAGAAAATGGAACCAGTTAATAAAGAAAAAACTATTAAAAAGATCATCATAATCAGTCCGAAAACAAATACGGACGTAAATTTGCTGAATAAAACGGTTGTTCGTGAAACCGGGCGAATTAATAATAATTTTAACGTTCCCCAATTGTATTCATTGGAAATGATTCCTGCTCCGATAATAATGGTGAACAAGCTAATTACGGAAACGAGTCCAGCATTATCGAGGGTAAATTGCCATGCACCGTAATTTAACGGCTTAATATCATTTTCCAAATAGTAATTGTTTTCCGCAATTTTTTCCCCATTGTAGGTAACGACGAACCCTTCACCATCTTCACCTGCTATTTCCTTTTCAAACTGTTCATTTTCTTCCTGCAATTCCTCACGCCAGTTATCCGAGTATGTCGTGTTCATTTCATTCAATGTCTTTGTCAAAAAGGCACCGAAAATCACTAATGCCGCCAAAGAAATGAACATAACCCAAGTCGATTTGCGTATAAAAATTTTAAACAATTCATTACCGATTAATCTGAAAAACTTACTCAATGACATTCCCTCCTGTTAGTTCCAAAAATTGATCTTCAAGGCTCGCTTTTACAGCAGTTACGCCAAAAATTGAAATATCCCTTTCCACGAACATTTTGATAACTGAAGGAATTTTTTCCCGATTCATCTCTGCAATGAGACGGTGTTTGTCCACTTCGAAAGGAATCTGTAACTCATTGAAAATTCCTTGAGCTTGTTCAAATTCTTTCACATCAAAGATGACTTTCGAATGGTGGTTTTCATCCACTTCCGGTTCATCGACCATTCGTTCGGAAATTAATTCGCCGTGTTGAATGATGCCAATCCGATCGCAAATCAGTTCAATTTCCGAAAGAAGGTGACTAGAGATGATCACGGCTACGTGTTCCTCGTCGGCCAATTTCCGAATATACTCCCGAATCTCCCGTATGCCTGCCGGGTCTAGGCCATTTGTCGGTTCATCGAGAATTAATACTTTCGGTTTGTGTAAAATCGCTTGGGCAATACCGAGACGCTGGCGCATCCCTAATGAGTATGTTTTCACCTTTTGATGGATAACCTTTTCCAATCCGAGTAAAGAAACGACTTCCTTGATGCGTTCCTCGGATAGGTGATCATACATTTTTGCAAAATGTTTTAAATTTTGCATGCCCGTCATAAACGGATAAAATTCCGGATTCTCTACAATCGCACCGACGTTTCGAATCGAATCTGAAAAATTAAGTCGAATGCTTTGTCCGAGAATTTTTATATCCCCATCGGTCATATTCATCAGTCCAACGATCATTCGAATCGTTGTCGTTTTCCCTGCCCCATTTGGGCCGATCAGCCCGTAAACTTCCCCTTGGTTGACTTGTAAGCTGATTCCTTTAATGATTTCTTTTTTATTGATCGTTTTTTTCAAATTGATCAATTGCAATGCTACATCTTTCAATGTATTCCCTCCTTAAAAAACAAATCAATAGCATTTACGGATAAGACAGTATATTGGTTTCCTTTTTTAAAAAAATAAATAAAATCCGGTTCATTAATAATTTTGAAACCGTTTTAACGAGAAACTTTAAAATATTCGTAAAGAAAAGTATACGTTTATTTCTATAAAGTTTGTTAGTGATATCGGGGATATCGTTTTTATTATTTTACTAAAACAAAAAGGAGGTCTGCATATTCTCGTATTTTCGTGAAATGTTATAAACGAACATGCAACCGTTTATAATTTTCCCATGAAATGGTCGAAGGATGTGTTTTCAAAGAAAAAAAGAGATAAAAAATGGGGAGGGAAGAACGAACTTATTTTTGAAGATTTATTATAGAAAAAAATCAAACCATTTGTAAAGGGAGCGTTACAGGTGAACCGACTGAAAAAACTGGTAATCCATTTTGTATGGATCATTATAATGTTTTGGATTGTACCCGAGCCAAGTTTTGCCGACCAACCAAATCAGAGCCAATCGAGCTTTTCAATAACCATTCTTCATACGAACGACAGTCACGGGCATATTGAACAATTTCCGCTTTTAGCAACAGTTGTCAAACAATATAGACGACAGGACCAACCTACACTTCTCCTTCATGCGGGGGATGTTTTTACAGGGACACTTTTTTTCACAGCATACAAAGGGAAGGCTGATGTTGAATTTATGAATAACATCGGTTATGACGGGATGACGATTGGAAACCACGAGTTTGATCTTGAATCGGAAACGCTCGCCGATTTTATTACCGAGGCAAAATTCCCAATGATTACGAGCAATATCGATTTTTCAAAGGACGAAACCTTTCAACGATTGTTTACGAGGGAAATAAAAAAACAGGCAAAGGGTGGAAAGATTTATCCAGCGATTATTCAAACGGTTGAAGGAGAAGAAATTGGGATTATCGGTGTAACGACGGAACAAACGCCGCACATCTCCAATCCGCATCCGGCCATTCATTTTCTTCAAGGGAAAAAACAAGTGGCGGACACGGTCGAACGGCTCGAGTTGGCAGGTATTAATAAAATTATTTTGTTATCCCATTTAGGGCTTAAAGCGGATAAAAAAATAGCGAAACAAATCGACGGAATCGACTGTATTATCGGAGGGCATTCCCATAGTCAAGTAAAAAACCCGATTTTCATAAAAAAGGACGAGCCGACTGTCATCGTTCAAGCTGGGGAATATTTGGAACATGTTGGCGTCCTTCAAGTATCCTTTAATGAAAAAGGAGTACTTACCGATTATGAGGGTCACTTAATAAAATTGGATGAAAAACAGTTAGAAAAGGATCCGAAGTTGACCCGTTTATTGAAAAAATATGAACAAGGAATTGAACCGTTAGCTAATACGAAGGTTGGGAAGACGACCGTTCATTTGCAAGGGAACAGAAGAAAGGTGCGCACGCGGGAAACGAATCTCGGTAATTTAATTGCAGACAGCTTTCTTTGGAAGGCAAAACAACAGGATCCGAAAACGGAAATTGCTTTAATTAATGCGGGCAGCATTCGCACATCCATTCCAATGGGAACCATTACAGTGGCCGAAATTCGAAATGTTTTACCCTTCGGAAGCGAGCTCGTCCTTTTGGAAATAAAGGGTAAGGATTTAGTGGATGTTTTAGAGTCGAGCGTAGGAAAGTATCCGAATGAAAGCGGAGAATTTTTACATATTTCCGGGATGCGTTTTTCATTCCATCCGAAAAGGGAGGCAGGATCCCGAATTGAAAAGGTAGAAATCAAAAATCAACAAGGAAAATTTCAGCCCCTCGATCCGGAACAAACGTATCATCTCGTAACAACGGAATATTTGGCCAAGGGAAAAGAGGGATATGATACTTTTGCAAAATATCAAGCGGATGGAAAAATCAAGAAGTTGCACGTTAAGGATTACGACGCATTAACCGATTATGTTCGTGAAAGGGGGACCGTTTCGCCGAAAAAAGAGGGGAGAATATCAACGACGACGAACGGGAAAAAACGCTATATTCCTCTAAAATGAAGATCTTCCTAGGACGAAAAAGTTGAATCCCCTTGAAAAATCCTGTTGCAAGGGGACTTTTTCCAAAAAGAGGAGTGGAAACAATTTGGTTGGAAAATGGATCGATCTGTAAAAGAAGTTCGCATAACAAAGGACGTAGTTGAAAAAATGGGATCGTTCAGACCAAATAGTTTACAAAGAAACGTAGTAGACGGGTTGAAAAAGAATCCTTTTTTCAAATAGGCGAGAAGTAACACCAACGGCGAATTTTTTCAAATAAGTGGAGAGATTAAATCCGGTCTCCAAAGAAAGAAGGTGGATTTCATAGGGAAAGAATGAAAAAAGAATCCGTAGAAGACGCGAGGGGAACTAAAGGGAAGGAATGAGACCATTTCGTTCAAAGAAGGAAATTAATGAAAGGAAGAATGGAAAAAGGGACTATCAAGTCAAGTTGACCAGTCCCTTTTGTCAATTGTAAAATTCCCATTAAGAGAACAAAAGCTTACCGTTTTACATAACTCGTTTATTGATCTAAGTCTACGTTATGGTAGACCCGTTGCACATCGTCCAAATCTTCCAATACGTCGATTAATTTTTCAAATTGTTCTTTCGCCTCTCCGGACAAAGTGACTTCAGTTTGTGGAAGCATCGTTAATTCGGCGACGGTGAATTCTTCAATGCCTGTATTTTTTAACGATTCTTGTACCGCATGGAATTGTTCCGGTTCAGCATAAATAATCACCGCGTCATCTTCTTCAAAAATATCCCGCACGTCGAGATCAGCTTCCATTAAAATTTCCAACACTTCATCTTCTGTTTTTCCTTCCAAACCGATGACAGCCGTAGAGTCGAACATATAGGAGACGGAACCGGTTACACCTAAATTTCCACCATTTTTATTAAAAGCGGCACGGAGATCGGCTGCTGTCCGATTGACATTATTCGTTAACGCATCGACGATAATCATCGAACCATTCGGGCCGAAACCTTCATAGCGAAGTTCATCATAGTTTTCGTCGGAACCACCTTTCGCCTTTTCAATCGCCCGATCGATAATATGTCTCGGAACATTATATGTTTTTGCCCGTTCGAGGACGAATTTTAACGCTTGGTTGGATTCGGGGTCGGGTACGCCTTGTTTTGCGGCCACATATATTTCACGACCGAATTTTGCATAAATGCGACTCGTGTTTTTATCCTTCATGGCCTTCTTTTCTTTAATGTTGTTCCATTTACGTCCCATAACCAACACTCACCTTCATTAAAGTTTTACAAATCAATAGTAATACAAAATGATGGAATTCTACAATCATTTTTTCACGGAGCATCTGAATTTAGTCGAAATTGTAAACTTCTCATGAACATTGTCATGAAGTTGACGGATATTTGGCATAGAATAATCTTCCAATATTTACTAGTAATTGGTGTTCGTCAAGGGAAGATGGGATACGGTTGTCATCTGCTTAATTTCCGATGTTTGCCCTCAACCGTTCATCTTTTTCAGGTTGCATAAGTTGTCCGATTCACACATAAAAATGAGAAAAGGGAGTTGGCCTCCAAATAGGGAAAATCAAGATAGGAAAAAGGTAGACCGTTCACTCCTTAAACATATGGATTGTACTATTGGAGGGGAAAAATTGAAAAAACGGACGCTAATTTTACTATGGATTTGCTCGATCATCCTTTCATCTGTAGGTACGTATTTCGGAATCCAAATGCTCGACTCAAAAGCAGATCTGATTCGAAAAAGGAATTCTGTCGATTTATCAAAAGTGGAGAAGGTTTTTCAAATGATTATCCAATCTTATGTGGAAGATGTGGATGAAAATACCCTTATCGAAGGCGCAATCGACGGAATGCTCGATCAATTACATGATCCCTATTCCGTATATTTGAATAAAGAACAGGCAAAGGAATTCCATCGATCGTTGGAATCGACCTTTGAAGGAATCGGTGCGGAAATTAGCGAGGTCGATGGAAAAATCGTCATTATTTCTCCACTGAAAAATTCACCTGCGGAAAGGGCAGGACTAAAACCATATGATGAAATTATGAAAGTCGATGGAAAAGCAATTAAAGATATGGATGTGTATGATGTAATGATGATGATTCGGGGAGAAAAGGGAACGACCGTTTCGTTACAAATAATGCGGGAAGGTTTTCGAGAGCCGCTAACCATTGAAGTCGTTCGCGATCGAATTCCGATTGAGACGGTTTTTTCTAAAATCATCGAGCATCATAAAAAATCAATCGGTTATATTGAAATCACATCCTTTTCCACAGAGACGGGGAAAGATTTTGCCCATCATTTGCATGTCTTGGAAAGGGAAAACATCGACGGGTTGATCATCGATGTCCGGGGTAATCCAGGGGGTCTTTTATCGACAGTCGAAGAAATCGTCCAGCATATTGTTACAAATCAAAAACCGTTCGTTCAAATCGAAGGAAAAAATGGAAAGCGGGAGCCATTATATACAAAACGTTCGGAGAAAAAACCGTATCCAATGGTTGTATTAATGGATAAGGGGAGTGCATCGGCTTCAGAAATATTAGCTGCGGCCTTAAAGGAAGGGGAGGGAATCCCGTCGATTGGAGAGAGAACTTTTGGAAAAGGAACTGTCCAACAACAAATCGAATTGGGGGACGAGACGTTTATGAAATTAACGATGTATAAATGGTTGACACCAGACGGCCGATGGATTCATGGAAAAGGAATCGAGCCGGATATTGAAGTACAGCAATCGAATCTATTCCATCTCCACCCGATTCAAGTGGATCGGCCGCTCGAAAGGGATATGAACAATGTACAAGTGAAATACGCCCAAGAACTTTTAAAGGCGATCGGTTTTGATCCAGGGCGAATGGACGGTTATTTTAATGAAAAAACGGAGGAGGCGGTCAAACAGTTTCAAGAAGTAAATGGATTACCGAAAACGGGTATGATTGATCATCAGACTGTACAACAAATGGAAAGGATCGTTATGCGTGAAATCGAAAAATTGGAAAACGATCGGCAGTTGCAAATGGCTTTAAAATATTTTGAATATGCTTTTTAAATGGTCTTCACTCCTTAGGAAAAAAGAACGAGGGATTTCGAACCTATTTCCCATAATTCCTCCCCATTCATAGATAAAATGGTTATTTTCTTCAAGCCTATTTGTAAATTCCCTTTCACTTATGAAAATTATCCTACTTCTCGTCCAATTTGATAGGTACAAAATCATATAGGTTTTTCAAAAAATTTTTGCTAAAATAAAAGAAACAACCGTATTGGACGAGGGGGTGCCCTTCTTTGGAAGAGGTTTTTTTTCAAATTCTACTTGGAATCGGGAAATTTTTTATCCATCCATTGTTATATATAGGTATCGTTTATGCCATTTATCTCGGCTATAAACGGGTCAAACGGGAGAGAAAAGATTTTCATATTCGTATTCAAGATGGATGGTATGAGGCTCGTACATATTTAACGAAAGGGCTGATCCCAGGAGTCCTGCTGTCGATTATTATTTTTTTAATCGGCTTTCATCTGCCGGTTTCCTTCGTCATCGTTTCAGGTTTCATTCTTTTTTTATTTGGCCTTCTGCTAAAACCGGGTCTCCTTTCGCCTGCATTCACTTTCGGTTTGACCTTTATCCTATTGATGGTCATCGAATCGATTCAGTGGAAACCACCGATTTTCGATGCATATTTTTCGGCAAATCAAGGGTCATTTTTACCTGAAATTGCCCTACTGACGGGTCTTTTCGTTATTCTCGAAGGTTTATTGATTCATAGAAATGCGTCAAAACATACGTCTCCAAAAATCATTCGAAGTAAGAGGGGATTAAAGGTCGGTATTCATGAAACGAAAAGACTTTGGCTCGTTCCCCTATTAGTCCTGATTCCAGAGGGTATTTTTACATCCCCCTTCGATTTTTGGCCGATCGTTCCGGTAGGAAATGAAACATTTTCGATTATACTCGTTCCGTACTGGATTGGCTTTGCCCAGCAAATACGAATTACGTTGCCGACGGAAGGGGTTCGGGCAATCGGACGTCAAGTAATCTTCCTTGGATTAATCACTACGGTCATCGGCCTGGTCAGTTTTTGGTATTCCTATGTATCCTTTATTGCGATCTTATTTGCGGTAGTGGGACGAATCGCCATTCCAATTTTGCAACGGATCCAAAATAATGCCCATCCATACTATTTTTCAAAAAATGAACAGGGAATTGTCGTTTTGGACATTATCCCCGGTTCACCAGCAGAAAAAATGAACATTAAAATCGGGGAAGTTATCAAAAAGGTCAATGGTCGAACGGTTACAAATGAAAAGAATTTTTACGCGGCGTTACAAAAAAATCGGGCGTTTTGTAAATTGGAAGTCGTCGATGAACAAAGGGAAGTCCGTCTCGTCAATCGGGCCCTTTATGAAGGGGAACATCATGAACTCGGCGTGATTTTTATCGATGAGGAAAAACAATGGGAAACAGACGTGGGTTAGGGGGACAAGGATCTCCCTTTTTTTGTAAATACCCATGACAATCCAAGAGTTTCTTTTTTTCCAAACAATGATCTGGATCTAATCGGCCGATCCCGCTTCCTTCGTGACTGGACGATTAGCAGGATTGAACAATGAGAGGGATCTAATCGGCCGATTCCCCTTCAACCAATGTGTAGCCTACTATGCCTTTTCATATTCATTTCCACAGTTCAACTGCAAAAGGTCGGGAATTCCATGTTTCCCGATTCTCCATCGATTAATTTTCTCCACTCGTTTTTTCTTCCTCCTGTTTTTTTCGGAAAACAATCCAAATCAATACACTTAAAACGATTAATAAAACTTCCATCGATCCAATATACCACGGATACGGTCCTAAATAGTCAAGTAAGCTCGCTGTTTTCGGTTTTCGATTTAAAAACATGTAGTTTCCACCGGTCAAATGATTCACGAGCAAAATAAATGGTAGAAGGAAATTTAAAAATAACACCGTTTTCATTACGGATCGAATCGTCGGGTAGTATCCTTTTACCCACGTGTAATAAAGGGCAATCCAAATCATCGTGATATGCGTGTAAAAGAAATGGAGAAAGCGGAAATGGGGAAAATTAAAATCTAAAAGGGGTGTGACAACCGCTTGTGTAGCACCTAAAAGGGAAATAAATAAAAACACGTCATAAATGCCTTTTCTTTCAGTGAGCAACAACAAAATACCGAAAATCAAACTAATGTTGCAAAGTTCCAACGGTAGCGATTGGTATGCATGCCAAATACCGTTCTTAAACATCCACCCATGGTAAGCGAGTTCGAAAATGATAAGCGAACATGCTACGCCGATCTCCACTTTTCGTAATGGGAGCACTTGTAATTTTCTTTTAAATAGAAATAACATAAACGCGCCAAACAAAAAGAGAGCGAGCACAAACATATGGGTACCAGAAAACATTTGAAATGGATTTTCCTTATAGGAAATACCGAACCAATCCACTTTTTCCACCACCTTCGTTAAAGCCACGTATCTTCTTTTTTATTTTATTCCATCGGGCAGAAAGAAGAAACAGACAAAATGTATAGGGATGAAAGGAAAAAATAGGTCGATTTTCGATTTTTTTACGGATATTCAAGCGGTGTTAAATGAAGGGGCGAGAAAGGGAGATATTGCTGCTTTCGTTTTTCAAGCGGTCGTCAATCAAACGATTGGTGGTCTAGCAAGCGGACGACCGATCCGAGGAAATGTTGCTTTTCTCGGTGGACCACTTACTTTTCTGAATCAACTTCGCCGTCGATTTATCGAACCCTTGGCTTAATCGATGAACAAGTCGTATACAGTGAAGATGGCCATTATTATGTTGCTTTAGGTGCCGACTTTGAAAGTAAAAACAATGAGTCGATCAATATTGGACAAATTATTCATTTATTATAGGAATTTAGTCGATCGAGGGAGGAAAGCACGACTATTATTCTATCCTTTTACAATGATCTTGTCTTTCCTATTCAAGACACCACTTGGTGATATCAGATATGGATAAAGATTCCGCTACTTCATTAGTCCAGTAGGCTTGTTCTTCCCTCATTCTTCACCAATCCTTTATATCGAAAGCCGTTGTTCTGCTCAAAAGGATTCGGGTGCGAGCTTATGATCAACGCTTTAAATTCCCTCTCACTTCGCTACGCTTCGCTCAGTCCGATTGACCGTTGACAATTGCCACGTATTTTCTTCTTCAGAAAGTTTTACTTTTGACCGCTAAAAATAAAAAAGGAGTTGTCAAAAAGTACAGCCCCTTTCATAAAATGCACATGATGAATTTTGTGGCGGCGCTTTCCGCGGACACGGCCTCAGCCTCCTAGACTCGCAAGCTCATCTGCGGGGTCTTCGGCTCGTGCTGTTCCCTAAAGGATAGCCCGCCACCTTCCCTTTTAGGGACTAATCGGACAGCCCCTCCGATTCAAATCTTTAATATTCTAATTTTTTTATAACAGTCTTTTCAAATGATTGCACTAGTTTTTCAAATATGCTTTCATTTATACCATCGCCGTTTTTTCTGGAACTTTACTCTTCACATACATTTCTTTTTTCTCTTCCACAAATAGAACAATATAAATTACGTTTAATCATTCACACCACTTTTTTTAATTAATATGAAGAGTAGTATTTTGCTTCTTTTGTAATTTGATGGAAGGAAAAACATATAAAAATTACAGTTTCGAACATATGCCCAAAGGATTTAGAGGATCAATGAATCGGATCAGTATTGCTCAGCAGCATCTTTCTTTGAAGCACTGACCATTAATAAAATTGCTGTGATGATATGCATAGTCATACCGACGAATGGAATCCATCCAACACAAGAGGTAACGATGCCTAAAATGCTTGGTGCGATTTCCGTATTTTCTTTTACACTAAAGACTAATGTTACGATATGAAGGATCAACATGAAGAGTAACGGGGTCCACAGAAACCCGATAATAATACTTGCACCAATAATCGGAAAACCTAAAATTGCCTCCATTCCACCAGTGACCCATTTTAAAACTTTTGAAACCATAAATGGCCTCCTTTCACTAATATGCATATAGGATTATAAATGCATTTTACAATAACTTTTAAACAGATACAACGAATCGTATTAATATTTTATCTGTTGGGAAATTACTATAAATTTTTTATCGGAATAGTTATCCTAATTTACAATTTTATCATTTATACATATGTCCATTCTTGTGCAAAATGGACTTGGAACGGGCTTTATTTAATAAAAAGTAGCGAAACATTCGTAGTTACGAACCTGTTGAGCAAACGTTTTTCAATTAGTTTCCTTGGACTTTTGTGATCGTGGGTAGAGTTAGGCACTGTTTATTATTACGTGATGCGTTTTCGTATATGAAAAATTAGAAACTGACGAGGGAAGAAGGTTCGAATTGAATAAAAACGATTTGTATAGTATAGGGGGGTATAGTATACTATGGATGTAGGACGATTTGATCATCATATATAGATGACAAAATAGACACATTGAAAAGGAGAAGGAATATGGTTGATATGGAAGTAAGCGAGCAATCGGGGGTATGTTGTGGTACGTGTAGTGATCGAAAAAGTCATCATTCGGAAGCCACGAAAAGAAACTTAATTAATCGTTTGAACAAAATTGAAGGTCAAATTCGTGGTGTGAAAAGGCTAATCGAAGAGGATACGTATTGCGATGATGTGTTAAACCAAATTGCATCGATTCAATCGGCCTTAAATGGGGTTTCCAAAATTCTCCTTGAAGGTCATTTAAAAACATGTGTCGTCGAACGGATTCAAGAGGGGGATTTGGATGTGTTGGACGAATTTCTCGGGACGATTCAACGGGTGATGAAAAAATAGCGAATGCATTTTTTGTGTGAAAAATGTTTGGCTTGTATTGAGAGCGAATTGTTGCGTTGAAATGAGTAGATCCCTTTTGTAGGAAGATTGAAATGGTGTTGGCTGGGAGAACACCATGGGTTGTTTCGTCGATGAAGTACGAAATGGTCAAAAATTGTACGATGGAAAAACTCTTTACAAACAAATCTCTTCTTTTTTTGATGATCGTTTTAATTTGCAATAAAAATTGGAAGGAGACAAAGCGATGAATAAAGTTACATTGGATGTAAAAGGAATGTCATGTGCACACTGTGTAAAGGCGGTTGAAGGAAGCGTAGGTGCATTACATGGAGTGGATCGGGTCGTCGTCCACCTTCAAGAAGGAAAGGTAGATGTGGAATTCAATCCGGAAATCGTATCGTTGGAAACGATCAAAGAAGCGATCGAAGACCAAGGCTACGAAGTATAGAAAGGGGACAGGAACCTCGACCCAGGTGGGTGAAGTGGGTCAAGGGGACAGGAACCTCGACCCAGGGTGGGTCAAAGGAACCGTCCCCTTGACCCACCCTGAAAGGAACCGTCCCCTTGACCCGAATGGAGGTGGGATCAATGGCTGAAAATAAAAAGAATGTTACTTTTCAAATATCAGGGATGACTTGTGCGGCCTGTGCCAATCGAATTGAAAAGGGACTGAAAAAAATAGATGGTGTTGAACAGGCAAATGTAAACTTAGCCTTGGAAAAAGCGAACGTGAATTACGATCCGGAGCAAACCAATCCATCAGTTTTCCAACAAAAAATCCGTGATCTCGGTTACGATGTAGTTACTGATCGGGTAGAATTCGAAATTACTGGGATGAGCTGTGCCGCATGTGCGAATCGGATTGAAAAAGGTCTGAACAAGATGGATGGGATTACCCGAGCCTCCGTCAATCTTGCGTTAGAAAACGCAACGGTAGAATACAACCCACAACTCGTATCAACTGAGGATATCATCAGCCGAATCGAAAAACTCGGTTACGGGGCAGCGGAAAAAAGGGATCAAAAAGAGGCTGTGGAAGACCGACGCGAACATGCCATCCATAAACAATGGCGCAAATTCCTGTTATCTGCAATCCTTTCCTTTCCGTTATTGTGGACCATGGTCGGTCACTTTTCCTTTACGTCCTTTATTTACGTCCCTGAACTTTTCATGAATCCGTGGGTACAATTAGCCCTCGCTACACCGGTCCAATTTATAATTGGGTGGCAATTTTATACAGGTGCCTATAAAGCATTGAAAAATAAGAGTGCGAATATGGACGTTTTAGTCGCGATGGGAACATCTGCAGCGTATTTTTATAGTCTATATTTAATTTTCCGTTCCCTTTCTGTAGACGAATCCCCACAGGCCCTTTATTTTGAAACGAGTGCGGTTTTAATTACGCTTATTCTACTCGGAAAATATTTCGAAGCGAAAGCGAAGGGACGTTCATCGGAAGCGATTAAAAAATTGATGGGACTGAAACCTAAGACAGCGACCGTTATTCGAGATGGTAAAGAATACATGGTCCCATTGGAAGAAGTGGTTGTTGGGGATATTGTTAAAATACGTCCTGGTGAAAAAATCCCAGTGGATGGGGTCATTTTATCGGGGCAATCAGCGGTGGATGAATCGATGTTAACCGGGGAAAGTATTCCTGTAGATAAAGGAGAAGGCGATTTTGTATTCGGTGCGACAATCAACCAAAATGGATTTTTAGAAATGAAAGCGACGAAGGTAGGTAAGGATACCGCTTTGGCCCAAATCATTCAAGTGGTGGAAGAAGCCCAAGGATCGAAACCACCTATTCAACGGTTAGCTGACCAAATTTCCGGTATTTTTGTTCCAGTTGTCGTCACGATAAGTATCATTACCTTTTTTATATGGTACCTTTGGCTGGAACCAGGTCAATTTGCTTTAGCATTGGAAAACATGATCGCTGTTTTGGTCATCGCCTGTCCGTGTGCCCTAGGCTTAGCGACGCCAACTTCGATTATGGCTGGATCAGGTAGAGCAGCAGAATTCGGCATTTTATTTAAAAGTGGGGAATATTTGGAACAGACCCATAAAATTGATACGGTCGTTCTTGATAAAACGGGAACGGTCACAAATGGAAAACCAATATTGACGGATGTACTTCCAGAAAAAGGATGGACGGAATCGGAAATATTACAATTGGTTGGCACTGCAGAGCGGAATTCTGAGCATCCACTAGCAGAAGCGATTGTTGAAGGAATACGTGAAAAAGGAATTTCCCTTTTCGAACCTGACCAATTTCATGCCATTCCCGGTTTCGGTATTGAATCCATCGTCCAAGGAAAAAAAGTTCTTGTCGGAACGAGGCGACTGATGGGCGAAAACGGCATTGAATTTCGGGATGTATCTGCGAAAGTGGAGCAATTGGAAAAGGACGGAAAAACGGTCATGTTCGTTGCGATTGATGGACAATTTGCAGGACTTCTCGCCGTGGCAGATACGATTAAAGAAACATCGGTGAAAGCTATCCACAGACTTTTCGAATTAGGATTGGATGTCGTCATGATCACTGGGGATAACAAACGAACGGCTCAATCGATTGCGACAGAGACAGGGATTTCCACTGTGATTGCAGAAGTACTTCCAGAAGAAAAGGCGAAGGAAATTCAAAATTTGCAGGATAAAGGAAAACAGGTGGCGATGGTCGGCGATGGAATCAATGATGCCCCTGCTCTAACAGTAGCGGATGTAGGAATGGCCATCGGGACAGGAGCCGATGTGGCGATGGAAGCGGCAGACGTGACGTTGATTCGTGGGGACTTAAATGGAATTGCCGATGCGATCTACATGAGCAGAAAAACGATTCAAAACATCCGACAAAATTTGTTTTGGGCTCTTGCTTACAATTCGATCGGAATCCCAATTGCTGCTATGGGATTTTTAGCTCCTTGGCTCGCCGGTGCAGCAATGGCGTTTAGTTCTGTTACAGTTGTTCTGAACGCATTACGATTGCAGCGGGTGAAATTAAATGAAATTTAGAAGATATTATAAATAGAAGGATTTTTGTTGAAGAAAAAGGTAGCATCGATTCGTTCATTTCAATCATTCAAGGAATGTGAAGGAATTTCATATGACAAAATGAGTTTTCATGCTTATTGAGGACGAAAATTAAATTTCCGCCTTGGTAAGCGTATGATTCATTGTACTCTTTTTCCATCATTTTTTGTAATTTTAGAAAGAATTATTTTAAAATAATTGTCGTCGACCTCCAGTAGTGCAAAAACCCCGGGGGATCGACGACAGTTTGTGAATTTATCACAAACTCTCTGAATCGTTGATGCCCCTGTATTTTTTAACCACCAGTTGTCAAAAAAATCCCAGTTTGTTATAATATTTCTGAAAAATCGAATAACCCAAAAATGTTGATTTACCAATATTTTTTGGGTTTTGATCTTACCTATGAGGGATTGAAACATTTCTTCGTCGTTGCTCCGATCGTGAGATAGGTGGTTTTGATCTTACCTATGAGGGATTGAAACCTTCATCCATTTTTAAAACCTCCAAAATTAAATAGGTTTTGATCTTACCTATGAGGGATTGAAACTGACCTTGCCCCTTTTCAGCTTGTCCTAGATATTCGTTTTGATCTTACCTATGAGGGATTGAAACATAATAAAGAGAAATGCGTAAGTATATCACCAACAGGGTTTTGATCTTACCTATGAGGGATTGAAACTCCATGTACCAAGTGCACCAGCAGCCGAAGCAGTAGGGTTTTGATCTTACCTATGAGGGATTGAAACTTAGGTATATCAGGAAAACTATCAGCAAAAGACGTTAAGTTTTGATCTTACCTATGAGGGATTGAAACTACATTTTCAAAAAAGAGTTTCAAACCTGCGTAAAGTTTTGATCTTACCTATGAGGGATTGAAACCCCCACTTTGTACAGTTGTAAGTAAATCCGTTACTGTTTTGATCTTACCTATGAGGGATTGAAACATCGTGCTCACGATCCGTTTGTCTTTTTCGAGTCAGAGTTTTGATCTTACCTATGAGGGATTGAAACTACCTGGACAGAGCCAACCGATGGACAAGTCAAGATCGTTTTGATCTTACCTATGAGGGATTGAAACCATCCATAGTCTACAACGTCATACGGATTGATTTCATTATGTTTTGATCTTACCTATGAGGGATTGAAACTCTACATTCTTCTCTAACACCTCTCGTAGCCTAACTGTGTTTTGATCTTACCTATGAGGGATTGAAACTCGTCCCAAACAACGTGATTCTGGGCGAATGACCAAAAGTTTTGATCTTACCTATGAGGGATTGAAACGAATATATGAAACCGAGGAAGCAAGGAAAAATTGTGTTTGATCTTACCTATGAGGGATTAAAATCTAGATAAAAGATATTTCCTAGCTGTTCAATCTAATCCATGTTCCTTGTGAAATGGGTGAGTTTGAAATGGGATTGATTGAGATTGTTTCAAATGGATTAAGGTCGAAATCAACTATATACGATTTTCATGAAAAAGCTCTCGGCCCTTTATTGGAACCGAGAGCGAATTTGTCATTCATGCAAAAGAACGGTTGTTAATAGATAGATCTTAATTCAAATCTTTTTTTAAGATTATGTAACAGGGGAATTAAATCGTCATCCCACCATCGACAGCGATCGTTTGGGCAGTGATGTTATCGCCTGCTTCACAACATAGGAAAGGGACTAAATTGGCAATATCCCGTGTTTCTTGTGGGTGACCCATTGGGATAAATTGAATCATGTCCACTCTCCTTTATTGATTGTTGAAAAATCAGATGATCCACCGCATTAATTTTCAAACTAAAGTTCCATCGAGGATTATTTTAAGCATAAAAAACTTTTTCATACTTCAGCTCATGAAAATCAAATTTACGGATACTCCTCATAAAATGGGAATGCGTTTACAAGTCCCATTATACTTTATTGTGAAATACTACACAATAAAGTAATGAAATTTTCTCTGATTAAGATATAAATAAACATAAAAAGATTTCAATTAAAAATAATGATTGAAATAGTGAAAATATAACTCATTTTGTTAATGATTCACATAAAACAGAATCAAACACGATCGATCAATTTCACTAAGAACATAAATCATACTCACACCCTTCCTGCGTGGGAGGAATAAAGAAGTATCATGTTGACCAGAAATATTTTGTATGATATGAATATAAAAAATTAATCAATTTTTCTTTATAAAGTATTGTTACCCTTTCAGATATTTGAAAATAAAAGAAGGGATGGAGTGATTTGGATCGACAAAAAATTATTACTACTATGATAGTAGTTTCTAGAATCATTAGCTTATGGGGTTGGTTCGATCGCAAACATTCAGAATTTATAGGGGAAGCATTTGTGCAATCGTATGATGTTAATTCATTCATTGTAAAGGACAGCAAAACAGAAAAGGTAATACTGACTCTCACAGATTCCGATCCAGATTTTTCTCAGATCGCACAAATTTACGACATAGGGTATGCTAATTTGGACTGGTCGGAAAGAAAACTATTAAAAAATGATCCAGTCTATGAAGTTGAATTTTTATTAAATGATGATGTTCTATATTATGAGCATATATAAAGTGGAAGAAGATCAAATCCCTTTGATACCTCATGATGATGAAGAGGTTCGAACAATTAGTTATTCGCCAGATGGAAAAGACACATATATTTTTGTAAGAAAAAGATTTTATAACTATCATCTATTATTCGTACATGAAGGATTAAAAGAACTATTAAATAGGATTCTCGAAGCTGACTCGAAATAGAGGTTGTGAGATTTTATTTTTCGACCATTGACAAATATTTTGAAAAAAGATGAATCGGTCTATATTCAACTTGCCATTGAAACGAAAAATATAAAATATTGCATTTTTACAAAAAAAACAGTTAATATAAAACTGACAAGCTATTCTATCTTATTTCGTTCAGGAAAATTGAAATAGTTAAACTAACAAGGATAGAAGATCTTACCTATGAGGGCTAATAGATTTGTAAAATATTTTTTTGGCTTTTACATTGTTAAGTTAAATTAAAAAGGTACAAAAAGGTGAAACATATGCGACTAAAAATTATTTTTTCAAATCCCGAAAAACAGACTGAAGTACCCATAAACTATCAACGAATATTGCAAGGTGTGATTTACCATTTATTAGAAACCGATCAGGAGTTTCAACATTTTATTCATGAAATTGGGTATGCCTATGAAAACCGTCGATTTAAAGCGTTCACATTTAGCCGATTATTCGGAAAAAGTGAATTCAATCCCCAAAGAAGATCCCTCACCTTTAAAGGACCAATAACTTGGTACATCAGTTCTGCCATTCCAAAATTTATTCATCTTCTCGGTCAATCCTTTTTGTTGCGGGACCAAATTCGCCTTCATCAAACGGATGTGACCGTTAAGCAATTGCAATATGAACAAGTAGCCCCCATTTATAGTGAAAAAATTCGAATTAAAATGCTATCACCTGTTACCGTCTACAGTACGTTTGTAGGGGATAACGGCAAAAAAATCACCCAATATTTCGATCCGGATGATCTCGCTTTTTCCCATCTCATTGAAGAAAATGCGAAAAAAAAGTACGAGGCCTTTTTCAAAAAACCATTTGAAGGACAGTTGAAAATCAAACCGTTAAAGGTGTCGCCAAAAGATAAAGTCATTACGAAATACAAAGATACCATTATCAATGGGTGGAATGGCATTTACGAATTAGAAGGACCGAAGGATATGCTCGAGTTTCTTTATAACACAGCACTTGGGTCTAAAAACTCTCAAGGGTTTGGGATGTTTGGGGTGTTGAATAAAAATGAGAATACGAATTAAAGAAAAGGATGGAGAGCAGTATAGATATGGTTAAAACAAATTTATATATCCATTTATTTATTTTTTCAAGAGGAGGTGGTAATTAAATGCTCGCTGAAGATATCGTACGTATCGGGCGCCCTATTGCAAAAAGTAATTTATCAAATGAAATGCGCATTCGTTGGTTGACAGACATTGATAATGAAGTTTGTAAAAATTATTTTCGAAATGTGTTTCTTATAGAAATGAATGAAGAAAAAGAAGCTTTTCATTTTATGACAATAGGAGATGGAGAGGATAAAAATTTTGAGGTTGACCGAAGAAGAAATACGGCTTTTCCAATCATTTATCCTAACGGCGGGAATCCTCTTAATGCTCAAGGGATATACCCAGTGCCTATTTATCTAATGTATGATCCACACATAAAAAAAATGAATAACGTAGAAGAATTTGCTTTTGAAGTAGTGTTCCCAAGATTGAAAAAGACGGTCATTTATAAGCATGATGAAGACAGTAAACTGGAAAAGATTGCAAGAAGAACTGCACAAATATTAAGTAATCATTATGAACACTTTATTGATCAGGAAAAACAACTTGGTATTTTATATATTTGGGATAAAACTTCAGAAGCATTTCAAGAAATACCTGAATATAAAAAAGATAAAAGATTCCTATGGATATGTGAAAGTAAGCTTCATCCCCAAAATCATCTTTATTTAGATAGCGAAATTGCTTTGGAGGGAATTTTAGAAGCAAAATTTTCTGAGGCAAAGGAATTAGGGTATAAAAAAGATGCTGTATCCACATTTACGAATCAAAGGGAAGAGGAAGTTGTTTCTATTTACAATAAATCTTGGCTTTGGTTATCTCCTACTTGGGAAATGCCTAGATCTATCTATTGGGGCAAAAAAGAATGGACAAATGGTATTAAGGTCGACAAAAAAACGTATGAAGCATATTTATATGGGACCCAATTTTTAAAGCAGATAACTGTTCCCATATCAAATGCATTATTAAAAGAGATGTTTGCTCCAATCACAAATGTAGAGGCCAAAAGAAATATGAGGAATACAAGTTTTGAACCAATTTATGGTGTTCCGTTGGTAGTCCCATTAATTGATGGAGATTCTCAACAATTGTATAAGAAATACAGTCAAATTCTTAAACGAGAAAATTTATCGAAGGAAGATCTTCATTTGGAAATATTAGCGGGGATCAATCGGGTTATCCCAAAATTTAGCGATGAGCATCGATTGAATTTGTTATATTATTCTGGTGATTTATCGAGAGGTAACATGCATATTCGTATGATGTTGACGGATATTATCCCGAGTGTTGCGGCAAATTTGCAAAAAATAGTTCGAAAAATTAATTCTATCGATTTGTTTGAAATCCGAAAATTTTTTTCTATCAATAACGAGACTCCTTTTTATCGAATAAAATCTTTACCGTCTCTAATCAGTAATGCCTTTGGACCTGGATATGTGTGGAGTGTGATGCAAACAGTTTTTCACAAACATCCAATCCGTATAAGACGCTTGTATGAAGCAACTGCTAGAAAATTAAATGAATTAGCAAATAAGGAAGATTATTGGGGAATGGTGGATGAACTCATTTTTCATTATTCGTTTTTGGCTTTTTACCAAAAATATAATGAAGAAATTGGGCTAAAGGAAAGGGTGAATACATTGAGTGATTGGAACAGTCTTTTGGCGAAATATCATGAAGGATCTTTAACACTAGACGACTTACAAACAGCAGAACAATTGGGATTTGTTTCAGGGTTGTTATTAAAGCAATTTTCGAATTCTTATCGGTTTAAAACTGGAAAGGATGACTATGTAAAACACCGAGTTATGAAGTTTGGTACAAAATTAACTCCTGATATGATTTGGAAATCGGGAATTTTACGATGTAAGGAGTTAAAGGAACAATGGGATATGAAATTGGCTGCTAATTTTGAAAAAAATCTAGGGATTTTATTACTCGCTTTTATTGAAGCAAATAACAAAAAAATATTATCCAACGAAAAAGACCAATTTATGACTACCTTTTGGTCTGGATATTTACTTTATAAAAAAGATAAAAATGAGGAGGAATAAATGATGAGTATCAACAATGGGGAATTTATTTTTATTAAATCTGTAAAAGACGGTATTCCAAACAGAGATCCATTGCAAGACAGTGATGCACGTCGTTTGTTTCCAGAAGAAGATGGGAGAATATCATTAAGTGATGTTAGTATTAAAAGAGATGTGAGAGATTATGTAATAAGTGCTGAACCTAATGGCGGACAAGACAAAAGAAATTATATTTTCGTTCAAGAAAAAGTTAATGAAAAGGGAAAATTGTTAGGGCGTGGAAGCTTAGCGGAAAGTATTGCTAAGGAAGTTGGAAAAGATAAAGAAGCAAAAACAAATATGAAATCCGTACTTATTGACCACTGCTTTGATGTTCGCACCTTTGGAATCGTTTATTCTGTCAAACCAAAATTTAATTTAACTGGTCCCGTACAATTCGGGTGGGCACATTCGCTACATCCAGTTGATAGCCAATATGTTCAAGGGACGGTAGTGATGCCGAGTTCTGATATTAAAAATGATGGAGATGAGGGAAAAACACAAGGTACAATTTGGACAAGCTATATTGTACCCTTTGCATTATTTATTATGCCAGGAGTTATTAATGCGAAAATTGCTGAACAAACGAAAATGTCGAAAGAAGATCAAGAATTGTTATTCAAGGCTCTTTGGCAAGGGACTCAACATCGTCAAGCACGTGGTCGTGGTCAACAGCAACCGTTAATGTTAGTCCATGTTGAATATAATGATCCCTTTTTCCGAATTGGATATTTAGAAGATTTAGTAAGTCTAAATCCAGGGAAAGAAGCATGGAGAAGTAGCGGAGAAAGACCGTCGTCAATCAAAGACGTTTCAATAAATGTGGAAGCTATGTTGGAAAAGATTGAAATGTATAAAGATAAAATTGCAAATGTACGAATTTGGGTGCACCCATCTTTGAAAGTAGAAGGAAAGATCGACCAATATAAGCAACCTTTATGGTAGGGGATTTATATGAAAATCGTTATTTTTGATGTGAAAGGAAAAATTGCACATTTCCGAAGACCGGATACGACCGCTACGCATTTAACATATCCTTTTATTACACCAACTGCCGCTAAAGGGCTTGTAGGATCTATACTAGGAGTGACGGATTTCATCACTACTGATAAAGTAGCTATTCAATTGTTAAATCCAGTTTTTACATCTGCCCAGCAACTGTCCATGTTGGGAAAGGATGCAGGGAATGCATTTAATCGTCCAACAACGATTGAACTGCTGGTAAATCCTGCTTATCGAATTTATTATGGGGGGCATGAATTTGTTGATGATTTGATAGAACGATTAAAATCTGAACATTCCGTATATCACACTTATCTCGGAGTAGCATATGCTCTAACTAAACCTAAACTGATAGATATTTGTGAATCGAATGAAGAAGTGACAGAAACCATTGTAAAAACACATACCGTTGTACCTACAAATATCATTGAAGAGTTGGTTTTAGAAGAACATCGTTATTATCAAAGAGCAGGAGGTTTTATGTTAGAGTACAAAGGAAAACGTATATTTGAGAAATCTATTTCTTTTCTGTATGAAAGAGATGGCAATTCAATAACATTTCGAAGGAAGAAAGATGTTGAAGGTGATGTCCTTCTTACTAGGGTAAAGGGGGATGTCATATGCCTAGTATAATATCCTTTCAATCTTGTATTGCACGACCAGGATCATTATTAACGGATCATTTACTGGCGGTAAAAGAAGCTGTAGAATATTTTCTTAAAGATGATTTTGATTGTGTAACAGTGAAATTAGCCGGGTTAGCAGGTCTTTGTCATGATTTGGCCAAAGCAAATGCAGACTGGCAACACTACATTCGTACACCCAATATAAAAAAAGGCCCCAATCATTCAGCCTGCGGGGCTTTTTTGTTTTCATATTTAGGTTATCATCTTTTGAGAAAATTGAATTACTGGGAAGAAAAACAAAGGGAGTGGCTTTGGTTAATTCATGATATACAAAATCATCACAGTATGTTAGGAGATCTATTCAATGAAAATTGGTTGACAAAATACGACTGGGGAAAATTTGACCTAGAAGGAATGGCTCAGTTTATTAAAGACTATTATCCAGAGTTAGATGATATCTTACTAAATGAAAGAGAACTTATTCATTGGATTGAAGAATGTCGTTTTCACCTTGAGGATGTCTATGATGAATTAGGATTGGAATATGAACAATGGGAACCGTTACCTATTATGACTGAACTACATAAATGGAGGCAATTGACAACTGCACTCATTTCCGGAGATCGCTTTCATGTAAAAAAAGTCGAAACCAATTGGCTTAAGAAAAAAGACTTTGAAAAGTTTTTAACACATATTGAAGAATTTGCAAAAATCAATCATAATCATCCCTTATCCATAACAAGAATAAAGGCTCAACAAGCAGTTTTTTCCCAATTGGAACAAAATCCAAATTCCCTATTTTATTCGTTAAATATGCCAACCGGATATGGTAAAACTGTTACTTCATTAAAAATGGCTGCTTGGTTTGGGAAAAAACAAGGATATAGAAAAATCGTTTATGTTGCACCGTATTTATCAATATTGGAACAGACAACAGCTGTAATAGAGAAGTTATTATCAATAAAAGTATTGGAACACCATTCTTTAGCTATTGTCAATGATGATCCTTATCAGCGAGTTGGTTTTAGTCAATTAGCAATGGAATCGTGGGCAAACTCAGTAGTTTGTACTAGCTTTCATCAATTTAGTAAAGCTATATTTCCCTCAAGATCACAGGATGTATTGAGGAGAGCATTTTTAAAAGATGCTGTCATCATTATCGATGAACCACAAATTTTTAATCCTGATATTTGGAATTTGTTTTTGTGCGGATTAGAGGCTCTTGCTAAGTTCATTAATTTAAAAGTGATTTTTTTATCTGCAACGATGCCACCTTTTCAATACGGTCTGAAAGATGTTCCCTATCCTTTAATGGTCCAAGGAGATAAAGATTATATTCGGTATTCTGTTCAAGTGACTGATGAAAAATATAACGAAGATACCGTTGTGGACCTTTTAAAAAAGGACGAAAGAGAAACACAAGCAATTATCTTAAACACAGTAAAAGATGCCTACCTAGTATTTAAAAACATTAGTCAGTCGGTTAGTAAAAGTTATCTTGTACATGGTTTAATGACACCAATTCACAAAAAGATTTTAATAAAAAATATCCGAAATGAACTTGAGAAAAAGTCAACCAATCCTTTATATGTAGTGTCAACTCAAGTTTTAGAAGCCGGGGTTGATGTTAGTTTTCAACATGTAGCAAGGGCACTTCCAATTTTTCCTTCTATTGTACAATCTGCTGGAAGAGTAAATAGACATATGGCCGATAATCAACTTGGCTTGCTAACGGTTTTCCCTTTTTACCGAGGGAATGAAAAGGATACTCGATCAATGATTTATCCGAAGACTTTACAACGCATTACAGACCGATTAATTTTCTCCAAAAAAACATTCCATGAATTAGAATTAGCAGAATTAGTAAAGGTATATTATGAAGAAATGTTTAGACAAAACTCATATGAAACCGCATTAGTTAGGATTGGTGATGCTTATGAAGGAAATTGGCATCGATTGTCGGAGATTAGTCCCTTTAAGGAACAATACTTCACTTTACCATTATTTATCCCTTTTGAACCTGAACAATCGGATTTACTGGAATCAGTTTCCTTGTTGAAAAAACATTTCAAAGTGAAATCACCGTTTGAAATATATGAAAAATATGATGACTATAAGTTTATGTCAACACTCTCATTTGAAGAGAGAAAACAATTTATGATTTTATTCAACTATTATGTTTTAAATGTTTCAGTTGATACAGCGTTAAAGGTTGTTAGTAAAGAAGATTATCTTGAAAAACGAGTACCTATTCTACTTGATACGGATGCTTACGACGGAACTCTAGGATTAAAAGTGGGAGTTGAAGATGATCAATTTATTTGGTAGGTGATTATTATGGGGAAGGGCGACGTTTATATAACAGGGACAGATATTTGGTATTATATGATTTGCCCAAGGGAAGTGTGGCTCATGATTCATGAGATTGCGCCTAATCAAGAAGATGACAATATTGAGATTGGCCGTTTTATTCACGAATATCGCTACGAACGGCAAAAAAAAGAGTTGGATTTAGAAAATGTAAAAATAGACCGGATAAAACAAAAAGGAGAGACTTTGATTATTCAAGAAATAAAAAAGTCATCAAAATTTATAGAGAGTGCTAAATTTCAACTACTATTCTATTTATATCAATTAAAAAAGATGGGAATTGATGCAAAGGGAGAACTGACGTTTCCTGAAGAAAGAAAAAAGGAGACTGTGGAGTTGACTGATGAATCAATTGAAAAGTTGGAGAAAATCATAAATGACATTTATCGAATTGCCAATTTGGAAGTACCACCAGAACCGAAAAAGATCAAATATTGTCGCAATTGTGCATATAAGGAATATTGTTGGGCGGAGGGATGATTTGTGAAAAAAACATTATACATCTTCAATAATGGGCGATTGAGAAGAAAGGATAATAGTCTATACTTTGAAACAGAAGAAAAAAGGAAATACATTCCTGTTGAAGATACAAATGATATTTACATTTTTGGAGAGGTTGAGGTATCAAAAAGATTTTTGGAATTTATATCACAAAAGGAGATTTGCTTACATTATTTTAATCACTATGGATACTATATCGGAACATTTTATCCGCGAGAACATTTAAATAGTGGTCATGTGACAGTCAAACAGGCGGAACATTATCTTGACAAAACGAAAAGAATGCAACTAGCACGAACATTTGTAGAAGGATCAATCGAACAGATGAGACAAGTTTTGAAATATTATCGAAATAGATCAGTAGAAAGCTCGGATATAACGGAAATATTAAATAGCTTGCAAAGCTTTTTGGAAGAAGTAAAAAGAAAGGATATGACAAATGTTGATGAACTAATGTCAATTGAAGGCCATGCTAGAGAAAAATATTATACGGCTTTTGATTTAATTATAAATCATCCGGATTTTGTTTTTGAAAAAAGGTCTAGAAGACCCCCTCAAAATCGTCTGAATGCATTAATTAGCTTTGGAAACAGTATGTTGTATACAACGGTATTAAGTGAAATTTATAAGACATACTTGGACCCAAGAATAGGTTTTCTCCACACATCTAACTTTAGAAGATTCTCCTTGAATTTGGATATAGCGGAAATTTTTAAACCAATATTGGTAGATCGTTTAATATTTAGTTTAATTAATAAAAAAGTATTGACAAAGAAACATTTTGAAAAATTAGTTGATGGAATATTACTCAATGATAATGGAAAAAAGTTATTTGTAGCAGAATTCGATAAAAGGTTAAAAACAACAGTAAATCATAGGCATCTCGGAAAAACAGTATCATATCGTAGGCTTATTCGTTTAGAAGCATACAAATTACAAAAGCATTTATTAGGCGAAAATTTATATACCCCTTACCAATCGAAATGGTAAATAAAGAAAGGAGGAAAAAATGTTTATTATATTAGTTTACGATTTTAACGAAAAACGTGTAGGTAAAGCTTTGAAAATATGTAGAAAATACTTGCATTGGGTACAAAATTCTGTTTTTGAAGGAGAGATTACGAAAGCGAATTTTGTGAAGTTAAAAATGGAGTTGAAAGGAATCATGGATGAGGATGAAGACTCTGTTATCTTTTATATATTTCGGACAAGACAGTATACTAGTAGAGAAGAAATGGGATTGAAAAAAGGTGGGGAAGAGTTATTCCTTTAAACTTGAGAAATATTCATCAAATGCACATATTAAATGAACTTTAGATGGTTTTGTTAAAAAATTTCCAGTATTAAAATAGTAAAAAATCTTAAAATATACGTTGAAAATAAGGAAGCAAAATTAGTTCAAATAATAATTTTGATACCTTTAGCAACGGCTGAACTATCGATTAGTCAATATTTATAGAGGGAGGAGTGGATAGAAAATATTATGAATTATGTACTCTACTTATAAAAAATAGGAATATTATATTAGAATAATTGTCGTCGACCTCCAGTAGTGCAAAAAACCCGGGGGATCGACGACAGATTGTGATTTTTTCACAATCTCTCTCAATCGTTGAATTACTAGTCTTTTTAAGCCTCTAGTTGTCAAAAAGATATCAGTTTGTTATAATATTTCTGAAAAATCGACTAACCCAAAAATGTTGATTTACCAATATTTTTTTGGGGTTTTGATCTTACCTATGAGGGATTGAAACTTTTTCATTTTTTGGATCGTGTTCGGCGATGTTTTCGTTTTGATCTTACCTATGAGGGATTGAAACTTATTTCATCGGAACCCGTTAAGGTCACGGATTCCGAGTTTTGATCTTACCTATGAGGGATTGAAACATTCCGCTGACCAATGCTTTGATTGCTGGTAACAATGCGTTTTGATCTTACCTATGAGGGATTGAAACATTGAATAGCAATTTGACTGTTTAATGATTTTTATGTTTTGATCTTACCTATGAGGGATTGAAACTCCCATAAAGTTAGGGCAGTTTTAAGGACTATTTTGTTTTGATCTTACCTATGAGGGATTGAAACAGATTTTTTTTCGTTTTCTTCGATAAATTTCCGAGTTTTGATCTTACCTATGAGGGATTGAAACGACATCAATAAGTAGGATGAGGAATGAGGAAAATCGTTTTGATCTTACCTATGAGGGATTGAAACCTTTTTTAGAGTTGTGCATATGGTGGCTTGTCAACGGGTTTTGATCTTACCTATGAGGGATTGAAACTTCGTATTTGAATACCCGTCCACATGGATCGGGTCTGTTTTGATCTTACCTATGAGGGATTGAAACAACCGTTCTAAGTCCTCTTTTGGTAGCCTAACAACAAAGTTTTGATCTTACCTATGAGGGATTGAAACTTTACCATCATTTTGATGAGTACCCGCATATGCTTGTCGTTTTGATCTTACCTATGAGGGATTGAAACACTCCTTCAAAATATTGCTCAACCATTTTTACAGAGTTTTGATCTTACCTATGAGGGATTGAAACTTCATTTCAATGGAAAATATTCGTTAAAGCCGAATTGTTTTGATCTTACCTATGAGGGATTGAAACCTGTTTTTCTTTTTCTCTTCAAAAATCATGTTTTCCTGGTTTTGATCTTACCTATGAGGGATTGAAACGGAAATTGAATGTTTACTGAATCGCCTTCATAAGCAAGTTTTGATCTTACCTATGAGGGATTGAAACAATAACCTAATTAGAAAAGCAAAATCACTCGATCAGTTTTGATCTTACCTATGAGGGATTGAAACAATTTTTTGTAATGTGATTTGTTTTAACCATTTCGTTTTGATCTTACCTATGAGGGATTGAAACATGAAGAAATCGGTATAATTAATAACCGAATATCGTTTTGATCTTACCTATGAGGGCTTGAAACTTTTACCCGAATTTTTTGCCCAATTTGCAACTTCCTCGGTTTTGATCTTACCTATGAGGGATTGAAACATGGACAATCGAATAATTGGCAAGGTTTAAAAGTAGGTTTTGATCTTACCTATGAGGGATTGAAACGCCTAAATTCTTAATACGTGCATGTGCTTTTTCTTGTTTTGATCTTACCTATGAGGGATTGAAACTCTACACCGTATATTTCTTGTGTTGTTTCTAGTATGTTTTGATCTTACCTATGAGGGATTGAAACATTGCGAGTGTTAGCCGTGTTACTGCCGTTCCGTTCGTTTTGATCTTACCTATGAGGGATTGAAACTTGAATACCCGTACAATCACTTTCTAAAGCAACAGGGTTTTGATCTTACCTATGAGGGATTGAAACTATATTTAAGGAGGTATTAATATGGAAGGTTCTGCGTTTTGATCTTACCTATGAGGGATTGAAACGCTTTCACTCTATTTCCACTATCGTCAAAAAAATCGTTTTGATCTTACCTATGAGGGATTGAAACAAAGGTTAAAACGTATTTCATTTTATAATCGGAAGGTGTTTTGATCTTACCTATGAGGGATTGAAACTTGGTCGCCTTTTTGGTCGTCTTTTTGGTCGCCTTGTTTTAATCTTACCTATGAGGGATTGAAACGAAGAGGCAAAGCGAGTTAATGACGATTTGAGCGACCAAGGTTTTGATCTTATCTATGAGAAATTGAAACCCTATCAAGTAATCACTCCTTTTCTTTACCAATATCTTTTCGATGTCGATTGATAAAATCATATCCCTTTATCCTGTTTATACTATTACCCTGAAGTGTCCGAAAATTTTTACAAGTTTCTATGCACAAATCTCTTCTTTCCACCTCTTTATGACCCTTTTTTAAATCTTACCTTTTCGAAAAAACTTCCTTTCCCTCCAAACATGAAAAACCCCAAACGAAATCAATTATGAATATTTTGTAAAAAAAGAATAAAAAGGGAAGGATTTTATAGAAAATTGTTGAATTATTACCAGTAAATGTCTAATTTTTTATGAAAATGTGGGTGATTCGATGTACCATACAGTTGTTATGACGTGTGGCGTTTCTATACTGCAGGGGAATCGTCTGTTTTCATTAACTAATGACGAATCATTTGAACCACTTTTCGCCAAACATCTTCAAGAACCTATTGAAAAAATGACCGATAGTATGTGGGAGGAAGTGGATCGGTACATAAACAAATCCAAGTTGATATTTCATCAAATTTCGGAAAATGAACATGCCATTTGTGCGGAGTATTCCATGTTACATACTTTACGGAAAAGAAACAAGTTGGCCAAAAAAGCTAGGATTATTTTAATCGTCACAAAAACGATTGGTGGAATGGTCAGCGGGCAATTATTAAAAGAACTTTTCGAAAGATCATTTGATGTCACGATCCAAGTTTTGTATAGCAATATGACGATTACTGATAAAAAAGCTTTAAAAAGTCAAACGACGGAATATCTCCATTTGTTAGGCAAGGCTTTATCAGCAGGTGAGCCAAAAACGACCTGTTTCGCACCGATCGGAGGGTATAAAATTATGGCTTCCCTCGGTTATTTGGTCGGTTCATTTTTAAACTATCCCATGTCGTATTTACATGAAAACACGCAAATTTTAGTTGAAATTCCTCCAGTTCCCCTTAGTATTGATGAGCAATTTGTTCAGGAACATTCTCAACTTTTACGTACGTGCAGTAAAGACTATGTGCCATTAAAAGACTTATCTTTTAACGATCGTCAACTAGTGGAAAATTATCCAGCGATTTTTACGATTGAAGAAGATTATGTTTCATTAAGTGCGTTTGGCGAGTTTTTATTAGAACGGACGTACCAAGATTCGATTTTCAAAACCCAATATTTACTTTCTGAACAAGTCATTTCATTGATTGAAAAAAACAATCATCATTCGATTTTTATTTTCGATGAATTACAGAAATTAGTTAGCAAATTAAAAAGTCGAATCGAGATAGATGATTTGTATCATGAAATCACTTTCAATACGATTGATTCAAGTAAATGTAAATTCCATTTGTATAAAGGCGCCAGTAACGGGAGCAATGTTTTTCGACTGGCTTATTCCTATGATGAAAAAGAGGATAAGTTGTATGCCAATTATTTATGGTTGGACCATGATCGATATGAACGAGAAGTTCCAAAGGGAATCGGCTTGTATGAAGCGGAAAGCCATTTCCAAGAATATTCGAAAAACCAATTTGTGAAAAAATAAATGATCATACGTTTCAAATACAGCAGGAATCGAGCAAAAAATGAAAGAAATAACAATAAATTCCCAGTTGTTGAAAGTGGAAAGGAGTGATATGGGGTTGAATGGTTTGTAAAACTAGTTTTCATTTTATAAAAAGGAGGCGGAGGAATACAGAAAATGGAACCATTATTCATAAAAAATTTCATTCAAACTGCTTCGTTTTTTTATTACTTACAACCATATTTTTTACAAAAGAAAATGATTCACACTTCCGATTCTACTAGCCTATTAGAACAAACTTTTCGATATTTAAGTGAAGTAAACCCGATGTTCGAACAGGATCTTTCTATATTTAAGCAAGAACGATCTGTACCGTTTGAACAAATAATTAAAGCAGCATCCGAATTGAACACGACAGCCGGAGGAAAATCTGTATCCGCGTTCAAAATAAGCGACGAAATACAATATAAACCGCTTCAGTCGGTATTTTCTACTTTATTCGAACAAGAAAAACGATCGCTAGTTTATCCGTTAAAGCCTTTATCCTTTGAGAATATTTTCCCCGTTCAAATGGCTGAACACCAGATGGATATATTAATAGATGAGTTTCTAAATGAATTAAAGAAAGTGACGAGCAATCAACAAATTATTTCATTAATGGAAAAATATTTTTGGTCCGTTTCGAGTTTTCAATCACCAGAAATTTCGTTATATGACGAAATGAAAACGACGGCGGCCATTTCTATCTCCCTTTACGACCAAATAAAAAATGGAGATATAACAGAAACGGATTTGAATCACTTTCAACATACGGACAAGCCAAGTTTTATTTTAATTCAAGGGGATGTTTCAGGGATTCAGTCTTTTATTTTTAATATCCCTTCCAAAGGGGCGGCGAAAAGTTTAAAGGGACGTTCCGTTTATGTCAGCCTATTATCCGAGGTAATCGCTCGCTATATGCTTCGTGAACTGAATCTGCCTTTTTCCAATTTGTTATACAACGGTGGAGGAAATTTCTTTATCCTTGCCCCGTATGAATCAAGGACCCAATTTGAACAAGCGAGGCATAGGGTTTTAAAAACATTGATGAAACTCCACAAAGGAGAAATTTATTTTGCCCTTGACGCAGTCGCTCTTACACCAACGGATTTTCATCATTTTGCTGATAAGTGGCAAGAAGTCATCAATAAAACGAACCAATTGAAAAAAAGAAAATGGAGTGAATTAGGTCTCGAGTCATCCTATGAACAAATATTTGGTCCGCTCGACCAAGGTTCAGAAGAAGAGAAAATATGTAAGGTATGTGGATCTTTCGCTAGTAGACATTCTGTAACCAAATCGGACGAACATGACGCCATTTGCACACTATGTAAAAGTTTTGTTGATTTAACAGACGAACTAAAAAATGCGAACTATATCGTTTTCCAAACACGTTGGCTTTCCGGTGAAAAAGAGGATTATCAAGAAATCTTTCATGACTTAGGATACCATATTTCATTTCGCCAAAAGAAAAAGGAAAATTTCCATTCCAATGAGGAAGCTTGGTATAAGTTAAATGGCACGAACTTTTTAGAAGATCAATGTACAGGCTTTCAATTTGGTGCTTATCGGTTACCGATGAATAAAGGTAGAGTGGCGACATTTGAAGATCTTTCCAAACGTTCGGTAGAAATGGTAGATGACGAACAAATGGGGGATCAAAAAATCTCCCACTTAAAATTGGATGTGGACAATTTAGGATCCCTTTTTGGTGTTGGCTTAGGAAAAGAAAGATCGATAGCAAAAATTTCTACCCTCAGTCGAATGCTTCATTTGTATTTCGGGGGATATATTAACCATTTAATTCAAGAAAAAAGATGGACGGACTATTTATATGTCGTATTTTCAGGGGGAGATGATACGTATATTGTCGGAAGTTGGCCAAAGGTGTTTGATTTTGCGAAGGAATTTTATTCGAAATTCCGAGAATTCACCGGGTACAATCCATACGTTACGTTTTCAGCAGGGATGAATGTCTTTCATTATACGTATCCAATTATTCGAGCGGCAGAAATTACCGAATCTTCATTAGATCAAGCGAAAAGTGGGGAAAGTAATGAAACACAATCCAATCATCTCCCGCCAAGAAAAAATAAAATTAGTTTCCTAGGTGAAGTATTTAATTGGGAAGAGTATGAAAAGGTAAAAAGCATTAAAGAGATTCTTTATAAAATGGTACAAAGATACGGTAGAAACGTTTTATTTAAAGTGGAAAAAAGCACGAACGGTTTTAAAAATATCTTGCATGATTCCCTCGAAGGTCGTTTTCGACATGTGAAATTTTGGCGATTAGCTTACTATTTAAGGGAAATCAAAGAAGATTATAGAAAGGCCGAGAAAAAGGGTTTTCCAGAACAGATGCTCCAAGAAGATTTGGCCGAACAATTAATTGAAGAATATCGGAATATTGTTATCCATAATTTATTCAACCCACAGAACAAAGAAAAAATTTATCAAATCATGATTATTCCAGCCGCAGTAAAATGGGCGGAATTAGCGACGAGAAAGGTAAATAAGGAGGATTATGATGAGTGAAAAATTTGGACAAATATATTCGTCAAAAGGAAAAGGATCGACAGTTCAAACTCTTGATGGAAATCGATATAAAGTTGAAAAATATGATTTGTTAAGTCGAAGTTTATCTAATGAAGAAACGGTCTATTTTACACTTGTAAAAAAAAGAGGAGAATTTTTCGCAACGAATGTGTATAGCAATTACGCAAAGTATTTTAAGGAACACGTATTGATACTCGAGAAATGTGATTATGATGAATTTTGTAATCAAACCTTAAAGTATGCTAAACGTTTGAAAGCAGGGGGAGTTACGACATCAATGATTCGAAAAGTGTACGACCAGATCAATCGGGCTAAATCGATTAGCGAAATTAAACGATTACGACCACAATTTGCCTATATTGCCGGTCGAAATCCAGATAAAAGGGTAACGGAACTCATGCATATTTTAGATTATTTGGCGAAACAGGCAGACCGGCAATCGGACACGTATTTAGAAAATATTAAACAATTTATGGAAGCGGTTGTTGCCTATTTGAAGTTTGTTGGTGATAAAGATGATTAAAAAGAAGATTGGGGTTTGTCAAACTAAAGAAATAGAATGGAGGCGCTATATATGTTAGGAAAAATTATTATAAATGGTCAAATTAAAGCTTTAACGGGACTAGCAATCGGTGGTTCCAAATCGGATATGACCATCGGTGGGATCGACAATAACGTCATTAAAACGTCTGAAGGTGTACCCTTTATACCGGGTTCTTCATTAAAGGGGAAGTTAAGAAGTTTATTAGAAAGAAAAAACAATAAGGAAAAGATTTGTAATTGCGGAAAAAAAGATTGTGAGATTTGCGTCATTTTTGGTACGGGAATGAAATCAAAAAAAGAAGAAGAAGTTGAGGCGGGATTGACTCGTCTATATGTTAGGGATGCGTTTTTATATGATCCGATAAAAAAGGAAATGGAAAATAAAGAAGGAATCTTTTCAAATTTGGAATTAGCCTATACGGAAGTGAAATGGGAAAATACGATTAGTCGTTTAAAAGGAAAGGCGAACAATCCGAGGCAACAAGAACGGGTTCCCGCCGGAAGCGTGTTCGAAATGAATTTGATTTATAATTTAATGATCGAAGATGACATAGACATGTTTAAACATTTAATGGAAGCGATGCGTTTATTAGAAGACGATTATATCGGTGGAAATGGATCCCGCGGTTATGGTCGGATCAAATTTGAAAATTTGGAAATCATTTGCAAAAAAATCGCTGACTATAAGGAAGGGAATAGTGGTACGGCAATTTATTCGGGACACTTTGACACGTTAGATCAAAAGGAAGTTATTCAAAAAATTAAGGAAGTTGTAGGAGACGAAGGTCAATGATGAGAGTAAAATTATTGATCCCAAATCGTGGGAAGTTCCATTTTGGCGATACGAACGGGAGCTTAAAACGAAATTTTTCTTCTGACCAGCTTGTCTCCGCTCTGGCTAATCATTTAGGAATCATGTTTGGGGAAAGCACGATTCATGAATTTTTTCAGGATTTAAAGGAAGGAAGAATCAAATTTTCATCTTTATTTTACGGACTTGATTTAGCACGTAAAACAGAGAATACATCTGTTCAAACTATTTATTTTTTACCGAGACCGAAGATTGATATTTTTCCGGAGACAAGGGAGTATGTTTTTTTCCATAAGAAATTAAAGAAGATTCAATTTGTTTCCGAACGCCTTTATTTAAAATTATCCAAGTCATGGAAAGAAGAAGAAAGAGGAAGTCTCCTGAATTTGGAAGATATAGTCATACTTAATCAATCAATGGCTGCATTGAAAGAAGAACTAGCGAATCTGTCAATCAATGAAGAGGAATTGGAAAATTTATCGATGTTTCATAAAAACATTCATCCTGGTGTGGAAATCAATCGAAAAAATTCCCGTTCCGACAATCATTTTTCGAGGGAAGAATTGGAAATCGTTTTTGGTGAGACAAAAGATTATTTTGTCAAACCGTTTATGTATTTTTTAGTAGACGGCTCCCTCACAGAACAAGTTCAAGCAGCGATTCATTTCCTCGTCGATGAGGGAATTGGTGGTAAAAGATCATCGGGGAAAGGGTTTTTTCAAGCTGCCAAAATTGAAAAGACACCCAAGCCTGAATTTGAGGGAAAAATGCATATGAATCTATCGATTTTGTTTCCGAAAAAAGAAGAAGTCCGTTATTTAAATGCTTATGAATTAGAACAACGAAATGGATATGTTTACTCCTTTGGGGGAAAGAGGGTAAGGAAAAAAAGTACGATGGTGATTTCGGAAGGTAGCATTCTTTCGAAACCAGTGGAAGGGTCTTTAATGGATGTACGACCCGAACGGTTTCCGCATGCGACCTATTTGTATGGGAAACCGATCTTCATTGGTTTTGGAGGTGAAAGTAATGGGTAAGTTCTTTAACGTTTTGCTTGAAACCGTAAGCCCGGTTCATATCGGTAACGGGGAAAAATTATCTCCTTATACGGATTATGTGTACGATGAAAAGGAAGGGACCGTCTATATTTTAGACCCAATGAAAATTGAAAAAGCTCTTAGTGACATGGATCAAGCTGATCAAGCAATCGATGAGTTTGTAGAAATGGTAATGGCAAAGGGGCGATCCAATCAACAGAAATATTCTTTGAAAAACTTTTTTTCTACGTGGAATATCGATTATAAAGATTTAGCTACTTTTGTGATAAAAACCGATGCTAACATCAAAACGGAGGAAATTCACCAACTAATCAAAAGTGGAAATCGTCCATATATTCCAGGAAGCAGTATAAAAGGGGCAATTCGAACAGCCCTGTTGTATCATCATCGGAAAAGGGAAGGATATACCGTCTCCCAGGCTTTACATGATCTTCAACAAAGGGATCGGAATGGAAGAGCAAACGGCGATGATTTATTTGGAAAAGGGGGAGAGGATGTTTTTAAATATTTACATATATCCGATACGAATTTCCTTTCCCCAAATGACATTGGGATTGTAAAGACGATCCGCTATCATTTACGAAAGAAGAAGACTGGAATTTCCATAACAAAGGAAGTTATTCCAGAAAATAAGAGATTTTCCTTCCGATTGCAAGTGAAAGCAAATCAACTGATAAATTTAGATAAAAGATTCGAATACTTGTATGAAGATCACAGTTTCAAAGGGGAAAAAAGGATTTTACAACTGGTTAATCAGTTCACGAAAGAAACATTGGATTTTGAGTTGAAACAATTAAAAAAATATGTCCCCCATTTAAATGCATGGATTGGTTTTTATGAACGGTTAAAAAGTGATGTGGAATCCTTTGAAAGGGAAGGAAATGGAGCCGTATTGCGGATCGGAAGCGGGAAAACCTTTTATGATAATACTATCGTTCATCTATTCAATGAAAAAGAAGCGATGGGATTAATTCGTCAAACGTATAAGAAAAGCACAGAACCCTTTCCAATTGAACGAGCGGTAATCGACCGGGGAAATGTATGTGAATCGACAATGGGTTGGGTTTATTTATATGAGGATTGTACAACCTAACTATAGATTATTTCATTGCTTATTTAAATCATTATCTTAGGATTTGATGAGTTTCCCTATTCTGATACAAACAATTTTAGTAATAATGGAGTAGTTGCTATGAAAATATATGCAGTAATCTCACATTCTTTATCACCTGAACAGATACATGAATTGGAAAAAAGATTTCATCCAGAAGAGATAATTTGTATTCCGGAACAATACAAGCGATTATGGATGAATATTTCTCCTACAGGAGATTGGAATCATGAATGGTTGATTCCCATAATAAACTGGTTGAAGGATCATTTGAATAATGGGGATATAGTCATTGTACAAGGAGAATATGGTGCAACTTATAGTTTAGTGAGTTGGCTTCGGAAACAAGGATACTCTGTTTATTATGCCACAACTGAAAGGCAAGTTATTGAAACAATAAAAGAAGACGGAACGGTTATTACCCAGAGGACATTTAAGCATGTAAATTTTCGAAAATACGTTGAATATGAATAGTTTTTCTGTGTTCATTTTGTTCTTCTCCAAACCGAATATATATTAAACAATTGAGGATGATTGTATGAAGAGGAAAATGATATCTTTTTTAGGACCAACTAGATATGAAACGTGTGAATATTATTTAGGTGATGTTGTAGCAAAACCAACCGAATATATTCAAAAAGCAATTGTGGATATTTATCGAAACGAAGGGATTAAAATTGATGAGATCCATATGTTGTTGACGCCTGAAGCAAAAAATAATAATTGGTTAGGCGATGAAAAATTGTACGATCAGTTGCAAGAGTATGTAAATGAAGATAAGCTAACAATTAAAATACATGATATTTCATCAAAACAAGAAATAAATACAATCTGGAATCTCTTTGAGATAATTATTAATTCAATTGAAAAAGAAGATCGTATCGTTTTTGATATTACGCATTCATTTCGATTTCAACCGATGTTGGCCCTTTTATCGCTTCACTTTGCAAGAATCACAAAAAATATTTTAGTGGATGGAATTTTTTATGGTGTTTATGATCCCAAATCAGCTGAGAAGAAGTTTCCAATTATAGATTTAACTTCTTTCGTTGAATTACAAGATTGGATTACAAACGTATATGCTTTTATAAAAACAGGAAGAGTTGAAAGTTTATCAGATTGGTTAAATGAAAAAAGTAAATCGATTCAAAAAGTTGAAAGACAAAATGCTGTTGATGCGAAACAGGTAGAAAAATTGGCAAAATCATGGAGTGAATTGGTAGGTTCATTACAAACAAATCGGAGCCCTCAACTTCCTGAAGTTGCAGAAGAAGCGATCAATAGCATAGAAAATATTAAGAGTGAAATGTTACGACCAATTTTTAATCCGCTTAACGAATTACTTTCTAACGTAGAACAGGAGATTAAACCACTAGTGGATAATGATCCAATATTTTCTGGTATTGCTGCTATAGAATGGTGTTATAACCATGGTCTTTACCAACAATCTTATACATTGGCTGATGAATTAGTAATTACAGCTATTTGCATAGTCCAAAATTGGGATGTGAAAGAATATTCTTATAGGAAGAGAGCGAATGATATAATAAATGAAGCAATTAAAATTACACAAAGACCTAAGGAACACGCAAATTTCCTTAATCATGAAGATCATGAGTTAATCAAAGAACTCCTCCAATACAAAGAACTTTTGAAGATTATTAATAAAATTAAAGATAATAGGAATGATATTAATCATGCGGGTTGGAGAAAAAATCCACTCAAATATGATAAACTTGAAAAACATTTTAATGAATCCTTTAAGGACTATAAACAACATCTTTTAAAATTTTACAAATCAAATCTAGGAAAATAAAGGGCTTCCTTTTTTGAGAGTTAACATTTTACAAAAAATATCGAAAATTATCTTCTATCGAAATCCCTATTGTCGTCGACCTCCAGTAGTGCAAAAAACCCGGGGGATCGACGACAGTTTGTGATTTTTTCACAATATCTCTTAATCGTTGTTTTACCAGTCTTTTTTAACCACTAGTTGTCAAAAAAATCCTGGTTTGTTATAATGTTTCTGAAAAATCGAATAACCGAAAAATGTTGATTTACCAACATTTTTTGGGTTTTGATCTTACCTATGAGGGATTGAAACTCTTATCGAACTTTCTTTAAAAAATGACTGGTTTGGGTTTTGATCTTACCTATGAGGGATTGAAACACGTGCGAAACGTCGATGATTCGCGGTTTGTTTCGCGTTTTGATCTTACCTATGAGGGATTGAAACTCAAATTGTTCGTCTACGTTAATATCATCTTTCGTCGTTTTGATCTTACCTATGAGGGATTGAAACTGCATCCATTATAAAACGGATGCTCTTGTTCATATTGTTTTGATCTTACCTATGAGGGATTGAAACTAGGAGGGATTTAAAAATGGCTAAGACTCAAAAAAATGAGTTTTGATCTTACCTATGAGGGATTGAAACATGAAAAATGAGTGAAACGAAAAAAGCGAGGGGGTAGTTTTGATCTTACCTATGAGGGATTGAAACTCCCATTTCCACGTCATCAACTTCCATAACGGCTGAACGTTTTGATCTTACCTATGAGGGATTGAAACCAAAGATGAAGTACCGGTTTTCGATATTCCGGACGGGTTTTGATCTTACCTATGAGGGATTGAAACAAAAATTCTCGATCTAATTTCCATTTCGGATGAGTGTTTTGATCTTACCTATGAGGGATTGAAACAGTAGCTTGTTTCCTCTGTACTCATGTAGTGAGACCGTTTTGATCTTACCTATGAGGGATTGAAACATTAGCGCGGTTCTTCGTTTGATTATTGAGTTTTCTGTTTTGATCTTACCTATGAGGGATTGAAACTAAATAAGATGTTCTACTCGCCCGATACCCAACAGGTTTTGATCTTACCTATGAGGGATTGAAACACCCTACTGGATCGCCGTCATCAGGGCAATGATAGTGTTTTGATCTTACCTATGAGGGATTGAAACACGTTGTAAATTCTTAAAGTAGGGTTTGCGGTATTTACGTTTTGATCTTACCTATGAGGGATTGAAACTTTTTGTTGGTGGAGATATTCATAATCATGTATTTATTGTTTTGATCTTACCTATGAGGGATTGAAACTAAACCCAACTCACGATCTCCTTCAAAAGTACTCGGTCGTTTTGATCTTACCTATGAGGGATTGAAACCGGAAAAAACCGTACGTGCGGTCGTTTGTGAGGCGGGTTTTGATCTTACCTATGAGGGATTGAAAGGATCTCGGCACGATGAACCGCCCGTATTGATTTTACCTATAAGGACTGAACATTTGTAACCGATTATCAAAAAATACAGGTATGAGAGAGGACTTCTTTGTTAATTTTGGCTATAGAGTAGAGTCAAAAATACATTTCAATTGTCTTTGTGAATACAAATGAAATTTCGTAGTCCATATCTCACTTTAGGTATGGGCTTCTTTCTATTGATAGAATGGAAAAGGTTGTAGGATTTAGCTGTTTTTATAGAGAAGGAAAAAGGTATTATAGGAAGGATTTTTCAAAAGGATAGAAATGAACGGGCCAACAATTATACGAAAGTTATGAAAGGATATGCCTTTTGTATCGAAGATTTAAACGTTTGAGGAAAGGGATTTTATGATTGCACAAATAAAAACATATGGGGTAAAGGCTGCCAAGAGGAAGTTCGGTAGCTTTTACCCCAATATTTGACAAAGAACAAGAAAAAATGCATTTGAGTATGGAAATTATAATGAAAGATTCATAGGAACTATTCCGATGGTGAAAATGTTATTTAAATCATAAACAATGTTTATTGAACTGCGAAATACGGGAAAGTGTTAAACATAAATTGTTCCTGATTTAACCGTCCTCCCACTTTTGTAATGAACGAATCGAATTTTAACAATCATTTTTCGAAACGGATTGCTTCAATTTTGAACTTTTCCTAATCGTTTTTAAAATGTTAAACGGTAATGGTTTTGTTCATTTCAACGATTCCTTGTAATCATTCATGTGGTTGAGTTCGTTTTTAACTTGATACTTTAAGTTCCGGTCTAATAATATGATAAAGAAATTCCACCAAAAATCTGGCGTAAAATATAGTAATAGGAAGAAGTATGAAAGCGTAAATTGTGCCCCAAATTAAAACATCTTCAATCGGTAGTGTATCTAAACCGCCCCTTACGATCGCTTCTCCAAAAATTGCTCCAATTGTTCCACTAAACCATGTGACAAAAAATGCACATAGCAAACTGATCATCCAACGTTTTTTATTTGTTACCTCATTTTTGTCAAAGTAAACGCCTAGTATGGTGAAAGCAATAGCAAAGGGAATGATCACCGCGTAATATAACCATAGTTCACCCCAAAAAGACATGAGACCATCTGCTAAAATTTGCCCAAAAAACATAACTAACCATGCGGAAAATAAAGAAGATAAAATTCCGAAGATTAAACCTTTTAACCAAGCAAGATTTTTCAAATGAATCCCCCTCACTTTATAAAGTATTATTCAATCATTTGTAATTATCTATATTTTACCAAAAAAATGATAAATAAGGGGTTTTAAAATGCTTAAACATTTCTTCGATGAATTTCGAAGTCTTTCTAAGCAATCGTACGGGAATCGGATGAAATATTGTTATACATGAATTCAATGAATAGCTGAGGTAATTCATCGTTAATAATTTTTTAACCTCTTCACCAAAAGATTTTGGTTGAGAAAGAGAGGGATTTCTGGTTCTTATAATTATAAAGAAGTGAATGAGTTCATTACATATAGATGAGCTTGAAGGGCATATGCTTGTTGTGAAATGTAATCATATATACCCCACTGTTTCGAGGAATAGATCAAGTTTATATACACGACGAATATATTGCGAGAATAGGATTTTCCCTCAATTTTTTCGTATCAATCAAATACTGGAATACGAAATTTAGTCATGTTATATTCAACTTCTTCTCATGTTCTCGTTCTATTTCTCTCCCTTTAGTAAATGTTCATCATACTCCTGGCACGGTTGGGGTATGAGGCGGTATTTGAAGAATTTTTACTCCGTTATAATCGTTTTTGCAGTATTCGTATGCTTCAAGTTTCTTGTAGAAACCCGTAATTCACTTTCCCACTCCCTCAGTTTTATGCATGGAAAAAGAAAAATTAATAATTCTGTTTAAAAATCTGATCCCGATTTAAATCTCGCTTCTCTTCTGCCCTTTCATACTTGCTATATACTTTTTGATAAATAAATAGGATGACCAGTCCAATACAAATAAATATCCAAGTAATCATCGTTTCTGAAAGATATTTACTTCCCCAAATAAATAAACCCGATAAAATTCCACCTAATGCGTCCATTAATCCTAATATTGATAAGACGGTACCTCTAGAATGTTCAGGGACTGCATTCGCAACGATCGATGACAAAGTTGGATTGTAAATTAATTTACCAACTGCTATAAATAACATACCAATTAAAAGAAGTACTGGGTGAATAAAATAGCTTAAAAAAACATATCCAGATATAAATAACATTAATCCGAATAATAAGTTGCTTTTGTCCGAAAATTTCCTAGTCAGCTTCAGTATAATTCCAGCAGCAAATGCTGTTAATAAAGTATCTTCCAAATGCAATAGACTAATCATATTGTAACCAGTTAGATGAATATTCTCGCTAATCGGATACTTTGAAACGAATCGTACACTTAAATAGTTTGGAAGTTGTTCTTTAAGGAGAGAGAGTAATAATCCACCTAAATAGAGAAGAATAAAGAAAACGGAGAATAACCTTAAATTGGATTGAATGAACGATTTCTTTTCAGAAGTCTGTTTCTTTTGTTGTTTTCCCATTTGATCTTTCAATTTTTCATAGTAATAATCCTTAATTAAAAAATATGTACAGATTGCAGAAATGAAAGACGTTGCCCCTACAAAAAAATATAAAATGTAGGAATAATGTTCAAAAAAGAAACCGCCAAGAAGAATTCCTAATGCAAAAGCTATATTTGAGATCCACGTTAAATACGTATACATTGCCTTTCGATCGTGTCCTTCGCTGGAATCTATGAGTAGTGCGGAGTATGCAGGGTTAGCAGCTGATTGGAAAAAGTAAATAATACTAAAAGAAATTAATATAGGGAGTACAAAAAAATTTTTTATTGAATCAAAGTAACTTACGATGATAAAACCAATTCCCGTTAAAATTTCACTAATAATGATTAACTTTTTCCGACCAAAACGATCGGTGATTATCCCTCCGAAAATATACCCGATTAAACTGACCGTTCCGATAATAAATATCATAATGGTCGTTAACTCGGGTCCAATTTTAGTAGAAAAATAAACAACTGTATAAGGCATGACCATTGCTGTGTTTATCAATGCGAAAAAAGTTAACAAAAAGCGAATACGTATATTTCGATCGAACGATTGAAATGTTTTCATTCTTCACCCTACCCCTTGAATTCTAAGAAATTACTAAAATATTTTAACACAAAAAATAATATTGTTAATATTGAAAAAAACAATAAAAACCGAATATTTAAAACAAATGAAATTTATCTTATTTTATCATCGAGTAAATTCCAACATGTTTGATCCTGATTAATCGAAAATCATTGAATGATGAAAAATGATGCTTTAACGAAAGGATTCCGATATAATGAAATGGGAAGGAATAATTTTTATAAATTTGTTCTTAATAAAGAACGGCTAATTTTTATTAAAGAGGTGGATGTATTGCGAAGTATGGTGTTTGCGCTTTCGGTTACTATTGTCCTTTTTCTTTCCAGTTGTAGCAATGGCCCAACTACTTTAACGGACGAACAAATTTTATTCGTTTCCCATGGGAGCTTGCGTACGATTCCGATCGATGAGAAGGCATTGGAACCGTGGGAAGATTACTTTGCCATGATGAAAGAGGAAACAGCTGATATCGATCGTGAAGAAAACGAATCGGAACCTCCTCCCTCTGAACAGAAGGAAGAACCTGTCCAACAGCCGGATAATGATTTTGAACCAACGGAAGTCGATCTTACATTCGCAAATGGAACGTATTTTTTAGGAAGCGAATTTTTTAATCAAATTGAAACGATCGATGGGAAAGAGACGATTCAAAATCCAACGAATATTTTAGTTTTAGCAAATAAGCGTTTCTACTTACCGTCCACTTATCGACCGAGTGATCTCGTTTTACCAAATGTGCCTTTCGTTTTTCAAAATGTGGAACAGAACTATTTACGGAAAGAAGCGGCAGTTGCGTTGGAAAGGATGTTTACAGATGCGAAAAAAGAAGGGATTACATTGATTGCCCGGTCCGGATTTCGGTCGTATCAAACACAAAGTTATTTATTTAATCGGGAAGTGGAAGCGGTCGGATATGAAAAGGCATCGATGGCCGTTGCACAACCGGGAACGAGTGAACATCAAACGGGCTTGACGATGGATATAACCGCCTATAGTGTGAATCAACAGCTCGTGGAAAGTTTCGGTCAAACGGCGGAAGGAAAATGGTTAGAAAACAATGCCCATAAATACGGTTTTATTCTCCGGTATCCAAAGGGAAAGGAGTCTATTACAGGTTACCAATACGAGCCGTGGCATTTTCGTTATATCGGAGTGGAAGCGGCGACGGTTATTTTTGAAAACGGATGGACATTGGAAGAATTTTTCGATCACGTCCAATCGAAATAGTCGTTTTAACACTAATGAAATCCGATTGATTATGGGAGAAGTAAAGTATTGAACATTTGTAGCAAAGGGAAGCACAATGTAAAAAGCAAGCTCCACAATGAACGGATTTCGTCCATTGTGGAGCTATTATGTCGATCCGGTATTTGGCGTATTGGGAGACGGATCACCATATTTTCATAACTCGAGGGTATCATCACTTAACATAAAATCAGAGAATTTTTCAAGGGTATCGAATTGGAATTGCACATTCAATCCTTCAGCTAATGAAACAATGGCTTGTTCGGTGAAAGTATCATCCGCAATAGCCAAGTTGACGAAGTGTCTAATATTTTTAAAAGTTTCTTCATATTCTTTGTAATAGGCTATGAGTGCGCGCTCTTCTTCCTTTACTTTTTCAATTAATAGGGCAGATAACGCTTCGGCTTTAAGTCTTGCCTCACGAGCCAGTTCTAAATTTTCGCGAGCAGAAGTAAATACGTTATACAGTTGTCTCATACCAATGAGTGATACTGTGCCGGCAACTGCTGCCCCTATGGGACCAAATAGCATCCCTCCGGCAGCGGTCATGACAATTCCTGAAAAACAACTGACAGCATTTTTTCCTAGCTGTTCGACGTACTCTTCGGTCGTAATTTGACCTGTCAAAAATTTATAAGTGCTCTCGGTCATGTTGACGGCAGAACTGGCAAGGGCAGCTGCCACATTACCGGTCATAATTTGGGTATTTCTCCCTAAATATTTGAACCCATAGGCAATGCCGCCGATGACCCCTCCTCGGGTAGCGCTATTTAAAGCCGCTTTCCCTGTCTCTTTCACAGAAAATTCACCTTTGAAAATGCCCGTTGTCATATTTACTGCGCCACCGACAAAAGCCCCTGCTAAAGCGCCGCTTATCATCGCATTGGAGATTCCTGAAAATAATTCTTGGGCGTTAGACTTTAAGACGTACTTTTCGGGATTTTTCGCCGCTTCAAGAGCTTCTTCATATGTTGTGCCTCCGCTGGAGATTCCTCCGTATTCTAGCTGTCCTTTTAAGTTTGCCTGCGCATCTTTATACTGCTCTGTAAAAATGCCGCCTTTTTCAATGCGGGTATTCATCAATTCTTCGACTCGTTTTTCATGTTCGACGTTAACTAATCGATCCATGCCCTTGTATTTCTCATCTCTTATATAATTAGCAAGATGAGAAGCCTTTGATCCGGATTTAGCTTGAATTTCCCGTAAAACATCGCCAGTCGGATTTTTGATGAGAACATCGGCTTCATGATGGGGCATCCCTAACTGTTCCGTTGTTACAGCCCTTAATAATTCCCCTGCTTTTGCGGCATTAACGTTAAATTTCCTCGTTTCAATGATTTCAAATAAACGGCCTTGCGTGATACTATCATCACAATTCATGTATTGTTTGGCAACCTCAATTAACCGATGATTCCCTGCCACTGTTTCATTTAAGCTATTGCCTAGACGTTCCACACTTTGGCTTGCTACTTGTCCAGCAATATGATTGATGTCATTTTGATGGACACCCTTCATATTAATGCGCTCCAAACTGATAAATCTTCTGTTTTTGCTCCTTAATAAAGTCATTTAAGTTTGGAGCTAACTCACCGTCCTCAGTAAGGATGGAAGTGTTTAAAATTTCTTTCATAATAACTGCAAGCTTGTAATTTTGATAAATAATATTTTTGTCTTTTTCAGAATAATTGTTGTAATCGACTCCGTTTTTATAGATAACGTCCTTCATTTGTTTGATTTTTTCATCGAATAATTCTTTTGTACTTTCGGTCATTTTATACATTTCAATCGTTGTTCTTTCAATTTGCTTCATGACATTGATTGCAGAATTTATTTTCTGTATTTCTGCTTCAATTTCAGCTTTCTTTTTATACATTTCTTCAAGTTTCTTTTCTGTCGTTGATGAAAAAATTAAACTGCCAATGGCAAGCGCTGGAGCTAACGCAATCCCACCGAGAACCATTGTCCCCCCGGCAACGCCTAATCCGCCGGCGCTTAATGCTCCGCCGCCTAAAAAGGCTAATGTTGCATTTTTAGCGGCTATACCACTTAAAGAAGCAATTGCTGTTCCTGTCGAGGCGGATGCAAAAGCTGTTGTTGCCCCTATAGCTCCCATTGCTGCTAATCCCCCACCAGCTATTGAGGTGGCACCAGCTGCAAAAACATGATTGGCTTTCACAACTTGTTTTTCAATATCCACAATGAATTCTTCTAAATCCGTTTTTGCGACGAATTCTTGTGTTACTGCTTCGTCCTTAAAATGAACATTTTTAATTTGTTTAAACGTATCCACAAAATTTTTCATAGAATGATCCAATATTTCTAGCTTTAATAAGCCGTATTTTTCAAAAGTGTTATTTGTTGCTTTTCGAGCTTTTTCTAATCGACTATGGGCGACCCCATATTTTGATTCTAATTTCTCTGCAATGGCTTTTGTTTCTTTAATATTTTGATAGGAATCATAACCTTTCTTGCCAGCGATCGCTGCTGATGCTGCTGTTGCTCCCGCTACGATTAATGGAATTAAAGGCAATGGCATAATAATCCCCTCTTTCTTTTTCTCTTTTGTAAAAATTGTACATTTAAACTAATAATTGTAAAATATCAAAAAAGAACTATATTTTCAAGAAGCATTTTACGACATTTTTCCTATCATTCGAAAAGACTTTCTGCACAAAGAGTCGCACAAATTAGCAAAACTTTATGATTGCGTGGTCATCGAAGACCTCAACATGAAGGGGATGTCGCAAGCCCTCCATTTCGGTCAAAGCGTTCATGACAACGGCTGGGGCATGTTCACCTCTTTCCTTCAGTACAAATTGGAAGAACAGGGGAAGAAACTGGTCAAAATCGACAAATGGTTCCCCTCATCCAAAACGTGTTCGTGTTGCGGTCAAGTCAAGGAGTGGCTATCTCTTTCTGAGCGTACCTTTCGCTGTGAATGTGGATTCGAAAGCGACAGGGACGTCAATGCGGCAATCAATATCAAACATGAGGGCATGAAACGATTAGCGATAACCTAACTTGTCCTCGAACCGTGGGGCACACGGAGATCGATCGGCCAACTTCCAATCATGAGATGGGAATACCCGAGAAGCCCCCACCTATAAGCCAAGCGTAGATGGTGGGAGTATTTTACACCCTTATTTTCGTGAGTGAAATGCCATTCATCTACAAAGTTATTGCGCTCAATCGAACACGATCGCCTGCCACCAACATGTAACGAAAAACGAATTTTGAATCGCAAACAATGATTGGATGAATTTTATGCATATTTCAGGAAAACATTGAAAAACGTAGATGTTTATGGGAAAATGACTGGGGGATTGGCCCCCTTTTTATTTGTCTTCATCAATTTTAGAAAATGCTTTTTGGGATGTATGCATGTTGACTAACGGGATAAAGGAGCGAGGATCAACATTGGAAAAATTAAAGACGTTAACGGTTCTATGGGATTTTGACGGTACGTTATTTAATACATACCCGATGTATACGGAAATTTTTCAAAAATTTATTTCAGAAAATCTTTCCGATGAAGAAGTTTTAAAGGTGTTGAAAGTGTCTTATTTTCATGCAGTGAACGTATTCGGTCTTTCAACGGACACTGTGGAAAAAATGCGCCAGATGGAAAAGGAGTGGCCAGCAAGTAAAATCCAACCGTTTCCAAGTGTTGAAAAGGTATTAAAAAGCGTCGGGAAAAATGTCATTATGACCCATAAAATTCGACGGGAAGCAGAACGAATCATCGATTATCACGGTTGGACGAATTATTTTTCAGCAATTGTAACAGGTGATGATGGATTCCCGCGAAAACCGAATCCAGCTTCCTATGAATATTTGCATCGGAAGCATCATGTCGATTTAGTAATCGGCGATCGATTGCTCGATATCCTCCCTGGACAGGCAATCGGAGCGAAGACATGTCTTTTTCAAAATCGGGAAGAGGGCGCAGATTTTTACATTGATCATTATGATGAGTTTTTTGAAAAAGTAGCGAAGAAAATGGTCGAATAATATTTATTGGCTGAGGGAATATATCCTCAGTCTTTTTTATGCGTTAATAAAGGGAATCGGAGCGGGATGATATCTGGGTTATTTTGGATGACTTTGAATGAATTTGGCAAATGAATCTAACTGTATTGTCTGTTTTTGACGGATTTTTGAAAAATAATGACCGTTTTTTTGTTAAAATTGATTGAAAATGAATGGATTTGATAAAAAATGATTGACTTTGAAGGGGAGTCGTCGTAAACTAAAATTTGAAGGAAGCGTTTTCTTACCTTGAATTTTTATTTGTTAAAGGTGGAATAACATTGTTAACCGTTGAAAGGCACAAATTAATTATTGAAAAATTAAAGGAAAAACAGGTCGTTACAATTCAAGAACTTGTAAAACTGACGAATACGTCGGAATCGACTATACGTAGGGATTTGGCCTTTTTGGAAAAGGAAAAGTATTTAAAACGGGTCCATGGTGGTGCTGAACGGCTTCAAGGAAAATTGGCAGAGCCGGATGTTGCGGAAAAGTCGACCAAATTCATTCAAGAAAAAAGAATTATTGCAAAACACGCGGCAAGTCTTATCGAAAAGGGTGACTGTATTTTTTTAGATGCAGGAACGACGATCCATCAAATGATCGATTTTTTAACAAAGGATCAAAACATCGTCGTCGTGACGAACGGTTTGCATCATATTGACAAGCTTCTAAAGAAAGGCATCCGTTCCTATGTTGTTGGTGGATTTATGAAGCCGACGACTGGTGCAGTCATTGGAAATGGAGCACTACTTAGTATGAATCAATATCGGTTCGATAAATGTTTCCTTGGCGTAAATGGAATCCATAGTGAATTTGGCTACACGACACCGGATCCAGAGGAAGCTGCGGTGAAACAACGGGCTATTCAGTTAGCGAGGGACACATACGTCCTTGCTGATCATTCGAAATTCAATGAAATTTCCTTCGCGAAAATAGCGGATATATCGGCAGCGACGATTATTACGGATCAACTACAAATCGAACAGCAGGATCTCTTTTTACAAAAAACAAACATCGAGGTTGTGGAACAATGATTTATACAGTAACGATGAATCCATCCATAGACTACATTGTCGAGGTGGAGGATTTTCAGACAGGAATATTGAATCGGGCAAAACGAACGGAAGTATATCCCGGTGGAAAGGGCATCAATGTATCCCGGGTGTTGAATCGTCTTTCTGTACCGTCAACCGCCTTCGGATTTATTGGCGGGTTTACCGGTCAGTACATTGAAACGATTTTACAAGAAGAAGGGGTACAAACCGATTTTGTCGTAACAGAAGGGTTAACGAGAATTAACATTAAGTTAAAAAGCGATGAAGAAACAGAAATTAATGGACAAGGTATGGAAATCTGTGAAAAAGACATCGATTCTTTTTTTCAAAAAATTGGACAACTTCAAAGGGGGGATGTGCTTGTTTTAGCTGGGAGTGCACCTCGTAATTGGTCAGAGGATTTGTACAAAAAGGTTGGCGAATTGGCCGATGAACGGGGAGTGAACTTGGTTGTTGATGTCTCAGGCCCTCCCCTCGCGCAACTTCTTTCTTACAAACCGTTTTTTATGAAGCCGAATCATCATGAATTAGGTGAACTGTTTCAAAGGGAAATTACGAATATGGAAGAAGCCATTACTTGTGGTAAGCAAGTAATTGAAAAAGGAGTCGAACATCTCGTCGTATCGATGGCAGAACAAGGGGCACTTTATTTCAATAAAGATGGCGTTTGGAAAGCAACGGTACCAAAGGGGAAAGTGAAAAATTCCGTAGGTGCAGGAGACTCTTTGGTAGCTGGATTTATCGGAACATTTGTGAAGACGAATGATGTGTTAGAAGCATTTCGATTTGGTGTTGCATCGGGAAGTGCAACTGCCTTTTCGAAAGATCTATGTAGTCGGGACTCAATTGAAGCATTACTCCCAAAAGTTCAAATCGGGAAATTATAGAAATAGGGGTTCCTGTCCCCTGGAAATACTTTAGATAATCAACCTGCCCATTTAATCTTTATGATCGCTGCAACAGAAGGAGCGAATCAAACCCATTTAGAAGCTTTGGCCCGATTATCTAAATTGCTAATGAAGGAAGAAATTCGTTCCCGTTTGTTATCGGCAAAAACGGAAGAGGAAATTTTGTCCATTATTGATCAATATGATTCAGACGAAAAGGAAACGCATACGACAGAAAAAAATTCGACGAATAAAGGCCCATATATCGTTGCCGTAACAGCTTGTCCAACGGGTATTGCCCATACGTATATGGCAGCGGATGCATTGACGGAAAAAGGAAAGGAAAAAAATATTTCGATCAAAGTTGAAACGAATGGTTCCGATGGGAAGAAAAATGTATTAACGAAAGAAGATATCGAACGGGCTACTGCCGTAATTGTCGCTGCGGATACGAAAGTGGAGATGGATCGTTTTAAAGGGAAACATGTCATCGAGGTTCCCGTTTCCGATGCGATTCGTAAACCGGAAGAACTATTGGAAAAAGCGGTGAAACAAGAAGCACCTGTTTACCAAGGGGAAGGTACGGAAAAAGAAGAAACCCAATTCGGACCGACGAAAGGTATTTATAAACATTTAATGAACGGTGTTTCCAACATGCTTCCTTTTGTTGTAGGGGGCGGAATTTTGATTGCGATTTCCTTTATGTTTGGAATTCACTCTGCTGATCCGAACGATCCTTCCTACAACGAGTTTGCTGCAGCGTTAAGCACCATTGGTGGTGGAAACGCCTTTATGTTAATGGTGCCAATTTTGGCAGGATTCATTGCTATGAGTATCGCTGATCGTCCAGGACTGGCTCCCGGTATGGTTGGTGGGTTGATGGCTGCACAAGGTGGAGCGGGATTTTTAGGCGGTTTAATTGCTGGATTTTTAGCAGGATATTTAGTTGTAGGTTTGAAAAAACTGTTTAGTGGTTTGCCGCAAAGTTTAGAAGGAATTAAACCTGTATTAATCTATCCGTTTTTTGGAATCGCGATTACCGGTTTGATCATGCATTTTATTTTGATCGATCCAGTGAAAAGTTTTAATCTCTTTTTGATCGACTGGTTAGATGGATTAGGTACGGGAAATCTCGTTTTGTTAGGTTTGCTTTTAGGTGGAATGATGGCGGTTGATATGGGCGGCCCGATTAATAAGGCTGCATACACATTCGGAATTGCCATGATTGAAGCAGGACAATTCATGCCCCATGCAGCCATTATGGCAGGTGGAATGGTACCTCCTTTAGGAATTGCGATTGCGACCGTCCTCTTTAAAAATCGGTTTACGAAAAATGAACGGGATGCTGGTATTTCGAATTTCATCATGGGTGCTTCCTTTATTACGGAAGGTGCCATCCCCTTCGCAGCAGCCGATCCGTTACGGGTCATTCCGTCAATTATTATCGGTTCGGCAACAGCGGGAGCGTTGAGTATGTTCTTTGGTATCGGCTTAATGGCCCCCCACGGTGGAGTTTTCGTTATCCCGTTTGTGGAAGGAAATACGTGGCTATATGCATTGGCAATTTTAATCGGCTCTTTCGTCACCGCAATATTGCTCGGCATTTTAAAACGACCAATTAAAAACGAAAAATAGGATTCAAACGAATTGAATAAAATCAAAATGTATGTGTGAAAAATTTTTAGGATCATACGGGAATCAAGTGTATCGACAGTATATCGATCGCTAGATTTCCGTTTTCTTTTTTTAAGCTACAAGTGGTGAAAGAAGGGTAGCTAGAAGATACGAGCTTAGCCCGAATCTTGTGCAAAGAGGGGTAAGGCATATGAAGAAGGAAAACTAGGACAAGAAATGGTATCCTCTTCCTCTTCAGCTGAAATCAAACGGCTGGCGGAAGAAAACGAGCAGCTCAAGAAGCGATTAGGGGAAAAAGATTTAGAAATCGCGATTTTGCGTGATTTGATAAAAAAGAAGAACCCTCACTTACTGAAAAATTGGAAGTAGCCGAGCAGTGGATCAAGAAAGGATATCCGATTACAAAAGTATTGAAGATTGTAGAAATCAATCGCTCAACCTACTATTATCAGCAGATTGGAAAAGTCGAGGAGAAAACAGTAGGTGGGGGACGTCCAACACCTGGCTACACTCTAACGGCAACTGGCGAAAAAGTGTCAGACGAACAAATCTAAGAAAGGCTCTCTGAGCTTGTGATGTAAGGAGGATTTTCCTACGGATATCGCAAGCTGACCATTCAGTTAAGAAGAGACCATCAGCTTGTGATCAGTAACAAAAAGGTTTATCGATTGTGTAAAGCGATGGATTTACTACGTCCGCAGCGAGAGAAACGGATTCAATATCCAAAGAAACTCGCTCGGAATCGTATCATTACCGGTTCGAATCAATTATGGGAAATGGATGTGAAATATGGATATATCGAAGGAGAAGAACGCTTTTTCTTTGTTTTATCGCTCATCGATGTGTATGACCGTTCGGTAATTGATTACCATATTGGGTTGAGTTGTTCAGGAAGCGATGCCGTAAAGACGCTTCAAAGAGCGTTATTGAAGCGTCAGCAATTTGAACAGGCAAATAAACCTGTGATTTGGACAGACAACTGCCCGCAATTTATTTCTCATGCCTTTGAAGCCGCCTGTGAGAGATTTGGAATCGAACATGAACGGATTCCACCACGGACGCCGAATATGAATGCGCATATTGAAGCGTTTCATCGTTTACTGGAGGAGGAATGTTTAGGAAGAATGGCGTTTGATAGCTATAAAGAAGCTTATCAAGCTGTGATGGAGTACAAGAAATTTTATAACGAGCGAAGGATTCATTCGAGTATTCTCGATCTTCCACCGCATGAATTTTACAAAAAAGCGCAAACGGAATCGTTAATCATCAAAGAAGTTCGCGTATAAGGCAAGAGGATTTTGTCTTCTTGCCAAGAAAAAATGAGAAATTTTGAGAATAACCTAAAATAAGATAAGATGTGTCCAAATTTAGGGGGTCAATCCGCTTTCCTTGAAACGGGAATTATTTGGTATTATATGTAATTGAGTGTTTTGCAAAATTTGATTTTCTACAAAAAAAGCGTTTAAAAAATGCTGATTATAATCAGATGTTTTATTACAATAATTTTGATAAAGTTTAGAAAGGGATCAATCCACAAATTTGAGCATACTTACAGAATTTATGAATTTTTATTATTTTTAAATAGCAATTTGCTTTCTACTTTGCTTGTTCATTGCTAGTGCTGAAGCTATTAACACAATTGCATTTAAATAGATATGGGTTTTTACTTTTTCAATTCCTCTTATGTGTAAAGAATTTGCGGTTAAATAACTTTTCATTCTTGAATTACAGCGTTCTACACTCGTTCGTTCATTATATAGTTCTTTCCAACGCTTTGTATCACGATGAGGAATCGAATATCTTCGTAAATCTTTAAGAGTGTTTACTTTTACAACCATCCCATAGTTGGAAGAAGAACATGCAGTCATGCCCAAAGGGCAATCAACTTTTCCAGTAGCATGGGGACACCTAAACTTAAGTTGATTCTTTTCGGATCCCCAATAAGTCATATGATATCCCATAGAACAACGTGGGGTTCCATTTGAAGCGATTCCTGCTGGAGGTTCTTTTTCATTACGCAAATTCAATGGGATAATTGCTTGTGCCCCAATGTTCTTGGCGGATTCGTAATTTTTCAGTTGGTCATAGCCTGCATCCATAATCAAATATTCGATTTTCGTTTTTACACATTGGTTGACTTGCTCAATTAATTGTGGGGCAACATCTCCGTCATTCATATGAGCGGGGGTTACTTCAATTGCCATCGGCAATTCGCTTTTGGTATCAACTGAAAGGTGCATCTTATAACCAAACCAAGTAATTTTATTGCCAAATGAATCAAACTTAGCACCCCAATTTGCATTGCCTGTATGCTCACATCTTTTCTTAGGTCGTTTCTTTTCATAAGCATCGATGGCAGCACTATCAATGGCTTGATGGCTTCCATCGATTATTCCTTCATCTTGAGCAATTGAGACGAGATCATGAAAAATCTGTTTTGCCAGACCTTTTCGAGTTAGATCTGAAAACACCCGACTTAGCGTAGAAATAGACGGTGCAGGACGACTAATATCTAATCCACATTGGTATCGAAAGCGCACATCATTTTTTAAACGATTGTGAAGTTCAGTGAAGGTATCAATTTTTTCTAATGGGGCGGCGATAAGAGCCCTTAATATCCCCTCTCTACAATAGCCTTCAGCCCCTTGGGGTGAAGAACTTTTCAATTGTTTAGCATAAGGACGCAAATCTAGAGCACTAAAAAAGATCGGTAATTTCTCTTTTGACTCTAAAATTTGCAATTCTTCAAAGGAAAATAGACTTTCTTGTAGAATATACAAAGTGACTTCCTCCTTATGAATTTTGTTTTTGGGTCACTTCAAAATTCTATAAATAAGGGGTGAAGTCCTTTTTTATTTCGTTAAAAACCTTGTAACTCTTGGGTTAAAAAATCTGCAAAATGCTCATTATAAGAAAAGAGGCAATTAGTTGCAAAAAATCAGTCAGAAAACGGTCAATCGGCACCTATCTGCCTTTCAACATTCCCTCAGCCCTTCACAGCTTCGGTATTTTAAACGGGATCGGATCGTCTGTAACTCTAATCAAGTTTTCACAAATTCACAGGAATTCTGTGGAAATTAGGGGGTTAAAAAAATTGCCTGGTAGATTTTAACACAAGAACAAAGAAGGTTATTTGTAGAAATATGTGATCGGAACAATGGGGATTGTTTAAACAAGGGCACGACAAATAGCCTTGTCTATATGCATTTTTTAAAATACCTTTGGAAATAAGTAAATACGTTAACAATATTCATCTCAGATTATATACCGTCCAAAAAAAGATAGATGGAAAACAAAAACTAGGTAAGATAATTTTTTACTAGATTAAAATCCATATATTGGTACCCAAAATGGCTCTGTTTTTGTGATATAATTCACAAAATGTTCAATCCCTCGTATCTCTTTTTCGTTGATTCATGGTATAGTTGTTTTCGGTAACATTGCATTGTCTATCCGTTTTTTCCTCAAAAAACAAATCAATTCTAAATCATGCTCATTTGGAAAATGAACTGAAGGAAAGTCCATTTTTTAAAAAATATTTTATTTAATGTACTCCGTTTTAAAAAAAACGCCCAACTTTTTTAGTGTAACCTCACACAATGATTCATTTAAGCCCAAGAAAAAATGAATGATTTTTATCTTTAGAATTCGTTCGGATACTCGGATGAATTTTAACAATATTAAGAATATTATCTTTCCATGGAACTGATTTATCAATGTTAATGTTACTTTCTTCACAAAAATGATAGAGGTGATGAATTTGAAAAAAAATCGTTGGTTAATTGCTTTATCAGCTGTTGCCATCCACTTGTCTATAGGTTCTGTTTATGCTTATAGTGTGTTCAAAAATCCATTGGCTGAAATGTTCGGGTGGAATAGTAAGGAAGTGACCCTTTCCTTTACGATTGCTATTTTTTTCTTAGGTATGTCCGCAGCCACAATGGGAAAATTTGTGGAAAAATGGGGACCACGGAAATCTGCGACGATTGCTGCAATCTTTTTTTCGATTGGTACGGCGGGTACAGGTCTAGCCGTTGAGCTCGGTTCTTTACCGATGTATTACTTAACCTATGGTGTTCTTGGTGGAATTGGTCTAGGCATTGGGTATATTTCCCCCGTTTCCACGTTAGTCAAATGGTTTCCTGATAAAAGGGGATTGGCGACAGGAATGGCGGTGATGGGGTTTGGCGCAGGTGCGATTATTACAAGTCCTGTAGCTACGAAGTTAATGGAAACAGTAGGGCTATCTTCTACCTTTTACATTCTAGGGATCGCTTTCCTTTTGTTAATGTTATCCGGTGCATCGTATATCGTTCGGCCACCTGAAGGATATATGCCGAAAAATATGGGGAAAACGAACATCGTTAAGAAGAAAAAAGATGATTTAGCCCAGTTAACATTAGGTGAAGCTGCGAAAACGGTTCGCTTTTGGTTACTTTGGTTTATGATGTTTATTAATATTTCTGCAGGAATCATGTTAATTTCCGTCGCATCTCCAATTGCCCAAGATAAAGTCGGTATGACGGTTGCTGCAGCTGCCACGGTCGTTGCGGTTATGGGCTTTTTTAACGGTTTGGGACGAATTCTTTGGTCCAGTTTTTCCGATTATATCGGTCGTGAACATATGTTCCTAGTCTTTTTTACCGTTCAAATGATCCTATTTATTATAATGCCGAATATATCGAATCCAGTCGTTTTCCAAATCTTCCTTTATGTAATTGTGTCGATGTATGGTGGAGGTTTTTCCTGTTTACCAGCCTTTATCGGTGATTTATTTGGAACGAAACAGCTTGGGGCGATTCACGGTTGTATTTTGACAGCTTGGTCTTGTGCAGGAATTTTTGGACCGATGATTGTTGCGTCGATATTGGATGCGACTTCTAGTTATAATATGACGTTTTATGTGTTTGCAGTGTTACTCTTTCTCGCTTTATTCGCATCGATGGTTATGAAGTTAAATGTAAAGCAAATTCGAGCAATTAATAAAGAAAAAGTCTCTTCCATTGCTTAATATGAAGAAGAATATTGGAAAGACCAATATAGTAGTACGAGTTTGTTATATACAAATCGTGCTACTATTTTTTTTCCTGTCTACATTGGGCCGAGGTTCCGGTTCTTTTGGTTCAATCCGGACCCACACCCATTAAAGTGGGTCAAAGGAACCGGACCCAAAATCGAATGTTCGTTCGTAAATTACTGGAGCTTTTAAATTCTTTTTGTTAAAATGGGAATAAATGAATGATGAACGGAGAATGTTCGACGGTGGGAAAAGGTTTTTTCATCTTTTCCTTTCATCGTCATTTTTCATATTTTACATAGAAAGTATGAGGTCGATGTGGATGGAAAAGAAATTTGAACTCGTTTCCAAATTTGATCCCCATGGAGATCAACCGAAGGCGATCCGAAAACTTGTCGAAGGTATAAAAAAGGGAAAAAAACACCAAACCCTGCTCGGAGCAACAGGTACGGGAAAAACGTTCACCATTTCCAACGTTATTAAGGAAGTAAATAAACCGACCCTCGTCATCGCCCACAATAAAACATTAGCTGGGCAATTGTATAGTGAGTTTAAGGAGTTTTTCCCAAACAATGCGGTCGAATATTTCGTCAGTTATTATGACTATTATCAACCGGAAGCGTATGTACCACAGACGGATACGTATATTGAAAAGGATGCAAGCATTAATGATGAAATTGATAAATTGCGTCATTCTGCGACTTCCGCTTTGTTTGAACGTAGAGATGTGATTATCGTTGCCAGTGTATCGTGTATTTACGGATTAGGTTCACCTGATGAATATCGGGAATTGGTCGTTTCTCTTCGCACTGGCATGGAAATCGATCGAAATGCATTGTTACGAAAGCTAGTTGATATCCAATATAATCGGAATGATATTGACTTTCAGCGGGGAACGTTCCGAGTACGCGGTGATGTGGTGGAAATCTTCCCTGCTTCTCGCGATGAACATTGTATCCGTGTCGAGTTTTTTGGGGATGAAATCGATCGAATTCGGGAAGTGGATGCATTGACCGGTGAAATTATCGGTGATCGGGAACACGTTGCCATTTTCCCCGCATCCCACTATGTCACTAGGGAAGACAAAATGAAAATTGCGATTAAAAATATTGAAAAGGAATTGGAAGAACGCCTAAAAGAACTACGGGAACAAAATAAATTGTTAGAAGCGCAACGATTGGAACAGCGGACGAGATACGATTTGGAAATGATGCGGGAAATGGGCTTTTGCTCGGGGATAGAAAATTATTCTAGACACTTGACGCTACGGGAACCAGGTGCGACGCCATACACATTATTAGATTATTTTCCCGATGATTTTCTCATCATTGTCGATGAATCCCACGTGACCTTACCGCAAATTCGCGGCATGTATAACGGGGACCGTTCGAGAAAACAAGTATTGGTCGATCACGGTTTTCGCTTACCTTCTGCCTTAGATAATCGCCCGCTTACCTTTGAGGAATTTGAAAAACATATCCATCAAATTATTTACGTTTCAGCGACACCGGGTCCTTATGAATTGGAACATTGTCCGGAAATGGTGGAACAAATTATTCGACCAACGGGTTTACTCGATCCGATTATCGATGTCCGCCCGATCAAAGGTCAAATCGATGACTTAATTGGAGAAATTCAAGAACGGATCAAACGGGATGAACGGGTACTCGTTACGACTTTGACGAAAAAGATGGCAGAGGATTTAACCGACTATTTAAAAGATGTCGGCATAAAAGTTCAATATTTACATTCTGAAGTAAAAACATTGGAACGAATTGAAATTATCCGTGATCTGCGTCTCGGGAAATACGATGTAATCGTCGGAATTAATTTGTTAAGGGAAGGATTAGATATTCCCGAAGTTTCCCTCGTTGCCATTCTAGATGCCGACAAAGAAGGTTTTCTCCGTTCGGAACGTTCTTTAATTCAAACGATCGGTCGAGCGGCTAGGAATGCAAACGGAATGGTCATTATGTATGCGGATAAAATTACCGATTCGATGAAAGTGGCCATTGAAGAGACGAAAAGACGTCGTTCTATCCAAGAACAATTTAACAAAGAACACGGGATTACACCGAAAACGATCCAAAAAGAAATTCGCGATGTCATTCGGGCAACTCATGCGGCGGAGGAAGAAGAGGAATATACCGTTTCCGATCAATATGGAAAATTATCGAAGAAGGAACGGGAAAAACTAATCGTCAAACTCGAGAAAGAAATGAAGGAAGCTGCACGGGTACTTGATTTCGAACGAGCTGCTCAGTTAAGGGATTTGGTCATGGAATTAAAAGCTGAAGATTGACCGTTGATTGTTACAAGGATCTATATTCCGATTTTTGAGAAGGATAATGGATTTAACTTTTAATATCAATGATTATCGTTGACCAAAATGAATTTATAAGGAAAAGGTCATTTTCTAAATGGATGCGACATGAATGAATGAAGTTTTGTCCCGTTTTTGTGATAAAAAATCATCCATAAAGATTCAACGTCTAAAAAACACCGCACGTCTAAATCTTGCGACGAAGAGCATTTCAAGGATCTGTTGTCTGCTTTATTATCGTTGATTTTTAATGGCTTTGAAAAAACGGAACAGTTGTCTTTTCCATCAACGGATTCCGATTTATAAAAAATGTAAATCCCTTTGTAAGGTGATAGCAGAAAGGTGAAGGTAAAATATGAAAGATAAAATTATTGTAAGGGGCGCACGAACACATAATTTGAAAGATATTAACGTGGAAATCCCCCGGGATCAACTGGTTGTTCTCACCGGTTTATCTGGATCTGGAAAATCATCCCTCGCCTTTGACACAATTTATGCCGAGGGACAAAGGCGATATGTGGAATCGTTAAGTGCCTATGCTCGTCAATTCCTTGGACAAATGGATAAGCCAGATGTCGACTCGATTGAGGGACTGTCCCCCGCCATCTCCATCGATCAAAAAACGACGAGCAGAAACCCTCGCTCTACTGTCGGAACGGTAACGGAAATTTACGATTATTTACGGTTGCTATATGCACGAATTGGTCGACCGATTTGTCCGAATCACGGGATTGAAATCACCTCTCAAACGATTGAACAAATGGTTGACCGGATCCTTGAATATCCTGAGCGGACGAGAATACAAATTTTAGCACCGATCGTATCCGGACGAAAGGGAAGCCATGTAAAAGTGTTAGAAGATATAAAGAAGCAAGGATTCGTTCGCATACGAATTGACGGGGAAATGCGGGAGATTAGTGAAGAAATCCAACTGGATAAAAATAAAAAACATTCCATCGACGTGGTGGTCGATCGGATTATTATTAAGGAAGGAATCATTGCCCGGTTAACCGATTCGTTGGAAACAGCATTGAAACTCGGAGGCGGACGGGTGCTCATCGACGTCATCGGCGAAGAAGAGTTGCTATTTTCCGAACTCCACGCCTGTCCCCACTGTGGTTTTTCCATTGGGGAATTGGAACCGCGCATGTTTTCGTTCAACAGTCCCTTTGGCGCATGCCCAACCTGTGACGGTCTAGGGATGAAATTGGAAGTTGATTTAGATCTTGTTATCCCAAATAAAAATTTATCGCTAAACGAAAATGCCATTGCCCCGTGGGAGCCGATTAGTTCCAAATATTACCCCCAACTTTTAAAAAGTGTGTGTGATCATTATGGAATCGATATGGACACACCGGTCAAGGATCTTCCAGAACATCAATTGGAAAAAATATTGTACGGTTCCAATGGAGAAACAATTCATTTCCATTATGAAAGCGATACGGGCATGGTGCGGGATGCCTATATTGAATTTGAAGGAGTCATTCGAAATATTGAAAGGCGTTTCCGGGAATCTAGTTCCGATTATGTAAAGGAACAAATGGAAAAATATATGACTCAACATGCTTGTCCGGCTTGTAAAGGATATAGGTTGAAAAAGGAAGCTCTAGCGGTAAAAGTAGGTGGACTCCATATTGGAGAAGTGACCGATTTATCCGTAAAAGAAGCATTAGTCTTTTTCGAAAACTTGGAGTTAACGGAAAAGGAAAGGAATATCGCCCGTTTAATTTTACGGGAAATACAAGAACGGCTCGGATTTCTCGTAAACGTAGGACTCGATTATTTAACTTTGAGTCGATCAGCTGGGACATTATCCGGTGGGGAAGCCCAACGGATTCGATTGGCGACCCAAATCGGTTCCCAATTAACGGGTGTTTTATATATTTTAGATGAACCATCGATTGGTCTCCATCAAAGGGATAATGATAAATTGTTAGCCACATTAAAACATATGCGGGATATTGGGAATACGTTAATTGTTGTCGAACACGATGAAGATACGATGTTAGCAGCTGATTACTTAATTGATGTCGGTCCGAAAGCAGGTGTCCATGGCGGTGAAATTGTTGCGTCAGGGACCCCGGAAGAAGTCATGAAAAATGAACAGTCGATTACTGGCCAATATTTATCCGGGAAAAAATTCATTCCAGTTCCTCACAAGCGGAGAAAGGGGAACGATCATTTTTTAGAAATTGTTGGTGCGAAGGAAAATAACTTAAAAAATATTAAAGTGAAATTTCCATTAGGAACCTTTATCGCGGTTACCGGTGTATCCGGATCAGGAAAAAGTACGTTAGTGAACGAAATTTTGTATAAAGCTTTGTCGCAACGTTTACACCGGGCAAAAATAAAGCCGGGAGCTCATAAAGAAATAAAGGGCATTGAATATTTAGAAAAAGTGATCGATATTAATCAATCACCGATCGGTCGAACCCCCCGCTCGAATCCGGCCACTTACACCGGTGTCTTCGATGATATTCGGGATGTATATGCTTCAACGAATGAGGCGAAGGTGCGCGGATATAAAAAGGGACGGTTCAGTTTCAACGTAAAAGGTGGACGTTGTGAAGCGTGCCGTGGTGATGGGATTATAAAAATTGAAATGCATTTTTTACCGGATGTATATGTTCCATGTGAAGTATGCCACGGAAAACGATACAATCGGGAAACGTTGGAAGTGAAATACAAAGGGAAAAATATATCGGAAGTGTTAGATATGACCGTTGAGGATGCATTGGCATTTTTTTCGAACATCCCGAAAATTAAACGGAAATTACAAACCCTCTATGATGTTGGCCTTGGCTATATGAAATTAGGTCAACCGGCAACGACTTTATCCGGTGGGGAAGCACAACGGGTTAAATTAGCATCCGAACTGCATCGTCGATCGAATGGTCGTACGTTATATATTTTGGATGAACCGACGACAGGTCTTCACGTCGATGATATTTATCGACTTTTAGATGTATTGCAACGGTTAGTGGAAAACGGGGATACGGTCGTTGTCATCGAACATAACTTGGATGTGATAAAAACAGCGGATTACATTATCGATCTCGGTCCTGAAGGTGGCGATCGGGGAGGAACGGTCATTGCAAAAGGTACCCCTGAACAAATTGCGGAAAAGGAACATTCCTACACTGGGCAATACTTAAAGAAAATATTGAAGCGGGATAAAGAACGAATGAAACAATTGGTACAGGAAATATCGGCGACGTAAAGAATAAAAGAGCCGTGTAGAACGGTAAGATCTGCGGAAAAAACGAAGCATTATAAACATAAATGGGTGTTTTTTATTTAAAGGGGCGTCTACAAGTTGAAAAAATCGACTGCTTGACCGCCCCCCTTTTTTTTATAAAGTGGGACAAGGTTCCGGTTCTTTTGACCCACTCGGTTCTTTTGACCCACTTGGCCCACTCCCTTGACCCACTTGACTCCTTTTGAAACTTTTTCTTTGAAAATGTCGTAATAATAAAATAAGAGTAAATTATTTTAAAAGAAGAAAGGAAGGGATCGATTCATGGAAGAGAGAAGGAAACAAATTTTAGAACGGGTAAAAAATGGGGAATTAAGCGTGGAAGAAGCGATGAAACTATTGGAAAATTTAGATGAAGGCCAGCAGAAAGAAAAATGTACGACCATGGAAACGGAATTTTTGAAGAAGGAACAATTTACGGAAACAGAGGAAAATAAATTTAAAACAGCCACCAACAAACTCGCTAATATTTTTGAACAGGCAGTAAGCAAAGTTAAAGAAATGGACTTGGATTTTTATCATTCTGTGGAGGTATCCCACGTTTTCCAACAAAATTACTCACAGTTTACGAACATTTATATCGATATACCGAATGGGGATGTGACCGTTTCTGTTTGGGATCATACGGATGTTCGAATCGAATGTCAAGGGAAAGTATATCGGGAAGACAACCCAGAAAAGGGAAAAGAAAAATTTTTAAAGGAAATTGAATTTGTCCAATCCGATGAGATTTTATTTTTTAAATCAAAGGATAAATTTATGAAGGTGAATGCAAAAATTTATATCCCAGAAAAAATGTATCGGAAAATTAATGTGAAATTGATCAATGGTCCGATTACCTGTGAACAATTACAGGCGGAAAAACTGGATTGTAACACAGCGAATGGGAAAGTTCGACTGGCATCGTGCTCAGGTAGAAAGGGAGATTTGGAAACGGTCAACGGGCAAGTAACGATCATTGATGGGGACTTTGGAGAACTCGATGTGGAAACTGTAAATGGAAAAGTAAACATCGATGGAAAATTCAAAAAGTTGGATGTGGAAACGATTGGAGGAACGATCATGACTTCCGTGAAAAATTCCGATATGGAAACTGCGCGAATTCGGAGTACAACCGGTTCAGTATACGTAAAATTGCCAACGGAAATAGGCATTTATGGGGAACTAAAATCCCATCTTGGGAACCTCCAAGTTGATTTTCCCGATATCCTTGTAAAGCAATTGAGAAAGGATTTCGTATCGAAGCTCTTCGTATTCGAAAAGGTGAGCGATGCTTCTGAAATGTTGAAGCTATATGCGGAAGCGAAAACCGGTTCGATTTTTATTCAACCATTGTAAGTTGATTCTTGTTAAAAACGCCCTTCTAAATACGTAAAGGATTGTATTTTCCTTTCATGAACAACTGAATCGATTGAAAAAACGTAAAGCATTGGAAAAATAACAGCATCTGTTTCAATCATTTAAATCAAAAAAAAATGGGCGTTTCAAGATATACCACTTGAACCCCATTTTTTCTATCATTGTTGATTTATGAAAAACCGTTACGCTTTCATTAAATAATCTTTAATCACTTCTGGATCTGTATCCTTTAACGCTTCTTGATCGGCGATGACAATAACATTAGGATGTTTTCTTAATATTGATGCAGGAAAGGACTCGGAAATCGGCTCGGTAAATAGTTTGCGGATCGGTTCAGCTTTTGAAGAGCCAGATGCCAACAAAAGGATTTCTCGACTTTCCATAATCGTTTCAATACCCATCGTAATGGAATGGGTCGGTACTTCATCTAAAGATTGGAAAAATCGGGAATTTGCCTGCCGTGTACTTTCGGCCAATTTTACAATATGAGTGCGGCTTGTAAATGGCGTTCCAGGCTCGTTAAAGGCGATATGTCCGTTTCGCCCGATACCTAAAATTTGGATGTGGATGCCTCCAGCTTCTCGAATCATTTGTTCATAACGTTCGCATTCTTTTTCCGGATTTTCACTTTTCCCATTTAAAACGGATGTGTTCTCTTTCAAAATATCGATATGATTAAATAAATGTTCATCCATAAAATACCGGTAACTTTGCGGATGGTTGCCGTCAAGACCAATGTATTCGTCGAGATTAAATGTTCGTACACTTTTGTAACTCGTTCCGTTTTTTCGATGGTCTTCAATTAGGTTTTTGTACAAGCCTGTTGGTGTAGAGCCTGTTGCCAGCCCTAAAACGGCATTCGGATTGGCTTTTACGTAAGAAATGACAATGTCTGCAGCTTTCTTACTCATTTCTTCGTAATCACGTACTTGAATTAACTTCAAAATTTCCCCTCAACTCCTTTAAATGCGATGGTACCTTTTGTGATCGTCATAATCGGTTGGATCTGTTCATCGATAATTACAAAATCTGCATCCTTTCCGATTTCGATTGATCCTTTTCGATGGTCAACTCCAATTTTTTTCGCAGGGTTAACTGTTGCTAATTTAACAGCTTCAGGCAAGGATAACTGAGCAAAATCCATAATATTTTTCACTGCTTGATTCATTTTTAATATGCTTCCAGCAAGTGAACCGCTCGTCAATGTCGCTTTTCCATCCTTAACAATGACGACTTGCCCTCCGAGTTCCGATTCCCCATCAGGTAGCCATTTCGCCCGCATTGCATCCGTAATTAATATTACCCGATCAAGCCCCTTAAGTCTAACCGCTAAATCAATCATTTCCGGACGAATATGGAATCCATCGGCAATGATTTCTACGGTTAAATCATCGAGCAAAAGAGCTCCGCCTGCTGTTCCCGGTTCCCGATGGTGTAGCCCTTTCATACCGTTGAATAAATGGGTAATATGGGATGCACCGGACTGTACGGCCTTTTCGACATCGGAATAATTTGCATCACTATGTCCGATAGAAGAAATGACACCGGTATTTGTTAAATGTTTAACAAAATCAAGTCCGTTTTCTTTTTCTGGAGCCATCGTAACGATTTTAATCGTTCCAGAGGCGATTTCTTGCCAACGGTCGAATTGTTCGATGGACGGTTCCAGAATATATTCTTCCGGTTGTGCTCCTTTCCTTTTAGAATTAATAAAAGGACCTTCTAGATGAACGCCCAAGATTTCCGCCTGCCCTGGTGAATTCTTTTCCTTCATATAGGTGGCTACATTTTCTAAGGCCTTTTCAATCGCTTCTTTTTTTTGCGTGATTGTCGTCGCTAAAAAAGAAGTAGTTCCTTCTTTGACTAACGTATTTGCCATCGTTTCCAGCGCTTCATCGGTGGCATCCATCGTATCGGCTCCACCTGCCCCGTGAATATGAATATCGATGAAACCTGGTGCAATTACGTAGGGGGAAGGGATGTTGATGACTTCTCCGTTAAAACCGGCGGGGATGGAACTTTTATCTCCTATTGAAGTAATGGTTCCATTTTCTACTAAAATCGATTGATTTTCCAACATTTTTCCATCTGTACATACATTTCCTGTTAAAACAAATGGTTCATGGAATCGATTCATTATGGTCACCTGCTTTTTGATAGAATAGATTCGTTTTCATTATAATATAAAAAAAAGAAAAATTCATGAGGAACTGGAAAATATAGTTTGGCTAAAATAGAAAACATGTTACAATTTTTAGTATTGAGAATGGAATTGAAGTTTATCGTGGAACCGGACCTCGTTGAAAAAAATAGAAAAAGACATCCCTAAAGTGTTATTTAAATTTAGACAACGAGTCAGGGGAATACTTTGAAAATTTGACATAAGTGAGGGAAAAGTCCGATGGCAAAAGTGACCGTAAAAGATATTATCGAAAAGTTGGATTTGGAATTGGTAAGTGGAGAGGAAGGTATCGATCGTCCGATCACCACAAGTGATATATCTAGGCCAGGTTTGGAGATTGCTGGTTTTTTTGATTATTATCCGGAAGAACGTTTGCAATTGTTAGGAAGAACGGAGCTTACCTTTTTTCAAAAATTAAATGAAGAGGATAAACAGGCACGGATGAATCGCCTTTGTACGGACGTTACGCCGGGGATTATTATTACTCGGAATATGGATGTTCCGGAAGAATTAATTGAGGCATCGGAACGAAGCGCTGTACCCGTTATGCGTTCAACATTGAAAACGACGAAACTTCTCAGTAATTTGACGAATTATTTAGAGTTACGTTTAGCACCGACGACGGCAATCCACGGCGTATTGGTTGATGTATATGGGGTCGGTGTATTAATCACAGGAAAAAGTGGAGTGGGAAAAAGTGAAACGGCTCTAGAATTGGTAAAACGGGGACACCGTTTAGTCGCCGATGATTGTGTGGAAATTCGTCAAGAAGATCATAATAATCTCGTTGGAAATGCACCGGAGTTAATCGAACATTTATTAGAAATACGTGGTCTTGGAATTATTAATGTTATGACCTTGTTCGGTGCAGGTGCCGTTCGATCCTATAAGCGAATTACATTATGTATAAATCTTGAGAACTGGGACTCCACGAAACAATATGACAGGCTCGGTCTCGAAGAAGAAAAAATGAAGATTTTCGATACGGAAATTCCGAAACTAACCATTCCTGTAAGACCTGGTCGAAATTTAGCTGTCATCATTGAAGTGGCTGCGATGAACTTCCGATTGAAGCGAATGGGAGTGAACGCGGCAAAACAATTTACACAAAAATTGCAAAGTACAATTTTGGACGAGCATGAAGATGATTAATGTTTCGATCGGTAGTTTCTGTTCACTTTTGTCGTTTAAATTGAATCCCCAATATATAAAATGCATATCATTGTTAACATCTTGAAAAATACGAAGAATACTATCGGTGTTTTTTGTACGATTGGAAAATACGAAACACGTCATCGATTATTGGATTTTCGATGTGACGATTAGAGTAAAGTCTTCCACTTGCAAGAAACATTTTTTCTTTCAACTATATGAGGGTTTTGTTACAATTAATTGAAGATTGCACTTGTTTTCTATATGATTATCGTTAAGTAACGATCTCGTTCGTTTCATCAACAACTAGTTTTAGAAATGGGTTATTTTGGTTTACAGAAGAATGAATCGTGATATGGTGCATTCCTTTCTTCTGTTGGAAAGATGAAATTTATTTGGTTAGGAGTCGGTGGATATGCTTGGTCAAATTGCCCCCTTTGATCCGATTGCTTTGAAACTAGGTCCGCTTACCGTTACATGGTACGGGTTAATTATCGGAAGCGGTATCGTTCTTGGATATATTTTAGCAACACGGGAAGGAAGACGAAGGGGATTATCGGAAGAACTGTTTATTGATTTACTCCTTTGGGCGGTACCAATTTCGATTCTATCCGCTCGGATTTATTATGTCATATTTGAATGGGATTATTATGCGGTCAATCCGGGAAAAATCATTGCCATATGGGAAGGCGGTTTGGCGATTCACGGTGCATTGATCGGTGCGATTGTAACAGCGATCGTCTTTTCCCGAAAAAAGGGCATCTCATTTTGGAAATTGGCCGATGTTGCGGCACCGAGTATTATTCTCGGGCAGGCGATCGGCCGATGGGGAAACTTTATGAATCAAGAAGCCCATGGGGGAGAAGTGACGCGGGAATTTTTAGAAGGACTACATTTGCCAGATTTTATCATTAATCAAATGTATATTGATGGAACGTATTATCATCCAACTTTTCTTTACGAATCCCTATGGAATTTTCTCGGTTTAATTTTATTACTCGTTTTACGAAGGGTGAATTTAAAGCAAGGGGAACTGTTTTTTACCTATTTTATTTGGTATTCCGTCGGTCGATTTTTCATCGAAGGAATGCGTACGGATAGTCTATACTTAATCGGTACGAATATTCGAATGGCCCAACTGATGTCAATTGTTTTGATCCTTCTATCGGTCATTTTTATCATTTATCGACGGAAAAAAGGGGATGTTCCCGGTTACTTAGATTAATGAAGGAATGTCCTAAGGGTTCGGAGGTGGACGTGGTGACTTTTTCGTCGTTTAGGAAAGGTTTGAAAACCGGATTGGAAACGACGTGGGATTTAGGAAAAATTATTTTCCCGGTTACATTGATTGTAACTTTATTGCAACATTCTCCGGTTTTACCTTGGATTATTAATTTGATTTCGCCATTTATGGGACTGATCGGATTACCTGGAGATGCGGCCATTCCCCTCGTGTTAGGAAATCTTTTGAATTTATATGCGGCCATCGGGGCGATTTTATCCATTGAGTTCACGGTAAAGGAAGTTTTTATTATTGCCGTTATGCTTTCCTTTTCCCATAATTTATTGGTGGAATCGTCCGTTGCGGTGAAATCTGGTGTGAGATTGTCGGTGGTTTTAACGGTACGAATTGGGCTTGCCTTATTATCGGCAGTCATGATTCACCTTTTATGGCCAGGCGGGGGTGAAGTGGCGAAATATGGATTCGTTCCAGTAGCGGACGCACCACCGGAAGGATTGATTGCCATCTTTTTAACGGGATTAGAAAAAGCGGGAATCGGGGTATTGCAATTGGCTATGATCGTCATTCCGTTGATGATCGGAATCCAAGTGTTAAAGGATTTGAAATGGCTCGATCTTTTTTCCAAATGGATGGCTCCGGTAACAAGGGCGTTTGGAATGAAGGAAAATACGTCGTTAACATTAACGGCCGGTTTGATTTTTGGATTGGCGATGGGGGCTGGCGTTCTCCTTCAGTCCATTCGGGAAGATGGTGTAAGTAAAAAAGATACGACCCTCGCTTTCATATTTTTAGTTGCTTGTCATGCCATCATTGAAGATACATTGATTTTTATCCCCTTGGGAATTCCGGTACTACCATTATTTATCATTCGCTTTTTAACAGCTATTTTACTGACCCTTATCATTGGAACGGTGTGGACAAAGGTAGAAATGATGAACGGAAAGGAAATGTCCTATGGAAGATAATATTACGACAGTTTTATTTGATTTAGATGGAACGTTGGTAGATACGTATGAATTGATTTTAACTTCCTTCCGCCATACCTTTGACCATTACGTTCCCGGTCGGTTTACGAAGGAAGATTGTATTTCTTTTATCGGTCCGCCCCTTACCGAAACATTCGCTTCTATTTTACCGGAAAAAACAGAAGAGATGGTTCAATTTTACCGGAATTTTAATAAACAGCACCATGATACGTTAATCAAACCGTTCGCTGGAGTATATGATACAGTAAAAACGTTACACGAACGGGGATATAAATTGGCCATCGTATCAACGAAGATGAAAGACATGGTTATAAAAGGATTGGAGGCGACCGATTTACATCCGTTTTTTCCCGTCATCATCGCGCTAGATGATGTGAAATACGCCAAACCGGATCCGGAACCGATATTCAAAGCGTTGGAATTGTTGCGGTCCGATGTTCAGGAAGCTGTGATGGTGGGGGATTCGAATCATGATATTTTAGCTGCGAAAAACGCTGGAACCCGTTCCGTAGGCGTATCATGGTCCATAAAAGGGAAAGATTATTTACAGCGTTTTTCACCGGACTATATGATTAATCATATGGGGGATTTATTAAAAATCGTCGGAGTTGAGGCGAATGCGAAAAACGACCAGGTATGAAGTTTATGGGGCGAATTCCCTTTGGCAAATGTATAAAACCGTTTCCTTTTGGAAGGTGACGAAAAACTTTATCGTCATTCAACTCGCTCGGTATACGCCTTTTTTACCTGTAAAAAATTGGCTGTACCGCACTTTTCTTAAAATGAAAGTCGGAGAAAAAACGTCCTTTGGGTTAATGGCGATGGTAGATATTATGTTTCCGGAAAAAATTCAAGTTGGAAAGAATTGTGTGATTGGTTACAACTCGACGATTTTGGCACATGAGTATTTAATTAAGGAATACCGACTTGGCGACGTCGTAATCGGGGATGAAGTGATGATCGGTGCGAACACGACGATTTTACCTGGCGTAACGATTGGCGACGGTGCCATCGTATCGGCGGGAACGTTAGTACATAAAGATGTGCCTGCGGGAAGTTTTGTCGGTGGTAATCCGATGAAAATCATTTATACGAAAGAACAGTTGGATGAACTACGGAAAGATGATCCAATATACGGAACTGGAAAGCGGTCGAACTAAATTAGGCCGTTTTTTTCATCAAATGGAAAAGATTTAGAGAAATGTGGAAGTAAGTGGTGAACGAAGAAATCACTGTAGGATCGATCGTTACCTGCTTTTTAAAATCAGTATATTTCAAAGGAGTTTTTGTCTATCCAAATCATTCACTTTTTGTCTATGACTGGATTTAAGGGATAGTCCTTCCATTGCTTACAAAATCAAGGGAGATACGTTTTCCATTAGGTGAAAGGGTTCGCTATTTTAATTAGTTTCATAAGTTTGGTCAATGCTATTTTAAACCGGTTGTATATATGATAAAATATATCTTTGGTTTTACAAACAATAAGAATTCCAATGATATAGATTGATAAACTGAAGTTGGGGGATATTTTTGTGCAAAATAATGATCAAATGCATAACGACCAAAACGATCTAGAAAACATATATTCTTTCATCCCAAGCGGTGAATTTTATTTTTCCAAAGGGATTCAAGCATTTCAAAAACATGATTTACAAAATGCGAAAAAATATTTACGTCGGGCGATGGAGTTGGAGCCTAATGAACCGATTATCGCCTGCCAATATGCAATCGTATTGGGAGAACTGGAGTTATATGAACAATCGAATGATATTATTTATCACGTTTTAAATGAAATCGATCCGGATTTGCATGAATGTCATTATTTTTTGGCAAATAATTTTGCTTATATGGGTCTATATAAAAAATCCTTATATCATGCAAATAAATATATCAGTTTGGAACCGGATGGCCAATTTGCGAAAGATGCATTGGAATTGATTGAAATTGTCTCTATTGAAAATGAGGAGGAACATGTCGATCCGATTTCGTCGAATGACTTCGAAGATGAGGAATTGATCGAAGGGCAAGAAGAAGCGATGCATCTGTTAGAAAATGGTAAATATGACGAGGCAATTGAGGAATTTCAACAATTGATTACGAAACATCCGGACTTTTGGCCTGCGCATAATAATCTAGCGTTAGCGTATTATTACGTTGGAAAAAAGGATTTGGCGAAGGAAGTAACGGAGCGGGTTTTAGCGAAAAGTCCAGGAAATTTACACGCCCTTTGCAATATGGTCGTTTTCCTTTATTATGACGGAGAAGATTACCAGTCCCTTCTTCCGGCTTTAGAAAAAATCCACCCGATTTCCATCGACCATCGTTATAAATTAGGTGTCACCTTTTCCATTCTCGGCGAATATGAAAAAGGATATTATTGGCTACGGAAAATCATGAAACATATTCCCGTGGACGATGGTTCCTTTTATTATTGGTATAGTTGTGCAGCCTATTATGTTGGAAAAAAACAACAGGCGGACTTTGCTTGGAAAAATTTATTAAAATATCATCCGGATAAAATTGGTATGGAACCGTGGAAATGATTAAAAATAAGGCAGGAATGTGAACGTTCATCCATTGAGGCGAAACCTTGAGCAAATCATTAGACGGCAGGCATCTTCTTTTATAGATTATACTTATAAGAACATAATATATGTAGTGACAAAAACTAAGGAGTGAAGAAGATGTCCGAAGAAAAGATTTACGATGTTGTGGTTATCGGGGCTGGACCGGCAGGAATGACTGCAGCTGTTTATGCATCCCGTGCGAACTTATCCACCCTTATGATTGAACGTGGTGTTCCAGGCGGACAAATGGCTAATACGGAAGAAGTAGAAAATTATCCTGGATATGAATCGATCTTAGGTCCTGAATTGTCTAATAAAATGTTCGAACATGCGAAAAAGTTCGGTGCAGAATATGCTTTCGGAGATATAAAAGAAATTGTCGACGGTAAGGAATACAAAGTAATCAAGGCAGGACATACGGAATATAAGGCACGGGCAGTGATTATTGCAACTGGTGCCGAATATCGGAAATTAGGTGTACCGGGAGAAGCAGAACTTAGCGGACGTGGTGTTTCCTACTGTGCGGTTTGTGACGGTGCATTCTTTAGAGATAAGGAATTGGTCGTTGTTGGTGGCGGTGACTCGGCGGTTGAAGAAGGGGTGTATTTGACCCGCTTTGCGAAAAAGGTGACGATCGTCCATCGTCGGGACAAATTACGTGCTCAAAAAATTTTACAAGACCGGGCCTTCGCCAATGAGAAAGTCGATTTCATTTGGAACCACACGGTAAAATCAATCAATGAAAAGGACGGAAAAGTCGGAAGCGTCACCCTCGTTTCAACGGTTGATGGTTCGGAACGGGAATTTAAAACAGACGGTGTATTTATTTACATTGGTATGGTTCCATTAACAAAACCGTTTGAAAATCTAGGAATTACGAATGAAAATGGTTATATAGTAACGAATGAACGAATGGAAACGAAAATTCCGGGTATTTTTGCCGCAGGAGACGTTCGTGAAAAGGAACTTCGCCAAATCGTAACGGCTACAGGAGACGGAAGTATTGCAGCTCAAAATGCACAACATTATATTGAACAGTTAATGGAAGAATTAAAAACAACGGCAGGCTAAAGCATATAAGTATTTTAAAAAGGGATGTGGTTTGAAACAAACCCTCCCTTTTTTGTTGTTCTCGTTAACAATTTCATCGCCTCTACACATATCCTAGAGGATGTACGATTGTCGCTTTTTTTACAAAGGTCCCCATCATTACTTCGACGTTTTTGCGTTCCTTCGGTTGAAAAAATTCCTCCCATTCATCTCAGCATCAATAACAATAATTTTCAAAATTCCAATAGGCAGGAAGTCAAACATCATTTTTTTAGAAAAACTTTCCAGAAATGAGAGGTTCTGTCGAATCGTTTTTGATTTTGTTGAAAAGAGTAGAAAACGGAACGGTAAGATTAAGGTGAAATTTGTTTACAATTCTAAACGGAAACGTAAATTCCGTTTAATTATGCTGTAACAATCGTGAAATAATATTCGAGTATGATATAAATAAGAAATTGACCCCCTTTAATATATAAAGATTTATTTTGTCGACGCAGGCTGCCCTGTGTCTTTTTTTATTGAAGAAAAATATTTATTAATTTGCCCGTTTTATTCATCTTTATGTTGAACGAATTCGTTTATCCACGTTAAAAGGAAAAGATATAATATTAAAATGGTTTTTTCCTAAGCCAAACTCACAAAACTCATTTTATAAAATAGAACGACTCGTTTTCATTCGAATTTTATTCTCTTCACTTTTTATGAAACGTCCGATTGATCCAGCTAAATATCCCTTCGATTGTTGTTCATCATGGACCTATAGTATAATAGCGTTAGATTTGTAAATTTTTAGGTTGTTGATTTCGAGGTGATTTCCGTGCAAAAAGTAGCAAATTGTATTTATTTAAAGGATAATCATATTCTTTTATTGCAAAAACCACGGCGAAATTGGTGGACGATTCCCGGAGGAAAAATGGAAGTAGGAGAGACGGTAATCGAATCTGTTAAAAGGGAGTTTTTCGAGGAAACGGGGATTCAAATCCAATGGCCGATTTTAAAAGGAATATATAATTTTCTTATTAAACGTGGAGATTTAACGGTAAAAGAATGGATGATGTTTACCTTTTTAGTGAAAAAGGGTGAAGGCCATGAAAAACAAGTGACGGAAGAAGGCATTTTACAATGGCATTCCATCGATGAATTGAATCGTTTACCCATGGCTGAAGGTGACCGTTATATTTTGGAACATGCTTTAAAGGATCAAGGTCTTGCTTTCGGGATTTTTGAGTATACGGAAGATGAGCAGTTATTATCGTATCGAATCGATGTATGAGGAAGCGAAGAGGGAAACCCCGAATTGTAGGCCTAATCGATTGGATTTAATCCGATGAAGATTTTGACGAATGATGGAACGATAAAAGTGGGTTCGATGAATCGCTTTCAATAGAATCAAAGGTGATTGGAAATATTTTTTATGTCTCTGTTCACCTAAAAGAAAGGTAAAATAGATATCGGAGCATTGAAGGAACAATTTTGTAAATGGGGGAGACGCCCAAATGGAAGAAAACAATCAAATCGAAATGGTTATTATAACAGGAATGTCTGGTGCAGGAAAAACGGTTGCCATTCGAAGTTTTGAAGATTTGGGATTTTATTGTGTAGATAATTTACCGCCGATGTTGTTACCGAAATTTTTGGAATTAATGAGGGAATCGAAAAATAAAATGAATAAAGTTGCCCTTGTGATGGATTTACGTGGGCGGGAATTTTTCGATCAGCTCTTTCATGTGTTGGATGAATTGGAAAACATACCTAGGATGACACCACATATTTTATTTTTGGACGCGGACGATGCTACATTGGTTCAACGTTATAAGGAGACGAGAAGATCCCATCCCCTTGCCAAATCTGGGCTACCATTGGAAGGAATCAAGTTGGAAAGGAAATTACTTGAGGAAATTAAAGGACGTGCCCAAACGATCTATAACACGTCCAAATTGAAACCGAAAGAATTGCGAGAAAAAATTCAAAGCGAGTTTTCCAATAGCAAAACGAAATTGTTTACTGTAAATATCGTTTCTTTCGGCTTTAAGCATGGCATCCCGATCGATGCGGATCTCGTTTTTGACGTCCGGTTTTTGCCCAATCCATTTTATATTGAGCATATGCGATCAAAGACGGGATTAGATGATGAAGTGTACAATTATGTTATGAAATGGAACGATACGATCCGCTTTTTAGAAAAACTACAAGATCTTTTAAAATTTATTTTGCCTTTGTATAAAAGGGAGGGAAAAAGTCAACTTGTTATTGGTATTGGCTGTACAGGAGGCCAACATCGATCCGTGGCCATTGCCCAATACTTAAAAGATCAGTTGTCGAAAGATTATTTTGTACAGGTTTCCCATAAAGAACTATCATAGGAGAGGAATTGCTAATATGATGAAGATGGAATTACCAAAGGTTGTCATAATAGGGGGTGGAACGGGTCTTTCCGTACTGCTAAGGGGGATTAAACGGTATCCATTAAATATAACAGCGATCGTTACTGTTGCAGATGACGGGGGGAGCTCGGGTAGAATTCGTGAAGACCTCCATATTCCGCCTCCGGGGGATATTCGGAATGTTTTAGCGGCTTTATCAGAAGTGGAACCGCTGATTGAGGAAATGTTTCAACATCGTTTCCGAACGAATGGGGACTTATCCGGTCATTCTTTGGGCAACTTAATATTAGCTGCTTTGACGAATATTACCGGAAATTTTGCCCATGCGGTCCATGAACTAAGCCGGGTGTTGAATGTAAAGGGACGGGTACTTCCTTCAGCAAATCAACTCCTCGTTCTTCATGCTGAAATGGAGGATGGATCGATTGTTGAAGGCGAATCGAAAATACCTAAAGCCGGTAAAAAGATTAAACGAGTGTTTATTACACCTGAAAATGCTGAGCCGTTACCAGAAGCGATTCATGCCATTCAGGATGCCGATTTAATTATTATTGGTCCTGGAAGTTTATATACGAGCATTTTACCCAATTTATTAGTTCCAAAAATTGGGGAAGAAGTGCTTAAGGCGAAAGCGAAGAAGGTATATATTTGCAATTTAATGACTCAGGCTGGAGAGACGAAGGGATATTCCGCTAGTGAGCACGTAAAGGCAATCTATGATCATTTACATGAGCCATTTTTACACACCATCATCGTTAATGATGGAATGATTCCTGAAATTATTCAAATGCGGTATAAAGGTGAGTCGGCGGAACCGGTTTTATTCGATAAGGGTGCCCTGTTGAGTTTAGGTTTAAATGTTCTTTCCGATTCGATTATTTCAACGGAGGATGGGACGATTCGGCACGATACGAAAAAAGTGTCGGAAATGATTTATCGGTTGATAAAAAATGAAACAACTTTCGGCATGTCGTCGTAGGAAAACAAGGGGGTGCCTAATTGTCATTTGCTTCTGATATCAAAAAAGAGTTAACGAATTTGCCCGTAAATGATTGTTGCATGAAATCTGAACTATCGGCGCTCATACAAATGAACGGTACAATTTCCTTTTCTAATCGCCACCTCATCGTCGATATTCAAACGGAAAATGCGGCCATTGCTAGGCGCATTTATTTGTTATTGAAAAAACAATATTTTGCTTCGGTGGAAATTTTAGTGCGGAAGAAAATGCGTCTAAAGAAAAACAATATTTATCTCGTTCGGATCGTGGATGAAGTTCAAGAAATATTACAGGATTTACAAATCTTAGGGAATCATTTCCAAATCAATCAGGAAATCTCACCTCCCCTTATTCAAAAATCATGTTGTAAAAAGGCGTATTTGAGGGGAGCCTTTTTAGCTGGTGGTTCCGTGAATAATCCGGAAACTTCTTCTTATCATTTAGAAATTTTCTCTTCGTATAAAGATCATTGTGATTCCTTAAGTTCTTTGATGAATAAATTTTATTTGAATAGTAAAACATTGGAACGGAAAAAGGGATGCATCGTTTATTTAAAGGAAGCTGAAAAAATCTCTGACTTTTTGAGTGTGATCGGTGCCCATAACGCACTATTGCGTTTTGAAGATGTTCGAATTGTTCGGGATATGCGGAACTCGGTCAATCGCCTCGTTAATTGTGAAACGGCTAATTTAAATAAAACAATTGGAGCCGCCATTCGACAGATCGATAATATAAAATATATTGATAAAATGATTGGGCTTGATGCATTACCGGATAAATTAAAAGAAATAGCAGTATTACGACTGGAACATCAAGATGTATCATTGAAGGAACTCGGAGAAATGTTAGGGGGGACAATTAGTAAATCAGGCATTAACCATCGCCTTCGGAAAATTGATGAGATAGCCGAAAAACTACGGATGGGTGAGCCCGTTCAATTTAAATAAACATGTTCATGCGTTCATTTGGGAAGGGAACCCTTGGGAATTTTCCGTTATTAGGGGTATTTTGTCTTTGCTTATTTGTTTTACAAAGCTGATCGATGTTTTCGGTAAATTTCAGTAGAAAGAGGTGATCAAATTCTATTTGTATTTCATTTGTTCATGTATTTTTCAATCCTGTAATTGGAAATAAAGGATTCAAAAAATTTTCTTTTTTAACGAAAGCGGAAACATGATAGATAAATAATAATCGTATTATAATTTAAAATAGAAGGAGGGGAGAAGAGAAAATGATCGAAAAAAAAGCAGTTGTTAAATTAAAAGCAGGTTTGCAAGCACGTCCTGCAGCCCTATTTGTTCAAGAAGCGAACCGGTTTTCATCGGAAATTTTTATAGAGAGGGATGAAAAAAAGGTTAACGCAAAAAGCATTATGGGAATTATGGGGTTAGCCATTGCTTCCGGTTCTGAAGTGACGATCATTGCCGATGGAAGCGATGAAAAAGAAGCAGTCGATGCCCTTGCCCAATTTTTGGAGAAGGAAGAATGATTCCCCAATGGAAATGGAATTTTTCTTTTATTATATATGCCGACTATGATCAGATGAAAAAGGCAAATGGGAACAGGGTAATCATACGAAAAAAGGGTGTCCCGTTTGTTGGACACCCTTATTTTTCATTATTTTATCGTATTGTGAGTGATAATGTGATCGATTAAACCGTATTCCTTCGCTTGTTCTGCCGTCATAAAATTGTCCCTATCTGTATCTCTTTCAATAACTTCAAGGGGTTGACCGGTTCTTTCGGATAAAATTCTATTCAATTTATCTCGCAAGAATAAAATTCGTTTCGCTGCAATTTCAATTTCTGTAGCCTGACCTTGGGCGCCACCTAATGGTTGGTGAATCATGACTTCAGCGTTCGGCAGAGCATACCGTTTCCCTTTTGTTCCGGCAGCGAGTAAAAAGGCACCCATGGAAGCAGCCATTCCGATACTAATCGTTTGTACGTCCGCTTTTACAAACTGCATCGTATCATAAATGGCCATTCCAGCCGTGATACTACCACCCGGGCTGTTAATGTAAAGGGAGATGTCCTTTTCCGGGTTTTCCGCATCTAAAAACAATAATTGGGCGACAATGGAATTTGCCACATTGTCATCGATCGGACCGCCGAGCATAATAATCCGATCTTTTAATAAGCGGGAGTAAATATCATAAGCGCGTTCGCCACGGTTCGTTTGTTCAATCACTGTAGGTATCAAATTCATCACATAATCCTCCTCATCGATCAATTTTAATAACAATGGGAATAGACAATCGTCCAATCTCACCTATTGTATGTATATTCTACAATAAAGGTCAGTAAAGGTCAAACGAAAACATATTTCTCCTTTGTTTTAAAGCTCATTAACTATGTTATGGAATTGGGATTATGATGCAAAGTGGCGCTGTAAATTGGTGGCATGATTCATGTTGATAAATGACTAATGTTCTTTTATCGTTTGTTTTTCCAATTTGATCCGGCTGTATAGGATGGAATGATTTGTTTTAGGAAAAAATCAGAACCATTTTGCGTTTTGGACCCGTTGGTATCTTTTACTCAGCATTATCGAAATTTATGACTTTTAAACGTATAAGTAGAAGAAAACAGTTTGACGAATAGAAGGGGTGTTGCATATGTTCGATTCTAACCCGATCCCATTAGGGAATCAAATTTATTTAATTGACGGGTTTGATATGGAAATCCCGAAAAGGACGGGTATATATGTCATTGATGAAGAACAATTAACGATCGTCGAAACCGGACCGAGCCCGTCAGTTAAATATATTCGAAAAGGGTTGGAAAAAATCGGTCGTACGCTAAACGATATAAACTATATTATCGTGACTCATATTCATCTTGATCACGCAGGGGGTGCAGGTTTACTTCTGCAACAATGCCCGAATGCGAAAGTTGTCGTCCATCCCCGTGGTGCGAAACATTTAGCGGACCCGAGACGACTCGTTAGTGGAGCGCGGGCGATATACGGGGATAGTTTTTCTGACTTTTTTGATCCAGTGATCCCTATTCCAAATGATCGTATAATTGTAAAGGGGGAAGGGGATACGTTAAAAATCGGTTCGAATCGTGAGCTTACATTTTTCGATACACCTGGACATGCTCGTCATCATTTTAGCATATATGACTCGATCAGTAACGGTATGTTTACCGGTGATACAGCAGGAATTAGATATGAACAACTTGCCCAAGAAGGGATTCATTTGTATTTACCGACCACATCTCCGAACCATTTCGATCCAGAAGCAATGAAACAATCGATTCGCCGCTTTCAAAAGATGGATTTGTCTCGAATTTACTTCGGTCATTTTGGGATGACAGATTATCCCCAAATAGCTCTACAAAGCGTTTTGGACTGGTTGGACGTGTTCATGGAGGAAGCGAATCGAACCGTGGATGAGGGGAAAGGTTATGATGTATTAGCTGATCGGATGTTCCTTCGTGTACAAAAAGTACTAGATGAAAAAGGAATTCCACGAGACCATGATGTCTACATTATTTTGAATCTAGACATGCAGATCAGTGCCCTTGGCATTATGGATTATTATCAAAAAATGAAACATTAATGTGATTCATGTCCTTTTCTTATTTTCGAATCAATTCGTTGTGTAAAAAAGTTAAACTATTTTATCACGACAAAACAAAGAAAAAGCCCCTTTTACTCTAGGTAAAGGGGTTAGGACCCTCGGTAGGAATCGAACCCACATTACAACAACTAGAATCTTGCGTCCGATCGAAGGGCTACAGAGCGAGGGTTGTTAATCGGAATACTGGAGTCGGGATTTATTAAAAATGACAGAGCCTGAATCACTTACTAAACTACGAATTTTAGAAATATCAACTCTCTATAGATCAAATGTCATTCCTGGGACTGTTCGATCTTCCTTCATTTTACAAAAGATCGTAGCACAAACCATTATTGACATATCCACAAATTGAATATTATTATTTATTTGTAAATTTACAAAAATAGGTATTAATATATAAATCAAATAAGAGGTTTGTGGTAAGAAGATCGGATGGATTTTTATTTTGGCATTCATAATATGCATTGGACTTTCTTTCGTGACCATTGGAATATTCTTATTGTCTATTTTATTCATCTGCTTTTTAATTAATATGGTTAGTATTCATAGAAATAGTGTAGTCGTCCGATAAGTTGATTATAAAACAAACGTAGGTTTTTGTTTCTTATTATCTTTCATCGTCATCAAGTTTACATTTCTAATCCCCTTATGCGATATCTAGCACACTAGAATTTAAAGGATGAACGATATGAGAAAATATACTTTAATATTTCATTTTTATAATAAATCAAGAAAGCCTGTTATCATTTATAATTCTAAAGGCGAGATGATTGGTTATACTCAGCGATTTCGTAAAAATAGATGGTTAGAAATATTCTTTGAATGTTTAAACTATATTAATATTAGTCTTGGAAGAGGGAATGGACCGTTTTCAAATGTAATTACTAAAGATATACATGGAAATGTAAGGTGTAAAATAACTGTAAATAATGACTGTGTAAGGAGACAAACGTGGTCTTCTGAAAAAATAGATCTGAATAATCAAAAAATAACATTTGGTTTATATGATAAATATTCTCCAGATGTAGGGTCAATGCGTCGTTTTGAATACGAAATAAATGGGGAAAAAATTATTTTCAAAGTGGAAAATGATAAAGGGGTATTTAGAAATTCAAATCAAGAAATATTAGCTGAGGTAATAGCGGATCGTAACAAAATCTTTAATAAAAAATATCATGTACTCTTATACAGTAATGATGCGGATGTATTTGAGTTTTGCAGTATCGTTCATGTGTATTTTTTATTCGACTAAAAATGGGGGAGGATAGGTATAAAACAAAAAATAATAAATAATTGAATCAACGAAAGCATGAAAATATTCCTTGCTTGGTAGAAAAGTGTCTAAAATTCTAACGAAAAAAGACCTTGTCATAGTTGAAAAACCAACTGTAACAAGGTCTTTTTGTACGCCCTCGGCAGGAATCGAACCCACATTTCAAGAACCGGAATCTTGCGTGCTATCCGTTACACCACGAGGGCATTTTAGAATGACAAAGCTTATTATATATGATTGGTCGAAAAAAATCAACAGGGAGAAAGGTGAATTTTTTCTTTAACGGTATTTCATTTTTGATCAATTATATTACAATGTTAATAAGGGGGGAGAAAATTGATTGGGAACCATTTACTTCAGCAACAAACGACCCAATTACATATGACACAACAGCTCGTTCAATCGATTTCTTTACTGCAATTATCCACTATGGAATTTGCATCATTTCTCGAAGAACTGGCTGTTGAAAACCCATTGATTGAAATTGAATCTAATTTTCATTCGTTAGTTAACCCCAATGACTTTATGAAACAAAATCGATTTAATCAAAGGATGCCAATAGAAACCGTGCCGCTGGGTAATGGAGTTACATTGTATGATCATCTTCGTGAACAATTAACATTCCTACCTTTGTCCGAAGGGGAGAAAAAGCGGCTCCATTTTCTAATTTTAAACATTGATGAAAACGGTTACTTGGAAATGGATATTGAAGAAGCAAGTGCTCTCCTAAATATTTCTGTCTTTGAAGGAAAACGAATATTAGAAATCATTCAACAAATGGATCCACCTGGGGTAGGTGCAAGGAATTTACAAGAATGTTTGATATTACAGTTAAAGCGAAAATTCCCCTCGAATCATCCATACGTGCAAATCCTTTCCCGACATTTTCAAAAATTTGTGGATAAAAAATGGAAGGATATTGTACAGGAAGAAGGGACGACCTATCAACAACTTCAACAATTATTTGATGAAGTACAATCATTAAATCCGAAACCCGGTTCGATTTTTTCCAAAGAACAACCATCTTACGTCATTCCAGATGTTTCAATTGAAAAGCGGGGCGAAAAATGGTTTATTCAGTTAAATGAAGATCGTTATTTCCGTATAACCTTCAACGACTCATATTATGAACAGTTGTTAATGACAGGTAGGGAAGAATTACGAAAATATATGCAAAAACATGTGGATCAATACCATTGGATTCGAAAAAGCATGGAACAAAGAAGGAAAACGATTCTTTCCGTCGTAAAAGAAATTATCGATCGTCAAGAGTTGTTTTTGCTTGGTGAAACCGATGAACTAAAGCCACTGACGATGCAAGAAATTGCCGATGCGATCAACGTTCATGAATCGACTGTTTCCCGAACGGTTAAGAATAAATTTATTCGGACGCCAGTGAAAACAATGCCCATTAGACAGTTATTTAGTCAAAGGGTTGAAAATGGTCCAATGGGTGAAGACATGTCTTCTGACTATATAAAGCATCAACTCGTTTCAATTATCCAAGGGGAAAATAAGAAAAAACCGTATTCCGATCAAGAAATTGTGAAAATTTTAAGAACGAAAGATATTCACATATCACGAAGAACGGTGGCTAAATATCGGGAGCAACTCAATATCCCACCTTCTTTAAAACGAAAGCGGTTTGATTGAGGAAGGGTTATAATAATATATCCCCCTTCTTTCATGAAAATAAACTTTTGAACGATCATATGCATTTCGAGTCCATGTTTTTACTTTTATTTTTTCTTAGATCGATTAGGTGAAATGAAAAACAATAAGAATTTACCGTGACAGACACAAATGGTCAGGAAAACGTATAGGATATATAGGAGGAGTTTATGAAACAGATAATCGTATATTCTCGAAAAAATTGCCATCTTTGCCACGAGGCAGAATCGATCCTTAAAGAATTAGAAGGAGAACTTCCCATTACGTGGGAGAAGAGGGATATTGATGAAGATGACAGACTCATCGAACTGTACGATTGGTATGTTCCAGTGATAGAATTGGAAGGACGAATCCTTCAGTCGGGGAAAATTGTTAAGGAAATGTTAAAAAAACAATTAATGGTAGAAATAGGTTGAATTCCGATTGAACTTTTGATAATCTAAAGATGTAAGAAAAAGTTGTTCAAGTTTTAACATCATCGGGACATAATTGGTCTATATAGGACTTTATACGACCAACTAAAAAACGGCGGAGGTAGCCCGTATATTTTTTGGGATCGACGGGACATTATTGTATTGACCGGGACTTTAATTGTCCAATGAAAAATTAAAGTTGTAGTAAGGAGAATTACCGATGGATTCAATCATTGATGTTCAAAAAAGAATAATTCCCGACCTTATTCAGGTTATGCAAAAACGATTCCAAATCCTTCGATCCATTAATTTCATGCAACCCGTCGGTCGGAGGAATTTATCCCAAACATTACATATTACAGAGCGGGTCCTTCGTGGGGAAATTCAGTTTTTGAAAGAGCAACAATTGGTTTCTGTAACAAATGCCGGTATGTCATTGACGGAAGATGGAAAAATAATTTTGGAAAAATTGGAGACCATGATGAGAGATATTTCCGGTGTTTCCGATTTGGAAAGATCGCTAAAAAAGACATTGCAAACGAGGGATTGTATCGTCGTCCCAGGAAATACGGATGAATCATCTTGGGTAAAATATGAACTAGGTCGCGCTTGTTTAAATCATATGAAGGACCATCTGAAGGAACAAAACATCATCGCTGTGACAGGTGGAACGACAATTGCTGCAGTTGCCGATGCTCTTACTTCTGATTTTAGTGATAAGGAACTGTTATTCGTCCCTGCACGCGGTGGAATTGGGACAGATGTGAAAAACCAAGCGAATTCCATTTGCGAAGTGATGGCTGAAAAAACGAATTCAAAACATATGGTATTATATGTTCCCGATCAAGTAAGTGAAAATATTTACGAATTTTTCAAGAATGAACCGTATGTGTTTGAAGTGCTATCAAAAATCCGTTCCGCCAATATCGTTATTCACGGAATCGGTGAAGCAATCACGATGGCAAAAAGAAGAAAAACTTCTGAAGATGATATGAGGAAAATCGTTGAGGGAAAGGCCGTTGCTGAAGCTTTCGGATATTATTTTAATGAAAATGGTGAAGTCGTACACAAAGTTCAAACGATCGGATTGCAATTGGAGGATTTAAATAAAATCGATATGATTTACGCTGTTGCTGGTGGGGAATCGAAGGCAAAGGCGATCAAAGCTTATATGAAAATTGCGCCGAAAAATACGATCCTTGTCACCGATGAAGCAGTATCTAAATTGATATTAAAAGGGTAATCCCCTTTTAACATAAATTTTTCAAAAGATCAAAGGAGGAAATATATCATGGCAGTAAAAGTTGGAATTAATGGATTTGGCCGTATTGGACGTTTAGTATTCCGTGCAGCACTGAATAATCCGGAAATTGAAGTAGTAGCAGTAAACGATTTAACTGACGCAAAAATGCTTGCTCACCTTCTTAAATACGATTCTGTACATGGAACATTGAAAGAAGATGTATCCGTTGACGGAGATTCTTTCGTCGTAGCTGATCGACGAGTAAAAGTACTTGCTGAACGTGATCCAGCACAACTTCCTTGGAAAGAATTAGGCGTAGACGTGGTAGTTGAATCCACTGGACGTTTTAGAACTCGTAAAGAAGCTGCAAAACATATCGAAGCTGGTGCGAAAAAAGTTGTTATTTCTGCTCCGGCAAAAGAAGAAGATATTACTATCGTAATGGGTGTAAATGAAGAAAAATATGATCCAGCAAACCATCATGTAATTTCAAACGCATCTTGTACAACGAACTGTTTAGCTCCTTTTGCAAAAGTATTAAATGAAAAATTCGGTATTCGCCGTGGTATGATGACGACGATTCACTCTTATACAAATGACCAACAAATTCTGGATTTACCACATAAAGACTATCGTCGCGCACGTGCAGCTGCTGAATCCATGATTCCTACGACGACAGGTGCTGCACAAGCTGTAGCGTTAGTTCTTCCTGAATTAAAAGGAAAATTGACAGGTATGGCCGTTCGTGTACCAACTCCAAACGTTTCTTTAGTTGACCTTGTTGCAGAATTGGATAAGGAAGTTACAGTTGAAGAAGTGAACGCTGCATTTAAAGAAGCTGCAGAAGGCGAATTAAAAGGTATCTTAGCTTACAGCGAATTACCGTTAGTATCCCGTGACTACAACCATACTTCTGTATCTTCCACAGTCGATGCATTATCTACGATGGTTATGGAAGGAAATATGGTAAAAGTTCTTTCTTGGTACGATAACGAATACGGTTATTCTTGCCGTGTTGTCGATCTTGTGGCATACATCGCCAATAAAGGTCTCTAATCGTTCCTTTCATGAAATAAATTCATATCGGAATACCTGATCGAAAAGGGGAGCGGGGACACACGATTCCCCTCTCCCCTTTGTATGTTTTCGACGAAAGCTTCTCATTATAATAAGGGGGCCGAGAATATGAAAAAAACCGTAAAAGATATTGATGTAAAAGGAAAAAAAGTATTTGTCCGTGTCGATTTCAACGTGCCGATGCAAGATGGAAAAATTTCGGATGATACGAGAATTCGTGCCGCATTACCGACGATTCAATATTTGGTAGAACAAGGTGCAAAGGTTATTTTAGCAAGCCACCTTGGACGTCCAAAAGGTCAAGTGGTAGAAGAAATGCGCTTGACGGAAGCAGGGAAACGTCTCGCTGAATTATTAGGTAAAGACGTTCGAAAAATGGACGAAGCATATGGAGATACGGTTAAAGCAGAAATTGCTAAAATGGAAGATGGGAACGTTCTATTATTAGAAAATGTTCGCTTCTATCCGGGCGAAACAAAAAACGATCCTGAATTGGCCAAAGCTTTTGCAGAACTTGCCGATATTTATGTAAACGATGCTTTCGGTTCCGCTCACCGGGCCCATGCCTCGACAGCAGGTATTGCGGAACATTTGCCAGCTGTATCCGGATTTTTGTTAGAAAAAGAAATTGCTGCTCTTGGTGGTGCTTTAGAAAATCCGAAACGACCATTTACAGCCATTATCGGTGGTGCGAAAGTTAAGGATAAAATCGGTGTAATTGAGAATTTACTTGATAAAGTGGACAACTTGATTATCGGTGGAGGTTTAGCCTATACTTTCGTGAAAGCGAAAGGCTATGAAATTGGTCAATCCCTTTTAGAAGAAGATAAAATTGAATTGGCAAAATCCTTTATGAAAAAAGCAGATGAAAAGGGCGTAAAATTTTATATGCCTGTTGATGCAGTCGTTGCGAAAGAATTTGCTGAAGATGCAGAATCGAAGGTCGTTTCCATCGACGAAATTCCTGCCGATTGGCAAGCACTTGATATCGGTCCGAAAACCCAAGAACTTTATCGAGATGTCATTTTAAATTCCAAACTCGTTATTTGGAATGGACCGATGGGCGTCTTTGAATTTGACAAATTTGCTGAAGGAACGAAAGCGGTCGCCCAAAGCTTGGCAGACGCAAAAGATGCCTTTACAATAATCGGTGGTGGTGATTCTGCTGCAGCGGTGGAAAAATTCCACTTGGCAGATCAAATGGATCACGTATCAACAGGTGGAGGTGCTTCTTTAGAATTTATGGAAGGAAAAGTTCTTCCAGGTGTTGCTGCACTGGATGATAAATAATCACCTTAAAAGGGGAGATGGGGAACATTTTTTCATCTCCCTTTCCAAAGAAAAGAAGTGAGGAATGATGGTTATGAGAAAACCGATTATTGCAGGAAACTGGAAAATGAATAAAACCCTTGGCGAAGCTGTGGACTTTGTCAAGGCGGTAAAGGGAAACATTCCATCGGGTGAAATGGTGGAATCTGTCGTTTGTGCACCTGCTCTTTTTCTCGATCGACTCGTTCAAGAAGTAGATGGAACGGAATTAGGAATCGGTGCACAAAATATGCATTTTGAAGAAAGTGGTGCTTTCACCGGTGAAATTAGTCCAGTTGCATTGAAAGATCTCAGTGTAAAATATGTGATTATCGGCCACTCCGAACGCCGGGAAATGTTCAATGAAACGGATGAATCGGTAAATAAAAAGGTTCATGCCGCTTTTAAACATCAATTAATTCCGATCGTATGTGTCGGTGAAACCCTCGAAGAAAGGGAAGCTGACCGAACGAAGGAAATCGTTGAATCCCAAGTGAAAGAAGCGTTAAAGGGATTGACGGAAGATCAAGTGGAAAAAACGGTGATTGCCTATGAACCGATTTGGGCAATCGGTACGGGCAAATCCTCTACTGCTGAAGATGCGAATGAAGTGTGCGGATATATTCGGAAAGTCGTTGCAACAATGTTTTCTGAAACAGCAGCAGATCGGATTCGTATTCAATACGGCGGTAGCGTGAAACCTGCCAATATTGAGCAATTCATGGCACAAGAACATATTGACGGAGCTTTAGTCGGTGGTGCCAGTTTAGACCCCGAATCGTATTTACAACTACTGGAGGCGGGAAAAAATGAGTAAATCTCCCACTGCATTAATTATCTTAGACGGTTTTGGACTTCGGGAGGAAACGAAAGGAAACGCCGTAGCCCAAGCAAATAAACCGAATTTTGACCGCTATTGGAACGATTTTCCCCATGCGACATTGCGCGCATCCGGTGAGGCAGTTGGATTACCGGATGGACAAATGGGAAATTCGGAAGTCGGACATTTAAACATCGGAGCAGGAAGAATCGTTTATCAAAGTTTAACAAGGGTAGATATTTCCATTCGTGAGGGAAAATTTGCCGAAAATGAAACGTTTTTAGCTGCAATGAACCATGTGAAGGAAAAAGGAACAAACCTTCATATTTTCGGCTTATTATCCGACGGGGGCGTCCATTCCCATATTCGTCATTTATTCGCCCTTTTACGATTGGCAAAGGATCAAGGCGTGGAAGATGTGTACGTACACGCATTTTTAGACGGTAGGGATGTAGGACCGAAAACAGCCAAAACGTATATATCCCAAACGTTAGAAAAAATGGAAGAATATGGTGTCGGCCAATTTGCGACGATTTCAGGCCGATATTATTCCATGGACCGGGATAAACGTTGGGACCGGGTAGAAAAATCGTACCGAGCAATGGTTTACGGTGAAGGTCCCGCTTATACAGATCCGTTAAAGCTCGTCGATGACAGTTACGAAAAGGGAATTTATGACGAATTCGTTATACCGTCTGTTATGGTTAAGGAAAACGGCGAACCGGTGGCAACGATTCAAGATGAAGATGCCATTATCTTCTATAACTTCCGACCAGATCGGGCAATTCAAATCTCCAATACGTTTACAAACGAGGAATATCCTTACTTTGATCGTGGACCGAAACATCCGAAACATTTACATTTCGTATGTATGACCCATTTCAGTGAAACGGTAAAAGGTTATGTCGCTTTCAAACCGACGAACTTAGATAAAACATTAGGTGAAGTTTTGTCGATTCACGGTTTGAAACAGTTGCGAATTGCTGAGACGGAAAAATATCCACATGTTACCTATTTCTTAAACGGCGGTCGGGAAGAACCGTTCCCAGGAGAAGAGCGAATTCTCATTAATTCACCGAAGGTTGCCACATACGACTTGAAACCGGAAATGAGCGCGTATGAAGTGACGGATGCCCTTCTCAAAGCCATTAATGAAGATAAATATGATGCGATTGTGTTAAATTTTGCTAACCCTGATATGGTCGGTCATTCTGGGAAATTAGAACCGACCCGTAGAGCTGTGGAAGCGGTGGATGAATGCCTTGGAAAAGTTGTTGACCTCATTTTAGAAAAGGGTGGTACAGCGATTATTACCGCTGATCACGGAAATGCGGAAGAAGTTGTTACATTAGAAGGGAAACCGATGACTGCCCATACAACGAATATCGTACCGGTCATCGTGACGAAAAAAGGTCTTTCCCTCCGTACTGATGGGATCCTAGGCGACTTAGCACCGACGATGTTAGATTTACTAGGTATCGAACAACCTGAACAAATGACTGGAAAATCTTTAATTAAAAAATAATTCTTCAACAAATAATAAACGAAATCTTGAAAAATTGGAAAAAGCAAAGGAGAGAAATGATATGCCAACAATTACAGATATTTATGCACGTGAAGTATTAGACTCCCGGGGAAATCCGACTGTAGAAGTGGAAGTATATACGGAATCCGGTGCTTTTGGACGAGCATTAGTTCCAAGTGGTGCATCCACAGGTGAATATGAAGCTGTTGAACTTCGCGACGGTGACAAAAGTCGTTACCTCGGAAAAGGTGTGTTAAAAGCTGTTGAAAATGTAAACGAACATATTGCACCGGAAATCGTCGGTTTTAACGTTCTTGACCAAGTTGGTGTTGACCGGGCATTGATCGAATTAGATGGTACGGATAATAAAGGAAAATTTGGTGCGAACGCAATTTTAGGTGTATCCATGGCTGTTGCTCGTGCTGCTGCTGATTTCCTCGGTGTTGAATTGTATCAATATCTCGGTGGATTTAACGCGAAACAACTACCTGTTCCAATGATGAACATTTTAAACGGTGGTGCCCATGCGGATAATACGGTAGACATCCAAGAATTCATGATTATGCCTGTCGGAGCTCCGACTTTCCGTGAAGGTTTACGTATGGGTGCAGAAATTTTCCACAACCTTCGTTCCGTATTAAAAGCAAAAGGTTACAACACGGCTGTAGGTGACGAAGGCGGTTTTGCACCGAGCCTAAAATCAAATGAAGAAGCATTATCTACAATTATCGAAGCAATTGAAAAAGCGGGCTACAAACCAGGTGAAGAAGTGATGCTTGCAATGGACGTAGCCGCTTCCGAATTATACAACAAAGAAGACGGAAAATACCATTTAGAAGGGGAAGGCGTCGTTCGTACTTCCGAAGAAATGGTTGACTTTTACGAAGATCTTTGCAATAAATATCCAATCGTTTCCATTGAAGACGGTTTGGATGAAAACGACTGGGAAGGGTTCAAACTTTTAACGGAACGTCTCGGTAAAAAAGTCCAATTGGTCGGTGACGACTTGTTTGTAACGAATACTGAAAAATTGGCACAAGGAATTGAAAAGGGAATTGCCAACTCCATTTTAATTAAAGTGAACCAAATCGGTACGCTCACCGAAACATTCGATGCAATTGAAATGGCTAAGCGTGCAGGTTATACTGCTGTTATTTCTCACCGCTCCGGTGAAACAGAAGATAGCACGATTGCGGACATCGCCGTTGCAACGAATGCAGGTCAAATTAAAACTGGAGCACCTTCCCGTACTGACCGGGTTGCAAAATACAATCAACTTCTTCGTATCGAAGACCAGTTGGGAGATATTGCCCAATATTTAGGAAAGAAAACATTCTACAATCTTTCCAAATAATTCAATACCATATAAAAACAGGGGCTTTTTAAAGTCCCTGTTTTTTTGACCATTTTTTCGGTTATCTGAATATGGAAAGAAGGGGAAGTCGATGAAAATTTAAGTTGCGTTCTAGCTAATGAAAACGTAAAACTATTCTTCTCCTAATTGGGATGTTACAAAAGAAAGAAAACCAATCCATTCAAATCGTCCCTCTTCTAGTGATGGATATTCGTAATAATTTTCCTATCGAGGGAGATACTACATATGAAGTAAATTCGGCAACTTTCATTGGGGTAAACGTTCAATAGTGGGAAAAGGATGTTTCAATCGATGAAACGGAAAAAACAATCTGTTCAAAGTATAAAAACCGTATTTACAAAATCCCAAGATTATAAAAGGATTTGTTACGAAAATAAAATAACAAAACTTACATTTACGTTAACCTTTTTAACAACGGTTACTGATGAAAAAATCGTCCGGGATCACATCCTGCCTTTTTTACTTGAAAACGAGTGGACAAAACTCGAAGATGTCAAATCGATTCTTCCAATCGAAGATCTTCAGTTGACAGACGACACGTCCCAAATTGAAAAAAAACTTTTAAACGGCTTTGTTATGTTAACCTTGGAAAAGGAACAACAGTATTGCTTTATCTCGGCGAAAAAGGAAAATATTCGCAATATTACTGTTCCTGAAGTAGAATTCAGCGTTATCGGACCAAAGGAAGCTTTTGTCGAATCATTAAGTGAAAATTTGAATTTAATACGAAAACGATTACAAGTAAAGGAATTGATTGTTGAACAATTGGAAGTAGGAACTTTATCGAAAACAAATATAGTTCTCTTATATTTGGATGGGATAACAAATGAAGCAAATATCAATACGATGAGACAGAGAATAAAGGATCTTGAAGTGGATCATATTGCTGATAGTTCCTATATCGTTCAAATGATATCCGATAATCAAAATTCCCCCTTTCCACAGTTTTTAGATACGGAACGACCGGATCGGGTAGCGGCTACGTTGTCCGAAGGAAAGGTAGTATTGCTTGTGGACGGTTCTCCCCATGCCATTATCGGTCCGGTGACAATCGTGGAATTTTTTAGTGCCTTTGAGGATTATTTTTTAAATTGGATTCTTGCTTCTTTTTTTCGATTGATTCGATTTTTTGCCGTGGCTTTTTCCGTACTTGTTACCCCAATTTATGTTGCGACATTGACGTACCATTATGAACTGATTCCCCAAGACTTGATTGGAATTTTAGTTACATCGAGAAGGGCCGTTCCCTTTCCACCGATTATTGAGGCATTATTTTTAGAATTGACAATTGAATTATTACGGGAAGCCGGGGCTAGGCTACCGACGAAGGTTGGACAAACGATCGGAATTGTCGGTGGAATCGTAATTGGAACAGCGAGTGTAGAGGCGGGATTAACGAGTAATGTTCTTCTTATTTTTGTCGCCCTTGCCGCCCTTGCCTCTTTCACGACACCCGTTTATCGGATTGGTAATACGATCCGATTGCTCCGGTTTCCGTTTTTGCTCGTTGGAGATATTTGGGGATTGATTGGCATTTCCCTTTGTTTTTCCTTTTTACTTACACATATGATTCGATTAACATCATTAGGTCGACCGTACTTAGAACCGATCTATCCACCTCGCCTTCAAGATTTTAAAGACGCATTCATTCGCTTACCATTTTATAAACAAAGTAAACGCCCTAATCAGTTACGTACGAAAAAGGCGTCCCGTTTTGATCGAAAAAATGTAATAAAAAAAGTGAAAAAGGACATCGATGAATAGGGGAGTGGTTATGAATAAACCGATTCCAGAACAAAAAAAAGTGGCCCCGTTTATGTTATTTTATATTGTCGCTTCCATTCAAATTGGAGTGGGGATATTAAGTTTTCAGCGGGATTTGGTAAAAGTGACAGGATATGATGGATGGATTTCCATCATCATCAATGGAATAGGGACAATCATCCTAATATGGATGATTGTCCAAATGACTACAACAATTGAAGGGGATTTGCTAGATATTGTTTCTTTTTCCCTTGGAAAATGGATAAGTAAACTCATCGGTTTGTTTTATATGTTGTATTTTTCACTTTTTTCGATTACGGTATTGAGGAATTATGTGGAAATGATTCAAGTGTGGATGTTTCCAAAATTACCCATATTTTGGTTCAGTCTCGTAATCCTTCTACTCGTTTTGTATGTTGTGTATGGAGGGTTTCGGACGGTAGCTGGAATTTCTTTCTTCTCCTTTTTTTTACCAATGTATATTTTTCCACTGTTTTTATTTACTGTTCCCCATGCGGATTTTACAAATTTATTACCGATATTTGATCACTCCGTTAAAGAGCTGTTTTTTGGTAGTTATCAGATGTCCCTTTCCATTCTTGGATTTGAAAGTATTTTGTTTGTTTATCCCTTTTTGAAAGAACCAAAAAAGGCGATAAAATGGGCTTACTTAGCGATTATATTTACAATTTCTATCTATTTATATTTAGCCCTTTTGTCCTTTTCTTATTTTTCGGAAGCCCAATTAGTAAAAAATCATTGGCCGACATTAACGATGTGGAAAATAATACGCCTACCCTTTGTGGAGCGGTTTGAATATATTGGGATAGCGACTTGGTGTTTAATCGTTTTACCGAATATTTGTATTAGTTTATGGATTGCTAGTCGATTAGCAAAACAAATATTTTTCATCCGTCAAAAACAGGCGCTTCTTTTTATATCAGGGATTGTCCTAATCGTAACAAGTATGATTATGAAAAGAAGTCAGGTCCTTTTCGTTTCCCAGCTATTAGGTAAAATTGGCTTTTTTGCAAATTATTGTTTTATCCCTATTTTGTATTTTATAACCATGTTCGCCAAGAAGGTGAAAAAGCAGTGAAACAGATCCAGTTGATCACACTTTTATTTTTCTTTCTTCTCCTTTCCGGGTGTGTGGAACGGGAAATTCTAGATGAGATTATATTAATGGAAGGGATTGGATTTGATTATGTAGAAGGTGGAGATATTACAGGGACTATACTGTATCCCGATTATAAAAAGGAAACAGAGCCGGAAAATGTGACCTATTCTGCTACTGGAGAAATTATGAAAACCATTTTGCAAGATATAGAGCGACAAGCAGCCCGGCCGATCGCTTTCGGTAGTTTGGAAATCGTCATTTTTGATTTAGAATTGGCAAAGAAAAGGGGAATACTTGATTTAATTGATGCTTTTCAACGGGATCCGGCAATTGGTTCTGGGATTTATTTGGCCATTTCCGAAAACAAAGCAAAAGAATTATTTAAGGGGGAATATGGACTTCGGGGAAATGCCCGTTTTATTTCTATGCTTATTGATCATAATATTCGTCATGAGGATTTACCGAAAACGAATTTACAAAGGTTCATGGGCGATTTTTATCAACAAGGAAAAACGCCCTATTTACCACTAATTAAACAAAATAGTAAAACAAAAATCGAACTCAGTGGCGTTGCACTTTTAAAATATGGAAAAATAGTCGATGTTGTATCCAACGAACAATCCTTTTTTTTCAAACTTTTAGCAGATAAATATAGTAATGGATTGCATAGGGTTGAAGTGGATGGGAAAGAAGCTGCTGTACAAAGTATTATTTCAACCAATCGATTTGAACTGACAAGTCGGGACCCATTACACATAACCGTTCATATAAAAATCGGTGGAACCATTAATGAGTTTACCGGAAACAAATTAACGGATTCATTCATTAAAAAAATTGAAAAAAAGTTTGAGAAAGAAATTCAAAAACATTGTACACAGTTGATTAAACGATTTCAGGAAAAGGAAATTGATCCAATCGGGTTTGGTCATTTCGTTAAATCAAAAACGAGAAATTTTGATTTCAATCAATGGTGGGATTCTGAATATAGTCAAATGGAAGTGACCATTAAGCCGGTCGTTACAATCGATGAGGAAGGAATAATCGAGTAAAAAAATTCAATCCAATGAAAAAGATGTAATATAAAATCCACGTTGTTTTCCATTTCATTTTATGCTAACATAGTATAGAATGGATGTCCTTTTGGGGAGGTAGGTCATTTTGCATACGTTTTTGATCGTTCTTTTAGTGATCGTTAGTCTCGGTTTAATTGCAGTTGTTTTGTTGCAATCGGGAAAAAGTGCAGGTTTATCCGGTGCCATTTCCGGTGGAGCAGAGCAATTGTTTGGTAAACAAAAAGCACGAGGACTCGATTTGATTTTACAACGTATCACGATCGTGTTATCCGTGTTATTTTTTGTTATAACCATCGCGATTGCCTATTTCGGAGTATAATGAAACTAATGATAAGGTCCTGGCCGAAAAAGGTCAGGATTTTTTGTTCGGTTTTCCATCGCTACACTTATATTCGAAACGGTTAGTATGGAATTTTTGCTAAAATCCGATAGAAAATCATTGGATTTTCAAAAAACTTGCTGAAAACCAATATATGTGCAAATGTCCTATGTTTTTGTTAGATTGGAAGGGTAATTCCTTCACCTATTCAACAAGGTTATACTTACGGTTGATCGATTAGAAAGGAAGAAGTCCTATGAAGATTGTTTCTCCTAAACCGTTTACCTTTCATGGAGGAAAACGGGCGGTTTTATTATTGCATGGTTTTTCAGGAGATAGTGCTGATGTGCGCATGCTCGGACGATTTTTGGAAAAGAACGGTTATACGAGTCATGCCCCTATTTATCGAGGCCATGGTGGACCGATGGAAAATTTGCTCAATTACACGCCAGAAGACTGGTGGGAAGATGTTATGGCTGCATATGAATATTTAAAATCATTGGGACATGAAGAAATTGCTGTAGTCGGTCTATCCCTCGGAGGCGTGTTTTCTTTGAAACTCGCTTATTCTTTACCGGTAAAAGGAATTGTTCCAATGTGTGCACCGATGTATTTGCAAAGTGAAGAAAGAATGTACAATGGCATTTTAGATAAAGCGGTCGCCTATAAACGAAAAGAAAAAAAGCCAGAAGAACAAATTCAAAAAGAGATGGAACGATTCGATCGAACGGGATTAAGGAATTTACTGAAAGAAAATGGACAATTTATTAACGATGTGAGAAAACATATCGATCTAATTTATGCACCGACATTCGTCGTCCAAGGTAGAAAGGATCAAGTGATCGCTTTGGAAAGTGCGGAAATTATTTATCAACAAGTGGAGTCACCAGATAAGTCTTTAAAATGGTACGAAAAATCCGGTCACGTCATTACGATCGATGTGGAAAAGGATCAATTGCATGAAGATATTTTACGCTTTTTAAACGGTCTGAATTGGGAAGAATAATATGTCAGCATTGTAAAAAAATAAGCGAAACGAAAAAAGTCAGATTGTTTCTGTATATTCCATTTTTCTTCGTTCAAAAATATTATTATTGGATGAACATAAAAAGAAAGGGGGTTTACAAATGGAGCAAGAGCAATTAATAAATCGACTTTTACATTATATGGAGGAAGCGACAAAACCACTTTCCGTACATGAATTGGAAGAAGCGATGGAAATTTCGGATGCGGCCGAATTTAAACAATTTGTGAAAACCCTCGTCCATATGGAAGAAAGGGGAATGGTCGTCCGCACCCGAAGCAATCGGTACGGATTGCCGGAAAAAATGAATCTCGTACGGGGAAAACTTTCAGGTCATGCGAAAGGATTTGCCTTTCTCATCCCCGACGAGCTGGGAATGGATGATATTTTCATTCCACCAGGAGAAATGAATAACGCTTTACACGGAGATACCGTTTTAGTACGCGTGCAAAAATTAAGCCATGGACAAAGACCGGAGGGAACGGTAATCCGGATTTTAGAACGGGGAACGACACATATCGTCGGAACGTATGTGGAAAGTGCGAATTTCGGTTTTGTCATTCCGGATGAGAAAAAGTTTAACGGTGATATTTTTATTCCGAAAAATGCCTCGAAGGGTGCGGTGGAAGGCCATAAAGTACTCGTAAAAATTACCGTTTATCCAGAAGGACGTGCCAGTGCCGAGGGGGAAGTTGTCGAAATCCTCGGTCATAAAAACGACCCCGGGGTGGACATCCTATCCATTATTTATAAACACGGATTGCCTTTGGAATTTCCTGAAGAAGTAATGGGACAAGCTCGACAAATTCCCGATCAAATTCGTGAAGATGAATTGACAAACCGGCGGGATTTACGCAATGAAATGATTGTAACCATCGACGGGGCGGATGCTAAGGATTTGGATGACGCGGTTACAGTTAAACGAATGGAAAACGGGAATTATTTACTCGGTGTTCACATTGCAGATGTTAGTTACTACGTTCGCGAAGGAAGTGCCATCGACCGGGAAGCCTATGAGCGGGGAACGAGCGTTTATTTAGTCGATCGAGTTATTCCGATGATTCCCCATCGGCTATCCAATGGTATTTGTTCATTGAATCCGAAAGTGGACCGTCTTACCTTATCTTGTGAAATGGAAATCACCGAGCAGGGGGAAGTGGTGAATCATAATATTTTCCAAAGTGTAGTTCGTACAACGGAGCGGATGACCTATTCGGATGTCAATAAAATATTAGTTGAGAAAGATGAACAACTTCGGGAAAAATATCGGGATTTAGTTCCGATGTTTGAAATGATGGAACAATTAGCTGCGATTCTTCGAAAAAAACGAATGGAACGCGGTGCGATTGATTTTGATTTTAAGGAAGCAAAAGTTCTAGTTGATGAGAATGGGAAGCCGACCGATGTCGTATTGAGGGAACGTTCTGTTGCAGAAAGATTAATTGAAGAATTTATGCTTGTGGCCAATGAAACGGTGGCACAACATTTCTACTGGCTCGATCTGCCTTTTATTTACCGTATCCATGAAAATCCAAAGGAAGAAAAGCTACAACGTTTTTTTGAATTTATTACAAACTTTGGATTGATTGTAAAAGGTAAGGCGAATGACGTTCATCCACGGGCATTGCAAGAAATCATCGAAACGGTACACGGAAAGCCGGAAGAAATGGTCATTTCCACGGTAATGTTGCGTTCGATGCAACAGGCAAAATACGATCCGGAATGTATCGGACACTTCGGTTTATCAACAAAGTTTTATACCCATTTCACATCACCGATCCGTCGCTATCCGGATTTGGTCGTTCATCGTCTAATTCGTACGTACCTGATTGAAGGAAAAATGGACAAAAAAACCCAGGAAAAGTGGGATGAAATACTTCCAACAATTGCAGAACATACTTCGAAAATGGAACGACGGGCAGTGGATGCGGAACGGGAAACAGATGATTTAAAGAAAGCGGAATATATGGAAGATAAGGTTGGCGAAGTGTTTGATGGAATCATTAGCTCGGTAACGAATTTCGGTATGTTTGTCGAACTGCCGAATACGATCGAGGGGCTCGTCCATGTAAGCTATATGACCGATGATTATTATCATTTCGATGAAAGACAATATGCGATGGTCGGAGAAAGGACGGGAAAAGTATTTAAAATTGGCGATGAAATTACCGTCCGCGTTATACAGGTGAATAAGGATGAGCGCTCAATTGATTTTGAAGTTGTCGGCATGAAAGGAAGGGCCAAACGGGAGCGGAAAATCGTACCTACGATCGTCAACGCCCGGTCGAAAAAAAGGGATGGAAATGGAAACAGGGTAAAAGGCGAAAAAAAAGGAAAAAAGAAAAAGTTTTATGAAAATGTACCGAAGAAAAAAAGAAGAAAGAAAAAACGATAATCCCCTTCATATTTCCCTCTATCAAAAAAAGATGACGGTGTTGATCGGTTAGTTTTCTTATTTTAACCGATGAAACACCGTCATCGATGGTACGGTTCTGCTTTGGATATATGTTTTTATCCCCTTTTGTGATGGATAGATGTCTAAACAATAGGGGATTCCACTTATACTAACGAAAATTCCCGTAATGATATAAGGATAAAAATATCATTTGTATAGACTACTAATCCAAAAAATGGATCACTAACACGTCATTCCTTTCACAGAAAAAATGGTGATTTGCTATCGTATTAAAATAGATGGAAAATATCATCCAAAACGAATCGATGAGCACTCTTGATAAAGCATAAATGGTTAAACTAATATATATACGCTTTTCCAAACTTCCATCACAATCTTGAGACGGTGGAGAGAAAAATAAAACTCGCAAGGACTAAATATTCCTTTAGCATCTTGGAAAGCCTTTTTTTATACATGTACATACCTACGATTGAAAAAATAGATGATTCCAAATAGTTCTACGGGGACTTTTTGTGCATTTAAATATCCCGGGAAATATACACTAATTTGTGGAATGAGATAATAAGCAATAAAAAGAAGGAAAAACATAAACTTATAATCATTAATAAAAAGCAAAATCCTTTTCACGTTTAACGCAACGGATGATGTGAATGGATAATCCAGATACGAATCAACGAATAGGTTGAGTTTATATGATTTTCATAACTTTCAGAAAAAATAATCAACAATAATGTACCCGTATGATTTGCGGAAAAATGTAGTATCTAGCGATTTTTTCAAGATGTGGAAACGTAGGATGAGACAATTCCGCAAATATATACCAATCTATGGGAGTAGTATATTTAATATGAATGGGTGCCGACACTTGCCACCATCGTTTAAAATATAGGTTGTCCCCTTACACTAGAAAAAAGACAAAATCGCAGTTGAAAAGGAAAATAGGCGTAAATATAGAAAAAAACTTGACACAGATGTTTTGGAAAGCGATATTGTTTTTCCGCTTACATTCTGCTAAAATTATTCATTACTGGGGGAATGAACGATGCCTAAAGGTATAGGAAAAATCGTCGCACAAAACAAAAAGGCGTATCATGATTTTTTTGTAGAAGATACGTATGAAGCGGGAATCGTACTGAAAGGAACGGAAATTAAATCCATTCGTGCTGGTCGGGTAAATTTAAAGGATGCCTTCGCGCGAATTGAAAAAGGGGAAGTATTTTTATACAACATGCACATTAGCCCGTACGAACAGGGCAACCGTTTCAACCATGATCCATTACGTACGAGAAAACTGTTGTTGAATAAACGGGAAATTGCTAAACTAATCGGTGAAACGAAGGAAGCAGGTTATTCGTTGATTCCGACGAAGTTATATTTAAAAAATGGATTTGCCAAATTGGAGCTTGCTTTAGCGAAGGGTAAGAAAAAATACGATAAACGGGAAGATTTAAAGAGAAAAGAAGCGAAGCGGGAGATCGAACGGGCATTTCGAGAAAAACAGAAGATGTAGAGACAGAAAGGAAAGAATTGACTTTGAAATTCCGTTTGTTTTTGGTATAATATAATTGTTGCAAAAGGGATTATGATACCAATTGAATAACAGTGGTTCTATTGATCTGCTTTAAATCATCTACGGGGACGTTTCGGATTCGACAGGGGCAGATCGAGCTTGGGCTGCGAGCCGAGTCGGCGAACTCGTCAAAACGCCACGCCTATAATAAATGGCAAAACTAACAATAACTTAGCTCTCGCTGCTTAATAACCAGTCGAGGCTGTTCCTCCTTCCATCTCCCACGTGGAGGGTCAGGGACTCATTGTAGTGGGATACGCCGGTTGCCCGCCGTCTGAGGGCGAAGGAAGAGATCAATCAGACTAGCATTACCGAAGCCCGTCGATAGGCCGACGTAATTGCGAAAATTGAATATATCGACTACGCTCGTAGACGTCTAAGTGGCGATGTCTCTGGACGTGGGTTCGACTCCCACCGTCTCCATAATTTAAAATCGACATAATTTTAACATTTGATATCATAGATGAAACGACTGCGTTTGCGGTCGTTTTTTTATTTTTTGAGAATCCGAAAGAATGCGGTTCTTTATCAAATCGGGTTGGTGAATAAATAAAAAATCCTTTAGTTCGATAATAAATGAAAGATTTTTGTTGACACGTGGAATTACCTGTGTTATTATTTTTTTATCAATTTAATAATTTATCATATTAGCAGACTAAAGTAACATACACATACTTCTTATCAATGTTTTGATAATCAATGAAGATCACTAAAGAAAGGTGGAGGAATGAATTGAAGGGGAAAGTAATTGCACTTTTATCATTTCTATTAATTGGACTTGTTATTGCTGGTTGTTCAAATTCTGAATCGTCCGAGAAGGATCAGGATAAAGATGTGTTAGTCATCGGAATCGATGATGCCTTTGCACCGATGGGTTTCCGGGATGAAAACAATGAAATCGTCGGCTTCGATATTGATATGGCAAGGGCAGCAGCGGAAATTATGGGCAAGGAAGTCAAATTTCAACCGATCGATTGGTCGACAAAGGAAAATGAATTAATGAGCGGACGAATTGATTTAATATGGAATGGGTATACGATTACGGAAGAGCGGAAAAAAAAGGTATTATTTACAAAACCATATTTGGAAAATGCCCAAGTCATTGTCACGTTAAAGGATTCTGATATTACAGAATTGGATGATTTGAAAGGGAAAACCGTCGGATTACAAGCCCAATCATCCGCTCTCGATGCATTAAATGCCAATCCGATTCGTGAGGAAGTGGGAGAAATCACCGAGTTTGCCAACAATGTACTTGCATTAAATGATTTAAAAACCGGCCGGATCGATGCGGTTGTAATCGATGAAGTCGTTATCGATTATTATATGACGAAGGAAGAGGATACGTATAAAGTGTTGGATGAAGCACTAGCTCCGGAACAATACGGTGTCGGAGTGAAAAAAGGAAATGAAAAACTACTTGAAGAATTACAAGCTGCCTTAGATCAAATGAATGAGGACGGAACAAGTGCAGAAATATCGATCAAATGGTTCGGTGTCGATAAAGTTTTGAAATAAAGTTTTGGATTTGATGGAAAAAATTTTTGTACAAATTTTCAAATGAAAAGGGAGGAACCTCGGTCCACTCAGTCCGAGGCAACCTCTTTTTTAGGGGGATAATCCATGTCGTTAGAATATATACTTAAAATTTCCGGTCCGATGTTGGAAGGGGCAAAGGTGACGCTCCTTACCTTTTTCATTGTTATCATAATCTCCATCCCTTTAGGTCTTTTTATAACGTTGGCTGGCCGTAGTCGTTTTCGACCGATTGTCTGGTTTATTAAAGGATACATCTATGTAATGCGGGGAACTCCCTTACTGTTACAACTCCTCGTCCTTTGTTTCGGACTTCCGATGATTCCTGTGATCGGACAATATTTAGTACTCGATCGGTTTCTTGCAGCAGTGATCGGATTTGTTTTAAATTATGCAGCATATTTTGCAGAAATTTTCCGAGGGGGGTTACTTGCGATCGATAAAGGTCAGTATGAAGCGGCACAGGTGCTCGGAATGAATCGGTGGCAGAGGATGACTCGAATTATTTTACCCCAAATGTTTCGAGTCACTTTACCATCTGTGACAAACGAAACGATTACCCTTGTCAAGGATACGGCCTTATTGTATGCCGTTGCGGTACCGGAACTTCTCCACTATGCTCAAACGGCCGTCAATCGAGATTTTACGATTGTTCCTTTTTTTATAGCTGGATTGATGTATTTGATGATTACGCTCGTTTTAACCTTTTTCTTAAAGCGAATTGAAATGAAAGTGAAATTTGAATAGGAAGGTGAACTCGGTGGAAATTTTACGGGTGACCAATGTGAAAAAATCCTTTGATGGAGAACCGATTATCAAAGGGATTCGTTTTGCCGTTCAAAAAAATGAAGTAGTGGCACTGATCGGACCATCTGGTTCTGGAAAAAGTACGATATTGCGCAGCCTCGTTCATTTGGAAACGATCGATGACGGAGAGATTTATATTGACGGGGAATATTTAGTAAAAAACGGAATATATAACAAACCTAAAGAAATTCGCCAAATACAGCGAAAATTAGGGATGGTATTCCAACATTTCAATTTGTTTCCCCATCTTACGGTGAAGGAAAATTTGGAGTTAGCTCCGAAATTGGCAAAATTGGATTCAGAGGAAGCCATATCAGAACGATGTGTACAGTTATTAGAAAAAGTCGGGCTTCAAAATCGATTGGATGCTTATCCATCAAAGCTTTCTGGTGGACAAAAACAACGGGTGGCGATCGCCCGGGCGTTAATGATGCAACCGAAACTCATGCTATTCGATGAACCGACTTCCGCTTTAGATCCTGAGTTAACCGGAGAAGTATTGACTGTAATGAAGGATTTAGCAAAGGAACAAATGACGATGCTTGTCGTGACCCATGAAATGGCTTTTGCAAAGGAAGTAGCGGACCGGGTCATTTTTATGGATCAGGGAGAAATTGTCGAAGAAGGGACGCCAGAAGAATTGTTCGAAAATCCGAAACATGAACGAACGAAGGCGTTTTTAAAACGATATTAAAATACCCTTGGCTAATTGGTTTTTGATTCGCCAAGGGATGAGTCTGCAATAAACCCGATATTTTATTGAAAAAAACTGTCGGTTATTCTTTTCAATCGCTCGGAAATTTGATATTAAGGGAGCGAATGCTCGAAATCGACAAAAAATGTATCCGGACCGGTTTGATGGGTACTTCCTCCCTTAGGTTCCACGCTTGCCTTAATAAGCTTGAATTTTTCCACGTCGATTCCTTGGAAAAAAATTCGAGAAGATCCGTTTTGTAAAATTAGTAACTCCCCTTCCACATCGTTATTGGAATAAATAATCCAAAGTTGATAGTCCCTGTTTCGATAGTGGGGAAGACCGTCCACTTCCAAAAACATTTCATTCGTATCGTCATTAATCCAAATATTCCCATTAATTTGTTGATGGTTCATAGTCGGTACAATATTCCACTGTTTCGTATTCGGCGTAGCATGGAAAGTTTCAAAGGGTATTTCATCATTTTTCACTACTTCATACGGTTTATCCATTTCTGGTCTGCCATTGAAGATGAGGAGAAATAAACTAATTGCAGCGGCAAAACTGAGTACCGTAGCAATTGGTTTGACATATCCCTTCCTTTTTTTCAACGGTTTACGATCGACCATTTTCCACATTTGTTCCTTCAATTCCGGTGACGGTTGGACGGGCTGTAAATGGGTATTTTTTAACAATTTTCCCCAACGAACCGCAATGTTCATACAATTTTCGCATTCGTGTAAATGGGATTGAATTTGTTCCGCTTCTTTTTCCGGTAATTCCCCAGAGAGAAAATCGATGATTTTTTGTTCAGATATATGTTTTGCCCGTTTCACTTTCCATCACCTCCGTTGGGCTCGGTCCAATGGACGATGCTCTTTTGTTTCCGCAAATTGTTTAATCCATAACGAATTAAAGACTTAATTGAACCGAGTGGTTTTTTCATCGCACCGGCAATTTCCCGGTGGGTTTCCCCATTAAAATAAGAACGAATAATCGCTTCCCTTTGCTCGGGGGGAAGATGGTTCAATGCATCGAGAATAATTCGCTTTTCAATTTGTTCAAGAAATTCTAAATCCGCCCCCTTTTCCTTTCCAAGGGCAATTTTTTCTAGTCGATTTACTAAAATCGGTTTCTTTTTTCGAAGACGGTCGAGACATCGGCTTTTTGTTTTTACTGCGAGCCAAGCCTTTATCGAACCCTTATTCGGATTGTACTGATCGATTTTTTGTAAAACTTCTAAAAATACGTCCTGACTCACATCTTCCGCTTCCGTATAATCACCTAAAATTTCATAAGCAATTTGAAATACGAAAGGGATAAAGGCTTCATAAAATTGATCAAAGGATTGTCGAGATCCAAGGTTCATTTGTTTAATTAGTTGAACGGTTTCTTTGTCCCCCAATGAATCATCCCTCCTTCACCTTTTTTCGTAGTTGAATGAAAAAGGTGATGTGCTACTCTAATTTTCGGAAGGGTTCCTTATGATTCCATAGTTGTAAAGATCGATACCACATACCATGATGAGGTATGTGGAAGAGATTTGGAAAGAGCTGTTTAATTTTCGTTTCTATATCGTAATTCTACAATTTTTTTTAAAAAAAACAAATCCAAATGGAGAGTTTTTCCGTACTAAGGATGAATAAAAAATAGGGGGATTTCAAGATGATGAAAAAAGTTTGGTCTATTCTTTTTGCATTCCTCTTACTTTTTACTTTTTCATTTCATCCTGGGCAAAAGGCTTATGCGGCTGGTAATTTAACTTTGTTTACGCCATATACAGGTCTTTCGGTTACACCTGGGGAAACCATCGATTATTCAGTTGATGTGGTAAACTCCGGCTCATCGATATTAAATTTAACTTTCCAATTTGAAAATTTGCCAAAAGGATGGGAACATTCGATCACAGCAGGAGGAAAGGATATTAGGCAATTATCTGTTCGAGGAAATAGTGAAGAAACAATAAATGTAGAAATTACCATTCCCCTCGATGCAGATAAAGCGGATTATCGATTTAACTTAGTAGCAAATGGTGAAGGAAATAATGATGCCCGGTTACCTTTTCTCGTAACGGTTACCGAACAAGGGTCTTTTAAAACAGAGCTTTCTTCTGAACAAACGAACTTGGAAGGACACGCCGATTCCTCCTTCTCATATACGGTTACATTAAAAAATCGGACGGCAAGTGATCAAAACTATGCTTTAAGTGCATCGACTGACGAAGGGTGGACGGTGAAGTTTAAATCTGGTAGCGATTCGATTACATCTGTTCTTTTAGAACCAAATGAATCGAAGGATATTACGGTCGATGTCACACCACCTGAAAATGTTGAAGCCGGGGAATATAAAATCCCTATTAAAGCGGCAACGAGTAATACGTCTGCCGATTTGACATTAGAGACGGTTATTACGGGGACTTACGATATCGAACTGACGACTCCGACTGGCAGGTTAAGTACGGATATTACTGCAGGTGGGAAAAAAGTTGTCGACCTTGTGGTGAAAAATACTGGAACAGCGCCGTTATTGGATGTGTCATTAAAATCGAGTACACCACCGAATTGGGAAACGGAATTTGACACGAGTACAATTGCTGAATTAAAACCTGGTGAAGAAAAAATTGTGAAGGCGACAATTCATGCCTCAGATGATGCGATTGCTGGGGATTACGTCGTAAGTTTCACAGCTTCAGCACCAGAAACTTCCAGCGATGCAACATTCCGAGTATCGGTTGAAACATCTACCCTTTGGGGGATTGTCGGTATTTTGATTATTATCGGAGTCATCGCCGCACTATACTATCTCGTGAAAAAATACGGGAGGAGATAACCGTGCCCCGTCCAATTATTGAACTAGATAAAGTGACGAAAAAATATGACGATCAATATGCGGTCGATCACTTAACCCTTTCCATAAAAAAAGGGGAAATTTTCGGTTTACTTGGTCCAAACGGTGCAGGAAAAACGACGACGATCCTGATGCTTTTAGGATTGAGTGAACCGACATCGGGAAGGGTTCGGGTCGATGGAATCGATTCCACGAGAAACCCGATTGAAGTAAAAAAGGAAGTCGGTTATCTCCCCGATGATTTAGGTTTTTATCAACATATGACCGGTTTTGAAAATTTGATGTATACTGCCGCCTTAAATGGAATTCCGGAAAGAATCGCAAAAGAACGAGCGAAAGATTTATTGGAAAAAGTAAATTTACTCGATGTTGCAGATAAAAAAACGGGAAAATATTCTCGGGGGATGAGGCAACGCTTAGGTCTCGCCGATGTTTTAATGAAAGATCCAAAGGTGATTATTTTAGACGAGCCGACTTTAGGGATCGACCCTGAAGGTGTTCGGGAATTTCTTCAATTAATTCGCCGATTAAATGTGGAGGAACACATTACCGTTTTGTTGTCCTCCCACCATTTGCATCAAGTACAGCAAATTTGTGATCGGGTCGGAATTTTTGTTAATGGGAAATTACTTGCCGAGGGAACGACCGAAAGTTTAAGTAAACAACTTTTTTTGCAAGACACGTACCATATCCATGTATCTGCATCGCCTTTATCTGAAGAGCTAGTTCAAAAATTAGAAGCTATTCCGAATGTAAATAAGGTTGAAATCGACCAACATTCGATGAATTTGTATTGTAAAGAGGACGTATCCGCAACCATTAGTAAAGTAATTGTAGAATCGGGAGCTTCCCTTTATGGAATCAGGAAGAAAAACTACGGGCTCGATGAAATCTATCATCGTTATTTTGAAGGGCGTGAAGCGGATGGAAATCAGTAAAATTTCCTCGTCTGTAAAAAGGTGGTTCCGGACGAAGGAAGAAAATGAAACAAATACGAGCAAGAAAAATGAATCGGTTGGAAATCGTGTGTTTTTTGCTATCGTCCGAAAAGAATTTGCCGATTACTTAACGAGTTGGCGAATCATTATTCTTTTGGCGATTATTTTGTTAACTTGTTTCGGATCTTTATATACGGCTGTTACGACGATCAAAGACGCTATTGAAGGATCAAATGATGCGGAGGAAATCGCTAAACAATCCTATTTATTTTTAAAACTATTTACTGTTTCAGATGGGACCCTTCCATCGTTCGTAACATTTGTCGGATTTTTAGGTCCGTTACTCGGCATTGCTCTCGGTTTTGATGCTATTAATTCGGAGAGAAATCGGGGGACTTTAAGCCGTTTATTATCTCAACCGATTCCTAGGGATTACGTGATTAATGGAAAATTTGTGGCTGCACTATTATTGAATTTGGTTTTGTTTTATGCCCTTGGCTTAATCTTTATGGCCCTCGGAATTCTTATTATCGGAATTCCACCGACCTTTGAAGAATTTTTCAGGATTCTATTCTTCCTTTTATTAATCATCGTGTATATCGCCTTTTGGCTCAATCTCGGTATTTTGTTTTCCGTTGTCTTTCGTCAGGCGGCAACTTCAGCTCTTTCAAGTATTGCAATTTGGTTGTTTTTTAGCGTTTTTTATTCCATGATTATCGAATTAATATCAAAACCCATTTTATCCAGTTCATCGATTACGTCGGTGGAACAATTGATTAACAGGCAAGAATTCGTTTTAAATTTAATGCGATTATCACCGAACTATTTATTCAGCGAATCGACGACGACCCTTTTATCGCCAACCGTTCGAAGTCTCGGCGTTTTAACCGTTGAACAAACGACGGGGGCGGTGGCCGGTCCACTTCCATTCGGTCAAAGTTTATTGTTAATATGGCCACAGATTACGGGATTAATTGCGGTGACGATGATTTGTTTTACCATTGCTTACATTTTGTTTATGCGTCAAGAAATTCGTGCCCATTGATTGGGAATCCTCACTATAAAATATTGTTTCGATATCGCAGTAAAAAGGACCATCCAGATCAAGATTGGATCCCTATGGGTGGTCCTTTTTTCATCAATCCGACTGAAACGATGGGTCGTACACTCTTTAGGATAAAATATAATATGCCTCATACGATCTTATACATAACAGTTTTCCTTTTTGACAAAGACATTCAATTTTAGTAAGATGGAATTAAGTAGGAGAAGGCTTTTTGAATGAATCTAAAGAATAATCAACGAGACCTTATCTGCAGAAGTTCGCAGGAACGGGTCATTTTTTTATACTTTGGGCATATATTTTATACGATAAGGTTGAATGGTTGTTTTCGGAAAATTTTGTTAGATATATTTGAAATATGAATTAAAGGATGATTATAATGGATAACTTTATGATGAACAGTTTTCCAGACAATATTAAAAAAGAGTTGGAAGCGATCCAAAAATTGATTATGCCAATTGCAAAAAAGACATCGAAATATATGATTTGGACTTTCCCCTTAATTGGAATTTCTATTTTCAATATCGTCTATTTGCTCTTTTTTACACCAAGGGATACGGGTATGTATATTTACCTTGCAATTTATGCGGTTGTGGGTGCCCTTGGATTTGCATTATTAAAGGAAACCCGATTGTATAAAAAGGAAATTGAACAAATTGGTGTTAAATATATTATTGAACGGATTAAAAAAAGTCGATTGGTATCAGAAGAACGAAAACATCAATATATCCAAATCGTGAGACAGCAACCGGTAAAGGCGATGGAGAATTTTGTTAAGTTCTTGCAAGAAGAAGACCGAATCGGTCGGAGATTTGGAAATAATGATGTGAAGAACGATTAGGAATATTTTCCTTTTGAATGGAAATAAAAAACACCCAATTCAGTTGAAGGGTGTTTTTTTGTTCAATTTGGCTGGTCAAGATAAGCGGACATTTTTTCCAATAATTCTTCCGGCGTATCAGCATCGATCAATTTTCGATTTTTGAGTACATACGGTTTTACGGCACATTCGTCACAATAGCTCAAACACTCCATTTCCTGTACATCGATGTTATGATGAACTGCGAAATCTTCCAACCGTTCCAATTGTTCATCAGAATAAAAGCGGTCGATATTATTTGTACAAACGGATATTTTCGCCTTTTTTCTTTTGGAAAATAGTTTCATCGCACACACCTCGTAACGAACTCCGCCATTTCTTCCCATTATAAATCAAAGGAAAAAGTGTGGACAGTTATCTGCTCATTTTATGAAGTGATGGGAGTGATTCCTTTGCAATTAGTGGAGAGAATAAATAACAAGGACTTTTCAATGGGAGAAAAATGATCGGCTTTTCATTCCTTTGGATGTCTCTGTTTTCGCCTTGATGGAAACGTGGGTAATCATATTCAAAAAAAACTTCCATCAACCTTAATGATGATGGAAGAAATATCAACATCCATTTGTATTCAACCATTGAATTTGGCTTATTCAATACGTTCTTCCAGTTGGTGTTTCCGATGTAATCGATACAGCCGTACGAGATTGATGACTAATGTTTTTGAAACAGCATAGACGGGAACTGCTAAAATCATTCCGAGAATCCCGGCCAAATTACCAGCAACGAGCAATAGTATAATAATCGTTGCCGGATGGGTGTCTAGCTGTTTTCCGATAATCAGTGGTGATAGCAAATTGCTATCAATCTGTTGGGCGATGACGACGACAACAACTGCCCACATGGCTAAGAGTGGAGAATCAAATAAGCCGATGATAACAGCCGGCGCTGCACCGAGAAAAGGGCCGAGATATGGAATGATGTTCGTCACAGCAACGATAATTCCTAAAACCAATGCATATGGTAAATCGATAATAAAATAACCGATCGTTGCCAACGTACCGACGGATAAAGATACGAGTAACTGCCCTTGAATATACGATGCTAATGTTTTATTCATATCTTTTAAAATAGTAAGTCCTTCGTTCCGATAGGATGTTGGTAAAAATCGAACGATAGCATTGGGCAATTTATGACCGTCTTTCAACATATAAAATAAGAGGAAGGGAACGGTGGCAATCACTAACGTAATATTAGTAACAACATTGAATACGCCGGATAGGCTACTTGTAAACGCCTTTGAAATACCAGAGACATAGTTCGTTACCGTTTCTTCAATTTTATCAATCGTTACATAATTTTGGGTTTGTACCCATTCAAAAAAGGGAGATCTCGATAGTTCGGTCACAAAGTCCTTCAATTGATTAAAATAATTAGGAATATTATTGATTAAATCTGAGATTTGCCTTGCCAAATAAGGACCGACTAAAGCGGATACGAGCGTAATAAGTCCGATAAAAAGAACATATAAAATTAAGATGCCGACTGTTCGTGGGACTTTATATTTGTTTGCAAAGGTAACAATCGGATTTAAAATAAAATATAGGAAGCCGGAAATCAAAATTGGGAAAAACAATGTTGACACAAAAACGAAAATCGGTTCAAAAAGGAAAGAGATTTTCGTACTTATGTAAATAATTCCGACGATCATTAAAATTTCTAGCGTCCAAAATTGAACCTTTGATTTTTGCATAGTCTCCCTCCTTTCTAAGACGAGATCCGTCAAATAGAGATTTTTTATTTATATGGATAATTGACATACGTATATTCGTTAAAAAAGTTCCATATATGGTAAAAAAATAAATCCCTTTGACATTGATGATTACTCAAACCCTGCTTTTATACAGTATATCACGATTGAATGTGGAAACAATACGAAATTTTCTATAATAAAGGAGGATGCATGAACCGTCTGATTGGGAATATTTCCGATAAAGACCATTTTGTTACGATTTTAAGCTGCAATTAGTCGTCGAAAACGGTCAGATGGTTTGTTGTAAAAAAGATGTTTTTTTATAGGAAATTCAATTTGTACAAAAAGAAGAGGACTTTCAGCTTGTAACGAAAAGTCCTCATTTCCTTTTTAAAAGGGAACCATATACTTATTAGCTTATTGTAATCACCCGGTTAAAAGGTCAAGCATAGCGGTGCCTTGATACCTTATACCCTTTAACTTATTGTGATTATCACTCTTTTCCTTAACGTTTATCATTGGTGATGAATGGTGATCTATCTAATCAATTGAACATGTGATTATTGAAGTGTTTGCTCATTACCATAAGGGAATTGATTTTCGTAATTTAAAAATTGTTGGTATTTTTGTTGGAGCGCTTGGTTTTGTTCAGCATCCATTTTATACCAACCCTTTTTAAACATAAGATTAAACAAATCCCGTTGACAATTTTGTGTTTCCGTAAATATGTTCAACAAGTCTTGATAATAGGCTTGATGGCTCGCCTCATTTAAAGCGGTGCTATAAGCATCCGTTAAATACTTTTCTGTGGCGAGCATATCGTTTATAAAATCCCGATCGTTCATTTCTGGACGATTTGGTACTTGGGTTTGTGGATTTTGAATCGGATGTTGTTTGTTCAATATCGCTACCTCCTTACAAACAGAAATTAATTTTGAGGATTTTGCTTATTTAAGTAAGTCAATATTTTTTTATAATGCTTTTGGTGCATCTGTCCTACTTTATGAATTGCGTTTTGGATTTCCGGGTCTTGACAATGGTTTGCAAAGAAATGGGCTTTTTTCGCTGCTAATAAATTCCAGGACAACATATCGGTTACATACAATGCATCTTTTACTGTAACGATGCTTGGGGGTTGGGGCATGGTAGATTGTTGTTCATTGTACGGTTGATTTTGCCTTTGCATTTCATAACCTCCTTCTTTTTTAAAACATATATGTATTTTTCCTCGAAGGGTCGAATTGTATGTATGAAATTTCATTTTTAAAGAATTGTCATTATTGGTTAACATTTATTTTTACGATACGAAAAAACCGTGCTAAAATAGGATTGGAATAGAAAGGGTTTTCATAATGATACAGAGATTACGAAACAGTGGGGGAAGAGAATATGGAGAAGGTATTACGTAGCTTTTTTTTGTTTTTATCGAAAAGTAAATTTTTAACGAAAATGGCGAAAAAGTACGGTCTTCGTTTCGGAGCGTCCCGATTTGTTGCAGGGGAGACGATCGAGGAGGCTGTTCAAAAAATAAAGGAATTAAACGACAAGGGATTAGCAGTCACTGTTGATTATTTGGGGGAATTTGTGGATACGGAGGAAGAGGCAAACAATCATACGAATCATTGTTTGGAAACGATTGAAGCAATCGGTCGGGAAAAATTAGATGCCCAATTATCGTTGAAATTAACTTCTCTAGGTTTGGATATTTCCGAGGAAACTGTGATGAACAATATGGAGCGGATTATGGCGAAGGCAAAGGAAAATGACGTATTTATTACGATCGATATGGAAGACCATACCCGTTGCGAAAAAACCCTTGACATTTTTAAACGGTTAAAACAGAAATACGGAAATATTGGAACGGTTTTACAAGCGTATTTATATCGAACGGAAAAGGATTTGAACGATTTAAACGAATATGCACCGAATCTTCGCCTTGTCAAAGGTGCCTATAAAGAACCTGCGGAAGTGGCCTTTCCAGACAAAAAAGATGTGGACGAAAATTATAAAAAAATCATTGCTACACATTTGGAAAATGGTCATTATACAGCCGTGGCTACCCACGATGACCAAATTATTGATTTTACGAAAAAGTTCGTTCAAGAAAAGGGGATTAAAAGGGATCAATTTGAGTTTCAAATGTTGTATGGAATCCGTCCTGAAAAGCAATTGGAGTTAGTGAAGGAAGGATACAAAATGCGGGTGTATGTTCCATTTGGTACGGATTGGTACGGATATTTTATGCGTAGACTTGCTGAACGACCCGCTAACGTCGCTTTCGTTTTCAAAGGTATTTTTAGAAAATAAAAGATTTCTAATCTACAAGTTACAGAAGATACAACGGGCCCAGCAATATCGGGCCCTATTAACAAATACGAACCTGAAAAAATAATTTTCCGTTTTTTCAGTCTTATATATTGCGAAGTTTATAAAATTTATATATATTAAAAATAAGCAAAATGAGGAAGTTTATTTTTTTGACAGAAAAATGAATGAGTATTCATTCAAAATATGTCAAAGGGGGAAGAATTCATTGGTCAAACAAATCAATAAAGTTGCTGTAATCGGTTCTGGCGTCATGGGTTCAGGGATTGCCGCCCATTTGGCAAATGTAGGTATTCCGACGTTACTGTTGGATATCGTTCCAAAGGAATTGACAGAGGAAGAAAAGAACAAGGGGTTAACATTGGATGATCGGGTGGTAAGAAATCGAATTGTCGAAACGAATCGACAAAAATTATTAAAACAAAAACCAGCACCCCTAATGGCAAAAGAAAATATCGAGTTGATCGAAGTCGGAAATTTGGAAGATGATTTAGACCGTTTGAAAGAAGTAGATTGGATCATTGAAGTTGTTGTGGAAAATTTGCAGGTGAAAAAATCCGTCTTTGAAAAAGTTGATCAATATCGAAAAAAGGGTACTATCGTCAGCTCCAATACATCGGGGATTTCTATCCATGGGATGGCGGAAGGAAGATCCGAAGATTTCAAAAAACATTTCCTCGGAACACATTTTTTTAATCCACCGAGATATTTAAAATTGTTAGAAATCATTCCGACGAAGGATACATCTGAAGAAGTTATTCAATATATGAAAACATTTTGTGAAGATGTTTTAGGAAAAGGGGTCGTTATCGCAAAGGATACGCCAAACTTCATCGCCAATCGAATTGGAACGTACGGATTGTTAGTTACTCTTGAGGAAATGAAAAAAGGCGGGTATTCCGTAGGAGAGGTTGATTCCGTAACGGGACCAATTATCGGACGCCCGAAAAGCGCTACTTTCCGTACGTTAGATGTGGTAGGAATCGATACGTTTGTTCATGTAGCGAATAACGTGTATGAACATGTGGATGGAGAGGAAAAGGAGATTTTTGCCACGCCAAAACTATTGAAAGATATGGTTGATCGAGGATGGCTCGGTGCGAAAAGCGGTCAAGGGTTTTACTTGAAAAAAGGGAAGGATATTTTGGAATTAAATCCGGAGACGATGAAGTATGAATCGAGGAAAAAATTGAAGACTCCATCGATGGAAATGGCGAAGCAACAAAAGGGAACGAAGGGAAAATTGAAAGCGCTCATCTATGCGGATGATCGAGCAGGGAAGTTATTATGGAATATATTTGCCCCGACCCTCCTATATACCGGTCGATTAGTGTATGAAATTGCCGACGACATACCTTCTGTCGACGATGCGATGAAATGGGGATTCGGTTGGGAGTTAGGTCCATTTGAAACATGGGATGCCATCGGTTTAGAACAATCGGTGCAAAAAATGGTTGAACAAGGATTGGAAGTACCGAAGTGGATTCAAGAAATGATTGAAAAGGGTTACACTTCTTTCTATAAAGAAGAAAATGGAAAACGGTATTTTTATCATCAAGGAGAATATTTGCCGATTCAACAAAACGAAAAGGAAATTCATTTGCGCCTGTTAAAAAAGGAAAAGGGAGTTATCCAAAAGAATAACGGTGCAAGTTTAATCGATCTTGGCGATGGAGTAGCCCTTCTTGAGTTCCATTCGAAAAACAATGCGATTGGACTCGATATTCTTCAAATGATCAATAAATCGATCGAAGAAGTGGAGAAAAATTATAAAGGTTTGGTCATTGCCAACGAAGGGAAAAACTTCTGTGTTGGTGCAAATATCGCCCTTATGTTAATGGAAGCTCAAGATGGAAATTTCTTCGAATTGGATCTTGTCATCCGTCAATTCCAACAAGCAATGTTGAATATTAAATACAGTTCGAAACCTGTTGTTGTAGCACCTCATCAAATGACCCTCGGTGGCGGTGCAGAGGTCAGTTTACCAGCAGCAAGACTTCAGGCGTCACCAGAAACGTACATGGGTCTTGTGGAAGTCGGGGTCGGACTGATACCTGGTGGTGGAGGAACGAAAGAGCTATATAGCAAATTGTTAAACCGGATGCCCAAGGGGGTTAAATTCGATTTACAGCAAGTTGCCAATCGGGTATTTGAAACGATCGCCATGGCGAAGGTTTCTACTTCTGCTAAAGAAGCCCGAGAAAACGGCTTTTTGAATGAATTGGATCAAATTAGTAGGAATCCAGATCATCGAATTTATGATGCGAAACAACTCGTATTACATCTCTATGAAAAAGGTTATACACCCCCTATGAAAAAGAAAATCCCTGTCGTCGGGGAAACGGGTTATGCGACGTTAATAATGGGTGCACAAAGCATGCATTTATCCGGCTATATTTCCGATTATGATCTCCATATCGCTAAAAAATTAGCTTATGTAATCGCCGGAGGGAAGGTGCCATTCGGAACGGAAGTGGATGAACAATATTTATTAGATTTAGAACGGGAAGCCTTCTTGAGCCTGATCGGCGAACAGAAAACGCAAATGCGAATGCAACATATGCTTTTAAAAGGAAAACCGTTGCGTAACTAACAACGATTGATATTGACACAATTAAATGAACAAAGGGGGAAAAGTTGATGAGAGAAGCCGTAATTGTCGCAGGAAGTCGTACACCGGTGGGAAAGGCAAGAAAAGGTACGTTAGCGAATGTGCGGCCGGATGATTTAGGTGCGATTGTTGTGAAGGAAACGTTGAAGCGAGCAGGGGGTTATGATGGACCGATCGATGATTTGATTATCGGATGTGCCATGCCGGAAGCAGAGCAAGGATTGAATGTGGCGAGAAATATCGGTGCTTTAGCGGGGCTTTCTTACGAGGTGCCTGCCATCACCATCAATCGATATTGCTCCAGTGGCTTACAATCGATCGCCTACGGTGCAGAGCGAATTATGCTCGGCCAGGCAGATACGATTTTAGCAGGTGGAGTAGAGTCGATGAGTCTCGTTCCGATGATGGGACATGTTGTTCGACCGAACGCACGATTGGCCGAAGAAGCTCCAGAATATTATATGAGTATGGGTCATACGGCGGAACAAGTGTCAAAAAAATATGGCATTACTCGTAAAGAGCAGGATGCTTTTGCAGTTCGTAGCCATCAGCGTGCTGCCAAGGCAATTGGAGAAGGGAAATTTAAAGAGGAAATCGTTCCCGTTGAAATAACCGTTCGTTCCATCAATGAAAAAAATCAATTGGAAGAAAAAACCGTCACTTTTGATACGGATGAAGGCGTTCGACCAGATACGTCCATGGAAGTCTTAGCTAAATTGAAACCTGCCTTTTCTGTAAATGGTACCGTAACAGCAGGAAATTCATCCCAAATGAGTGATGGAGCAGCTGCGGTTTTAATTATGGACCGGGAAAAGGCGGAAGCAGAAGGATTGAAACCGCTCGCGAAATTTCGATCCTTTGCTGTTGGAGGAGTACAGCCGGAAATAATGGGGATCGGACCGATTGTTGCGGTGCCGAAAGCGTTAAAATTGGCCGGTTTGGAATTGTCAGATATCGGTCTAATCGAATTAAATGAGGCGTTCGCTTCCCAATCGATCCAAGTCATCCGAGAACTTGGGCTTAAAGAGGAAATCGTCAATGTTAACGGAGGTGCCATTGCCCTCGGCCACCCGTTAGGATGCACGGGAACGAAATTAACGTTGACCCTCATCCATGAAATGAGGAGGAGAAACGTTCAATTTGGACTTGTAACGATGTGTATCGGCGGCGGTATGGGAGCTGCAGGTGTATTCGAATTGTTATAAACGAAGATGAACAGAGGGTATCTTGGATTGAAATCGATCGGAGAAGAATTGGAATGACCTATATTTATGAATTTTAAAAAAGGGGAATAAGGAGGAATGGAAATGTCAAACCAATTGGATCATGTCATTAAAGGTGGTAGCTTTCTCATTGAAGACATCGGACCGGATCAAGTATTTACGCCGGAGGACTTTACGGAAGAACATTTGATGATTGCAAAAACAACTGAGGATTATGTGGAAAAAGAAGTTCTACCGGTTTTAGACAAATTGGAAAACCATGAATTTGAATATTCGGTCAATCTATTGAAAAAAGCAGGGGAACTCGGCTTATTAAGTACGGACATTCCGGAAGATTACGGCGGTTTGGGATTAGACAAAATCACTTCTGCATTAATCGCTGAAAAAATGTCAAAAGCGGGTGGATTTTCTATCTCCCATGGGGCCCACGTTGGAATCGGATCATTGCCAATCGTTTTATTCGGTACGGAAGAACAAAAGAAAAAATATTTGCCGGAACTTGCTACTGGTGAGAAAATTGCCGCTTATGCCTTAACAGAACCAGGATCTGGATCCGATGCCCTCGGGGCTAAAACGGTAGCCAAATTAAATGAAGCAAAAACCCATTATATTTTAAACGGGGAAAAACAATGGATTACTAATGCCGGCTTTGCAGATGTGTTCATCGTATACGCAAAAGTGGATGGGGAAAAATTCACTGCGTTTATCGTGGAAAGGGATTTCCCTGGGGTATCCACTGGTGCAGAAGAGAAGAAAATGGGAATCAAAAGTTCTTCCACGCGCACATTAATATTGGAAGATGCGGAAGTGCCTGTTGAAAACGTACTCGGTGAAATTGGTCGAGGCCACGTGATTGCCTTTAATATTTTAAATATTGGTCGGTACAAATTGGGAGTCGGTGCAGTAGGTGGTGCGAAATCGGCCTTCGAAATTACGGTGAAGTATGCGAAGGAACGTCAACAGTTCCAAACACCGATCGCTGAATTTAATTTAACGAAGGAAAAATTCGGCACCCTTGCTTCCAAAATTTATGCCACGGAAAGCTCCGTCTATCGAACGGTTGGATTGTTTGATGAAAGAATGGGGAACTTATCGGAAGAAGAAGCGAAGGACGGGAAAAATATTGCCCAGTCGATTGCAGAATATGCGATTGAATGCTCATTAAATAAAGTATTTGCAACGGAAACGCTAGATCACGTCGTCGATGAAGGGGTCCAAATTCACGGTGGATACGGATTTATGCAAGAGTATGAAATCGAACGGGCCTATCGGGATTCCCGGATTAATCGGATTTTTGAAGGAACGAATGAAATTAATCGCCTCCTCGTTCCAGGTATGTACGTTCGAAAGGCGATGAAAGGGGAACTTCCGCTTTTTGAAAAGGCTCAAAACTTACAAGAAGAATTGATGATGTTTATGCCTGAAATTCCGGGAGATGAACCGCTCGAATTACAAAAATATTTAGTAAAAAATGCGAAGAAGATTGCTTTAATGGTTGCCGGACTGGCTGTTCAAAAATATGGGAAAGAACTGGAGAAGGAGCAGGAAGTTTTAGTAAATATTGCAGACATTGTATCCAACATCTATGCGATGGAATCGGCAGTACTACGAACGGAAAAAGCAATGAATCGCGTAGGAGTCGAAAAAAGTAAACAAAAATTGTTATATACGGAAATCTTCTGCCAAGAAGCGTTCAATCAAATTGAACAAGATGCGAAAGAAACGCTGATTGCTGTCGAAGAAGGCGATACGTTAATGATGATGTTATCCGCTCTTCGTAAATTAACAAGGTACAACCCGATAAACGTCATCCAGAAAAAACGAGAAGCTGCCAATGCGATTATAGCAGCAGAAAAATATATTGTATAATTCAATCAGCTAAAAAGGGGCACCGACAAATTTGAAGGTCGGTGTCTTTTTTCATTCATTTTGTAACCATCAACTTATTTGGAATACAAGCAATTCATTGGTTCGCCGTAGATATGCCGCTGGTAAAGCATAAAAAAATTATCCGAAGTTTCAACCGTTCGAAAGATTTCCTTGGCGATGATGGATCGTTCGATTGAATGGGAAAAATACGGATTGATTCGAACCCTTGGAATAGTAGTCGATGAAAGTAAGTAGGTGATATAATGATAAAAAATGAGAAAAGGTGGGAATTTCATGGCGATTACATTTTATTGGTATCCGAAATGCCAAACGAGTAGAAAAGCAAAAAAATGGCTTGAAGAACGGAATATTCCCTTTGAACCTGTTCATATCGTAGAAAATCCTCCAAGTCGGGAGGAATTAGAAAATTTGTATAAAAGAAGTGGCCTTGAGTTGAAAAAATTTTTTAATACGAGTGGACAAAAATATCGGGAATTAGGGTTAAAGGATCAGGTGAAAACCATGTCAGAAAAGGAAATGTTGGATGTGTTGGCAACAGACGGTATGCTTTTAAAACGTCCGATCGCAACAGATGGGAAGCAAGTTACGGTTGGATTTAATGAAACTGTCTATGAAAATACATGGGGAAAGAATGTTTAAAACAGTATGAAAAAGCATTGGAATGATTAGTTGTCATTGAACAATCTCACTTGCAATTTTCTTCATTTATATGGCATGATATAGAAAGTATATCGGAATTTTACTACCATTTGGAGGGATTAAAGGATGAGTTCACCGAAGGAATTACGTTATACGAAAGAACATGAGTGGGTGAAGGTAGAAGACGGGAAAGTTCGTATTGGAATCACCGATTTTGCCCAAGAAGAGCTAGGAGATATCGTTTTTGTTGAACTTCCAGAAGTTGGAACGGAAATTACGGCAAATGAACCATTTGGAAGTGTAGAATCAGTGAAAACCGTTTCCGAACTATATGCGCCGATCAGTGGGAAAGTAGTAGAAGTAAATGAGGAATTAAACGATAGTCCGGAACTCGTGAATGAATCTCCTTATGAAAATGCATGGTTAATCATTGTTGAACCTTCCGACGTAAAAGATGTGGACAATTTATTAACTGCAGAACAATACGATGCAATGATTAGTGAATCTTAAATGATCAAAACTTCATGACAAGGGCGTCTTTTTGGACGTCTCTTTTTTTACTCGTTCATGGTAAGGATAGTATATATTTCCAAAGTTCACCGACAAATTTAATCATTTCTTTCAAGAGTCGTTAAACGGATAGAAAGAAATTCAGGTTCGTGCAACTCCACCAATCAAAATGATTCGTAGGATGAATAGGTGATGCCGTTGAATGAAAAGGTGATTATTGTCGAGGGGATGACCGATAAACGAAGGATTCTAGACATCGTAAATGAACCTGTCGATATTATTTGTACAAATGGAACAATCGGTGTAACGAAATTGGATGAACTAGTCGATCAATTTTATGATAAAGAAGTGTATATTTTCGTAGATGCGGATGAATCAGGAGAAAAATTGCGGAAATTGTTAAAAAGGGAATTGCCCCATGCGAAACATTTATATATTCATCGGGAATATAGAGAAGTGGCGACCGCTCCGAAAAAGCATTTATCCGCCGTTCTTTTGCAAGCAAATATTAAGGTAAAGGGAAAATATTTATTGTAAATTATTTGTAGACAGCGATTTGTTATACTGAGGGTGAGAAAAAATTGAATCAATGGTCAAAAGAAGATTTTTTGAAACGATTGGAAAGTGGAAAATCGGGAGCATTATATTTATACACTCCCTTATGTGGTACGTGCAAGATTGCGGAGAAAATGGTTCGGGTATTGCATGATTTGTTTCCCGACTTACCGATGGGGGCATCAGACGTGAATTATTTACCGGATTTGGCAGAATCATTTCAAATTGAAAGTGTTCCTTGTCTCGTATTGTTTAAAAATCAAAAGGTTGTTGAAAAAATTTACGCTTTCCACTCCGTCCCATTTTTATATGAGAAAGTGAAGATGTTATAAAGGTGGCCCTGTTTCAATGAAATATTTTGGGCGGCCTTTTTCGTGCAAAAATTCTGTTCATAAATATAAAAGAAAAATAGTTTCTATTTATTTGATTAAAAGAATACGAAAGGATTATCATTCAATTTTTCTGTGAATCTTTAAGGTTGGTGGGAAAATGACGTACTTTCTCCAATGGAAAACCCGTTATCATGGTTATAACAAAAATATAAAATATGCTATTTTAGCAACGTTACTTTCACAAACCGGCTTTGGTATTTATATGGTCATCTATAATTTTTATATTCGTGAACTTGGATATTCCCATATGGTGAATGGGGAAATTATTTCATTAACTTCTTTAGGAACAGCTTTAGCACTTGTCCCTGCCGGACTTTTAAGCGATCAATTTGGTCGAAAAAAGGCGATGATTTTTGGTATTGCCCTTTCATCATTCCTTCTTTTTTTTAGAGGTATTTTAGAGGCACGAATCATTTTGGAAGTATTTGGATTTTTAACCGGTGTTTTTGTCGCATTTTTACAAGTGTCGGCTATTCCGTGGCTTGCGGAAAACTCCCAACCTTCTGAAAGGGTGTATCTTTTTAGCTTGTATTCTGCAGTGATGACCGCAGCATATGTTGTTGGGAGCTTATTAGGTGGATTTTTGACAGATATCTTTCTATTATTTACATCACCGTTATTGAGTATCCGATACACGCTCATCATTGGGAGTGCCATTTATTTTACATCCTTTTTCTTCGTTATTCGGTTGAAGGAAAAGAAAAGGGAAAGGAAAGAGCGAAATCGGTCCTTTACCCTGCGTGATTTTTTTCGTGGGAATCGGAATGGATTAAAAATCATTGGGTTATTTGCCATCTCTCAAGTATTGATCGGTTTTGGTAGCGGCCTTGTGATCCCGTATTTGAATCTTTATTTTGCAGATCGTTTCGGAGCTTCCAACTCGGTCATCGGTTTAATAATTTCCCTCGGTCAGGCGGTTACTGCTTTTGCGATGATCATAGGCCCAGCTGTTGTCCAAAGGGTTGGTGAGGTGCGAGCTGTTGTATATTTGCAATTGCTTTCCCTTCCCTTTTTGTTTTTAACCGCTTTCACACAAAATTTGTTTTTGGCCGCATTTGGCTTCCTTTTCCGTCAGGCGTTGATGAATGCTGGAAATCCAATTCAATCCTCGTTAATTATGGGAAATGTGCAGGATTCCATGAAAGGTTTGGCGAATTCAATTAATCAAATGGTTTTTAATTTAGGGTGGGCATTGATGGGCCCCGTTTCCACATCAATCGTTATGGACAGCGGTCCGTATTGGGGATATGCAAAGGTCTTTTCAATCACTGCAACGCTCTATTTCATCGCTTCCCTTTACTTTTATTTCGTTTTCCGGAAAACAAAAACCGATCAAGAAACGGTTCTCGATGAAAGGTAGGAAGGGTAGCAAAAGCAAGTTTCATCAACGCTTTTAGGATAAGGAGAATGAAAATGGATGGAAGTCGCCTTGTAGCTACTTTGAAAGCTTATCCATATGCAGAAATCCTTTTTCCAAAGGAACCGTTACTCGTTCAGTTGGTTGTGGACGGGCAATCCTTTTTCCTATCCATTCGCCAAGGGGAGATTCTTTTTCAAGAGGAAGGGACGATGGAAAGTGAGATTATTCTTTCCGGAACCAAGGCTGTAATGGAAGAAGTGATTGAAGGAAAAAGAAAATTATTGGAAGCCATTCGATTAAAGGGATTGCAAGCAAAAGGGTCTTATCGACGGTTACTGCTTTTGGAATCGATTTTTTGGTTAGCTGGAATGCAGTAATTTGTTAATGAAATAAAGAAAATGGGAAAATGTATTGACACGGAAATGGGGAAGTGCTAAAATCACTTACATCGGAAAATTGAATAATCTATGTCTTGCTCTTATCAAGAGAGGTGGAGGGATGTGCCCAATGAAACCCGGCAACCGTCAATGGTCTCCATTGAAATGGTGCCAATTCACACAAAGTGTTGATCACTTTGAGAGATGAGAGGAAGGACATTCGAGATATTTTCGTATGCCTTTCTACTCGTCTAGTGGAAAGGTTTTTTTGTGTATTTTTTTGTTCTTCCCCGAATTTGAAAGAAAAAAGGTATGTGAAAAGGGCTGGTGTATTTCGTATCGGGAAAGATATAAGGAATAGAGGATATATTTTAGCATCAATCGTGGGATGATTGGACCTTGAGGAGGGAAAAGGATGATTTCAGTACAACATGTAAAAAAAATCTTTCCAGCAAAATCGGAGGAGGTCGTAGCTGTAAAAGATGTGAACCTAGAGATCAAAGAAGGGGAAATTTTTGGGATCATCGGATATAGCGGTGCTGGAAAAAGTACGTTAATTCGGATGTTTAACGGTTTAGAAATGCCAACGGAAGGTTCGATTTATATCGAAGGGAAAGATATTACCCGAATGAAAGAATCGAAGTTACGACTGGCTAGGCAAGAAATCGGTATGATCTTCCAACACTTTCATTTGTTATGGTCACGAACCGTTTATGGTAATATTGCATTTCCTTTAGAGATTGCAGGAATACCGAAAAAAGAGCGAGACGAACGGGTGAGGGAACTCATTCAATTGGTTGGCTTAGAAGGAAAGGAAAATGCCTATCCTTCAGAACTAAGCGGAGGTCAAAAACAACGGGTAGGAATTGCCAGGGCATTGGCGAACAAGCCAAAAGTCCTTCTGAGTGACGAAGCGACTTCCGCCTTAGATCCGGATACGACCGATGCAATTTTGGACTTGCTCGTGGATATTAATAAAAAGCTGGGATTAACGATTATTTTAATCACCCATGAGATGCACGTCATTAAGAAAATTTGTCATCGGGTTGCGGTCATGGAAAAGGGGAAAATCGTAGAGACCGGTCCGGTTCTTGAAGTTTTTAAACATCCGGAACAGCCGGTTACGAAACGGTTCGTCGGTCAAGTGACTGATGCGGAGGATATGAAAGAAACAGTTGGTCGGCTATTAGAAAAATACCAATCGGGAAAAATTGTAAAATTAACCTTTGTCGGAGAAGTCGCCGAAGAACCGATCATTTCCACCCTCATTCAAAAGCAATTGATCGTCGTCAATATTTTACATGGGAATATATCCCATACGAGACATGGGGCGTATGGAACGTTATTTATTCATATGGACGGTAAAGAAGAAGAAGTCCGTAATGCGATCCAGTTTTTACTATCGAGACAAATCGGGGTGGAGGTGATTGAGCATGTTTGAACAATTATTCCCGAATGTCGACTGGGAAAAGGCGTGGGAGAAAACCGTCGAAACGTTATATATGACGGGTATTTCATTAATTTGGATTTTTTTCATCGGTGTATTGCTCGGTTTACTTTTATTTTTAACATCGAAAGATAATTTATGGGAAAATATGATCATCCATGGATTTGTCGCCTCGATCGTCAATATTTTCCGTTCCATACCTTTCGTGATACTTATCGTTTTATTATTGCCATTTACAAAAATCATAGTAGGAACGATAATCGGTAAGGAGGCAGCGATTCCCGCCCTCATTATTGGATCAGCTCCCTTTTATGCACGAATGGTGGAAATCGGCTTAAGGGAGATCGACAAAGGGGTTATTGAAGCGGCACAGGCGATGGGAGCGAAAACGAGTACGATTATTTTCAAAGTGCTACTCCCTGAATCGATGCCCGCAATCGTATCGGGAATCACGGTAACTGCCATCGCCCTCGTCGGTTATACGGCAATCGCAGGTGTAATCGGTGCAGGCGGACTAGGTGATTATGCTTATTTAGATGGGTTTTCACGAAATAATAACGATGTTACCCTTTTTGCTACACTGGTGATTTTATTGATTGTTTTTATCATTCAATTTACGGGTGATTATATAACAAAAAAAATCGACAAACGATAAGGAGGAAGTTTGATGAAAAAATTTGCAACATGGATCATCATTGGTTTCTTGGCAATTGTGTTAACAGCATGTGGTGGAGAAGATGAAAAATTAGTAGTTGGAGCAACGAATGAACCCCATGCGATGATTTTGGAAAAGGCGAAACCCATTTTGAAAGAAAAAGGAATCGAATTGGACATACAAGTATTCAGTAAATATGAACTGATCAACAAAGCCCTCGACAACGGCGATTTGGACGCTAATTATTTTCAGCATATTCCATACTACAATAAAGAAATTGAAGAGTTTGGTTATGATTTTGAAAATGCGGGTGGTATTCATATCGAACCGATGGGCATTTATTCTCAACAATATGAGAGTTTAGATGAACTCCCTGATGGAGCTACGGTCATTATGAGTAATAGTACGTCGGATCATGGTCGAATTTTATCCTTATTAAAAAACGCTGGGTTAATTACGTTAAAAGATGGGGTGGATCCGTTAACGGCGACGGTTGATGATATCGCAGAAAATCTAAAAAATCTCCAGTTTGATTACGATTATGCTCCGGATTTGTTACCGACTATATATAAAAATAATGAAGGCGATGTTGTGGCAATCAATTCGAATTATGCGCTAGATGCGGGATTAAATCCGGTAAAAGACAGCATTGCGATCGAGGATGAAAATTCACCTTATGTTAATATTATTGCTGTAAGAAGTGGAGATGAACAAAGGGAAGATATTCAAACATTAATTGAAGTGCTTCACTCTAAAGAAATCCAACAATATATTTTAGATGAATGGAACGGTGCTGTCGTTCCCGTTAATTAATTAAAAGATTTCTGCTAAAAATGTTTATTCATGTTATTTTAGTTTGAACGCTTTTGATTAGCGAATTTTTTTGTCATAAATCATTTGTATCCAAAAGTATTATTGGATGAGCAATCGTTTTTTCTCAATTAGAATTGAAAAATGAAAATCATTGAAAGCTAGTGTATAGACATTTTTTACATTTTCTTGAAAGAAAAAGATAAAGGACGAATTTTGTCTGTTTTCGTTGATTGACAAGATGAAACCAGTGGATTGATCACTGGTTTTTTTATATTTTCATCAGCTAGGGTTCGTTTTCTCTCCTTCTTTCTTTCACAAGGAAAATCCAAACGATCAAAACGTTTCTCCACTTTGTTCATCGATCCTTTCTTGAAAAAAACAGGAAAAAAATTCATAATGGGAAAAAAGGGCAGGAAAAATTATTATTGTTGATAATAATTTTAATTTGTTTTAAAATTGGAATGAGAATAAAATGAGAATAAGGAAGAATGAAATTATACAATGATTAAATGGAGGTATAAAAAATGGCTAATACCACGTTAACCATCAAAGATCTTCACGTTGCAATAGACGGAAAAGAGATTTTAAAAGGAGTCAATTTGGAAATTAAAAGCGGTGAATTCCATGCGGTGATGGGACCGAATGGAACGGGAAAATCCACGTTGGCTTCAGCAATCATGGGACATCCGAAATATGAGGTAACGAAGGGAAGCGTCACCTTAGACGGAAAAGATGTATTGGAAATGGAAGTAGATGAAAGAGCACGTGCCGGTTTATTTTTAGCTATGCAATATCCGAGCGAAATAAGTGGTGTAACGAATTCTGATTTCCTTCGTTCAGCAATCAATGCCACTCGAGGTGAAGGAAACGAAATTCCATTAATGAAATTCATTAAAAAGATGGATGAAAAAATGGAATTGTTGGATATTGATTTGAACATGGCCCAACGATATGTAAATGAAGGATTTTCCGGTGGTGAGAAGAAACGAAACGAAATTTTACAATTATTAATGCTCGATCCGAAAATTGCTATTTTAGACGAAATTGATTCCGGTTTAGATATCGATGCATTGAAAGTTGTTGCAAAGGGAATTAATTCGATGAGAAATAGCGAATTTGGTTGCTTAATTATTACCCACTATCAACGTTTATTAAATTATATTACTCCTGACTATGTTCACGTAATGATGCAAGGTCGAATCGTTAAATCAGGCGGTCCAGAATTAGCCCGTCGTTTGGAAGCAGAAGGATATGACTGGATTAAGAAGGAATTAGGAATTGAAGACGAAACTGTAGAAGTAGAACAAGAAGCTTAATGGGGAACAGTTAGGAGGATGAATATGACTACACAAATACAATATCCGTTTGACCAAGGGTTCATCGAATCCTTTTCGTCCCAAAATGGTGAGCCAAACTGGTTTAAAGAACGTCGAATAGATGCATTTACGAAAATGGATCAAATACCTATGCCAAAGCCGGATAAAACGAAAATTACGAACTGGAATTTTATCGAATTTAAACAACATTCGGTAAATAGTGCTCCCTTTTCAAATGTGGAAGAGCTGCCGGAATCGTTACGAAGGCTTATCGATTTAGAAGGTGGTATTAAAAATTTATACATTCAGCATAATCAAACGGCCGGTTTCTTATCTCTAACTGATGAATTAAAGGACCAGGGTGTTATTTTTACAGACTTAATTACCGCAGTGAAAAATCACGGCGAACTTGTTGAAAAGTATTTTATGACCAAAGGGGTAAAACCGGATGAACATCGATTGGCGGCGTTTCATGCAGCCCTCGTAAACGGAGGTGCCTTCTTATACATTCCGAAAAATGTACAAGTGACTGAACCGATTCAATCGATCTTCGTTCACGATAATGGGGATGCGCCACTAATCAATCATGTGTTGATTGTCGCAGATGAAAACAGCTCGGTTACTTATGTGGAAAACTACATTTCTTTAAATGATCAAACGACAGGAATTGCAAATATTATTACAGAAGTCATCGCCCTTTCCAATTCCCGAGTAAGAGTTGGTGCCGTTGATACATTGGCTAAAGGAGTAACGACCTATGTAAATCGTCGAGGTTACACCGATCGGGATGCGCAAATTGAATGGGCCTTAGGCATGATGAACGATGGTCACACGATTTCTGAAAATGAAACGAATTTAATCGGAGAAGGTTCTGTTTGTGATACAAAAACGGTCGTAATCGGTCGTGGTGAACAAATACAAAACTTCACGACAGAGGTTCGTCATTTTGGGAAAAATACGGAAGGTACAATTTTAAAACACGGTGTTGTAAAGGATCGTGCTACAACCGTCTTTAACGGAATCGGAAAAATTGAACACGGAGCGACGAAGTCAAATGCTCAACAAGAGTCCCGTGTATTAATGTTAAGTGAAAAAGCTCGGGGAGATGCCAATCCCATTTTATTGATCGATGAAGACGATGTGTTGGCAGGTCATGCTGCTTCCGTCGGTCGGGTTGATCCGATTCAATTGTATTATTTAATGAGTCGGGGAATACCGAGGGAAGAGGCAGAGCGTTTAATTATCCACGGATTTTTAGAACCGGTTGTAAGCCAGTTGCCGATTGAAGGTGTGAAAAAACAATTGATTGAAGTTATTGAAAGGAAAGTACAGTAATGGATATTTCAGCCATCCGCAAGCAATTTCCGATTTTACATCAACAAGTTAATGAACATCCCCTCGTTTATTTAGATAGTGCGGCAACATCACAAAAGCCCCAATCCGTGATTGATGCGATTGCTAAATATTATTCAGAATATAATGCGAATGTACATCGAGGTGTCCATACCCTAGGTTCGAAGGCAACGGATGCCTATGAAATGGTGAGGGAAAAGGTACAACGGTTTATTAACGCCCAATCAACGGAAGAAATCATCTTTACGAGGGGAACGACAACTGCGATCAACCTTGTTGCTCAAAGTTTTGGACGTTCAAATGTTAAAAAAGGAGACGAAATTGTTCTCACGCAGATGGAACATCATAGCAATTTAATTCCTTGGCAGCAAGTTGCTAAATCGACCGGAGCTTCGCTGAAATACATTCCTTTGCAATCGGAGGGCACCCTATCCCTAGAGGATGTGGCCAAAACGGTAACGGAACGGACGAAAATCGTTGCGATTACCCATGTATCCAATGTGCTCGGTACAATCAATCCGATTAAAGAAATTGCTCGAATCGTTCATGAAAAAGGAGCCGTTCTCGTCGTGGATGGTGCCCAAAGTAGTCCGCATATGAAAATTGATGTACAGGATTTGGACTGCGACTTCTTTGCCTTTTCCGGTCATAAAATGTGTGCTCCTACAGGAATTGGCGTACTTTACGGAAAAAAGGAATGGTTGGAACGAATGGAACCGGTAGAATTCGGTGGAGAGATGATTGATTTTGTCGGTTTATACGATTCGACATGGAAGGAATTGCCTTGGAAGTTTGAAGGAGGTACACCGATTATTGCCGGAGCCATCGGCTTAGGTTCTGCCATTGACTTTTTAGAAGAGATCGGTATGGAAGCTATTGAAAAGCATGAAAGGGATCTTATTGAATATGCGATGGAACGTTTATCGAACATCGAAGGAATCACGATTTATGGACCAAACAAGCAAAAGCAAAGGTCAGGCGTTTTGTCGTTCAATATAGATGAAGTTCATCCACACGATGTGGCCACTGTATTGGATGCGGAAGGAATTGCTGTCCGTGCAGGACATCATTGTGCTCAGCCGTTAATGAAATGGTTGAATGTTACAGCAACGGCAAGGGCTAGTGTTTATTTATACAATACGAAGGATGAAATTGATCGGTTAGCGGAGGGACTCGTTAAAGCAAAGGAGTTTTTTACGGATGTCTTTTAATCAATTAGATACATTATATCGTCAAGTAATTATGGATCATTACAAAAAGCCTCGAAATAAAGGTGTATTAGAGGATAGTAGCATTACGGTTAATATGAATAATCCGACATGTGGAGATCGGATTCGAGTAATGATGAAAGAAGAGAATGGAATCATCACGGATGTGAAATTTGATGGAGAAGGATGCTCCATTTCTATGGCTTCAGCATCGATGATGACGCAGTTGATTAAAGGAAAAGATAGGGAAACGGCCATAAAACTTGCCCATCGATTTTACGATATGATTCAAGGGAACGAAACCGATGAGGATTTAGACCTTGAAGATGCAGAAGCTTTACAAGGTGTATCTAAGTTTCCTGCTAGAATTAAATGTGCCACTTTGGCGTGGAAGGCGTTGGAAAAAGGGTTTAAGGACGAACTTAATCACGAAGAGTAAGGAAGAATCCGTTTTTTCCTTCCCATTTCCGTAAAAACATACTCTTATTAGAATGGAGGAATGAATGATGGCGAAAAATATGCCGGAGATCGGCGATTATAAATATGGTTTTCGCGATAAAGACGTCTCAATCTTCCGAGCAAATCGGGGATTGACGAAGGAAATCGTGGAAGAAATTTCAAAAATGAAAGAAGAACCACAGTGGATGCTCGATTTCCGTCTTAAAGCATTGGAGATTTTTTATTCGAAGCCGATGCCTCAATGGGGCGGAGATTTATCAGAATTGAATTTTGACGATATCACCTATTATGTGAAGCCGTCAGAAAAGGCGGAACGGAGTTGGGATGAAGTTCCAGAAGAAATTAAACGTACGTTCGACAAATTGGGAATTCCAGAAGCAGAACAAAAATATCTCGCTGGTGTTTCTGCCCAATACGAGTCGGAAGTTGTGTATCACAATATGAAGGAAGATTTGGAAAAACTTGGCGTTATTTTTAAAGATACGGACTCTGCTTTAAAAGAAAATGAAGAGTTGTTTAAAAAATATTGGGCGACGGTCGTTCCTCCTTCCGATAACAAATTTGCCGCTTTAAATTCAGCGGTTTGGTCAGGTGGATCGTTCATTTACGTTCCACCGGGTGTGAAATTGGATACACCGCTTCAAGCTTATTTCCGAATCAATTCAGAAAATATGGGACAGTTTGAACGGACGTTAATTATCGTAGATGAAGGGGCCCATGTCCATTATGTGGAAGGTTGTACAGCACCGATTTATACAACAAATTCCCTTCATGCGGCTGTTGTAGAAATTATCGTCAAAAAAGATGCATACTGTCGTTATACGACGATTCAAAACTGGGCTAACAATGTATATAATCTCGTTACAAAACGTTCCGTCTGTGAAGCCAATGCGACGATGGAATGGGTGGATGGAAATATCGGTTCGAAATTAACGATGAAATATCCAGCGGTTATTTTAAAAGGTGAAGGAGCAAGGGGAATGACTTTGTCCATCGCTTTCGCTGGAAAAGGGCAACATCAAGATGCTGGAGCTAAAATGTACCATTTAGCCCCGAATACTTCATCGAGCATCGTTTCGAAATCCATGTCTCGCCATGGTGGAAAGGTAACATATCGAGGCATCGTCCATTTCGGAAGGAAGGCGGACGGAGCCCGTTCAAATATCGAATGCGACACGTTAATTTTAGATAATAAATCCACATCCGATACGATTCCTTATAATGAAATCTTAAATGACAATATTTCCTTGGAACATGAAGCGAAAGTATCGAAGGTTTCTGAAGAACAACTATTTTATTTGATGAGCCGAGGAATTTCCGAACAAGAGGCGACGGAAATGATCGTCATGGGCTTTATTGAACCGTTTACTAGAGAGCTCCCGATGGAATATGCTGTCGAGATGAATCGATTGATCAGCTTTGAAATGGAAGGTTCGATTGGATAATCGTTATTATTTTCCCCGTCACCGCCGATTGTGTGGCGGGGTTCCCTATTTTAACAAGATTTCTCATTTCGAAAGGGAAGCGGGAATTTTCATCCTATCGATGGAATTTTTCATGAAAAATCGTTCAATTAGTTGAAAAATAGATGATTTTGAGGCACTAATGAATTAGTGCTCTTTTTTATATAAAAATTGACCGAAATAATTCGAGTAAACGATTCATAAACAATAAGTAATTGTATAATATCGAAAAACGGATTTGATTCACGCAGTTAGACGGTTGATCAACACTCCATTAAAAAATGATGTGATAAAAAGAGGGAAATGGATAATGGAACAAATATATCTTTATCATACGAATGATTTACATAGCCATTTTCAAAAGTGGCCACGCATTCATAGGGAAGTGTTACGTAGAAGACGAATGCATGAAGAGCGGGGAGAAACGATGCTTCTTTTTGATATTGGCGACCATATTGATCGCTTCCATCCTTTTACAGAAGCAACACGAGGGAAAGGAAATGTTAAATTATTGAACGACAGTATGTACGATGCTGTTACGATCGGAAACAATGAAGGGATCACCCTTTCAAAGGAAGATTTGATGTCATTATATACGGAAGCGAAATTCCATTGTATTTTAGCTAATTTATTTAACGAAGACGGGACAAGACCAGATTGGGCAATTCCATATAAAATTTTTGAAACTGACCAGCACACAAAGATCGGTGTAATCGGTGTAACGATTCCTTATACAAACTTTTACGGTCCCCTCCATTGGGTAGCTACGAATCCCTTTGCTAGCTTACACGATTGGATTCCTATTGTCAGGGAAAAAGTCGATATTCTTGTCGTTCTTTCCCATCTCGGTTTGTCGGATGATGAGCGGATTGCAAATGAATTTCCAATGGTGGATGTCGTATTAGGGGCACATACCCATCATGTGTTGGAAAAGGGGAAAGAAATCAATGGAAGTCTTCTAGCATGTACGGGAAAATACGGCGATTATTTAGGAATTGTACAGTTGACATATGATCGGGAACATAAACAGCTCCTTGAAAAAAAAGCCGAATTAATTCGAACCGATGAATTGCCGCTCGAAGAGGATGACAAAAAATTTGATGAAACGCTATTCCAAGAAGGAAAAAGGATGTTGGAAAAACCGGTTGCTCGATTGCCTGAACGATTGGAAACGGATTGGTTTAAAGAAACAAGGTTAAATCGCCTGTTAACTGAAGGATTAACGGAATGGTGTCAAGCCGATTGTTCGTTTATTAATGCGGGAATATTAATTGACGATCTAAAGAAGGGTGTTGTGACTGAATACGACATTCATCGCATTTGTCCACATCCGATAAATCCGTGTACAGTACGACTTTCCGGAGCAAAATTAAAAGAGGTTCTCGTACAAACGATCGAAGAAAAGTATACGACATTAAAATTTAAGGGATTCGGTTTTCGAGGTGAAATTTTTGGAGCAATGATTTATGACCAAATTGATATTCAAGGAAAAGGCTCGGGTATTGATATTAAAATTCGTGGGAAACAGTTGGATCCGGAAAAGGAATATTTAGTAGCAACGATTGATATGTTTGCCTTTGCAAAATTTTTCCCACCCCTTTTACGTGCGGAGAAACGCTTCTTTTTACCGGAATTTCTTCGGGATGTATTAAAGTGGAAACTCGGGTCATTATTTCCTTATAACGAAGATGATGGAGATGAATCGGCGAGTTTTCAATGAAAGTTGAATCATACGTTCGTTTACCCACACCATTCATTTGAACGAATCATACAGTTATGATAGAAAGGGGACGATCGTATGGTTGAAATTGAACCGATCGAAATTCAGGGGAAAACATTTATTGCCATTTCTGTTAAACTTCCGAAAACGAATTTACTAGCCGTTTCAAATGAAAATGGTTATATTATGTGTGGAGCCCTCGATGTGGACTTACTGAATAATCGTTTAAGGGATCGACATATTATTGCTGGAAGGGCAGTTGGTGTTCGTACGATTGATGAGTTACTGGATGCACCGTTGGAGTCTGTAACGATCGCAGCTGAAAAACGTGGAATTAAAAAAGGAATGAAGGGCAAAGAGGCACTATTACGCATGTAAGAAAACGAGTCGTTTTAAAAAGAGGTTTATAAGCAATAAATCCCCCAAGTTAAGCATAAACATGTCTTATAGGGGGGATTTTTTTGCAAAAAATACATCGGGGACATTTACGACGAAAAAGACCTTTGCCTTTTCGATATGTGTTATTGCTTACTACCGTTTTATTTCTTTTATTTTCCGCCCTAGGATTATGGATCGTCAATATTGCGATTAAACCGGTTTTGGTAGCTTATGCGGAATCCCGATCAGTCAATATTGCAACCTATGTCATGAATAAAGCGGTGAAAGAAGAAATTGGTGAAGGTTTGCCTTTGAATGAAATCACCGTTGTAAAAGAATTGGATGAATCCACTTTATATACAATCGATACGCAAAAAATTATTGAACTATCGAATAATATTGCCAATCGCGTATTAAATCATATAAATGCGATGGAGGAAGGAGATTTTTCTTCTAGCGACCATATTATTTTATCGGATGAAGAAATCGAAAAGGTGGAAGTAAGACGTGGAGAAGGAATTCAATTTAATGTACCGTTAGGAAGGATTACGGATAATGTTCTTTTAGGGAGTTTAGGACCTGAAATTCCCGTTCGTTTCCATGCTATTGGCGATATCGATTATGATATTGAAACCCTTTGGCAAGAACAGGCAATTAATAGCACATGGTTTGAAATTCGGATGAAAATGAAAGTCGGAATTCAAATCGTCATTCCGTTTATGACGAAAATGACGGTAATCGAACGAACGATTCCGTTGGCAACCGGTACGATTAAGGGAGATGTTCCTCAATTTTACAGTAATGGTGGGGGATTAACACCATCATTTACCATCCCTATGGATCCGGAGAAGGACGAATCCAATCAATAAAGGCTATTCACTCAAAAAAGTTGTACTTCTTTTTTTGTGAAACTTGTTTTGTTCGCCATGATAAATGATATTTTCCTTGTTTTCTACCAAATTTCTTGTTATAGTAAAAAAAATGAATAATGACAAACCTTATCACACATCATTCGATGGGGTAGAGGCGCAAAATTTATGAGTAGGTTTCGTGAGGATGACAACGATGATCGAAACGCGAAAGGAAATTTTGCCGAAATAAATATAGATGTCGGATCTATATTTATTGGGGTCACCTTGAATAAGGGTGGCACTGTCATTATGAGAGAAAAATCTCATAATGGGGAGCTACAGATCGTGATGGAGGAAAACATTACCCGTAACGAGTAATGATCGTTTTCTCTATCATTACTCGTTTTTTATTTCAAATGATTTCTTTGGAAATATTGCGGGTAAATGGAAATTGAAACGTTCGTTTCGATATTTCTATCATCTCTGTCCAATTGAGTTCCCCTCAAAATTGAGTCGAGGAGGAATTTTTTTTATGGCAAATTCTATTTTTTCAATTTTACCACCGCTTTTGGCAATTGTAATGGTCATTTTAACGAGAAGAGTATTATTATCTTTAGGTCTTGGGATTGTAACATCCGCCCTATTGCTCGCTATCGATACGCAAGAAGGATTTGTTCCCGTATTATTAGGTATGATTCAAAAAATCGTTGAAACGGTGAAAGGTATATTTTTCGACGGAGGACAAATCAATACATGGAATGTGTTTATCATTCTATTTCTCATCCTTCTAGGAGTGATTACTGCATTTATTTCAATTAGTGGAGGGAGCCGTGCTTTCGGACGTTGGGCTATTCAACGAGTAAAAACGAAGGCCGGGGCACAAGTGGTCACTGCGATTATGGGAATCGTTATATTTATCGACGACTACTTTAATGCCCTTGCTGTTGGACAAATTTCGAAGCCGATTACGGATGAACAAAAAGTACCTCGGGCGAAACTCGCTTATATTATCGATTCCACGTCGGCTCCGATTTGCGTCGTTTCACCAATTTCCAGTTGGGGTGCCTATATTATATCGTTGATTGTACCCATTTTATTGGCAAATGAAATTACGGATTATACCGCCTTTACTGCATTTATTCAAATGATTCCGATGAATTTATACGTGTGGTCTGCATTATTACTCGTTTTTCTCGTCGCTATTCGAAATATCAATATTGGTCCGATGAAATGGCATGAAAATCGTGCCGAAAAGTTCGGACTTGTTCATGATCCGGAAAAAACTGCCCCTGGAGAATTGAAAGAGGATCTTCCAGTAAGTGAGAATGGGCGAGTGAGGGATTTAATTTGGCCAATTTTCGCTTTAATGTTCGGTACGATCGGTGCGATGATTTGGACCGGTTATGAATCTGCCGGATCGGGTGCTAGTTTATTAGCGATATTTGAAAACACGGATGTAGCAAAATCATTAGTAATCGGTGGAGTCATCGGTTTGATTGTAACGATCGGCATTTTTTTCACACATGTGAGCGAAAAAGATATGGGAGGAAAGGTTTTGTTTAAAGGTTTTGTCGCCGGAACAAAATCGATGTTACCAGCCATTTCGATTTTACTATTCGCCTGGACGATTGCTAGTTTGATTGGTGAGTTACAAACCGGAGAATATTTGGCTGGTATTGTTGAAAACTCAAACTTAAATATCGCATGCTTACCGGTAATTTTATTTTTAGTCGCCGGAATTATGGCTTTTTCAACGGGTACTTCTTGGGGATCCTTCGGTATTTTATTACCGATTGCAGGAACGATTGCTGCAGCAACAAACGTTGAGCTTCTGCTCCCGTCGATGGCAGCGGTTTTGGCAGGAAGCGTATTTGGCGATCATTGTTCACCGATTTCTGATACAACGATTCTTTCTTCCACGGGTGCAAGTTGTCATCATATTGATCATGTTATTACCCAATTGCCCTATTCGTTGGTCGCTGCGATTGCTTCTATGATTGGCTATGTCATTATTGGATTTACCGGACTGATTTGGATAGGATTGGTTAGCTCCCTATTATTTGTCATTCTGTTTACGATTTTCGTAAGTAAAAAGACATCTGTTTCTGTAAACAAGGGCTTACAACATGAATAATCGGATATCGAATGGACGAAGGATCAAATTTTTCATCGGGAGTAGTTGATGGAACGATTAAATTTCTTGTATTCCCTCAAAGTAAAATGTCCTTTATGTGGCTTTCGGAAGAAGTTTACAACTTCCGTAAAGCCTTTTTTTCGTTTCTTTTTAAAGGAAAAGTGATTGTTTGAATTTATTTTCCTGCAAAAAAAGTTACCCCCGGCGGTATGAAAACCCGCTGTCATTATATAAACCTATATTTCATCGTTTCTCTTATGCATCGATTTTTCTAGTAAAAAAATAACAATTATATAAATATATTATTTTGACAATTAATAAAAAAGGTTGTATACTTATTAGTAATTATCCTAAATTGTTGGAAAATAATTAACATTTAAACACGTCCAATAATTTAGGGAAAAAAATATAGGAGGGTGATAGATATATGGACAATCGAGTCCAATGGGGAACGAGAGCTGGATTTATTTTGGCTGCAGTCGGTTCAGCTGTCGGTTTAGGGAATATTTGGCGATTTCCGGCTGTGGCCTATGAAAATGGTGGAGGAGCCTTCTTTTTACCCTACTTGATCGCTTTGCTCACTGCTGGGATTCCGATCTTGATTTTGGAATTTACTTTAGGGCATAAATATCGTGGGTCTTCTCCACTCACTTTCGCTCGCATGAGTAAAGGAGCAGAATGGATGGGTTGGTGGCAAGTGCTTATTTCCTTTGTCATCTCCACATATTATGCGGTCATTATCGGATGGGCTATTACGTACTCGTATTTTTCGATTAATTTAAGTTGGGGTTCCGACACGGAGGGGTTTTTGCTTGGTGAATATTTGAAACTTTCTGAACCTGGTGTTGCCGGTAGTATCGTACCGGGTGTGTTGATTCCATTGCTAATCGTCTGGGTGATTACATTAGCCATTTTATTTGCAGGTGTACGAAAAGGAATTGAAGTGGCGAATAAAATTTTTATTCCTTTACTAGCCATTTTATTTTTAATTATTGTTATTCGTGCCATGTTTTTGCCAGGTGCAATGGATGGGGTAGAAGCATTCTTTAAACCGAATTGGGATACGATTTTTGACGGGAAAGTTTGGGTTGCTGCATACGGACAAATTTTCTTCAGCTTGTCGATTGCTTTTGCCATTATGATTACTTATTCCAGTTATTTGCCGAAGAAAACAGATATTACGAACAACGCCTTTATTACCGGATTTGCTAACTCTTCCTTCGAGTTACTAGCCGGATTTGGAATTTTTGCGACTTTAGGATTTATGGCTTATACATCTGGGGAGCCGATTAACGAGGTTGTTCAGAGTGGGGTCTTTTTAGCCTTTGTAGCGATCCCACAAGTGATTAACGAAATGGGGAGTTTAAATGAAGTCTTTGGTATATTATTTTTCCTATCATTAACCTTTGCTGGTTTGTCATCCTTGATTTCGATTTTAGAAACGTATATTGCTGGAATTCAAGAAAAATTTAATACGAACCGGGCAAAGGCAGTTACCATTGGTGGTGGATTAGCAGCAGTCGCTTCCCTATTGTATGCAACAGAAGGCGGTCTTTTCTTCCTCGATGTCGTCGATTACTTTATTAATCAATTTGGTGTCGCCTTATCCGGATTGTTTGAAGTCGTTCTTATCGCTTGGTTCTTAAAGCAATTGAATCCATTAAAGGAACATGCCAACGCGATTTCCGATATTCGGTTAGGAAGTTGGTGGACCTTTAGTTTGAAATTTATTACACCTGTCATCTTAGGGTACATGATGTTTGACTTGCTTCGCCAAAACTTAACGTCCGATTACGAAGGGTATCCAAGGGAATTCTTATTCTACTTCGGCTGGACAGTTGCCATCGGTGTAATTTTACTCGGTGTTGTATTTTCTCGATTCAAATGGAAAAAAGAATCGTTGGATGTTCCAGTATCCAATGATAAGGAGGTTGCTGGTTAATGGCTCTAGATGCAATGGTGATGATGGTCATCGGGGTTATCGTTATATGGGGTGGATTTTTTGCAAGTGTTTTTTACGCAATGATGAAAGCAAGAGGAAAATCAAAATCATAAAAAGTTAAAGGGAAAAAGAAGGCAATCGAATGGTTTGTATTTGGTTGCCTTCTGATTTCAGAAAATTAAAACAAAATCATTTTTTCCTTTTCGTTTCTTGCTCCCAACGTTTTAAATAAGGGTAAGGATCGAAGGACCATTCCGTTCTCCCATTATCTTTATACATACCATAATGAAGATGTGGAGGGAATTTTCCTGATGTCCCAGGCGGTCCATAGCCGGAATTTCCAACGGTGCCGATCAGTTGCCCTGGTTTGACGATATCACCAATGTTTAAATCCTTGGCAAATCCGTTCAAGTGGGCAAAATAATGATATGTATTGTTAGCGTCTCGAATTCCAATTCGCCATCCACCGTATTTATTCCAACCTTTCATTTCTACCACTCCGTAACATGTGGAGTACACATTCACGCCGAATCCTGCAAAAATATCCGTTCCTTCATGGATTCTTCGTCCACCCCATCCTCTCCGATCCCCCCACGTATCCCTATACGTATAGTTAACATGAATAGATAAAGGAAAATGATGTTCATGTAAATCAATGCGTTGGAATTGTTTATATAATTTGGCAATTCCCATGATGATTTTCACCGTTTTATCCCGCTTATAATAATTCCATAACCCGATTTTTATTTGATGATGATCCGTCCCATATTGGAGGAGGTAGTGGGCAAAGGTATATAAAACATCCTCATCATCGTGGGGATCCGCTTTTCCATCCCCGTTTCCATCCATTCCCATCCCATCGAAGAAGCGAATGGACTTTGCATCTACGTCATCTTTATTCGGGTTCAAAATTCCAACCCATTTTTCCTTTTGTATGTAAATCCCAGAAAGACCAGTTACCTTTGGGAGGTCATGGCGAACAGCTCGAATGTTTCGTTCGTATTGATCGATTGCAGCGAGATAATACCATGGAATATTTGTCACCTGTTCCATCCGTTTATATAAATTCATTCGTCTATCGTATTGTTCATGTTCCATCGTATTGGCATGTACGAAGGAAGGAAGAAAAATACAAATTAAAATAAAGATAAATACGTATCGCTTTCTGAACGAAATCACTTCATTTTCCTCCTTTTTGAAACTTATTATTAGTTTACGAAAAAGAACCGTGTTCATAAGTGTAATTTTTGCCATAGCTTCGTGATCTTCGAATTTCTACTCACAAATTGATAAATGCGTTATAATAAAGGATAAGAGATTAGGAAATTTTCCAATATCGGTTTTATAAATATACCGATGGAAAGGGTGATACGATGGTTTGCATTCATAATGCCTGTTATGAATTGGTAGAAGAGAGAAAAAATGGATTTAATGAACAAGCTTTCCGTGACAGGTTTAGTGATATATTGCTTCGATACGATTATATTGTGGGTGATTGGGGATACGGCCAATTGCGATTGAAAGGTTTTTTTGATGACCGAAATCATCGTGCAAATCCGGATACGAAAATCAGCACACTAACGGAGTACTTGTATGAATATTGCAATTTTGGCTGTCCATATTTTGTTTTGAAAAAAGTAGATAAGTAAAGCGGAAGTCGTCCGAAATGGTTTTTCTTTTCCATTTGTCTCGTTTTCAACAGGCTTATTGAAGTCTGCAAAGGGCAAATTTCAGTGCCCATTTTTTCATTCTTTTTGACTTAGGAGGAGACATAAATGTATTTTGTTGATCGTGAGAAAATTGAACAAACGTTAGACTTTTTGGAAAAAGAAATTGCGTTGTTTTTGAAGGTTAGTGAGTTGAAAGATTCTTTTCAAAAAGCGGTTTTGGAACGATCCGTACATATGATGATTGACGCTGTGCTAGATGTTGGCAATGCAATTATAGATGGGTTTATTATGAGAGATCCGGGAAGTTATGACGATATTATCGATATATTACTGGATGAAAAGGTCATTTCGAATCGTAGTGCAGAAAACTTTAAATCAGTCATTCCTTTTCGAAAAGATTTAGTACAAAATTATTTACACATTGATCACCAACGAATTTATGACGGGATGAACATCGCTCTTCCTTCCTTTCAACAGTTTCCGGAAAACGTTCGTCATTATTTGGAAAATGAACTCGGACCTGTTTCCGCATTTAAAAAATAGATTTGAATGGAAAGTTCCCTATTCATTTTTTGGATAGGGCTTTTTTATTCTTTAACATGAAATTGGAAATAACTTGATATATAATGTGGAAAGATAAGGTTTAAGTGGATCGATTTTTTTGATAAGATATAGGACGTAAAACAACGGTGAGGAGAAAATTAAATGCGATATAATGGATATTTAATTGATTTGGATGGAACGATGTATAGGGGAACGGAGCGAATTGATGCGGCGGAGACATTTATCCGTGAATTGAATACAAGGGGTATTCCATATTTATTTGTAACGAATAATTCGACGAGGACGCCGGAGCAAGTAGCAGAAAAACTTAATGAATTCGATATTCCGGCTACAAAGGAACAAATTTTTACGACGAGTATGGCAACCGCAAATTTCGTGTACGATTTCAAAAAGGATGCGAAGGTGTATTTCATCGGTGAAGAAGGGTTAGAAGATGCACTTCGTAAAAAGGGCTTCACTTTTGCAAAGGAAGATGCTGATGTCGTGATTGTTGGGCTAGATCGGCACGTAACGTATGAAAAATTTGCAGTCGCTTGTTTAGCCATAAGAAACGGAGCGAAATTTATCTCGACGAATGGAGATATCGCTTTGCCATCGGAACGGGGTTTTTTGCCAGGAAATGGCTCACTAACTGCCTTAGTTCGTGTTTCAACTCAAGTCGATCCTGTTTTTATTGGAAAACCAGAGCCAATCATTACAGAGCAAGCATTGAACGTAATTGGTACGAAAAAGGAAGAAACGCTCATGGTTGGTGACAATTATGAGACGGATATTTTAGCAGGAATGCGCGCTGGGATCGATACCCTTTTAGTTCATACAGGGGTTACGACGAAAGAACAGTTGGCGAAATATGATAAACAGCCAACCTATACGGTAGAGTCCCTTTCCGAATGGACATTCATATAATGGTTTCATAATAAAAAACCTCTTGAGTCAAAAGTGAACGACTACAAGGGGTTTTTTATTCGTTTTCTATTGGAAAACGGATCACGAATTCCAATAAATATTTCAATTGTACAATATTACAAAATGAGTTCCTTTCTTCTTTACTCCGTATTTGCAGCACGATGGGCAAGACGGCTTGAAGCAGCAGCTGCAATAGCACCGACGATATCATCTAAAAAGGTATGAACTTTTCCACCACTTTTATCATTTAACATCTTTAAAATGCCTGGTTTTAACTTATCGATATAGCCATAATTTGTAAATCCAATCGATCCATAGATATTTACGATGGAAAATGCAAGGATTTCATCGATTCCGTAAAGTCCTTCGTCCGTTTGAATAATCGATTGAAGGGGTTCGTCTAACATCCCCCGTTCTGCCAATAAATCCAATTCGATTCCGGTTAATAAGGCATTTTGTACTTCCCGTTTTGCCATAACTGCTTCTACATTTTCTAAACAATCTTCCACCGTTAAGTCAGGATGATACGATTTTTGTAGGAAATAAACTAATTCAGCGATATCCTTTTCTGTTACACCCCGTGCATGTAATAATTCCCTTGCTTTTTTGTCCAGATCTGGAAAACTTGAATTTTTATCAATCATGGGTTTCTCCCCTTTTCTTACAAATTATTTTCATGGATCACCATGACAAAACAAAAAAACACATATGAAACAGAAATTGACGTCATATAATGTATTATACCAATATTGTCCATTTTGAAACAATCATAAACGTTATTTATTATTCCGTAATTTAGAAATGGGGGATGGAATTGACTAGGCAATTCCTTCAAAATGAGTACGGATTAAATGTGGGAAAAGCGATTTCTATAAATGGATATAAAGCTTTTCATGATGGAAGAAATATGTATGTTCTCTTTCCTGTTTTGGAAAGCCAACAAGAAGAAATTGTCGAGCGATTTTCAATGGTTCATCACATGCATCTTATGCGGGAAAAGTACGTACCGTTCTTTCAATTAACGAAAAGAAACACGTATATTAGTCATTCTGGAGATCAGTTTTTTGTTCTTTTAAGACTTGAGGAAATAGGGAACAAAAGAAATCTCCATATCGGTACGGAATTGGCCCAATTTCATTTACGGGGCATGTCTATGGCATACCCCATACGTCATTTAAATCGGTTGGGAAAATGGAAAGAATTGTGGGAAGCTCGACTACAACAATTAGAAACACTTTGGCGAGACAAATTAAACAAACGACCGAAGAAGCCCTTTGAAAAATCGTTTATCGAATCCTTTCCCTATTATTCTGGTTTCATTGAAAATGCAATACAATATTTCGTCGACGCATCGATCGATGATCATCCAAATCGCTTTGATCGGGGAACGATTACTCATGAACGATTTACATTCGAGACGTGGTCTGTTCCCTTCCATTGGAAAAATCCTTTCGACTGGGTCATCGATCACCCAAGTCGGGATTTGGCAGAATGGGTAAGATATCAATTTTTTTACAATTTTGAACCGTATCAAGTAGATTTACGTTCGTTTTTTATGAATTACCAGTCAGTTGTACCTCTATCTACCTTTTCTTGGCGGCTACTTATATCTCGATTACTGTTCCCAATCCATTTTATTGAATGTGTGGAAATGTATTTTTCCACGAAATCGGAAGTAGTGAAAGGAATGATGGAACATCGTTTAAAACGCATGTTAGAAAAGACTGGGGATTACGAACGGTTTTTAGTTGAATTGTTTGAAATAGCCAAATTTCAATTGAAGTCGGATGATCTCATCGTATTGGACTGGTTAAAGGGAAGATAAAAGGAAAAGCTTGGGAACGAAAAACCGATTTATGATAAAATATATTTAATTCATTGAATAATCGTATGATTTAAAGGAGGGCTTCCATTGAATCGAAAACCGTATGTGTATATTACGCGAAAATTACCCGAGCAGATCGTGAACAAAATAAAATCATTCGCGAATGTGGGCATGTGGGAATGGGAAGATAAACCGGTTCCCCGTTCTGTTTTACTTGAAGAATCGAGGAAAGCAGATGCACTATTTACTATGTTATCCGATCCAATCGATGAGGAAATATATACCGATGCAAAAAAATTGAAAGTGGTAGCAAATTTAGCTGTCGGATACGATAATATCGATATCAATGGGGCGACGAGAAGGGGAATTGCGGTCTGTCACACGCCGGATATTTTAACAGAAACGACTGCAGATCTCGCCTTTTCCCTCATCATGATGGTTGCTAGGCGTCTAGGGGAAGCGATTGAATATGTGAAAAAAGGAAAATGGACAAGTTGGAGCCCCTTGTTGTTGGCAGGAGCGGATGTACACCATAAAACCCTTGGAATTGTCGGTATGGGAAAAATTGGTGAGGCAGTGGCAAGACGGGCATCCGGTTTTCAGATGAACGTTTTGTACAATAATCGGCATCGGAAATTGGAGGCGGAAAAACAACTTGCCGTTGAATACCGTCCCTTTGAGGCATTAATAGAAGAGTCGGATTTTGTTCTTTGTCTAACTCCGTTGACGGAAGAAACGAGAAATTTATTTACTTATGATGTTTTTAAGAAAATGAAAAAAACCGCTTATTTTATCAATGTTGGAAGAGGACGAGTTGTTGTTGAAAAGGATTTGATTCGAGCATTACAAGAGGGGGAAATTGCAGGAGCCGGGTTAGACGTATTTGAAAATGAACCAATTGGTGCAGATCATCCTTTATTAAAATTTCCCAATGTAGTTGCTTTGCCCCATATCGGAAGTGCGTCGATGGAAACGAGGTTGGCGATGATGGATCGCAGCGTGGAAAATATTAAACGAGTCCTCGATGGAAAAAGACCTATTAGTATAGTAAATCCAGAAATATACGAATAAAGAGAAGATGGATCTTGAAGATAAAAAAATCGGCTGCTTTTACATATTTATAAAGCAGCCCATTTTTATCCAGTTTGTTAAAATACTTGTTCGACTTCAACGACACCAGGAACTTCCTCAAATAAAGCCCGTTCAATTCCTGCTTTCAATGTAATAGTTGAACTTGGACAAGTACCACAAGCTCCTAATAGTCGCAATTTAACGATGCCATCTTCCACATCGACCAATTCGCAGTCACCGCCATCGCGGAGAAGGAATGGACGTAATTTATCTAATACTTCTTGTACTTGTTGTTTAATATCGGTTTCAGACATTGGCTCGCACTCCTTTCTTCCTTACAACTATTATAATAAGGAATTTACTAAAAATCCATTTGTTCGCCCTTTAAAAAAATGTAATGGTTTTTATTTTGTATTTGGTCTATTAATTTGTACAATAAGATGAAAGAAGGGAGGTAATGGAATGCACAAACCGGTGGAAATTACCGTCTATGGGGCAGAGCAAATATGTGCAAGTTGTGTCCATTCACCATCTTCCAAAGATACGTATGAATGGTTACAGGCGGCTTTAAAGAGAAAATACCCAAATCAACCTTTTTCGATTAATTATGTGGATATTTTTCAGCCTCCTGAAGATAAGAAAAAGAAGGAATATGCAAGGAAAATTATCGAGGAGGATCTCGTTTATCCAGTAATTACGATTGAAGATCATTGGGTAGCGGAAGGAAATCCCCATTTGAAAAAAATTTGTTCGGAGATGGAAAAATACGGTTACCGTTCCCAGTAGAAATGATATGTTAAATGAAACGATGAAACGGGCGAATCAGTACGCCCGTTTCATCGTTCCCGACCAAATCCGTATCATATAGGGAAGATTAACCTTTATGGAATTTGTATAGCCATAAAATTCCGGATTTTAATAATCGTGGAACTCTCCCCGTTAAAGCCCGATCTGCTACAACTCCGAATCCTTGTTTTTTTCCGAGGGAACCTAAAACACCTTTCAGTTTAATTTTCGGGAGAGATTCTGGTAACTCTTCACCTTTCCATTTCTTTAATATGACTTGGGCAATTTGCTCTGCTTGGGCTTCAGCGAGTTGGGCACTTGGAGCATGGGGTAAGCTGGCACAATCACCGACGACGTATACATTATTGTATTTTGGAATATGATGATAGTCGGAGATAACGACACGTCCCTGTTGATCCTTTTCTACATTCAGCTCTTGAACAACTTTGTTCGGCTGAATACCTGCCGTCCATACGATGGCATCGAATGGAATCGGTTCGTCATGATTGTATAAAACGCCTTCTTCTACTTTCGTAATGTTTGCATAATTGACTACTTGAATATTATGTTCTTTAAACCATTCGTTAACAAAATTGCTTAAACGTTCCGGAAAGGCGGAAAGGATGGTTTTTCCCCGATCGAAAATAACGATTTGTAAATCTTCTCGACTTTCTCGAAGTTCGCTCGCCAATTCGACACCACTTAAACCGGCTCCAACGACGGCTACCTTTGCATTCGTTGGTAGACTATTTAATGCTGCGCTCGTTTTTCGGGCTTCTTCGATCGATTGAATACTATAGGTAAATTGGTTGGCTCCGGGAATGCGATGATATTTATCTTCACAACCGAGACCAATTACCAAATCATCATAATCAATCGGATCGAATTCCTTCAAATGAACGAGCTGCTTTTCCAAATCAATTTTCAAAACTTCTTTAAAAATGGTTTCCAATTGCGGATGTTTTGGAAAAGGGACCCGAATTTCACTGTCGGATATTGTTCCCGCAGCTAATGCATAAAATTCTGTTTTTAAAGAATGGTACGGACATCGATCCACTAATACGATTTTCACATCTTCTGGCAATACGGGGAGAAGCTTTTCTAAAATTTTCATCCCACCGTAGCCTCCCCCTAGTACGACAAGTTTTTTCATCTTGAATAAACCCCTTTGTTTAGTTAATAAAAGTAATCGTTTAGCGTTTCAAAAAGATTAGGAAACTATTTTTTTAGTATCATAATATTTTTGCTATATTTACGATGTTTTCCTTATTAAGCATCCATGAAAATTATATCGGAATTATAAGAAAATAACAACCATAATGAAAGCGATCTTTTTTAACAAAAGATAGATTTAGTTGACTAAATGTAAGGGAAATAGTAGGATTTGTACTTAAGGGGTGATTCCATGCTCAACGATATGGTTGAATTTTGTATTAGTAATTTAGCCCGAGGTTCATATAAAGCGTTGGAACAATTGGAACAAGATCCAGATTTGGATATTATCGAATATGATTGCCTTAGCCACTGCACCCTTTGCGAACGCTCCTTATTTGCCCTTGTGAACGGAGAAGTGGTGAAGGGAGAGAATGCAGAGGAATTGGTGGAGAATATATATAAACATTTGGAAGAAAATCCAATGTTTTAATGAACAGAAGAAATTTCTTATTGTATCGAATCATCGGAATGTTTATACTGTAAATACAAGGATAATGTGGATTTGCTTTTTATCATTTTTTGTTGGAGGTGATTTTTTTGCAAGAAGTCGTACAATTGACAGAGGCTGCAGCCTATCAAATAAAAGATGTGATGAAGGAACATAATGAAGAGGGGGCATACTTCCGAATATCCGTCAAAGGCGGCGGTTGTAGTGGTTTATCCTACGGAATCGGTTTGGATGATACGAAGCAAGACGATGATGTGCTCATGGAACAATTTGGTGTGAAGGTTCTCGTTAAAAGAGATGATATTGCGATTTTACGAGGGACGAAAATCGATTATAAACAATCGCTCATGGGCGGAGGTTTTACGATTGATAATCCGAATGCCATTTACACGTGTGGATGTGGCTCATCATTTCGAACGGAAACAAAACAAGGTGCTCCGGAAAAATGTTAAGTGTCTATTCGACACTTTTTTAGCCTTCCGTTTTCTTCATGATTATTAAAATTTTCCAGACTAAAATGATTCATGTTTTGACAATATTATTTAGTATACAGGAAGATTAAAGAGGCCTGAAGAATATTCCCTTTGGAAGATTCTTTAGGCCATTTTTTCATAGGCAATTGATTGAATGGTGAATATTAATTAAACATCGATGTACTATGCAATGGTTGGACGCGCGCTTTCGGATCGATATACGTTTTCGCATTGTTCACGGCAATCGGGCCTTCTCCAAATCCGGTGGCAATTAATTTCACTTTTCCGTCATAAGTGCATATATCTCCTGCGGCATAAATACCGGGGATATTCGTTTCCATTTTTGAATTTACTTTAATGGAATTTTTTTCAATGGTAAGTCCCCATTCTTTAATAGGCCCTAAAGAAGAAATAAAACCGTAGTTAACGATAACTTCATCTACGTCCAATGTAATGGTTTTTTCTCCCTTTGTTTCTTTCAAAATTACATTCGAAATTTTCTCACCATCACCGATTATATCTTTTGGTACATATGGCGTTACAATCTCTACGGAAGATTGTTTCAATTTTTCTACGCTATGCTCATGAGCTCTAAATTTGTCACGCCGATGGATAATCGTTACTTTTTCAGCAATCGGTTCTAACATAAGGGCCCAATCGACTGCTGAATCGCCACCTCCGAGAACCGCCACTTTTTTTCCTTTGAAGGATTGTAAATCGTTAATAAAGTAATGAAGGTTTTTCCCTTCGTACTTCTCTGCATGTTCAATTTCTAATTTTCTCGGTTGAAAAGCACCGTTTCCAGCGGTGATGATGACTGTTTTCGAATAATGGATTTCCTGATCCGTTTCAAGTTTAAAAACTCCGTCTTCCTGTTTTTCAAGCCTTTGTACCGATTGTTCTAAGCAGATTGTCGGTTTGAACCGCTTTAATTGTTCCGTAAGATTATCGATTAGTTCTTTTGCTCGAATTTTCGGAAAACCGGCTACATCGTAAATATATTTTTCCGGATATAGAGCTGTTAATTGACCACCTAAATGGGGCAGACTTTCAATAATTTTTACCGTTGCTTGTCGCATACCTCCATAAAAGGCAGTAAATAATCCGGTCGGTCCTCCACCGATTACGGTTATATCATAAATTTGTTTATCTTCTTTCAAGGAAGATCCCTCCATTATGTTAACTTTTACTCATAATTAGTATATTCGATTGAAAAGGTGTCAGTAAAACAAAAAGGTCACAAGAATGAAATTGTCGCATATATTTCATATTTTAGACTTATTGAAAGACGATCGTAACGACTTGAAAAAAAGTGAAAGAAGGAATATGATTAATTTCGAGCCATTCTGTAACAATTGTTAAATGAATGTTTCAATTGTTTATCCACTATTTCGTAAATTCGAATAAATCTTGTATTATTTTTTCTTCATTTTATTTGTGCGATTTTGAGCATATAAATTTTTGAGAAAGAAAGGTGAGCAGCAAATGAACAAACAGAAAATTGTAATCCTAGGTGGAGGTTATGGAGGTTTACAAACTGTTGTAAAATTGCAAAAATCTTTAAGCCCAAATGAAGCCGAAATCATTTTAGTCAATAATCATCCATACCATTACGAAACAACATGGTTACATGAAGCGGCAGCTGGAACGTTACAACCTGAACGGGTACGTTATTCAATTGAAGACATTATCGATCAAAGAAAAGTCCAATTTGTTCAAGATACGGTAGAAAAAATTATTCCCGAAGAAAAAAAGGTTCAATTAGGAACGAGAGAACTTTCCTATGATTACCTTGTCGTTGCATTAGGAGCAGAGGCAGAAACATTCGGAATTAAAGGATTAAAGGAACATGCTTTTACGATTTCTAATTTAGACAGTGCACGAAAAATTAAAGAACATATTGAATATGTGTTTTCCACATATCATAGTGATGGAAGAAACACCGATGAACAGTTATCGATCGTCGTTGGTGGAGCAGGTTTTACAGGGATTGAATTTCTTGGGGAATTAGTCAATCGGATTCCTAAACTATGTGACACGTATCAAATTAAACGAGAAAATGTAAAAGTTTATTGCATTGAAGCGGCACCGACCGTTCTACCTGGGTTTGATCCGGAACTTGTCAAATATGCAAAATCGGTTCTAGAGAAAAAGGGTGTGGAATTCCTCATTGGTACACCGATTAAAGAATGTACGAAGGAAGGTGTTCTCGTCGATCAGGGGAATGGAGAAACGAAATTAATTAAAGCGAATACGGTCGTTTGGGCAGCAGGTGTACGTGGAAATTCCGTCATCGAAAAATCCGGTTTTGAAAATGTTCGTGCCCGTGTAGCCGTCGATTCCTATTTACGAGCACCAGGTTATGACGACGTTTTTATTATCGGAGATTGTTCAGCAGTTATCAATAAAGAGACGAATCGACCTTATCCTCCTACGGCACAAATTGCGATGCAACAAGGGAAATTGGTGGCGAAAAATCTGAAACTTCTACTGCAAGGAAAAAAAGATTTAGAAACATTTGTTTTTGATAATAAGGGTACGGTTTGTTCCTTAGGTGAAGATGACGCTGTCGGAATTGTATTCGGGAAAAAAATTACCGGTTTCAAAGCATCTTTTATGAAAAAAGTGATTGATAATCGCTCACTGTTTTTAATCGGTGGAACATCCCTCGTATTAAAAAAAGGAAAATTGAAACTGTTTTAAAATCGGAAAACTAATTTTCGGGACTGTTCAAAATTAGTCCCTAGTGGATGCAAGGGAAGGTGACGGAGACTCCTGTGGGAACAGCACGAGCTGTAGACCCACGAACGGATGCGAATCGAAAAGACTTTACCTTGAAACGCCGTTACCGAAATGAATTGAATCGAATTTCAATTACGAAGAAAGGGGATGTACTTTTTGTGCACCCCTTTTTTGTAATAAGGTAATAATTGAGACCAAACATTAATTTAAAATTTCTGAAAATTTAAGAATAAAAAAGAAAAGCGGTGAAAACGAATAATGTATTCGTTTTCATCGGAATGATTGGCGGTATATCGAACTTTTCGATATGGCTAACATTTGATATCTTTACAAGAAAATCAAATTGGGGTGAAATGGGATGGAAAAGATGGATCAACAACAAGGGGTTTGTGATTATTGCCAAGGAAATGGCTATATTCAACTATTGTTAGGTGGTTCTGAAACTTGCCCAAATTGTAAAGGGTCCGGGAAAAAAGCCGCATAATGTTTACTAAATAATTCGATTAAAAATGGGTTTTCCCCCCTTATTAATTGACTCTTGAATATCCATTCATTAAACTTATTTTGAATAGGTTGTCAATAAGGGGAGACTGCAATATGCAAATATCAATCGTACATGTTCTCATTTCTATCGTACTATTTTTTGTTTTATTTTTCGGAATCGGTTTTATATTAAATATGTTATTACGAATGACTTGGATCATGGCAATTTTGTATCCGATTGTCGTGTTGCTAATCGTTGACGAAGTTTCATTCACAGATTACTTTACAAATCCTAAGGAATCCTTTTCAAATTTAGCAGAAAATATTTTTCTTTTAACCCCTACGGATATTATCATATTATTCTTTGGCTTTTTAGGTGCAATTTTATCCGGATACGTAATGAATTTGTTAAGAAAAAAAGGGTATCGCATGTTTTAGGAATAAAGATGTAGTAGTTTAAAATGGAATAAGGAAATTATTAAAAAGGGACGATTACAAACAAACTGTATTTGTATCGTCTCTTTTTTGTTTTAACTATTTAAAAAATAAGTATTTTAAGAAAAAATGAACAAAAACTCTCTCCCGATGAATATTTCCTGTCAGATTGGGAAAGAAATAGATTCGGGAGGAGTGAAATATATGGAAAAAGCAAAAAAATGGTTGAAACGATTGATCATGACGATTTTGTTTATCTTAGCGATATTAACGACCTTTCAATCTGTTTCGGGAGTTTATGCTCAAACGATTTTTTTCGAAGAGCCCCGTATTCTCAACGATTATTCATCTTCATCAAGGAATCATGTCTTCCTTCATGCATTGAAAAAAATAGGCGATCAAATGAAATCGCTAAAGGAAGCCCTTTCACCGAGAAAAATGATTTCTTCTAGTGAAGAAATTGAGGGGGAAATTCCTTCCTTAGAAGAAGCATTTAATTGGGAAAAATATCCGAGTTATACCGTTGTTGCAACAGGTTATACAGCAGGGTATGAATCGACGGGGAAAAGGCCTGGAGACCCGTCCTATGGGATTACTTATTCCGGCGTAAAGGTGAAGAGGGATTTGTATTCAACGATTGCTGCTGATTTGAATGTATTCCCCCTTGGGACAGTGCTGTTTATTCCCGGTTACGGGTTCGGTGTTGTCGCTGATAAAGGGTCTGCCATTAAAGGAAATAAAATTGATTTGTATTTTGAAACAGTGGAAGATGTGTATAGTCAATGGGGAAAAAAAGTCGTGGAAGTTTATTTGATTGAAAAGGGAGACGGGAAAGTAACGAATGAACAACTGGAAAAATTAAATGAGAATGAAGCGATGCAAGTATTTCGTTCTCAGTTTGTACAAAAGGAGAAAAAATAAGAGGGTGCAAAGTTCAGTGCACCCTTTTTAATTTATCCAAAATATTCTTTTGCTCTCGGGGCCATTTTAAACTTGTCCCCATCTTTTACAACAAGATCTAATTCTTCCATTTCCCTTAAGCTACTACGCACCTTAAAAAGGGGTAGCCCTACTTTTTTCGATATTTCTTGCGCTGTTAAATTGTCCTTTTCAATGCTTTTTAATAGTTTTTTTGCCGATTCTGACAAGTGACCGGTATCTGTCATACACGCCATAGGGAAATCTCCTTTACAGTTGTTTTTTGCAGAAATACCAATCGACGCATTCTAAACTTTCATCTTTCATTCGTTCTTCAGCCACTTCAATATTTGGCGGGGTTGGTAAAATTACTTTATCCCCTTCTCGCCAGTTAGCCGGAGTTGCTACACCGTGTTGATCTGTTGTTTGAAGGGCTTTTACTAAACGAAGAATTTCGTCCATATTTCTTCCGGTTGTTAATGGATAATAAATGATCGCCCGGATAATTTGTTTATCATCGATTACAAATACTGCTCGAGAAGTTTCCGTTGAGCTTTCTTCCGGCATAATCATTCCGTATAATTGGGCAACTTCTTTATTTAAATCAGCAATAATTGGAAATTCAAGTTTAACACCGAATTTTTCTTCCACATTTCGAATCCATGAAATATGGGAGGATACACTATCCACACTGAGTCCTAACAATTCGGTATTCATTTCCCTTAATTGGGGATAGATTTCTTGAAAAGCGATGAATTCAGTTGTACAAACCGGTGTAAAATCAGCAGGATGGGAGAATAAAATAAGCCAACTTCCTTCATAATCGGATAAACGAATTTTTCCTTGGGACGTGACAGCTTCAAATTGTGGTGCCTTTTGTCCAATTCTTGGTAAAGATCGTACTTCTGTTACTGTGTGTTCAGTCATTTGAATACGCCTCCAATTAAAATTATTATTATTAAATATCTATTTTAATAATAAAAAGTATAGATAAAAATGTCTATTAAAAAGGCTTGTAAATATTTGACGATTTTGTGAAGATGAAAAATAAATGAGAATTAAATATGTTAATTGAGAATTATAAAATATTCACCCTCTATCCACTACCCATTTTATCAAACAAAAGGATTTAAAATTTGAGAAATATTTGAATATATCGTTATAAATCTTTTACAACTTGATGGATAAGGAACATACGTAAGGGTATGCACTAATCCTTTATTCCTTTATAATGGAAGGGGAGGTGCTAATATGTTTCATATTGAAAAAAAACAAAATTTTCAAAATAAAGAAGGATATTTTATTATTGGTGTTTTTCAAGAAGGCGAAAAATTTGGAGAATGGTTTTCAAAACTAGATGATTCTTTTCAAAATCATTTGAGAGAATTAGTAAAATCTGGAGATATTTCTGGAAAGAAAAAGGCAGTATCGGTTATACATACATTCGGATGGATTGGAGCGAAAAGGCTATTATTTGTCGGCCTAGGTCAAAGGAAAAAGATGACGAAGGAAGATTTGGTAGAAAGCTTCGGTGCGGCCTTTCAAACTGTGAAGAAAAATCGTGGAGATTCCCTTGCAATAGATTTACAATCGTTCATAACGGCTCGTGTGGACCCATTAACGGTTGCTAAATTAGCCGCGGAATCCTTCATCCTTTCTACCTACACTTTTAAAGGATATAAACAGAAGGAAAATAAACCGGATGTGGAAATCGAAAAATTTACCGTTTATTATGATGGAAACGAAGAAGAAATAAAAAAAGCTCTGGTAACTGGATATATTTACGGTCGTGCAACGAATTCCGCCCGTACGTTAGTCAATACGCCTTCCAATTTGTTAACAGCGGATCATTTGGCTAAATATGCGAAAATGTTAGCTGATCGGTACGGATTTGAATGTGAAATATTGGAAAAAGAAGATATGGAAAAACTAGGGATGGGCGCTCTGCTCGCTGTAAACCAAGGGTCAGAAAATCCCCCAAAACTCATTGTACTAAAATATCAAGGTCGAAAGGAATGGAAGAACGTCATCGGACTTGTCGGAAAAGGGATTACCTTTGATACGGGAGGATATTCCTTAAAACCAAGGGACGGTCTCGTTAATATGAAAACGGATATGGGCGGAGCGGCTGCTGTACTCGGTGCAATGGAAATTATCGGTGAGAGAAAGCCGGAACAAAATGTGGTAGCCGTCATCCCTTCAACAGATAATATGATTAGTGGAAAGGCATTTAAACCGGATGATGTCATTACATCGATGAGTGGAAAAACAATTGAAGTGTTAAATACGGATGCGGAAGGCCGTCTTGTGTTAGCTGATGGAATTACATATGCGAAACAACATGGGGCAGATGTCCTTGTTGATGTAGCGACCCTTACCGGCGGGGTAATCGTCGCTTTAGGATCAGATAAAACGGGCGCGATAACGAATGACGAAGCTTTGTTAGAAAAAATCATCGATGCTTCAAAGGAAACAGGAGAAATGATTTGGCAATTACCGTTGACGGAGAAAGATCGGGAAAAAGTGAGAAATAGTAAAATTGCTGACTTGAACAACTCCCCTTCAAGAGAAGGTCATGCGATTATGGGTGGGGCCTTTATTGGAGAATTTGCTGAAGATACGCCATGGGTGCATTTAGATATAGCAGGAACATCTATTGTAAAATCAGGTTATGAACTTGGACCTGCGGGAGCTACAGGTGTGATGGTACGTACATTGGCCACCTTTGTTGAAGAATTTTCAGAAAACAACGAATGAACAAGCGTCGAGCAGGCATGGTAATATCCGGCCTGCTTTCCCCATATCATTGAGACATACCTCCCAAATTTAATAAAATTGGACACACTCCATTCTTTTTCTCCATTCGTTAAAAAAATTGGACAAATGGAATAAATGGTGGTATATTTTTTCTGTTACGATTTTTGGACAAACAGTTCACAGGTTTCTGTCGAAGATTTGTGTAAAATTCATTCCATGTCCGATTCCCTTTGTGAAAGAATGTTCGTCCCAACTTAGGGGTTTTTAAGTAACCGTGTCTGTTGGCTACCCAGAATATGTAGACTAAATTAGGGTAATAAGAATAATGGTAGAAATAATTATGCGGGTGTAGTTAAGTGGACAACGATAGCTACACGCTTACTTCTATGTGAAAAGGACGATAGCTTCAATCTTGCTGATATCTATCTAACGGGATCGCCTAGAAGTACGAAAAGCTAATTTCGTGGGTTCGATTCCCACCACCCGCTCCATACATTTTGATCCAACGCAGTGTTTTGTTTCAAAAAGAACGAAGCATTGCGTTTTTATATTAATGAATCATGCTTGTTTAAAAGGGTTGTTAATAGGAAAAGGAAGTAGCGAGATTTTTGTTTCAGACTAAATGGGAAAAACGACGAAATAAGCTTTTTTAAGAAACTCAAGATAATTTTCTTACACAAAATTTTGATATGATTTTATATAACCTTTATATTGTTTTTGCTGATTAGCTTGAAAGATGGAAAGGAGGGGGATCGGATGGATATTCGGAAATTAAAAGAAGAAGTCATTGCTTATAGTAAAAGGATTGGAATTGATAAAATCGGGTTTACAACAGCAGATCCATTTACGACATTAAAAGGAAGACTTGTTCGTCAAAGGGAGCTTAATTATCACTCAGGATTTGAAGAGCCAGATATTGAAAAGCGGACCAATCCTTCATTAATCTTTGATGAACCTGCATCGATCATTTCCATCGCCCTAGCATATCCATCAAAAATGAAAACCCATGTACGAGGAACGAAAACAGATCGAAGAGGAATATTCAGTCGCTCATCTTGGGGGGAAGATTATCATACGGTTTTACGAAATCGACTTGCCAAATTAGAAGCATTTATTATCGAACGGTATCCGAATGCCCGTTGCAAATCGATGGTGGATACGGGAGAACTTTCTGATCGGGCGGTTGCAGAAAGAGCGGGAATTGGCTGGAGTGGGAAAAATTGTTCAATTATTACGCCAGAATACGGTTCCTATGTATATTTAGGGGAAATGATTACGAATATTCCCTTTGAACCGGATACTCCTATTGAAGACCAATGTGGAACTTGTAATAAATGTTTAGAAGCCTGTCCGACAGGAGCCCTTGTACAGGGAGGCCAAATTAATGCAAAAATCTGTATTTCCTATTTAACCCAGACGAAGGATTTTTTGCCAGAGGTATTTCGATCGAAAATCGGAAATCGATTATATGGTTGTGACACGTGTCAAATGGTTTGTCCATACAATAAGGGAAAAGATTTTCATTTCCATCCTGAATTTGAGCCGGATCCGGAATTGGCAAAACCGCGATTAAAACCTCTCCTTTCCATTAGCAATCGGGAATTTAAAAATACATTTGGAAAAACAGCAGGTGCTTGGCGAGGAAAAAAACCGATTCAACGAAATGCGATTCTCGCCCTCGGACATTTTAAGGACGAATCAGCTATTCCCGATTTGGAACAAGTTTTAAAACATGATCCTCGTCCCGTTATTCGGGGTACTGCAGCATGGGCCCTTGGGAAAATAGGGGGAAAAAAAGTAAATGAGATTTTATTACAGGCGAAGGAAAGGGAAAAGGATGCGGACGTATTAAAGGAATTGGAAAAAGCATTGGAAAATTTGAATGGGGAAAGGAAGCAATAAAAAGACCGTGTTGTTTGGTATATGTGATTCCATCGGTTAAAATAAGGCGAACTTTAATATATTAGAATTCTTCTACTCCGTCTACTTATAAAAAAGGATCTATTTCTGAAATATTGACCGTCTTCCAACATACACATACAATGGAAAGGAGTGTATGTTGGAATGTTGGAACAAATGAAAACCCAGTTACAAAGAAGGATAAACGATTATTTTCATAACGAAAAAAGCGAATTTCCAGAAGTCGAACGAAAACGATTGCTTCTATTGAAAAGGAAAGCAGATTTGAAAAAAGTTAAAGCAAGGGCGAAGATTACAAATAAAATCAATGCAGGGGATCAAACCAAATACTATTATATATGTCATCTCACATTTTTACTTAAACAAGGTGAACAATTTTATTTGGAAGAAGAAGTGGAAAAGAGAGTTGCGACTTTTGATCAAGAATCTTTATTGAAAGATCAGGAAATTCCAACACCAATTAAGCAGGAGGATTTGTTCTTCAGTCGTACTGATCTCGACTTACAATCGGTAAGAATTCCTTATGAATACGATCGAATCAAGGCTGTTCAATATGCGGATCGTTGGTGGAACGATACGAATCCAAAATATAAAAGCTTTGAAAATAATTGTACGAATTTTATTTCCCAATGTTTACATGCAGGTGGAGCACCGATGTGGGGGTACCCGAATCGAACGAAAGGTTGGTGGTACCAAGGAAACAATTGGAGTTACAGCTGGTCTGTAGCCCATGCTCTATGTTTATATTTATCCTCCTCAACAAAAGGTCTTAGGGCGGAAGTGGTTGAAGATCCGAGAAGTCTTCAGCTCGGTGATGTGATTTTTTACGATTTCCAAGGTGATGGAAGGTTCGATCATTCCACCATCGTCACCGGGAAGGATGCTTACGGATATCCCCTTGTCAATGCTCAAACGACGAACAGTCGACTACGGTATTGGTCTTATGAAGATTCCTCCGCATACACTAATCAAATTCAATATCGTTTTTTTTCAATTGTAGACCATTCAAAAGATTAAATTGATTTTTATTGAATTTCAACGGAAGAAAAAGATTGAAAACTTAGAAGGTGAAGAAACGTGGCAATTCATGTCGTATTATATCAACCAGAAATTCCAGCCAATACGGGAAACATTGCAAGAACTTGTGCTGCAACGGATACAACGTTACATTTAATTCGTCCTTTAGGATTTTCCACCGATGACAAAATGTTAAAACGAGCCGGATTAGATTATTGGCCTTATGTCAAAGTCGTCTATTACGATTCGTTAGACGAGTTTTTTGAAAAAAATCCTAAGGGAGAATTTTTCTTTATTGAAACGAATGGAAAAGAGTACTATAGTTCTTTTGATTACAGTGACCAACAGAAAGAATACTATTTTATGTTTGGAAAAGAAACGTCAGGGCTGCCAAAGGAATTATTGGAAAAAAATAAAGACCGTTGTCTACGCATTCCAATGAATGACAATGTTCGGTCATTGAATTTATCCAATACAGCCGCAATATTAGTTTATGAGGCTTTACGCCAACAACACTTTCCAAACTTATATTAAAAAGGGTCGAGGGGACAGGAACCTCGACCCGTTTTCGAACAAAATAATGGGTTGAGGGGATAGGATCCTCAACCCTTACTCAGTCAAAATTGATCTGGTTTATCTTCATAACCAGCTGTGAAAATTGCGATGAGGAAAGCAAGTGCTACCCCTAAAATAATCCATGTTCCCATATTTGAACCCCCTTTGTTTTTGACTCTCAAATATCATTATAAACGATTATCGAAAGATTTGGATATATTCGATTTGATCATCACCGATTAAATTTTAAATAAACTCCCTTAGAGATTATTTAATTTAGGTCCATATGTTATTTACCTTTAAGCGACCAAACAATATTAGTAAAAATATGACAGATTCAATTCTCTGTAATCGTTCCAATACAAAATCCTTTTTCAATTCCGTATTTTTGATAAAATTTTTTTGAACTTTTTATTTCCCTTTTCTCAAAAGATACTATCCCAAAAAAGATGATATATAAGAAATATCGATCACCGAAATCGTCAGCATAAATAAAAATAGCAAAAGCTAAAACTATAAAGGTAAGAAGGAGTAATTTGTATGGGTCAACATTGTAGATATAATTTTAAGAATATTATATAACTTGATTATATAGTTACTTAATGAATTAAGAAAGAAATTAAGCAATGAAAAATTGTTAAGATTTCAAAACAAATCTGAACAAAATTAAATGAAATGAATGTTTCATAAATCACCAAAGATTATTCCCCCATGCGTTAAAAGTTCGCATAAGTTCTATCGGTACAATCGTTATTATTGAAATGGAATAATTAGTTGAGTTGTATGTAGGGAAAATAGCTAGAACCAGGATTAAAGAGATTAAAAAACCTAATCATGGGCAGATAGAAATTGATTCAGGGATGGTTATTATGAAAACATTTTTAAAATATTTAACATCTTTCCGGAAGAAGTCCCCCACTTCTAAACGAAGTGAAAGTGGGAGATGAATTTCGGTTAGGCGTAGGTATAAGTTGTCTCTTTTTTGTATTATGATATAATCAGTATTATAAAAATGAAAGGCTGTTTTACCAATGAAATTAGATAATAATAACCATTCAGTGTTCTCGTTGTATTATCATCTTGTTCTGGTTGTAAAATATCGCAGACCAGTGATTGATGATACCATATCTGACTATGCGAAAGATATGTTTGTGAGACTGGGTAAAAATTACAATATTTCCTTAGTCGAATGGAATCACGATATGGACCATGTGCATATTTTGTTCAAAGCACATCCGAATAGCGAACTGTCAAAGTTCATCAATGCCTATAAAAGTGCAAGTTCTCGACTGATCAAAAAGCATTTTCCACAAGTGAAAAGAAAGCTGTGGAAAGAATATTTTTGGTCAAGAAGCTTTTGCCTGCTTACAACGGGTGGTGCACCCATTGAAGGAATAAAAAAATATATAGAAAATCAAGGTATGAAGTGATGGGGTGTCGATATGGTAAACAAAGCCTATCAGTTCCGTCTGTACCCAACAAAAGAACAAGAACAACTGCTCGCCAAAACCTTTGGTTGTGTCCGTTTCGTTTACAACAAAATGCTTGAAGAACGCATACAAATTTATGAAAAGTTCAAAGACGACAAAGAAGCTTTGAAAAAACAAATATTTCCGACCCCTGCCAAGTACAAAAAGGAGTTTCCTTGGCTTAAAGAAGTGGATAGCCTTGCGCTGGCAAACGCCCAATTGAATTTGCAGAAAGCGTTTCAAAATTTCTTTTCCGGTTGTGCTGGATTTCCAAAGTTCAAAAACCGCAAGGCGAAACAGTCGTACACGACAAATGTGGTCAATGGCAACATTAAGCTTTCAGATGGCTATATCAAGTTACCCAAACTGAAATGGGTCAAGTTCAAGCAACATCGGGAGATTCCTGTCCACCATATCATCAAAGCTTGTACGATCACGAAAACAAAAACAGGAAAATACGATATTTCTATTCTTACAGAGTACGAACATCAACCTGTATCAAAAGAAGTGCAAACGGTTGTTGGCTTAGATTTTTCCATGAACACGTTGTATGTCGATAGCGAGGGTAAGAGAGCCAATTATCCTCGATTCTATCGTAAAGCATTGGAAACATTAGCAAAGGAACAGCGCATTCTATCACGCAGAAAGAAAGGTTCCAACCGTTGGCACAAACAGCGTTTGAAAGTTGCAAAGCTACATGAAAAAATTTCGAATCAACGAAAAGACTTTCTGCATAAGGAGTCGCACAAATTAGCGAAACATTATGATTGCGTGGTCATCGAAGACCTCAACATGAAAGGGATGTCACAAGCCCTCCATTTCGGTCAAAGCGTTCATGACAACGGCTGGGGCATGTTCACCTCTTTCCTTCAGTACAAATTGGAAGAACAGGGGAAGAAACTGATCAAAATCGACAAATAGTTTCCCTCATCCAAAACGTGTTCGTGTTGCGGTCAAGTCAGGGAGTTGCTATCGCTTTCTGAGCGTACATTCCGCTGTGAATGTGGATTCAAAAGCGACAGGGACGTCAATGCAGCAATCAATATCAAACATGAGGGCATGAAACGATTAGCGATAGTCTAATTTGTCCTCGAACCGTGGGGCACACGGGGATCGCTCGGGTAATCCCATCATGAGATGGGATTACCCGAGAAGCCTCCACCTCTAAGCGAAGCGTAGGTGGTGGGAGTATGTCACCCATATTAATTATAGGCTCATATCTCTATGGTGTTAATTATTTTTTCCCAGAAAGAAATCTTTTACATTTGATCGTATTAATTACAGCTCTGAGGAGTAAAAATTCTTCGAGATAAATTGAGCTTCTAGCCCCCAAATTTTGATAAATATGCGATAATTTATCTGGATTTATCAAGATTTAAGGGGGATTTGTGAATGTTAACAAGGAAAGAAAAAAGAGAAAGAGAAAAAAACCAAAACTTTTTCTTCGACTTCGTTAAGATTCAAAATCATTTCTTTAAAGACTTGGTAGATCAACTAAAAAAAGTAAAAGATAAAAGGCATCAAAGCTACATTACCTATGGTCCAGAAACAATCCTTTACACCATTCTTCTTAAAAGTGTATTTGGAATCAAATCAATGAGAAGTATGACCGAATTGTTTAATAAGGATGAATGTATCGAAAATATTCGAGTAGTTTTGGGTTTGAAAGAGCTCAACGAGCTCCCGCATTATGATACAATTAATGACTTTTTAGCAAAGTTGGAGCCAAAAGAGCTTGAAACCATAAGGATTTATCTAATCAAAAAACTTTTTGAAAAAAGATGCTTAGAATCCTTCCGGATTCTAAATAAATATTGGCCAATTGTTTTCGATGGGACAGGTATCCATACATTTAAGGAAAAACACTGTGAACATTGTCTGAGAAGGGAATACAAGGATAAGGAAACCGGAGAAACAAAAGTGGCATATATGCACCATGTTCTAGAAGCCAAGCTTGTGGTAGGAGATATGGTTCTTAGCATCGCTACAGAATTTATAGAAAATGAGTCAGAAAATGTTCCAAAGCAGGATTGTGAGTTAAAAGCTTTTATGAGGCTAGTCGATAAATTAAAGAAAACATTTAAACGTCTTCCTATTTGTCTTATCGCAGATAGCCTTTATGCTTGTGAACCAGTATTTGAAATTTGTGATAAACACAATTGGAAATATATTTTCCGGTTCAAAGAAGATCGGATTAAAACGGTTTCTCAAGAATTCAGAGCAATCCAATCTTTAGAAACGAATGGTAAAAGCTCAGAATATTTCTGGGTCAATGATATTGCTTATAACGATCGTTTGGTAAATCTTGTGGAAAAAGTAAAAGTAACTGAGAATGAGAAAAAACAGGAGTTTCTGTTTATTACAAACTTTCGAATAACTGAAAGGAATGCAGAAATACTTGTTCAGGCAGGTCGAAGACGCTGGAAAATAGAAAATGAGGGTTTTAATAACCAGAAAAATGGTTGGTATGAAATTGAACATGTGAATTGTCATAATTACAATGCACTGAAAAATCATTACTTACTTGTTCAAATAGCTGATATCCTTGTTCAACTATATAAATATGGGTCAAAACTTTTGAAGCAGCTGAAAAAGTCAGCAAAAGAAATATCCTCGAAGCTGTTAGAAGCGATCCGAACCCGCATTATAACAGTCGAGGATTTGAAAAAATGTAAAAAAATACAGGTTAGGTTTACATATACCTAACAATTCTATTATAGCAGAAGGGTGTGATGAATAGGGAGTAAAAAGCAAGTTATCCACAACTTTATAGAAAAATCGCATTAATAGGACTAGTTTTTAAAAATTTTAGAAGGAAAGTAACTGGAAAATTTTACCAACTGTGGATAATTTGAAAATCCCTATTTTGACGAAAAACTTTGAAATATACTCTTCATAGCTGTATTAATTATTGGAGGTATGCTATTTTTCTCAATTTACGATATAATTGAGAAATATTTGACCAAAAATCAAGATCAAGAATAACAATTTATTACTATTTATTAGTTTGGAACTAGAAACTCAGCGTTTCGTTCAAAAAAATATATCTTGTACGAACATCTTCTCACTGATTCAAAGTGGAATATGAAAAATATTGAAGGGATTCAACTAAGAAGTTTAAAATAACTTATTTGAATAGAGGGGGATTTCATGAATAAAAGGGTCATTGCTTTTTGGTTGTTTTTTATTGTTTCTCTGTCTTTCTTCTATTTGTTCCTCGATTTGATTCATACTTATCTTTTTCCAATTTGGTTTATTGAGCCATCTGGTGTGCAATTACTTACTATGTTTATTATTATCATGAGTTTCATTATTATTCCTCTCATAACTGCAAAAAAATTAACTCAATTTTTCTTAGGAGAAAAATAGAAACTAACTGGATTTGATCGGATTTGGTTTGAAAATGTCCTTCTCTCTGTATTTTCTCTTATTTTCCTGGTTTATCGTTTATGTTGCTATGAATTACTTAGAATATACACGAAAATTGCAAAATAACTAGACAAGAGAGATAAAAAACCTAATAATGGATGGATAGCGATTTATAATTAAGAGGCGGAGACTGTGAAAACATTTTTAAAATATATAATACTTGTACTTTTTCTTTCGTCCTATTCCTATGTTGTTAACTATTTATTTCCCGAAAAGAATCTTTTATATTTGCTAGTATTAATGATTGGAATTTTTCCATTCTTGCGTCTTTACGATGTACTTGAGAAATTTGAGGAAAAAGATAAAAAATAAGTTATTACTCTTTTGAGCTTTGGAACAAGAAATTCGGAGTTTCGTCCATAAATAATATTTCTTCTTTCAAACTCTTTCCGGTTATTTCGTGACCGTGGCTTCTATGAGATAGAATGTCACTTTTAGAGCTGTTGCGCAAGTCCGGAATGGATGGTGATGCAGATTTTCGTATTGTTTTTCAATTTCATTTTTATCAACGGTCGGATAATAATTTTTGTCCTCGAATTCTAATTCCGTTTTAGCCAATTCTAACATACCCAGTAAGGCGTTTTCGATTGATTCCTCGGCAACAACTGGACTATCGCATATACCAAATTTGCATCTCCCAGCACATTTATAAAAACGATAGATTGTTCTGGATCTCCTTTTTTTAAATGGTCCAGTATAGCTATGTCCACACTTTGCACATTTGGCAACACCGGAAAAGGGATATAAATCTAGGTAAAATATTGATTGAAAATTTATATTAATTCTTGACAATAATGATTTTGGAGGAATGGTGCATGCGCTCAATTAATTTATTATCATTCTACCAAGCATATAAAGGAACAATATTTTTTGAATGGAAATCAAAAAGAAATAAAAAAAGACATTGTTTCTTTGCTGAATCAAAATGAAATTAAATATGTTCTTATCAAAGGTAATCCTGGCACTGGAAAAACCTTATTAACTTATAACATTGCACATGAATACATAAAAGGAAAAAAATGTAGTCATTATTCACAACGGAAAATTGTCTAATGGACATTACAAACTTAAAAACGAATATGGTTGGAAAATTTATTCAATAAAAGATTTTGTGAAGAATTTTATTAATAATGATACAGAAAAAATAAACTCAATCGATTTTATCATTTTTGACGAAGCACAACGAACATATTCTAACCAAATGGAAAAAATATTAAGCGTTTTGCAAGATAAATCTGCTAAATGTATTTTTTCTTATGATCCGAATCAATTTTTGGGGGAATACGAAAATAAAGGAAAAATTGAAAAATGGATAGATTCTATAGGGGACCAATATAAAATATATCATTTAAAAGGTAAGATCCGTACAAATAAAGAATTAAGTGCTTTTGTCCAAAATTTGTTTGATAAAAATAAAATAAATCCCAACATTGAATATAAAAATTTCTATCTTCAATATTTTACAAAAGCTAAGGATGTTAAAATGTTTTGTGATGTACTTAAAAATAACGGGTGGCAGGTACTTAATTATACTTCATCCATATATAACGTTCTCCCTTACGATAGTTATCAATCTGATTACGATTTTAATGCTCATGAGGTAATCGGGCAAGAGTTCGATAATGTTGCGGTTGTCATTAATAATTATTTTTTCTACAAAATTGTAAGATTGATTCAACAAGACCCTCAGGATCACCTCAATATAAACTCGATAAGATGTTATTTCAAAATATAACAAGAGCCAGAGAAAAATTATATGTAATTATTATAAGAAATACATCTTACAACATAAAACTTTTTTACATATTTCTATAACCATTCCAAGAACTCTAACCTATTTCCAAATGGATCCGAAGTATAGAATCTTGAAGCACCTGGTAACTTATCATCGACAATAATTTTAATTTCATTTTCAATTAAATGGGATTTCAATTTTTCAATATTTTTGACCTCAAATGCAGGATGGGCCTTTTTTGCGGGAGTAAATGGGTCTTCTATACCTATATGTATATGAATATCCCCCTTTTTAAACCAAACTCCCCCTCTGGATTTTAGTGTTTCTGGCTTCTCTTCTTCCTCAAAGTTTAGAATGTCAACAAAAAATTTCCTCGCTTGATCTTCACAACCTTTCGGTCCGGCTAGTTGTACATGATCAATTTTTCTTAAATCAAATGACATTATACTAATCCACTCCTTTATTGGTTTTAACAATTTCAAAATAACATAAGAATTACAAAATATCAATTTTAATTATATATAACAACCCTTAATTACTTGAAGAGTGTTTAAAAATAATTAATAAGATTTAAAGAATTGAGTTTATTTTTCAACATCCCAAGAAAAATTGGGGTTGTCGGGGCTGTCCAGAAAGTCGTATTTTTGACTTCTGAATGCCCCTTTTAATATTACAAAACTTTAATATATCAACATTTCTGTTTTACTAGTATTTGGTGATTTCTTACTTTTCGGACAGTCCCATAATTTTTACAATGGCAGGTGTTGGATAGCGCCCATGTTTTGAGTTTTCGACGATTTCAATCATTAAACTTTGAAAAATGGAATGGATGGCGTGTTTTTTGATTCGTAACTCATGTTATGCCATTCGTTTTTTATGTTTTGTAAGATTTCTTTTATTTCCTCGATATTTGCATCCTCATCCACCTTGTTTAAAAGGGAAAGGAGTTCTTTTTCTTCCTCTTGAAATATTTCAAGACGCTTTTTGTATTGATCTTTCGTTAGATCGCCATCAATATATAAGTCTTTCGTTCGTTCTTTCTTTTCTTTGATTTTCTCCAGTTGTTTTTCAATTTCATTTTTATCAACGGTCGGATAATAATTTTTGTCCTCGAATTCTAATTCCGTTTTAGCCAATTCTAACATACCCAGTAAGGCGTTTTCGATTGATTCCTCAACAACAACTTGACTATCGCATATACCAAATTTGCATCTCCCAGCACATTTATAAAAACGATAGATTGTTCTGGATCTCCTTTTTTTAAATGGTCCAGTATAGCTATGTCCACACTTTGCACATTTGGCAACACCGGAAAAGGGATAGTAGTTATCGGATCGAAACGCCATATAGCTTCGTTCTTTCATTCGTTTTTCTGTTTCCCGGAACAATTCCTCCGATATAATCGGTTCAAACCCTTCTTGATCGATTTCTTTGATAATTTCTGCTCCCGTATAGGCTTTTCTTTTTACAGGAGAACGCCAATTCCATCGATTTTTTCCCGAATAAATCGGATTTCTTAAAATAAAGCGGACGGAAAAATCACTCCATATTGCTCCTTTTTTCGCTTTGACACCGTATTTATTCAATAATTTGGTGATATTTTGTGTTGTTTAAAAAAAGTATCCCAAAAACAAGGTGGGGTACTTTACCCTCCGATTAAATTAACTTTCTTCTCTTTGCTTCTTTCATTCTCCATTTTAAAATTTTATTTTCCACCCATTCGTAACCATACGTTTTAATATGCTGTTCATCCGCAAGTCTTAAAGCATCTCTTGTATATCCAGCAGACGTAATAAATAAAGCCTTTTGACATCGATGGTTTCGACGAGCACCATTTAACTCGTTAATTTCTCTTACCGTGACATTATTCTTTGAAACATATCGATGTTTTACTTGAACAGCAACTTTAAAACCATCTTTATCCTTGAAAATAATGTCAACACCTTTATCTTTCGTACGTTTTGTTTGTTCCACTTCTTTATAATGCGCCTTGAAATATAAATAACATAATTTTTCAAAATCATCACCGGATAATTTTTTCAAATCGCAAGTAAGGAGATTGTCAATACTTTTACGATCATTACAATTTCCCGTAACGGTTTGTTTTTTCGCTGTAGACGGTTTCTTTTTATTTGTAGTAGATTTTCTATTTGTTTTTTTATTCGTCTTTTTTGTAGGAACAAAACTAAGGATCATTGAAGGAAGCGTTCCGGCGATGATCAATAATACGAAAAACATCCACCATAAATCATGAAAATATGTTTTCCAGATATAAAAACTAAAAATGATAAAAGTGAAAGTGAGTACTTGTTCTAGTAGTTTTTTCACATCTTTCGTCACTTTTTTTCACCATGCTTTGCCTTCATAAATATAATCAGATATGAAATATAAAGTTTAGTGATGAAAAATTCCGATATTATGTTACAGCTTTAGGGAAGTAAATATTAATCTTAAACAAATAGAAATTAAGGATTTATTATTAAGTAATCAAAAAATAAACCTGACTTCAAGTATATTCGTTCTAATGTATATGAGAGTTGGAAGAGTAGCTCTTTTTCATAAATACTACTCTTCCACTTATCATCTTTATTTTTAAGGGACGATTACATGAAAGTTCAGTTTACAAAGGGATAAGCGAATAAAACATCTCCATGGAACTTCCCTACCTTTAATTTCCACTATTTTACATTTTTTAAAAAGGTGTAGAAATGATGTGGACAGTGATGTATTGCAAATGGATTGAAACCTTCACTTTAACGATGGATTTTCTTTTTCGCTATTTTCATGGCTGATTTAAACATTTTTTTTATGGAAATTCATATATTTATACGTATAGATTGTTTATGAATAAAACGGAGTCATTCATGTGGAGGAAGTGAACATTTTAAAAAGGGGGATTCCGTTCAATGGGGATTTTGGATAAAATTGCGAAGTATCGGGAAGAAGAGGAAAAACTGAAGTGGGTTGGTACATTCGCCGAGTATTTGGAAATTGTGAAGGAGAAGCCTTGGGTAGCCCAGTCTGCCCATTCCCGTATATATAATATGATTAAAAATGCGGGTGTAGAGCAGACTGAAAACGGTAAAGTGTACCGCTTTTTTAGCCACGAGTTGTTCGGATTGGAAGACGCATTGGAGCGGTTGGTGGAAGAATATTTTCATCCGGCTGCGAAACGACTCGATGTTCGCAAGCGAATTTTATTGTTGATGGGCCCTGTTAGTGGAGGAAAATCCACGTTAGTAACCCTTTTAAAACGAGGTTTGGAAGCCTACTCCCGAACCGATCGGGGAGCAGTCTATGCCATCAAGGACTGCCCCATGCATGAAGACCCTCTACACCTCATTCCAAACCATCTGCGTGACGATTTTTATAAGGAATATGGCATTCGAATTGAAGGGAATTTGTCCCCACTAAATATGATGCGGTTAGAGGAGGAATATGGTGGCCGGATTGAGGACGTTTTAGTGGAACGGATCTTTTTCTCGGAAGATCGGAGGGTCGGTATTGGTACGTTTAGCCCTTCGGATCCAAAGTCCCAAGATATCGCAGATTTAACAGGAAGTATCGATTTTTCCACCATTGCCGAATACGGGTCGGAATCGGATCCTCGGGCGTACCGGTTTGATGGAGAATTAAACAAAGCGAATCGGGGCATGATGGAGTTTCAAGAAATGTTAAAAAGTGATGAAAAGTTTTTATGGCATCTTTTATCCCTTACCCAAGAAGGAAATTTCAAGGCTGGTCGGTTCGCGTTAATCTCTGCTGATGAATTAATTATAGCCCATACGAATGAAGCAGAATATCGTTCGTTCATCTCCAACAAGAAAAACGAAGCCCTTCATTCGAGAATTATCGTCATGCCGATTCCGTATAATTTGAAAGTCTCGGAAGAAGAAAGAATTTATGAAAAAATGATTCGTCAAAGTGATGTTAGCCATGTGCATATCGCTCCCCATACGTTACGGGTGGCTGCGATGTTTACGATTTTAACGAGACTGAAGGAACCGAAACGGGCGGATATCGATTTAATTAAAAAAATGCGTCTGTACGATGGGGAAAGTGTGGAGGGGTTTAGCTCCATCGACGTGGAAGAATTAAAAAAGGAACATCCAGACGAAGGAATGAGTGGCATTGATCCGAGATATGTCATTAATCGCATTTCATCGACGATAATACGAAAAGAAACAAATTCAATCAATGCCCTCGATGTTCTTCGCTCCTTAAAGGACGGTTTAGATCAACATCCGTCCATTACGGAAGAATTAAAGGAAAAATATTTAAATTACATTTCCCTCGCTCGAAAGGAATACGACGAAATTGCGAAAAAGGAAGTGCAAAAGGCTTTTGTTTACTCGTATGAGGAATCTGCGAAAACGTTGATGGACAATTACCTAGACAATGTGGAAGCCTACTGTAATAAGACGAAATTACGGGATCCGTTAACCGGGGAAGAAATTAATCCGGATGAAAAATTAATGCGTTCCATTGAAGAACAAATCGGTATTTCTGAAAATGCGAAAAAGGCTTTCCGGGAAGAAATTTTAATTCGCATCTCCGCATTTGCAAGGAAAGGGAAACGATTCGATTACAATTCCCACGATCGGCTCAGGGAAGCCATCCAGAAAAAACTGTTTGCTGATCTAAAAGATGTCGTAAAAATTACAACGTCCACAAAAACACCAGATGAACAACAATTGAAAAAAATCAATGAAGTTGTCGCTCGCCTAATCGATGAATACGGATACAATTCCACATCCGCAAATGAACTGTTACGCTATGTAGGTAGCTTACTGAATCGGTAATAAAAAAGAGTCGAAACCGGGTTACTAGAAAAACTCGGTCGGCTCTTTTTTTGATTACAAAAAGCTATTTTATTCAAGTAACAACAAAAAATGTATGAATCAAACTGTACAGGAAAAGATTTATCTTGAAGATTTCACTTCAAAAAAGATTAAAAGAACCATTGGTTAAAAGAAACAAAAAGAAATTTTCTAAAGAAGTCGCGTGTGAAATGGAAAAATTGGATTTTGATAATTATTTGAAAAATCTAATTGTCAATGCACAAGTGAAAAGGTAATCAAACTGTAATAGCATTCGAATAAAAAAATAATCCAATTCGTAAACCCATTTATCTTAGTACTTATCAGTCGTTATGCGAAATATCTACCAAAAGATATTGCCAGATTGAATCCCATTATCAGGAAATATTCATCCGGTTGTATAGAATTTGTAAAGGTGCATCTACTATAATGGTCTTTCGGGAATGGGATGCAACAAAGAAAATCGTTAGGTACGTCTCATGAACCTAATTCTCTCCATAATTTTTCTATTGTCAATATTTCTTCAAAAAATTCAACAACCGTTGAAACATGTTGAAATAGAAAAGACCACCTCAAGATTTTTCCCCAAATGCAGATCACAAATTTTTCAACTTACGTATGCGAGAGAAAATGAATTCCCTTAGATGTCGGAATGGAGAGGGGTTGAAGAAAAATTAAAGGGTAAATGCAATGATGGAATATGTGTGGAACCAAAAATGATTGATAGAAGGAGATAGATCAATGAGAAAAAAAACCGGGTACATTACCCTATTAATTCTTTTTTTCTTTCAAACGAGTTTTAGTGCTTTTTTCAATCCGTTATCCATTCATGCCGAAGAACTGGGTTCTGATTCTGTTAAGCAGACAGAGGGTACCACTGGGGCGGAAATTACAGAAAATATTATGACGAACGTGATAATGAAGGATAAAAATGGAGACATAATCGATATTAACCAAAATCCAGATAATCATCCAAGCCTAGGTTCAGCAGTAGAAATCGAATATGCCTATCAGCTTGAAAATAACCATAGCTATCACGCGGGTTCAACGTTCACCTTTCAACTTCCGGAAATATTTAAAGTATATAACGATGTTGAAGACGAAAAATTAACCTTTGGTCCAATCGATATTGGAACATTTACAGTCAAAACAGACGGGACGGTCACAATGACGTTTAATGAAGAGATCGAAAAACGTTCAAATATTAAAGGTAATCTTAAATTATGGACAGAATTTACGACCGATTGGAAAGGGTCTGTTCAACAAGACATTGTATTTTCATTTACAGATGACCACTTCATTACTATCCCTGTACAGTTTCAGCCAAAACCAGGATCTGAAATTGACAAAACTGGGACTCCGGATAAGACATATAACGCAACGACCATCAATTGGACAGTGGATTTTAACAAACAATTGAAAACAATAAAAAACGCTGTACTTCGAGATCCGATTCAAGACGGTCAACAATTACAAGCGGATTCCATTCATGTATATAAACTCGATGTTCAGTTGGACGGCAGTGTGGAACAAGGTGATTTGGTTGATCCGAGCGAATATGTCATTGAAAAAACCGATACTGGAGAAGATTTTCAACTTCGATTTACATCCGAAGAGATTGATTCAGCTTATCGAGTCACCTTTACGACGGATATTACCGATGAAGATGGAAAAAGTTATCTTAATGAAGCGACGTTGATTGGTGACGATATGGAACAATCTGCCGGTGCATCCGTATCGGTCAGTCGTGGCACCCCTTTATCAAAAAAATCGACAAAATATGATTCAAAAACGCAAACGATCACGTGGGAAATTCAATACAACTATAATGAAAAACAGCTTTCTAAAGATCAAGCGAAACTAACAGACTTGTTCAATGATTCCCAAGAACTGATTGACGGAACATTCAAAGTGTACCAAGTCACCATCGATGAAAATGGAGATGCAAAGGATCCCGTTGAATTTCACAATTATACGGTAACACCGACATCGACTACGGAGAAAAATGGATTTGAACTTCAATTTAATGAAGCTATCGATGCTGCTTATAAAATCGTTTATCAAACAAAAACCATTGACCGTGTATTCGGAAATGAAAAAATAACGAATAGCGTAACATCAGAAGAAGGAATCAATGCGAATGGTTCACGGTGGATTTACCAACAAATTTTAACAAAGACGAATGATTCGAAATATCCAAATACGAATTACGAAACAAAAACGACTACATGGAAAATTTCGTTTAATAAAGATGAGTATTCGATGAAAAATGTCATATTATCGGACGAATTTACGAATAAAGGCCTTACATTCCTTCCTGAAACGCTTACGATTAAATCGGCGAGTGGGGAACAATTGGAGGAAGGTACCGACTACACTTTAACTGTAAACGCAGACGGTAATGGGTTTCAAATAACGTTTTTAAAAGAGATTTCAGTTCAATATAATATTGAATACGAAACAACGTTTAATAGTGAAGCACGGGAAAATACGAATCAAGCTTTTAAAAATAAAGTCATGATGAATTGGACGGATGAGTTCGGTGACGCACAACAAAAAGAAGCGACTGCGCAATTTAAACCAGACCAATATACGAAAAATAACGGATATAAAAACGGGTCGTACAATGCGATTACGAAAGAAATTACTTGGGAAGTAGGCATCAATTACAATCTGAAGAACATCGATCAGGCCAAGGTAATTGACTATATTGAAGGGAATCAAACGTTCGTAGAAGGTTCCATTCAAGTTTTTGAAATGAATTTAACGGGTTCGGCTAACGGGGTTGAAAAAGGCGATGAACGAATACGTAATGAAGATTTTACGATTAAAGAAGTAGAAGATGAAGAAGGGAATCCAGGTTTTGAAATTCACTTCAAAAATCCAATTGATACAGCCTACTTAATTACGTACAAAACAAGTCTCCAAGACCAATTGATTCAAAAGGAATATTCGAACACAGCCTTACTTTTCGATGGAAGTGAGCCTTTAACAAGCCTGAATGCTACCGTTTCGGTATCCCACGGTGGAGAATATACGGATAAAACGGGTACGCAAAACGGTAAAGTCATCGATTGGACAGTCGATATCAATTTTGGGCAATCAAAGGTTTCCAATGCGATATTGTATGATGAACCGAGTACAAATCAAATTTTGCTGGAAAATTCCTTTCATCTGTACGGAACAAACATATCTGAAAATGGCAACGTGACAAAGGACGATGAAAATGAATTACAACGTGGCAAAGATTACACCCTTGATATAAATACAGATGAAGAAGGAAAACAAACTTTTGAATTAAAGTTCTTAAATGACATTGATGCGGCTTATATATTAGAATACCAGTCCTATATTAACGCACAAGATGGCGATGAGGTAACGAACAAAACGGTCTTTGAGGGGGAACAGATTACGACTGAAAAAACGGAATCGAATGAAAAAATCATCGTAAAACTTACCGGCGGTTCAGGTACTGGAAGCGGTGAGACGGGAAATCTAGAAGTGACAAAAGTAGATGCCACCACAAAGGATGTACTAAAGGGGGCAACATTTACCCTTTATGATAAGGATGGGGAAATTGCCATTCGAACTTTAACGACCGGTGAAGATGGGAAAGTCATATTCAAGAATTTGTTATATAACGACTATTTATTAAAAGAGGAAAGCGCACCCGAAAGTTATGTTGTTGGTATCCAAGACAGTCAAACCGTCACGATTGATTCACAGAATGAAGAGATTACAGTAGAAAATGAAAAAATCGTTCAAGCTGTACAATTAATGAAAATAGACGGGGAAACGAACGAAACGTTGGCAGATGCCGTATTTGAATTGCAACGGAAGGTCGGAAATCAATACGAAAAAGTAGCCGAACTTACAACCGATGAAAATGGGATTATTTATCAAGATGAGTTAGAAGCAGGAGATTATCAATTTATTGAAATAGAGGCACCAAATGGATATTCTATTAACTCAGAACCGATTCCGTTTACAATTATTCAAAATCAAACGGAAGTAACAAAAATTACAGCTGATAATCAAATCATCCTCGGTTCTGTTGAATTAACAAAAGTAGATCAAGACGACCCGAATATCGTATTATCAGACGCTGAATATATGTTGCAAGATGAAAATGGTACAGTGCTAGAGGAAGGATTAACAACAAATGAAGAAGGGAAAATCGTCGTTAACGATTTGCGACCAGGTAAATATCAGTTTGTTGAAACGAAGGCACCGGAATATTACGAACTGGATGTAACACCAATCAAATTCGAGATTGTTAGAGGACAGAAAGAACCGCTTCAAGTTACAGCTTATAATGCAATTCAACTTGGTTCTGTCCAATTGACAAAAGTAGATCAGGATAATCATTCGCTCCTTCTATCCGATGTAGAATATCAATTACAAACAACAGAAGGTATCGTCCTTCAAACGGGATTGACTACGGATATGGACGGAAAATTGATTGTCGATCGTTTGCGACCAGGACAATATCAATTTGTGGAAACAAAGGCATCTTTTGGATATGATCTGGATCCGACGCCAATCGAATTTACAATAGAAAAAGGTCAAACGAACCCCGTTTTGGTAACGGCATTTAATGAATTATCAACTGGTTCAGTCCAATTAATAAAAGTAGATCAAGATGATCAATCTGTCGTATTGGAAGGTGCAGTATTCGAATTGCAATCAACGAATGGACAGAAAGTGCAAGGAGAATTCAAGACAGATCAAGATGGGAAAATTGTCGTTCACCAATTAAAACCAGGAACTTATCAATTCGTTGAAACAAAAGCACCGGACGGTTATGAATTAAATCAAACGCCGATCAAATTTACTATTGAATTAGGTCAAGAAACCATTGAAATCCAAGTGACAAATGGGAAAATACAAGATAAAGATGGAGAAAAGCCTCCTACTGATTCAAATGAAACGAATGGGCCGGTAAAACACTCAGAAGAAACAAGTCTTCCCGATACGGCTACAAACTTTTTCAATGGTCTAGCAATTGGCTTGATTTTCCTACTCGTTGGTTTGATCCTTTTGAACATTAGAAGAAGACAAAAAGAATAAACAATCTGATCCCGGAATAAATTTCGGCATAACTTACCATTTTAGGGAACCACCAAATCGATTTTTACGCAATGAGATTTTATGGGGTTCCCTAATTTATTTATAGGTAAAAATATTCATACATACTGAAAATAGAGATTTCAATTGAAAAAGAAAGAGGTTACGTTTTAATCGATTTAAATTAAATGTGTTTGTTTAAAAAATCAGTAGAAATTTCTAATTTTTTCGATATTTTCCTTGAATATAAACAAAGTGATTTATGGTATAATGTGCCCATATGCAAATTTATTCGTATATACGAAAATCTTTAAGCAATTAGACTACAGATTGCATCAAATAAAAAAAGTTGTATAGATAACGCTTATTCTCGATCGAATAGTTTATACCTATTCTTTGCTTAAAGCGGCTTTTTCCACCGATAAAGTTCATTGCTATCGTATTAAGTATGGATTCAAAAATAATTTCTTTGGAAATGGGAAAAGGGTGATTTAGCAATCAAGTTAAGTTCTTAAGGGGGATTAGGTTGAGAGTTATTTTAGTGGATGATGAAGTTTTAGCTTTACATCATATGGAAAAGTTGTTGGAAAGTATCGGAAACATTGCTATTGTTGGGAAATTTAGCCATCCACTCGATGGGTTAAATGCGTCGATTCAAGAACGACCAGATGTTGTTTTTATTGACATCAATATGCCCGAACTAAATGGAATTGCATTTGCTGAACGGCTTCAACGAGTTTACCCTGATGTGATTATCGTTTTTGTCACTGCTTATGATGAATATGCAGTAAAAGCCTTCGATTTGGATGCTGTTGATTACATCGTTAAACCCGTTCAAAGGAAAAGGCTGGAAGAGACGGTACGTCGATTAAGGAAAAGGATTCAAATAGACGATCTTCCATCCGATTCTTCAGGAATGGTCTGTTGTTTTCAATCATTACGTTTTAAAAAATCCTTAACGAGTTCCGATTTTCTTGACGTTCGTTGGCGAACATCGAAGGCTCGGGAATTGTTTGCTTTTTTCATCCAACATAGAGAACGTCCCGTACGAAAGGGTATTTTACTGGAATTATTATGGCCGGAATTTGATGAAAAAAAAGGATATTCCCAACTATACATTACCATTTATCAAATTCGGAAAACATTGGCATCTATCAATATGAATATAACAATTTCCAGTTTTGATAATAGTTATATGCTCGAACTAAATGATGTCAAACTCGATGTGGATTTGTGGGAAAAGGGAATGAGTGAATTGAATTTGGAAACAGATGCTAACGTATCCAATGTGATCAAGACGATGTCTTTATATCAAGGAGATTATTTATCTGAAGATGGATATCATTGGGCGGAACAAGAGCGGGAAAGGCTAAGAATTTTATGGCATCATTATCAAAAACAAATATCGGAATATTATATTTCGAAAAAAAATTATACGGATGCCATTTTATTACATCAGAGTGAACAAATGCTCCATCCATATAGGGAACAAAGCTATATTATGTTAATGAAATTATACGATTTATTAGGGGATGATAACTCTGTAGAAAAACAATACAATTTTTTACGAAAAATGCTTGAAGATGAATACGATGAAAAGCCAAATCATTCGATTGAAAAGTGGTATCGAAATTGGAAGTTAAAAAAGAAATAGATACCGTTAATCTATTCCATAAACGTCTTGATGCCTTTCATTTGCCTTACTCGTGGGATGTTGATTTTTTAGATGATAAAATGAATTGCTTATGAATGCAATCCTATACGTAAGCGATTGTAAAGGGGGATTAACTGAGCGGAATCTACCCGCTAAATATTTATGAAAAATAGAAATATTATATTGATTATTGCTCTGTTCATCTGTAGCTTATCGAGTCTACGAATACAATGGGTAGAACTTTTTTCAAATCAAAAGCAGCTACCGATTGAAAAGGGACAGTTAGATTTACGTCATTGGGATGATCTTGGAGGAAAGGTCGTTTTATTAGATGGGGAATGGGAGATTTATCCGAATCGATTATTGATGGATGATAGACCAGTATCAGAAGAAATCCATTCATATGTTCAAGTACCTGGAAAATGGAATGATTTACTTGAATCCCCTTTCGGATATGCTTCTTACCGCTTACGTATTTACGTTGATTCGAAAATAGATCGAAATTATAGTATGTATATCCCTAGTGTACGAAGTTCGTCTGAAGTATATGTTAATGGACGTTTATTGGCAAAATCAGGACAAGTTGGAAAAAATAAAAATGAATATGTTGCGAAAAACTTACCCTATTCCACAACGTTTACGGCTGATTCAAATGGGGTTATTGACATTGTGATTCAAGTAGCCAATTTTGAAGATATTCGGGATAGCGGAATTGCTCGGTCAATCAAATTCGGTTTTGAGGAAGCAATTGCTAAAGAAACGAAATGGTCCTTTTCTATGCAGCTGTTGACTACAGTTATGTTCCTCATTCATGCCATTTATGCACTTATTTTGTATTTTTTAGGCAACCGGGATAAGAGGTTGTTATATTTTTCCCTTCTTATGTTTTGTGCCTCACTGGGAAACTCCCTCAGCAGTGATGAAAAACTATTTCACCAGTTTTTTCATATTGGATATGAATGGGATTTTCGATTGGCAAATGCTACAGCCTTAATCGGAAGTTATGCATTGTTGGAAAGTACAGAGCATAGACAACTTCCGTTTTGGCGGAAAATTTCCTTGATTTTTTTGATCGTTAATTTAAGCACCGCATTTATCATCATCTTTTTATCACCAACCCAGATTATGCTCATTTTTCCTATCATCTATTTATTCGTTTTGATTTCTGTGGCAATATCGGGAACGGTTTTATTAAACAAATTTCGTAAAGATGTAAATAAATATCTTTTCCTAATTTTATCTGGACTTGCATTCATTCACCATTTAGTTTGGACATTAATATGGCGAGAAAATGGAGTTAGTGTTGTTCATTATCCATTTGACCTATTATTAACGATCGGTTTTTTAGTGTCCATATGGTTTAAAAATTACTTTGAAATCCATGCGAATACGAAGGATCTTGCTGCTACGTTACATCGGATGAACCGTCAAAAGGATCAATTTTTAGCAAATACATCTCACGAATTTAAAAATCCTTTACACGGGATTTTAAATATGACCCAATCGGTAATAAATCGAGACAGGGACTTACTCCATGAAAGAAGCATAAAAGAATTGGAAACAATTTTATCCGTTGGAAACCGGATGAATTATTTATTAAATGATTTACTCGATTTAATGAGCTTGCAAGAAGGGAAACCTCGTCTCCAAAAAAAGGTAATTACCATACAACCAATCGCAAATGGAGTAATCGACATGTTACAGTTAATGGTAGATGTGAAACATGTAAAAATTATCAATCAAATACCAAAGGACTTTTCCCCCGTTCTTGCAGATGAAAATAGAATAATACAAATTTTTTTCAACCTGCTTCATAATGCGGTGAAATATACAAATGAAGGTGAAGTTATTATTCGAGCAAAGGAAAAAAATAATCGGGCATACATTACCGTCTCTGATACCGGAATTGGAATCGATGATGAGATGCTGAAACGCGTTTTTCTTCCTTATGAGCAGGCAAATAGGAATCAAACGATGGTAGAAGGAGGATTTGGATTAGGTTTAAATATAACAAAGCAGTTGGTTGAACTTCATGGAGGAAAATTAGAAGTACATTCGGAAATCGGAAAAGGTTCGGACTTTACATTTTCTGTAGAACTTGCAAACCAGAAGGCGAAGGAACGGCTTGAAAATCTTCCTGCCATTGGGTCAATTGGACAATCAGTGCCAACAGCTCAAAAGAAAAAATCAGAAGTAAACGAATCTCTTCGGGAAAAATCGTCAAATATGAAGGTGGATTCCCATCGTCCAGTTATATTAGTGGTAGAGGATGATCCAGTGAATCTTCAAGTATTTGAAGCAATTCTTCCTCAGAAGGAATATGATGTGACAATGGTAACAAGTGGAAGTGAGGCTTTGACCATATTAGATGAAAAAGATTGGGACTTGGTGATTTCGGATGTGATAAAGATTGGGACTTGGTGATTTCGGATGTGATGATGCCAAATATGTCTGGTTACGAATTGACCCAAATTATTCGTAAAAGATTTACCCTTACCGAACTTCCTATATTACTACTTACCGCGAGGAGTCAACCGAAAAACATTCAAAGTGGATTTTTGGCTGGTGCAAATGATTATGTAACAAAACCGGTCGAACCGTTGGAACTTCGTGCACGAATTGAAACGCTTACGATGGTTAAACGAAATGTTCGACAGCACTTACAGTTGGAATCATCTTGGCTTCATGCACAAATTCAACCCCATTTTATTTTCAATACGTTAAATTCAGTCATTGCATTAAGCGAAATCGACCTGGAAAAAATGCGTGATTTGCTCGGAAATTTTAGTTACTTTTTAAGAAATAAATTTCAATTTAAAAATATGGATGTACTCATTCCAATCGAAGAGGAATTAAATATGGTACGTTCTTACCTATATATTGAACAGGTACGCTTTGGAGATCGATTAAAAGTCCAATGGATGATCGATGAACAATGCAATGATCTAAAAGTCCCTTTCTTATCCATCCAACCATTAGTTGAAAATGCGATTCGCCATGGCCTTATGAAACGGATTAAGGGTGGCAAGCTTATTATTCAGATTATCGGTGACATAAACATGGCAAAAATATCTGTAATGGATGATGGGGTTGGCATGGATGAGGAAAAAATACGCAAAATTTTGATAGAAAATCGATTGGATACGAAATCAGGTGTAGGATTGATCAATACTGATCGAAGATTAAAACAGCATTTTGGCTCGGGTCTTCACATTCAAAGTAAGGTTGGACATGGGACAACTATTTCATTTACTGTTCATCAAATATCTCCGAAAACGAATTAGTGAATAAAGAATATGACATACAATAGGATTGTGGGCGTTCAAAATTAAAGGGCTGAACCTCGAGAAATAAAACGGGGTTCAGTTTTTTTTTAATTGTAAAGTGAAAAATATGGAAAAAATTACACAGGTTTATTTGACCAACAATGAAAAAACTAGATGTTGTAAAAACTATGTAATAAAAAATAAATTAACAAAATAAAAAATATATATTCCCATAAAAAATAATTATTTTATTAAAAAATCAATTATTTAAAAATGCAGCTGCACAAAATCCGGAGTAATAGTGTAAAAAACACGAATTAAAACGATTTAAGTTGTTAAAAAGGACGTAATAATGGTAAAATCATTTTTCCTAAATTATTTAAATAAAGTATAAAAAGTATTTCAAAAAAATGAAAGAAGGTTATAATGGAATTTATAAATCTTCTTTCTTATTCGGAGATTTCAGAAAAAAAAAACAATAGGGGGGAACAATGTGAAAAAACGTTTTTCATTACTGCTTGTTATTTTGTTGGCGGCAAGTATGATTTTGGCAGCCTGTGGCGATGGAAAAGATAATGGTGATGAAGGTTCTGGAGATTCTGGAAAGACGGAACAATATCTTCGTGTAAACATTAAAACCGAACCATTTTCATTACATCCAGGATTGGCCAATGACAGTACCTCTGGATCTGTTTTAAGGAATACCTTTGAAGGATTAACGCGAATTGGTCTAAATGGTGAACCGGAAAATGCTATGGCTGAAGATATTCAAGTTTCTGAAGACGGAACGGTTTATACATTTACATTGCGTGATGCAAAATGGTCAAACGGGGATCCTGTAATCGCTCAAGACTTTGAATACGCCTGGAAATGGGCTTTGGACCCTGCTAATGAATCCCAATATGCATATCAATTGTATTATTTGAAAAACGGTGCCGCAGCTAACGAAGGCAAAGTAAGCTTAGATGAAGTTGGCGTAAAGGCAATCGATGAAAAGACGTTAGAAGTTACATTGGAGCAACCAACACCATACTTTTTGGAATTGACAGCATTTTATACGTATTTGCCAGTCAATAGTAAGATTGCTGAAGCAAATCCGGATTGGTATAAAAATGCTGGTGAAGACTATGTTTCCAATGGACCGTTTAAAATGGCTAGTTGGGAGCACAGAACGAAAATTGAATTAGTTAAAAATGATCAGTACTGGGATAAGGATAATGTAAAATTAGAAAAAATCGATATGCATATGATCGATGATGAAAACACCGAATTATCCATGTTCCAAAAAGGTGAATTGGATTGGGCAGGTGCTCCGTTCTCCGCACTTCCAACCGATGCGATTCCACAATTGAAGAAAGATGGAGATTTAAATATTAAACCAATTGCAGGTGTTTATTGGTACAAATTTAATACAGAAGTTGAACCATTTAACAATGTGAAAATTCGGAAAGCATTTAGTTACGCAATTAACCGGCAAGCGATTACCGATAATATTTTACAAGCGGGACAAATCCCTGCGATGGCAGCTGTACCGCCTAGCATGTTCCAAGAAAATGAAGACGGATATTATAAAGATAACAATTTAGAAGAAGCGAAAAAGTTATTGCAAGAAGGTTTGGAAGAGTTAGGATATAAGGATGTATCAGAACTTCCAACTATTACGATTTCTTACAATACAAGTGAAGCCCATCAAAAAATCGCTCAAGCGATTCAAGATATGTGGAGAAAAAATCTTGGTGTTGAAACTGAATTGGAAAACGAAGAATGGGCTGTATATATTGAAAAACTTCACAATGGCGACTTTATGATTGGACGTATGGGTTGGCTCGGTGACTTTAACGATCCGATCAACTTCCTCGAATTATTCCGTGAAAAGGATGGAGGAAATAACGATACGAGATGGGAAAACGCTGAGTTCAAACAATTATTGCTCGACTCACAAGAAGAAAGAGATCCTGATGTCCGTATGCAAATGTTAAAACAAGCTGAAGAAATCTTCATCGATGAAATGCCAGTCGCTCCAATTTATTTCTATACAAATGCATGGTTACAACCGGATAACTTAAAGGATGTTGCAATCTCTGGTCTTGGAGACGTTCAATTGAAGTGGGCTTACTTCGAATAATTAAGAAATAAATTATATCCATTTTTCACAGTATGGGTATGTGGAGAAAACCATATACCCATACTTAAATTATGTTGGAGGTGTTACACTTGCTGAAATACATTTTAAGGCGACTAGGCTTCATATTGCTTACACTATTCGTCATTATTACAGTGACGTTTTTCTTAATGCGCCTTGCTCCGGGGAACCCTTTCACTTCAGAAAAAAGACTCCCTCCAGAAATTGAAGCCAACCTCAATGCCCATTACGGATTAGATCAACCGTTATATAAACAATATTTCGATTACTTAGGTAAAGTGGTAACATGGGATTTTGGTCCATCCATAAAATATAAAGGGCAATCGGTGAACGATTTGATTTCTGACGGTTTTCCCGTATCCCTACAACTCGGTTTGGAAGCGATTGTTATTGCACTCTTCTTTGGAGTTTTGCTTGGAGTGCTTGCTGCTATTCGACAAAACCAGTGGGTTGACTACTTATCGATGAGTATAGCGGTTATTGGGATATCGGTGCCATCCTTTATTATTGCTGCCCTTTTACAATATGTTTTTGCGATGAAGCTAGATTGGTTCCCTGTTGCTACATGGGAATCCTTTAGACATACGATTTTACCTGCAGTGGCATTAGCCCTGGCACCCCTTGCCTATATCGCCCGTTTAACCCGTTCAACAATGTTAGAAGTGTTGAGCAATGATTATATAAAAACCGCCAAATCAAAAGGATTTAATGAGCGGATTATCATCTATAGGCACGCTCTACGGAATTCATTATTGCCTGTCGTATCTTATATGGGGCCATTGACAGCAAACGTGATTACGGGAAGTTTTGTTATTGAAAAGATTTTCGGAATTCCCGGTCTTGGGGCGCATTTCGTTCAAAGTATAACCAATCGGGACTATACGGTAATTATGGGGGTTACATCCTTTTATAGTATCATCCTGTTATTGTCGATTTTGATGGTTGATATCATTTATGGACTGATTGACCCTCGTATTAAAGTATCGGCAAAAGAGGAGGTATAGCTATGTCTTTATTATCACCTGGAAGAGAAAAGTTTGAATTCGTCGAACAAACATTAGTAGATGCTGAAAAAATTGAAAAGAAGAGTATTACCTTTTGGCAAGATGCTATGCATCGCTTCCGGAAAAATAAATTGGCGATGTTTGGAATAATTATTTTACTTGTTTTAGTCCTTTTTGCCATTTTTGCCCCGATATTTAGTTCCTATGATTATCGAACGAATGATTATACGGCAACGAATCAAGCCCCCTCTGCGGGACATTGGTTCGGAACGGATGAACTAGGTCGAGATGTTTTTGTAAGGACTTGGATTGGTGCTAGAATATCATTGTTCATCGGTATTATGGCAGCATTAATCGATTTGATTATCGGGATCATATGGGGAGGAATTGCTGGATATAAAGGTGGTAAAGTCGATGAAGTAATGATGAGAATCGCAGATATTTTATACGGAATTCCATTTTTACTCCTCGTTATTTTATTAATGGTTGTTTTCGGTCAATCCTTATGGACGATGATTTTAGCAATGACGATTACTGGATGGATTAATATGGCTCGGATTGTTCGGGGACAAGTATTGCAATTAAAGAACCAGGAGTTTGTTTTGGCCGCAAGAACGCTCGGTGCCGGTTTTAATCGGATTTTATTTAAGCATTTAATTCCAAATACAATGGGACCTATTTTAGTCACTTTAACATTAACGATTCCGTCTGCAATATTTACTGAATCCTTTTTAAGCTTTTTAGGGTTAGGATTGAATCCACCTCTTGCCAGTTGGGGTACGATGGCCAATGACGGTTTATCAGCAATGGAATATTATCCGTGGCGATTATTTTTCCCAGCGTTCTTCATTTCAATCACAATGTTTGCCTTTAATGTAATTGGAGACGGATTACGAGATGCAATTGATCCACGTTTGCGTAAATAGGAGGTGTGCCGAGTGGAAAAAATCATAGAAATTAATAATTTGCATATCAATTTTTATACCCAATCCGGAATTGTAAAGGCTGTTCGAGGTGTTAATTTTTTTGTTAATCAAGGTGAGACCCTTGCACTTGTAGGCGAGAGTGGATCCGGAAAAAGTGTCACTGCACAAGCGATTATGAAATTATTACCCACACCTCCATCTAAAATCGAACAGGGTCAAATCATCTTAGATGGAGAAGATATCGTACCAAAAACGGATCGACAGATGGAAAAAATCCGTGGAAATACAGTTAGCATGATTTTTCAAGATCCGATGACATCATTAAATCCGACGATGAGAATTGGAAGACAAATTTCTGAACTGATTATTAAAAATGAAAAAGTATCAAAACGAGAAGCGAAAGTGAAGGCAATCGAATTGTTGAAAATGGTTGGAATCCCGAAAGCTGAGGAACGATATGTTCAATATCCGCACCAATTTTCCGGAGGGATGAGACAACGAGTAATGATTGCCATCGCCCTCGCTGCGAAACCGAAACTTTTGATTGCAGATGAACCGACGACTGCTTTAGATGTGACAATCCAGGCGCAAATACTGGAATTAATGAAGGAATTAAAGGAAAAATTGAATACGTCGATTATTTTTATTACCCATGATCTTGGTGTTGTTGCCAATATGGCAGATCGGGTCGCGGTAATGTATGCTGGCCAAATTGTTGAGGTAGGTACGGTTGACGAAATTTTCTATGATCCTAGACATCCATATACTTGGGGACTATTAGCCTCGATGCCCAGCCTTGACAGTAGCGCTGAAGAAGAATTGCATGCCATTCCTGGTAGTCCGCCAGATTTAACCCATCCACCAAAAGGGGATGCTTTTGCGAGGAGAAGTAAATATGCGATGGAAATTGATTTTGAAGAAGAACCACCATTGTACCAAGTTTCCGAAACCCATTTCGTGAAATCTTGGTTACTCCATCCAGATGCACCGAAGGTTATACCTCCAAAAATGATTTTAGATCGGAAACGGGATTTTCCAGGGAACTTTCCCGAACCAGTGCTTGTGAAGGAGGATCGCTAAATGGCTGAAAAATTAATCGAAGTGAAACATTTAAAGAAAATATTCAATGAAGGAAAGCCAAATGAAGTAAGGGCGATCGACGATGTATCCTTCGATATTTATAGAGGAGAAACATTAGGTCTCGTCGGCGAATCAGGTTGTGGAAAATCGACGACTGGAAGAACAATTATTCGACTTTACAATGCGACAAGTGGACAGGTCTTATATGAAGGTAAAGATGTTCATAAAGTAAAAAAACATAAGGAATTAAAAGAATTAAACCAAAAAATGCAAATGATTTTCCAAGATCCCTATGCTTCTTTAAATCCACGTATGAAAGTATCCGATATCATTGCAGAGGGGATCGACATTCACGGTTTGGCCAAGTCGAAAAAAGAACGGATGGATCGAGTATACCATCTTTTGGAAACGGTCGGTTTGAATAAGGAACATGCAAACCGGTATCCCCATGAATTTTCAGGGGGGCAAAGGCAGCGGATCGGGATTGCCCGTGCCTTAGCAGTAAAGCCGGAATTTATAATTGCCGATGAACCGATTTCGGCTTTGGATGTTTCCATTCAAGCCCAGGTTGTTAATTTATTGAAAAAACTACAGAAGGAAAACGGTTTGACCTATCTATTTATCGCTCACGATCTTTCAATGGTGAAATATATTAGCGACCGAATAGGGGTTATGTATTTCGGGAAATTAGTCGAACTTGCACCGAGTGATGATTTATATAAAAATCCTTTACATCCGTATACAAAATCCTTATTATCTGCTATTCCACTACCAGATCCGGATTACGAGCGTCATCGGAAAAGAATCCGTTATAACCCGTCCGTCCACCAATATTCTGATTCCGACAAATTGGCTATGCGTGAAGTAGCTCCTGGACATTTTGTTTATTGTTCGGAAAAAGAGTTTGAACAGTATAAAAAGGCATATAAAAACTAATGAAATGAAAGGGTGCCAAAAGAAGGTGCCCTTTTTTATTGGAGAAAATTAATCATTTCGAAATAGTGGTGAATGAAAGGATAGGTCTTGTGTACATTCTTTTTTCCTTGGCGTTTCATTTGGTGTATAAGTGATTGTTCAGAAGGGTTTATCGGGTAAGATGAAGGATGTACAAAAGGAAAGCATGTCCGTGAAAATGGGTGTAAATTTTTCTTTTACTTTTGCATAGTATAAAGTAATTCCCGATTAAGTAATATTCTTTTAATACTTTATCGCTTTAATAAGAAAAATATTTTTGAAGTTTAATATGATTTTAGACACATATAATGTATGCGGTTTTGTGGAGAAAGGTGAATAAAAAATGAAGGAGGGGTTTAATTGAGTTATATGGATAGTGGTCAATTTACACTTTCCCAGGAAGATTGGTCCCTCCATCGAAAAGGCCATGACGATCAACAAAGGCATAAAGAGAAAGTTCAAGAAGCAATTAAAAATAATTTACCTGATTTAATTACCGAAGAAAATATTATTTTATCGAACGGAAAAGAAGTCATTAAAATTCCGATACGTTCCCTTGATGAGTATAAAATTCGCTATAATTACGATAAAAATAAACATGTTGGTCAAGGAGATGGAGATAGTCAAGTAGGAGATGTGGTCGCTCGTGATGGTTCGAGTCAGAAAGGTCCTGGGATCGGTCAAGGAGCTGGGGACCAACCTGGAGAAGATTATTATGAAGCGGAAGTGTCCTTAGCTGAGTTGGAAGAAGCCCTTTTTCACCAATTGGAGCTACCAAATTTGAAACGGAAAGACGATCATGAATTACAAACGAAAGACATTGAATTCAATGACATTCGAAAAACAGGACTTATGGGGAATATTGATAAGAAACGGACGATGATGTCTGCTTTTAAACGGAATGCTCTAAGAGGAAAACCATCCTTTTTCCCAATTTATCCGGAAGATTTAAAGTTTCGCACATGGAATGAAAAGATCAAATATGAATCAAAAGCTGTCGTCCTCGCCATGATGGATACAAGCGGAAGTATGGGTATATGGGAAAAATTTATGGCAAGAAGTTTCTTTTTTTGGATGACACGGTTTTTACGATCGAAATATGAAACGGTAGAAATTGCATTTATTGCCCATCATACGGAAGCGAAAGTCGTCACAGAGGAGGAATTTTTTTCGAAAGGTGAAAGTGGGGGCACGATTTGCTCTTCCGCTTACAAAAAGGCATTGGAGTTAATCGAATCGAAATTTAACCCCAATCAATACAATATATATCCCGTACATTTTTCCGACGGTGACAATCTAACTTCAGATAATATCCGTTGTGTAAAACTCGTTGGAGAACTAATGGACCGATCCAATATGTTTTATTATGGGGAAGTGAACCAATACCAGAGACATAGCACTTTAATGTCCTCCTACAAACATATTAAAGACGATCGTTTTCGTTATTATATCCTCCGTCAAAAGGCTGATGTGTTCCATGCATTAAAACACTTCTTTCAAAAAAAAGAGGTGGTTCAAACATAAGGAAACCAATGTGAAGCAACAATATTTCTGTAGAACATATTTTATAGGAAACAATCAAACACGATTGCATATTGTCCAATCGTCAAGATGATGGGCAATTTTTTTATTTGTTATAGGTAGTTAGATAAAACAAGATTCCTACTAGAATAGGTATGAAACCTATGTTATGATTAGAGCGTATCTAAATTACGCAATCGTTTGCACAAAAAAGGATATCGTGATTCAAAAAGCCGTTTTCTTTAAATGATGTTGTTAAAACGGATTTTTTCTCTGTAAAAAAACATAAAGGAGAGACGTTTACAGTGGGAAAACATTGGTGGAAAGAAAGCGTTGTATATCAAATTTATCCAAGGAGTTTTAACGATTCAAATGGAGATGGAATTGGTGATTTACGTGGAATCATCGAAAAGCTCGATTATTTGAAATACTTAGGAGTGGATGTCATTTGGTTATGCCCTGTTTATCGTTCTCCAAATGATGATAATGGGTATGATATAAGCGATTATAAGGCGATTATGGATGAATTCGGAACGATGGAAGACTGGGAAGAACTATTGGAACAGGCCCATGCACGGGATATGAAATTAATCATGGATTTAGTCGTAAATCACACGTCTGACGAACATTCGTGGTTTATTGAATCACGAAAGTCAAAGACGAATCCATATCGTGATTATTATATTTGGCGCCCGGGAAAAGATGGTCGGGAACCGAATAATTGGGAGTCGGCTTTCAGCGGTTCCGCATGGGAATACGATCCGGAAACTGATGAATACTACCTTCATTTGTTCAGTAAAAAACAACCCGATTTAAATTGGGAAAATGAAAAGGTGCGGAATGAAATTTATGAAATGATGACATGGTGGCTCGATAAAGGAATCGATGGATTTCGGATGGACGTCATTAATTTTATTTCAAAAGTGCCTGGACTGCCAGATGGGGATATTGAACGGGGGAAAAAATATGTATCCGGACATAAGTATTTTATGAATGGTCCGAAAGTCCACGATTATTTGCAAGAGATGAACGAACGAGTGTTATCAAAATACGATGTGATGACCGTCGGTGAAATGCCAGGTGTAACTGTGGATGAGGCGAAGCTATATACGGCACCCGAACGAAATGAATTAAATATGGTCTTTACTTTTGAACATATGGATTTGGATGCGGGTCCTGGAGGGAAATGGGATTTGCGTCCGATGAAATTAACGGATTTAAAACGGGTGATTAATAAATGGCAAACAGGCCTAAGTGGAGTCGGATGGAACAGTTTGTATTTAAACAATCACGATCAACCACGGATGGTTTCCCGTTTTGGAAACGACAAAAACTATCGAGTGGAGTCGGCAAAAATGTTAGCAACTTTCCTCCATTTTCTCCAAGGCACTCCTTTTATATATCAAGGAGAAGAAATTGGAATGACGAACGTTCAATTCCCTACCATCGATGATTATAGAGATATTGAAACGTTAAATATGTATCGAGAGCGAGTCATTGAAGGCAATGAACGAGAGGAAAAAATTATGCAAGCGATTTATGAGAAAGGACGAGATAATGCTAGAACACCAATGCAATGGGATGATAGTCCAAATGCCGGTTTTACCGAAGGGACACCTTGGATTTGCGTCAATCCAAATTATAAAAATATTAATGTGAAACAAGCTATAGAGGATTCAAACTCCGTTTTTCACTATTATCGAAAAATCATCAAACTTCGGAAAAGGAATCCGATTATCGTCTACGGTGATTTTCAACTGCTCGATGAAGAAAATGAAAACATATTTGCATATATGAGAATGTATGAAAATGAGAAACTTCTCATCCTTTGTAACTTTACTGACCAAAATAGATCTTACCAGTTACCAAATAATATCTTTCATCCAGTTGAACCATTGATTTGGAATTATCCCGATCTAGATGACTGGGAAGAGATGATTACCCTTCGTCCTTATGAAGCAATCGTTTTAAAAGGAAAATAATTGGATATTTTTTTATCACTTTGAATATAAACTATCACTTTAAGCAGACGAGGAATGTTCAACGAAAGAAATGAGGTGCATAAATGGACAAACTACATCAGGAAAAACGAACGTGGTGGAAAGAAAGTGTCGTCTATCAAATTTATCCGAGAAGTTTTAAGGATGCTAATGGCGATGGGATTGGTGATTTGAAGGGAATTACGGAAAAACTTGACTACATTAAAGATTTAGGTGCAAATGTGATTTGGCTTTGTCCAATGTACAAATCTCCGAATGATGATAATGGTTACGATATTTCTGACTATCATGCAATCATGGACGAATTTGGAACGATGGACGATTTTGACACGTTATTAAATGAGATTCATAAACGGGGAATGAAACTAATCATCGATTTAGTAATCAATCATACGAGCGATGAACACCCGTGGTTTATCGAGTCTCGGTCGTCGAAAAATAGTCCAAAAAGGGATTGGTATATTTGGCGAGATGGGAAAGATGGAAAGGAACCGAATAATTGGGAATCGATTTTTGGTGGATCCGCTTGGGAGTATGATCGGGAAACAGATCAATATTACTTGCATTTATTTTCAAAAAAACAGCCGGATCTCAATTGGGAAAATGAAGAAGTTAGAAAAGCGTTACAAGAAATGGTTCTTTGGTGGTTGGATAAAGGAATTGACGGGTTTCGAATCGATGCCATTTCCCATATTAAAAAGAAACCCGGTCTTCCAGATATGCCAAATCCAAAGGGATTACCGTACGTCCCGGCTTTTCCTTACATGATGAACGTGGAAGGAATCGACGAGTTTTTAAAAGAGTTTTCAGAAAAAACGTTTAAAAAATATGACATTATGACTGTTGGTGAAGCAAACGGTGTAAAAGTAAACGATGCGGAACGTTGGGTCGGTGAGAATAAAGGGTATTTCAATATGATTTTCCAATTCGAACATTTAGAGCTGTGGGACAAAGGAATCAATAAAGGGGTCGATGTACTTAATTTGAAACGTACCCTCACCCGTTGGCAAAAGGGATTGGAAGGAAAGGGTTGGAATGCCTTATTTATTGAAAATCACGACCAACCTAGAAGCGTTTCGACCTGGGGAGACGACCAACGCTATTGGAAAGAAAGTGCAAAAATGCTCGGTGCCCTGTATTTTTTTATGAAAGGAACTCCATATATTTATCAAGGGCAAGAAATCGGTATGACGAATGTGCAATTTCCAAGGATTGAGGACTATAATGACGTCGGTATGCGGAACTTTTATGAATTGGAACGAAAAAAAGGACGAACCCATCAAGAAATAATGGAAGTCATTTGGAAAAAAGGCCGGGACAATTCCCGAACACCGATGCAGTGGAACGGGAAGAAGATGGCCGGATTTACGACTGCTGAAAAATCCTGGTTAGGAATCAATCCGAATTACCAATCGATCAATGTGGAAAAACAGATGGAAGACCCTGATTCCATTTTAAATTTTTACAAAAAGATGATCCGTCTCCGAAAGGAATATGATGTGTTTGTTTACGGAACATATGATTTGTTATTTGAAAACGATCCCCACCTTTTCGTTTATACGAGGACGTTTGGAAATGAACAGGCTTTAATAATTTGCAATTTTCACGAACGAACGGTCCAATTTGTTACGCCTTCAGAATGTGGAAGTCATCCTTTTAACCTTCTGTTGGCGAATTATTCCGATGTGGATCAAACATTGCCCCAAACTTTCGATTTACGTCCGTATGAAACCCGTATTTATATACGAAAATCGACGAAGGAAGATCCAACGTAGAAATGTAAAATGTGCCCTATTGAGTAGACAATTTGAAAACCTACTCGATAGGGTTTTTGAATTTCAAAAAACACGATCAAGTAGTCTTTTTTACAAAATATGTACGTAAAAGGGCACATTAAAACGATTACATCCCGTTTTCCTTTTTCCCAGCTTTAAAGAATCTCTTTTCTAATTTCTATGTTTCAATGAAAATATTTCTAAATCCGAAAAAAATTGATATAATATGGCAAGGACTTTAGTTGAAATATAAAGTCGGCGAGGAGTCTAATCGATATGAACGGACAAATCAGCAGTACCCAATCAGTTGAGAAAAAAGAAAAAATTTGGACGAAGGACTTTATTCTTATTTGTTTGGCCAACTTCTTTATCTTTTTAGGTTTTCAAATGACGTTGCCTACGTTGCCACTTTTTGTGGAACAACTCGGAGGTAATGACCAAATTATCGGTCTTGTCGTCGGTATTTTTACATTTTCCGCTCTGTTGATCCGTCCGTATTCAGGACATGCGTTAGAGTCGAAAGGAAGAGGATTTGTTTATTTAACCGGTTTAATCATATTCGTTTTGTCTGTTGGTAGTTACAGCGTGATTTCCGGCATTTTTTTCTTATTAGGAATACGGATTATCCAAGGGTTAGGTTGGGGTCTATCAACGACAGCAACGGGAACGATTGCATCGGATTTAATTCCTCCTTCAAGGCGAGGAGAAGGGCTTGGATATTTTGGATTGTCGGGGAATTTAGCCCTCGCCTTCGGACCGTCCCTCGGATTAATGCTAGTGGATGAAATCTCATTTCAACTTTTATTTCTAATTTGTGCGGGTTTAGGACTAACCGCCTTTTTATTATCGATCCAAATTCGTTTTAAGAAGGCTGAAAAAGAACCGGTCACCCATAAATGGGATATTTATGAAAAATCCGCATTGAAACCGGCTCTTCTCCTATTTTTCATTACCGCTACTTTCGGGGGAATCGCCTCCTTTTTACCCCTTTATACTGTGCAAAAAGGGGTGGAAGGGATTCAATGGTATTTCTTTATTTACGCAATTGCGTTAATGATTACAAGAACATTTGCAGGACAACTGTATGATCGAAAGGGTCATCAGGCCATATTTTTACCGGGAGTCTCACTTATTTTTATGGCGATGCTCTTACTCGCTTGGCTTCCAAATAGCCTATCCCTGTTTACCGCCGCCTTTTTGTACGGGTTCGGATTTGGAACGATTCAACCGGGTCTACAAGCTTGGGCCATTGAAAAAGCGCCGAAAAATCGGAAAGGAATGGCCAATGCAACGTTCTTCTCATTTTTCGATCTCGGTATTGGCATCGGAGCAATGATTTACGGTCAAATTAGTCATTTATTTGGATATCAAAGTATTTATTACACATCCGCATTATCTGTCCTTCTTTCCGCATTTCTTTATTTGTTTTTTTTAAAAAAAGAGAGAAAATATGCTAGTAGCTAAATGCTTTTTTAAAAACGGAATGGATACTATAATAAAGGTTAAGCAAAACCCTTTAAATAGGAAATCTGTCCAATGCTGGAGATGAAAGGAGTAAGAAGATGAAAGCAAAAGTAGATTGGAAAGGAAATATGGCCTTTTCCGCACAAGTTCCTTCTGGTCATGAAATTATTCTTGACGCATCGAAGGAAGTAGGTGGAGAGGATAAAGGGCCGAGACCGGGAGAATTGGTTTTGGCAGCGGTTAGTGGATGTACAGGGATTGATATTATATCGATTATGAAAAAGATGCGGTTAAATCCGACATCCTTCCATATGGAATTGGAAGGGGAAAGGGCAGAGGAACATCCGAAAAAATTTACCCGGATCCATATCCATTACGCATTAGAAGGAGATCTTCCAGAAGATAAAGTTGTACGGGCAATTAAATTATCGAAAAATAAATATTGCTCCGTATCCCATTCGTTAAAAGCAGAGATTGTTGCTACATACTCCATTAACGGGATAAAGGGAAAAGAGGAATTGTAATTATATAGAAATATGTTTTTGTGAAAGAAGCAGGAATGAAAACAAATCCGTTTTCGTCCCTGCTTTTTTTGAACGAAAAGATAACAAAAATTTCCAAAAAAATCGGGTTCAGATCATTTAAGCACGCTTTTTGACGATTGTTTATACGGATTTATTAGTTAGTGATGAAACTACGCTTAGTTAAAGTATTAAAATAAGTGAGAAAAGGCGAACAGTGAATTTAATGGAAAAATATTCGTTTGTAAACTTTTGATACATACGTAAAAGACATAGAAAATTAAAACAGTAATTTTTACCGATTTCAGGATGAAGTTAAAATGTTTCAAAAGTCGTACACTTGTATACTCGTTTACTCTGTTAATAGTTCAATGTCACCAATGGGTGTCAATCATATTTTTTTGAGTAAAAGATCGGAAGTTACAGATAATAACATGAAAATGTAACATTTATGGGGTGATAAAAATGGGTGAGAAATTGAGCCGTGTTGTCATTGTTGGAACCGGTTATGTCGGAGCAAGTTTTGCATTTACTATGTTAAATCAAGGGGTTGCATCTGAACTTTGCCTAATTGACATGAATAAGGAAAAGGCGTTGGGAGATGTCATGGATTTAAATCATGGACTGCCCTTTGCCCCATCTCGGACGAAAATATGGCAAGGGGATTATTCCGATTGTAAAGATGCGGATATCGTTGTATTAACTGCAGGAGCGAATCAAAAGCCTGGTGAAACAAGGCTTGATCTTGTAAATAAAAATACAAAAATATTTCAGTCCATCGTCAGCCAAGTGATGGAAGCGGGTTTTAATGGGATATTTATCGTCGCAACAAATCCAGTAGACGTATTATCCTATGTAGTATGGAAAGTTTCCGGTTTGCCCAAGGAAAAGGTGATCGGTTCAGGAACGATTTTAGATACAGCTCGGTTTCGTTTTTTGCTCGGCGAATATTTCCAAGTTGATCCTCGGAATGTCCATGCTTACATTATTGGAGAACATGGTGATTCGGAGTTACCTGTTTGGAGTAGTGCGGATATCGGTGTAATTCCTCTTTGTGATTATTTGGAACAAAAAGAAGGAGTAAAACAGTGCGATCTCGATGATATTTTCATCCATGTTCGGGATGCGGCCTATGAAATCATTGCGAAAAAAGAGGCAACATATTATGCAATTGCTATGGCTCTCGTTCGTTTAACAAAGGCTATTTTAAATGATGAACATTCTATCTTAACTGTATCGACTTATTTAGATGGTGAATACGGTTTTGAAGATGTATATATTGGAGTCCCATCCATTGTAACACGACAGGGTATCGAACGAGTTTTAGAAATAGAGCTAAATAAAGAGGAAAAGGCCATGTTTGCTCGATCAGTTCAAGTGTTAAAGGATTTGATTGGACAGTTGGACTTGAAATAAGTATTTTTGAAAATCGAATAAAAAATGAAAGGCGGGGGACAACCCGCCTATTTTATTTCCTATTTGGCACAATTTTTAATGGGGTAAAAATGCTAGCTGAATAATAAAAAGTACAGAAAAAATATACATAATCGGATGAATTTCCCTCCATTTTCCCATGACAACTTTCAAAAGCGGAAGGGAAATAAATCCGAGGGCAATGCCAGTAGCGATGCTCGAAGTAAGTGGCATACATAAAATAACTAAAAAAGCAGGAAAGGCTTCGTCGATCTCTCCCCAATGAATTTTTGCAACATTTCCCATCATTAAACTTCCAACGATAATTAAAGCTGGTGCAGTGATGGAAGAAACAGTTGATATCGCTCCGACAAAAGGTCCGAAGAAAGAGGAAATAAGGAAAAGAATTGCCACAACAAGCGATGTCAGACCTGTTTTCCCTCCTGCGGCAACACCAGCAGTTGACTCAATATAAGCGGTTGTCGGGCTCGTCCCAACCATTGAACCAACTGTCGTTGCGACGGAATCGGATAACAACGCTTCCTTTGCTCGAGGTAACGATTTTCCTTTCATAAAGCCAGCCTGTTCACATACGCCAATCATCGTTCCCGTCGTATCGAAAATGGTGACAAGCAAAAAGGAAAAAACGACTGCATATAGAGAATAGTCGATTACATTTGAAATTGCGGTAAATGGGTTCGTAACAATCAATCCTTCTGGTAATGAAGGGAGAGAAATAATGTTTCCATCAAATGAAAGTTGACCAGTTAAGATTGCGGTAATGGTTGTTACAAGCATACCGAGAAAAAGTGCACCATTCACTTTTAAAGCCATAAGGACTAAGGTGATGACTAAACCGAATAATGCTAAAAGGACGGAAGGGGAATGTAGATCTCCAAGCCCGATTAAATTCGTTGGATGGGCGGTGATGATTCCCGTATTTTTAAAACCGATAAAAGCGATAAATAAACCGATTCCTGCAGAAATTCCATGTTTTAAATTGTTAGGAATCGCCTCGATCAACATTTTTCGAAAGGATGTAACGGAAAGGAGAATAAAGATAAATCCTGCGACAAATACGGCGGAAAAAGCCGTTATATATTCAATTCCACCATGGGAACCGACAACGGAGACGGCAAAATATACATTTAATCCCATTCCAGGAGCAATGGCAATGGGATAGTTGGCAAAAAGGGCCATCCAAAGGGTTCCAACGACTGTCGAAATAATCGTTGCTGAAAATACTTGCTCAAATGGAATTCCCGTTCCAGATAAAATAGATGGGTTGACGACGATGATATAAACCATTGTAAAAAACGTGGTAAAACCAGCGAATAGTTCCGTTTTTACGGTCGTTTTGTGTTCTTTCAGTTTAAACATGATGGCCTCCTAAATACGAACATTTTTTAGCACAATAACAATAATATTCGTTTTTAGAAAAAACTGCAAGGGAAAATTTCAAAAGGAGACTGAAAGAGGGAAAAGAAACGATAAAATGTTAGATTTTTATAAAAAGAAAATATATTCATAATTAAAACAAAAATATATTGAATATCATATAACGATAATTTATAATTACGTTAATAAAACGTTATATAAAGGTAGGTGATCCTTGTGTCTCCTTTAACGAAATTGTACGGTGAAAGGACGGAAGAGGAGAAATATGAATATTTTATGGAGCGGATCGAAGCGGGGGAAAAAATTGAAGCGGATGACTGGATGCCTGATGAATACCGAATGGCATTAATTAAACTTATTTCCATGCATGCCATCAGTGAAATTATGGGTGCACTTCCTGAAAAAGAATGGGTTCCGAAAGCACCGACGATTCACCGGAAATTAGGTATTATGGCGAAAGTTCAAGATGAAATGGGTCATGGACAATTATTGCTTCGGGTGGCAGAAGACTTAATGAAACCTTACGGAAAAACGAGAGAAAATATAATGGAAGATTTATTTTCAGGTAAATTGAAGTTTCATAACGTGTTTCATATGGAAGCTCCCACATGGGCAGATGCGGGAATCATCGCATGGCTTGTGGACGGAGCAGCAATCATTACTCAAACGAACATGTTAAATGCTTCATACGGACCTTATTCACGAGCATTGCATCGAATTTGTGCGGAAGAAGTGTTTCATGCCCAACACGGAGAATCGATTGTATTGGCGTTGGCGGAAGGTTCGAAACAACAGAGGGAAATGTTACAAGATGCTCTTATCCGTTGGTGGCCTTCCCTATTAATGTTTTTCGGTCCGAAAAGTGCTGCAACTACTGGCTCCTCAAAACAAGATATTACGATAAAATATAAAATTCGAACGAAAACAAATGAGGAATTGCGACAAGATTTTTTAACGAAATACGTACCTCGAATCCGTTCCCTCGGCTTAACGATTCCCGATGAAACCTTACGCTATGATGAAGAAAATAAGAAATGGATTTACAAGGAACCCGATTGGAATGAATTTAAAAAAATTATTAAAAATCAAGGTCCGAAATCGATGGAACGATTAACATTACGGCGGATTGCTTATGACAATAACCGTTGGGTAAGGGAAGCCTTGCAATAAAGGTTTCGGAAAGGGGAAAAAAATGGTTGAAAAAGATCAAAAGGAACATGGTTTTTACGAAGTGTTTGAAGTTTTTAGTAAGCGCTCTCATACGTCGCCGATGCAGTATCAATTTAGTTTATTAGCACCGAATCATGAGATGGCCTTCATTTTGGCCCAGGAGAATTTTATGCGTAGGGAACCGGTTGTCGATCTATGGGTCGTTAAACGATCGGATATTCGAAAGATGACGGAAGAGGAACGGGATCTGTTAAAAAGACTCGATAATAAATCGTACCGATTGACGAAAGGATATGGATATTTACGGAAAAAGTGGCGGGAATATGAGCAGCGGATGTTCGATGAGAAGGAAATATTTTCTTGGGGGGAAACGGGAGATGACAAGCGTAAAAAACGCACTGGAAGCAAGGCAAAATAAGGAATATGTATCTGCTTTAACCGAATTATTATTTCAGCTTGCAGATGACGATTTTATATTGGCCTTCCGCGGTTCCGAATGGCTTGGATTGGCCCCCCACATCGAAGAAGATGTCGCATTTTCTTCCATCACACAAAACATGATGGGTCATGCATTTATGTATTATCAATTGTTGGAACAATTGGGGGAGGGAACGGTTGACGAATTAGCCCATGAAAGAAGCGGAAAAAAACGGAAAAATGCAATTATGCTAGAAAAAGTAAATGGTTTGGGGACGTATTTACAATCACCGAAATTTGACTGGGCTTTTACCGTTGTTCGCCATTATTTTTACGATGTGAATAAAAAAATTAAGCTCGATTGTTTGCAAGATTGTTCCTATGAACCGTTGAAACATGCTGCGATCAATATTCGAAAAGAGCAATATTATCATCTTGTCCATTGGGAAACTTGGTTTAAACAGTTGGTCAAAGCAGGCGGTGAAGCGAAAACGAGGATGATGGTTGCCGTCGAAAAAGTATGGAACGAATTCGATGACGTTCTATCCCTCGGTCCACGTGGGGAAGTAATGGCGAATTATCAATTAATCGATCGAGAGGATGTGATTCGACAAACATTTATGAATACCATTGGGGATGTATTCGAAAATTTAGAATTAGGACCGCTTCCGAAACTGAAAGAGATGAAAAAAAGCGGTCGGATCGGTGAGCATACGGAGGATTTAGAGAAAGCGCTGGCAACCTTAACCGAAGTTTATAAAAAAGAACCTTCATCTTCTTGGTAATCCCTTTTTCCAAATTTTTCATATAGAAAGAACGTTAAAAACTGATGGGGAAAGGAGGGGGGATATGGACGCTCCCCTAAAGGAACAAATTACCAATGCATTAAAGGCGGTGACAGATCCGGAAATTCCTGTTGTTAGCGTAATTGATTTAGGCATGATTGAGGGAATCTCCGTTGAAGGTACGAAGGCGACTGTACAAGTGTTACCTACATTTGTCGGTTGCCCAGCATTGGAGTTAATTCGAAAAAAAATAAAAGATGCTGTGGAAAAAGTAAGGGGGATTGATTATGCAGAGGTTATTTTTATTTATAATCCCCCTTGGACATCGGATCGGATTACAGAAATGGGAAGGAAACGATTGAAAGAATTCGGTATTGCACCACCACCGAAATTGTTAGAAAAGGAAAAAGAATGGTCTGTCGACTGTCCATATTGCGGATCATCCTATACGTTGATGGAAAACGTATTCGGTCCAACCGCATGTAGAAGTATATTTTATTGTAAACATTGCAAAAATCCATTTGAAGCAATGAAACCGGTATTTTTAAACTAATCAACTGAAATTCGTTATTTTGAAAACAGGATTTGAATAAATCATTTATTTTTTCCTAATCAGGAAGATGAATAAAGGAGGTCGTAATATGTATAAAATGATTGCCCTTTTTAAAAAGCCGGAGGATCCAGACCGTTTTGACAATTATTATTTTCATTTTCATATTCCACTCACGAAGAAGATTCCTGGATTAAAAGATATGAAAATTACAAAGTTCAAAGAAGGAAGTCCTTACTACTTAATGTGTGAAATGATTTATGAATCGAAGGAGGCGTTTAAGGAAGCATCGAAAACACCTGAATCGAAGGAATCAGGAAAGGATATTATGGCTTTTGCAGGGGATTTGGTGACATTTTTGTTTGGGGAAGATGTTGGAGATGGAAAATGAATTATCGATTGAAAAAAAGAAAATTGGCCCAATCGCCCTTATTACCCTTAATCGCCCATCGGTGCTTAATGCACTGAATCGAGAAATGGTCAATGAAATCATTACGAGTTTGAAACAGTTTGACCAAAATGATGAGGTTCGAGTCATCGTAATCAACGGTAAAGGAAAGGCCTTTGCTGCTGGAGCAGATATAGAAGAAATGGCCTCTGATCATCCAATTTCTCTCGAATGGTTAAATCCCTTTGCTGAATGGGATCAAATTTATTCCGTAAAAAAACCAATAATTGGTGCAGTTCACGGATATTGTCTTGGTGGTGGATTTGAATTAGCCCTTGCTTGTGACCTTTTGATTGCAGCAGAAAGGACGAAATTTGGTTTTCCTGAAGTGAAACTTGGGGTTATGCCCGGGGCTGGGGGAACCCAATGGTTGCCGAAATTCATCGGAAAAACGAAGGCGATGGAATGGCTGTTTACCGGTGATCTGTACGATGCTTCAGAAGTTTACCTATACGGTATTATTAATAAAATTGTACCAAATGAATTATTGATGGAGGAAACGATGAAATTGGCTGAAAAAATTGCCAACCAACCGCCCCTTTCCATTCGACTGATCAAGGAGGCGGTATATAAGGCGATCGATGAACCATTGAGGGAAGGCATGCATTTTGAACGGAAAAACTTTTATTTATTATTCGCCTCAGAAGATCAAAAAGAAGGGATGCAAGCATTTCTTGAGAAAAGGAACCCCCAGTTTAAAGGAAAATAATTATTCACTCGAAACGATCCAAGGCTTTTAAAAGAAGATGGGAGGTCAATGGGAGGGAAAAACATGTTTGAAACAATCATTTTTGAGAAAAAAGACAATGTCGCTTGGATTCGATTTAATCGCCCGAGTGAATTAAATTCATTTACGAAAAAAATGCATAAAGAAATCATCCAATCGCTTAAAGAAGTGAAAAAGAATGAGCAGATTCGAGCGGTAATTTTAACAGGTGAGGGAAGAGCGTTTAGTGCTGGTCAAGATTTGAAAGATGTCCAAGAAAAGTTGGATTATGGGGATTATTTACGGGAAACGTACAATCCACTTATTTTAGAAATCGTCTCTTTGGAAAAACCGGTCATTGCTGCAGTAAATGGTGTCGCAGCAGGGGCCGGTTTCAGTCTAGCGTTGGCTTGTGATTTCCGTCTCGTATCCAGCCGAGCCAAATTTATCGAAGCCTTTATTAACGTAGGGCTCGTACCTGATTCTGGACATTTGTTTTTTTTGCCAAGGATCATAGGATACGCAAAAGCATTGGAATTGGCTGCACTCGGAGGAGAGTTGTCCGCAGAAGAGGCAACGAAAATCGGACTTGTGACAAAATTAGTTCCCCACGAAACATTTGAAGAAGAAGTTCATTCATTTGCGAAACATATAAGTTCAATGCCGACAAAAACGATCGGTTTAATAAAAAAGCAAATGCATGAAAGTTTCCATTCCAATTTGTCCCAAATGTTAGAAGGGGAAGCATATGCACAGCAAATCGCAGGAAAAACGGAGGATCATCGGGAAGGGATTGCTGCTTTTTTAGAAAAAAGAAAGCCAAATTTCAAAGGGAAATAATGATGAAAATAAGAAAGGAAGGCGATTGTCTATTGGGCGGAAAAAACGTTGCAATCATCGGTGCCGGTGTAATGGGGAGAGGAATTGCATACGTCTTTGCCAATGCGGGGTTTCAAACGACCATCGTCGATATAGATGAAAAGGTTTTGAACGATGCAGAAAGAGAAATCGATCGGCTTTTGATCCAATTAGTAAATAGAGGAAAAATATCGCTTGAACAAATGAATGAAAGGAAAAGGAATCTTACTTTCACGAAAAACTTACAAGATGCATGTAAAAATGTCGACCTCGTGATTGAAGCGGTTCCTGAAAAGTTAGAGATTAAAAAACAAGTGTTTAGAAACCTAGACCAATTTACTCCTTCCCATTGTATTTTAGCAACGAACACGTCAACAATGAGCCCGACGGAAATCGGTTCGGTGACGAAACGGCCTAATCAAGTTGTTGCTATGCACTTTTTTAATCCCGTTCATAAAATGAAGCTGGTGGAAATTGCAAAGGGATTGGAAACAAGTGAAGAGACTGTTCGAATGGTGAAAAATTTTGCTGAAAAAATCGGGAAAGAACCGGTCGTTATTCACGAATTTCCAGGATTTATTACGAGTCGAATGAGTGCTCTCATTGGAAATGAGGCCTTTTTCATGTTACAGGAGGGAGTGGCTACACCAGAAGAGATCGATAAGGCGATTAAAATCGGATTGAATTTTCCGATGGGTCCCTTTGAATTGGCAGATTTGGTCGGTTTAGATACCCGATTAAATAATCTAAAATATTTGCATGAAAAATTAGGTGAAAAATATCGTCCAGCACCCCTTTTGGAACAGTATGTCGCTGCGGGATGGCTCGGTAGAAAAACAGGTCGGGGCGTTTATGATTATTCTGATAAAGGAAAATAATACGAAAGGTTTCAAATATTTTCATCAATGATAAGTGTATCCCGTGAAAGATCGAAGGCTTTGTTCCCAATTTTTCCTAAGAGGTGATGATGTGGAGGAAGTTGTAATCGTTGATGCGGTTCGAACGCCAATTGGGAGATACAATGGTGCATTAAAATTTGTTCGACCGGATGATTTGGCATCTATCGTCATTCAGGCGCTCATTAAGCGAAATCCAACGGTTCCTTTGGATGAAATCGAAGAAGTGGTATTTGGAAATGCGAATCAAGCGGGAGAAGACAATCGGAATGTAGCAAGAATGGCTGCTTTATTAGCAGGATTGCCTGTTACTGTAGCTGGGACGACGGTAAATCGATTATGTGGCTCGGGTCTAGATGCGATAAACTATGCAGCAAGGGCGATTGCTGTTGGGGAAGGGGAAATTTTTATCGCAGGTGGAACAGAAAGTATGACCCGGGCACCTTACGTGATGGCAAAACCCGAGAATGGTTTTCCGAGGGGATCGATGGAACTGTATGACACGACGATCGGATGGCGATTTATTAATCCGATATTAGAGGAAAAGTACGGAACGGAATCGATGCCAGAAACGGCGGAAAATGTGGCAAGGGAATATTGTATATCGAGGGAGGAACAAGATCAATATGCTTTTATGAGCCAAAGGCGGGCAGCGAAAGCAATCGAAGAAGGGAAATTGAAAAACGAACTCGTTCCTGTTACATATAAAGATCAGAACGGACAGACAATTACCGTTGAAAAAGATGAACATCCCCGTCCAAATACAAATATAGAGAAACTTTCCAAACTTCCATCCCTTTTTCCTAACGGCTCCATAACTGCCGGAAATGCATCCGGAATTAATGATGGTGCTGCCGCCCTTTTATTAATGAGTAGGAAAAAGGCCGACCAACTCGGCATTCGTCCCCTTGTAAAATATAAAGGCAGTGCGATCGCGGGGGTCGAACCGAGAATAATGGGAATTGGTCCGATTTATGCAGTGAAGAAAGTATGTAAACGACTCGGTTTACAACTGGAGGATATCGATTTAATTGAATTAAATGAAGCCTTTGCGTCCCAGACGCTTGCTTGTATTCGCCAATTGAAACTGGATGAAGAAAAGGTGAATGTCAATGGTGGAGCAATCGCTTACGGACATCCTTTAGGTGCAAGTGGTGCAAGAATATTGACCACGTTAATCTATGAAATGAAAAGGAGACAAGTACGTTTAGGGATGGCTACGATGTGCGTCGGAGTCGGACAAGGTATTGCAACGGTCGTTGAGAACTTTACGTATTAATTTTTTTACAATAATGGATTCGTTTCTGCTTTAGTTCCAATTCATTATGGAGGGAGATGACATACATGGAAACGATTTCTATAGAAAAACGAAACAGCTGTCTTATTGTTACTTTAAATCGGCCTGAAGCTTTAAATGCGTTTAATTATCAAATGTTAACTGAACTAGGAGAAGTGGTGGAAACCATACGGTACGATACAGATGTGCGAGTTGTCATATTTACTGGTGCAGGAGAAAAGTCATTTAGTTCTGGTGCGGATTTAAAAGAAAGGAAGAATTTAGGAGTAGAAGAAGTAAAGCGAAATGTTTATAAAATCCGAACGGTTTTTCAACAAATCGCCGACCTTCCCCAGCCGGTGATTGCCGCCGTCAATGGGTATGCCTTTGGTGGGGGCTTTGAATTAATGTTAGCCTGTGATTTTCGAATTGCTGTAAAAGAAGCGAAAATGGGATTGACGGAGGTTAGTTGGGGTATCATTCCTGGGGCTGGAGGTACACAAAGACTCCCCCGACTTATCGGAGAGGCAAAGGCAAAGGAGTTAATTTTAACCGCAAAAAAATTTACCGCAGAGGAGGCATTTTCCTTTGGGCTGTTAACAAAGGTGGTGGAAAAGGATGAATTAATGGAGGAAAGTATGCGTTTAGCAGAAAAAATGATGGAAAATGGTCCGATTGCGTTAACACAGGCAAAATATGCCATTAATCAAGGGATGAATGTCGATTTAAAAACCGGATTAGAGATCGAAGGGAAAGCATACGAAGTAACGATTCCTACATATGACCGATTGGAAGCCTTACAAGCCTTTGCAGAAAAAAGAAAACCGAACTTTAAAGGAAAATAAATTTCAGGAATCCTACAGTAGCGGGCAAAGAACATATGATTCTATTGAACGTTTTCACTCCACCTATGCATGAAATAAATTGAATGAAAGGGCCGAATTATTTTTTAAAAATAACGTTTTTTAATAAAATTCTCGTTTTTTACTTGACAAATTGACATATTCATTGTCAAATAGAATATAAATCGGTTGATTTATCGCCGCTTTAAAGGAATAAAGTAATCTACGCTTTCAACGTGTTCCCATATCAATTTACGGTGGAGATGGAAGATGATGGTTACATTAAATACGCGTTCGATGATTTTTACTCTTTTTGGTGATTATATTCGCCATTACGGAGGGGAAATATGGATTGGTAGTTTAATAAAATTATTGAAGGAATTTGGACATAATGAACAATCGGTTCGAGCGGCTATATCGCGGATGCATAAACAAGGATGGGTATATTCTCGGAAGGAAGGAAATCGGAGTTATTATTTCTTATCGCCGATCGGTAAGGAAAGGATGGAGGAAGCGGCAGAAAGGATATTTAAATTAAAACCGAACATATGGGATGGAAAGTGGCGTATGCTCGTCTACTCCATTCCGGAAGATAAAAGGCATGTTCGGGATGAATTTAGAAGGGAATTAGTATGGAGTGGTTTTGGTTCGCTCGCCAATGGACTTTGGATTTCTCCCAACGATTTAACTAAACAAGTGTATACGTTAATTGATAAATATCAAATTCGTCCCTTTGTTCATTATTTTGTTTCTTCTTATAAAGGCCCCGAAGAGAACAAAACATTAGTATCGACTTGTTGGAACTTAGACGAAATCAATCAAAAATATACTAACTTTATCCATCAATATGAAAAAAAATATGAAATGGATATAGCATCGATGAATGAGGGAAAGAAAACGGATGCCGATTGTTTTGTCGAAAAAACGAAGCTCGTACATGAATTTCGAAAATTTTTGTTTATCGATCCTGGACTTCCAGAATGTTTACAACCAAAACAATGGTATGGGAAAAAAGCACAGACTTTGTTTACGAACTATTATAAATTGTTGGCAGAACCAGCCACCCGTTTTTTTGAAAAGGTCATTCGGGAAGGAGACGATTCCATCCGACGCGTTCGTAATTTTGACGTATTACATCATCCTTTGATGAGGGAACAGCAGTAGTGTACTGATGAACCAGCGCCCTAATTTCTATATTAATCTTATTCAAATGGAATGGAGAGATGGATATGACTTTGCCTGCTCTACTGAATGCGGTTGAAATGGGGATTATTTTTTCCATTATGGCCCTAGGTGTATATCTAACGTTTCGGATCCTTGATTTCCCGGATTTAACGGTAGATGGAAGTTTTGTCACGGGGGCATCTATTGCTGCAGTGCTTATTTTTCAAGGATACTCACCAATTCTCGCTTCGATTGCTGCCCTATTTGCTGGGTTTATTGCAGGAACGATTACAGGAATTCTTCATACTAAGGGGAAAATTAATAATTTATTATCGGGGATATTGATGATGATTGCCCTATATTCGATTAACTTACGAATTATGGGGTTGGCGGATGAAAATGTCACGACAAAACCGAACATTCCCCTCCTCAATACGGAAACCATTTTTTCCCGTGTTGACTCGTGGGCTGAATCTGTCGGATTCGGGCAATGGGGAATCATCCTATTTATGATTGTCATTGTCCTATTGTTTAAACTATTTACGGATTATTTTTTAAAAACAGAAATTGGTCTTGCTTTACGGGCGACCGGTGATAATAAACGAATGATTCGTAGTTTTTCGGCAAATACAGATGGTTTGATTATTCTTGGAGTCGGTTTGTCCAACGCGTTTGTCGCCTTCTCTGGAGGTTTGATGGCTCAGTACCACGAGTTTTCCGATATTAGTATGGGAATCGGTATGATTGTCATCGGTCTTGCATCCGTTATTATCGGTGAAGCCATTTTTGGGACGAAAACGATTGGTCGGACGACGATGGCGGTCATTATCGGATCCATTATTTACCGAATCTTTATTAGTTTTGCCCTTGTCCAAGGAATTTTAGATGCGAGTGATCAAAAATTAGTGACGGCAATTATCGTTATTTTAGCTTTAACAATTCCAAAGGCGATTGAAAAATATCGAGATAAAAAACGAAAAGTTAAAAGGCAACAAAAAATGCTCGCTGAGTTAAAGTCATCAACACGGGAGGGGAAGACGATTGCTTGAGTTATATCAAATCAATAAGGTTTTTAATGAAGGGACGTTAGACGAAAAAATCGCCTTAAATCAAATTAATTTATCTTTAAAAAAAGGTGATTTTGTTACCGTTATTGGGAGTAACGGGGCTGGAAAATCGACGTTGATGAATATTATATCCGGTGTTTTAACGCCCGATATTGGTTATGTGAAGATTAATGGGGAAGATGTGACTTCCATGCCAGAATATAAGCGGTCCCGATTCATCGGTCGCGTGTTCCAAGACCCGATGGCAGGTACGGCACCTTCTATGACCATCGAGGAAAATTTGGCGATGGCTTATGCTCGAACGAAAAAACGCACCCTTCGACTTGGAGTAACGAAAAAGCGAAGAGAATTTTTTAGGCAATCATTAGCATCATTACATCTCGGATTGGAAGAACGGTTAAATGCAAAGGTCGGCCTATTGTCGGGAGGAGAAAGGCAAGCGATTTCCCTTTTAATGGCAACATTTACTCAACCGGAAATCCTTTTATTGGATGAGCATACGGCTGCTTTAGATCCAGCACGTGGGAAATTAATAACCGATTTGACCCGGGAAATTGTAGAAAAATCAAACTTAACGACGATTATGGTTACCCATAATATGCAACAGGCACTGGAATTAGGCAATCGATTAATTATGATGGATAAAGGCCAAATTATTTTGGACATTCGTGAAAAGGAGAAAAAGGAATTAACCATCGATGACTTATTAGATGAATTTCATAAAATTCGAGGAGAACAATTGGCCAGTGATCGAACTCTTTTGGCCTAGAGGAATTAGACATAATCAATCAAGATATTTGTGTGAGGAGCAGAAACGGATCTTTCGTTTTTGTCTTTTTTTTTGCACAATGACCTTCAATCAACTTTTTTAAGTATCCATTTTTCCGAAAAAAGGTGTTTTAAAAGTCGTTTACAATGGTATTTTGTTTTATAGAATCGATGACTATTATAAATAAACGAAAATTAAGAAAGATTAATAAAATGATAATCTTTAGAATCAATTGACGAATTATATAACAAAATGTTAATATAACGTTGAAATAACGTTATATTAATGGACGATAAACTTTTACGAACATACGACTGGCGATGGAAATTTGCGTCAGGGGGGATGTGGATGAAACCTGGATTGGCAATTGGTCGAAGTGAGACGATCTCTTTTCATGTAACAGAAGAAATGTACGCCCAATTTGAAGGGAAAATCGTACATCCTGCCTATTCCACTGTCTCTATGGTTTACCATATGGAATGGGTGTCGAGAAAAATTATACTCCCCTTTTTAGAAAATGATGAAGAAGGGATGGGGGCTTCGGTTAAAGTAAAACATATTGCTCCTGCTACATTAGGGACATCAATCACCGCTACGGCTGTCGTTACAAAGTTGGATAATCGCTTAGTTGTTACCGAAGTTGAATTATCAAATGGAAAAGAGATCATCGGAAAGGGAGAGGTTGTTCAAGTTATTTTACCAAAGGGAGAAATTCAAAAAAAATTAGCAAAATCGAACAGAGTGAAAAAAACATAATCATACCGGCAAAATGAAAGCGTTTTCTAATAGGTTTATTGAATTTTAAACTTTACGGAAAAGGGGAATGGGTATGATGGAACTTTTGGGAAAATCGGTTATGGAAGGGGAATTAACCAGCAATTTGTTTGAGAAGATTTCCAACCATGAGCAAGTTGTGTTTTGCAACGATCCATCAACAGGTTTAAAAGCAATCATTGCCATTCACGACACGACCCTCGGGCCTGCTACGGGCGGTTGTCGAATGTGGCCCTATTCATCTGTTGAGGAGGCATTGGATGATGTACTTCGTCTTTCAAAAGGGATGACGTATAAATGCGCTGCTGCAGATGTAGACTTTGGTGGGGGAAAGGCAGTAATCATTGGTGATCCAAACAAAGATAAAAGTCCGGAGTTATTCCGAGCCTTCGGACAATTTGTTGAATCGCTCAATGGCCGATTTTATACTGGAACAGATATGGGAACGACGCCAGATGATTTTGTTCATGCGGCAAAGGAAACGAACTGTATCGTTGGCCTCCCAGAAGAATACGGGGGAAGTGGCGATTCCTCCATACCGACTGCTTTGGGCGTGATATACGGAATTAAAGCGACGAGTCAAGTTCTTTGGGGGACGGAGAATCTTTCGGGGAGATCCTTTGCCATTCAAGGTCTTGGAAAAGTCGGTTCAAAGGTAGCAAACCAATTACTAGCTGAAGGGGCGCATCTTTATGTTTCCGATGTAAACGATCAAGTTGTTATGGATTTTATTACAAGAAATAAAGAACATAATGAACGAATAAAGGTCGTCAGTGGAGAAGAGATTTACGCAGTGAAAGCAGACATATTCGTCCCGTGCGCCTTAGGAGGCATTATTAACGATAAAACGATAAAATTATTCAATGTTCGAGCTATCGTAGGTTCAGCGAATAACCAGCTTTTAGAACAACGGCATGGGGATTTTCTTCACGAGAAAAAAATACTATATGCACCAGACTATATCGTGAATGCGGGAGGACTAATTCAAGTGTCAGATGAACTGTACGGTATTAATAAGGAGCGGGTTTTAAAAAAGACGAAGTCCATTTACTATTCGCTTCTAGAAATTTACACAAAATCAGAAAAAGACAATATTTCCACATCGAAGGCAGCGAACCTTTTCTGCATCAATCGTATTGAAGCAAGAAAAAAAAGAAATAGCTTTTTTGCCCATAAAAAAAGACCAAAATGGCAAGTAAGAAATTAAGAGAATGATTGAGTATTATACAAAAAAATGAAAAGGAGCGTTTGAAGAGAAGCAGGAAAGATCCGTGCTTCTTTTTTTATAGCTGTTCAGTTATTAAACGATTTTGCAAAACAGATGCAAACTAGACGTTCTTTTAAAAAAACAAAATAATGAGATATTATAAGATATATTGAGAAAAACATAGAAAAAACCAAAAAAACGTTCTTTATAAAGAAAATATGCTATATTTCAAACCTTTTCAAACAATTTAATTACCCGTATACTGTAAATACATGTTCTTTAATGAGAACAGTAAATATTCTTGTTAAAGAACAAACCGGTATTTCCTATGTACATAGGTACAAAAAGAAAAAAACAATTTGAGGAGGAGAAAAATGAGCTTAAAAAAGAAACTAGGTCTTGGAATTATTTCAGCAGCACTCGGAATTTCACTTGTCGGTGGGGGAACATTTGCTTACTTCAATGATGTGGAAACGTCAAACAACACATTTGCAGCCGGTACGTTAGATCTTACTGTCGAACCGTCCGTGATCTTCAATGTGGACAATTTAAAACCTGGAGATTATATGAAACGTTATTTCGAATTGCAAAATACCGGTTCTTTGGACATCGCGAGAGTACTTTTAGACACTTCTTATGAAGTAATCGACGCTAAGGGTGACAACGGTTCGGAGGACATGGGCGAACATTTCTTGGTTCATTTTATAAGGAACCTAGGTCATCCGGAACATTGGTTGGATGATGATTCCTATACCGTTGTTTCAAGTAAAACAATCAAGGAACTTTCGGAAATGACCGTTGAAGAATTGGCGGTTGAATTAGAAGACTATTTTTTCTGGGAACGTAAAGTGGACGGAATTCCTGCTGGTGAATCGGATTACTTAGTTGTGATGATTGAATTCGTAGATAATGGGGAAGATCAAAATATTTTCCAAGGGGATACTTTACAACTTGAATGGAAATTTACAGCTGAACAAGAAGAAGGAGAAAGACGATAAAAATCAAGTCGGAAAGGTAAGTTCATGCTTACCTTTCCACATTGTTTATTATCGTGGGAATATTTTTGTTACGGATATTTCGACGATAATAAATAACGTTTATTAGGAGGACAAAGGGTGCGGAAATCTTGTAGTAGCAAAAATCGAACCATAAAAAGAAAAATAAAGAAAATGTGCTTGATTTCCCAAATCTTTGTAATCTTCTACGTAACGATTTTTATTTTAGCCCTTTTAACTTCTAGTACGAAGGCCGAATTTATCAAAAGGGAAGAAACGTCCTTTGAAGTTCAAAGTAAAACTTGGTGGGAAAAAAGTGAGCTAAAAATAATTGGAACGAATTTTGAAAATGAGGAAGGTTGTCTTCCAATATTCATTTCGGTTGATGTTCAAAATATCGGGAATTCAATGACTGGAGCATCATCTGAAGTATATTATGTCGTTGAAGGAAATCTGAAAAAAAATGGTAAGAAAATTGCAGAAGGAATGATTCACCCATTAAATTCGGATGAAATTGTTCAAATTTCTTACCAGGTACAGGAAGAAGGGATCTATGTTTTTAAAGTGTATCAGACACTTGGATTGGAAAATAGAAATGTAAAAGAAATATGGAGTGAACAAGTGGTCGTCAAATGTGATGAAGATCATCGGGAACAACTAGGAGAAGAAGTCAATGACAAAATAAATATTCCCAGTAAGGAACGTAACGACAACGATTTGAATAATACGGAAAAACAATCATCCGAAAGTGAAATAGGAGGGAAAAAATCGAAAGAAAACGAAGGAGAAAAGCTGGATGCTGGAGTAATTGAAGATGATAATTAAAAAGAAAAAGGAATGGACGGAACAGAATCAAAGGATTCGAATGGAGAAAATGTAAATGGAATTAAAGATCATCCTGTTCAATCGAATCGAGGAAAAGTAGAAAATAAATAGAAAAAAATGACTAAAAGGGGGAGATTGAATGAAATGGAAAACGATTCGGAAATGGATTAGCAATTTTATAACGATCCTCATGTTTGGAATTTTGATCTTAATGTTATTCTTCTTAATTTCTGCGAAGTTAACGGGAGGTGAACCGAATTTTTTTGGGTATCAGTTAAAAGCAGTTCTTTCTGGATCGATGGAACCGGGAATTAAGACGGGTTCGCTCATTGTCGTTGAACCGGTTGAAAAGACCGACCAATTTAAAAAAAATGACATTATTACTTTTATCAATGAAAATAACCTATTAGTTACCCATAGAATTACGGAGGTTATACACAATGGTGATCAAGTTCTTTATCGAACGAGAGGAGATAATAACGATTCAGAAGATTTAAATCCGGTTAGATCACAAAATGTAGTAGCTGTATATACTGGGATTACGATCCCATATTTAGGATATATTGTACAGTTTGCCCAATCGAAGAATGGAATTTTATATTTAGTAATTTTACCCGGGGTTCTTCTTATTATTTATTCGGTCATTATGCTACGGAGAGTTTTTTCCGAATTGGAAAAACAACAAAAAAATCAAAATTTGAATTTAGACCAATCAACTCCACCTTCACGGGAATGAGGAGTGGATAGAATTTTGAAAAAGGGGTAAATCCATGGTAAAAAAAATTGCTTACTTTCTGTTGTGTTTTAGTCTTATGTTCTCGTTTTTAGGAAACATTGTGTTTGCTGAATCGACATCGGAAACAGCACCAAAAGAAATTGATATTCAAACGAAACCGGAGACATTAATTTTCAATTTGAAAAATTTGAAGCCCGGTGATTGGGCGGTTCGCGAAGTTGAAATTAAAAATACTGGTCAAAATGATTTTCAATATATCGTATCGAGTAAGAAAACAGCAGGCTCAACGAAACTATATAACGCGTTAGAATTAACTATTAAAGGGGAATCAGAAATCCTATTTCAAGGAAAAATGTCTGAATTTGATGGATTGGAAAAAAGAGATTTGAAAAGCGGTCAAAATGAAATATTGGAATTAACTGTTCTTTTTCCAATGGAATTAGGAAATGAATATCAAGGTTTGTTTACCGAAGTGGAATTTAAATTTTATGCAGAAGGTGGCTCACTAGGAGGCATACTCCCAATTGAAGGTTATAACCCGAAAAGGGATGGACTTGAATTGCCATCAACTGCAACCGCATATTATCAATTGCTATTGTATGGGGGATTTTTTCTTATTGGTGGAATCACATTATATTTATTCAGAAAAAAAATTCTTCCAAAAGAATCGGTAAAAAGTAAGGATCGGTAAATGTCCTATTGTATTGTCATGAAGTCTATAATCTCCTAATATTTTGATGAGTCAATGATCTTCATTGAACCACCGTATATTGATCCTACCCGTGCAAGAGACCTAGGGTTCGCAGCCTCTCCTATTCAATTTCAGAATGAACAATATAGAAATTATTGTCAAATTTGTTTGTTTAATCCTTTCACACTAATCACATGTGGTTCATATATCCATAAAAACAACAAATAATTCGTAATAAAGAACAAATATTTCAATTTTTGCTATTTGCTTTTCTTATCATTAGTAAAATGTAAGAATATTAAGATATCCGGAGAATATTAAAGATATATTCTTAAAATGTAAAAAAATTAAACTAATTCGGCTAATTCTGTTATTTTATTTCCTTTACAGCCTAGTTTATACTATGCATAAAGGTTCGATAAAAAGAACAAATTGTACGTTTGAAAGAACTCGTCCTAGTATTGACCATCTTGTTCATACTTTTCGATTATTCATGCCAGGCTGTTCTTAATAAGAAACAAATGAGGTGAGGACAATTCGAGTTTCTAGAACAAGAAAGTATAAAAAATCAAAAGGATTCGTTATTGGTTATCTTGTCTCTTCCCTTTGTTATCTCTTAATCATCAGTGGAGTTTTATTATCAGAATCTACGAACGCCCTATTTAATGATATGGAAAATACCCATGGATTTGTACATGTTAACTGGGATTCGGATGATGGGGAAGAAGATTCTTGGGATAAAAGTTCTCTAAGTTTTATCGATCAAGGTGGGGTTTGTAAAAATATATGGGCTACGATCCAAAATGGCAAAGATTCTAAGGGGATGGAAGGGCCGAGTACTTATGAAGTGTATTTTGTAAAGAAAGGAAACCCGAAAAAGGGTGAAAAGGTGGGAGAAGGAGAAGTTCCCCCCCTTGAAAGTGGAGAAACCGCAACATTAACCTTTGCTGCTGAGAAGAATGGGAATTATAAATTCAAAGTTTATCAACGACCTGGACATCCCGGAAAAGGAGAGTTATGGAGTGAAACGATTAAAGTAACCGATTGTAAAAAGAAAAAAATGAATAGTGAGGAACCGATGGAAGAATCAGAATCGACTGATTCAGAGATGACGGAGGAAAAACAGACGGAACAAAATAATGAGTCATCAGATGATTTCGATTCTGAGCAAACAGTAGAAGAGGAAGAAAAAGTGGAAGAAGAAATGGAAGAAGTGGAACAAGTTAACGAATCAGAAGATGAACCGGTTGGAGAAGAAGAGAACGAACCAGAAGATGAACTTGAAAAAGAAAATGAACCGGATGAAAATAACCCGTCCCAAGAAACAGAGGATGAAGGAATTATCGGAGAACAAAACCCCTAACCCAAATTGGAGGTGAAGCAAGTTGAAAAAAATCATAAAAATTACAGGGAATGTTTTATACGGGCTGCTCATCGCAACATTGATTATGTTAACGGTAATCGTAATCAGTTCTCGGGCTTCTGGAGGAGAACCGGAACTATTTGGTTATCAATTAAAAATCGTATTGTCAGGTTCTATGGAACCGACGTTTGATACAGGGTCCATTATTATCGTGAAAAAACTTGAAGATCCAACGGTTGTAAAAGAAGGGGATATTATTACCTTTGTTTACGAAGGCAATCAAATCGTAACACACCGTATCGTTGATGTGTTGAATCAAAGCGGCAAAGTTTTTTATCAAACAAAAGGAGACAATAACGAAGATCCTGACTCGAATCTTGTCATTTCGGATAACGTCTTAGCAAAATACACAGGAATGACGATTCCTTATGTAGGTTATCTTTTGAAATTTGCTAGTACACCAATCGGAACAGCGATTTTATTGATCATTCCCGGTGCTTTGTTGCTCGGTTATTCAATAATCATGATCCGTCAAGCGATTAAGGAAATAGAAGGAAAAATGAAAAATGAAAAGGCAACAGAAGCACCGAAAAATATGTAGGATGTACCCCCGAAAACGGGGTTCACATACATACCCATTTGTGGGTGAAAAAAATATGAGGAGGAATTGATATGAGTTTTAAAAAGAAAATGAGTTTAGGCATTTTAACCGGTGCCCTCGGATTAACACTTATCGGAGGAGGTACTTGGGCAGCATTCAACGATGTGGAAACAACAAATAACTATATTGCAGCAGGGACATTAGATTTAGTCGTCAATCCAGAAACATTGTTTGATTTAAGCAACATGAAACCAGGAGATTATATTACGAAAACATTAACATTTACGAACAATGGTTCATTGGCCATCGATGAAATCTTATTGAATATCGATGTTGAAGGCTGGGAAGATGTATTACATGGTCATTTGCCTGACAATGGGGAGAATACGCTAGAGGACTTTTTAAATCAATTCCAAGTCGTTTTATCTAGTGATGTATATGACGGGTTCTATTCATTAGCGGAATTATCTAATCTTTCAGATCACAAAATGACAGTAGAAGGTGAAGGGGTAGCAGCACTTTTACCAGGGGAATCGTTCGATGTTACTATCACATTACAGTTTTTAGAAGACGATACAAGATACCCGAATTCCAGACTGTATGAACAGAATAAATATCAAGGTGAAGGGGCAACGATTAAGTTGAATTTTGAAGCAACACAAATGCCTGGTGAAGAAAGGGAAAATGATTAAAAATCATCATTGGAATGAAGAAACTTTATAACGTTTATTTATAGGAGGGGAAAAGATGGGTTTTAAAAGGAAATTAACGACTGGTGCTCTTTCCGCCATCTTAGGAATTTCCTTAATTACTGGTGGAACATGGGCTGCCTTTAATGATATCGAAAATGCAGATGCCTCCGTAGAAGCAGGAACGTTGAATTTAGATTTGAAAAAAGTCGGTAAACAACCTTATACGATTGAAGTGAGCAATTTAAAGCCAGGAGATTCAATTGAACGAAAAATCAAGTTTGTAAATAGTGGAACCCTTGCGATTAAAGAAGTATTAATGGCGATTGAAGATGTACAATTTACTGATTATACTCCAAGGGATGATGACGATCCGGGTGCTAACGATTTAGATACTTGGAATGAAAACGACGTATTGGAGTTTCTCGATCAATTTAAGGTAAGTGTGATTCTTGTCGGTGCAGAAGGTGGCACGAATTATCCAGTAAATATTATTCCCGAGTCTGCAGAAGTTACGTTAAAAGACTTTTACTTGGCATCCGGTACGGTTTATGGGGATAGCTCAAAACCTGCAAGTCAAGAAGAAATTGATGAAGCCCGTATGAAATTATGGAATACGGTTGACAGGCGGTATATCGATGCGGAAAGTAATCGAATCAATGGAGCATCGGTACAAAATGTAAAGTATGCTGGTATTCCACTAGATCCGTCTGACGTGGATATACTAGAAGTGAAAATTGAATTTATGGATAACGATGAAAGAAATCCAGACGGAAGCTTTGTCCAAAATAAATTCCAAGGTGACCGGGCAGATATTACCATCTCCTTCGAAGCAACCCAATGGGATGGTCAAGAAATTACCGATGAAGATTTAAGAGATGACGGATATATTGAATCCAATGAAAAGGCACATAATGGAGATTATTAAAAAAGGGTAAACGGTGGCGGGGAAAATCTTCCCTGCTTCTTTTTTAAAATAAGCGGAAAAGACCTCGATGAAAAAATCTTAATACATGTTTTTGGTCAACCCATTTCCCCTGATTTCGCTCGTCCGTTAAATAGTGGAGAATCGGAACAGTTAACATTTACAGTTCTATTTCCATTCAAGATGGGAAAGGAAAGTGAGTTTCAATGTCCATGGAACATTGGGCTGGGTTCTTTCAATTGTGGATCTAAATTATTCACCACCGAGACGGAATATTTTCATCTCCAATTATATGAAATGATGTTTATTAGTGGAGGAATTTTGTTATATCAACTTAGTAAATAATCAGCAGCCAAGGGGAATAGCAAAACCTAAAGTCAAAATCAAGTAGTTGACTTTCCATAATTAAGGTATTGATTTAGAACTAGATGTTGGAAAATTCAAATGAAGAGGGGATTTTTACATGTATATGAAACATTGCAATCGTTGTTTTGAACCGTCATTTAGTGCAAACTTGAAAGAAAAGTGGTATTGCCCAGTTTGTTTCAGTAACCTGTCCCATGTAAAAGCGATTTATGTGAAACCTGGAAACTTACCGCCATTCGTTGAAACAGTAGTCACTCCAAAACAGAAAAAAAAGAAGAAAGATCTGATTTTTCGTCGTTAGCAAAAACCGCTTTTTTTTTGAGAATAGTTTCTTTGTTTTGATAAATATTTTTCCAAAACGAATTGGAATGTCGAATGAAATATTTTAAAAATATTGACATCGTTTCTTCCCCTCGATACGATAGAAAAAAGGTTTATTCCGAACAATAAAAATATATGTGTTTCGGATGTGATGGCGATGAAAAAGGTTTCATCAAAACAAGGAATCGTATATTCATATGGGGCATAGCCAAATCAACGGCTATGCCCCTTTAGTTTGTTAATATGATAAGGGGGTAGAACAATGGTCATTTTAACGGGAGATGATTTAACGCTTGATAAGGTACGTCAAGTGATTTTTGAAAAAGAACAAGTGGATGTATCACCAGCAAGTTGGGAAAGGGTGGAAGAAAGTAGAAATACTGTCGATTCGATTGTTCAAAACGGCGAGATCGTTTACGGGATTAATACAGGTTTCGGGAAATTAAGCGATGTAAAAATTAAAGATCAGGATGTGAAAGAGTTACAAAAAAATTTAATTCTATCCCATGCCAGTGGAGTTGGTGAACCGTTTCCGGAAACGATTGCTAAAACAATCTGTCTACTTAGAGCCAACGCTTTATTAAAGGGGTATTCCGGTGTGCGTCCCGTTATTATAGAACGCCTATTACAATTCATAAATCTCGGGATTGTTCCTGTCATTCCTCAACAAGGTTCCCTTGGGGCAAGTGGGGATCTAGCACCCTTATCCCATCTCGCTTTAACGATAATCGGAGAAGGGGAAGTTTTTTACAAGGGAGAGCGAGTGCCAACATGTAAAGCCTATCAAAGGGAAGAACTGGAACCGATTCAACTGGAGGCAAAGGAAGGGTTAGCATTAATTAACGGTACCCAAGCTATGACAGCAATCGGTGCCATCGCCTATTTAGAAGCAGAAAAATTAGCTTATCAAAGCGAAATCATTGCATCATTGACGATCGAGGCTTTGCAAGGAATTATCGATGCTTTTTATGAAAGCATTCATCGAGTACGGGGATATGTGGAACAAATGGAGGTCGCTAAACGCATTAGGCAATATTTGTCGGATAGTCACCTAACAACACGTCAAGGGGAAAAAAGGGTCCAAGATGCCTATTCGATTCGTTGCATTCCGCAAGTACACGGGGCAAGTTGGCAAACATTAAATTATGTGAAAGAAAAATTAGAAATTGAGATGAATGCGGCAACGGATAATCCGTTGATTTTTACCGAGGAAGATAAGGTTATTTCTGGAGGTAATTTCCACGGTCAACCGATTGCCTTTGCAATGGATTTTTTGAAGATTGGAATGAGTGAATTAGCCAATATATCGGAACGAAGGACAGAGCGGTTAGTCAATCCCCAATTAAATGATTTCCCACCCTTTTTAAGTCCGGATCCCGGTTTGCAGTCGGGGCTAATGATTTTACAATACAGTGCAGCTTCTCTTGTATCCGAAAATAAAACGCTAGCCCACCCTGCCAGTGTCGATTCAATTCCTTCATCGGCAAACCAAGAGGATCATGTAAGTATGGGAACTACTGCAGCAAGACACGCTTATGAAATTATTCAAAATGTTCGTACCTGTTTAGCGATAGAGTGTATTTGTGCTTTGCAAGCACTTGAATATCGGGGAGTAGATAAAATGGCATCTATGACGAAACAATTTTATGAAGAGGCGCGGAAAATTGTTCCGAAAATTAGTCGTGATCGAATTTTTTCGAAAGATATTGAACGGATGAACGGTTGGTTAAAAAAGATCCCCTTGTTTTTCCTAAAGGGAGATTGAATAGGGTATTTTACAATTTCATGGTAAAAGAAGGACGGTGGGTGATTTCCACTTTTATACCTAGTTTTTTATCGATAATTAATCATTAGGAACATTTCACAAATCCTTTTCTAGAAATGAAGTTTGGAAGACGAGTGCCCATGCAAATGATGCAGACAATACATATACATATTATGCGGATAAATTTCAACATGGAGGTGCCTATATGTCGGGTCCTGGAAATATTCACCCTAATCGGTTTTTTTTCGGAGCTCCATTTATTGGAGGGCCATTCCTCGGGGGATTACTCGGCGGAGTTTTAGGAAGTGCGTTAATTCGACCGCGTCCTTATACGTACTATCCTCCTTATTATCCACCGTATCCCCCATACTACGGATATGGAGTAGGGAATAAGCCGTATTATTGGTAATTGTACACCATTTCCATTTAGAGAGGAAAAAAGTGGTCTCATGTTCAAAATGAGGCCTTTTTTATTTATTCGGCTTTTAATTTAACATATTCCCTTGGTGCGAACCGTCTTTTTTGACCTTGAACCACATCTTTCCCCTTTTTTTCCGCCTTGATTTGTAAACCAAATTCATTGGAGGAAGGGGGAGGATTAACACTTATGTTTTTTCGCTTTTCATCCTGTTCATTCATGATCCAAGCACTGAAAAAAAGGAGAAGAAAGAGGAAGATGGAATAGATTATTTGTTTTTTCATCGGGCTCTCCTCTTGTATAGATGGTTAGTTATATAATTTCCATATCCCCCTTTTTATAATCAAAAGTTGAAAAATGTTCTTATTTTTTCATTCTAAATATATGGTATATTTATTAGATAAAGCAAAACCTCTTTTATGAAATCGGGCAGGTCTTACGATATAATGAAAACTATAGTATAATGTACATTGTTGTTATGAGGGTATGAGCTGATTCGGGGATTCACGAAGAAGGATTGTTCGATTGTTACAAGAATAAAATACAACGATTTTCTTAATACACGTTTCCATACATAATGGGGTAAAAAGGAGGGTATCATTTGTCTGTTTTACATATAGCGATTTTATCGCCTTTTCTATTTGCAATCATCGTACCATATATTTATAAACGGTTGAGACAAATTCATACAGGATGGTTTGTTCTCCTACTTCCGATTATTCTTTTCATATATTTCCTACAGTTTCTTCCTCAAGTAAAAGAAGGAGAAGGGATTGTACAGTCCGTTTCTTGGATCCCATCACTTAATGTTGATTTTACGGCAAAAATTGACGGATTAGGTCTACTTTTTGCCCTATTGATTACCGGTATCGGTTCCCTCGTCGTTTTGTATTCCATTTACTATTTATCGAAGGATCAGGAGCAATTAAATGCCTTTTATGTGTATTTACTTTTGTTTTTAGGGGCCATGCTCGGTGTCGTTTTATCCGATAATCTCATTGTATTATACACGTTTTGGGAATTTACGAGTTTTTCATCCTTCTTTTTAATCGGTTATTGGCATCATCGGGAACGATCCCGATACGGTGCTCAGAAGTCGATGCTTATTACCGTTTTCGGTGGACTGTCCTTACTAGGTGGAATTATTCTACTTTATATTATGACCGGAACCTTTAGCATTCAGGAAATGGTCGCTAACACGAGTACGATTATCAATCATCCGTTGTTTCTTCCGGCGATGATTTTCATTTTGCTCGGAGCATTTTCAAAATCGGCCCAGTTCCCCTTTTATATTTGGTTGCCTGATGCGATGGAAGCCCCGACACCGGTTAGTGCGTATTTGCATTCAGCTACGATGGTTAAAGCTGGTATATATTTAGTTGCTCGGATGACACCGATTTTTGCCTACGATGCAAACGGATATTGGGTATGGCTCGTCGGTGGTGTCGGAATTTTCACCTTGTTCTGGGGCTCCTTTAACGCCATCAAACAAACGGATTTAAAAGGAATTTTAGCTTATTCAACCGTCAGCCAACTCGGGTTGATTATGAGTTTGTTAGGTGTCGGTGCTGGAGCAGTACATTTTGGTAACGATAATCAACTGTTTATTGTTGCAACCATTGCCGCCGTGTTCCATTTAATTAACCACGCGACCTTTAAGGGAAGTTTGTTTATGGTGGCCGGAATCATAGACCATGAAACGGGGACGAGGGATATTCGTCGTTTAGGTGGATTGATGACGATTATGCCTGTTTCCTTTACGATCGCATTCATTGGCACCTTTTCCATGGCTGGAATCCCGCCATTCAATGGATTTTTAAGTAAAGAAATGTTTTTCACTGGAATGCTTCGGGTAGTAAAAATGGATATTTTCCGATTCGATTCAATTGGTTTCCTATTTCCTGTTATCGCTTGGATTGGGAGTGTATTTACATTCGTATACAGCATGATTCTCCTTTGGAAAACCTTTGGCGGACAAGTTCAACGGGAGAAATTACCGAAAACTCCCCACGAAGCGCCTTTCGGTATGCTCATTTCACCGGTAATTTTGGCGTCCCTTGTCGTTATATTCGGTTTTTTCCCGAATATATTATCGGATCGTATCATTGCACCAGCTGTGGAAACAATTATGCCGATGTTTGCAATCGATGAAATTCATATTAGTCATTGGCACGGTTTCCAACCGGAGTTATATATGACGATTGGCGTTATTATAATCGGAATTTTGTTGTATTTAACATTAGGGAAATGGACGCGGATTTATCAACTATTTCCAAATAAATTAACGTTGAATCAATTATACGATGTCCTATTACCTTCCCTTGAAACGGGATCGAATATGTTTATCCGAACGCATATGACCGGTTACATACGGACATATTTAGCCTATATTTTTACCTTTTTTATCGCTATCTTGAGTTTTACGATGTGGAGCAAACATGCTTTCCATTTTGAATCGACAAATTTGGCCGATATCGGATTGTATGAAGTGTTACTGTTTTTGGCAGTCATTATCGGTACGGTGACCATTTTGGCGAGTAAGTCCCGTTTAACATCGATCATTGCCCTCGGTGCGGTTGGATATGCGGTATCTCTCTTTTTCGTGTTGTTCCGTGCACCGGATTTAGCATTAACACAACTAGTAATCGAGACCATATCTGTCGCTTTGTTTTTACTTTGTTTCTACTTTTTACCGAGAAATTTCCATTTGGAAAAAACTCGTTTTAAATTGACCAATGCTTTAATTTCTGTTGGTGTCGGTCTCGTTGTTACTCTTATTGCTATTTCTAGTTACAGTACGAAATTGTTTCCGTCCATATCCCAATATTACGTGGACCATACGTACGATCCAGCTGGCGGGGAAAATATGGTAAACGTCATCTTAGTAGACTTCCGCGGTTTCGATACCTTGTTTGAAATATCTGTATTGGCCATCGCAGGATTGGGAGTGTACGGTTTAATTAAACTTCGATTAGCAAGGAGGAAAGAAGGATGAGATCTGGGGATTTAATTTTACAAACGATGTCGAAGGTCGTGTTTTTTATCATCATTTTATTTTCCATCCATCTTTTCTTCGAAGGGCATTATCGACCGGGAGGCGGATTTGTCGGGGGATTGATGACGTCAGGGGCAATTATTTTGCTATTGCTCGCTTACGATATAAAAACGGTGAAAAAAATCATCCCCTTCGATTTTAAGTGGCTGATTGCTGTCGGGCTTTTCATTTCGGTTGTGACAGCAGGGGGAAGTTTATTATTCAATGTTCCTTTTTTTACCCATGTGCATGATTACTTCAACATTCCACTTTTGGGAAAAACTTCCCTCCATACAGCTGCCTTGTTTGATCTCGGTGTTTTCTTCGTAGTGGTCGGTGTAACCTTGACCATTATTCAAACGATAGGGGAGAGCGAATAATGGAACTACTCATGGCAATATTAATCGGATTTTTATTTGCGAGTGCGACGTATTTATTGCTTTCGAAAAGTATTTTGCGGATGATTATCGGTACAGGCTTACTAAGCCACGGAGCCCATTTGCTAATTTTGACGATGGGTGGATTGAAAAAGGGAGCGGTGCCGATCGTCAATGGAGATGGAACCCCCGTAACCGATCCACTCCCTCAAGCCTTGATTTTAACAGCGATTGTTATCAGCTTTGGAGTGACGGCCTTATTTCTCGTCCTTGCTTATCGGGGATATCAAGAACTTGGAACAGATAATATGGATGAACTGAGAGGTACAGATGGAAATGAATAATTTAGTCGTATTACCAATTTTCGTACCCCTTCTTACGGCAGTAATATTGATGTTTATTTCAAAAAAAATCAATATCCAACGATGGATATCCGTTGGAGCAAGTTTGGTTACGGTAATGATTGCCGGATTGCTCGTTCATCATGTTTCGACGGATGGCATTCAAACCCTTGATATCGGTAGTTGGCCAGCCCCCTTTGGCATTACTCTCGTTTCGGACATGCTTTCTTCCTTACTTGTCCTTACAACAAGCATTATTGGGTTTGCGGTGATTTTATATTCCATTTATAGTATCGGTGAAGGAAGGGAAAAGCACTTTTATTATCCGATTGTTCAATTTTTGATCGTAGGGGTAAATGGCGCGTTTACAACCGGAGATATTTTTAACCTGTTCGTCTTTTTCGAAGTCATGTTGATGGCTTCCTATGTGTTATTAGTATTAGGTGGAACGAAAATACAATTACGAGAGACGATCAAATATTTAACGGTTAATGTCATCTCCTCTTCTTTATTTGTTATTGCCGTCGCCTATTTATATTCCATCGTTGGCACTTTAAATATGGCTCATATTTCCCAACGGATTGGGCTATTAGAGGAGATTCCCGGTATTTTAACCGTGATAGCGATTTTATTTTTAATCGTGTTCGGATTAAAAGGTGCAATTTTTCCGCTCTACTTTTGGTTGCCTGGTTCTTACTATGCGCCACCTGTACCCGTTATGACTTTGCTTGGGGCATTATTAACGAAGGTGGGAATTTATTCGATTGCAAGAACCTATTCCTTGTTTTTTTACCATGATCAAAGTTATACCCATGATTTACTACTCGTTTTGGCTGTTGTGACCGTCTTGATCGGCGTCGTTGGTTCGATTGCCTATTGGGATATCAAAAAGATTATCATCTACAATATTATTACAGCAATCGGAGTCATTTTGTATGGGATTTCTGTTGCTACGACCACTTCTATGACCGGTTCGGTTTACTATTTGATTCATGATATGATCATTAAAGCAGCTTTGTTTTTATTGATTGGAATCATAGTTAACATTACCGGAACGAGTAATTTAAAAAAATTTCACGGATTAATCAACGATTATCCGGTTCTGGCTTGGGTATACTTTATCGCCGCCATTTCCCTCGCCGGTATTCCTCCCTTTAGTGGATTTGTTGGAAAATGGCTTGTCATTCAAGGTGGAATGGAAAGAGGGGAGCTCATCGGTTCGGTGATCATTTTACTGACAAGTTTACTCGTATTGTATTCCGTTATGAAAATCTTTATTTACGGATTTTGGGGAGGAAAGGATCAGGATTATCCAGATCAACATTCGATTTCGTACAACAAATTATTAATTCCAGCGATTCTTTTAACGGTTATCGCTGTATTGTACGGCTTTGGTTCCGAATTTGTTTATTCGTATGTTGCTCAAGCCGTTGATACGCTGATGAATCCAGAAATTTATATTGAAGCGGTATTAAAGGAGTAAATTGCCATGGCCTTTCAAATCGTATTAAATTTATTTATCGCCTTTGTTTGGATGTTTTTAAAAGTAAGTTACGACCCGTCTACCTTCTTGATCGGGTATTTACTCGGTTTAGGAATGATCTTCCTTATGAGAAGATTTTTCCCTTCCCGCTTTTATTTGCATAATGTTTTGGCGGTTATTTACTTAACTTTATTGTTTTTGTATGAATTATTGAAGGCAAATATTAGTGTTGTCAAAATTGTTTTAAAACCGAAACTCGATTTCCATCCGGGGATCTTTGCCTATGAAACAGAATTGAAAAAAGACTGGGAAATTACGCTTTTATCCAATTTGATTACATTGACACCAGGGACCCTTGTCGTCGATGTTTTTGAAGAAAATGGAAAAAATATTTTATACATTCATGCCATTCATGTACCCGATGTGGAAGAAGCCGTAAACGGTATTAAAAATACGTTTGAAAAGGCAATTTTGGAGGTGAGCCGATAATGTTTAATATCCTTTTGTATGCTGTTTTAGTGATGTTATCCCTTTCAATTTTAGGATATGTTTACAGGCTCATCAAAGGTCCAACCATTCCTGATCGGGTCGTAGCCTTAGATGCAATTGGAATTACCCTCGTAAGTATTACTGCCCTCGTTTCTATCGTGATGGAGACGAATGCCTTTCTCGATGTCATTTTGTTAATTGGTATTTTATCATTTATTGGAACGGCAGCATTTTCCAAGTTTTTAGCAAAGGGGGTCATTTTCGATCGTGACCGGAATTCTTGAGTTTGTTGTTCTTGCGTTTATTTTGATCGGAGCTTTTTTCAGTCTTGTTGCTGCAATCGGTGTGGTACGATTGCCAGATGTGTATACGCGAAACCATGCAGCGAGTAAAAGTGCAACGTTGGGCGTTATGTTTATATTGATTGGCACTTTTCTCTATTTTGCTGCTGAAGGGCATACAAATACGAGACTAATTTTAGCGATCGTATTTATCTTTTTAACATCTCCCGTTGGCGGTCACTTAATCAATCGGGCGGCCTATTATACTGGTGTGAACATGTGGGATCAAAGTGTTCGAGATGATTTGAGGGAAAAAGTGGGATATGGGAAACGAAAGAGTCCTGAAGATACAGGTGGGAAAATCTCATAAAATACAAACATGAAATGTGCATTTTTCTTATTTGACAAATTGTCATTTTAAATCGATGTAAATTTTTATAAAATGAAGATTGAAAAGAGGTTTCCGGAAATTTATTGGAAACCTTTTTTATGTCTTTTATTTCCTTTCCTGTTCTTTTTTTACAACGGCAATGGTACAACGAGAGATACAAATTAAATGATTGTTTTCGTCCTTGATTTTTACCTCCCACACTTGGGTCGTACGACCACGGTGAATAACAGTTCCTTCTGCAGTAACTTTTCCATCCCGTTTCGGTCGTAGATGGTTCGCGTTAATTTCCAAACCGAAACAAATTTCCTTTTCACGATCGATTAATTGAAAGGCTCCCACACTGGCAACGGTTTCTGCAAGAGCCACGGAAGCACCACCATGTAAATATCCGAGCGGTTGGCGAGTCCGGTGATCCACGGGCATCGTAGCGGTAACAAATCCTTCCTCGAGAGTAACCAATTCAATTCCTAACGTATCGGTTAATGTTTGAATAGTCAAAGGAATCCCCTCCCTTACCGTATGAATTATAAATCCTTTTCTATTATTCTATGCAAATTTGAAAAATCCTTTAAATATTGAAAGACGAGTTTACAAATTTTAAAAACGAATGTTGTAAAATTATTGAAAACGGATATTTGAAGTGGATTTTATAAATGGTATATAAAAAAAGGAAAAGAAAAAGCCGCAAATCGTATACGGCTGTTCAAGTCATTATTTATGATTAACTATTTGCTCAAAATTTCCTTTTTTAATTTTTTCTTGCTCCTTCCTCATACTCCAAATTAGAAGGAGAAAGGCTACGATCAAAATAGCACTTGTCACGAAGAAAACCGATGAAATTCCGATATACCCAGAGATTACACCACCTGTAGCCGGTCCGATGACGTTCCCGAGAAAACGGAAACTTGTGCTGTATCCTTGCACCTCTCCTTGAACAGAAAGGGGGGATACTTGGCGAATATAGGCTGTCGTACAAGGAATAATGCCACCGATCATGATTCCGAAAAGAAAACGGAGAATGATTAGTTGCCAAAGGGTTGTCACAAAGGCTTGTGGAATAAAAATAATGGCTCCTCCCAGTAATAAAATCATCATCACCTTTTCATGGCCAATTCGATCTCCCAGTTTCCCCCAATTTCGAGTTGCAATTAGATTTCCAAAACCGGTAGCAGAAAAGGCAAGTCCGGCAAGAAAAGCAACTGCACTCGCCTTCGTTAATTCGGAAACATATAATGCGAGAAGTGGTTGAATGGTGAAATTAGCTACTTGTACGAGAAGGGCGATAATCATTAGAGAGAAAAGAACGCGATGTTGAAAAATGAAACTTAACACGTCTTTTCTCGACATCGTATTTTTTTTCGACGTCTGTTCCTTGTTCTTTTTTTCCTCTACACCGAAAAATACAAATAACGTAGCGGCGAAAATTGCAAAGGCGGTATAAACGAATGTATATTTAAATCCAACGCTATCGGCTAACATCCCGCCAAAGAGGGGACCAAATAACGTTCCGGTAACATTTCCTGTTTGCAGTGTTCCTAATACTTCTCCAGCTCGTTTCTTTGAAGTTTGTGATGAAATAAGGGCGATGGAAGTGGGGATAAATCCGGTAACTGCCCCCATAAAAAAACGAAGAAAAAACAGTTCGATGACGGAATCCATAAATCCCATAAAAAACAAACTTACAGATAGACCCGTTCCTGTAATTAATAAAATCGGTTTAAATCCGAATTGATCTCCGATTCTCCCCCAAATAGGTGAAATGAAAAAGGCTGTAACAAAGGTAATACCGAATACAAAACCGGACCAACGTTGTACATATTCTGGACTAAAATGACCAAATGTTTCAATATACAGGGATAAAAAAGGCATAACCATCGTCATGCTTGAAGCTACGAAAAAATTCGCTATCCATAAGATGAGCAAATTTCTTTTTTCTGCATTTATATCAATCACCTTCTTAAACTTAAATTATTTCGTTTTCCTAAATATTATAACGCAATTTTCCATTGATAAAAAGAAAAGTAATGGATGGAAAGGTTATCATTTTAGATTGAAATTTAAAAATTGTTTGAATTTGTTTTTATGATTATTTTCTCGATTTCCCAATATCTGAGCCGGAATCAATCTGGGAGTTACCAATAAGTTTCGACCGCATTTTTACATATTCCTCAGGTTGAATCGAAAACTGTGGAACGGGGCGTTTCACATGAAAAGGATCTTGCTTCATCTCAGGATAAAAGAAAAATCGACCACTTTTCATTCGAAAGTTGAAAAAGAGTTGGAATTCCTATAATATCAAAGGCGAATATAGGTTATTTACTATTTTAAGGAGTTGAAAAAATGGGCGAACAAATGTATCCACAATTGACATCTTCTGTACTAAATGGAGAAATTCGTGTTGAAATGGAAACGACGGAAGGAATCATTACATTTAAATTGTTTCCCGAGTATGCACAGAAAACGGTTAAAAATTTTGTAACCCATGCGAAGAACGGATATTACGATGGGGTGATTTTTCATCGGGTGATTGAGGATTTTATGATTCAAGGGGGTGATCCGACAGGTACTGGTACGGGAGGAGAAAGTATTTTCGGAAAAACCTTTGAAGATGAATTTTCCAAGAATTTATTTAATTTCCGCGGAGCATTAAGTATGGCAAATGCAGGCCCGAATACGAATGGAAGCCAATTTTTTATTGTTCAGAACCGAAATTTTAATGAAAATTTCATTGGGGAAATGGAAAGAGCCGGATATCCAAAGGAAGTTATTGATTATTATGCGGCAAATGGAGGAACGCCTTGGTTGGATTTTCGCCATACTGTATTTGGTCATGTTATCGATGGGTTGGAGGTGGTTGATCGAATTGCTTCTCTACCAACCGGTGCACAGGATCGACCGTTAGAGGAAGTGAAAATAAAGAAAATGACCGTGTTTGAATAAAGAAAAGGGATGGGGGGATTCGTTTGGCACATTGGGTTATAGGAATGCTTTTCCTTTATTTTCCGGAAGATAAAAGGGAATATATTCCTGCGGCTATTTCTTTTAGTCTGTTTTTAATTGCGTGCATTTTGGTTTTTATTTGGATCGTAAAACGTTCAAGGAAAGAAGAGAAAAGGTTACAAAAAATCGAAGAAGAGATAAAACGATCCCTATCGCGGAAAAAATAAGTTAGATTTTCTTAAAAAACTCTTGCCTATAGGTAAGAAATGGGACTGTCCGATCAGTCCTTAAGTTGATGAAAGGGAAGGTGGCTATCCTTTAGGGAACAGCACGGGCTGAAGACCCACGAACAATGCGAGTCGAAAAAGCTAGGCTGTGTCCGCAGAAAAGCGCCGCAACCGAAATGAATCATACGCATTTCAAGAAAGGGGCTGTACTTTTTTTGAACAGCCCTACTATTTTACCGAATTTAAAATCCAATTTTGAAAAACGAATTGTTTTGGAATGAATCACTTATTTTTTATATCTGCAAATTATTCCTGGAATGCTTTCTTTAATCGACGTAATCCTTCTATTAAAATCGGTTTTGGACAACCGATATTCATTCGGACAAAACCACTTCCTTCAACCCCGTATTTCGTCCCCGGTTCTAAAGCAAGTTTTCCTTTCTTTATGAGGTGTTCCTTCAATTCATCATCGGATAATCCAGTTGCTCGACAATCGATCCATAACAAGTAAGTTCCTTCAGGTTGAATTACCTTCAATTCGGGAATTTCCTTACGTATATAGTTGGTGGCAAGTTCGATATTACTTTGTAAATATGAAATTAACGTTTCTAACCAACGTTCCCCATGTTTATATGCGACATCGAGAACGGTATTTGCAAAAACATTTAATCCGTGGAATCCAACTTTTTGTTGGGTTTTTTGTATTTTTAATCGAATGGATTCATTACTTATTACCATAAACGATGATTGGATTCCAGGGATGTTAAAGGTTTTACTTGGTGCATATAAAGAAATCGTTCGCCCTTGCAAATCTTCGTTAATGGATGCAATGGGTGTATGTACATTTGGATTGTAAATAATGTCAGCATGGATTTCATCGGATACGATGTTCACCCCATATTTTTCACATAAGAATCCCATTTTTTCTAGTTCCTCTTTTGTCCAAACACGTCCGACGGGATTATGGGGATTACATAAAATAAAAAGTTTTACACCGGATTGACATTTTTTTTCAAAATCATCAAAATCGATTTCGTATTTCCCATCGTTTAAAATCAATGGATTTTTCACGACGACCCGATCATTCGCTTCGATCATTTGGTAAAAAGGTGCATATACCGGCGTTTGGATGAGCACACCATCGCCCGGTTTTGTGAGGGCTTGGATGGAAAAAGCGATCGATGTAACGACACCGTGGCTTGGTAAGACCCACGATTCTGAAATTTCCCAGTGGTATCTTTTTTTCATCCATTGCTGAATGGTAGTAAAAGTCGATTCTTTCAACATGCTGTAACCGAACACGGGATGATTTATTCGTTCTTTTAATGCTTCGAGTATTTCCAACGGTGGGGAAAAATCCATATCTGCTACCCACATTGGCAGTAGATCATTTGTACCGAAAATTTTTTCCATTCCACACCACTTAATGGAATCTGTATTTTTTCGCTCAATGATTTTGTCGAAATCCATATTATTTTCCCCCTTAGATCATCTTTTTCCCATCGTATCACATTAAATAAAAAAGGGTAAAACAGTTTTTGCTTTTTGGAAAAAGAAAAAGGACAAACGTAAATGTTTGTCCAATGCAAAAAAGGGGGAATACGAGAAAGCCTTATATGAGTAGTATTGACATTCCCCCATTTTTTATACATGTTTTTTCCTATTTATTTCTTTGTATAATGAAATATTTTTTCCTTGTGGAAGAAAAGAATACGAAAAGGAAAGATTGTTATGAGAGAGGAAGGTGGATGGGATCGGTGAGGAAAATCTTTTTTGAATAGAACGAAAGATTAACGTTTATCCCTTCCCCCTTCCAAAATGTTAGATCGAATCAGATAAGTAAAAGGAAATGTACAAAAATTGTTGCAAACATACGGCATTTTTTCCATTGAATATCCTCCAAACACAATTCTTGTTGGAACTTTCCTATCAATGAATGGCGGAATGGGTTCGGTCAATTTCCAATTCACTTACCGGAACTTCAAGGACGGTCGATAATTTTAAAAGCATTTCTTTACTCGGAACTAATTGATCGTTTTCAATCAATTGGATTTTTTGAACGCCAGTCCTCGTTCGGAAAGCTAATTCTTCTTGGGAAATTCGTAAATTTTTCCGATAAAAGGAAATTTTTTGACCTAATGTTTGCATACGCATCCCTCCCCTTTTTAGATATATATATTATATCATATAGAGAAACCTGAATTGGTTTCATAAATTGAACGTTTTTTAAAAAATTCAATCATTTTTCAATGATACTATAAAAAAACCGTTTATTTTGACTGAATCCGTCGTAAAAATCGCTCGTATTGGAATCGGGATTTTGTTGCTTATTATAACATATGTTATAATTAATCATTATGAAATACATGATTTAGGAGTGTTTTGATGGTAGACCTAATTCAGGCTGGAATGGTTGTAAAGGGGAGGGTGACCGGGATTCAATCGTACGGTGCCTTTGTTTCTATAGGAAATAATCAACAAGGGTTAATCCATATTTCTGAAATTACCGATCGCTACGTTCAAAATATTCGAGATTATGTCAATGTTGGCGATGAAGTAACAGTAAAGGTTTTGTCAGTAGATGAAAAATCAGGGAAAATTAGTTTGTCATTAAAAGCATTAGAAGAGGAAAATGGAACGATGACCATTCATTTGAAAAAAACAGGTAAAACCCGTTTAAAAGAAAACCCAGGTGATCATGGTTTTGAACCTTTAAAGGAAAAATTGAAGGAATGGATCGAACAATCTGGTGTCAAACGAACTATGAAAAAATAACGGAGAGTCGTAAACGTTTGTTACGGCTCTTTTTTTAAAGAAAACGAAAGGAGAATGTTGGCCAAAGGTGGGCCAAAGGAACCGGAACCTCGACCCGGAATAATTTATGTTTGCGCTTTCAACGATGTGAAAGTTCGTGTAAAATAAAAGGGAAAATCCAATTGTGTGAACATTGGTGCATTTGAAATGGATAACTTAAAGGATTGGGGGAGTTTATATGAATCGCTCGAAACAGTTGATCGAATTGACGGAAAAGTATGGGGCTAATAATTATTATCCTCTTCCTGTTGTTATTTCTAAAGCGGAAGGGGTTTGGGTAGAAGACCCGGAAGGCAATCGGTATATGGATATGCTCAGTGCCTATTCGGCGGTAAACCAAGGACATCGGCATCCAAAAATCGTCAATGCATTGGTGAAACAGTCGGAGCGGATAACATTAACATCCCGTGCCTTTCATAATGATCAATTAGGACCTTGGTATGAGAAAGTGGCAAAATTAACGGGTAAGGAAATGGTTTTGCCGATGAATACGGGGGCAGAAGCTGTTGAAACGGCGTTGAAAGCTGCACGAAGATGGGGATATGACTTAAAGGGTGTTCCGGAAGATAAAGCAGAAATCATCGCCTTTGAAGGGAATTTTCACGGACGAACCCTTGCGGCGATTTCCCTTTCATCTGAAGCGGAATATAAACGAGGTTTTGGACCATTACTTCCAGGAATTAAAGTTATTCCTTATGGGGATTTGGAAGCTTTAAAATTTGCTATTACAGAAAATACCGTGGCCGTTTTGATTGAACCGATTCAAGGAGAAGCGGGAATTGTCATCCCACCTGAAGGATTTTTAAAGGAAGCATATACGATTTGTCGTGAAAATAACGTGTTATTTCTCGCTGATGAAATCCAATCGGGTCTGGGGCGAACGGGGAAAATGTTCGCTTGTGAATGGGAAGATGTAGTACCCGATATGTATATACTTGGAAAAGCACTTGGTGGCGGAGTGTTCCCGATTTCGTGTGTGGCAGCTGATAGTGATATTTTAGGCGTTTTTAATCCAGGTTCACACGGATCGACCTTTGGCGGAAATCCGTTAGCTTGTGCAGTGTCGATTGCGGCGCTCGATGTGTTAATTGAAGAAAAATTATCGGAACGTTCCCTCGAATTAGGTCAGTATTTCATGGGGAAATTACGAACATTGAAAAATCCGATTATTAAGGAAATTCGTGGTAAAGGGCTATTTATCGGAATGGAATTGTTCGAATCGGCTCGCCCTTATACGGAAAAACTAAAGGAAGAAGGATTGTTATGTAAAGAAACCCATGAAAATGTGATCCGTTTCGCTCCACCACTAGTTATTACAAAGGAAGAGTTGGATTGGGCCTTTGAAAAAATTCAAAAAGTACTCGGATAAATTACAATCTATATGAATGGGCTATGATTGAAAATCAATGGAAAACATTAAAAAGCTGCCTCAAAATTTGGGACAGCTTTTTTTTATCAAGTTTTCATTACAAAAACTTATCTTGGGGTTCCCGTTTCCGGTGTGTGTTCCCGTTGTTCAGAAGGCATAAATAATAATCCGAGGTTAACGAGACCGGCTATGCCGACGAGTCCGAAAATCACTCTCGATAAAGCTGCATTTTGACCACCGAAAATGGCCCCTACTAAATCAAATTGAAAAAATCCAATTAATCCCCAATTGATTGCGCCGATAATCGTTAAAACGAGAGCGAATCGTTGCAGGCCACCCATTTTCATCCTCCTTTTTTATATGTTATCACTCCGTTAATTATAGAATGGAACAAACAGGGTTATTCTATTCAAGAAAATGTAACAATCACATGAAATTTTACAAACAAGTTCACGCGATAAAGTCTTTCCTTTTTCAATAAGTTCATGTACGATTTGTACTATAATGCAAATAAGGAGGTTAAAAATATGAACAATTTTATTTTTCATAACCCAACGAAATTAATCTTTGGCCGTGGACAACTGAGGGAATTGGCCAATGAAATTCCAAAGTATGGGAAAAAGGTCTTGCTTGTGTACGGAGGAGGGAGCATTAAACGAAACGGATTGTATAATCAAGTTGTCGATATACTCGATCAAATTGGAGCGGAACGGTTTGAGCTTCCTGGTGTTGAACCGAATCCGAGAATTTCCACCGTTCGTAAAGGAGTGGAAATATGTAAAAAAGAGGGGATCGAATTTTTACTTGCAGTGGGCGGAGGAAGTGTGATTGATTGTACGAAAGCGATCGCTGTAGGAGCAAAATACGAAGGTGATCCGTGGGATATCATCGATAAAAAAGTTGTTCCAAAAGCAGCCCTTCCTCTAGGTACTGTTTTAACGTTAGCAGCTACCGGTTCAGAAATGAATGCTGGAAGTGTAATTACAAATTGGGAAACGAAAGAAAAGTATGGTTGGGGTTCACCCCTTGTATTTCCTAAATTTTCAATACTCGATCCGGTCCATACGTTTACCGTTCCTAAGAATCAAACGATTTACGGAATTGTTGATATCATGTCCCATGTGTTTGAACATTATTTTCACGTGGAAACAAACACTCCTCTACAAGATCGGCTTTGTGAATCGATTTTATTAACTGTCATGGAAACAGCACCGAAGCTGATTAATGATTTGGAGAATTATGAATATCGTGAGACCATTTTATATTGTGGTACGATGGCGCTTAATGGAATGGTGCAAATGGGCTATGCTGGAGATTGGGCAACTCATAATTTGGAACATGCGGTTTCCGCTGTTTACGATATTCCCCACGGAGGAGGGCTCGCCATTTTATTCCCGAATTGGATGAAACATGTGTTAACAGAAAACCCAGCTCGATTCCGACAATTAGCAGAACGGGTATTTCATGTGGACCCAACTGGAAAAAGTGATGAAGAAATCGGTTTGGAAGGTATTGAAAAATTACGGGAATTTTGGACGAAGATCGGTGCTCCAAGTCGGTTAGCCGATTACGGGATCGATGATCAAAATCTCGATATATTAGTTGACCGGGCGATGAAAAAGGGAGAATTCGGTCGGTTTAAAAAATTACGGGAAGAAGATGTACGGGCCATTTATGAACAATCCCTTTAATCCTTTATAAACACCATCCACTTTTACGGGGAAGATGATATTTCATTTCAATCGGTTACTTTGATGAAAAAAACCTTTCACAATTGGGCGCGCTTACAAACTCAGCCATATCTTGATATTTTTTTCACAATTCGTTACAGTGAGTATGGGAATGAATCGTGTTTTTGTCGTAAAAAATTTCGTCATTGGAGGTAAAGGAATGACCCATATTCAATTTGATTATTCAAAGGCTTTAACTTTCTTCGGTGAGCATGAGTTGTCGCAAATGAAAGATTTAGTAAAGGTGAGCCATCACGCTTTACATGAAGGATCTGGTGCAGGGAATGATTTTCTCGGTTGGATCGATTTACCCGTCAACTACGATAAAGAAGAATTTTCCCGAATTTTAAAATCCGCTGAAAAGATTAAAAATGATTCGGATGTTCTTTTAGTAATCGGAATCGGTGGTTCCTATTTAGGGGCCCGGGCAGCAATTGAAATGTTAAACCATAGTTTCTATAATGCCCTTCCAAAAGAAAAAAGAAATACTCCACAAGTGATTTTTGTCGGAAACAATATTAGTTCTACATATATGAAAGACGTAATGGATTTATTGGAAGGAAAGGATTGGTCCATTAACGTCATTTCCAAATCTGGAACAACGACGGAACCGGCCATTGCCTTCCGTATTTTCCGGAAACTTCTTCAAGAAAAATACGGTGTTGAAGAAGCTCGGAAGCGGATTTATGCAACGACGGATAAAGTGAAAGGTGCACTTCGAACTCTTGCTAATGAAGAAGGGTATGAAACTTTCGTTATTCCTGATGATGTGGGTGGTCGTTATTCTGTTTTGACAGCTGTCGGGTTACTTCCAATTGCTGTAAGTGGTATCGATATTGAGCAAATTATGGCTGGTGCAGCAAAGGCTAGGGAAGATTTCAGTAAGTCGGAATTGGAAGAAAACGTTGCTTATCAATATGCAGCCATTCGAAATATTTTATATAACAAGGGAAAAACGATTGAAATGCTTATCAATTACGAGCCGGGTCTTCAATACTTTGCTGAATGGTGGAAACAACTATTCGGTGAAAGTGAAGGTAAGGATCAAAAGGGTATTTATCCTTCTTCCGCTAATTTTTCAACGGATCTCCATTCTTTAGGACAATACGTTCAAGAAGGGCGTAGGGATTTGTTTGAGACGGTTATTAAAGTAGAAACTCCCCGACATGAATTAACGATCGAGGAAGAAGAAAAGAACTTGGATGGATTAAACTATTTGTCCGGAAAAACCGTCGATTTCGTAAATACGAAGGCCTTTGAAGGAACGATTTTAGCCCATACGGACGGAAATGTTCCGAACTTGATTGTGAAAATTCCAGCGATGGATGCGTACACTTTTGGCTATCTCGTCTATTTCTTTGAAAAAGCTTGTGCGATGAGTGGGTATTTACTCGGTGTTAATCCTTTCGATCAACCGGGTGTGGAAGCATACAAAGTAAATATGTTTGCATTACTTGGAAAACCTGGATTTGAAGAAAAGAAAGCTGAATTGGAAAAACGATTGAAATAACGAAGAGAGGGGGCTGTTCTAAAGGGGACAGTCCCCTTCTCCATGGTTGATGATGAGGAGATGGTCATCCTGTTGAATAAAATCGTTCGGGGATGGAGATATGAAATGATTCCCATGTTGATAAATTCCAATTAATGTTTTTCTTTCTTGTAGGAGAATTCGGATCGTCGATTCAACTGAGTAACCAGTAAATGGATGATTTTTTAATCTTTCAATTTGCATTCCTTTTTTCGTATTTAATACATCGAGAAAAGCGCTTGAGACACCACGATTAATAATCGTTTGCATCATTATTGAGCCGGTAATTTTATTAGATGGAATGATTTCATCGGCACCGGCCCGTTTAGCATTTACAATCTGGTCTTCGGTTAAAATTTCAGCAATACAGTAAGTGTTTGGAGAAAATCCCTTCACTGCTACAATCGTTAAAATCGTTTGCATATCCGCGTTGATTTCATTTTTAGATGCATCTGCTGTAATCATGACAATCTTTGCTTCTTTCAAATTTGCCTTCATAAACATTTCATCGGAAAAGGGTGTTCCCCGTAAAAAGTACAAATGATAATCTTCTGGAAAAGGATTCTTTTTTAAACTTGAATCAACTAACACAATTGCCCGATCTGGGAAAATTGTTCTGATCATATGAATTATTTCCTTTGATCGTTCATTCCATCCGATGATGATGAAATGATTTTTATTCTTCACCTTTAACGTCCCCTTAGTAATTTTATTTTGTTTCCTAACGACCACGGTAGCCAATGCAGCGAAGTATGTTGATAAAAAGCCAACTCCTGCTAAAATTAAGACGATTGTAACGATCCGTCCCCAAGGAGTTACCGGAATATAATCACCGTATCCAATCGTTGAAGAAGTAATAATCGCCCACCAAATTCCATCAAATAGACTCGGAAATTGTTCTGGTTCAATCCAATGAATGATTAGACCGAATAAGCTTAAAAGGATTGTGACGATAATCATTAAACGGATAATATATGGAAACCGTTCAAAACGATGTATCATTGGAAATCTCATTTTCACCAACCGCCTTCATGTGTGAAAAGGGAAAAAAGAAAAAGCGTAACGAAACTTTATAACATAAATCAATGGTAAAGTTCCGATAAACTTGTTAGCTATGACTAGTTATAGTGTGAACTACAATCCTTTGAAATATCATAAATCGGTTGCAAAATCTGTTATTTATCATTGTTACAACTTGATATACAATGATTGTAATTATAAAAGCCACGTTAAAACATGTAAGAAAGGGTGGAAAAAGATGAACATTATTGATCTTCATTGTGACGCACTTTGGAAAATGACGGCATCGAAAGGAAATCTTTCTTTTCGAAATGGAAAGGAATTGGATACGAATCTGTACCGGCTTCAAAAGGGAAAAGTGAAAGTCCAGGCCTTTGCTCTTTTCATTGAACCGAATGTGAAAACAGCTGAACAATTTTCAGCAATTTTGGAACAAGTGGATACGTTTTATGAAGAAATTTTAAAAAAGAATCCGGAAATGAAGCAGATAAAAACATGGCATGACTTTGAGGATCTAAAGGATGGAGAAATCGGTGCCTTTTTAACGTTGGAGGGGGTAGATGGAATTGGAAATGACCTTGCCAATTTGCGAACCCTTTACCGTCTCGGCGTATTGTCTGTTGGATTAACGTGGAATGGGGCAAATTTGGCTGCAGATGGCGTCGGTGAACCTCGTGGCGGCGGTCTTTCCCTTTTTGGAAAAGAAATCGTCCAGATGAATAATGAGCATAAAGTATTAACCGATGTTTCCCATCTTTCTGAAAGGGGTTTTTGGGATGTCATGGAATTGGCCGATTATCCGATCGCCAGTCACTCCAATTCAAAGACGTTATGCAATCATCCCCGGAATTTAACAGATGAGCAAGCAGGAGCCCTAATTAAAAAAGGAGGGATGATTCACGTCGTGTACAATCCACCCTTTATTACAGAAAGTGGAGACGCGACGATTGACGATTTGATTCGACATATCGATCATTTCTGTTCCCTTGGTGGTGTGGATCAAATTGGTCTCGGATCCGATTTCGATGGGATTACAGAAAAAGTCAAAGGTTTAGAAGATGCATCCCAGACGCAAAATTTAATTGTGAAATTACTAAAGTATTTTAAAGAAGATGAAGTGCGAGGGTTTGCTGGTGAAAATTTTTTGAAAAATCGACCAAAGTAAAGTAATGTTAAGAAAAACAAAGAAATAAATCCTTTTTTCATCCTTAGAGAAGCGCCTTTAATGGATAGCCTTCTCCTAGGGAAATGCGATGATATGCATCGTGAATTCGGAATTCCTTCCCAAATCGTCTAATCATTGGACGAAAGGGTATAAACTTTTTGCCATACTTTTTTAGAATCAATCGTTACTTTCCCATTCAAATTTCCGTTTAAGAGTAACGGTTTGAATAAGAATCATATGTTTATTATAGCTTTCTTTCATATATGGTAGTTAATGGTAATATTTCGAATAAAATTCCCTAGGAGGATGTCTATGACTGAACAAGCATTTACTATGGTTCTTATCATTTTGGTAATCAATATCGTGTACGTTTCTTTTTTTACGATACGGATGATTTTTACGATGAAAGGGCAAAGATATTTAGCAGCGTTCATCAGTATGGTGGAAGTTGTGATTTATGTCGTCGGATTGGGACTCGTTTTGGAGAATTTAAATCAAATTCAAAATTTAATCGCCTATGCTCTCGGTTACGGAATTGGGGTCATCGTCGGAATGAAACTGGAGGAAAAGCTTGCTCTCGGGTATATTACGGTCCATGTTATTACGAAGGAATATGAAAAGGATTTGCCGAAGACATTAAGGGAACAAGGATATGGGGTAACGACTTGGCAAGCGAGCGGATGGGAAGGAGACCGGATGGCGATGCAAATATTAACACCGCGGAAATATGAATTAAAACTATATACGACCATTAAGGATCTGGACCCAAGTGCTTTTATCATCGCCTATGAACCGAAAACCATTTATGGTGGGTTTTGGGTAAAATCGGTCAAAAAGAGGATGAAACTGTAACAGAAAAAACGCGGCGAAACGGTTGCCGCGTTTGTTTTACATTCATTTGGGAGAAAGAATATACATTTTTCTTTGGATTATTGAATTAGACTATTTTCAACGAAAAGGTTCATGACGATTTTTTTAAAGGCGTGGACTTCCTTTTTTTTACGATAAAAATCATCATTTTCCCAACTTCAATTATTGGAGATGTTGGATAAAGGTTTCCAAACTCGTACTATAATTGATTCGAATACGTTTCAATTCATAAGGGTTGTTCAGTGACGCTATGCCTGGCATTGTTGTGACGGCATATTTGTAATATTTTTTTGTTTCGGCTATCACCCGTTCATCATATTTTCCAGACGGATAGGCAAAAGCGATCACTGGTTTGCCTGTAATATTTTCTAATTTCCATTTAATATCCCGTAATTCTGGAGTTAGATTGGTCGTTTCAGTTAAATTCGGATGGGTCTCCGTATGGGATTGAACGGAGATGATTCCGGAGCTACTAATCTCTTTTAACTGGGCTGTTGATAATCCGGATTTCGTATCAATTTTTTTGCCGACCATAAAAATGGTTGCCTTCCCTTGAAACTGTGAATCAGTCATTTCCTTTAAAATTTCATAGGCATTCATATTGTTTTTGTATCCGTCATCGAATGTAATCATGATTGGTTTTTCAAATCGATCGATGTACGGTAAATCTTCAAAGGTAATGGGCGTAAATCCTTCTGACTTTATGTATTCCATTTGTGCTTTAAAATTTTCCGGAGTAACGTACAGTTCTTTAATTCCCTTCCCCTTATATTCATCGATGGCATGATACATTAAAATTGGAATTCGTTTTTCCGAGGCGGAAGATGTATAATCTTTGGACAATCCTTCATTTTCCGTACTTGCTGTTATAACCGGTTTTACGTATAAAGCACTAATGTAACCGCTGTACTGACCGTATTCGACTTCGAACCAATATTCGGATTCGTTCGAAACAACCACCCTTTCTCCCGCTGGTACAGTTGTGATAATCCGATAGTCAGTGGATGGTCCTTCCCGCAAATTGACATGTGTTTTTGTCACGTATGATATTTGCGGTTCAAATTCTTCTTGTTGTTCAACGGTTACGATTTCATCCCGTTCAAGGGGAATCGGTTCAAATCGTGTTTGTGTCGAATTCTTTTCGAAGGAGAAATCCGCGTGTTTTCCGTGGAGGGATGTTTGTTCCATCATCTTTATAGAATGGTTCATTGATGGTTTACTAACCTGTGTACATGCAGAAATTGTCAATATAAACAGGAATAGGATAGAGAAAAGAATCCATCGTTGCCATTTTTTCATGAATATACCCCTTTAGCTAGAATCGGTCATTTATTATTTGAACTTTAAGTCTATTGTAAATGAAATGTTCCTTTAGGAAAAGCATGGGAGGTCGATTAATGGAGAAAAAATGTATCAGTTTTTGTGTACAAATGAAGATCTTGATGCTTTGCAGACCAGGTAACAAATCGTAAGAAAAATCAATTTAGCTGTTGCAAAAAAAATGTATTCGATATATAATTGTTTTTGTCAGAAACGTACAAGATTCATTTTTATAATGGGGCATTAGCTCAGTTGGGAGAGTGCTTGCATGGCATGCAAGAGGTCACCGGTTCGAGCCCGGTATGCTCCATACGAAAAACGCTTATACACTTTCATGTATAAGCGTTATTTTAATCCCGCGACTAGAGAACGGTTTTAAAGAATTCATTTTTAACCACTTTCGGATGAAAGGGAGCCAGTTACCCCTTTCTTCCTTTTGCTTTTTCATTGATTAAATTATAAAAAATATATTTACTTAGTTGGACGTTTTATTCAGAGCCATCCCTTTTCTTCGGCTACGGCAATCGCTTCGATTCGATTTTTCGTACCAAGCTTTTGGTTAATTTCCGATAAATAATTCCGAATCGTCCCTGGTGATAAATAAAGGATTTTCGCCATATCCTTTGTCGATTTTCCCCTTGCTGATAATTGTAAAATTTCAATTTCCTTTCCGGTTAGTGGATTTTCTTCCGTTATACTTGCAATCATTAGTTCTTGTGAATAAATCTTTTTCCCCTTCATGACATTTCGAATCGCAGCTACAAGTTCTTCGATCGATCCATCTTTTAATAAATATCCGGATACATTAGCCTTCAAAGCACGTTCAAAATAACCGGGACGTGCGAACGTAGTAAGGATGATGATTCGACAATCCATTCCCTCCCTTTTCACTTCCTCAGCAACCTCTAATCCGCTCATCATCGGCATTTCGATATCGAGTAAAGAAATATCTGGTTTTAGCGTTTTTATGATTTCAATAGCATCTCTCCCGTTATCCACCTCAGCGACGATGTCAATGTCGTCTTCCAAAGCGAGTAATGAGGCAAGGGCTCCTCTAAGCATGCGTTGATCTTCGGCGATTAATAAACGAATCATGGATCATTCTCCCCTATATTCCTTCATAATGATTGGAATTTTCAATTGGACGAGGGCTCCTCCGTTTACATTTTCAAAGCGAGCAGTACCATTAATCAGGGATAACCGTTCTCTGATTCCCTTTAATCCGTTTCCTTCTTGAACAGACTCGTTAAATCCGATTCCATCATCACGAATATTTATGGAAAAAAACCCGTCCTTTTTCTGAATGACAATACGACAAATGGAAGCATTGCTATGCTTTACAATATTTATTGCAGCCTCTTTTAAGCACATGCTGATTAAATTTTGTGTGAACATGGAGAGATTGTTAATATATGTTTCTCCTTCGACAATGCATTTGACTCCTGCATGCTGGAACATCTGTTCAATTGAAAGCAGTGCTTCAGAAATTTTCATTGATCGCATATCGGAAATCATTTTTCGGGCTTCTCTTAAAGCTGTTCGCGAAATATTTTCGATATCACTTGCTTCCTGTTTCACTCGATCTAAATTTTTATTGATCATTTTTTGGAGTAATTGACTTTTTAATGTGATAAGGGATAATGTGTGTCCAAGGGTATCATGAAGATCGCGGGCGATGCGCACACGCTCTTCCCTTTTGACAAGTTCTTCGATCCGTTGATTTGCTTTTGCCAGTTGTTTTTCCAATTCAATTCTTTTAAAAAAGGATCTGACTGCGAAGGGTGACAACATCATAGCTATAATATTTGGGACATAATAGAGAGTTTTTTCCATAGGATATTGTAAAGAAAAATAGATTACCAATAGGAAGTTAAATGCGAAGTATGCTACAACCGCTCGTTTGAATTGGCGATCTCCTTTATACCAACCGATAAAATTCCCAGGGTAAAAACCGAGGAGAAATAAAAAGTGATGATAGGAAAAAGTAAAAATATAGACGATAATCATTTGAATGGCGACCCAAAAGGTAAACTGTTTTCCCGATGGAAGGAAAAATAGCCTTCGATATGAGATGAAAAAAATGACGAGAAGAAAGTACCCAATCATTTTTTTAATTCCTGCCGTAAAGGAAATAGAAATGATTGGGAATAGTAGATAACTTAAAAACACGTACGGAAAGAATCCAAATTCCTTTGGAAAGAGTTCAAAACTCCTTTTATTTTGATCCATAGATTGCACCACTTTCAAAAATATCCAACCTACAGCCCCATATTTATGAACGAGACGTTTGCATTTTTCTTCTATAAATAGATAGTAATATAAAAAGAATAAAGTAAACAAGCAAAATAACAAAATTATTCCATTTTGGAGGATTCCCACGGATGATTTCCCACGCACCATTCCCGTAATGGAAGGATGGAAGCCACTGACTAATTGTTTTGATTGAATCGGGTATCATCTCAATGGGCATCCACATCCCCCCGAGGAAGGCTAGTAACAAGTATAAAATATTACTAAAGGCAGTAGCAGCGCTAATATTCTTCATATTTCCGATAAATGTTCCGATCGCTAAAAAAGGAAATGATGCGATGATAATCCACAGGGCACTGAACAGCCATTGCTCGATAGATAGGGTCACATGATTAATGATGAATCCTGCCGTAAAAATTACTACAACGGAAAGTATGTGAATGATTGTTTGGGCAATCATTTTAGAGAAAAAATATACTCCATTAGAAAGGGGGGTGACGCGAAGGAAAATGGTCCATCCTTTATTATTTTCTTCAACCATCCGAATCCCTAAATTCATAATTGCTGAACCCATGACACTAAAAGTTGTCATCGACATTAAATAATGGGCTTGCCATAGATTTTGATCGGGTAAGTTATTCGTAAATATTTTCGTAAAGAACGTATAAAAAACGATCGGCATAAAAAGTGACCAAAATAGATAATAAGGATCCCGCAATATTCGAATGATTTCCATCTTACTTTGATTTTTGATCATATTCATTGCAAATGCTCCTTTTCAAGTAACATTAAATGTTTGAATGCATCGTCCAAACTTCCTTTTTCAATTTGAATGTTATGAACTGGGAGATTTTGTTCAAAAATTGTTCGCAAGATGTCATCTGTATTTTTTGATACAACATATATTCGTTCCGATTGAACATAAACATCGGTAACAGAAGGGAGTGTTTTAAGGAAATCAATTGGAATTTGCTCCTTTAACAAAAATGAAACGGCGTCGAAACGAATTCTGCTTTTTATTTCATTCGGTTTTCCATCAGCGATGACTTTTCCGTTTTGAAAAAGGATGATTCGGTCCGCAAATTCATCCGCTTCTTGTAAGTAATGGGTGGTGAAAAGAATTGTTTTCCCTTCCTTTTGCAAATCAGCAATTTTCTCCCAAAAAGATTCCCTCCCATGAATATCCATTCCAACGGTCGGTTCGTCTAGGACTAATAACTCCGGATTTCCCGCTAAAGAGAGGGCGAACCCGAGCCTTCGCTTTTGTCCTCCTGATAATTTACTAGCCATCGATTTCAATGTTTCTCTTCGGATTCCGGCTATTTCTACTAACCGTTCGAATGATAACGGGGAAGAATAATAACTTCGGATCAGTTCAATCAGTTCACGGACGGTTAAACGGTCGATCAAATCAATTTCTTGAAGCATTACACCAATTTTTTCTTTAACTTTTACTTGTGTCGATTGAGTGTTGAAAATCGTTGCACTACCTGAAGTCGGAGGGGTTAGCCCGAGGATCATTTTCATCGTTGTCGTTTTTCCTGCCCCATTCGGTCCGAGAATTGCGACGACTTCTCCTTTTTGAATCGTAAAGGAAACATGATGGACGACGGATTTCCCGCCATATGTTTTTGACAGATTTTGGACATTAACAACAGATTCCATACCATACACCTCCAAGTATCATTTATTTTAGATGTTTGGAAAACGGGAGGTAAGTAAGGATTGTCATTGGTTGGAGATGACATTTGTCATGAAAAGAAATCGTGATGATTTAACTGATTTTTGATTGATTTTTGTTTCTTAGTTTGAGGGATGTAAAAAATAGAAAAGGATCAATATCATTTTTTGAAAAATAAAAAAAGGGCGCATCCACTGTGGATTTTTTGCCCTTAAAGATTTGTTTATTTGAAAAAGGAGTTTCATTGTTTATACAGAACGTATAGAAGAGGATGAATAGGAAGATTTATATTTCAAACATTATTAGTATAAAAAAGAAGTAGATTGCATTTAAAATCTCGATCATACCGATCGTTTTCATCTTTGGTTTTTTTCCGTAAAGGACGATGGCACGGACGGCACTTGGCAAAAAGGCGACTGCGAAGGCATAATATTGAGAAAGAAGAAGTACGAACACTATCCCAACGTGATACAGCCAAGAGTAATATTTATAGCGAATATTGTGCTTTTCCCGGATCATCGTTTTCACATAGAGAATCGTTCCGAAGAAATAGAAAAAATGAAGGGAAAAAAGGAGGATCGCCGTTTCATCGATTGTATGGTCCCCATAGTAAAAGCTCGCTAGACCACCGATACCGAAATTGATAATCGCTATGACATCATTGAGAAACGCCCGTTCATTTTTCGTTTTTGTATAATATACATTGATACAAAATAGTGGAAGTAAGGATAAACCAAAATAAAATAAAGACGGTTCATTGAACAAAGGAACGGATACGAAAAGTAAGGCGAAAATGAGAAAAAGGATAAAGGATTTCAAATACAAATTCTGTTTTCGCAATTTTATCATTTGTAAAAATGAATATGTCGCTAAATAAAAGAATAGCCATGCGAAAAAGAGAAAAAGATGTCCCCACTTTGGATGACTAGCAAACATATTTAAAAGAAAAGGGATGATTAGCATCGCCCACGCACCGTGCTGCTTTGGGATGACGAGTTTCATTTATATATCACCTCAATCAAGTTATCATCCCCATTATACCGTTTTCATCGATATTGCGTGTGATTTTTTTCACTCGGTTTTCAATCGGAATGTGGGCGATCGCAATTCAATGCAACCAAGGGTTAAAAATAACTAAACCTACCTAATTAAAATTTTTTCGAATATATATATTCAATCGTGGGTAATGTAACCATAGCTAGCGTCATTAAAAGCAATAATACTATATTAGAATCTCCGTTTATTATTTTGTCAACTACCAATGCAATAAAAATCGCAATCAATAACACAAAGTAACCAATTTTTGCACTTTTTTCTGTAATTCGTTGTCCAAGTTCATCGTCTGGGAATATCCCATCCTTTTCTTCTCTACTTCCCCAAGTGATCATGGTAAAATAGGTTGAAACAAGTATACCGATTGTCGTGATTTCATTAAATCCAATCTCTTCCCCGATTACGATTTTGTAAATGGAAAAACCAAGAACGATGATTGTTGCAACCCCATATAGTAATCCAGCAATTTTTCTCGAGTTCATTTTCCTCTCTCCTTATACTTGAAAATTTCTTCAATCGAAAATCCCAATGTTTCTGAAATTTTAAAAGCAAGGGGAAGGCTCGGATCATACTTATTATTTTCAATGGCATTAATCGTTTGTCTGCTTACGTTGCACAATTCAGCCAATTTTCCTTGGGACAAATTTTTCCGTTCCCGTAGCTCTTTGATTCGATTTTCCATTTCGTTTCCTTTCCTTTTCCATTGTTTCGAAGGTGGTCTGTTTTACGTCTATTAACATGTAAAACATTCTTTACAATTTGATTGTATAATTCATTCGGTTCGTTGTCAAGTTCGTTTTACACACTGACTAGTTTTAATCTAATTTGATTGAACATTCTTTAAAAATAATTCATTTACCTCTAGCTTCTTTTTTTCCTAATTCGATAAAATAATAAAAAGGGAGGGGAGAACATGTTTGAACTTGCGTTTTTAATTTCGATTGTTACCGGATTGACCGAAGTCGTAAAGCGATTGGAGTGGGTGAAGAAGAAATATTTGCCCGCTGTATCACTGATTTTTGGGATGATTGCTAGTTTCACATATGTAAATGTAGAAACGATTCAGGAAAAGGTCATGTTCGGGTTGATTATCGGTTTATCCGCTTCAGGTTTATTTGATCAAACGAAGATGATTGTGAAAAAAGATGACATGCCAACAAACGGAAAGTAACGTAGTTTTGAAACTCCTCTAAATCATTCCACTAATCATGAATTCACCTGTTTTTCATCAGTCGATTCCTCAATACACTTCCCTTAGCCATTAATTGATCTCACATCTATATTTTCAAATAGAAAGGTATCCAATAATTCCGCGACCTGTCAAGTCCATTCACACATTCCAATTTTCCAAAGTGTCATACGATATAGGGAGGTGAATATCGTGGTAAAAATATTTATTGATCCAGGACATGGAGGGACTGACCCCGGTGCAGTTGGAAATGGATTATTAGAAAAAAATCTTAATTTAAAAATTGCAAGGAAAATATCACAAATGTTGGTAAATGAATATGAAGGTGTATCGGTACGAATGAGCCGAACGGGAGATCAAACCGTAAGTTTATCAGAACGGACGAACAACGCTAACAGTTGGAACGCCGATTTTTATCTTTCTATTCATATAAATGCAGGAGGAGGAACGGGCTTTGAAAGCTATGTCTACACGACCGTTCCAACACGGACGAAAAACCTTCAAAAGGTTATTCACGAAGAGGTATTAAAACAAGTTGATTTTCGAAATCGGGGAATGAAACAGGCCAACTTCCACGTTTTAAGGGAAACGAAAATGGATGCATTATTAACGGAAAACGGCTTTATCGATCGCTCGAAGGATGCAAATCTATTGAAAAATGATACATTTCTAGAAAAAATCGCCCGGGGTCATGTGAACGGTTTGGTAAAAGCTTTTCAATTAAAGAAAAAACAAACACCTCTACCACCATCTGATGGAGAAGCCCCCCAATGGTATAAGGTGCAAATCGGTGCATTTCGAATTAAGAAAAATGCTGAAGCATTGGCAGAAAGAGCTAAGAAGGCAGGATTTGATGTGTTTATTGTAAAGGAATAATTGAAATTAATAGATGAATAAAATGATTGGAACAGTTATAAACGTTTTCTATTTTTACAAATGCCCTGAAAAAGGGTTTTTTTTTTGAGAAATGGGATGGATTTGTTTTCCTATTCTTTCCTGATGGATTTTACATGTAATTGGTTAATCAATCCAATCTTTCCAAATCGACATGTTTGACCCCTCGGATTGTACATACGAGATAATAAAAATCGGTCGTTTTCATTTTATAGGGAATTCCAACCTTTAAATGGATGGCGTGGCTTCCGTCCTTTAAATCCCTAATTCGAAATTTGTAAATGGACACCTTTTTTTCATTCATTGTATCCAAAATGGTCTCCATTTCCTTTTTTTCTGTAACGACGATTTCTAAAGATATTTCTTTTTCCCTCAAAGGCTTCGGCCCGATGAAAGTCATAATAGTGGGAATCAGTTCGACACTGATAATAATAAGGATTACTCCTACGATTGCCTCCAAGTAAAAACCTGCTCCAACGGCGATACCAATCCCTGCTGCTCCCCAAATAATGGCCGCTGTCGTTAAATTGGAAATGGTATCATTCCCCCTGCGTAAAATGACACCAGCACCTAAAAAGCCAATTCCTGACACGATTTGTGCTGCTAAACGGAGTGGATCCATCGTAATCGATACTCCTGATTCGGATCCCGTCGCCTTATATGCGGATTCAATCGAGACGATCGTGAGTAAACAAGAAACGATTGAAATAACAAGGGTCGTTTTTAACCCGACCGGTTTTCTTTTCATCTCCCTTTCTAAGCCAATGATTAATCCTAAAGCGGTCGATAAGCTGAATTTTAATAATAAATCCATATCTAAATAAGCTAGCATTTTAATCCCCCCTTTTTACACATAAATATAATTCTTAAAAAAACAAATTGAATCCGATAAAATAAAAGAAGAAAGAACGTGTTCTAAATTTTTTCGTTTACTTTCATCATACAAAAATAAAGGAGTTTTTCTATGAATCCACCGAAAATAAATCCTTATATATTGGTAATCGTCGGCGTCCTATCTGTTTCCACATCGGCGATCTTCGTGAAATTACTGTCCGTTCCCTCTGGAGTCATTGCTTTTTACAGACTCTTTTTCTCTGTTCTTATTATTCTACCATTTTATCTTGCTAAACATTTGCCTGAAACGAAGAAGATCACGAGACGTGATTTGTTTTTTTCTTCTATTGCAGGGCTTTTTTTGGCTTTTCATTTTATTTTATGGTTTGAATCGCTAAATTACACATCCGTTGCTAGTTCAACGGTGTTAGTGACATTGCAACCCCTGTTTTCCTTTGTTGGTACATATATCTTTTATAAAGAACCGTTAACTCCTTTAACAGTTTTAAGTGGACTGATCGCTATTTTCGGAAGTGTTATCATCAGCTGGGGTGATTTTACAGTTAGCAATGAAGCGTTATACGGTGACTTTTTAGCATTGGTTGCATGTGGTTTAATTACAGGATATTTATTATTTGGCCAAACTGTACGAAAAAGAGTCTCACTCGTGACTTATACTTTTATCGTATATTCAATCAGCTCTTTCGTTTTGTTTTTATATGTACTATTCAACCGCTTCCCACTATTTTCTTACAATGGCGAACAATGGTTGTATTTTCTTCTGTTGGCGATTATTCCGACATTATTAGGCCATTCTTTATTCAATTGGGCGATCAAATGGATTAGTACAAATGTCGTCTCAATGATGATCTTATTAGAACCGATAGGAGCCACAATTTTAGCTTATTTTATTTTAGGTGAAAAAGTTCTTTTATCCCAATGGGTAGGGGGAATGATTGTATTGTTCGGATTAGGACTTTTTTCATACCGTGGATATAAAAGTGAAAAAAATAAAGGAATAAATGATAATCGCGAAACCCTTTAAAACTTATAATCAAACGATTTATTTAGACGAATCGAGAAAATATTATTGAAAACATTACAACTAGATGCTATATTATATTGCAGGTTCATTATTATTGATCATTTTATATTGAATGAAAAACTAAAAACATGAGAGAAAATACTTGAAATAACGCTATATAAATACGTTTAGAACGATTCTGTATCTCTTTATGTATAGGAACCAATCATTTTTTTAAAAAAACATTTATAAATTTTGTTGACAAAGCAAAAGCAACCTGATAATATAATATTCGTCGCAAGGATGAAAAACAAAAATCCTTGACAAAGATAAAACCTTTTGTTATAATAGAAAAGTCGCTTTTGTTAAAAAGTGGTTGAACCTTGAAAACTGAACAAGACGAAGCGTATAAATTTTGAGCAATCAAACTTTTTTGGAGAGTTTGATCCTGGCTCAGGACGAACGCTGGCGGCGTGCCTAATACATGCAAGTCGAGCGAACTTTTAAGGGGCTTGCCCTTTAAAAGTTAGCGGCGGACGGGTGAGTAACACGTGGGTAACCTGCCTAGAAGATCGGGATAACTCGTGGAAACGCGAGCTAATACCGGATAGGTTCTTCCTTCGCATGAAGGAAGAAGGAAAGTCGGTTTTGCCGACGCTTCTAGATGGGCCCGCGGCGCATTAGCTAGTTGGTGGGGTAAAAGCCTACCAAGGCGACGATGCGTAGCCGACCTGAGAGGGTGATCGGCCACACTGGGACTGAGACACGGCCCAGACTCCTACGGGAGGCAGCAGTAGGGAATCTTCCGCAATGGACGAAAGTCTGACGGAGCAACGCCGCGTGAGCGAAGAAGGTCTTCGGATCGTAAAGCTCTGTTGTCGGGGAAGAACAAGTACGGTAGGAAATGGCCGTACCTTGACGGTACCCGACGAGAAAGCCACGGCTAACTACGTGCCAGCAGCCGCGGTAATACGTAGGTGGCAAGCGTTGTCCGGAATTATTGGGCGTAAAGCGCGCGCAGGCGGTCCTTTAAGTCTGATGTGAAATCTTGCGGCTCAACCGCAAGCGGTCATTGGAAACTGGGGGACTTGAGTGCAGAAGAGGAAAGCGGAATTCCACGTGTAGCGGTGAAATGCGTAGAGATGTGGAGGAACACCAGTGGCGAAGGCGGCTTTCTGGTCTGTAACTGACGCTGAGGCGCGAAAGCGTGGGGAGCAAACAGGATTAGATACCCTGGTAGTCCACGCCGTAAACGATGAGTGCTAAGTGTTAGAGGGTTTCCGCCCTTTAGTGCTGTAGCTAACGCATTAAGCACTCCGCCTGGGGAGTACGGTCGCAAGACTGAAACTCAAAGGAATTGACGGGGGCCCGCACAAGCGGTGGAGCATGTGGTTTAATTCGAAGCAACGCGAAGAACCTTACCAGGTCTTGACATCTCCTGCCAACCCGAGAGATCGGGCGTTCCCTTCGGGGACAGGATGACAGGTGGTGCATGGTTGTCGTCAGCTCGTGTCGTGAGATGTTGGGTTAAGTCCCGCAACGAGCGCAACCCTTGAGATTAGTTGCCAGCATTCAGTTGGGCACTCTAATCTGACTGCCGGCTAAAAGTCGGAGGAAGGTGGGGATGACGTCAAATCATCATGCCCCTTATGACCTGGGCTACACACGTGCTACAATGGATGGTACAGAGGGCAGCGAAACCGCGAGGTGGAGCGAATCCCAAAAAGCCATTCTCAGTTCGGATTGCAGGCTGCAACTCGCCTGCATGAAGCCGGAATCGCTAGTAATCGCAGATCAGCATGCTGCGGTGAATACGTTCCCGGGCCTTGTACACACCGCCCGTCACACCACGAGAGTTTGCAACACCCGAAGTCGGTGGGGTAACCCGCAAGGGAGCCAGCCGCCGAAGGTGGGGCAGATGATTGGGGTGAAGTCGTAACAAGGTAGCCGTATCGGAAGGTGCGGCTGGATCACCTCCTTTCTAAGGATACTATATGAACGAATGACGCTTCGTCTTGTCAGTTTTGAGGGTTCAACCTTCCGGTTGGAAGGCTTAATGAACTCTTCGATGGATTTTGTTCCTTGAAAATTAGATAAACGTAAGGCAAAACAAAACCGAGTAACGCGTTCAAATTGGTTAAGTTAGAAAGGGCGCACGGTGGATGCCTTGGCACTAGGAGCCGATGAAGGACGGGACAAACACCGATATGCTTCGGGGAGCTGTAAGTAAGCGTCGATCCGGAGATTTCCGAATGGGGAAACCCACTGTTCGTAATCGAACAGTATCCTTATTCGAAAGAATAAGGAGGGCAGACCCGGGGAACTGAAACATCTAAGTACCCGGAGGAAGAGAAAGCAAATGCGATTCCCTGAGTAGCGGCGAGCGAAACGGGAACAGCCCAAACCAAGGGGCTTGCCCCTTGGGGTTGTAGGACACTCAATGTGGAGTTACAAAGGAACGGAGTAGACGAACCGGTCTGGAAAGGCCGGCCAGAGAAGGTAACAGCCCTGTAGTCGAAACTTCGTTCTCTCCCGAGTGGATCCTGAGTACGACGGGACACGGGAAATCCCGTCGGAAGCGGGGAGGACCATCTCCCAAGGCTAAATACTCCCTAGTGACCGATAGTGAACCAGTACCGTGAGGGAAAGGTGAAAAGCACCCCGGGAGGGGAGTGAAAGAGAACCTGAAACCGTGTGCCTACAAGTAGTCAGAGCACGATAATGTGTGATGGCGTGCCTTTTGTAGAATGAACCGGCGAGTTACGATCTCATGCGAGGTTAAGGGAAACCGGAGCCGTAGCGAAAGCGAGTCTGAATAGGGCGACAGAGTATGAGGTCGTAGACCCGAAACCAGGTGATCTACCCATGTCCAGGGTGAAGGTAAGGTAACACTTACTGGAGGCCCGAACCCACGTACGTTGAAAAGTGCGGGGATGAGGTGTGGGTAGGGGTGAAATGCCAATCGAACTTGGAGATAGCTGGTTCTCTCCGAAATAGCTTTCGGGCTAGCCTCAAGCGAAGAGTCTTGGAGGTAGAGCACTGTTTGGACTAGGGGCCCTCATCGGGTTACCGAATTCAGATAAACTCCGAATGCCAACGACTTATGCTTGGGAGTCAGACTACGAGTGCTAAGATCCGTAGTCGAGAGGGAAACAGCCCAGACCGCCAGTTAAGGTCCCAAAGTATACGTTAAGTGGAAAAGGATGTGGAGTTGCCGAGACAACCAGGATGTTGGCTTAGAAGCAGCCACCATTTAAAGAGTGCGTAATAGCTCACTGGTCGAGTGACTCTGCGCCGAAAATGTACCGGGGCTAAACGTATCACCGAAACTGCGGATGGACACTTACGTGTCCGTGGTAGGAGAGCGTTCTAAGGGCATCGAAGCCGGACCGGAAGGACCGGTGGAGCGCTTAGAAGTGAGAATGCCGGTATGAGTAGCGAAAGAAGGGTGAGAATCCCTTCCACCGAATGCCTAAGGTTTCCTGAGGAAGGCTCGTCCGCTCAGGGTTAGTCGGGACCTAAGCTGAGGCCGACAGGCGTAGGCGATGGACAACAGGTTGATATTCCTGTACCACCTAGGATCCGTTTGAGCAATGGAGGGACACAGGAGGATAGGGAAAGCGCGGTGATGGATATCCGCGTCCAAGCAGCAAGATGGAGGAAGAGGCAAATCCTTTTCCTCATACATCAAGCTGTGATGGGGAGGGAAATGAAGTACCGAAGTTCCCGATTTCACACTGTCGAGAAAAGCTTCTAGCGAGGATCCGGGTGCCCGTACCGCAAACCGACACAGGTAGGCGAGGAGAGAATCCTAAGGTGAGCGAGAGAACTCTCGTTAAGGAACTCGGCAAAATGACCCCGTAACTTCGGGAGAAGGGGTGCTTTTCGGGGTGCATAGCCCTGAAAAGCCGCAGTGAATAGGCCCAGGCGACTGTTTAGCAAAAACACAGGTCTCTGCAAAGCCGTAAGGCGAAGTATAGGGGCTGACGCCTGCCCGGTGCTGGAAGGTTAAAAGGAGAGGTTAGTGGCAACACGAAGCTTCGAATTGAAGCCCCAGTAAACGGCGGCCGTAACTATAACGGTCCTAAGGTAGCGAAATTCCTTGTCGGGTAAGTTCCGACCCGCACGAAAGGCGTAACGATCTGGGCACTGTCTCAACGAGAGACTCGGTGAAATTATAGTACCTGTGAAGATGCAGGTTACCCGCGACAGGACGGAAAGACCCCGTGGAGCTTTACTGTAGCCTGATATTGAATTTCGGTGCAGCTTGTACAGGATAGGTAGGAGCCGTGGAAGTGGGAGCGCCAGCTTCCATGGAGGCGTCGTTGGGATACTACCCTGGCTGTATTGAAATTCTAACCCGCGAAGTGGAATCGCTTCGGGAGACAGTGTCAGGTGGGCAGTTTGACTGGGGCGGTCGCCTCCTAAAAGGTAACGGAGGCGCCCAAAGGTTCCCTCAGAATGGTTGGAAATCATTCGCAGAGTGTAAAGGCATAAGGGAGCTTGACTGCGAGACGGACAGGTCGAGCAGGGACGAAAGTCGGGCTTAGTGATCCGGTGGTTCCGTATGGAAGGGCCATCGCTCAACGGATAAAAGCTACCCCGGGGATAACAGGCTTATCTCCCCCAAGAGTCCACATCGACGGGGAGGTTTGGCACCTCGATGTCGGCTCATCGCATCCTGGGGCTGTAGTCGGTCCCAAGGGTTGGGCTGTTCGCCCATTAAAGCGGTACGCGAGCTGGGTTCAGAACGTCGTGAGACAGTTCGGTCCCTATCCGTCGCGGGCGTAGGAAATTTGAGAGGAGCTGTCCCTAGTACGAGAGGACCGGGATGGACGCACCGCTGGTGTACCAGTTGTCCCGCCAGGGGCATCGCTGGGTAGCTATGTGCGGAAGGGATAAGTGCTGAAAGCATCTAAGCATGAAGCCCCCCTCAAGATGAGATTTCCCATATAGCTTCGGCTATAGTAAGAACCCTCGAAGATGACGAGGTTGATAGGTCCGAGGTGGAAGCACGGTGACGTGTGGAGCTGACGGATACTAATCGTTCGAGGACTTAACCAAATGAGCGCATACGGCTATTGCCTTACGTTATCTAATTTTGAGGGAATGAAAATTTCCTCTTGAAAAACAGCAAAAACTGTGTATAATAATACTTGTTGCTTCTTTTTAATTTGTCCATTGGTCTGGTAACGATGGCGAGAAGGTCACACCCGTTCCCATCCCGAACACGGAAGTTAAGCTTCTCAGCGCCGATGGTAGTTGGGGAGATCCCCTGCGAGAGTAGGACGTTGCCAGGCTAACGGAGGATTAGCTCAGCTGGGAGAGCACTTGCCTTACAAGCAAGGGGTCGGCGGTTCGATCCCGTCATCCTCCATTCATTTTTAATATAATAAAATCTATTCAGGCCGGTCTAGCTCAATTGGTAGAGCAACTGACTTGTAATCAGTAGGTTGGGGGTTCAAGTCCTCTGGCCGGCACCATTTGCTTTATTAAAATATTTATACACTAAATGGAAGATGAGCCATTAGCTCAGTCGGTAGAGCATCTGACTTTTAATCAGAGGGTCAGAGGTTCGAATCCTCTATGGCTCACCATCTGCGGGTGTGGCGGAATTGGCAGACGCACTAGACTTAGGATCTAGCGCCGTAAGGCGTGGGGGTTCGACTCCCTTCACCCGCATTAAACGCGGAAGTAGTTCAGTGGTAGAACATCACCTTGCCAAGGTGAGGGTCGCGGGTTCGAGTCCCGTCTTCCGCTCTTATATGCCGGGGTGGCGGAATTGGCAGACGCACAGGACTTAAAATCCTGCGATAGGTGACTATCGTACCGGTTCGACTCCGGTCCTCGGCATTATATGCGCCCGTAGCTCAATTGGATAGAGCGTCTGACTACGGATCAGAAGGTTATGGGTTCGACTCCTATCGGGCGCGCTGGAGTCGCGGGAAGTAGCTCAGCTTGGTAGAGCACATGGTTTGGGACCATGGGGTCGCAGGTTCGAATCCTGTCTTCCCGATTTACTTAATAGATGGGGCCTTAGCTCAGCTGGGAGAGCGCCTGCTTTGCACGCAGGAGGTCAGCGGTTCGATCCCGCTAGGCTCCACCATTTTACAAAATTTCATTAAATTAATATTTATTATGGCGGCGTAGCTCAGCTGGCTAGAGCGTACGGTTCATACCCGTGAGGTCGGGGGTTCGATCCCCTCCGCCGCTATCATTTATATCAACTCTAATCCGGATTAGTTGGACCTTTAGCTCAGCTGGTTAGAGCAGACGGCTCATAACCGTCCGGTCGTAGGTTCGAGTCCTACAAGGTCCACCATTTATGGAGGAGTACCCAAGTCTGGCTGAAGGGGTCGGTCTTGAAAACCGAGAGGCGGGTCAAACCGCGCGGGGGTTCGAATCCCTCCTCCTCCGCTTCTAAGTTGATTTAATGAAATATGAACTTATGCTAATCAGAATACTTAGATTATACCAAAATAAAGTGTTTATATAATCATCGCGGGGTGGAGCAACGAGCGAAGCCTCTTCGAAAAAGCAACGAGTTGTACCGATTTCGCAAGCATCGGTGAATAAGCATTCCGAAATCGGGACAGTTGGAATACTCGGAGCATACCAAAATAAAGTGTTTATATAATCGTCGCGGGGTGGAGCAGTCCGGTAGCTCGTCGGGCTCATAACCCGAAGGTCGTAGGTTCAAATCCTACCCCCGCAATAATAAGGTCCGGTAGTTCAGTTGGTTAGAATGCCTGCCTGTCACGCAGGAGGTCGCGGGTTCGAGTCCCGTCCGGACCGCCATTTAAAAGATGATAGTAAATATTTTATTAGGCTCGGTAGCTCAGTCGGTAGAGCAAAGGACTGAAAATCCTTGTGTCGGCGGTTCGATTCCGTCCCGAGCCACCACTAAAGCCAAAATTTAAATAATGGCGGCTATGGCGAAGTGGTTAACGCATCGGATTGTGGCTCCGACATTCGTGGGTTCGATTCCCACTAGTCGCCCATAATATGTGCGGGTGTAGTTTAGTGGTAAAACCACAGCCTTCCAAGCTGTTGTCGTGGGTTCGATTCCCATCACCCGCTCCATATAAAATATATGGGCCTGTAGCTCAGCTGGTTAGAGCGCACGCCTGATAAGCGTGAGGTCGATGGTTCAAGTCCATTCAGGCCCATTGGTTTTGTGAATACATATATTCCGCAGTAGCTCAGTGGTAGAGCTATCGGCTGTTAACCGATCGGTCGCAGGTTCGAATCCTGCCTGCGGAGCCATTGGAGAAGTACTCAAGTGGCTGAAGAGGACGGTTTGCTAAACCGTTAGGTCGGTCTTACCGGCGCGCGGGTTCGAATCCCGCCTTCTCCGCTTCCCATGGCCCGTTGGTCAAGTGGTTAAGACACCGCCCTTTCACGGCGGTAACACGGGTTCGAATCCCGTACGGGTCATTTCCCAAAAACAGGTTTAAATCAACAAAGGATTTAAACCTGTTTTTTTTTGGCTCTATAATAAGGTTCTTTGTCAAATGGTGTTGGTGGATAATTTAGTGACTTTTCATAGTAAAATGTAATCGCAAAGGGGTAGTCCATTCTTCCAAAATAGGTTTTGAAGTTATTTGTTCCATTGGCGGACGCGCATCCAGTGGCACGGCCCCGCCTCCTCGTCACAACGTTTCCGCGGGGTCTCGAGGCTCGTGCTTTTCCCGCAGGAGTCGCCGCCAATGGAACTTCAATCATTTTCTATTTTGGACTCAGTGGACACCTTTTTTTTTATGGTTACTAAATTATGGGTAATAAGAATACGGTTTTTAAAATGATAAAAGCACCGATATCCAAAAGCAATCCGTTTAATCGTGTATTTGGCAAGAGAAAAATGTATAAAATGGCAAGCCTTTTTGTAGCCACCTGCAAACCCACTTTAGTATCGATTAGACACTGATTCTCTTAAACGATGACTCTCACCTTTAAATAAGATTAAACGGGAATGGTGAATGAGCCGATCTACTACTGCTTCCGTTAAAATCGGATCACCAAAAATATGATTCCATTGTCCAAACTGAAGATTGGTGGTAACGATGATGCTTTTTTGTTCATAACACAGGCTGATTACTTGAAAAAGTAATTCTGCTCCTTGCTTGTGTAAGGGAATATATCCTAATTCATCTAAAATCAGTAAATCGAGCTTTTCAATCTGCTTAAAAAACTTATTTAATAATCCTTTCTCATTGGCCTCTAAAAGTTGATTGACCAAAGAGGCAACAGTATAAAACTTCACTCTCATTCCATACTTGCGTATGACATTTAATCCGATCAAAGTAGATAGATAAGTCTTACCAACACCTACTCCTCCGTAGAAAATAAGATTTTCTTTTCTCTCGATAAATTTACCATCGAGAAGATCTGTTTGGGTGATTCCTTGCCCGAGTTCAATATCTTTCCAATCAAACGTTTTGCCATACTTGTTTGGCAATGTTGCCGATTTTAGTAATAAATTGATTTTCCGTTTTTCACGCTGGGCAATCTCTTGTTCGAAGAGTTTTAATAAATATTCTTCATGATTTCTGGCGTTAACTTCATGGTAATGTTCACGAATCCAACTCAGTTTCAATCTTTTGGCATATTGTTGAATGAGATCATTCATATTCGCCACCCCTTTCTGAGAACATGGCGGTATCATATTGGCTCATGCCTCTTACAACATTTGGCAGTTCCGGAACCGAATGGATCATCTGTAATGTAAAACGATCGCCTTGTCCAGAAATCAATTGAATATAGGCATGTTTGATCGTTTCTATTGAAGGGTGGCCAGAAGCCATTGCCAAATCTAATGCCTCGCTTGCTTTATGAAAATCATAGTCTTTGAGAATCGCTGAAAGGAGTTGTAATGCTTTCTTTTTCTCTTCCAATGTGCATGTTTCCAAATAATTTTGCCAATTGTGCGGAAGCTGCTCATAAAATGTACTATATTTCAAGGCCGTCGGTCTTTTAGCCATTAAAGCCAAATACGGCTGCCATTTCATGGACTTCATTTTTTCCCCATATATTCTTTCATGTCGAACAATGATTTCACCATTTTCATCGATGATATCGACCCGATTATATGTAATCCCGACCAATACGGTTTGACTAGCGAATCGGGGAGATGTTGAATATTTCTTGGCGTCGATCTGTATAAAACCATATTTATCTGCTTTTACTGTTTCATATCGAGTACATGTGTATTCTTTTGCAGGAAGACATAGGAAAGCAGCTCTTTCTTCTTCATGTAATTTTGCAATTTCTATCTTTTTTTCATAATGTTGTCGTTGATGATCCCTTTCACATTCTTCCCATAGCTGTCGATTAAAATCCTCAAGATTATATATAGTCCGTTCCGGAAGGAACATATTGTTCCTAATATACTTGACTTTTGATTCGACATGACCTTTCTCATTTCCGGAGTCAGGGTTACAAAACTCGTAAGCAAATCCGTAATGAAGGGCAAATTGTTGAAAACCTTCCGTTAAAATCCGTTTGCCATGTGGAAGTATTTTCTTTACTGCTGGTGTTAAGTTATCAAAACGGATTCTACATGGAACACCCCCAATATGATGGAAGAAACGCTTCAATCCTTCCAAAAAACATTCTTGGTTTTGAGATTCAAACACTTGCACATATGCAGCATTACTAGATGGAAAGGACATGACCAAAAAGGGGAGATCCACCACTTTTCCCATATATTTAAACGGAGCTTCCCCAAAATCAACTTGAGCGTCTCCTGGCTTCGCCTCAAGTGGTAATGCAGCCTCATTGCTTTCCTCAAGTAATTCCTTCTTGCGTTTTGCCACATATGCGCGTACAGTCCGATCAGAACCTTTAAAATTTTCGTTTTCTACCAACAGTTGCCAAATACGCTTGGCAGTTCGTCGATATTTCTTTTTCTTTTTTAAATCCTCTCTCAACCATTGATCCACAATGTCTTTTACAGGATCCATAACTGGAGCCGGTTGTGATTTTTTTATCTTTTTATTTGGCTGAAATTCTTCCATGTCAGCGTATTTTTTTACTGTTCGGTAATCTACATTGGTTCGCCTTGCGACATCAGAATAACTGCACCCTTTTCTATTTACTTCTTGTCTGATATACTGTATATCGGTCACTTGTAACATCTCCTTATCTTACCTCCTGTTTTACTAGTTCATCCAACAGGAAGTGTAATGAATTTAAGGGATGTTCGCAAGTGGCTATTTTTTTGTCTCCCTTCAAGGAGAACCTACATAAAAGGAGTGCCAAAACCTACATTTTTATAATGCCATAAACAGTTTAATCGTCTTAATCTTATTATTAATCCCTTCCAAAACCCCGTTGTTGTATTTATATTTAAACGTGTTTTCTATATAAGATATGTATTTCTTCATTGTGCTGATGGCGGTATTCATATATTTGGAGACCTGGTTTTGTTTCTTTGACAATACCTTCTTTAAGAGCTTAAAGTTCTTAGTTCTTAAACATAGTTATTGAATCGGTTCTAACGATTATACCGGGGAATGTTTAGAATATGCTTCCATTTACAGGACTAAAAAAGGGATAGAATCAAATATTTCTTGAATCTATCCCGAAGATTTGAACGCTTTTTAGTTATGGCGCATCTGGATGAAAAATTAACATACCGTCTTTTTCTTCCAAAGTTCCTTTTATTCGATGGGAGTATAGATGTAAAAATCCGTTTTGGATTTTAGGTTTTTCTTCTAGCATTATTTGTACTTCATTGCAGCTCCAAGGATTTTCTTGAAAATGGGTTACAACAGGTTTTTGAAAGAGAACAGTAGTTTCTTTGATTTTTATTTTGACAAAGTTTTTATGTAATAATCGTTGATCGAGACTGACAATATTCATCGGATCTAATTTAGAGATTTTCATCGAAGCACGGATTGTTAATTGAAAACCGGATTGGTTGTAAAAGGAACGAAATTCTTCTGTTTTCTTATTCCGTATATTTGATGCAATTTGTTTCGTTTCTTTATTCACGGAAATGTGGATAATAGATATTGGATGATTATTTGTCTTCTGTTTGAAAAAATCATAAAGGCTCAAATCGGCGTCCATAAAATCCTTATGCCAGTTTATTTCCAGTTGATCTAAAAGTAGGCATAAAAACAATCCAGAGCTATAGCAACTTTTTCGTATATTTATGGACGATTCAATTCCATCTAATAAATCAGCCCCGAATTCTTCAGCGACTTTTTTTAATGGAAGCCCACATCGATCCCCATATGCCTTTGCTTCTACATATCTCGCAGGACCTTCTATAGTTTCAATCAAGTTTTCGTAATGAAGATGGTTGTTCATCAATTGTTTTCTTCGTTCTCTTTTGGATATGAAATCCCTAATATGTCTTAATTTTTGTTTTCTCGATCGCTCCATTAAAGCATGGAATAAATGCATTCTTTCCTCATTACGCAATTGGATGTTTTCCAACGAAATCGGATAGGTGGCCCCTAGCAGTTCATCAGGAAATCGTTTTTCTCCTTGTACATATTGGAATCCATGGAATAACTCATGGATGAGAATGGCATAAAGTTGATCAACGTCTTGATATCGGTCGATCGATACGATTGCGGTTGGCTGACCATCAAAAAGTATAAGCGTGTCTGCTTTAAAATCATCGGTTCTTTTTATTCTTCGAAAAAGGTTCCCGCGATGTTTGTAATGGGGATGGTTCATGATATAAACATTTCGATCGTTATAAATTGCATAAGGACCCGGATGAAAACCAGGCCAATACGTATTTAAACGTTCTGGATGGATGGAAGCTATCATTTGATTTATGTCTTCATTCATAGATATTCCCTCATTTGGATCTCAATTATTATTTTAAAAGTAGTAGGAGAAAATAAAGCCGATGGAGAGCAATAGCCCGAAAAATGTATTCGTTTGGGCGGTAGCCTTCATTGCGGGCATCATCTCAGCAGGAATCGTTTTCCCAATAAACCCTTTCACCGCAGTTATAGGCTTAGGTATGCTTAATAAAACAAGCAGTAACCATGGGGTGAATCCTTGGAAAATAATGAGAAAGATAATCCATAAATAAGAGATGGCGAACAAAAAGGCTAATATATTTATGGCCCTTTTCCTTCCTACTAAAATAGCAAGGGTTTTTCTTCCGCTTTTTTTGTCTCCATCCAAATCCCGAATATTATTAGACAAATTAATGGCACCGATTAAAATCGTAACGGGAATAGAGACGAGAATACTAGATGTAGTAATTGTTCCTGCCTGGATAAAATAAGAAATCAAAATAATATTAATTCCCATAAATAGTCCAGACATTAGTTCTCCAAAGGGAGTGTAAGCGATCGGCATGGGTCCACCGGTATATAAATAGCCAACAAGAATGGAGATCGTACCGATTAAAGCAATCCACCAACTGCTAGAAGCACAGATGTAAATTCCAAGTAATACCGAAATCCCCACAAATGTCCAAGCTAAATTTTTCACGACTTTCGGATGAACCCCGTCTCTTACAATGGTTCCTCCAATTCCTACCGACTCTTCCGTATCAAGTCCTTTTTTGAAATCGTAATATTCGTTAAACATATTCGTTGCTGCTTGAATTAAAAGACTGGCCACTAACATAGCAAAAAATAGTAGGAAATGGATATCGGTAATTTCCAAAGCCATAACGGTACCGAGGGTGACAGGTACAAAGGATGCTGTTAAAGTGTGAGGTCTTGTCATTTTCCACCAAACACGCCAGTCTTTTTTTCTTTTTTGTATAATTTCTTTCCGTTCTGCTTGGAAATGCATACAAGTCTCTCCTCATGTTTTTTTAATCTACGCTCTTTATTTTAAGTTTATGAAAGGAAAGAAAGGGTGTCAAATTTTTCATAAATGACTGACCGCCAGTGTTAAAAATTGGTTTATTTCATTCGATTATAAATCTATATAAGCTCGTATTAATTTGGTCTAAATTGGAAGGAACATGAATTGGTTTAGTATAGGAACAAATAAAAAATATCAGGATGTTTAAAGAACGGACACGAATCTTTTTCAGGCACTAGATATTTTCAACTCCCCCTCCATTTAAATTAAATTACAAAAGGTTCGAATCCGATCTACCAAAGGGTAAATGGTTGTCTTATGCGAATTGATTCTGTTGATATTCGGTATTGTTAAATATAGGTAGGACAGTTAATTCATTATAAAGTTATAACTAGGAATACCCAGTCCTTTTTTTTAAATCAGTAGAAGGTTTTATACTTACATCAACTAGAAGTCGATTAAGTTTCCATTACTTACTAAATAATTCTTTTTTGCATAATGAAATTGTTTACAAAGTTCAAAGGTGTTCAACTGACAGATTCAGTAATTTTCATGTTATAATGAACATTGATATTGTTTTTTGTAGAAAATTTATATTTTTTTTGGAGTGATATGTATGATGGATGTGGACTCTTTCGACGATTTTCAACACACCATTCAAGAGGGACGAAAAAAAGCAAAAGAATTTAATCGGGCTATTCTAGTAAGTGTTGTGGAAAAAATTCAAAATATAGATCCATTATTATTTTTAAGAAAAAATATTGAATCAGTTGCTAAAGAAACTTTTTATTGGGAAAATTCCAGTGGAAATTTTCAACTAGCGGGTGTCGGTTCGGAAAAAATCATTCGTGTAAATCCTCATCCAAATCGATTTGAACATGTTCAAAATCAGTGGAGTGAAATACTTGATCAAGCGGTAATAGATAATCCTACCAATGTAAAAGGGACGGGGCCATTACTTTTTGGTAGTTTTTCCTTCTTGCCGAATATGAAAGTAGAGAATTCTTTATGGGAGAATTTTAAAAGTGGTTTGTTTTATTTGCCTAAATTTTTGGTTACAAAAAATGATAAAGGTACATATTTAACGACAAATGTGTTTTGTTTTCCGGACAAGCCTTGTCAGATCACTAGATTAAGAAAAGAAAGGGATCAATTATTTTTTCATAACGAGGAAAAATTGACGCCTCTTACCTTTGATCAACCGATAATAAAAAATGAAAACGATGAAAAATGGATTGAAAATGTCGGGAAGGCAGTACAGCTATTGAAAGAAAATTATATAAAAAAAGTCGTATTGGCAAGGGAATTGCGTTTAACTTTCCAAAAGGAACGTCCTTTTTTGTATGTGTTAAATCAACTGATAAAACAGCAAAATAATAATTATATTTTCTCCATATCCCACAATGGAGATCATTTTTTGGGTGCAACACCAGAACGACTCGTACGAAAGGAAGGAAATCGAATTTTTTCTGCTTGTGTAGCAGGATCAGCTCCAACTGGAAAAACGTTTCAAGAAAAGGAAGAAATGAAGAGAGATTTGTTACAAGATAAGAAAAATTTAGGAGAACATGCATTTGTTGTTGAAATGATCAACTCAGTTTTCCAGCAATATTGTGATCATGTAAAAAAGCTGAATCAACCGGAAATTATGGAAAATCGGGATATCCTTCATTTATATACACCAGTGGAAGGCGTTCTTTCAAAGGAAAATACATCGATTTTTGAAATTGTTGAGAAATTGCATCCGACTCCTGCGATGGGGGGTGTTCCTTTAGGGAAAGCGATATCCCTTATTCAGGAATTAGAATTATTTGAGCGGGGATTATATGCATCACCGATCGGTTGGGTTGACCATGAATCAAATGGAGAATTTGTCGTAGCGATCCGTTCCGGACTACTGAAAGGGACAGAGGCTTCCATATTTGCTGGATGTGGAATTGTAAAGGATTCCGATCCATTAAAGGAATATGAAGAAACGAATATTAAATTCCGTCCAATGTTAAGGGCGTTAGGGGGAATTGATGTTGAGTCACCAAAGTGATTTAACAAATTTTATCGGGGCATTTGTGGATGAACTTTCTAAATCAGGTATTAAAAAGGTTGTTGTTAGCCCTGGTTCAAGATCGACGCCAATTGCGATGCTCGTTAAAGAACATCCCCATTTGGAGACGATCGTTCACATCGATGAACGTTCAGCTGCTTTTTTTGCTCTCGGTATTGCGAAATCGACGAATGAGCCAGTCGCTATTCTTTGTACATCAGGAACGGCAGCGGCAAACTATTTCCCGGCCATTGCTGAAGCGTATTATTCCCGAGTACCCCTTTTAGCTATTACTGCTGATCGTCCCCATGAATTGAGGGATGTAGGTGCACCACAGACGATGGATCAAGTAAATTTATACGGGAAACATGTGAAATGGTTTGTGGATATGCCCCTTCCTGAAGGTTCAGAAGAGATGGCTCGATATGCAAGGGAAATTTGCTCTCGGGCGATATACACTGCAAAAACGAGACCCTTTGGACCGGTGCATATCAATTTTCCGTTGCGTGAGCCATTGATCCCCGATTTAAAAGATCCGATGAAATACTCAGCTGGTTTAAAGAAACGTGTGCAACTGTCCGTTGGCGAAAAAATTTGTGGGGATGAACATTTTCAAATGTTTGCAAAGGAAATGCCTGAAAAAGGGGTAATTGTTTGTGGACCGATGGAATTATCAGATGAAAAGTTTCGTAAAGCAATCATCCGTGTAGCAGAAGTTTACGGTTATCCTATTCTCGCCGATCCTTTATCGAATTTAAGGAGCGGTACACGGGAAAAGGAAGAAATTATCGATACATATGATGCTTTTTTACGGGTGGATCATGCCCGTCAGCTTTTGAAGCCAGAAGTAATCATCCGTTTTGGCGCGATGCCCGTTTCAAAATCGTTACTTTTTTATTTACAAGATCACCGAGATGTTCCCCAATATGTCATCGATGGAGGACAAGGGTGGCGAGATCCTGCTGGCAGTGCGACACAAATGATTTATTGTGATGAAGCATCCTTTTGCCTTATGTTGTTGAAACACCATTCAAATGGATCGAAAAGAAAGACGGATTGGCAACGTTTTTGGATTGAAATCAATAACAGAGTAAAAAAACAACTAGCCTCTATTACGATTGAAGATTTAAGTGAAGGGAAAATAGCTTTTTATTTAAACCAGTTGTTGCCTGATCAAGCGTCTTTAATGGTTGGAAATAGTATGCCGATTCGAGATGTGGATATGTATTTTCATCGAACGGATCAATCGATAGAACTCTTAGGAAATCGAGGGCTAAATGGAATCGATGGCATCGTTTCTACAGCCCTTGGAGTGAGTTTATCAGCAAAACATCCGTACTTATTAATAGGTGATTTAAGTTTCTATCATGATTTAAACGGATTGTTATTGGCAAAATTATACGGTTTAAAATTAACTATTATTCTTTTAAACAATAATGGGGGAGGAATTTTTTCCATGCTTCCCCAAGCGAAAGAACCGGCTCATTTTGAATCACTTTTTGGAACGCCCATACACTTGACCTTTGAATATGGGGTGCGCTTATATGATGGGGAATATGAAAAGGTGGAATCGTGGTCTGACTTTTTAGAGGCGATGGAAAGGGCGAAAAAAAACGAGGGGTTAACGGTGATTGAAGTATTTACAAATCGAAAAAAGAATGCAGAACTCCGACGAAAAATGCAGGAAATGATTTCCCGGGAAATAGAAAACTGGATTGAATTGGGAAAATAAAAACTGGAGATTATACAGTTTTAAGAAATGAAGGAAGTTTAGCGATGGTTATGAAGATGGATATAAACGGTATGACCTATGCATTTGAAATTTCAGGGACTGGACAACCGTTGCTATTGCTTCATGGTTTTACAGGAAGCATGGAAACGTGGCGACCTTTTATAAAAATGTGGAAAGAAAAGTTTCAGGTTATTATCATTGATCTGCCAGGACATGGTCAAACAGATAGTCCCGATGATGTAAGTCGATATCGGATGGAATCGACCTGTTTTGATTTGAATGTATTTTTGGATCGTCTAGGAATTGAGAACGTCTATCTTCTCGGTTATTCCATGGGGGGGAGGGTCGCATTATCTTTTACTTGTCTGTATCCCAATAGAGTCAAAAAACTGGTATTTGAAAGTAGCTCCCCTGGTTTGGAAGGAAAACTTGAGCGGGAAGAACGGGTTTTCTCAGATGAAAAATTAGCAAAGTTGATTGAAGAAAAGGGAGTTGAATATTTTGTCCATTATTGGGAAAATATTCCCCTTTTTCAAACACAAAAAACGCTTCCATATCACCTTCGTCAAAAAATAAGGAAAGAACGAATGGGACAAAATCCTCGAGGGCTTGCGAATAGTTTAAGGGGGATGGGCACTGGTACCCAACCTTCCTGGTGGCACCAGTTGAATAAGATTCAAATTCCAGTGCAACTGATCGTCGGTGAAAAGGATTCGAAATTTTGTCGGATTGGGAAAAGGATGGAAAGTGCCTTACCAAATGCCCAATATGTAGAAATTGAAAATGCTGGGCATGCAATTCACGTGGAGAAGAGTGAAATATTTGGTAAAATAGTTATGGATTTTTTTATGAATAAGGAGGGTATACATTGAAAAGAGAATGGATTCGTGAACGCGAATATGAAGATATTCTATACGAAACGTATAACGGGATTGCAAAAATTACCATCAATCGACCAGAAGTGAGGAACGCATTTCGACCGAAAACGGTGATGGAATTAATCGATGCCTTTAGTTATGCTCGCGATGATTCAAAAATTGGAGTCATCATTTTAACAGGAGCTGGAGATAAAGCATTCTGTTCCGGTGGAGATCAAAAGGTTCGTGGCCATGGAGGATATGTGGGAGACGATCAAATTCCTCGCTTAAATGTTTTAGATTTACAACGTTTGATCCGAGTGATTCCAAAACCAGTGATTGCGATGGTTGCCGGATATGCCATCGGTGGGGGACATGTGTTACATATCGTTTGTGATCTAACGATTGCAGCAGACAACGCAATCTTTGGACAAACGGGACCGAAAGTCGGTAGTTTTGACGGTGGCTATGGAGCGGGATATTTGGCGAGAATTGTCGGGCATAAAAAAGCCCGTGAGATTTGGTATTTATGTAGGCAATACAATGCCCAGGAAGCACTGGAAATGGGCCTTGTCAATAAAGTTGTTCCTTTAGAACAGCTGGAAGATGAAACGGTAAAATGGTGCGAAGAGATTTTGGAAAAAAGTCCGACGGCAATTCGTTTCTTAAAAGCAGCCTTCAATGCAGATTCAGACGGATTAGCTGGAATTCAACAACTGGCTGGAGATGCCACCCTCCTTTACTATACAACAGATGAAGCAAAGGAAGGGCGAGATGCCTTTAAAGAAAAACGGAAACCGAACTTTAATCAATTCCCACGTTTTCCGTAATGTATATTATAAAAAAGCAGCTTAATCGTACGTTAAGCTGCTTTTTTTGAAAGGAAGTTATGGTACTGATGGTTCAATCGAATATTATTCCAAATTGGCTTATCAAGCGGGCATATTTAACGCCAAACCGCCCGGCAATCTTTTTTCACAATTACACGATGACATTCCAACAATTATTCGATGAGGCAAAAACAGTTGCGGAAAAACTCCATCATGTCGGTGTACAAATAGGAGATCGGATCGGGGTATTGTTGAATAATCATCCTGAAACGATCGTTCTCCTTCACGGACTCCAGCTTCTCGGTTGTGAAACCGTACTTTTAAATATCCGTCTACAGGACGAAGAATTACTTTATCAATTAAACGACAGCGAAGCCATATTTTTAATTAGTAATGAAAAGCTAATCGAACAACATAACGGGCTAAAAAATCAATGGGATCATCCGATTATTTCGATTGAACAACTTCGGCAAGAAAAAGAAAAGAGCTTCCCATTGACTGAACAATTTACAATGGATGATCTTTGTACAATTATGTATACATCCGGGACTACTGGTCACCCAAAAGGGGTAATGCAAACGTATGGGAACCATTGGTGGAGTGCCATCGGTTCCGTAATCAATCTTGGTTTGCATGAAGGGGATGCATGGCTTTGTGCCGTTCCCTTGTTTCATATTAGTGGTTATTCGATTTTAATTCGCAGTGTCCTTTATGGGATTCCGGTTATTTTGTTTGAAAAATTTGATGAAGAAGCGATCAACGAAACGTTAATATCTGGAAAAGCAACCATTATTTCCGTTGTTACTGCCATGGCACAAAGGATGCTTCAACAACTTGGCAATCGATCGTATCATCCGAATTTTCGTTGCATGCTTTTAGGGGGAGGAGGAGTCCCCTTATCCCTTTTAGAAACTTGTAAAGAAAAGGAGATTCCCGTATTTCAAACGTACGGAATGACAGAAACGGCATCCCAAATCGCTACTCTTTCTCCGGAAGATAGTCTTTCAAAACTAGGTTCAGCCGGTAAACCGCTCTTCTTTTCACAATTACAAATTGTAAAGGAAGGGGTGCAAGCAAAACCGACAGAAATCGGCGAAATTTATGTTAAAGGTCCGAACGTGACGAGGGGATATTGGAAAAGGGAAGATGCAAATCGAGAAAGTTTTACCGTAGACGGATGGTTGAAAACGGGTGATATGGGATATATGGATGAAGAAGGTTATCTATATATTGTCGATCGGAGGACGGATTTAATTATATCTGGTGGAGAAAATATATATCCTGCAGAAATTGAACAAATTATTCTTTCCCATCCGCATGTGAAGGAAGCTGCCGTCGTTGGTGTGTTTGATGCACAATGGGGACAAATACCAATGGCCTTTTATGTAGTTAAAGAAGGAAAGAACGTAGATGAAGGAGAATTGATTCGCTTATGTCGTGAGCATTTAGCGAAATATAAAGTTCCAAAACGTTGGATCCAATTAAATGAATTGCCAAAAAATGCTTCGAATAAAGTCTTGAAACGTCTTCTCCGAAAATGGGTGGAAAATGAATAATGGATAAGTAAAAAGGGGGTGGATTTTTGTATTCCGCCCCCTTAACAATTTTATTCAGCTTTTAACGCCTGTTTTAATGTTTCAATATTATCTTCCATAATTGAAAAATAATCCCGGTTTTCTTCAATATCATTTTCAGTTAAAACGGATAAATTATGAATGGATAATGCTTCAACCCCTGCTTCCCTCTTTACAACATCCACGAGTTTGTTACTGATGTTTTGTTCCACTAAAATATATTCCAAATTATAGTCATGAACGAGATCGATGATTTCTTCAAGTTGTTTTTGGGAAGGTTCTTGTGCACTTGATATTCCAGCGATACTTAATTGTTTGAGTCCGTATCGTTTTTCCCAATAACCGTATGCAGCATGGGAGACGATAAACTCTTTTACTTTCGCTTCGGTTGCCAATTGAGTAAGTTGGTCGTTTAATTGATCTAATTTTTCAGCAAGTTGTTCATAGTTTTTCGTGAAAACTTCTTCTTTATCAGGCATTTCTTCAACTAATTGGTCTAAAATAACTTTTGCCATTTCTTTTGAATATACAGGGTCGACCCAAAGGTGCGGATCAATGATGTGATGATGCCCATCACCATGTTCGTCTTCATGTGCATGTTCATCTTCATGTTCTTCAGTTCCGTCCGTTTGAGGTTGTTCCTCCAGTTGAATCGCTTCCCCAACAGCGACGGTTTTCACACCTTCATCTTCAAGGATCGGTTTTGCCTTTTCTGCAAATCCCTCCAAGTCATATCCGATATAAAGAAACATATCTCCTTCTGCCATGTCAATAATATCTTTTTGCGAAGGCTCATAAGTGTGTTCATCAACACCAGGGGGATAGATCGTTTCCACCCGTACGTATTCATCACCAATTTGCTGAGCGAAATATTGTAACGGGTAAACAGTCGTATAGATGACAAATTCATCCCCCGACTCACTGCTCTGCTTTTCTGATTCTGTACACCCACTTAAAAAAGGTGCAATCATAAGGATCAAACTAAATAGAAAAAGAACTTGTTTTTTCATTGTTTCCTCCTTAAACAATATTTTTATAAATCGTATTCATTCCGATTTAGAACCATTCCGAATGATACATGATATTCATTTTTTTGTCAAGAAAAAAAAGCTTCCAAAAAAGAAGCTTTCAAAACAAGGTTTATATCTTAATCACCTTTTTTCTTTTTCCATCCTGGCCATTCCTTCGGTACAGGGTCGATTCCTCCTGGATGGAATGGATGACATCGTAAAATGCGCTTGATGGCTAACCAACCGCCTTTGATTGCTCCGAAACGTTGAATAGACTCATATCCGTAATGGGAACAAGTCGGATAAAAACGGCAAGTAGGTGGTTTAATCGGTGAAATCACCTTTTGATAAAATCCAATGATCCATAATAAAATCCTCTTCATATTTAAATCTTCTTTCTTTTGATATAATTTGTTCAAACATTGTTCAATAGCCTCTCACTTGGGTATCCATGTTTTTCCTTTTTTTATGATAAAATATAAGGAAAGGAGGCGCAAATCGTAAAGAAGGCTCATTTCCTTGTACATAATTGTATCATGTTTAGAAAATATTAGTAAAAGATCTGATTAAAAGAAAAAACGTTTAGGAGGTCATATGATGAATGTGGAATTGAAACAAAATTTAAATGTGTTGACGGCGAATTTTTCTGTTATGTATATGAAATTGCATCATTTTCATTGGTTCGTAAAAGGACCACATTTCTTTAGTTTACATGAAAAATTTGAAGACTTGTATAATGAAGTAACCGGATATATGGATGAGGTAGCTGAACGCTTGTTAACTTTAGGAGAAAATCCTATATCCACACTAAAGGAATGTTTGGAACTTGCAACGGTAAAAGAGACGAAGCGAATTGGTTCGGATGTTGAAATGGTTCAAGAAGTGATTGATGATTTTCAATCCATTGACCAACTGCTTCAAAAGACGATGGAATTAGCCCAAAACGAAGGCGACGAAGTGACAAATGATTTGTTAGTCGGAATTAGTGCCAGCTTGCAAAAACATATATGGATGCTTCGGACCTATTGTGGATAAAAATAATCATTCACATAGAAATTATTATGATTGAAAATTTGGCACCCGTTTGTGCTTGAACTGACAACGGGTGCTTTTTGTGCTTTTTTCACGATTAATGGTAAAAATGTTGTTTGTTCGCCGTCCAATCTCTCATCCGTTTTTTCCGTAAAGCGTTCGCAATATATGTACCGGTTAATTTATACAACTCATCGTAACTTAACTCAGATAATAAATGAAGCAAATCTTCCCGGGATAATTCTTGAAGAATGGAACCGACTAATAAATCGATATCCTCCTCATCATCATCGGTGGTTAAGCTCTCTTTGTAATATTCATATAAATCATCCACAAATTTCATAAAAATTTCCCCCTACTTATGTTTCAAACATTGGATGCGGTAACATAGATTATATTTTAATGAAAACCGATTTGGAAAACAACTGAAAAACTTTTTTTGTGGGAAATAAAATGTCAAGAAGTGGGGTGATTTGGTAGGAATGATTTTCGGCGGTGCAAACATAAAAAAATGGGCCAGACGTTTGCCCATCGTGAAAAAACCCCCTACTGGTTAAAAATCATTTTCTTTCGCGCTATTTACAATATCCTCAGGAACGATGATTTTGTCGATTGTATTGAAATTTTTGTATGTGAAAACGGATTTCTGAAAGAAGCTTATTTCTTCTCCTTCTTCATCAACTTGTAATTGCATGACCATTTCAATTTGTTTCAGCAAATAAGTTTCTTTATCAATGTGAATTTTGTAATCTAATTGATTAAGACTTACTGAACCCATTAGTTCCTCAATTTCCTTTTCCCCTTCTCCTTTCAGGAAATCAATAGTTTCTTCTTTTACGAAATCAAGAAAGGAGTCTCCAGACACATTTAAAGAAATGATGTAGTCAGAGTCATTTACTTTAAAAGAAAAGTCGTCAATATATTTTTTTAATTGTTCGATTTGCATGTAAGGGTCGGTTTTGGCTTGTGGGATATGATCAGCTTTTAGGAACATATCTTCGGGCATTTTCATCCATGTGTTCGAGAAAGGTTCGTACATGAAATACCCTTGATCCGTATAATAGATTTCCATCTCGTAAGCATCCTCAAAATCTGGAACAAACATGGAAAGTTTCTGATGTACTGCTTCCGGATTGGTCGTTACGTCCATTTCTAATGTCATATTCATATGAATCGGTTCAGAAGTAGAGTTTTCAATTACTTCCTGCTCCGATTCCATATAGATAGAGTAGCTATCCAATGAGGATACCGCATCCATTGATTTTTGAAAAACGTCTAGCAAACTCTCCCCCTCTTCTTTTTCCTTCACACTTGTTTCTTCCTTCGTCCCTACTTTTTCAGCTATTTGGTTACATCCTGCTAAAGAAAATAACAATATGGAGGCGAAAAGAATATGAGCAATTTTTTTCAGTTTAATCAACTCCTTTTAATAATTTTGCTGTTTATATATACGTTTATATAGCGAACAGGTTTCAGAATTTAAAAAAATTTACATAATAAATAACAGAAGTAAGTGTTTATTTTAAATTCGTTTCTGAATTGTGATTGTTTGGGAAAATAGTAGTAAAATGTAGAGGGAAAAATGATATCTATTTTGGACGCCTATATTCAACCGGTATTTTGATTGAAGGATTTAAAATGAAAGGACGAATGATCCAAATGTATATTTTTCAAGATTTTTATGGAAATGTGGTTCGTTTAACATTTTCGAAAAAAGAATTTCGTAAAGATGCCCGACATGTATTTGTTATTTGCAAATTTCGGGATTTTTTTGTTTTGACGAAACATAAAAAGCGAGGGTTGGAATTTCCCGGAGGCAAAGTTGAAACAGGAGAAACGTTGGAAGAGGCAGCCGTTCGGGAAGTATATGAAGAAATTGGTGGAGTTGTGAAGTCCCTTGTGCCCATCGCCCAGTACGAAGTGGGCGAGGGGGACTGTCCCATTATAAAAAACGTCTATTTTGCCGAATTATCAGCCATTGAAAAAAAAGAAGATTATTTGGAAACGGATGGCCCTTCTTTAATAAAAAGTGAGTTTCTTCCGGAAAATATTGGGGAAGAATATAGTTTTATTATGAAAGATTCCGTATTGCAATATTGTCTGGATTATCTAAGAAGAGAACATTTGATATAAACGGATGGTAAATTGTTCAATGGGTGTCCATCCGTTTCCTACGACTGTCTCGGTTATTCGTTTGATTTGATTAATTTTTTTTCCAACCATTCGACTCCTTTATACATCAACGTAGCAAAAAGAGCGATAATTAATAAGGATAATAGGACTAAAGTGAAATTAAATACTTGGAATCCGTAAATAATCAAGTATCCGAGTCCTTGTTTGGAAACTAAAAATTCTCCGACGATTACACCTACCCATGCGAGGCCGACATTGACCTTCAATGAAGAAATAATCGTTGGAAAGGAAGAAGGTAAAATAGCTTCCCAAAAACATTGAAATCTTGTGGCCCCAAAAGTTTGAAGTACTTTTACATAATTTGGATCCACGTTTCGAAAGGATGAATATACGACAATCGTTGTAATGATGACGGCGATGATTGCGCCCATAGTAATGATGGATGTCATATTTGGGCCTAAAATAACGATGAAAATCGGTCCTAGAGCTACCTTAGGCATCGCGTTAAAAATGACGAGATATGGATCTAACACCTTTGATAAAAAAGGTGACCACCACAAAATGGCTGCGAAAATGACCCCTGCTCCTGTTCCAATAAGAAAACCGAGAATGGTTTCGAATAAAGTCGTGCTTATATGACTCGGTAGGGATCCGTCTGTCATAAACGATAGGAACAAATCCCATATTTTAGATGGGGAACTAAAAATGAGCGGGTCGATCCATTTAAGTCTGCTAGATAATTCCCAAAGGGCGAAAAATAAAAGAAAAATAAGCATTTGGAAAAAAAGGACTTGGCGTCTTTTTCTTATTAAAGCTTTTTTGTATTCATCATGAAGGAGCTTAATATTCATCTTTGTTGGCAAGGCTTTCCAACTCCTTCCATATCCTTTGGAAAAGTACATTATATTCTGGTTGACTCCTTGCTTCTAACGGTGATCGGTTACGAATTTTTTCTGGAACGTCAAAAATTTCATGAATGGTTCCGGGACCGTTAGATAATAAGTAAATCCGGTCGCTCATGGCAATTGCTTCCCCAATATCATGGGTGACGAGAACAGCGGTTTTTTGGAATTGTTTCAACGTATTAAACACGAGCTCTTCCAGTTTCAGTTTCGTTTGAAAATCGAGGGCGGAAAAGGGTTCGTCTAGAAGCAGTAATTTCGGGTCTGTTGCTAGTGTACGAACGAGGGAGACTCTTTGCCTCATCCCACCGGATAGTTGCTTAGGATACATTTTTTCTACATTTGTCAACCCCATTTTGTTTAATAAGACAATGGTTTTCATTTTATTTTCTTCATTTAGTTTGTTCGACAATTTAAGGCCAAGCAAAGCGTTTTCTTCAATCGTCTTCCACGGAAATAAATAATCCTGTTGTAACATATATCCCGTTTTTCGATTACCAAACTGGACGGGTTCCCCATCGATAAACACGTCTCCTTTTGTCGGGGAAATGAGTCCGGCCATAATAGACAAAAGAGTCGTTTTGCCACAACCGCTTGGACCGATGATAGAAATGAATTCTCCCTTTTTTGCAGAAAGACTGACATCAAGGAGAGCGGTCGTCGTCGTTTTTTGGGAGAAATATACGTGGGAGATGTTTTGAATTTGTAAAACGTCCATAAAATGCCTCCCTTTGTCAATGAATGGATAATATATATAGGTCGTACATTCAATGCAATTCAAATTACTCTGAAACTTTTTTAGCAAAATTTGTATTTACAATCTTTTCGTAATCGACTCGTTCAGGAAGTTCTCCCGCTTCATCCATAATATTTTGTAAATTTTCCCATTCCTGTTCGTCCAAAATCGGATCTTCAGCAAAGGATTTTTGGTTTTTATATCGTTCGATCACTACTTCAATCAATTTCAGTTCCGTTTCTTCAAAAAAGGGCTGAATGACTTTTGCTATTTCCGACGCATCCCTTTCATATACCCACTGTTGGCCTTTATAAATAGCCCGAGTAAATTTTTCAATCGCTTGTTCCCGTTCATTGATGGTACTTTCCTTTGCCATAAAAGTTGTATAGGGGATATGTCCGCTTTCTATTCCAAAGGACGCTACAATATAACCGATACCCTGTTGTTCAAACATACTGGCTTGTGGTTCGAATAATTGGACAAATTCTCCAGTTCCTGAGGCAAAGGCGTTCGGGATGTTAGCAAAATCGACATTTTGAATCATCTTTAAATCGTTATGGGGATCGATTCCATTTTTTTTCAACACGAATTCGCCGACCATTTGGGGCATACCCCCTTTTCTTTGTCCTAAAAAGGTCGTTCCCTTTAATTTTTCCCAAGTAAATTCTTCCATTTGGGTTCTAGAAACTAAAAATGTACCGTCTGTTTGAGTTAATTGGGCAAAATTAATGACCGGATCATCGGCGCCTTGAGCATATACGTAAATTGATGTTTCCGAACCGACAAGGGCGATATCGGCTCCGTCCGATAAAAGGGCGGTCATCGTTTTATCGCCTCCCCATGTCGTTTGTAAATCAATTGTTAATCCTTCTTCTTTGAAAAAACCCTTTTCAATTGCAACGTAAAGGGGGGCATAGAAGATTGAACGGGTAACTTCTGCAACGCGCAACGAATCCAGCGTATCTTTCGATTGGTTGCAACCCGCAAGTCCAACGAGTAATATAAATAATACGAGCCACTTTTTCATAGACGTTCCTCCTCAAACCGGAATCAAATGTTTTACCGGTAGAATCCATTTTTCTCAACATAGTTTATGTGTGGAATAAGGGATGTGTGATTCAACAATTTTCGGTTCAAATTCTTTATTGCAAACGGTTATTGAATTTGTTTTAGATTAATTGAGCAAAAAACGGGGGGAGTAAAATGAATGGACAAATCCTTTCATCCGATTTATTTCCGTCACCAAATCCGAATGTTTCTTTATTTATCGTGACGTATTTATCCGAGGGGCTAAAGGTAAAGGGGCTACTTGCAGAACCGAAAAAAGGGGGTACCTTTGAAGGACTTTTGTATTTACGGGGCGGTATAAAAAATAAAGGAAAGGTGCGCCCGGCAAGAGTCGCCCAATTTTCACAAGAAGGATTCATCGTATTCGCTCCTTTTTATCGTGGAAATCAAGGAGGAGAAGGGGTGGAGGATTTCGGGGGAATGGATCGATTCGATGCCTTTAGTGGATTCGAATTGTTAAAACAACATCCCCGTTTAAAGGACAATCGGATTCATATTTTTGGAATTTCTAGGGGAGGTTTAATGGCTTTATGGACGGCTATCAACTATCCGGAGGCTACATCGGTCGTTACATGGGGCGGAGTTTCTGATATTTTTTTAACGTATGAGGAACGAATGGATTTACGAAAAATGCTCAAGCGGGTAATTGGAGGGACACCCTATTCAAAACCGAAATTATATCGGTTCCGTTCCCCTTTATTTGAAATGAAAAAATTATCTTCTCCCCTTTTAATCATTCATGGAAAACAAGATCAAAACGTTTCATTTTCCCATGCGCTAAAATTAGAAAAATATGCACGAACATTGAAAAAACAAGTCGAAACGTGGTATTTCGATAACTTCTCCCATTATTTTCCACCGAAGGAAAATCGAAAAATTACAGAAGCGGTTGCTCGATGGATGAAGAATCAGTAAAAGACAGGAAATCAACGAAAAAGGCGATAAATACTTAAAAGACGAAAAATACTTAACGAATATTCCGTAAAAACTTTAATCCCTCAGTAGAAATATCAATCATTTTCTGATACATTCAATATTAAGAAGAACAAAAGGAGCGAGCAAAATGGCCATGCCCTTTGAACTTGAAATTGAGATCGTTACTGAAGGTAAAGAAAAACGATTGAACGATAATAATTTTCAATTATTAAAAGAGGGGTACCATTTATACCCATTAAATACTCCTCTAAAGGTAAAACGTTTCCTAGATCATAATCCTGTCGGTGAAGGGGTTATTTATAAAATGGAACTTTCCGATGGGATTACGACAATCCAATATAAATTAACAACATTGCACACTACGAATTGATTAAATATTGCCTTAATATTTAAATAAATGCCTAAACGCTGAAGTAATCATGGCATTTGTCTATCCAAGGTGTTTAATATTCTGTCCTTATTCAGCCATTTACATATATTTGACAGAAAATATATTATCTTTAAAAATAACACAAAAAATTTATTTCATTTTTGAAGAAAAAAAATATATTGCAAATATAGTTAATTTATACTATTATTTTAAATAATAATGCTCGCTTATATTTTTATTTTTAGTGCTAGGAGGTTTACATTTTGGGAAAGCCGCTTTTACAAATTAACAATCTAAAGACTTCTTTCCGAATAGGAGATGAATTTTATGCGGCGGTCGATGACGTATCGTTAACAGTCAATGAAAATGAAGTTGTCGCAATTGTCGGAGAATCCGGATGTGGAAAGAGTGCGTTAGCCTTATCCATAATGGGTTTGCACCATGAATTAAATACGAAACTGGAAGGGGAAATACTCTTTCAAAATAAAAACTTATTATCTTTATCAACCAATGAATTAAATAATATTCGAGGAAAAGATATGGGGATGATTTTCCAAGATCCGTTAACGGCATTAAACCCGTTGATGAGAATTGGAGATCAAATTGAAGAAACGATGAAAAATCATTACAATCTTTCCAAGGAAGAAATGAAAAAAAGAACCCTGGAATTGTTAAATAAAGTTGGCATTCCAAATCCGGAACGGACGTATATGCAATATCCGCATGAATTATCCGGTGGAATGCGGCAACGTGTAGTCATCGCCATTGCCATAGCGTGTGAACCAAAATTATTAATTGCAGATGAACCAACTACAGCCCTTGACGTAACGATACAAGCTCAAATTCTCGACTTAATGCGGGAACTTCAAAATCAAATGAAAACTGGAATTATATTAATTACTCATGACTTAGGTGTCGTCGCTGAAATGGCTGACCGAGTAGCGGTTATGTATGCAGGTGAAATTGTAGAAATCGCCGATGTGTTTACATTGTTTAATAATCCTTTACATCCGTATACGAGGTCGCTATTTAATTCTGTTCCATCTGCTGCAGATGGAGATCGATTACATGTAATTCAAGGGATTGTACCCTCGCTAAAAAAATTGCCGAGGACAGGTTGCCGTTTTTCTGAACGGATTCCTTGGATTAAAAAGGAAGCACATGAAGAAAATCCAAAATTGCGTGAAGTGGAGAAAAACCACTGGGTTCGCTGCACATGTTATCAACATTTTGATTTTCCGAAAGATGCGGAGGACTTACATTATGACATTTCTTAGAGTAGAAAATTTAAAAGTTTATTATCCAGTTCGAGGTGGCTTTTTTCGACGGGTTATTGATCATGTTAAGGCGGTTGATGATATTACGTTAGATCTTCAACCGGGTGAAACATACGGTTTGGTCGGAGAATCCGGATGTGGTAAAACGACTACAGGAAGAACCATTATTGGTTTAAATAAAGCTACTGCTGGAAAGATCATTTTTAATGATATCGATTTAACGAGATTGAAAAGACGGCAGTTTCATAAATATAGAAAAGATATTCAAATGATTTTTCAAGATCCATATTCTTCATTAAATCCAAAAAAAAGAGTAATAGATATTATTGCGGAACCAATTCGAAACTTTGAAAAACTATCACCAAAAGAAGAAAGAAGAAAAGTTCAAGATTTGATGGAGAAGGTAGGACTTAGTCCCGATTCAATTTTTAAATATCCTCACGAGTTTTCAGGAGGACAAAGACAAAGAATCGGTATCGCACGGGCGTTGACCGTCAATCCGAAGATTATCATTGCTGATGAGCCTGTATCAGCCCTCGATGTTTCCGTACAAGCCCAAGTACTGAATTTTATGAAGGATATTCAAAAAGAGTATAATTTAACCTACCTATTTATTAGTCACGATTTAGGAATTGTTCGCCATATGAGCGATCGGATTGGCATTATGTATAAAGGTCGGCTTGTTGAGGAAGGAACGAAAGAGAATATCTTCAATCAGCCAAAACATATTTATACAAAACGATTGCTCGCAGCAATTCCAGATGTAAACCCAGAAAAACGTGATGAGCATTTACTAATGAGAAAAGAAGTCAATGAAGAGTTTGAAAGAAATTACGAAAAGTATTTTGATGCTGAGGGAAAAATATTTGATTTGAAGAAAATATCTGATACGCACTCTGTTGCACTACCTTAGAAAGGAGCAGTTTACATGTTAAAGTTTATTGTCAGAAGATTGTTAATTATGATCCCTCAACTACTACTTCTCAGCATCATCATCTTTTTACTAGCTAAAGCAATGCCAGGTGATGCATTAACGGGACAAATGGTGGCAAACCCGAATTTAGATCCTGAGACGATGGAAGAACTTCGCGAAAAATTAGGATTAAACGATCCTTGGCATGAACAATATATCCGATGGATCGGGAACCTATTACAAGGGGATTTCGGAATTTCCTATGTACATAATGTAAAAATTTCCGATTTGTTAGGAAACCGTATGGCGAATACGTTTTTATTAGGTTTATTAACACTGATATTTGCCTATTTAATTGCCATTCCATTAGGGATTATTGCAGGACGGTATCCAGATTCATGGATGGACAAATTAATCGTAGGATATAACTTTGTCAGTTACGCCATACCGTTGTTCGTCTTTGCATTGCTTATGTTATTTTTATTCGGTTATACATTAAATTGGTTTCCAACTGGAGGAAGCGTCGACGTCCAAGTAGAACGTGGCACCTGGGATTGGTATTTGAGCAAATTACACCATTTAATTTTACCTTCTATATCTGCCGCTCTTTTATCAACAGTTGGAACAATTCAATATTTACGAAGCGAGATAATCGATACGAAGCTGAAAGATTTCGTCAAGACGGCGAAAGCAAAAGGCACACCGGAACGGAAAGTATATACGAGACATATTTTTCGGAACTCATTGCTTCCTGTTGCTGCCTTTTTAGGATATGATATCGTCTTTATCCTTGGTGGGTCGATCTTTATTGAACAAATTTTCAATTATCCTGGATTAGGCCAATTATTCGTCAGTTCCATTTCGCAGCGGGATTTTAGTGTGGTAAACATACTCGTTATGCTGTTCGGCTTTTTGTCGATTTTAGGAACACTATTGTCTGATATTATTTTAAGCATCGTCGATCCGAGAATTCGTATCGATTAATAGCTAACAGCATTCGATTTGCATAAAGGAGGGAATAAAAATGGCAGCACCTGCTGTAAATGGAAATGATAAGGAGATAAAATTTGAAAAATCGCCGTCTGGCTGGTCAATCATATTCAGGGAATTAATGAAAGATAAACTTGCCTTATTTTCACTTATTTTGTTTTTTGCGATCGTCATTTACGTCTTTGTATATAGTATGAATATCGGTCCAGATCAGATTGACAGAATTGATTTGAAAAATAAGTATTCACCACCAAATTCAATCCATTGGTTAGGAACTGATTATGGTGGTCGGGATGTATTTAATCAATTAATCGTTGGTGCACGAAACTCCTTGACCATCGCAATTGCAATTACTCTAATAACTTCTGCGATTGGAATAACCCTCGGATTAATTGCTGGTTATTTTGGTGGTTTAGTAGATAATATTATCATGCGGATTATTGATTTCATATTAACGTTACCGACGTTAATGATTATCATCGTTTTTGTTACCTTGGTTCCTAAATTTAACGTTTTGAATTTTATTTTGATTATGTCAGCATTTTATTGGGTAGGAAAAGCTAGACTAATTCGATCGAAAACACTGGCGGAAAGGGAATTAGAATATGTAGCAGCCTCAAAAACATTAGGGACACCAAATAGGAAGATTATGTTATTTCAAGTCCTCCCGAATTTAAGTTCGATTATTATTGTCAATATGACGTTGAATTTGGCAGGAAATATCGGGATTGAAACAGGATTATCCTATCTCGGTTTTGGTTTGCCAGAAGGTACACCGAGTCTAGGTACATTGATTAGTTATTCTCGAAACCCTGTCGTTATGGAAGAAAAAATTTGGGTTTGGTTACCTGCAGCATTACTCATTTTAGTAATGATGCTGTGTATAAATTTTGTCGGCCAAGCGTTAAAACGTGCAGCCGACGCAAGACAAAGATTAGGTTAAAGGGGGAGTATTAAAAATGGCAAAAGGGAAATTAAAGTTTTTCAGTATCTTCTTGGTACTATTGCTCACGCTTGCAGCATGTAGCAGTGGTGCTAAAGATGAAGGCGGTGATAAGGATCAGCAAGGAGGTGACGATGATTCTACAGTCGTAGATCCTACTACTTTTCCGAAAACAGTGAAAAACGATGATGCAGAAATTGAAGGTGGAACATTGAATTATGGACTTGTGTCATCTTCTCCATTTGAGGGAACGTTGGATTGGCAATTTTATCAAGGTGCACCAGATGCTGAAATTTTGTCATTCTTCAGTGAACCGATCTTCGGTTATGATGAATATTACCGGATGTCAAATGAAGTAGAGTCTGCAGCAAAGTTTGAATTGCTTGATGATGGGAAAAAGATTAAAGTCATGATTCAAGACGGTGTATATTGGCATGATGGAAAACCGTTGAAAGCAGAAGATTATGCATATTCTTTTGAAATCATCGGCCACCCTGATTATACGGGTGTTCGTTACGGTGATGCGATCATTCAATCGATCGTCGGTATGAAGGAATATCATGCAGGGGAAGTAGATTCCATTTCTGGTATTGAAATTATTGATGATAAAACATTAACCATTGAATTTGAAAAAGCGAACCCATCACTTTTAACTGGTCTTTGGCCTTATGCAGCACCAAAACATCATTATGGTGATGTTCCGATTAAAGATTTAGCAACATCGGATAAAATTCATATCGATGTTATTGGATTTGGTCCTTTCAAAGTAAATAATATCGTTCCTGGTGAATCTGTAGAATTTGTAGCCTTTGAAAACTACTATGGTGGTAAGCCGAAACTTGATTCCATTATATTGAAAGTGGTTGATCCTTCAAAAGTTAAGAAAGAGTTGGAAAACGGATCGATTGATATTGCAGAATTCCCGACTGATCAATATGATCCAGCTTATGAACCAACAAACTTCCAATTCTTAGCAACTATGGACAACGCTTATACGTATATTGGATTTAAATTAGGTCGTTGGGATGCTGAAAATAAGGTAGCTGTTCAAGATAAGGATACACCACTTCAAGATGTGGCATTGCGTCAAGCGATTGGATATGCGATGGATAACGAAACGGTAGGAAAAGAATACTATAATGGATTAAGAATTCCAGCATCGACTTTGATGATTCCATTCTTTAAAGATTACCATAATCCGGATATTGAAGGGTACAATTATGATCCGGAAAAAGCAAAACAAATTCTAGCTGATGCTGGATATAAAGATACAAACGGAGACGGATTTGTTGAAACGCCAGATGGTGAAGAATTAAAATTGACTTTCTTATCCATGAGTGGTGGTGACACTGCCGAACCGTTAGCGAAGTTCTACATCCAAAACTGGAAAGATGTCGGTATCAACGTTGAATTATTTGAAGGACGTTTACATGAGTTTAACTCCTTCTATGATCTTGTTGGAAGAAAGGGAAATGACGATCCGAACGTAGACTTGTATCAAGGTGCATGGGGAACAGGAACAGACCCAGATCCGTATGGATTATATTCCAAAACTGCATTATTTAACTTCCCGCGTTATGTAAATGAAGAAAATGAAAAATTATTAGAAGAAGGAAACTCTGAAAAAGCACTAGATCCTGAATATCGGAAAGAAGTTTATGATAAATGGCAACAATTGATGATCGACAATCCACCGGTTATTCCAACCCTTTATCGTTATGCTCTAACTGCTGTTAATAACCGTGTGAAAAACTATACGTTGGAAAATGGAACGGACTGGGGTCTTGAAGATATCTCTTTAACTAGTGATACTCCATTTAAAAATTAATCAATAAAAAAGCTGTCATTGAAGGAAAACTTTTCCTTCATGACAGCTTTTTTGATTTCATGGAGAATAGTGTACATAACCAATAGATTATTCAATAGGACCTCCAAGTTTTATAATTTGTTCATGAACACCTGTAAATTTTTCGAAGTTCGAACGGAATTTTTCAGCGAGTTCTTTTGCGCTTTGTCGATAGGCTTCTTTGTTATCCCAAGTATTTTCAGGATTTAATAATGCGTCTGGAACATTAGGTACAGAAATCGGAATATTTAATCCAAAGATGTTCTCCTTTTCGGTCGGTACATCTTTTAAAGAACCATGGATTGCTGCTTGGACCATGGCACGAGTATAAGATAATTCCATACGTTTACCAACCCCATATGGTCCACCAGTCCAACCGGTGTTTACCAAATATACATCTACACCGTATCGGTCGATCCGTTCCCCAAGCATTTCTGCATACCGCATGGCAGGTAGAGGTAAGAATGGTGCCCCATAGCACGCGGAAAATGTTGCCTCTGGTTTCGTAACACCGCGTTCGGTTCCAGCCATTTTACTCGTGTATCCGCTTAAAAAATGATACATTGCCTGTTCCTTCGTTAGCTTTGCAATTGGAGGTAATACACCGAAAGCATCTGCCGTTAAAAAGATAATCGTTTCAGGATGGCCGGCAATGCTTGGTTGAATAATATTTGTAATATGATGGAGCGGATATGCAACTCGTGTATTTTCCGTTAAGCGGCCGTCATCAAAATCAGGTTCACGATTTCGCTCATTAACAATGACGTTTTCTAAGACGGAACCGTAAGAAATGGCATCGTAAATTTGAGGCTCTTTTTCCTTTGAAAGATTAATGCACTTAGCATAACAACCACCTTCAATGTTAAAGACGCCCTTTGGAGACCATGCATGTTCATCATCACCGATAAGTTTTCGATTTGCATCGTTAGAAAGGGTCGTTTTTCCTGTCCCAGATAGGCCAAAAAAGAGGGCCACATCTCCTGTTGGTCCAACATTTGCTGAACAATGCATAGGAAATACTCCTTTTTCAGGAAGGAGATAGTTCATAACGGAAAATATCGCCTTTTTCATTTCACCAGCATATTCGGTTCCACCGATTAAAACGATACGATGTTCGAAGGATATCATGATGAACGTTTCTGATCGTACACCGTCTATTTCAGCATTTGCCTTAAATTTAGGTGCAAACAAAACGGAAAATTCAGCTTTATGGTTCGCCAATTCTTCTTCGTTCGGACGAATAAACAATTGATGAGCGAATAAATTATGCCATGCATACTCGGTAACCACTTGAATAGGTAATCGATATTCGGGATCAGCCCCTGCAAATCCTTTAAAAACAAATAATTCCTTTTGATCTTTTAAATATTCGATCACCTTATCGTATAACTGAAGGAAAATTTTTGGAGAAATCGGTTGATTAATCGGTCCCCAATCAATTTTATCGTCAACAATTAGGTCACGTACGATATATTTGTCCTTCGGTGAACGACCTGTATATTTTCCTGTTTTAACGCTGATGGCGCCGGTGTTTGTAAGAATCCCTTCCTTTCTTTCGATAATTTTTTCCACTAATTGTGAAACGGGCAATTGTTCTAAAATATTTTCCCCTTTTAATAATGAATTTAATGTATCAAAGGTTGCTAACGTTTCCATTATAAAACCTTCCTTTATATAAAATTTTATATCTGAAAATTAGTATAACACATTTATAGAATTAGTCTATACTAAAAAGCAGTGAAAAGCCTGTTTTTTTTCATTTCTTAAAAGTTTTTGCGAATTTGCAATTCCCCCTTTATTTTAAATCATATCCCATATATGTGTAAAATCATAACATACAGTTCGTTCAAATAGTGAAAAAGGAAAAATGAACTGAACTTAAACATTAGATCAGCGGTTTATTTTTAATTTATGAATGAAAAGGGAATAAAATTGTTGAGAAAATTACTAAAAAAATTGACATACCGAATCATTATCAGGTAAGATTAATTGTTGAGCGGATACTCTTATCCCGAGATGGCGGAGGCACAGGCCCGAGGAAGCCCGGCAACCTACTCGTATTGAGCAAGGTGCTTGCCTGAAGCAAGGAAGATCCTTGAACGATAAGAGTGAAAGGGATAACGAACATATACCTTTCCTCGAGCAGGGAAGGTTTTTTCATTTTCATAAGTTTTAATTTTTCAATAGAAGATGAATGGATCGATGCATTAAATAATGTAAGAATAGGGAGACAAGTATCCGACAAAAATCCTTGTAAGCTCGGAGTTTATGCTAAATCAATATATCTATTCAATTGATTACAAAACTCCGCTTAGGAATCGCTACTTAAAATCCAGTAATATAGGAGGTTTAGAATGACAAATCGACGTTTGTTTACTTCAGAATCTGTGACGGAGGGACATCCTGATAAAATTTGTGATCAAATTTCTGATGCCATTCTTGATGCGATTTTAGAGAAAGATAAAAATGCCCGTGTAGCTGCGGAAACAACGATTACGACTGGACTTGTTCTCGTAGCTGGTGAAATTTCAACGACATCCTATGTGGATATTCCAAAAATCGTACGAGATACAGTAAGGGAAATTGGCTATACCCGTGCAAAATACGGGTTTGATGCCGAAACTTGCGGTGTATTAACCTCCATCGATGAACAATCACCGGATATTGCCAAAGGGGTAAATGAGGCATTGGAAGCTAGAGAAGGAAAAATGACCGATGAGGAAATTGAAAAAATAGGAGCCGGTGACCAAGGGTTAATGTTCGGTTTTGCCTGCAATGAGACGGAGGAATTAATGCCCCTTCCAATTTCTTTATCCCATAAATTGGCCCGAAGATTAGCTGAAGTACGAAAAGAAGAAATATTACCTTATTTACGCCCGGATGGAAAAACCCAAGTTACGGTTGAATATGATGATGATGGGAAACCGACACGTATCGATACGATCGTCGTTTCCGCCCAACATCATCCTGAAATTTCATTAGAACAAATTAAACAAAATATCATTGAATTTGTAATTGAACCGGTGATTCCGAAAGAGTGGATTGATGAGGAAACGAAATTTTTTATCAATCCGACGGGGCGATTCGTCATCGGTGGTCCACAGGGAGATGCGGGTTTAACCGGTAGAAAGGTGATCGTCGATACTTATGGTGGATATGCTCGGCATGGAGGCGGTGCCTTTTCCGGAAAAGATCCGACGAAGGTAGATCGTTCGGGAGCATATGCCGCTCGATATGTTGCGAAAAATATTGTTGCTGCAGGTCTTGCTGATAAATGTGAAATACAAATTGCGTATGCGATTGGTGTCGCTGAACCGGTATCTATTTCCATCGATACTTTTGGAACAGGGAAAGTGAATGAAGAAACATTAGTTGCACTCGTTCGAAAACATTTTGACCTCCGCCCTGCAGGAATCATTAAAATGTTGGATTTACGCCGCCCAATTTATAAACAAACGGCAGCATATGGCCATTTCGGTCGGACTGATTTAAATTTACCATGGGAAAAAACGGACAAGGCGGATATTTTACGCAAGGAAGCATTAGAGTTAAAACAAGTTTAATGCTTATTGAACATATGTTTTTTAATATGAAGTCGATTTAGTCCCCGTATTTAGGGGGCTTTTACTTTTTTCATAGAACTTGATAAAATGGAAATAAAACTGGCTATAATGAATTCCAAAATTAAAGCTTGTGAGACTTGAATAAAGTAGGTGGACATATATGTGTGGATTTATCGGTTGTATGCATGATCAAGAAAAACAGTATACAGATGAAGACATTCAATCGTTTAAACGAATGAATGATATTATAACTCATCGAGGACCAGACGATGAAGGATACTTTTTTGGCGAGCATATTCAATTCGGTTTTCGACGGTTAAGTATAATCGATTTAGAAGCAGGGAAACAACCATTATCCTTCGAAAATGAAAGATATTGGATTATTTTTAATGGAGAAATTTATAATTATAAAGAATTACGTGAAGAATTAATAAAAGAGGGAATTACTTTTTCCACCCATTCGGATACGGAAGTTATCGTTGCCTTATACAGTCAATTAAAAGAAAAGGCAGTGGAAAGATTACGAGGGATGTTCGCTTTTCTTATTTGGGATAAATTAGAAAAAACAATGTTTGGTGCCCGTGATCCCTTTGGAATCAAACCATTTTTTTATTATGTGGATGGGAAGAAAACGTATTTTGCCTCAGAAAAGAAAAGTATCTTACTTGCGATTGAAGATCAAAAAGTTGATGAGGAGTCTCTTCAACATTATTTAACGTATCAATATGTACCGGAGCCTTTCACGTTAACAGAGAAAATCAAAAAACTATTACCGGGCCATTATTTTATAAAGGAAGTAGGAAAACCGATCGAAATGAAAACGTATTGGAAAGCTTCCTTTCAGCCGATCATTAAAGGAGAAGATGAATGGATTAAAGACATTCAATCGGCTTTGTTTGACTCTGTGAACGTTCATATGAGAAGTGACGTTCCAGTCGGATCCTTTTTGTCCGGTGGAATCGATTCGACATTTATCGTATCCATAGCTAAAGAGTACAATCCGAAGATTAAAACCTTTTCCGTCGGTTTTGAACGGGATGGATATAGCGAAATCGACGTGGCAAAGGAAACAGCGGAAAAATTGAATGTGGAAAATATTAGTTATATTATTTCTCCGGAAGAATACATGAATGAATTGCCGAAGATTATTTGGCACTTGGATGATCCTCTGGCAGATCCAGCCTGTGTTCCCCTTTATTTCGTATCGAGGGAAGCAGCAAAACATGTAACGGTTGTTTTATCTGGAGAAGGTTCCGATGAATTATTCGGTGGTTATAATATTTATCGAGAGCCCCAATCATTAGCGATTTTCAATAAAATTCCTAAGACGATTCATCATGTACTACGCTTTATAGCAAACTTGCTACCAGAAGGAGTGAAGGGGAAAAGCTTTATTGAAAGGGGAACGACTCCTTTAGAAAAGCGTTACATTGGAAACGCGAAAATGTTTCGGGAAGAAGAAAAGAGAAGGTTGCTTGTCCAATATAACGATCAATTAAATCACCTAGATATAACGAAACCATTTTATGATGAATCAAAGGGATATCATCCTGTCGAAAGGATGCAATATATCGATATCCATACGTGGTTACGGGGAGATATTTTGTTAAAAGCTGATAAAATGACGATGGCCCATTCTTTAGAATTACGAGTTCCCTTTTTAGATAAAAAAGTTTTCGAAGTTGCATCCAAAATTCCAAATTCATTAAAGACGACGGAAGGAACAACGAAGTATATTTTACGAAGGGCGGCGGAAGGAATTATCCCGGATCACGTATTAAATCGGAAAAAACTCGGATTCCCTGTGCCGATTCGCCACTGGTTAAAGGAGGAAATGTACGATTGGGCGGTCCAACTGATCAAGGAAAGTGGGACTGGTGATTTGATCAATAAACAATTTGTTCTCGATTTATTAGAGGCACATCGAATGAATAAAGGGGATTATAGCCGGAAAATATGGACGGTTTTAATCTTTATGATTTGGCACCAAGTGTTCGTGGAAAAGACATACGATTTCGAACAGGAAAAAAAGAAGGAAGTAATGTATAGTTAATTTCAATCCGCTTAGAGAAATTTGAAAAATGAAATGGGCATGATTCCAAATATGGCTTCATGCCCTTATTGATTCTCTGAGGGAATATATGTGATTGCTTGGCTTCCCATTTGTTCCCATGCTTCGATGAAATCTTTTGCCACCGCTTTTTTCCGTTTTCCGTCGTACGGATCGTTGAAATAAATGAACTGATCATCGTAGCCTGTAATTAGGACGGAATGTTCATGATAGGTAATTTTAATTTTTCCCCTCGGAGTGATCCATGTTTCAAACATTGAATCGTCCAATTTTTTATATTGAATATTAATAATTACCCATACAGGTCGTCCCATGGAAAGATGAAGTTTAATTACGTCGAATGGTTCCCCGGTTATATCGAGAACGGATCCATCAGGTAAATACTCCTGAGCTAGATCGGCAATCGGTTTATGATAAACGCCTAATCCTGGATTATTCCGTGTATAAATATCACCGACAAAACCGTCGTTTGGATGGCCAAAATATATTAGTCCATTTTTCCTTTCATACGGTTCCGGATTTTTTTTAATTTTTTCTGCCAGTTCCATTTTATCAACAACAACACCTGCATGACCTAAGAGCATGGCTAAACTCGTTACTTCACATCCCCGTTCCAGTTCGGGAAATTGGGAGATGACCGGTGCATCTAATTGAACATGATCACTTAATTTAACGATATCGATCGATGTTTCCGCATTCGTTCGTAAAATCATGTCCCCATCCGTTCGGTTCGTTGTCAACCATCGGTAGAAGAAAAGGGAAAGAAAGAAGGCAACAAGGAAAAGGGTGAAAGTTATTTGTACTTTTTTTGAATGTTTGAAAATGATTATAGAAAACAATATGGCCAAGCCGATGAAAATAAAGAATAAAACGAGTGTATCCATAATCTCTCCTTCCTAAAAATGGTTGTCAATCGATTCAGTGATATATTTGAATTAGCTAGACATTTTTTTATATAATTGTCCCTTCTCTTTATATTCTCGAACGATACGTTCCATTTCCCGTCGATCTTCGTCCGTCAACGTTCGAATGACTTTGACCGGATTTCCGAAGGCTAAAGTATTTGGAGGAATTTTTTTGTTAGGGGGTACGAGACTACCTGCTCCGATAAAAGCTCCTTCCCCAATTTCAGCACCGTCTAAAATAATCGCTCCCATCCCGATCAACGCTTTTTTACGTATGATACAACTGTGCAACATCGCACGGTGACCAACAGTGACCTCATCTTCAATAATAAGGGGAAGATTTGGACTTTGATGAAGCACGCATAAATCTTGGATATTCGTATGTTTTCCGATTTTCGTCGGTGCAACATCGCCCCGAATGACGGTATGAAACCAAATGCTTGAATATTCTCCGATTTCCACATCTCCGGTAATCGTAACGAAATCGGCGATATAGGCAGTTTCATGAATGTTAGGGTATAATCCTTTATAAGGGTAGATTTTGTGCATATCGTTTGGCAACTCCTTTTAATGCAGGATATTTATCTATATTTTACATGAATTTTGGTTATAATTCTTGCCATACGTATATTTTTGATTGAAAAGGTGGACAAAACATGAGAAATGTTCCTACTCGAGCGATTTCATTAATGATTCGAGCTTATAAAGATATTTTTCCAATGGTACATAAGGAATTGAATTATTGGAAAAAGAGGGCGAGGGAAATCCCGGATCCTGAGCTCCGAAAACAGGCCCTTTCTAGCATCGAAACAAAAACTTTTCATTGCGAAGGTGGTGCAATTTACGCGATACTGGCGAAAAGTGACTATAAAAAGGTGATTCCATTTATTGTAGCCTATCAAACGATAAGCGACTATTTAGATAATTTATGTGATCGTAGTACATCCCTTGATCCCCTCGATTTTTCAGCATTGCACGAATCGATGAGGCATGCTCTTACGGTCGGAGCAAAACATACGGATTATTATCGGTACCGTAATGAAAAAAATGATGGGGGATATTTAGCGGAATTGGTAGAGGTGTGTCAACGGGTATTGAAACAAGTTCCTCATTATCCGATCATCCATGGCAGTTTATTAAATCTTTGCGATTATTATTGCCAATTGCAAATTCATAAACATGTTCATCCTAATGATCGGGAAAGACGTTTACAACAATGGTTTTCGGAACATAAAGAACAATTTCCAGAACTTAAATGGTACGAATTTTCCGCCAGTGCAGGATCCACATTAGGCATCTTTTGCCTCGTATCCTATGGGATGAGAGAAGAATTTCATCATGAGGATCATACTGCTATTTTAAAAGGTTATTTTCCCTATATTCAGGGATTACATATATTGCTCGACTATTTTATCGACCAAGAAGAGGATCGATTAGAAGGGGATTTGAATTTTTGCTTTTATTATAACGATTTGAAAACGTTAGGAAGACGTATGGTGATGTTTATTCAGAAAGCGGATGAATATACGAAAGGATTACCGGATGAAAAATTTCATCGATTAATTAATCGGGGGCTGTTAGGATTGTATTTATCCGATGAAAAGGTCAAAATGGATAAGCAAATTGACGGGATTGTAAAACAGTTATTACAATCTGGTGGATTAAAGTCAAAATTTTTCTATATGAATGCGAAATTATATCGTAAATGGCAACAAGTTTTCCAGTAATTCAAGGAGGCTGGGGAAGATGTCCCTTTCGTTAAGCATTTTAGATCAATCGCCGATCTCTGAAGGGAAAACTGCAAGAGACGCCTTAAATGAAACGGTAGAGCTTGCCGTCCGAGCGGATATGTGGGGATACAAACGGTTTTGGGTTTCCGAACATCATGATTCTGATTCATTAGCAGGTTCTTCTCCAGAAGTACTGGCAGCATATTTAATAGCGAAAACGAAAAAAATCCGAATTGGATCCGGTGGAGTGATGCTATCCCATTATAGTCCTTATAAGGTGGCTGAAAATTTTCGTGTACTAGAAAGTTTAGCACCTGGAAGAATCGATCTTGGAATTGGACGTGCACCAGGGGGAATGCCAAGGTCGACAATTGCTTTAAATGATAGTCGCTCGAGGGGACTGGACAAATATCCGAAAAAGGTGGATGAACTTTTACAATATTTACATGATGATTTACCGCAGGAACATCCCTTATATGGTTTAAAGGCTTCACCGATCACAGAGACGAAACCGGATGTTTGGATGCTCGGTTCAAGTGAAGAAGGAGCGAAACTTGCAGCAAAGATGGGACTCCCTTACGCCTTTGCCCATTTTATTAATGGGGAAGGTGGGGATAAGATTATGGAATCTTACTTAAATCATTTTCAACCATCTTCTTATTATAAAAGGCCAAAAAATATCGTCGCAGTTTTTGCCATTTGTGCAGAAACGGATCAAGAAGCAGAAAGAATTGCATCCAGTCTTGATTATTCGTTGTTAATGGTCGGCTATCATAATGAAACGAAAGGAACTCCAAGTCCGGAAAAGGCTTTATCATATCCGTATCGTCCATATGAGTTGGCTCGAATCAGGGAGAATCGAAAACGGATGATCATCGGTAGCCCTAGGAAAGTGAAAGAAGAATTATACAGACTCAGTGAACGATATCGAACGAATGAAGTAATGTTGGTTTCAATTACCTTTGATTTTAAAGATAAATTGAAGTCCTTTGAGCTCATAGCAAAGGAATTATTATCATGATTTTCTGTTAAAAAGGGTAAATATATGAAAACCCAGTTCATCACCTGAACCGGGTTTTTATCAATTTTTCTTTTCGATAGCAATAATGAACGGCGGATTATTTTTTCGATTAAGAAATGTATACAGTAAAACATCTGCTTTATTTTGATCGATGGTTTTGGAAAATGACAGTAATTCGTCCTTTTCCTGTTTTCCTTCTGGATGTCCGTGATATACGACGAGGACGATGATGCCCCCTGGCTTTAACATTTCTAACAATTGCTTAACCGCTTCAATCGTTGAATTCGCCTTTGTGACGATGGAATGATCTCCCCTAGGTAAATAGCCTAAATTGAAAATACCTGCGGCGATTTTTCCGTGGTATTTTTTAGGAATCTGTTGTTTCATTCGCTCGTGACCGGACAGAAATAGTGTTACTTGTTCTATTTCTTTCTCCATTTCAAGTCGTTTCCTCGTTCGTTCAATCGCCTCCTTTTGTATATCGAAGGCGAAAACTTTCCCATCTTTCCCGACAAGTTTAGCTAAAAACAACGTATCATTTCCATTCCCCGCTGTTCCATCAATGACGAAATCACCAGGTTGAATGGTCTGTTCTAAAAGTGAATGGGAAAAGGGTAGAATATTTTTAATTACCATACGCCTTTGTCCCTTTCTTATGAGCCGGTTGATAATATTTTCCTTGCCAACTATTCCGTCTTTCTAATTCTTGATCGATTGCGTTTAATACTTCCCATTTGTTAACACTCCACATCGGTCCGATCATCAAATCGATTGGTCCATCTCCGGTAATTCGATGGACGACCATCTCTGGGGGTAATATTTCCAATTGATCACAGACGATTTGTACGTATTCATCAAAGGATAAAAATTGGAGCAATCCTTTTTCATATTGCTTAACCATCGGCGTTCCTTTTAAAAGATGGAGGAGATGGATTTTAATACCTTCCACATTTAAGTCAGCCACCGCTTTTGTTGTTTCCATCATCATTTCTGGCGTTTCACCTGGAAGTCCGTTTATTATATGGCTACAAACACGAATATTATGTTTGTGTAACTTTTCAACCCCTTCGACATAGCACGCAAAGTCGTGGGCACGATTAATCATGTTCGCTGTTTTTTCATGAACCGTTTGCAAACCTAATTCTACCCAAAGATATGTGCGCTCATTTAATTCGGCCAAATACTCGACAACATCATCTGGCAAGCAATCCGGACGAGTGGCGATGGACAATCCAACCACACCTTCTTGTTTCAATACGGTTTCATATTTTTCTCGAAGAACATGTACGGGTGCATGGGTATTTGTAAAGGCTTGGAAATAAGCGATATATTTCCCATCTTTCCATTTTTTATGCATTTGTTTTTTGATTTTTTGAAATTGAACTTCCAACGGCTCTGCCCGATTTCCTGCAAAATCACCGGAACCGGCTGCACTACAAAAGGTACATCCACCATATGCAACCGTACCGTCGCGGTTTGGGCAATCAAAACCGCCGTCTAGCGATATTTTAAATACTTTATGACCAAAGTGTTTTCGTAAATGATAATTCCACGTATGGTACCGTTTATGGTCCATAGAATAGGGGAAAGGGTTCATCGTCAATCTCCTCTCAAGTATAGCCATTCGTGAAAATAATTGTACCACGTCATGGAAGAGCGGACAAATGTTTCAAATACGCTATCCCTTTCATAATAATGACTGGAAAAGGTATAAACTTGTTCGAAAGGTATTCAAAGTTTATTTTTTAAAGATGGAAGGGAGAATTCATTTTCCCACCGATTTCTCACCTACTATCATACTTTTTTTATTTGCAGATTTTTAAAATAAAGACTAAAATAGCTTGGGATTAAAATTTATGAAAGGGGGCTTCTTATGCCACGGAATTTATGGTTGATCCTCGTCGGTATGGTCATTAACGTAACCGGGGCTTCTTTTTTATGGCCTTTAAATACAATTTACCTCCATGAAGAACTCGGTAAGTCGTTATCAGTGGCAGGATTAGTATTAATGGCCAATTCCGGTGCTTCTGTCATTGGTAATTTAGCCGGGGGTTATTTTTTTGATAAATTTGGAGGATACAAAACGATTACATTTGGAGCAGGGGTTACGTTAGTCACGTTATTCGGGTTGCTTATTTGGCATGGTTGGCCCCATTATTCTTTATTTTTGGTGATAATCGGGTTCGGTTCGGGGGTGGTGAACCCTGCGATGTTTTCGCTTGCTGGAGTGGCTTGGAAAGAAGGGGGAAGAAGAACGTTTAATGCCATGTACGTGGCTCAAAACATCGGGGTGGCAGTCGGTACGGCTTTGGCAGGGTATATTGCTTCCATTTCCTTTCAACTGATTTTTTTGGCAAATTTCGTTCTTTATCTTATCTTTTTTCTACTTGCCTTTATTTCTTTTAAATCGATATCTACGGATGCGGACGCTCCGTCAATGAAAATCGCTTTTACGTCAACGAAGAAAGAGGCCCATCAAAAACGCCATTTCATTGCATTACTAATTATTTCAATCGGATATGCGATTTGTTGGGTCGCATATGTTCAATGGCAGACGACCATTGCAACATATACCCAAGAAATCAATGTGTCTTTGGAACAATACAGTTTGCTTTGGACGGTCAATGGAGCGTTAATCGTTTTCGCTCAGCCAATCATGGCCGAATTTGTAAGAAATGTCGCAAAAACGTTGAAAATACAAATTTATATTGGCTTACTAATCTTTATCTTTTCCTTTATCATCGCATCTTATTCTACGAATTTTACAGGGTTTTTAACGGCGATGGTAATCTTGACTTTTGGAGAAATGCTTGTATGGCCTGCGATTCCAACCATTGCTGATCAATTGGCAACGAGGGGAAAAGCGGGAATGTATCAAGGAATCGTCAATAGTGCTGCCACTGTCGGTCGAATGATTGGTCCCCTTTTCGGTGGAATCGTTGTAGAACTTTATGGGATGAATGTATTATTTCAACTCCTTATTATTTTATTCGGGTTTGCTATGATAACGACTTTTCTTTACGATAGAGGATTACGTGTAGAAAAACTCCATGAGACATAAAAAAAAGATTGGATTTGGATAATGTCCGAGAAACGAATTTGTTTCTCGGAATTTTTCATATTGTTTTAAAAAATTGATTTAGGCTTTGATTATTCATCATATGTATTTTTTTTCAATATATATAATTAAGATGGCAAAATGATTTTTTGCAAGGTAATCGTTCGTTGTTCGTATACGTTTTAAATCCCTTAATTGATTTTTGAATATCAGGAAGGGGAATGCTGATGTCAATTTTTTTCATCGAATTAATCGGAACGGGGATCCTTGTTGCATTCGGGTTAGGAGTAACGTCGGGAGTAGTACTTCGGGGGACGAGATTGACGGGAAACGGTTGGCTCGTTATTGCACTTGGATGGGGATTAGCCTATAGTTTGGCATTGCTATCTGTTTATCCCTTTGGTGTTGCCCATTTAAATCCTGCTTTAACGATCGGTTTGGCGTCAATCGGACAAGTTTTTTGGAGCGACGTGTTTATGTATGTGAGCGGTCAATTGATTGGAGGAATGTGTGGAGCCATTGTCGTTTATTTACAATTTTTACCCCATTGGCGAATCACAGCCGATCCACAGCGAAAATTAAATGCCTTTGTTACTTTACCAATGGTCAAAAATATCCCTGCAAATTTGCTCACAGAAGTGATCGGGACATTTTCCTTCGTGTTCGGAATTCTCGTTATTTGGGCAACGGTCGAAGCGAATGAAATAAAATTCCTTTTGATTGCCTTTTTAGTTATGGGAATAGCCCTTTCCTTTGGTAGCACGGCTAGTTTTGCACTGAATCCAGCGAGAGATTTAGGACCGAGAATCGTTCATTACTTATTTCCGATTCCTGGTAAGGGTTCGTCCCAATGGAAGTATTTTTGGATTCCAATCGTCGGCCCGTTGTTGGGCGGAATCTTCGGTGCATTGTTTTATCAAAGTTTTTATTTAGGCGCTTTTTCTTTTTCGATTTGGATGATGTTTATTTTGTTAATCGGTTTGGTTAGTTGGGCTCTTTATATTGAATTCCGAACGGGAAGATAACGATTAGTACCGTGTAATCATGGAATCGATCGATAAGGAGGATTTTTCCTTCTGGTTAATCAAGCATATTTCGACATTGTTTTAAAAAAAATGAAACAAAAATGAAAGTATTTTCGTCCTATAAAATAAAAGGAGATAGGGGGAATTTTTTTTATCTAAAAGGAGAATGCTTTTTCTACTAAAATATAATTGCATCCAATGATTCGCCTATGAACATCCGTTTCTTTCGGAAATTTAAAAAAGCCTTAGAAAAGAATGATTAATCATTCCATTTTATATCTCATGTATTCAAAGAATAGTCGTGCTTATTCAATCATGTGTTCGTTAGGAGTTGATCGTTTCAATGTTTAAAAAAAGACGTCTATTAATATTTTTTGGAATCGGAATTTTGTTAATTGGCATCGGTTACGTTTTAGATATATTGATAAAAGCGAATGATACATTAGATGCTATACACGAGCCGATCCAAAGGGACTCTGCGAAAAGGGAAGAGGAAATATCGGTTAAAGAAAGGGATCCCTTTTCCGTTTTACTCCTTGGAGTGGATGAACGGCCGAATGATGTAGGACGTTCCGATACAATGATCGTCGTCACAGTTAATCCAAAGGAAAAATCGATGAAAATGCTGAGCATTCCACGGGATACATATGTGGACATTTATGGTCGGGGAGAAAAGGATAAAATCAACCACTCCTATGCCTTTGGCGGGGTAGAAATGGCCGTAAAAACCGTTGAAAATTTTTTAGATATTCCGATCGATTATTACGTGAAAGTGAATATGGAAGGGTTTAAGGATATTATCGATGCCCTTGACGGGGTTACAGTGGAAAATGATATGGAATTAACCCATGGGAACTATCACTTTCCAAAGGGAAAAATTGAATTAACAGGGAAAGAGGCGCTCGTTTTTTCAAGAATACGTTCCGAAGATCCTCGGGGGGATTTTGGCCGACAAATTCGACAAAAACAAATCATTGAAGCGATGATCAATAAAGCTGCCAATATTTCAACTCTTTGGAAGTACAACGATATTTTTAAAGCATTGGGAGATAATGTAAAGACGAACTTCACCTTCAGTGAAATTGTCGAGTTACAAAAAACGTATTCAGACGTGAGAAAAAATATTGAACAACTCCGATTTGAAGGAAGGGACGGAGGATTTATTGGCGATTACTGGTACTATTTTGCTAATACTGAAGAAGTACAAGCGTTAAGTCATCAATTAAAAGAGCATCTTGGTTTACAAGCGTAAAGGGATTGAAGTGCATACCGTGATGATGACCGAATGAATAATTTAATAAAAATAAAGATATATGGGAGATTAATTTTTACCAGGCCTTTCCCGGTAATGAAGAAGACAGAATGATGGGGAAAATAATAATTTAAGGTTGAGATGGGCCAGTTTCTAATCTATTTTCGTATTAAATCGAACTTGACATGTGTATGCCCTTTATGAGCGTTAGCATATGTACTTTTTTGTATGTTCTTTGTACGATTGATCATATCTATTTAAGGAAAAATGTTGCAAATCAAGGGAAAGTTTTCTATAATAGACGTTAAAATGAACGAAAAAGTGGACGATGATAAGGAGTAGTAGTGGTTATCCACCCGACAAGAGAGCTGACGGTCGGTGCAAGTCAGCCGGGAGAATCCATGAACTCGCCTTTGAGTCGCAAATGCGAAAGGTAGTAGTATTTGCCGTTGACCGCGTTAAGGGATTGAATGAAGCGAATATAGGCGCTTTCGATTTTTTGCGCTTATATTAACTTGGGTGGTACCGCGGGAAGGATCGTCCTCTCGTCCCAAATATGTATTTGGGGTGAGGGGATTTTCTTTTGAACACATTTGTATGGATTTGGATTCAGTCATAATGAATGCGTAAAAGTAGTCAAAACCGAAATGAAAAAAGGAATAAAAAGGAGGATAAAAGGATGGCTTTTCCACATCGAGAAATTGAAAAAAAATGGCAAAAATTTTGGTTGGAAAATAAGACATTTAAAACGAAGGAGGATCCAAACAAGCCGAAATTTTATGCGCTAGATATGTTTCCGTATCCGTCAGGTGCCGGGCTTCACGTCGGTCATCCGGAAGGGTATACAGCGACCGATATTTTAGCTAGGATGAAGCGAATGCAAGGTTATGACGTCTTGCATCCGATGGGCTGGGATGCTTTCGGGTTGCCAGCCGAACAATATGCTTTAGATACGGGAAATGACCCGGCACAATTTACTGAAAAAAACATCCAAACCTTTAAGCGGCAAATACAATCCCTCGGTTTTTCATACGATTGGGATCGGGAAATTAATACGACGGATCCGAAATATTACAAATGGACCCAATGGATTTTTACGAAATTGTATGAAAAAGGACTAGCTTATATTGATGAGGTGTCTGTGAACTGGTGTCCTGCCCTCGGTACAGTACTTGCTAACGAAGAAGTCATTGACGGAAAAAGTGAACGCGGGGGACATCCTGTTATTCGAAAACCGATGAAGCAATGGGTATTAAAAATTACCGAATATGCAGATCGGCTTTTGGAAGATTTAGAAGAGCTCGATTGGCCGGAAAGTATTAAAGAAATGCAACGAAATTGGATCGGTCGTTCGGAAGGTGCGGAAATTACTTTTACGATCGAAGGTCTCAAAGATACGTTTGTCGTCTTTACTACTCGACCGGACACGCTTTTTGGGGCAACGTATTGTGTTCTTGCACCGGAACATCCATTAGTTGAAAAAATAACGACAGATGAACAAAAGGAGAAAGTAAAAGCTTATATCGAACAAATTCAATCGAAATCCGATTTGGAGCGGACAGATTTAGCAAAAGAAAAAACAGGTGTTTTTACAGGTAGTTATGCCATTAATCCGGCAAATGGAGAGAAGATGCCGATTTGGATTGCAGATTATGTCTTGATGAGTTATGGTACAGGTGCCATTATGGCTGTTCCTGCCCACGATGAACGGGACTATGAGTTTGCGAAAAAGTTTCATTTACCGATCCGTGAAGTCGTCAAAGGAGGAGATATTCAACGTGAGGCGTATGTCGGCGACGGAATTCACGTGAATTCGGGCTTTTTAGACGGTTTGAATAAGGAAGAAGCCATTCAAAAAATGATTGAATGGTTGGAAGAAAAGGGAATCGGTAAGATAAAGGTCACATATAAACTTCGCGATTGGTTATTTAGTCGACAACGTTATTGGGGCGAACCAATTCCGATTATTCATTGGGAAGATGGAACGATGACGACCGTACCCGAAGAAGAACTTCCGTTAACATTGCCGAAAATGAAGGAGATTCAGCCTTCCGGAACAGGAGAATCTCCCCTTGCCAATGCGAAAGACTGGTTGGAAGTTACAGATCCGAAAACAGGGAAAAAAGGACGTCGCGAAACGAACACGATGCCCCAGTGGGCCGGAAGTTGCTGGTATTATTTGCGCTATATCGATCCTCACAATGACAAAATGCTAGCAGATCCAGAAAAATTAAAACGATGGTTACCCGTTGATATATATATCGGGGGTGCGGAACATGCTGTTCTTCATCTCCTATATGCGCGTTTTTGGCATAAATTTTTGTATGATATCGGTGTTGTACCGACGAAGGAACCTTTCCAAAAATTGTTTAACCAAGGTATGATTCTCGGTGAAAATAATGAGAAAATGAGTAAATCGAAGGGAAATGTCGTAAACCCTGATGACATTATCGAAAGCCACGGAGCGGATACGTTACGTTTATATGAAATGTTTATGGGGCCTTTAGACGCTTCCATCGCTTGGTCGACGAAGGGTTTAGATGGAGCGCGACGGTTCTTGGATCGGGTTTGGCGATTGTTTATCGATGAAGACGGACAACCTTCGAAAAACATCGTTTCAAAGGAAGGTGGACCGTTGGAAAAAGTGTATCATCAAACGGTGAAAAAGGTTACGGAAGATTATGAATCCCTTCATTTTAACACGGCGATTTCCCAATTAATGGTCTTTATTAATGAGGCATATAAAGTAGAAGAAATTCCAAAGACGTACGTAGAAGGATTTATAAAATTACTGTCACCCGTTTGCCCGCATATTACCGAGGAAATTTGGGAAAAACTCGGTCACGACGGAACGGTTGCTTATGGACAATGGCCCACATACGACGAAGAAAAATTGGTTGAGACGGAAGTGGAAATTGTTATACAAGTTAACGGAAAAGTGAGAGCGAAAAAGTTGGTTTCTGCTGAGTTAGATAAGAGCGAATTGGAAAAATTGGCTTTGGAAGATGAAGCCATTCAACATCAAATCGAAGGGAAAACGGTTCGAAAAGTTATCGTCGTACCTGGTAAACTAGTCAATATTGTCGCCAATTAATTTTGAAAACACCTTTTTTAATTGTTATAAGGAAAACTGTTTTTCATCGATTTCGGGGTTGTTCGATCAGTTTCTAAGTTGATGAAAGGGAAGGTGGCGGTGACTTAGTGGAAAAAGCACGAGCCGATGACCTCACGAACGATGCGAGTCTAAAAGCCTTGGCTGTGCCGTGGAAAATCCGCCACCAAAATGCCCGCAGTTTATGAAAGGAGCTGTACTCTTTGAACAGCTCCTTTTTTTAAACTAAAAAAGCTTCATCCTTTATAAATTAAATCGTTCGAATGTTTGAATTTCGAAAATTCTGTCTATAATAAGTAAAAAGGAAAATGGGGGAGAAAAAATGATACAAGTGAAAATATTTGATTACGAACATGAAAAGGATTTGGAAGAGGAAATGAATCGTTTTTTGACCAAAATAGACGAGGACCGTTTCATCGACCTTCAATACGATGTGGAAGTACAAATTGATGCAAATGGAGAGCAAATCTATTGTTTTTCAGCAATGATTATTTACCTAACGTAAAAAGTTGTTGAATGTTTTTTAAAGAAAAGTCCTCCTAACTATGGAAAGGAACCCTTAAGGAAAGGGAGAAGAAAAGGATCGATTACGATTCTCCCACTCCCTATTCATTAACTATTTTAGCCGCATTTAATCCTGCTAATCGTCCAGTCACGAGGGCAGCGGTTATATTAAATCCTCCTGTATACCCGTGTATATCCAAAATTTCTCCGCAAAAAAATAAACCTTTCATTTTTTTGGATTCCATCGTTTTCGGGTCGATTTCTTTTACGGAGACACCCCCACCAGTAACGAAGGCCTTTTCCAATGGTTGAGTATCGTAGACGGTAAAACGAAAATTTTTGCACGTATTGGAAAAATGGCGGATTTTTTCCTTTGAAATGGACCCCACCGAACTGGCTGGACCGATTCCACTGATTTCAAGCAAATAAAGCAAATATCTTTCAGGTAGGAATCCTTTTAAAGCATTTTTTACTAATTTTTTCGGTTCCAATTTCTTTTTTTCTAATAGTTGATGGTAAATTCCTTCTTCCGTTTGTTCCGGTAGGGCATCCAGTTTTAACGTGACCCGTTTTAAATTCCATTTTTTCTTCGCCTTTACAACAAATTGACTGCAACGTAGGACGGCGGGACCGGATACACCAAAATGGGTAAAAATCATATCCATTCGATGTGTAATAATCGGTTTTCCCTTTGGATTTAAGACGGATAGGGAAATGTCTCTTAAAGATAGGCCTTGGAGCGTTTTATCTTGAATAAACGGTTCATCCGACAATAAGGGGACTTCTGTCGGATACAGATCGGTAATCGTATGACCTGCCTTTTTTGCCCAAGGATAGCCATCGCCTGTAGAGCCTGTATGAGGAACCGATTTTCCGCCTACAGCTACGACGACAGACTTCGTTCGAATACGCTCACCATCTTTTAAAACGACTTCTTTCACTTGATTGTTTTCGTAAATAATATCTTCGACTGGACAGTGTTTGCGAATTTTGACACCGAGATCATCAAGTCTTGTTAAAAGAGCGTTTACGACGAATTTGGCATCATTTTTGACGGGAAACATTCGTCCGTGATCTTCTTCTTTCAGTTCAACGCCTAGATTTTGAAAAAAACGAATAATATCTTCATTATTAAAAATGGAAAAAGCACTATATAAAAATCGGCCATTTCCGGGGATATGCTGGATGATTTTATCGACGGGTAAACGATTGGTCACATTGCAACGTCCACCGCCGGATATGGCCAGTTTTCTTCCTAATTTGCTTCCCTTTTCCACGAGTAGAACGTTGGACTGCTGTTCGCCTGCTGCAATTGCTGCCATAAGTCCAGCGGGTCCACCACCGATGACGAGTACATCAACATTCAAAATCATCACCTGCTTAATCAATCTATATGCCTTTCCCATTATAAAGGAAAGATATCGTAATGAAAAGGGAATAAGGATTCGAGCAATCAATAGGAAAATTCGACAAAAGTCCAAAATTCATTTGTCAAATCGATTGAGAAACATGTAAACTACATATAGTGATTTTTTTCGAGCTTTTTCTTCGTTGAAATGAAGTCAGTTTTTGCTAAAGGAAATGTAAAAGTTGATGTAGGGAAGGGATTGTATGGCTTCAAAATTATTAAGGGGAACATTTATATTAACCCTTGGGACATATATTTCAAAAATTCTCGGATTGTTTTATGTCATTCCCTTTTACGCCTTAGTTGGTGAACATGGAGCGGCATTGTATCAATATGGATATGTACCTTATACGATTTTTTTAAGTATCGGCACTGCAGGAATTCCTTTAGCTGTTTCGAAATTTATATCAAAATATAATGCGTTGGAAGAATATGCCGTCGGACGGAAATTGTTTCAATCTGGGCTCGCAATTATGTTTGTGTCTGGATTTATTTCTTTCCTCACCCTTTATATGCTCGCTCCCGTTTTTGCAAATCTAATTATTGCCGATGATGATCAAATTTCCACCGTATCGGATGTTGTGATGGTCATTCGTGCCGTTAGTTTCGCTTTAATCATCGTTCCGTTTATGAGTTTGATTCGTGGATTTTTTCAAGGGCATCAATCGATGGGGCCCTCCGCTGTATCCCAAGTCATTGAACAAATCGTGCGGATTACTTTTTTACTAATCGGGGTTTTTATCATATTACGAGTGATGGACGGGACTGTAGTGGAAGCGGTCCAATTGGCGACCTTTGCTGCATTTGTCGGAGCAATCGGTAGTTTAGCCATTTTAATTTGGTATTGGTATAAAAGGAAACCACATTTAGACAATTTATTAAAAAGAGATAAAGGTACAATCGATATTTCACTGAAAGAGATTTATAAGGAAATTTTCGTTTCAGCCGTACCCTTTGTCATTGTTGGTTCTGCCACAATGATGTTCCAATTCGTGGATATTTTGACGTTCAATCGGGCAATGGCAGAAATTGGAATGGCGAATGTGTCCGAACAATACTTTTCCACATTAAATTTTAAAGCTCATAAAATCGTCATTATTCCTGTTTCTTTAGCGACTGCCTTTTCATTAACGCTCGTTCCGCTAATTACGGCTTCTTATGTGAATAGAAACATAAACGATTTGCAAAGGCAGTTAAACCAAACATTTCAAGTTTTGTTATATTTAACCTTACCGGCATCTTTAGGTATTTCCCTTCTTTCCGAACCGATGTATACATTTTTCTATGGGTACGATCCGACCGGTTTCGGACCGGAAATTTTAGCAAAATATGCCCCTGTGGCCGTATTGTTCGCTTTGTTTTCTGTAACGGCTGCGATTTTACAAGGGTTAAATGAACAAAAATTTACGGTTCTGACCCTTCTTTTCGCTTTATTTATAAAACTCGTTTTGAATATTCCTTTAATTAAATGGTTTGAAACGGAAGGAGCAATTATCGCAACGTCCATCGGATATACGGTGGCGATTATCATTCATTTACTCGTGATCCGATATTATGCACACTTCCGATACCGACTCGTATTTAGACGGTCGATTTTAATTATTTTATTTAATATCGCTATGTTTGCCGTTGTATATTTGGTCTATCATTTATTTACACAATTTTTATCGATAGAAAGCCGAATTCAATCGATTTTTATTATTTCCCTTAGTGCATTGGTCGGGGTCATCGTTTATTTTTATTTAAGTGCAAAATCGAAATTGCTCCATGTATTGTTTCCCGATCAAGTGAAAATGATTCGAAAGCGACTAAATTCATAATTATAAATAAAAAGGTGATCCCCAGTGGGTCACCTCGTTATTAAAGAAAATCATGGTTTTCAGGAAAATATTAATAACCGAGTTGCCGTTCGACTCTTCGTAATCGACGGTCCAGCTGATTCATCTGTTTTTCTAATCGGTCTACTCTCCTGTCTAAACGATTGACTCGTCTTTCCAGTCGTTCCAATTGATTGGAAAACCCCGGTCCTCCTGGAAATGCGCCTTGTACACCGGGAAGTATGGCTCCATCATACCCACCTGGGATTTGTTGGAGGTATGGGGATTGGGAAAAGGGTTGTTGCCGATAGTAATCCATCATATCCATCATAAGCTATCCTCCTCATTCGTTTAATACCTAGTTTATGTTTCAATAATACTTTCGCTTGAGGTAAACGCCTAGATTAGCATAAATTGGATAAAGGGAGGGAATGATTACGTATGCGAATTGATAAATTGTTATCGAATTGTGGGTTCGGAAGTCGTAAAGAAGTAAAGAGTATCTTAAAATCAGGAATCGTGTCGGTAAATGGTCAGATCATCTCCGATGGGAAAGTACATGTCGATCCAACGATTGATGATATTCGAGTTGGAAGTGAAAAAGTCGAATATAAAAAGTTTGTCTACATAATGATGAACAAACCACCTGGGGTTATTTCCGCTACGGAGGATGATTGGGAGAGGACTGTCGTCGATTTATTATCCTTTGAATATACAAAATATAATCCCTTTCCCGTTGGCAGGTTGGATAAAAATACGGTTGGACTTTTATTACTAACAAATGATGGACAATTGGCCCATCGTTTATTATCTCCTAAAAAGCACGTTGAAAAAACGTATTTTGCCATTATAGACGGTCCTGTGACGGAGAAAGATCGAATCCAATTTGCAAAGGGTGTATGCTTAGATGATGGTTATGTAACTAAACCTGCAAAATTGACGATTAATAAAAGCGAACTCGATCGATCGGAAATTGAATTAACGATTACAGAAGGGAAATTTCACCAAGTAAAGCGGATGTTTGAAGCAGTTCATAAAAAAGTCATTTTTCTAAAACGGTTATCGATGGGTTCTTTGTATTTGGATGAAGATTTGCCTGAAGGATCCTATCGGGAATTAACTGCAGAAGAAATTCAACGGCTGAGATCATCGGTTGGACTTGAATAGAGGAGGTAATCAAAATTTTTTCTCATAGATGATTTTTCATTCACAAAAAGAAATCGCCAAAACAAAGGCGATTTTTCTATATCAAACTTAAGATGTAATTTTCACTTTTTTGTTTGTCGTTGTCCATTTGCCTCGGCTCGGGCTTTCGACTAACCCGTTATAAGCCAAAACATTTAAATCTCTTTGGATCGTTCGAGAGGTTGTGCCAAACTCATCAACTAATTCCTGTGTAGACACGGTTCCTTTTTCACAAATGAACATGTACACGGACTTAATTCGAGTTAGCATCCGGTCAGTTGAATACTTCAAAAAACCACACCCCTATCGAAATGAAAATGGTGACTTTGACAACAGGGAATAAACCATCCCAATTTTTTGAATTTTTTCCAACTCCTTAAAAATACTTGCTAATGTAATATAAAGATTATAACAGGAAGTAAGAAAAAATGCCAGTACATATGAAAAATTTTCACAATTTAATGTATCCTTTTTATTTTTTACAAAATAATAAGGAATACGAAAGAAATAATTGAATTCCCGTACATTCTTTTTTAACGGGGGTAGGCATTTTTTTAAAATGTGCGTAAAATATAGTAATAAGATTGTTAAAAACGAAAATGGAGTTGACGATATTGAAAAAGATCAATTGGTTAGAAGAAGTAGAAAAAAGAAAAGACGCATTGCTAAAAGATGCGGTTCAACTGATCCAAATTAAAAGCGTATTAGATGAACAACATGCAACGGACGATGCTCCCCTCGGAAAAGGTGTTCGAGATGCCCTTTTATATATGTTAAAAAAAGGGGAACAGGAAGGGTTCATTACAAAAAATGTCGATCAATTGGCCGGTCACATCGAATTCGGCGAGGGAAAGGAACTTGTAGGTATTTTATGCCATGTGGATGTCGTTCCAGAAGGAGAGGGTTGGACATATCCACCTTATGAAGGGGTAATTAAAGATGGGAAATTGTACGGAAGAGGAGCATTGGATGATAAAGGACCGACGATGGCAGCCTTTTATGCGATGAAAATTGTGAAGGAATTAAATCTTCCTTTAACGAAACGAGTACAGATGATTATTGGAACGGATGAAGAAAGCGAGTGGCGTTGTGTCACCCATTATTTTCAGAAGGAAGAGATGCCGAACGTAGGTTTTGCCCCTGATGCGGACTTTCCAATTATTTTCGCGGAAAAGGGAATTGCGGATTTCGATCTGATTTATCATGGAGAAAAAACATCGGAAAATGAAACCTTTGAAGTTATTGAATTTGTCTCTGGTAGACGATATAACATGGTACCAGACGATGCAAAAGCGGTTTTGTTTTATCGGGAAAAACCGGAAGAGATCACAGAAAATTTCGCAGACTTTTTAAAAACCCATTCCTTAGAAGGAAAAGTACATATGGATGAACATCGGATTACATTTACAATCAAGGGAAAATCCGCCCATGCGATGGAACCGAAAAACGGTGTAAACGCAGGACTCTACTTGGCTTCCTTTTTAGCGAATGAACAAATTGATAAAAAGGCAAAACCGTATTTTACTTTTATTTATGACTATTTATTTCAAGATACGAGGGGAAAAAAACTACAGATCGATTGTAAAGACGATTTGACTGGGGAATTAACGATGAATATCGGTATTTTTACTTATCATCGGGATCAAGGTGGGAAAATCGGTTTCAATTTCCGTTACCCGGTCCATTGCCAAATCGATCAGGTGAAAGAAAGAATTACAGAAATTGCCCAAAGGACATGTTTCCAAGTCGGTCATTTTTCCGATTCAAAACCCCATCACGTTGATCCAAAGGACCCACTGATTAAAACACTTCAACGGGTATATGAAGAACAAACGGGCGAAAAAGCGGAATTACTGTCTATCGGTGGGGGCACGTATGCTCGTTCACTAAAATCGGGAGTGGCCTTTGGTCCGTTATTTCCTGGTAGACCGGATATCGCCCATCAAAAGGATGAATATATTGATATCGATGATTTATTAAGGGCAACGGCTATTTACGCCCAAGCGATTTATGAATTAGCAAAGGAATAAAGGATTGAATTCGAACAAAGGGGAGAAGTGAATGGCTTACATGTTTTTAAATGGAAAGCTGATTGAGCGAACAAAGGGGAAAATTGATGTTGAAGATCGGGGATTTCAATTTGGAGATGGGATTTATGAAGTCATCGCCGTCTATGGAGGTCGTCCTTTCGCTTTATCAGACCATTTAGATCGGCTGTTTGAAAGCGCGAAAAAAATTTATATGGAAATCCCGTATTCGAAAAAAGAACTGGAAGATGGAATCCATCGCTTGTTACACGTCGACAAACGAGAGCATTGTTACATTTATATTCAAGTTTCTCGAGGCATTTCTCCGAGAAATCATATCATACCACAAAGGATATCCGGCACGGTTATTATTTATTTATTGGATCCAATTCGGGAGAAGGAAAATTGGAAACGAAGGGGAATCAAGGCAGCGATTACAGAAGATATTCGTTGGCTACGTTGTGATATTAAAACGACGAGTTTATTAGGAAATGTGTTGGTAAAACAAAAGGCGGTGGAAAAACAGGCATCGGAGGCGATTTTACATCGGGAACAAAGGGTAACAGAAGGGAGTTCTTCCAATGTTTGGATTGTTAAAGACGGTCTGTTGCGGACCCATCCAGCCGATCAATTCATTTTAAATGGGATTACGAGAAAACAAATTCTTGCAATTAGTAAACAGCAACGAATTCCTTATGTTGAACAAAGTTTTACCGTCGATGAGTTGTTGGGCGCTGATGAAGTTTTTATAACGAGTACAACAATGGAAGTGACGCCTGTTGTGGAAGTAGACGAGGTAAAAATTAACGAAGGGAAACCTGGTCTGTTGACAAAAAAATTACAATGGTTGTTGGAACGAGAAATTCAATCCCAATGTTTTGACGATGCTAGTCCATTTTCCTTAAAATAGGATTACGATTGAAAGTAGGTTTAAACGATGGAAAGTAAACATCATTATTTTCTCGCTACGAAATTACCTGATGAGGCAAAACAATTTTTACATGATTGGGTAGAAAAATATGCCCGAACGCTACCTTTCCAACGTTGGGTTCATAAGGAAGATTATCATATTACGTTAGCTTTTTTCGGCTTTGTTGAAAAAAATCAATTATTGAAAACGGCGGAAATGATTCGCATGCAAACGGATGACATTTCATCATTCGAGCTAACATTCAAAGGGCTAGGGATTTTCGGTCCAAATAGGACACCGAGAATTTTTTGGGCAAACGTATTTCCTTCCGATCCGTTATTTACGTTACAAAAGCGTATGTATCACCTTTGCAAAAGAATCGGGTATGAATTGGATTCAAAACCTTTCCGGCCACATATTACATTGGCGAGAAAATGGAATTCAAGGAAAGATTTCTCATGGAATATAGAAAGGGAAATCCGTACGGAGGAAGGAATGCCCTTTACTTTCCCTGTGAATGAAATCGTTTTGTATGAAACCCATTTTCAACGAACACCGAAATATAAAGCATATGAAATTTTTCCATTGAACGGGTATTAATCCGTTTGTTTAAATGAACGATTGATACATTAACAGTTCGGAAGGATAAGGGGTTTTTCCTTGAAACCGATGGATTCGATGAAATTGATTTGAAATTTTTTCTTCATGGAAAAAGGCGGTTACGTTCATGGCACAATTAATTAAATTACAAGATTATATTTCCCGATATGAAACGGGAATATATAAATATCCTCCCCGTTTCATTCGAATGAAGAGGAAGCAATGGGAACAATGGAAGCAATCGTGGGAAGAACAAAAGGAAGCCTATAAGAATGGGAAACTAGATGATTTCTTATGGGACGATTCACAGGAAAAAAGGGGTTCTTTTTTAAATAAACTTACCGGTTGGTTCCATCGGAAAAATGATCTGGATCTGGACGAATGGTTTGAAGAAAATAAGTCTTACCAGCCGGTTCCACAATCGATCGATCAATTGAAGAAACAGTTTTTAGATGATCTTTTTCAGGTGCAAATTTTATGGGCTAGTTCCACATTAACGGAACGTTCTTACGTTGATTCATCCTTTTATAGAGAAGAACAATTAAAATTTTTACTCCAACGACTACCGGATACGTTTTTATTGTTATATAAACCGATTTTTTTATTAAAAAAAGCCCCGATGGAGGGAGATTCGATCATCCTTACACCAACGGAAGTTTTCCTTTTCATATTTTTAGAGGAAGAACGGGATGCTGTTTTCGCTGAAGGAGAAGGGCGCTTTTGGATGAAGCGTACACAAGGGAAGAATTCGCCATTCGTCAATCCGATGATTCAGTTAAATCGGATGGAGGCAATTATCCGTAGTATTTTTCAACATAATTCCATCGATATACCGATAAAAAAGATCATCCTTTCGAGGAATGGATATATCGATTTTCCCTCTGCTCCCTTTGGTGTGACATTGGTCGATCAACGGAATTTTCAAGTTTGGTTAAAGAAAATCCAAACCTTTTCATCCCCATTGAAACATATGCAACTGAAAGCAGCCCAGTCGATTTTACAATATTGCAAAACGAATTCCATATCGAGGGTGGATGAAAGATAAAAAAATGTGAATTTGTGTCGATATTAATAAACAAGGAAAAAGAGTGACGATTATGAATCTTCATTTTATTATTAACCCCGCTGCAAAAAACGGAAAAAGTTTAAAAATTTGGAAAAGGATTGAACAAAAATTAATTGAACGAAAGATCCGCTACCGATCCTATTTCACACAAAAGCGGGGGGATGGGAAAAAATTGGCGAGGAAAATTGTGAAAGGTCGGGAATCCTTTTCTTATATTATTGCCGTTGGGGGGGACGGAACCATTCATGAAGTGTTAAATGGAATCTCCCCCTTTGATCGGGGAATCGTCGGTTATATTCCTGCAGGTTCTGGAAATGATTTTTCACGGGGCTATTATATTCCAAATGATCCGGATCAGGCATTGGAATATGTATTGGCGCTAATTGGGGATGAGCCAATTTTAGTAGATGTCGGTAAATTCCAAGGTGTCGGTGAAAATAATGGCTATTTTATAAATAACTTCGGCTGTGGATTTGATGCGAAAATCGCAGTTAGTGCGAATGAATCAAAATTAAAACCGTTCCTTAATCGGTTCGGATTGGGGAAATTCGTTTATGTTTATTTTTTAATTAAAGAATTGTTTCGCCATCGACCGATGACGATTAATTTAGATATTGATGAGAGAAGGGAAGTGTTTGAAAGGGCTTGGTTTTTGACGGTTTCCAACCAGCCATACTATGGAGGAGGGATGAAAATATCCCCCGGTTCCCATCCGATAGATGGTCAACTAGAAGTGATCGTCGTTCACGGTATATCTAAGCTGAAAATTTTAATGCTTTTTATGACGGTTTTTTGGGGTAAGCATATTTATATGAAAGAAGTAAAAATATTACAAGGAAAACGGATTCGTATTCGGACGGATCTACCCTCCCTCCTCCATGCAGATGGGGAATATGCGGGTGTGGGAAATGTGGATATTGAGATTGTTCCCCGTGCTCTTTCTCTCTTGACGAGGTGTCCACTTACAGATCAAAATCTTCCTGCTATGAATGAATCAGAAAGATAATAAAGTCCATTTCCTGTTTTTCCATGACGTTTTATGATTGGAGAAGGGATTTTTTTGGTAGATTCGATTTCCACTTGACGTTATCATTTGAGAAACGCTACAATCAGAAAGTCATATATTTTTTCGAGCGTTTTTGTTAAAATATAATTCCTAAGAACTTTTCTATATACGAAAAATACACTCGGCAATTAGAATTCGGATGAAGGTGAACCCGGTGAAGCATTTTTTAGGCAATGATTGGGAAATATACCCTGCAGGCGGTTTAACAGGCGAAGCATTTTATGCATGTCATAATGATGAAAAATTATTTTTAAAAAGGAACTCCTCTCCTTTTTTAGCTGTTTTGTCTGCAGAAGGAATCGTTCCAAAGCTCGTTTGGACGAAACGATTGGAAAACGGGGATGTAATTACCGCTCAACAATGGATTAAGGGAAAAATTTTAGAACCTTATGAAATGAATGATGAGCGGGTAGCCCATTTATTAAAAAAAATCCATCATTCCAAACCGTTATTATCGATGCTTCACCGTTTAGGGAAATTTCCTATTGAGTCAGAAACGTTAGTCCAACAATTGGAGGCACGATTTGAAACAAGATTAATCCACCTTTCCAATATTCAGAAAGCATTTCGGTATTTAAAAGCAAATCTATCTGAAACGAAACATAACCAATGGGCTGTTTGCCATGGCGATGTACATCATAATAATTGGATTATGACTGAAACGGGTAGTTTGTATTTAATCGATTGGGATCATGCCTTTATCGGTGATCCTGCCATTGATATCGGACCATTATTATATTGGTATATTCCGGAAAACGATTGGAAAAATTGGCTTTCGACGTATGGATTAACGTTGGATGATTCTTTACGGACTCGAATGAAATGGTATGTTTTTTATCAAACGTTAAATTCGATTCAATTATTTTACGAAAAGGAAAAAAAGGAAGAGTATTTGTTTTGGATTGATTACTTAGATACTCTTTTTTAAGTGTCTCCCGTTACCGTTTCGGAAGGGAGAATTTTTTCGATTAAAAGTTTATGAATAGGAACCGATTTGATCAATCCATTCGGAAAGTTGTTCTTTATAATTTTCAATAAGTACATTCGGTTCTGTATTTTTGCCTAATTGACCGTAATCGTAAATTTCTTGTAGTACATTCTTCGTTTGTTCATCCAATTGTTCATTTGCCATTAACGAATCGATGAGTCGTTTTATTTGTTCGTATTCATTGACTGTTCCATATCCATCGAATTGATGGTCTTCTAAAAGGTCCTTTAGTAATTGTAACTGATCTGTGTAATGTAGAGGCATCGTTATCCGCCTTTCTTTTTTGTTTACTATGTATCATGGATGAATGGAACAAATTTATACGAAAGGGAAAATGCAATTTTTGGAAAAAATCCTTTCCGTACTGGATTGTTTGGAAAACCGTATTTATAAAATGAATCGTACTTGATGAATGGAGGTGTTTGACTATGCGATTGCGAAATAAGCCATGGGCGAAGGAACGAATACAAAACTATCCCCAATATGTGATCCAAAATCCGGAACAATGGAAGGGGAAATGGAATGAGCTGTTCCAAAACGAACATCCGATTCATATTGAAATCGGTACAGGAAAAGGGAAATTTATTACCGAAATGGCCAAACAACACCCGGATATCAATTTTATCGGCATCGAGACTTATACGAGTGTAATTGTTTCCGCTTTAGATAAGCTGATTGAAGCAGAGTTAACGAATTTGAAATTATTAAATATTAACGCCATTCAATTGGAATCGATTTTTGCACCTGGAGAGATTTCAGTTATTTATTTAAATTTTTCCGATCCGTGGCCAAAAAATAGACATGAAAAAAGGCGTTTAACCCATCGTTCATTTTTAGAAAAATATCAAAAGATTATGCAACATGGCGGACAAATCCATTTTAAAACGGATAACCAGAAATTATTTGAATACTCCCTCGTAAGTTTCTCGGAATTCGGCATGATTTTAACGGATGTAAATCTCGATTTACATCATAGTGATTTTAAAGGAAATATTATGACCGAATATGAAGAGAAATTTTCGGCAAAAGGGAATCGAATTTATCGATGTGAAGCGAAATTTCCTGAAAAAAATAAATAAGTTTAACAGGAGGCTGGGTAAAAAGTGCAGCCCCTTTCTTCGTAAATGAAATTCGATTCATTTCATTTTTGGTGGCGGCGCTTTCCTCGGGCACGGCTTACACTTCTCGACTCGCAGACTCATCTAAAGGGTCTTCGGTTCGTGCTGTACCCGCTGGAGTTTCCGCCACCTTCCCTTTCAACAACTTAGGGACTCATTCGGACAGTCCCGCTGTGCAATAGTCTTTGAACATTTCAATCGTTTTCATCTGTGATAAAGTTTGTACTTGTTTCAATGGATGGGATTTGCCAAAGGATTGCCGGTTAGGAATAAGTGTCAGCCTAAATTTGGAACCCCTTTCAATAAGGATGTTATAATAAGGCTGAATCATCTAATAAATGAAAAAATATAGTTAGGGGATGGGAAGCAATGGATCAATTAAAAATCGGAGACATAACGTTAACTTGGCTAAAGGGTGGAATGACCCATTTGGATGGGGGAGCGATGTTTGGAGTCGTTCCGAAACCGTTATGGTCAAAAAAATATGCGGTCAATGAGAAAAATCAAATCCCGTTACGGACGGATCCAATCTTAATCGAAACTGGGAAGAAAAACATTTTAATTGAATCAGGAATAGGGAATGGAAAATTAACGGAGAAACAAAAACGAAATTTTGGGGTAACGGAAGAATCCAAATTGGAAGAATCATTACGGGAAAAACAATTGCATTTATCAGATATCGACATCGTACTTATGACCCATATGCATTTTGACCATGCTTCCGGATTAACGAATGATCGAGGATCAGTGTTTCCAAATGCAACCATTTACTGTTCGGAAAAGGAATGGAAAGAAATGCGTAACCCGACGATTCGATCGAAAGCGACCTATTGGGAAAAAAACTGGAAGGGAATTGAAGATCAGGTCGTCGCTTTCGAACATGAGTTGGAAGTTTTTCCAGGAATTCGTATCGTGCATACGGGAGGACATAGTTTTGGCCATGCGATTGTGTTGATTGAATCGAAAGGGGAAATGGCAATCCATATGGCGGATTTGATGCCAACCCACGCCCACAAAAACCCATTATGGGTGATGGCTTACGATGATTACCCGATGGATTCGATTCGAGAAAAGGAAAAATGGATTACTTTCGGCGAGGAATATGGGGTATGGTTTACCTTTTATCATGATGCCGTTTATCGGGCGATCCAATGGGGGGAAGCAAATGAAATTCATCGCTCGCTACCGATTCAAAAGGCTGGAAAAGGTTAAAGTTCATCGTCAGGAGAGTGGAATATGTTTCACCGCCATTTCCATTTAAAAAACAATCCTTACCTTTTATGGGGAACGATTATTTTAATTACGATTCTATGGGGGTATGCTTGGGTCTTAATGAAAGCGGGATTAGATTATATGGGGCCCTTTGCCTTTTCTACCTTTCGATTTAGTACGGGAACGTTAACGTTATTTTTCCTATTATCGATCTTGAAGCTTGGAATTCCAGCAAGAAAATATTGGGTCCATTTAGCTATTGTCGGTATGTTACAAACGACATTCGTATTTTTATCGGTTATGTATGGGCTTTTGTTTATCGGAGCGGGAAAGGCCTCCATTTTACTCTATTCGATGCCATTATGGAGCAGTTTATTAGCGGTTCCATTCCTCAAGGAAGAAATGTCGATAAAAAAAATACTAGGATTAGGATTAGGAATGTTCGGATTAGTGATTATTGTCGGCTTTGATATTTTATTTGTACGGGATGGAAAAGCGATTTTTGGAGAATTACTTATTTTATTCGGCGCATTGTCTTGGGCAATATCGAATATTTATTACCGAAAAACGCTCCTGTCCCTCCCTAAACTGCAAACTTCCGCCTTTCAAATGTTTTTCGGAACGATCGGGATATTTATCGCATATATGTTTACAGAATGGAAGGAACCTATTCAATGGAATGGTTTAAGCATTTCGTACGTATTGTTTACAGGTATCGTTGCCTCAGCCCTATGTTTTACGGTATGGTTTGTCATTATCAGCAGTGTGGATATGGCAAGTGCGACGATCTCCACCCTATTAGTCCCTGTATTCGGTTTACTATTTAGTTCCCTTTTATTAGGGGAAAACATAACGTTGGAAACGTTCATCGGCTCCATTCTTATTATTTTAGGTATTGTGATTTCACAAATCGAGAAAAAAAGCAAAGGTCCATCAAAAAAGATGACATGTATAAATTAAAAAGAGGGGATTGAAATGATTGTTCAATCGACTACCCCTCTTTTTTCATACTTTCAATCACCATTTTGGAGTCTCTTTTCCTAACTTAGAATAATAACAATCCGATTGTAATCGGAATAAAACTCCATATTAAAATGGTGACGCAAAAGCCCATTATATCTTTAACCTTTAAACCAGCAATCGCCAAAAGGGGAAGTGCCCAAAAGGGTTGAATCATATTCGTCCAAGCATCTCCCCAAGCGACAGCCATTGCTGTTTTTGCCGTATCTACCCCTAATTCCATGGCGGCGGGGATCATAATCGGTCCTTGTACTGCCCACTGACCTCCACCGGAAGGAACGAAGAAATTAACAATCCCAGCACTAATAAATGTGAAAAGGGGATACGTAGTTTCATTGGAAATGGAAACGAACCATTCGGAAAAAAGGACGGATAATCCGGAGGCCGTCATCATTCCCATAATCCCCGCATAAAAAGGGAATTGAACGATAATGCCTGCAGCGTTTTTCACCGCTTCGGCCACACTGTTTAAAAATAATTTCGGTGTTTGATGAAAAATAATCCCTAGGAATAGGAAAATAAAATTCACGATATTAATATTTAAATCGAAGCCCTTTTGAAGAAAATAAGAAACGATATACACTAGACCGAACAATCCGATAAATAACGATAGAAGTTTACTATTTTCAATTTTTTCGGCAAATGTATCGTTATCATCCGTCTCGACGGTGGCTGCAGTCGAATCTGGAAAATCGACCCCATCATCCTTCCCAATCGATACAGGCTCAAAAGGCGTATTCATCATCATCCGGTTTAGAAATGGTAAAGACACAAATAAAGTAATGACAATAAATAAATTAAAAGGACTAAAAAGGGTTTCCGTAATCGGAACGACTCCCATCGAATCCGAAAGAAAATGATCCTCCGTTGCAATCGTTAAAGGAATTGAACCACTGAATCCACCGTGCCAAATTAAAAACCCGCTGTAAGCGCTTGCAACCAAGAGACGATAATTGATTTTCGGAATCCGTTTTGCCACATGAATTGCCAATAAAGCACCGACAACTAATCCGAATCCATAATTGATGATATTGGCTAATAAAGCGACAACAGTAACGAGAATAATTCCTTGACTTGGTGTTTTCGCCAGTTGACTAATTTTCACTAAAATTTTTTTCACCGGTGGACTGTTCGCCAATACATACCCTGTAACCACGATTAAAGACATTTGCATGGCAAAAGACAGTAGATTCCAAAATCCGTTTCCCCAATATTCGACCATTTGTATAGGCGAGCTGTCTGTAAGAAAGACTCCGAGTAAAAAGACAACCAATGTTAAAAGAATGGCAAATAAAAAGGCATCTGGCAAATATTTCCGAACCATTCGATCGAAAAAGAATGTCATCGATTGTAACATATTTTTCCCCCTTCCCCTTTTTTGCTCGATTCCTATTTAAATTTAAAAAGGGCTCACTCCTTTCAAAAAATGAAATAATCTGAAAATAATTATAATTTATTTTTTGGAATTGCACAAATATTTTTATATACCTTGTAAATGATAGATTTTGTAAACCCTTTTTCAAATAAAACGACCTTTTTCAACCCGCAATCCGCTTATTCGAAATGAAGAATTTCCCCTGTGTATGCATCGACGATAAAATCCATATATTTCCGCTCCCCTTCTCGAATTTGTGTAATTCCTCCTTTATATACGAGGGTTGTCCCTTCTCCACTTTGCATACGTTCCGGTTGAGCCAATATCCAAGATCCAACGATTTTACCGTATGGATTCATTTCATTTTTTATAAGATTCAAAATCTCTTCAGAGCGATGTATTTTTTTTCGATATGTTTTTGTGAACACCCCGATTGCTGCCCCGATTGTAAAACCGGTAAAAAAATCTTTCCATTTCATACGATTCATTCCTTTCTTTTTAAACCAAAAGCAGATTCCCCATTTATGGTATTAGTATACGGTTTTTTGTAATGAAATTCCATATGGGGGGAATCGAAGGTGAGGTGTAGATGTAAAGGTTTTTTTAAGTAAAAAATTATTTTTCGAAAATTAGAGAGGAGGGAAAGCTTAACTGGTATATTGAGAAAAAACCATTGACAATAGTGACAGAAGAATTCCATTTCGATTTCATCGTTCAATATTTTCTGTTTTTTGAAAAGGACATATAGTCATTGAAGAAAATGTTGTGTACAATAATCATAGCTAATTATTTCGTAAATCTAAGGAAAAGGGGTATGACAGTGAATCAGGAAACAATGCAACTATTTAAAACATTAACGGAACTTCCAGGTGTAGCAGGGAATGAACATCTCGTTCGGCAGTTTATGAAAAAGGAACTGGAAAAATATGCAGATGAAGTCGTTCAAGACCGTTTAGGGAGCATCTTTGGAATCAAGCGGGGTAATAGTGACGGTCCAACAGTTATGGTTGCCGGTCATATGGATGAAGTCGGTTTTATGGTCACATCTATCACGGATAACGGTATGATTCGTTTTCAACCGATCGGTGGCTGGTGGAATCAAGTCCTTTTAGCCCAACGTGTGCAAATCGTCACCGATCAAGGGACGATTCCTGGCGTAATCGGTTCCATTCCTCCCCATTTACTCGATGAAGAAACGAGAAAAAAGCCGATGAAAATTGAAAACATGTTAATTGATATCGGAGCAGACGATCGGGAAGATGCTATCAAGTTAGGTGTAAAGCCGGGACAACAAGTCGTTCCAGTATGTCCTTTTACGCCGATGGCCAATGGAAAAAAAATAATGGCTAAAGCATGGGATAACCGGTACGGTTGCGGTCTTTCAATTGAATTGTTAAAAGAATTGAAAGATGAAACCATACCGAACATCTTATATTCTGGGGCAACGGTACAAGAAGAAGTCGGATTACGTGGAGCAAGAACGAGCGCTTATATGATTCAACCGGATATTTTCTTTGCCCTCGATGCGAGTCCAGCCAACGATATGACCGGTGATCCAAAAGAATTTGGTCATTTAGGAAAAGGGGTTCTGGTTCGAATTTTAGATCGTTCCATGGTGACTCATCGAGGTATGCGGGAATTTATTTTAGATACAGCCGAATCGGAAAACATACCTTACCAATATTTTGTTTCCCGCGGAGGTACGGATGCTGGGCAAGTGCATATTGCAAATCGTGGTGTGCCAAGTGCGGTCATCGGCATTTGTTCGCGATATATTCATACGTCTGCATCCATTATTCATGTGGATGATTATTTGGCTGCGAAAGAATTGCTCGTCCGTCTAGTTAAATCGTTAGATCAAACGACCTTCGAAACCATTAAACGAAATGTATAGTTGAAAAAATCATCGATCGAACGTTGTGACAAATTTTTATAGGTGAGAAAGGGAAACAGAAAAATGAAAATTGGAATTGGCTCGACGAATCTAGCAAAAATAGAAGCGGTTCAACGGGTATTTTCAGAAAACGATGAAATTATCAGTGTACGTGTACCTTCTGGGGTTAGTGACCAACCTTTTTCGGATGAGGAAACGATTGAAGGAGCGATTCAGCGGGCAAAAAAGGCTTTGGAAACAACGAATGCGGACCTTGGAATCGGTTTAGAAGGTGGTGTCACGGAAACGCCATACGGTTTAATGCTTTGCAATTGGGGGGCCCTTTATTCAAAGACGGACCATTCGCCGATTATTGCTGGAGGTGCTCGAATTCTTTTACCGGATGAAATTAGCGAAAGGCTTAGAACGGGCGAAGAGTTAGGTCCGATTATGGACGATTATTGTATGCGGGAAAATATCCGCCATCATGAGGGAGCAATCGGAATTTTTACCAATGGATTGATTACCCGGGGAGAAATGTTTTCCCACGTCGTCCGAATGTTAAAGGGGCAATTCATCTACCGAATGAACGGATAACATAAAATCATTTGCTTTAGGAAAGGCTAGTAATAAGTAATTGAATCATACTTTTACATCTTTATGACGTTTTTTACAAATATAATAAAAATCCTTTTAAAAACTAAATGAAGCTTGTCAAAGTTCGACATTTCTTTGTATGATAAATACATCCATTCACAGCCTCTATTCAAAAATAAGGAGGACGTATATGCTTTTTAAACGAAAATGGTTGTTCCTTATCATGTTGCTATCTTTGTTAACAGCCTGTACGGGAACGTTAGAAGAAGAGACTGAGAAAGCGAAGGAACAGGCGGTGGAAGTCTTTGAAGCAAAGGCGAAAAATGCAAATGTAGAAAAAGAAACGCTTTCCCTATACTTACCCCATGGAATCGAAGTCGATGAGACGGATCCGAATAATGTTATTTTAACGCGAGGGGACAAGTTGTATTTACTTTTTATCAATCCGAATGAGGATGAAAAAAGTCAAGTTGTTTATGAAGCAACAGCGGAAACGGGAGAGGACTATCTTTTAAACGAGACTTTCCAATCCGATGATCGATTCGGGTACATAGTATTAAAGGAAGTGGAAGAAGACGTTTACGAGTTGACAGTTGGAATTGGTGGAATTAAATTGACAACGGAAACGAATAAAAAAGATTTGGCTGATGATGCGGGCATGATGATGGAAATCGTCTCTTCCGTACAATTGCAAAACGGATAATTTGAATTCGTTGAAAGGAAAGGATTGGGGCTGTTCAACAAGTACAGCCCCTTTTAAAATGCGGTTAATTTCTTATTGGTGGTGGCGCTTTCTGCGGGCATGACCTAGCCTCCTTGACTCGCAAACCAAGATCCTGTGGGGGCTTCGGATCGTGCTGTTCCCATTGGATTCGTCGCCACCCTCTCTTTTATCAACTGAAGGACCAATAGGACACTACTTATCCCCTGTATGTTTAGATAGAACGGGAAGTTTATAGAAAATCCGTTTGTGGAATCCATATGCTTTGTTTGCTGAAAATGTACATATCGTCAATTGAATATTCCCTCTTCACTATGTTTCTAAAAAAGGAGTGAAATCCAAGTGATATTTGGACGTAGGATGCGCTTCCTGTGTCAAAATTGAATCATGTTCTTTTCAATCGTTTTCTAAAAAAATGATGATTCTTTTTGGGATTATCCTTTTTTCCAAAAAAAACGCGTCTTTCTTTTTTTCTTCGGACTTTTTTTGTCATGTTGATTTCCTTCGTCTGACAAGGTGATTGTATATTGGGCGATTTCTTGATGCAAAGAAGTGGAAATTTGACTTAAGGAGTTCGCTGCCCGGTTGACTTGCTGGATCGCTTCCATATGGGTTTCACTCGACGCATTTACCTCTTGGGCCACTCCACCGAATTGTTCGGAAATTCGGTGAATGTCATCGAGTTTATTTACAATTTCATTTCCCATATTTTCCATATTGTCTATGAAACGGGTAATATCGATGATTTGACCGTTAATATTTGACATATGGTTAATGATTTTTGTAAACGCGTCTTTCGTCGTATTTACCGATTTTCCATGGACGACTTTATAATGATGGAATGTTTCTGCATTTTCTGTCAATGTGGAAATATCGTCATTTAATTGTTCGACAAGTTGTTGAATTTCTCTCGTTTCGTTTTTTGCTCGGGTTGCCAATTTTCGAATTTCTTCACTGACAACTGCAAATCCTCTACCTGCATGTCCGGCCCTTGCTGATTCGATGGCAGCATTTAGGGCGAGTAAATTCGTATTTTCAGCAATTTCTTCAATCGTTTGGACGATATTTGTTATCTGTTGGAAGTTCTTTGATACTTTTTGGACTTGGGTAATCAAACTTTTCGATAATTCATCGAAATGGTGATTCGTTTTTTCCAGTTCGTGGATTACTTCCAATCCGTTTTGGCCTTCTTTTTCCGATTGTTCGGCATCTGAGGCGATTTCCTTACTTTTTTCATTTGTTACGTAAATCGATTCGGACATTTGTTTGATCAATCCCAGCCCTTTTTCAATCTGTACCGTTTGTTCATTTGCACCGATAGCCACTTGTTGAATTGCCTGTCCAAATTCCTCACTTTGAACGGTTGTTTCCTTCACAAAAGTCGCTAAATTTTCCGCCGACGATTGAATATGATTGGCCGAATCCGATATGTTCAAAAAAGATTGTTGTACTTTTTCAGCCATTCGGTTGAAAGCCTTTGAAAGCTCTGCCAACTCATCTTTTCCTTTAACATGTACACGGTATGTGAAATTGCCGTTTTCAATTGTTTGTACACCCTTTTTAATTTTATAAATGGAGATGACAAGATTTCTTGAAATGATGTATGAAATGCCTAAAACGATTCCAATTAGTATAAGGCTACTACCGATTGTTGTCCATTGGAATTTGGTTATGCTATTTTCCGTTTTATTTGCCAATTGTTCGACTTCTTCCATTACTTTGCTTTCTGTTTCAGAAACGGTATTTGAAATCGTTTCGGCAATTTCATCGAACAAAAGGACGATTCGTTTTTGTTGTTCGTACGCTCCGTACAATTGATTAAAGGCAGCTTCATAATTATTTGCCAATTCGGAAAGTTGCTTTCGTAAATCATCATCCAATATTTGTTTTTCTATTTCTTCTGAAAATAGATGAAGAGAATTCATCGTTGAGATGAAATTTCCTTCCGTCTTATGATCGAAATACGCACTTTCTTTTTGTTGCAATTGTAGTAACAATTCCTTTAACTTCCCATTGTCTAAATTGGTAATCGCCTGTTCCAGTTCTTCTTTTGTTCGTTTTCGTTCCAATTGGAAACCCGTATCGGAATCGTATCCTATTTTTTGATTTAATGATTCAAGGAAGGAAAATTCTTCTTTATATTTTTCAAACTGTTCTTTCGTCAATTGAAAGGATTCAGTAAATGATGATTGATCATCCAATTCGTTCAACAGGGAATTTACTTCTTTTATAATTTCGTCGATCGATTGTCTTGTTTCTTCCGCCAATTCTTCAGTGGGTGCACGTAAATATTGTTGGTCTTTCGAACGAGTTAGAGCAAATTTTTCTAGCAATTGTTTATTTTTCAAAGCAATGTTTAAAAATGCATCCTTTTCTAAGTTTGCCTTATTGATCGTATGTGTGTAAAAAAAATTGAAGACTATAAGAATGAGGAAGCTAAATACGGCGATAAAAATAATGCCACCTAACTTTTTCCTAATCGAGTTCACCGATGAAACCTCCTATGATAAAAAAATCAAATGTTACTAAATTTTAATAAATTTTACATACTATAAAATTTATATCGGATCAATTTTCATTTTTTTTACTAAATTTTAAAAACTTTTATGCTTTCATTTCATTAAGCAATTCATCAAAGGGTATATTTGCAAGAAAATGTTCGTAAAAAGTGGATTAAATTACGAACCTTTGATAATATCAGTATGGATACAATCCATTCATGTTCCTTAAAACGAACTTTGACAAGGGGGAAGTGAGCCCTTTTTACAAATATCGGTCAAAGAGTGGATGGAAGATTTGAAAACGGGAGATGGTTTGATTGAAAATGACCGTTTTACAATTAAGAAAAATATTAGAGGAACGTCTAGGACGGGAAGATCGTCTGTTTACATATGATCGGGAGAATGAAACTTTACGAGTGGAGTTGAAAGAAACGAAAAAGGGCATTTCCGTTGCATTAAATCCGATCCTATCCAAATGGGAAGTGCACAAGGAAAAGGCGATTGAAGATGTCGTTTATTATGTGGAAGAAGGATTAACGGCGATGAATGCCGAATCCATCCTTTTAGGAAATGAGAAAAAAATTTACCCTGTCATTCGTTCCACATCTTTCCCTACCGAAACGGAAGAAAGAGGTCCACTTCTTTTTGATGATCATACGGCAGAGACGCGAATTTTTTACGCCATCGATCTCGGACGGACGTATCGTTTGATCGATCAACAGATGGTTGAAAAAGAAAAATGGGATCAAAAGCGGATTCGTGAAATTGCTATGTTTAATGTTCGTTCCCTTCCGACCCCTTTAAAAAAGGATTCCGTGTCCGGAAATGATTTTTATTTTTTAAATACGAACGATGGATATGATGCGAGTCGAATTTTAAACGACACATTTTTGCAAGAAATGAAAAATAAGGTGAAGGGGACCTTTGTGATTTCCATCCCCCATCAAGATGTGATTATTTTTGCCGATATTCAAAACGATACCGGATATGATATCTTGGCTCAAATGTCGATGCATTTTTTTACAAATGGCCTCGTTCCCATTACCTCCCTTTCATTCCTATACAAAGACGGGGAGTTAGAACCGATTTTTATTATGGCAAAAAACCGACCGAGAAAGGAGTAGAAAGATGAATCTATTTTACAACAAAGAAGGCATTGGTGATACATTAATCGTGTCCCTTACACCGATTGATCGGACACGCATGGAAGTTGAGAAAAAGGAAGATGTCGTTCGAATTTATGATCGGGAAACGAATAAAACCTTTGGATACAATATTTTTCAAGCGAGTACTTACTTTTCTTTAGAAGGATATTCCGGTCCAGTCAACGGAAATGAACAATTGTTGAATGAACTGAATCAATTACTAAAAGATCAAGGGTTTCAAGAACAACTAACTGCAGATTTTTCACCGAAGTTTGTTGTCGGATATGTGAAGGGCCATGAAAAACATCCAAAGGCAGATAAATTGAGTGTATGTCATGTGGATGTAGGAGAGGAAACCCTCCAAATCGTATGCGGTGCGCCGAACGTGGCGAAAGGCCAAAAGGTGGTCGTTGCAAAGGTAGGAGCAGTGATGCCAGATGGACTGGTGATTTCTCCAGCAGAACTTAGAGGTGTACCTTCGAAGGGGATGATTTGTTCGGCGAAGGAATTGAATTTACCGAATGCCCCGAAGGAAAAAGGTATTCTCGTTTTAGATGATCGTTATGAAGTTGGTCAACCGTTCGATTTTCAAGCATAAAAATTCGAATGAAAAGATGTAGGAACCTCGTACTGTTGTACGGGGTTTTTTAGAGTCAGTTTTTCTTTTTATTTATTTATAGTAAAATAATGATACATGCAAAAATGAAAGAGTGATACGATGGATTGGCTGAAAAAATGGTTTTCATTTTCAGACAAAAAAGATGTTAAGGATCATGGAGAATCTCACCTCATAGAAATTCATCAAAAGGATGTACAAACGAAGATGACGTTTAAATATCCGGATAAAGAACTTCAAATCCCTGCAGTGGAAAGGAAGAAAAAGAGGCAGAGATCCTTTTCAGAAAGGGATAATCCGAATGTTAGACGGTTCGACAGACTGGAGATGAAGGAAACCGATTTACATGAACATAAAAATAAGCATCGACAGGTAGAAAATGTGTCTGAACGTCCGAATGGGGGAAATCGAAAGTGGCGTATTTCCCATGCGGAAACAATTCCATCCCCCATATATGGATATAGGCGGAGAACGGAAAAAAACGAAGAACCGATTGAATTTGAACTATATCCCTTCGATATCGATATTCAAAGGGAGGAGAAAGATCGTTCTTCCATACGTAAATTTACAACGGAAAGTGGAAATGAAGAAGAAAAAAGAGATGGGAAAGAAAAAATTCGTCCTACGAAAAATACAACGGTTGATAAACCTATTTCATTAGAAAATGTGATAGATGAAGAATCTATGGTCGATGGGGAATCTATATTCAATTGGTCGATTCCATCAAAAACAATCGAAGAAAAACCAATCTCAGATCAGACGAAGGATGAAGCGATAGATCGTTCAAAGGAAATGAGTGTAGAAGGGGAAACTTTTTCACCGAAACATTTGGAACAACGATCGGATGCGGCCGAAAAAACGACGGTCGATACAATCGTCGAAGAGCAATTTCCACTTGCAAAAAAAACGAAAAGTGGAAAGAACGAACATTTTCCCGTTCAATCAGTTAATCGTGAATGGGAAGTCATTGAAATCGAAAAAATCGAAGGAGCGGAAAAAAGCAAACAAGAGGATCGAAAATTTGGTGCGGAAGGATCCAATTTTACGAAAAAGGATTCAGAACAAACAATCCCTATTTCTACGGATATGGATCGTCAAGGAATGAAGGAAAGTTCTGACCAAATCGACTCGCCATCTAACGTTGAACCGGAAAATTCGGTTCCTTCGAATCAGTATAACAATCCACATCCTTCAAAAACTCACTCATATCCTGAAAAGTTGAAGGAAAAGACACATGAAGAAGAAAACCATCAAACGACAAAAAGGAAAAAAACCGTGCCTTTTAATGTTTTGATGTTAAAAAGCGATCGGGAAAAATTGCAAAAGCGGAAGGAACAGGCATCGGATTTCATACATACAAAGGATGATATGAAAAAACGTCAACAAAAACATGAAGAACGACCTTACCACCTGCCACCAATCCATTTACTAAACAGATCGATGGAACATTCATCCAATATCGAATGGGTTGCAGAACAAGTGGAAGTATTAAATGAAACTTTAAAAAGTTTTCATGTTGCTGCAAAAGTCGTATCCACATCGGAAGGACCGAGCGTGACGAGGTTTGAAATTTCCCCGGAAATGGGGGTAAAGGTAAATAAGATTACAAATTTAACCGATGATTTAAAATTAAGTTTAGCTGCAAAGGATATACGAATCGAAGCACCAATTCCAGGAAAGCATACGATCGGTATCGAAGTTCCGAACGTTCAAAGAAGGCCGGTTTTTTTACGGGAAATTATTGAACAAAATGAATATAAACAAGCTTCTTCCCCACTGACGGTAGCAGTCGGTTTGGATATCGCTGGAAAACCGGTTATTACCGATCTGAAAAAGATGCCCCACGGGTTGATTGCTGGAGCGACTGGGTCAGGAAAAAGCGTCTGTATTAATACGTTTATTATCAGTCTCCTTTATAAGGCGAGACCGGATGAAGTGAAACTATTAATGATCGACCCGAAAATGGTGGAACTTGCCCCTTATAACGGAATACCCCACTTAATTAGCCCGGTCATTACCGATGTGAAGGCGGCGACCCAAGCGTTGAAATGGGCAGTAGAGGAAATGGAAAGACGGTACGAACGATTTGCAGAAAAGGGTGTCCGAGATATTGAACGGTATAATGAAAAGGAAAGCGAGAAAATGCCTTTTATCGTCATTATTATCGATGAATTGGCAGATTTGATGATGATGGCCCCTGCAGATGTGGAAGATGCCATCTGCAGAATTGCGCAAAAGGCAAGGGCGTGCGGCATCCATCTATTGATTGCGACCCAAAGACCGTCCGTCGATGTCATTACGGGACTCATTAAAGCGAACGTACCGACCCGGATTGCCTTTTCTGTTTCTTCCCAAGTGGATTCGCGAACGATTATCGACATAAGCGGTGCCGAACGACTTCTTGGTAAAGGGGATATGTTATTTTTAGAAAACGGCACGTCGAAACCGGTCCGTTTGCAAGGTCCGTTTATTTCCGACGATGAAATCGAATCCGTTGTGGAACATGTGCGAAAAGAAGGAGAGCCGGAATATTTATTTCAACAAGAAGAGTTAATAAAAAAATCGGATATGGCAGATCAAGATGAACTTTTTTTGGAAGCGTGCGAATTTGCCGTTCAACAAGGTAGCATTTCCACCTCCAGCCTCCAACGGCGTTTTCGAATCGGCTATAATCGGGCGGCCCGCTTAATCGAATTGATGGAAGAAAAGGGAATCATTACGGAACAACGGGGAAGTAAACCGCGCGACGTGTTAATTACCGAACAAGATTTACATCAATTCAATAAATAAAAAAATCAAAAAACCCTCGATACGTGCAATGGCTGTCGCACGGTACCGAGGGTTTTATTTTTTGATCATATTAGGCTAAGATTGGAAAAATGAAAAATTAATAGCTAGATAATTTCCCATTTTTTATGGATATATTAAATAACAATTTAAACAACGATAAACCGATGAAAAAATACAATCCAGAATTGAGGATTAGTAACCAAAATTCATAGGTACTTACTAGTTCAACCAAAGTTGTTGAATCGATTATAACTTGTTTTAAATTTATCACACCCAAAGTCATTGGAAGTAGTTTAGTAACTAGGTCGATGGTTGGCGGCAGTTGATTCGATGCCATAACGAGTCCAATCAAAAAAAGGAATAAGTAATTTAATAACGTCGTAATAGCTCCAATTCGTTTAAATACTAAAGAAAATCCTGCAAGAATAAAAGAAAAACCGTAAATACTAACCATCGTCAATAGGATGACAATGATTAAACTAGGGATTGAGAGATTTAATGAAAAAAACGTTTCCAAGGATAGATCTCGAAAAATTGCAACAAATGAAAAGGAGATGGTCGATAAAACAATCGCTCCTAAACTATCAAAAATAAATGTCCCAATTGCTCTGCCTAACAACATTTTTTCAATCGGAACCTTTGTTATGGCAATTTGTTCGAGTGTTCCCAAAACCATTTCTTCCTGCAAAATAAAACTAAAAACCGCAATCGCATTAATACCAATATACCAAATAAAAATACCAACCATGAGTTGAAAAATTTGTTCGTTTGTACCCGTTAAATTTTGAAATACGGTTAAAATGAGTCCGAACATTAACAAACCGTAGGATACAATTTCACTAATCGAATCGATGTAATAGCGAATAAACATCCCTTTGAATTTGACAAATTCTGCTTTAATGGAATAAATCATTTCAGTCATTTGAATCCCCTACCAGTTCTAAAAAAATTTGTTCCAATGATTTCCTTTGCGTTGTTAAGTTTTTAACGGTAACTTGCTGATCCTTTAAGTACTGTAAAATTTCCGGTAAATGGGCGAGGGTCGTTTTCCAAATCCGTTCATTTTCCCTTTCCATGTAAATGAGATGTTCCAACTCCTGTAAAACTTGTTGATTCGGTATATTTAAATCGAGATAGACATATTGTTGATTATCTTGTTCTTTTTCTTTTGACTGTAGATCCTCGATAATCGTACCGTTTTTGATAAAAATCATTCGGTCACTTATTTTTTCAACCAAATCAAGTTGGTGGGATGTTAATAAAATCGTTTTTCCGTTTAAAGCCATTTTTCTTAGCATCGTCAATATGTCATTGGAGGATTGAACGTCTAATCCTAATGTAGGCTCATCTAACAGTAAAATATCAGGATCTTTTAATAAAACGAGGGCTAAGGCTAATTTTTGCTGCATTCCCCGCGACAAATTTGCGGCGTACTCCTTTTTCTTTTCTTCTAAACCGAGAAGTTTAAGGATTTGCTCTATCCGGTGATGTAATGTTTGTTTTGGTATTAAATTTAACAATCCGAAATATTTTAAGTTATCAAAAACGGTTAAATAGTAATAAATGTTTCGTTCCCCTTCTAACATACATCCGATTTGGTGTACGGCTTTTTTTCGCTTTTTCTTTACATCGATATCGTTTACGAAAATGGTGCCTTGGTCAATACTTGCTAGTCCACAAATCATTTTTATTAATGTTGTTTTTCCAGAACCATTTGGGCCTAATAGAGCTGTTATTTTGCTCTTTTCAATTTGCAATGTCACATCTTTTACCGCAGTTAAAAGGCCTCTTTTTGTTTTATATCTTTTTGTGACCTGATTGATTTCAATCGAATACAAAGTATCCCTCCTAAACGATTGGATCGAACATTTCACATTATATGGGAAAAAAGAAAAGGTGGATAAAGTTTTGTCCATTTGTATAAAACCAGTAGAGTCATCAGCTTAAATATATGATGTATCATTATATTGAATATTCAGTAAATTTACAACTGTTTATTCCAATTCCTTTCTAATCTGTTCTCATAAGTTACAAGAAAATGTATGTTCGCTTTTTGGGCAGTGAAAGGATGAAAAGGGAAGAGAAAAAAGTATTTTTCTTCCTTTTTTTGCTTTATTCGTGCATAATAGTCTTTTGGAACAAATAATGTTATAATTATGAGGCAAAAAAATGAACCGTTCATAGTTGAATCATTTTTCGGTGACTTTTCCATTTAATCAAAAAAATCGTGATGACATAAGATAATACATATATCGCTTTTGGAGGTTCTATTGTATGACCATTTACCATTTTGTTGGAATTAAGGGTACAGGGATGAGTGCCCTCGCACAAGTACTTCATGATCATGGATATGATGTGCAAGGTTCGGATGTGGAAAAACATTATTTTACCCAAGAGGCATTGGAACAAGCGGGAATACAAATTTATCCCTTTGGAAAAGACAATATTCAGCCGAACATGGTAGTGATTGCAGGGAATGCGTTTCCAGATACCCATGAGGAAATACAACAGGCGATGGAAATGGATCTTCCCGTGATTCGTTATCATCGCTTTTTAGGAGAGTTTATCGAAAATTTTACAAGTATCGCGGTAACCGGTGCCCATGGGAAAACGACGACGACCGGTCTTTTATCCCACGTGATGGAAGGGGCAAAACCGACTTCCTATTTGATCGGAGACGGTACAGGCAAAGGAACGAAGGATGCGGAATATTTCGTATTTGAAGCTTGTGAATATCGGAGACATTTTTTGTCCTATCATCCGGATTATTGCATTATGACAAATATCGATTTTGATCATCCGGATTATTATGCGAACATCGAGGATGTATTCTCCGCCTTCCAAGAGATGGCTTGGCAAGTTAAAAAGGGAATTATTGCCTACGGGGATGATGAACATTTACAAAAAATACAAGCGAAAGTTCCCGTTTTATATTACGGGTTCGGTGAAGAAAACGATTTTCAAGCCCGGAATGTGGAAGTGACGAAGGAAGGAACGAATTTTGATGTTTTCGTTCGAAATACATTTTACGCTTCCTTTTTCATTCCAACTTTCGGGGAACATAATATTTTAAACGCTTTGGCGACGATTACGATTTGCCATTATGAAAATATCGACGTCCAAATCATTCAAGAACGACTAAAAACCTTTCACGGTGTAAAAAGACGTTTTTCCGAAAAGAAACTCGGCAATCAAATTCTTGTGGATGATTACGCCCATCATCCAACGGAAATCCGTGCAACTATTCAATCGGCAAGACAAAAATATCCTGACCGACCAATTGTCGCCATTTTTCAGCCCCATACGTATACGCGGACACAAACGTTTCTTCAAGAGTTCGCGGAAAGTTTGAAAGAAGCGGATAAAGTATTTTTATGTGATATTTTCGGTTCAGCTCGGGAACATCACGGACAATTGTCCATACAAGATTTGCAAAAATTGATTGAGGGGGCTGAGGTTTTAAAAGAGTCCGATGTATCCCCTTTAGCAACATTCGACCATGCCGTCTTACTTTTTATGGGGGCAGGGGACATTCAAAAATTCCAAGAAAGTTATGAAATGTATCGAAACAATGAAGGCCAGGTTTGAAAGGTGAAAGCCTTCACTAGGATTGAATCGAAGTGCCTTTCAGTTTGAACATATCTGGAAGGTACTTTTTCGATGGTTAAAATAAAAACTTCATTCAATCGTGAAGGTTGATCGATTTTTTAAATATGTTAAAGGAGTTATTCCAATGGTTTATGTAACATTTACAGTAACAGCTATTTTAATCGTCATTTTAGCCATTTTCTTGTCCGTTTTGGCAGACCTAATCGATGGAAAATCGACGTTGAAAGATTTTGTTATTTCGTTTTTGTTAGGAAGTGCTGCTGCTCTGCCGGAGTTGACAACAAGCTTTACATCATTAATCATCTCCAATCCCGATTTAGCGATGGGAAATATTTTCGGGAGTAATTTATATAATATTATGATTTTAGCCTTTGCTGACATTATTTTTCGAAAAAGGCGGGTATTTTTTTACGCCCATAAGGAAAATGCTTATAACACTGGCTTAATCATCGTCTTATCGGGAGTTGTTGCTTTATCGATGTCGATGGATTTTTCTTACGAGATTTTCGGATTTGGATTGGATATGATGGTCGTTGCGATCGTATATTTTATTGGAATGAAGATGGTTTCGAAATACTCCGTAGCGGATATCGGTGAACGGGATCGTTATATGTTTGATGTAGAATCGGTTACTTATCAAGTGGCCGTTGGAAATGAAAGTGATGAAAAACAATGGACAAGCCAGATTATTGAAAAAGAATCGGTTGAAACCTTCGACAGACGGTTAAAAAAACGGTTAGATCGGTATTCTTTAAAGTTTATTTGGGTTCTATTTTTCATCACTGCATCTTTCGTACTCATTGACGGAAGTTTATTGACCGTTGCGGCTGATGGAATTGCCGTAGAGACTGGGCTTGGTTCTACCTTTGTCGGTTCCTTTTTTCTTGCGGCTAGTACCTCATTACCAGAAACGGTGAGCGTGATTACATCGATTCGTTTACGAAATTATAACTTGGCAATCGGGGCCATTTTAGGAAGTTGTCTGTTTAATTTTATTAACTTAATTATTACGGATGCACTGTATCGGGAACCGTTAATCCATTCGGTTAACGACAGTCATTTATATACCGTTTTAGCATCGATGGTGTTATTGGTAATTGCTATGTATTCGATGTTACGAAAAAAAGTTGCAAATCGGTGGACTTATTTGATTCCTTCTTTTCTAATCGTCCTTTTTTACTTTATTTCTAGTTATATTTTATTCGTCAATTCTGTTGGGTGATGTTCATCCCAACCTTTGGATAATGTTAAGGCTTAAACGAACCGACTACGGGAGTTTTAAGCCTTTTTTTGTTCAATTGGAATCGAAGCGTCTTTTTTTGTCAACTTAGAAAAAAAGTACTTAGAAGACTCGATTATTAGAGAAAAATTTGGTTTAATGATTAGTAAGAGGAAATCTTTGAAAAAGCATGTACGATGTAACAGATGGGAATGTGATTTTGGTCCAATGAAAGGAGAAGCTTTAGGATGGATGCGATTTTGTATGCAAGTGTGGCTCTTGTGGCCATCGCCTTTACCGTTTTAGTCGTCTACTTGATCTCCACTTTAAAAACTCTTTCCAAAACGCTGGAACAAATTTCGAAAACATTAGGTCAGGCGGAGACTCAATTAAAAGAAGTGACGGAAGAAGCAGGGAAATTGTTGAAGAAAACGAATGCTTTAGCCGAAGACATTCAAGAAAAATCAGAAAAATTAAACACGGTAGTAAACGGGGTGCAGGAAGTAGGAAAGACGATTTACCAGTTTAACGATTCATTACAATCCTTTTCCGGCAATGTAAAAAATGAGCTGAAAAAAAATGAAGAAAAAGTAGTACAAATTATCCAATGGGCGGATATCGTTGCAGAGTTAAAGGAAAAGATGGAAGAAATTCGTCGTCGTAAAAAACAAAAAAAGATTGAAAAGAACAATAAATTATAGGGGGTATTGATATGTCGGAAGAAAAAATGAATCAATCAGGGGTTAAAGACTTTTTATTAGGAGCATTTATCGGTGGGGTAGTCGGTTCGGTTGTAGCCATGCTATACGCACCGAAATCGGGAAGGGAACTTCGTGCAGATATTAACGCCCAATTGAACCAAGCTGTTCAAAAGACTGATCAATTGAAACAATCAGTGGTACAAAAGGGAACAGAGATTATGGATTATGCTAGCGAAAAAAGCTCCCAACTTACGAAGTCGGTGAAAGATCAGACGAAAGATTTGGTAGAAAAGGTCCGAGCTTTTTCGAAGGAATCGGAACAGAGTGCTGAAGATGTATTGAAAGATGCACAAAAAGCTATCCACGATTTATCCGAAGAAATCGATAAAAAATTAGAGGAATTAAAAGAACAAGAGGTAAAAGAACAGTAAGCTTCCATCCTTTCAAAAGGACCATGCCGTAGATAAGGGGTATTGTAAGTATGCGATGTTACGAAAAAGGGGTTTAAAAGGGAGGAAATGGGTAATGGAAAAATTAGAACAGCCGAGGGATTTCGACTCGATTCTTCAAAATAACCAGTCCTTTTTATTATTTAAACATAGTTTAACCTGTCCGATTAGTAACAATGCTTTTCTGGAATTTCAACAATTTACGGAATCTAATCCAGAGTTTTCCGCCTATTATTTAGCGGTTCAAGAAAGCCGTCCATTGTCGAATTATATCGCTGACTATTTTTCCATCAAACATGAAACACCTCAAATATTTTATATTCATAACGGTGAGGTTAAGTGGCATGCCTCCCATTGGAACATTCGGAAGGAAGAAATCGACCGAGTGTTGCAAGAAGAATTGGATTCGGTATAAAGCATTCGTTTTTCAAAATAATGGATAAGAAAAGGCAAGTGGAGAAAAGGATGAATTTCTCTACTTGCCATTTTTATGCAGTGGTTGCTCTCTATCTTCACGGGGCTGCCCAAAAAGCATAGCCCATTCCATGAAATGAGCATGATGAATTTCGGTGGCGGCGCTTTTCTCGGGCAACGACCTCAGCCTCCTCGACTCACAAACTCCTCTAGGGGGGCTTCGTACTGTTTCTGCTAGGGTCGCCGCTACTTTCCCTTTCATTGGGGATAGTCCCCTTTTAAAATCATTTGAGAGGGAATAGCGTACGCTTGTGATCCGTTCGGATGGATAAACTTTTTTTACGGGTAATTTTTTTCTTTTAAGGGGAAAGTTATGTTTCCCACTTAATTTCCAACTGATCGCCTGCTTCTAAGGGATCAAAAAATGTCGCTTCTTTTCCGTTACGTAACATTTTATATTTACCGGATGCCTCCTTTGGAATTTGAAAATCAACGAATCGGAACACATCTTGAAAAATAAACGGGGAAAATTTTTCCCTTTCAATCGTTATTTGATCCCCTGGAGAGACGATTTCATCCGATGACAATTCTTTCCCGTCCCGATAGATTTTCGTTAATTTTTTGGTCAAGTTAACAGGTTGTCCGTTAAAGGTTATCGGTAATGTTTCTTCAGCCATCCATCCTTTTTGTTCGATCAGTTGTTCAACGGTTGGACGTTCCCCATTTATTATTTGAATATCATCCCCGCTTGTGACTGGATCGTTTGGTGAGACTTCCATTCCGTTTTTTAGAATTTTCCTAGAGAATGCGGGTATTTCCTCCCTTTTTCCATTGACCGTAATGACGAATGTACCGTTCGATTTTAATAGTTTAGGATGAAAATGGGTAATAAGATCGGCAATTGTTTTCTTTTCTTCCCATTCGATTTGATCCCGGTCTTTTATTTCGTAGTTCGGTGCCACCGATTGACCATTCACTTTCACATTCGGTTCGTAAAAATACGACTGCCCATTGATTGTGACCGTTAATTTCTCATTTTTGATGAATTCTTCGATTGTTACGGCAGTTGATTGACCGTCTTTTCCCTTTTGAGCAATAATTCGATCCCCATCTTCAACCGAATCATCGATGGAACATACAATTCCATTCTTTTTTAAAATTGGCGGCATTCCGAGGGTTCCTGAAATCGTCCGTGCTTTTCCATTGACCGTAATTATTTTGGCCAATCCGGGTTTCCCGTATAATTGACTTATTTTTATCCCCGCTTGGACTATACACTCTCCGACGGTTAAAGGTTTGAATTCAAAGGTTCGGATAGGAATATTATTGACAAAAACGGTTTTATACCGAATGGGATTTTTCTTCGCTGTTATGGCAATTCCAAGGGGTGTGACGAATTCAGGTCCTAGGTTCATTTCTTCTTCGATGACAAGGTTACCAATGGCCTTTACGTCTCGGACTGCGACTCGATTTTTCGGCAATTGTAATCGATCGGCCAGTCGTTCTGATAGTAAAGGAGTTAAACTACCTCCACCGACAAGCATAACCGCTTTTGGCGATTTAAATGAATTCAATTGTAAAATTTCATTGGAAATTTGTTCTGCAACATGATCGATGGCTGGTAACATTTTTTCAACCATTTCTTCGTATTCAACGGTTTGTTCAAATCCTAAAATGTCCGTAAATGTTACCGGATCTCCTTTGACAAGTTGCCGTTTCGCTTGCTCAGCCAACGGAAAATCTAATAAGAATTGATCGCTGATGGCTTCGGTCATTTCGTCTCCGGCAACTGGTACCATCCCGTAATTAATAATCGTACCTTCATCGGTTATGGCAATATCTGATGTTCCTGCACCGATATCTACAAGGCCGACATTTAAACGACGCATCGTCTGCGGAATTAAAACGTCGATGGCGGCAATCGGTTCTAGCGTAAGGGCGGCGATTTCTAAGCCACACCGATTTAATGCTGCTGTTAAAGAATCGATAACGATTTTCGGAAGGAAAGTTGCGATAATTTCAATTTTTGCTTCTGATCCGGTTTGGTCTAATAAATTACCGATGATTTCTCCGTCTAAATAATAATATAAAACTGAATAGCCAACACAAAAATAATTCGTTTTTACATTTCGATATTTTTCAATAATTTGTTCCTCTGCTTTTTGAACCGCCATTAATTCGAGATGAAGAATGTCTTCCCGCTTCAGTCTTCTACCTTCAATATTCATTGAAACCGTTGTTCTTTCTGTTTTTAATGAACGGCCAGCTGCTGCCACATACACTTGTTGAAGGGGGCCGTAGGATGTTTCCAATTCTTCTTTCACTTGTTGGATTAAATTCGCCACAGAGATGACATCGTGAATTTGACCGTCTAGCATCGCCCGTTCTTTATGTTCTTTTAGGATCACTTTTTTCACAATATGATGACTATCTTTTTCTTCTAATAGGATACCTACGATCGATCTTGTTCCAATATCTAGTGCAAAAATAAAATTATTCTCTTCCAATCTTTACACCTTCTTTTTTAAAAAATGGCATAAATTTGTATGTTTCGTGACAATATGCCTTTCATCTTCTATAATTAAATAATGATTGCTTATCCCTTTCATCCTATTTGCAATTTATCATATTTTTTTCTCGATATAAAGTAGAGTTTTCCCTTTTAAGGAGATGTGAAAATGACGAAGGAAAGAATGGAACAATTACGGGAGCAAATCGATGAGATTAATTTTAAAATACTCGAATTGATGAACGAAAGGGGATATTTAGCAAAGGAGATCGGAGAATTAAAAAAATCCCAAGGTATGAATCGATATGATCCTGTTCGTGAAAGAAAGATGCTCGACCGTTTGATTCAACATAACGATGGACCTTTCGATGATGCTACGATCGAACATATTTTCAAAGAAATTTTTAAAGCTTCTTTAGAGTTACAAGAAATCGAACAGCAAAAAACGTTGCTCGTGTCGAGAAAAAATAAAAAAGAGAATACAGTGATTAATATTAAAGGTGAAAACATTGGTGATGAAAATCCCCATTTTATTTTCGGTCCTTGCTCGGTGGAATCGTATGAACAAACCCGTGCAGTTGCAAAAAGCGTGAAGGAAAAAGGATTGAAACTTTTTAGAGGTGGCGCTTTCAAGCCGAGAACTTCCCCCTATGATTTTCAAGGCTTAGGTTGGGACGGGCTAAAAATATTAAAGGAGATCGCAGAAGAATTTGATTTAGCTGTTGTCAGTGAAATCGTTCATCCTTCCCATATTGAAAGAGCCCTCGACTATGTTGATGTGATTCAAATTGGAGCGAGAAATATGCAAAATTTTGAACTATTGAAAGAAGCGGGAAGGGTTAAAAAGCCGGTCCTACTAAAACGTGGGATGAGCGCGACGATCGAAGAATTTATGTTGGCTGCCGAATACATCGTTTCACAAGGAAATGAGGAAATCATTTTATGTGAACGGGGAATACGTACTTATGAACGGGCGACGAGAAATACCCTCGATATAACATCCGTTCCAATTTTGAAAAAGGAAACCCATCTTCCGGTGATCGTTGATGTAACCCATTCGACGGGAAGAAGGGATTTATTACTGCCAGCAGCAAAGGCTGCCCTTGCCATCGGCGCAGACGGAATTATGGCAGAAGTCCATCCGGATCCAGCTGTTGCACTATCTGATGCAAGGCAGCAAATGGACCTCGGTCAATTCGATATGTTTTTCAAAGAGATTGTTGAGAAGTAAAGTACATTGGCTAGTCAAAATAATTAAAGGATTTTTTGACAAATGTTTGTATTTTATCATTCAATATTGTGCTATAATTATCAATAATCCCTTTTGTTCTTTAATGAACAGAAGGGTTTTTTTCAAAAATTCCTGATCGGGATTTGGACATACTTGAAAGGAATGATTTGTTATAGAGAAGTAAAGCATGGGAATGAAAAATAATGGATTGCGAAAAATCTGTTTTTTAGCGTATGATAAACGTAGAAACTTTATTTGAACGTAAAAAGGAGAAAAAATAGCGTATATTTTATTAAAGGAGTTGTGAATTTATGAACGTTACAATTTACGATGTGGCAAGGGAAGCAAATGTTTCCATGGCGACTGTATCCCGAGTGGTAAATGGAAATCCAAATGTGAAACCAGCAACAAGAAAAAAGGTATTAGAGGTAATTGAGCGATTAGGCTACCGTCCAAATGCTGTTGCAAGGGGATTGGCCAGTAAAAGAACGACGACCGTCGGGGTGATTATCCCTGATATTTCCAGCATCTATTTTGCGGAACTGGCCCGAGGCATTGAGGATGTGGCGACGATGTATAATTACAATATTATTTTATCCAACTCGGATCAAAATGAAGAAAAGGAACTTCACTTATTAAATACGATGTTAGGAAAGCAAGTGGATGGTATTTTATTCATGGGCGGTAATATTACAAATAAGCTCGTTGAAGAATTTGAAAAATCACCTGTGCCGGTTGTCTTAGCAAGTTCGATTGAAGAAAGTGGAAAAATTCCTTCCGTTAATATCGATTATGAACAAGCAGCGTATGATGTGACGAAATATTTTATCGAACAAGGTCATAAACGAATCGCTTATGTTATCGGTCCAATTTATGAACCAATTAATCGGTTAAAAAATTTAGCAGGATATAAAAAGGCATTGGAAGAAGCTGAAATTGCAGTTGATGAAGCATTGATTATTGAGGGTGATTATACGTACGAGTCGGGTATGGAAGCATTAGAAAAATTGCTTCAATTGGAAGAAAAGCCTACTGCTATATACGTAAGCAATGATGAAATGGCAGTCGGTGTGACCCATGGATTGCAGGATAAAGGTTACGACATTCCGAATGATTTTGAAATCATTTCTGCCCATACAACAAGACTTGCCAATATGGTTCGTCCCCAATTAAGTGCAGTCGTCCAACCGCTTTATGATATCGGTGCTGTAGCAATGAGATTGTTAACGAAATATATGAATAAAGAAGAAGTAACGGAACATGTCGTCATTCTCCCCCATCGAATTGAGTTTCGGAACTCAACAAAATAAAAATCATGTCGATATAAAGGAAGAGAGATAATTCCTTAAATGAAAACGGGAGAGAGAGAATGAAAAGGCTTGATAGTTTTACACCAATTGGTCTGTTACTCGGAATTTTAACATTTTCCTTCGGCGTAATTTCGAAAAATGGTGTCAGCGGATTCCTACAATTTATCGACATCCCATCGATGATTATCGTATTCGGAGGATTAACTGCTGCGATGTTCATCAGTTTTCCTCCTAAAGAAATGAAGCAGATTTTCATCGTCATTAAACAAGCATTTTCCAAAGAAGAGGATAATTTGCCTCAATTAATCGATCTGTTCGTCCGTCTATCGGATCGGGCGAGAAGGGAAGGACTGCTTGCATTAGAAGCGGAAATGGAAGAAGTGGATGATCCGTTTATAAAAAAAGGAATTTTACTTGCTATCGACGGTGTCGAAAGTGATACAATCGTTGACATTATGAAAGCCGAAATTTCTGCCATGGAAGAAAGGCATAGTAAAGGCCGAAGTTTATTGGAAAGGGCCGGCGAATTTGCTCCCGCATGGGGGATGTTAGGTACGTTGATCGGATTGATTCTTATGTTAGAAGATTTGAATAATCCGGCAACGTTAGGTCCGAGTATGGCAATTGCCTTGACGACCACTTTGTATGGATCTTTGTTGGCCAATCTCATTTTCTTGCCGTTAGCTTCAAAACTCGGCATGAAAACGGAAAAAGAAGTTTTCTTGAAACAAGTGATTATTGAAGGGGTTATAGGAGTTCAATCGGGACAAAATCCAAAATTATTAGAAGAAAAATTAAGTGCCTTTTTGTCTTACGGTGAAATCGAAGAAAGAGAACGGAATGCCGAGAAGGAGGCATTCTAGATGAAAAAATATGAAAAGAAACAAAAACCATCTAAAAAGGGAGCCCCTTTTTGGATGGTTACCTATTCCGACATGATTACGTTAGTTTTAGTCTTCTTCGTTATGCTCTTTTCCATGTCCCAAATCGACATGCAGAAGTTTAAAGCGATTGCCGAATCGTTCCGCGACCGTTCCATATTTGAGTTTTATCCGAGTTCGATCCCATTTGAAAATCCGGGTTCTGCAGATGATGCCTTCGATTTTTATGACGATGAAGATAAAGATGAAAATGACGCTACTTCAGGTGAAAGGGATGCGAGTTTAAATGCCCTTTTAACGGAAGTATCGAATTTTATCGAGGAAAGTGGCTTAACGGAGGTCGTTGTTGCAACGAGGACAGAAAGGGGAGTAGTGGTCGTTTTACCGGAACAGGTTCTTTTTAATACGGGAGAAGCGATCATATTAGATACGGCTAAAGATTTTCTCGACCGGGTCGCTGAATTATTAAAAAAAATTCCAAACATTGTAAAGGTGGAAGGACATACGGATAACCGACCGATCCATACCGTTCGATATCCTTCCAACTGGGAACTCTCCACCGCGAGAGCTAGTAGTGTTATTCGTTATTTCATTGACGAACATCAATTGGATCCGGATCGTTTTATTGCGACTGGTTATGCGGATACTCGTCCGATTGCACCGAATGACGGACCGGAAAATTGGCAAAAAAATCGTCGCGTGGAAATTGTTATCATGGATCCTAGTTACGATGGCGACGGAGATGTGGAAGTAAACGAATAAACGAAAAAGGGGGCTGTCTAAAAGTACAGTCCCTTTCTTATATACGTTTAAAATTGTCAACGGATCAAACAATTTTGCTCAGGCACCGATTTGTTTTGGTGACTGATTCCAATCTCATTAAGCTGTTGCAGTCAAATGGTTTTAATCCGTATATTGCCACTGCATTGCGGAAACTCCAAATTTAGAATCTCCCTTCCGTTCAACCCTTTAATATTTGTAAAGCTTTTTCCACCGTAATCCGATTTTTTTCTTCTATTTCCGATTTACGGGGAATGGGAGGATAAAGATTTTCCGGATCATCCCAAGTTTCTGGAAGTGAAACAGGAGACCGATTCCCCCATTTTTCTAACCATCGTTTCGGAAGAGTTCCCGTAGCCTTCTCAACTTGTCCTGTCATCTCCAACCAAAGCAATGCCCATGCCCTAGGAACTACACGCCATATATCATAGCCACCTCCACCTAATGCAATCCAGCGTCCTTCAGAATATTGATGGGCGAGTTCGTGGGCAAGTTTTGGAACTTCCCGATAAATCCGGATCGTCGTAGCCAAATGGGTTAAAGGATCATAATAATGGGCATCAGCACCGTTTTGAGTTAGGATGACATCCGGTTGAAAGAAGCGGGCAATTTCGGAGACTGTTTTTCTATAGGCAAACAGGAAAGAGTCATCCTCTGTAAACGCATCCAATGGAATGTTATAAGAATAACCGTAACCTTGTCCGTGCCCCCGTTCGTATATATTTCCCGTACCAGGAAATAAGTATCGACCGGTTTCGTGGATGGAGACGGTACAAACATTCGGATCATCGTAAAAGGTCCATTGGACACCGTCCCCGTGATGGGCATCCGTATCAATATATAGAACCTTTGCATCATATTTTTTTCGAATGTATTGGATAGCTACGGAACAATCATTATAAATGCAAAAGCCGGATGCCTTTCCTCGAAAACCGTGATGGAGCCCACCCCCTAAATGGAGGGCGTGTTTTCCTTGTTGTTCCATAACAAAATCGACTGCAGTTAACGTTCCACCGACAACAATAGCACTTGCTTCATGCATGTTCGGGAAAATAGGCGTGTCTTCTGTACCGAGTCCGAAATTTTCAGCTTGTTCAATCGATAATTTTCCCTTTCCAGCCTTTTTTACCGCCTCAATGTAGGTAGGATCGTGGACGAGCAGTAACTCTTCATCAGTCGCCATCCGAGGTAATATCATTTGACTCGACGAAAGAGCACCGATTTCCTTTAATAAGTCGATCGTTAATTCAATTCTTTTTTGATCAAAGGGATGACCTTGGCGAAATTTATAGTTTAACAAATTATTTGAAAATACAAAGGCGATTTTGTCATCCATTGTGATACCCCGATAAATTTGGCCACAAAATTTCGTATTGGTGCTCTTTCAACGCATTAATAATCGGATTCGGATTAATCGTACCTAGTCGAAGTACAATAATTTTTGATTGAGCTTTCATTTTATCCGGATAGATGAGAACGCTTAAAACGTTCGTGTGAAAATGGCGAATTTGTTGTAAAATATCAGCTAATGTTCCGGGTTTGTTCGGCACGCGAATTTCGATTTGCGTGCCAGGTTGATTCGTTCCCGTTAACTCAACGAATGTTTTTAATACGTCGGTTTGGGTAATAATGCCAACGAGTTTTTCTTTCTTTACAACCGGAAGGGAGCCGATTCGATGTTTATAAAATGTAGCTGCCACCTCTTCGACAAAATCGAGAGGGTGGGCGGTAATGACATCCGTTGTCATAATTGTTTCCAATGGTTTATTGAGAAACTCTTTTTGTTTATCGATACAAAAAATGGATGGGACAGCTGAACGAATATCCCGATCAGTGACAATACCGATTAATGTTTTAGTCCGATCTACAATTGGCAAGTGTCGAATTTTCTTTTCTTTCATTAAATCGACAGCATTTTTGATGGAGTCTTCCTTTTTCAGCGTAATGACATCCGTTACCATCATTTCCTCAACTAGCATTCTTTTTCCCCCTTGTTGTTTCGATTGACCGAAGAAAATTCTCACCCGTTCCGTATTTTCTATCCAATGGAAATAGATTTATTAGTACATATATCGATTCATAAATCGTAACCGATCAAATTTTTCGATCGACTCTTGATCAACCCTTTTTCCGATTCTTGCCATTAGGCAGTTGGCTGGATGGGAACAAATTTCCGGATCATCGGTGGCAAACCAAACGAGGCCACCAGCGTTCATCATTTTTTCCATGACTTTCCGATACTCCCATACTGTTAAACCTGTCCCTTTTAAATCCCAGTGCCAATAATATTCTGTTGTAATAATTATATAGTCTTCCATTGCGTCATCCATCATCGATACCGTTAATAGTTGTTTCCCTACTTGATGTCCACGGTAAGGTGGTGCGACTTCAATGGCTCCTAATTCTAATAAATTATCCATTTTTCCTTCTGACCATCTTTCCAATGGGTCGGGATAGAGAAAGGTAATGTAGCCGATTACCGTGTCTCCATCTCTAGCGATAATGATTCTTCCTTCTTCAAGATGGGCAATACCAATCAACGCCTTTTTTTGTTGTTGGGGAGGACGAAAGGCAACTAATCCTTCATGGAAAGCATATTTTTCTAACTTTTCAGGTGGTACAGGTCCTTCGATAATTAAAGTTTTATCTTTGATCGGCCACTCGATTTGATGATACGTTTTTTTATGTTTCAATCCTTCACCTCCTAATAAACAACTAGAACGGTTAAAGCAATGATAACGTTTTTTATTCATTTCTAGTTGAGAAGTTTTTTGCATATAAAAAAATTGAATATTACTATATTTCATACTATAATATGAAACATAAATTACGACAAGGGGGATTTCCTATGATATTGGAAGCGCTATCACCAATCAAAGGGGATTATCATCTGCAAAATTACGAAGAAACGTATCAAAATTTTCGATGGGAGGAAGCGGAGAAAAACTTTTCTTGGTATCAATCAGGGAAGGTCAATATGGGATATGAGGCGGTCGATCGACATGCTGAAGGCTTTCGGAAAAATAAAGTCGCCTTATATTATCGAAGTAACGATCGTTTAGAAAAGTATACCTTTAAAGAACTGAAAGAATGGTCGAATAAAGTGGGAAATGTTTTTAAGGAATATGGGGTGAAAAAAGGAGATCGTCTTTTTGTATTTATGCCTCGATCACCAGAATTGTATTTTGCTATTTTAGGCGGTGTAAAAATTGGTGCGATCGTAGGTCCTTTGTTTGAGGCGTTTATGGAGGGAGCCGTTCGGGATCGTCTATTGGATAGTGGAGCTGAATATTTAGTAACGACTCCAGAATTATTACAGCGAGTACCGGAGAAGGACTTACCGGATTTAAAGACGATATTCATAGTAGGGAAAGATGTCCAAGAGAAGGAAAAGTATGTGGATTTTAATAAAAGGGTAGAGAAGGCAAGCAAAAATTTGGACATCGTGTGGGTCGATCGGGAAGACGGTCTCATTCTACATTATACGTCTGGATCTACCGGGAAACCAAAGGGTGTTTTACATATCCATAATGCGATGATTCAACAGTATATGACAGCGAAATGGGTTCTCGATTTAAAAGAGGAGGATATTTATTGGTGTACAGCAGATCCAGGCTGGGTAACCGGTACATCTTATGGAATCTTTGGTCCGTGGCTTGTCGGTGCGACGAATGTCGTTATTGGTGGTCGGTTTAGTCCGGAGAATTGGTATAAAGCGCTCGAAGATTTTGGTGTCACCGTTTGGTACAGTGCGCCGACGGCATTTCGGATGTTAATGGGTGCAGGAGATGAAATCGTTAATCGATATGATTTAACATCCCTACGGCACATTTTAAGTGTCGGTGAACCGTTGAATCCGGAGGTCATCCGTTGGGGAATGAAGGTTTTCGGTCTTCGGATTCACGATACGTGGTGGATGACAGAAACGGGAGCACATATCGTTTGCAACTATCCGAGCATGGAAATTCGTCCAGGCTCGATGGGAAAACCGATTCCAGGTGTGGAAGTGGCAATCGTTGATAATCAAGGCAAGGAGCTTCCACCGTATCAAATGGGAAATTTGGCGATAAAAAAAGGTTGGCCATCGATGATGAGACAAATTTGGAATAATCCAGAAAAATATGCCTCTTATTTTCTTCCGAACGGATGGTATATTTCCGGGGATTCCGCTTATATGGATGAAGACGGTTATTTTTGGTTCCAAGGTCGAATTGACGATGTGATTTTGACTTCCGGAGAACGGGTTGGTCCCTTTGAAGTGGAAAGTAAGTTAGTAGAACATCCTGCAGTAGCAGAAGCAGGAATTATTGGGAAACCGGATCCAATACGAGGAGAGATTATAAAGGCGTTTATCTCGTTAAGGGATGGATATGAGCCGAGTGAACAATTAAAAGAGGAGATTCAAGCGTTTGTGAAAAAGGGATTAGCAGCCCATGCCGCACCGCGAGAAATTGAGTTTCTTGATAAATTACCGAAAACTCGAAGTGGAAAAATTATGCGTAGAGTATTGAAATCGTGGGAGTTAGGATTACCGACAGGAGATTTATCCATGATGGAAGACTGATTGTCATAAACATCTTAATTCAGTACAACACACTGATGGATGTTTATCGCGATACATCCTTTTGTGAAATTGTTAAATGTGTATGAAATGGAAGGAAGCGATATGAAAAAAAGGAGCGACTCCAACATATAAGGAGTGCTCCTTTTTCCATTCAATAAAAACGTATTATATACAGCCCTAGATATGGATTAATTTTTTAAGATTCGTAATTTACTCCAGAATCGGTCGGTTCTTCGGGGGAATCATCTGAATTGTCATCCGAATCATCGGAATGATCCGTTTCATCTTCCCCATCTTCTTGGTCTGTCGGCGGTTGTTCGATGATAGTTCCATATTGAATAATATTGGATAACTCTGACTCATTTCCTGCAATATCAACCGCTGTGACAGCGTAGAAACCAGTGGCAGAAAGTTTGAAAGATAAGGATTCACCTGCGATGATACTTCCAATTTGTTCTATTTGATCCCCTTGAATTCGATACACCCGATAGCCGATTACGTCTTTTTCTCCATGTTTCGACCATTTGATTCCATTACTTGATAATGCAATTTTTATTGGGGCGGGATTTTTTCCGTTTTCTTCAATCTTGGCACTCGGTACGATAATCTGATTCCATTTCGAATTGTTTGGAATTAATTGTTCGTACTCATCTTCTTTTAATTGGGGCGCAATTTCTTTAATGAAATCTGGATTTAATATAAAACCAGATTTGGCAAATTCATCAGGTGTTGAGTTCAATGCTAAATAATTTTTGTCTTCAATCGTTACGTATTTTCCTTCGATTAGGCTGTTGTCCGTTTCTGTCGGTACGTATTTTGCAATGAAATAGTCCGATTGAACGAGTCCGGCTTTTGAACATGCTTCCGATGGCAATAAACCGGAAACGCCGCAATACGTACGTTTAACGATTCCACCCGGCATTTGGAAACGATCCTTTGGTCCAATAATGTTCGGATCCACATCATATGTGGCGTTCATTAATTGGGCCCACAGTTTCAAATGAATAGAACCGCTTGTAATGGTTTTTGGTGTCGAATATCCCATCCAGATTCCCATCGTTATGTTCGGATTTAAGCCGACAAACCAAATATCCCGCGTTTCTTGGGACGTTCCCGTTTTTCCTGCAAAATCAGCAGAAAATTTTAAATAGCCAGGTATTGCCCGTGCTGTACCGTTTCTTACGACATTTCGCATCATATCGACTGTTAGATAAGCGGATTGTGGAGAGAATACTTCCACCGGCTTACTTTCATGTTCATAGATGACATTTCCATCCCGATCTTCGATCTTATCAATCATATATGCATCGATAAATTGACCACCGTTTCCAAATGTGGCAAAGGCGTTTGTGTTTTCTTCTACGGAAACCCCATTAGCTGTGGACCCTAGCGCAGCCGATGGATTTTCATAATCACTAGGAACTAAGCGAGTTATCCCCATTTTTTCCAAATATTTCACAGGGTTATTTTGAGCAATTTCATTAAATAAATACACCGCTGAAACGTTATGTGAATGGGTTAATGCCTCACGTGCAGAAGTAAGCCCGTAATATTTTTTCGCATAGTTTTGTGGCCAAGGTCTACCATCGACACGAATCCCTAAATCGACGTCAGTTAACACAGTTCCCGGTGCAGCCAATCCCATATCGATCGCTGGTCCGTATACAACGAGAGGTTTCATCGATGAACCGTTATGTCGATACGCCTGAGTTGCGTGATTTAGTTGATTATCATAAAAGTCCCGTCCTCCGACAAAACTAATAATCTTCCCTGTTGCATTATCGATGAGCATTGCCCCGACTTCCAGCTTTTCATATACAGTTTCCATTTTTCCGGTTTCTTCATTCTTTTTTTGTTCCGGTTTATCCGGACCATAATTTTTGAAATTTGCGACGACTTTTTGGAATTGTTCATAAATATCTTTATGAATGGTCGTATAAATTTTATATCCGTTTTGCCTTAAATTGCGTATAGCTAAGGCCTCGTACCGTTCGTATAAAATCTCGCTATTTTCTACATCTTCTTTCGTGTATCCGTCTTTTTCGTACAATTGTTGCATTAAAATATTAATTGCTTGCCGTTCACTTTCCATCATTAAGTACGGATATTTTTCCATCGGTGTTTCAACCGAATCGATAAAATCCTTCACAATATCATATTCGAGGGCTTCATCGTATACTTTTTTGGAAATAAAGCCGTTTTCATACATCCGTTTTAAAACCGTTTTTTGCCGATTCAGACCCGGTTCTAATCCTTCTTCACTTTTCACTTCTCCATCTCGAGTAAAAGGGGTGTATCCATTAGGACTTTGCGGGAGACCAGCAATATATGCTGCCTGTGGCAAGTTCAAGTCCTTTGCGTCTACACCGAATATTCCCTTTGCAGCTGCTTGTACGCCTGCGATATTTTGTCCCGAAGAATTCCTTCCAAATGAAGAGACGTTAATATACGCTTCCAAAATTTCATCTTTATCAAAAAAATTTTCAAGACGGAGAGCCAATAAAATTTCCTTCGCTTTTCGTTCAAAGGATACTTCGTTTGTTAATATTTGGTTTTTGATTAATTGTTGAGTGAGCGTGCTTCCTCCAGATTGAACGGGAGCGTTGGTCACTTCTTGAAACAAAGCCCTAAGTACAGCTTTCGGGACGACACCGTTATGATGTTCGAAGTTTTCATCCTCCGTGGCGATTACCGCATTCAAGAAATATTCTGATACATCTTCAAGTTTCACTTCTTCTCGAACGATGTCAGACCGAAGATACCCAGCAAATTCCCCATTAGCAAAATATAATTCCGATGGTTCCTCGTAATTATAAATATCTTTTCGCATCTCGTCATAGGGGCGCGGATACTCATCTTTAACTAAAGAAGCAAAGTAACCTGCACCGACGCCAACTCCTAAAGCGAATAACAATACGCCGGAAATGAGAAAAATTAAAATGAGATTCCAAACGACAGAATATGTTATCCGAAAGGCTTTAGCTGCTTTTTTGCTGAAAATGGTATCCTTCATAGGCTTGATTATATCCAAAAACTTGTCGAAATGCTTTTTCATTAACATACCTCCTAAAATCAAATTCATTATAGCATAAATGAAAACGTAAGAAAGCTTTTTTTAAATGAGTCTGGGAGAAAATAAGGTGTCAAAAGTAAGAAGGGATAGGTAAAATGATTGTAGGAAAAATTGACCTCTTCCTTTAGGGAGTGATTCATTTGCCCTTCTAAAAGGAAGGGGATACTGAGGGATCGTGTGGTAAGAGAAGGATGATTCATGAAAATGGGGATACTCTTTGCAATCCTTAATTGACAAAAGGAAAGAATGTGCTAAAATATCAATAACAATTGAAAAGAAATGGCAATGACAGGATTTAGTAGCCTTTCCATCCCTGTTTTTAGAGAGCCGATGGTTGGTGGGAATCGGTACACATGGAGAAGGTGAATTACGTCCTTGAGCTCCCATTGGGAACGTCGAACGACTAGTAGCTATGGGCGGGTGACCGTTAAATCTATTAAGTGACGGAATGCTTTTCCGTAAGTAGGGTGGTACCGCGAGTAAATCGTCCCTTCGATTGTCATCGAAGGGTTTTTTTAATGGAAAAAAGGAGTGATGTCTTATGGATTTATTACAGGATTTAGAGTTTCGTGGGTTAATTAACCAAGTGACAGATCAAGAAGGATTAGAAAATCTTTTATCGAAGGAAAAAATTAAGCTTTATTGTGGAGTGGATCCGACAGGTGACAGTATGCATATCGGCCATCTTTTACCGATACTCGTTCTCCGACGATTTCAAATGGCAGGTCACCAACCCATTGCCTTAGTCGGAGGGGCGACCGGGTTAATCGGGGACCCAAGTGGAAAAAAACAAGAGCGGACCTTAAACTCTGTGGAAGTTGTCGCCGAATGGAGCGAAAAAATCAAACGACAATTATCCCATCTTCTCGATTTTGACACGACAGAAAATCCTGCAATCATTGCAAACAACTATGATTGGACGAATAAAATTGATTTAATCACTTTTTTACGGGATTATGGGAAACATTTCGGAATAAACTATATGCTGGCCAAAGATTCGGTTCAATCTCGGATTGAAGTAGGCATATCATTTACAGAATTTGCCTATATGATCCTTCAATCAATCGACTTTTTAAAGCTGTATGAGACTGAAAATTGTCGCCTACAAATTGGTGGAAGTGACCAATGGGGAAATATTACCGCTGGCCTTGAACTTATTCGAAAAGTGAAAGGTGATTCGAATACGGCTTATGGACTAACCGTTCCCCTTGTTACGAAGGCAGATGGCACGAAATTTGGAAAAACGGAAGGTGGAGCGATTTGGCTCGATCCGGAAAAAACGTCCCCTTATGAGTTTTATCAATTTTGGATTAATACAGATGACCGGGACGTAATCCAATACTTGAAATATTTCACCTTCCTTTCCCACGAGGAAATTTTGGAATTGGAAAAAGCGACGAAGGAAACCCCAGAGAAACGCATGGCACAGCGGGCGTTAGCAGAATCCGTTACGAAGCTTGTCCACGGGGAGGAAGCACTAAACCAAGCTATTCGAATTACAGAAGCTTTATTTAGTGGAAATATTAAAGAGTTAACCGCTGATGAAATCAAACAAGGATTTAAAGATGTTCCGTCCTTTACGGCAACTCCAGAACTTACGAATTTAGTCGAGTTACTCGTTCAAGCAAAAATCACCCCTTCAAAACGACAAGCGAGGGAAGACATTCAAAATGGTGCTATTTACATCAACGGAGACAGGATTACGGATATTCAATATGTAATTTCCGATTCAGATAAAATCGAAGGCCAATTTTCAATCATTCGTAGAGGAAAGAAAAAATACTTTTTAATCAAACATGTGTAATAAAATATTACGACATAGGAATTCTCTCCTTTGTATAAGGTTGGCACAAACCAACTATATATATAGGAGGGGATTTTTTATGAAGGATGAAATATGACTCTGTTCCAATATACGAATTAAGTGGAAAAAAGTATTTCGATGGTGAAATTCGTTTATGGGAGGAAATGTTATGTACTTTATTATTAAGGGTGTAGCTATAAAATAATTTTCTATAAAAGGAAGCCTTTTCTTTTTTTCGTTGTTCATTCAATGGCTGTTTAGGACCCCGTTTTACTTACAGTGAAAAACGTGAGTTGGGTAAACGAGTTATGTTTGTATAACTTGAGATGAAAAGAAATGTTTATGACGATGAATTTTACTAGGATCAGAGTCTAAACTTCTTATTAGACATTTAAGATGAAATGAATAGAACATAAGATACAGACGCTGGTCGATTTCGTCGATTAAATAATTGAACAAAGGAAATAGTGTTCATTTTTTATTTCATTCGATTTTGCCTTCTTACAGAGTACGAACATCATCCTGTATCAAAAGAAGTGCAAACGGTTGTTGGCTTAGATTTTTCCATGAACACGTTGTATGTCGATAGCGAGGGTAAGAGAGCCAATTATCCTCGATTCTATCGGCAAGCCTTAGAAAAACTAACCCGAGAGCAACGGGTGCTGTCACGCCGCAGGAAAGGTTCCAACCGTTGGCACAAACAGCGTCTGAAAGTAGCCAAGTTGCACGAAAAAATTGCGAATCAACGAAAAGACTTTCTGCATAAGGAGTCGCACAAATTAGCGAAACTTTATGATTGCGTGGTCATCGAAGACCTCAACATGAAAGGGATGTCACAAGCCCTCCATTTCGGTCAAAGCGTTCATGACAACGGCTGGGGCATGTTCACCTCTTTCCTTCAGTACAAATTGGAAGAACAGGGGAAGAAACTGATCAAAATCGACAAATGGTTCCCCTCATCCAAAACGTGTTCGTGTTGCGGTCAAGTCAGGGAGTCTCTATCGCTTTCTGAGCGTACATTCCGCTGTGAATGTGGATTCGAGAGCGACAGGGACGTCAATGCAGCAATCAATATCAAACATGAGGGCATGAAACGATTAGCGATAGCCTAACTTGTCCTCGAACCGTGGGGCACACGGGGATCGCTCGGTCAACTTTCCATCATGAGATGGGATTACCCGAGAAGCCCCCACCTCTAAGCGAAGCGTAGGTGGTGGGAGTATGTCACATGCTGAATGATCGGTCAACCATTGTCGAATTTTGAGACTGACAAACTATAATGACACAGTTACCAAATTTATTTATCCTATAAAGTTTCTTTTATTGTTTCTTTCTTTAGTAACCCTATTTTTCCTAATAAAAAAATGACTATATGGAAGAGTTAGTAATTTATGGATTGTACTTTAATGGGTCCCATATGCGGTGGTATTTATGCGACTATTTATCCTATTCTTTCATTAACGAATGAGGGGGATGATCTGGGTCCTATATTTGTTTTTATTAAGATCTTTGAGTTTTTCTTATATCAAATTTTCCTACTCCTAACGATTTTGTTTTCCAATGCATTTGCGAATACGAATAAAGGAGTATGAAAACAATTGTTCGTTCATTTTCTAATGTTGTTTTTCTCATACCTTTCATTCATGCGATTTCATTTTAGGACATATCCGTATTATAAAAAAATAATTTCTAATTTCACTAGGACAAGAGAACCGATTGTTATCGCGTTTTGTTTATAAGCTATTGGAGGACGATGATGAGGGATAAATTTATTTTTATTTTCGTAATGTTAATTTTTGGAAGTATTGGTATTTTTGTTAAGCAAATTGAACTATCATCTGGCACGATAGCATTTTTCAGAGGTGTAATCGGAAGTCTGTTTTTGATTGTGGCTAGTTTTACAATGAATCGTTCTGTAACTTTCAAAGTAGGGAAATGGAATCGCTTCTTACTATTTATATCCGGTGCCGCCCTCGGTTTAAATTGGATTTTCTTATTTGAATCCTATCGTTATACAACCATTACGAATGCTACCTTAAGTTATTATTTTGCTCCTGTTTTCGTGATGATTTTGGCTCCTTTTCTGTTAAAGGAAAAAATGGTGTGGCAAAATTGGGTCGGTTTGATGGCTGCCATCGTCGGTTTATTGTTCGTTTTAAATCCAGGAAATGAATCGCCAATTGGAGAATTTCATCATCCACTTGGTATTTTTTATGGCTTGCTTGCAGCTACATTGTATGCATCAGTAATTATAATCAATAAATTTTTACGAGGATTATCTGCTTTTGAAACGACCGTAAATCAATTACTGATTGCTACGATGATCCTTTTTCCTTACGTGTTTTTTACTGAAGGATTCCACGTTACAGGACTAGATATTCGATCGATTTTTTTTCTTATAATAATAGGTATCGTTCATACCGGTATAGCGTATGTCCTTTATTTTCCAACTGTGAAGAAATTAAGGAGTCAAACTGTCGCTCTTTTTAGTTATATTGATCCGATTTCTGCAGTTATTATGTCCTCTCTTATATTAGGCGAATGGTTAAGTTTCAACCAATTCATCGGAGGAATATTCATTTTAGGATCGACATTTTTTAATGACGTTCCCAAAAAAGATCGTTTGTAGTTGTTTAACGATTCGTCACTAGGGAATTATGATAAAAAAGAAGAAAAGATGTAACCCTTTTCTTCCCAGTTTCGTCAAAAAAGTCGACTATATTATGGAAGGCGGGTCGGTAGGAATGAAAAAACAGGCTATTTTTGCATTCATCATTTGTTTTACCTTCATTCTGTTTGGATGTAGCCATGAAAGCAAATCTGAAGGGGGACAAGTAGGAATTGATTCGGGAGATCCTTCAATTGGAGAAGAATTTAATCAAAGGAATGATCAGGAAGTCGACTATGACGAACCTGTTGAAGAGGATGGCGCATATGCGGATGAAGTAGAAAAAGTGCCCGATGAAGGCAATATAAGTAATCTGAATCGAAAAATCATTTATACTGCTTATCTGGAAATTGAAGTAAAGGATTACGAACAGGCCTTTGACGAAATTTCCAGGCACGCTACGAATAACGGTGGATACGTGGTAGAATCATCCATGTCTGCAACAACAAATAATCAGATGAAAGGTCAGGTAACAGTAAGAATTCCCCAAGAGCATTTCCAAACATTTCTCGATCAAGTGAAAAACGTAAGCAATAAAGTGAAAAAGAGTTCTGTCCAAGGTCAAGATGTAACGGAGGAATATATCGATTTAGAATCCCGTCTTAAATCGAAACGAATCGTGGAAGACCGCCTTCTAAATTTTATGGAAAATGCTGAGAAAACAACCGATTTACTGGCTATTTCAAAAGATTTAGCAGAAGTTCAAGAAGAAATCGAATCGATCATCGGAAGGATGAATTATTTAAAAAATCGTGCGGATTTGGCAACAGTGACGATTTTTATGTCGGAAAAAAGTGTACAAATTTCATCCAAACTTAATACTTGGGAACAAACGAAAGATCAATTTAAGAAAAGCGTCAACTTTCTTTTAAACACATTTTCTACCATAATCGTCTTTGTGATCGGGGGGTTACCTATCCTCTTTTTCGTTGGAATTATTGGAATTGGAATCTACCTCATCGTGAAAAAAAGAATCAAACATAAAAAGGGTGGGCCAAAGGAACCGGAACCTTGACCCACGCCACGGGTGATTTCCCGGTAGCTCCTTGTAACGACCGTCGAAATTGTGTAAAATAAATATATAGAAATTTTTGTTAAATTTGTAACAAATTATATAATTTTCACACTATACTCCAACAATGATTCCTACATTTTAAAAATAACTTCTCATCTGTTTTATTATTAATACAAACAGTAAATTCACTTCCATGAACAACAAAAATCTCTCGGTTTTTTTAAAAGAAAACGCTTACGTAAATGACACGAATTATTGTTCAAAAAATCACATATCTCACACCCATTGATACAAACGTTCTGGAATTACAATACACTCGATCAATTGCTTTTGAAAGGAAGGTGGATTCGATGAACGGAGCAATTGAAAAAATAAAACAAGCGGAGGATGAGGCGAAGGGAATTATAGAAGAATCGGAAATTCTTGCAAATGAAATCATCTTAGAAGCAGAAAAGTTGGCTGAAAAGGCATATGAAAATGTGCTAGAAGCAAAAAGGAAAGAGGCCGAAGCAATCATTGAAGAGAAAAGGGAAGAAGGAAAGTCTGCTGCTCGGACGATTATGGAAGATGGTAAGAAACAAGCCGATGAATTAAAAATTGCTGCTGAAAAAAAACTAAATTCAGCAATCGATTATATTATTGAGAGGATTGTTTATAAAAATGGCAATCGTTGAAATGAATAAATTCACCCTGTTTGTATTTTCGGAAACAAGAGAAGATTTGCTTCGGGAACTTCAACGATTCAAGTATGTTCATTTTCTAGATTTAAAAGAAAATGAAAAAATTAAAGAATGGGGGCTTACGGGAATCGATGTGGAAGATGCCCTAGAAGTTGTCGATGATGATCTTCATAAACTGATGTTTTCCATTAATGAGTTAAACAAATATACAAATCGCCAAAACATATTTCAAAAAGTTAAAAATGGATCACCGTCATTATCCTTTGAAGAATTAGGAAAAAGGGCAATTACGATCGATTTCCTATCCTTTTATAAACAAGTGAGAAAACTCGTTAGTCAAAAAGAACATATCCTTTATAAACAAAATCAAATTAAGGCAAAAATAGAGTTGCTAACTCCTTGGATTCCGTTACATGTGCCGGTCGAACTTCTTTATTCGATCAAAACGTGCGATGTCATTACCGGTAGAATACCGAAACGATTTCAAAAAAAGGTTGAACTGCAACTAGCCTCCTCCCAATATACGTATTTTTCAATAATCGGAGAAGATCAAGATTTCGCTTACCTTTTATCCATTTCCGACCGATCGGAAACTGAACATATTCGAAAAATATTGAAGGCCCATGAATTTACACGGATAACATTAATCGGATCGGAGGAACCGAAAGAAACGATTGTCAAATTAAAAAAAGATTTTCAAGAAGAACAAAAACGGCTTGCCGATTTGAAAAATCAATTTCAACAGCTTACGGAAAAGTTAACGGATTTGGAAATCGTCTATGAATATTATCAATTGAAAAAAATGCGATTAACTGCCACAAAAAATTACGTACGTACTGATTATTTCAATATTATTGAAGGATATATTCCGAAAAAATTAGCGGATGATTTTCAAAAACGAATTGAACAAAAATGTGGGGATGATTATTATTTAGAAATGCGGGAAGCGGGAAAAAATGATCCAAATGTACCGATCTTATTAGAAAATTCCCGATTTGCCCGATCCTTTGAATCATTGACTGCAATGTATGCCCTTCCAAAGTATGGAGAAATCGATCCGACACCTTTGTTTTCTATTTTCTATCTGATTTTTTTTGGAATGATGGTGGCTGATATCGGTTACGGATTGATTTTGCTCGTAGGAACGTTCGGGGCATTAAAATTATTAAAACTAACTCAACAGCAAAAAAATTTTCTACAATTTTTCTATTACTTAAGTTATTCCACCATTTTTTGGGGAATCGTGTATGGATCCTTTTTTGGTGATTTGATTCCGTTACCATCCTTAATCAATATGGAAGAACAATACAACTTATTGCTCGTTTTATCTATCGCCTTTGGGATCATGCATATTTTCTTTGCATTAGGAGTTCGAGGTTATTTAGCCATTAAAAATGGAAGGTTACTGGATGCAATATTTGACGCAGGTTTTTGGTTTTTAGCGTTAGGAGGCGGAATTGCCTTTGTCGCTTCTCTTTTTCTTTCTGTTCCGCCAAGTATCGAAAAAACGGGTCTAGTTATGATGGTAATCGGGATGATTGGAATATTATTCACCGGTGGAAGAAACAGTAAAAGTATCGGTGGAAAAATAGGTGGTGGACTTTATACGTTGTACGGTATTTCCGGTTATGTCGGAGACTTTGTGTCTTATTCAAGATTGATGGCTCTTGGCTTGTCCAGCGCTTTTATCGCATCGGCAATTAATATGATGGTCGGAATGTTATTTAAGATGGGAATCATTGGCATAATTTTCGGCTTGATTGTGTTTGTCGTTGGTCAAGCTTTTAATATCTTTTTAAGTTTATTAGGGAGTTATGTGCACACTATTCGTTTAACATATGTAGAATTCTTCGGGAAATTTTACGAAGGTGGCGGAAAGGCGTTTCAAACATTCCGTAGCGATTCAAAATATATTCATATTAAATAAATAAACGAGAATATAGGGAGGAAGAAACGATGAATTTTGCAGAGATTTTCGTCAATTTCGGCGGTGTCGTATTCGGAGGTTTAGGAGTAGCTTTAGCCGTGATTATGCCTGGTATTGGTTCAGCTCGCGGCGTTGGTCTTGTCGGGGAAGCGACCTCCGGATTAATGATTGAAGAACCGGAAAAATTCGGAAAATCATTGCTTTTGGAATTGTTACCAGGTACCCAAGGTCTATACGGGTTCGTTATCGCCCTTTTGGCTATGGGACAACTCTATTCAACAATGGAAATAGCTCATGGATTATTTATTTTAATGGCATGTTTACCCATCGCCTTTGTCGGATGGAAATCGGCCATTTTTCAAGGAAAAGTGGCTGCTGCAGGAGTTTCCATTTTAGCAAAAAATGAACAACAAACGACAAAAGGGATCATTTTTTCCGTAATGGTTGAAACATACGCACTATTAGCATTCGTTCTTTCATTAATTTTACTTAATTCTGTAACTTTCTAATCGAAAATGGAAAATTTGTCTTGTTCAATCCCATCCCGATTATGGCTCTTATAAAAATGGCTAGCTGGAAGGATATCAAAAATAACATATGATAACAGTAAATTCGCTTGTAAAATAACCATTACGCAAGGATGTGAAGAAATTGGCGAATCTGGATAATTTAATTCAAAAAATCATCACGGACGCCAAAAGGGAAGCAAATAGAAATTTGGAAGAAGCGAGTCGAAAGAAAGAAGAAATCATTCAAAAAAAGAAATTGAAAGCAGAAGAAGTCGGAGAAAAATGGATTCAACGGGCAGAAAGAGAAGGAAATATGGAAAAGGACCGCTTGATTTCCAATGCCCATATTCAAGTAAGAGACCAGCTTCTCATTGTAAAACGGGATTTCATCGATCGTGTTTTTTCCTTGGCGAAAGAGAAGCTAATCCGAATGGATAATCGGGAATATGTTTTATTTTTACAAAACCATTTGAAAGATGTGCAGTTAACGGGAAAGGAAGTACTCGTCATACCGGAAGATAAACGGGATGTGGTAAAAGATTTAGGTCTTTCGGTCATTGTATCAGACGAAGAATCCGTTGAGTCCGGCTTTCTTTTGAGAAGTGAACAATTTATTATGAACCATTCCGTCGATTTCCTCTTGGAATATGATCGGGATGAACTGGAGCTGGAAGTTGCCCAGATATTGTTCAATGACTAGGAGTGAGTTTGATGGATCGATTGGACTTTACCCAAGGGGTTGTTCGAACTAGGGTGCTGGAAAAAAAGCTCCTTACCTTTGGTACATTGGAACGGTTAATTGATGCTGGTACGATGGATGAAGCGATGAAAATATTAAAAGAGACGGACTATGGTTCTTCTTTTTCCCTTTTAACGGAAAATAATGATTTTGAAACAATCCTTTTTGCCGAACTGAAACGATCATTTCAAATAATGGACGATGTTTCGCCGGATTCATCGATCGTCAATCTGTTAAGACTAAAATACGATTATCATAATTTGAAAGTTCTTTTAAAGGAAATTATTTTAGATAAAGATTTCTCCCATTTGTATTTACCAATTGGAACAATGGATATAAAACAGATCAAAACGTTTATTTTGAATGAAAATCTCCAAGATGTCGATCCACCCGTTCGTGCAGCGATTGTGGAAGTTTTGACCGATTATAAAATCACTCGGGATCCACAACGTATCGGGATCATACTCGATCGATTATATATTTATCATTTTTTGAAAATAATTGAAGCAATCAAATCGCCCCTTTTTATCGAATATGCTAAGGCAATGATTGATTTTATTAATGTTCGTACCCTTATTCGAGTAAAAAGGCAAAAAAAAGATCGGAAATTTTTAGAAGAAGTGCTTTTGTCAAAGGGAAACATTGAAAAAGAAAAATTTCTCCATTCCTTTACCGATTCAATCGATCAGATCATCCGAAATTTTCGAAATGAAAAAATAGCAAAGGGTTTGATTCCTGCCTTACAGTCTTATAAAGAGACCAATCGGTTTGAAGATTTTGAAAAGGAAATGGATAATTATTTGATAAAGTTAATTCGAGAAGCAAAACATATTCATTTTGGTCCTGAACCAATTTTTGCTTATCTTTTGGCAAAGGAAACGGAAATGAAAAATTTACGGATCATCCTCGTTTCCAAAGCCAATGAAATCCCACCTCAAATGGTGAGGAAAAGGATGCGTGAGAGTTATGTATAAAATTGCGGTGATCGGTGATAAACATTCCATATTGGCATTTAAGGCGTTAGGAATCGACGTATTTGCCCCAACGGATGCTATGGATGCAAGAAAAACAGTCGATCGTTTAGCAAAAGAAGGCTACGCGATCATATTTATTACGGAAAAATTAGCATCTTTCATACCGGATACAATCCGAAGATATGATCAACTGTATAAACCAGCCGTAATTCTTATTCCGAACAGTCAAGGAACATTAAATCTCGGTATGGAGCGGATTAGTGAATATGCAGAAAAGGCAGTAGGAACAAAACTACTATAAAAGGAGTAGACGGATGGTGAAAGTGGGTAGAGTCATTAAGGTATCAGGACCTCTCGTAGAAGCGGAGGGCATGGACGAAGCGAAAGTTTATGATGTGGTGCAAGTTTCCGGTCATAAACTGATCGGCGAAATTATTGAAATGCGTGGAGATATTGCATCGATCCAAGTTTATGAAGACACGACAGGGATCGGGCCTGGAGATGCAGTTTATTCGACGGGAGAGCCTCTTTCTGTAGAACTCGGTCCAGGTATCCTTGAAAAAATGTTCGATGGGATTCAACGCCCCCTTGAATCGTTACGGGATTTTACGGGAGATTTTTTAACTAGGGGAGCGGACATACCGCGTTTGGATCGGGAGAAAAAATGGTATTTTACACCGTGTGTACAGGTAGGTGATGAAGTATCTGAAGGAGATATTATCGGTACGGTGCAAGAGACACCGGTTATCCTTCATAAAATCATGGTTCCGAAGGGAATATCTGGAAAGGTTACCGAGATTCGTGAGGGCGAATTTACCGTGGCCGATGATATTTGTACGTTAGATGGGAACCGAACTTTACAAATGATGCAAAAATGGCCGGTAAGAAAAAGTAGAGGATTTAAACGAAAAATCAATCCGACAGAACCGTTAATTACGGGTCAGCGGGTTATTGATACCTTTTTTCCCGTTGCCAAAGGAGGAACTGCTGCGATTCCTGGACCCTTTGGATCGGGAAAAACCGTCGTCCAGCACCAACTGGCAAAATGGTCGGATACGGAGATTGTCGTTTATGTCGGTTGTGGAGAACGTGGGAATGAGATGACCGATGTGTTAATGGAATTTCCCGAATTGAAGGATTCCAAAACCGGTGAATCGTTAATGAAACGAACCGTACTCATTGCTAATACGTCCAATATGCCAGTTGCTGCAAGAGAAGCATCGATTTATACGGGAATTACAATCGCTGAATATTACCGAGATATGGGGTATTCGGTTGCGATTATGGCAGATTCCACCTCTCGATGGGCGGAAGCGTTACGGGAAATGTCCGGTCGACTTGAGGAAATGCCAGGAGATGAAGGATTTCCAGCTTACCTTTCTTCTCGAATTGCCGAATTTTACGAGCGGGCGGGGAGAGTCGTCTGTTTCGGAAAGGATGAAAGGGAAGGTGCTGTGACGATTATCGGTGCTGTCTCGCCACCAGGGGGAGATATTTCCGAACCGGTTACTCAAGCGACATTACGAATTGTAAAGGTTTTTTGGGGATTGGATTATGCTTTATCTTACGCCCGACATTTTCCAGCCGTTAATTGGCTAAACTCCTATTCCTTATATCAACGGAAAATCGATGAATGGATGGATCAAAACATCGATCGTGAATTTTCCAAAAATCGACAAATGGCGATGACCCTTCTCCAAGAAGAAGCAAAATTGCAAGAAATCGCTCGGCTTGTGGGTCGCGACTCTTTGTCTGAATCGGATCAATTGAAACTAGAGGCAGCAAAATCGATTCGGGAAGATTTTTTACAACAAAATGCTTTTCATGAAGTCGATACGTACTGCTCCCTTCAGAAACAAAATAAAATGCTAAAGTTAGTATTAGAATTTTATCGGCAAGGCGTAAAAGCATTAGAAGCGGGTGTTTACTTGAAAGAAATCGAAAAACTGCCGATTAGGGAAAAAATTGCTCGAGCAAAATTTATACCGGAAGAAGAAATTGAAAAAATTGATGACATTCATCGGGAATTCATCCAAGTCATGAATGAGTTAATGAAAAAGGCAGGTGTGACGAATGCCTAAAGAATATCGAACTGTCACTGAAGTTGTCGGTCCATTAATGGTCGTCGATGGGGTCGAAGGGGTAAAATATGAAGAACTCGTGGAGATTGAACTGCAAACGGGAGAAAAACGGCGAGGTAGAGTATTGGAAGTCAATCGGGACAAGGCGATGGTTCAACTTTTTGAAGGATCGAGCGGTGTGAATTTAAAAGAAACACGCGTTCGATTTTTAGGGAAGCCTTTGGAACTCGGTGTATCTCCAGATATGATTGGACGGATTTTTGATGGATTAGGTAGACCAAAGGACGGCGGACCGAAAATTATTCCGGAAAAAAGGCTAGATATTAACGGAGTTCCAATTAATCCGGTTTCTCGGGACTATCCGGACGAGTTTATTCAAACAGGAATATCGAGTATTGATGGTTTAAATACGTTAGTAAGGGGACAGAAATTACCAATTTTCTCAGCCTCGGGACTTCCCCATAATGAGCTTGCTGCCCAAATTGCCAGGCAGGCAACCGTTTTAGGTTCGGATGAAAAATTCGCCGTCGTCTTTGCCGCAATGGGTATCACCTTTGAAGAGGCCCAATTTTTTATGGATGATTTTACGAAAACGGGCGCGATCGATCGAGCGGTGCTGTTTATGAATTTGGCAAACGATCCGGCAATCGAACGGATTGCAACTCCACGAATGGCCTTGACATGTGCGGAATATTTAGCCTTTGATCAAGATATGCACGTGCTCGTTATTTTAACGGATATGACCAATTATGCCGAAGCTTTACGGGAAACATCAGCAGCAAGAAAGGAAGTTCCGGGTAGACGAGGATATCCGGGTTATTTATATACGGATTTATCGACAATTTATGAACGGGCTGGAAGAATTAAAGGAAAAAAAGGTTCCATTACCCAAATTCCAATCTTGACGATGCCAGAAGACGATATTACCCATCCGATTCCCGACTTAACAGGATATATTACGGAAGGACAAATTATTCTTTCAAGGGATTTGTATAAACGGGGAATTCAACCACCGATAAATGTCGTCCCATCCTTGTCCCGATTAAAGGATAAAGGGATTGGAAAGGGAAAGACTCGAGAAGATCATGCGGATACGATGAACCAATTATATGCGGCTTACACATCCGGTATTCAAGCACGGGAGTTGGCGACAATCCTCGGTGAGACCGCTTTATCTGACGTGGATATAGCCTTTGCCCGATTTGCTGAACAATTCGATGAAAAATATGTAAATCAAGGCTTCAATTATAATCGATCCATTATAGAAACGTTGGACCTCGGTTGGGAATTGTTGCGTTTAATCCCGAGGGAAGAATTAAAACGAATTCGCTTTGAATTTTTGGAAAAATACTTGGCACAAGACAAAAAGGAGAAAAAAGGGGTAAGGTAGATGGCCAAATTAAATGTGAACCCTACCCGGATGGAACTGTCGAAATTGAATAAACAGCTCGGTATAGCAACCCGGGGGCATAAATTGTTAAAGGATAAACAGGACGAACTGATGCGACAGTTCATCGTGCTAATCAAAAGAAATAGGGAACTTCGGATGGAAGTCGAAAAAGAGTTGGAACAATCCTTTAAAAACTTTTTCCTTGCATCGGCCACAATGGCTCCGGAAATGTTGGAGGAGTCCATATCCTTTCCTAAAGAATCCATTTCCGTTCATCTTTCGAGAAAGAATGTAATGGGTGTTCATGTCCCTGTCATGGAAATGAAAAGAAAAATGGAAGGGGATGAAGGAAGTATTTACCCATACGGATGTGCACAAACCCCTTCTGAATTGGACGATGCGATCGCAAAATTGAATGAAACAATTCCGAAATTGTTGGAACTGGCAGAAGTGGAAAAGGCCTGTCAACTTTTGGCCGATGAAATTGAAAAGACAAGAAGGCGGGTAAATGCCCTAGAATACCGAACCATTCCTGATTTGGAAGAAACGATAAAATATATTCGAATGAAATTAGACGAAAGCGAACGAAGCACGATCACCCGGTTGATGAAGGTGAAAGATATCATTGATCGATAAATGGAAAGAGGTGACAAAAAGGGTCGGAACCAAGATCTCTACTTGAGACCTGGATTGATCCTTATTTGAGACAAAGAGAAACCACCTATGCTACCTGTTTCCTGATTTCAATAGGAGACAGGTAGTTACTTTTGGTATTATCTCTTTTCAATTTCTTTATACTTTTTTAAGATTTCCTATAGTGCTTTTTGCTGACCGTTTTTCATTTAGAGCTGTTCCATGTCATTAAATTCTAGCGTCCCTTCCCCATACATATTGTTCCCTACAGTGAGTAAACCGAAGAATTGCATCATTTTTCTACCATCTCATCTATGTCTTGATCTTCGTACTTTGATCCAGAACGTTTTCAAAATTTCTTGGTTAGTAACTTTAATAATTTGTTAAGTCAAATTAAAATGAAAGAAATGCCTATAAACAACATTTTGATAAATTCTTATGATATAATTAATTTGAAAATTCAATATATTAAAGTGGCATTATGTATTAATCCATTTGTTATTCGACGGAGTTAGTTTAACATTCTAATGTAATTTGTAAAGATTTGATTGCTTTCCTTTTTCAATATTTTATATTTTATATTATTTAAATTATATAGTTTTTTATATTAGGAGGGGGCATTATGGATTTATTTCATGAAGGTGACACTATTCAGAATATCCATAATAAGCTGATTGCTCAAATACCTAAGTATCGATTATTGGGGGATATACCTATATCTCAAAATGATTACAAGTATTTGGCAACAAAAATAAAAGACTTATATTCTGATTGGAATTATAGAAGATTTCAATACATTTATGAAGAATGTATATCGGTGTTTCTTGTTTTTTGTGCTGTTTATGAATATAATCAAGGCGTATTTTGGAAAAAAGTTGAAAAATATGTTGGAGAATTAGGAAATAATAGTCGGATTAATTTATTTAATATATTTTCAAAAGTATTGAGTAAGTATCACTTACATCACTTTGAAAATGAGGGCGAAGAAGGATATACATATGTCACACCAATATTATGTCATGCGGGAATACCAATTAAAGCTCTCAATAATTACTTTGAAGCGATAAGTAATACTGTAGAAGATATTTTTTATGATGATTTTGATGTAGAAGATTATCTATCTTATTTAAAAAATAAGACGGAAATTACTGTAAAGCGATATTTAAAATTTTTGGAACAGCGAGATGCATACAATTTTATACAAAATACAAAAAAAATGATAGTTCACGATTCAATTGATTACGATGAATTAGAGAATACGGGAAATAATATTCGTTTAATTGAACAAATATCAATTTGGAAAGAGAAACCTAAAGTCAAAAAAAGCTTACAGGCTAGGAAGAATGTTCGGATTATTGCACCAAAAATCAAGGTCGATTTGGAAGGAGTAGGTGTTTATTGTGAGCTACCTCGTATTATTGTAAAAGAAAGCTACGATTCTTATCTTATCTGGGAAATAACAATAGATGAAACAACTTTTTTCGTCAAAGCAGATTTTTTAATAAGAAAGGATGTATTAATATCCGAAGAAAAAATATATTCATTAAGACCCGCAAAAACTTATATTGTTACATTGAAATTAGATGATCAAATTATTTCTAAATGGGAAATTGAAGGTATTAAAAATTTTTATATAGTTTTTGATCAAAATGGGAATTTAATAAAAAAACAAGTTTTACCAAACCAATCCATAATTTTATTCATCAAAAACAACATTAGAATTTTAAATATCCACGATATACCTGTTGTTGAACTTCCACAAATTCCACATTGGAATGATTTCAATATATATAATATTGATCTCACAAATATTGAATCTTTGCATTGTACACATAATATTATTCCCGTCCGCTCAGAAAAAAAGCCTATTCTTGTTGGTGGAAAAACTTTGTTTCATCAAGAAAATTCCAAAACTTTTACAGAATTACCTAGAATAAAGGTTCCTATATTAACAAAAGGTGATTGGCATTTAGAAATTAAACATCGAATTGGAAACTCTGTACTAAATAAAAAAAATATAACCGTTGAATGTTTTAACGCAATGATTTTCCTAGATCAATATATTGAGGAAGATTGTTTTGGGGAATATGAAATTAAAATATGGCATAGAAGTGGTGTGAATGAAAGGTTATTATTTGAATTTGTTCCTGATAGCAAATTTATCATAAATCCAGCCGAATATTGGCCATCATATTTAAATGGGTATTCAAGCAAAATATATACTATACGAACGAGAAAAAACGTTGAATTGGAGTTTTTTAATGCGGAAAATGTTAATGAGATAAATAAACGAAAATTCATAGATCATATAATTAAAATAAACAAATATGATCGATTTTTAATTGGGGAATATAAATATTTATTTAATGGAAATATTTTTAAAACATCGATAAAAATAAATGTTCTTCCTATTGTATGGGGAATTATGGAAGATGAAAACGAGGTTATTGAATATACCAATAAAGTTTATACGTTTACTTTACAAGAGTTGTCCAATTTTAGGAATCCCTATCTTTTATTTGCATTTGGATTTATAAATTTAAATGATATTCAAAGGTTAAAAATCGAATTAGTAGATAACGAGCAGAAAATTTTATTACAAAATGAAATATTTATTGTTGGTAAAGAAGGACTTAGGATACCTTTGAATACTTATTTATTCGAGATACAAAATAATACTTACACATCCACATTAGATTTTCATCTTCGAATTTCCTTAGTTAATTCCAAAGAAAAAATAGTTACAACATTTATTGTCGCTCGTTTTCAAAACGAGATAATTATAAAAAATTGTAAATATAACAAACATGATGATGAAATCGTAATTTACTGGGAAGAAGAAGGACCAATGCGGGGAAGAGAAATTGTTATGGTCAATTTTTTAAAACCTTGGTTGCCCCCATATCACTTCAAAGTTGAAGATAAACTAACTGTGGCGACAATTCGAACTGATTTTTTAGCGCCTGGTATTTATAAATACTTAATTCAAAAAGAATCAGAGAATTTATTTTTTGAAGAGGAGGAATCAGAAGTATGTACTCTAAATAATTTTCAAAGAGGATTAATAAAAGTAAAAGGTGAAAAAAAAGAGTTATCACCAGTGGAAATAATATTAAGCGATATTATGAAATCTAGGTTTTTAAAGCCAGAAATAAGACATAAAAGGTTATCTAAAATAAAAAATAAAATAAAAAATATTGATGTAAATCCTTCAGAAGATTTAGATCGGTTATCAAACATATATATATTATATGATCGATTTTTCTCAAAAAAAGATAGTAAATCAATGATGTCAAAAATTATAAATTCGATTTTTGATAAATTTATTTTTGAGAAAAACATATCGTTTCGTTATGTTTTGGATAGTAATTTTACAATTTTTTATAAAAAACAATTATTGTATAAATTTTATTGTATAAATCTTACTTTTAAACCGAAACTTAATGATGTTCAATTAAAAATGTTGGCAAAGGTAGATGAAGATTTATTTGGTTTTATCAATCTGTTTCAAACGGAATTTAATATTGTAGGTCTTAATTGGGCGGGGATTTCTGATTTTAGTGTTTTAATAAAGGAAGATTTATTCAATAGTTCTAAGGAAACATTTCTCTCTGATGAGAATTTTGGGAAACCTTATTATATTACAAAATACTTTCAATTTGTTTATCAATCATTACAATTGCCTAGAAACCTTGGGAAAAGCACTGCTAATTTTATAAAGGAATTTCAAGATCAGTATTCAGTACAAGAGACTAAAATATTTGGCAAAACAAGGCTTCAATTAGTTGTGGAATGGAGAGAACATAATACAAAAGATTTAAAACAAGTACAGCAAATTTTATCTAATGTATTAAAAATCACATGTGAAAGTAAATTAAAGAACCAATTCAAAGAAGTTTTCCAAATGATATCAAAAAGAAAAAAAGACGATGAAATTGGTTATTTTATTGGCTTAATTGCTTTATACGCTTCATTTATTAGAAATGGTTTAATGGAAGAAACAAAAGAAATCAGTCAGTTAATAAGATATACAATTGAAAAATGTAAAAAATTGTACTATAGGGATGCAATTATTATTGAATTGTATATGAAAAAGGAGGCGGGATATGAATGGGTTTGAATCCGATTTTCACAACAAATAAAATTAAGAATGATTATGTCGAATATTTAAACTCAATGTTTTTTTTCCAAGATAAAGGTTTGATGAAGCAAGCAAAAAAATTACTGCAAGAAGAAGGAAAGTTTGTCAAAGGTCCTTTTATTGAAATTACCCCACCGTTTAAAAAAGGTAAAAGTTTGAATGAATTAATAGCTGCTGGTATTATTTCAGAAAAGTTTTATGCACTAAGAAATCATTTTCCCCTTGAACGACCGCTATATATTCATCAAGAAACTGCCATAAAGAAAATTGAAGGCGGCAAAAATATAATTGTAGCTACAGGTACTGGAAGTGGAAAAACAGAATGTTTTTTATTACCGATTTTAAATAAATTATTACGAGAAAAAGAAGCGGGTACATTAAATGATGGGGTTCGAGCGTTATTACTATATCCAATGAACGCATTGGCAAATGATCAAATCGCTAGATTAAGGAATATTTTAAAAGACTTTCCATATATTACTTTTGGAAGATACACAGGTGAAACTGAAGAATATCAAAGTAGAGCAGAAGAATTGTTTTATAAAACCAATCCAGATGTTGAATTAATTCCAAACGAATTAATATCACGGGAACAAATGAGGAAAACACCTCCTCATATTTTATTAACAAATTATGCTATGTTAGAGTATTTGCTCCTTCGACCAGATGACAACGCATTTTTTTCTGGTGAAAATGCAAAAAATTGGAAATTTATTGTTTTGGATGAAGCCCATACATATAATGGTGCAAAAGGAACAGAAATATCGATGTTAATTCAAAAATTAAAAGAACGGTTAATTAAATTTCAAAAAGAGCCCTTAACGTGCGTAGCAACAAGTGCTACCTTAGGAGGAGGAGAAAATGCAAGAAACGAACTTGCTAAATTTGCTTCTGATTTATTTCACGAAAAATTTTATCCTCAAGATATCATTGAATCAGAAAGAGTAAATCTTACTAATCGAAAAGTACGAGGAATTAAAAGAACTAGTAAAGACTATTTATTAATAGCTAAAACAAATAATCATCTTGAATTGTATAATTATCTTAAAGATGATTTGAATGTAATTCAATTACAAGAAACATTACAAGAGAACCCAAAACTTCTAAGTGAATTAGCAAAAAAATTTTTTGTTAATGAGAACATTTCAAATCAAGAAAGATTAAATGCAATTGTCCAACTTGTCAACCTTTGTGCAATGGCTAAAGAAGATCAATATAGTATACCTTTACTTCCTGCACGATATCATGTGTTTGTTAAAGCGTTGGAGGGTGCATATGTCTCGTTATATAAGGAAAGGATATTATTCTTGGATAGAAAAAAAACATACAAATTAAAGGATGGAAAATCTATAGTCACTTTCGAACTAGCAAATTGTCAAAGATGTGGTCAGGAATATATTGTCGGTCGAACAGAAAAAGAAAAACTCACTCATGCAGAAGCGGATATTGATATAGAAGGTGTTAACAAAAGAAAACCAGAGTATTACATGTTAAATCCTGATAAAGAGGCTATTAGTTCAACTTTTATAGATGATGATGAAATGGTTATTGAAGGGATTAATAATACAAATGAAATTGATGTTGATGAGTTTGTACTATGTACTGCATGTGGCCATATAGAACCGGTTGGAAAAAAAAGACTAACAAATTGTTGTGAATTTCCAAATGATAAATTTATAAAAGTATTAAAATTAAAAATGTCAGAGTATACAGTTAATACATGTTTGAAATGTGGTAACCACACTCCAAATATCGTAAAGCCATTTCGAACAGCAGATGATCCTGCAACTGAAGTATTAACTCGGGCATTATATCCTTGCATTCCCCCTGATAAATCTAAAATTGATGATGATAAATTATTTATTGAAGATGAAAATATTGATGATGATAGTTTTGGAAGAAAATTATTGATTTTTTCTGATAGTCGCCAGGAAGCAGCGTTTTTCGCATCTTATTTACAGATGAAATATAATAATATTCTATGGAGGCATGCTATTATACAAGTACTTGAGAGTTTACAAGAATTTGAAGATGTTAGGATTGATAGTCTCGTTAATGCAATAGTTAAATATGGTAAACAAAAAAACCTCTTTGAAACAAATTTAGATGACATAGAAAAGCAAAAATTAATTCAAACGATAGTAATTAAAGAATTTATGAACACCGAACGTCAAATTGGTTTAGAGGGTCTAGGATTAATTTCTTTTGTTCCCGAAAAACCAAGTAAATGGTCTAAATTAAATATGAAAAATGCTGGGATTCAGAATGACTTAGATATTACAGTTGATGAGTTATGGGAAATTTATAAGATACTATTCGATTCTTTAAGAGAAATGTACGCAGTCACTTTTCCAGATTTAGTAACAATAACAGATTCAGCATTTTCACCAAGATATAAGGAAGTTTATTTTAAATTAGAAGCCGAGCATAGTTTGTATGGGAATAAAATTTTAGGATGGCTTCCAAAAGAAAAAGCAAATAATAGAAGACTTGATTTTATACAAAAGTTGTATATTCAGAAAGGCTTTTCAAAAGAAGAGGCTCATAAAAAAGCGAGGATTTTTCTGAATGAATTGGTTACCAGTAAATTGTTTAAAATATTTTGGATTAAAGAAGATTATATTATTGAAACTCCTATACCTAAAGAAGGGATTGTTTTAAAACTAAATTATAAGAAGTGGCAAGTAAAAAAACCAGAAACATTGTTCATTTGTGATAAATGTGGAAAGATCCTAACAAGTAATATTAGAGGTATTTGTCCATCATTTCGTTGTGAAGGGCGTTTAATTAAATATAAAGAGGAAATGAGCAGATTTTCATATTATAAACAGTTATATACGAATATGAAACCATTACCATTAATTGCTCAAGAACATACTGCCCAATTAACAAGTGAATATGCTTCGAGATTACAAAATCGCTTTGAAAAGGGAAAAGTGAATGTTTTAAGTTGCTCAACTACGTTTGAAATGGGTGTTGATGTGGGACAATTAGAAGCTGTTTTTATGAGAAATGTTCCACCAGAAACAGCAAATTATGTTCAAAGGGCGGGGCGTGCAGGAAGAAGAACGGAATCTACTGCTTTTTCACTTACATATGCGAAAAGAAGGTCCCATGACTTAACATATTATCAATACCCTGAAAAAATAATTAAAGGCATGATTAAACCCCCGTATATAGAAATTAATAATGAAAAAATTGTTTTAAGACATATATTTTCTACTGTTCTTGCTTGGTTTTTTCGAAAGTATAGAAGTTATTATGGATCAGTAGATGATTTTCTGAAAATTTCAAAAAATAATGAGAGAACTGCTGTAGAGGTATTGAAAAAACTATTAAATGAAAGGCCAGAGGAGATTTTACAATCATTAAAATTAATCGTACCTAAAACAAAAAGTATTCACTCATTTGTTGATCTTGAAAATTGGAAATGGGTTGACCATTTAATTAAGGATGGGGAAGGAGCGTTAGTTCTTGCTGAAGCAAATATCCGAGAAATCTTAAATGAGTTAGAAAAGCTTAAAAACCGACTAGATCAAGAACGAAAACCAAGTGATAATATTCTTAAAATACAAAACACATATTTGAAAATGAACATTTTAGGATTTTTATCGTCAAATAATGTATTACCAAAGTACGGTTTTCCTGTTGATGTAGTGAATTTAGATATCCTTCATAATAGTGAAAAGGCAAAAGTAGTGAATATTTCCCGTGATTTAAAATTAGCTATTTCAGAATTTGCTCCTGGTTCGGAAATTATTGCAAATAAAAAGGTATGGAAACCATATGCCCTTAATATGAATAAAATGAAAGGGTGGCCAGTACAACAATATGCCATTTGTAAACATTGCGGCAGATTATATAGTTACCATGTTGATTTAGGAACAATTTTTGAAGAAAGGGAAAAAACATGTTGTAATGAACCTTTGAATTATTCTTATTTTGTCCAACCTGTTTTCGGATTTTCAACACGGGCTGACGAATCGCCCGGAAATCCAGGCGAAAGAAGAAAAGCAAGACCGATGCCATCAAGAGTGAAATTTGATACGTATGTGGATGAAGATCTTGAGTTGACCGAAACATTTAAAAGACAGATAGAAATAGGTCCATACAAAATAAAATTAAAATATTCTTCAAGAGGAAAAATGGTTTTGGTAAATAATGGGGGAGGGATGGGGTACTCACTTTGTAAACGTTGTGGATATATTACACAAGCAAAAACTGAGAATAAAAGACATAGAAACAAGATTAACGAACATAAAACGAGATTTGGTAAAAAATGCGATCAAACTTATTTGTACAATGTGCACTTAGGACATGAATTTATTACTGATGTTGTAGAAATAAATTTACCACTTATTTCACTTCAATATGACCAAAGAAGTTTCTGGCCCTCACTTTTATATGCGATTATGGAGGGGGCGAGTATTGAACTCGGTATTTCACGAAATGAAATAGGAGGATGTTTATACCGAGCTAATGGAAAAAATAGAAATGAAACTTCAATTATTTTGTATGATGATGTTCCTGGTGGAGCAGGGCATGCAAAAAAAATATCAAAGAATCTAATAGGAATATTAAAAAGTGCAAAACAGAAGGTAGGAGGAACTTGTGGGTGCTCGGAAGAAACTAGTTGCTACGGTTGCTTGAGAAGCTTTGAAAATCAATTTTATCATGATATTTTAGAAAGAGGAATTGCTTATAAATTCTTATCTGAATTATTACGATATTCCGATTCTACCAGAATAAAAGAAGATAAAATCGTATCTTCAATTTCATAAATTTTTATCTTTATTATCATGGCGATCAAAACATATTAAAATAATGGTATAAAAATACATTTATTTAAAATATTGATTATGATGTCATAATTTTGAAGGAAGTTAGTCATGTTTTAAATGAAAAATTAATTAAAGTGGATGTTGAGGCAAACACTTGGCAGGAATTTATGAAGACAGCGGGAAATCCGGGAAATCTTTTATTAAAGGAAAATTTAATTGAAGAAGAATATATTGATTCTATAATAGATCCCGTTTATCAATTTGGATCCTATATGATTATGCCGCTTATGGTGCTGCAGGTGTGGGACATGATACAATTGACGTAATGGTTGTAATCACCATTTTGATAAAACCTTACATCGGAATAGCGATTATATTATTGGTATTTGCTTTATTGAGTTATTTTGAATATAAAAAACAACGTAAAGTGATTAATTAAAATTTTGTAATACTAATCGTTCATTAATATATTTTGTATTAATGATTAGTTTACAATTTCTAGAAAAATGGTTTTCTCAAATCATATTACATTATAGTAAAACGTTTATCCCTTTTCTTTAACCACCTTTTCCAAGTATTATAGATTGAAAAAATTGGTATTCATTTGTAAGTTTCCAAAAGGATTTAATCTTTTTGGAATTTTTTTTGGATAATTCTATTTTGATTATGTATGGCTTTTTAATGTTCTACTTTATTAATAATATTTTCAACAACATTTTTTTGAGTTTTTATAGATTTTCAAGTTTCAATCGTTCTTATTTTATCGTAAAAATCTAGGTAGTCATCTATGTAGTGCTTCCTACTTGATCGAAAAAGTTGAAATAAAATTTATAAAACCTTCCCATAATTATCAATTAAAAATATACTTTGTTTTGTACGAAGTAAACGATTTCTGTAGGTAATAAGTTTTAAAGTTAAATTTCCCCCTGTCTTTACAAATAACTTTCAATTCAACAAAATTATAATATTGTTTGCTGAGCACCTTTAGGGAGTATGATTTTCCAAAATATGCTGAATGTCATAGGATTTAACATATCGATATTGTTTTTCTTACAACTCCTTTCAAAATTTTCAACGAAATGAAAAAATCCATTTGGATTTATCAGAAAAATAAGATAAAATAAACAGAAAGAAAACAAATGGAGGAAACAAATGGAGATTGGTATTTACACCTTTGGAGAGCGGACGGCCGATCCCGAAACCGGATTATTAATCAGTCCGGAAGAACGATTGAAAAACATATTAGAAGAAATTGAATTGGCAGACCAAGTTGGCCTTGATGTATTTGGAATCGGTGAACATCATCGTCCTGACTATACCGTTTCTGCACCAGCGGTAGTGCTTGCTGCAGCGAGTTCCCGTACACATCGAATCCGATTGACAAGTGCTGTCAATGTTTTAAGTTCGGATGATCCGGTAAGGGTGTTTCAACAATTTTCTACTTTAGATTTGCTTACGAATGGGCGGGCAGAAATTATGGTTGGTAGAGGATCTTTTATTGAATCCTTTCCGCTATTTGGATACGATTTGAAAGATTATGATGAGCTTTTTGAAGAAAAATTAGAGTTGCTTTTAAAACTGCGGGATTCTGAAATGGTTACATGGAAAGGAAAGTATCGTCCATCACTAGAAAATATCGGAATTTATCCTCGTCCGGTACAAAACCCCTTACCGATCTGGATAGCTGTTGGGGGAACCGCACAATCGGCTATCCGAGCTGGGACCCTTGGTCTTCCAATGGCACTTGCGATTATCGGGGGATTACCTGAACGATTTAAAGTTTTTGCTGAGTATCATCGAAGGGCAGCGCAAAAAGCAGGCCACCAAACACCGAGACTAAGCATTAATTCTCACGGTTTTCTTGCCGACTCGTCCAAGGAAGCAGCAAATCTTGCATTTCCAGCCTTTAAAACGATGATGGATCGGATCGGTAGGGAGCGGGGATGGCCACCGATGACGGAGGAGGATTTTCAGTTTTCCCTTTCATTACAGGGGGCAAATTTTGTCGGTAGTCCAGAACAAGTGATTGAAAAAATATTATACCAATATGAAATATTCGGGCATGATCGCTTTCTTTTGCAGCTAACAGTTGGAACGTTGCCGCATAAAAAAGTGTTACGTGCAATCGAACTTCTAGGAACGAAGGTAGCACCGATTGTTAAACGGGAGATTGCCCGAAATGCCAGGTCTTAGTAGTCTGATTATTCGTAAAGGTTTTCATTGCGATTGGACCGATTGCTAAAGAATCATCGGTGTAATGAAGCACATTTGTTTAGATTTTTTTCGAATTGAATTGATTCGAAACACCTACGAAAACCATCCCTTTTTGTTTTTCATCTAATCAAATCCGTTTTTTCAATTGAATATATCTTTGAACTCTACAATTGGAGTAAAAAAATTCAATAAAAATACTGGGTGATTATGGAAGATAAAAAAATAAATAAAGAAGCTACATACAATTTAATCACATTTGTTATTAGTAAAGGAATATCCAACATCGGGTGGAGCACATATTCCTTTGGTATGAGTTTGTATATTCTTCAAATCACCGGTTCAGCAACGAACTTTGCCATTAACTTTTTGTTAAGTAGTGTACCGAGAATCGTCCTTTCACCGATTGCAGGATATACAGCAGATACATACGACAAAAAACGAACCATTCTTTTATCCCATTTGGCTTCCGTCATTGCCGTCCTTAGTTTATTGATATTCAATATCATCGGCCAATTTTCGTTAATACAAATTTATGTGACAACCGCTCTTTTATCATCGGCTGCCCTTTTCAATTCGGTTACCTTTACTTCATCGATTATGAATTTAGTTGATGACAAGCGTACGCAAAATGCATTCGCTTTAAATGATGCAGCGAAAAATATTGGCAGTATCCTTGGACCGGTTATCGGCGGAATCCTTTATATAAACTTTACTTTACATTCTTTCTTTATCATATTTATCGTCAGTTTTACGATTGCATTTCTATTAGATCTAACGATGGATTTTCGTTTGTTTTCGAAACGAGATCAAAAAAAGGTTCAAGAAAAGGATGGGGATTTCAAGAAAAAAGGAATGGTATCAGATATACTCGATGGAATCCGTTATGTGAAAAATGATGTATTATTGTCTAATTTAATCAGTATATCCCTTTTTGTGAGCCTTTTCTTTACATCTATACAAGTTGGTATGCCGTTTGTTTTAGTAAATGAACTTAATTTGAGCAGCGAAAAATTCGGATTCGTACAATCTGCATTTTCCGTTGGTATGATTTTAACAACCCTTTATTTATCCGTTCGAAAAGAATTTCAATATCCCTTTATTTTGGCAAAAAGATTAATCATTGTTTTATCTATTCAATTCGCTTTAATGGTCGTTCCGTTTTTCTACCCGTTGTCTGAAAACATCATGTTTCTGTACTTTATCCTTTGGTCCTTTTCAATAGGAAGCAACATCATTTTTATGAATACACCTGTTGCGGTGAAATTAATGAAGCTCGTTTCGGAAGACTATCGAGGACGGGTCATCGGCTCCGTGAATACATTATCCTCTGCCCTCGTTCCCTTAGGTTTGTTTTCATACGGCATATTATTTGATTATGTAGGTGCAGAGGCGGTCATGTTGGCAACAAGTCTTTTATCTTTATTGTTCACATTCGTTCTTATGAGAAAGTCCATATTAATGAGAGCCCATCCGGAATATTTTGTTGAATTGGAAAAGAGGAAAAACAATATTAAAGAAAAAATTGGAGGATGATTAGAAGGTAAAATTGATGAAGTAAACGGGTCAAGGTATAACCAATCTTTAAAAAAACAGTTCCCTATAAAATAAATGAGGCCAGACATTATACTAGATAAAGATCATAAACCATCGCTGATGCTTTTCATTGACAAAAATATTCAAAGTCATTTATAGTTTAAAGGGAACTATATTTTTTTATATAAAAATCTCGAAATCGAAATACTTTAAAGCGAGACAAATGGGAAGGGGAATTTTCATGAGTAAATTTCATAAAGATCCAAATTATTATATTGGAACGGTCTGTTTAAAAGTGATGGATTTAAACCAATCCATTGTATTTTACGAAAAAATTCTTGGGTTCAAAGTGTTGGAAAAAAACAATGTAATGGCGAAATTAACAGTGGACGGAAAAACTCCCTTGGTCATTTTAGAACAACCAGAGGGAATTAAGCGAAAGTCGAAACGGACAAGTGGATTATATCATTTTGCACTCCTTTTACCGAATCGAAAGGATTTAGCAGAGTTTATAAAGCATTTACTAAATATCCGCTATCCTTTCGGGACAGCAGATCATTTAGTTAGTGAAGCCATTTATTTAAACGATTTGGACGGGAATGGAATTGAAGTGTATGTAGATAGGCCGAGTGATCAATGGAAGTGGAAAAACCGTCTCGTTCATATGGATACGTTGGAATTGGATCTTCATGATCTTTTAAAAGAAAGTGAACAACCGTGGACGCATTTACCAAAGGAAACCATCATGGGACATATTCATCTTCATGTATCCCATTTAGACGAGGCGAAAACCTTTTATACTGAGGGGCTTGGTTATCATATCGTAAGCACATACCCGCAAGCGTACTTCCTTTCGACAGGGGGGTATCACCATCATATTGCTATTAATACGTGGCAAGGGGTTGGTGTTCCCTCCCCGTCAGAAAACGATGTTGGCCTAAATTGGTATGAAATCATCTTTCCGAATGAAAAAACTCTTCAGTTACAAGTGGAAAAACTCCGCCAAATCGGTGCGACCGTTACAAAGGATGGAGATTATTTCGTCACGGAAGACCCGGCAGGAAATCGCATCCGTCTCGTTGTGAGATAAAATGTTTCCCGTGCCGGGTGCCTGTTTCAGCAATTTTGGTAGATGATTTTGACTCGTTTTCTAGTAAATGCTGACTTTAGGAAGATCGAATCTCCAAACCGTATTCATAGGGGTCCATTTCCTTCGGTTTGGGGATTTTTCTTAACAATGGATGAATCAACCACTGGATGGAAACGAATAGCATCGCAAAAATCCCCATCGAGTAAATGAGCGAACTTCCAACATAATTGCCGAAAAATCCACCAAGTAGTGCACCAAATGGGTGGGCTATACCAACGACACTTGTAATGGCTGAAAAAACCCGTCCAATCATTTCAACTGGAATTAGTCGTTGCAAAGTTGAGCGTGGATACCAAGTGCTCTTCATATCGATTAATATATGCTTTAAAATCTGAATATAGCAATAAATCCAAAATTAAATATAAATGAATGCTTCAGTCGGATCTCATTATTATCGATGATGTTATGTATATGGCTTATGAACAGCAAGATGCTCATTTGTTTTTTTCAATTCATATACGAAATGTATGACAAATGTGCATTCATCTTAACCTCTAATAAAAGGCCAGGCGAATGAGGGAAGTTTCTAGGCGACACAACGCTAACAACAGCCATATTAGATCGCCCCTTCACCGAAGTGAAATCATGACTTTTAGAGTTGAGTTCTACTTCACGTTTATAGTTGTTCAAGTTTTCTATATAAAGAACCTCTGAACATGTTATCAATTTGTCAAATCAACAGAGATCTTTTAATAAATTGGTCAATCTTCCGTTCTAAGAAAATCTAAATGGTTAATATTTTCTTCCTCTATTCTCTACCTTTTTGTTTGTTCATCCATTTCCTCCTTCCATTTATTCATTTTTGTAGTAATGTTTTCCGTTGAATTAAGGAAAGATTTTCAATTAAATAAACCAAAGTATTCGTATATGATGACATTAGAAAGGTTTTGAATGTTGAAATAATCAATGAACAATATTAATGAAGTTGAAATACGTTCAAATTTTGAAGATGAATATTTGTTATATTAAACAGTCTTGTTCATTATTTTTATAAGGGTGATTGTGATGAATATTGAGGAAATTAGTTTTCAAATTATTTTAAATGGTGGAAATGCACGCTCCTTAGCAATGGAAGCGATTGAACTAGCTAAAAAAGAGGAGTTTGAATCCGCCAATCAAAAAATTGATCAGGCAAATGAAGCGTTAAGTATCGCTCATCGTTATCAAACGGATCTCGTTCAAGGAGAAGCAAGAGGAGAAAAAGTAGATATTCGTATCCTATTGATACATGCCCAAGATCATTTAATGAATGCGATGACCGTCATCGATTTGGCGAAAGAAATTATTCAAATATATAGTAAAGTAAATGAAATTAAATGAGTTTTTCTTAGCAAACATATAAAAAGTTTAACTATAATCAGTGCATTTTTTTCTATTTTAGGAGGTCGTAACAATGTTACATGAAAGACTTAAACCGTTTCCAAAAAACTTCTTGTGGGGAGCTGCATCAGCAGCATACCAAGTAGAAGGTGCATGGAACGAGGATGATAAAGGCGTTTCAATTTGGGATACGTTTGTCCGTATTCCTGGAAAAACATTTAAGGGAACAAATGGAGATGTAGCAGTCGACAACTATCATCGATATAAAGAAGACATTTCATTAATGGCGGAAATGGGATTGAAGGCATATCGTTTTTCCGTTGCTTGGACGCGGATTTATCCGAACGGGAAAGGTGAAGTGAACCAAAAGGGTTTGGATTTTTATAATAAATTAATCGACGAGTTGATTAAACATAAGATCGAGCCAATTTGTACGATTTATCATTGGGACTTGCCCCAAGCGTTACAAGATGAATACGGTGGCTGGGAATCTAGAAAAATTATCGAGGACTTTAAAAATTATAGTGTGACATTGTTTAAAGAATTCGGTGATCGGGTAAAATATTGGGTTTCCTTAAATGAACAAAATATTTTCACTCGATTAGGTTACCAAACTGCGTTACACCCACCAGGCGTGAAAGACGATCGACTGTTTTTTCAAGTGAACCACCATGCCAATTTGGCAAACGCTGTGGCGATTAAAGAATTTCGAAAATATGTACCCGATGGAAAAATTGGTCCGAGCTTTGCATATTCCCCTGCTTATCCGGCCTCATCCAAACCGGAAGATATTCTCGCCTTTGAAAATGCGGAAGAATTCACGAATCATTGGTGGTTAGACATATATGTACATGGAAAATATCCGAAAGCAACATGGGAATATTTAGAGCGTAAAGGGATTGCTCCAAAAGTAGAGGAAGGAGATTTTTCCATACTTCAGGAAGGGAAACCAGATTTTCTCGGGGTCAACTATTATCAAACAACGACCTATGAGAAAAACCCATTAGGCGGGGTGACAATGGATGGCCATTTTAATAATACTGGAAAAAAGGGAACAGCGGAAGATATCGGTGTACCGGGACTATTTAAAACGGTTGCAAATGAAAACTTAGAACGAACGAATTGGGATTGGAATATTGATCCACAAGGTTTGCGAATCGGACTTCGGAGATTATTGAATCTATATGGGTTACCCATTTTAATTAGTGAAAACGGGCTTGGGGAATTCGATCAAGTGGAAAAAGATGGTTCGATTCGTGATGATTACCGGATCGATTATATTCGTGCTCATTTAAAGGCCATTCAAGAAGCGATGACTGATGGAGTCGAAATTATTGGCTATTGTGTTTGGTCCTTTACCGACCTTTTAAGTTGGTTAAATGGTTTTCAAAAACGTTATGGCCTCGTCTATGTAAACCAGCATGAAGAAGGTGAACATGACCTTCGTCGAATAAAGAAAAAAAGCTTTTATTGGTATAAAGATGTCATTGAAAACAATGGTAGCAATCTTTAAATTTGAAAAATTTAATCGATCACATTTTAAAGGAGGAAATTATCATGAAAAAAGCCTTGATTATTTGTGCAGCTGGTATGTCGTCTTCTCTAATGGCGAAAAAAGCAACCGAATTTTTCAAAGAAAAAGGTGAAGATATTCAAGTAGAGGCAGTTACTGCTAGTGAGGGAAATAAAATGATAGAAAACAGTGATTTTGATTTATTCTTAGTTAGTCCACAAACAAAGATGTATTTTCAAAAATTCAAAGAAGCGGGGAATCGGGTTGGAAAACCAGTTGTAAACATCGCACCCCAAGCCTATATTCCAATTCCTACAGGTGTGGAAAAATTAGCAAATTTAATATTGAAAGAATTACCAAAATAAACTTTGGAAACATCTTAGCTATAATGAAATCATTTAGTTACTTATTAATTTTCATTCATTTTAGGTACAAGGTAGCTTATTTAATTTTTTCCTATCGACTTGTCGACTTGTTGATTTAAATGTCGTTGGAAAGGAGGGAAATTTAATTTATTCTTCAAGAATGAACAAAAACTTAAACGAAAAAAATAGATTGGAATTGAGGATAAACAATGAGGGATTGTTATGAATACGAATGAAAGAGCATTAATTGAACAAAATCGAAAACGTCAAAGTATAAAAGTAATGTACTTTCAGAGATATTTACTTATTAGATATGTCACAGCCATGTTCTTTTTTACCAATTTATATTGGTTCATTTCATTGATTATGAGTAAATCAACTCTTATTATAATTCCATTCATGCTTATTTGTGTGATCATTATGAGTACTATAGAACAAATAAAAATTTATAACAATCCGATGCTTCGTGCAAAGTATACTCGAATTTGTTTTAACATTTTGTTTGCTTCAAATATTGTACTAATGTCGGTTTCAAGTTTTTCTCAATATTTTATTCAATTATACCCATTTCTGATCAATCAAAATCGTTCAAAACTATTCATTTTAATAGTTTTAATGATTGGGGTAGTATTAAGCGCTTTCGTTCTTTATCGCCTTTATCAAATAGATAATAATCAGGATCGGCAATTTAGACGAATTCAGGAATATGAAAAATTGGTTAAATAAAAGGAGATGAGGAAAACGATGACATCAGAAAATAAAGTATTTGCTTTTCTTGAAAAAAATTTAATGGGACCGATGGGGAAAATTGCATCTTTCCGTTTTGTCCGTGCAGTAATGGCAGCCGGTATGGCTTCAATTCCATTCACTATCGTAGGTTCATTGTTTTTAGTATTAAACGTATTACCACTGACTATAACATTTTTACAAGGAATTTGGGATAATTCATTTTTTCGGATCAGTGATTTATACATGGTAGCAAATAAAGCGACGATGGGAATTTTAGCTTTATATTTTAATCTTGTGATAGGTTATGAATATACGAAATTATATGCTGAAGAAGAAGGATTAAATTTAAATCCGTTAAATGGTGCTTTACTTTCAATGTTTGCCTTCTTTATGACGATTCCCCAATTAGTTTTAGAAAATGGAAAGGTATCACTGATCCAACAAATTGATGATAGTACAAAAATCATTAGTGGTTGGGAAGTGGCAGATAGTGGTTTAACTCGTTTAGGAACAACTGGAATATTTGTAGCGATCGTTATGGCTGCTATTACTGTTCATTTATACCGTTTGTGTATAAAAAGAAACTGGATTATTAAAATGCCAGAAGCGGTTCCAGAAGGTGTCTCTCGATCCTTTACAGCATTAATTCCAGCGTTTGTCATTGCTTTTGTTGTTTTATTAATCAACGGAATATTAGTTGCAATTGGTACAGATATATTTAAAATTGTAGCTCTTCCATTTAGTTTTGTTACGAATATTGCAAGTAGCTGGTTAGGTTTAATGGTCATTTATTTCTTAATCCATGCCCTTTGGATTGTCGGAATCCACGGAGCAAATATTATTGGTGCATTCATCACACCAATTGTTTTAGCGAATATGGAAGCAAATATAAATGGTGCTAATATTCCATTTGCAGGTGAGTTTCAAAATTCCTTCGTTATAATGGGAGGATCAGGTGCTACATTAGGTTTAGTTATTTTTCTTCTCTTTTTAGCAAAATCCCAACAGTTGAAAATTTTAGGTCGAGCTTCTATAGCCCCAGGTATTTTCAACATTAATGAACCGATTATATTTGGGCTGCCAATTGTGTATAATCCGTATTTAGCAATACCGTTCTTTTTGGCACCAATGGCGTCAGCAACGATTGGGTATTGGGCGATCAAATTACATATTGTTAATCCGATTATTGCCCAAGTACCTTGGCCAACACCAATTGGAATTGGTGCTTTTATCGGGACAGGTGGGGACATCATGGGAGCAGTAGTATCCCTTATAAATGGTGTTGTTGCTTTCATGATTTATCTCCCTTTCATTAAATTATATGACAATAAATTAGTTGAGCAGGAAAAAGGCGGAGAAGCTATACTTTAAAAATTAGAAAAAGATTAATTTGAATAAGAAGGCGGTTTTTCCAATGGAACCGTCTTCTTATTCCGGTTTCATTGTCGATTGTATTGTAATACATGGATGGTTTTCTTATGATTGTACGAATGGAGGATGATGTGGAATGACAAAAAGTGTATTCCCAGACGATTTTTTATGGGGAGGAGCTGTTTCTGCCCATCAACTTGAAGGGGGATGGAATAAAGGCGGGAAAGGTGTCAGTGTCGCTGATGTGATGACAGCAGGTAGGTATGGTGTTCCCAGAAAAATTACTGATGGTGTCATCGAAGGACTTTATTATCCAAATCATGAGGCAATTGATTTTTATTCCCGATATAAAGAAGATATCAAATTATTTGCGGAAATGGGATTTAAATGTTTTCGTACATCGATAGCTTGGACACGTATTTTTCCAAATGGTGACGATGAAGAGCCGAACGAAGAAGGCCTACGATTTTATGATCAATTATTCGACGAGTTACTTAAATACAATATTGAACCAGTGGTGACGTTATCCCATTTTGAAATGCCTTACAATCTCGTCAAAAAATATGGTGGTTTTCGTAATCGAAAATGTATTGATTTTTTCGTGAAGTTTTCTGAAACAGTTATGAATCGCTACAAAGATCAAGTAAAATATTGGATGACCTTTAATGAAATAAACAATCAAACAAATATAAAGAGCGATTTTGCAAGTTTTACCAATTCTGGTATCATATATGGAAATGATGAAAATCGTGAGCAAACGATGTATCAAGCAGCATTATATGAATTAATTGCTAGTGCGAAGGTTGTGAAACGAGGGCATGAAATCAATCCTGATTTTCAAATTGGTTGTATGCTTGCCTTTGTCCCCGTATATCCATATTCATGCCATCCAGATGATGTGATGCTTGCAACAGAAGCGATGCGTAACCGATGGTTTTTCGGAGATGTGCATGTTCGGGGAGAAATTCCAAATTATATGAAGAAATATTGGGAAAGAAATGGATTACAAATTAAATATACGGAGGAAGATAAGAAAATTCTAAAGGAAGGTACCGTTGATTATATCGGATTTAGTTATTACATGTCGAAAGTTGTCAGTGCTCGACAGGTTGAGGGAAGTGAACCCGATGAAGAATTTGGGAAGATAGTTCGTAATCCTTATGTTGAAGCAAGTGATTGGGATTGGCAAATTGATCCGGTTGGTCTTCATTACTCCTTAAATGTCTTATATGAACGATATAATCTTCCACTATTTATCGTGGAAAATGGTCTTGGAGCACGAGATGTTGTGGAAGAAGATCGTACTATTAACGATGATTACCGAATTCAATATCTCAGGGATCATATTCGAGAAATGAAAAAGGCGGTCGAACTCGATGGAGTTGATGTTATTGGTTACACTCCATGGGGGTGTATTGATTTAGTCAGCGCAGGAACAGGTGAAATGGAGAAACGTTACGGTTTTATTTATGTAGATAAAGATAATGAAGGGAATGGCACGTTAGAAAGGCGAAAGAAAAAATCCTTTTATTGGTATAAACATGTGATTGAAACAAACGGAGAAGAGCTGGAATAACAATGGACAGAATGATTGAATTGAGATTATAAATTTTTTTTTAAACTATTGAGTATATTTTTGGAAAATGGAGTTGGCTTCTTAACTCCATTTTTTCTTACTTTCACTTTGAAAAACAGCTCCTTCTTATAAAAATCATAGTACTTAAAGGATGTGAAAATAATGTCGATTCAAGCAAAACGGCAACATGAAATATTACTGGCTTTATCCAAATCAAAGGAACCAGTTACTTCAAGTTGGTTAGCAAAAGAAATAGGGGTTAGTGATCGGACTATTCGAAATGAAATAAAGTTATTGCAGAAGGATAAGGATGAACATGGCTTTTTTATTGAATCGATAAGAGGAAAAGGATATATACTCAATATTACCAATCAAAAGCAATTTTCTGATTATCTCCATCAGCTTGCTTCAGAGGAAAATCCATTAGCTGGTGATTTTATAGATAAAAATACGAGGGTTTTATATATTTTAAAACGTTTAATTTTAGAAAAAGATTTCATTAAACTAGAACAATTTGCGGATGAGATGTTCGTTTCCATGTCCACTTTACAAAACGATTTAAAAATTGTGAAGGAGTATCTTGAACAATATCAATTAAAATTAATCAATCGTCCCCACTATGGTTCAAAAGTAGTAGGGGATGAATATATGAAACGTCTTTGTTTATCAAACTTGTTATTAGAACGAGAGCAAGAAGTCTTTTTAAAAGAAGAATCTTTACATCTAATCGATCCAAGCTTATTTTCAAAAATTAAAGAAATTATTATCCAAAAAGTAAATAAATATAAAATTGAAATTTCCGATATTTCGTTAGAAAATTTAGCAACGCATATTGCTATTGCTTGTAAAAGAATTGAAAAAGGATTTGTTATCGAAGAGATGATTCAAGTTGATGAAGATGATTATCCTTTTGAAAAAATCGTTGCTACTGAAATGATCCAAGAAGTGGAAAATTTGACTGATTTAAAATTCCCTGATGAAGAAATCAAGTACATTATCGTCCATTTACTAGGAACGAAACTGTTACATAAGAAGGAACTAGTCGAATTTAGTAAATTTGATGAGGCAGGAACGATTGTCAACTGTATGCTGGAAAAATTAAAGTCTGAATTGAATTGGGATTTAACAGAAGATCGTGAGTTTATTCAAGCGTTACTTTTACACATCCGCCCGGCGATGAATCGTCTCCGATACAAAATGAATATTCGAAATCCGTTACGAAACGATATTAAGAAAAAATATCCGACCGCCTTTGAAGGAGCTGTAATTGCGAGCAAATGTATTGAAGAATATTTAGGGATTGAAGTTGTTGAAGATGAAATTGCCTATATTGCCCTTCATATCGGTGTTTCTCTTGAGCGGATGAAACTGAACAAAAAGAAAATGAAAAAAGTATTGGTTGTTTGTGCATCAGGAGTCGGAAGTGCAAAATTACTTTCTTACCGATTAAAAAATAGGTTCGAGCAAGAATTGGATGTAATTGATATAATCAATTACTACAATTTATCATCTTATGATTTATCGGATGTCGATTTCATAATTAGCACAATTCCAATCAAAGAAAATATAAGTATCCCCGTTCAAGTTGTCAATACGTTTTTAGAAGAAAAGGATGTTCAAATGATTCAAATGCTTTTAACCGAACATCAAAATGAAATTCATAATTATTTGCATCCGTCAAGAATTTTTTTAAAACAATCGCTGAAAAGTAGGGAAGAAGTTATTCATTTTTTATATGAACAACTAGCGAAAGAAAAGCTTGTACCAGAAAATTATGTTGATCTTGTCTTAGAACGGGAATCCATTGCACCGACAAGTTTTGGAAACCTTGTCGCCGTTCCCCATCCAATTACACCCGTTACGAAAGAAACATTTTGGACGATTTGTACGTTAAAAAATCCAATTCCATGGCACGAGCAGCAAATGGTTCAATTTGTTTGTTTATTAAATATTCGGAAGGATCCAGATTCTGATTTGGATCGAATGTTTGAAATATTGATATCGATTATCGAAAATAAGTCGATTGTACAAAAGCTAATCAATTGTAATACGAAAGAAGAGTGGATTGAATTAATGATCAACTATAAAAATAAATAAGTTTTTTCTTCAAAAGATGCGAAAAGATAATTTCTATGTTTATAAAATCGGCTATGTTCAATTTCTAAAAACTTGATTAAAATAACTATAATTTCTAAAATGGGTTGTTTAATATAACGTTTATACATGTAAAAGCCTGTATAACATTTGTTAAATTTTTTCTATCAATTTTAGTGATTTTAAATATGGGCACTTCGTAAAATAAGTGTTGACTGTGATTCAGCTTTTTTCACCGATGTAACTTTACATCGGCATGTTTCATCCTAGTGTAAACATTGTTTACTATAAAAAACAATGTTGACAATCATAAAATTCTAATATATCATAAAATTACTAAAGTTAAAGGAAAGGAAGATATATATGGAAAAAGAAACGGTCAATCCGTATTCCTTTGATGAGTTTCTAATGATCCGTGACCGTTATAACGATTTTCTTGATAATGAATTTTTACAAAAAGTGGTGCAGTTTTACGTGAAGGATGAGTGGGATGTTCTTTACGAAAAAATGAAAGCACTTTCAAATACGACCTCTATTCAACTTCGAAAAGTGACGAACGAAATGGCAAAGGAGGAACATCATCCGAGAATTGAACATTTCGATGCGTACAACCACCGTGTTGACCGAATTGTTCGCCCCAATGAACAAAAAGAAATGGAAAAAATTATCTTTGGTGAAGCACTTTTTTCAAAGGAAACGTCGGAATGGGAACAAGTGTTGAAGCGGTTTTTATTTCATCATAATGGGGAAGCAGGGATGATGTGCCCGGTTGCTTGCACAGACGGTCTCGTCGATTTATTACGGAAGTTTGAACATGAATTAAACGATGAACTAAAAGAAATCTTATTGCATTGTACGGAAGGAATCGATGGGGATTACGGGATCGGCGCCCAATTTATGACGGAAATTCAAGGAGGCTCCAACATTCCAGCAAATGTATTGAAGGCAGTGCCGGTTGGTGACCATTATCGTCTTTACGGGACAAAATTTTTTTGCTCAGCGATCCATGCGGATTATGCAGTCGTTACTGCACGAGTGGATAACACAGAACATGTGGCGACTTTCGTTGTTCCACTTTGGAAAAATCGGGATCGAAAGGAAAGAAACAATTACGTCATTAATCGGTTAAAGTGGAAACTTGGTACGAGCGAGTTACCATCTGCAGAACTTACCTTTGAAGGCGCGAAAGCATATCAAATCGGACCGATGGAAAAAGGAGTCGCGATCGCAGTTGGGATTGTTTTAACGAAGTCGAGATTAGATATCGGTTCAGCAAGTAGTGCATTTATGTTAAGAGCTGTTCGGGAGGCTTTACAATATAGTCAATTTCGGGAAGTGTTCGGTAGAAAAATCGAGGAATTCCCGCTTGCGAAAGCCCAATTAAAAGAAATCGAATCTACGGCCAAAAGAACGACGGCAGCTTTATTTAAAATCTATCATATGTTTTTTCAACAACAACATTGGCATATGAAAAAACTAACGGAAGCGGAACGACGGCAACAATTTATTTTACGAGAACTCATTTTATTACAAAAGATTAAAGCGGCAAAGGATACGGTTGATACGATCCGTACGGCCATCTCTATATTTGGTGGAAATGGAGTCATTGAAGACTTTACTTCACTACCCCGATTGTTTCGGGATGCGATGGTCAATGAGCTTTGGGAGGGACCGAGAAATGTGTTACTTGCTCAAATTCATCGGGATCTTTCCCGTGCATCCAGCTGGTATGAACCGACCCAATTCATATCGGATTTATTAAAAGGGGTAGATCCATCGATTGTGGCAACATTCGTTGAAAAAATGGAACGTTTACAAAGAATTGATTTATCCACAGAACCGAATGAAGAATCCATTCAGCAAGCAAGAGAATGGGACCGGTTTTGTGATGATTTGTTTTTCACATATCAAGAGCAAGCGTGGAAAGAAGTTGGAGATGCACCGATTGTGCCAAAATATCAATTTAATAAAGGATAATTAACGAATTTAGAAAGGTGGATGGGAGATGTTAAATGTAAACATTGGAGAATTAATGACGCATCGGGCGTATTTATCACCGAAGACGGAGGGGTATGTTGGTAGGAAAAGATATTCCTTTTCGGAAATGAATCAACGGGTCAATCAATTTGCCCATTTTTTGCAACAGGAAAACATACAAACTGGTGATCGAATAGCATTGTTATGTAAAAACCATGAAGACTTTATTACCGCCTTTTTTGGTGCTGCAAAATTAGGTGTGATTACAGTACCGATCAATTGGCGATTACAAACGAGCGAAATCATCTATATTTTACAAAATGCTGAACCGACTCTTCTCGTCCATGATGTGGAATTTGAAGAAAAAATAAAAGAAGTTTTACAACATGTTCCATTGAAAACTGTGGAAGCAGGAGATGAACGATTTGATGCATACATCGAACCGTTTCCTACCGCAGAAGTCACTCCCGTTTCAAAGGGGGATGATACGATTCTAATTATGTATACTTCTGGTACGACGGGAAAGCCTAAAGGAGCAATGATTACCCATACGAACTTACTTGCTGCATCTCTCGGCATGTCCCATACAATCGATTGGTGGTTCGGTGATCGATTTTTATCGGTAGCACCCTTTTTCCATATCGGTGGGTTCGCTCCGATCATTACAAATGTGCATACAGGAAGCACCGTCGTGTTAATGGCAGATTTTGACCCAATAGCTGTTTGGAAAACGATTGACGAAGAAAAAATTACGACGATGATGACCGTTCCTGTTATGTTGCAATATATGTTAAAGGTGTTTGATAAAGAAAAAATGAATTATAAATCATTAAGAAATATTACATGTGGGGCTTCACCAGTGCCTGAATCATTAATTCGGGCGTATGATCAATTGGGAATTCCCATTCAGCAAGTATATGGAATTACAGAATATACGGGGGCTGTGTCCTTTTGGAAGAAGATTATGGGACAAGATAAAATTCGATCGATGGGAAAGATGGTCTTCCACGGAAACGTAAAAATTGTGGATCCCGCCACCAATGAACCATTGCCTCCAAATAAAATTGGCGAAATCGTATGTTCAGGTCCACAAGTTTTTAAAGGATATTGGAAAAATGAAGAAGAGACAAAGAAAGTGTTAAATGAAGGGGACTATCGTTCCGGGGATATCGGTAAAATCGATGAAGAAGGATTTATCTATGTCATCGATCGTTTAAAAGATATGATTATTAGCGGTGGGGAAAATATTTATTCCTCTGAACTAGAAAACGTCATTGCTTCTCATCCAGATGTGGTAGAAGTAGCTGTGGTCGGTGTACCAGATGAAAAATGGGGAGAGGTTCCGAAAGCCTTTGTTGTCAAAAGTAAGTCGTCTCCATTAAAAGAGGAGGATATCATCCAACTATGTAAAAAACATTTAGCTTCGTATAAATGTGTAAAAGACGTTGAATTTATAAGTCAATTACCGAGAAATGCATCCGGGAAAGTGTTAAAACATGTATTAAAAACAAAAAAAGCAGTTCATTAACAATCGGATATCCCTGATGTGTCCATTTGTTATCTGCTGGATAGAGAAAGTAGAACTATAGATGAAGAATAACAAATTTTTTTCCAATAAGCCAGTAGTTTTCAGAACGTATCGGGATGTGTGTATAAAGTGATAGGCAGCTCTCTTTTCCATTGAAAAAAGAGTTGCCTATTTTGTCGCTTGTACAAACAATTTTCCAATCAACGAAGCTAATCGTTCGATATGATTTCGTATTTCTTCTTCACTTCTTCCCGGATAATTATAAAATGTGATCATCACGCCATTAAGGGACGAAAAAAAGGCATGGGAATGGAGGCGGATGTTTTCTTTTAATCCATTTTCCTCGAATCCTTTGTCAAAAATCGCTAACAACTCTCGAATCGTCGTATTAAACTTATCCAAATGCTCTTCCCTCAATGAATAATCGAGCATAAAATAAGACATCATCTTAAAGAATAGGGGATTGTTGAGCAGAAAGTGAATAAATTCCTTACCAATTTCTTCAATCGAAACATTTCTTCTTTTCGAAATAATAGAATCAAAGGCGGTAATCATCTCTTCACTTTTCAATAAAAATGCTTCTAAAAACAACTCGTCCCTGTCGTGAAAGTGGCGGTATATTAAAGCCGGTGAAATCCCCGCTTCCTTTGCGATATCCCGTATACTTACTTCCGATATTTGTTTTTTGCCAAAAAGATTGAGCGTAGCCGTTAAGATCAATTGTTTTCTCGATTCCCGTTCGGCTTCTTTTAACTCCTTTAGGGTTATAGGTTTTTGTTCCAAATTGTAGCCTCCTAGAATGAGCCATCAATTTTTTCAATGGTGAGAAAGGTCAAGGCTCCCTTTCAAATTACTTTCATTATTATTGGTATACAAAGGTTTTGTCAAGGTTTTAAAACGATTGTTAAGGGAGGATATTTGTTTAGGAAAAAGAAAAGAGAACTTTTTCCTACTGGAGATCGCATCTTTAGGGTGGAAAAGTAAAAATAATTTGTTTTCATCTATGAATTCTTTAGTTCAATAAAAATCATGAGCATAAAGAAAAACCCTAAAGCCTTCGTATATAAAGGCTCTAGGGTTTTTAATACATTGTTAAACGATATGATTTGATTAACGAGAGTAAAACTCAACGATTAAGGACTCGTTGATTTCCGCCGGAAGTTCGGCACGTTCAGGTAAACGAGTGTACGTTCCTTCCATTTTGTCCGCATCGAAAGATAAATAATCCGGGATGAAGTTATTTAATTCCATTGCTTCTTTAATAATTTCTAAATTACGAGATTTTTCTCGTACACCGATCGTTTGTCCCGGTTTTACAAGGTACGATGGGATGTTAACGCGACGACCGTCCACTAAAATATGTCCGTGGTTCACAAGTTGGCGAGCTTGACGGCGAGTACGAGTCAATCCCATACGGTAAACGAGGTTGTCCAGGCGAGATTCCAAAAGGACCATAAAGTTTTCGCCGTGAACACCTTTCATTTTTCCAGCTTTTACGAACGTGTTACGGAATTGACGTTCGTTCAAACCGTACATATGACGCAATTTTTGTTTTTCTTGCAATTGCAAACCGTATTCAGATAATTTTTTTCGTTGGTTAGGACCGTGTTGTCCCGGTGCATACGGACGTCTTTCTAACTCTTTACCTGTACCGCTCAAAGAAATGCCGAGGCGGCGGGAAATTTTCCAGCTTGGACCTGTATAACGAGCCATGAAATAGCTCCTCCTTTATTGTTTTTATTTGGTAAAATAAAAACAGTTGTTCACAACGTATATCGCCATTTTGTTGTCCTGCACCTTCGCCCTAGCAGCAGAGGGTTACACGGTACAACTCTTTTTTAAGAGTAACAAAATGAACGAATAAACATGTAAACATAGGCTGCCATATTTTACACAAAGTTCATTATATGAAATTCTTACCCTTTCGTCAAGATTAACATTTAGGAATTGTTTACAATCTCTAGACGATTGGTTGACAAACTTAATTAAATCATTCAATGTACCCGCTAAATTGAAAAAACTACCTGATCTTATTTAAGTGGGAAAAATGGGTATTCACTTCTTTCATATACTATTTTTTAATCATCCTATGCTATAATAAAAGAAATTAAAAAGATGTAGAGTGATTTCCTTGTCAAAAAAAGAAAACATTGTTCGTTATGCCATTATTTTCTTTGCGATTTTTCTCGTTGTAGCTGCCTTTTCATTTAGACAACGAGCGGTGGGAGAGGCAGACGATTGGAAGGTAGTGGTTACCCATATTTCTGAAAATCGAAAGGATCCGCCTAAAGTGATTTTATACCGCTCAGACGATGGGAGTCATTGGTTAATTACGTATACAATAGATCGAACGGACAAAAACCGATTTACTGCCATCGCGTCCCGTCAATTACCAAAAGCTCCAGAAAGTTTAATAGGGGATAAGGAAAATACGGGTGTATGGGTGGAAATGCAAGAAAATTGGCATTTTTTTAATGAACAACTGAAAGAAGAGAAGCGGGACACTCATTATCGGAAAGAAGGGACGTCTGAAGGTGTACCCTTTCAAATCGACGAGGAAAAGACGATCATTGTATCCACAGGAGGGCATCCGATTCGTTTTAAGGTGGAACCAGATGATCAAGTTGTATCTGTTTGTCCTTTGACAGTGGATCGTAGTCTATGGCTGCTTCTTTTGGAAAATGATGTAAAGGTCGTTGTAAGTGAGTAGGTACTGAACATCTTCTTTCCATTTTTGCAACAAATAGGTGATGCTTGAATGAACTATAATGAAGAATATATTATTTTAAAAATTAAGAATCGTATGTTTGATCGATTTCATATTCATGATGATCAAATGACATTAGAAGAACATATTCAAAGTTTAATGGATATTATCCGTACGGAGCTATCAATCAAATGTGTCCGTTTTTTTGTATATAAAGATTTTCTAAAAAAATACCAACACGTTTTCATTTCCTATGTAACGAACTCTTTATCGATTATCAATCATGAGGAAAGTGGACAATCTGATGTTGAAAAAAATCAGTACATTGTTGATTTACCTATACATACGGACCGTTGTAATAAAGGATTGCTTTTAAAAGAAGATAATGGTGTAGAATTTGGAATGATGTTATTTTCTTATGATCAAGTGAGAGAACGTCATTATTCAAATCGTTTTTGGAAAAGCTTATCAAACGCCCTTTGCCAAATATTATTAGGAATCATTGAGTTATTGGGCACTCTCAGTGAAAAAAGACGTTATCAAAAATTGCAGCGGGTAACGAATGAATTTTATTCTTCAATGGATATGGAAAAGGTTCTGGAAGAAGTCATCCAGTCATTAAAGGAAATGTATCCTTCTTTTTCGTACCAATTATTGCTTGCAAATTTTAATAGTGATAATAATCGCCTTCCTATTCAATATTTAGATTACACGGAACAAAATTCGGCGTTAATGGATGCATTTTTAAGCGGGGAGTTTCGGATGGAAGATGATCGGAAGAAGAAACGAAGCATTTTGTATTTTCCGATGAAAGGAAAACAAGGCATATATGGAGTGCTACAAATTACGGCGAACCAATCCATTATCATTGGCCATCCGGATATAAAATTCATCTCGATTCTCGCTCAAACGGCTAGTAATGCAATTGAAAATGCTCATTTATACCAACAGTCTAAAAAATTAATTGAAGAATTACGACTGGTGATGAAAGTTTCCCAACAATTAAATTCAAATTTACATCTATCGGAAATCGTGAATTATATCGTCAAGGAAATAAAGGAATCCTTTGACTCCCATGAAGTCGGATTCGTTTTAAAAAAACAGAAAGAATTCATCGTTTTGCCTGGGAGTACAAATTATTTTTTTCAAAAGGAATCTAAGGCATTTCTTTCCTTTGTCGAGGAATATTTCCAAACGTCGAAAGATTCACTGTTCATCGGGAACTTTATCCAAACAAATCATGTGAAAAACTTTCCGTTTGATTCCGTAATGGTCGAACCACTGCGTCGGGAAGGAAAAATTAACGGATTTGCAATTTGTTTACATAAAAATCCGTACTATTTTTCTTTCGATTCTTTTAGGTTGTATCAATCCATCACCCAACATACTTCCCTTGCCTTATCGAATGCCCTTTTCCGGGAAGAACTGGAGCGGCTCGTTATTACGGATTATTTAACGAAATTGTATAGTCGAAATTATTTGGATGAGCAGTTGAAACAATCCATGGAAAATGATAAGTGCGGTGCTTTTTTATTAATTGATATTGATGATTTTAAATCCGTGAATGACACATATGGGCATCAAGTGGGCGATGAAGTATTAAAACAGATTGCGAACATCATTATGAAGACGCTCCAATCTGATGGGATTGCCGCAAGATGGGGCGGAGAGGAAATCGTCATTTATTTGCCAAATCAAAGTTTAAAATATGCGTTAATGTTAGCGGAGAGAATTGTGATTTTAACAGAAATGGAAACGAGCCCTAGAGTGACGATATCTTGTGGTGTATCCTATTGGACAAAGGAACGGAAGGATCACCCGTTAAAACTTTTTAAACGGGCCGATGAAGCCCTGTATATGGCGAAAAATCGGGGGAAAAACCGAGCTATGGCTTACGGATAAACTCGGTTCTTTCTCTTTTCCCTTTCCAGTCCATTTCAATTGATATATTGTAAAAGAACTTCCGTAAATTCCACCAAATATTTTTGATCTTCTTCATCAAACCGATTTTTTTTCGGACTATCGATGTCCAAAACGCCAATTAGCTCTCCATTTTTTATCATCGGAATAACGATTTCCGACCGACTGTTAGCATCACAAGCAATATGGCCAGGAAAGTCATGAACATCAGGAACGATGATCGGTTCTTTTCTCTTCGCAGCCGTACCGCATACCCCTTTTCCAATCGGAATCCTAACGCAGGCGGGCAAACCTTGGAATGGACCGAGTACGAGTTGTTGATCTTCTAACAAATAAAATCCGACCCAGTTGATTCGATCTAAAAATTGGTTTAATAAAGCACTGGCGTTACTTAAATTGGCGATTTTATTCGGTTCACCTTCTACTAACGATTTTAATTGTTTAATGATTAACGAATAAGTTTCCCTTTTCGTAGGAGCAATCGAAAAATTGTTTGACATGGGAATCTTCTCCTTCCTTATTTTCGTTTCATTTTAGCAATGGATCGTCAAATTGTCGATCCTTTCTGTGGATGAAAGATAGGAAATAAAGAAAAAAATAAAAAATACCTCTCAAAAATTGCCATACTCATGGTATTATTAAAGCATTGGATATCTTTTTTTACAACCTTTTCAACGGATTAGGAAGCGGGTTTAGAAACAGGGGGCAGAAGCTGACTATGAAATATATTATCGGAACTATTTTGGGCGCAATTATTCTTTTAGGTATTAGTTTTTTTGTCAAACGGAAATTTTTTTCGGAAATCGATCAGTTAGAATCATGGAAAATTGAAGTGATGAATCGTCCGGTTTTGGATGAAGTAACGAAGATTAAGCAGTTGAATATGTCTGGGGAAACGGAACAATATTTTGAACGTTGGAGAAAAACTTGGGATGAAGTTGTAACCGTCGATTTACCTGAAGTGGAAGAATTGCTTTTCGATGCGGAGGAATATGTCGAAAAGTTTCGCTTTAAAAAAGCAAAGGATACATTTGTTCAAATTGAAGATACATTAAAAAAAGCGGAAACGAAAATCGATGAAATGATCAAAGAATTAAATAAAATTATCGAGAGCGAAGCCCAAAATCGACAAGATTTTCTCGACTTGCAAGACACGTTTAAATTGTTAAAGAAAAATCTTCTCGCCCATCGTCATGTTTTTGGCAAATCTGCTAGCCACTTGGAACGGTTGCTTAGCTATGTTAGCGACCAATTCGAAATGTATCAAAAGGAGTCGGAACAAGGGAATTATTTAACGGCTAGGGAAATTCTTCTCGATACGAAAGAGAAATTACAAAATATCGAAAAGAAAATGGAGATGATTCCCTTACTAATCAATGATTGTGAACATAATATCCCTTCCCAATTAAAGGAAATTAAAGACGGCATTTCAGAGATGGAAAAGGAAGGGTATTATTTAGAACATATTGGTTTGGACAAGGAATTGGCAAAAATTGAGAAACAATTGAATCATTATCAGGAATTGATTGAAAAGACGGAAGTAGATGAATGTTCTTCCGGAATTGAAGATATTAAAGATAGCTTGAACTTAATGTATGATTTACTAGAAGCGGAAGTACATTCGAAACAATTTATACAAAAAAATGAGGAACCGACTGTCAAACGAATCGATCAATTGATTGAGGAAACGCGCTCTTTACAGGAGGAAGTGACGGATGTAAAATCAGCCTATCATTTATCGGATGCAGATGAAAATTTGACGAAACAGTTGGAAGAACGGCTGTTAACGATGAAAAAAACAATTGCCATTTTATCTGGAGAGGCTCAACCGAAATCTGCTTACTCCGCCATAAGGGAAAAATTAGAAGGAATCATCGGTGAATTGGAAGAAATTGAAAAAGAGCAACAGAAATTTAAGGAAAAGTTGCAAACATTGCGTAAAGATGAAATCGATGCACGGGAAAAAATTAAAGAACTGAAATATCTCGTTCAGGAAACGAAACGACTCATCTCTAGAAGCAATGTGCCAGGCATACCGCTCCATATTGAAACCTTGTTCCTTGAAGCGACGGAATCCGTGGAAGATTGTTTTGTACAGTTGGAGAAAAAACCGCTCGTTATGACTGCTGTTCAACAAACATTGAAAAAGGCGGAAGAAGTAGTAAATCAACTTCATCAACAAGTAAATGAAATGGTCGAAAACGTCTTTTTCATTGAAAAAATTATTCAATATGGGAATAGATACCGTAGTCAACATCCTGAAATCCATAAACAATTGTTATCAGCCGAAGATGCCTTCCGTCGTTATGACTATGGGCAGGCGTTGGAAGAGGCAGCTTCTGCCGTTGAGTCCGTTGAGCCAGGTGCTTTGAAAAAAATTGAGGCGATTATAAATGAGGAAATCAACGGAGATAAATAATCGAAGCAGTTGATCGATCATTTTATTTAAGGAATATCACTTCATGTGATATCCTTTTTTTGGACTTTTTTATGCATCTGACTTTTAGCCTAGAATGAAATTGGTTAAAACATCTTCAGGACAAAATCGTTGCATACCTAATCCCACATTCTAACTAATATAGTCGTCGGGACAATTTTTTGACAAGAAGATGAGCGAGAATCATGAAGGGGGGAGCGATCGATCATGATCTATTTTGACAACAGTGCGACTACGAAACCGAACGAAGAGGTGTTGGATACATTTCACAAAGTGGCATCCATTTATTACGGGAATCCTTCTTCAGTTCATTCCTTTGGATTACAAACTGAAAAATTATTAGCCCAAGCAAGAAGGCAGATCGCTTCTTTACTTAATGTAGGGGAGTCGGAAATATATTTTACATCAGGTGGGACGGAAAGTAATAATTTAGCGATTAAAGGAGTTGCCAATCAATTTCGAAATCGGGGCAAACATTTAATCACGACAAAAATTGAACATCCTTCTGTCGAGAACGCCTGTGAATACTTAAAAAAAGATGGTTTTGACATTACGTATTTACCTGTAGACGAAAATGGAAGAATTCATTTAGATGATTTAAAAAAGGCGATTCGAGACGATACAATTCTCGTTTCAATCATGCATGTAAATAATGAAATTGGTGTCATTCAGCCTATTGAAGAAATCGGCTCGTTATTACAAAACTATCCGAAAATTTTATTCCATGTAGACGTTGTACAAGGGATTGGTAAGGTTCCAATTGATTTTCATAAAAGCCAAATCGATTTGGCGACTATATCCGCCCACAAGTTCCATGGATTAAAAGGAACGGGTGCACTATATGTTCGAGAAGGGGTGAAATTAACGCCACTCCTTCATGGTGGGAATCAAGAAAAAGGACTCCGGAGTGGTACGGAAAATGTCCCGGGAATTGTGGCGATGGCAAAAGCATTGCGCCTCGCTTTCGAAGATTTTAATCAAAAACGACATGAAATGGAAAAAATCCGAGATTATTTGCGTCATGAGTTGATAAAAATCGACCAAACGACCATCAACACCCCAGAAATGCATATTGCCCCACATATTTTAAATTTTTCTGTGGAAGGGTTTAAGGCGGAAGTGCTCGTCAATACATTTAGTGAAAAACAGTTGTACGTTTCGACGACAAGTGCCTGTTCTTCGAAACGAAATGAGCCGAGTAAAACATTACTGGCCATGGGGGTTGATCAAAAAAGAGCCGAATCGAGTATTCGGATTAGTTTAAGTTATGAAAATACAATTCAAGAGGCAGAAAGAGCGGTAAAAGTGATTAAATCGAGTATTGAAAAATTATTACCAGTGATGAGGGGATCCATATGATATACGATCAAATTTTAATCCGTTATGGAGAAATTTCTACAAAAGGAAAAAATCGTCAATTTTTTGTTGATAAGTTACGCGACCATCTCCGTTATATTTTACGCGATTATGAAAAAATTAAAATTAAAGCGAATCGGGACAGGGCCTATATTGTATTAAACGGAGAAGATTGGGAACCAATTGGAAATAAATTGAAAAAAGTGTTCGGTATCCAATCCTTTTCTCCTGTTTTGAAAGTGGACAAGGATTTGAATAGCGTAAAAGAAAGTACCCGGGAACTTTTTGAAAAATTACATGCGGAAAATAAAACGTTTAAAGTATCGGCCAAGCGGGCAGATAAAGATTATCCATACACTTCCGATGAGTTAAACCGGTTAATTGGTGGACATTTGTTAAAACATATAAACGGTTTATCTGTAGATGTTCATCATCCTGATTTGGAACTCCGGGTGGAAGTGCGTAGAGACGCTGTATATTTAACTTGTGAAGTTATCAAAGGTGCTGGTGGCATGCCCGTTAATTCCGCTGGAAAGGCGATGCTTATGCTATCTGGTGGAATCGATAGTCCGGTTGCAGGTTACGTCTCGATGAAGCGGGGATTGGAAATTGAAGGTGTTCATTTTTATAGTCCTCCTTTTACAAGTGTTCGGTCAAAGGAAAAAGTCGTCGATTTAGCGAAGAAATTAGCGGAAATTAGTGGTCGTTTTACCCTTCATATCGTTCCGTTTACCGAAATTCAGCAGACGATTCAACAAAGCGTGCCGGAAAATTATACGATGACTATAACGCGACGGATGATGTTGCGAATTACCGATGAACTTCGGAAAAAACAAAAGGCCCTCGCCATTGTTACTGGAGAAAGTTTAGGACAAGTTGCAAGCCAAACGTTAGAAAGTATGTTTACAATTAATGAAGTAACAAACACACCAGTATTGCGTCCGTTAATTGCTATGGACAAAAATGAAATTATTAAAATTGCTGAGGAAATTGAAACGCTAGAAATTTCCAATCGACCGTATGAAGATTGTTGTACGATCTTTACACCGGCTCAGCCGATCACGAAACCGAAACTGGATAGGGCGGAAGCATTTGAGGAGAGGGAAGATTATGAACGCTTGATTGAAAAAGCGGTAAAAGGTGTTGAAACATTGGAAATTGAAGCGGGAAAGGAACCGGAGCAATCGTTATTTGAAAACTTGTTTTAACGATTTTCGTGCTCTTTTTTACTATGTATAAGTATCGGTGGATTGGGTAAGTCAAAATATGTATATCTTTCCCCTCCTTACTAACATTTACCTCCTTTGAAGATGTATGATTGCCCTAAATATGCATAATCTATGGGCACAAGGAGGTGAATAAGATGGCACGAAACTCGAACTCGAATCAACTTTTAGTTCCAGGTGTTCAACAAGCGATTGATCAAATGAAAACGGAAATCGCTCAAGAATTCGGTGTTCAATTAGGACCGGAAACAACCTCCCGTGCAAATGGTTCTGTCGGAGGGGAAATTACGAAACGCCTTGTGCAAATGGCACAACAACAGTTAAATGGACAAGGTCAATAACATTCATATATAGCTGGCTTAAGGGGCGGGTGAAAGTACCCGCCCCTATTCCTCTGTTTTTATCACAAATTGGACGGAAGAGACGGATGTATTTTTTTTAGATGCGAAGGAAACCGGTTTATAGTCTGATTTATCGTATTCCAAAAATAGCTTTTGAATTTCTTCATCCACTTCATTTGGCAAATCTTTTGTAGCATGGTGGAGGGCCATTGCGCCTTTTTGTAATTTCTGAGAACCTTCCAATACGTTGTTCTTTCCTTTCGCAAATTGCCTCATTCCTAGATGAATATTTTCGTATTCCTTCGTTAAATTGTGGATATTTGCTACATACCCTTTGACTCCGATTTGGAAGGATTTGAACGTATCTGTTAAAGATTGAAGGGCTTCTTGTAATTGTTTCGTTTTGTCTTTTGTTGGCATGGATTGTACCAAATGATTTAGTTCATCGGCGATCTGTTGCAATTGGAACTGCATTCCTTGTAAGAAAGCGATAAGGTTGTCTAAACTGTCAGATAACATTTGAAATGATGGTTGGCTCGTAAAGTAGGCTTCTTTTACGGATACGGAAGCATGGTAGTTTTCGATCAGCTGATGGATAATGGAGGGGTCGGCATTACTTGCATATAATTTTTGAATATCCGCATCCGAAATTTGTGTATCCGGTAAGGAACGAAGGGCTGTATCGAGCGATTGGTAAGCTTGATCGTACCCCTCTTTAACATTTGCTAATTCATCCATTGTTGACGTTAAACCTTCTTCTATGTTCACAATTGCTTGATGTAGTAATTGGATGTTTTCGTATTTTTGTTCATTTGAAGGAAATGAAGTGGAATTTAATGTCTCCAACGCGGAAAGAATGGAATCTCCCCCATCGACCAACTGTTGGGAACCTTCATCCAGCCTTTCCATCCCACTTTGATATTGGCTAGAACCTTCCGTTAAGTTGGTGAATCCATCCAAAAATTGCCCGAGACTTTGATGAAAGGAAGCAATCCCGTTATAAAGATCGAACGTTGCGTTGGAAAGGGACGTAAATTCTTGTTTCATATGGGATGAATCGGGTTTGTCGATCGCTATAGAGGAAGGAAGGGCAGTTATTTCAATCTGTCCCATTTGAAACTTTTCCACATCGGCTGTAATTGTCAATTGTTTTTCATTTCCAGGCATCACCGTAAAACGAACTTGTTTGTTCTCTCCGACATTTGCGATAATCCCTTCATCGGCTTTAAGATTTTTAAATTTTCCCGAATGAAAGGCTATGGATATTTGTAGCATGTAATTTTCAAAAAAACCTTCCATGGCATTATCATTTTTCCGGATAGTGATTTCCATTTTAAATGACCCATCTTTTCCTAATAATTCTTTCGGTGATCCATTCTCACCATTCAATTGATAGGTGAAATCGAAGTCCCAAGGCAAGGGCAAATGATCTACAGTCCCTTTGTAATAAAAAAGATCTTCACTTGCTGAAAAGGTAATTTCGTCTCCATTTTGTTCCATCTTTTGTAAGTCTGTTAAATTTTCAAGTTGAGTATACGGTCCATAATCAATAATTATTCCAGGACGATCGATGACGAATCGATTGACTATATACATCCCAGTTTGATCCCCTTTTTCATTTAGGGTGACGTAGACTACTTCCTCTTTTTCTGAAAAACGACCGAATTGTTCGTCTTCCTTCGCCTTTGATGATGTGTTGTTGTTTGCTGAGGCAAAAAGGCTTGGAATGATAAAAATACTAATAAATACAATGGTAAATATACGTTTCATCCCATCCTCACGACTCCTTATAAAATGTTGTTTTGAGCGTTGTTTTTTCGATTATGCGATCAAAAAGAATTAAAAATGTGGGTAAAACAAAGACGACCATTGTAAAGGATAGTAATGCCCCCCGACCGATGAGTAAACCAACTGAAGATACAATCGGATTTGAAGAAGTTAGCCTTAAAATAAATCCGACGGTGGATAAAATCGAAGTCGAGATAAAAATGGCCATGATTTTCTCGTTAATGGTGCGAATGGCTGCCCGTTTTGCAGACATTTTAATCCTTAGTTTTTTATACGTTTCCGTAAATAATATTCCGTAATCGACTGTGGCGGCAAGTTGTATCGTATTGATTAATAAATAACCGAGATACACAAATGACGTATTCATTAAATATGGAATGGCCAAATTGAACCAAACGGCTGATTGAATCGTTATAAGTAGGATGACCGGAATGGAAATCGAGCGGAATGTGAGTAGTAAAACAATCCCAATGGTAACAACCGTTAAAACATTAACGACTCGATTATCCCTTTCCACCGTATGTTTGATGTCATATAAAGATGCACTTTCGCCAAGCATGTACCAGTCGTCATAAAAGGTATTGATCGTTTTTTTTAAATCGTCTAAAAAAGAAAAGGTTTCCTTTCCTTCCACATCAGTATTCGTTTGGATTATCATTCGAGTGAAATGATCGGAATAATAATGCTTGAAGATGTTTTCATCAATGAAATCGGCAGGTATGACTGGGCTGACCGTTTGTACAAATGCATCCACATCGGTTACATACGGAAACGCTTCTATTTTTTGGACGAGTTCTTCTTCCTTTACGATATTTCCCTTTGCTACCAATAATACAATAGGTGTTTGCTTTCCGAAGATTTTTTCCATTTCCATTTGGTCTCTTCCAGCCCGTGTATATTCTGGTTGATCATTGATTCCATATAAAAATGTCGTCTTACTTTGAGCTAAAAAAGCGGGGATTATAAGAATCAAAAGGAAAATGGATAGGGGTTTCCCGAATGTTAATACCTTTTTTCCTAATTTATGAAAATCAGGTATGAACGTACGATGCTTCGTTCGGTCAATCCATCGGTAAAATGTTAAAGTGAAAGCCGGTAAAAAGAAGATGACACTGATAAAACTGAAGAAAATGCCCTTGACAAGATTCAGACCGAGATCGGCCCCTATTTTAAAATCCATAAAGGTTAAGGCGAAAAAACCGAAAAACGTCGTTGATGCACTTGCTATAATGGCCGGGAAGGAATCCTTCATCGCTAGCTTCATCGCTTTTTCCGGATCGGATTCGTCCCTTCGATATTTGGAAAAACTGTGTAATAAAAAAATCGCATAATCGAGGGATACCGCCAATTGTAAAATAGGAGCAACAGATTGGGTAATAAATGAAATTTCTCCGGTAAATACATTTGTCCCGAGATTAATTAAGATCGATATGCCAATAGCGGTTAAAAAAAATAATGGTTCGATCCAAGAGTTGGTTGATAAAAGCAAAATCAAGATGATTATGGGGATGATTAGTGCTGTAGCAAACATCGTCTCTTGAAAGGCCATTTTTTGTGACAGAGCCGTATTTACCGCTTCACCTACTATCGCATTTTCCTCACCAATTAAGTCGTAAATTTCATCTAAAATTTTCGCTTCCTTTCCTTGTTCCATTCGTAAAGAGATGAGAGCATTTCGATCCCGATAGTAGGATTGGACGATATTTTGATCGGCCATTTCAATAGGGATTTTAATATCCATAACATCATCTAGCCAAATCACCTGCGAAACTCCGTCAATCCCTTCCAACTGTCTTTTATAATGAATTGCTTCAACCAATGAAACATCTTGAATCATAACCTTTGCATTCGGTACAGGATCTTTAAACTGCTCTTCAGCGATGTCCATGGCAATGGTCGAGGGTGAATCATCCGGTAAATAATCCACGAGGTTATAGTTTACGTTTACTGTCGATTGGGCAATTAAACCAATGATGGCGAGAAGAAAAAAGATTGTGACAATTCCTCTTCTATATTTAAGGACAAATTTTGATATGTCGATCCTCCTCACTCCCCTCTTGCCATTTATTCCTTTATCTTTTAATATTATATGAACACAGTGTTGGAAAAACAACATACAGTTTTATAATTTCTGTCGGTATTCCAACAAATAATCAATATTTGTTGAATTGTCACAAATTTGCCAAACATTGGACGGAAGGGGGAATGTCCGTTGGTAAAAAAAATAGATCGACGAAAACGATATACACGTTACGCATTAAAGCAAAGTTTAATGACATTATTGGAAAACAAACCGATTTCAAACATAACAGTGAAGGAAATTTGCATGCTTGCAGACATTAACCGTTCAACCTTTTACGCCCATTTTTCCGATCAATATGACCTTTTGGCGAAAATTGAAGAGGAAATAATTAAGGATCTCCATTCTTATTTGGAACGTTTTAAGTTGGAAGAAGACAAAATGACAGTAAAATTATTAGAATATATTGAGGATAATCAAAAAACCTTTCAAATTTTGTTAAATAAAAATAGGGAATCCGGGTTTGAAACGAAATTAAAATCCGTCGCAAAACAGTTTATGATGAACCATTGGCTAGATGGAGTTGATCATCAGTTAGAATCGAAGTATTTGAGTACTTTTGTGATTAGTGGTGCGATTCATGTAATTAAAGATTGGTTATTAAATGGAATGGATGTGTCGAAAGATGATATGGCGATGATGATTAATCGTTTTATTAAAAACGGTTTATCGTATTTGGATGATTTGTAAAAGTGAAAAGAGAGAGTCGTTTCGTTTTCTAAGGGGTTTATTTTTCTGATGGAAAGATGGGCCAAATTGTATTTTTATCACAAATCTTCGAAGTAGAGGAATGGGAAAGAGAATAATGAGGGGAGGGAGTGGGGGAATGCTTGCCATTTTCCCGCGAAGGAAGTGCAACGAGAGGCTGGCGTAATATATGCAGTATTGGCATATTGTTTATGGGGATTTTTACCGATTTATTGGAAATTAATTGATCACGTATCTTCGGATGAAATATTGACCCATCGAATTATTTGGTCTTTTGTTTTCAGTATACTCCTTCTTGTAGTAATAAATGGCCGGCACCAAATTATGGATACTATTCGTTCGCTAAGAAAAGATTTAAAACAAGTGGTCATCATTTTTACCGCTTCTATGATCATTACAACGAATTGGTTTGTATATATTTGGGCGGTTAACGCTGGACATGTCACCGATGCTAGTCTCGGTTATTATATGAATCCGTTAGTTAGCGTCCTTTTTGGAGTTATTTTTTTTAAGGAGCGATTAAACCGTACCCAAAGCTTGTCTTTTTTGTTGGCAAGCATAGGTGTGATCATTTTAACCGTATCCCACGGTTCCTTTCCGTTAATTGCTTTTGGCTTGGCGATCACCTTTGGCTTTTACGGTTTATTAAAAAAACTTGTCCAAATGGATGCTTTAACGGGACTTGCGATTGAGACGTTTTTTGTCGTACCTGTTGCGTTCGGTTACTTTTTATATTTGCAATTGACAGGAAGATCCGCCTTTTTATCTGGATCCTTATTCACTGATATTGTATTAATTGGTGCGGGATTAGCGACCCTTTTACCGTTATTATTTTTCGCGAAAGGCGTGCAGCGAATTCCACTATACTACGTCGGAATTTTACAATATATCGCACCGACCCTTATGCTCCTATTAGGGGTATTTTTATATCACGAAAGCTTTTCAACCGTACAGTTTGCATCTTTTTCCTTTATTTGGTTGGCGCTCATTATATTTACATACCCAAATATCAAAGCACTTTATAAGAAAAGGCAGAAGGGAGAGGCTTCCATGTAGAGGGAAGTCCTTTGATAAATGAATTTTTCATTCAAATGAAACCATCCCCCTTTTTTTTCGTAAAATTGTATGGGAAACGGCTATTAAGCTAGAATCCTTTGAAAGGGGGATGGGCGTTTTACGAAATGTAAACGTATAAACATCCGATTGATTTCGTCGTAGGAAAAATTATAAAAACGTTCTTTGTACTTTATGCCAAAAGGAATTGTCCTTCAGTTTAACCGTTTTGATCCGTCGGTCTGAAAGTTGAATGGTTAATTTTTGTACATGGCTAATTCCGAGGGCTTCGTTGTCCATAGCAAGTAAAGGGAAATCGTTCCCATCTTGTACAACTTTCAATGTTAATTTTCGGTCACCACTTAAAATGAAGGAGGAATCCAACGTACGGTAGTGATTGTTGTTCAGTGAAGCAATTTCACTAACTTGGAAACAAGGAATCAGTGGGTCGACAACTGCGCCCCGAACGGATTTATTGTATCCGGTACTTCCTGTAGGCGTAGAAATAATCATTCCGTCACCCCGGAATGTTTCAAAAAGATAATCGTCCACATAAACATCGATGACGAAGGTTTTAACGATGGAAGAACGAATCGTACATTCATTTAAACAATAAAAGGGTGGATGTTCCCCATTTACAGTCACTTGAATGATCGGATATTTGCGAACTTCTATTCGTTCAGTAGTTGCCGCTTCAACCATTTTATCCAGTTCATCAATGTGGAAGTCGCAATAAAAACTCGGAAGATTATCTGTGGAGATTCCAACATATAAACAATCATTTCGAAATCCTGTTTTTCTTACTGCTTGAAGAAAGGTTCCATCGTTGCCAACGCTGACGATGATATTAGCATCTTTATGATTTTCACCGATCGTAAAGTCATGTTGAATTGCGAGTTTTTTTAAGTTTTCCAATTTCTTTTCTAATCGTTTTTCATGTTGCACAAAAAAATAAAGCTGTCTTCTTCGGTTCATACACCCATCTCCTTTCTGATCTAAAGGGGTTTGATCGATTGATGCAACATCGTTCATACGTTTAAAATTAGTTTATCATGTTATGAATGAATTATAAAATGCTTGGGGGGATTTTTTTGAACGCAAAACGTTGGATTGCATTAGGGATTGCTGTACTAATGTTTTTCATCTCGGTGGTCACATCGGTGACGACTTTTTTCACGATCGGTGATGGACGAAAAGCGTTAGAAGAATGGCTTTCAGCGGATGAGGAATTTTCAGAAGAAGTGATAGAAGAAGGGGATCTCACCAAAAAAATCGTAGTTTTGGAAGTTAATGGAACGATTCAGGATGGGGGAAGCTCTCTCCTTACTTATGTCGACTACAATCATCAATTGTTTTTAGAACAGTTGAAGACGGCAAAGGAAGATTCAACGGTTAAAGGTATTGTATTACGTGTCAATACCCCCGGTGGTGGAGTAGTCGAAAGTGCAGAAATTCATGACCGGTTAACTGAAATCTTGGAAGATACGGAAAAACCGATTTATGTTTCGATGGGTACAATGGCCGCATCTGGTGGCTATTATATTTCGGCTCCAGCGACGAAAATATTTGCAAGCAAAGAAACAATTACAGGCTCCATCGGTGTAATCATGCAATCATATAACATGACTGAATTGGCTGATAAACTTGGGGTTGACACGATCACGATTAAAAGTGGGCAGTATAAAGATATTTTGAATCCGACTCGGGAAATGACGGAGGAAGAAAAGAAAATATTACAGGAAATGATCGATAACACGTATGAGGAATTTGTCAAAGTAATAGCGGACGGAAGAAATATGTCGGAAGAAGAAGTGAAAAAAATCGCTGACGGACGCATTTATGACGGAAGACAAGCGAAGGAACTAAATCTAATCGATGAGTTCGGGTTTTTAGATGATACGATTGAAGCGATGAAGAACGATTACAATTTAAAAAATGCTCAAGTCGTTCGTTATGTGGCTAACGACCTCGGAATCGGATCGATTTTAGGACTTACTATGAATAAAATGCTCGGGAACAATCCGGAGTTAACAATTGTCAATCAATTATTGAATCATCATCATTCGCCGCGACTCATGTATTTGTATTCTGAATAGGGGGTGTTCGAATGGATGAAGTATTTGATAAGGAAAATGGGAAGATAGAACAAAGCGTAAATATTGAAAAACAATCGATAAATAGCACGAATACTCCGTTGCACAATCTGTTGAATGATGAAAAGGATCAATTCGCCTATGCAGGTTTTTGGATCCGATTTTGGGCTTTTCTTGTGGATGTAATTATGGTTTGGGGATTGAAGCAAATTTTTGTCATGCCCTTTACTTATTTATTCGATTGGAGTACGGAGGATTTCCTTTCACCTTATACGTTTCTTTCTGCTGTTGTTTTTTACTTATATTTTGTGTTGCTTACGAAATACTTCGGACAAACCCTTGGAAAAATGATTTTTGGATTGAAGGTGATTCCGTTAACAGAAGAAAAATTTTCATGGAAAACGGTTCTATTCCGCGAATGGATTGGACGATATATTTCAACGAGTTTTATGTTTTTGTATTTTCTCGTTGCTTTTCTTCCAAAAAAACAAGGGTTGCACGATTTTTTTTCCGATACAGCTGTCATCCATGAAAATTACAGGGTCAGATAAAGGTCTGACCCTGTTTAATTTTATTTTTTTATGTCGATAATGGCAGCTGAAAGGTTGTGGAAAAAATGCTTTTCATGATCGGAATCCTTTTCTTTCTTTTTTTTCTTCTATTTTTCTGCGATATTCGCTTGCATGTTAGTTATTCGTATATAGACGATGATAATCGCCTCCATATAAACATTTCAACTTGTTTTGGCCTCCTTCATTTTAAGAAAAGCTTTCCTTCGAGTCCATCACAAAAACCGAAAAAGAGAACGATCGATCGAACGATTAAAGGAAGAAAACAGGAAGTAAAAACGTTCGGTGACATGGATTATATTTTTCACCAAATTCTCCAATTTCTTCAAATTGGCAAAAGCATTTTAAAATATATGCGTGTCCATCAATTGGAATGGCGTTCCGCAATCGGAATGGAAGATGCTGCTCAAACAGGGGTTTTCATCGGATTAGGATGGACGGTAAAGGGAAACATTATCGGTATGATCAGCCGTTACACCCGTTTAAAAATGAAACCGAAAGTACATATTCAACCGATATTCAATCAAAATATTTTTGAAACGTTTTTACGATGTATTGTTCGCATACGTCTCGGGTATGCTATTTTAGCAGGAATCCAAATCCTTCGTTATTGGAAAAGGGAGATCCGTAACATTCATCCGGAAAACGAAGTGAAAAAAGGAGGATAAATCATGTCTGAACATCCAATACAGGGATTAATGATGACAGCGATGGAAAATTTAAAGGAAATGATTGACGTGAATACGATCATCGGCGATCCAATCGAGACAGCGGACGGAAGTGTCATATTAGCGGTGTCAAAGGTAAGTTTCGGATTTGCAGCGGGCGGTTCCCAATTTTTCGTTGAAGGGGCTTCGAGTCAATCCGAAAATGGTGAACTACCTTTTGGTGGCGGAAGCGGTGGAGGAGTATCCATTAAGCCGATTGCCTTTTTAATTGTAAATAGTCAAGGAGTGAAAATGCTTCACATGGATGAGGGAACCCACCTATATGAAAAACTTTTTGATTTAGTACCGAATATGGTGGAAAAAATTCAGCAAATGATGTCAGACAATGCTCAAAAGAAAGGAAAGCAAAGTGAGAACAAGAATGATTCACAGGGAAAAAGTGATCAAAAGGAAGATGCGCCAATATAAAATTTAATTTTTGGCTGATGCCGATGCAATGGGAGCATCGGTTTATTTTCGATTTCTTTTATTTCTAATATAAATATCGTGTAAATATTTGCTTTTTTCTCCATTTTTCATTTATGATAGAACAAAACAAAGAATAGAGGTGGTTTTTTAATGAAACAAGTAACCTTTAAAGGAAAGCCGGTTACATTAGTAGGAAATACGGTTCAAGTAGGAGATCAAGCACCCGATTTTAAGGTCCTTGCTAATGACTTAACGGAAGTAACGTTAAACGATTCCAAAGGGCATGTCCGATTAATCAGCGTCGTTCCTTCCATCGATACGGGGGTATGTGCGGAACAAACGAGACGGTTTAATGAAGAAGCAGCCCAACTGCCAGGGGTTAAAGTGTTAACGATCAGCGTCGATTTACCTTTTGCTCAAGCCCGCTGGTGTGGAGCTGCAGGAATCGACAATGTACAAATGTTATCGGATCATCGGGATCTGTCTTTCGGGAATGCGTACGGTGTTCACATAAAGGAATTACGTTTACTTTCCAGAAGTATTTTTGTCATCGACTCATCCGATCGGGTGACTTATGTGGAATATGTTGATGAAGTGACGAACCATCCGAATTATGAAGCGGCCATTGAAGCGGCAAAACGGGCAAAATAGACGGATAATCGTTCATTGGATCCCTCGGATGATACGAGTGAATATGTATTTCTTGTTTCCTTAAAGAAAACATATTAAAATAAACAATTAGTGAAAAGAGGAAAAGAATGGGGGATCCCAACATGGAAGTCACAACTGTTGAACGTCTGTTTCAAACATTGGATGAAACTGCAAGCTTATTGGAAAAGGAATTGGATTGTACATATTTAGATGCACTTATTGAAACAGGAGAAAATGTTTTTCAAAATAAAGTGCTTCAACCGGACGTAAGTGAAATGACGGTAAAAAGGCTTGAAAAAGCATATGATGAAATAAATCGCATGTCTTATACGCGGGAGGATATTCGAAAGGCATTTCAACTTGCTTGTTTAAAAGGAATGCGAAAAAATGTTCAACCGCATCATCAAATGACACCAGATACGATCGGCTTTCTTCTTAGTTATTTGATTGGGAAATTTTTAAACGAAAAACGAACATTTACAATTTTAGATATCGCTGTCGGAACGGGAAATTTGTTAACGACGATTTTGAATCAGCTTCCGAATTCATCTTTAAAGGCTTATGGAGTTGAATTGGATGAATTATTGATAAAGATTGCTTATGTGAATGCCAATTTACAAGAGCATTCCATCCAACTTTACAATCAAGATAGCCTTAAACCATTACTGATTGATCCGGTAGATTTGGTTGTTAGCGACTTACCTGTTGGATATTATCCAAACAAATTTTTATCTGAACCATTTGAATTGACGTCTAGTCATGACCATTCGTTCATCCATTATTTAATGATTGAACAAGGGATGAAATATACGAAACCAGGAGGTTATTTATTTTTTATTATTCCGAACAATTTATTTGAAGGAAGTGAGTCGAAACAACTCCATACGTTCATAAAAAAACATTTACATATACAAGCATTGTTTCAATTACCTTCGACGATGTTTAAAGATGGGCGGCTAGGAAAAAGTATTCTTATTTTGCAAAAGAATGGAGAAGGGGTCAAACCGCCGAAAGAAGTTTTATTGGCCAATCTCCCTTCGTTAAAGGATAAAGATGCGGTAGAATCGATTATGGTAAAAATCAATCGCTGGTTTATGGAAAATAAAAGGGAAGCTTAACGGGTAAAGTCCCTTTGCTGTGAAATATGATTCATAGGTTGGACATAAAGCTCTTATTGGAACATGAACGGGCTGTCAAATCCATTGACAGCCCGTTTTTTAATGATACAAAGGTCTATTGTTGTTTTATCTTTCATGTATTGCAAGCGATGACTGAAATAGATGAAAAATAAAAAGAAGAGAAACTATTTTTCTTCTTTTGAAATAGTAAAAAGTAATTATTTTGTTAGAAATATCACAATATAATTACTTCTTTGTGATAACGTTAACAAATTGTTACAACCATTGAAAAAATAAATAACCAATGTTTTAATGTGAAATTGAAGAGCATTTTTTGTTTTCACCTAAGAAATGAAATAGAAAATATATAAGCTGTCCAAAATAAAATTACGATTTGTAATGAGGAGAGAATGAAATGAGAAAAATTATGGCCATTAATTCCGGCAGCTCGTCGTTAAAGTTTCAATTATTTGAGATGCCAGAAGAAAAAGTAATTACAAAGGGTTTAGTCGAACGAATCGGTTTAGAAAACGGAATCTTTACTATTACATTTAATGGGAATAAACATGTAATCAATCAGGAAATTCCAAACCATGAAGTAGCGGTTCAAATTTTATTGGATCAATTGATTTCCCTTGGTGTAATTCGTTCTTATGACGAAATTGAAGGGGTCGGACATCGAATCGTGCATGGTGGAGAATATTTCAATGATTCCGCCCTAATTACGGATGATGTTTTACAAAAAATTGAAGATTTAGCAGAATTAGCACCTCTTCATAATCATGCCCACGTAATTGGAATTCGAGCCTTTCGACGAATTTTACCGGACGTTCCTGAAGTTGCCGTTTTCGATACCGCTTTCCATCAAACGATGCCCGAAAGTTCTTATCTATATAGCCTTCCGTATGAATATTATGAAAAATTTGGTATTCGGAAATACGGTTTTCATGGGACCTCCCATAAATACGTATCCCACCGGGCAGCGGAGTTATTAGAACGACCGATTTCCCAACTAAGATTGATTTCTTGTCACTTAGGAAACGGTGCAAGTATTGCTGCGGTGGAAGGTGGTAAGTCGATCGATACGTCCATGGGATTTACCCCGCTTGCAGGAGTAACGATGGGGACTCGCTCTGGAAATATCGATCCCGCATTAATCCCGTATATTATGGAAAAAACAGGAAAAGATGCTAGTGAAGTCGTACAAATTTTGAACAAAAAAAGTGGACTTTTAGCGATTTCCGGATTTTCAAGTGATTTAAGGGATATTGAAACGGAAGCGAATGAAGGGAATGAAAGAGCCCAATTAGCCCTCGAGGTTTTTGCAAATCGGATCCATAAATATATCGGTTCTTATGCTGCTAGAATGAACGGCGTTGATGCGATTATTTTTACCGCTGGAATTGGAGAAAATAGTCCGATCGTTCGGGAAAAAGTGCTTCACGGTTTGGAATTTATGGGTGTCTATTGGGATAAAGAAGTCAATCGGAATACCCGGGGAACAGAAGCATTTATTAATTATCCGTTCTCACCGGTCAAAGTGGTCGTAATTCCGACAAATGAAGAAGTGATGATCGCCCGGGATGTTATGCGAATTGCAAAAATCGATGAATAAATCCTCTTAATTTACTCGATTTATCCTTCCTTAAGTTTACCATTAAACAAGGAAGGCTTTTTCTTTTAGACATTTCCGATTTTCACCTTTCTATCGTATGGTATACTTTTCATAAAGGATTTTTGAAGGAGATAGGGGGGTTGGAAAATGCTGTCGAAACAAGAAGAGGAATTATCAAGAAGACTGAAGCAGTGGATTGAAAATTTATCCGAGGAGACGAACGATTTATCCAATACATATGATGAATGGGTTCATAGGGCGTTCCAAATATTACCTGAGGACACGCGTTCACTCATTTTTCGACGCATGGATCAATGGTTATTTTCCATCCAGCTTACTTTACAACAAGTGGAAAATTTTGATCATCGAATTGAACGAATAATTCAAGAAGCAAAACTATTTAATGAGTCTATCCGTCAGTTAGAAGACTTGAAAACATTATCGATTGCTCAATTAAATTATTTAGCCGATCGGCAAATTTCTGCCCATCGTTTATATTCTTTATTGCAAGGAACGATGGCAAGTTCAGGTAGTACGTTATTACTTAGTACGGACATACCAGCATTACTTATCATCAATTTACGTACTGTACAATTTATTGCCGCTTCCTATGGTTATAATCCAAAAAATCCATATGAACTGATGTTGGCGTTAAAAGTATTTCGTTGGGCAACTTTACCGAAACGATTCCAACGAGCAGAATGGGAGGAATTAATTAGAGAATTAGACGATACGGATCAACCATATTTTTATGAAGGTTTGGAAGATATTACGGATGAAAAATGGATGAATACGTTATTATTACAGCTAATGAAAGGGTTAGTGATTCGGCTTTTCCAAAAGAAAAAACATCAAAATATTCCGGTGATTAGTATGGCCATCGGAGCGGGAATGAATTATCGGATTACAAAAAATGTCTCCGACTATGCGAAACGGTTTTATCAATATCGGTGGATAATGGAAAAGGAAATGAAATAAGGAATCTGTAATGATAAAATATCGAAAAAAGTGTGCCCAAATAAAACATGTTTCGGCTATATATGTAAAAAGGGGAATCATATTCGAAGTAAACTTAGGAAAAAAGATTGGAACTAAAGGTGAAACAAAAATAAGAATAGTGATAGGATATGATGGTAAGATATGGACAGCATTTCCAGTAAAATAACTTTTGAATACAATTTTGTAGTTGATAATGGAATTATTTCAAATAAAGATAAACGAGATGTTCCTACCATATTAGCGGTAGAAGCTACACTTACAATAAAAATCAATAATGAATTATACTTTGAAACAGAACTTGCTATTTTAGAATTCTATAAAGCATTATACGAATGGAAAAACAGAGTCACAGATGAACATACTCCAGAATTCCATTATTATACGATTGAATATGACGATTATGAAGATGGTGCTATTCTATCTTTAATTCCATTTTCAAATAAAGCAAGAGTGAAATCGATTTGGGCAGAGCAAGATTTGTACAATATTTTCGATTTAGACTATATCGTAAGGGAATTTATTCAATTAGAGCAAAATCTAAAACGAGATATAGAAAATTACTTTGGAATCGAATTGAAAAAGTTCATAAAACAGATCCCTTTAGTAAAAGGTCCTTATTCAGATGATTATTAGCAAATAAAAGAGAGACTTGAATTAAACAGGTCTCTCTTGCATTTTTCAAGAAAATATTAATAATTAATGAATTCTTCGGTTAGGTTTTTCACTCCATTTTTTTGGCTAATGAATCCTGTCCTCTATAGCAGAACCAGCAAGTTTCTAATTGAAATTCTGATATTCCTGTTCCATCAAAAGTTTGACATCTTTTTTATTATCTTCTTTCACCAACAGAGGGCATTGAATGATACGGGTTGATAATTTAATAAAGTTCAAAAAGAAAGGGATAAAAAGTCATACCATTTTAATCGTCTTTATTCGTCCGAACGACTAATACATCACAATGGGCGTACCGAACGATATGTTCAGAGACACTTCCGATTAGGAATCGTTCGACCGCATTTAAACCAGTTGCACCACAGACGATTAAATCTGCTTGAACATTTTGAGCGATGTCCTTCGATATTTTTACTTTCGGAGACCCGTATTCCATAATGATCTCAGGTTCGTGTACACCGAATTTCAAGGCTTCATTTTTGTAGTTTTCTAACATTTCTTTTGCATAGTTGCTCGCTCTCTCTGCAATGGTTTGATCGTATGCTTCCAAGGTTGCGAAAGAACGCATATCGATAATGTGAACGAGATATAATTGACCATCGTTTCGTTTAGCGATTTCGCAAGCCTTTTTGAAAGCCCAATCCGCTTCCTTCGAACCGTCCAATGCGACTATAATTTTCTTATAATCATTTGCCATACAAAATCCCTCCTTATACTTTTATTATACACTAGGATAAAGGTTATGTTTTAAAAAAATTTAAAAAAGATTTAAAAATGAAAGCGTTTTTCGTGAGTATTTTTGTTTTGTATTATATGATAAAGGAAGATACGAAAACAACCTTTTATGATAATATTGGATAAATCCATTGATTTCAGGAGGGTATATGAAAATGAAAATTGGAATACCTAAAGAATTAAAAAATAATGAAAATCGTGTTGCTATGAGTCCTGCTGGTGTTATTCACCTCGTGAACCATCAGCATGAAGTGTATATTGAATCAGGTGCAGGACTTGGTAGTGGTTTTACCGATGAAGAATATATGAAAGCTGGTGCGAAAATCGTCGACACAGCTGAAGAAGCTTGGAGTCAGGAAATGGTTTTGAAAGTGAAAGAACCTTTGCCAAGTGAATATAAATATTTTCGAGAAGATTTAATCCTCTTTACCTATTTGCACCTTGCCAATGAAGAAGAATTAACGAAGGAATTACTGAAAAAAAATGTAACGGCTATTGCCTATGAAACCGTTCAACTTCCAAACGGCCAGTTGCCGCTACTAACGCCGATGAGTGAAGTGGCCGGGAGAATGTCTGTACAATTGGGAGCACAATTTTTGGAAAAGGTATACGGTGGAAAAGGAATATTGCTATCTGGTGTACCTGGCGTTCAGCGGGGAAATGTAACGGTGATCGGTGGAGGTGTCGCAGGAACGAACGCTGCAAAATTAGCGATTGGCTTAGGGGCAAAGGTAACGATTCTCGATATTAATCCGGAAAGACTTCGCCAAATTGACGATATTTTCCACTATGAAATTAACACGTTAATGTCCAATCCTTTCAATATCCATGAAGCGGTGAAAAATGCTGACTTAGTCATCGGTGCGGTTTTAATTCCTGGTTCGAAGGCACCGAAACTTGTTACCGAACAGATGGTAAAAGAGATGGGGGATGGATCGGTCATCGTTGACATTGCTATCGATCAAGGAGGGATTTTCGAGACGACCGATCGGGTTACGACCCATGACGAACCAACATACGTAAAACACGGGGTTGTACATTATGCCGTTCCGAATATTCCCGGTGCCGTTCCTCGTACTTCCACGTTGGCATTGACAAATGTAACCATTCCGTACGCATTACAAATTGCTAATAAAGGATATAAACGAGCATGTCTTGAAAATGAAACGTTGTTGAAAGGAATTAATACATTGAAGGGATATGTTACTCATAAAGGGGTAGCGGAAGCCCATCAAATGGAGTACACCGACCCAAAACAATTATTGTTAGAAGAAATCGTGTTAAATAATTAACTCATCCTTAACGAAAGTAGGGGCTGTCCAGAAAGTCGTATTTTTGACTTCTGAATGCCCCTTTTAATATTACAAAACCTTAATATATCAACATTTCTGTTTTACTAGTATTTGGTGATTTCTCACTTTTCGGACAGTCCCTTTTCCTCGTCAATGAAATTCGGTTGATTTTATTTCGATGCAGATGCTTTTTTTCGGCATTGGTTTAGCCCCTACAACTCACATGCTCGTCTATGGGCTTCTGTTCGTGATGTTTCATAAGAAATAGCCACCATCTTCCCTGCCGTTACCTTAGGTCTGATCGGTCAATCCTTTGGTTATGTTTTGAACAAGATTTCCAGTTTTAAGCATTCGCCCATATGTGGGAGGAAGTTACGAAATAATTTGCAATTGTTTTGGAAAACGGGTGAGGGACAAGGCTTCATGGTCGGTCACAACCACATCGTCTTCAATACGAACACCGATTTCATTTGGAATATAAATCCCTGGTTCAATGGTAAAGACCATTCCTTTTTTTAAAGGAAGGGGATTTGATTCAGTAATGGACGGGAATTCGTGAACGCTAATTCCTAACCCGTGTCCAAGTCGATGGGTAAAATATTCCCCGTAGCCTGCTTCGCTTATGATCTTTCTAGCAGTCATATCCAATGTCCCACAGGAAACGCCTGGTCGACTCATGGAAATCGCCTTTTCTTGTGCTCGTAAAACCGTTTCATAGATTTCCCCTTGCTTTTTTGTCGGACCGCCGTAATGGACGGTTCGTGTAATATCAGAACAATAACCTTCGTAAACGACGCCTAAATCAAAAAGAACGAAATCGCCTTTTTTTACTTTCGTTAAACCCGGTGTACCGTGGGGGGATGCTGCCTTTTCTCCTGTCAAAACGATGGTGGGAAAGGACATTTTTTCCACCCCTTTTTTCTTTAGTTCGTATTCGATTGCTGCTACAATTTGTAATTCCGTAACCCCTTCTTTGATTTCATTTATACCGACACGAATGGCATAATCGGCAAGTTCAGCAGCCTTTTCTAATTTTTCCAATTCCGCATCATCCTTGATCAGTCGTTGTTGATTTAATTGGTCCTCCGCATTTTTAAAGGAAGCGCGGGGAAATTGTCGTTGAAGTGTTTCGTAGCGAAATGCGTTTATATGGTTCTTTTCAACGGCGAATGTTGTTCCATTTCCAACTCGCTTTTTTATTTCATCGGTTAATATTTGTAACGGATCTTCAGTATCTTTATAACCGAAAATCGGATAGTCCCAACCCTTATCCTTTGCGGAAGTTGCTTCCATAAGTGGACATATTAAAAAGGGTTCCTCCCTTTGGAAAAGAACGATTGCCAACAATCTTTCATGGGGATCACTGTAAAAACGACTGAAATAAAAGACATTTTCTGTCGATGTAATAATCGCTGCATCGATCTTTTCTTCATTTAACCATTGTTGGAAAGTTTGAATACGCTTGATCATAAGAACCATCCCTCCGTATTTTTGAATGATTACAATAAGCCTAACACCGATATTTCCAGTTGTAAACGAAAATTCCACCACATTTCTGCAGGATTTTGCAATGAAAATGGCGAATGTATTCGTTAAATGTAAAAAAAGGGGGTTTGATTAAAAATGAAAATTACATACCACGGCCATGCGGTTGTGAAAATTCAGACGAAGGGGAAGGAAATTTTAATCGATCCATTTATTACTGGAAACGGACTTACTGATTTAAAGGTAGAAAAGGAACAACCTGATTATATTATCGTTACCCATGGACACGGTGATCATTTGGGGGATACGGTGCAATTGGCGAAGAAAAAGAATGCCCTCGTCATTTCAATGGTTGAATTGGCCCAATTTTTAGCAAGTCAAGGGGTAAACAGTCACGGAATGAATATTGGAGGAAGTTATGATTTTGATTTCGGTACGGTGAAACTAACGCCTGCCTTACATAGTACAGGCTATGAAAATGGGGAAGGTGGTTTCCATTATTTAGGTACTGCAGCAGGAGTTTTGCTGACAATTGAAGGAAAGAGAATTTACCACGCAGGGGATACAGCACTTTTTTCCGATATGGAGCTAATCGGCAAAGATCCGATCGACATTGCCTTTTTGCCGATCGGGGATAATTTTACGATGGGACCTGAAGATGCAGCCTATGCGGCCAAACTACTTAAAGCAAAATATGTCGTTCCGATTCATTACAACACATTTCCTGTTATTGAACAAGATCCGAATGATTTTATTCAAAGGCTTGATACGGGAATCGGTAAAATCTTGGAACCTGGAGAAGGAATGGAATTATAATATGATGCGGAAAAGGGGGATGCACGCCCTCTTTTTTATTTGAAAATGAAAATGGAATAATTGAATACAAACAGTCGATACGTGCATATAGTTAGGAAAAGGAGAAAATGTTTGAGAAAGAGGCGAAGTTATATGCGGATGAAATATTTCATATTGTTTATGTTTTCCATCGGCTTGTTAATTTACGCCTTACCACTTTTGCCGTTTAATGGACAAGGAGTGGCCGGGTATTTTTCTTGGATTTGGTTATTATTTGCCCTATTTACGATTGCGGGAAATTTAGTTGGTCTATTATTTTCACCGAAACAAGGGAAAAACATATATGTTCAACGAAAAGATGCCGAACGTTTGCGTTATCCAACTCAACCACAGTCGAGGCGAATTCGAGAACGATAACCTTTCTTTTTTATGAAATGATGAAAAAAAATTAATACAGATGAAAAAAACTGTTATAATGCTAGTTAGGATTGTTGAAATTTTCAATAATGAAAGGTGAAAAAATGGCTACCAAACACGAACAAATTTTGAAATATATCGAGGAACTCCCAATCGGTGTGAAAATTTCCGTTCGGCAAATTGCAAAGGAGTTAGGCGTTAGTGAAGGAACTGCTTATCGGGCGATTAAAGATGCGGAAAACAAAGGGTTTGTTAGTACGATTGAACGGGTTGGAACGATTCGGATTGAACGGAAGCGAAAGGAAAATATTGAGAAGCTAACCTATGCAGAAATTGTCAATATTGTTGATGGACAAGTATTAGGTGGAAAAAAAGGACTGCATAAAACGCTGAATAAATTTGTCATCGGTGCGATGGAATTAGAAGCGATGATGCGATATACGGAAGCGGGGAACTTGTTAATCGTCGGAAATCGGGTCAATGCCCAAAAGCACGCTTTAAAGGCTGGCGCAGCAGTGTTAATTACTGGTGGATTTGATACGGAAGAAGAAGTAAAACGGCTGGCAGATGAACTTGAATTACCCATTATATCAACAAGCTACGATACGTTCACCGTTGCAACGATCATCAATCGGGCCATATTTGATCAATTGATTAAAAAGGAAATTTTGCTTGTGGAAGATATTTATATCCCGTTAAATCAAACGTATTATTTAAATATAAACGATACGGTTGATACGTGGTTTAAATTTAACCAATTATCCGGACATTCCCGTTTTCCAATTGTCAGTGGGGACTTTCGCCTTGAAGGTATTGTCACTGCTAAAGATGTCATCCATCAAGAAAAAGATCGCCCGATTGAAAAAGTAATGACGAAAAATCCGATTACGACAACACCGAATACGAGCGTTGCTACAGCGAGCCATATGATGATTTGGGAAGGGATTGAATTATTACCAGTCGTTGACGAGACAAACCGCCTTCTAGGGATTATCAGTCGCCAGGATGTGTTAAAAGCTTTACAAACTGCCCAGCGTCAACCGCACGTAGCTGAGACGATTGATAATATTATTTCTAAACAATTGAAAGAAGAAACCGACCAAGGTCAACATGCGATTTTTACATTCGAAATTACCCCACAAATGACGAATCATCACGGAAACTTATCTTATGGTGTCTTTACATCGGTGATTGTCGAATCGGCAAAACTGGCGTTCCGTAAATTGAAAAGGGGAGAACTCGTTTTAGAAACATTGACCGTCTATTATTTAAAGCCGATTCAATTGGATTCCATTATAGAAATAAAACCAACCATTTTAGAATTGGGACGAAAATTCGGAAAGTCGATTATTGAAGTGTATCATGATGGCGTGATGGTCGGTCAAGCGTTATTAATGTTCCAATTTATCGATCGTTAATGAAAAAGGAAAATAGAGCATAAACCGCTCTACTTTCCCTTTTCAATACCTTTCTAGTCATCTTTCATGACGTACGGTGTATAAAATTTATACGCTTTAAATCCAGTCCAAACGCTTACGGTACCGACGAGCAAAAATATGATGCCGATGACGATGGAAACCGTCGACTGGGAAATAAATAGGCGATTTAGCCCGAAAAATCCAACGAATAAACCGAGAGCAATCGATGATTTCGCCGATAACCATTTTTTTTCGTTCCCGTTGTTTGAACGTATGTATTTGATTTTATAATATACATAAAATCCTAAAGAGAATAGAATCAAAAATAATAGGATACCCATGAACGTCCTCCCTCTTCTGATTTTCTTTCATTGTACCGAGTATACCGTTTTCATGCTACTATAACGCTTCCATTAGGAAACAGGTTGAAGACGAATGAATATGAAAAAGATAGAAGGTGTAATAAAGTGAAAGAGAAAATCTATGAAAAAATCATTCAATACGATACGATCATCATCCATCGGCACGTGCGCCCCGATCCGGATGCTTACGGTTCCCAAGGAGGGCTAGCTGAGATCATTAAACATTCCTTTCCGGATAAAAATGTGTATATTGTTGGGGAAAATGAAAAGACGCTTATGTATTTGAATCAAATGGATGAAGTATCGGATACCATTTTTCAACATGCCCTTGTAATCGTTTGTGACACGGCTAATCGGGAACGCATTTGCGACGATCGTTATCAACTGGGAAACTATTTAATAAAAATCGATCATCATCCGAATGAAGATCCTTATGGTGATCTTAACTGGGTAGATACTTCCGCAAGTTCCACAAGTGAAATGATTTACGAATGGTTTTTACATGTGAAGGATAAGGGATTGAAAATGAATGCAAAGGCGGCAAGATTGTTATATGCGGGAATTGTTGGAGATACGGGGAGATTTCTATATCCGAGTACAACAGCGAAGACTTTCCGCTACGCAAGTGAATTAATCGAATATCCCTTTTCCCGTACAAAATTACATAATCAAATGTATGAGATGACCGAAAATTTAGTGAAATTCGAGGGATATATTTTACAACATTTTGAAAAGGATGCGGATGGGATTGGGAAAGTGGTCATTACGAAGGAACAAATGGCATCCTATCAGTTACAACCATCGGAAGTGTCCTTGTTGGTAAGTGTTTTAGGAAAAATAAAAGGAATCGTCGCTTGGGTGTTTTTCATTGAAGAGGATGATCAAATTCGGGTACGATTACGTTCGAAGGGGCCGATCGTCAATGAAGTGGCAAAAAAATATAATGGTGGAGGACATCCGCTAGCAGCCGGGGCAACGATTTATCGTTGGGAGGAAATTGGTTCGGTAATGGATGATCTTCGCGAGGCTGTAAAAACGTATAAAATAAAAGGTTAGATCGAAGTAAAATAGTCATTCATCGCTGTTTTATTTGGAACTGTCCGACGAGTCCCTAAATTGATGAAAGGGAAGATGGCTGACTCCAGCGGGGATAATACGAGACGAAGCCACAACGAACGATCAAGTCGAAAGGACCAGGTCGTACCCGCGAAAATTGCCGCCACTGAAATGAAATCAATTGAACTTTATTTTTTTCGAAGAACAGGGCTGTCCTTTTTGAACAGCCCTTTATTAAAACGTGATTAATCGTCTAAAATTAATTCTAAATGAATGGTTAATGTCGTATAAATAACCATTTCTTTAATGATTAATCGATACCGTTTATCATTGATTTTAATCTGTTTATTCATAATTACCTTTTTCAATAAATCGCGACTTTCGTAAACGAGATGTAAGTCTTTAGCCAGTAGATTGTTAATATCCTCTTTAATAGACTCTTCCACCTCAAAAACACTTAACGGATCGATGCGATATTTTTTCGCATTTTCAATTTTCACGATTACTTCTTGAACCGTTAACAGTTGTTTATTTTTTTCATTTAGTTTTTTAAAATCTTCCTGCCAAATATTTTTTTCCTTTTGCAATTCCAAAATTTGTTCCTTTTGTTTTCGGATCGTTTTCGCCTGTTCCTCCTGCATATGTCCGAACATGAATAAAAAAATGAGCCAACTGATCATAGCACCGATTACGACTCCGAAAAAGAAACGTTGCCCGTTTTTATAATAACGTTTTGCTGGAAGTCTCATGATAAATGATCCTGGGTGAGCCAGTTAATAATTACCGAACCAGTTTGGGCTCCCCCAAGTGCAGCTAAAATGAGAAAAATTTGTTTAATTAAGTCATCGGTGTCACCATAAATTAATCCCCGTTCAAATCGATATACCATGTCAAACGTTCCTCCAATCGCGGCAACGATGGCCCATATTCGTAAACTGTTTGATAAACGGTAAATTTCAGTTAAAGGTGGATTTCCTGTGAGGAAGGCGGAAAGTCCCCCTAATAATGCCCCTCCAAGAAGGACGCCTAAGGCTATAAAAAAGCTATGGAAAAAAGTAGGCACAAATGCTTCGTTCATTTCTTTTTCCTCCCGTTTCGAACGATATGTTCCCTCCGTAAACATTTTTTCGATAGATGGCTTATTAACAATGTATGGACATGTGGATTCGATTATGATGCCCTTAGAAAATTCTCCTTCTGTTTAAGCTGTAATGGCTATGTGGAAACATACGAATGATAGTATAATAATAGACAAATCAAACTACACCGAATTTGTAGAATGGTGGGGAAAGCGATGACATTTATTCATTTGGACACGTTCAGTGCCTATTCATTATTGGAAAGTATGATTATGCCGGATGAGCTCGTTCAAGAAGCGAAAAAAAGAGGGTATCGTACGGTTGCTTTGGCGGATAAAAACGTTTTATACGGGGTCATTCCCTTTTACAAAGCGTGTTTAAAACATAATGTGAAACCGATCATCGGGCTTAATGTAGATGTTTTAACGGAATCTGGAGAAGCACATCCGTTTATTTTAATTGCAAAAACGTATCTCGGTTATCAAAACTTAATCAAAATTTCTAGTGCGATCCAAACGAAGTCACTGGCTGGAATTCCGTTAAATTGGTTAGTACGTTTACGAAAAGATTTATTCGTTATTTCCTTTTTTGGGCTAGGGGAGATCGACGAGCTTCTTTTAGAAGGTGAAATGGAATCCGCTTTAGAAAAAGCAAAGGAATACCAAACCCTTTTTGATGAAAATGCTTTTTTCTTATCCATTCGTCCGAATACAGACGAGGGGAAAAAAGGGCTTATCGATCAAATTCTCCAAATATCTATCGACACGGGAATACCTGTCGTTCCAGTGGAACCGGTCCGATTTTTGAATAAAGATGATTATTATGCTTGGAAATGCTTACTAGCGATTAAAAAGAATATACCAATTGGTGACATACAGACTGAGCCACATTCGAAAGAATATTATTTAAAATCGGAAAGGGAAATGAAATCCCTCCTTCAAACGTATCCGGAAGTGTTAAAAAACTTGGAAAACATGGTCGATCAATGTGAAGTTCGCTTTTCCTTCCATCAACGGTTTATTCCGAAATATCCAGTTCCTTATGGCAGCTCAGATGAATACTTAAAAGAGTTGTGTGAAAAGGGATTACGTGGACGAATTGCTGACCCGCAAGACGTGTACTGGAAAAGATTATCCTATGAATTGGACGTTATCAAAAGGATGAATTTTAGCGATTATTTTCTAATCGTTTGGGATTTTGTTCGTTATGCGAAGGAAAAGGGAATCATCGTCGGCCCAGGGAGGGGTTCTGCAGCTGGCTCCCTCGTTGCCTTTGTTCTCGGAATAACAGATGTGGATCCGATCAAATATGATTTATTGTTTGAACGTTTTCTAAATCCGGAAAGGGTGTCGATGCCCGATATCGATATCGATTTTCCCGATCACCGGCGAGATGAAATCATTCGATATGTGGTACAAAAATATGGGGAAAATCAGGTGGCCCAAATTATTACTTTTGGAACCTTTGCAGCAAAAGCGGCGTTAAGGGATGTGGCCCGCATGTTTCAATTTTCTAATCAAGAATTGGGCCAATTATCGAAAGCAGTTCCGTCCAAATTAGGTATTACTTTAGATGAAGCATTGAAGGAATCGCCTGCACTTCAAAAATTAGTTCAGCACGATAAGTACAGGCAAATCTTTCAAATTGCAAAAAAAATTGAAGGTTTGCCAAGACATACATCCACCCATGCGGCTGGGGTTATCATTAGCGATCGGTCATTACTCGATATAGTGCCTTTGCAAAAGGGATCGACGGACACATTACTTACCCAATACCCGATGGGAGTTTTGGAAGAACTCGGTCTTTTAAAAATGGATTTTTTAGGTTTGAGAAATCTTTCGTTGATGGAACATATTTTGAAAGATATTGAAAAAACAAAAGGGAAAACCATTCGGTTGAAAGACATTCCTTTTGATGATCAACAGACGTTTCTTCTGCTTCAGGAAGGAAAAACGACGGGTGTTTTTCAGCTGGAGTCGGAAGGAATGCGAAATGTTTTAAAGAAATTGAAGCCGAGCGAGTTTGAGGATATCGTTGCTGTAAACGCCTTGTATCGGCCAGGGCCTATGTCGAACATCCCTTTATATATCGATCGAAAGCACGGGAGGGAACGGGTGGTTTATCCCCATCCCGATTTAGAGAATATATTGAAAAAGACGTATGGAGTCATCGTTTATCAGGAACAAATTATGCAAGTGGCCTCGAAATTTGCCGGTTTTACCCTTGGAGAAGCCGATTTGCTTCGCCGTGCGGTATCAAAAAAGAAGCGGGATATTCTAGACCATGAGCGGAAACATTTTGTTCAAGGGGCTTTGCGTTCTGGGTATTCGGAAAAGGTTGCCAATGAATTGTATGATATTATCGTTCATTTTGCTGATTATGGTTTCAATCGGAGCCATGCCGTTGCTTATAGTATGATTTCCTATCAACTTGCCTATTTAAAAGCCCATTATCCCCTTCATTTTATGGCTGCTTTGCTAACATCGGTGATCGGAAATGAGGAAAAAATTGCTGAATATATTATGGAGTTAAAACAATTCGGATATGCTGTCAAAGGACCTTCCATTAATCGAAGTCAATACCGATTTTTCGTTGATCATGATGGAATTCGTTTCAGTCTTGCTGCTATTAAGGGAGTCGGAATGCAAGCTTTAAAGGAAATTATTCGTGCAAGAAAGGAAGGACCATTCCGAGACTTATTCGACTTTTGTCTCCGGGTTTCGTTGAAAACGGTCAACCGGAAAACGATGGAGCATTTGATTTATGCCGGTGCCTTCGATGAATTTCAACAGGACCGAGCAGTTTTACTAGCTTCATTGGATGCGGCGATCGAACATGCCCGCTTGATGAAACCGGAAGACCGACAAATGCATTTAATGGGTGATGGTTTGCTTGATTTTCAACCGAAATACGTACAAAAAGAACCAATTCCAATTCATGACAAACTAAAATACGAAAAAGAGGTATTAGGTCTTTTTGTTTCTGAACATCCCGTTTCAATATACCGAAACGTTTATTATTACGAACGTTGTAAACATTTGGCTGAACTACTGTTACATGAGAGAAATTGTAAGGTTCTCGTTTACATATCCCACGTGCATAAAATTCGAACAAAAAGGGGAGAAGCGATGGCCTTTTTACATATCAGTGATGAATCGGGGGATCTTCAGGCGGTCGCTTTTCCAGAAGTGTATAGAAAAATTAGTGGTTATGTAAAAAATGATGAAATTCTGCTATTGGTCGGTTATTTAGATAAAAGAAATGGGGAACGTCAATTTATCATTCAAGATGCAAACTTAGCGGAAGAAATGCAACAAAGAGTAAAAGATCTTCGATTATTTATTCGGGTTGTCCAAGATGAAAAACATGAAAAACTCCTTCAATTAAAAAAGATTTTAAAACAGTATCAAGGAAAGACACCGGTCATTTTATTTTATGAACGTGGAAGACGGACTGTTCAATTGCCCGATGAATATTGGATCGATTTAAGGAGTGAAGGGGTGATGAAAATTAAGCGGTTATTTGGGGATAAAAATGTTGCCTTCAAATAAGGTTTTTTTCAATCATTTAGGAAAACGTGAATGTTAAAAAAAATCGTAAAAACGGAATTCTTTACAATCGAGACATTTATGTTAATATGATAAGTGAAACTTTATGTGGTCAGACCACTCCTGTAATCGAACGGAAGAATTAGGGATACACGGTTTACATGTTGTGGAAAATCGAAAATCTGTCGCTTTTTTGCAGACACTGAATGGAAATCGCGATCCATTCAGTACGTTTTTCCTTTGAAAAAGTTGGACATGCTGTAAAGGTCTATGGTTAGAAAATGAAAGCCAAAGGGAGTGTACATATTTTGAAGCTTAGACAAGAAGCTTTACATCTCCATCGGACTTTTCAAGGCAAATTGGAAACAAATACGAAAGTTCCAGTTCAAACACAAAAGGATTTAAGTTTAGCCTATTCTCCTGGAGTGGCAGAACCGTGTAAAATCATCTACGATCGACCAGAGACAGTTTACGAATATACGATGAAGGGAAATACGGTTGCGGTTGTAACCAATGGGACTGCTGTTTTAGGACTAGGAAATATTGGACCTGAAGCGGCTTTGCCTGTGATGGAGGGTAAAGCAGTATTATTCAAAAGTTTTGCAGGGGTCGATGCATTTCCAATTTGCCTAAATACGACAGATGTTGAAAAAGTGATTGAAACCGTCAAGCTTTTGGAACCGACCTTTGGAGGAGTTAATTTGGAAGATATTGCTGCTCCCTACTGTTTTGAAATTGAGGAGCGACTAAAAAAAGAAATTAGTATTCCCGTATTCCATGATGATCAACATGGAACGGCAATCGTAACCGTTGCAGGCCTTGTGAATGCGTTGAAATTAGCTGGGAAAAAAATGTCTGAAATTAAAGTGGTGGCTAACGGAGCAGGGGCAGCAGGAATCGCAATTATCAAATTGTTATATCATTATGGAGTAAGGGACATTATTTTATGTGACTCAAAAGGTGCCATTTATGAAGGTCGTCCTTATGGGATGAACCGTATAAAATCGGAGGTAGCAAAATTTACAAATCGGGAAAAACGAAAGGGACTGTTAAAAGACGTTATTGAAGGTGCCGATGTGTTTATCGGTGTTTCCGTAGGGGGTGCCCTATCGAAGGAAATGATCTATTCGATGAATGATCAACCTATTATTTTTGCAATGGCAAATCCCACTCCGGAAATTACGCCTGAAGAGGCAAAGGAAGCAGGTGCCCTTGTGATCGGTACCGGTCGTTCCGATTATCCGAATCAAGTAAATAACGTCCTCGCTTTTCCCGGCATCTTTCGTGGTGCCCTTGACGTTCGAGCTACCCATATTAACGAGAAGATGAAACAAGCAGCAGTAGAGGCCATCTCTGGGTTAATCAGTGATCATGAACTTTCACCAGATTATGTTATTCCAAATCCCTTCGACTCCCGCGTAGCACCTGAAGTGGCTGCCTGGGTAGCAAAGGCTGCGATGGAAACGGGAGTGGCTAGAAAGAGAGTTGATCCGGAGGAAGTGAAGGAAAAAACGATGAAACGAGCGAAAATAAATCATGGTGAGGTCGAATGAACGAGCGTGGGAGGCAAACGAAGGTATATTTAGAAATTGTAAAGAAAATTAAGGAAATAATTGATGAGAATCAATTGAAACCCGGTGGGAAGCTTCCTTCCGAACGGGAATTAGCGGAGCAGTTAAAGGTAGGACGTTCTTCGGTTCGAGAAGCATTACGGGCATTAGAATTGCTCGGTTTGATTGAAACGAGAAGAGGAGAAGGTACCTTTATAGCTGATTTCCGTAACCACCGTCTCGTGGAAATTTTGAGTGGATTTATTTTAACAAATGAACATGCAAAAAAAGATGTTTCAGAAACAAAACAATTAATCGAGCTTGCAGCCATTCACCTATTAATCGATCAAAAAAAAACGATCGTTGATTCATACGATTTTAATCAAAAAAAGGATCGATCTCGTTGTTTTCAAAAAATGTTCGAACAGACAGATAACTATTTGTTATTAAAAATATGGCGAATTCTAGCTAATTTTGAATCGTCATTAAACGTTAATTATCACGTTGGAAAAGAACGGTATATCCGACTAATACAAGCTATAAATGAAGGGAATCGGGAGGAAGCGGACGATCTTTATCGTTCGATTTTCACCTCCTTTGATCACCGATGATAAACTTCTTTTTGGAATATATGAAATTAAAGTAACGGGGAGAACAAACGTTGAATTGTTCGATAGGGAGGAAGGAATTTGCTAAAAGAATTTTTTTCGAAGCATAAAAAAACCTATGCTACTGTACCGGTGAATGATTTAAAAAAAGATGTTCCTGAGGGGATTATGACCAAATGTCCGAATTGTAAAAAAATGATGTTCACGAAAGAATTAAACCAAAATTTAAAAGTATGTTTACATTGCGATTACCATTTTCAAATGAATGCCCGTGAACGATTGGCAAGTATACTCGATGACGGGTCCTTCGAAGAGACGGACGGAAATATGGAATCTGCAAATCCCCTTGATTTTCCAGGTTATTTGGAAAAATTGGAAAACGATCGTTTAAAGGCGAAAATAAATGAAGCAGTGGTCACTGGTGTCGGTGCTATAAAAGGGAATAAAACGACCATCGCTGTTATGGATGCTTCCTTTCGTATGGGAAGTATGGGTTCGGTTGTTGGTGAAAAAATTACAAGGACTATTGAAAAGGCAGAAGAGTCCCGTTTGCCCTTTATTATTTTCACTGCTTCCGGTGGTGCCCGTATGCAAGAAGGGGTATTAAGCTTAATGCAAATGGCAAAAACGAGCGCTGCTTTAAAACGGTTTAGCGATCAGGGTGGCCTCATTATTTCCGTTATGACCCATCCGACCACTGGAGGAGTTTCTGCAAGTTTTGCTTCCTTAGGGGATTATAACTTTGCTGAACCAAAGGCACTAATCGGATTTGCTGGTAGACGAATCATCGAGCAAACGATTCGGGAAAAGCTTCCGGAAGATTTTCAAACGGCGGAATTTTTGCTCAAACACGGTCAACTCGACGCAGTCATCCATCGAAAGGAATTGCGTGAAAAATTGGCATTTATTCTTGATTTGCACACAAAGGGCGGTGACATGTCTTGGGAGTAGAGCTTGAATTTGAAAAACCTGTTATTGAATTGAAGAAAAAAATCAAAGAATTAAGGGAAATTACTGAACATGCAAATGTCGATTTAACATCGGAAGTGGAAAAATTAGAAGCCCGTTTAAAAAATTTAGAAGATGAAATTTACCTTAATTTAAAACCGTGGGATCGGGTTCAGATTGCACGTCACCCCCAAAGACCGACGACGTTGGACTACGTTGAACATTTGTTCGAAGGTTTTTTTGAATGCCACGGGGATCGATATTTTGGTGATGATGAGTCGATTGTAGGGGGTGTGGCAATATATAAAGGCCTACCAGTTACGATTATCGGACACCAACGGGGAAAAGATACGAAGGAAAATATTCGTAGAAACTTTGGTATGCCCCATCCTGAGGGGTATCGTAAAGCATTAAGACTGATGAAACAGGCGGAAAAATTTAACCGACCGGTCATTTGTTTTATCGATACAAAAGGTGCATATCCTGGAAAGGCAGCGGAAGAAAGGGGACAAAGTGAGGCCATCGCAAAAAATTTATTTGAAATGGCAGGATTAACCGTACCTACTATATCCATTGTCATTGGAGAAGGGGGAAGCGGTGGTGCCTTAGCTCTTGGTGTTACAAACCATATTTTAATGCTTGAAAATTCCACCTATTCGGTGATTTCTCCCGAAGGTGCTGCAGCCCTATTGTGGAAAGATGCGGGGTTGGCAAAGCGGGCAGCAGAAACGATGAGAATAACCGCAAATGATTTAAAAGAACTGGGAATTATCGACGAAATAATCCCTGAAGTTAAAGGTGGTGCCCATAAAGATATAGCTGCCCAAGCGAAATTCATCGACCAAGCTTTAAAAGAATCTTTACAACAACTTTTGGACATTCCAAAATCAGAAATCGTACAACATCGTTATGAAAAATATAGGACAATTGGAAGTATTTCTTTTTCATAAAAGGAAATACCTTACAATAAAAGCGTGCTTTTTTAGCACGTTTTTTTCCTATTTTCCATTAATCTACGTTAAAATTGACAAAAAAAGTTTAAAATTCCCGTTTTCCAATCTCTCATTTTTACGATATTTTTGTAATGGACTGCACATTTTCCCGACGTTTTCCGATCAAGAAAGATTCAATTGTTCACGTTTAGTATAGAACTTTCTGTATTTTACTAATTGAAAATATCGTGTTGAGTTCATGGCTTTCTCATGGTATGTTAATTGTATATTATTTAACATAGTATTGATAAAATGATTCATAATTTTAATGAGGTGATGGCAGTGAAAAGAATGGGCGTTTTGACGAGTGGTGGAGATTCGCCGGGAATGAATGCAGCGATTCGAGCAGTTGTGCGAAAAGCGATTTATCATAATATTGAAGTATACGGTATTTATAACGGATATCAGGGACTTATAAATGGGAACATTGAAAAAATGGAAATCGGTTCCGTTGGAGATATTATTCAACGGGGTGGAACGATTTTACGTTCAGCTCGTTGCCCGGAATTTGTCACGAAAGAAGGGCAACAAAAGGGAGTTGAACAGCTAAAAAAATTCGGGATTGAAGGATTAGTCGTAATCGGTGGAGATGGTTCTTATCGCGGAGCCAATGCTCTTACGAATTTAGGAATCCCTTGCATTGGCGTACCGGGTACGATCGATAACGATATTTGTGGAACCGATTTTACCATTGGGTTTGATACGGCGTTAAATACGGTTATTGATGCAATTGATAAAATTCGCGATACAGCTTCATCCCACGAACGAACTTTCGTTATCGAAGTAATGGGCCGTAATGCAGGAGATATCGCACTTTGGTCTGGTTTAGCCGGAGGTGCGGAAACCATTCTTATACCGGAAGCAGAAGAGTCGATGGATGAAATTATCGCCCGACTCAAACATGGTCAACGAAGAGGGAAAAAACATAGTATCATTATTGTTGCAGAAGGTGTCATGAGCGGTGTCGAATTTGCTGAGAAATTGAAAAAAGAAATCCAAATGGATGTGCGTGTTTCCGTCTTAGGTCATATTCAACGGGGAGGATCTCCAACGGTACGGGATCGGGTGATTGCGAGTCGGATGGGTGCTCGAGCCGTCGAGTTATTAATCGAAGGTAAAGGTGGCCGTGCGGTAGGAATCGTCAATAATGAGATCATCGATCGCCCAATTGCTGAAATATTGGATCAGCCCCATACAATTGATATGCAAATGTTCGAATTGTCGAAGGAATTATCAATCTAACCGAAATAGGAGGATTATCATTTATGAGAAAGACGAAAATCGTTTGCACAATTGGACCTGCCAGTGAATCGGTGGAAAAATTAGTCCAGTTAATTGAAGCAGGGATGAATGTAGCTCGGTTAAACTTTTCCCATGGAGATTATGAAGAACATGGGAAACGGATTGAAAATATACGAAAAGCTGAAAACATAACTGGAAAAAATGTGGCAATTCTTTTGGATACAAAGGGACCAGAAATCCGAACCCACAATATGGAAAATGGAAGTGTGGAACTGAAGGAAGGAAATACCGTCATTATTTCCATGGAAGAAGTACTAGGAACGGAAGAAAAATTTTCCATTACTTATGAAGGTCTAATTGATGATGTGCATATTGGTTCGAAAATATTATTGGATGACGGTTTAATCGGTTTGGAAGTCATCGATATCGACCATAAAAATCAGGAAATTCATGCGAAGATTTTAAACAACGGTATATTAAAAAATAAAAAAGGTGTCAACGTTCCAGGAGTTTCTGTAAAATTACCGGGTATTACGGAAAAGGATCGGGCTGACATTCTTTTCGGGATTGAACAGGATGTAGATTTTATTGCCGCATCCTTCGTTCGTCGTGCATCGGATGTGTTAGAAATTCGTGAATTATTGGAACAAAAAGGGGCCGAACATATTCAAATCATTCCGAAGATCGAAAACCAAGAGGGTGTCGACAATATCGATGACATTTTGCAAGTCAGTGATGGATTAATGGTAGCCCGCGGTGATTTGGGCGTGGAAATTCCTGCAGAAGAAGTACCCCTTGTTCAAAAAAGTTTAATTAAAAAATGTAATAAATGTGCAAAACCGGTGATTACAGCGACCCAAATGCTCGATTCAATGCAAAGGAATCCTCGACCGACGAGGGCGGAAGCAAGCGATGTGGCAAATGCGATTTTAGATGGAACGGATGCGATTATGCTATCCGGAGAAACAGCAGCGGGATTGTATCCGATTGAAGCGGTACAAACGATGCATAACATTGCCCTAAAGGCTGAAGAGGCAATTGATCATAAGGAAATTCTTAAAATCCGTAGTCGAGAAATTGAACATAATTTAACAGATGCGATTTGCCAATCTGTCGCTCATACCGTCATCAATCTCGAAATCGATGCGGTGATTACACCTACGGAAAGCGGTCATACGGCAAAAATGATTTCTAAGTATCGCCCACATTCCCCAATTATCGCTGTTACAAGTCATCGAAGGACATTTAAACGATTAGCACTTGTATGGGGCGTTTATCCAATTATTGGAAAACGAGTGAATACGACAGATGAAATGTTAGATTTGTCCATTAAGGAAAGTTTGGAAAGTGGCCTCATTAAACATGGGAATAAAGTGGTTATTACAGCAGGTGTTCCGGTCGGAGAAGCGGGCACAACGAATATGATGAAAATACACGTCGTAGGAAATGTTTTGGCGAAAGGGCAAGGTATTGGAAGAAAAATAGCCTATGGAAAAGTCGTCGTTGCCCAAAATGCTAAGGAAGCATTAGAAAAGGTAACGGAACGATCTGTACTAGTTACCCATTCAACGGATCGGGATATGGTGCCTGCCATTGAAAAATGTATCGCTTTAATTACAGAAGAAGGCGGATTAACGAGTCACGCAGCAGTAGTTGGGTTAAATCTCGGAATTCCGGTAATCGTTGGAGTTAAGGATCCGTTTAAAGTTTTAAAAGATGGACATGAAGTAACCGTTGATGCGGGAAGTGGAATTATTTACGAAGGGCATGCGAGTGTGTTATAAAAGGGTAAACGTTGTTAGGCGGTGAAAAAAATGAAGTGGATTATTCCGATATTTATCGTCCTTCCTGCAATGGAAATCGGCGTGTTGCTATTATCAGGAAAGACGTTTGGAATCGGAATCACCGTTGGACTCATTATCTTGACAGGAGTTGCAGGTGCCTATTTAGCGAAGCAGCAGGGACTTGAAACGATTCGTTCGGTTAGGCGTCAATTGGAAATGGGACAACCCCCCGGTGATCTTTTACTGGATGGATTATGCATTCTTTTTGGTGCAGCCTTCCTATTGACTCCTGGATTTATAACGGATGTGGCTGGTTTTTATTTACTACTTCCACCAACGAGAAAAACGGTGAAGCCATTGTTAAAAACAGCGTTTATGAAATGGATCGATCGCCGAACGATAACAATCATTCGATAATTTACGGGGATGTTAAAACGTCTATAGACGAATTAGCATCCCCGTATTTTCTATGTTCACCGCCATTGCCCATCGAAGTATAAGGACGGATTCCTATCCTTTAATAAAATTCCATAAATCATGGAAGATATTTGCTTTGTACAAAGCGACAATAATAACGGCGATAATAGGTCCGATAATCAGTCCAATCACTCCGAATAGTTTCAGACCGACGAAAAGGGCAACGAGCGTTCCGAGGGGACTGATCCCGATATTAGTGGAAACGACTTTTGGTTCCATTAACTGGCGCTGAACAATGACAATGACATATAAAACGGCTAGTCCAATTCCTAGTGAATAATTTTGAGAAATCATTTCGTAAATAATCCATGGTACAAAAACGAAGCCGGTTCCCAAATAAGGAAGTAAATCGATAAAACCGATAAATATAGCGATGGTTACTGCGTGATCGATGCGAAGGATCAATAGACCTAATAGAACGATTATGGCGGTAATCGAAATTAATGTTAATTGGGCTCGAATAAAACCGAATAGGGCACGTCGCAAATCTAAATAAACCTTCATACTACTATCTTTTATTTTAATTGGTATCCATTTTCCTGCATCTTTTTTTAATTTGTACCAATCTTTACTAATAAAAAATGTGGCTAAAATCGTTAAAATTAATACAGTTGCTGCATTTGGGAACCAACTGATTACCGTCGGGATTTTCGTTAATAAGCTTTGTAAAAGGGATCCAATTGTCGTGGCTAACTCGGTACCGATGGATTGGATATTTTGGACAATTTGATTTTGCTGATCCTTTCCCAATGTTTCAAAAAAGGTACTGATTTGGTTGAAAAAGGGGACGACCTTTTCCATAATCCATTTTTCAATGTATTCGGTTAAATTAACAATTTGTGAAGGTAACGTTTTTGCCAAGTATTCCGTACCGGAGATTAGTTCAGAAATGAGGAAGATGAAAAAGGCTACAATTAGGCTAAAAAAGGCGATCATAACGATTAAAACGGATAACGGTCGGGGTACTTTCCCTTTTACTTGAACAAAATTGACGAGCGGATTCATTAAAAAGGCAATTATCCATGCGAAAATAAAAGGGTAGGTGAGTGTCGCAATAAAATAGCCCGCGATGATTATAAAAACCATTGCGATAATCACGAACAAAAATCGGAGCGATCTTTGTAAAAAAACGGGTATCAACCATCCATCCCCCTAAATTGAAATATTTTTACACTTCAATATATTTATTGTACCTGCTGTTTGAAAAAATGGAAAGAGTCTCTTTCAGCACCTTCAATTTTTTTAATAGAGGATAGAATTTTATGTGACTTTATAGGTGAAAAGGCGATTCATTCATAGCAAAATCGTAGAGAACACGATTCCTTTCTATAAAAATATAAAAGTATAGATTTGTACATAAAACAGAAAAAATCGGATTAAAACAGCATATGAGGGAATGAAAACATATTATTTTTTTAAAAAAATATTATTTCATTCACATTTTTTATAAAATTCATTCACGAAAGGAGAATATTCAGTTATAATATATTTTGGTACCGTTAAAATAGTAGAAAACACATTTTTTTTTGAAAGTTAATTTTGTAAGCATTTTCTTTTTCATTTTCGTATCCCTATAATAAAATAAGTTTATAAACATAATAATAAGTTTATTATTCGAAATAATTTTGATTTATTATCAAAAACTATGTAAAAATAGGAGGTAATAGACGGGAAGAGATAGTATATTGAAAAAGGGGAAGTATTTTTTTGAAAATGAATAGTTTTTTATAAAAATATAAAGAAAGGGAGATTCCAATGAGTGTGACAAAAGGTTTAGAAGGGGTAGTTGCCGCAACGACTACAATCAGTTCGATTATTGATGACAAATTAACTTATGTCGGCTACGATATCGATGACTTAGCTGAAAATTCATCCTTTGAGGAAATCGTCTTTCTACTTTGGCACCGTCGATTGCCGAAAAAAGATGAGTTGGAAAACTTGAAAAAGGAACTTGCAGAAAACGCCGAAATTCCAGATGAAGTGATCCAACATTTTAAAACGTATCCCATCGATAAAGTACATCCGATGGCTGCCCTTCGTACCGCCGTATCGTATTTAGGATTATTTGATGACGAAGCTGATCTATTGGATAGCGATGCCAACTACAGAAAGGCGATTCGTTTACAAGCGAAAATGCCGACTTTAGTGACGGCGTTTTCAAGAATTCGGAAAGGCTTGGAACCTGTTGCACCTCGAAAAGATTTGAGTTTTGCAGCTAATTTCCTCTACATGTTAAATGGGGAAGATCCGGATGAAATTGCCGTTGATGCGTTCAATAAAGCATTAGTACTTCACGCTGATCATGAATTTAACGCATCCACCTTTACCGCCCGAGTCTGTGTCGCCACATTATCGGATGTTTATTCAGGAATTACTTCTGCCATCGGGGCTTTGAAAGGTCCTTTACATGGGGGGGCTAATGAACAAGTGATGAAAATGCTAACGGAAATCGGTTCCATCGAAAATGTTGAATCGTATATTCAAAGGAAATTGGAAAATAAAGAAAAAATTATGGGCTTCGGACATCGGGTATATCGAAAAGGGGATCCCCGTGCAAAACATTTGAAAAAGATGTCTGAAAAACTAACGACTTTAACCGGTGAACGAAAATGGTATGATATGTCGGTGAAAATTGAAGAAATTGTTACTAGACAAAAGAACATTCCACCGAATGTAGACTTCTATTCCGCTTCTGTTTATCATAGTCTAGGAATTGATCATGATTTGTTTACGCCGATTTTTGCCGTAAGTCGTGTATCCGGTTGGCTAGCCCACATTTTGGAACAATACGATAACAACCGATTGATTCGTCCACGTGCTGAATACATCGGACCGAAAAAACAAGAATACGTAAAACTGGAAGATCGCTGATTTTTTAGTAAAATATGAATGGGAACTTACATGTGACCTTTTTCAAGGGCTTGATTAGGTTAGGAGTAGAAATTGCTCCTAGCCTTCAACATGACTGATGGAGGGATTGAACAAAATGGATGGAAAAAAAATCACAGTAACAAATGGAGTATTAAATGTACCGAATGATCCAATCATTCCGTTTATTGAAGGAGATGGAACGGGGCCGGATATTTGGCGAGCAGCTTCCCGTGTATTGGATGCAGCAGTGGAAAAAGCATACCGTGGTGAAAAGAAAATTGTTTGGAAAGAAGTGTTAGCAGGAGAAAAGGCCTTTAATCAAACCGGTGAATGGTTGCCACAAGAGACTTTGGATGTTATTCGGGAGCATATCATCGCAATTAAAGGACCGCTTACAACACCGATCGGTGGAGGAATTCGTTCTTTAAATGTGGCATTGCGTCAAGAATTGGATTTGTTTGTTTGCCTACGTCCTGTCCGATGGTTTGAAGGTGTACCTTCACCAGTAAAACGTCCTCAAGATACGGATATGGTTATTTTCCGGGAAAATACGGAAGATATTTATGCAGGAATCGAATATAAAGAAGGTACGCCAGAAGTGAAAAAGGTAATCGAATTTTTACAAAAAGAAATGGGCGTTCAAAAAATTCGTTTCCCTGAAACTTCCGGAATTGGTATTAAACCAGTATCGAGAGAAGGAACGGAAAGACTCGTCCGTGCGGCGATTAACTATGCAATTAAAGAAGGACGGAAATCCGTAACCCTCGTTCATAAAGGAAATATTATGAAATTTACGGAAGGGGCATTTAAAAACTGGGGTTATGAACTTGCTGAAAGAGAATTCGGCGATCGTGTGTTCACTTGGGCTGAATATGATCGGATTAAAGAAAAAGATGGCGTAGAAGCTGCGAATAAAGCTCAACAAGATGCGGAAAAAGCAGGAAAAATCATTATTAAAGATGCTATTGCAGATATATTCTTACAACAAATTTTAACTCGTCCGAAGGAATTTGATGTCGTGGCAACGATGAACTTAAACGGAGACTATATTTCCGATGCTTTAGCTGCCCAAGTTGGTGGAATCGGTATTGCCCCGGGTGCAAACATCAACTACGAAACCGGTCATGCAATTTTTGAGGCGACTCACGGTACAGCACCGAAATATGCGGGCTTGGATAAAGTGAATCCGTCATCGGTCATCCTATCTGGTGTCTTAATGTTGCAACATATCGGATGGAATGAAGCAGCGGACTTAATCATTCGGTCGATGGAAAAAACGATCGCATCCAAAGTCGTTACTTATGATTTTGCTCGGTTAATGGATGGAGCAACAGAAGTGAAATGTTCTGAATTCGGTACGAAATTAATTGAGAATATGGAATAAGCTTCACGGGAAAAAGGGATTCAACCGGCTGTGTGTTATGCATCAGCCGGTTATTTATAAAAGGGGGGAGAATGATGGTCAATAAAAGAAAAAAAATATCGGTGATTGGTGCCGGCTTTACTGGGTCAACAACCGCTTTTTTACTCGCACAAAAGGAATTGGGGGACATCGTTTTGATCGATCTACCAAACGCTGAAGGGCCTACGAAGGGAAAAGCTTTAGATATGTTAGAAGCAAGCCCCGTTCAAGGATTCGATGCAAATATTATCGGCACATCGGATTATCAGGATATAAAGGATTCTGATATTGTAATCATCACCGCAGGTATTGCCCGAAAACCAGGGATGAGTCGAGATGATTTAGTACAGACGAATCAAAAAATCATGAAAAGCGTTACGAAGGAAATTGTGAAATATTCTCCTAATAGTTATATTATCGTTTTAACGAATCCGGTCGATGCGATGACGTATACCGTTTTTAAGGAATCTGGTTTTTCAAAAAATCGAGTCATCGGTCAATCCGGTGTATTGGATACGTCCCGCTTTCGCACATTTATTGCGCAAGAATTAAATGTTTCCGTTAAAGATGTTACCGGTTTTGTTCTAGGTGGGCATGGCGATGATATGGTTCCTCTCGTCCGATATTCTTACGCTGGAGGTATACCCCTTGAAAAATTAATCCCTCAAAAACGTTTAGAAGAGATTATCGAAAGGACGAGAAAAGGTGGCGGTGAAATTGTGAACTTATTAGGTAATGGTAGTGCCTACTATGCACCTGCTGCCTCATTAGTGGAAATGGTTGAAGCAATTTTGAAAGATCAGAGACGTATTTTACCCGCCATCGCCTATTTAGAAGGAGAATACGGGTTTAACGGAATTTATCTCGGTGTCCCTGTCATTCTCGGTGGAAAGGGTATCGAAAAAATAATTGAGCTGGAATTATTAGAAGAGGAAAAGCGTGCCTTGGAAAAATCTGCCCAATCTGTACGGAATGTGATGAAAGCTTTAGTTTAAAAGGAAACACATTCGATTGTATTCAAGCTGTCTCAAAAAGGTTCACACCCATACGTATGAGACAGCTTTTTTCATTTATCATAGGGGCTATGGGAACCCGGAAGTTATTAAAATTTGTCCCTTTTCCTTCCCTTCCTCAAATAACACGGGGAAAAATGGATATCTTTGGTTTATAGAGGGAACTTGTTATAATGATTATAAGAATTGAACATAGTGGAGGACTCATTTTATGGCAAAAACAATTTTAGTCGTTGATGATGAAGAATCGATCGTTACCCTATTGGAATACAATTTAAAGCAATCGGGTTTCGATGTATTGAAGGCCTATGATGGACAAGAAGCCTTAAATGTAGCAGAAAGGGAAAACCCTGATTTGATAATTTTGGATTTAATGTTGCCAAAATTAGATGGAATCGAAGTTTGTAAAGAAATTCGAAAACAACAAATTCAAACACCAATTTTAATGCTGACTGCAAAGGACGATGAATTTGATAAAGTGCTCGGCTTGGAATTAGGGGCGGATGATTATATGACAAAACCATTCAGTCCCCGAGAAGTTGTAGCAAGGGTAAAAGCCATTTTAAGAAGGACGCAAAATTTTCAAGATTCGTCCATCCCTAACCAACGGGACGACGAAAAAATCCAACTTGGAGAACTGACGATTTTACCCGAACAATATGAAGTATATTTAAATGAACAACCCATTGAATTTACTCCAAAGGAATTTGAACTTCTCGTTTATTTAGTGAAAAATAAAGGCCGGGTGCTGACCAGGGATCAACTTTTAAATGCAGTTTGGAATTATGATTTCGTCGGTGATACGCGGATTGTGGATGTGCATATTAGCCATCTCCGTGAAAAAATCGAGGAGGATACGAGAAAACCAAAATATATTAAAACGATTCGGGGCCTTGGTTACAAATTCGAGGAGCCGAAAGCATGAAAAAATTCCGATTTCAATTATTTTTCGCCCTGATTTCCTTAATTATCGTCGTTTTCATGGCCCTTGGCTTTTTATTAGGTCAATTGTTTGAAAATTATTTTGTCAGAACGATTCAAGAACATACAACAAAGGAAACCGATTTGATTGTGAACCAGTTAGAAAAAGAAGGAAGCTTGTTTCCTTTTAATGACGAACAAATGGAGATCGTCAAGGAAACATTGAATGGGGAGTTTTTCATTATTACGAATGAAGGGAACCCTATTTTTCAAAGTACGAAAGGGCTGTATGAAAAAACGGGCGAACAAATGATTTCGAAAATTTTAAAAAATGTCCATCATCAAGATTCAGGATTGTACCAAGGAACTGAAAATGGGCAATTTTATTATTGGAGGGTTATCGAATTTGGGAACCAGCCCTCCGCTATTTTGATAATGGAGCGGATGATCGATGAGCTAAACACGGTAACAAAACAAATCTGGATGATCCTCTTCTTCAGTTTGGGGTCAGCCTTTTTCATGATTTTATATATCGGATCTCGAATTACTTCAATCTATATAAAACCGGTGGAATCGGCGACAAAGGCAGCGATTGAATTGGCAAAGGGAAATTATCAAATCCGGACATATGAAGATTATGGGGAATTTAATTTATTAAACTCATCGATTAACATATTGGCGCGGAATTTACAAAAGTTTAAAAGGGAGCAAGAAATGCAGACGGATCGATTGATGACGATCATCGAACATATGGGATCCGGTCTTATTTTAATAGATGATAAAGGCTATATTCGGCTGACAAATCGGACCTATAATGAAACCTTTCACGTCGATGGCGATCAAATCAATGGACGTTTATACAGTGATTTCATCGAACATGAGGAAATCAAAAACATTATTGAAGAAGTATTTATGACCGAACAAACCATTCGAAAACAAGTTATCATCCCGATTCAAATTTATATGAAACATTTTGAAATTTATGGTGCGCCAATTATTAGTTATCACAATGAATGGAAAGGAATCGTGTTAGTTTTCCATGACATTACCGAATTGAAAAAATTAGAACAAATTCGTAAAGACTTTGTTGCCAACGTTTCCCATGAATTAAAGACCCCGATTACTTCGATAAAAGGATTTACGGAAACCTTGTTAGATGGGGCAAAAAACGATTGTGACGCCCTTGAAACATTTTTATCGATTATTTACAAAGAAAGTGAGCGGTTGCAATCACTTATTAATGATTTGCTCGAGTTATCAAAAATTGAACAGGAAGGATTCACCTTACAAATCGAACGAATGAATATTAACCAAGCCATTGAAGAAACCGTTCGCATGCTCGAAAGTTCTGCGGAAGAAAAACAAATTCAAATTTTATATCCAAAGCAACAGGAAACGTTAATCGAAGGCGATTTCTTGCGGATTAAACAAATATTAATCAATCTAATCTCCAATGGGATTACATATACACCTAAGGGAGGAACGGTTCAAATTACGATCGATCAAAGGAAAGAATATACCCAATTATCCGTGAAAGATACGGGGATAGGAATCGATCCAAAGGAAATTCCAAGAATTTTCGAACGGTTTTATCGAGTGGATAAAGCAAGGAGTCGAAACTCTGGGGGTACAGGTCTTGGACTAGCGATTGTTAAACATTTGGTTGAAGCCCATTCGGGTGAAATCCAGGTGGAAAGTGAATTAGGAAAAGGTTCAACCTTCATCGTTAAACTACCGAACCGATACAAAGGGGAGAATGGAAAGGGGTTATCACGCGGTCTCCAACCATAGCATTGACCCCTCTTCAAATTGGGACATTTCCATTTGTGCCACTCTGATAACGGATCATATAAAATTATGCCATTGGTGAGTTCTGATCTTTTCATAACATGTCCAATCGTTGTTTCTTCTCGTATTTTCCAGTTGGCAAATTTTTATTGTTTGTAAAATAATGAAACCTAGTTTGATCTAAACCGTATTAAATAATATAAAATCAAAAAGAAAGGAAGATTCGATGGTTAGCTTGAAACAAATATATACTGTCGTCGGCCTTGTGTTCGGCATATTGATTTTAGGCCTAGTTGCCTTTACATCATGGTATACCGTCGATGAATCAGAACAGGCAGTTATTTTAACTTTTGGAAAGGCAGAAACGACTGTCACCGAACCAGGATTAAAGTTTAAAATGCCTTGGCCGATTCAGTCCGTTGAAAAATTATCGAAAGAAACCTTTAGTCTCCAGTTCGGTTATGAAGAAAAGGATGGAGAAATTGTATCGGATAATATTGAAGATACGAAAATGATAACTGGAGATGAAAATATCGTCATTGCCGACATGGTCGTTCAATGGAAAATAATTGACCCGATAAAATTTCTTTTTCATTCTGATAATCCTGAGGATATCCTATATAATGCGACAAGTTCGTCTTTACGTAGTATTATAGGAAGTTCAAAAATCGATGAAGCATTGACGGATGGTCGGGCTGAAATTGAAGCGAATGTTCGAGAATTATTGACTGATTTAATCAATCGGTACGATATCGGTGTTTCGATTTTAGCGGTAAAATTACAAGATGTGGAGCTTCCAAATGATGAAGTTCGGGCGGCATTTACGAACGTTACCGATGCCCGTGAGACGATGAATACGAAAATTAACGAAGCGCAAAAATATCGAAATCAAAAAATCCGGGAAGCGGAAGGACAAAAGGACGCGATCATCAGCCGTGCCGAAGGGGAAAAAGCTGCTCGTATTGAAGAGGCCCGCGGTGGTGTAGCTGTATTTAATAAGTTATATGAAGAATACAAAAAAAATCCGGAAATCACCCGTGACAGGTTAATTATCGAGACATTGGAACAAGTTCTTCCAAATGCAGAAATTTATATTATGAATGATGATGGTGAAACATTAAAATATTTCCCGATCCGTCCTTTGGAAAATGTGGTGACGACGGATAAGGAGTCAACAACGGAAGGAAGTGATAAGAATGAGTAAAGTGATCGATATGGAAGAGAAACGGAATGATTTTCCTGTAAAATTTTGGGTCAAATTTGGCATCTTCTTTATCATTCTTATTGGACTTCTCGTACTCCTTTTAACGAATGTGTTCATCGTTAAAGAAGGAGAATATAAAGTCGTTCGCCAATTCGGTGAAGTCAAACGCGTTATTAAAGAACCTGGATTGAAAATGAAGATTCCTTTTATTCAAACGGTAACTACTTTACCAAAATATCAAATGACTTTAGATGTACAAGAAGCAGAGATTAATACGAAGGATAAAAAGCGGATGTTGATTGACAATTATGCCGTTTGGAAAATTACAGATCCGATTGCATTAATTCAAAATGCACGAACGATGGAAAGTGCGGAAGCGAGGATGGAAGAATTTATTTATTCAGTCGTTCGGACGGAACTAGGTAGACTAAATTACGACGAAATTATCGATGATGAAAAATCTTCCCGTGGGAGCTTAAATGATCAGGTGACCGAACAAGTTAATGAATTGTTAAAAAAGGATAATTACGGTATTGAAGTTGTCGATGTTCGAATTAAACGTACGGATTTACCGAATGAAAACGAACAGTCTGTTTTCACTCGGATGATTTCCGAACGGGAATCGACGGCACAAGATTATTTATCGAAAGGTGAAGCAGAAAAGCAACGAATTATCGCAGAAACGGACCGGGAAGTTCGGGAAATGATCTCCAAAGCGGAAGCGGATGCGGAAATCATTCGAGCTGAAGGTGAAGGAGAAGCTGCAAAAATTTACAATGAAGCTTTCTCAAAGGATCCGGAATTTTATCAATTATTCCGAACGTTGGAGTCCTATAAGAAAACAATTAATGATAAAACAGTTATTATCCTCCCATCCGATTCACCATATGCTCGCCTACTACAAGGTTATTTAGAATAAAATCATTTCACGAAAAAAACGTTTTAGGATAGCGTTAAACTTGGGTTTATGAAGAGAGCCGGGTTTCCATATTTCCTTTTATTCATGATAGAATAGGGAATAGGAGATTCGGCTTTCTTTTTTTGATTCGATTAAAGTTTTAACATGTTTGTAGAGGAGGTTTTTCCTTTTGAGCAAAAAGGTTATTTTAATTGATGGAAATAGTATCGCCTATCGAGCGTTTTATGCTCTTCCCCTTTTAAATAATGATAAAGGGATTCATACAAATGCGATCTATGGATTTGCCATGATGCTTACGAAATTGATTGAAGAAGAAAAACCCGCATATATGTTAGTTGCCTTCGATGCGGGAAAAACGACCTTTCGACACGCTACATATAAAGAGTATAAAGGCGGTAGGCAAAAGACTCCCCCTGAACTTTCTGAACAATTCCCGTATATTCGGAAATTGGTACAAGCCTTTGGAATTGCCCAGTATGAAAAGGAAAACTACGAGGCGGACGATATCATTGGTACGTTATCCAAGCAGGCGGAACAATCGGGTTACGATGTACGAATCGTTTCTGGCGATAAAGATTTAACTCAGCTTGCTTCCGAAAAGACGACTGTCTATGTAACGAAAAAAGGTGTAACGGAAATGGATGTATATACACCGGAGACGATTTTTGAAAAATACGGGATTGATGTAGAACAAATTATCGATATGAAAGGTTTAATGGGAGATACAAGCGATAATATTCCCGGTGTACCAGGAGTCGGAGAGAAGACCGCAATTAAATTGTTAAAGGAATATAAAACGGTTGAGAAACTACTTGAATCCATCGAAAATATTCGAGGGAAAAAGTTAAAGGAAAATTTAACGACTTACAAAGAGCAGGCTTTAATGAGCAAACAACTAGCTACGATTCTTACCGAAGCACCGATCGATATTTCCTTAAAGGACATCGCATATAAAGGGCTCGATGAACAACAGCTTATCCCATTATACAAAGATTTAGGCTTCGAATCCTTTTTAGAAAAAATGAATCCATTAGAAAAAGATGAAACATCTTTAAAAGGAATCTCTTTTACCTTCGTTCATGAAATATCGGAGGAAATGTTAATAACGGATAGTGCTCTATATATGGAAATGATTGAAGATAATTACCACCAGGCACCGATTTTAGGTTTTGGAATCAAAAATGAAAATGGTAATTATTATATTCCTGAACAGGTGGCCCTCCATTCGAAACAATTTGTCGAATGGTTAGAAAATGAACATATGAAAAAATACGTATACGATGCTAAACGCTCCATCGTCGCCCTTCGGAAAAGGGGAATCGAAATTAGAGGTATCTCCTTTGACTTACTGATCGCTTCTTACTTATTGAATCCATCGGAACATATTCACGATTTGAGTGACGTGGCGAAAAATCATGGCTATGTAGATATTCTTTCCGATGATCAAGTTTACGGAAAAGGAGCAAAACGAAGTCCCTTAACCGATGAAGAGCGGGCAGAACATGTTGTTAGGAAGGCGGATGCGATTTTTGAATTAAAAGATCGGCTTATTACTGATTTGAAGGAAAATGATCAATATGATTTATTCATTCATTTAGAAAGTCCTCTATCTCATATACTAGCAGATATGGAAAGCACTGGAGTGAAAGTCGATCGAAATCGGCTGATTCAAATGGGAGATGAGATCGCAGAAAGGTTGAAAAAGATCGAAGAGAAAATATATTCCTTAGCTGGAGAAACCTTTAATATTAATTCACCGAAACAACTTGCTGTAATTCTGTTTGAAAAACTCGGTTTGCCTCCTTTGAAAAAAACGAAAACAGGTTATTCTACTTCTGCGGATGTGTTGGAAAAGCTTCAAAATGCTCATCCAATCATCGAAGAGATTTTACATTATCGGCAATTGGTCAAGCTACAAACGACTTATATCGATGGGCTGTTAAAAGTCATCCATCCAGAAACGGGAAAAGTTTATACCCGATTTAATCAGGCGTTAACACAAACAGGTCGGCTGAGTTCCACAGAGCCGAATTTGCAAAATATCCCCATTCGTCTGGAAGAAGGGAGAAAAATTCGTCAAGCATTTATTCCATCTGAACAGGATTGGGTTATTTTTTCCGCAGATTATTCCCAAATTGAACTACGGGTACTTGCCCATATTTCTGGTGATGAACAATTAATTGAGGCGTTTAAACAAGGGATGGATATTCATACGAAAACAGCGATGGACGTATTCCATGTGAATAAAGATGAAGTGACAAGTCAAATGCGTAGGCAGGCAAAGGCGGTGAATTTTGGAATCGTATATGGCATTAGTGATTACGGACTTTCGCAAAATTTACACATTACCCGAAAGGAAGCTGGCGAGTTTATTCAACGGTATTTTGAAAGTTATCCGAAAGTAAAGGAATATATGGAATACATCGTGCAAGAGGCGAAACAAACTGGTTATGTAACGACTTTACTAAACCGGAGACGATATATACCAGAAATAACGAGCAGAAATTATAACGTTCGCAGTTTTGCCGAAAGGACAGCTATGAATACTCCGATTCAAGGAAGTGCCGCGGATATCATTAAAAAAGCGATGATCGACATGGCATTTCGCTTGAAAAAGGAAAATATGAAAACGCGCCTACTCCTTCAAGTGCATGATGAATTAATTTTTGAGGCACCGAAAGAGGAAATTGAAAAATTAAAGGAAATCGTCCCTGATTGTATGGAACATGCCATTGAATTGAAAGTTCCATTAAAAGTCGATTATGCTTACGGTCCGACGTGGTTTGATGCGAAATAACCGAAAAGGTAGCGGACTATACGACAAGTTAGAAAGGAAATGGTTATGCCCGAATTACCAGAAGTTGAAACGATTCGACGAACATTGGAAAGTCTTGTAATTGGTAAAAGGATTGATCAAGTTCATGTTTTCTGGCCGAAAATTATTCAAGAACCGACGGATCCGAAGAAATTTGCCCTTTTGTTAAAGGGAGAGACGTTTCGAAAGGTTGGAAGAAAAGGGAAATGTTTAATCTTTTATTTTGACCGGAGTGCCCTTGTGTCCCATTTGCGAATGGAAGGAAAATATGTTTTGACTAAAAAGGAGGAGCCGATGGATGCCCATACCCATATTGTCTTCCAAATGACTGACGGAACCGAATTGCGTTATCGAGATGTCCGGAAATTCGGAACGATGCATATGTATCCAATTGGTATGGAGTTTGATCGGCCTCCCCTTTCCAAACTAGGTCCGGAAGTATTTGATTCCCGATTTACGAATGAATATTTTCAAGATGCGTTGAAAAAAACGAAGAGAAAAATAAAGACCGTTTTACTAGATCAAACGGTCGTCAGTGGTTTGGGAAACATTTATGTCGATGAAGCACTGTATCGAGCAAATATCCATCCGGAAAAATTGGCTTATCTTTTGACAGAATGGGAAACGGTCCGACTGAGAGAGGAAATGATCCGATTGCTGGAAGAAGCGGTGGAAAAAGGAGGAAGCACGATTCGCACGTACATAAACGCGCAAGGGAAGATCGGTTCGTTTCAATTCGAATTGAACGTATACGGAAAGGAAGGTTCCCCTTGCCCTTTTTGTGGAACAGAAATCAAGAAGATTAAAGTGGGTGGGAGAGGAACCCATTTTTGTCCGAAGTGCCAAAGGCTTTCTTGATGGAATGTTCAATATGAAAGCTTTGTCTATTTTTGATTGTGGAGGGTTCGTTGTGACGATGATTATAGGAATTACCGGAGGAATTGCAACGGGAAAAAGCACGATTTCAAAAATGTTAATTGACAAAGGATACACGGTCATCGATGCTGATCTTTTGGCAAGGTTGGTCGTCGAGCCTGGAGAAGAGGCCTATGAACAGATTGTCGAACGATTCGGTAAAGGAATTCTTTTGTCTAACGGTCAAATTAATCGGAAAAAATTAGGGGATATTGTTTTTCATGATGAAGAAAAGCGAAAAATATTAAATGAAATTGTTCATCCTGCCGTACGAAAAAAGATGAATGAAGAAATACAAGCTTCCGTACAAAGGGGAGAGAAGGTTGTTTTTTTAGATATTCCACTGTTATATGAAAATCGGTTAGATCATACAGTGGAGAAGGTAATCGTCGTATATGCTGATTATGAAACACAAATTGAACGGTTGAAGAAGCGAAATCAATTGTCAGAAGAGGATGCTAAGGCTAGAATTCACGCCCAAATGTCGATTGAAGAAAAGAAAAAAAGGGCGGATGGGATCATTGACAATCGTTTTTCTATCGAAGATTCAAAGAAACAGTTGGTCGACTTATTAAAAAGGTGGAATATTGCCAACTGAATCTTGAAGACTAGTGTCCCACAGAAGAAAATTACTATAAAAGAGCCTTTTTTTATAAAAAATAACATTTAAACAGTCATAAATCATAAAATATGATATACTGTTTATGGTTATTGAACAAAACGGGTATATCATTATAAGGAGGCTCTTTTATGAATAGGAGAATTGCGATTAATGGTTTTGGGAGAATCGGTCGGATGGTCTTTCGAAGGGCAATATTAGAAGAAAATTTCGACATCGTTGCAGTAAATGCAAGTTATCCTGCCGAAACCCTTGCCCACTTAATAAAATATGATACGGTACACGGGAAATTTCCCGGGAAAGTAATAGCTGAAGAGAATGAATTAATTGTTGAGGGAAAAAGGATCAAGTTATTAAACGATCGAAATCCGGAGAATTTACCTTGGAAAGAGTTAAATATTGATATCGTTGTAGAAGCGACAGGTAAATTTAATTCTCGAGAAAAAGCCAATCTGCACTTGAAAGCAGGTGCAAAAAAGGTTGTTTTAACTGCGCCAGGAAAAAATGAAGATGTAACTGTCGTCATCGGAGTGAATGAGGATGATTTGAATGTGGAACAGCATCATATTATTTCCAATGCTTCCTGTACCACAAACTGTCTAGCTCCCGTTCTCAAGGTGTTAGATGAGGAATTTGGCGTGGTGAACGGTTTTATGACGACGGTTCATGCATACACGAACGATCAAAAAAATCTCGATAATCCACATAAAGATTTACGAAGGGCCCGGGCTTGTGCACAGTCGATTATTCCGACGACGACTGGGGCTGCGAAGGCTATTGGAAAGGTATTACCGAAATTGGAAGGAAAATTACATGGTATGGCATTGCGCGTTCCAGTACCGAACGTATCCCTCGTTGATCTAGTCGTCGATGTAAAAAAAGATGTAACGGTTGAGGAAGTAAACGAAGCGTTTAAAAAGGCGAGTAAAGGTCATTTGAAAAACATCTTGGATATTACATTTGAGCCCCTTGTATCTGTCGATTTCAACACGAATTCCCATTCGTCGATCGTCGACGGACTATCCACGATGGTTTTGGAAGGGAAAAAGATTAAAGTTTTAGCCTGGTATGATAACGAATGGGGTTACTCCTGTCGAGTCGTCGATTTATTGAAACACGTATCTAAAGAGATGAATAAACGGGTTGAAATGGCAGCGATGTAACGATTCAACGAGGAAAAAGAAATGGATTTTTGATCCGGAACCCCTGAGTTTGAAAGGGGTTTTTATTTTTATAGAAAACATGTCTTCCAATCTCCATTTTTATCGTTTTTCAGCTTTGTTTCAAATGTTGAAAAAATAAAAGAAAGAAAGTATACTATAATTCGTGTAATATAGCTACTGAAAGGGTTAGGACCTCTTCGGACTAACTTTCCCCCGTAGTAGTTATAAAACGGATTCTTTCCTTTGTATGAAAAAATATAAAAAAGGGGGAAGCTTGTATGGACACATTAGGAAGACATGTTATATCCGAGCTCTGGGGTTGTGAGTTTAATAAACTTAATGATGTGAATTGCATTGAAAAAATTTTGGTGGATGCTGCTTTAAAATCAGGAGCAGAAATAAGGGAAGTAGCTTTTCACAAATTTGCTCCCCAAGGGGTAAGTGGTGTTGTAATCATTTCCGAATCCCATTTAACGATCCACACCTTTCCAGAACACGGATATGCAAGCATCGATGTATATACTTGTGGTGATTTGGATCCAAATATAGCAGCAAATTATATTGCAGAAAAATTGGAAGCGAAATCAAGGGAAACATTGGAATTGTCGAGGGGTACTGGGCAAGTTCAAAATCTAGTTTTAAAACAAAAGGCACTCCTTTAATTCTCTATTGGGTGATGTTTGTCAACATCATCCTTTTTTTATCAAGATAGTTTAAAGATTTTTCATGTTCAAGATTTTTTACGTGATCAATTTCAATTATTCCCCAGACCAATCAAAAGATGAATCCCCTTTTTAATCTGTACTTTTCTTAACATGTGGAAATATAGTATGATAAAATTAGGCAAATATCGTATTTTGAAAGAAAGGAACGATCTGTATGGCCAAAAAGAAGTCGATTTTTCAGCGTTGGCAAAGGCAGTGTGAAACAGGAGATGAACATTTCGATTCCGATTTAAAAAGCCATTATTATAAAACTGCTTTTGACAAAGTTTATCAAACAGTAATCGATATGTTTGAAAAAAATCCGAACATTACCGTTTCCACTACGTCGAAAGAACGGGGAGAAATTGCGGCACAACTTCATAAAAATCCGAAAGCGTTCATCGTTGCAACTGTGATTCAAGTAAGACCCTTTGAAGTTTCCGTCGATTTTATGATTTCTTCGGAAAGTTTTGCTCCCCTTGGCCTATATCCAAAATTGAAAAGTGTCGTGGAATCCTTTTACAAGTATTTAGACCAACAACTTCCTTTTTCAGGGAAGAAAAATTAATGGGTAAGAAGAAAACCTTTAGGAGGTGGAATCGTGAAATGTCCATCCTGTCATAGTAATAGCACTCGCGTTATCGATTCAAGACCGGTTGATGATGCCCGTTCGATTAGAAGGCGTCGTGAATGTGAACAATGTGGTTATCGATTCACCACCTTTGAAAAGGTAGAAGAAATACCGCTGATCGTTATTAAAAAAGAGGGAACAAGGGAAGAATTTAGCCGAGAAAAAATATTGCGAGGATTAATCAAGGCGTGTGAAAAAAGACCGGTTTCCCTTGAACAGTTGGAAGAAGTGACGTTAGAAATTGAAAGGGAATTGAGAAGCACGGGCATATCCGAAATTAAAAGTGCCACGATCGGAGAGATGGTGATGGATAAATTAGCCAAAATCGATGAGGTTGCATATGTCCGCTTTGCTTCCGTTTATCGACAATTCAAGGATTTTAACGTATTTCTCGAAGAATTAAAGGAATTGTTAAAAAAAGAAGAGGAACATGAATGATGGTTTGGAGATGTTAGAATGAATCCCCACTGGAAAGAATTGATCCCCGCCGATGAATATGTTGTTTCTGTAGACGGGCCGTTTAACGAAGGAGATGGAAAAGTGTTGACTTTTTTATATCAACCGTTAATCGGTCCCCTTGCAATTAGTTTATATTTTACGCTGAAGAACCAGGTGGAAGAAAATCGGTTACAATCTGAACCGTATTCCCATTATTACTTAATGAATGTGTTGAATTCAAATTTACAAACGATTTATGAAACGAGACAAAAACTCGAAGCGATCGGATTAATGGATTCCTTTGTGAAAAAAAAAGAAAGCCATCGTTCCTTTTTATACGTATTAAAACCTCCGCTGTCACCAAAGCAATTTTTTTCCGACGGATTGTTGAACATTTTTTTATTTCAAAAGATGGGACGAAATTATTATACTCGCTTGAAAAAGTGGTTTGGTGATGATGTAATTTCGATTTCTGAATACGAAAAGGTGACGAAGGATTTTCAACAAGTATTTGCTTCTTCTGCTTCATCGATTACCCAATCCGACGTTCCCACTGAACAGGAAGTGATGAAAATGTCGGATAAACCGGAATCGTCGCCCGTTCATGTGGAGCTGGATCATTTTGATTTCGATTTGTTTTTAGCAGGATTGCATGAATCCCTCGTCCCTAAAAAAGCGATCACGGATGAAGTGAAAGATACGATTATGAAGCTGGCATTTTTATATGGAATTTCTCCGATTGAAATGAAAAATATCGTTCTTGCATCGATCGATGAAGAAAATGAAATCGATGTGGAAAAAATGCGAAAGGAAGCTAGGGATTGGTATACGATTATGCATTATCAATCGTTACCGAAGCTCGTCGATCGGACGCAAAGTCCCGTTTATCAATCGGATATCAACGTGCCGAAAACGAAGGAAGAACGGTTTATTCGATATTTGGAAACGGTTAGTCCACGCCAACTATTAGAAGATATTTCCAACGGTTCTGAACCTGCTGCGTCGGATCTACAATTAATTGAAAATGTGATGTTAAAGCAAAAGTTAAATCCAGGCGTCGCAAATGTATTAATCCATTACTGTTTACTACGGACGGATATGAAATTATCAAAGGGTTTTGTAGAAAAAATTGCTTCCCATTGGGCACGTAAAAATATTAAAACCGTCAAGGAAGCGATGGAGTTAGCAAAGAATGAACATAAACAATATATGGAGTGGCAAAAGGACAAGCGACAAAATAATCGACGAAAACCGATCCGATCGGAACAATTGCCCGATTGGTTTGAACATCGTCAACAACAGAACGTGAAAGATGAAGAAATTGAAAATTTTGAAGAGGAAAAGAAAAAAATGGAGGAACGATTGAAAAAGTATAAAAACCGGTGACGGATACAGGTCAGCGGAAAAGGGAAGTGGATGCTGTGAAAAAAATAGGGGATACACTAAATCGTTTTAATGAACGGGGAGATTTTCAACAACGATTCGAACGAATAAAAAATGAAATCCTCTCCGACCAGGATGTGCGAGCGTTTATCGAAAAACATAAAAATGAAATTACCCGATCGATGGTCGACCGGAGTTTGGGAAAATTATATGAATTTATTTCACAAAGTAAGGGTTGCAAAGATTGTTCTTCTCTCGCCCAATGTAAAAATATTATTCCCGGGTATGAACCAGAACTAGTAATAAAAGCAAATGGAATCGATGTCCACTATGTTCCATGTCCATTAAAAATGAAAGAGGATGAGCGAAAAAGGGTTGAGGGATTAATTCGTTGTTTGTATATGCCGAAGGAGAGTTTGCACGGTGAAATGGGAGATGTGTACATCGATACTCCGAACCGTTTGAAGGCGATTAAAAAGGCTGAACAATTTCTAATTGCCTATGACGGAACCAATTTTCAAAAAGGTTTATATCTTTATGGCCCCTTTGGCACTGGAAAAACCTTTTTGCTCGGGGCGATTGCAAACGGTTTGGCAGAAAAAAATATTCAAAGTTTCATCGTTTATGTCCCAGAACTTATTCGAGAAATGAAACAGTCCATCAATGATCAAACGATGAGGGAAAAACTGGAACTATTAAAAAATGCGCCCGTTCTTATGTTTGATGATATCGGTGCAGAAATGGTTTCTAGTTGGGCAAGGGATGAAGTACTTGGTCCGATTCTTCAACATCGAATGATTGAAAGACGTCCGACTTTTTTTACTTCCAATTTTAATTTAGCTGAATTGGAACATCATTTGGCGTATACCCAACGTGGAGAAGAGGAAAAGGTGAAAGCAGCCCGCATTATTGAACGCATCCAATTTTTAGCGGAGCCTGTTATGATCGACGGTTCCAATAAACGGTTGAAGGATTCTACAAATTAATGTTTCAGCATGTATATTTGACATGAATTTTTCACGAATACTTCTAAATTGACCAAGCCTCCCATATATATGAAACAGGATTTCCTCAAGGGGGGAAAAGCTTGGTCAATATCGATTTCCATAACCCGGAAGATCTAACTTTTTTATATGAACGATTGGAAAAAAATGCTCCTTCCCTACGGCTGGAAAGGCGAGGTTTCCGCCTATCGATCACCTTCGATGAACAGGATCGGGAACAAGCACTCTTTGAGTTAAAACAAGGATTCAAACAATTATTGAAAGCGAAACGAATCGAGTGGTGGAAAAATATTTTACGTGAAGAATTTTATTATCGAGACTCGGTCGAACAACTACAAATTATCGATATCGCTCAATCCATTGCAAATGGGGAACGAAAAGACGTTTCTTCATTAGTCGATTTCAATGATGAAGAAAAACGAATGGACGAGGCGATATGGGAATTGTTGAAAAGGGAAGAGACTTTTTCTTTCGAAGCGTTTGTGAAATTTCGCCTTCGTTTTTACCTCGATCAATTAACCACTTATATTACAATGGCGATCGATGAGTACAAATTGGAGCAAGATTACCAAATGTTTTTAAATTATTTGCGGGATTTTGTTCGGAATCGGCCGCCACAAATGGATCGAATTTATATTGTGGAGCGGGATCGATTTTCCTTTTTTGATGAGAATAGAAGGGAAATTTCGCCATTGGATCTGTATAAAAAAATCGATCGAAAACTGCTGTCTAGCCATCCCGTTTATGTAGATTCGGCAATTATTGCTCCGCTCATTTCCATCGCTCCGAATGATATTAACGTATATACAAAAAACCCGGAACAGGGAATTATTTTTACTTTGAAAAATATTTTTGAAGAAAAATTACAAATATTTCCTTTAGAAGGATGGAAAAATCAATTTTAAAACTGTTATATCCCCTATTTTTCTCTGCACCCCTTGCATTTCACATGTAAAGAATTTATAATACAATTTAACTAGAAAATAACGAATATGAAACAAGTGATGCGAAGGACATGGGTTTTTTATTACGGTCTACAGAGAGGGAAATCATCGGCTGGAAATTTCCCGACACGGATAAAAAACTTACCCCCTTCAAACTTCAACCATGAACGGAAATTGACTGAGTAATGGTTGACGGATTAACCGTTATCTTTTGATGAGCCGTTTTCTAACAAAGCGTTTTCGGAAACGGGAATCAGGGTGGAACCGCGGGATGATACTCGCCCCTAGTTTTAGGGGCGGGTTTTTTATTTTTCCTCGTAAAGGACGTTCCGGTTTATTTGCTTTAGTTCCATAACCTGAATAAAAATCGTTGCCACACAGCGGTACAACCGTTGATATAAAGAAAAAGGGAGGAAAAATCGATGTCAGAAATGATGAACATCACATTTCCAGATGGAGCAACAAAACAATATCCGAAGGGAACGACAACGGAGGAAATCGCTGCCTCGATTAGCCCTGGATTAAAAAAACGGGCTATTGCTGGAAAATTTAACGAAACATTCGTTGATTTAAGAACACCTTTAGAAGAGGATGGGGCCATTCAAATATTGACAGATAAAGATCCGGAAAGCTTGGATATTTTACGACACTCTACTGCCCATTTGATGGCTCAAGCGATTAAACGGCTATTTAAAAATGTCAAGCTCGGTGTAGGGCCGGTGATTGAAAATGGATTTTATTACGATATCGATTTGGATGAATCGATTACTCCGGAACATTTACCATTGATTGAAAAGGAAATGAAAAAGATTATCAATGAAAATTTGGTAATCGAACGGAAAGTCGTTACAAGGGAAGAAGCCATTCAAATGTATCAGGAAATCGGCGATGAATATAAGCTAGAGTTAATTGACGATATTCCTGAAGATGAACAGATTACGATTTACAAGCAAGGGGAATTTTTCGATCTATGTCGAGGTGTTCATGTCCCTTCAACCGGTAAAATTAAAGAATTTAAATTATTAAATATCGCTGGGGCTTATTGGCGTGGAAATAGCGATAATAAAATGTTGCAACGGATCTACGGTACGGCCTTTTTCAAAAAGGAAGATTTGAAAAATTATTTGCATATGCTGGAAGAGGCGAAGCAACGGGATCATCGAAAAATCGGGAAGGAACTCGATTTGTTTACGAACAATCAATTAGTCGGACAAGGATTACCCCTCTGGCTACCAAAGGGTGCGACGATTCGCCGTACGATCGAGCGATATATTGTAGATAAAGAAGTCAGCTTAGGTTATGACCATGTATATACACCTGTTCTTGGAAGTGTCGATTTATATAAAACAAGCGGACATTGGGATCATTATCGGGAAGATATGTTCCCCGTAATGGAAATGGACAATGAACAACTGGTCCTTCGACCGATGAACTGTCCGCACCATATGATGGTTTACAAAAATACGATTCATAGCTATCGGGAATTACCGATTCGTATCGCTGAACTCGGTATGATGCACCGATACGAGATGAGTGGTGCTTTATCTGGACTTCAACGGGTCCGAGGGATGACATTAAATGATGCCCATATATTCGTCCGACCGGATCAAATTAAAGAAGAATTTAAACGAGTTGTCGAATTGATAATGGAAGTGTACGAAGACTTTCAAATTACCGATTATTCATTCCGCCTATCCTATCGGGATCCGGAAGATACGGAAAAATATTTCGACGATGATGAAATGTGGGAACGGGCACAAAGTATGTTGAAGGAAGCGATGGATGATTTGAATTTAGATTATTTTGAAGCGGAAGGAGAGGCGGCCTTTTACGGACCAAAATTAGATGTTCAAGTGAAAACGGCCCTCGGTAAAGAGGAAACGTTATCGACGGTACAATTGGACTTTTTACTCCCTGAACGATTTGATTTAACATATGTTGGTGAAGACGGGAAACCCCATCGACCGGTCGTAATCCATCGGGGTGTCGTATCGACGATGGAACGCTTTGTTGCCTATTTAATCGAAGAATATAAAGGAGCCTTTCCAACATGGCTTGCTCCAGTTCAAGTTCAAGTGATACCGGTATCTCCAGATGCCCACTATGACTATGCGAAACAGGTAGTGGATAAGTTAAAAAGTGCTGGAATTCGTGTTGAACTGGATGCAAGGGATGAAAAAATTGGTTATAAAATTCGGGAAGCCCAAATCCAAAAAATTCCTTATATGCTCGTTGTAGGAGATCAGGAAATGACAAATCAAACAGTGAATGTCCGAAAATATGGGGAACAAAAGTCCGTTACCGCTTCCTTCGATCAATTTCTTGAAGATATTTTGCAAGAGGTAAAAAGAACGGTACAAAAATAAAGTCGAAAATTCGATGATCAAACAACATTGAAAAATGTTAGGACAGAAATGTATTGACAGCAAAAAATCCATATGCTATATTTTAAAGGTAATTTAAATACTGTTTGTGGAAAAGAAGAAGCACCCGCTTCTCACCTGACGGACGCTTTTCAAGCAGTTTGCAGGTTTACCGGAGATGAATGAATTTTATATGTTTGAACATATAAAAAATAGTGCGGGTGTTTTTGCCTGCACTATTTTTTTGATGAAGGATAAGTGTCCGATCAAAAATATCGAATTCCCAAACGGTAAAATTCAATTAACCTTTGGAGGTGTCTTAATATTAGCAAAGATATGATGGTCAACGAGGGGATCCGTGCCCGGGAAGTTCGTGTGATTGACGCAAATGGCGAACAATTGGGTATAAAGTCGAAATCCGAAGCCCTCGCAATTGCTGCCCGTAGGAATTTGGATCTCGTGCTTGTCGCTCCAAACGCCAAACCGCCTGTCGTAAGAATTATGGATTACGGTAAATTCCGGTTCGAACAACAAAAGAAGGAAAAGGAAGCGAGAAAGAAACAGAAAGTCATCAATGTGAAGGAAGTTCGCTTCAGTCCGACGATCGATGAGCATGATTTCAATACGAAACTGCGTAATGCTCGGAAATTTCTCGAAAAGGGCGATAAAGTGAAAGCCTCTCTTCGATTCAAAGGGCGCGCCATCACCCATAAGGAAATCGGCCAAAAGGTTTTGGATCGTTTGGCAAAGGAATGTGCGGATATCGCTCAAGTCGAATCCAGTCCGAAAATGGACGGTCGTAGCATGTTCTTAGTTTTGGCACCAAAAACAGAAAAGTAATTTAAGGAGGAACTATTATGCCTAAAATGAAAACTCATCGCGGCTCTGCAAAGCGATTTAAGAAAACCGGAACAGGAAAACTAAAACGTTCCCACGCATATACAAGCCATAACTTTGCAAATAAATCGAAAAAACAAAAACGGAAATTGCGCAAAGGCGCTTTAGTATCTTCCGGTGATTTTAAACGTATTCGCCATATGATTTAGAAATCAAATCGAGAGAATTTTAGGAGGGACTTACAATGGCACGTGTAAAAGGTGGTACGGTTACGCGCAAACGACGTAAACGCGTACTGAAATTAGCAAAAGGATATTACGGTTCAAAACATCGTTTATATAAAGTAGCAAATCAACAAGTAATGAAATCCTTGCAATATGCGTATAGGGATCGACGTCAACGGAAACGCGACTTCCGGAAACTTTGGATCGCTCGTATTAATGCAGCTGCTCGGATGAACGGATTATCCTATAACCGTTTTATGCATGGATTGAAATTGGCAGGAATCGAAATCAACCGTAAAATGTTGGCTGATTTGGCTGTTTCTGATGCGGAAGCTTTTACCCAATTGGTAAACACCGCTAAGGAACAATTGAATAAATAAAGAAACAAAAACGGTCACCTTTTCTTCAGGTGGCCGTTTTTTTACAATCGATCGAGGGGAGGTAGAAGGATGATCGGACCAATACTTGTGGTGATCATATTAATGAATATTTTCGGATTTATAGTAATGGGCATGGACAAAAGGCGGGCGAAACGCCAAAAATGGAGAATTTCAGAGCGAACGATTTGGTTGACGGCATTATTAGGAGGTGCCTTGGGAATCACCATCGGTATGTACGTTTTCAGGCACAAAACCAAACATCTTTCATTCAAACTCGGATTACCGTTTCTAATTGTTGCCCAGTTTGCTTGTTTTCTATATTTAAGCATGTTTTAGCAGGGGCAGGAAGAAAACCCTTCGGACAGACATATTCATATTCTTTTAATGAATAAGGTTATAGAAATGGTTTCTTTACGTTAAGGAAGCAAATTTGTGAAACGAAGGGTGGAACGATTGGAAGGAAAAACAACTTATATCATATCCTTTTTGGAATCAAGTGGCATATTCGCCCCGGTTGCCTTCATACTTTTTTCTACATTGCGTCAGTTTTTTTTCATTCCTGTTGTCGTAGTATGTATCGCCGGTGGAGTGTTATTCGGAACAGGCTTTGGTTCACTTTTTTCGTTAATCGGTTTAACTTTATCTAGTTTTGTATCATACCTCGTTTTGATTCTTTTTCCATCTGTTACGAAAAAGTTGTATAGGATTAAAAATAAATGGTTCGGCCCGTATACAACCTTTACAACCGGGCAAATTACGTTATTAAAGCTCATTCCATTTATTCATTTTCAATTGCTTTCCTTTTGTTTATTTGAAAATCGAAAAAGCTTTTCCGACTATGCCCTCCGCTCCCTTTTATCAAATATTCCAGTCGTAATCTTTTACACGACTTTCGGACAATTTTTAAAGCCCTTTTCTCCCTTTATCATCATTTTAATATTCCTAGCCCTAACGATTTTGCTTAATATTTTACGTGAAAAAATGATGGTCATTAAATGGGATGATTTTTTTAAATCAACGATTTAATTGTGGAATGAACGAATGGATTAGGGTTCGTTCGTTATTTCTTCGTCTTTTTCAAGAAATTCTTTAATCGGACTTTTCCAATCAATTTTAGCTTTCGGATAATATTGCAAAATATGTTCTTCGATTCGTTTGAAATCGTTCTTTGTTAACCCTTTTAAAGAATTTTCATTTTTTGGAAAGACGAAAATGGTCACGACGTCAAAGGCATCGGAAGTGGTGCCTAAATATTTTTCCCCTTCAAATAACACTCCCTTATATGTTAATAGGAAATTTTTCCGTACATTATTCGGATCGTCAAGGAAATAAAACTTCTTCTGTTCGTGAGCAATTTCTAATTTACGTTTTGGATGTAGTAAATAGCGTATTCCCGTATATAGTAGGAAGATGATGAAAGCAAAAATTATGATTCGGAACAATAATGCTCCCAAAACCAATCCCTCCAAAAAAATATTTTTCCAATGAGTCGATTTTCTCACATCTATCTTAATATTATTCATACGGAAAAGGGGGACAAAAGGTTTCGGAATGGATAAAATTTGTTATAATTTTTTTATGGCTAGGGTAGCAGAAAGAAAGGTGGAAAAAAATGGAATTAAGAACGATGTTTTCCATGCAACGGACGTTAGATCGACGTATTGAATCGGAACACGGTTTGGAAAGGGAAGATTTATTTGATAAAAAGCTGCTTGCATTGTTCGTTGAAGTTGGTGAGTTGGCAAATGAAACGAGATGTTTTAAATTTTGGAGCCAAAAACCTGCTTCTTCAAAGGAAAGGATATTGGAGGAATATGTCGACGGTCTCCATTTCATTTTATCATTAGGCATTGAGTTAGGATTCGATAATGAGCCGTATTCAATTTCAACGGAGACGGAAACGCCTGATGCAACAGCAGCCTTTTTAAACGTATTTGATCAGATTCATCGGTTGAAGACATTAAAAAATAAAGAAGCGTATTTTTCGTTGATCCAATCGTATATAAAACTAGGTCATCTCCTCGGATTTACGGGGGAAGATATGTATGATGGATATGTGCAAAAGAACGAATTGAACCACCTACGCCAAGATAAGGGATATTAACGAAATCGGTATAAAAAAGCGGAAAAAGGTCGTCTACACATTTGAATCGTCCTTTTTTCCGCTTATTTTTATCCGATTTTTTTTCGCAAAGAACTGTTAAACTGACTATTATACAAATCAGCATAAAATCCATTTTCCTTAAGAAGTTCTTCATGGGTTCCTTGTTCGATGACCTCCCCATGGTTCATTACGAGAATAAGATCGGCCTTTTGAATCGTCGAAAGCCGATGGGCAATGACAAAACTTGTGCGACCTTTCATCAATTCATCCATCGCCCTTTGAATGACGAGCTCCGTTCGAGTATCAACGCTACTTGTAGCCTCATCCAAAATAAGAATTTTCGGATCGGCTAAAATCGCCCGTGCAATTGTCAACAATTGCTTTTGTCCTTGGGAAATATTCGAAGCCTCTTCATTTAACACCGTTTCATATCCGTCCGGAAGGGTTCGGATAAAATGATCAGCCCTTGCAGCTTTAGCGGCACGAATAATTTCTTCATCCGTTGCTCCGTCCCGTCCGTAAGCGATATTTTCCTTAATTGTCCCGTTAAATAGCCATGTATCTTGTAACACCATTCCGAATAGGCTACGTAAGTTCTGTCTGTTCAAATCCCGAAGATCGATTCCGTCAATGGTAATCCTTCCCTTTTGGACATCATAAAACCGCATGAGTAAATTTACTAATGTCGTTTTTCCCGCTCCGGTTGGTCCTACGATGGCGACAGTTTGTCCTTTTTTAACTTCGATGTTCAAATCCTCAATTAACGGTTCGTTTTCCTTATATCGGAAATGGACGTGTTCAAAACGGATTTTTTCTTGAATATCGTTCACCGTCGCTTTTTCCTCATCTTGGATTTCTTCCGCTTCATCCAACACTTGGAAAATCCGTTCAGCTGAAGCGATGGCCGATTGGATGATATTGGCGATATTCGAAGCTTGGGTAATCGGTTGGGAGAATTGCCTCGCATATTGGATAAAGGCTTGAACATCTCCGACGGCGATCGCCCGTTTTGTAACGAAAATACCTCCGACGACGGAAACGAGTACGTATCCGATATTGTTCACAAACATCATTAGCGGCATAATAATCCCTGATATGAACTGAGCCTTTCGACCAGAGTCATAAAGGTCAGCATTGATTCGATTGAATTGTCTAATCGAATTCTCCTCTTTTCCATAGGCTTTTACAATTTGATGCCCTGTAAACATTTCCTCCACATGTCCGTTTAATTCACCGAGTGCTTTTTGTTGGCCGGCGAAGTAGTTTTGAGATTTAGAAATGATCATCCGCGTAATTACAAAGCTTAAAGGCAATGTCAGAACGACGATCAACGTCATTGGAATATTTATGGTGATCATCATCACAATCACACCGACAAGTGTAACGAGGGAAGTAATTAACTGGGTTAAACTTTGTTGTAACGTATTGCTAATATTATCTACATCATTGACAACTCGACTTAAAATTTCTCCGTGGGTTCTCGAATCATAATATTTCAACGGAAGTCGGGAAAGTTTCTCATCCACTTCTTTTCGCAGCTGATAAACCGTTTTTTGCGTGACACCAGCCATGATCCATTGTTGGATATACGTAAATAATGAGCTAAATAAATAAAGCCCGATAATAAGGAGCAATATGTTGGCAATATAACCGAAATCGATCGCCGCACCTGGAACATTTTGCATTTTTGCCATTAAACCTTCGAAAATTTTCGTCGTTGCTTTTCCTAAGTATTTTGGGCTTACGATGGAAAAGACCGTACTTAAAATGGCTGTAAAAAATACAAAAATTAATCGATATTTACTTGAGCTTAAGTAGGAGAGGAGTCGTTTAAATGTACCTTTGAAATTTTTCGGTTTATCGTTCATCCTTCCAAACGTGGGACCGGGTCCTCGATGCATCGGTCCAACGGATCTGTCCTGTTTATTCATGCGATCTCCTCCTTTGAAAATTGCGAGGATACAATTTCTTTGTAAACGGAACAAGATTTCAACAATTGTTTGTGGGTACCGATTCCGACAATCTTTCCTTCGTTTAGGACGATAATTCGATCCGCATCCATTACGGTACTCACCCTTTGGGCCACGATAATGACGGTGGAGTTGACTGTTTCCATTTTCAACGCTTCCCTCAACCGAGCATCTGTTTTAAAGTCAAGGGCGGAAAAACTGTCATCAAACAGATAGATTTCCGGTTTTCGAACGAGAGCTCTTGCGATGGAAATTCGTTGTTTTTGCCCCCCTGAAATGTTCGTTCCACCTTGGGAGATGACTGTATCGAATCCGTTTTTCATATGATCGATAAATTCTAGCGCCTGGGCCGTTTCCGCTGCCCGTTTTACCTCTTCATCCGTCGCGTCCTCTTTTCCGTAACGGATATTGTCAGCGATTGAACCAGAAAATAATACGGATTTTTGCGGTACGAAACCGATTTTTTCCCTCAATTGATCTAATGGAAACTCACGAATATCCTTTCCATCGACTTTAATCGATCCATCTGTTACATCGTAAAATCGAGGAATTAAATGAATGAGGCTCGATTTTCCTGATCCTGTCCCTCCGATAATGGCCGTTACTTCGCCCGGTCCGGCACTAAAAGAAATATTTGATAAGGCAGGTTTTTCCGCACCTGGGTAATGGAAAGAAACATTTTGAAATTCAATGTATCCTTTTTCATTGAACTCCGTTTTTTTATTGTTTTTATTGTTTCCACTTTTTATCGATGGTTTCGTATCTAGTACTTCGTTGATTCGGTCGATGGATACTTGTGCCCGTGGAATCATAATAAATACCATGGAAACCATAATTAATGAAAACATAATTTGCATCGCATATTGAATAAAGGCCATCAAATCCCCAACGGCCATATTTCCTTGATCAATTCGAACGGCACCGAACCAAACGATCGCTACTGTGGATAGGTTTAGAATGAGCATCATGGCGGGCATCATGGAAGCCATAATAATGTTCACTTTTAAGGTCGTTTTTGTTAAATCAGCATTTGCTTCGTCAAATCGTCGTTCTTCCCGCTCTTCTTTATTAAAGGCTCGAATGACCCGTACACCGATTAATTTTTCTCGTACAATTTTATTTAGTCGATCAATTTTTTTCTGAATTTCTTTGAAAAGAGGTATTCCTTTTCTGGCGATAAAGAAAATTGTTCCTGCTAATATGGGTAAAGTAAAAAGGAAAATTAGTGATAACTTTACATCTTGAGTTAAAGCCATAATGATGCCACCGATGGCCATAAGCGGTGCCCTCACCAATATGCGTAAAAAGTTAATCAATACATTTTGAACTTGTGTTACATCGTTTGTCGTACGAGTAATTAAAGAAGCGGTTCCGAGTTGATCGATTTCCTTTTGGGAAAAGTTTTCAACATGGGTGAATAATTTTTCTCGAACATCCCTACCGAAACCTGCGGCAGTCTTTGATGCATGGTAACTGGCAAAAATGGCACAGGCCATACCCAATGCAGCCACAAGGACCATGACTCCCCCAATTTTCCAAATATACGGGATATCTCCATTAACTACACCTTTGTCGATAATATCTGACATAAGGGTAGGCAAAAATAATTCTGATAAGGATTGTAAAAATACGAACAAGATTACGAGTATTACGGAAAACTTGTAAGGTTTGATAAAAACAGCCATTTTTCTCATGAAATCACCTCAATTATCTTGATCAGTTGTTGAATAGGCTACTTTTTCAACCAACTCTGCTAATCGTTTGATTTCTTCTTCATTGAGATGAGAAATCTTTCTTTTTACAATTTCATCTCTCTCCTTCCTTGAATGTTGCAACGTTTTCTCGCCATATTCAGTTAATTTAACGAGAATCACCCTCCGATCATTCGGATCGTGGATGCGTTCCAAATAATGTAATTTTTCAAGTCGATCGATCATCACCGTAATGGCACTTGGTGTGACGCCCATTTTTTCAGCTAAATAGGAAAGTTTACAAGCTCCTTCCCGGGAAATCGTTGAAAGGATAAAAAATTGATGATGGGTAATCGGCCGATTTTGCAGTTCGGAATCGATATATTTTCGAAGTTGGTGCATCGCTTTATGAATTCGATCGATATACGTATTCATTTTTTCCTCCAAACTAATTTAATATATTAATTATTAAACTGTTTAAATATTAAATGAGTGAAGTGAAAAAGTCAATGGATTTTCCGTTTAGGATTAAAAAAATATTTCGAGAACAAAAATATTTTTCGCATATTGAAGAAGTTTCGAGTATAATTATGTATATCATTTGATGTATAGGAGGTTAGTGTCTTGGTAAAGTTGGATGATACGTTAACGATGTTGAAACAGTTAACAGATGCAAAAGGAATCCCAGGAAATGAAAGAGAAGCGCGGAATGTAATGAAATCTTATATGGAACCGTATGTGGATGAATTGACCACCGATGGGCTCGGTAGTTTAATCGGGAAAAAGGTCGGTTTAAAAAACGGTCCAAAAATTATGATTGCCGGTCACTTAGATGAAGTCGGTTTTATGGTTACCCAAATCGATGATAAAGGATTTCTCCGCTTTCAAACTGTCGGAGGCTGGTGGAGTCAAGTAATGCTAAATCAGCGGGTAACGGTCGTCACTTCAAAGGGTGAATCCATCACTGGTGTGATCGGTTCAAAACCACCGCATATTTTGCCTCCTGAAGCACGGAAAAAACCTGCGGATATTAAAAATATGTTCATTGATATCGGTGCATCGGATAAGGAGGAAGTATTGTCTTGGGGCGTTCGACCGGGAGATATGATCGTACCATATTTCGAATTTACCGTGATGAAAAACGAAAAACATTTATTAGCAAAAGCATGGGACAATCGGATTGGCTGTGCCGTAGCGATCGATGTTATGAAAAAACTACATAAGGAAAACCATCCGAACATCGTTTACGGAGTCGGGGCTGTTCAAGAAGAAGTCGGTCTACGTGGTGCAAAAACAGCGAGTTTCCAAATAGAACCGGATATCGGATTTGCTGTCGATGTTGGAATTGCCGGGGATACGCCTGGAATTACGGAAAAGGAAGCACAAGGAAAACTCGGAAAGGGACCGCAAATCGTCGTCTATGATGCTTCTATGGTCTCCCATAAAGGGTTACGGGATTTCGTTGTTCAAGTTGCGGAACAATTGAACATTCCTTATCAATACGAATCGATTCCAGGGGGCGGTACTGATGCTGGATCGATCCATTTAACGAAGACCGGTGTTCCTGCGATTGCCATTACGATTCCAACCCGATACATTCATTCCAATGCGGGAATTTTACATCGGGATGATTATGAAAATACGGTTAAACTTTTAACGGAACTTATTAAACGACTCGATTCGGATACGGTCAATAAAATTATCTTCGATTAAAAAAACGGGGGGCTGTCCAATTGTGCGGCCCCTTTCCTTTTTAATCAAAACAATCGTCCTATAGTGTACGACAAAAACAGTAAAAATTGATGGAACAAATATTGGAGATTTGTAAAAAATATTTGACTTTGAAGCGACGTAGATGTTACCTTCTGTTTTTCAATCCTTCTTCCAACGTTTCTAACATCATTTTCTGCTCGTTTTCATCGGCATTTTTCCAAATGATTTCAAATAAAACCCCCAACCCGGGTAACATTTTTTCCTCTCCCACTTCAATGGCATCGATAATCGTTTCCTCCAATTGTTCCAACGTATTTTGTTGGACGTTTTGAATGACGGCGTTTCTTAAATTGATATCCATGAATTGAACCTCCTTTTTATTAATCAATGGTATTTTGGTACAATTGAATGTGAAATATGTATAAAGAATCGAGTATAATGGTGACGATTCAATTTGATGATTTTAAAGCAAAGGAAGAATAAAATGCTGATTCAATCGCCAAAAAATGAAAAAGTAAAACAATGGAAAAAATTGTTAACGAAAAAGGGCCGGGATCAGGCCAATCGTTATTTAGTTGAAGGGGATCATCTTGTTCAGGAAGCGTTATTAGCCGGGGCTGTTGAGGAACTGATCATTACGGAAACATCAATGACCAAATATACCGAAACATCATTCGGGTCCGTTGGAATTCAAATGATTTCTGATCCTATCGGGAAAATACTATCCGAAACGGAAACGACCCAAGGGATTTTTGCCGTCTGTAAAAAAAAGATCGATACAAAGGTTTCGGGCATCCGTTTTCTTTTAATTGATGCCGTCCAAGACCCGGGAAATTTAGGAACGATGATTCGGACTGCTGATGCATCTGGTATAGATGCAGTGATTATCGGGAAGGGAAGCGTTGATTTGTATAATCCGAAAGTGTTAAGGGCAGCCCAAGGGAGTCATTTTCACTTACCGATTGTTCAAGGTGATTTAAGTGAATGGATCAGTCACTTCCAATCCGAGTCCATTCCTGTATACGGTACATCTTTACAAGGGGGAGAATCGATGTACACGCTAGATCCAGGTAAGCCCTTTGCTTTGATCGTTGGAAACGAAGGCAGGGGAGTCCATCCAAGTTTGCTTCAACAAACGGCGAAAAATATTTTTATCCCTATCTTTGGAAAAAGTGAGTCCTTGAATGTATCGGTGGCAACGGGAATTTTACTATACTATTTAAGAGGAAATGATTCTGTTGTAGGGAAAGAAATTTAACGTTTAATGACGTTGAAATTCGATTTAAAGAGCTTTATAATATACGATAACAAGATTTGAATAATTGGAAGCGATGAGTGGGGACGGTAGTTTAGGGTAGGCGTAAGCTGTATCCGCTCCAGGGAGAAAGTGCCGTGACTGGAAGCATTTTCAGCGGAACCTAAATGAAATTTCACCCCATGAGCTCACGCCGGGACCGCTTTTTCTAATGAAGGCGTAAAGGCGTTGCGGCATAAAAGCCGTTATCGGTAATGAAGTGGATATGCATGTAAAATATTTGCATATCAATAAGGGTGGTACCGCGAATCAATCCTCGTCCCTTTTTGGATGGGGATTTTTTTATGGAATGAAACACTTAGTTACATAAAGGAGGAAAAAAGGTGAAGGAACGTTTGGAACAATTACGAAAAGAAGCGTTAGAGCATATTGAAGGGGCAAAGGATTTAAAAGAGATCCAACAAATTCGAATAACGTATCTTGGGAAAAAGGGGCCCATTACAGACATTTTACGAGGGATGAAAAATCTCGCTCCAGAGGAAAGACCAAAAATCGGTGCCCTCGCTAATGAAGTCCGGGAAACGATAACGGAGAAAATTGAAAAAAAATGGAAGGAATTGGAGCAAGCGGCGATTCAGCGGAAATTAGCGGAGGAATCGATCGATGTTACATTACCTGGTCGAAAGATGACTGTAGGAAACCGACATCCATTGACGAGGGTTATTGAAGAAGTGGAAGATTTATTTATCGGCTTAGGTTACACGGTAGCGGAAGGTCCGGAGGTGGAAACGGACTATTATAATTTCGAAGCGTTAAATATACCGAAGGATCATCCAGCCCGGGATATGCAAGATAGCTTTTACATAACGAATGACCTTCTTATGCGGACGCAAACCTCCCCTGTCCAAGCTCGGACGATGGAAAAGGCGAAGGGGAAAGGTCCGATTAAAATTATTTGTCCTGGAAAAACCTTTCGGAGGGACAATGATGATGCCACCCATTCTCACCAATTTATGCAAATCGAGGGATTAGTCGTCGATGAAAATATTCGAATGAGTGATTTATACGGTACATTGGAGTATTTTGCAAAAAAAATCTTTGGCAATGACCGTCAAATACGTTTACGACCGAGCTTTTTTCCGTTTACAGAACCGTCTTTGGAAATGGATATATCTTGTAAAATATGTGGCGGTAAAGGATGTCATGTATGTAAAGGTTCCGGATGGATTGAAATTTTAGGTGCTGGAATGGTTCATCCGAACGTATTACGTATGAATGGTTTCGATCCTGAGAAATATAGTGGATTTGCTTTCGGCGTTGGTGTTGAGCGAATCGCCATGTTGAAATACGGTATTGATGATATTCGCCATTTTTACACAAATGATGTTCGCTTTCTTCATCAATTTTTCCAGAAGGATTGAAGGAAAACGATCATTTTAATAAAGAAACACGAATCGGCAAATGAACGATGAAACATCCATTCTACACGATTCATTACTTTTTTTGAAGGCAAATCATAGAGTGGTTGGAAAAATTGAAAAAATGATGGAAATAGGAGGCAAAAGAATGCTTGTTTCGTATAAATGGTTACAATCATACATTGATTTAGATGGCATAACCCCTAGTGATTTAGCAGAAAAATTAACGAAAGCAGGTATTGAAGTAGATGGAATTGAAATGCCAGGGGAAGGATTAAAAAATTTAATCGTTGGTCATGTATTGAAAAGCGAGAAACATCCGAATGCGGATAAATTAAATCGATGTCTTGTGGATCTTGGAGAAGAAGAGCCGGTACAAATCATTTGTGGAGCACCGAATGTGGCTGCTGGACAAAAAGTGATCGTTGCAAAGCCGGGAGCCAGACTTCCAGGGAATATCAAAATTAAACGATCGAAAATTCGTGGTGAAGTTTCCAACGGTATGATTTGTTCGCTACAAGAAATTGGTTTTACCACAAAGGTCGTGCCGAAAGATTACGCAGATGGAATTTATGTTTTGCCTGAGGAAAGTGAAGTGGGTACGGAGATTGTTCCACTTTTCAATATGGATGATGCCATTTTAGACCTCGATTTAACTGCAAACCGGGCAGACTGTATGAGTATGATCGGTGTAGCCTATGAAGTAGGAGCTATATTAAATAGGCAAGTAAAACTACCAGAAATAAAGGGAAGGACGAGTGCTGAACGGGCATCCGATTATATTCACTTGAAGGTGGAAACCCCTCAGGATAATCCTTTATATACAGCAAAAATCATTAAAAATGTAAAAATCGGTCCTTCCCCATTATGGTTACAAACTCGATTAATGGCTTCGGGAATCCGCCCACATAACAATGTGGTCGATGTGACCAACTATATCCTTCTCGAATATGGTCAACCCCTTCACGCCTTTGACTATGACCGCTTTGGATCAAAGGAAGTCGTGGTTCGGAGGGCGAAGCGTGATGAAAAATTAACGACGTTGGATGATGTGGAACGGACGTTGACTGAAGATCATCTCGTCATTACAAATGGGATAAAGCCCGTCGCCTTAGCAGGAGTGATGGGTGGAGCGGATAGCGAAGTGCAAACGGATACGAAGACTGTTCTTCTCGAGTCAGCGTATTTCAATGGGACGGTCGTTCGCAAAGCTTCCCGTGATCACGGATTAAGAAGTGAGTCGAGCAGCCGTTTTGAAAAGGGAATCGATCCGAATCGGGTACGGGAAGCAGCGGAGCGAGCAGCTGAACTCATTGCCGAATTAGCGGGCGGTGAAGTTTTGGAAGGAATGGTGGAAGCTGATTCCTTGACGATTGAGCCGGTAAAAATCGATTTTGAATTAGGAAAGTTAAACAAGCGAATCGGTACGAATTTATTCGTTGATGATGTGGAGAAAATTATCAAGCGATTGCAGTTCTCTTACCAAGTCAATGGGGAAAGCTTCACCGTCACCGTTCCGAGTCGACGATGGGATATACGGCTCCCGGAAGATATGTACGAGGAAATTGCTCGATTGTACGGCTATGACCATATTCCAAAAACGCTTCCTATGGACGTATCCTTCGGGGGTCTGACCCCTTATCAGAAAAAGCGTCGAATAGTTCGTACTTGTTTAGAAGGGTTAGGGCTTATGCAATCGATCACCTATTCATTGACGAGTGAAGAAAAATATTCCCAGTTTGCAATGGAGAAAGCGGACCCGATTGAATTGGCCAATCCGATGAGCGAAGCCCATTCCGTTTTACGACTCAGTTTGGTTCCCCATTTACTGGATGCCGTATCTTACAACCTTGCTCGTAAAAATAAAACGGTTTTCTTATATGAAATCGGTTCTGTCTTTTATTCCAAAGGAAAGAATTGTCAACCAGAAGAGAGGGAACATTTGGCAGGGGCAATGACCGGTTTGTACGTGGATCATCCTTGGCAAGGGAAGAAGGAACCTGTTGATTTTTATACGGTAAAAGGGATTTTGGATGTCCTATTTGAAAAATTGTCCGTATCCCGTTTCATTACTTATGAAAAAGGTCAGTTAGATGGACTCCATCCAGGACAAACAGCAAATATTTTATTGGACGGAAAAGTGATCGGATTTGTCGGTAAAATCAATCCAGATATGGAGAAATGGTATGATGTGAAGGATGTGTTCGTCTTCGAACTCCATTTAGGGGAATTGTTAATGAAAGAGACGGACGAACTTCTTTATACGTCGATTCCGAAATTTCCAAGTATTTCTCGGGATATCGCATTAATTGTCGATCGGGAGATTTCAGCAGGTGATTTACAACGCACGATTCAAGATGCTGGAAAAGACTTGTTGAAAGAAGTGAAAGTGTTTGATGTATATGAAGGTGAAAATGTTCCAGCGGGTAAAAAATCAATCGCCTTTACATTGACCTATTATGATCCCGAAAGGACGCTAACCGATGAAGAAGTTGTCGTGGAACATGAAAAAATTTTGACGGCTGTAAAAGATGCACATGGAGCTGAATTGAGAAAATAAGAGACTACTTGAAAAGGGCGGCAATGAATGATTGCCCCCTTTTTTTAAAAGGTTTTGTACGAAATAAGGTGCGACTTCTTCACAAGTTGAATTTTTTCATGTTATCATATAGTTTAGGATTCCGATGATTGGAGGCAATCGATTTGTCTGATGAAAAGAAAAATAGAATTACGGTGGAAATTTATGGGCAGAAATATGTGATCGTTGGAACAGAAAGTCCGAACCATATTCGTGCGGTTGCAATGACGGTCGATGAAAAAATGAAAGAAATTAGCAATCGAAATCCCTTTTTAGATACGAGCAAAGTAGCGGTTTTGACAGCGGTGAATGCTGTTAATGAATATATGAAATTAAAAATGGAATTTGAGAAACTACAGGAACAGTTGGAAGAAAAAGAGAGATGATTTTTTCCTTTAAATACTAAATCAACTTTATAAGAAAAATTAATAAAATGAAGGGTTGTTTGAAATGTTAAACGTGATTTTATTAATCTTATTATTCATGGGATTCATCGTGGGACTGAGAAGGGGCCTCGTTTTACAATTGATTCATTTGACGAGCTTTTTTATCGCTTTCCTTTTAGCTGCCCTTTACTATGAGGAGTTAGCGCTTCGCCTTTCATTATGGATTCCCTATCCAACGATTGGCGATGGGACTACATTGCAAATGGTTTTAGATATGGTCAATGGGGAAGAGGCCTTTTACAAAGGAATCGCCTTTTTTCTCATATTCTTCGTCGTGAAAATATTGTTACATATCATCGGATCGATGATCGACTTTTTAGCGAATATCCCGATTATTAAGCAACTGAATGGATGGCTAGGTGCCCTGCTCGGTTTTTTCGAAGTGTATTTAATTCTTTTCGTCATCCTTTATATTCTTGCTTTGTTGCCGATCGAATACATACAAGATTTAATTAGAAATTCCTCAATCGCTTCTGGCATCATCGAGCATACACCGATTTTTTCGAAAAAATTGCAAGACATGTGGTTAAACTAGAGTTGAATGGCTTCTCTTTAAAAAGAGGAGTTTTTATTTGCATGAAGTGGACATTTGAGGAACAAGTCTATTATGTTCCATTCATTTTTACCTTAACCCTTGAAAAGAATGAATTCGTCTCATTGGAAATTTGGTAAACCTCTGGGATAAGAACGCAGTGAAACCGTAAAAATGAGATGATTCCCTTTGAAGAATACGTATCATTCCTTTTTTCGTTCGTTATAGAAGTGAATTCCATGCTCTTTGAATGAAGGTGTTGCTATGGTTCCAAACAAAAAAGACGTGATCCGTTTGTTGGAAAAAATCGCATTGTATATGGAATTGAAAGGGGACCATCCATTTAAAATCCAGGCGTTTCGAAAGGCGGCTAAAGTATTGGAAATGGATGATCGCTCCTTAGAGGAAATCGATCAGTTAACGGAACTTCCGGGAATTGGTAAGGGAATTGCAATGTTGATTAACGAATTTATTACAACCGGCCATTCCTCAATATTGGAAAAATTACAAGAAGAAATCCCTAAGGAGTTAGTATATTTATTACAAATTCCTGGATTAGGTGCAAAAACGATTGCAAAACTACATCAAGAATTGGGTATTCAAACGCTAGATGAGTTGAAAAGGGCATGTGTTGAAGGGAGAATACGAAAAATAAAGGGATTCGGGGAAAAAACGGAACGGAATATTTTACAAGGAATCGAACAGTTCAATAAAAAAACGTTCCGAATTCCACTTGCCCAAATGCTTCCGATTGCCAAATGGGTGGAGGATCGATTATCCGATATGAAGGGAATCGAAACCTTCTTTCGAGCTGGTAGTTTACGAAGGCTGAAAGAAACGTTAAAAGATTTGGATTTTGTCATTGCTACAAATCATCCGAAATACGTTCGGGAACAAATTTTACAATTTCCAAATATAAAAGATCGAATTAATGCTGGAGATTCGAAAATAACGTGCAAATTTTCCTTTGATTTTGATGTATCCGTCGATTTTCGTATCGTGTCCCCGGACAGTTACCCCACCACTTTACATCATTTCACAGGATCAAAGGATCATAATGTGCGAATGAGGCAAATTGCCAAGGCTCGGAAGGAAAAAATTAGTGAATATGGGGTGGAAAATACTGAAACGGGAGATTTTTTCACCTTTAGAAACGAGAAGGATTTTTTTGCCCATTTCGGTCTTCCATTTATTCCACCAGAGTTGAGGGAAGATGGATCGGAAATAGACAAGGTGGAAGAACTACCGGATTTAGTTTCTGAAGGGGATATCAAAGGCGATTTACATATGCATTCTAATTGGAGTGATGGCGTTCACACCGTTAGTGAGATGGTAGAAGCGTGTCGTAGACGGGGATATTCATATGTTGCGATTACCGATCATTCCCAGTTTTTGAAAATTGCCAACGGTTTAACGAAAGATCGGATTCGTCGGCAACTGGAACTAGTCAGAAAATTAAATGATCAATATTCCGATATCACGATACTCGCAGGAATCGAACTCGATATTTTACCAGATGGGTCGTTGGATTTGGATGAGGATATTTTACAGGAGTTAGATGTGGTAATCGCTTCCATTCATTCGGCCTTTCATCAATCGGAACGGCAAATTTTAAAGCGATTAAAAACGGCTTTTGAAAATCCGTACGTAAATATCATCGCCCATCCTACCGGTCGAATCATCGGTAGGCGAAAAGGGTATTCGGTCGATATTGAAAAATTGTTTCAGTTAGCGAAGGAAACCAATACGGCCCTCGAAATAAACGCGAATCCTAAACGATTAGATTTGAAACCAGAATATGTAAAAATTGGCAAAGAGATGGGTGTCAAATTCGTAATCAATACCGATGCCCATTCAAAGGAATCTTTGGCGAATATGGAAATCGGTGTGAAGTTTGCGAGGAAGGCATGGTTAAACAAACAAATGGTTTTAAATACGATGGATACCGATCAGCTCCTTCATTTTTTCAAACAGAAGAAAGAGGGAAAATCGGATTCATTTACTTGAAACTGTGAGTGAACATCAATGAAGGAGGCATTCTCCGTGAATCGAAAAGTGTTGGAAGTATTAGAATTTTATAAAATACGCAAGCAATTAATGGAGTTTACCCAGTCGGAACTTGGAAGGGATTTGGCGGAACAACTCTTACCCTCGACGGATTATGAAACGATTGTACGATTACAAGAAGAAACGGATGAAGCTGCAACCGTTTTACGATTAAAGGGATATGTTCCTCTTTCAGGGATTTTTCCAATCGCTTCATCTGTCAAACGGGCGGAAATCGGTGGAATCCTTTCCATCGATGAACTGATGAAAATTTCATCAACGATTCAAACCGCGCGCCAGTTGAAAAAATTTCTTCAGCCTCTGATTGAAGAAGAAGCGTTACCCATTTTAAAAAACAATATGGAACAAATGCACCCGCCTACAGAATTGGAACGCTTGATTAAACAGGCGATTGATGAAAACGGAGAAATTTTAGACGGGGCGAGCGATCAATTGCGTGGAATTCGAAAAGAAATCCGCCATCTTGAAGAAAAAGTTCGAGACAAATTGGAAATGCTTATTCGTTCTTCCGGGACGCAAAAAATGTTATCCGATGCTGTTATCACGATTCGAAATGATCGATTTGTGATTCCGGTTAAACAAGAGTATCGTAGCCATTTTGGGGGAATCGTTCACGATCAATCATCCTCTGGACAAACATTATTTATCGAACCGAAATCTGTCGTTCAGTTCAATAATGATTTGCATCAAGCAAAATTGAAGGAACAGATAGAGATTGAAAAAATATTATCGGCACTTTCCAATGAAGTAGCAACTTTCGCCCTAGAATTAAAACAGATGGAGTCCATTTTAAAACAGGTGGATTTTATGTTTGCAAAGGCGAGATTCGGTGCCCAAATGAAAGGTTCAAAACCAACAATGAATAAAGACGGGTATATGAAGTTGTATAGGGCTCGTCATCCCTTTATCCCAAGAGATGAAGTTGTGGCTAATGATATTGAATTAGGGAAGGATTTTACCACGATCGTCATTACAGGACCGAATACAGGTGGAAAAACTGTTACACTGAAAACGGTAGGACTGATTACGTTAATGGCACAAGCCGGTTTACAAATTCCTGCACAAGATGGCTCCCAAGTATCCATATTTGAGGAAGTTTTTGCAGATATTGGTGATGAACAATCGATTGAACAAAGTTTAAGTACATTTTCTTCTCATATGGTAAATATTGTAGACATTTTACAAAAGGTGAATTCGAAAAGTCTCGTATTATTCGATGAATTAGGTGCAGGAACGGATCCCCAAGAAGGGGCTGCGTTAGCCATGTCGATTCTCGATGAAGTCCATAGTCGCGGGGCTCGGGTGATAGCCACGACCCATTATCCAGAATTAAAAGCGTACGGATACAATCGACAAGGAGTCACGAATGCTAGCGTGGAGTTTGACGTGGAAACGTTACGTCCAACATATCGCCTATTGATCGGTGTTCCTGGACGAAGTAACGCCTTTGAAATCTCGAAACGATTAGGATTACCCGATTCCATTATCGATCGGGCAAAATCTCATATCCATCAGGAAACGAATACGATCGACAAGATGATTGCTTCTTTAGAAATGAGCAAAAGAAAGGCTGAAGAAGAGGAAAAACGGACGTTGGATATTTTGAATGAGGCAGAACAATTGTATCGGGATTTACAGGGGGAGTGGGAAAACTATCATAGACAAAAAGACCAACTGATGGAAAAGGCGAAACTGAAGGCGAAAACGATCATCGAACAGGCAGAAGCGGAAGCGGAAGAGATTATAAGACAGTTAAGACAAATGCAATTGGAAAAAGGTGCAGAGATTAAAGAACACGAACTAATCGAAGCAAAAAGACGATTATCGGAAGCAATTCCGGAGATTCCGAAGGAGCAGCGACCGAAAAAAGCTGGGAAACAGCATTTTCAACCGGGCGATGAAGTGAAGGTGCTTAGTTTCGATCAAAAGGGACATCTGATCGAAAAAATCAGTGAAAACGAATGGCAAGTGCAAATTGGGATTTTGAAAATGAACGTGGATGAAAAGGAATTAGAATTGGTCAAAAGTAAACCGACGGTGGAAACAAAGCCGATTGCGACGGTAAAGGGGAAGGAATATCACGTTCAAATTGAACTCGATTTACGCGGAGAACGATATGAAGACGCTATGGTAAAATTGGAAAAATATATCGATGATGCTCTGTTGGCCGGTTACCAACGCGTATCCATCATCCATGGGAAAGGAACGGGAGCACTCCGAACAGGGGTACAAAATTATTTAAAAAATCACCGTGCCGTCAAGTCCTTTCGATATGGGAATGCCAATGAAGGAGGAATCGGTGTGACGGTCGTCGAATTTAAATAGTTGTCCTATCCTTTTCCACTATAAACTATAAAAAGCAAGAATTACTAGAATTTACAACTGTTGATCAGTTATCATTATAGAAAACATATGAATGAGGGATCGGAATGAACAATTTTTGGGAAAATGAATTCGTGTTACAAACGGCCAATTATAGTATTACCGTTCTTTGCACACTCGTGTTCTTGGCAGTTTTCGAACTCGTCACAAAATATAATAACTGGGAAGAAATCAAAAAGGGAAATATTTCTGTTGCAATGGCAACCGGAGGGAAAATATATGGAATTACGAATATTTTCCGTCATTCTATCATGCATCACGATACGATTTTTGTCACGATTGGTTGGGGATTTTTCGGATTCTTCCTTATGTTAACAGGCTATTTTATTTTTGAATTTTTAACTCCGAAATTTAAAATAGATGAAGAAATTAAAAATGATAATCGAGCGGTCGGATTTATTGCCATGATTATTTCCATCGGGTTATCCTATGTTATAGGGGCAGGAATCATGTCAATTAAATAAAAGAAATCGGAATGTTTAATGGAAATAAAAATTCTGATTAGATGGGAGAGAGTAAGACTGGATAGGTTGGCGAAAATATTATTAGTCTTAGGAGGTTTATTCGTCATTTTCGGTGTCATTTATCTCCTATATTTTTCCTAATCGTTCTTCATGGATGAGGATGCCTGTTTTGTTAGGCATCCTTTTTCATTATGAAAAAAACCTAAGGAAACCTTTTGATCACGGGAAGCCTCGATCTATAAAAACTTCAACTCCTAATTGGAAATGATGAAAAAGAAAAATAAGTGAAAAAAGTTACAAATTAAAACAATTCAAAGTTATCGCACATTTCTCTTGTAACCGCTAACATCTTTTTATATGATAGTATGGAAGGGTATATTGCTTGTGAAATATTCGGATAACAAGGGGAGGGAGAATATGAGTAATAAACCATGGTTAAAACATTATCCCGCGGAAATATCTCCGAATCTCGACTACGAGGAAATTTCCTTGCAACAAATGTTAAAGAATACGGCAGAAAAATACCCAGAAAAAATTGCGATCCATTTCAACGGAAAGGAGTTAACGTACCGAGAACTGTATGAATCTGCCTTGAGATTTGCGGGATATTTGAAAATGATTGGGATCGAAAAGGGGGATCGGGTTGCAATTATGCTACCGAACACACCCCAGTCATTCATCAGTTTTTATGGTATATTGTTTGCCGGTGGTATTGTCGTTCAAACGAATCCGATGTATACGGAACGGGAAATTGCTTTTCAAATGAAGGATTCCGGTGCAAAAACAATTATCGCGTTAGACATTTTGTATCCCCGAATTATGAAGGTGAAAAAGGAAACGGACTTGAAACATATTATTGTGGCGAAAATTAAAGAGTATTTACCGTTTCCAAAAAATGTGGTCTATCCCTTTATTCAAAAGAAACAATACGGAATATCTGTCAAAGTGGAACATAGAGGAGATACCCATTTATTTTCAAATATTATGAAAGGTCCGATGATGGACGATCCCCTTATAAAAGTGAATTTCAAAGAAGACATCGCAATATTACAATATACAGGAGGAACGACTGGATTTCCGAAAGGTGTAATGCTCACCCATCAAAACTTAGCAAGCAATACACGTATGTGTGTCGAATGGCTGTACAAATTGAAAGAAGGGGAAGAAGTTATACTCGGCGCACTACCACTTTTCCACGTGTATGGAATGACTACGGTGATGATCTTATCGATTATGCAAGGGAATAAGGTTGTATTAATTCCAAAACCAACGCCTGATCTTTTATTGAAGACGATTCAAAGTCAAAGACCAACTGTTTTCCCTGGTGCACCGACGATGTATATCGGTTTGATTAACTATCCAGACATTGAAAAATACGATTTATCTTCGATCGATTCTTGCATCAGTGGTTCCGCCCCATTACCGGTAGAAGTACAGAACAAGTTCGAACAACTTACCGGAGGAAAACTCGTTGAAGGGTACGGTTTAACAGAAACATCCCCGGTCACCCATGCTAACCTTTTATGGGATGGAAAAAGAGTGAAAGGAAGTATCGGTATTCCTTGGCCGGATACGGATGCAGAAATTCGCTCGTTGGAGACGGATGAGCCATTACCACCTGGAGAAGTTGGCGAGTTAGTGATTCGTGGTCCGCAAGTGATGAAAGGGTATTGGAACCGACCGGAAGAAACGAAACAAACGTTGAAAGATGGTTGGCTTTATACAGGGGATATGGGTTATATGGATGAGGAAGGATATTTTTATATCGTCGATCGGAAGAAGGATATGATTATCGCTAGCGGATTTAATATTTATCCTCGTGAAATTGAAGAGGTCTTTTATGAACACCCTGCTGTCCAAGAAGTTGTCGTAGTAGGTGTACCCGACCCATACCGGGGTGAAACGGTAAAGGCATTTATCGTTCTTAAAGAAGGTGCAAAAGCTACCGAAGAAGAATTTAATGAATTCGCAAGAAAACATTTGGCTGCTTACAAAGTTCCAAGGCTTTATGAATTCCGAGATGAATTGCCGAAAACGACGGTCGGAAAGATTTTAAGAAGACAGCTTGTGGAAGAGGAAAAGAAAAAACAGCAACAATTGGAAGAAAAGAAGGCGTAAATAATTGTAAAAAATATAGAGAGGATGTAAATCATCAATTTTTGAGTTTTTTTTTCTGTTTAAAATAGGACAAGTACTCATTTCGGTTGACAAGTGAAAGCGGAAAAATTATTATAGAAATATGAATGATTATTCATTCATATTTCTAATTGTTTTTCAAGAATATTATTCCATTATCAAATTTATACAGAAAAGGTGTCATTTCATGAAAACACAAAAACCGAAATACAAACAAATTATTGATGCAGCCGTTATTACAATTGCAGAAAAGGGATATCACCAATGTCAAGTGTCCAAAATTGCAAAGCAGGCAGGTGTGGCAGACGGAACGATCTATTTATATTTCAAAAATAAAGAGGATATTTTAATTTCCGTTTTTCGAGAAAAGTTAGGTCAGTTTGTCGAGTCTTTGGAAAATGTAATTAAGGAGAAAAAAAAGGCTTCAGAAAAATTACATTTGTTGATTGAAAATCATTTTCGAATTTTATCAGAAGACAACAAGCTTGCAGTACTCACCCAATTGGAATTGCGGCAAACAAATAAGGAACTACGGAGACAGATTAATGAAGTTTTGAAGGGGTATTTAGTTTTAATCGATCAAATTATTGAAGAGGGAATGGAAAGTGGCGAATTTGATGCTAAATTGGATCGTCGTTTAATTAGACAAATGATTTTTGGTACGATCGATGAAACGGTCACAACATGGGTGATGAATGAACAGAAGTATGATTTGGTGGAACTGGCTCCGAAAGTCCATTATATGTTGATCAACGGATGCGGTCATCCTTCCAAAAAATAAAAGGATCATTCTAAACAAAGGGGTTCATTATAAAAAGATATATTCTATATAAAGGGGGATGGGAAATGGAATTTTTACAGTGGAAATTGGAAAGTAAGACGGCAATCATTACGATTGATCGGCCACCTGCCAATGCTCTTTCTTCCTCTTTGTTAGAGGAATTGGACGAATTATTAAAGGAATTGGAAACGAATAAAGACGTTCGAGTACTCGTTTTAAGAGGTGAGGGGAGATTTTTCTCAGCTGGAGCAGACATTAAAGAATTTACGACAGTGCGTTCCAGTTCGAAATTCGTCGAACTGGCAAAAAGAGGGCAGCAATTGTTTGAAAGGATGGAGAGGTACCCGAAACCGATTATCGCATCGATTCACGGTGCTGCATTAGGGGGAGCGTTAGAACTAGCCATGGCGTGCCACATTCGCATCGTAAGTGATACGGCAAAGTTAGGACTTCCTGAACTACAATTAGGAATCATTCCAGGCTTTGCTGGAACACAACGATTGCCAAAATATGTAGGTACTTCGAAAGCGGCAGAAATGATGCTAACGAGTGAACCGATTTCAGGTGTGGAAGCAGTAAAATGGAAATTAGCCTCCCGCTCATATCCGGAAGAGGTCCTCTTTGAAGAAACGATGAAATTAGCGAAAAAAATTGAAAGAAAAAGTCCTGCTTCTATGAAGGCAGTACTTAACTTACTCAATTACACGAAATCAGCCCAATTTTACGAAGGCGTGGAACAAGAGGCGAAATTATTTGGTGAAGTATTCGATACGTTAGATGCAAAGGAAGGCATCCAAGCATTTATTGAAAAAAGGGAACCCGTGTTCACTGGGAAATAAGAAATCCGTTGATTCGTGATTTCTAGGGTTTGTGAAAAACGGATACAGGAGGGAGATTTCATGAACATTTATGTTCTTTTAAAACGAACCTTTGATACAGAGGAAAAAATCACCCTATCAAACGGTCAAATTAACGAAGAAGGGGCAGAATTTATCATTAATCCGTATGATGAGTATGCAGTTGAAGAAGCGATTCAAATTAAAGAAGAACATGGTGCGAATGTAACCGTTGTCACTGTCGGTGGAGAAGAAGCAGAAAAACAATTACGTACTGCGTTAGCAATGGGTGCGGACCAAGCGGTCTTGATTAATACTGAGGAGGATATTGACGAAGCGGATCAATACACTACAGCGAAAATTATAGCTGAATATTTGAAAGAAAAAGAGATCGATCTCATTCTTGCAGGAAATGTAGCCATTGATGGGGGATCGGGACAAGTTGGACCTCGAGTTGCCGAACTACTAAATATTCCTTACGTGACGACAATCATAGATTTACAAATTGATGGAGATCGTGTAAATCTTGTTCGTGACGTGGAAGGAGATGAAGAAAAAATTGAAGCGACCCTTCCCCTTTTAGTCACAGCACAGCAAGGATTAAATGAACCGCGATATCCGTCCTTGCCTGGAATTATGAAAGCGAAGAAAAAACCATTGGAAGAGTTAGAATTGGATGATTTAGATCTGGATGAGGAAGATGTGGAAGCAAAAACGAAACGAATTGAAATCTTTTTACCATCGGAGCGACAAGCTGGGAAAATTTTAGAAGGAGAATTAGATGAACAAGTAAAGGAACTCGTTTCCTTGCTTAGGAACGAAGCGAAGGTTATTTAATCGTGTATACGAACAGGAGGGTTGAAAATGACACGAAAAGTATTAGTGATGGGAGAATGGAAAGAAGGTAGTTTGCGTAATGTATCCTTTGAAGCAATTTCTGCTGGAAAAACGATTGCTGAAGGCGGGGAAGTCGTCGGTCTTTTATTAGGAGAGACGGTCAAACCTTTAGCAGAGTCACTCATTCATTTCGGTGCTGATCGGGTAGTGATTGTAGAAGATGAACAATTGGCAAAATATACGACCGATGCGTTTTCCCAGGCGCTTATGGCCGTTATAGAAAAGGAAAACCCAGATGCGATCGTCATGGGGCATACTGCTTTAGGAAAGGATTTGTCTCCAAAGATTGCAGCAAAATTAGACACCGGATTAATTTCTGATGTGACGTCTATCGAAATTGAGGGAGGCAATGTCGTCTTTACCCGTCCGATTTATTCCGGAAAAGCCTTCGAGAAAAAGATTTTCACAGACGAAAAAATTTTCGTTACCATTCGGCCAAACAATATTCCTTCGTTACCAAAGGATGAAACGAGAACGGGAGATATTACCTCCCTTTCACCGGAAATAAAAGATTTGCGCACCGTTGTGAAAGAAGTTGTTCGGAAAACGAGTGACGGGGTCGATTTATCAGAGGCGAAGGTGATTGTAGCTGGAGGAAGAGGAGTGAAAAGCGAAGAAGGTTTCCAAGTACTCCAACAATTGGCCGATGTATTAGGTGGTGCAGTTGGAGCTTCCCGTGGAGCATGTGATGCGGGATATTGTGATTACTCTTTGCAAATAGGTCAAACGGGGAAAGTTGTAACACCAGATTTATATATTGCTTGTGGAATATCAGGTGCTATTCAACATTTGGCGGGAATGTCAAATTCGAAGGTCATCGTTGCAATTAATAAAGATCCGGAAGCTAATATTTTCAAAGTCGCTGATTATGGCATTGTCGGTGATTTGTTCGAAGTCGTTCCGTTATTAACAGAAGAATTTAAAAAATTAAAAGTGGAAGCCTAATCGATGAATCCTTCAGTCCGTTCCGATTAAAATAGGAGCAAGAAGATCAGTTGGGACAAAGGGAAACTTTCCTATGGAGCCGTTCCGTTTAAAAATTCGGAACGGTTTTTTGATGCCAAAAAGACGAAATTTTCGAAGTTTTAACGATTTAAAAAAGGATTACAGTCCGTTGAAAGGCGAATCTGAGTTTCAATAATTGTTTTTTTTGTAGGGGGTAGGGTATAATAAAAGGCAGGTAACGATCAATTTTTCCTGCCTAACTTTGAATCGTTTTTCTCAAAATCTTTTTATTCGCTTCAGCAACAAAACGGTGTTATACTGACCGTAAGATAAGTTTTGATTAGGAGGTATTTCAATGGCAATTACGCATTTAACAGATGAGACTTTTGCGCAAGAAACAAGTAAAGGGCTAGTTTTGACGGACTTTTGGGCAGCATGGTGTGGCCCTTGCCGAATGATCGCTCCGGTATTGGAAGAAATTGATGCGGAAATAGGCGATAAAGTAAAAATTACGAAACTCGACGTGGATCACAATCAAGAAACTGCTGCAAAATACGGTGTTATGAGTATTCCAACGTTAATTTTGTTTAAGGATGGAGAAATTGTTGACAAGGTAATCGGTTATCGCCCGAAGGAAGCACTTGTTGAAGTTATACAAAAGCACTTATAATAATGGAAAAGAATGTCGAGGGGTATGCCAAAGGGAAAACGCTTTTGGTATACCCCTTCTATTTTTCTATACATTCCTAACTTAGCCAAATTCAGTTCCCCTAAAATTCCCCTTTATTTCATCCTTGTTGCGGTTTCTTATATTCTTCCTTTCCTTACTTTCTACAATTTATTGACGATGGAAAAAAGACGATAATCATGTATAATTTTATAAGAAATATTGGAATCTCGATGGAGTGAAATCAATGAACGGAAGGAAAACCATACAAGAGAAATTGGCCCTTCTTCCCGATCAACCGGGCTGTTATTTAATGAAAGATCGGCAAGGGACCGTGATATACGTCGGGAAAGCGAAAATATTAAAAAATCGGGTACGATCTTATTTTACCGGTTCCCATGACGGAAAGACCCAAGCCTTAGTCAATGAGATTGCCGATTTTGAATACATCCTTACATCTTCGAATATTGAAGCGTTAATTTTGGAAATGAATTTAATTAAAAAATACAATCCGAAATACAATGTTATGCTTAAAGATGATAAAAGTTTTCCATTTATTAAATTAACTGCTGAACGACACCCACGTCTCATAATCACTCGAAAGGTAAAAAGGGATAAGGGAAAATATTTCGGTCCGTATCCGAACGTATATGCGGCAAAGGAAACAAAAAAGCTGTTGGATCGGTTGTATCCGTTGCGAAAATGTTCCACATTACCGAATCGGGTTTGTTTATATTACCATATCGGTCAATGTTTAGCTCCTTGTGTCCACGATGTTTCAGAGGAGACGTATAAAAGGATGACCGATGAGATAACGAAATTTTTAAATGGAGGACACCGGGAGATTAAAAAGCAGTTAACGGAAAAAATGTATGAGGCTTCCAAACAATTGGATTTTGAACGAGCGAAGGACTATCGGGATAAAATTGCCCATATTGAGGCGACGATGGAAAAACAGACGATGGTTTCAACCGATTTCGTCGACCGGGATGTGTTCGCTTACGCAGTTGAAAAGGGATGGATATGTGTACAAGTGTTCTTCATTCGCCAAGGAAAGATGATCGAACGGGATGCTTCCATGTTTCCAATTTACAGAGAGCCGGAAGAAGAGATGCAAAGCTTCCTCGTCCAATTTTACGATCAAGCAAACCACTTTAAACCGAAGGAAATTTTATTGCCTGAAGAAATGGATGGCGATTTGCTCCAGGAATTGCTCAATGTGAAAATCCTTCGTCCGAAAAGGGGACAAAAAAAGGAACTCGTTAACTTAGCGAAAAAAAATGCAGAAGCGGCACTTCGAGAGAAATTTTTGCTAATGGAACGGGATGAGGAACGAACGATTAAGGCAATTGAACAGTTAGGAACAGAGCTGGGCATCTATACACCTTATCGAATTGAAGCCTTTGATAATTCAAATATTCAAGGAACAAATCCGGTATCGGCTATGGTTGTATTTACAAACGGCAAACCGGATAAAAAAGAATATCGGAAATATAAAATTAAAACAGTGGAAGGGCCGGATGATTACGGTTCGATGAGAGAAGTGATTCGTCGGCGATATACACGGGTTTTAAAGGAAAATTTACCATTACCTGACCTCATTTTAATTGATGGAGGAAAGGGACAAGTTGAGGCGGCTAAAGAAATTTTAGAAGATGAGCTCGGCTTAACGATTCCGATCGGAGGCCTTGTAAAGGATGAAAAGCATCAGACATCGAATCTATTATTCGGTGATCCGTTACAAATCGTATCCCTTCCACGAAATAGTCAGGCATTTTATTTATTACAACGAATCCAAGATGAAGTTCACCGATTTGCCATTACTTTCCATAGACAAATACGAGGGAAGGCGATGTTCCAATCGATTTTAGATGACATTCCAGGCGTAGGGGAAAAACGGAAAATGAAGTTAATCAAACATTTCGGATCTTTAAAAAAGATGAAGCAGGCAACGTTAGAAGAATTTCTGTCCATCGGTATTCCGAAAAAAGTAGGGGAGAATATTTTGCAAAAATTGTCGGAGGAGGATTAAATTCCTTTACATTTCGATTTGCCGAATGATTCATTATGTGATATAATGTTTAGAAATTTCAATACTCGTAGTGAGGATAGAGGTGCGGACTTCAATAGTACATTCCTGGAGAAGAATGGACTTCTGAGAAGGGGATGGAAAGGGGAGGACCGCCGAAAGAAAAAATAGTCCACTTCTATTTTTTCTTGGTTCTGTCATTGAATAAATGCGGAACTGTCAAGAATGAGTCGTTCTTGGAGAGCTATCTCGCTGTGGATACGCTTTTTGCGGATTTGCAGGCAATGGGATTTCTTTCCTTTTGCCTGTTTTTGTTTATTAAGAGATAAGGGTGATATGTATCTTAAGACAGTACGCCTAATCGATCATGGATATGCCTTTAGCAGTTTTTCAATGGACGCTTTTTCAATCTAATTATGTGAAATGGGGGAATATTTATGGGGATGATCGTACAAAAATTTGGGGGGACATCGGTTGCTACAATGGAAAAAATTCGTCGAGCCACCAGTTGGGTTATTGAGGAAAAACGAAGGGGAAACGATGTCGTCGTAACCGTATCTGCAATGGGAAAGACGACGGATGAACTCATTCATTTAGCCAGTGAATTCAACGTAAGGGAAAATCGTCGAGAAATGGATTTGCTTCTTTCTACCGGAGAGCAAATCACTGTCGCATTATTTACGATGGCTTTGCAAGAGCAAGGGTTTGATGCCATCGGTTTGACCGGATGGCAAGCTGGAATTGTTACTGAACCGGTTCACGGTCGCGCACGCATCGTATCCGTTCAAATCGATCGAATTCAAAAGGAGTTAGCAAGGGATAAAATTGTAATCGTGGCTGGATTTCAAGGGATATCGACCGATGGAGAAATTACCACTTTAGGTCGAGGAGGATCAGATACAACTGCTGTCGCATTGGCCGCGATGTTACAAGCGAATCGTTGCGATATTTTTACAGATGTGACAGGCGTGTTTACTTCAGATCCTCGCTACATTCAAAAAGCACGGCAATTATCGTCCATTTCCTACGATGAAATGTTAGAATTGGCCCATCTTGGAGCGAACGTCCTTCATCCCCGAGCAGTGGAATTTGCAAAAAACTATCAAATTCCCCTCGTCGTTCGCTCGAGTATGGAAAATAAACAAGGAACGATTGTTGAGGAGGTAGTATCGATGGAAAAAGATTTAATCGTTCGGGGTGTCGCCTTCGAAAAGGATATAACGAGAATTAAAGTGTTCGGAGTGCCAAATGAAATCCATTCCTTGTCTGCTATTTTTTCAATATTAGCTGAACATCATATTAACGTGGATATCATTATTCAAAGTGCAACAGAATCGAATCCGAACAGTGTCTCCTTTTCCATAAAGACGGAAGACCTTGAAGCGACCATCCAGTTGTTGGAAAGTAAAAAGAAAGACATTCCATTTGATCATTTGGAGTGGGAATCCGGTTTGGCAAAGGTATCGATCGTCGGTTCCGAGATGATTTCCAATCCTGGAGTAGCGGCGAAAATGTTTTCCTGTCTATCTGCAGAAGGCATTTTTATAAAAATGGTCAGCACGTCTGAAATAAAAATATCCGTGGTACTGGATGAAAAACATATGATTCGAGCATCAGATCTTTTGCATAATGCCTTCCAATTGGAAAAGGTCAGTGAGCTAGCTTATTAATTTCACGTAAAAATAGGGGCTGTCCCAAAGTACAGCCCCTTTCTTCGTAAATGAAATTTGATTGAATTAATTTATGTCGCGGCCCTTCCCGCAGGCACGGGTCAGCATTTCGACTCGCATCGTTCGTGGGGTTTATGGCTCGTGCTGTTCTAGGATAGACCGTTACCTTTCCTTTTCATCAACTTAGGGACTTTTCGGACAGTTCCGTTACGAGAGATATACATTCGAATTTTCATGGGAAAATCCTCTTGACTTTATTCAAGCGGTAGACGATCCCATTTTACGGTAAAGTTCACAATTCCGCTTTGTTTTCTCGGATGTTCATAGCATTCCGCATACACCTTTTTTTGTTGCACAAATTGCTCGGCTAAAAAACCCGCTTCCAATTGGAAAGAAGGGTTTGTGTTTGTTTGTAGACGGTAACTGACGCTCGATCCGGAAAGGGAAAATAGTTTTTCGTCCTTTTTTTCCTCTTTGATTTCCAAAACGCCCCAACCGGCATTTAAAAAGAATTCCTTCACTTCTTCCATTGAAAATAAGGGATATTTCCTAGCTAAACGTTTTCCTGCCCAATATAATATATCCGGTCCATCCTTACCTAGTAAATCTTCTAACAATTCGTCTCGAATGAGTCCATAACCGAAGGCGGGTATGGATACATTCGATATATTTGTAATTTCGGCATCTTCCTTTTTTTTCACAAATTTACCCCCTTTACTATAAATCTATTATAATCAATTTTCCTTGAAATATTTACGATTTTTATCGATAGTAAAAATTATTTTAATATATCATGAAGGATAGGAAAACATAGGGAAAATCAAATAATCGAATTTTAAACAATTGAAATGTTCTTTTAAATATTTTTAGATAATTCCTAAAGGTGTATCCGTTTTCTTGACGCCTATGAAAGAAAGGAGTAAAATGTATATGTCACAGAAATGTTATAGTTTTAAAATTTTTTTGTTTATTATTTTTTAAGAATGAGGGGGTACTTTAAAGTTGGCAGAGAATCACGAGTTTTTTAATCGAAAACTGCACTCGTTGTTAGGTGTCATTCCTGTAGGGGTATTCTTATCACAACATTTATTCGTTAACCATTTTGCAACGAGGGGCGAAGAGGCGTTCAATGCAGCAGCTGGCTTTATGGAACAATTGCCTTTTCGATATTTCTTAGAAATTTTTATTATTTTTCTTCCTCTCGTTTATCATGCTATTTACGGAGTTTATATCGCTTTTACAGCAAAAAATAACCTCCGTATGTATGGAACATTCCGGAACTGGATGTTTGTATTGCAAAGATTCACTGGTATTTTCTTGATTATTTTTATTTCATGGCATGTTTGGGAAACGAGATTAGCGAACTTATTTTACGATGTACCGGTTAATTTCCAAATGATGGAAAATATTTTATCGAATCCATATATGTTGGCCTTTTACATTGTCGGTGTTCTTTCGGCGACATTTCACTTTTCAAACGGACTTTGGTCCTTCTTTGTTAGCTGGGGATTGACAGTTTCACCCCGTTCTCAAAGGGTGTTTACATATTTGTCGCTGTTAGTATTTGTGGGCTTATCTTTCATTGGTGTTAGAGCTTTATTAGCCTTTGTATAAGGAAAAAAATCAGAAAATACGGTTGATTTAAGTATCTGTTAAATTGAAATTACTTTGTCTTCATCAAGGACAATTCCAAAAAAATGATTTAAGGAGTGAGCCACAAATATGAATAAAGGGAAAATTATCGTTGTCGGCGGTGGATTGGCCGGATTAATGGCAACGGTTAAGATAGCAGAAGCGGGTGTACCAGTGGAACTGTTTTCCTTAGTTCCTGTCAAACGTTCTCACTCTGTTTGTGCCCAAGGTGGAATTAATGGGGCAGTGAATACGAAGGGTGAAGGCGATTCCCCGTGGCAACATTTCGATGATACGATTTACGGCGGTGACTTTTTGGCGAACCAGCCTCCTGTTAAGGCGATGGCTGAAGCGGCACCGGGAATCATCCATATGTTCGATCGAATGGGTGTTATGTTTAATCGTACTCCAGAAGGATTATTGGATTTCCGACGTTTTGGAGGAACGTTGTATCACCGTACCGCATATGCGGGAGCGACTACGGGACAACAACTATTATATGCTTTAGATGAACAAGTCCGTCGACATGAAGTGGCGGGCATGGTGAAAAAATATGAAGGATGGGAATTTTTAGGCGTCGTTTTGGATGATGAGGGGATTACTCGAGGAATTGTCGCCCAAGATTTAAAATCGATGGAAATTAAAACTTTCCGTTCCGATGCGGTGATTATGGCGACAGGAGGACCGGGAATTATCTTCGGTAAGTCGACGAACTCCATCATTAATACCGGGTCAGCAGCTTCCATCGTTTACCAACAAGGTGCATATTATGCAAATGGCGAATTTATTCAAATCCATCCGACGGCCATTCCTGGGGATGATAAACTCCGTCTTATGAGTGAATCAGCACGGGGAGAAGGTGGACGGGTTTGGACGTATAAAGATGGAAAACCATGGTACTTCTTAGAAGAAAAATATCCGTTGTACGGAAACTTAGTGCCCCGGGATATTGCAACGCGGGAAATTTTCCATGTATGCGTCGACTTAAAATTAGGAATTAACGGAGAAAATATGGTCTATTTAGACTTGTCCCATAAAGATCCGAAAGAATTGGACGTCAAACTCGGTGGAATTATTGAAATTTATGAAAAGTTCATGGGTGAAGATCCGAGAAAAGTGCCAATGAAAATCTTCCCAGCTGTTCATTATTCCATGGGTGGCCTTTGGGTTGACTATGATCAAATGACGAACATTCCTGGTCTATTTGCAGCCGGTGAAGTGGATTACTCTCAACACGGTGCTAACCGTCTAGGAGCGAACTCGTTACTGTCCGCTGTCTACGGTGGTATGGTCGCAGGGCCAAAAGCAGTTGAATACATTAACGGATTGGAAAAAAGTTCTGATGCAATGCCTTCTTCTTTGTATGATTCCTATTTGAAAAAAGAAGAGGAAAAGTGGGCCCAAATTTTGGCAATGGATGGAACTGAAAATGCATATCTCCTTCATAAAGAACTCGGACAATGGATGACGGATAATGTAACAGTCGTTCGCTACAATGATCGGTTATTAAAAACGGATGAAAAGATTCAAGAGTTAATGGAACGCTATAAAAATATTAATATTAACGACACTTCCCGTTGGAGCAACCAAGGTGCAATGTTCACGAGACAACTGGCAAATATGTTCCAATTAGCTCGGGTTATTACATTAGGTGCTTACAATCGAAATGAATCTCGTGGAGCCCATTATAAACCGGAATTCCCAGAACGAAACGACGAAGAATGGTTAAAAACAACGATGGCAAAATTCGTCGGAGCACAAGAGCCACCAAAAATCCATTATGAAGACGTGGATATTTCCTTAATTAAACCGAGAAAACGGGATTATACGAAAAAACACTGAAAGGGGAGAAAAGGGAGATCATGGAAGAACAAGCAAAAACAGTAACTTTAATCATCACTAGGCAAGATGGTCCGGATTCCGAACCGTACAAGGAAACCTTTAAAATACCTTATCGTCCGAATATGAATGTTATTTCTGCATTGATGGAAATTCAAAGAAATCCGGTTACAGCCGACGGGAAAAAAACAACTCCTGTCGTTTGGGAAATGAACTGTTTGGAAGAAGTTTGTGGAGCCTGTTCAATGGTTATCAACGGGAAACCGAGACAGGCATGTACGGCGATTATCGACAAGCTCGATCACCCGATCACCCTTGAACCGATGCGAACTTTTCCTATTGTTCGCGATTTGATCGTAGATCGGAGTCGGATGTTTGACTCATTGAAAAAGGTGAAAGCATGGATTCCGATTGATGGAACACATAACCTCGGACCTGGTCCGCGTATGCCGGAGTCGAAACGTCAATGGGCATATGAATTGTCCAAATGTATGACATGTGGTGTATGTTTGGAAGCTTGTCCGAATGTGAATTCCAAATCGAACTTTATCGGTCCTGCACCTTTATCCCAAGTCCGGTTATTTAATACCCATCCGACAGGTGCGATGCACAAATCCGAACGATTAAATGCCATTATGGGTGAAGGTGGTATCACCAATTGCGGAAATTCACAAAACTGCGTTCAAGCTTGTCCGAAGGGAATTCCTTTAACGACATCGATCGCAGCTTTGAACAGAGAAGTAACCGTTCAAATGTTCCGCAATTTCTTCGGAAGTGATTATTCATAATAAGACAATTGAATGGCAGAGGTTATGAAGCTGGTCCAAAGGTTCGTATTTTGGACCGGCTCACTTTTCAAAGAAAAACGAATGAATAGTCATTCATAAACAGGAGGGCTTCGATGAAAAAAATAGCTTACATTTCCGATTTTAAAAAATGGGAAAAGGAATTTGAATTTTCATGCCCGATTCAAGTCCGATTTAATGAAACGGATATGTATGGCCATGTTAACAACACCGTCCCCTTTACCTATTTTGAATATGCACGAATTGAATACTTAAAATATCTTGGTTTCATGGAATATTGGAACGATCCGGATAATGAGACGATTCCAGTGGTTGCCGATCTACAGTGCGATTTTTTGGCACAAATGTATTTCGATGATCGAATTCATGTTTATGTAAAAGTAAACGAAATCGGACGATCATCCGTGGATCTTCATTATATGGGGAAAAAAGGGGACGGAACCCTTTGTTTTACCGGTCGGGGAAGAATCGTACAAGTGAACAGGCAAACCGGCAGGCCCGAACCGTGGAAACAAGGTATGAAAGATATGTTATTAAAACAGTTTGAATCAGAAGGAGAACCAACTTTCAAATCGTAAACGGATCATCGATTCTGTTTAAATGTTAAGGAAAGAAAAGGTGAATATATGCGATAAAATGAAAAGATATTATGTACCAATTTATGGTAAACAATTCAGCCACATCGTTCTCCCCTTAATCATCTTATTTTTAGCTTTGTTATTCCACCATTGAAACGATGATCATTCATATTTGTCCAAACGACTGAAAGGAACTCCTCCCACCTTTATATTAGGTCGAATGTCACCCTTTGAAAGGGTTTTTTCTTTTCAGGCAAGGCATCATCCCGTTTTTTGCCTATTTCTTTTGAATGGTGAACATAGCAGTCACTCTCCCCTTCATATTCACATATGATATGGTGACGATTCATACCCATCCCCGCGTTTTCTAGCTGGCGAAGGCAAGGAGGGTTCGCGTATTTGAAAGAGAATGAATTCAATTATAAGCCGTTATTGACGAAAAGAGAAAGGGAAGTATTCGAACTGCTCGTCCAAGATAAAACGACGAAGGAAATCGCTCAGGAATTATTTATTAGCGAAAAAACAGTTCGAAACCATATTTCAAATGCCATGCAAAAGCTTGGAGTAAAGGGGCGTTCACAGGCTGTCGTCGAACTTCTCCGCATGGGGGAGTTAAAGCTTTAAAAAAACCGGCTTACCTCTTTTGGGGGAGCCGGTTTTTCTATCCAAATGAATTGAATCGTAAACAGTCCAGAAAAATATAATCCTTGAAATTTTTAAAAAAACAGTAGAAAATAAATTATAGACATTTTTTGATGTAATCCGTTTTCTGTTGAACGATTTATTTTTCTAATATAGGAGGCTTTTTGGTGGATATCGAAAAGGAAAAAAACAAAGAAATGGAAATCGTGGCGGAAATTGAAAGGGATCTACGATATATTGCAGGAATCATTAAACAAAAAGGGCGGGAGATATTAAGTAATTATACGATAACCCCACCCCAATTTGTCGCTCTCCAATGGTTGTTTGAAGAAGGAGATATGACAATCGGCGAGCTCTCTCAAAAAATGTATTTAGCGTTCAGTACGACGACGGACTTGATCGACCGAATGGAAAAAAATCAATTGGTGAAACGGGTAAAAGGGGAAAAGGATCGCCGGGTTGTTCGGGTACATTTATTAGAAGAAGGGGTACGAGTGATTGACGAAGTTATAAAAAAAAGACAGGTGTACTTACAGGAAATATTAGAGAATTTTTCCGCTGAAGAAATCGTCGTTTTACAGAAAAATTTAAAGAAATTACACGAAAATATGAAAGGTTGAAGAGATCTTTGAAACAAAATCCAATTGGTATCATCGATTCAGGCGTCGGCGGTTTGACAGTAGTTAAAGAAATTATCCGACAATTACCAAATGAATCGATCGTTTATATCGGTGATACGGCCCGCTGTCCGTATGGTTCGAGACCGAAGGAAGAAATAATGAAATTTACGATAGAAATGACAAAATATTTAGAACGGTTTCAAATAAAAATGTTAATTATTGCTTGTAACACGGCCACTGCCGTAGCCCTTCAACATCTTCGCAAAAAACTCTCTATACCCGTTTTAGGTGTCGTCCATCCGGGAGCGAGAGCAGCGATTAAAGGGACGAGTAAAAATCGAATCGGTGTCATCGGAACAGAAGTGACGATTGGGAGTAAAGCGTATGAAACCGCCTTGCAATCGATTCAAAAACGTACAATCGTTTACGGGCTCGCTTGTCCGGAGTTCGTCCCTCTAGTGGAAAGTGGACAATGGTCTGGACCGATTGCAGAAAAAACCGTCGAAAATTCGTTGGCACCATTAAAAAAGAAGGATATTGATACATTAATTTTAGGTTGTACCCATTATCCGCTATTAGAACCGTTAATCCGTGATTATTTAGGGGATGATGTACAAATTATTAGCTCTGGAGAGGAGACGGCTCGAGAAGCAAGCGTTATTCTAGATCATACGAAATCGTTAAATGATACAAATATAAAGCCCAAATATCGTTTTTTTACAACCGGTTGTGTATCAAGTTTTAAAGAAATAGCGAGAAGTTGGTTATGTTTAGAGAATATCGACGTTCAATCGATTAACTTATCAAATGTTCAAGTAAATCGAGAGGTTTCTTCAAAATAATAGTGTATGGATTTAACATTGAGTTAAGGATAATTAATATTTACGGGTATCGGTCATAAAAGGTTGTTATGTGACATATTGAAAATGGTGGATCAACCATTTGTACATACGATATGCTTACTTTTTTGTTCCTCTAGTTGTCCAATTTTTTTTCTTCGTACGGTCTATTTTCCCCGTAGGCTCGTATACATATAGTAGTACAGACTGACGGGGAGGGAGTAACGGTGAGGAAGTGGACGTGGATTTTATTTGTCTTCCTTTTGTTCCCGCTTATTTTAAGTGGTTGCTTTGGATTAAGTGGCAAGGAAGAGATAGATCCGCCTGAGACGGTGAACTATGAGGAAGAAATTGGTTTAGAAGAAAATGAGGGTCAATTGGAGGAAAATGAAAGTGAACAATCAACTTCCGTACAAACTGAGCTCTATTTAATCGATAAAAACGGTTATGTTGTTCCGAAAACCTTTTCACTGCCGATCACGGAAAGTGTGGCAAAGCAAGCGTTGGAATATTTAGTGGAAGGTGGACCAATTACCAATTTATTACCGGATGATTTTCGGGCCGTTTTACCTGCGGGCACAGAAATGTCCATCGACATAAAAGATGGAATCGCTACAATCGATTTTTCCAAGGAATTTAAAGAGTATGCACCAGAGGATGAACTGAGAATTCTCCAATCGGTGACATGGACGATGACGCAGTTTGAAACGGTCGATGCAGTAAAGCTTCAAATCAATGGTACGGAGATAACAGAAATGCCTGTAAATAAAACACCGATTCAACCATTACTATCTAGGAAGAGTGGAATCAATTTTCAAAATGAACCGGTAGTGGATGTGACGAATACGTATCCGATAACGGTTTATTACGTCGCCCAGACGGATGAAAATTATTATTATGTTCCCGTTACGAAAAGGATTAGCAATAAAAGGGAAGATAAGGCAAGGGCGATTATCGAAGAATTGATTAAAGGACCGGATATGAAATCGGAACTATTTACCTTATTAATGCCGGATGTGCAATTGCTGGAAGATCCAATAATGAATGACGGCGTTGTGACAGTGAATTTTAACGAAAATATTTTAGGAAGTTACGATAAAAAATTAATTACAAGCCCCGTTTTGGATACGATCGTTTTATCCTTAACAGAAGAAGAAGGGATCGAAAGTGTGTCCGTCCAAGTAAAGGGAGAGACGAATCTTGTCACTCAGGAGGGAGAACCACTGACATTACCGGTTTCTCGTCCGAAAATTGTAAACGCCAGTAGTTTTTAACGATGAAAATTTGATATACTAATACTGTTGGAAGAGGGGTGGGCAGTAAGCCGCCTCTTATTCATTTTTTATATTTTTACTGGGGACAAGTGATAAAGGAGTGTTACTTTTGGCACGAATTGATGGAAGAAAGGAAAATGAATTAAGACCGGTTCACATTATTACAGACTATTTAAAGCATCCTGAAGGCTCAGTGTTTATTGAACAAGGGGATACGAAAATCATTTGTACCGCATCGATTGATGACAAGGTTCCCCCTTTTATGCGGAATTCGGGAAAAGGATGGATTACAGCTGAATATGCCATGTTGCCCCGTGCCACTGAGCAACGAAATATACGGGAATCTTCCAAAGGGAAAATTTCCGGAAGAACGATGGAAATTCAACGATTGATCGGTCGGTCATTACGGGCGGTTGTAGATTTAAATTCCATCGGTGAGAAAACGATTTGGATCGACTGCGATGTGATTCAAGCGGATGGAGGAACGAGAACCGCCTCGATTACTGCCGCATATGTCGCCCTTGCATTGGCGCTGAATAAACATTACGAAGAACATAAGTTGGAAAAATTTCCTCTTACCGACTTTTTAGCAGCAACGAGTGTAGGCATTATGGAAGAACACGGAACGATTCTCGATTTAAATTATTCTGAGGATTCTCAAGCGAATGTGGATATGAATGTCGTCATGACTGCTTCTGAACGATTTGTGGAAATTCAAGGAACAGGTGAACAATCGACCTTTACCCATGAACAGTTATTGGAATTGTTGGAACTCGCGAAAAGTGGCATCCAACAATTAATTCAAATTCAAAGGGATGCACTCGGACCAATTGCGGAAAAAATCGGTCAACATTTGACCTGATTTTTCTGATCATCGAAATATACGGTTAAAATTTGCCAAATCGATAAGCTAAGATGGTGACGATCGGGGGAATAAAAATGAAAGAAATCATCATTGCAACGAAAAACCCAGGAAAAGCGAAGGAGTTTAAGAAAATTTTTGATCCATATGGCATTCAAGTGAAAACGTTGCTTGATTTTCCGAATGCACCGGATATTGAGGAAACGGGAAAAACCTTTAGAGAAAATGCGATTTTAAAAGCAGAAGGGATTGCAAAATTGTTGCAAAGACCCGTGATCGCCGATGATTCCGGATTGACCATTGATGCCCTAGATGGAAGACCAGGAGTTTATTCTGCCCGTTATGCAGGAGAAAATAAAAATGATAACGACAATATTGAAAAGGTTTTACATGAAATGAAAGATGTCCCCTTTGAAGATCGCACAGCCCAGTTTCGATGTACCATTGCAGTGACCATTCCGGAAGAACAAACATTTACCGTAGAAGGCGTTTGCAATGGTATCATTTTAACTGCAAAGAGAGGGACGAATGGGTTCGGTTATGATCCAATTTTTTACTATCCAGACAAAGGAAAAACCTTTGCCGAATTAGATCCCGAAGAAAAAAATACAATCAGCCATCGGGGGCGAGCCATCCAAAAATTGAAGAGATGGTTTACAGAGGAATTGGTTAGGGATGGTGGAAATGGATGAAAATATTGATCACAAGCGATAGTCACGGATTAGTCCATGAATTGGATGAGTTAATCAAAACCCATCAAGATGTTGAATTCTATATTCATTGCGGAGATTCAGAACTTCCATCGGATCATCCATCAATCAGTGAATTTATAACGGTAAAAGGAAACTGTGACTTTGGAAGTGATTATCCAAATGAACGACTCATTGAGACGAAAATGGGGAAAATTTTCGTGACTCACGGACATTTGTACGATGTAAAGTACGGGCTGAACAAATTGAAGTATAAAGCGATGGAAATGGGAGCAAATATCGTCTGTTTCGGCCATTCCCACATCGTAGGTATGGAAGAGGAAAGTAGTATTTTATTTTTGAATCCGGGTAGCCTCCGACTACCGAGAATGCGGAAAGAAAGAACGTACTTGATTTTAGAATGGACGGACCTGGAAAAAATCGTTCATACGTATGAATATGGAAAAGGAAAACTATTTCAAAAACATTTTCCAAATAAATAATTTCTTTTTAAAAATAAGGATGAGGGATCAATTATCTTTTAGAAAGGATCCTTTCATCGGGTGTTCAAAGGGAGGTCTTTGAACACCAACCATTCTTTCGGGAATTGAAAAAAACATATTGACAATATTAGGGAAAAGGAATATAATTAATCTTGTCTTTGATGAAAGTCATCTATGTCCCAGTAGCTCAGCTGGATAGAGCAACGGCCTTCTAAGCCGTCGGTCGGGAGTTCGAATCTCTCCTGGGACGTCTTTATTATTTGAAAAGTTCGTTAATACTTGTATGAAACATGGATACGGCTGCATTTGCAGTCGTTTTTTTAGGCTCTATAATAAGTGTTGGGGATTTCATACAATTTTGGTCAAAAAAACATTAAATTGGTTTGAACGGATGACGTACATTTAGGATCTATGCCGTCGTTATACGTGTACTTGCTGGAAAGGCTTTCCGGAAATGAATCCGTTTGATTCGTTATAAAGGAATGGATCATGCTTTTATCGATAAATATGGATTATATCCACAGGCGGAAGATTGTATTCGTGAAATTGCTCAAAGGGTTCGAGAATTAAATCAATCATTGTAAAATGAAATAGATTTACAATCGTTAATGTTTAAATAATCATGTATAGATGTGGAAACCATTCAAGAAAATAAAGAATATTCAGCCTAATCGGTCGTAATCGAGATTATCGTTGAATGCAAAAAGTGGGTATTCATCCTCAAAATCGTGAAACAACAAGCAATTGTAAGCTACTTTCAGAAAAGAATTGAAAAGAGGAAAGCAAGTGGAAAAATAACGGGTAGTTCTCCACTTGCTTCATTTTTTCACTTTCCCCAAAAATCCTTTTCTAAAATGAAGGCTCCTTTCTTTGGGATGAACGATGTAGAATCCTCTCCTTAAAACTTATTGCAAAAATTAGACCAAATATGTTAAAATTAAATGTGTCTTTAAAAGGAACTCGATTCGTACATGTCCCAGTAGCTCAGCTGGATAGAGCGACAGCCTCCTAAGCTGTAGGTCATGAGTTCGAATCTCGTCTGGGACGCTATGATTAAATTGCTTACCTTTTTTTGGTAAGCTTTTTTTTGCATTTTCCACATTTGTTATGCACGTTGAACAGAATAATATTTGGTTTTTTATAGAAAAAATGATACACTTTTAAAAAATCCATAGTAAGTGTGGGGTTCAAATGACAAAGGATAAACATATCCCGAATAATATAATACCTTTTCCAAATTTGGAAGAGCGGCTTTTAGAAAAGGGAATAGCTTTGATGGAAAACGGGGATCCCCAACAAGCCCTTTCACTTTTGCTTCAGGCGCAAAAACTGAACGAAGAAAATCCGAAAACGATGTCCTTGTTGGCTGCAGCTTATAGTCAAATGGGAAACTTTCAACGGGCAAAGGAAGTTGTGGAACAATTATTAAGAAACGGTTCCAGCGATTATTTTTCTACGATGGAAATGTATATATCCATCCTCTTTCAGTTAAACGAATATGAAAAAATATGCCAAATCATCCAGATATTATTGGATGAAAATCATATTCCATTTGAGAAAATCGATCAGTATGAAAAATTGTACATCCTTTGCAAAAGAATGGAAAAGAATCAACCGGTTATCCAACAGAAACCGGTTCCGTTAAATTTATTCAGTGGTAAATTTTCCGAAACAATTGAACGGATTTCCAACATTAAGGAAGAACATCTTTCCTTTTATATGGATGAAATTGAATCCTTTTTAAAGGGGAAGGATCGGAATCCCTTTATAAAAACGGTTCTTTTAACTCAACTGACTACATATCGTACGAATCACAACTTCCTTGTACACAAATATGGAAAGGAAGTCATTGTAAACCCTGCCTACTATTATACAGTTGGGGAAGTCCCCTTTATCATTTCCGTCAAAAAAGAGATTGAAAAGCAATTTTCCCATCAAAACCCAGTGTTTATGGACTATTGTTTAACGCTAGCTGATCGGTTCTTTTTTAATGTTTATCCGTTAGAACAACAATTTTCAAATCCTACCCTTTGGTCGGAAGCTATCGCATCCGTTGTAAATCACTATTTAGGGGGGGAGAGTCAAGAGCCTATTCAAATGGAAAACTCTGAATTAGCACATGCAATCCGATTTGTTTTGGAAGTTGAAGACACATTTCACCTTGAGATATAAATGCTTTTGTATGGATTTGCATGTAATTGTATTGAAACAATGAAATCCTATGTTATAATGATATGGTTGAAATATATGTTCTTACATTTTTTTGCCTGAAATGAGCCCAAAATCCTATTTGGGAACCTTTTAAAGGGCGGGTAATACATTCATTATAAGAACAAAGATTTATGATCAATAGATGTTGGAGGGAAACGGAATGTCTGCAAAATGGGAAAAATTAGAAGACAACCGGGTAAAATTAACGGTTGAAGTGGATGCGGAAACATTTAACAAAGCTTTGGATCAAGCATTTAAAAAAGTGGTAAAAAAGGTATCCGTGCCAGGATTCCGTAAAGGAAGGGTACCACGTCCAATTTTTGAACAACGTTTTGGTGTTGAATCCCTTTATCAAGATGCATTGGATATCATTTTACCAGATGCGTATGAGAAGGCTGTTGAAGAAACGAAAATCGAGCCTGTAAGTCAACCTGAAGTGGATATCGACCAAATCGAAAAGGGAAAAGATTTAATTTTTACTGCTGTAGTAACCGTAAAACCGGAAGTGAAATTAGGCGAGTACAAAGGAATTGAAGTGGAAAAATTCGATACGGAAGTAACCGATGAAGAAGTGGAAGAAGAAATTCGTTCCTTACAAAAGAAACATGCGGAATTAGTGGTAAAAGAAGATGAAGCTGCTGAAAATGGAGACACGGTCGTCATCGATTTCGAAGGCTTTGTCGACGGTGAACCCTTTGAGGGAGGAAAGGCAGAAAATCACTCCTTAGAACTTGGCTCCGGATCCTTTATCCCTGGATTTGAAGAACAATTAGTCGGCGTGAAAGCTGGGGATGAAAAGGATGTAAAGGTTACGTTCCCAGAAGAATATCATGCCGAAGAATTAGCAGGAAAAGATGCATTATTTAAAGTAAAAGTGCATGAAGTAAAAACGATGCAACTTCCGGAATTGGATGATGATTTTGCTGTCGATGTGGACGATGAAGTGGAAACATTGGATGCATTGAAAGAAAAAATTAAAAAACGGTTAATCGACCAAAAAGAACATGATGCAAAGCATAAACGGGAAAATGCGGTTTTAGAAAAAGCATCTGAAAATGCTGAAATTGATATTCCAGAAGTGATGATCGACAATGAAGTGGATCGAATGGTTCGTGAATATGAACAACAATTGCAACAACAAGGATTAAATCTTGAACTTTACACCCAACTTACCGGGCAAAGTGTCGATGACTTGAAAGAAAATATGCGTAAAGATGCGGAAAAACGCGTTCGCGTCACCTTGACATTGGAAGCAATTGTAAAGGCAGAAAATATTGAAGTAACGGATGAAGAAGTGGAAGAAGAACTACAAAAAATGTCCGAAATGTATAAATTACCTGTTGATCAGTTAAAACAAATTTTAGGTTCTTTAGATCAATTAAAAGATGAAATCAAAATGAACAAGGCGGTTCAATTACTTGTTGATACGAGCAAAACAGTTGCTTAATTTTTACGAATAAAAAATGGAAACAGACGATGTGTCCGAATAAAAACAAGGCGCGATTCCTTTCGTGCCTTGTTTTATCAAATATGTTCATTGAGCATATAATAATAGTCGATACATACGAATGATTTACAAAATAAATGTTTTTCCATATCTACCCATATAAGATGATTCAATCATTTTATTTTCATTTTTATCAAGGAATATGCTACAATTCCATTACATAATATATGTGTCGCATCGTTTGTTTTACGACCCTTGTGTTATCGTATGAAAATTACATTTTTAAGGGGTGACGATTTTGTTTAAATTTAATGAAGAAAAGGGACAATTGAAATGTTCCTTTTGCGGGAAATCCCAAGAGCAAGTACGGAAACTCGTAGCCGGTCCGGGCGTTTATATATGTGATGAATGCATTGAACTTTGTAACGAGATTATCGAAGAGGAGTTAGGAACGGAAGAGGAAGTTGAATTTAAGGATGTTCCGAAACCGAAAGAAATTCAAGAAATATTGGATGAATATGTAATCGGCCAAAACAATGCGAAAAAAGCGTTGGCTGTGGCCGTCTACAACCATTACAAACGGATCAATTCAAAAAATAAAATCGATGATGTTGAGTTGGCCAAGAGTAATATTTGTTTAATTGGACCGACAGGGAGCGGGAAAACCTTACTTGCTCAAACCTTGGCCCGAATTTTAAACGTTCCCTTCGCCATAGCCGATGCCACCTCTTTGACGGAAGCTGGATATGTTGGGGAAGATGTGGAAAATATTTTACTAAAATTGATTCAAGCTGCCGACTATGATGTGGAACGAGCTGAAAAAGGGATTATTTATATCGATGAAATTGATAAAATTGCACGTAAATCGGAAAATCCATCCATAACTCGTGATGTATCCGGTGAAGGTGTTCAACAGGCACTGTTGAAAATATTGGAAGGGACAGTGGCCAGTGTTCCGCCACAAGGAGGACGAAAACATCCTCATCAAGAATTTATCCAAATTGATACGACGAATATTTTATTTATTGTTGGTGGAGCATTCGACGGATTGGAAACGATTATTAAGCGCCGTTTAGGTCGGAAAGTGATCGGTTTCGGTTCGGAATATACGAAGGAAGCGGATGAAAAGGATCTTTTATCGAAAGTCCTTCCGGAAGACTTGTTGCAATTCGGTTTGATCCCAGAATTTATCGGTCGCCTTCCTGTCATAACAACTTTGGAAAAATTAGACGAAGAAGCGATGATGCAAATATTAACGAAACCGAAAAATGCCCTTGTAAAACAATTTGAAAAATTGTTGGAATTGGATGAAGTCCAACTAGAGTTTAAAGAAGAGGCACTGAGGGAAATTGCCCGAAAAGCGATTGAAAGAAAAACAGGTGCTCGAGGATTGCGATCGATCGTGGAAGATATTATGCTCGATGTCATGTTCGAATTGCCGTCGAGGGAAGATATTTCAAAATGTATTATTACGAAAGAATGTGTTGCGGAAAATATGCAACCGATCCTCGTACTGAAAGATGGAACGATTATCGACCAGAAAAAAAAGAATTCCGCATAACGATGTAATTATTAAGACGAAAATCGAATGATTTTACGTAATTAGATGCTTAAAAAGGAGCAGTCATATTTGATTGCTTCTTTTTTTATCCCCGTACACGATCATCCCCTCCTTTTAAAAAGGAACCGTTTATTCCCGTCGAAATAGGGAGATAATAAAACGGTACAGAACACAGAAAATGGAGGGGATGATGATGAATTTAACAGGGATCGTGTTAATCATACAACTACTTTTCGGGACGATTATCGGTTTGTATTTCTGGAATTTATTAAAAAATCAACGTTCCCAACGAATTTCCATCGATCGGGAATCACGAAAGGAAATTGAAAATTTACAAAAAATGCGCTCGATTCAATTGACGGAACCCTTGGCAGAAAGGGTGAGACCGATGAGTTTTTCCGATATTATCGGTCAAGAAGATGGTATAAAAGCATTGCGCGCAGGACTTTGTGGACCAAATCCTCAGCACGTAATTATTTATGGTCCTCCCGGCGTTGGAAAAACGGCTGCGGCACGTCTCGTTTTGGAAGAGGCAAAAAAAATGGACCAATCCCCTTTCAAAGAAGATGCCAAATTTGTAGAAATCGATGCTACGACCGCCCGTTTCGATGAACGGGGGATTGCAGACCCGCTAATCGGCTCTGTCCACGATCCGATTTATCAAGGAGCAGGTGCGATGGGGCAAGCGGGTATACCCCAACCGAAACAAGGGGCTGTAACGAATGCCCATGGGGGTGTTTTGTTTATCGATGAAATCGGTGAATTACATCCGATTCAAATGAATAAATTGTTAAAAGTATTGGAAGATCGAAAAGTCATTTTAGAAAGCGCCTATTATAGTGAAGAAAATACGCAAATTCCAAATTTTATTCACGATATTTTTCAAAACGGATTGCCTGCGGATTTTCGTCTCATCGGGGCGACGACGAGACAACCGGAAGAAATCCCTCCTGCTATTCGTTCCCGTTGTATGGAAGTGTTTTTCCGAGAGCTGGATGAAGATGAAATTCGTCAAGTTGCTAAAAGAGCTACGGAAAAAGTGAAATTACAAATTAGCGATCAAGGACTCGATAAACTATCCATGTATGCGAAAAATGGAAGGGAAGCAGTCAATATTATCCAAATTGCAGCAGGTATTGCTATAACAGAAAATCGAAAGGTTATCAAGGATGAAGATATCGAATGGATTATTCATACGAGCCAACTAACCCCTCGTATAAAACAGAAAATTGCAGAAAAACCGACGATCGGTCTCGTTAATGGACTGGCTGTCTTCGGTCCAAATAACGGGACGTTATTGGAAATAGAAGTGACTGCCATTCCTGCTGAAGAAAAAGGATCTATTAATATAACGGGGATCGTTGAAGAAGAAAGCATTGGGGATCGAAGTAAATCCATTCGAAGAAAAAGCATGGCAAAAGGTTCAATCGAAAATGTGATTACCATTTTACGATCCTTTGGGGTACCGGCGGATGAATATGATATCCATGTCAATTTTCCAGGTGGCATTCCCATCGACGGACCTTCTGCGGGCATTGCCATTGCGACGGGAATTTATTCGGCAATTTATAAATTACCGGTTCGAAATTCGGTTGCCATGACAGGTGAGATTAGTATCCACGGAAAGGTAAAACCGGTCGGTGGTATTTATGCGAAAATAAAGGCGGCAAAAAAAGCAGGTGCAAAGGCGGTTCTCATCCCAAAGGATAATTTAGAAACGATGATTCAACAAATGGAACATATCGAGATTATACCGGTTTCGCATATTAAAGAAGTCTTTGATAGATCCTTGATAAAAAATGAAAAAAAGGATCAGTCATCTACCTTTACTTATCCATACCAACAAAAGGAGAGTTTATAAATCCTTCGTTTAATCGGTATATTACTTGGGTTTTTGACCATTTAACGGTTATTTGTCCCATCGATCTACTTCTCATTTTCATAAAAACCTGTCATAATAAAGGAAGTCCGAAGGTTAAGATTAGACAGCCCTAAATAAATACGTTAAAATTTTTAAAAACACCTATTCTATCGATCCATGAAAAAAACGATTTTGTTCATTTCATTTTCCCAGGATTGGGGTTTTACGTGGTATTCGTTTACGGATAGGGGATTTTTTACGATGAGGGAATGGGCCGGTTGGTGATGGAACACATGCGGATAAATTGCTTAATATTTAAGAACGGAGGTTTTTCGGATGAGTGAAGAGGATGTAAAAACCATTCCCCTCCTACCGCTTCGAGGCTTACTTGTCTTTCCAACGATGGTATTGCACCTTGATGTCGGGAGAGAAAGGTCAGTTCATGCGTTAGAAAAAGCGATGTTAGATGAACATTTCATTTTTTTGACCGCTCAAAAAGATGCGACTGTTGAAGAACCGGATGAAGATGATATATACCATATGGGAACCGTTGCCCAAGTAAAACAAATGTTAAAACTTCCAAACGGTACGATTCGCGTCCTCGTCGAAGGATTAAAACGGGCAAAAATCGAAAAAATCATCGATAAAGGCACGTACTATTCCGTTATCGTAAAAACATTTGAGGATGACAACACGAAGGATTTGGAAAAAGAAGCACTGATTCGCACGATGTTGGATTTTTTCCACCAATACATAAAAATTTCGAAAAAAATATCCGCAGAGACATTCGCCACCGTCCAAGATATCGAAGAACCGGGCAGACTTGCTGACCTCATCGCTTCCCACCTGCCTTTGAAGATAAAAGAAAAGCAAGCAATATTGGAAACGATTGATGTAAAAGAACGTATGAATCGTATTATTACAATATTAAATAATGAGAAGGAAGTTTTACAACTCGAAAAGAAAATTGGACAGCGAGTTAAGCGTTCAATGGAGAGGACCCAAAAGGAATATTTTTTAAGGGAACAAATGAAGGCGATTCAAAAGGAACTCGGTGAGAAGGAAGGAAAAACAGGAGAAGTTGAAAATTTAAAGAAAAAATTAAAAGAAGCGAAAATGCCGAAACATGTCTATGAAACGGCTTTGAAAGAGTTGGACCGTTACGAAAAAATACCGAATACATCTGCAGAAAGTGCCGTAATCCGAAATTATATCGATTGGTTAATCGCCTTGCCTTGGTCTAAATCGACGACGGATGATTTAAATATTCAACGGGCGGAACGAATTTTAAATGAAGATCATTACGGTTTGGAAAAAGTAAAGGAACGGGTATTAGAATATTTAGCCGTCCAAAAATTAACAAATTCAATGAAAGGTCCAATCCTTTGTTTAGTTGGTCCGCCTGGAGTTGGAAAAACTAGTTTGGCAAGATCTATCGCCAGATCATTGAAACGTAAATTCGTTCGCATTTCTTTAGGTGGGGTTCGGGATGAATCAGAAATTCGTGGACATAGGCGTACGTATGTCGGCGCGATGCCGGGGAGAATTATTCAAGGGATGAAAAAAGCAGGAACGATTAATCCTGTTTTCCTTTTAGATGAAATCGACAAAATGTCTTCTGATTTTCGAGGAGATCCGTCCGCTGCTCTTTTGGAAGTGCTAGATCCTGAGCAAAATAAAAACTTTAGTGATCATTATATTGAAGAACCGTATGACTTATCAAAGGTCATGTTTATCGCAACGGCAAACGATTTATCGACGATTCCTATTCCCCTCAGGGACCGTATGGAGATTATATCAATTGCCGGCTATACGGAAATTGAAAAATTACATATTGCTAAAGACTATTTGATTATAAAACAAATTGAAGAACATGGCTTAAAAAAGAGCCAATTACAAATTCGAGATGACGCGATTATGGCGATTATTCGATATTATACGAGGGAAGCAGGAGTACGGGAATTAGAACGGAAAATCGCCTCGATTTGCCGAAAAACAGCCCGAATCATTACATCTGAAGAGAAAAAAAGAGTGATCGTAACAGAGAAAAAATTAGAAGAATTTTTAGGGAAAAAATTATACCGATATGGACAAAAGGAATCGAACGATCAAATTGGGGTCGCAACGGGACTCGCATATACAGTATTCGGTGGTGATACGTTACAAATTGAAGTCGCCCCCGTCCCTGGAAAAGGAAAATTAGTGTTGACAGGGAAGTTAGGGGATGTTATGAAAGAATCGGCTCAAGCGGCCTTTAGTTACGTTCGTTCCATTTCTGAAAAATTAGGAATCGAAAAGGATTTCCACGAAAAGTATGACATTCACATACATGTCCCAGAAGGTGCTGTTCCGAAAGATGGTCCCTCAGCAGGAATTACAATCGCCACCGCTTTAGTTTCCGCCCTTTCTGGAAAGCCGGTTCGAAGGGAAGTTGGAATGACCGGAGAAATTACATTACGTGGACGGGTTTTGCCAATTGGCGGATTGAAGGAAAAAACATTAAGTGCCCATCGAGCGGGATTGACGAAAATCATTTTTCCAAAGGAGAATGAAAAGGATTTAGATGATATTCCTGAAAGTGTGAAAAATAGCCTGACTTTCGTTCCCGTCTCCCATATGGATGAAGTGTTACAACATGCGATAGCAGGTGAATTCAATGAAGATTAAAAATGCCCAATTTATAATTAGTGCAGTATCGAGCGAACAATATCCGAGCGGGAATTTACCTGAAATTGCACTTGCCGGCCGATCGAATGTGGGGAAATCTTCCTTTATTAATACATTGATCGGTAGAAAAAGCCTGGCACGAACGTCTTCAAAACCAGGAAAAACCCAAACATTGAATTTCTATTTAATTAACGATCAATTTTATTTCGTAGATGTTCCCGGTTATGGTTATGCGAAAGTATCGAAAAAACAAAGGGAATCTTGGGGGAAGATGATTGAAAAATATTTAATGGAGAGACCCCAATTAAAGGGAGTGGTCATCATCGTTGATCTTCGTCATCCCCCGACAGAAGACGATCGGTTGATGTACGATTTTTTAAAACATTATCAAATTCCAGTTCTTATCATTGCTACGAAGGCGGATAAAATTCCCCGTGGTAAATGGAATAAACATTTAAACATTGTGAAAGAAACGCTCAACTTATCCCCTTCTGACCCAATCGTTCTATTTTCTTCGGAAAAGGGGATTGGGAAAGAGGAGGCGTGGCGAGAACTAGAAAAATGGATCGGTGAAGAACATTTTTCAAATGAATAGGATGGGAAGAAGGGGCAGTTTAAAAGTACAGCCCCTTTCTTCGTAAATGAAATAAAGTAGATTTCATTTCGGTTGTGGCGTTTTCCGCAGGTACGGACTTAAGGGTCCTCGACACGGAAATTCGTCTGTAAGGTTTTCGGTTCGTCTTGTTCCATAAGAAGTAGCCCGTTCCTTCCCTTTCATCAATCGATTTTCCCTGGAATTTGATTAAAAAAGAGCACAAAAAAATCGTCCAATCTAGTAGATTATTCGGCAACCAATCGAATGTTACAGAAAGGACGATTTTTTATGAGCAATCAAAAGATAACTACTGAAGATTATAATACCCAAACAACCATTCCACTTTTTCAATCGATCGATTAATTTCGTTTAAAAATAAATAAATATAAACCGATCAAGATGACCACAATCGGCCAAAGGGAATAAAAATCCATCAGTTTTCGTTCGACGGAGCCGAACCAATTAAAAATATTCATAGAAAATAATTGAAAAAGTGCTAAAAAAATAAATAACCAAGCGTACATCGCCCCTGCGTGGGTTTTTTGTTGTTGAAGAAAAAAACCTAAAGCGATGAATAGTAGAATGACTCCGAAATGGTCCAATTGAATATCGAATATGGTTACGATATGAAAATGAACGCCTAGGCCAATGAATAAGATCGACGGTATAATAAAACCGTATTCTTTGCCAGCATATGCTTGGAACAAAAAGGCAATTCCGATAATGATCAACAGGCTAGGCCAATGGAATAAAGGAGAAGGTGCCAAAAAATCTTGTAAAATAGCATATAACCCAAATCCAATTAAAACAATACCTGGAAAAATTCGCAGCCTTTTCATCAAACACCCTCTTTTCACGAATTTGTTACAATTTAATAACTTGCAACCTCGAACCTTTTTTGTTACGGTAAAAATAGATTTCTATTGTACTAATTATTAAAGGATAATCTTTTTAATTTCTTATTTTTCTCTAACATGGTTAATCATACCATATCAATTTTTTCATATTCAATTATTCTGGGAAGAACGAATGATCAAAGAACTGAGGGGTAAGAAGGGGTGTCCAATTTGCAATTGATCGTCGTCGGCCTCAATTATAAAACAGCCCCGGTTGAAATTCGAGAACGATTGTCATTTCAAGAAACTCATTTAGAAGATGGGATGCTGGAGCTGAACGATTCGAAAAGCATTTTGGAAAATGTTATTATTTCCACTTGTAATCGAACAGAGGTTTATGCGGTGGTGGAGCAACTTCACACTGGAAAACAGGAAATTAAACAGTTTTTAGAAGATTGGTTTCAAATACGAAAGGAATCATTCGAACCATATTTATACATTTATGAAAATGACGAGTTAGTGAAACATCTATTTCGGGTTACCTGTGGATTAGATTCGATGATTTTAGGTGAAACACAAATTTTAGGGCAAGTAAAATTGAGTTTTCTTCGAGCTCAAAAAATCGGTGTAACAAATACGATATTCAATCAATTGTTTAAAGATGCAGTTACGGTCGCAAAGAAGGCCCATTCGGAAACGGAAATTGCCGATCATCCCGTTTCCGTCAGTTATGCTGCAGTCGAATTGGCGAAGAAGATTTTCGGAAATTTGTCGAATAAGAAAGTTTTAGTCATTGGTGCGGGGAAAATGGGTGAATTGGCGTTAAAAAATTTACAAAGTAGTGGCGCATCCGACATTACGATCATGAATCGGACCTATGAAACTGCCTTGAAAGTTGCTGAAAAATTCGCTGCCCATGCATGTACCTTTGACGAATTTGAAAAACGTCTTTTCGATGCGGATATCGTTATCAGCTCTACCGGTGCAAAGGATTATATCATTACGAAACCGTTGGTGGAAAAATTAGTGAAATTAAATAATCAAAAACCGATGTTTTTCGTAGATATTGCCGTTCCTAGGGATATCGATCCTCGCATTAACGAATTTTCTTCCGTTTTTCTTTACGATATTGACGATTTGGAAGGAATTGTAGAAGCGAATATTTCTGAAAGGGAACGTGCAGCTATCCAGATTGAAGAAATGGTAGAAGATGCCACTTTAAATTTTAACAAATGGTTTAACACCCTTGATGTCGTTCCGTTAATTGCATCGTTACGGGAAAAGGCATTTACTATTCAAAAACAAACGATGGATAGTTTGGAAAAGAAACTTCCCGACTTAAGTGAACGGGAGAAAAAAGTAATCGGAAAGCATATGAAAAGCATTGTGAACCAATTATTAAAGGATCCGATTGTACAAATTAAAGAACTCGCTTCCAAACCGAATGGGGAAGATGCGCTGAATTGCTTTAAACATATTTTCGACTTAAAACAAGGGGAAGATGAATGGATCAAGCAACCAGTGAAGGACCATCATCGAAAGCAAGATGTTGCATCCACCGAATTTATGACCCGTAAACATTTCTTATAAAAAATCGGATGGAGACAAAATGGATTGGAGCAGGTCCGCCTAATCGGGCCTTTTTTATGTACCCGCTCCATTTTGAAATTTACGTTCAATAAGGAGTTTGTCCGATGGGTGAACAGATCCTTTTACGATTGCATGAATGGATGTTGATTCTTTATGCACTGAGTATATGTTTCTATTTTTACGATTTTCTTTTTCATAGCAGGAGGGCTAATCGATTTGCATATATTTTTCTCTTTGCCGTCTGGCTCGTGCAAACCTCTCTGCTGATCGTCTATATGAATACGTTGAATCGCTTTCCGATTTTGACGATCTATGAAGGAATTTATTTTTATGTATGGGTTCTTATTACCCTTTCCCTTTTTGTTAATCGATATTTAAACATCCCGTTCCTCGTGTTTTTTACGAATGTTTTCGGTTTCATTTTAATCGTCATTTTTAGTGCTGCGCCCTTTCGTTGGTCATCCAATGTTTTAGCTGAGGGTTTTGCTTCGGATGCATTGTTCCTTCATATAACATTGTCCTTAATGGCATATGCATCTTTTTCCGTTTCATCGATGTTTTCCATATTATATTCCTGAAATATTCATAGCTACAAATCCCATTTGATAAAATTTGTTAAATTAGTTGAAAATAACGGTATTTAATTAAGAACCGTAGCCAATTCATAAAATAACTGAATTTTCAATAGAACAACTCTGGTATTTTGGGCATACTTCCCCCTTGACTGAAAAATTTATTTTTTTCAGTTATGAGAAGTATTCTATTGGTCATTCCAATTGTAGTTTTTGAATTCGATTCAGTACATCCCAAAAGAAATTTTGATACACAAAACTCGATGATAGTTTGAAGTAAAGGGATCTGCCTGATTTCACGACTTTACTTGCCGCTTTAATTAACCGAGTACGTATCGTATCAATTTGCATAGTTTTTTGACCTTCCGGAAAACAAAGAGTTCGTAACCAATTGGTCAAATTATATGCAAGAAGTGTTAACATCATTTTTACTTCGTTCACTAGAAAAGCGTGGCTATTCATATGATCAAAGTAAAAGCCATTTTTTGCTTCTTTGATATAGTTTTCCATCGTCCCTCTTTTTTGATAAGCTCGGACGATATCTTGAGGAAAAGCTAATTCAAAGTTAGTAACAAAAAAGGAATGGGTAAAGAACAGCTCACCTGCAGGACGTACCGATTGAATAATCACCCTTCTTGGTTTTGACCATGATTTTGCTTGGTAAATCGTTTCTTCATAATAGGTTTCCGTCTTGGAAACATCTAAAGGTGCGGAAGAAGGATGGTATTCCTTCGCTAAACTTTGTAGTTGTGAATTCGATTTCAACCGAATAATATACAAAACAGATTCTTCTTCACACAGATCGTATAATCCCGGAACAGCAAACCCGCTATCTCCACGAAGAAACAGGGTAGTTTCCGGAAACATTTCGTTATAATGTTTAATGAGAGGCCGAATAAATTCCACCACACCATTTGATGTATAAACATTTCCGGGACGGAGTTGTGCTTTCAAAAAGTCACCAGTCGCACCATCAAAGGCGACTAATGGATGAAAACCCATCGTGCCATAATGAGTATTATATGACGAAGATTCTTGGTCCCCATATGTATCCGAATGAGTCGAATCCAAGTCGATAAATAACTCTTTCGATTGTCGAAAACAATGAATCTTATCAAGCATTTCTTGGTTAGCCAGATTTAATTGTTCAATTGAATCTTTATCAAATCGTGTATAAAAGCGAGACAAACTGGGCTGGGAAGCAAGTGTTGGAGTTTCAATGATTTCCTTAAACACAGGATCATGAGTCAACTGATCAGCCGCATCATCTTCCGCATACCCGGCAATGATTTGATAGACTTTTTGACGTAACAAGTTTTCATTTGAATGAAGATAATATTTCCTTGAATCGTTAAGTCTCAAGTACTTAACTAAAGTCTTTGAAAAACCAATTTTTTCATCGAATTCTCTAAAAAGAAACTCACCTGTATCGGAGGAAAGAGAACCTCCATCATTTGACAATTTAATTTTATGATTGAAATCAAGTGTTTTTTGCGTTAAAGTAACCATATAAAGAGTCCTTTCTGTTTGGTTTTTGTTTTGGTTACTTTAACTTTAACAGAAATGGATTCTTTTTTCATTTTTTTAATGAATTACAATAAAGCCGAAAAGGCTTGGTAATCCATAAGTTATAATAAGTTTCTGAATTTCTGTGAATAATTCAGGTATATTATTTCCAGTATCGTTTGCTGAAGCGAAAAATCTGGAAAAAACGATTGTGGCGCTTAGGTGACTTGAACCGTTTAGAAAAGCTGTCGTCCATTTTTAATTTTTTAGGAATTCCCCTATTATTAATAGGATTGATTCTCGGTTTGCAATGGGCGTTTATTAAAATTCCTGATATCGATCTTATTGATTGGAAAATTATCGGATCCTTTTGCATCCTCCTTGTATACAGTTGGATTTTATATCAAAACATGCATAAAAAATTAAATGGTATCCGTTTTGCCTTTTGGAACTGGGCCGCCTTTTTAGTCGTTTTAATTAATTTCTTCCTGCTAGGAAAATTCTCGAATTTTCATATTTGGTATTCTTAAAATAGATCTGTTCAAAGCTATGATCGAATTTTAATAAACTTGAGGGGAAAGAGAAAATGGAGAAGAAGATGAGAAAAATAATCGTCGGAACAAGACGGAGCAAATTGGCGCGAACCCAAACGAAATGGGTGATCGAAAAACTCAAACAAATTGGCGCCCCTTTCCAATTTGAAATAAAGGAAATTGTGACGAAAGGGGATCAAATATTAAACGTTACGTTGTCGAAGGTTGGGGGGAAGGGCTTGTTTGTAAAGGAAATCGAACATGCCCTATTGAATAAAGAGATCGATTTCGCTGTACATAGTATGAAGGATATGCCAGCGATTTTACCTGAAGGACTTGTCATCGGTGCTGTTCCTGAACGGGAAGACCCTCGGGATGTGTTAATTACAAAAAGTGGCCAATCGCTGGATGAATTGCCCAAGGGTTCGGTTATCGGAACGAGTAGTTTACGTAGAAAAGCCCAATTGTTAGTTCATCGACCGGACATCCATATTAAATGGATTCGGGGAAATATTGATACCCGATTAAAAAAATTAAAAGGAAACGATTATGATGGAATAATTTTAGCTGCTGCAGGGTTAAAACGGCTTGGATTGGAAGAACAAAATTTGGACTACTTACCCCTTTCTCGATTTATTCCAGCAGTCGGTCAAGGCGCATTAGCCATCGAATGTCGTGAGGATGATTTGGATCTTCGAAAATGGCTAGATCGGATTAATTGCCCGGATACAAATCGAGCTGTACGAGCGGAACGGACTTTTTTAGGAGAAATGGAAGGTAGTTGTCAAATACCGATTGGCGGACATGCAACCCGATCGGAAAGTGGCGAGTTAGAATTGACCGCTTTCGTTGCATCCCCTGATGGACAAACGATATACAAAGAGAACGTTTCAGGAACAGATCCTGAATCATTAGGTCGACAGGCGGCGAGTCGACTTAGTGAACGGGGAGCTAAGGAATTGATTGCAAACGTTTTACGTCAAATCGAAGGCTGATGGAAGTATAGGGGGTGCGATACATTGGCAATAAGAAAGGGGACGTTGGAAGGAAAAAACTGTTTGATTATGAGAGACCCTTCACAAGCCAATTCATTAATCGAAGGGTTAAAAAACTATGGAGCAAATCCAATTCTCGTTCCCTTGATTTCGTTTCGAAAGAGAGAATTGACGAAACGTGAACAGATGTATTTACAACAACTTTCAAAATATGACTGGCTTGTGTTTACAAGTCAAAACGGGGTGAAATTTTTCCTCGAATATGTAGAGAAACATCATCTTTCCATTCCTAAGCAAATAAATGTGGCTGCCGTTGGAAAAAAAACGAGTAAATATTTAGAGGAAAGGGGAATCCGAGTCGATTTTATTCCTAAACATTTTACCGGTAAAACACTAGCAGAAGATATGAAAACTTTTATTCGACAGGGAATGAAAATTTGCGTAATTAAAGGGAATTTAGCCAAGTCAATTGTCCGCGATGAACTTAACCAATTAGGAGCTTTTGTCGATGAACTAATCATTTATGAGACGGTTTTCCCTGAGGAAAATCGAAAAGGCCTGTTGGAAAAAATGTCCCAATTAGATGATGGTGTACTCATTTTCACAAGTCCATCCACTGTGGAACATTTTTGGAATATTTTATCGGAAAATGGAAAGCTGGAACAAATCCATGGAAAGTGGATTGCCTCAATCGGACCAGTGACAAAAGAGGCATTGGAATCTTACGGAATGCCCGTCCATATTTGTCCAGATGAATTTACTATAGAAGGATTAATAAGGGAGATTCATGCTTTTTTCAATAAAAAGTAAACGCTTAATGGAAGAAACGTATAATCATTCACATCTTTATTACAAGGTGGAAATCGATTAGTCACAGGGAGGAACGAACATGGAAGAAATTGACTTTAAAAGGCATCGGCGCCTTCGGAAAAATGCTTTCATGCGGGATTTAGTTCGGGAAAATCATTTGAGCACAGATGACCTCATTTATCCACTTTTCGTTGTTGAAGGAGAAAAAATTCGAAATCCAGTACCGTCCATGCCTGGAATTGAACAAATTTCCCTCGATTATTTAGCGGATGAAATTCGAGAGTTACAAACCCTCGGTATTAAAGCTGTATTACTATTTGGTATTCCGAACGAAAAGGACCATGTCGGATCGGGTGCCTATGATGAAAATGGAATCGTACAAAAAGCGATTCAATTAATTAAATCGGAAGTTCCTGAAATGCTTGTCATTGCCGATACTTGTCTTTGCGAATATACGGATCACGGCCATTGTGGATTGATCATCGATGGAGAAGTTGCCAATGATCCATCGTTACAATTACACGTGAAAACGGCAATTAGTCAAGCGAAGGCTGGTGCGGATATTATCGCTCCATCTAATATGATGGACGGATTTGTAAAAGCCATTCGGAAAGGACTCGATAATAATGGCTTTTCGTACGTTCCAATTATGTCGTATGCGGTTAAATATGCTTCAGCCTTTTATGGACCGTTTCGAGATGCTGCCGATAGTGCTCCCCAATTCGGAGATCGAAAAACGTATCAAATGGATCCAGCCAATCGATTAGAAGCGTTACGGGAAGCGGAGGCAGACGTGGAGGAAGGTGCCGATTTTCTCATTGTAAAACCGGGGATGCCGTATATGGACATCATTCGCGATGTGAAAAACGCTTTTCACCTACCTATTGTTGCCTATAATGTAAGTGGTGAATACTCGATGGTAAAGGCGGCCGCCTTAAACGGTTGGATCGACGAAAAACAAATCGTTATGGAATTATTGACTGGGTTCAAACGGGCAGGAGCAGATTTAATCATTACGTATTTTGCAAAGGACGTAGCTAAATGGTTAAATGAATCCTCCTTAAAACAAGGAAAAAAAGCATAATAGAAATGAGGGAATAGACATGGGATATGAACGATCGAAACGAGCTTATGAAGAAGCTGTTCAATTGATGCCGGGGGGCGTAAATAGTCCAGTACGTGCCTTCCGTGCTGTCGGGATGAATCCCATTTTTATGGAACGGGGAAAAGGTGCAAAAATATACGATATTGATGGCAATGAATATATCGACTACGTTCTCTCTTGGGGTCCGCTCATCCTCGGTCACGCAAATGATAAAGTCGTAGAACGTTTAAAAGAAGTAGTAGAAGTGGGGACGAGCTTCGGTGCACCGACGGTTATTGAAAGCAAACTCGCCCGTCTCGTAATGGAGAGGGTGCCTTCGATAGAAATGATTCGGATGGTCAACTCGGGTACGGAAGCGACGATGAGTGCATTGAGACTGGCAAGGGGCTATACCGGTCGAAATAAAATCGTCAAATTCGAGGGCTGTTACCACGGACATGGGGATTCCCTTTTAATTAAAGCAGGATCTGGCGTGGCGACCCTCGGACTTCCCGATAGTCCAGGTGTACCGGAAAGCACAGCAAGAAATACGATTACCGTACCTTATAATGATTTGGAACGTGTGAAAATTGCCTTCGAAAAATATGGAGATGATATCGCAGCCGTTATTGTCGAACCGATTGCTGGAAATATGGGTGTTGTACCACCAATTCAAGGATTTCTCGAAGGGTTAAGGGAAGTTACGGAGCATTATGGTTCGTTATTAATATTTGACGAAGTGATGACTGGATTCCGTGCCGATTATGCGAGTGCCCAAGGATTATATCAAATTACACCTGACCTTACTTGTTTAGGAAAAGTGATTGGCGGTGGCTTGCCAGTTGGAGCCTATGGTGGAAAAGCGGAAATCATGGAAAAAGTAGCCCCCAGTGGTCCTGTTTATCAAGCGGGGACTTTATCCGGTAATCCTTTGGCGATGACGGCTGGATACGAAACGTTACGCCAGTTGACAAAAGAAGATTATGAGCAATTTCGTCGTAAAGGGGAAAAATTGGAAAAAGGCTTCCGGAAGGCTGCTGAAAAATATGATATTCCACTCACAGTGAATCGTGCTGGATCAATGATTGGCATTTTCTTTACGGATCAACCTGTCGTTAACTATGAAAGTGCAAAAACATCCGATTTAACATTGTTTGCCGACTATTATCGGGCGATGGCAGATCAAGGCATTTTCCTTCCTCCGTCACAATTTGAAGGGTTGTTTTTATCCACCGCCCATACCGATGAACTGATTGAAAAAACAATTCGAAGTGCTGAGGTCGCGTTTCAAAAAATTGCCCAGTCTAGGTAAAAAACGATCCAGTCCACTTTTCGTTAGACGGAAAATCTACGTTAAGGAGACAAACCGGAATTGTCCGACCAAACCCATTGTTGATGAAAGGAAAAGTGGCGGAATCCAGTGGGAACAGTACGAACCGAACATCTCGCAGACGAGCTAGCGAGTGGAAAAGGTAGGCTGCGTATTCGGAATGCGTCGCCACCGAAATGAAAACAATCGAATTTCATTTACGAAGAAAGGGACTGTTCATTTTGGACAGTCCTGTTTTTTATTCAGAAAATCATGCAATCCATCAATAAGGGTAAACAAGGTTTTCTTCATAAATTATAAAAGAAAATCATACATTGTATTAAGTTAGAAAGAAATTGACAGAAATATTGGGCTTTTTAGAAATGGAAGGGGGAGACCATGACAAATACGAATAGACCGATGACATTAAAATTTTCGTTGGAAGAGACGGTATGGTTTCGAAAGGGGGATGAAATTCAAGAACTCATTAATTTATCTCTGGAACCGAATGTGACGATTCAAGAATTAAACCATTTCATAACGATTCAAGGTTCCCTCGATCTTCATGGAGAATACAAATCGGCAGAACCATCGGATGAACAGGACGAAACATTATCCTTTACCGGGCAAAAATTTGCCAATGTATTAGAGACGAGGGATGAGGGAATATGTGAATTTTCTTACCATTTCCCAGTTGATATAACCATTCCGAAGACGAGGGTAAAGAACATAGATGAAATCGATCTTCTCATTGATATGTTCGATTATCGTATCGTGGAAAATAATTGTTTGCAAGTTTCAACGGATCTTTTAGTAACAGGTGTTTATAATGAAATCCCAACGAATGATTTGGAAGAAACGAACGTAAGGGATACGGATGAGGAATGGACGAGTGATTTTATGGAAAACGAACAATATTACAATAGACCTGAAACAGAACCCTCACTATCCCCTTTGGAAGATTTAGAAGAGGAACCATTCGATATAAGTGTTGAAGCAACGAAGCGGGAGAAGTCAGAAGATGTCAGTGAACCCCATGAACAAATCCCCATTCAAATTTTTCCTCATTCGACCGATGAGATTGAAGAGTTAACGTTGGATTCGATTGAACATGCACAGGAAAAAAAGGTTGAGAAAAAAGAACGGAAAATTGAACATCAATCATTGGCAAATGAAACAAAAGAAAATCTGGTTACGGAAAAAGCGATGGAATCAAACGATATATTGGATACAAACAAAGGGGAGTTAGAGGATAAAGGATATGCATCGAAGGAAAGAGCCGATGTTCCAAAGGAAGATAAAGATCCGGTATACAGTGATGGAATTCAGGAAAAAGGGGAGAAAAAGGAAAATCTCGAACTTGTTGGAAGTAGCCGGGGGGATATGATCTCCCAGAGGGATTTAGAACAATTTTGGCACGAAGACACCGTCCAAGGTAAAGATTTGGAAAAACAGATGGCCTTTCGTTCAACTGCCTCAAATGATTCCCGCACGTCAGAAGAAAGGACGGGAATGGTAGACGAAATGAATGATTCCAAATTAGAGGAACCGATGGGTCAAGATAAAGAACATAGAGATGATCGGGAAGACAAAAACATCCATTATCAATCCCAGGAAAATACAAACGGGGAAGAAAAGCCAATATCGTTAACCGAATATTTTGCGAGAAAGGAAGAGCCGAAATCTACTCGTATGACCGTTTACATCGTACAGGAAGATGATCAGTTAAGCGATATTGCGGAAAAATATGATATACAAATTTCCCAATTATTGCGCATGAATCGTTTAGATACTCAACACGAAGTGTATGAAGGGCAAGTATTATTCATACCGCAAAATGAAAAGGTTGTCCATTCGGACGACTGATCAATCTTAAAAATAAAAATGGATCCTCCATATAAATGAATTAACGGATGAAAAGTGGTATTCGAAGGCCGATACAAGGCTAATCGAATGGCCTTTTTTTTATTATGTATCGCATGAAACAAACCGTTTTTACATCGGAAAATATCGACTTCAACAAACAGGTGGGATGCATGCAAGATGAATTATGAAGAGATTGTTGAGATTTTAAACCATTATCAAATTCGACCGTATGAGATAGAAAAAAAGGGAAAGGTTTACAAAATCAGTAGTCGGGAGGGTATGTTCGCATTAAAAAAAACGACTGTCCAACAATTTCAACGATTCCTTTTCCATCTCCAATATTTGAATAATCAAGGCTTTTACCAATTCATCCCAATTCTTCCTACGATCAGTGGAACATACGCGGTCAATTACGGGGATGAACTTTTTTATTTAATGCCTTGGTTTTCGGAAAAAAAGGATGAAAACATCATGGAGAAACTGTTCCGTGAATTAGGGCGTCTCCATACACTTTCAGTAAAAGAATGGAAGATCGATCAGGAAATGGTGGAAAACCATTATCATCGGACGAAGGAAAAATGGGAGGGAGAGGTCGGTTTTTTAGAGGCATTTATCGATCTATGTGAAAATAAATGGTATATGTCTCCCTTTGAATGGAAATTTGTTGAATATTTTTATGAGTTTCGAAAAGCGTACGATTATGCCTTCCATCAATTACATTTATGGAAAGATGAAATCGAAAGGGAAGGAATCATCCGTTCTGTGCTCATTCACGGAAATAGTGGGAAAGATCATTTTTTGTTTTCCGATCAAGGGAAAGGCTATTTTATTAGTTGGGAAAAAAGTCGGTTTTCCTCTCCCTTCTTCGATGTGTTACCTCTATTGAAACAAACGTTGCACACTTACCCATTTCATTGCGATCAATGCCTTCATTGGTTAGATGCATATTTCAAATATTTTCCACTTAAAACCGAGGAGGAAAGACTAATGAAGGGATATTTAGCCCAGCCTGGATTTATCATTTCCACCATCCAATCTTATCAAACTACCCAGGAGAGGAATAAAGAGTATATTTTCACGAGAAGATTGACAAAACATTATTGGTTATTAAAAAATACGGAATATGTCGTTATGAAATTAGAAGAACGGAATAATAATCTTGAATGATTGAATGTTTCGATTCCTTTAGAAAATATCTAAATAGTAGGCGATTGCGATGAGAAGGAAAAAAATAAGCAAAAAGACATCGAGAGTGGTCGGAAAGATTAATGTTCGAATCGCTTGAAAGATCGTAAAAGGGATAATCAGTTGACCTACTAACCTTCGAATCGTCCGCAACCAACTTGGCATTAAATACGGATTTATTCTTCTTCGCATCCGTTCCACCTCCAAAAAGAAATATTATCTTATATCATCTTATGAAATGAAAAAGAAAATAAGTCAAAGATCTAGGATACTGAACTTTGCGAAAAATGCCGATTGTTTTTGTATAAGGAGAAAAAAACAGGAAATAATGATTGACGGAGCGATTTCCTTTTAATAAAATAATGAATAAATGAATTGAAAGGTAAGAAATGCTTTGAGCGGGAGGAGTACAACAGTTTTTTCCTTTCAGAGAGGGAAACCTTTGGTGGAAGTTTCCTAGGAAATCTGTTGGAAGGTCGCCCAGGAGCAGCTTTTGTGAAATCGAGTAACAAAAGCCGGTTAAAACCGTTATCTTCAATGAGAGCCGGGTGGATTACACATTCAGGAAGTGTATAAGACCCGTGAATAAAGGTGGTACCGCGAAATCCCTATTCGTCCTTTACACGAATGGGGTTTTTTTATTTTCCTGATCCGATGTGATGTATATTTTGATGAAAAATGTTAAAAAGATAAGGAGGTTTTTACAATGGAAGGTAAGGAAATTTCCATGCCGACGAAATATGATCCGAAATCCGTTGAAGAAGGCCGTTACCAGTGGTGGGTTGAAAAAGGTTTTTTTCAAGCGACCGATGATCCTGAAAAAAAACCGTATTCAATTGTTATTCCACCGCCAAATGTAACGGGAAAACTACATCTCGGTCATGCTTGGGATACGACATTACAAGATATTATTACCCGAATGAAACGAATGCAAGGTTATGACGTACTTTGGTTACCTGGAATGGATCATGCGGGGATTGCTACACAGGCGAAGGTGGAGGAAAAACTTCGAAAAGAAGGGAAATCCCGATATGACCTTGGTCGAAGTAAATTTTTAGAAGAAACTTGGCGTTGGAAGGAAGAATATGCTCGTCATATACGCTCCCAATGGGCGAAACTCGGACTTGGACTCGACTACAGTCGGGAACGTTTTACCCTCGATGAAGGATTGTCCAAAGCAGTTCAAGAAGTTTTCGTTTCCCTGTACAAAAAGGGTCTAATTTATCGAGGAGAATATATTATTAACTGGGATCCGGTTACAAAAACGGCCCTTTCCGATATCGAAGTAATCTATAAAGATATACAAGGTGCATTGTATCATATGCGTTATCCATTGAAAGATGGATCCGGATATATTGAAATCGCCACAACGAGACCGGAAACGATGCTCGGAGATACTGCTGTAGCCGTTCATCCAGATGACGAACGATACAAACATCTAATTGGAAATACGGTCATCTTGCCAATTGTTGGAAGGGAGATTCCGATTATCGCCGATGAATACGTCGATATGGAATTTGGCTCCGGTGCAGTGAAAATTACCCCAGCTCATGATCCAAACGATTTTGAAGTCGGTAATCGGCACGATTTGGAACGGATTTTAGTGATGAATGAAGATGGAACGATGAATGAAAAGGCTGGAAAATATAACGGAATGGACCGGTTTGAATGTCGAAAACAAATTGTTAAAGATCTACAAGAACAAGGTGTACTTATTAAGATTGAAGAACACGTTCATTCCGTCGGTCATTCGGAAAGAAGCGGAGCCGTTATCGAACCGTACTTGTCCACCCAATGGTTCGTTAAAATGAAGCCGTTGGCGGAAGCGGCGATTCAATGGCAAAAATCGGAAGAAAAAGTTCATTTCGTTCCCGAACGTTTTGAAAAGACGTATTTACATTGGATGGAAAATATTCGCGATTGGTGTATCTCTCGCCAATTATGGTGGGGACACAGAATTCCTGCCTGGTATCATAAAGAAACGGGAGAAATTTATGTTGATTCCAATCCGCCTAAGGATATTGAAAACTGGGAGCAAGATCCGGATGTCCTCGACACATGGTTTAGTTCAGCCCTATGGCCCTTTTCCACGATGGGATGGCCGAATACGGAGTCTTCCGATTACAACCGATATTACCCGACGAATTGTTTAGTAACTGGTTACGACATTATTTTCTTCTGGGTTTCTCGAATGATTTTCCAAGGTATTGAATTTACTGGGAAACGACCTTTCCAAGATGTACTAATCCACGGTCTTGTTAGGGATGCACAAGGAAGGAAAATGAGTAAGTCCCTCGGTAACGGTGTCGATCCGATGGAAGTCATCGAACAATACGGTGCCGATTCCTTACGTTATTTTCTAGCAACAGGTTCTTCGCCAGGTCAAGATTTACGTTTCAGTACGGAAAAGGTGGAAGCGGTTTGGAACTTTGCCAATAAAATATGGAATGCATCCAGATTTGCTTTAATGAATATGGGAGGATTAACGAAGGACGAGATCGATTTAACGGGTGAAAAGACCGTTGCTGATCGTTGGATATTGACACGTCTCAATGATACGATTGAAACGGTTACCCGTTTAGCAGAAAAGTACGAATTTGGAGAAGTTGGAAGGGCTCTTTACAATTTTATTTGGGACGATTTTTGCGATTGGTATATTGAAATGGCTAAACTTCCTTTATACGGGGAAGACGAGGATCAGAAAAAGACGACCCGTTCCGTTCTCGCTTACGTGTTAGACCAAACATTAAGACTCCTCCATCCGTTTATGCCATTTATAACGGAAGAAATATGGAAAAATTTACCGGTAGAAGGAGAATCGATCACCGTCGCTGAATGGCCAAAAGTTCGGGAAGAGTTCAACGATCCAAAAGCTGTGGAAGAGATGAAATTGTTAGTGGACATTATTCGTTCCGTGCGAAATATCCGATCTGAGGTCAATACACCGATGAGTAAGAAAATTAAGATGCTCATAAAAGCGAACGATGAATCCATTTTGCAAAAAATAAATAATAACAGGAAATACATTGAACGATTTTGTAATCCAGAACAGTTGACGTTAGATACATCGATTGAGATGCCGAATAAAGCGATGACTGCCGTTGTAACGGGAGTGGAAATCGTCCTTCCTCTCGAAGGATTAATCAACATCGAAGAAGAAATTGCCCGATTGGAAAAGGAAAAGGAAAAGTTAATGAAGGAAGTTGAACGGGTACAGAAAAAATTATCGAATGAAAACTTCCTTACGAAAGCTCCAGAAAAGGTCGTGGAAGAAGAACGGGCGAAGGAAAAAGACTATACGGAAAAACTAGAGATGGTAAAAGCTAGACTTCAAGAGTTAAAAGGAGTATAAAAAAAGTATAACTAGTAAAAGAAAAAGGGGAGTACTCGGTCGAACCTTTACTCTAAAAAAATGATGGAAACATGTGTTAGAGTAAGACGAAACAGTGGTGTATTGGTTCGTCTTACTCTTTTCTCCAATAAAATTTATATAAGGGTTGGTTTTTATAGAACATGATGGAGGGATGTTTCAATGTTTGCAACAAGTGAAGATGTCATTCGTTGGATTCATGAACAAAAGTCATTAGGAATTAAACCAGGATTGAAACGAATGCAATGGATGATGGAACGTCTCGATTATCCGGAAAGACGCCTTCGGACGATCCATATTGGTGGAACGAATGGAAAAGGTTCGACGACGGCCTTTTTACGGTCCATTTTGCAAGAGGCGGGTTTTGAAGTAGGGACCTTCACTTCTCCGTATATCGAAACATTCCATGAACGTATTAGTGTAAATGGGCAGCCAATTCAAGATGAAGATCTTGTAAAAGCTGCTACGGTGATTAAACCTTTGGCAGACGAATTAAAGGACAGTTCGTTAGGTGCACCGACGGAATTTGAACTGATCACGGCGATCTGTTTTTATTATTTTGCAAATATTCATCCGGTAGACTTCGTTTTAGTCGAAGTAGGTTTAGGTGGACGCCTCGATTCGACGAATATAATCCACCCTCTTTTATCGATAATTACAAATATAGGGTATGACCATATGCATATTCTCGGTTCTACCATTGATCAAATCGCTCGAGAAAAAGCAGGGATTATAAAAAATGGCGTTCCCGTTATCACCGCAAGTTTAAATGAACAGGCAAAAAAAATCATCGAAGAGAAGGCAAAAGAAAAAAAATCTAAATTATACGAATTCGGAAATCATTTTCGAGCAGATAATATCCAAAAGGGGAATTTCCAAGAACAATTTACTGTTACGACTTTATTCCACCAATATGAATCTTTAGCGATATCCTTATTAGGCACCCATCAAATTCGAAATGCATCTGTTGCTGTTATGGCGGCGGAATTGCTAAATACGTATTATTCATTCGTTATAGAGAAAGAGGCTATTTACAATGGATTAAAAAAGGCGACTTGGCCTGGACGATTCGAAATATTGTCGAAAAACCCGGCAATTGTCCTTGACGGGGCTCATAATAAGGAAGGATTGGAAAGTCTTATATTAACAGCAAAAAGACATTTCCCGGATAAAAAGGGGACCGTTCTTTTTACTGCTTTACATGATAAACCTTTGGAAATGATGGTTCAACAATTGGATCGAACCGATTATCACATCGTATTTACACAATTTTCCTTTCCTAGGGCATCGAAGGTTGACGACCTGTATCGCATATCAAATTCGACAAGGAAAGAATTGGCACCAGATTGGCAACAATATTTAGAACAGAAAATCCGAACGTTACATAACGATGAACTACTCATAGTAACTGGATCCTTGTATTTTATTTCGGAAGTGAAGGCTTTCCTTTCTAATAAGGAAATCCGCCCATTTGCGTTAAACGAATCTCGAAATTAAAAAAAGGGTTTATAGGAAAGGAAATCCTTTTACAAAAGATGGGAGCTATTCCAGGTTAACATAAGAAATCCTTCGACCGTTCAAGTTAAATTCCTTAAATTGTGCAAACGTTTGAAAATGAATAAAATCATTATGACAAATTTTACATAATTTGATAAAATATTTCTAAAGTTTTCCTTTTTAAATGGATTTTAACGATGTGATTTAACAATTGTTCTTGTAAAGGAAGATCGATTTCCTGACCGTTGATCTCTTTTTTAAGGCGTGGTTCAAATGTTAGTTGATAAAAATAGACGAATAGTGGTATGGGTTGTTTGGGCAATCGCATTTCCACTCTTATCATGGTATGCCTATGTCATAACCCCCTTTGAAAGGGAAATGAATTGGTTGGGTGTATTCAGTTTTGCCATTCTTTTAATAGGGGCGTCAATGTTACCGATAGTCGTAAATAATACGCCCCTTTCCATTACCCAATGGGTGACATTGGCTGCTTTTTTGAATTTTGGACTGTTTACCGAGCTTATATTAGCTCAAATTGCCGTTTTTGTTGTTCTTTTCCGATTGAAACTTCCGAGAGAACAATGGTATCGGTATCCGTTAAATTCCACGATGTTCGCTTTCGTTTCATTGATCAGTGGTCAGTTTTACTATTTATTAGGTGGAAGCCACGACCAATATACGATCAATGACTTTTCTTTTATTACCTTAGCTATCGGGTATATATTCGTATATTTTTTCGCTAATCAAGGGTTGCTTACTTTATTTCATTTCATTTTTAATAAGACGAAAAAGCAGGTTTTCAGTGAAGATTTTTTTTGGGAACTCCTTTTGTTAATTTGTATTTTCCCCATCGGACTCATTCTGTATTTTTTGTACAATACGATGGGCATTATTAGTACATTTTTGATCGGTTTTCCAGTAATGAGCATGCTTTTAATTTTAAATATTTATTATAATAGCCAACAAATGAACCACTATTTAAAGAAAGCGGTGGAATTCGGACATCGTTTAACGGAACGATTGCAAGAAAATGAAGTGCTCGATGTTTTTATTCAAAATATGATTCAAATTTTTCCTATCGATTATTTATATGTTTTACAAAAAAACAGCGAAGATCAGTTAGAATTATCAAGAAAATACGAACGGGAAAAACCTTCAAATAGCGACCACCCGCCTCGATGGGATGAGATTCCGAAAGATCGATGGCGGATTAAAGAGGCCTTATTGTATAAAGAAAGGAAAGAATGGAAACCGATTTTTGAAGGATATGTCCCGAATGATGCGGAAAGTGTTTTAACGGTACCTGCAATGAAAAATAACGAGCTAACCGGCATGGTTATTATCGCTTCAACGAAAAAACGGATGTATGAAAAGTTTCATTTACACATAATCGATATGCTATCATCCTATTTGGCAATCGCTTTAGAAAATGCTCGCCATTATGAAAAAACGAAACATCAAAGTGAGCGATGTCCCTTAACCCATTTATATAATGCACGAGCCTTTACGGAAAGGCTGGATAGGGAATTTCATCGTCTAAATGGAAAGAAAATTCACGCTTTATCCCTTCTTATTATTGACATCGATCATTTTAAACGGGTAAATGATACGTACGGTCATCAAAGTGGCAACGAGATTCTTTGTCAACTGGCAGACCTTCTTCGAGTTTTAGTCGGAAATAAAGGATTTTTAGCCCGTTACGGAGGAGAAGAATTTGTCGTACTTCTTCCAAATTTGGATAAGGAGAGGGCGAATTTATTTGGTGAACGGATTCGAAAGACGATTGAAGATCGGACGTTTGTTTTGTTTGATGATTTATCCGAAGTTCGTAGAAAGTTAAACGTCCGAATTACCGTTAGTATCGGGGTTGCAACTGCGCCTAAGGATACGGATGATCCGATCACATTGCTTCGATATGCCGATCGGGCCCTTTATAACGGTGCAAAAAGGGTCGGGAGAAATCGAGTTTCCACTTATGTCGGTTGATTCCAACATTTTTAGGGCGTCTGACCAATCTAAAAAGTAGGCAAGTGGTAAGAAAATTTGTTTTTTCCACTTGCTTTTTTATTTTTTCTGGAAGTAACTGGTGATGCCTGCTCCTTTTTAAACGTTATGGGCGAATGACACTGTTCTTTTTTCGAAAAATGTCTAAATTTCACGAAATCCTTTCCCAATGAGGCGACAAAAGTCTCGTTCTTTTTTGTACAAACTGTGATAGGATAAAAAAAACTTTTTAAGGGGGAAGACGGGTGTGGACAAATGCCCAAAGGAGGAAAAAAGGTTCACTTTAAAAATCAATGGGAAGAAAAAATCGACCGACGATCATCTTGTCATCCATAATTGGCAAACGAAAAAGGAAACGGCCGTGACAAAACAAGGGGATTTTTTACAAAGCTATAAAACAATAAAGAAAAAACCGAAGAAAAATAAACGATTAAAAACGAGATTTCCCTCGTTTTATTCAAATAAACAGCAAATGTCCCTAATGAAAGTGTCTATCATCGTCCTTTCTGCTGTAGTAATCGGACTATCCATCGGTTTCTTTTTATTAAAAGTGATCGATAAAGATGGAACTCGAGGCGGGCACCTGGAAAAGGATGCACCGGCTTTCAATGGGAACGTTGGGAGCGAACAGCTCGTTTTACCTGGGAAGGACCTTTTGTTTCTACAACAAGGAGCGTATCAAAATGAAGATTCTGTCAAACAATTGTTAAATCAATACAAACAACATCAATTACCCGCTGCCTATATTCACGATGGAGATTATTATCGCGTTTTCGTCGCGTTAATCAATGATGAGGAATCAGCTAAAAAATTAATGGAATCGTCTTTTTTTCGCGACCATTACGGGGAAACATGGCCGAAAAAGGTCGAGACGAAAGAAAGGATTTTTCGAAACTTAACAGGAGATGAGAAGAAATTTTTAGAAGTAGCTTATTCAATTTTTAATCAACTTGTGGAGGAAGGGACAAAGGCACTTTTACAAGGGGAAAAATATGTTGGGAACTTTGAAGCGATCGACCGTGAAATTGAAAACATACGTTCACTAACAAACATCGAGCAAAAATCGATTCAACAATTACACCAATCTTTGTTAAACGGATATGAACAACTCCAACGTTTTTCAAAAACACGCAAAGTCGAGGAATGGCAAAAAGGACAAGCCGAACTTTTGCAATTTGCTGTTGATTTTTATTTCTTGTAAAGGGTTATGATGATCGGTGAAGAGGAAATTTTTTAAAAGAAAGGTGTGCTAAAATTCAATTTCCTTTGTCAAAAATCGATCAAAGATTCAATTTGCCCTTAGGTTCCTATTGAAAATTGTTATTTTTCTAATGGAAAATTGATGTTTCTGTCATTGTTTGTCGAAGGGCTGTTTGTTACGATAATACGTAAGTATCTCCCTTTTGTACGTATTTTGAACGGGACGGAGATCCGCTCAATGAAAAAATGAAGAGAAGGTGAATGGATTTGACACAACTCATCTTAGCATCTTCTTCACCGCGAAGGAAAGAACTATTAAAATTGCTTCAACAACCCTTCGATGTGATAGCTGCCGAAGTGGATGAACGGATGGATCAATTTTCTTCCCCCGAGGAGACGGTTATGAATCTGGCACGAAAAAAAGCAAAAGCGGTGGCGAAAGATTATCATAACTCTTATGTTATTGGTGCTGATACAATCGTCACCATAGGGAATGAAATTTTGGGGAAGCCAAGGAATGCCCAAGAAGCGAAAAACATGCTCAACTCTCTATCCGGAAAAACACATACCGTATATACAGGAACGGCTATTTTACACGAAGAACAACAGGAGCTATTTGTGGGAAAAGCAGATGTGACTTTTTGGGAACTGTCCGATGAAGAAATCGACCGTTACATTCAATCGGGAGAACCCTTTGATAAAGCAGGTGGCTACGCGATCCAAGGATACGGGGCTCTTTTTGTAAAAAAAATACACGGTGATTATTATTCGGTCGTCGGATTTCCAATTGGAAAGGTTTATCGTGTACTGAAAAAAATGGGATATCCTTTTAAAAATGAGAAAAACTAATTATTCAAGGATCTTTACGTCTTTGAAAGGAAGCAAAAATCAGTTTGCATAATGAAAAGCTAAAAAAGGAGGTTATAAACATATCCGTGGATTCGTTGTTCATTAAAGATTTTCCAAAGGAAGAAAGACCTCGGGAACGATTTATCCACCAAGGTCCCAAAAGTCTCTCCAATCAAGAGCTTCTGGCTATTTTGCTTCGAACCGGATCGAAATCCGAATCTGTTCTCCAATTATCCCAACGATTATTGAAACATTTTAATGGATTGCGAATGCTAACGGATGCTTCTTTAGATGAATTAACTCAGTTGAAGGGGATTGGAACGGCAAAGGCGATTCAAATACTTGCCGCTGTTGAATTAGGTCGAAGGATTGCGAATTTAGCTTATCACGACCGGTATGTAATCCGTTCGCCTGAAGATGGGGCAAAATATGTAATGGAAGATATGCGTTTTTTAACCCAAGAACATTTCGTTTGTCTCTATTTGAATACGAAAAATCAAGTACTCCATCGGCAAACGATTTTTATCGGAAGCTTAAATGCATCCATCGTCCATCCGAGGGAAATTTTCCGCGAAGCCTTCCGACGATCTGCCGCTTCCATTATTTGTCTTCACAATCATCCTTCAGGCGATCCGACACCGAGTCGAGAAGATATTGAAGTAACGAAACGGTTAGTAGAAAGTGGAAAAATTTTGGGCATTGAAATTTTGGATCATATTATCATCGGAGATAAAAGATATGTTAGTATGAAAGAAAAGGGTTATTTGTAACTATTATTTTTTTGGATATTGATATATAATTATGTCTATGGCTTGGTTTATTAAAACGTCCTTGGGCGGATCGTACGATAGATAACGAATACGTTCATTTTTCGTAAATTATTGAGAAATTGTAACATCATCTGCTATAGGACAGACAGAATTTGTTTCAGAAAGGGAGATACGGACCATGTTTGGAATTGGTGCGAAAGATTTAGGGATTGATTTAGGAACTGCAAATACACTTGTATATATTAAAGGGAAAGGTGTCGTACTTAGGGAACCATCTGTTGTGGCTTTTCAAACCGATACAAAACAGATCGTTGCAGTCGGAAATGATGCGAAAAATATGATTGGAAGGACTCCTGGGAATGTGATTGCACTTCGACCGATGAAAGATGGAGTCATTGCCGATTACGAAACGACGGCAAAGATGATGAAATATTTTATTAATCAAGCATATAAGAAAACAGGATTCGGTCGAAAACCGTATGTGATGGTGTGTGTTCCATCAGGAATAACCGCCGTTGAGGAACGGGCAGTAAAAGATGCGACTCGTCAAGCTGGAGCAAGGGACGCATATACGATTGAAGAACCTTTTGCTGCTGCAATTGGGGCAGACTTGCCTGTATGGGAACCGACTGGAAGTATGGTTGTCGATATCGGTGGAGGCACGACGGAAGTAGCTATTATCTCATTAGGAGGTATTGTAACGAGTCAATCCATCCGAGTAGCTGGCGATGAGATGGATGAGGCGATTATCAGTTATATTCGGAAAAATTATAATTTAATGATCGGTGATCGGACGGCTGAAACGATAAAAATGGAAATCGGTTCGGCTGGCATGCCCGAAGGAATCGATAGTATGGAAATTCGCGGCCGCGATCTAGTTACAGGATTGCCAAAAACGATTGAAATTACTGCAGAAGAGGTTGCCAAAGCCCTTCATGATACGGTCTATGCGATTATCGAAGCTGTTAAAATGACCTTGGAAAAAACCCCACCAGAACTTGCTGCAGATATTATGGATCGGGGAATTGTGTTGACAGGTGGGGGTGCACTTTTGAGAAATTTGGACAAGGTGATTAGTGAAGAGACGAATATGCCTGTTTTAATTGCAGAAAATCCGCTCGATTGTGTCGCCATTGGAACGGGTAAAGCACTGGATAATATCGATGTTTTCAAAAATCGACCTAAAGATTTACGTTGAGAAATGAAGAGGTGTAAATCGTGCCACAGTTTTTTATGAACAAAAGGCTTGTCATTTTATTGGTAGGGATTATTCTTTTAGTGGCATTGATTGGTTTTTCCTTAAGGGAAAGAGATAGCCTATCATGGCCTGAGCAGTTTATTAAAGATACTGCCGGCTTTGTGCAAACTATCGTCGCAAAGCCCGCACATTTTGTTGCGGGCTTCGTCGACAATGTTCAAGATTTATCCCGTACATATGAAGAAAATGAACGATTAAAAAGCAGGCTTGATGAATATGCCCAATTAAAGGTTGATGTGGAAAGGCTGAAACAGGAAAATGAGGAATTGAAAAAAATTTTGGAGAAAGAAAAGGATTTAGCTTCTTATAAATCTAGAGAGGCCTCGGTAATCGCTCGTTCACATGACCTTTGGAATGATTCGCTTATTATCGACAAAGGTGAGATTCACGGAATTAAAAAAAATATGGCTGTCATTACTGCCGATGGAATGATTGGAAAAATAAAAAGTGTTGGAAAAACGACATCAACGGTTCAACTGTTAACGACGGAAGAAAGAACGAATAAGATCCATGTCTCCATTCAAGGGGAGGAACCGATTTACGGAATCGTGGAAGGTTATGATGAGAAACAGCAAATGTTATTGGTTAAGCAAATTCCCTCAGATAAAGAAGTTGAACAAGGAATGACTGTGATGACATCCGGTTTAGGCGGCGTGTATCCAAAAGGTCTTTCGATTGGGGAAGTCGTAAAAGTTGAGGCTGATCAATATGGCTTGACAAAAACGGCATATGTGAAGCCTGCTGCGAATTTTTATTCCTTCGAACATGTCATTGTCGTCGAACGGATGATGGATCAACCGACAGATATCGACGAATCGGAGGATGGACAATGAACAAAAATTGGTTGATTCCGATTTTTACAATTATTTTTTTCGGCATTGAAAGTAATTTCACCAATTTTTTTCCTTCCTTTTTATTTTCTGAAAATTGGGTGTTCGTCCCTCGCTTTCTACTCATTTTTTTTCTATTACAAGCCATTTATTACGATGAAAAGTCAGCATATATTTATTCGTTTGTTATGGGGTTAGTTGTTGATATTGTATTTGTTGACATTTTAGGCGTTCATCTATTTTGGTATCCGGCAACCGTTTATGTGATTTCAAAAATAATGAAATCTGTCCATCCTTATTTTATTATTGTAACGATCGTGAGTTTATTCGGTATTACCATTTTTGATTTTGGTATTTACGCCTTTTATTATGCGTTACAAATAACTGACCAATCGGTTCAATCTTTCGTATCAGAAAGATTGTTTCCAACCCTCATAATGAATTTCACCTTTTACGTAATCGTTTTTTATCCGCTTAGAAACTATTTTAAAAAAATTAAAAAACAAAGAGATGAAGAGAAAGGTATGTTTCAAACGTAGCGATTGTTATACAAGAGATTCACTTCATGTATTTTCGTCCCAGTTATGATGGTTTACTTACGAAAGTTTGGAATCTTCTTCCCTTTTTTCGTCACGTTAGAAACATAGGACGATTTTTTCTAATGAATGAAAAATTTGATTGGCAAAAAAGGGAAATGCCCGGCTTTTGTTGAATTTTATTATGTTGAGGTGAAAGCAAGCATGATAAAGACGCAAAAAGTCATTATGAAAGGAACAAAAGACGGGTTATTATTGCTCCTTGATGATAGTTGTTCCTTTTCTGAGTTGCTAAAGGAGTTAGAAGAAAAACTATCCGGGCAAAAGAACGATGAGGATTCCCGATCGGTTCATGTGCGCGTCCATACAGGTAACCGCATTTTAACGAAAGAACAACAAAAAGAAATTGAAAAATTAGTCCATTTTCATCATCATTTACATATTGAATCCATTGAGTCGAATGTCATATTAAAAGAAGACGCGGAACGAATGAAGCAGGAGTCGGAAATCCATGTCGTAAATAAAGTAGTACGCTCCGGGCAAATTTTGAAAGTAATGGGAGACTTGTTGTTAATCGGTGATGTGAACCCGGGTGGAAAAGTCGTAGCAAGGGGGAATATTTTCATCCTCGGAGCATTAAAAGGAATTGCCCATGCTGGATGTGACGGCAATGAAGAGGCGGTTATTTGCGCATCGAATATGAACCCGATGCAGCTTCGCATTGCCGATTGCCTAAATCGGGCACCGGACCAAGATGAAATTCGTCGTCAAGAATCGGAGTGTGCCTATATTGATGAAAATCGACAAATCATTATTGATCGATTGGCTGCTTTACGTTCGATCCGGCCGAATTTAAATCGATTCATGGAAGGAGGAATCTAAGTGGGAGAAGCGATTGTCATTACTTCCGGAAAAGGTGGCGTGGGGAAAACGACTTCCTCAGCCAATATTGGGACCGCTTTAGCTTTACAAGGGAAAAAGGTCTGCTTAGTTGATACGGATATTGGACTTAGAAACTTAGATGTCGTGTTAGGGCTGGAAAATCGGATTATTTATGATCTAGTAGATGTGGCAAAGGGACAGTGTAAACTCCAACAGGCATTAGTGAAAGATAAACGTTTTGAAGATCAATTATATTTGCTCCCTGCAGCACAAAGTAGTGACAAAAGTGCGGTTACAGAAGAGCAAATGAAAAAAATCGTTTCGGAATTAAAACAAACCTTTGATTTTATTATTATCGATTGTCCAGCAGGTATTGAACAAGGGTTTCAAAATGCTGTAGCTGGGGCCGATAAAGCAATCGTGGTCACAACTCCAGAAGTGTCTGCAGTTCGTGATGCTGATCGGATTATCGGTTTGTTGGAAAAGAAACCGATTGAACCTCCGAAATTAATCATTAATCGCATTCGCACAAACATGGTAAAAAAAGGCGATATGCTGGATATTGATGAAGTGACAAATATTTTAGCGATTGAATTAATTGGAATTATTGCCGATGACGAAGAAGTTATTAAAGCATCTAATAGTGGAGAACCGATCGTTTTAAATCCGAACAGTAAAGCAAGCATCGCCTATCGAAACATCGCTCGACGAATACTTGGGGAATCAGTACCACTTCAGCAACTGGAAACTCCACCGAAAGGGATGATGACAAAGTTGAAAAAGTTTTTCGGTGCTCGTACATAATTCCATCAATGATATAGATCGACAGGGAGAGGACATGCACCTCCCTTTTTTCTTTTTTTCATCCTAAAGTCCTTTATACGATCTTCTTTTTTCAATCTCCAATGAAAATAGTGGAAAATATCTTCCTTTTTAACCCCCTTTTGAAAAGACAATCCTTTCGACCGTTGACGAATTAAACGGTTTCTTCTACTAGCGGACAATCCCTTTGCATACTTTCTTTGGACAAGTCATAAGTATGATTAAAAAAGGGATTGACTCTATTGAAGAGGGTTGGTGTTGATGGATAATCGAAGAAAACAAATTAAAAAACGAATTGAAAAAAGGAAGCAACTCAATCGAAATAAAAAGAGGCAAATTAAAAAAGGAAGGGAAACATATTTTCCATATACGGAATATCAAGATCCGGAACAAATTCCTTGGGTCTCCCTTGAGGGCATGGGTCGAAAGGGGCATCCTCTCTTTCAAAAGGAAGTTTTTCTGATGAAAGTGTTCCTATCTCTATGTCTCGTTTTCGCAGTAGCCCTTCTATATAAAACACCTGTAAATACATTGGAACCGATGAAAAACATAGTTAAACAAGTGATGGAGAAAGATTTTCAGTTTGCAAAAGTGGTAAGCTGGTATGAAAACACCTTTGGACATCCCCTCGCCTTATTCCCCGTTGACGATCAGGAACGAAGAAATCGCTCTGGAGAATTTGCCCTACCTGCCAATGGGGTCATATTGGAAACATTTCATTCTGATCATCAAGGGGTGACCTTCCAGACGGAGAAAAACGTACAAGTAACTGCGGTACAGGAAGGGATTGTGATTTTCGCAGGAATAAAGGAAGATACGGGAAAAACCGTTGTCATCCAACATCCGGATACGACTGAAACGTGGTACGGAAAACTTGGGGATATATTCGTTCGGACATACGACTCGATTCAAGCTGGGGAATCAATCGGTATCGTTTCATCTTCACAAACAAAAGATGCGGGAGAGTTTTATTTCGCCGTTAAAAAGGATGATGCCTTTGTCGATCCAGTACAGGTGATCAATATTGAATAAATTGTTCACCATTATAAAAGTGATGCATATCCATCCTCTTTTTTGGATCATTGGGATAATCGCTGTTTTCACAGCCCATTTTATCGATTTACTCATGCTCCTTTTTATCGTTTTCTTTCACGAAATTGGTCATGCGTTGGCAGCTGTTTTTTTTTCTTGGAAAATTAAGCGGATTCAATTACTACCCTTCGGAGGCGTTTGTGAATTTGAAAAAGGCGGCGCTCATCCACTAAAAGAGGAGCTGGTCGTCGTTTTATCAGGTCCTTTCCAACATCTATGGATGACAATCGGTGCATTATTTCTCGACAAACTGGCACTTTTTTCTTCACAAACGGTTGATCTATTTCTCCAATATAATTTGATGATTCTTCTTTTTAATTTATTGCCGATTTTTCCTCTAGATGGTGGCCGTTTGATACAATTATCCTTTTGTTATTTTTTTCCGTATATTGTAGCCTTAAGACGTTCGATTTTTCTATCCTTTCTTATTCTACTTCTTTATTCAATCTTTTTACTTGTTTTCTCACCCTTTCATTTAAACGGTTGGCTTATATTTTGCTTTCTTCTATTTTCATTGCATGATGAATGGAAAAAAATACCTTTTATCTTCGTCCGCTTTTTAATCGATCGTTATGTTGATCAAACAAGGAGAAGAATGCGGAAAAAGGAAATTTACGTCGATAACGAAACCTGGATTCAAAATGTCGTTTCTCATTTTTATCGGGAAGCCGAACATACGATTACTGTAAAAAGGAACGATCGGCAACAACGATTGACTGAAAAGGATTTTTTAAAGGCATATTTTGAACGGCACCCCCATCAACAAACTGTAGGAGAAGTATTTTCATAAAGGATAAATTTTTCTAATAGACCGAGGGAAATCAACAACTATTATTGACACTTAAATGGTTTTATGTTAGTATTCATTTGTTATGTATTGTAGCACCCGTGCTACAACCGCACACACCGGGTATGGAAAGATTTTACACTTTGTAAAACACCCGATCGTGGCGAGTCTGAGTTTAAGGGGAGGTGCAAAAATGTACGCGATTATCGAAACAGGTGGAAAACAATTAAAAGTAGAAGAAGGACAAACGATTTACGTTGAAAAATTGGATGCTGCCGAAGGAGAAACGGTAACTTTTGATAAGGTTCTTTTCGTAGGCGGCGACAGTGTTAAAGTTGGTGCTCCATATGTCGATGGTGCAACGGTCACCGGTAAAGTCGAAAAACATGGACGCCAAAAGAAAATCATTGTTTTCAAATATAAGCCGAAGAAAAATTATCGAAAAAAACAAGGTCATCGTCAACCTTATACGAAGGTAACGATCGAAAAAGTTCAAGGGTAAGGTTTAAAGGATGATTACCGTAACGGTTCGACAAAAAAACGATAAGGATTTTGCATCCTTTACCGTTGAAGGTCACGCGAATTTTGCAGAAAAAGGTTCAGATATCGTCTGTGCCGGTGTTTCTGCGGTAACCTTTGGTGCTGTTAATGCGGTGGAAGCATTAACGGGAACCCTTTTAAATATCACCCAAGGCGGTGACGGGGGCTACCTCCATTGCGAGGTTCCAAAAAGTCTACCGAAACAAACGGAAGAAAAGGTTCAACTTCTTCTGAAAGGGATGTTAGTTGCTTTACAAACCATAGAACGGAATTATTCTGACTATATACAAATTACCTTCAAATAATGGGAGGTGGAACAGATGTTAAGATTGGACTTGCAATTTTTCGCTTCGAAAAAAGGGGTAGGTTCGACTAAAAATGGTCGTGATTCCATTGCAAAACGTCTTGGAGCTAAACGTGCCGACGGTCAATTCGTCACTGGTGGATCGATTTTATATCGTCAACGAGGAACGAAAATTCACCCAGGTGAAAACGTGGGCCGCGGTGGAGATGATACCCTTTTTGCAAAAATCGACGGTATCGTTCGTTTTGAACGGATGGGTCGAAATAAGAAAAAAGTGAGCGTATATCCTGTTGCAAAGGAAGCATAAATCACTTCACTTCTTAACTTGATGAAAAACTCTAACCATTCTGGTTAGGGTTTTTTTAGTGAAAGAAAGGATTAAAATTTCCTTTTCATCAAAAGATATACGTATATGAACCTTTCCCCTTATTTCATTTGTTAAAAATGATGATTCCGATAACGAAAGAAAAAAATTTATGTTACTATACTATCAGATAGTGGAAATCGGATTGTTAAAGGGGCGCCGTTCATATGAAAAATTGGGAACCGATTGAACTGCTTCGACATGTGCGACATGAGTGGTTGAATAAACTACAATTAATTCAATCATATTTATCTGTGGGAAATGAAAAAAGAGCGTTGGAGATTATTGATGAGACGATCTTTGAATGTAAGCAAGAGGCGAATTTATCCAATTTACCTTTTCGTAAATTATCGACCTTTTTATTAACCTATCCTTTCCAAACGTACCCGATTCTTTTGAAATACGAAGTAAACGGGGATGGAACCGCTGACGGTACATTGGATGAAAAGTTGTTTAGCTGGTTCCAACAATTTTTAAAAAACATGAACGAAGTGGTTTCTATCGGTGAAGAGAATGAACTGTATATTATGATGGAAGTAATGAATAAACAAATTCGAATTTTTATTCATTTTACCGGTTTAATTCGGGACTCAAAACGGATTGAATTTTTTTTAAAACAAACTGAAGATTTCTTTACAATAGAGAATGTACAATTCAATCATGAGACACTTCAATTTTCACTAGTTGTGTAAACGGTTATTTACATCGTCATATTTCCCTTTTAGGAAGGAGTAATTGTACGAAATGTTTGTTGATCAAGTAAAGATCTATGTAAAAGGTGGCGACGGAGGAAATGGCATCGTCGCTTTCCGACGGGAAAAGTACGTGCCAAAGGGAGGTCCTGCGGGCGGCGACGGAGGCAAGGGAGCAGATGTCGTTTTCCAAGTGGACGAAGGACTTCGAACATTGATGGACTTCCGATATAAACGTCATTTTAAAGCAGGCAAAGGAGAAAATGGAAAGCCGAAAAACCAACATGGAAAAAATGCGATAGATTTAGTCGTGAAAGTGCCACCGGGTACAGTCGTCAAAGATGATGATACGGGTGAGATCATTGCCGATTTGGTTCACCATGGACAAAAGGCAATTATCGCGAAAGGTGGTCGAGGAGGTCGGGGAAATACCCGATTTGCCACACCGAAAAATCCTGCTCCTGAAATATGTGAAATGGGTGAACCGGGACAAGAACGTTATGTCGTTTTAGAATTGAAATTACTAGCGGATGTAGGACTCGTTGGTTTTCCGAGTGTCGGGAAATCGACCCTTTTATCCATCGTATCCTCTGCAAAGCCAAAAATTGCGGATTATCATTTTACGACAATCGTTCCTAATCTAGGTGTTGTGGAGACGGATGATCAGAGAAGTTTCGTTATAGCGGATCTACCGGGCCTTATCGAAGGCGCACATCAAGGTGCAGGTCTCGGCTTACAATTTTTACGCCATATTGAACGAACGCGGGTCATCGTCCATGTAATCGATATGGGAGCAGTGGAAGGACGGGATCCTTACGAAGATTTTGTTAAAATCAACAATGAGCTAAAAGAATATAATTTACGCTTAACGGAACGACCGATGATTATCGCTGCAAATAAAATGGATATACCGGAAGCGGAAGAAAATTTAAGAAATTTCAAGGAACGTTTGACTGAAGACATTCCGATTTATCCGATTTCTGCCGTGACGAAGGAAGGGATTCGAGAATTGTTATTTGCAATTGCAGATACGTTGGAAGTAACGCCAGAATTTCCGTTAACCCACGAGCAACATGAACCGGGGGTTAACCGTGTCGTATATAAACATGAGGCGAAAAAGGAGGATTTTTCCATCACCCGGGATCCAGATGGTGCTTTCCGCTTGTTAGGAGAACGGATTGAAAAAATGTTTAAAATGACCGATTTTTCCCGGGATGAGTCGGTTAGACGATTTTCCCGACAGCTTCGCGGTTTAGGTGTGGACGATGCACTTCGGGAGCGGGGAGCTAAAGACGGAGACCTAGTTCGTATTTTGGATTTTGAATTTGAATTTATTGAATAAAAATCCCGTATCGTCTAAATATCAACACATTTAAAATGTTAAACAGTCGACGGAAACGATTGATCCGTCGACAGTTTTTTTTCGGATTTAACAACGCTAATCGAAAATCCACATAAATTCCCATCGGATGTCATAAGTTTTTACGAGAATGATTAGCATTTTTCCTAATCTTTCATACAATATAGAGGAAATTGAAAATAGGAGGGGAAATGAGTGAAGATCCACATAGTCCAAAAAGGGGATACGTTGTGGAAAATTGCCCAAAAATACGGCGTTAATTTCGAACAGTTGAAGAGTATGAATACCCATTTATCTAACCCAGATATGATTATGCCAGGGATGAAAATTAAAATTCCAAATACAGGTGGAACGATTAAAAAAGAAGCACCAAGTTATAAAAAAGAAATGCCGACAAAAAAAGAGTATCCGAAAGTGGAACATCCATTCAAAGAAATGAAGCCACCGACCATCCCCGTGGAAAAGGAGCAGCCGATAGGAGAAATGCCAAAGGAGAAAATAAAGGAAGTACCAAAACCGATATTTATGCCGAAATATCCACAGCCGATCCATCCGGAAATCGATATAAACAATTATTACATGGTAAATATGGCCAAAATGCAAATCGATCAAACAGAACCGATGATGCCACCACAAATGCCGCCCCAAATGCCCCCGATAAAAGAGATGCCGGAAGTTGATGAGGAAATTCCAGAAATGGAAGAAAGTATAGAAACAGAAGAAATGCCAGAACAACCCGCTTATTATCCACAAATGATGTATCCATCCATCCCTTGTGTACCAGTTACACCGGTATTGCCTGGAACGGGAATACCGTGTTATCCGATGCCAATGGGGCATATGCCGATGTTTATGCAGCCGATGACTATGTCTCCTTCACCAGAACAAATGGCGATGATGGTAGATCCGACAGGGACATCTTCTCCTTCGTATATGGATGGAGCTGAATCGATGGAAGAAATGCCTTCAGAAGAGTCTCCTTACAATCAACAAGTAAGTCCCCAAATTTCACCACCGATGTTTATGCCATACGTACCGAGTCCTCCGATAGGGATGATGGGACCGGGAATGATGTGTGGGAACTGGCAACCGATGGGTCCATCTTCAAATCTTTCACAAACCACCGATCCGATGCAATATTATCCATCGATGCCGATGGGGAATATGGGAGGAAATTGGGCTCCAGGTTGGCAAACTGTACCTGTAGGGGAAAATTGGATGAATTATGGACCTTGGATGATGTCTCCGATGGCTCAAGTTCCATCAATGGGTTACCAACCAATGGATTCCGGTTATTTCACATCAGATATGAATCAAAGAAATGAAGATGATGAATAAATAAAGCGACCGTAAATTCGGTTGCTTCTTTTTTGATATCGTTCTGTTAGTTCGTCAAGTTCTAACTAAAATGGTTCATGTAAGTGGTTACCCGATACTCTGAATCCCAAAATAATCTTGAGGAAAAACATTTTATGGTATAATAATTTTTAAAAATAGAAGGGAAGATCAACGATGAAAGAAAAAGTGGAACAACTTGTACATTGGCTAAAGGAACAAGTCGAAAAGGCGAACGTCAACGGGCTTTTAGTCGGAGTGAGTGGAGGAATTGATTCAGCTGTCGTTGCCCATCTAATAAAAAAAGCTTGTCCGGAGCATTCATTGGGCGTGATTATGCCATGTGAAAGCGACACGAAAGATGTGGAAGATGCGTTGAAGGTTGTCAAAAATTGCAATCTTGATTATACGATCATCGATTTGACTGAGACACGAAACGTTCTCTTTTCTACAATTGAAAAACAATTAATTGAAAAGGGAGATTGGAAAGATGAAAAAAGGCGTTTAGGTGATGCGAATATGCGCGCCCGCCTTCGAATGACGACGCTATACACTTTGGCGAACAATTACGGATATTTAGTTGTAGGTACGGATAATGCAGCAGAATGGTATACAGGTTATTTTACAAAATTTGGAGACGGTGGTGTTGATCTCGTTCCACTCGTCCATTTTACGAAAGGCGAAGTCCGCCAGCTGGCAAAAGAACTCGGAGTCCCAAAGGAAATAATTGAAAGGGCCCCAAGTGCCGGATTATGGGAAGGACAAACGGATGAGGATGAAATGGGAACGACCTATGAAATGATTGATAAGTATTTAAAAGGGGAAGAAATACCGGAGAAAGATCAAAAGATCATCGAACGGATGCATAAACTGTCCGAACATAAACGGAATTTGGCGATCGCTCCACCAAAATTCTAATCTCTTTCTACTAATATGGGGAATTTGACTTTTTTTTGTGAAAAATTTAACCAATCTGATTAATGAGGATGAATTATGTTTAAAATAAAAATAAAGATTGGAAAGTCAACGTCATTAGGAATGGCGGAATTTTCACCTTCCCTTTTCCTCACATTAGCTTGAAATGAAAGAGGTGGAGTGTTTGAACAATCGAGTGGGAAAATGGTCCTTGATGTTTCTATCGTTCATTATATTCCCTTGTTTATTTCATCAACCGTTACATGTAGAGGCTATACATGGGATGGTGGGTAAAGACGTTCAAAAGAAATTGTTTATTTTTTTGAGGCAATCTTATTTAGACGGAGAAACGAGTGAAACAGTCATTCCTACATACGTCAATGATTCACAACAAGATCTACAACGATATTTAGACCAAGGTTGGGAATTGCGGGATCAAAACGCGGAAAGGATTATTTTAGAAAAACGTGTGAATGATATATCACCGTTATTGAAATCAAACGGATTTTTCGGCATCACCGAGGATGGAACCCTATCCATATTCGATGGTAAGCCAGATGAGAATAAGGTGATTCATTCCTTTTTTCAAATTGATATAAAAAAATTAGAAGTAAGGAAACAGGAAGAATTAAAAAAGGGAATACCAGTTCGTTCGAAGGATACATATTTTCAAGTCATTCAAGCATTTTATCCGTATAGTAAATATTCAGACCAATAAAAAAGATGGTCTCATTGATTTGAGATCATCTTTTTTTCGAAGATTGTTTTGATCCGTATTTTATAAAACATCGTGGTCGACGTATCGTTTTCCATCCATTTCACTAATTAAGTTAATTCCTACACGTGCCCCGTCTCCGGCGGTAATAATCGTATGCATACTTACGCCTGCAACGGTTCCACAAGCCCAAACATTTTCCACATTCGTTTTTCCCTTTTCGTCTGTTACAAATATTTTTTTAATTCTCGGTTCTGTACCTGGTTTCGTTTCTACACCTAGTTTTTCACCGATTTCCGTTAAAAGACCTGTCGCTAAAATAATATATTTGCTTTCATAACTCGATGCTTCCGTCTCGATGTGAAATCCATCTTCACCCTTTTGAATGGAAACGACCTTTTCAGATTGGACGGTCGTACCCAATTCCTCTGCTTGCCTGATTCCTGTTTCGACAAGTTCTGGTCCAGTAATTTCCAAAACGCCGTAATGGTTTTTTAAAAGGGCTCGCTTCGTTGCACTCGAACCGCTGTCAAACATAATCGTTTTTTTCCCCGCTTTGGATGTGAAAAGGGCGGCCGATGCACCAGCTGGCCCTGCACCGATAATGGCTATATCATACATTTCTAATTCCTCCTTCTTCTTTAATTATAAAACTTTTCCAATTTTATTCCTAGATAAATGCCTTTTCCCATTTAGTGATCCGGTCAACGATTATTCATTTTCAAAGAAAAAAATCGAAATTATGTTTGTTCCTAAAAAATATGATAAAATGATATTCAGTATGTATGGGGAGAGATTCATTTGTATGAATATTTGATTGGAACGGTAACGCACATCAGTCCGGAATACATCGTGTTGGAAAATGGTGGAATCGGCTATCAAATTATTACACCGAATCCATACCTTTTTACTTTGAATCAAGAGAAGACGAAGGTATTTACATATTTTTACGTTCGAGAGGATGCCCAAATGCTTTACGGTTTTCAAACGCGGGAAGAACGAATATTTTTCCGTAAACTATTGAATGTATCTGGCATCGGACCAAAGGGTGCACTAGCCATTTTAGCTTCAGGAAAGCCGAGTCAAATTGCTTCAGCTATTGAAGAGGAGAACGAAAAGTTTTTAACAAGCTTTCCAGGTGTCGGAAAAAAAACAGCAAGACAAATTATTCTCGATTTAAAAGGGAAGTTGCAGGAATTCCTTGGCCATTTGGAAACGGGAGCGGAAACAGGTCGAGGGGAAAGTATCAATTCCGAATTACAGGAAGCACTTTTAGCCTTAAAATCTTTAGGTTATTCTCAAAAGGAAATTGAAAAAATTAAACCGAAATTACAAAATAAATCTTTGTCCGCAGATCAATACATTCGCCTAGCATTACAAAATTTGTCTAGATTAACATAAGGGGAATCGGAAATGGAAGAAAGGGTAGTATCGGAACAGGCTACGACGGAGGATATGTCACTGGAGCAGTCCCTTCGTCCCCAAACGTTTGATGAGTACATTGGTCAAGATCATGTAAAGGAAAATTTGAAAATATTTATTGAAGCGGCGAAAATGCGGAAAGAAACATTGGACCATGTGCTATTGTATGGACCACCCGGGCTTGGAAAAACGACTTTAGCATCGATTATCGCCACAGAAATGGGAGGCGAAATGCGAACAACATCAGGTCCTGCAATTGAAAGACCCGGTGATTTAGCTTCCATTTTGACGACGATTCAACCGGGGGATGTACTGTTTATCGATGAAATCCATCGACTGAGCCGATCCATCGAAGAAATTTTATATCCTGCAATGGAGGATTTTTGCTTAGATATCGTCATCGGGAAAGGGGAAGGGGCGCGATCCATCCGATTGGACCTTCCCCCCTTTACCCTCGTCGGTGCGACTACACGGGCAGGAAGTTTATCTGCCCCATTGAGGGACCGATTTGGCGTAATTAGTCGCCTGGAATATTATAATCGGGAGCAGTTAAAACAGATCATTTTACGGACGGCAAAATTATTAGAAACACATATTCAAGTAGATGCTGCAGAGGAAATCGCTTCCCGTTCAAGAGGGACTCCTCGGATTGCCAATCGACTCCTCCGACGGGTCCGGGATTTCGCCCAAGTAAAAGCAGACGGTCAGATCTCTTTACCATTGACGATGGAAGCCCTCGATTTTATGCGAGTTGACCGTCTTGGACTGGACCATATTGATCATAAATTATTGATGGCATTGATCGAAAAATTTAATGGTGGGCCCGTTGGATTAGAGACGATCGCAGCGACGATTGGTGAAGAGGCGGGAACGATTGAAGATGTATACGAACCGTATTTATTACAAATTGGTTTCATTCAACGGACGCCGAGGGGGAGAGTGGCTACCTCCCATGCATATGAATATTTTCAAATGGAGGTTCCGAAAAAATGACGGAAATCGGAAAATTTCTCATGTTTCTTGGGGGCATTCTATTTTTCGTCGGGTTACTTATGCAATTTTTCAATTTTGGAAAATTGCCTGGGGATATCGTCATTCGAAAGCAGAATGCGACCTTTTATTTTCCGATTATGACATCGATTCTTCTTAGCATCCTCCTTTCGCTTATTTTTTTCATCTTAAGTAAACTGAAATAAAAAGTTGGTGACAAAATGAATATCGATCAATTTGATTATGATTTACCGGAAGAGTTAATCGCCCAAACACCACTGAAAAATCGGAGTGACAGCCGTTTAATGGTTGTGCCGAAAAACGGTGGAGAATTTCAACATACTCGTTTTAATCATATCATCGATTATTTAAATCCTGGGGATTGTCTAGTGTTGAATGATACCCGAGTGATGCCGGCTCGATTGTTCGGAATGAAAGAGGAAACCGATGCCCATATCGAAGTGTTGTTGTTAAAACAAAGGGAAGAAAATCAGTGGGAAACATTAGTGAAACCGGCAAAACGGGTAAAGGTTGGGACGAAACTATCCTTTGGTGACGGATTGCTACGAGCGGTTTGTACCGATGTGTTGGACTATGGAGGGGGGCGAGTGTTACAATTCGAATACGATGGTATTTTTTATGAAATATTAAATTCCTTAGGCGAAATGCCCCTCCCCCCGTATATAAAGGAACGTTTGGACGATCCCGACCGTTATCAAACCGTTTATGCGAAGGAAGTTGGTTCTGCTGCTGCGCCTACGGCAGGACTTCATTTTACAGAATCCCTTTTGGAAGATATTCAAAAAAAGGGCGTTCATATCGCCTTCCTCACGTTACATGTCGGACTTGGTACTTTTCGACCGGTGAAGGTACAAAATATAGAAGAACATGATATGCATTCGGAATTTTATCGAATGTCGGAAAAAACGGCTCAATTGTTAAATAAAGTAAAAGAACATGGTGGAAAAATTATCGCTGTCGGTACGACTTCCGCCCGTACACTAGAGACGATTGCTTCCAAATATGAAGGACGTTTCGAAGCAGAAAGTGGATGGACGAGCATCTTTATTTATCCAGGCTATACATTTCGAGGCATTGACGGATTAATTACGAATTTCCATTTGCCCAAATCGACTCTTTTAATGCTCGTTAGTGCCTTTTGTGGTCGCAAACGTATATTGGAAGCATATGAAACAGCCGTAAAAATGCGTTATCGCTTTTTTAGCTTTGGCGATGCGATGTTCATAATATAATTAAGTTCAGATTGCTATATCGTTGAATGAAAGGGAAAACATCAAGAATTGGATGGAAAAAGGAGGTTCTGTTTTGACCGCTATTCGATATGAATTAATTAAAAAAGATAAACAAACAGGGGCACGACTCGGAAAAATTCATACACCCCACGGTTCCTTTGACACGCCGATGTTCATGCCTGTAGGGACACTGGCGACTGTAAAGACAATGTCGCCAGAAGAATTAAAAGAAATCGGTGCGGGGATTATATTAAGTAATACGTATCATTTATGGTTGAGACCGGGCCATGAGGTTATTCAGGAAGCGGGGGGTCTCCATCGGTTTATGAATTGGGATCAGGCGATTTTAACCGATTCGGGAGGATTCCAAGTCTTTAGTTTAAGCGAATTTCGAAAAATTGAAGAAGAAGGCGTTCATTTCCGTAATCATTTAAACGGAGAAAAACTATTTCTCTCTCCCGAAAAGGCGATGGAAATTCAAAATGCCCTCGGTTCAGATATTATGATGGCTTTCGATGAATGTCCCCCCTATCCAGCGGAATACGATTATATGAAAAAATCAGTAGAAAGGACTTCCCGTTGGGCGGAACGTTCCTTGAAAGCCCATAAACGACCGAAAGACCAAGGTTTATTTGGCATCGTTCAAGGGGGAGCTTATGAAGATTTAAGAAAACAAAGTGCTAAGGATCTCGTATCCCTCGACTTTCCTGGATATGCCATTGGAGGATTGTCCGTTGGAGAACCGAAACAAGTGATGAATCGGGTATTGGAATATACGACTCCACTTCTTCCTGAGAACAAACCCCGTTATTTAATGGGAGTCGGTTCACCTGATTCGTTAATCGATGGTGTCATTCGAGGAATTGATATGTTTGACTGTGTACTACCGACGAGAATTGCAAGAAATGGTACAGTAATGACGAGTACCGGTCGCCTTGTGGTAAAAAATGCGAAATATGCCACAGATTTTCGACCTTTGGATGAACAATGTGATTGTTATACATGTAAAAACTATTCACGGGCATATATTCGTCATTTGATTCATACGAATGAAATTTTTGGATTTCGACTTACCACTTATCATAATTTGTATTTTCTGTTAAAATTAATGGAGCAAATCCGTCAAGCGATTCGTGAAGATCGTCTTGGGGATTTCCGAGAACAATTTTTTGAGCAATACGGGTTTAATAAACCTGATGCAAAGAACTTTTAATAGGGAGGAGGGAATTTGTATGGAAGGAAATCCGATGTTTTCTAGTATATTAATGCTTGTATTAATGTTTGCGATCTTTTATTTCCTTTTGATCCGTCCACAGCAAAAAAGACAAAAGGCGGTTCAACAAATGCAAGCGAGTCTTGAAAAGGGAGACCGTGTGATAACAATCGGTGGTTTGCATGGATTCATTGATTCGATTGATGAATCGACCGTCGTGATTAAATGTGGTGATGGAAGTCGACTTACATACGATCGAAGTGCGATTCGTGAAGTGGTAGAAAAGGCTTCGGAAAGGAAATAAGCAGTACATAAAACCCTAGTGTGAAAGCTAGGGTTTTTTAATTTCATCCGATCGAAAAGCTTATCCTTCTTGTGAACGATTTCCAATGCTGTTAACCCCAATAATCCCTCCGACGATTGTTGTTAGAATAAATAAGGAATAATAAATCATCTGTTCCACAGTGAAGGCGGAATCGAAACCGAGATATTGGAAACTAAAATTGATGACCGTATAGGAAAGTCCAGTGAACATTCCCAAAAGCCATCCCTTTTCCTTCCCTTTTCTTCCTGCAATCAGTCCGCCAGCAAATAAGGCAACGAAGGAAATAAAGGTAATTCCATAACTAATTTCACTTTCTTGCAGGGACGTAAATCGTAATAGGAGAGAAAACAATAAGCTAAATAAGGCAGCAATGGCGTATATCGTACCTAAACCGTAAAATACCGAGTGGATGAGTTTTCCAGTATTCATTCCAATCCTCCTACTTTCTTTTCAATAAAATGAACCGTGCTATTAACATCATATTCGGACAAACTTAAAATAGAATAAAAATCGAAAAATAGATTTAGAATGGGAATTTGCCTGTTTGTAACATAGGTTTTTAGTAATAGAAAGAAGGTGTACAATACCTTTTTGTATATTACTAGCCTAGTTGGATTTCAAGGTATAAAAAGGATTGATCGTTTTCAAATGGAAGGGGTAGTTGTACAACCCATTTATAAAAGTAAATTTGAAAAAATGGTGTCCCCATCCCTTTGAAAACCGATTGGAAAAGTTCAATGGTCAATGGAGATTCGATTGTTGAACGATTGATACGCATTACGAAGGAAGATTAGTATATACGGTTCACACATTCTTTGGTGATAACAAAAGCCATAATTTTTTGATCGAATTCTTGTCCAAGATGCGAAAAAGAAATAAGAAAATCGCATAAAGCAGTGTCATTGCTAACGTTACCGTGCCAATGGTTACAATGTACGAATGGCCTTCGTATAGTTGTTTAAACAAAGTGGAACCGACAAAACTAGTCATAAACGTTATGAGAAGGACGATACTATATAAACGAACGTAAAAGTTTAACGGGACGATTTTTAAAATGGTTGCGTAATGAAGAAATGTAACGAGAACGAAACCGACGACGATTCCGATGGCTACCCCATTAATGCCAAAATCCGGTCGGGAAGCGAGGACGAAAATGGTTAAAAGTTTAACACCTGCCCCAATGAGACTGTTAATCATCGCTTGTCTAGCGAGATCTAGTGCTTGCAAAGCTGATGAAAGAGGTAATTGTAAATATTGAAAAATAAAAAATGGGGCCATGAGTTTGATGAACGCTATACCACTTTTCGACTGGTATACGAACAACATGATTGGTTCGGCTAATACATAAAGAATGGCAATCGGTAGTGCGCCTGTAACGATCGTAATCTTCAACGCTTGTTGTAATCTTTTTTCCACGAGGGGATAATTTTTCAAAGACATCGCTTCACTGATGGAAGGGATTAAAGCTGTACTTAAAGCGACGGTGATAAAAGAGGGAAGAAATAATAAAGGCATCGAAAAACCGGTCAATGCCCCGTATTGTTTCGTAGCAACGACGGTCGTAATTCCTGCTAAAGCTAGTGATTGGGTCACGACGATCGGTTCCAAAAACCAAGAGACGGAACCGATCAATCTACCGCCTGTCGTAGGTAGGGCGATACGCATCAGCTCATAAAAAATGTCCTTTCCGTTTTTTAAATGGAAAAATTTTTTTCGCAAAGGAAACGCTTTTTTTATTTTAAACATCATCACTAAATATACGAGGGAAATGAATTCACCTAGGATGGTGGCAACCATTACACCGGCAGCTGCCATATGGACACCGTAGGGTAAAAAATATTTTGTCAAAAGGATGATGAACAGGATTCGTACCGTTTGTTCTAAAATTTGGGAGAAAGCGGCTGGCTTCATATTTTGTTTTCCTTGGAAATAGCCACGTATCACCGAAGACATGGCGATGATTGGAATAACCGGTGTGATGGCTATTAATGGATACATCGTTCGTTTGTCAGTAAAAAATAATTCTGCAATAAGAGGTGCTCCAATAAGAAGTAAAGGCGTAAAAATGAAAGCTAATGTTCCAGTGATTAGTAAAGAAATGGCGAGGATTTTTTTTACTTTTTTCATATCTCCGTTCGCTTCCGCTTCCGCCACCCGTTTCGATATGGCGACCGGTAGGCCAAGTTGGGTCAACGTGACGACTAAAATAAATGTGGGGAATGCCATCATATATAATCCGACCCCTTCTGCCCCAATCATTCTGGCGATGACGATTCGATTGATAAAGCCGAATATACGGGTGATAAATCCGGCAATCAATAGAATCAAAGTCCCTTTAAAAAACTTTGACATTCCATTCCCGCCTTCTCAAAATTTCATTTTTTTTATACAATGATATATATTGAATTATATGCGACAGTTTGGACAAGGATGACAATTTTACGAGGGGGAAAAACCGTGAGCGAACACCCTTATGAAAAGTATCGAGATGAAGTCCTAGTTGTACTAAAAAGCAAATTGGAAGAATTTAAGTTGTTGAATTATTCCCACGTTACAGAACAGGAATTATGGGATTATTTAGTATCTAAGAAATGGCGGAAACGTAAAGATGAGATCCAATTGCATGAAATGGTTAGCGATATATTCGAGGTCAAGGTAAGTGATTTTATCTCCTATGCTACCGTTCAACAATTGCAAGCGCCCGATTTGTTTTCAGAGGAAGGAATTGATGATTTAAAGGAATTGTTAGGAAAAAGCAACGAATCCAAATTTTAGGTTATTTATACGGAAAATTAAAAAATTAGTAAGGAAAGTATAGGTCCATGCCTCTGCAGCTCTGAGGAGTAAAAATTCTTCGAGATAAATTGAGCTTCTAGCCCCCAAATTTTGATAAATATGCGATAATTTATCTGGATTTATCAAGATTTAAGGGGGATTTGTGAATGTTAACAAGGAAAGAAAAAAGAGAAAGAGAAAAAAACCAAAACTTTTTCTTCGACTTCGTTAAGATTCAAAATCATTTCTTTAAAGACTTGGTAGATCAACTAAAAAAAGTAAAAGATAAAAGGCATCAAAGCTACATTACCTATGGTCCAGAAACAATCCTTTACACCATTCTTCTTAAAAGTGTATTTGGAATCAAATCAATGAGAAGTATGACCGAATTGTTTAATAAGGATGAATGTATCGAAAATATTCGAGTAGTTTTGGGTTTGAAAGAGCTCAACGAGCTCCCGCATTATGATACAATTAATGACTTTTTAGCAAAGTTGGAGCCAAAAGAGCTTGAAACCATAAGGATTTATCTAATCAAAAAACTTTTTGAAAAAAGATGCTTAGAATCCTTCCGGATTCTAAATAAATATTGGCCAATTGTTTTCGATGGGACAGGTATCCATACATTTAAGGAAAAACACTGTGAACATTGTCTGAGAAGGGAATACAAGGATAAGGAAACCGGAGAAACAAAAGTGGCATATATGCACCATGTTCTAGAAGCCAAGCTTGTGGTAGGAGATATGGTTCTTAGCATCGCTACAGAATTTATAGAAAATGAGTCAGAAAATGTTCCAAAGCAGGATTGTGAGTTAAAAGCTTTTATGAGGCTAGTCGATAAATTAAAGAAAACATTTAAACGTCTTCCTATTTGTCTTATCGCAGATAGCCTTTATGCTTGTGAACCAGTATTTGAAATTTGTGATAAACACAATTGGAAATATATTTTCCGGTTCAAAGAAGATCGGATTAAAACGGTTTCTCAAGAATTCAGAGCAATCCAATCTTTAGAAACGAATGGTAAAAGCTCAGAATATTTCTGGGTCAATGATATTGCTTATAACGATCGTTTGGTAAATCTTGTGGAAAAAGTAAAAGTAACTGAGAATGAGAAAAAACAGGAGTTTCTGTTTATTACAAACTTTCGAATAACTGAAAGGAATGCAGAAATACTTGTTCAGGCAGGTCGAAGACGCTGGAAAATAGAAAATGAGGGTTTTAATAACCAGAAAAATGGTTGGTATGAAATTGAACATGTGAATTGTCATAATTACAATGCACTGAAAAATCATTACTTACTTGTTCAAATAGCTGATATCCTTGTTCAACTATATAAATATGGGTCAAAACTTTTGAAGCAGCTGAAAAAGTCAGCAAAAGAAATATCCTCGAAGCTGTTAGAAGCGATCCGAACCCGCATTATAACAGTCGAGGATTTGAAAAAATGTAAAAAAATACAGGTTAGGTTTACATATACCTAACAATTCTATTATAGCAGAAGGGTGTGATGAATAGGGAGTAAAAAGCAAGTTATCCACAACTTTATAGAAAAATCGCATTAATAGGACTAGTTTTTAAAAATTTTAGAAGGAAAGTAACTGGAAAATTTTACCAACTGTGGATAATTTGAAAATCCCTATTTTGACGAAAAACTTTGAAATATACTCTTCATAGCTGATGCCTCTGGACGTCTATTGACACCTGAAAGAAGCTAATCCATAATAAAAATATTGGACTTTCCAGCAAATGACAGAGAATTGTTCACCGAATTGTGGTGTTTCCTTAAGGAGGATTAATAACATGGTAAAACGGAGTAGAATTATTTCCTTTTTTCTTCTCGTCCTATTATTTTTTAGTTTAATGGGAACGACAACCGAATCGATTTTAGGACGATTAAAGTTGGGATTGGATTTACAGGGCGGTTTTGAAGTTTTGTATGAAGTGCATCCGGTTAACGAGGGTGAGAAAATAACGAGCGAAACGATGGCGAGTACCGCTGAAGCATTGGATCGACGCATTAACGTGTTAGGCGTAAGTGAACCGAGGATCCAAATTGAGGAAGGAAATCGAATCCGCGTACAACTTGCGGGAATTGAAGACCAAAACGAAGCGCGGGAAATTCTTTCCACGACGGCTGAATTAACGTTTCGTGATGCTCATGATCATAAATTGTTAGACGGTACAGATTTAGTTCAAGGGTCTGCAAAACAATCCTTCGATGAATCCGGAAAACCGAATGTTGTTTTAGAATTGAAGGATGCGTCGAAATTTGCCGAGGCGACGAGAAAAGTTTTACAACAGGATATTCCTGTGATGGTTATCTGGCTTGATTTCGAGGAAGGGGTAGACTCCTATCTTGAAGAAGCGAAAAAGGAAAATCCGAAATACATATCCGCACCTGGCGTAGATCAAGTGATTAATAGTACGAATGTGGAAATTAGGGGGAATTTTACACCGGAGGAAGCGCAAACCCTTGCCAATCTATTAAATGCAGGTGCGCTACCGGTGAAATTGGATGAAATTTATTCCACATCCGTCGGTGCCCAATTCGGTGTGGATGCTTTGCAAAGAACGGTAAAGGCCGGAATCATCGGCATTTCCCTTGTATTTTTGTTTTTAATTGCCTTTTATCGTTTACCGGGAATAGTGGCTACCGTTTCTTTATCCGTATACATATATTTAATCCTAGCGATTTATGACGGATTAAATGCCATTTTAACCTTACCGGGAATTGCGGCGCTTTTACTAGGGATCGGAATGGCGGTCGATGCGAACATTATCACCTACGAACGAATCAAGGAAGAATTACGGGTCGGAAGGTCTTTACAAGCCGCCTTTAAAGAGGCGAATAAATCGTCGTTTATTACGATTCTCGATGCGAACGTTACGACCTTGATTGCTGCCGTTGTGTTATTCGTCTTCGGGACAAGTTCGGTAAAAGGTTTTGCAACGATGTTGATGGTGAGCATCATCGTTAGTTTTTTTACCGCTGTCTATTTAACCAGATTTTTCGTTGGTTTATTTATCAAAAGCAACTGGTTTAATCATCGACTTGGATGGTTTGGAGTGAAGAAGGGAGAAGTTAAAGATATTCGGGAAGGATACGAAACGTTGGAACTTCCGACAAAATTCGATACGCTCGATTTCGTAAAATATCGGAAAATCTTTTTCACTCTATCTTCCGTATTAATTAGTGCTGGAATCGTCATCTTACTTATCTTCCACCTCAATTTGTCTATTGATTTTACGAGTGGAACGAGAATTGAAGTAATGGCAGACAAAACGTTAACAACGGAAGAAATTCAAAAGGATTTAGAAAACTTTGGCATTGAAACGAACGATATCGTTTTATCAGGAGAAGATCATACTCGAGCCTCCGCCCGGTACAAAGGGGTATTAGATAAGGACAAAGTCAATGAGTTGAAGGACTATTTCCATGAAAAATACGGTAGCGATCCGAATGTCAGTGTAGTTACTCCAACTGTTGGTAGAGAATTGGTAAAGAACGCCATTTTTGCTGTGGGAATTGCTTCCATCGGGATGATTTTATACGTGACCCTTCGTTTTGAAATTCGGATGGCTCTCGCGGCAATCCTTGCCCTATTACACGATGCCTTTTTCATGATTGCTCTTTTCAGTTTGACACGGATGGAAGTGGATTTGAATTTCGTTGCGGCGATTTTAACCATTATCGGATATTCCGTCAATGATACGATCGTCACCTTTGACCGAATTCGAGCTCATATGAAAAAGAAAAGACGGATTCGGAAATACGAAGAATTGGTGGATATCGTCAATAAGAGTTTGCGGCAAGTATTGATTCGATCTATCAGTACATCTATTACAACTTTACTACCGGTGATCCTCCTATTGTTAATTGGAAGTGAAGCCATTTGGAACTTTTCTTTAGCTATGCTTATCGGATTATTGATCGGCGTATACTCTTCCCTATTTATCGCCGCACAACTTTGGCTAGTTTGGAAGGGTAAAGAATTAAAGAAAAAGGGAACTATTGTCACTTACAAAGAACGAAAGAAATATTCTGATCAACCGCAAGTATAAACTTGCTTGCTCGACCTGCTTCATGCGGGTCTTTTTTTTGTCCAATCAAGGGGAAATTCCCCTCTTCCATTGATTCCCCTTCATCTGTTTTGTATAATGGAAAGGTTGAGAGGTGAAGGTTAATGCTACAGCCAAAGACACGATGGATACTGAGAAAAGGGAATCGTGAAAACATACAACAACTAATGGAACAGCTGGAATTAACACCTCTTGTTGCTACTTTACTTGTCAATCGAGGAATCGATACGGTTGAAAAAGCTGTTCAGTTTTTAAAAGATGATGCTTTTTTCGATCCATTTTTATTAACTGATATGGATGTTTGTGTTAAGCGAATTTATGAGGCGATCAAAAAGGGCCAGAAAATGATCGTCTACGGTGATTATGATGCCGATGGAGTGACGAGTACGACCGTATTGCTCGTTACATTGAAGACGTTAGGAGCGAAGGTGGATTATTACATACCGGATCGATTTTTGGAAGGATATGGACCGAATGAGGAGGCGTTCCGCTTTTTAAAAGATGAAGGGGTCGACCTAATTATTACCGTTGATAACGGAATTGCTGCCATACATGAAGCGAAAATTGCAAAACAACTCGGAATGGACTTGATTATTACCGATCATCATGAACCAGGTCCCGAACTTCCGGAGGCTGTAGCCGTTATTCATCCGAAACGTCCCGATTCAACCTATCCATTTAAAGAATTAGCCGGGGTCGGGGTTGCCTTTAAAGTGGCTAGTGCTCTACTGCGTACCCCACCTTATCATCTCCTTCCCCTCGTTGCAATCGGAACCATCGCCGATCTCGTTTCGCTTACTGGAGAAAATCGTCAATTTGTCAAAAAGGGATTAGAATTATTAAAAGGAACGAACCATATTGGACTTTCCGCCTTGATGAAAGCAGCGGGAATTAACCAACTTGAAATTGACGAAGAAACGGTCGGTTTTAGTATTGCCCCGAGGATGAATGCACCCGGGAGATTAGAACATGCAAATATAGCCGTTGAACTTCTTTTATCTGAAGACGTCGAAGAAGCTGAACGACTGGCACAAGAAATGAACGAAATGAACCGTAAAAGACAGGAAATTGTAAATGAAATGGAAAAGGAAGCCGTTGAAGAGATTCATCGGAGGGGACTTGAAAAGGATAAAGTTCTTGTTGTCGGAAAACAGAATTGGCATCCGGGGGTAATAGGTATTGTCGCTTCCAGACTTGTGGAAAGATTTTACCGACCAACCATCGTTTTCTCTTATGATGCTGAACACAACTTGGCTAAAGGTTCAGCGAGAAGTATACCGGGTTTTCATTTATACAATAATCTTCGCCAATGTAAGGATTTATTGCTTCATTTCGGAGGTCATCCAATGGCAGCTGGAATGACGGTTGAAATGGAAAAGGTGGATCGTTTGCGGGATCGATTAAACGGACTAGCAACCGAACAATTAACGGAGGAAGACTTTATCCCTGTTACCGAATTGGATGGGATCTTTTCTTTGGACACAATCGATCTCCAAAGTCTTGAGCAAATGCAAATGCTTGCGCCCTTTGGTACTGATCATCCAAAACCAAAAATTTTAATTAAAGATATTCAATTATCGAACATAAAAAAAGTAGGAGCCGATTTGAATCATTTTAAATTTTCAGCAACAGATGGAAACCATTCGGTAGATGGCATTGGCTTTCAAATGGGAGAAATCGCAGATCAGCTATCCCCTTTATCGAGCGTATCTCTCATCGGAGAATTGGGAATCAACGAATGGAACCAAGTTCGGAGGCCCCAAATCTATTTAAAAGACATTTCTGTCAATGAGTGGCAATTGTTTGATTATCGCGGCCATCATCCCCTACATCGTTGGATCCATAAAATACCTGAAAAAAATCGACGGTTGATTTTATTTGATGAACGCAACTTTTCTAAATTCGGATTGTCCGAATTCTCCCAGGACGTAAGGCTAATCCATACGGATGAAGATGCGAAGGATTGCCCATTGGACGAAATGAATATTGTATTTTTAGATTTTCCCCCTTCAGAAAACATCATAACATCATTGATTAAAGGCAAAAAGATATCACGAATTTACGCTTATTTTTACCAAGACGGAACGAATTATTTTAGTACTCTACCGACGAGGGACCATTTCAAATGGTTTTACTTGTTTCTTGTTAAAAAGGGAGTATTCGATTTGAATCGGTATGGAAAGGAACTAGCAAAATATCGAGGATGGACAACAAATACCGTCCATTTTATGACAAAGGTGTTTTCTGAATTGGAATTTGTTACAATAAATAATGGGATTGTAACCGTATGCGAAATTCAGAAAAAAAGGGATTTGTCGGAATCTCCAACCTATCAAAGAATACAAGAGGAAGTTCGATTGGAGAAGCTACTGTTATATTCCCCATATCGAGATTTGAAACAATGGTTCGATCATTATTTACCCATTGGAAAGATTAAGGAGGAAAAAATCATATGGATTTGAAACAATATGTGGCAATCGTTCATGATTTCCCGAAAAAAGGTATTGAATTTAAAGATATTACCCCGTTAATGAATAACGGTGAAGCGTTTAAATATGCAACGGAACAAATCGTCGAATATGCAAAGGAAAAAGAAATCGATATCGTCGTTGGTCCAGAAGCACGCGGCTTTATTATTGGATGTCCGGTTGCCTTTGCTCTAGGTGTTGGCTTTTCTCCCGTTCGGAAAGAAGGGAAACTACCGAGGGAAACGGTAAAGGTGGAATACGGACTTGAGTATGGAAAAGATGTGTTGACCATTCATAAGGACGCAATAAAGCCGGGACAAAAAGTATTGATTATCGATGACTTACTTGCAACAGGTGGTACAATTGATGCTACGATCAAACTTGTTGAACAATTAGGTGGAGTCGTCGTCGGCTGTGCATTTCTTATTGAATTAACCTATTTAAACGGTCGGGAAAAACTAATAGGATACGATATTAAAGCGTTGATGCAATATTAATTACCATCTTTTACTCGTTTGAACATTACAGGCCATTTCTCTAAGCTGCTTGGCTCATATGCCAAGCTTATTTTTAACGAAATGAAATGAATACTGGGATGGATTTTATTATACGTATGAACGAGTCTTGGAAAGCTATTCATATTAATTTTTTGAAAAAATAAGCACAAATTACTTTACAATTTTATAAAATTTATTAATAATAAATACAATCAAGAATACGTAAATGGTCTCGATTACTGAAAATGCCGGTGAATTCCCCTAGGTATGTGGGATTTATAAATTATATTATCATAATAATATGTAATTCAACATATACGACGCATTGAAAATAAAGGTGATTTTTTATGAGTACCGATCAATCTATATCCGCGGAAGAGTGTTTTGAAAAAATTGAACGATATTTGAGCGATGAACATGTTGAACTTGTAAAGAGAGCCTATGAATTTGCAAAAAAAGCTCATGTTAACCAATTTCGAAAGTCGGGTGAGCCATATATCGTTCACCCTATTCAAGTTGTCTCCATTTTGGCAGAGTTGCGGATGGATCCTTCAACACTAGCCGCGGGTTTCCTTCATGATGTGGTGGAAGATACGCCAGTCACCTTGGCACAAGTTGCCGAGGAATTTGGAGACGAAATTGCCATGCTTGTCGATGGGGTCACGAAACTAGGGAAAATAAAATATAAATCCCATGAACAACAACAAGCGGAAAATCATCGAAAAATGTTCGTTGCAATGGCGAAAGATATGCGAGTCATCTTAATCAAACTGTCCGATCGTCTTCATAATATGCGGACGTTGAAAGCTTTGCCGGTTGAAAAACAACGACGGATTGCAAATGAAACATTGGAGATTTTTGCTCCCCTTGCTCACCGACTCGGAATTTCCCGTATCAAATGGGAGTTGGAAGATACAGCCCTTCGTTTTTTGAATCCACAACAATATTACCGAATTGTAAATTTAATGAAACGTAAACGGGCGGAACGGGAACAATATTTACATGATGTAATCGATGAAATTAGAAATCGTTTAAACGAAGTACCGATTGAAGCGGAAATCACCGGAAGACCGAAACATATTTATAGTATTTATCGGAAAATGGTGTTACAAAATAAGCAATTTAATGAAATATATGACCTTTTAGCTGTTCGAATCATTGTAAACAGTATTAAAGATTGTTATGCCGTCCTCGGGATTATCCATACGTGTTGGAAACCGATGCCTGGACGTTTCAAAGATTACATCGCCATGCCGAAACAAAATTTGTACCAATCGTTACACACGACTGTGATCGGTCCAAAGGGTGAACCGTTGGAAGTTCAAATTCGTACGTTCGATATGCATCAGATTGCTGAATACGGGATCGCTGCCCACTGGGCATATAAAGAAGGAAAGAAAGTTGCTGAAAAGGACGCCTTCGAGAAAAAACTTACCTGGTTTCGAGAAATTTTAGAATTTCAAAACGAAACGGCAAATGCGGTCGAATTTATGCAGTCGTTGAAAATTGATTTATTTTCCGATATGGTCTATGTATTTACGCCGAAAGGGGATGTTATTGAACTTCCCGCCGGCTCTGTACCGATCGATTTTGCCTATCGAATTCATTCGGAAATTGGAAATAAAACGATTGGTGCAAAGGTAAATAATAAAATTGTTCCCCTTGACTATAAATTAAAAACCGGGGATATTGTTGAGATTTTAACTTCAAAGCATTCCTATGGACCAAGTAGGGACTGGTTAAAACTTGCCCAAACATCCCAAGCCAAGAATAAAATTAAACAATTTTTCAAAAGGCAATTAAAAGAGGAGAATGTAATCAAGGGTCGCGAATTAGTGGAAAGGGAAATCCGTAATCTCGATTTTGATTTGAAAGAAATAATGACGGCTGAAAATATGAAACGGGTTGCGGAAAAATTTAATTTTGCGAATGAAGAAGATATGTATGCGGCTGTGGGATACAACGGAATTACCGCTGCACAAGTCGCAAATCGATTGACGGAAAAGTTCCGGAAAAGGAAAGAAAAAGAGGAACTGACTCTTTTAAAGGATGTTTCCGAATTAAGGCCGATCAATCGCTCAAAGCGCAGGGATTCAGGAGTTCGCGTAAAGGGCGTAGATAATTTGCTCATCAGACTGTCGAAATGCTGCAATCCGATTCCTGGTGATGAAATCGTCGGATATATTACAAAGGGTCGGGGTGTTTCTGTTCATCGTGTTGATTGTCCAAATATTAAAGATAAAAATATTCAAGACCGATTAATCTCTGTGGAATGGGAAGGATATACGGGAAGTAAAAAAGAGTATAATGTGGATTTGGAAATTAACGGTTTCGATCGAAGCGGATTGTTAAATGAAGTATTGCAAGCGGTAAATGAAGCGAAAACGAATATTACTGCTGTAACAGGTAAGACTGATCGAAACAAAATGGCAACGATTTTAATATCCATTTCCATTCACAATATTTCCCACTTGCAAAAAGTTGTGGATCGAATCAAACAAATTCCAGATATTTACGCAGTACGCCGTGTGATGAATTAAGGAGGGGTTCCGTGAAAATCGTATTGCAAAGAACGAAAAGTGCATCCGTTTCCGTTCAAGATGAAATCGTTGGCTCCATTGAAAAAGGATTCGTCCTACTCGTCGGGGTGACCCATGACGATACAGAAAAAGATGCGGACTATTTAGCGGATAAAATTGCAGGGTTAAGAATTTTTGAAGATGATAACGGAAAGATGAATCTTTCGTTGGAAGAAGTAGGCGGTGAAATTTTATCTATTTCCCAATTTACATTGTATGCAGATACGCGAAAGGGAAGAAGACCTAATTTTATGGCCGCAGCCAAACCAGACAAAGCGGAAACTTTATATCGGTATTTTAACCAACGATTGGAAGAAAAGGGTTTTCGAGTGGAAACAGGACGTTTCGGTGAAATGATGGACGTATCCCTCATTAATGACGGTCCTGTCACATTGATATTGGAAAGTAAAAATGAATAAATTTTCACCCATTTTTTCGGATGAAAAGTGAATCATCCTATGTCTGAAGTGAATGCAATGATATTTTTTTCGATTAAGGGGAAGGATATATAGAAACCCCTTGATCGAAAGGAATGAATATCATGCATTCGAGTGAAAAAAATGGCATGACAACTAGGAAAAATGATATTTTCGGTGTCGATTTTCACGATTTTATCGAAAAACAAGACGATGCAAATATGCTTGAACTAGCGTGTGAATTCGGATTGTCCATTGGAGAAGTACGGAATTTAAAAAAAAAGTATCGACGTTTGTAATTTATCTTGACAATTTGAAAAAGGTTTCGTAATATATGTAATCAATATAAAAACAATTTTATAGATGGATCTTACGACTGAGAGAAGTAGTTCCGCCCCACGTGGAAAGAGATGGATTGCCCTAGGCTGAAAGCAATCCTCCATGATGACGGAATGAAAGACACTCACGAGGATAGGCCTTGAAAGTCTTAAGGAAAATCGTAAGTCGTTTTTTCTTTTTCACCCCTTTGACGAGTAAAGGTTTTACGTAATCAGGCGTTAACTGTTTGAGAGGAAGGATGGATTCATTTCCCCTTCAAGAAGGGTGGCACCGCGAGCAAAGTTCTCGTCCCTTGTTTAATGACAAGGACGGGAACTTTTTATTATGGCTTTTTATACATGAAATTAAGGAGGTAATGGATTTGAAAGTTAAAATCCCCCGAGGAACGCAAGATATATTGCCTGATCAGGTGAAAACATGGCAATTCATTGAGGAAAAAATTCGACTGTTAATGGAAAAATACCGTTATGAAGAAATTCGAACGCCGATTTTCGAACATACGGAAGTATTTGCTAGGGGGGTTGGTGATACGACGGATATCGTACAAAAGGAAATGTATTCCTTTCAAGATCGGGGAGGAAGGGATCTTACTTTACGGCCTGAAGGAACGGCCTCCGTCGTCCGCTCCTTTGTGGAAAACAAACTATTTGGCGCGCCGAATCAGCCGCTCAAATTATTTTACATCGGTCCGATGTTCCGTTATGAACGTCCCCAATCTGGAAGATATCGGCAGTTTGTCCAATTCGGTGTAGAAGTACTCGGAAGTTCAGATCCGGCAATCGATGTGGAAGTTATTACCCTGGCGATGAATATTTATAAAGCAACCGGTTTGAAAAATGTTAAGCTCGTCATTAATAGTTTAGGTGACAGAGAGAGCAGGATGGCCCATAGACAAGCTTTAGTTGATCATTTTCGCCCAAATATCCATGAATTTTGTACCGATTGTCAAAAACGATTAGATACAAATCCACTTCGAATTTTAGATTGTAAAGTGGATCGAAATCATCCTTTAATGTCTTCTGCTCCTTCCATTTTGGACTATTTAAGCGATTTTTCAAAGTCATATTTTGAAAAGGTATGTAAATATTTGGATGATTTACATATTCCATATACGATCGATCCAACGTTAGTACGGGGGCTCGATTATTATAATCATACGACCTTTGAAATCATGAGTTCCAATGAGGGATTTGGTGCGATTACATCCTTGTGCGGGGGTGGTAGGTACAATGGATTAGTGGAACAATTTGGTGGACCAGAAACACCGGGAATCGGTTTTGCCCTTAGTATTGAACGGTTAATTGCCGCCCTTGAAGCGGAAGGTATTCAATTGGATTCAGAGGATCATCTGGATGTCTATATTGTTGCGTTAGGTGATGAGGCAAGGGACTTATCCGTTGTTTTGCTCGATGAAATGCGAAGCGCTGGTCTTAGTGCTGATCGGGATTACGTCGGAAGGAAATTAAAAGGTCAACTGAAAGCAGCAGATCGTCAACAAGCCAATTATGTCGTAATTATTGGTGAAGATGAAATCGCTCGTAGAAAAGCGGTTGTAAAAAATATGGAAACGAGCAATCAAACGGAAGTAGATCTTCAACATTTAATCGATTATTTAAAAGAAACCGTTAGTAACTAGGAGGAATCGAACTTATGTTTGGACGAACCCATTATTGTGGAGAATTATCGGAGAAACATATCGGTATGACGGTGACCCTAAAAGGATGGGTACAAAAAAGGCGGGATTTAGGAGGATTAATTTTTATCGATTTAAGGGATCGAACAGGTCTTGTACAAATCGTTTTCAATCCCGACGTGTCAAAGGAAGCATTGCAGACCGCGGAACGTATTCGTAATGAATATGTACTAGATGTGAAAGGAAAAGTGGTCAGAAGAGGAGAGGGAACGGAAAATCCGAAATTAAAAACGGGAAAAATTGAAATCGCTTGTGAACAAGTGACGGTCATTAACCAATCGAAAACGCCCCCTTTTGTTATTGAAAACGAAACGGATGTCTCAGAGGAGATGCGCTTGAAATATCGTTATTTGGACTTAAGACGTCCGGTTATGTTCAATACGTTGAAATTGCGACATGACACGGTTAAGGCAATTCGCGATTACTTAAATGAAAATCAATTCATTGAAGTGGAGACACCGATTTTAACGAAAAGTACGCCGGAAGGGGCAAGGGATTATCTCGTTCCAAGTCGCGTTCATCCGGGAGAATTTTATGCGCTTCCCCAAAGTCCACAAATTTTTAAACAATTATTAATGGTAAGTGGTTGTGATCGCTATTATCAAATTGCCCGCTGCTTCCGCGATGAGGATTTACGAGCTGATCGCCAACCGGAATTTACTCAAATTGATATGGAAATGAGTTTTATGAACCGGGATGAAATTATAAAATTAACGGAAGGGATGCTAAAATATGTTTTGAAAAAGGTAAAAGGTATCGACATTCCTGTACCGTTTCCTCGTTTAACGTACGATGAGGCGATGAGTCGATTCGGTTCCGATAAGCCGGATACCCGTTTCGGTATGGAGCTTGTCGATGTGTCTGAAATCGTTCAACATAGTGGATTTAAAGTTTTTGCAAATGCTGTAAACAGTGGAGGTAGTGTAAGGGGAATCAATGTTAAAGGGAAGGCGAAGGATATTTCAAGGAAGGAGATCGATCATTTAACCGAGTTCGTGAGTCGATACGGTGCGAAAGGACTCGCTTGGGTAAAAGTAACGGAAGAAGGTTTGACTGGACCTATCGCTAAATTTTTCACGGAGGAAGAGGTTCGCCAATTACAGGCTTCCTTCGATGCATCAGCGAATGACTTGCTATTATTTGTTGCGGATCAAAATGCTGTCGTATTTAATGCCCTCGGTGCATTAAGGTTAAAATTAGGGAAAGAACTCGGTTTCATCGATACGAGCAAATGGAATTTCCTATGGATCACCGATTGGCCACTTTTGGAATATGACGAGGAAGACGGTAGGTATTATGCTGCCCACCATCCATTTACGATGCCAGTTCGAGAAGATATCCCCCTATTAAATACTGACCCAGGTAAGGTTCGAGCCCAAGCGTATGATGTCGTGTTAAATGGATTTGAACTCGGCGGTGGTTCTTTACGCATTTTCGAACGGGGGATCCAAGAAAAAATGTTCCAAGTGCTTGGATTTAGTGAAAAAGAAGCAGAAGAACAATTCGGCTTTTTAATGGAAGCGTTCGAATACGGAACACCTCCCCACGGAGGGATCGCCCTCGGTTTAGACCGACTCGTGATGTTGTTGGCGGGTAGAACGAATTTACGAGATACGATCGCATTCCCGAAAACGGCCAGTGCAAATGATTTATTGACGGATGCACCAGGGAAAGTAAGTGAAGAACAATTGCAGGAACTCCACATTTCTGTAACAAAAGAAGATGAATAAGGGTGAAATCATTTTTATTAAAAAATGTTACACGAAAGGAAATCCTTTAGCGGAATCACTCTTGTCTTTGCTTGAAAACCAACCTGAAATTATGATAATATCAAAGTAACAAAGGAGTCCTAATGTGACCGTCGTTTCACCTAGTTTTGACCGAACACTTATGCCTTGGGAGCCTGAAGTTTCTAAATGGCGCAAAAGCCACTTTATGTGGACTTGTAAAGTTTAGAACAGGGCACCCACCTGCCGAGAGCGGGTTCAAAACAATGGCATTTCAACGACGGCACGATTGGGACTCCTTTTATTTTTGTATAATAATTTTGTAAATCTGGTATAAGCGGGGTTGAAAGAATGCTAAACCAATTTTCTAGAAATGAATTAGCCTTTGGTAAGGAAGGGATGAATCGTTTGAAAAATAAAACCGTACTTGTCCTCGGTATTGGTGGAGTCGGTTCATTTACCGCAGAGGCCCTTGCCCGTTCAGGGATTGGACATTTAATTTTGGTAGATAAAGATGTGGTCGATATTACGAATGTGAATCGGCAAATTATCGCTCTTCTTTCTACGATCGGTCAATCGAAAGTGGAGGTCATGAAAGAACGGATTGCAGATATTAATCCACAATGTAAAGTAACACCTTTGAAAATGTTTTATACGGAAGAAACGTATGAAGAACTTTTTCAATACCCGATTGATTTCGTCGTAGATGCATCCGATACGATTGTTTACAAAATTCATATTATTAAAGAATGTTTAAACCGGGGCATTCCGATTATCTCAAGTATGGGAGCAGCAAATAAATTGGACCCGACCCGATTGCAAATTACGGATATTTCGAAAACCCATACCGATCCAATTGCGAAAGTCGTTCGGGGGAAATTACGAAAGGATGGAATTACCCGAGGTGTACCTGTCGTATTTTCCGATGAAAAACCGATCGTCATCCGAGAAGATGTGAGGCAGTATGTCGGGAAGGATGATTCAAACATCCGAAAGGCAAAAATGCCCCCATCATCCAATGCCTTCGTCCCGTCCGTTGCTGGTCTTTTAATGGCATCCTATGTCATACGCCAATTTTTGGAAGATATTCCCATACAAAGAAAGAGCTGAAAAAAAAACAACTGGAAGGCTCACGAACAGCTGCTTTTTTCCCTTAATGATTGTTTTTGTCGGTAAAACGATTAATGCGTTCATAAACTTGGGCTAATGCGGATTCGTATTTTCCGTTTGTTTTCGGATGGTAATACTTTCGATTTTTTAAACAATCTGGTAAATATTGTTGTTTTACCCATCCACCGGAATAATCGTGAGGGTATTTATAATCTAGACCTCTTCCTAATTGTTTAGCCCCCACGTAATGGGCATCCTTTAAATGATCTGGCACTTCTCCGCCAATTCCCTGTTCGATATCCTTTATTGCGGCATCAATGGCGGTGATAGCAGAATTGGATTTCGGTGATAAACATAAGTCGATTACCGCATTGGCTAAAGGAATTCTCGCTTCAGGAAAACCGATTTTTTCCGCCGTTTCCACAGCCATAACGGTCCGCATCACCGCTTGAGGATTCGCTAAGCCGATATCTTCATAGGCAATGACGAGTAGACGGCGACTTATGCTTGGAAGATCACCAGCTAAAATCAGTCTTCCTAAATAATGGAGGGCAGCGTTCACATCACTTCCTCGTATCGACTTTTGAAAGGCAGACAATACATCGTAATGATGGTCACCGTCTTTATCATGGGAAAAGGATTTTTTTTGTACACATTCACCGATGATCTCCTTTGTAATTAAAATCTTTCCTTCTTCGTTCGGATCTGTTGACATCACAGCTAATTCCAAAGCATTTAACGCACTGCGAAGATCACCACCGACAGATTGGGATAAAAAGTTACGAGCCTCTTCTTCCATCTCTACCGGATATGTTCCGAGTCCCCGTTCTTTATCTTTCAGTGCCAAGGATATTGCCTTTTGTATATCCTTTGTTTCTAATGGTTTTAACTCGAAAATTTGGCAACGACTTCGTAAAGCTGGGTTAATTACGTGGTACGGATTTCCTGTCGTTGCACCAATTAATACGACCATTCCGTTTTCCAAAAAGGGAAGAAGGTAGTCCTGCTTCGCTTTGTCAAGGCGATGCACCTCATCTAAAAATAAAATGACGCGCCCACTCATTTTTGCTTCTTCGATGACAATTTGCAGATCCTTTTTATTATTCGTAACGGCGTTTAACGTGCGGAAAGCGTAGTTCGTGCTTCCTGCAATGGCACTAGCGATCGATGTTTTTCCTACACCTGGAGGCCCATATAAAATCATGGAAGATAAATTTCTCGCTTTCACCATTCGATCGATGATTTTTCCTTTTCCGACTAAATGGGTTTGACCGATTACCTCTTCAATTTTTCGAGGACGCATTCGGTAAGCTAACGGTTTGATACTCATCTTCATTCCCCTATCTGTATTCATTATCATTAATCTACCATATTTTTCAATCCGGAAAAAGATAACGAGCCATGTATCTGGTTGATTAGGGAAAAATGTGCTATAATTCCATAGAAAAAAGTCGGATGAATATTGAGGTGTTCCCATGAGAATTTCCACAAAGGGCCGTTACGGATTGACGATTATGATCGAACTGGCAAGAAATTATGGAGAAGGACCGTTACCGTTAAAAGCGATTGCTCAAGCGAACGATTTATCGGAAAATTATTTGGAACAGATCGTCTCCCCACTTCGAAATGCAGGATTAGTGAAAAGTGTTCGTGGTGCTCATGGTGGTTATATTTTATCTAGGGATCCGGATAAAATAACTGCAGGTGATATCATTCGTACGTTAGAAGGACCGATTCGTCTCGTGGAAGGAATCGAGGAGGAAGAGCCGGCAAAAAGAGAGCTTTGGATTCGTATTCGAGATGCCATTCGAAATGTATTAGATCAAACGACATTGAAAGATTTGGCAGATTATTCCGATGAAGAGTCGAACGAAACAGGTTATATGTTTTATATTTAGAAGGTTACGGTTTTCATTTTCATTCCTTGGAGAGAAATAGATAAAGAGGGAAAAAAGTAGGTGTTTTTGAATGGATACAATCTATCTTGATCATGCAGCCACTACACCGGTTCACCCTGAAGTGGTTCGCGAGATGGTCGGTTGTTTAGAAAAAACGTATGGAAATCCTTCGAGCATACACGGGATTGGTAGACAGGCGAGAAGGCTAGTAGATCAAGCTAGAAATCTCGCCGCTCAGTCAATCGGAGCGAAATTTAATGAAATTATTTTTACAAGCGGTGGTACGGAAGCGGATAATTTAGCGCTCATTGGTACGGCTTTTGCCAATCGAAATCGAGGGAATCATATTATTACGACGAGTATTGAACATCCAGCGATTTTACAAACGTGTAAATATTTAGAGATAAATGGCTTTGATGTCACCTATTTACCCGTTGACTCATCGGGTCGAGTTGATATAGATACATTAAAAAAACATTTACGGGATGATACGATTCTCGTTTCAGTTATGTATGCGAACAATGAGGTAGGAACGATCCAACCGATCCAAGAAATCGCTCAACTTTTATCTAATCATTCAGCCATCTTCCATACGGATGCAGTACAAGCATACGGTTTGCTTCCAATTGACTGTGAAGATTTAGGGGTTGATTTGTTGTCCGTTTCCGCCCATAAAATTAATGGGCCAAAGGGAATCGGATTTTTATATGCGAAAAATGGAGTTAAATTCACTCCCCATCAGTATGGAGGCGAACAAGAGAGAAAGCGAAGGGCTGGAACGGAAAATGTGCCCGGTATCGTTGGATTTGCCAAAGCGATTGAAATAATGATGAAAAAACGGGTGGAAAATTTCCATCGATATGAACAACTTCGCCGCTTATTTATCGATACGTTAAATGATCGGGGAATTTCCTTTGAAGTCAATGGGGATTTAAAAAACGGATTACCACATATTTTGAACATTAGTTTTCCGGAAACGAACGTGGAACAAATGCTCGTTAACTTGGATTTAGAGGGGATTGCCGCTTCCGGTGGATCCGCATGTACCGCTGGGGCAGTGGAGCCAAGCCATGTACTTAAAGCGATGTTTGGTGCACATAGTGAAAAATTGTTCAACTCTGTTCGGTTCAGTTTCGGATATGGATTAACGGAAGAAAATATCCAAAAGGCAGCGGAAAAAACTGCAGATATTGTTAAAAGATTAACATCCTAAAGGAGTTGGCGAAGTGAAAGATCCTAAAAACATACGAGTTGTCGTAGGGATGAGTGGCGGTGTCGATTCGTCAGTAGCTGCCCTATTATTGAAAGAGCAAGGCTACGATGTAATCGGCCTCTTTATGAAAAATTGGGATGATACGGATGAGTTTGGTGTTTGCACAGCTACGGAAGATTATGAAGATGTTATACGGGTTTGTAACCAAATAGGCATTCCGTATTATTCGGTGAATTTTGAAAAGGAATATTGGGATAAGGTGTTTACTTACTTTTTGGATGAATATAAGGCAGGGCGGACACCGAATCCGGATGTCATGTGCAATAAAGAAATAAAGTTTAAAGCCTTTTTAGACCATGCTTTAAAACTTGGCGCGGATTATATCGCAACCGGTCATTACGCACGAGTGGAATTCATCGATGGAGAATATAAGATGTTACGTGGAAAAGATCGGAACAAAGATCAAACGTATTTTTTAAATCAATTGAATCAAAAACAGTTATCGAAAGTTTTGTTTCCCCTCGGTCATTTGGAAAAGAAAGCGGTACGGGATATTGCAAAAAAAGTGGGATTAGCTACCGCTACTAAAAAGGATAGCACGGGCATTTGCTTTATTGGAGAAAGGAATTTTAAAGAGTTTTTAAGCCATTACTTACCTGCCCAACCGGGAAAAATGGAAACGATGGAAGGGAAAGTAAAAGGTGAACACGACGGGCTTATGTATTATACGATTGGGCAAAGACATGGACTAGGCATCGGAGGTTCCGGAGATCCTTGGTTTGTTATCGGAAAGGATTTAAAGCGCAATGTACTTTTGGTCGGTCAAGGATTCGATAATGAATATTTGTATTCTGACAGTATTATTGCAACAAATGTGAATTGGATTTCGGATCGGACAAAACCGAAGGAATTCTCATGTACTGCCAAATTTCGATATCGGCAACCGGATCATAAAGTGACAGTTATACAGTTGGAGAATGATCGGGCGAAGATCGTCTTCGATGAACCGATTCGAGCCGTTACTCCAGGACAGTCGGTTGTGTTTTACAACGGGGAAGAATGTTTAGGTGGAGGAACGATTGACCAAATTTTTAAAAATGGGAAACGTCTTTCTTATGTCGGATAACCATTGGGACCGTTGTTTTCCTTCAACATGGGAAAACATCGGTCTTCTATTATTTTTCCCATTTCTTTTATATAATGATTGGTAGAGAAAAGATCGTAGCAAAACGGAGTTATCACCCAGGAATTAGAGGGGGATTCGGCAAGTGGATCAATCGAAGGAATCGTATATGAAAGGTCGTCCGATCGTAACGATCTTTCATAATGAACAAAATTTGTATACGGTATTGAAAATAAAAGTAGAGGAAACAAGTGAAAACTACACGGAAAAAAATGCGGTTGTGACTGGTTACTTTCCAAAGCTCCATTCCGAAGAACAGTACGTTTTTTACGGGACGTTAAAAAAACATCCAAAATATGGTCTCCAATTTGTTTCCACCCATTATCGCAAAGATATGCCAAAAACAAAACAAGGGATTATTCAATATTTATCCAGTGAATTATTTAAAGGAATCGGCAAGAAAACAGCAGAAAAGATCGTGGAGACGTTAGGTGAAGATGCGATTTCCCGTATTTTGGAAAACCCGTCCCTATTGGATACGGTCCCAAAATTATCTTCGGATAAGGCGAAACTCCTCTATGACAAACTCGTGGAACACCAAGGACTGGAGAAAGTAATGGTCGCTTTGAACGAATACGGGTTCGGTCCCCAACTGGCAATCAAAATTTATCAAACTTACAAAGAAAAAACGTTAGAAATCATTACAAACAATCCTTATAGACTTGTGGAAGATGTGGAGGGAATCGGCTTTGGCCGGGCGGATGAACTCGGATTTAAACTCGGTATTCAAGGGAATCATCCAGATCGAATAAAAGCGGGTTGTCTATATAAATTGGAAACCGATTGTCTTCAAGAAGGGCATTCCTTTTTATATCGTGAAGCCCTCCTTTCCTCTGTGAAAAAACTGTTGGAAACGAATCAATATATTGAAATCCCTTTGGAAAATATCGATAATGAATTACTGAAATTGGAAGAAGAAGGGAAAATAATCGTTGAGGAAGATCGAATTTATATCCCATCGATTTTCTTTTCTGAAAAGGGGCTTACGACGAAAATAAAACAAATACTTGCTCAAAGGGACTATGAAGATCAATTTCCAGACTCGGAGTTTTTCATCGCCCTTGGTGAGTTGGAGGACCGATTAGGCATCGACTATGCACCTTCACAAAGAAAAGCGATCCAAACGGCCCTTTTGTCCCCAATGCTTATTTTGACAGGTGGACCAGGGACGGGAAAGACGACAGTCATTAAAGGAATTGTTGAATTATATGCCCAACTTCACGGGCTTTCATTGAATCCGAACGATTATAGGGGAGATGAACCCTTTCCCATTATTTTAGCTGCTCCGACAGGTCGAGCGGCAAAACGAATGAGTGAATCGACCGGACTTCCAGCGGTAACGATTCATCGTTTACTCGGTTGGAACGGTGTAGAATCCTTTGAATTTAATGAGGACAATCCAATTGACGGACGATTGATTATCATTGATGAAATGTCCATGGTTGATATTTGGCTAGCCCATCATTTATTTAAAGCTTTACCTGAAAAGATTCAAGTCGTCCTCGTCGGGGATGAAGATCAACTTCCTTCCGTTGGTCCAGGACAAGTATTGAAAGATTTACTAGCATCTAACGTAATCCCAACTGTTCGTTTGACGGATATATATAGGCAAGAAAACGGATCTTCCATCGTCGAATTAGCCCATCAAATCAAAAATGGAACGATTCCTCCTGACTTACGGATTCAAAGGAAGGATCGGTCGTTTATCCGTTGCACAACCGCACAAATGGCAGATGTGATTAAGCAAATTGTCACCTTAATAAAGGAAAAGGGATTTACGAAACGGGATATTCAAGTTTTAGCTCCTATGTATCGTGGTCCTGCTGGAATCGACCAATTGAATCAAATTTTGCAAGAATTGTTAAATCCAAATTCGGATAGGAAAAAGCGAGAGTTGGCCTTTAGTGAAGTAACATATCGTGTTGGCGATAAAGTACTTCAACTGGTGAATCGGCCGGAAAACCAAGTTTTTAACGGAGATATTGGCGAAATTGTAGCAATCTTTTACAGTAAGGAAAATGAAGAGAAACAGGATCAATTGGTCGTTTCCTATGATGGAAATGAGGTTATATATACGAAGCAAGATTTGAATCAAATTACATTGGCTTATTGTTGCAGTATTCATAAGTCTCAAGGAAGTGAATTTCCAATTGTCATTTTACCTGTCGTCCGAGGGTATTATCGCATGTTACGTCGAAATTTGATTTATACGGCTGTAACTCGTAGTAAAAATAAATTAATCCTTTGTGGAGAAGAGGAAGCCTTTCAATTGGCCGTTATGCGTACCGATGATTCTCTGCGAAATTCCTCGTTAAAGGAAAGGTTAATGTCGAAGATCGAACAGCCCGACTCCCTATTATCCTACGAAGAGGAATTGATGAAAACTGATCCAATGATTGGCATGGGAAATACTACACCGTATGATTTTTTAGATTATTAAATGATAAAATCCCCCAATCCGAAAATATGAAAGAAGTTTCGGGCTGTCCGTTTAGTCCCTAAGTTGATCTAAAGAAAAGGTGGGCGTCGACTCTGGGAACAGCCCGAGCCGAATCCCTCAAAGATGAGCTTGCGAGTCGAGGCTTGGCCTGCCTGCGGAAAGAGATGCTACCGAAATGAAATCAATCGAATTTCATTTATGAAGAAAGGGTCTGTACTTTTTGGACAGTCCCGTTTTTTTTTAACTTAATGTTTATAATACGGCAATTCGGTAAACAATGATAGTGGTTAAAAATTGAAAGATCGAGGTGATTGATGTGGATTTTTCCTGTCCGAATTGCCGAAGCAAAGAAATTGGGAAAATAGGTGTGAACCAATACTATTGCTGGAATTGTTACATTGAATTGTCCGTTTCAAAGGGAATGATCCATACACATCAAGTGGAGGAAGATGGTAGTCTTTCTTCTTTAGATGATTTGTTTTCTGAATCTGACCGTCGCTTACATGTTAACTAGATTGATACAAATAGAAAAACATAAGCTTATTGAAACAGGAAATATCGTTTCCATTGAATTGATTAACGAACCTTCCAATTTGCGAAAAGGAATAAAACGAATCGAGTTTTCCAAACTATAAAAGGGAGGTTCGTCATGGACATCAAAGTCAAATGGTTTTACAGACTAGGCTTTTTCTTACTTTTATTTGCCGTTCTTTTCATATTTATCAAATTGGAGCCGTTATGGAAACCGATTGTAAACGTAGTTGCAAAAGGCACTGCTCCATTTTTTATTGCCACATTTATCGCGTATCTTTTACATCCATTTGTGAAAAAATTATCGGATTATGGATTACAAAAATGGTTGAGTGTATTCATCATCTATGTTCTTTTTTTTGCAACGATTGGAGGAGCAATTTTTAAAGGAACACCGATTTTTATTCGTCAGCTGAAAGATTTGTCAGAAAATGCTCCACTGCTTTTTGACCAATATGAAAAATGGGTCGATTTCGTTGAAACGGAGACGAAGGGATGGCCCTTTACTTTTAAACAACAAGTGGAAGAAAGTTTCCAAGCGCTCAATCGGTCGATGGAAGGACTGGTGGAAAAAGCAGTTCATATCGTTTTTTGGTTAGCAGATAAACTACTGATTATCTTACTGATTCCTTTTATCACCTTTTATATGTTAAAAGACTTCGATTATTTAAAGGGGGTTTTTTTTCACTTTATTCCTAAACGATGTCAGAAGCAAACGGTCACTTTTTTGCAAAATGTAGACGAATCATTAGGCAATTATATTCGAGGACAATTGATTGTATGTGGGACTGTTGGAGTTGCCAGTGCCTTCCTATTTTGGCTTATTGGATTAGATTATCCCCTCCTTTTCGGGACGTTGGTAGGTGTGACGAATGTGATTCCGTACTTTGGGCCGATTATCGGAGCAATTCCAGTTGTGATCGTGGCATCGACAAATTCGGTGAAAATGGTTATATTCGTTTTACTGATTATTTTTGGAATTCAATTTTTAGAGGCGAACATTCTATCTCCCGTCATTGTCGGAAAAAGTTTAAAAATGCACCCGTTGCTAATCATGTTTTCCATATTAATTGGTGGTGAAATTGGTGGAATCATCGGTTTACTCGTTGCTGTCCCTTTCGTGGCAATTTTGAAAACAGCTATTAGTCAAGGGTTAGAACAATTTCGAAAACAATCGATTTGACAAAATTTTGTTTCATGAATATAATCCTGATATAAATAGGAGTGAATACGATGATGGAACGAGTATGTTACCGCTGATCCATACGCTACCATATACGATATGGGCGCGTCAGAGAGGAATTTCCGCGGCTGGAAGAAATTCCGGATTAAGGGTAACAGAAGGCTACTCCGGAGTGCAGCTAATCCCTGCCGTTTCACCACGTTACGGTGATTAAAGTGATGGAAGCAAGATTTATTGGTGATTCAAAGGGCTTCCATAATCAGGGTGGTACCACGGAACCTCTTCGTCCCTGCGTTTTTGGGCGAAGAGTTTTTTTATTGAACAATAGTTAAGGAGGTTGGAAAATGAAATCTTTAACGAGTGCACAGATACGAAAAATGTTCCTCGATTATTTTCAATCAAAAGGACATGCTATTGAACCGAGTGCATCCTTAGTTCCAGTCGATGATCCTTCCCTTTTATGGATTAATAGCGGTGTGGCGACGTTGAAAAAATATTTCGATGGTCGGGTTACGCCGAAAAATCCACGTATTACAAATGCACAGAAATCAATTCGGACAAATGATATTGAAAATGTCGGAAAAACGGCCCGCCATCATACGTTCTTTGAAATGTTAGGAAATTTTTCCATCGGTGATTATTTCAAAGAAGAGGCGATTGAATGGGCATGGGAATTTTTAACAAGTCCGGCATGGATCGGACTTGATCCGAAAAAATTATCCGTGACAATTCATCCAGAAGACGAAGAGGCGTTTACGATTTGGCATGAAAAAATTGGTTTACCTGAAGAACGGATCATTCGTTTGGAAGGAAATTTCTGGGATATTGGGGAAGGTCCGAGTGGTCCAAACTCAGAAATTTTTTACGACCGGGGTCCGGAATTTGGGAATGATCCAAATGATCAAGAGTTGTATCCCGGCGGTGAAAATGAACGATATTTAGAAGTTTGGAATCTTGTTTTTTCCGAATTTAACCATAATCCGGATGGTACATATACCCCATTACCAAAGAAAAATATCGATACCGGGATGGGGCTTGAACGAATGGCCTCGATTGTGCAAAATGCAAAAACTAATTTTGAGACGGATCTGTTTTTGCCAATTATACAAAAAACGGAGGAAATTGCAAAAGTCTCGTATGGAGAAAAGGAAGAGCAAGATATAGCATTTAAAGTAATCTCGGATCATATCCGTGCAGTTACCTTTGCTATCGCCGACGGTGCCCTTCCGTCCAATGAAGGTAGAGGGTATGTATTGCGCCGACTATTGAGAAGGGCTTCCCGTTTTTCAAAAGGAATTGGACTCGATCGACCTTTTATGTACGAATTGGTTCCTGTCGTTGCAGAAATCATGGTTGATTTTTATCCAGAAGTAAAAGAATCGGTGAACTTCATACAAAAGGTTGTAAAAAATGAAGAAGAACGCTTCCACGAAACGTTACATGAAGGATTGGCGATTTTATCCGATATTATTCGAAGGGAAAAAGAAAAGAAAAGTCAGAAGATGTCTGGAGAAGATGTTTTTAGATTGTACGATACATATGGATTCCCTGTGGAATTAACGGAAGAGTATGTGAAGGAAGAAGGCATGGAAATCGATATGGCCGGCTTTGAAGCAGAAATGGAAAAACAGCGGGACCGTGCTAGAAAGGCAAGACAAGATGTGGATTCGATGCAGGTGCAAGGGGGAGAATTAGGCGAATTAACGATTGAAAGTCGATTCATCGGTTATGATCATTTGCAAACTTCTGCCAAAGTAGAAGCAATATTTAAAGATGGTAAGCGGATCGATGGAGCAGAGGCGGGAGAAGAAGTGCAAATCATTTTAGATCAAACCCCCTTTTATGCAGAAAGTGGCGGACAAATTGCGGATTGGGGAAAAATGACATCCGGTGATTTCCTTGGGGAAGTATTGGATGTACAAAAAGCACCGAACGGGCAAAACTTGCATCGGGTCGCTATAAAAAGTGGTGCGGTGATCGCTGGTCAAGAAGTTTTTGCTGAAGTAGACAAGGAAAATCGGGTAAAAATTATGCGGAACCATTCGGCGACCCATCTCCTACATCAAGCATTGAAAGATGTTTTAGGCACCCATGTTAACCAAGCAGGATCGTTAGTAGAACCGGATCGACTACGTTTCGATTTCTCTCACTTTGGGCAAATTACAGAAGAAGAGTTAGAAAAAATCGAAGAAGTCGTGAATGATAAAATTTGGAAATCAATTCCAGTGGAAATCATGTACAAGCCATTAGAGGAAGCAAAAGCTCTAGGTGCGATGGCCCTGTTCGGTGAAAAATATGGAGATATCGTAAGGGTCGTGAAAATGGGCGATTATTCTTTAGAGTTATGTGGAGGTTGCCATGTAGCGAACACATCTGCAATCGGTTTATTTAAAATTACATCTGAAGGCGGAATCGGTGCAGGAGTTCGACGGATCGAAGCGGTAACTGGAGAAAAAGCTTATCAATATATGAACGAACAAATTCAATTATTAAACATAGCGGCGAAAAAATTAAAGGCGAACCGAAAAGATATCGTAGAAAAGATCGATTCCCTTTTCCGAGAAATGAAAGAATTACAAAGGGAAAATGAATCGTTAGCAGCAAAACTTGGTCGACTGGAATCGGAACAAATCCTATCTAAACAGAAACAAATTAACGGTATAAATGTATTAATTAGTAAGGTGGACATATCCGATGGAAGCCAATTGCGAACAATGCTCGATGAATTAAAGCAAAAATTACATTCCGGTATTATCGTCCTCGGTGCTGTTCATAATCAAAAGGTTCAATTGATCGCAGGGGTTACGGACGATTTAACGAACAATTATCATGCTGGAAAACTAATTAAAGAAGTCGCCTCCATTTGTGAAGGAAATGGAGGAGGAAGACCTGATATGGCACAAGCAGGTGGGAAAAATCCCGTAAAATTACAAGAGGCATTGAATTATGCCGAAGAATGGATAAAAAATATTTCATAAAGTGCTCTCCTGGTGTACAATAAAGAAAACACGTTTTGATAGTAGTCTTAAAAACGGAGGTGCAATCCAATGAGTTCACTGGATCGAACGATGCAATTCCATTTCCCCGAAGAGCCGATTGGAAAAGAAGTGAAACAAGTACTTTTCCACGTGTTCGATGCTTTGGAGGAAAAAGGATATAATCCAATCAACCAAATCGTCGGCTATTTGCTTTCTGGCGATCCTGCATACATCCCTAGACATAAAGATGCGAGAAATATTATTCGTAAATTAGAAAGGGATGAGATTATCGAGGAATTGGTGAAATTTTATTTGACAAATCAACGAGAGGATAGATAAATGCGAATTCTTGGTTTAGATGTAGGATCAAAAACGATTGGTGTTGCCATCAGTGATGAACTCGCATGGACTGCCCAAGGGTTGACGACGATACCGATCGACGAGGAAGAAGGAGAATTTGGTTTTTCCAAATTAAAGGAAATTATTGACCAATACGGCGTAAAAAAAATCGTCGTCGGTTTTCCAAAAAATATGAACGGAACGATCGGTCCCAGGGGAGAAGCGAGCATTCGTTTCGCAAAAGAGTTGGAAGAACGATTTTCTGTGCCGATCGAGTTATGGGATGAACGACTGACGACGGTTGCTGCCGAGCGGCTTTTGTTGGAAGCGGATATGAGCAGAAAAAAACGAAAAAAAATTATCGATAAAATGGCTGCGGTTATGATATTACAAGGTTATTTGGATCGATTAGGAAAATTGTAAATACTGACAGGGTAACGCCGATCATAAAAGGAAAAATAATTGTAGGGCGACCTGCAAAAACTTTGGAGGGAATAGAAATGGAACATGGAGATCATCATATTACCGTGATCGACGAAAATGGGAATGAAGAGTTGTATGAAATCTTATTCACGTTCGAATCGGAAGAGTTCGGGAAATCGTACGTTCTTTATTACCCGGTTGGAGCGGAGGAAGATGAAAATGGTGAGATTGAAATTTTAGCTTCGAGTTTTACACCGGGTGAAGAATCAGGAAAATTACTTCCAATTGAAACAGATGAAGAATGGGATTTAGTCGAAGAGATGTTGGAAACCTTTTTAGAAGAAGAGGAAGAATAATCAACGGAAAGATCGATGGAAAAGAACGATTTCAACCTATAAAAGGCAATGGATTGTGACTGAATATCGGGACGTTTGTTGTTGTAAAGGGCATTGAGTGTTTTTCAATGCTCTTTTCCTATTTTCTCTATCAAAAAACCGCGATAAAAACCATTGCCTCCCTTCCTTTATTCCCTCAAAAAAATTAATAATATTCCATTGAAAAAAAAGAAATAAGTAATGACAAAATGAACGGTTATAGTATAATGGTGCAAGGATAGTTTATGTTAGTTTAAAAAAATATTCCCTTCTTACATATAGGCAGGAGGAACAAAATGGACAGTAATCGAAATGATCAAAAGACGAAGGAACAAATTTTGGCGGAAAAATATGAAGAGGCAAAAACAGTAAGGCGTATCGTTTTTCCTTTAGTCGTAGTCATTTTTGTGTTAATTGCAGGAGTAGTAACAGGTAGCGTTCTTTACGTAAAAAATGCTCTGGAGCCGCTGGACCCGACGAGTGAAGAACAAATCACCGTTGAAATTCCGCTGGGAAGTGGCCTAACATCCATCGCGAATATTTTAGAGGAAAAGGGAATCATTAAAGATGCAACCGTTTTTAAGTATTATGTGAAATTTAAAAATGAACATAGCTTTCAAGCCGGAACCTATGAACTGACTCCGTCCATGACGTTTGATGAACTTATCGCTAGTTTAAAAACAGGAAAAGTATTCCAAGAGGCGAAACTGACAATTACGATTCCTGAAGGATTACGTTTGGTAGAAATTGCAAAAATTATCGGAGAAAAAACCGGTTATTCTCAAGAAGAAATTTTGGAAATGTTAAACGATCCGGAGTTTATCCAAACACAAAAGGAAACATATCCATTAATAGTGACGGATTCCATCTTGGAAAGTGATATTAAATATCCTCTAGAAGGCTATCTATTTCCAGCCACGTATTCCTTTGTGGATGAAAAGCCAGCCATCGAGGAAATAATCGGTCAAATGATTGCAAAAACAAATTCAGTTATACAAAAATATTTACCGGATATGGAACAAAAAGATATGACGGTTCACGAGTTATTAACGATGGCGTCATTGATTGAGGAAGAAGCGGCGGATGAAATCAATCGAAAAAAAATAGCCAGTGTATTTTATAACCGAATGGAAATCGGAATGCCCCTTCAAACTGATCCAACGGTGATTTATGCCATTGGGGAACATAGGGATCGGCTATTCTTTAAAGATTACGAAATTGATGATCCTTATAATACGTATATTATACAAGGTCTGCCACCGGGACCGATTGCTAACGCTGGGGAAGTATCTATCGAAGCGGCGTTATACCCGGAAAATACAGATTACTATTATTTCTTAGCTACGAAATCCGGTGATGTGCTTTTCTCAAAAACGTTGGAAGAACATAATGAAAAATACAGAGAACATATCGGTGATTAGCATTCGTTTTTCGTAAAACGACAATTTTACCATCCACATTTCTTTATCCTTTGTCGCTTTTTTAAACGTTTTGTGGTAAAATTAAAAAAGTTATATTTTGTGGTAAAAAGCGTCATTTATAAGGATTTCATTTCCCGAATCCTTAAAATGGCTCTTTTTTCTTGTATAATCTAGTTATAGTTGAAAGGAATAAAGGAATGCTCGATGGAAAATTAAAGGAGTATTTAAACGAGAAAATACCTGAAAAATCGCCTCTATTGAAAGAAATAGAGAATTACGCCAAAAAGGAATATATACCGATTATGGAACCGTACAGTATGGAAGTTTTACTGCAACTTTTAAAACTGTACAAACCGAAAACGATATTGGAGATCGGTACAGCCATTGGTTACTCTGCCATTCGAATGGCCATGGCAACCGATGCCACAATTGTTACGGTAGAAAAAGATCCGCAAAGAATTCAAATGGCACGAAAGTTTATCCTTCAATCAGAACTTTCGAATCGAATCGTCCTTTTAGAAGGAGATGCATTGAATATAGTGGAAAAAGTGGAGTTATATGCTCCCTATGATTGTTTATTTATCGATGCAGCAAAGGTTCAATATAAAACCTTTTTTACAAATTATGAAAAATATTTAACGGAGCGGGCAGTCATCATTACCGACAATGTTTTATTTAAAGGATATGTTTATGATTCTGGACCGCCAAATAAAAAGCTTCAACGAATTGGAAAAAAAATCGATGAATATAATCAATGGTTATTAACCCATCCGGCATACGATACGGTCATATTACCGGTCGGTGACGGAATGAGTGTAAGTATAGGAAAGTGTAAAAGCAATGGGGTGAAAAAATGAAAAAACCGGAATTGTTAGTGACTCCATCGTCCGTTGAAGAGATCCCATGGCTGATTGATGCAGGGGCAGATGCCTTTGTCGTCGGGGAAATGGAATATGGGCTCCGATTAGCAGGTGAATTTACGAGAGATCAGGTGAAAGAATCCGTCCGGTTAGCCCATGATTCCGGAAAAAAGATTTATGTGGCGATGAATGGAATTTTTCATAACGAAAAAGTAGATAATCTGTTAGACTATATGCAATTTTTGAACGAGGTAAATGTGGATGCGGCCCTTTTTGGTGACCCTGCCGTTTTAATAACTGCTCGGGAAGTTGCACCGAACATGAAACTTCATTGGAATCCAGAAACGACTGCTACCAATTGGTATACATGTAATTATTGGGGCAGAAAGGGAGCGAAAAGAGCTGTTTTAGCCCGAGAATTAAGTATGGATGAAGTGATTGAAATTAAGGAACATGCGGAAGTGGAAATCGAAGTCCAAATCCATGGAATGACGTGCATGTTTCAATCAAAGCGGCGGCTCATCGGAAATTATTTCGAATTTCTCGGTCGAAAGATGGAAGTAAGGGAAAAACAAGAGGGTGGAAGCTTGTATCTTTTCGACCCGGAACGAAACAATCGATATCCGATTTTTGAGGACCAAAATGGGACCCATATTATGAGTCCTAAGGATATTTGTATCATTGATGAGCTAGGAGATTTAATCGATGCTGGAATCGATTCTTTTAAAATTGATGGCATATTTAAATCGGTCGAATATAACGTGACTGTAACGGAACTATATCGAAAAGCGATCGATATGTATGTAAATGATCCGGAACAGTACGAGCAAAATAAGGAAGCGCTTTTAAAAGAAATTGAAAACATTCAACCGAAAGATCGACCGCTCGATACGGGATTTTTCTTTAAAGAGACCGTGTATTGATCGATTCAATGAAGGAGGCTCGAAATGGAATGCCAAACCATCCCCAACAAATGGATTATGTAGAAAATAGAAAGCGGGTTATTTTGAAAAAGCCTGAACTATTGGCTCCTGCTGGGAATTTGGAAAAATTGAAAATTGCTATTCTTTACGGCGCAGATGCCGTTTACTTAGGTGGACAAGAATATGGTTTGCGCTCCAACGCTGATAATTTTTCCCTTGAGGAAATGAGAGAAGGCGTGCAATTTGCGAAAAAGCATGGTGCTAAAATATATGTAACAACAAACATTTACGCACATAATGAAAATATCCCCGGCTTGGAGGAATATTTAAAAGGGATTGAAGATGCGGGGGTTACGGGAATTATCGTTGCCGATCCACTCATTATTGAAACGTGTAAAAGGGTGGCCCCGAGTCTCGAAATTCATTTAAGTACCCAACAATCCTTGTCGAATTGGAAGGCGGTTCAATTTTGGAAAGAGGAAGGCTTAGATCGGGTCGTCTTAGCCCGGGAAATGAGTGCAAAGGAAATTAGAGAAATTAAAGAAAAAGTCGATATCGAAATCGAGACATTTATTCACGGTGCGATGTGCATCGCCTATTCCGGCCGTTGTGTCTTGAGCAACCATATGACTGCAAGGGATTCCAATCGTGGTGGATGCAGCCAAAGCTGTCGTTGGGATTACTTTTTGTATCGCTCAGAAAATGGTCGGGATCTTCCGTTGTTCGTTGAACAGGATGCCCCATTTTCCATGAGTCCAAAGGATTTAAATTTGGTTCGGTCCATCCCGAAAATGATCGATTTAGGGATTGATAGTTTGAAAATCGAAGGACGTATGAAATCGATCCATTACATTGCGACGGTTGTCAGTGTGTACCGAAAAGTCATCGATGCCTATTGTGCAGATCCTGATCATTTCAAGATTCAGCCCGAATGGATTTATGAATTATCAAAATGTGCCAATCGGGATACAGCTCCTGCCTTTTTTGAAGGAGTCCCAGGATACAAGGAACAAATGTTCGGTACCCATAGTCATAAGCCAAGTCACGAATTTGCTGGAATGGTTTTAGACTATGATGAAGAGAGGGGGATCGTAACGTTACAACAACGAAATTATTTTCGACCGGGGGATAAAGTGGAATTTTTTGGTCCAGACATTGAACAATTTTCGATGGAAATTGGAAAAATATGGGATGAGGAAGGAAATGAAATCGATGCGGCAAGACACCCTCTCCAAATCGTCCAATTTAAAACGAAAATACCGGTAAAACGATTTAACCTAATGCGGAAGGAGATTTAGTATGTACCCAAGACCTGTCGTCATCGGTGTGGCGGGTGGTTCCGGCTCAGGAAAGACGACTGTCACAAAAGCTATCTGTGAACGGTTTGGCGAACAATCCATCGTCATGATTGAACAAGATGCATACTATAAAGATCAAAGTGATAAAACCTTTGAAGAAAGGCTAAAGACGAATTATGACCACCCTTTGGCTTTTGATACGGATTTATTAATTTCTCATATCGAACAACTGTTACAGTATAAACCGATCGATAAACCAGTTTACGATTATAAAATACACACCCGCTCAAAGGAAGTGATCCGGGTCGAACCGAGACACGTAATCATAGTGGAAGGAATATTAGTATTAGAAGATGAACGATTACGTAATTTAATGGATATTAAATTATTCGTCGATACGGATGCGGATATTCGACTAATTCGCCGCCTTTTACGGGATACGAAGGAAAGGGGTCGAACGATGGATTCGGTCATTAATCAATATGTATCTGTCGTCAGACCGATGCATAACCAATTTATCGAACCGACAAAACGATATGCGGATATTATCATTCCGGAAGGTGGACAAAATCGTGTCGCCATCGATTTGATGGTAACGAAAATTCAAACAATTCTTGAACAAAAGTCATTTTTATGAAAAAATATCATAATTAATGATATAAAACACTGAATAGATGAATGAAAAAAATAAAAGCAATGGGTGAACATACCGAGCGAAGGTTGTTCATAAAATTTGCTATGGGAGAAATAGTTAAGGAGTGAATTGACGATGGCAACAGAAAAACAATATCCGATGACAAAAGAGGGAAAAGAAAAAATTATTAAAGAACTTGAATATTTAAAAACGGTTCGTAGAAAGGAAGTTGTTGAAAAAATTAAAGTCGCTCGAAGTTTCGGCGACCTATCGGAAAATTCCGAGTACGATTCCGCAAAGGAAGAACAGGCCTTTGTTGAAGGTAGAATTGCCCTTTTAGAAAAAATGCTTCGAAATGCTGTTATTATTGAAGATAATGGAGATAATGTCGATACCGTTACATTAGGAAAAACCGTTACGTTTGTTGAACTCCCAGATGGTGAGGAAGAAACGTATACGATTGTGGGAAGTGCTGAAGCCGATCCCTTTGAAGGGAAAATATCCAATGATTCACCGATTGCGAAAAGTTTGTTAGGTAAGAAAATCGGTGATGAAGTCGCCGTTCAAACGCCCGGTGGGGAATATAATGTAAAAATTATCGCTGTAAAATAAACAAAACCAAGGGACAGTTGAAATTTCCATACGAAAAGCTGTCCCTTTTCCTACGTTTGAAAGGACTATTTTTCATAAAGAAAAAGGAATAGGCCGATTAAAACCTCCCGATCCCGTTAACAATGGGAAGGGAGGCGTTTATGATGACGAGAAAACGAATAAAAGGATTAGCCTATGTTTGTTTAATAGGTATAATCATTCTTATAAGTCGATTGGCTCAAATTCAATTAATCGATACGGAACATTTTTCAAAAGAAAACATCAATTTATTGGAAGCAAGTGTTCGACAAAGGACGAAACAAGTGGTAATCGATAATGGAAGGGGAAAGTTTTACGATAAACATGGAACGCCCCTTACGACAGAGCCCCGATCTGTTCTCATCTTATTCCCTTTTTTGAAAGAGATGGATTGGAATGTGGAAAAAGTGGCAGAAGTGATCGGTTATTCTCCAGAACAATTGTTGGAGCAAATAAAGGAAGCAAAGGATCCGGTTGTTTTTCATGATAATGGCCCAGTCGTTTTAAAGGATTGGCAAGTGGAACAAATTAACTCGCTGGAAATTCCAGGTGTATTTGCTGTAACAAAACAGTTTGAGCGCCCCCATCAGTTTGCATCCCAGCTAATTGGAATAACTGGTGAAAATGCAATAGAATTAAAAAATCGGTATCCGGATCAAAATTATTCCGATCAGACGGTGATGGGCATCACCGGTCTTGAAAAGAGTTTCGATCCCTTTCTAATCCAAGATGAGCAAACGAAGCTTGTTTACCACGTGGATGGAAGGGGTGGACCTCTTTTCGGTCTCGATGTGAAATACATCCATCCGTCGAATCCGTTCTATCCAATCAAAATTATTACAACCCTCGATTTTCATATTCAAAAACAATTAGAGATCATCGCCGACCATTATGAGATGGAAAAAGGGGGGATCGTATTATTAGATATCGAATCCAACTCGATTATAGCCAATGTGTCAAGACCGAAAATAGACGAACAAGCACCTTACAAAAACGGTGGCTTGATTAATTACATGTTAAAGCCCCAATTCCCCGGTTCGATTTTTAAAACGGTAATCGCCGCAATATCGATCGATTATAAACGAAATTCCCCGTCGAGAACGTTCGACTGTAGTAAGACGATTCATGGGGAAGTAGATGAAGTATTTGATCACGGAATATTAACATTTCGCGACAGTTTTGCAGTTAGTTGTAATCAAACCTTTGCTACTATGGCTGAAGAAATCGCTGCAATCGATCCCCATTTAATTGAATCTTATGCGGAACGGTTCGGTTTAATCGATCAAGTCGGTTGGGAAGGGGATGTGTTTCATTTTCAAGATTTTTCCCAATTAGCGGATGAAGAGCGGGGGCAAATTTTCCTATCCGATACGGAACGAACGGATCCTCGACTTGTCCGTCTAGTAGGAATCGGACAATTAAATGTGAAGCTAACCCCCCTTTCTGTTGCGAATATGATGGCGTCGATTGCAAGGGGCGGGGAACTTTATTCAGTACGTGCTGTCTCGTCAATCGAATATCAAAACGGTACGAATTTCTTTTCCTTTCCGATGGATAGAGGGAAACGAGCGGTCAGCCCTTATACAGCGGAAAAATTGCGTCAATTGTTACGGGAAGTCGTCGTTAATCCGAAGGGCACGGCAAGGGCTCTCCAAGATCTTCCTTACGAAGTGGCAGGAAAGACGGGAACGGCGGAAACGGGAAAATTTGTAGCCGACAGGGAAGAACAACTCGTCAACAAGTGGTTTGCTGGATTCTTTCCCTTTACGGATCCGAAATATGCACTCGTCGTCGTTCAATTGGATGCAAAAAAAGAAACGACTTCTCCGATTTCCATAACTAAGGATATTGTCAATTTTTTATATGCATATGACCATAATTAATATTTTCAATACTACAAATCGTTGCAAAATGTTTTTGATTTTTCACTGTACAATCGGACATTTTATTTTAATATAAGATTAGATGTTTCAAATGGGGGAGGTTCGAATATGTCAAATTATTATCCGCCAATCCGTCGGTCACGGATGGAACAACATGCGAAAAAAAGAAGGAAAAAGGATATCATATTAAATATTTTAATTGGTATCGTCTTTTTGGCGATTATCATCGTCGGTTATTCTATATTATTTTCAAATAATTCCGAAAACGAACAGGCGAGTAGTTCGCAAAATGATGAGACAGAAGTTGTAAACGATGGAAGGGCGAACGAAGGGGAAAACAGTGAAGAAAACGAGGGGGAGGAAAATACTAATGGCGTTGACGAAGGGACCGACAATCAGGTAGAATCTCCATCTTCTGATGAACAAACAAAAGAAAAAATGACGGATGGAGAAGAGACCGGTGTAATTGTGGAAGAACAATCCGACGACCCGAATGTGATTAAAACCGTTGTTAATCCTTCGTGGCAACCGATTGGAACATCCCAAACTGGAGAGCATGTAACCGTGTACGATGAAGGATCCACCGATCGAATCGAAATGGAGCAAGCGCTAGCCTATGCCACGGATACAACGGTGGACAATTTAATCGTATGGTGGCTTGAACGGGGAGAAATTCCAAATAAACACGTAATCGGCACAATTGAAGCGAAGGATGATGGACAAGTGTATCGCGTGTATTTAGAATGGGTGGATGGAAAAGGTTGGAAACCGACGAAACTGGAATATTTACAGGAAAATGATAAAAAATCGTAAGGAGATAAAAACATGATTGGAATTATCGGTGCGATGGAAGAAGAGGTAAAAATGATCCGAGATCAGATGGAAAATCGAAGGATGGAGACAATTGCCCATTGTCAATTTACATCTGGAAAACTAAATGGAAAAGATGTCGTTTTATTGAAATCTGGTATCGGTAAGGTCAATGCTAGTATGTCCACTACTATTTTGATGGAACGATACAATCCAACATCGATTATTAATACCGGATCTGCCGGAGGATTAAATCGGGAACTAGACATTGGGGACATTGTCATATCGACAGAAGTCCGTCACCATGATGTGGATGTGACCGCCTTCGGATATGAATACGGACAAGTTCCTCAACTACCACCTGCCTTTGTTGCGGACAAAAAGCTTATCGAGATCGCTGTTCATTCTGCGAAGGAGATAAATAGAAAAACGAAAACCGGTTTAATTGTCTCCGGAGACTCATTTATGAATGATCCAAATCGGGTGAATACGATTGTCAGCCATTTCGAAGATGTACAAGCAGTTGAAATGGAAGCGGCGGCCATTGGACAAGTGTGTTATCAATATGAAAAACCGTTCGTTATTATCCGTTCCTTATCGGATATCGCAGGGAAAGAATCGGAAATTTCCTTCGACCAATTTTTGGAAAAAGCGGCGGTTCATTCTGCTCAACTAGTGATGAGTATGGTGAAAATGTTAAACGTGTAAGAAAACATATTAAAAAATATTTCCGAAATGGACAAGGGTACGGTGTTTTTCCGTATCCTTCTTTTTTTCCTGAAATTGCTTAAAAAAATTGAACCTTATTCATGTTATGCTAGATTTATCACGTTTAGAAGGATGGTGATTGGATGAATCAAAAAGATCGACTACTAGGAAAAATCGTTGATTATAAAAATTACAGTCAAATTCTCCTCGCTTTAAGTACGTTTCTATATTTAGGAATCGTCATAAAAGGATCGAGTTTACCGACTGGAAAACTAGCACTTCTTTTCATCGGAGCTATTCTCTTCCTTCTATTTGCTTATTTTTTTCAAAGGGCGAGGAAAAAATGCGAGGAACAATTAGGAGAAATGAAATAAATCGGAGTAATAGAATCCCATCGATCGCGTCCGTATTTTTACTTGTTAATAATCAAGGCTCATTGGAAAAATGCAAGTTTCTTCCCGAGAAAACATCGCAACTAGTTTAGGGAAGGTTTATGTTTTCTGGTTACGTTTTAATTTCTTACACAAAAACGTTTTTCTTAGAAACTTATTTGAAAAAGCAGTCCGTATGAAGAAAAAATAGAAAACTAGATGAACATAATTTATATCTCGGTAATTATATGGAAAAATTATTTATCTTTTTAAAAAAGGTGTCGCTACACAATCATGGCTCTCTTTTTACCTGTATATTTTGTACAGGCAATCCAAAGTTGACCTTTGAATGGAATACGTTTTTTTAACTATCTAATTCAAACCATCTTCCTAATGGAGATGACTCCCATTTATTTGCGAAGAAAGGAGCTGTACTTTTGAGCAGCTCCTTTCATATTGGAAGATGATTATCTTTTACAAGCCCACCCTTCTTAATCCTGATCGTGTTTCGGTGCATAAGCTGGATGATCAGCCGATACGCCGTTAGAGGAAACTTTTCTAAGCTCCGTACAATTTTTAAAACTTTCTCTTTCTCCCGATGAAGGGGTAGAAGGATAGTCAGCGTTTGAACGGTTTGGAGAATTGGAGGGACTAGATTTTGAATTTGACATCCTATCACTATGGTTGAACTCGTTAATTCTGTGGAATCGAAATCTCCCTTCGTTGTACCGTCTTCACCATATGCCCATAAACCGATTTCTTTTTCACGAGCTTCACGGGCAAATTTTCGAAAATATTCCGCATAAGTTACATCAAGATGATACGTCGATGGCTCGGCATAGCCGTTTAAAAGGAGATTTGTATTAAACATTTTTTCTTATTTCATATTCGTCCATAAGATCTGTTGGAACGTCCAACCAAACGAGTCTTAACAACCTGCCATATCGATCTGTTTCACATACATCCTTTTGTAAATACCCTTGTTTTCCTTCTCGTTTCGATTTCGTATAGTTGCTCGCTTCTTTTCCATAAAGTTCCGTCCGTTTTATCGAATTAGGAGTAATGACGCCAATGAATTGTACCTTTCTACCACCAGATAACTCGACTATATCACCGTCAACGACTCTTGATACGGTTTTAGCTACAAGTCATAAATCCTAAATTAAGCTTTCGTTAATTTGATCCTTACTCTCTGTATCTTTTTGCTCGTTTTCGGTTATATCCTTTTCAATTTGTTCATCCGTTTCGTTTTCAACATGTTCCCGTGAATTTTCTTTGGTCCGATTTTCCCCTTCCACTTCCTCTTGGTTAACATCCTCTTTTCTGTCAGAAGTTAGGCTTGAATGAAAGGTAGAGTCTTTCTTTGTTTCGTTTTTCAAGTCTTCAAACATACTATGCGCCAATAAGTATATGAAGAGGGAGTAATGAAAAGGGATGTACCTAAAACAACTTACGAATTCGAGAAATAAAACCGGACAGACACAATTGGTGTTGAAAAGACATAAGGATAACTTATAAAGATTAAAGTGAAATGATGGAGGTGTAGCAATGTCTGGTCTTTTTTCTATCCTTGCTTTATTTTTCAAAGATATCGTTTTCTTCGTATCCTATGTAAAAAATAATGCCTTCCCACAACCGTTATCTGCCAGTGAAGAGAAGAAATATTTACAATTGATGGCAGAGGGGGATCAACAAGCTCGAAATAAATTGATTGAACATAATCTTCGTTTAGTCGCACACATTGTAAAAAAGTTTGAAAACACCGGAGAAGATCAAGAAGACTTAATTTCCATTGGAACGATTGGTCTTATTAAAGCGATTGAAAGTTATTCGGAAGGGAAGGGAACAAAATTAGCTACATATGCAGCAAGGTGCATTGAAAATGAAATCCTCATGCATCTTAGAGCGTTGAAAAAAACAAAAAAAGACGTATCTCTCCATGATCCGATTGGGCAAGATAAGGAAGGGAATGAAATCAGTTTAATCGATGTGTTAAAATCGGATACTGAGGATGTTATCGATACGATTCAATTAAATATGGAATTAGAAAAGGTAAAAAAATACATTAACGTATTAGATGAACGGGAAAAAGAGGTTATTATCGGTAGGTTTGGATTGAATATGAATCGGGAAAAGACACAAAGGGAAATTGCTAAGGAGTTAGGAATTTCAAGAAGTTACGTATCTCGTATTGAAAAGCGTGCACTGATGAAAATGTTCCATGAATATTACCGTTCGACAAAGGCACAAAAAAAACGTTCCTAACCTTTTCCTTACTCGGTCGAATAATCGAAGAATAAAGGGAACCCCCTTTTTCCCTTTCCAAAAAGGAAATGGAAAGAACGGTTTTTAGACATTTTCTTATTTTTTTCAATCGGATCAATATCTAAAAAATATCATTACTTTCGATTTTTTCGTTGGAAGAAGTTGAATAGATGGTGATGCACCGTTCATATCGAAAGCAAGGAGAAAATAAGGAGATATTCACCGCCGAGGGGAATGCTGCAAGTGTCGTACTGTTTTTAAATTTGGAAAAGAAGAAAAAATGTTACCTCCCATGTCATATTTTTATGACGATTTTTCGATTTTTACATTCAAAGATCGGCGGTGAATTTCCTTTTCAATCATGCGAATAAAATCTTGAGAGAGATTAAATTTAATCGCTTTGAAATAGGATTCAATCAACAAATCGTCAGATAAATGTTTCATTTTGTTCGGTCCGCCACCTGTCACCTCCAACTTAATAAAAAAGATTAGTTTATGCATTTACTAGACAAAATATGTTTTGGACTAACCATACTTTAGCAAAAAATATTTTCCGTGACAACCGGTCATTTTATCCACATTAGGGGTGGATAAAATGTGGACAGATTGTGAATAGATTATTTTATTTCGATTAAATCGCTGTTATTATTGTGAATAAACTTATTCACAGGGATGGAAAAATTGAAGAATTTGTCGAAATATTTTTTTGTTTAATCAGAAAAATGAAAAAATATGTCGAACAAAACGGAAAGAACTGTTTTTTTTTGCTATTTCAATTTTATTTTGAAAAATAGGCTGATTTTCGATATGATGATAAGCGTTAAAGAATAATTCGAGGTGTACGAGATGCTGAAACTGTTTTTACCGGATGATTACGTGAATTCTGTCCATCAAATTACCCCAGAGTTTTTAAAAGAACGGAATATTAAAGGTTTGATTACCGATTTGGATAATACATTGGCCGAGTGGGACAGGCCTTTACCTCCTCCTAACCTCATTCAGTGGTTTCAACAGATGAAGGAAGCGGGTATTCAAATGATTATCGTATCCAATAATAATGAAAAGCGTGTTCAAGCCTTTAGTGAACCGTTAGGAATTCCCTTTATATCGAGGGCAAAAAAGCCGTTAGGAAAATCCTTTTTATCCGCACTAAAATTATTAGATGGGAAAAAAGAGGAAACCGCTGTCGTTGGCGATCAATTGTTGACAGATATATTAGGTGGAAATAAACTCGGATTTCGAACGATTCTTGTTACGCCAGTTGCTGATACAGATGGTTGGCAAACGAAAATCAATCGAAAAATCGAAGGATATATTTTAAGTCATTTTATGAAAAAGGGTTTGCTGCAAAGGGGGAATACGGAAAGTGGAAAATGAATGGAGATGTATCGGTTGCGGTGTGAAGTTACAAACGGAACATCCGGATGAGATTGGATATACGCCAAAGTCATCTATCGGAAAGGAGTCCGTACTCTGTCAACGTTGTTTCCGCTTGAAACATTATAATGAGGTAAGAGATGTCCAGCTTTCCGATGATGATTTTTTAAACATTCTCCGTCAAATTGGTGAAAGTGACGGATTGGTTGTAAAAATTGTTGATATTTTTGATTTTCATGGAAGTTGGTTACCCGGAATTCATCGTTGGGTTCGGGGAGATGTTCTATTGCTTGGAAATAAGATGGATCTTTTGCCAAAGTCAGTAAATGAAAATAAATTAATCCACTGGATTCGATCCCAGGCAAAGGAATTTGGATTAAAGCCTATCGATGTTGCCTTAGTTAGCTCGGCAAAAGGATATAATATACAAAAGGTAATTCATTTAATTGACCATTATCGAAAAGGGAAAGATGTGTACGTAATCGGTGCGACCAATGTTGGGAAATCGACGTTTATTAACCGGATTATAAAAGAAGTTTCAGGTGAAGAACAAGTGATTACGACTTCTTATTTTCCCGGGACAACTTTAGATATGATCGAAATCCCTCTCGATGATGGAAAGGCTATTTACGATACACCTGGGATTATCAATCATCATCAAATGGCTCATTTTGTGTCCAAGGCCGATTTGAAAATCATTACGCCTAAAAAGGAAATTAAGCCAAAAGTGTTTCAATTAAATGAGCGACAAACATTATTTTTCGGTGGATTGGCTCGTCTTGACTTTATCAAGGGAGATCGACATTCTTTCGTTTGTTATTTATCAAATGAGCTACCGATTCATCGAACTAAAATGGAAAAGGCTGATGATCTTTATGATAAACATCGAGGGGAATTTTTATCTCCACCGTCGAAGGAGTATATCGATGATGTTCCCCCATTCGATCGGCATGAATTTTCCATTGAAGAAGGAAAAACGGATATCGTATTTTCCGGTCTCGGTTGGGTAACGATTCCTAAAGGTGGCGTTACCGTGGCAGTATATGTCCCAAAAGGAGTTCGAATTTTTATCCGAAAATCATTAATTTAACGGATAACTGGAACGAACATATTAAATCGAAACAATATGTTTTATTGCATTTGTCGAGTTCAAAGGGTGGATTTCTAATCGGTCGGTCATTCCGTGATATAATAAATCGTAGACATTCATTGCCCTAGGAGGAATTTGATTTGGATAGATATGGTGTTATTGGTGATCCGATCGACCACTCCCTTTCCCCTGTCATCCATCATCAATTTTTATTCGAAGCTAATATCGAAGGAGAATATAGGAAAATATTGATTCCAAGATCAGATTTGGAAAAAGGAATTCAAATGCTACGTAGGGAAGGAATAAAAGGATTCAATGTCACCATCCCTCATAAAGAGGCGATTATTCCCCTTTTAGATGAGGTGGATGAGACAGCGATCCAAATCGGTGCTGTGAATACGGTTGTTTACAAAAATGGAAAATTCATCGGTTACAATACTGATGGTTACGGTTTTATCCGGGCTTTAAAGACCGTTGTAAAAAATCTCACAGGAATGAAAATAGCGGTCATCGGTGCTGGTGGAGCGGCAAGAGCGGTTTATTTTTCACTATATAAGGAAAATGTGGAAAGAATTGATGTTGCGAATCGAACGATCGAAAATGCAAGACGATTGATCGGAAAATACTCCCCGGAAAACTTTAGTGAAGCTCTTTCTTTGGAACAATTGTATGATCGAATGGGAAACTACGACTTAATCATTCAAACGACCCCTGTTGGGATGTATCCGAATGTTCATGAGCTACCGATTTCTTTAAATTGTTTAAAGAAGGGGACCATCGTATTCGATTTAATTTACCGCCCGTTAGAAACGGAATTTTTGGCGTTGGCGAAGAAAAAAGGTGCGATTGTGGAAAACGGGATAAATATGCTTTTGTATCAAGCTGCCCGGTCCTTTTGGCTTTGGACAGGGATTGACCCTGACATTGAATCAGCACGTAAGAAGATGATGAAACAATTAAAAGGAGCATGATTATATGTTAACAGGAAAACAAAAACGGTTTTTACGATCAAAAGCCCACCATCTCGACCCGATTTTTCAAGTGGGAAAATCAGGTGTTAATCAAAATATGATTAAACAAATTGAAGACGCTCTGGAAGCAAGGGAATTACTAAAAGTGTCCGTTTTGCAAAACTGTGAGGAAAATAAGGAAACCATTGCTGAGCAGTTAGCGGAAAATACGGGGGCAGAAATCGTTCAAATCATCGGAAATACGATCGTCTTATATAAAGAATCAAAGGAAAAAAAGCGAATTGAATTACCTTGAGAAAAATGGAGCAGATGTCAATGAAAAAGGTCGGGATCTTAGGAGGGACATTTGATCCTCCCCATATCGGACATTTAATTATCGCTGATCAAGTTTGGCAACAGTGCCAATTGGATGAAATTTGGTTTATGCCGAATTATCTCCCGCCTCATAAAGAAAAGACTTCTACGACGACGAATTCCGATCGAATTCAAATGTTGAAATATGCAATAGAAGGCCATCCCGCTTTTAAAATAGAATTAATCGAAATGGAAAGAAATGGAAAATCATTCACTTATGATACCATTCGTTTGCTGAAAAAACGGGAACCGGATAAAAAATTTTATTTTATTATCGGTGCAGACATGATAGAATATTTGCCGAACTGGCATAAGATCGATCAATTAATGAAGCTCATTTCGTTTATTGGCGTTAATCGACCCGGATTTAAACGGGAGACAACTTATCCGATTCATTATGTAGAAATTCCTTCAATTCAAATTTCTTCTTCCATGATTCGTAATTTTATCGCAAAAGGGATGAGTGTGAAGTATTTATTACCTGAGGCAATCATTCAGTATATCGAGGAGCATGGTTTGTATGGAAAGAAATGAAGCGTTACAGATTATAAAAAAGCACTTACCTGAAAAACGGTATATTCATACGTTAGGGGTTTTGGATACAGCCCTTCAATTGGCTAGAAAATATGGAAGTGATCTAGGACAAACGGAATTGGCTGCAATTTTTCATGATTATGCAAAATACCGCCCGCATGAAGAAATGCGTCGAGTAATCGTTGAATCTTCCTTACCGAAACAATTGCTCGACTTTCATCCTGAACTTTGGCATGCCCCGGTCGGCGCGATTTTAGTACAAAGGGAATTGGGAATTGATGACGAAGGGATTTTAAATGCCATAAAATATCATACAACCGGAAGACCGGGTATGACTGTATTGGAAAAAGTTATCTTTTTAGCCGATTATATCGAGCCGAATCGATCATTTCCTGGCGTTGAACAGGTGCGAGAACTGGCCGAAAGGAATTTGGATCTCGCCGTTTTCCAAGCTTTGCAAAACACGATTATTCATTTAGTAGAAAATCGGGTTTCTGTTTATCCAGATACGGTTCATACGTATAATGATTTTGTAAAACGGATTTTTGTTTCCCAATAATGATTATTGGAAATGGGAATCCTTTGATAACTTTTTAAGAAGCGATTTAGGAGGGATTGCTTTTTTATGACGAATCGGGAAGCATTGATGACCGCAGTAAAAGCAGCTGATGATAAAAAGGCAGAAAATATTATCGTATTAAATATGGTCGGTATTTCATTAATTGCTGATTATTTCGTAATTTGCCACGGGAATTCGGATAAACAAGTTCAGGCGATTGCAGATGAAATCAGGGATCGACTGGACGAAGCAGGCTATGAGGTAAAAAGGATGGAAGGATATGACGAAGCCCGATGGATTTTAGTCGATATCGGGGATGTCGTCGTTCATGTGTTTCATCGGGACGAACGAAATTATTACAATTTGGAAAAATTATGGGGCGATGCGACGGTGGAAGATATAAAGAAGGAATTAGGTATATGACGTATGAATATTTCGCTTCCCTTTACGATCGATTAATGAAGGAAGCTCCATATGAAAAGTGGATGGATTTTTTTGCTAAAGGGATTAGTCGCTTTTTGCCGGAAACGAAAGATGTCCTCGATCTTGCTTGCGGGACAGGAGAAGTTAGCGTCCGTTTATATGAAAGAGGTTTTACCGTAACAGGAGTGGATGTATCGGAGGAAATGCTAGCAATTGCACATAACAAGGCAGAAAGTAAAGGGTTTACCATTCCGTTTTTTCAACAGGATATGCGAAATTTAGAAAGTATAGGACCGTTCGATGTAGTGATTAGTTTTTGTGATTCCTTAAATTATTTACAAACAGAGGAAGATGTATATAAAACCTTTCAATCTGTATTCGATGTATTGCAACCTAATGGGCTCTTTCTATTTGATGTCCATTCCGTCGGGAAAATCCGTGAATTCATCGGCAACACTTTTGCAGATAATGATGATGAAATTTCCTATATTTGGAATAGTTTTCCGGGGGAAGCATCTAACTCGGTGGAACATGAATTAACCTTTTTTGTGTACGATCATCATACTGGTTTATATGAGCGGTATGACGAATTGCATAAGCAACGAACGTTCACTATCGAGCAATATGTTCAATGGTTAGAAGAAACGGGCTTTGTTGTACGTGAAGTGTCGGGGGATTTTGCCGATCAAATGGTGACGGAACAAACAGAGCGAATTTTTTTCACGGCACAAAAACCGAAATAAACTGTTTTGAAAAAGGGGCCAGCTTTTGGCTCCGTTTTTCCTTTGTACGGTATTTTTATCGATGAATCGGATTTTATATAATTGAAAACATTTTTGAAGAAGGAATTGACGCAATTTATGTCGAATACATTATTCATGATGAATGTCATATTGCCCCTTTATTTTTTCCAATTCTTCTCGATATTTTAAATGCGTTGCATGAAACATTTTTTCGAACGTCTTTTCAAAATGGTAAGTTTCTAACACTTTTATTCCTTCACCGGTAATCCCACCTTTCACACATACCTTTTCTTGTAAGATCGGTAATGTATAAATATTTTTCTTAATTAATTCCCCTAACCCAATTAACATCTCTTCCGTTAGTTTTGTCGCTACATTTTCATCAATCCCTGTTTCCGATACCGCCCCTTGAATAAAGGTTTGGAGACAATAGCTGATAAATGCTGGACCACAGCTGATGATGTCGGATGCAACCCTCGTTAATGGTTGATCTATTTCAATTGGATGACTAATATTTTTAAATAATAATGTGATCGCTGCTTTCCATGGGGGGCTAGTTCGACTTCCAAAGGTTAATAAAGAGGCTCCGGAAAATGCTCGATTCGTAATACTAGGTATGACGCGTACGCATGAACACGGAACGATCGTTTCCAACTGTTCAACGGTTATGGAACTTGTAATGGAAACGAGGCATTTATCCTCCGTGACGAATTTGTGAATTTGTTTTAAAAGGGGATGGAAGTCAAAGGGCTTAACACATATAAAAAGGACGTCGGACCACTTTGCGACTTCTTCCGCATTTTGAACAAGATGAATATGTGGATATCGTTCTTTCAATTTTTTTGCCTTGAACAGGCGACGATTCGTAATCATCACCTCTTGTTCCCGAACTGCACCGCTTTCAATAAAACTTTCGATCAAAATCGTTCCCATATTTCCAGTGCCGATAAATCCAACCCGCATGTTTCTCCCTCCAATAAAAAGCTGTTTCATAAAACTGTATGAAAGGAAAGGGTGAATTATGCTTCTGTGGGAGACGATTAAAGGCTGGATCCTTGAAAAGAAAAAGTTAATAATAGTCGGTTCTTTCGTTGGATTTGCCATCGGAGTATATATTATTCATAACCAATTATCCGATTCAGTTCAGCAAGTTTCGGTTGATGAAAATCCGTTCCTTTTTATGGATGAAGAGGTGATAGAAGATCAGGAAAAGAAAGAAGCATCGGTGATTGAGGAAGATAAAAAAATGATGGTCGATGTAAAAGGTGCGGTGAATAAACTAGGAGTTTATAAAGTGGAAGAGGGAGAGCGGATCATCGATGTGATTCAAAGGGCTGGCGGGTTTACCGATGAGGCAGATGTGGATCAAATTAATTTATCTGAAAGGGTAACCGATGAGATGGTTATTTACGTTCCGAAAATAGGTGAAGAAAAGAAAACGCCACTCGTTATAGGGGGTGGTGGAAAGAAACAGGATCAGATTAATATTAATGATGCGGATGAACAATTATTGCAAACCTTACCGGGAATCGGTCCGAGCAAAGCCCAGGCAATTGTTCAGTATCGAAAAGAAAATGGACCTTTTAAAGAAATAGAGGAACTGATGAATATTTCTGGAATTGGAGAGAAGACCTTTGAAAAAATAAAGGATTCCATAACCGTACGTTAAGGTTAAGGGGATTTTCAGATACATTTTTCGGCCCTCCTTTCCGACTTCCTTTTTCTATTGACGCTACTGATTAAACATGTCTACACTAGTAATAGAATTTTAGATGGACCCACCTAGGAGGACGAAAATGGAACGAGAACGAATAACTTGGAACGAATATTTTATGGCACAAAGCTATTTATTGTCGTTAAGAAGTACGTGTAATCGGTTATCTGTCGGTGCAACGATCGTACGGGAAAAGCGAATCATTGCAGGTGGTTATAATGGTTCAATTGCAGGGGGAGACCATTGTTTAGATAAAGGATGTTATTTAGTGGACAATCATTGCGTTCGAACGATTCATGCGGAAATGAATGCATTATTACAATGTGCAAAATTCGGAGTATCGACGGAGGGGGCAGAAATTTACGTCACCCATTTCCCTTGTTTACAATGTACGAAGGCGATTATTCAGTCGGGCATTAAAACGATTTATTATGCAGAAGATTATAAAAATGATCCCTTTGCATTGGAACTTTTGGAACAGGCGAAGGTTAAAGTGCAAAAAGTACCCTTTGATAAAGAAATATTCGACTGGAAACATGAAGAAAAAACGATGTTTGTCCGGGATTTATTAAATCGAATGGAAAATGAAAAGGATGAAGAAATAAAGGACCAGTATTGGAAAAGGGCGAAGGAACTGTTTCCAAATTTATAAGAGAATAAAGGAGTGGTGGCCATTTTATACGGGTTTTTTGCCTATCTTGGCTTATCCGCTCTCTTTGCCTTCCTAACCTATCATTCCACCTCTATCGGCTTTTTTATCAGCCTTTTTCTCGGGATTTATTTTCGAAAAAAAATTGGAAAAAACCTTTTATCTTACCTTGTGCTTAGTTATTTTTTCTGGCTCGGTCTCTTTTATGTTACATTTACCAACGAACCGATTACTGATCCCAAACTGATGGAAACGATCGTAACGGTCCGAACGTATCCTGTGATCGATGGGAATGAGATGGAAACGGTTGTGTCCATGGATGATGGACATCTATATTTACTCAAATATTATTTTCGATCGAAGACGGAGAAGGAAAAATGGGAACAAATCCTTGAACCGGGGACCTTTTGCAAAGTACATGGAGAAATAACCATTCCTCGGGAACCGTCTAATCCGAATGGGTTTCATTATAGACGGTATTTGCAGTCGCGAAATATTCATTATCTATTTAACGTCGCACGCATGCAAAGTTGTGTAAAAGGAAAGGATTCAATCATCGACCGAATTCGACTCCTTCGAAAACAGGGAATTCAGGTAATTGAAGAGGCCTATCCGGATACAGTTTCTCCGATTGTATCCGCCCTTTTATTTGGCGAGAAGGAGAAAATCGATAGCGATTTACTCCAATCTTACCGTCAATTAGGTATCGCCCATTTATTGGCGATTTCAGGTCTGCATGTCTCGGTATTGACAGCTGGCATATATTATGTTCTTCTTCGAATTGGCTTCACTCGTGAGACAACACGGAATATATTGCTTCTTTTCCTTCCCGTCTATGCCCTTTTGGCTGGTGGCGCTCCTTCTGTAAATCGGGCGGTTATGATGGCGTGGATGATTATATTTTTTTCTAAATGGAAAAAGGCGATTCACCCCATAGATGCCTTAGGGATTTCCTTTCTTTTTTTCCTTTTGTACAATCCGTATATTCTTTACCATGTTGGGTTTCAATTATCGTATGCCGTCAGCTTCTCTTTAATTTTATCTAGTTCGATCATTCGCCAACGGAGGCCTTGGTATGTGAAAATCGCGTTCGTTTCCATGGTGGCCCAGTTCGGATCGATACCGATTCTTTTATTTCATTTTTACGAATTTTCCCTTCTCGGTATAATTCTCAATATTTTCTACGTACCATTCTATTCCGTCGTAATTTTACCCTTATCGTTTACATCCTTTTTTCTATTGTTATTTATCCCTTTTTTCGCCACCCCGTTCGTTTTCATCGTCTCTTTTTCCTTGAAAATTGCAAATGGTTTTGCCCAACGGTTTGCCGACTTTCCCCTCGCCACTTGGACTTTAGGAAAACCACCTCTTTTGATGTTATTACTGTTTTATCTCTTTTTTATCATTGGTTTTATGCTTATGGAAAAGGATTGGAAAAGGAAACGAGGGATGATGATCCTTTGTTTTTTCCTTCCCTTTTTGTTACAAATCGGCTATGTGAAATTTCATCCGTTCGGAGAAGTGACTTTTATAGACGTCGGTCAAGGGGATAGTATATGGATTCGCCTTCCTTTTCATCAAGGAAATTATTTGATTGATACAGGTGGGTACATTCCCTTTGAGGAGGAAGAATGGAAAAGGAAAAAAGAATCCTTCGATCCCGGTAAACGGATCGTCATCCCCTTTTTAAAAAGCAAGGGGGTGACGAAAATTGATAAATTGATACTAACCCATGGTGATCAAGATCATATCGGTTCAGCGAAAAACATCTTTTCCGAATTGAAAGTTGGTGAATTAATCGTAGGTAAGACATCGAAGAAAAGGGAGTTGGAAAGGGAAGTAATTCGTTTTGCTTTACAAAAGAAGATTCCTGTTAAAGAAGTGTCCCGAGGAATTCGTTGGCATATAGGGAATGGCCAATTTTTTATTTTAGCACCGAAAATGTACGCTCCTTCAGGGAATGATTCCTCCGTTGTTATTTATGCCCATATCGGTGGATTGGATTGGTTGTTTACCGGCGATTTAGAAAGGGATGGGGAAATGGATTTGACAAAAAATTTTCCAACAATGCAAGTGGATGTGTTAAAAGTCGGTCATCACGGGAGCAACACTTCGACTGAAGCGGCGTTTTTACAACAAATTCGTCCAAAAATAGCCGTGATATCAGTTGGGAAAAATAATCTATATGGTCACCCCCACGAAAGGGTACTGGAAGATTTGGAAAAAGCAGGTGCGACGATTTATCGAACGGATATTCACGGTGCAGTTACATTTCGGTATTTTATGACAAAGGGCTATTTTTCACCGATGTTAAAAAAATAAATCACCTTTTGTTTGAAAAAACATAGGATAAAATGAAAAGACTGCACCATTTCAAGGGCAGTCTTTTCAGAACGGATCGGTTATGATCCTAAAATTTTAATTACAGTAGCAATAATAAAAATCGTTGTGAAAAATCCGACTGATACGACCATACCGACCACTGAGTCGACGAAATCATTTCGTTTCGATTGAACATCTTGTTCGAATTCGTTCACAAGCACCCCTCCCCTTTCCGTTTTAGTATAATTGAATATTTAGAAAAAATCTAGCCGTTCTTTTCCTTTCATGACAACAGTTGTCATCTATATTTCGGAATTAGGAGGAAAAAATATATGTAACACCGTTGGGATATAAGTTCCTAGGGCTTATGTTTCAACGTTTATTATAAAAGGGGAATTGGTTTTATACCAATTCCTTTTTCTCTTGATAAATGTTGGCAGTTTTTTTACGATAAAAGAAAAGATATATTAGATCGGAGAGACGCCCGTGGTTTTGCAAATTTGGAAAGATATTCGAAAAAATAAATTGGCTCCCCTTTACGTATTATACGGAAAGGAACGATATTTAATCGATGAAACGAAGCGGTTGATTATTAAACATGCCTTAAATGGACAAGATAATGAATTCAATCTTTCTTCCTACGATTTGGAGGAGACGCCGGTCGAACAGGTAATCGATGATTGTATCACCGTTCCTTTTTTTAGCGATAAAAAGGTTGTTATCGCTGACAGGGCGTATTTTTTAACATCTGAAAAGAGAAAAGAAACGATCGAGCATAATTTACACGCCCTTGAATCCTACATAAACGAACCGGTTCCCTCGTCTATCCTCGTGTTAATTGCCCCATACGAAAAACTAGATGAACGAAAAAAATTGACAAAACTGTTATTGAAAAATACCGTATCCATCGAAGCAAAACCGCTTACGGAACGGGATGCGAAAAAATGGATTCGGGAACAGTTCGATGAGGAAGGATTCGAAATAACGGATCGAGGGTTAGATCTAATTTTCCATTACGTGGGTGCTAATTTAGCCTCCTTAAATAACGAAATTGAAAAAATCCTTTTATACGGAGAAAAAGGGGATCTAATCGATGAACAGACGGTGGAATTGCTAGTTGCAAAATCCTTCGAATCAAATATATTTTCCCTCGTTGATAAAGTCGTACATAAACGGTTGGATGAAGCTTTGGAAATTTACTATCAACTTTTGAAGCAAAATGAGGACCCAATTCAAATAGCCGCTGCCATCGGTTCCCAATTTCGGGTAATTTATCAATCGAAGGTTCTTTCAAAAAGGGGATATGGACAAAAGGCCATTAGTGGACAATTAAAAATCCACCCTTATCGAGTGAAATTGGCATTAGAGCAAGGACGTTCCTTTTCCTTCAATCAATTAATGGAAATAATGAATTCTTTGGCGGAGATGGATTATCAACTAAAAACGAGTTTTGGAAATAAAGAGCGGCTATTGGAACTATTCTTTTTCAAATTTCTACAAACATAAAAAACGATCCGGGTTTTTGGATCGTTTTTTCCTTTTTTCTTATGCATTTAATGAATTTACTTTTTTATAAAGACGGGATTTATAACGATTGGCAGCATTTTTATGAATAACCCCTTTGGAAGCGGCTTTATCGATTTTGCGTACAGCTGCAACTAAAGCTTCCTTGGCCTCGGCTGAATTATTATTCGTAACGGCCACTTCTACTTTTTTTACAGCTGTGCGCATCGTTGATTTCATCGCTTTGTTGCGAAGTCTACGAGCTTCATTCTTTTTTATCCGTTTGATTGCAGATTTAATATTTGCCAAGTCTCTTCACCTCCTAATGACCGGCGAATTCGTCAAATTTTTCACATTAAGAACAAATGATATTCTACCAAAGTGAGGGGAAGAATGCAATAGGATGAATCGAAAAACGTCCCTTCGTATGAAAAAAATGATGGATGGAAATAATGAAAAAAGATATCATGAAACGTTCTCAATATGTTCGTTCAGGTGAAGGAGGAAAAGAATTTGAACAATCAGTTTGAATCGTATTCCGTTCGTACAGATTTGGCCATTGAAGCAAAAGATATGATCGTCGAAGAACAGGTGGAGAAGGAACGAAAAGAGGATGAAATTGAAGGGGTGCATGTATCGGAACGGGAAGAAGATGGGATAAAAATAACGGAAATTGAAATTACGAAAAAAGGAGAATCGATCGTTGGGAAAAAGGCTGGTAACTACATTACGATCGAAAGCCCCGGGATACGAAAAAAAAATCAACTGGAAGAACAACGGACAGGGGAAATTTTTGCAAAGGAACTGCATAAACTTTTAAGAAAAATGAATATATCTGAAAAATCCGCTTGTTTAATCGTCGGTTTAGGAAATGGGAATGTGACACCGGATTCGCTAGGTCCAATTGTATGTGAAAACGTGTTGATTACTAGACATTTATTTGAATTACAACCGGAATCGGTCGAGGAAGGTTACCGCCCCGTTAGTGCACTGGCTCCTGGTGTGATGGGTGTAACGGGAATTGAAACGAGCGATATTATCTTCGGTGTCGTTCGAAAAACTCAACCGGATTTTGTCATCGTCGTTGATGCTTTGGCATCCCGCTCGATCGAAAGGGTTAATAGCACGATTCAAATATCGGATACGGGCATCCATCCTGGATCTGGAGTTGGAAATAAGCGGAAGGAACTGAGCGAAGAAACGTTAGGAGTCCCTACCATTTCAGTTGGAGTCCCTACCGTTGTCGACGCCGTAACGATTACAAGTGATGCAATCGATTTTATTTTGAAACATTTTGGAAAAGAGTTGAATGAAGGAAATCGACCTTCCCGAAAGTTAGCCCCCTTAGGTATGTCCTTTGGGGAAAAACGAAAATTAACGGAACAGGACGTACCGGGTAAAAAGGAGAGGGAAATGTTTTTTGGCATGATCGGCACCCTTGACGAAGAAGAAAAACGATCCTTAATTCAAGAAGTGTTGACACCTTTAGGTTATAACTTAATGGTAACGCCGAAAGAAGTAGACTTGTTTATCGAACGGATGGCAAATATTATTGCAACCGGGCTAAACTTATCCCTCCACCCATCTGTTAATCAATCTAGTAGCGGTTTTATAACCCACTGAATGTCGATGTGAACATGAAATTAAGTAATGGGTGATATCAATGATTCGGTTTTTTTTAAAAGTGCTATTCGGAATCGGGTTGTTATTTTTCGGTGTACTCATTGGGATTCAGGAAGCGAACAACGGTTTGTTGAAAATGAAAGGATATGAGGATCCGAATTTTAAAGATGCCTTTACGATCCAATATGATGAGGAAAAAGGATATAAGGCAACGATTTTCGGTGAATCGGTGGCGAAAAAAGATTTGGAAGAAAAAAGGGAACAATTGGAGGATATAGCCACATTTAATTTTTTTACGGAAATGGCGAAAAAAATTGGGCATTTCATCATGGGCATTTTTAATAAATCATCGTAACGAACATTTTCAAGGGTAGAACATCCCTTGTTTTTTATTTTCAAAAGAACGGTGTTTTTTCAATAATTCGATTGAATCTAAAAAGGGGGACTGATATAATCTAAGCTAGTGATTTTCTCTAATTCTACAGGAGTGAACGAAGGATGAATCGTGAAGAAAAATTGGAAAGACAAAAGAGGATTCGAAATTTTTCCATCATCGCCCATATTGATCACGGGAAATCGACGTTGGCCGATCGAATATTGGAAGAAACCCATGCATTAACTGCGAGGGAAATGAAAGACCAGTTATTAGATTCCATGGAACTGGAAAGGGAACGTGGAATTACAATTAAATTAAATGCGGTACAAATTTCGTACAAGGCGAAGGATGGTCAAGAATATATCCTCCATTTAATCGATACCCCGGGTCATGTTGACTTTACATATGAAGTATCGAGAAGTTTAGCCGCATGTGAAGGGGCCATTTTAGTTGTTGATGCCGCCCAAGGAATTGAAGCACAAACGTTGGCAAATGTGTACTTAGCTTTGGATAATGACTTGGAAATTCTTCCAGTTATTAATAAAATCGATCTTCCTAGCGCAGAACCGGAAAGGGTTCGACAAGAAATTGAAGATATTATCGGATTAGATGCATCCGATGCCGTATTAGCTTCGGCAAAGGCCGGAATTGGAATTGAGGAAATTTTAGATCAAATTGTCGAAAAAATTCCTGCGCCGTCGGGTGATCCGGATGCTCCCTTACAAGCGCTTATTTTCGATTCCCAGTATGACCCTTATCGGGGGGTTATCGCCTATATTCGGGTGATAAATGGAACTGTGAAGGTAGGAGATCGAATTCGGATGATGGCATCTGGAAAAGAATTTGAAGTCACCGAATTAGGGGTCTATTCGCCAAAACCGGTAAAAAAAGAAGAATTAATGGTTGGAGATGTGGGCTATTTAACGGCTTCGATCAAAAATGTGAGCGATACTCGGGTCGGTGATACGATTACAAGTGCGATAAATCCAGCCAGTGAGCCTCTCCCGGGCTACCGGAAACTAAATCCGATGGTGTTTTGTGGTATGTATCCAATCGATACAGCGAAATTTAATGATTTACGGGAGGCTTTGGAAAAGCTTCAATTAAATGATGCGGCATTACAATTTGAGCCGGAAACATCGCAAGCGCTCGGTTTTGGCTTTCGATGCGGTTTTCTCGGCCTATTGCATATGGAAATTATTCAAGAACGAATTGAACGGGAATTTAAAATTGACTTAATCACCACTGCTCCGAGCGTTATCTATCATGTTTATTTTACGGATGGAACCCTCGTTCAAGTGGATAATCCATCGAATATGCCCGATCCCCAACGAATTGAACGGGTTGAAGAGCCCTTTGTCAAAGCGACCATTATGGTTCCCAATGATTATGTCGGGCCGATCATGGAACTTTGTCAAAACAAACGGGGAAATTTCGTTGACATGCAATATTTAGACGAAACTAGGGTTTCGTTAATTTATGAATTACCTTTATCAGAAATCGTCTATGACTTTTTCGATCAATTAAAATCGAGTACGAAAGGTTATGCTTCCTTCGACTATGAATTAATTGGATACCAAGCGTCTAAATTAGTAAAAATGGATATTTTACTGAACGGAGAAAAAGTGGACGCATTGAGTTTTATCGTCCATAGGGAATCGGCCTATGAGAGGGGAAAAGTCATCGTAGAAAAATTGAAAGAAATCATCCCGAGACAACAATTTGAAGTACCCGTCCAAGCGGCGATTGGAACAAAAATTATCGCAAGGTCGACCATTAAAGCGATGCGGAAAAATGTGTTAGCAAAATGCTATGGAGGGGACGTATCACGAAAAAGGAAATTGCTTGAAAAACAAAAGGAAGGAAAAAAACGGATGAAGCAAGTCGGCTCTGTTGAAATTCCTCAAGAGGCGTTTATGGCTGTCTTGAAAATTGATGAGGATTGATGTTGGAAATGTTCGAACGACTTTTAAACGTGTAAAAAATAAATGAGAGCTGGAAGGATCCGGATTTTTCATGGGGTTAGCTTATGGAAACAATTCCTAACTAACCTCTTTTCCTATTCTTATAATGAGGTGTAAAATATGGCAAAAGCCGTCTATATTCATATTCCCTTTTGTACCCAAATCTGTCATTATTGCGATTTCAATAAAGTCTATTTAAATAGACAACCCGTCGATGATTATTTGATCGCATTGAAAAAAGAAATTCACATGACGTTGGAAGAAGCTCCAACGAGTTTGATAGAAACGGTTTTTATTGGAGGAGGCACACCGACAGCGTTAAATGAAAGCCAATTGGAATTTTTATTAGAGTCGATCCATCAAACCCTTCCTACAAATACATTGAAAGAATTTACCATCGAGGCAAATCCTGGGGATTTAAATGGGGAAAAAATCCGTCTGCTAAAGGATGGAGGGGTTAATCGGCTCAGTTTAGGTGTTCAAACATTTAATAACGAATTGTTAAAAAAAATCGGCCGGAACCACAGTGTACAACAGGTATATGAAACGGTAGATGCGGCGAAAAAATACGATTTTGAAAATATTAGTATCGATTTAATGTATCGTTTACCAGGTCAATCCATGAAAGATCTTCGCCATTCCTTACTCGAATTTAAAAACTTACAAATTCCCCATGCATCCATCTATTCGCTTATTATTGAACCGAAAACGATCTTTTACAATTTGATGCGAAAGGGAAAACTTCCATTGCCTTCCGAAGATGTAGAAGCTGATATGTATCAATTTATTATTGACGAGATGGCGTCCTATGGATATAAACAATATGAAATAAGCAATTTTTCCAAACCCGGTTTGGAAAGTCGCCATAACCTTGTTTATTGGAACAATGAATCATATTATGGATTCGGTGCTGGTGCCCATAGTTATTTACATGGAATTCGATCTTCAAATATCGGACCGGTAAATCATTATATTCAAGCCGTTAATGCACACCGTTTACCGAAGAGAGAAAAACGGTCTTTAACAAAACAGGAACAAATGGAAGAGGAGATGTTTTTAGGACTTCGAAAAACCGCCGGAGTATCTGTATCGAAATTTACCCAAAAATACGGTATCGATCCGTTACACCATTATGATAAGCAAATTACCCAATTAGTCGAAAAAGGTCTCCTTGAAGTCGGAGACGGACAAATCCGATTGACAAAAAAAGGATTGTTTTTCGGCAATGTCGTATTTCAGTCTTTTATTGAAGTTTAAAACATTGACATTGTATGGCCAATTTGTTAACTTATTAATAGATTTAGCACTCATTAATAAAGAGTGCTAAAAGGAGTGATGGTAATGTTAACGGAGCGGCAACTGTTAATATTGCAAGTCATAATTGATGAATTTATTCGATATGCCCAACCGGTCGGATCGAGAAGTTTGGCAAAAAAAGCAAATATTTCCTTTAGTTCGGCTACGATCCGTAATGAAATGGCGGATTTAGAAGAACTCGGTTTTATTGAAAAAACCCACACATCTTCTGGAAGGGTTCCATCGGAAAAAGGGTATCGATTTTATGTGGATCATCTTTTATCGCCTGAAATGATTTCGCAACAAGATTTGGATAAAATCAGATCCTTATTTACCGAACGGATTTACGAATTGGAAAAAATCATTCAAAACTCGGCGAAAATATTGTCCGATTTAACCGAGTATACAGCGATTGTACTCGGACCAACAGCGAAGGAAAATCGTTTGAAACGATTTCAAATTGTTCCATTAAATGATGATACTGCAGTTGCCATCATCGTAACGAATACTGGGCATATCGAACATAAGCTATTTAGTTTTCCAGGAACCATCACCCGATCGGATATTGAAAAAATGGTCAACATTTTAAACAGCCGATTAAAGGACGTTCCGTTGATTCGTTTGCGTGAAAAATTGTTTCATGAAGTCGTTACGCTATTTAAACATCATATGGAAAATTATGAATATCTATTGCAAACGATCGCGGACGTACTCAATATAAACCAACATGAGAAACTATATTACGGCGGTAAAATGAACATGTTGAAACAACCGGAATTTCGAGATGTGGAAAAGGCTCAAGAAATCTTTTCTTTAATTGAAGATGAAGATGGCGTTTATCAATTGTTGAGAAAAATGCCCTTTGGATTAAATGTAAAAATAGGATCGGAAAACCGTATTCAAGCGATGGAAGATTGTAGTTTAATTACTGCAACGTATAGCATAGGTGATGATCAAGTGGGGACGATTGCCATTTTAGGACCGAAACGGATGCAATATTCACGGGTTATTTCCGTTTTAAACTTGTTAAGTAAACAATTGACTGATTCCTTATCGAGACTATACGATTCTTAACTCCATCATTCCTTTTCGATTCAAATTTGTTTTGGAATCGTTGTTTCATTAAAGAATTTGATCCATATCTAGGAATAAAAACAGAAATTCATTTTGGGCCAATTGGGGACATCCCCATTTTGTTTTTGTAGGAGGTGACGAAATGGCTGATGAAAAAAAAGAAAAACAAATGGAAAATGGCATGGAAGAGGAAAAAATAGAAAAAGCAAAGGAAAATTTAGAATCTGCCGTTGATCAGGAAGGAAATACCTTTCTTTCACAAGAGCCAACGACTGAAGTGATTGAAGATCATCCAATGGAGGAAAAATCAGAAGATCAACAAAATGATGAAAAAATTTCTTTACTTGAGGAGCAGATTGAAAAATTGAAAAAGGAACTGAATGAAAAGGAAGATCGATTACTGAGAGTTCAAGCAGACTTCGATAATTATCGAAAACGAATGAAAAACGAAATCGCCAATCTCGAAAAATATCGGTCCCAAGCATTAGCTACCGATTTATTGACGAGTGTAGATAATTTTGAAAGGGCGTTAAATACCGAAGTCAACACTGAAGAAGGGAAATCCTTATTAGAAGGAATGGAAATGATTTATCGGGGAATTTTAGAGACGTTTAAAAATCATGGAATCGAACAAATTGATTCGGTAGGAAAACCGTTTGATCCTCATTACCATCATGCTGTCATGCAGGGGAATGATGAAAATTATGAAAAGAACGTTGTAATTGAGGAATTCCAAAAGGGATACATATTGAAAGACCGGGTCATTCGCCCGGCGATGGTAAAAGTAAATGAATAATGTCTAAATTTTTCTTTTTAGGAGGTAAAAGCTATGAGTAAAATTATTGGGATAGATTTAGGAACGACAAATTCCTGTGTATCTGTTTTAGAAGGTGGGGAACCGAAAGTAATCCCGAACCCAGAAGGAAACCGTACGACCCCATCGGTTGTCGCATTTAAAAATGGAGAACGATTAGTTGGTGAGGTGGCTAAACGTCAAGCGATTACCAATCCAAATACCGTAATCTCTATTAAACGACATATGGGAACAGATTTTAAAGTAGAAATAGAAGAAAAAAAATATACCCCTCAAGAAATCTCAGCCATCATTTTGCAACATTTAAAATCCTATGCAGAAGAATATTTAGGTGAACCGGTAACGAAGGCGGTTATTACTGTTCCTGCCTATTTCAATGATTCCCAACGACAGGCGACAAAAGATGCAGGGAGAATTGCTGGTTTAGAAGTTGAACGGATTATCAACGAACCAACTGCAGCTGCTTTATCTTATGGACTAGATAAAACAGAAGAAAATCAAATCATCCTCGTTTTTGACTTAGGCGGTGGTACTTTCGACGTTTCCATTTTGGAACTTGGAGACGGAGTGTTTGAAGTTCGAGCGACGGCAGGGGACAACCAATTAGGTGGCGATGATTTCGACAAGGCGATTATGGATTACTTAATTGACCAATTTAAAAAGGAAAATGGTATCGATCTTTCCAACGATAAAATGGCTTTACAACGCTTGAAAGATGCTGCAGAGAAAGCGAAAAAAGAATTATCCGGTGTAACGACTACGCAAATTTCTTTGCCTTTTATATCCGCTGGTCCTCAAGGTCCTCTTCATTTGGAAGTCACGTTGACCCGGGCGAAATTTGATGAACTGACAGCTGATTTAGTAGAACGAACGATGGGACCGACCCGACAAGCGTTAAAAGATGCGGGACTGTCCCCAAATGAAATCGATAAGGTAATTCTCGTTGGAGGTTCTACGCGAATTCCGGCTGTTCAAGAAGCTATTAAAAGGGAAATTGGTAAAGATCCTCATAAAGGTGTTAACCCGGATGAAGTGGTAGCGATGGGTGCGGCTATTCAAGGTGGTGTAATTACCGGGGATGTGAAAGATGTCGTACTTCTCGATGTTACACCTTTATCTCTCGGAATTGAAACGTTAGGCGGCGTATTCACAAAATTAATTGAACGAAATACAACGATTCCTACGTCGAAATCGCAAATTTTCTCAACGGCAGCAGATAACCAAACGGCGGTGGACATTCATGTGCTTCAAGGAGAACGTCCGATGGCTGCAGATAACAAAACTTTAGGACGATTCCAATTGACGGATATTCCACCTGCACCCCGTGGTGTTCCGCAAATTGAAGTTACATTTGATATTGATAAAAACGGAATTGTTAACGTCAGTGCGAAGGATTTAGGAACTGGAAAACAACAAAAAATTACGATTAAATCGAATACTGGTTTGTCGGATGAAGAAATCGAGCGGATGATTAAAGAAGCAGAGGAAAATGCGGAAGCCGATAAAAAACGTAAAGAAGAAGCAGAACTTCGCAACGAAGCAGATCAACTATTATTTACAACGGATAAAACGTTAAAAGATTTAGAAGGCAAAGTGGATACTAGTGAAATTAAAAAGGCAGAAGATGCGAAAAACGAACTGAAAAAAGCGATCGAGAACAATAATCTCGATGAAATTCGTGCGAAAAAGGATGCTTTATCCCAAATTGTCCAAGATTTAACGGTGAAACTATATCAACAAACAGCCCAACAACAAGGTGGAGAACAACAAGGACAACAGGAAAAGAAACCGGATGACAATGTCGTTGATGCAGATTTTGAAGAAGTGAAAGATGATCAATAATTCTTTTCGAGTGAACACGGTTTTTTTCGATAAGCGGATCGACGTTCATTCGCCAATTTGAAAACTAGTTATACACATATAAAAAGTCAAAGTCAGGTTCGCTTGGCTTTGACTTTTTATATGGAAGAAAAGCAAACATTGACCATCTGATCCTTCTCACATATTTTCATCGTCTAAATATGGATCAAACCCCATGATTCATTCGAATACAATAAATATGAAAAATGTGATTGAATAGGAATTGCATAAGATAAAGGATTCATGTAGAATAAATTTTATGTAATTGAATCGGGAGTGGAAAAGCATGAGTAAGCGTGATTACTATGAAATCCTCGGTGTCAGTAGAGACGCAACGAAGGAAGAAATTAAGCGGGCATATCGGAAACTCTCAAAAAAATATCATCCGGATATCAATAAGGAACCTGGCGCTGATGAAAAATTTAAAGAAATTGCTGAAGCCTATGAAGTGTTAAGCGATGATCAAAAACGAGCCCAATACGATCAATTTGGCCACGCCGGTACAGGCCAGGGATTCGGAGGATTCGATCAAGGTGGGTTCGGAGGCTTTGGCGATGGATTCGGTTTCGATGACATTTTTGAAACCTTTTTTGGCGGTGGACGATCGAGGAGACGAGATCCGAATGCACCGAAACAAGGAGCAGATTTACAATACACGATGAATTTAACATTTGAAGAAGCGGTTTTTGGGAAAGAAACGGATATCGAAATTCCTCGGGAAGAAGAATGTCATACATGTCATGGAACGGGAGCAAAACCGGGAACAAAACCTGAAACATGCACTTATTGTCATGGAACAGGTCAATTAAGCACGGAACAATCGACACCTTTTGGCCGGATTGTCAATCGCAGAGTTTGTTATCATTGTAATGGGACCGGTAAAATCATCAAAGAAAAATGTCCAACTTGCCACGGTTCAGGAAGGGTGAAAAAACGGAAAAAAATCCATATTAAAATCCCTGCAGGTATTGATGACGGTCAACAATTAAGGGTAGCCGGACAAGGTGAACCGGGCGTAAACGGCGGACCTCCTGGTGATTTATATATCGTATTTTATGTAAAACCCCATGAATTTTTCCACCGAGAAGAGGACGATATTTACTGCGAAGTTCCGATCACATTCGTTCAAGCTGCTCTAGGGGATGAAATTGAAGTTCCCACCTTGTACGGGAAAGTAAAATTAAAAATTCCGGCAGGTACGCAAACGAACACGAAATTTCGACTTCGCGGTAAAGGTGTGAAAAATGTTCGTGGAAATGGAGTCGGTGATCAACATATCACTGTGAAAATCGTCACTCCGACGAAACTCACTGAAAAGCAAAAACAGTTGCTCCGAGAGTTTGCTGAAATCAGTGGACAAACGTTGGGTGAACAGGAAGAATCATTTTTTGGAAAAATGAAACGTGCATTTAAAGGAGAATAATCGATTGGAGTTGGGCGCAGATTGAAATGGTCTGAAATAAGCATCCATACGACAAATGAGGCGGTCGAGCCAATTTTAAATATTTTATATGAAGCCGGTGCAAGCGGTGCGGTCATTGAAGATTCCTTTGAACGGATGAAAGTCAGGGAAAATCAATACGGGGAAATTTACGAATTGAATCCGGAAGATTATCCTGAGGAAGGCGTGATCATTAAAGCGTATTTGCCCGTTACTAGTTTTTTAGGCGAAACGGTGGAAGAAATTAAAACTGCGATTAACAACTTAATATTGTACGATATCGATCTTGGGAAAAATAAAGTGACGATTAGTGAAGTCAATGAAGAAGAATGGGCGACAGCTTGGAAAAAATATTACAATCCAGTGAAAATATCAAAACATTTCACTATCGTGCCAACGTGGGAAGATTACCAGCCTGTCGATACCGATGAATTAATTATCGAACTAGATCCAGGAATGGCCTTTGGAACTGGGACCCATCCGACGACGGTAATGAGTATTCAAGCACTCGAACAAACGGTAAAACCTGGTGATGTTGTATTCGATGTAGGTACCGGTTCGGGAGTTTTAAGTATCGCAGCAGCACTGTTAAAGGCTGGGAAAGTCCTCGCCCTCGATTTAGATGAAATCGCCGTCACTAGTGCGAAATTGAATATAAAATTAAATAAAGTTCACGATGTTGTTACCGTTAAGCAAAATAATTTGCTTGATGGAATTGATGAAAAGGCGAACGTCATTGTGGCCAATTTGTTAGCGGAAATCATTATAAGATTTTCAAAAGATGCTTACCGTTCTCTAGAAAAGGACGGATATTTCATCGCATCGGGCATTATTAATTTGAAACGAAAAGAAGTGGAAGATGCCCTACAAGATGCGAATTTCGTTATCCATGAAACTTTACTGATGGAAGATTGGGTGACGATCATTGCAAAAAAACGTTAAATTATAAAATACGGGGAGTTGCCATGCAACGTTATTTTTTAAATGATCATCAATTAAACGGGGAAATAATTACGATTACCGGCGATGATTACCACCATATCGTCCACGTTATGCGATTGAAAATAGGTGATAAAATAGCGATCGTCTTTCCAGAAGGTAAAGTGGCCATCTGCGAACTTTTTCAAATTGAAAAGGAATCGGTAACGGTTAAAATTAGAGAGTGGGTGGAAGAAAACCGGGAATTACCAATTGAAGTGACGATTGGTAGTGCTTTACTAAAAGGGGATAAATTTGATATTGTAGTTCAGAAAGGGACCGAATTAGGGGCGAAACGATTTATTCCGTTCCAAGCGACAAATTCCGTTGTCAAGCTCGATGATTCAAAAGGGAAAAAGAGACAGCGCCGTTGGCAGAAGATTGCCAAGGAAGCGGCAGAACAGTCAGAGCGATTAGTCGTTCCTAAAATTGACGAGCCCCTTTCCTTTGATCGGTGTTTAAAAATCGTTTCCCAAATAAAATGGAAGATCGTTGCTTATGAGATGGAGGCGAGGAGCGGGGAGTCGTTTCAATTTTATAACACCCTTCAACAAGTGAAAAAAGGAGATTCCATCTTTCTTATGTTTGGACCTGAGGGAGGTTTTTCTGAAGCAGAAATAGAAAAACTAAAGGAAGAAGGATTTATCTCTATCGGTTTAGGTCCGCGCATTTTACGTGCGGAAACGGCTCCGTTATACGCCCTTTCTGCCATATCTTTTCATTTTGAATTGTCGAGGTGATTTATTATGCCGTCAGTTGCCTTTTATACCTTAGGTTGTAAAGTAAATCATTACGAAACTGAGGCCATGTGGCAATTATTTCAAAAAAACGGTTATGAGCGAGTGGAATTTGATTCAAAAGCGGATGTTTACGTGATTAATACATGCACCGTAACGAATACAGGAGATAAAAAGAGTAGACAAATAATTCGCCGGGCGATTCGGAAAAACCCCGATGCGGTTATTTGCGTTGCCGGTTGTTATGCCCAAACATCTCCTGCAGAAGTGTTAGCCATTCCTGGGGTAGATGTGGTCATCGGAACCCAAGATCGGACGAAAATTATCGAATACGTCGAACAATATAAACGAATGCGGCAACCGATTAATGGGGTCCACAATATTATGAAAAATCGAGTATTCGAAGAAATGGACGTACCAACTTTCACCGACCGTACGAGGGCTTCGTTAAAAATTCAAGAAGGATGTAACAATTTTTGCACGTTCTGTATTATTCCTTGGGCTCGGGGGCTCATGCGTTCGAGGGATCCAAAGGCGGTTATTCGTCAAGCCCAACAGTTGGTTGATGCCGGTTATAAAGAAATCGTTTTAACGGGTATCCATACTGGTGGATACGGGCAAGATTTAAAGGACTACAGTTTGGCGATGTTACTTGAAGATCTTGAAAAGGAAGTAAGCGGCTTGAAACGTTTACGGATTTCCTCCATCGAGGCGAGCCAATTAACGGATGAAGTAATCGATGTCATTGATCGATCCAATATTATCGTTCGCCATATGCACGTACCTTTGCAATCCGGTTCGGACTCGGTATTAAAACGAATGAGACGGAAGTATACGATGGCCGAATATGAGGAACGGATTTTAAAATTGAAACAAGCGTTACCAGATGTAGCCATTACTTCCGATGTGATTGTCGGATTTCCTGGAGAAACGGAAGAGGAGTTTTTAGAAACGTACAAATTTATTGAAAAACATCAATTTGCTGAACTCCATGTGTTCCCATATTCGAAGCGAACAGGAACACCAGCTGCTCGTATGGAAAATCAAGTACCTGAGGAAATTAAAGAAAGAAGGGTGCATCGATTGATTAGTCTTTCGGATCGACTAGCCAATCAATATACATCCCGCTTTGAAGGAAAAGAACTGGAAGTGATTCCAGAAGGCGTATATAAAGAAGATGCCAAAGGAACGTTTCTTGAAGGATATTCGGATAACTATATAAAAGTTGTTTTTCCAGGATCGGAAGAAATGATCGGGCAAATTGTCCGTGTTAAGATTACGAAAGCAGGATATCCTTACAGTGAAGGGAAATGGGTTCGTGTTCTCGATGATTTAAATGATCATGAACGTCTAGTCATAAACCAATAATCGAATTTTTGATAGGAAAAAAATCGGTTGTTCTCGTTTCGTTCCGAGTTGTTTAATAACAACTCTAAAAATACAAAAAAAGGATGATCAAACATGAATTTAGCAAAATTTATCGACCACACGTTATTGAAAGCGGACACTACCGGTGACCAAATTGAAAAATTATGCAGTGAAGCGAAAGAGTTTGGATTCGCCAGCGTATGTGTTAATCCTGTATGGGTTCCAAAGGCAAATGAACTCCTTTCCGATTCCGATGTGAAAGTTTGTACAGTAATCGGTTTTCCCCTCGGTGCGACCACGACGGATACAAAAGTATTTGAAGCAAAGGATGCCATCGAAAAGGGTGCCGAAGAAATCGATATGGTCATCAATATTGGTGCGTTAAAAAGTGGGAATACAGAAACGGTCAAAACCGATATAGCCCGTGTTGTGGAAGCGGCCAAAGGGAAAGCCCTTGTAAAAGTGATTATTGAAACGAGCCTTTTGACGGATGAAGAAAAAGTCACGGCATGTCAATTATCAGTTGAAGCAGGCACTGATTTTGTTAAAACTTCAACTGGATTTTCAACCGGCGGTGCAACGGTTGAAGATGTACGACTCATGCGGGAGACGGTTGGACCGAATATCGGAGTGAAAGCTTCCGGTGGTGTTCGAAGTTTGGAAGATGCAAAGGCGATGATTGAAGCCGGTGCAACACGAATCGGTGCCAGTGCCGGTGTTGCAATTATGAAAGGACTCATGGGAAGCGAAGATTATTAAACGATTTTTGAGTAATTAAAAAGAATGGAAGAAGGGACTGTCCGATCAATCGGTCCCTAAGTTAATGAAGGAAAGAAGGCGCTCAAGTGGAAACAAAACGAGCCGAAGACTCCACGAACGATGCGAGTTAAAAAGGCTAGGTCATACCTTTCAAAAGGGCCGCTATCGAAATGAAAACAATCGAATTGCATTTTTGAAGAAAGGGCTGTACTTTTTGAGCAGTCCTTTTTTGTAACAATCGGGTCGAACATAGAAGTTCAATTGGAAATCGATGTTGATGAATTCGCCTTTCCTTTTTTGCCCTATAAATCAATCGGTTTGACTTAAACCGTGAACTTTTTCAATTAAGATTGAAAAAGGTTTTGAAAAGGGGAGAACGAGAAGAGAAACGATCAGATTGAAAAAGAAACTTGCATGGGCTAATTGTTGATCGGGAAATGGAGATAACATCGTATTGAATTGGGCGAATGGCTCTAAAATCGGGAGAAATAAAACAACACCGAAAACATTTAACCAAATATGGGCATAAGCTGTTAACCTCGCTTCTTTTCCCCCAACAATTCCTGCAATTAACGTATCTAGGCACGTTCCAATATTCGATCCTAACATAACGGCGATGGCCCCTTTCAAGGATAAAATGTTTTCCTCCAATAGACCGATGGCGATACCTGTCATCGCTGTGCTCGATTGAATCAATGCGGTTACGACTGCCCCAACACCCGTAGCAATCAAGAACTCTTCATTCATTTGAACAAACAATGATGAAAGATATCCGGTATTTGCTAACGGTTTTGCTAACCTTTCAAACCCAGCCATTGCAAAAAAAATGAAACCGACACCTAAAAAGAATAAGCCGATACTTCGTAAACGTTTATTTGAAAAAAATAAACATAAACTGCCAATGATGAGAAAAGGAAAAATAATATCCTCCGTTCCGAAAGCGAGTAATTCGATCGTTGCCGTCGTTCCAATATTCGTACCGAGAATGATACCGATCGATTTTCGAAAGGTCAAAAGATTTGCAGAAATCAAACCGACGACTATAATCATCACAGCGGAACTACTTTGCAAAAGCACGGTCACGAAAATTCCAAATAACATTCCTTTCCATGGAGTAGACGTAAACATGAGGAGCCATTTCTTCAAACGATTACCAGACAAATTCATTAAGCCTGTCCGCATAATCGTCAGTCCTCCGAGAAACAAAAACAAAAACAGTAGAAAAAAAATAGCAGTAAACATGTCCTCACCTCAATCCAATTGTATGAGCACAAGAAAAAAAAATGAGCGAATTGTCCGCTTTTGGTCGATTTTCTTTCCTTGATGGTTGACCGAAATGGCTCATTATATTATAATTTTGTAGGTACATGGTAAAAAAATTGATGTAAGCTGGTTTGTTCGGAGGGAGGGAAAGAGATGACCAAAACAGTCGTTCGTAAAAATGAATCCCTAGACGATGCTTTGCGTCGCTTTAAACGTCAAGTATCGAAAACGGGTACTCTACAAGAAATTAGAAAACGTGAATTTTACGAAAAGCCAAGCGTAAGACGGAAGAAAAAGTCTGAAGCAGCTAGAAAACGGAAATGGTAAGAGAGGGTGTAAAAATTTGAGTCTTCTCGATCGTTTAAATGAAGATATGAAAGTAGCGATGAAGAACAAAGAGAAGGAAAAACTCTCAGTTATTCGAATGATTAAGGCTTCCATTCAAAATGAATCGATTAAGCTTGGCAAAAATCAATTGACGAATGACGAAGAGTTGACTGTTCTATCTCGCGAAGTAAAACAACGAAAAGACTCCCTCCAAGAGTTCGAAAAAGCCGGCAGGACTGATTTAATTGAAAAAATGAAAAAGGAACTGACTTACATCAATCAATATTTACCAAAACAATTATCCGATGATGAACTGATTTCCATTATCGAACAGACGATTGCTGATATAGGCGCTTCATCTAAGGCAGATATGGGAAAAGTAATGGCTGCTGTGATGCCGAAAGTAAAAGGTAAGGCAGATGGAGCAAAAGTTAACCAGCTCGTCCAAAAACTTTTATCTTAAAATCTATTCATACAAGGTTCCTTATTTTAAGGGACCTTTTTATTTCCCCTTTTTTAGACAAAGGGTATATCCATACATAAATAAGCTAAAGGCTATTGTAAACGTCCTTCGCGAGATTTCAATTTGTTCTGTAGGTTAAATTCATTAAAAATTATGGTTATAATGAAACTAATCGAGTGTTTAAACGTAATAAGAATATGACAAATAAAGAAGGGGGGGTACTATTGAGAAGACTTTCGATCCGAATATTCTTTCTTTTCTTACTTTCCTTCTTTCTCCTCATGCCTACTGTTAAAGTATTGGCCGAACATAAGCCCGTATTTTATGTGAAAATCGATAGTGAAATTACGAAAGGATTGTATGAATATTTACAGCGGGCTGTGGATGAGGCGGAGGAAAATGGTGCAGAACTTATCGTTTTTGAAATGGATACGCCCGGTGGATTCGTCGATACTGCAGTCGATATTGGAGATTTGTTGACGAAAACAAAAATCAAAACCGTTACTTTTATTAATCCAGATGCCATTTCCGCAGGTGCATATATCGCCTTGAACACGGATCATATTTATATGTCGCCAAATGGGAATATGGGCGCTGCAGAGGTCATTAACCAAGACGGGACGGCTGCAGATCGAAAGGCCCAGTCTTATTGGAATTCGAAAATGAGAGATGCCGCCGAACGGGCAGGAAAAGATCCAATTTATGGACTTGCAATGATCGATGAGTCCATCGACTTACCTGAATACGAAGCACCGAAGGGTAAACTTTTGACTTTGACGGCAAAGGAAGCAGTCGAAGTCGGGTATGCGGATGGAATTGTACAAAGTCGAACGGATCTTTTAAAACAATTCGGATATACTGAAAGAGATGTCCAATTTGTCGATAAAACCTTTGCCGAAAAATTAGCGGAATTTATTACGAATCCAATTGTCGTGCCTATTTTATTATCGATCGCCAGTCTCGGCCTCATATTGGAATTGTATTCTCCCGGTTTCGGTATACCTGGTTACATGGGTATCGTTTCCTTGCTCCTGTTCTTTTACGGACATTTTGTAGCCGGACTTGCCGGTTATGAGTCCATTATTTTATTCGTTATAGGAATCGTCCTAATCATCGTAGAAATTTTTATTCCGGGTGGAATTGTTGGGCTCATTGGTTTAGGAAGTATTTTCCTATCCATTTTAGTGGCTGGAAACAACGTTGTTGAAATGTCGATCAATCTTTTATTTGCGATTACAGTCGGAATCGTAGCGATGGTGATTTTAATGAAATTTTTTGGTAAAAAAATGACCCTATTTAATAAAATTGTTTTACGGGATTCGACGAGTACAGAACAAGGGTATGTTTCGAATCCAACCCGTACCGATTTAATTGACAAAATTGGTACAACGATTACCCCCCTTAGACCATCGGGAACGATTCTAATTGGAAACGAGCGAATCGATGCCGTAACCGAAGGCGGCTTTATAGGCAGTGGAAAAAAAATCATTGTCATTGAGGTAGAAGGGCCAAGGGTGGTCGTTCGGGAATATCAAGATGAAACATAATTGATAAGGAGGAAAAAAGATGTTTGGTGGAGTAGACATTTTCCTATTAATACTTATTGCAGCAGCGCTCATTTTATTGCTTTTACTACTTTCGTTTATTCCAGTTATGCTCTGGATTTCCGCCCTTGCTGCAGGGGTAAAAATTAGCATTTTTACGTTAATTGGAATGCGTTTAAGGCGAGTCATCCCGAATCGAATCGTCAATCCATTGATTAAAGCGTATAAAGCAGGATTGAATGTGTCCATTAATCAGTTGGAAAGCCATTATTTAGCCGGTGGGAACGTCGACCGGGTCGTAAATGCATTAATTGCTGCGCAACGGGCAAATATTTCTTTGACCTTTGAACGTTGTGCTGCCATCGATTTGGCTGGTCGAGACGTTTTGGAAGCAGTGCAAATGAGCGTTAATCCAAAGGTAATTGAAACACCATTTATTGCTGGTGTTGCGATGGATGGAATTGAAGTAAAGGCAAAGGCGAGAATTACCGTTCGTGCCAATATCGATCGACTCGTCGGTGGTGCCGGAGAAGATACGATCATCGCCCGGGTTGGTGAAGGGATCGTTTCTACAATCGGTTCTTCCACAAGCCACGGTGCCGTATTGGAAAATCCGGATTTAATTTCCCAAACCGTTTTAAAGAAAGGTTTAGATGCAGGAACGGCTTTTGAAATTTTGTCGATCGATATTGCTGATGTGGATATCGGTAAAAACATCGGTGCGATGCTACAAACGGATCAAGCGGAAGCAGATAAGAAAATTGCTCAAGCGAAGGCAGAGGAACGGCGTGCGATGGCTGTTGCTTCTGAACAAGAAATGGTGGCAAGGGTCCAAGAAATGCGTGCGAAGGTTGTTGAAGCAGAGGCAGAAGTACCCCTTGCGATTGCAGAAGCATTCCGTTCCGGCAATTTAGGGGTAATGGATTATATGAATTATAAAAATATCATGGCCGATACACAAATGAGACAATCGATAGGTAAAGCTACAGAGGAAGAATTTAACGATTCGAATAATTCGAACAATGAAGAATAACAAGAGGGGAGGGAAACCCCTTGATTGATTTTTTCTTTAGCAATCTAGGGTTTATATTAATCATACTTGGTTTTCTCGTCTCCCTTTTTCAAGATCGAGAAAAAAAAGAGCAGAAAAAACGTATTCCAACAGAAAAGAAGAAAGCAGCAGAACGTAAAGAGCATAAATCCCTTTTCGAGGAAATGAGAAGATCAATCGAACAAAAAATTCCAGAATCCACATGGCAAGAAAAACAAACGGTAATCAGTGAAAATAAGACGAAAAAAGTTGCCGAGACTCAACCGGTTCAATCCGCAACGTTCCATGAAATAGTGGAAATCGATCCCATCGAGCCCTTATTAGAAAGGACGCGGAAACGGAATGTACAAAAGCTGTCCAATCGTCCGTATATTCCGAATGTATCTAAAAATACGGTTGTTAGTGGAATCGTTTGGTCGGAAATTTTAGGACCACCTCGATCAAAAAAACCTTATTCATCAAACCATTTTCACAAATAAAACCTTTTAGCAAAATCGGTTGAAAATGTCAAAATCTGTGCTATTCCCCCCTTTTCACTCATACATATGAGATGAAAAGGGGGTTCTTTTATGGGCAAAAAATGGATGCAAACGCTCAAAAAATGGATGACAAAACGAATGGATCTCCCCGAAGATGTTTTAATGGACTTTCCCCGAATTACAATGGTTGGACCAATTCACCTATACATAGAAAATCATAAAGGATTATTAACATTCACCGATGAAGAATTTCGGGTATTATTGAATCAAGGTCAACTATTGGTGAAAGGAAAGGGCTTTGTCATTAAAACGATTTTACCGGAAGAGTTGTTGCTGGAAGGTAGGATTGAACAAATTTTTTTTATTCGTGATTGAGGAGGCTTAAAATGAAGAACCGTTGGCTGAAAAACGTGTTCGGTTATGTGACGGTGCAACTGATAGGAGATGGAATCGAACGATTTGTCAATCGACTAATAAAAGACCAAGTACCCCTTTGGAATATGAAAAGGGAAGACGAACATTCCATAACCTTTCAGATGTCTATTCAACATATTCCTTTTCTCAAAAAAGCTGTTCGCCATCACCGCCTAAAAATTCGGTTTATCGAAAAAAAAGGTTTACCTTTCCTTTATCAAAAAGCAAAGTCTTATTCCGGTTTTTTTCTCAGTATCTTTCTTGCAATCCTCTTAATTCTGCTTTTATCAAATATGATTTGGAAAATTGAAATTCGTGGGGCAAGTCCTGAGCTCCAGTATAAAATATTGAAACAATTGCAAGGGATGGGAATTCGGAAAGGTCAGTTATTACTATTTGTCGATGATCCCCAAACGATTCAACGGAAAATTACAGAACTCAATGACGAAATTACATGGATCGGTGTAAAATTAAAAGGGACAACCTATTATTTTCAAGTAGTAGAAAAGGAAAGACCGGAAGAGAGGGAGTTGGCATCGCCTCAACATTTAATCGCTAAAAAAGAGGCGGTTATCGTTGATTATTTTATCGAAAAGGGACAACCCGTCATTAAACGAAATGAATATGTGAAACGGGGGCAGATTCTTGTCAGTGGTGTCATCGGTACAGAGGAGAACAAACAATCGATTGCAGCTGAAGGGAAAGTTTGGGGAAAAACGTGGTATAAAGCGGATGTATCCGTCAAATTGCAATCGGAATGGAAGGTGTTTACAGGTGAAAGGAAAACGAAAAAGTACTTGGAATTTTTCCATTTCAAACTCCCCATTTGGGGGGTTCAGCCTTCCCATTTTGACCAATCGGAAATTGAACAAACAAAAGCAACTATCAAATTTTTAAAATGGACCTTACCAATTTCGTTTATATCAGAAACAATATATGAAGTAGAAACGGTGACAAAAACGTATAGTTATGAAGAAGCGAAAAGATTGGCTTTACAAAAGGCAAGGGCAGATCTTTATCATCAACTTGATGAAGAAATAACCATTGAAAGCGAAAAAACTTTGCATGAAATGAAGGACAATGGTACATTAAAAATATCCATCCTATTTGAAGTCATTGAAAATATTGCAAAGGCACAAGCGATTATCCAACAAAATTGAGGAGTGTTGTTATTTTTGGATACGAAGGAATTACAATTACAACCGATTGAAAACCCGTATGAATTATTTGGGACAAATGATCAAAATTTGAAGATGATTGAAAAGGAATTAAACGTATCGATCGTTACAAGGGGTGGCTCGATCCGTATTATCGGAGACGAGGAACGGGTGATTCAATCTGCAAGAAAAATAATTGTCAATTTGTATAAACTGATCGAAAAGGGGATCCAGATTGGCCTTAGAGACGTCACCTTAGCGATACAAATGGAACGGGAAGGGAAAGGGGACTATTTTATCGAATTATACGAAGAAATTATATCGAAAAATGCGAAGGGAAAACCGATCCGTGCAAAAACATTAGGTCAACGGGAATATGTCCATGCGATTAAAAATCATGATCTCGTTTTCGGTATCGGACCTGCTGGAACAGGGAAAACGTATTTGGCGGTTGTTCTCGCTGTCCATGCATTGAGAAATAATTTGGTCAAACGAATTATCTTGACGAGACCTGCAGTCGAAGCCGGTGAAAATTTAGGATTTTTGCCAGGTGATTTGAAAGAAAAGGTAGATCCCTATTTACGCCCCCTATATGACGCCCTTTACGACGTACTCGGTACGGAACAAACGGTGCGACTAATCGAACGGGGAACGATTGAAATTGCCCCACTTGCATATATGCGTGGTCGAACGTTAGATGACGCCTTTGTCATTTTAGATGAAGCGCAAAATACGACAGAGGCGCAAATGAAAATGTTTTTAACTCGGCTTGGATTTGGTTCAAAAATGGTTATTACCGGGGATAAAACGCAAATCGATTTACCAAAAGGTGTTCATTCTGGTTTAGTCAATGTGGAGAAAATTTTAAAAAATATTCCCGGAATCTCGTTTATCTATTTAGAAGAAGGCGACGTTGTAAGACATCCACTAGTCGCAAAAATCATCTCTGCCTACAAACGTCAATCGTAAAAGGAAACAGGATGAGGGGGAGAAATATCCGTACAAACATCCTAAATCGGGGGGAGGTTTAATTGGACAAGTTCCCCCTCCGTATTTAACAATGATTCATTTGGAGTGGAAAAGGAAAGGAATCTCTCCTAGGATTGAATTGGTTATCGATATCGACAAAAACGCGTATAAGTATTGAGAAACATTTTCAAGATTCATTTCTCCCTTTTCGTAACAGTTTAGATGACCAGAACAATAAGACAAGGTGGTCGGGATGAAAAAACGAAAAAAGTTATCTTCTATGATGAATCGATGGTTCAATAAAACAGTATCCAAATGGTTTCTTATGATTGTTACAGGTATCGTTTTATTTTTTTCGATGTACGGAAATGTCCTTCCAGAACAACTGGATATAAAGAAGTTTTCGATTGCACAAGAAACGATTCGAGCTCCATTTACGATCGAAGACAAGGAGATGACAGAAAAAAAACGGACTGAAGCAATCAATCAAGTCCAGCCTCAATACGTATTAAAACCGGAATATGCACAAAACCGGGTTGATTTAATCACATCCATATTCGATTCTACCATTGAGGTATTGGATGAAGTGAATGCTTTAAAGAAGGAGAATGAAGAGAGCGAAGAACCGTTTAAAGAACCATCGACATCGGAAAAGGTAAAAATGTTAAAGGAAAAACTGACCGATGAAGTGATTAATGACCTTTCTGAATCGACGCTAGAAGCCCTTGTAACGAGTTCGAAAAATAATTTGGAAATCGCAAGGGATGCTGCTGTCACAGCTGTCAATAATGTGATGACCGAACGGATTAGTGCTTCCCAAGTGGAAAATGCAAAAAAGCAAGCTGAAGAAGAAATTCGTTATATTTCTTTACCGAGCGATTTAAAGGAAGCGACGATCGAGCTCGGGAGATATGCGGTGATTCAAAATGAATTTTATTCGCCAGAAGCGACAGAACAATTACGTGAGCAAGCAGGGGAAAATATCCAACCCGTAACGATTTTGCAAGGACAAATTATCGTCGAAGAGGGACAACTGATCACTAATGAAGTGTATCGACAATTGGAATTGCTCGGTCTCGTCGATGCGAAGCAAACGATTTACCCTTCCATTGGTATCGCGATGATCGTTATTCTATTACTAGGTGTCGTTTTTTATCATCGGGGAAAAAATGATAAAGGGGATATAAAAGAATTATTTATTTTCAATTTCATCCTCATTATATCGATCCTGTTGATGAAAGGAATTAGTTTCCTTTCTTCTACACAGGTGGACTTGGCCTATTTATATCCTGCTGCAATGAGTACATTATTACTAAAAATATTAATTAACGATCGGTTAGCGATTATTAGTTTGATTGTTTCAGCTATTAGTGGAACGATTATTTTCAATGGACAAACGTCAGGTAGTTTTCATTTGTCAGTTGGAATTTATATTTTAATTAGCGGAATGGCAGGCATTATCTTTTTGACAAACCAAAACCAACGTTCTAAAATATTTCAAGCAGGATTGTTCGTCTCCCTTGTGAATGTGTTTATTATCGGTGCTGTGCTGTTCGTTTTAAATTCACAAATGAGCTATATGCAATACTTATTTTATGCATTAACGGGAATCGGTTCCGGCGTCGGTTCTGCCGTTTTATCCATCGGGTTATTACCCTTTTTTGAAGCAGGCTTTGGAATTTTATCGACGGTGAAGTTAATCGAGTTATCGAATCCGAATCATCCACTATTAAAGAAAATTTTGACGGAAGCGCCGGGAACGTATCATCATAGCGTGATGGTGGCGAATTTGGCTGACGCAGCATGCGAGGCGATCGGAGCAAACGGATTGTTGGCGAGGGTCGGTTCTTATTACCATGATATTGGGAAAACTCGAAGACCGAATTTCTTTATCGAAAACCAAGTGAACATCGATAATCCCCATGACCGGATCTCTCCCGATGTCAGTAAAGATATTATTGTTGCACATACGACGGACGGAGCAAAAATTTTGGAAAAGCACCATATGCCAAAGGAAATCATTGACATTGCCTTACAACATCACGGCACAAGTCTTCTACAATTTTTTTATCACAAGGCAAAGGAAATGGGAAAAGAGGTCCGAGAAGAAGATTACCGGTACCCTGGCCCGAAGCCACAAACGAAGGAAGCGGCGGTCATCAGCATCGCAGACAGTGTGGAGGCGGCCGTTCGATCCATGAAAAATCCAAGTATGGATGAGATTGAAAATTTAGTAAAGAAAATTATTAAAGATCGAATTAATGACAATCAATTTGATGAATGTGATATTACAATGAGGGAATTACAGACGGTGGAAAAAACGTTATGTGAATCGTTACATGGAATTTTCCACAATCGGATTAAATATCCAGAACTAGATGAAGGTGAAAAAGAATGAACGTATCGATTGATTTTACGGATGAAACGGGTTTGTTAGCGGAGGAACAGGTAAAGGAAATTATCCGTTTATTGGAATTTGCAGCACAGCAAGAAGGAATCGAACAGCAAGCTGAACTATCCTTAACCTTTGTTGATAACGAACGGATTACTGAAATAAACCGAGACTACCGGGGAAAAAACCAACCGACGGATGTCATTTCCTTCGCGTTGGAGGAAAGGGCGGAGGGAGAACTGGAGATCATTACTGAACAAATGCCACGGGTTCTTGGCGATATTATTATTTCCGTACCGAAGGCAGAGGAACAAGCGAAAGAATATGGTCATTCGTTTATGAGGGAACTCGGTTTTCTTTCCGTCCATGGTTTTTTACATTTACTCGGGTATAACCATGAAACAGAAGCTGAAGAAAAAGAAATGTTTACGAGACAAGAACTCATTTTACAAAAATATGGTTTAACAAGGTGAGGCCGTTTGCCATGAAAAAACTCATTCATTCCTTTCGATTTGCTATAAACGGCTTCTATTTAGCTTTTAAAAGGGAGCAAAATTTAAAAATCCATATTTTAGCCACGTTTATCGTTGTCTTTTTCGGTTTTTATTTTCGAATAAGTAGCATTGAGTGGACGATTTTGATTTTAACAATCGGTGGAATGATTTCCGCTGAGTTGATGAATACAGCCATCGAACGCACAGTTGATTTAGTAGAGGAAAAATTCCATCCGGTGGCGAAACAAGCGAAGGACATCGCAGCGAGTGCATGCCTCGTATACGCGATTGCTAGTGTCCTGATCGGTTGTATCATATTTTTACCGAAAATTGTCCTTTAAACTAATTAAAATGCTAAAATAGACGTTTGTAATCGTTAACATTTACTTTTTGTTATAGTAAAATAAAGAAAAGAAGGTGACGTACTTGAATTCGAAAAAATTAATTGAAGAAGCAAAATTCGCACGAAATCAAGCATATGTTCCATATTCGAAATTTCCCGTTGGTGCTGCCCTTTTAACGAAAGAGGGGAAAGTGTATCACGGATGCAATATTGAAAATGCCGCCTATAGTGTTACAAACTGTGCAGAAAGGACGGCGCTTTTTAAAGCTGTTTCGGAAGGGGATCGGGAATTTGTGGCGATTGCCGTTGTGGCGGATACGGACCGTCCAGTTTCTCCATGTGGGTCATGCAGGCAAGTGATGAGTGAACTTTGTCCACCGGATATGAAAGTCATTTTGACGAATTTAAAAGGTGATGTTTTGGAAACGACGGTTGAAAAATTGCTTCCAGGCGCCTTTCATTCGGGGGATTTACATGGAAAATAAACGATTTAAATCCGGGTTTATTACGATTATCGGAAGACCAAATGTAGGAAAATCGACTTTTCTGAATTATGTAATCGGTCAGAAAATCGCCATTATGAGCGATAAGGCTCAAACGACGAGAAACAAGATCCAAGGTGTGTTGACAGCGGATGATGCCCAAATGATTTTTATCGATACGCCGGGGATTCATAAGCCGAAACATCGTCTTGGCCAATTTATGATGAAGGTGGCTACCAATACATTAAATGAAGTAGACCTCGTCTTATTTATGGTCAATGCAGAAGAAAAGTTTGGAAAAGGCGAAGAATTTATCGTTGAAAAATTACAGGGTGTTAATACCCCTGTCTTTCTCGTAATTAATAAAATCGATTTAGTCCATCCGGATGAACTATTTTCTATTATTTCTAGCTATAAGGACGTGTATGATTTTGCCGAAATTATTCCGATTTCTGCCATTCAAGGAAATAATGTGGAAAATTTATTAGAGACGATTAAACGTTATTTGCCCGAAGGACCCCAATATTATCCGAGGGACCAAGTTACCGATCATCCGGAGCGGTTTATTATCGCCGAACTTATTCGGGAAAAGGTGTTGCATTTAACGCGTGAAGAAATTCCCCATTCAGTAGCCGTTTTAATTGAGAAAATTGAAAAGAAAGATGATCGTGGGATCGTTCATATTATGGCTGCAATCATCGTCGAACGAAACTCTCAAAAGGGGATCATCATCGGGAAACAAGGCCGAATGTTAAAGGAAATCGGAAAACGGTCGAGGGAAGATATTGAACGTCTTCTCGGTTCGAAAGTATACTTAGAGTTATGGGTAAAGGTTCAAAAGGATTGGCGAAATAAAGCGGGAATTTTAAAAGAATTTGGTTATAGAGAAGATGAATATTGATTAACAGGTAATATTTGGGCTGTTAAAATTTACGTTTCATCTTTTCACGCGGTTCGGAAAAAATAAAAAGCACAAACGAGGGTCAGCTGGCTGGTAAAAAAAAATAAAGGTGGGGTTTTCCATGCTTGATTTTACTTGGAAGGTATTTAGCCAAACAGGAAATATCGACACATACCTTCTTTATAAAGAAATAGAAAAGGAAATGGAAGATGCTCCAAACATAGAAAAAATCGAAATACCAGAACGAGATGAACCAATGACCCAAAGTTGATCGATAATACGGATGGTGAACTTCTTTGTTTCAAAAAATCGAAGGAATCGTTCTCCGTTCGATGGATTACGGGGAAGCGAATAAAATTATTACAATTTTTTCCCGTGAATTTGGAAAAATCGGAGCTGTGGCAAGGGGGGCAAAAAAACCAAAAAGTAGGCTAGCCCCCGTGTCACAGCCTTTTACATACGGTTATTTCCTCGTATCGATTTCATCCGGTCTCGGGACCATTCAACAGGGAGAGATTATCGAAAGCTTTCGAGGAATAAAGGAGGATATTTTTTTAACGGCCTATGCTTCGTATATTATCGAACTATTGGATAAAGGCACGGAAGAAAGGGAGAGAAACCCTTTTCTTTTTGAGCTCGTTTATGAGATTTTGAAGCACCTGGCCGAAGGTGAGGAACCTCAAGTTTTGAAAAATATTTTTGAAATAAAAATGCTTCCTGTACTTGGCTTTCGACCGATTGTCGATCAGTGTGCCGTCTGTGGCAATCGTGAAGGGCCTTTCGCCTTTTCCATTAAAGAGGGAGGCATTATTTGCGATAAATGTTTACATACGGATCCACACCATTTAAAAGTTTCCCAGCCGGTCGTCAAGTTGTTGCGATTATTTTATCATTTTGATATTAAACGATTAGGGAAAATTCGAGTGAAGGAATCGACAAAAGCCCAATTGGAATCTTGTATTTTCGGACTGTATGAAGAATATACCGGTTTGTATTTAAAGTCGAAAAAATTCATCGACCAATTGGAACGTTTAAAATAAGCATTCATATGCCAATGTAATCATATTTTTATGGATACTAACAGTATATGATAAGTTAAACGAATCTGAAAACTATTGGATACTAACCGATGATTAAGTATATAACCTTTACAATCTTGACAAAATAAGTTGGACTTGATATGATACCAAAAAAATGAACACATTGTCGCAAGGAAGGAAAGGAGTACTTAATCACCTCTATGAAAGCGAACCTGGGATGGTGGAAGCCAGGGCATAGAGAATTAAGGAAGGCGTTCCGGAGCGGCTTTTGAATGAAGTAGGCCTTTTGGGCAAATAGGGTGGAACCGCGGGAACAACTCTCGTCCCTATGCATCGACGCATACGGACGGGAGTTTTTTATATATTAAAATTACGGAGTTTTGGTGAGGTGGAAAAAGTGAATATACAAGAGATGATTTTAACCTTACAAAAGCATTGGTCAAATCAAGGCTGTTTACTTTTGCAAGCGTACGATGTAGAAAAAGGTGCGGGAACGATGAGCCCATATACCTTTTTACGTTCGATCGGTCCCGAACCGTGGAAAGTGGCATACGTTGAACCTTCGAGAAGACCAGCCGATGGTCGCTACGGAGAAAATCCAAATCGTTTATATCAACACCATCAATTTCAAGTCATTATGAAACCATCGCCAGACAATATTCAAGAAATTTACTTGGATTCGCTACGTGCATTAGGAATCGATCCTTTGGAACACGATATCCGATTTGTGGAAGATAATTGGGAAAATCCGTCCCTCGGCTGTGCTGGACTCGGATGGGAAGTGTGGTTAGATGGGATGGAGATTACCCAATTTACATATTTTCAACAAGTAGGTGGATTGGAATGCAAGCCCGTTTCCGTGGAGATTACATACGGAATTGAGCGGTTAGCGTCGTATATTCAAGATAAAGAAAATGTATTCGATTTAGAATGGACAGACGGTGTTACCTATCGGGATATTTTTGGTCAAACGGAATATGAACATTCCAAATACTCTTTTGAAACGTCCGATACGAATATGCTTTTCCAATTATTTAACGTTTTCGAAAGGGAAGCACAGCGTCAATTAGATGCAGGGCTCGTCCATCCTGCTTATGATTATGTATTGAAATGTTCCCATATCTTCAACTTGTTGGATGCAAAAGGAGCAATTTCCGTTACAGAGCGGACAGGTTTTATCTCCCGCGTTAGAAATTTAGCGAGAAGTGTGGCCAAGACGTATTATCGCGAAAGAGAAAGCTTAGGCTTCCCGATGCTTTTGAACGGAAAGGAGAAGGAACATGCAAACGAATGATTTTTTGTTAGAAATTGGATTGGAAGAAGTTCCAGCTCGATTTATTCATGATGCACAAAAACAGTTAGTTTCAAAAATTGAACAACTATTTCAAGATAAAGATCTTTCCTTTGGTCCTGTCCATTCCTTTTCGACCCCGAGGAGATTTGCCGTGCTCGTCGAAAATGTGGCTGCAAAACAGTTAGATATCGAAGAGGAAGTGAAAGGACCATCGAAAAAGGTTGCCCTAGATGAAGAGGGAAATTGGACAAAGGCTGCAATCGGCTTTACGAAAGGTCAAGGAAAAACAACCGAGGATATATATTTCAAAGAAGTGAAGGGAATCGAATATGTTTTTGTGAAGAAACATAAAAAGGGAGAAGAAACCGTTCGGATTTTACAAAATCTAGATGAAGTGATTACAAGTTTAACGTTTGCAAAAAATATGAAATGGGGAAATTTCGATCTTCGATATATTCGCCCGATTCGATGGCTCGTCGCCTTATATGGAAACAAAGTGATCGATTTGGAAATTACGAATATAAAAAGTGGAAGGACGACTTACGGACATCGATTTTTAGGTGGAAAGATTTTATTGAAAGATCCTCGGGAATATGAAGACCAATTGTTGTCCCAACATGTCATCGTCGATCAGCAAAAACGGAAAGAAGCGATTGTCACTCAATTGCAACAACTGGAAGAACAACATGATTGGGTCATCCCAATCGACGAAGATTTACTCGAAGAAGTGACGAACTTGGTCGAGTACCCGACGGTTTTGCACGGTTCTTTTGATGAGGAATTTTTGCAATTACCAAATCCTGTTTTGATTACGACGATGAAGGAACATCAACGATATTTTCCAGTCCAAAATACGGAAGGAAAACTGCTCCCTTATTTTGTTACGGTAAGAAATGGTGATCATCGCCATTTAGATACGGTCCGTCGGGGAAATGAAAAGGTGTTACGTGCACGCTTGAAGGATGCTGTTTTCTTCTATCAGGAAGACCAAAAACTATCCATTTCCAATTGTTTAGAAAAACTGAAACATGTTGTATATCATGATGATATTGGAACGTATTCGGAAAAATTATCTAGGGTTCGAAAACTATCCGAATATATTTCCTCGGAAATGAAACAATCTGAAGAAACGAAACAGAACATATTACGAACAGCGGAAATTTGTAAATTTGATTTGGTCACTCAAATGGTAGGAGAGTTTCCGGAATTGCAAGGAATCATGGGTGAAGTGTATGCACAAATCCATGGAGAAAACAAAGATGTTGCAAAGGCGATTCGAGAGCATTATTTACCGAAACATGCAGATGATGAATTGCCGGAAAGTGAAATTGGAATCGTAGTTAGCATAGCGGATAAAATCGACACAATTGTATCTTTGTTTGCCGTCGGTCTGATTCCAACCGGTTCCCAAGACCCGTACGGATTAAGAAGGCAAGCAGCTGGAGTCGTTCGGATTTTAGCTGAGCATAATTGGCAACTGTCCTTTGAGGGGTTATTGAATGAAAGCATTGCTTTAACTGGACCATTCCAAAAGCAGAGTAAAGAGGAAATTTTCTCGGATTTACAAGAATTTTTCCGATTACGATTCAAGCATTTATTAGATGAAAAGGGAATTCGGTACGATATTACCGATGCCGTTTTGTCTTCTCCTGTTATGACCGTCCGTTCGTTAATCGAAAGGGCAGAACTTCTTCAAGAAATGAAGGACGAACCAACCTTTAAAACGGATATGGAAGCTTTAAGTCGAGTAATTCATATTGCAGAAAAATGCGAAGTGGAAGTTTCTATTCAACCGGAATTGTTTGAAAATGAAACGGAACATAACTTGTATGAACAATATGTAAAATTGATGGATCATTTGAATCGTACGGATAGTAAAGGGTACTATCGATTATTAATTGGGTTAAAAGATTCGATCAATGACTTTTTCGATCGGACGATGGTTATGGTTGAAAATGAACAAATTCGAAACAACCGGCTTTCCCTTTTAAAACAACTGTCTAATGTGATATTGTCATTTGCCCATTTTCAACATATATCGGTAAAATAATGGTAGAGAAAAATGTCTTTCCAGCTCATTGGCAAGGTGGTGAAGGAAAATCGAGCTAAACAAACGTCAAGAACAAATATTGAAGATCGTCAAGGAAAATGGCCCGATTACAGGTGAACATATTGCAGAAAAATTAAATTTAACGAGGGCTACATTACGTCCAGATCTAGCCATTTTAACGATGGCTGGATTTTTGGATGCAAGACCGAGGGTTGGTTATTTCTATACAGGAAAAAATACGCTCCAGTTATTAACTGAAAATATTAAAAAAATTAAAGTAAAAGAATTTCAATCGATGCCCGTCGTTGTCAAAGAAAACGCATCTGTTTACGACGCAATCGTTACGATGTTTTTGGAAGATGTGGGAACGTTGTTTGTCGTAAATGAACAAACGTTATTAGTTGGCGTGCTATCAAGAAAAGACTTATTAAGGGCTAGCATGGGAAAACAAGATTTAACGAGCATACCCGTCAATATTATTATGACCCGAATGCCAAATATTACGATGTGTAGGAAAGACGATTTACTCATTGATGTTGCGGAAAAATTGATTGAAAAGCAGATTGATGCGGTTCCAGTAGTAAAGGAAAAAAATGGCGGGTTTGAAGTCATTGGAAGAGTAACAAAGACGAACATTACGAAAGCGTTCGTTTCATTGTTTAACAGAGAATAAGTAAGGAGCTGGTGCCGACAATGGTCAAACCACCTATTTATTTAGTTTCCGATTCGGTTGGAGAGACAGTGGAATTGGTAACCAAAGCTGCGCTAAGCCAATTTAACGGATCGGGGATTCGATTTCATCGCGTCCCGTATGTGGAAGATACGACGACGATCGATGAGGTCATTTCGTTAGCGAAAATGAACAATGGTATGATTGTATTTACCCTCGTTAAACCGGAAATACGAAAATATTTAAATCATCGGGCTGAAGAGGAAGGGATTTTCGCCTTCGATGTTATGGGTCCCCTGCTCGATCGATTCCAACAATTATCTGGCATCGAACCGAAGTATGAGCCTGGACTCGTTCGAAAATTGGATGAAGACTATTTTAAAAAAATCGAAGCGATTGAATTTGCCGTGAAGTATGATGACGGTAAGGACCCGAACGGAATTTTAAAGGCTGATATCGTTTTAATTGGCGTATCTAGAACTTCAAAAACGCCTCTTTCCCAATTTCTAGCGTTAAAACGATACAAAGTTGCAAATGTGCCCATCGTTCCGGAAGTAGAACCTCCCGAGCAATTATTAAAAATTGATCCGAAAAGATGTTTCGGTTTAAAAATTCAATCGGAAAAACTGATTCAAATTCGTAAAGAACGACTTATCGCTTTAGGATTGAAGGATACTGCGACTTATGCAAATATCAAACGGGTTAAAGAGGAATTGGACTATTTCGAAGAAGTTGTAAACAAGATCGGATGCAACTGTATCGATGTTACGAATAAAGCGGTCGAAGAAACAGCCAATGTGATTATTGAAAAAATGATTAAGTCAAACTTATGATAATGAGTATCAATTTTTTAAACAGGAAAAGGTAGGAGGACAAAGTTTTCTGAAATTGCCGAATGCCATCAAATAAAAAACTCTGTTCAACGAATAGTGCGAAATGGGCCATTATGATTTTGGCCCTTGTTTTCATGGAAAGGAAATGGTCGCCCGAAAAAGAGAAATGATGAAAATAGGATTCTTTTTTAGGATGGCTACCATACGGATTCTTCCCTTGTTTTCATATGATTATAATTAACTGAAGAAATCGGAAAAAATGATACGAATCCAATGAAAAACAGTGGAAAAAGTGAAAGAGATGTATTATAATGAAAAATTGTACGAAAAATAACGATTGTAGGTTTAGACTAACGATATAAAGAATAAAATTATTAGTGTGGTAGGAGGATTTGGTGGAGGTTCCACTCATACGTAAGAGTGAAGAAGAAAGATTGGACACATTTCTTAATTCTTTTAAAAAAAATGTCCAATTGAGAAGGAAAATGTTGAGTGATGTAGAATTAATAAATGTACAGTTGTTCATCAGTCCATTCTAAGGTAAGAATCGAAGAAATGTTCAAATGAAGATCGATTATCGTAGGAAGGGAGTTGTTCTCATGGTAGAACGGATCCCTGAAGAAAAGATTGAAGAGATTCGCCATTCAGTGGACATTGTGGATGTCGTGAGTGAATATGTTCAGTTAAAAAAGCAGGGGAGAAATTATTTCGGTTTATGTCCGTTTCACGATGAAAAAACACCTTCATTTTCCGTTTCTCCAGAAAAACAAATTTTTCATTGTTTCGGTTGTGGAGCAGGAGGGAATGTTTTTTCATTTTTAATGGATCTTGAAGGACTTTCCTTTCAAGAGGCGGCTTTGAAATTAGCCGAAAAAGCTAATGTCGAGCTCAATCTTTCTAGCGTCCCTTCGAACCAACATAAGGTGAAACAACATGACTTGATGATTGAAGTGCATGAGCTTCTTAGAAAATTTTACCATCATCTTCTCGTAAATACAAAGGAAGGACAAGAGGCTCTTGATTATTTGTACAGTCGGGGATTTACCGATGATACGATAGACGAATTTCAACTAGGTTATGCTCCGAATGGTTGGGACACGAGTTTGAAATTTTTAACGGGAAGGGGTTATGAGCAAACATTATTAGAACAACTCGGATTAATTATCAGACGGGATAATGGGACTTATTTCGATCGGTTCCGAGAGCGTATTATGTTTCCCATCCATGATCAAAAAGGCAGTACGATTGCTTTTTCTGGAAGGATTTTTAAAGATGGTGAACCGAAATATTTAAATAGTCCAGAGTCTGTGTTATTTCAAAAAAATAAATTATTGTATAACTTCCATCGAGCGAGACCGTCGATTAGAAAAAAACAATTTGCCGTTTTATTTGAAGGTTTTGCCGATTGTATTTCCGCCTATCATGCCGGAGTAACAAACGGTGTGGCAACGATGGGAACAGCCTTGACCGATTATCATATTCAATTGTTAAAGCGAAATGTAGAACGAATCGTCTTATGTTTCGATTCCGATGAGGCGGGAAAAGAAGCTGTATTAAGGGCGGGTGAAATGCTTCAAAGGGCCGGACTTACGGTGGAAGTTGCACTCGTTCCGGACGGAAAAGACCCGGATGAATATATTCAAAAACACGGTTCAGATCAATTTATTCATGAAGTCATCGAAGCTAGACAGACCTTTATGGCCTTCAAAATGGAAAAATTTCGTAGTGGAAAAAATTTAGAATCGGAAGGAGAAAGGCTGTCTTATATCGAAAAGATAATAACAGAGATCAGTCAGCTACAAAGTCCAATTGAAAAGGAAATATATTTAAGGAGGCTAGCTGACGAATTTTCCCTTTCCTTAGAGGCTTTAAAACAACAGGAAAGGCAAATTTCCTACCGATTGAAAAGAGGAATGTCCGCCCGCCGGGAAAAAAATTTGAATCGGTTTATACAAAAACAGGATAAAAAGTTGATGCCTGCATATTATAACGCCGAACGTATATTAATTGCCCATATGTTAAAAAGCGTACAAATAACCGCGCTCATTCAGGAAAAGATGAAGGGATACACCTTTCATGAGGATGATCATCAAGCGATTATTACTTATTTATATGCATACTATGAATCTGGGCAAGAACCGGATTTAAGTCATTTCTTATCCTTTATAAAGGATCCACATTTGAGAAAAGTGGTCGCTGAAATTGGGATGATGCAAATTCAAGATGAATTGACGGACCAGGAATTGACCGATTATTTAAACCATGTGTTGAAATATCAAAAATTGTTAAAAATAAAGGAAAAAGAAGCAGAAGGAAAGCGGGCTGAACAAGAAAAAGATTATAAAAAAGCTGCTGAAATCGCACAGGAAATTGTGCAATTACGAAAAACGCTTTAATGGTTGGAAGGAGGGGAACCAATGGCTGAAAAGTCAGCACGTTCCAAAGAAGTTGAACCTGAATTAACGATTGATCATGCGAAAGAACAATTGTTTGAATTAGGTAAAAAAAGAGGTAGTCTTTCATATGATACCATTGCGGAAAAAATGGCCCAATTTGAACTCGATGCGGTGCATATGGATGAATTGTACGAACAATTGTCCGATCAAGGCATCCAATTGACGGAGGAAAATGAAGATCAAGATACCGACGAAGATCCTGGGATCGATGATTTAGAAAAAGAAGAGGAATTCGACCTCAATGATTTAAGTGTTCCACCGGGTATCAAAATTAACGACCCTGTTCGCATGTATTTAAAAGAAATTGGGCGAGTCGATTTGTTGACCCCTGAAGAGGAAATCGAATTAGCCGAGCGAATCGCTAATGGCGATGAAGATGCAAAGCGTCGATTAGCTGAAGCGAACCTTCGTCTTGTCGTTAGCATCGCGAAACGCTATGTCGGTAGAGGAATGTTGTTTTTAGACTTAATTCAAGAAGGAAATATGGGGCTTTTGAAAGCCGTTGAAAAATTTGACCATAAAAAGGGATTTAAATTTAGTACGTATGCCACATGGTGGATTCGTCAGGCGATTACACGTGCGATAGCCGATCAGGCACGAACGATTCGTATACCGGTTCATATGGTTGAAACGATCAATAAACTCGTCCGCGTTCAAAGACAATTGTTGCAAGACTTAGGTAGGGAGCCAACGCCGGAAGAAATTGCAGAAGAGATGGACCTACCGGCGGAAAAAGTACGGGAAATTTTAAAAATTGCCCAAGAACCAGTATCCCTGGAAACCCCTATCGGAGAAGAGGACGATTCCCATCTTGGAGATTTTATCGAAGACCAAGATGCCACGTCTCCTTCAGATCACGCTGCATACGAAATGTTAAAAGAACAATTGGAAGATGTGTTGGATACACTTACCGATCGGGAAGAAAATGTTCTTCGCCTCCGGTTCGGCTTGGATGATGGACGGACCCGAACATTGGAAGAAGTCGGAAAAGTATTTGGTGTTACCCGTGAACGGATCCGTCAAATTGAAGCAAAGGCGTTACGTAAATTAAGACATCCGAGCCGAAGCAAGCGATTAAAGGATTTTCTAGAATAAAATATGTTTTTTACGGTTTGTCATTTCGACAAGCCTTTTTTTATTTTCAAATATCTTTTCATCTATTTTAAAAAAAGAAAAGGGATTTTGCAAATGATATTCGCAAAATTTTTTAAAAATTACCGAAATTGATTACGCTTACATTAAAGACGGGATCAATGAATTGGCAACTTAACAGAATATTTCTATTTTATATTTTTTTAAAAACATTTATAATAAAATGGAATCGGTTTCAAATTACGGGAAAAGGGGGAACGGATGTGGATTTCGATTTAACGACGGAACAACGAATCATTAAAAAAACGATCAAGGATTTTGCTGAAGAGGAAGTGGCAAAGGGCGCGTTAGAAAGGGATCGGACGAAAAAGTTTCCGATTGAAATTTTCCGAAAATTAGCAGATCTCGGCATGATGGGCTTGCCTTTTCCAGAAGAGTATGGGGGAGGTGGCGCTGATACGATTAGTTTTGCCATCGTCGTTGAAGAATTAAGTAAAGCATGTGCCTCTACAGGTATTACGTATAGTGCCCATATTTCATTAGGTGGAGCCCCGATTAATCAATTCGGAACGGAAGAACAAAAAAGAAAATATTTAGTCCCATTATGTACGGGTGAATCTTTAGGAGCTTTCGGATTAACAGAGCCAAATGCCGGATCTGATGCTGGCGGTACGGAGACGAAAGCGATAGAAGATGGGGATGATTTTGTTATAAACGGGGAAAAGAGTTTTATTACAAACGGTAGCTATGCAAAATTTATCCCTTTGACGGCGGTAACGAATCGAAAGGATGGGAAAAAGGAAATTAGTGCGATTATCGTACCAACAGATGCAGAAGGTTTTCACGTGAAAGATCATTATGAAAAAATGGGTCTTCATGCTTCCAATACGACGGAACTTGTATTAGAAAATGTCCGAGTACCGAAGGAGAATCTTCTCGGAAAACGAGGGGAAGGTTTAAAACAATTTTTACAAACATTAGATGGTGGTCGAATTGGAATAGGAGCCATGGCTGTTGGTATCGCCCAAGCCGCCTACGAAAAATCCCTCCGTTATGCTAAGGAACGAAGACAGTTCGGTCGGTCACTTACTCATTTCCAAGCAATTCAATTTAAATTAGCGGACATGGCTATGAAAATTGAACTGGCAAGGAATATGGTTTATAAAGCCGCATGGTTTAAGGACAAAGGAAAACCGTTTACGAAAGAGGCTTCAATGTGTAAATTATTCGCTACCGAGATGTGTTCAGAAGTAACGAGTCAAGCGGTGCAAATTCACGGTGGTAACGGCTATATGAAAGATTTTCATGTTGAACGATATATGCGTGATGCGAAACTTCTGGAGATTGGTGAAGGAACATCTGAAATCCAGCGTATGGTGATTGCTCGAGAAATCGGTGCACGATGAAATGAATGATGAGCGAACAAATTGTGTCGAATTTGTGAAATTCCCTATTTACACTGTGGAAACCCTTTTCATACTTGATCGTTTTTTAGTAAAATAAGAATAGTTTGTATAAATTTATGAGGGAGCAAAGGGGAGAAAATCAATGAAAAAAAATGCAATTTATCCTTATTTAATCATTATGGCATTTGGTATTGGACTAGTCTTTGCCCTTTCATTTATCGGTCTGTATGAAGGGGAGGGTCAGGCTGACGGTGGCGATTCTACGGATGGGCAAGGGGTAGTCGCACAAACACCAGAAGAAATATACACGAATACTTGTATTGCTTGCCACGGTCAAAATTATGAAGGTGCTTCTGGACCAGCATTAATCAATGTTGGCGATCGGTTAAGTCGAGATGAAATTAAAGATGTCCTCGTTAACGGTCGTGGCATTATGCCTGGTGGAACTGTACCAGAAGAGCAATTGGATGAAATGGTCGATTGGTTAATGAATTTGAAATAAGGAATTAGAAAAAAATCTGGCCAACTTTGGTCAGGTTTTTTATTTCATCGAGAAGTCAATCCCTGTCCACAAAAAGGATTTCGTGATTGGAAAAGGTTCACATCTTATGATAAATGCGGTACCATTAGTGCAGGAGAAATTCGTGTGAGAAAGTTTGGTGATAACTCATGATAGAAATATCGGAAAGATTAAAAACGATTGCCCTACTCATTCCGAAAAATAGCATTCTGGCAGATATCGGTTCTGATCATGCCTATTTACCCATTTACGCCCTTTCAAAAGGAATCATCCGTTACGCAATTAGCGGAGAAGTTGCAGAAGGCCCCTATCAATCGGCCTTGTCGAATGTAAATCGGTACGGTTTACAAGAAAAAATTTCTGTTCGAAAAGGGGATGGGTTAACCGTTATCCAACCGGAAGATCATGTAAATTGTGTCGTAATCGCTGGAATGGGCGGGGGATTAATTGAAAACATATTAAAATCAGGTCGAAAACATTTAGACGGGGTTCAAAGGCTTATACTACAGCCGAATATTCATGCTTATATCGTTCGAAAATGGTTATTTGAAAATTATTGGCGAATAACCGATGAAAAAATAATGGAAGAAGATGGGCATATTTATGAACTACTTATTGCGGAAAAGGGAAATTGGGATCTTCCCGAGGAAGGTCGGGAAAAACAATTATTTTTCGGTCCCTTCCTTTTAAAAGAGCATTCACCCATTTTTCAAAAAAAATGGGAGAGGGAAAAAAACGAATGGATAAATATTTTGAATAACTTACAACATGCGAAAACGGCGGATGGAATCGAACAAAAAAGGCGAAAACTTGCTACTTATTTACAATGGTATGAGGAGGTTTTTGATGGTGAAAACAGTTAATGGACACGAAATCATTCAACTTTTTGAACAATTTTCTCCAAAACGTTTAGCAATGGAAGGGGATAAAATTGGCCTTCAAATCGGTCGGTTGAATCGAAGGGTAAAAAATGTTTTAGTCGCTTTGGATGTTACGGAAGAGGTGGCGAAAGAAGCGTTGGAAAAAGATGTACAGCTGATTATAGCCCATCATCCACCCATTTATCGTCCGTTGGCAAATATCCGGACTGATACCCCTCAAGGTCGAATGATTGAAATATTAATGAAACATGAGATTGCTGTATACGCTGCCCATACGAATTTGGATGTGGCAACCGGTGGATTAAATGATTGGCTTGCCGACGCGCTACAATTGACAGATCGGGAAGTGCTCGTTCCTACGGGAGAAATTCCGCTGAAAAAATTAGTCGTTTTTGCCCCTGTGGAAGATGCGGATCGAATTCGAACCGCCATTGGGAACGCAGGAGCAGGAGCCATCGGAAACTACCGTCATTGTTCCTTTACTGTGGAAGGAACAGGACGTTTTCAGCCTGGAGAAGATGCGAACCCATATATCGGATCGGTTGGGAAATTAGAAGCCGTCCGGGAAGCTCGTATTGAAGCTATTTTTCCCGAAAATATTGAAAAAGCACTGATCAAAGCAATGCTTCAAGCCCATCCATATGAAGAACCCGCCTATGATGTATATCCGTTAGCCCTCGAGGGGGAGGTATACGGATTGGGGCGGATTGGTTATTTACCTGAAGAAATGACGCTGAGGGAGTTTGCCCGATTCGTGAAAAACGTCCTCGATGCAAAAGGTGTTCGGGTAATTGGAAATTTGGAAGAAAAGGTTAAGAAGGTTGCTGTTTTAGGTGGAGATGGAAATAAATATTATTCTTGGGCATTAAGGAAAGGTGCCGATGTGTATGTGACAGGGGATATGTACTACCATACGGCAATCGATGCGAAAAATGAAGGATTAAATATCGTTGATCCTGGCCACCATGTTGAACAAATTATGAAGAAGAAAGTAACTGAAAAGATGGCTTCCATTTGTAAAGAACAAGGATTTGATGTGAACTTTATTCCTTCTTCTGTACGAACGGACCCTTTTGAATTTTTATAATGTAAACGAGAGTGTCCCAATAGTAGCTGGGACACTCATTCTTTGTTTGAAAATACAAGATTTTCTAAAATATTGTTGTTTTGGGTCATACACGTATCGCAAAAGACAGACGCTTTTTTGTGGACACGGCCTAGCCTTTTCGACGCGAAGGCTCGTCTGTGGGGTATTCGGCTCGTGCTGTTCCCGCCAGTTGCTGCAACCTTCCCTTTCATCAACTTACGGGCTTATTGGACAGCCCCGTTTTATATGTGAAACTATTTCCGTTGATGCATTTTTTTCACCTTTGGTAAAATCTTTTCTAATGGAACTTTTTTCTCCCGAATCCAAGTGGAAGGATTATTCACATCGAAGTTTTCTAAGAATTTGATTACTTCCCTAGTAATCGGAGTAGGGGTCGAGGCACCAGCTGTGACCGCTACTTTTTTTGCATCCTTGATCCACTCGATTTCGATTTCGGTTACATCTGCAACCCGATATGCCTTTGTACCGGCCACTTGTTCTGATACTTGGGCAAGCCGATTGGAGTTATTACTTTTCGGATCACCGACAACGATTAAAACGTCCGCATCTTTGGCCTGTTGTGCCACCGCTTCTTGTCTTACTTGAGTAGCGAGACAGATTTCATTATGTTTTTCAGCTTGGGGGAATTTTTTCAAGCAATAATCCATCACTTCTTTTACATCCCATTGGCTCATTGTCGTTTGATTCGTCACGATAATACGATCATTTTCGATCGTTAATTTGTCCACATCTTCCAATGTTTCAACGAGGTGGACGGCATGGGGGGCTACTCCGATGGCCCCTTCAGGCTCTGGATGTCCTTTTTTGCCTATATAGATCACATCGTACCCTTGTTTCGTCTTTTCTTTAATCAATACATGGGTTTTCGTCACATCGGGACAGGTGGCATCGATGGTAACCAATCCCTTTTCCTTTGCCAATTGACGCACTTCAGGGGAAACGCCGTGGGCAGTAAAGATTACCGTACCCTGTTCCACCTTATTTAGAATATCCTTTCGATTTTTACCGTCAAGGGTAATGATTCCTTCTTTCTCAAAGGCATCGGTTACATGTTTGTTGTGAACGATCATACCGAGAATGTAGATTGGCCTTGGTAACGTTTTATCTAAAGCGGCGTTGCGGGCGATGACCATTGCATCCACAACTCCGTAACAATAACCTCGTGGAGAAATTTTAATAACTTCCATCCTAGTCCTCCTATTTTGAATTGTATTTCTCCACTTATTATATCGGAGTTCTAAACATAATACAAAGGGCGAAAATGGAACTGGATTATATCGTTCTTCATATTGTAGAAAACATGTTTATTGATTGCTAAATATATAATTTCGGCACCGATGGTTTCGGCTCATCCTTCTTTCTTTTTTTTGTCTTTCGGTATCCATTTCCTTCATCCATGTTTTCCCTTTCGTCAAAGGGATTTTTCTTCCGTTCCATGCTTTTTCCTCTATTCATTTTATTTGAAGTTTCTATGTTTTCTTCCAATGATTGATCGGTTGGCTCGTCTACATTTTCATCTTTTCCTTCAGATTTTACCCCTTTATATAATTTCCAGAGGGTGGGTAAATTTCGAATTAACGGTCCGTACTGTTGAATCATGGGACCGATTTGTTGAGCGGTATTTAATACTTGCTGAGTTTGGCCTAAAAAACGAGATATGCGGTCTAAATTCCAAATATTTTGACCCGTCGATGCCGTTTGTGTTGGGATCATACGATTCATTTGAAAGGGATCCATAGGATTATTCAAGGCATTGGGTCGATTGAATGAAAATAAATTTCGAAACCGTCCACCTCTACCGACCGATCCGGATGGCAGATTCGATCTTTGAAACATGAAAGGGCTTGGATATTGATTAGGTGGGGGATAGGAAGGATAAAATGGATTCGGTCGCTTTTGAAAAACAGGTTGCATACTCGATCACCTCCTACATACGTGTCTCTAGGTATCATATGCACCGGAAAAAAAATCGTTATGTATGATGAAACAATTGGAGTTCTTTCCTTTGTTTTTGTATAATACTATACTAGACAATTGGGATGGAAATTAGAGATAAGGGAGATATCTTATATGAAGAAAAATCCATTTGAAAAATTTCAATTAAAATCCTATCTATTGGATGCCCTTGAAAGAAAAGAATTTGTACGACCAACTGAAGTACAAGAAAGGGTAATTCCAAAGGTTTTGGCTGGGAAAAGCGTCATCGGCCAATCCCAAACGGGGACCGGTAAAACCCATGCTTTTTTACTTCCTATACTTTCAAAAATAGATGAATCGGTTCAAGAAGTTCAAGGAGTAATTACCGCTCCAACTCGCGAATTGGCGAGGCAAATTTATCTGATGGCTCGAGAATTGGTAGAATACGACGGAACATCGAAAGTTTCCATCCGGTTATTCGTCGGTGGAACGGATAAAAATCGGTATATCGAAGGATTGAAAAAACAACCCCAACTAGTAATCGGTACCCCTGGTCGAATCATTGATTTAGTAAAAGAAGAAGCTTTATCTATACATACGGCCCGTTACCTCGTCGTCGATGAAGCCGATTTAATGCTTGATCTTGGATTTTTAGATATGGTTGACCAAATTGCAGTGAGGATGCCTAAGGATTTACAAATGCTTGTCTTTTCTGCAACGATTCCGAAACATTTGGAACCATTTTTGAAAAAATATATGGAACAACCGGAATATGTTCAAGTAGACCCAAAAACAAAGACACCGAAAAAAATCCACCATTCTTTGTTACCCCTCCGTCATCGGGACAAAACAGAACTGCTATTCCAGTTACTTAAGGTATATAATCCTTTTTTGGCTATCGTTTTTGCCAATACGAAAAAGATGGTAGATGAATTGGCAGATGAATTGGCTATAAAGGGGTTGAAAGTAGGGGTTATACATGGGGATTTAACCCCACGGGAACGAAAGAAAATGATGAATCAAATTCATGATTTGAAATACCAGTATATTATTGCGACGGATTTAGCTGCCAGAGGCATTGATATTGATGGGGTGAGTCACGTAATCCATTATGAACTTCCTTCAGATCTTCAATTTTATATTCATCGTTCCGGTCGGACAGGACGGGGACAGTATGAGGGTATTTCTACGGTGCTTTTTGAAACGAAGGATGAACAAAAAATAACAAAATTAGAAAAAATGGGGATTTATTTCGATACAATCGATATAAACGATGGAGAAATCGTTCACATTCAACATCGAAATAAACGGAGTAAACGAACAAAGCCGACGGAAAAAACGAATACGAAGGGGATAAAACCTCCAAAAAAAGTAAAACCAGGCTACAAAAAGAAATTAAGGGAACAGATGGAGAAATTAAACCGGAAACAGAAACGGAAAGGAAAATTGAATTGATTGCCTTAACTAATAAACTCTTGTTATCCTTAAGGAAGGAAAGATAGAAAGAGGGGAAACATATGTTAAAAATCGGATCACACGTGTCGATGGCAGGTCCGAAAATGCTACTAGCTGCCAGTGAAGAAGCGGTATCTTACGGTGCAAACACATTTATGATTTACACGGGAGCACCGCAAAATACTCGAAGGAAAAAAATTGAGGATTTAAATATCGAAGCAGGTCTTCTCCATATGAAAGAAAACGGGATTGAAGAAATTGTCGTCCACGCCCCATATATTATTAATATTGGCAATACGACAAATCCCCGTACCTTTGCCTTAGGTGTCGATTTTTTGCAGAAGGAAATCGAGCGGACGGAAGCCATCGGTGCGAAACAAATTGTCCTTCATCCTGGTGCCCATGTCGGTGCAGGTGAACAGGTGGGATTGAAGAAAATTATCGAAGGGCTCAATGAAGTCCTTTCGAGAGATACAAAAGTACAAATCTCTTTAGAAACGATGGCGGGAAAAGGTTCTGAATTAGGAAAAACCTTTGAAGAACTGGCGATGATTATTGAAGGAGTTACCTATAATGAACGGTTATCCGTCTGTTTTGATACTTGCCATACCCATGATGCGGGATACAATGTAAAAGAAGATTTCGATGGTGTTTTAAATGAATTTGATAAAATCATCGGAATTGAACGAATAAACGTTTTGCATATAAATGATAGCAAAAATCCGATGGGTTCAAGAAAAGACCGACATGAAAATATCGGTTTCGGGTATATCGGTTTTTCGGCTTTAAACAAAATTGTTCATCATCCCCAATTGGAACATATTCCAAAAATTTTGGAAACACCCTATGTAGGAACGGACAAAAAAAATAAAAAGCCACCGTATAAATATGAAATTGCCATGTTGAAAAGTGAAACTTTCGACGAACAAATATTAGAAAAAATTATGGAATCTGAGTAAAGCAATGATAGGGTATCGAGACGAACAGATACCCTCTTTATTTTGTCAATTGAATAAATAATTGGTTGACTTTTTTGGCGGTTTTCGGATCCGTGATGCGGGCAATTTCCTTGATCACCATCGTTCGATCACGGTCGTCAAATATATCGATATTTCCTTTCCGTAAAAATCGGGCAATTTTTTCCGCTTGATCTTCTGTCACGTAAATATCGAATTGTCTTCCATATTTTAATAATTCCTTTCCGGTAATACCACTGATTTTCATATTGATAATATTTTCTAAAAATTTCATTTTATCCCCTCCACCTACAATATATGATGTTTGAATTAAATCGTTCCGAATGACGAAAAGAAAAAGGGTGTTCTCGCTTTACAAAGGGATTTTTTTTATGTATATTTATTACTGTAAATCGGAATCATTCTAATTAACAAAATTGATTTGAAGGAAGAGGTTTAGATGGATGACAGAAAACCAATCGTTATAGTGAAGGATTTAAATTATCGATATGATCGTGATTGGGTATTAAAAAATATACAATTAACGGTTAATAAAGGAGATTTTTTAGCGATCGTCGGTCCAAATGGTTCGGGGAAATCGACCTTGTTAAAATTAATCCTCGGTTTATTGAAAATTCAACAGGGGGAAATTTTACTGTTCGGTGAACCGTTGGAGAGATTTCGCCATTGGGAAAAAGTGGGTTTTGTTTCCCAAAAGGCGAACGCATTTAATAAAGCTTTCCCCGCTACCGTATTTGAAGTGGTTAGAAGTGGATTAACGAAAAGAAATGGACTGTTTAAACCATATCCGAAAACCACCGTTAAAAAAGTAATCGAAGCGTTAAAGGCGGTGCAAATGGAAGAGTTTTTATATCGAAATATCGGTGAACTATCCGGAGGTCAACAACAACGGGTGTTTATCGCTCGAGCTTTAATTGGAGACCCAGAACTGCTCATTTTAGATGAACCGACTGTAGGAATCGATACGAAAAGGGTAAGTGCATTTTACGAATTGATGCAAAAATTAAATCGGGAAAAGGGAATTACATTGATCATTGTCACCCATGATACTGGCATCATCTCGAAAAAGGTTAGTCATGTAGCATGTTTGAATAAACATTTATATTTCCATGGGAATTCGTCAGAATTTGAACAATTTGATCAAAAAGAATTATCGTCGTTTTACGGCCATGAGGTAAAGATTTTGACCCATGACCATCAAGAGGGGGGAATGGAATGATCGAAAGCCTCATGAAATACGAATTTTTGCAAAATGCCTTTATCACAGGGTTATTGATCGGATTGATTGCACCGATTTTAGGGGTGTTTATCGTCGTTCGTAAGCAAGCATTGATCGCCGATGCCCTTAGTCATATCACATTAGGTGGGATTGCTTTCAGTTTATTACTTGGGAAGTTTTGGTCGTCCTTTTCTACATTGAATCCTGTATACGGTGGAATGGTGTTTTCCGTTACCGGGTCGTTATTAATCGAAAAACTTCGATCAGTATATAAGCATTATGAAGAATTAGCGATACCAATTATTATGTCTTTCGGAATCGGCCTCAGCGTCATCTTTATATCAATGGCCGATGGTTTTACGACCGATTTATTCGGCTATTTATTCGGAAGTGTAAGTGCCGTCAGTCGTGTCGATTTATTGATCGTACTTGGAATTAGTATGATGGTGATCGTAACGATCTTTTTTCTTTACAAAGGGTTGTTTCTTCTTTCCTTTGATGAAGAGCATGGGCGTACGATGGGATTGCCATCGAAGACGATCAATTTCATTTTCATCGTCACCGTTGCCCTTGTGATCGCCATTTCCATGCGTATCGTTGGCATATTGCTCGTGTCATCATTAATGACTTTGCCGGTCGCATCGAGCATTCGTATCGCCAAAAGTTTCAAACAGATGATTTTTTTGTCCGTATTATTTGGAGAAATTGCCGTCATCGGTGGACTAATTTCCGCCTATTATTTGGATTTGGCTCCCGGGGGAACGATCGTAGTCATTGCCGCCTTCATTTTATTACTTGTAATATTGTATAAAAATGTCCAATATAAATTTCAATCTGGGAGGTAATGAAATTGGATATGAAGGAAGCAGTTCAGTTGTTGAAGGATCAAGGATATAAATATACTGGAAAGCGGATTGACATGTTGGAGTTTTTGAAAAACTCCGACCGATATGTAACGGCAAAGGAAATTTTGGAAGACTTGAAAAGTGATTATCCAAATATTAGCTTTGATACGATTTACAGGAATTTATCGCTTTTTACAGATCTTGGAATTTTAGAGATGACCGAGCTTTCTGGTGAAAAGCATTTCCGTTTTCGTTGTTCGATTCATCATCACCATCATCATTTTATTTGTTTGTCTTGCGGGAAAACGAAGGAAATTCATACGTGTCCGATGGATGAGGTTCAGAAGGAATTGGACGGGTATCTTATTTCCGACCATAAATTTGAAATTTATGGATATTGTAAAAATTGTACCCATTAACATTGATTATTATTTATACGATTATGTAATTGAAGTTCAGTCCAATGGTTGACTAAGTTTATCGCTGTAAAAAACGGGAATTCCAATTTGTTCAATTGAAAAACCATACGGCAGTACACACTCAGTCCAATTGGAAAAATTGAATGAATAGATTTTTTCGTATATCATTAATAGAAATTCATTTTCGTTTAAACAATCAAAAATTGGTTGGTTGGATCCCTCTTGTGTGGCAAATACTAAAGATGCTCCCAGATGAAAGAGAGGGATTTACTTGATGTATAATGAAGAGAGGGAAAGGTTCCAATCCGAGCATTTTGCGGATCATCTTGAAGAAGAAATCGGTAAGGAATACATTACAACTGATGCAATTGATGTATACGAGGAAAAAGGTCAATCGACAGCTTGGTCATCGAGTCGAGGATTGGGTTATATCGCCCTTCTTTTTTCCCTTCTGTCCTTATTTACTGCTCCTGTGCTATTTGGAACGGGAGGAATCATCTTCGGGGTTATGGCAAGAAATCGTGGAGTAGCCGGTCTTGCAACAACAGCGATTGTAATCGGTGCGCTATCGATAATCGGCAATATTTTTTTCTAACCCATTAACGTAACAATTAGGGAATATTTAAAGTGAAAGGCCCCATAAAACGGGGCCTCTTTCAATTTTCGTTGGTTTCTTTTTGTAAATACTCTTCAGCCAATAAATCGATTTCCTTTTTCAATTCATCGACCATAATTTCCTCTGGTACTTTTCGGACGATTTTTCCCTTGCGAAATAGTAGTCCTTCTCCCCGAGCGCCGGCAATACCGATATCTGCTTCCCTCGCCTCTCCTGGACCATTTACTGCACATCCAAGTACAGCAACTTTAATGGGCGCTTTAATCGATTGGATATATTCTTCCACTTCATTGGCAATTTTAATTAAATCGATTTCGATTCGCCCGCATGTCGGACATGAGATGAGCGTTGCGGCGTTGGAGGCCAAACCGAATGATTTTAACAATTCTCGAGCAACTTTCACCTCTTCCACCGGATCTGCACTTAAAGAAATACGGAGGGTATTTCCGATTCCTTTGCTTAAAATCGCACCTAATCCGGCTGCGCTTTTAACAGTACCGGCAAAAAGAGTTCCAGATTCGGTAATCCCTAAATGAAGAGGATAGTCGAATGCCATTGCCGCTTTTTCATAGGCTTCGATGGCAAGGGGGACATTCGATGCCTTTAATGATACGATAATATCATGGAAATCTAGATCTTCTAAAATTTTTATATGATGTAGAGCACTTTCAACCATTCCGTCTGCAGTTGGATAACCATATTTTTCTAAAATCCGTTTTTCCAAAGAACCGGCATTGACACCGATCCGAATCGGAATGCCACCCTTTTTTGCTCGATTGACGACGGCCTCTACTTTTTCCCGGCGTCCGATATTTCCCGGGTTGATTCGAATTTTATCGATACCACCGTCCATCGCCAATAATGCAAGGCGGTAATCGAAATGGATATCTGCCACAAGGGGAATATGGATTCGCTTTTTAATATCAGGAATGGCTTTTGCAGCCCGTTCGTCCGGTACCGCTACCCTTACGATTTGGCAACCGGCTTCTTCTAATCTGTGAATTTGTTCCACGGTCGCTTCAACATCGTCGGTTTTCGTTGTAGTCATACTTTGTATATAAAGTTGGTTACTTCCACCAATGGTTAAATTTCCGACACGGACGGGCCGTGTATTTGTACGATGAGTAATTTCACCCAATACATTTCTCTCCCTTTACAGTGGATTCCAATACATTTCTTATCTATTTTATCAATGATTGAATGGGAATATCAAGGGAAATGGAAATCCATTCTGCTATGAGAAGGGAAATGGAAATTTAACTTGACCTAAAAAAATAGAGAAAACTGGAGTAGTTAATCGGAATCTGGTAAGTCATAAATGGGGAATTTATAAAAATTGCCAGGCTTAATTTCTTCAGGTGTTAAACCATCGTTTAAACGAGTAAAATCGTGTACAATTTGATCTAATGGTACGTTTGGAAAACCCCCTTGCCTTTCCATAATCGATAAAACCGTATCGCCACGTCTTACCATCATTTCTTTAAAGGGGATTGTTTCTGCCTCTACCCCGATCTGTTCCTTTGCGATGTTTGAAGGTAAAGTCCCGAATTTTAAATCGGCGTACAATGCCACGATACATAAAAGAAAGAAAAATACACCCGCTAATCGTTTCATTCCATTTCCTCCTTCAAATCCTGCTTTTCCCTTTTCATTCTATTCTATTTTTGGATCTATCTTTTTATGAGAAGAAAATGAAAGAATGGATTGAATCGAAAGTAACAACGTATCCCTTTTGTAATATATTTGTAATAAAAATGTAATAATAAACGAGATTGTAAAGTCAGTGTAAATTTCATAAAAAATATATTTACTTTTTTCTTCCTTTTCGCCATAATTGTATCGGGTTTCGAAAAATGTCGATATTAACTAGCAGGGGTTGAATGAATGATATGGATGTTCAGCAGATGATTTTTGAGTTTATCGGCGGTTTAGGAATTTTTTTATTCGGAATAAAAGCGATGGGAGAGGGGTTGCAAAAATCCGCAGGGGACAGGCTCCGGGATATTTTAGATACATTTACGACCAATCCGCTCATGGGGGTTTTAGCGGGGATTGTCGTCACCGTTCTTATTCAAAGTAGTTCGGCAACAACGGTCATTACTGTCGGTTTAGTCAGTGCAGGGTTTATGAATTTGCGTCAAGCGATCGGCGTTATTATGGGGGCGAATATTGGAACGACGATTACCGCTTTTATCATCGGTTTTGACGTCGGTGCCTACGCTTTACCGATTATGGCATCAGGTTCATTTTTACTGTTTTTCTTCAAAAATAAGAAGATCCATTACGTGGGTCAAGTGCTGTTTGGCTTCGGAGCTCTTTTTCTCGGCTTAGAACTGATGAGTGACGGGATGAAACCGTTACGGGATTTCCAACTATTCCATGATTTAACCGTCAATATGAGTCACATTCCGGTCCTCGGGGTCATTGTCGGTACAATCTTTACCGTTGCCGTACAAAGTTCGAGTGCAACGATCGGAATATTGCAAGGTTTGTATGCGGATGGCTTATTGGATTTAAATGCTGCATTACCGGTATTGTTTGGGGATAATATTGGAACGACAATTACGGCCATTTTGGCAGCGATTGGAGCGAGTATTGCAGCAAAACGGGCTGCATTAAGTCATGTCGTCTTTAACCTATTAGGGACTACTGTTTTTTTACTTTTGCTTCATCCGTTTACGGAAATCGTTTTATTTTTACAAGAATTCCTTGATTTGAATGATAAGATGACGATAGCTTTTGCCCATGGCTTATTTAATGTGACGAATACCCTTATCCAATTACCCTTTATCGGATATTTAGCACTGTTTGTGACGAAGGTAATTCCTGGAGAAGATTCCTTTGTCGATTATAAAATTAAACAGTTGGATCCGAACTTCATCACCCAGTCACCATCCATCGCCTTAGCTGCAGCAAAGGAAGAAGTCATCCGGATGGGGAAATTGGCGATAAAAGGATTGGAACAATCGCGAAGTTATTTATTGACAGGTCAAATGAAACATGCAGAGGTAGCGATGTCGTTGGAAGATGCGATTAATAATTTGGATCATAAAATTACCGATTATTTAATCGCATTGTCGTCTGCTTCCCTATTGCCACACGAGTCACAAATGCATACAACGTTAATGGATACGGTTCGAGATATTGAACGAATCGGTGATCATTTTGAAAACATGGTTGAATTAACGGAATACAAGATCAATAATAAGGTAAAATTATCTGAATATGCCCTTAAGGATATTGAAGAAATGTTCGATCTTGTCTTATCAACTGTTACAGAAGTAATCGAAGCCCTCGATCAAAACGATAAAGGTAAGGCGAATTCGGTTGTTTGTAAGGAAGAAAAAATCGACCAAATGGAAAGAAAATTACGGAAGCGGCATATTTTACGAACGAATGAAGGAATTTGTGACTGACAGGCTGGAATTGTTTTCGTCGACCTCGTCATTAATTTAGAAAGGATCGGCGATCATTCGGTAAATATTGCCGAATCGATTCTCGGAGAAAAGGAAGGGGAACAAGCAAACGTATCAACGATGTAAACATATCCATAATCGGCGAAAGGATTCCCGCTTTTCTAAAAAAATAACATCATTCCTTCCATAAGTGAATGAATCATGCAATCATTCGTTATAATCAATCCCCGAATATCCATTTCGGGGATTTTATTAATCATATAAATTTAAATATGTCAATAGATAAAGGGTGAAAAAAATTAGGCGGTTTATTTGAAAAAGTATGGTCCTTTTGGTATCCTAAAGTTGTAATTGGTACATAACTTATTAAAAAGGAGGAATATCTATGGCTTACGAACTACCTTCTCTACCGTATGCCTATGATGCATTGGAACCATATATTGACGCAGAAACGATGAAAATTCACCATACGAAACATCATAACACGTATATCACGAATTTAAATAAAGCGTTAGAAGGGAAAACAGAATTTCAGAATAAAACGGTTGAAGAAGTGATTTCAAATTTAGATGCAGTACCTGAAGATGTACGCACGGCTGTTCGAAATAATGGTGGTGGCCATGCGAATCATTCCTTCTTCTGGCAAATTTTATCGCCAAATGGTGGAGGTAAACCAACAGGCGAGTTGCTCGATGCAATCAATCATAAATTTGGAAGCTTTGATGCATTTAAAGATGCGTTCACGAAAGCTGCGACTGGACGATTCGGTTCCGGTTGGGCATGGCTTGTCGTTAATAATGGTGAATTAGAAGTTATGAGCACAGCAAACCAAGATTCCCCGATTATGGAAGGGAAAACGCCGATTTTAGGTCTCGATGTTTGGGAACATGCTTATTATTTGAAATATCAAAACCGCCGTCCTGAATACGTGTCCGCCTTTTGGAATGTCATTAATTGGGATGAAGTGTCAAGACGATACGCTGAAGCAAAATAATTGATCGTCTGTAATGATCAGAAAGTGCAGGGGAAATGCCCTGCCTTTTTTATTGATTTAGAAAAGGGTATTTCCATACATTTTTCCCTCGTATCTTTTGCATATCTCCATCGCCTTTTACAAACAATACGTTTGTAAAGGAGCGTTTGGAATGTTGAAAATAAAAACATGGTACCTTAAGGACCGGTTAACCCGTGATTTACGTTTATTGTTGGCTATCGGAGGAATATATTCACTAAGTGTAGCTCTATCGAATACATTTGTGAATGTATATTTGTGGAAAAAAACAGGTAATTTTTTTCACTTAGGGTTTTATAATTTTTTACTAGCAATGATTCAGTTCATCACGTTTATTATTGCCGGTAAAGTTGCCAAAAGAGTCGATCGAATTGTCGTGCTTCGGATTGGACTTGTATTTTTAGCTGTTTTTTTCGTCACTGTGTTGTTAAGTGGAAATTCTGCTGGAAATTATTTGTTTTTTCTCGGTGGGTTACTCGGGGCTGGTTACGGTTTTTATTGGCTGGCATACAATGTGTTAACCTTTGAGATTACGGAACCGGATAATCGGGATTTTTTTAATGGGTTTTTAGGCGTATTAAGTTCTGCCGGTGGGATGGTTGGACCGATTGTGGCAGGATTGATTATTTCTCAGTTTGAACAATTTACGGGATATATGATTATATTCTCCATCTCCCTCGGTTTGTTCGCTGTAGCTAGCCTTCTCAGTTTTTTTATGAAACGACGTTCCGCTGAAGGACGTTATTTCTTTTTAACGGTGCTGAAAGAAAGAAAGCGAAATCGAAATTGGAAGATGATTACAAATGCGACGATTTCCCAAGGATTAAGGGAGGGCATCTTTGCTTTTATTATTAATGTTTACGTATACATTGTTACCGGTAGTGAAATGGCTCTTGGTACTTTTGCCTTTGTCCATTCCTTCGTATCGTTTATTACATATTATGTTTCCGGACGGTTTATTCGAAAACGATATCGGAAGTCGGCCATTTTGTTTGGTGGAATGGTATTGTTCCTGTCGATTTTTATCATTATTTTCCAAGTGAATTATACACTTTTATTGCTTTATTCTGGTGTGATTGCTTTTGCGTATCCGATCGTCCTCGTTCCGTTTTTGTCCACTTCATATGATGTAATAGGAAAAAGTAGACATGCAGCCGAAATGCGGGTGGAATATGTAGTTGTACGGGAAGTGTTTTTAAATATAGGGCGAATGGTATCGATTTTCTCCTTTTTGATCGGCATTTCCTTGTTTCCGGTTAAGATAGTGATTCCTATATTATTAGTCGTTTTTGGAAGCGGTTATTTGCTGATTTATGTTTTTATCCGAAATGTGCATCTGGATGAATCTCCCCCTTTTTAAGGCTTCCCCTTTTTCCCCTTTTCTCATTTTTCAATCTTTCCGCTTCCAATGCCTTGTAAAAAGGACTATGGATATTCGATCGAATTTTTATTACAATATGTATGGTAGGCTCGTAGATTACTTGTATTACGGGAAAGAGGGATTGTCTGTTGAAAAAAAAGCAAAAGAGAAAAAAGAAAAGTCATGTCCCCGTTAGGATGAATATATTATTTTTTATCGTTTTTCTTTTATTTTCCGTATTGATTCTCCGACTTGGCATTGTCCAAATTGTTCAGGGAGAGAATTATCGGAAGCAAGTCGAACAAACGGATGAAATATCCGTAAGCAGTGCTGTACCACGGGGAGAAATTTACGATCGGAATTATGAAAAGATTGCCTATAACACGCCGAGAAAAGCGATTACATATACGCCCACAATTAATCCCCAGCCGAAGGAATTGCTAGAGGTCGCGAAAAAATTAACGGAATTGATTGATATGGGAGATGATAAGGAAAAGGTGACAACAAGGGAATTGAAAGATCTTTGGCTTTTGGAAAACAACAGGGGTGACGAAAAGGTAACGGAAGAAGAGAAAAGAAATTTAAATGACAAGGAAATTTACCAATTAAAACTATCTCGAATAACTGAAGAAGATTTAAAGGAAGTCGACTTAAACTTAGCTAGTATTTATTGGAAATTGTATCGAGCACCGGCCTTGACACCGTCTATCGTGAAAAATGAAGGTGTAACAGATGAAGAGTATGCTCTTGTGAGTGAACATTTAAGCGACCTTCCTGGAGTCGATATTACCATCGATTGGGAGCGGGAAAAAACTTACGATAAAACCTTTCATTTATTAGGAAGTGTGAAAAATATCCCTGCGGAAAAGGCGAACTATTATACGTCTATGGGGTATAAATTAAATGATCGGGTCGGTACGAGCTATTTGGAAGAAATGTTGGAACAAGTTCTTCAAGGACAGAAATCTGTCGTAAAAACGGTGACCGACCGAAGTGGGAATGTGGTCGATACCGAGATTTTATCCGAAGGGAAAAGCGGGTATGATGTCGTCTTAACAATCGATATGGAATTACAGGCAGAGGTCGAAAAAATCATTCAAGAAGAAATTTTAACGATGATTGAATATCCAAATACGGAAACCTTTGACAGTGCCTTTGTCGTCGTCATGAATCCGAAGACGGGCGAAATTTTGACATTGGCAGGAAAACAATATAATCGTGAGGAAAAGGATTTTATTGATTATTCGAACGGTACGTTTACATATGCCTTCGTTCCCGGTTCTGTGGTCAAAGGGGCAACGGTATTGATGGGATATGAAACGGGGGTTATTTCCGCGGGAACGGTACTACGAGATGAGGTCATGCGATTTAAAGGCAATGTTACGATCTCTTCTGTTTCTACTATGGGGTCTATCACTGATTTAAAAGCTTTGGAAAGATCATCGAACGTTTATATGGCAAAGATTGCTTTAGCGATCGCCGGAGGAACGTATACACCGGGTGGTCCCCTAATTATTGATACGAGTCAAATTGATGTGATGCGCAAATATTTCGCCCAGTTCGGATTAGGTGTTGAAACGGGTATCGGCTTTCCAAATGAGGCGACCGGGATCAAAGGAACAGTAAAAGCGACTGAACCAGGAAGTCTTCTTTATTACGGTTTCGGTCAGCTAGATACGTACACGCCGATTCAATTAGCCCAATACGTATCGACGATCGCCAACGGAGGGTATCGGATGAAGCCTCAACTTGTGAAGGAAATTCGTGAACCGAATACGAACAGTGACGAATTAGGCCCGATTGTCGAAGAATTTAAGCCGGTCGTTTTAAATCGGGTAGATATGAAAGAGGAATGGATTGACCGGGTTAAAGAAGGATTTTGGCTCGTTACCCATGGCTCACAAGGGACGGCAAGATATTATTTTGCGAATGAGCCATATGATTTGGCGGGAAAAACGGGGACGGCCCAAACGTATGATGGAAAAGGAAGGCGGACAGAAAATTTAACATTCGTCGGCTTTGCACCATACGATGATCCTGAGGTGGCGATTGCGGTCGTTGCACCGAATGCGTATTTTGAAGGAACCCGATCACGGTATTCGATTGCCAATGTCATCAGTCGACGTGTTTTACGAACGTATTTCGATTTGAAGGAGAAGAGAATGAAGGAAGATGTGGAGCAATCGGATACTTCCACTACAGAAGATGAGGAAATAAACGTTACAGAAGAGGATTAACGTACATTTTTCCTTAGCAAAAGGTGCATCAATATTTCGTTTTTTTATAAAAAGGGACTGTCCGATCGGTCCCTAAGTTGATAAAAGGGAAGGTGGCGGGCTAAGACGACCTCGTAAGTCGAGGAGGTTGAGGCGTGCCTGCGGAAAGTGCCGTCACCGAAATAGGTACAACTGAATTTTTCATTTACGAAGACAGGGGCTGTACTTTTTGACAGCCCCTATTTCGTTATGATTAATACTATTTCATCATAGGTCATTTTTTCATGAAGATGAAAAACACCCGTTCGAATTCCTGTTTGTTTGTCCGATTGTTCGACAAATTTTACAAATTCCCTTTTATTGTTGATTACGCCTTTTTCTTCGAGCATTTGGGCGATGGTATCTAAAACCATTCCCGGTTCAATTTCAATTTCTACCAATTGGGAAGATTCGCCTTTTTCCTCTGTTTTCTCTTTTTTTTCCGAAAGCGTTGATTGTAATTCGGTATTTTCCTTTTTCAATTGGGCAATTTGTTCTTCTAAGTTGTTTAAATGATCCTTTTTTATATATGTATATCCATGTTCAACCATTGTTTGCTTTGCTCGTTCCAATTCGTCTCCCAGAAAAAAGGTAAAATATGAAAAGATGGAGATGGAAACGAACAACATTCCGAGAGAAAAAGCTTGTAAAATTTTTCGATCCATTTTCACACCCCGCGATCAGTCGAATCTAAAATCCCATACACCTCATCTTCTGTCAATGCAGCTTGCTTGGCGATTTTTTCAACGGGAACCCCGTCTTTATGGAGCAGGCGGACTTGATTGACGATGATCGGGTGAAAATCGGGTTTTTCATTCCTTTTCGGCAGGTCGTTGGCCATCAGAAGTTCTTCTTCCAAAAGGCTTAATCGTTTTTTTATTTGATAGTTTTCTTGATAAAGTTTGATGGATAATTGTTCAATCTCATCCTTTAATTCCTTAGTTCGATTTGGAAGAAAGAAAGATAGGAAAAATAGGATGGCAGAAAATATGATAATTCCGATTAAAAAACTTTCCATATCGATCACCCCAATCTAGTGTACCATACCCCTTATCATTCGCATAGATTAATAATTTTTATTGAAAGAAAAATCTTTTTCAAAATACGACAAATTTTGTTTATTGTTCAAATATTCTTTTAATGGTACGATAATAAAAAGATGGTTTTCGATGGAGTGCGAAGGCCAACGGTAGGGACGTGAAAATATGAAAACAATCGGTACGAACGAATCATCCAATCCTTTAAAATCTTATATCCGTTCGAACTATTTTTTATATTTAGGTGGGGAGATGATCCCACTATTTTTGAATAATGAACAAACGGCTGTTGTAAAATCATTACATATTTCCCTAACAGTGAAAAGTTTACGAGGTGTCGATTATTTATCGGAAATCACGTTTAAAAATAAAAAAAATTTTTCGATTCCTCTGAAACTTTATGTGGAAAACGATTTACATCTGTCTGATTATCATTATGGCTTTGCATCGCCAGTGGAAAATGTGCTGTTTTTTACAAATAATAAAGGACTATTTCTTATGTCTGGTATTTTTAAAGATCGATCCTTCAACCAATACGGTGTGATACAAAAGGGAGAAACGTGTGAAAAAATCGTAAATGGAAAAATTCCCTTCCGCCCAATTGCCTGTGGGAATGTAATTGGCCTTTATTCCTTTGAACATCGACTTGAACCCTTTGAGGTTGCTCGAGCATACACTTGGATGCTAATGTCGAAAACGATGTCTGAGGAGGAGTTGCTTAAGAAAGATAAACAATTAAAACAAATACTAGCTTTTTCTAGGGAAAAATGATATTATAGAAAAGTCGTAATTTGTGTAAGACTGGAGGGATTCGTATGCGTGTAAACATTACGTTAGCTTGTACGGAATGCGGAGAACGTAATTATATTTCCACAAAAAATAAACGGAATAATCCAGACCGTTTGGAATTAAAAAAGTATTGTCCTCGTGATAAGAAAGTGACGTTACACAGAGAAACTAAGTGAGCAGCAGGAGTGGAACCTGCTGTTTTTTTATGCTTTGAACTGGGAATTGGGTTGATTCCTTCCTTTCTAAAATTTGTTATTTCGTTGAAAATCGTTTATATAATTAGAAGATGCATGTTTATTTCAAGGGGGAAGATGGGATGAAGAATGAAAAGAAAAAGTTAAGAAAGGCGATTCGAAATATATTAATGGACATGGATCGTTCCGACTATCTCAAAGAATCTCGTGCCATTAAAAAAAATTTGTTTGAAACGGATGTTTGGAAAAGGTCGGACATCATCGGTGTTACCATATCGATTTTTCCTGAAGTGGATACATATGCTTTAATTGAACAGGCGTGGAAAATGGGGAAAACGGTAGCCGTTCCAAAATGTATACCCGCTACAAAGGAAATGATTTTTTTTCAAATCCAATATTTCAATGAGTTGGAAAAGGGGTATTTCGGATTATTTGAACCGGATGAAGAAAAGGTGGAGGCAATTGAGAAGGAGAAGATCCAACTACTTATTGTACCCGGAGTTGTTTTTTCCAGAAACGGACATCGAATTGGTCAAGGGGGAGGATATTACGATCGATTTTTACAAAACTTCCGTGGAAAAAGAATCTCCCTTGCTTTTCAAGACCAAATTGTAGATGATATTCCCGTGGAAAAACATGATGAAAGGGTGGAATTAATCGTAACGGAAAAGGAAGTCATCGACTGTGGCAATTGATGTTTTCATCGTCCTTGGGATTTTTTTCATTTCCATCGTTTCCCGATCTATACAAGCGTTAAATTGGAGCGGCATGGTCGCATCGATTTTTGTTGGTCTAGCGATTTGGGCTGGATTGGAATGGAAGGGATTAGTGTTACTCGGTTTATTTTTTTTCACATCCACCTTTTGGTCAAAATGGGGAAAAAATCGAAAACAAATGGATCTACCAGTCATCGATAAGGAAAAAGGGCGGAATGGGGCGCAGGTGTTTGCAAACGGTTTTATAGCAAGCCTTTTTAGTCTACTATTTGCTCTCACCGATCATCCGCTACTGTTGATCGGTTTTATCGTCAGTATTGCAAGTGCAAATGGGGATACATGGGCATCGGAAATCGGTGTATTCAGTAAGCAAAAACCCGTGATATTATTTACGGCAAAAAGAGTAGAGAAGGGAACTTCAGGTGCCGTATCTATGCTTGGTACTTTGGCGGGACTTGCTGGCTCTTTTGTCGTAAGTTTCACCGCTTTACTCCTTTGGCCTTCGATCATAAGTGGAAAGGATCTATTTTTGTTAACGATGTTCGGTTTACTTGGCATGTTCGTCGATTCAGTGCTAGGAGTAACCGTACAAGAACGGTTTCGGTGTTCCAAATGTGGAAATATAACGGAAAGTCGTAGCCATTGTGGAGTCAAAACGGTTCAAATTCAAGGAGTTCAAGGTGTAAATAATCATATGGTCAATTTCTTATCCATATGTTTCACCTCTATCCTTTCCCTCCTTTTTTATCAATTTTTTGGATAAAAAGTGTTTAGTTATCGGAAACTAACGGAAGGAGGGTGAAAGGTATGAAAATACGTGTAATACGGAAACTGATGTTTGCTTTCCTTCTTTTTTTTATGTATCGAAACCGTTACAAACTAATGAATACGGTTTTACAAAATGAAACCGTTCGGAAGTTCGTTGTATCACTTTTTATGAAATCTCCCTTATTTCGGAACAGATTGATATTCACGCTCTTTCCTAAAAAAATGGATTCGAATATCGAATAAAGGAGTTCGGGAAAAAAGGAGAAGAAGGCAGGTTCGAAACCTGTCTATTTTTTATCGATGAAAAGGAAAGAAAACACGAATTCTGCTTTACAATTTCTTTTATCATTCGATATAGTATTTGTATAAGAAAAGATGAAGAAATCGGAAAAAACGAAATGGGAAAGTAGGGAAGCGATTGAGTTTCAAAGAAGAATACGTTTTTTGGCGAATCGTTCACTATTTGATGTCTGAAAAAAAATACCGAATGATTAATCTCTCACCGAACGGTAATGAAATATGGTTGGAAAATATTTATGAAAAACCATTTCCTCTGATTCGAATCATTCGAACGGATCTGGATTGGAGTAATTGGTTAAGAAACGATATTGTCCGAACGAAAAGAAACGGAGAGGTGATTCGTCAATCCTTTTATAAAAAACGATTGGATGTATTTAGTTTGTATATTACTCCCCTTCCACCTGTCAATGATTATGAGGATCATTTAGGCTGGTCTAGAGCCGTTAAAAATGAACGTGTATCCGTTTATACGTCCTTGTTTTTGACGAACGATGTTCAACATTCCTTATCGGAATTCCAAAAATTTTTCGGCAATATGTCCATCGATTCAGTAAAAGATCATTATGAACCGTATGAAATCGAAACCGTGAAAAATGCGGTGATGAACTTAGCTTCTAAAGAAGTGAAAAAGGAAAGGAGAATATTTGAAGCAGGGAAACCCTTTTTTACGAATTTGTTTCTAGTCGTACAAATCCTAGTTTTTTTCCTAATGGAATTGATGGGTGGGAGCGAGAATCCATATGTTCTGATTCAATATGGCGCAAAATTTAACCCGCTAATTTTAGACGGGGAATGGTGGCGGTTTTTTACCCCCATTTTCTTACATATCGGAATCATTCATTTATTGATGAATAGTATCGCCTTATACTATTTAGGAACGATCGTGGAAAAATTGTTTGGGAGATCCCGATTTTTGTTTATCTATTTATTTTCCGGATTTTTCGGATCGTTGGCAAGCTTTATTTTCAGTCCAACGATTTCTGCCGGAGCAAGTGGTGCAATCTTCGGTTGTTTCGGGGCCCTGTTATATTTTGGTATCGTCTATCCCCGTTTGTTTTTCCGAACGATGGGTATGAATGTTCTCGTTGTTATTGGGTTAAATTTGCTATTAGGTATTATCGTTCCAAATATCGATATGGCCGGTCATATTGGCGGACTTATCGGTGGATTTTTAGCTTCAGGCGTATCGTATTTACCAAAACAAGACCGATTCAATAAACGGTGGGTTTTTCTGTTAGTCACAGTCATTTTTACTGCTGGAATGTTGTACTACGGATTTACTTATCCAAATATATAAATCATTTTTTTAGGACTGAATGTTTTGTTGAAGTATGATCATCTGTCCGTCTGATGTTTCGATGGTAATAAATAAATGATTTTTATTTTTTGGAATCCAAATGATTGGAATACTACTACCGAGTGGAGGGATGATTGCCCCCTCCTGATTTTTCATTCCGAAAAAATAATTTTTATACAATCCCTCCATCAATTGTCCGATGATTCTCCTCGTTTCTTCCATTGAATAATGGGGGAACGGTTCATTGGAATAGGTGGCTAGTTTTGTTAACGGGATGGGATCGTACAGGATCGGTTGGATATGGCCCGTTTGTGTTGCGAATTGTTTACTATTTTTCAATGTTTCTTCTGATTTTTGATCTAGCATTTCCTTCCACAGCGCTTCCTCTTTTGTTTTTGGTTCGTGGAAGTGTATCGTTGAAGCCCCGGTCTTTACCACGTATAATTCGTCCTCCGATAGGGCTTGGACACTCGTTATTTTCTCGTTCGATTCATGGATTTCTGAATGATGAAAAGTAATTGCCTGGAAGAGGGCATCTTCATTAAAGGGGAATGTTTTCTTCATTTCCAATTCGCGTACATCCCTTTTCCAGTTGCTGACTTTTCCAATTAGTCGGCCATTGGCAAAAAGAAAGGTCACATCCTGGCGTAAATAAGCCCTTTGGTCGAAATTGGAAAAAGATCGGAGGGTGATTTCAAACCATTTCTTTTTTCGTCCCTCATATTGTAAGTCAGTACTTGTTTGGAAAAAGGAAGCATTCGGATCGGGAGGAAAGTAAGTGATGCTTTCTTTCGTCTCCTCCATTTTCTCCTTTTCCCAATACAAATAAGAAAAGAAAATTAGTCCTGTAATAAAGAATAAAATGAGCGTTTCCCTCTTCACCGTTCCTCTCCAACCTTTCCCATCGGTACGTAAAAATGAGGCTTCAGTAGAAAATATATGAATTTGACCTATTTTTATGTTGATTTGTATTAGATCCTATTCGAATTGGATTCCTTTTCCTTGTTACGACAAGCTAGTACAAAGGTTTGATTGGAAAAACGTGAGAGGAAAAAATAAATCTTTTTACAGAAAGTTGCAGCATAATTTTTGGACTTTGATGGGTGATGCCCTTCAAATGTATGATTAAGTTTGGTTACGAAACTTTTGGATACATCGATCAATTTTTAATGAAAAATTGTTTTCCCTTACTACAAAAATACAATGAACATTGAAGTGGGATGGTGTATAATGGAATTTGGTAGGGGAGGATAGAACGAATGAAGACGATCTATGACGTTCAACAACTATTGAAATCCTACGGAAGCATTATTTATGTGGGAAATCGTTTAGGTGATTTGGAACTAATGGAAGCGGAACTTAAAGAAATTTACCGCTCCCAATTAATCGATATAAAGGAATATCAAATGGCTCTTTTATTGCTACGGCAGGAAATTCAAAAGGAAAAGGAAAAGAGAGGTAGATTGGAATGAAAAAGGATTATATATTTTCCATCGATTTAGGAGGAACGTCCACGAAATTGGCGATTATAAATGATGATGGGCAGTTTATACATAAATGGGAAATCCCAACAGACATTTCAGAAAACGGTCGAATGATTGTCCCGAACATTGCTCAATCTTTTTCAAAAGAAATCGAAAAATTACAAATTCCGAAAGAGCGGTTTCTCGGTGTTGGAATGGGTGCACCAGGGCCTGTCGTACGTGATGGTGTAATCTCAAGGGCGGTAAATTTAGGTTGGGAACAATTCCCATTAAAATCCGAATTAGAAAAGCATCTTCAATTGCCTTCATATGTGGAAAATGATGCGAACTGTGCGGCTTTTGGTGAAATGTGGCTCGGGTCAGGTAAGGATTTGAAGAATATGATCTGCATAACCCTTGGTACCGGTGTCGGCGGCGGTATTATTGTCAATGGTGAAATCGTATCCGGATCCAATGGGGGTGGTGGAGAAATCGGACATATGACAGTCCAACCGGAAAACGGTTATCGATGCAATTGTGGGAAAAACGGTTGTTTGGAAACGGTAGCCTCTGCAACTGGTGTCGTACGATTGGCAATGGAAAAATTATCCAGTTGGACGGAAAATTCGATGTTAAAGGATCGTTATGACAAGACGGAAACCATTACTTCCAAGGATGTATTTGAAGCGAAAGAAGCAGGAGATGCATTGGCAAAAGAAGTGGTCGATCAAGTTGCCTATTATTTAGGATATGCCTTTGGGAATATCGCCGCTTTACTCAATCCAGAAGCGATTATCGTTGGTGGCGGAGTTTCGAAAGCAGGGGATACGCTCCTTACCCCGATTAAATCTTATTATGATCAGTTCGCTTTCCCTCCTTCGAAAAAAGATACGAATATATTACTCGCAACGTTAGGTAATGATGCGGGGGTTATTGGTGCAGCGTGGCTTGTGAAAAAGAATCGAACAGATAAGGCGTAAACGAATGATTTATAAAACCACGTGTTGCCCGTAGAAAGGGAGTTTTTGTAAGGAAAACTCCCTTTTTCCGAAAATGAAATAACGCCCGAATTTCATTTTTTCATAGAAATGGATTTTTTTTCTGAAACCTTTTTGCTAGACATATCGTCAATATCAATAAAAGGGGATTCTCCCTAAGGAAGATATAAGGGGTGTTTATTTTCATTTCGGATTGATACTGGGAGGTAATACTATGAAATTATTAAAACAATCGAAGTTTTCACCAATCTTGTTTGCGACAGTTTTATTATGGGTGAAGACGTATATTACATATAAAGTCGCTTTTAATATTACGATTGATAATAAGATGCAGGAGTTTATATTACTAATTAGCCCTGTTAGCTTTTTATTAATCGTATTCGGATTATCCATGTTTATAAATGAAAAATATCGAAACAAATATCTTTTTTCGGTAAGCCTAATCACTTCCTTGATCTTATATGCCAATATCGTTTTCTATCGTTTTTTTAATGACTTTATTACGATTCCGGTTATGTTTCAAACGGGGAATTTTCACGATTTAGATATTAGCGTTATGTCGGAAATGAACTTAACCGATATCTTTTATTTTACCGATGTTATTATTTTAGCGATTATCCTTTATAAAAAACCGAAATTTTGGAAACACCAATCCTTTTCGAAGGTCGAACGGCGCGTTTATTATTTAACTACAGCTTCCATCGTGTTTTTTAATTTAGGTTTGGCAGAGATCCAACGTCCGGAACTGTTGACGAGAACGTTTGATCGAGAAATGCTCGTTAAAAATATCGGACCTTATAATTACACGTTGTACGATATTTATTTGCAATCAAAAACGAGTGCGCAAAAAGCATTGGCAACTGGTGATGACCTTGTTGAAATCCTCAACTACACACGTTCGATGGATAAGGAACCAAATCAAGATTTATTCGGAATTGGCAAAGGAAAAAATATCATTTTGATTTCCTTAGAGTCCACCCAAAATTTTGTAATTAATCGGACGGTAAATGGTCAAGAAATTACACCCTTTTTAAATGATTTTATAAAGGAAAGTTACTATTTCGATAATTTCTATCATCAAACCGGTCAAGGAAAAACGTCCGATTCGGAATTTCTCCTAGATAACTCATTGTATCCCCTCGGACGTGGGGCGGTATTTTTTACCCATGCAGGGAATGAATATATTTCTCTTGCGAAAATTTTAAAGGAAAACAATTATTATGTCGCATCTTTCCATGCAAATAATAAAGCCTTTTGGAATCGGAATATGATGTATCAATCTTTAGGTTACGATCGATTTTATAGTTTGGAAGATTACGATGTAACCGAGGAAAATTCCATCGGTTGGGGATTAAAAGATATCCACTTTTTCAAACAGTCGATGGACTATTTAAAGGAGATTCCTAAACCGTATTTTGCTAAGTTCATTACATTAACGAACCATCATCCGTTTATTTTAGATGAAAAAGATATGTATATTCAACCTTTTCATTCTTCCAGTGATATATTAAATCGCTATTTTACGACTGTTCGTTATGAAGATGAGGCAGTAAAGACGTTTATTGAACGGTTAAAGGAAGAAGGAATTTACGACGATTCGATCATTATTATGTACGGGGACCATTACGGAATATCTGAGAAACATAATGAAGCTTTAGGTGAATATTTTGAAAAGGAAATTACACCCTTTGATGTCGTTGAGTTGCAAAAGGTACCGCTCATTATTCATATCCCTGGTCAAAAGGGTGAGACGATATCAACATTGGGCGGTCAAATTGATTTAAAACCGACGATTTTGCATCTGCTTGGAATTGAAAAGAAAACGGATATACATTTTGGACAAGATTTATTTTCACCGAATAAAGATAACCCCGTCATATTCCGGGATGGCCGATTTGTCACCGACAAAATCACCTATACGACAGGAACGTTTTATGATACGAAAACTGGAGAACCAATTGACGTACCAAATGGTGACCAATACATTCAAAAGATTCTTTATGAACTTAATTATTCAGACCAAATTATTTATGGCGATCTACTTCGATTTTATGATGTGAATACTGGTAGAATCATTGAATAAATAGAAAGATATATTTAATATCCGTACTCGCTATAGTACGGATATTTTTATTTTTACACAAAATAGACGGAAATAGAGGATTAAGTAATAAATTTTTAATTTTGAGAAAGGGATTGGGGCACTTTGATTAATCCCTAAAAGGGAAGGGGGCGGATGATCTCCTACAGGGAACAATAGGAATCGAAGACCCCGCTAGCGGAGTTTGCGAGTCGAAAAGGCTTGACCGTGCACACGGAAAACGCCACCAGAAAATGTGCTTTTATGAAAGGGACTGTACTTTTTGGAGCCCCCCTTTTTGGAACCATCCCTTTCAACTTCCATTACCAACAGTGATGGTAATGAAATGGAAGATGTCGTCAACAATAAAGGGGGTCTGAATTTTTTTGTGCAACGAACAAGAATGGTTTTTGTCTTTATATATAGAGAGGAGGGAAGGAAAAGTGGAGGATGGAGATATTATTCAATTGTATTGGGAGAGAAAGGAAAGGGCCATCTCTGAAACGGATAAAAAATACGGACGGTATTGCTATCGGATCGCTTATAACATCTTACAAAATAACGAGGATAGCGAAGAATGCGTTAGTGATACGTATTTAAAAACATGGAGTTGTATTCCAGATGATTACCCGAAAATGTTTTCAGCATATTTAGGGAAAATTACAAGAAATATAGCCATTAACAGATACCGGAGATTAAGAGCAAAAAAACGAGGTGGTGGGGAAATAGAACAAATTTTCCATGAGTTGGAAGGTTGTATTCCGAGTAAGCAGTCAGTTGAAAAAGAATGGGAAACAAATCAACTTATTGAACATGTAAATCGATTTTTAGCATCCCTAAAGGTGGAACAACGAATCGTTTTTGTAAAAAGATATTGGTATGCACAACCTATTCATTCAATTGCAAATGAATTAAGCATTAGTGAAAGCAAGGTGAAGTCGATTCTCTTTCGATGTAGGAAGAAATTAAAACATTTTTTAGAAGAGGAGGGAATCAACCTATGAAAGGATTAAAATTATTTGAGAAGATGAATGGAATTGATGATCAATTTATTGAAGAAGCTAGCCGAGAAAAATTTTATAAGAAAAGGAAGAATGTATGGCATTGGATCTTACCGGCTGCGGCGGGGGTCGTTATTGCTTTTGGAATTTTGAGTCAACTAAAAACAGTCGACCCGATAATGAATCCAACGAAACAAAAGGATCATTTACCGATTCTTACCATTGATTTTACAAATGGGGGAATGGGTTTTGAAGGATTGATGGCTTACAAAGTGGATGAGATCATCGATGAAAATCCTTGGGATCCGAATGTGGACATTTCAACGTTACCCGTATATAAAAATCCTTCTTATATTGAAAAAGAAGAAAAACAATCGGAAAAACTCGTACAATTGATGATGAAAAAAGCAGAAGGGGTAGCAAAATTATTTGGGATTGAAAATGCTGAAGTCCAAGTAAAACCATCCGATGAAGATATAAAGTCGATTGAAGAAAAATATGCTGCCATCGGGAAAGAAGTGCCGGAAGAAATGTATGAAATAGAACAAGTTTATATTCAACAAGATTCAATTACAATAGAAACCGACAGAACATTGTTAACGACGATTAAATTTCACCCAGAAATTGAGCTACCAGAGGAATTTCATTTTTATTATGATGCATCCTATGACGAACTTTATAAAGTGGCCCAGTTTTTCATCGATGAATATCAATACGTCTTTCAAATGAAAAAACCGACAATCAACATCCATGGGGGGGATTACTCGATTGACGGAGATCAACTTTTTCGGATTAGCATTTTCGACAGGGAAGGAACAATTGAAGAACAGCTTATCAACTATCATTTTCATTCCGTCTCTTTTCATAATGATGAAGAAGGGAATCTTTCTTTCATCCGTATTAATCAGCCGGATCTTTCAAATGAGGTAGGAAATTATCCGATTGTAACGGTGGATGAGGCAAAAAAACGGTTAGAAAATGGTCATTATTTAACAACCGTACCTGAGCCGTTACCAGGTATGGAATATGTAAAAAAGGTAAAGCTCGTATATCGAAAGGGTTTGGAAAAGTATTGGATGCCCTATTATCAATTTTTCGTCGAGCTTCCCTCGATGAAAAACGCAAATGGATTGAAAACGTATGGAGTATATTATGTTCCTGCCATCGAAGAACAATATTTGGATTATTTACCAGTTTGGAATGAGGCGTTTTATTCATAGTTAAAAAATGAAATTCCCCCTTGATCCTCCGGACCGGTACTATAATTCTTTCGAATCGGTTTATGTACAGGCAAGTAGATTTTTTGTTCCACATATAATGGATAGGGATACAAATGCCCAATCAATGGAAAGAATAAACAAACCGTTAATCAACCGAGTTTGATTTCCGTTATTTTTGTCAAAAAAAATAGTGATTGTAGTAGAGGAACATTAGAAAAAAAGGGTAAGGGGGATCATGATGAAAGTCAGGGTACGGAAGGGAGATACTTTTTGGCTCTATAGTAACCTATTCCAAGTTCCACTACCTTTAATTGAAGATGCAAATCCGAATATCGAGCCGACAACATTACAAATTGGTGAGGAAGTAAAAATTCCTGGCTATATCACTAATAAGAAAAAAATTCAAAAGGGGGATACCCTTTGGAAATTAGCAAGGGAATTAAATCTTCCAGTGTACGGTTTAATTTTATTAAATCCCCAAGTAAATCCAAATCAATTAATGATCAATGAGACCGTATATTTACCGAAAAGAGTAACCGGACCAATTGTACAGGATGTGGAAAATTATTCTTTTGAAAAAATGGTAGATCACATCAACCGTCTTCAAGAAATATATCCTTTTATCCGTTTAAACGATATAGGAAAGACGGTATTAGGAAAGCCAATTTATGAAATAGACATCGGCCGAGGAGATCGAGCCGTTCATTTTAACGGATCATTCCATGCAAATGAATGGATCACTACTCCCGTTTTAATGCGACTGATTAATGAATATGCCCTTTCCCTCGTAAACGGTAATCCAATCCGAGGGATTTATTCCCTTCCTTTATACAATCGAAATCGGGTATCAGTTGTGCCGATGGTTAATCCGGATGGGGTCAATCTTGTATTGAAAGGCCCACCGGAGAAGATGAAGGAGGAAGTTATAGCCATAAATGGGGGAAGTCTTGATTTTTCAAGTTGGAAAGCAAATATTCGCGGGGTTGATTTGAATAACCAATATCCTGCAAATTGGGAAATTGAGAAGGAACGGAAAGAACCGAAAAAACCTGCTCCAAGGGATTATCCTGGAGATGCCCCTTTGACAGAACCGGAGGCCCAGACAATGGCTAATCTTGCGAACGAACGTCAATTTTCCCGAATGTTAGCATTCCATACACAAGGAAAAGAATTTTATTGGGGATACGAAAACTTTGAACCAGAGGAATCGGAAAGACTAGCAAATGAATTTGCTAGAGTAAGTGGGTATGAAAGCATTCGATATGTGGATAGCCATGCAGGGTACAAAGATTGGTTTATTCAAACATATCGAAAACCGGGCTTTACCTTTGAACTGGGGAAGGGGGTGAATCCAATTTCAATCTCCCAGTTTCCTACCATTTATGAAGAAATGTTAGGTGTATTTCTTCTTTCCCTTTATTTGTAAATGGAATCAAAGGTAAATACAATATCCAGTAATCAAGGAGCCACTTAGGCTTTTTCTTTTTGTGATTGTAAAAAAGGATTGAAAGATTTTTGTTATCTTTTTTTAAAGAAAATGAAACATTTTTTTCATTTATTCGTCTATTATAATGACATTTCTACAATGAAAGGGGGAGATGAATGGGGAGGTCGTTTACAAAAAGAGTCCTTTTATTTCTATTTGCTATCTTTCTTCTGTTCCTTTCCGGATGCCAAAACGCTCAATTTGAACGAATCCGTTACCATAGTGGAAAAGAGATTGGAACGGAAATGAAGGCACCGTTGTCGTCCGTTGAATCCATCGTAACCTATCAAACCAATATGGAACAATTTCGTTTTGTTGTCGGATGGGAATCGAATAAGGAAATACTAATTTCCGAATCGAACGGTGAACAGGACGTTATTTTTTCATACAATATCGAAAATGGAGAACGGAAAGATCGCTTTTTTTCCGACCATCCCATTATTTCGGCAAAGATTAGTCCATCTAAGAAATATCTTTTAATTCATACTTCCCCTTTACTTTACGAAGCTTCCATTCGAATCTATCGATTAGATACAGATGAACTTGTTCTAGAAAAAACATTTGAGTCGAGTGAAATCGATTATGAATGGAATCGGGATTGGGAAGATAAAATATTAATTGTCACTTTCTATGCAGACTGGACGTTTCAGCCGTATATTTTACATATTGATGAAGAAAGAATTGAAACCGTCGAATTACCCCATCCTTTTGTATACTGGTTTGGCGATCATTCTTGGATTTTACTGAATTGGAATTATGATATCCCTTCGATGACAGCTCCGTTGGTTGTTTATAAGAAGGGTTCAACTGAAACGGCTTTTCCGGAGAAAGAATTTTATTATTTGGACCGGCTAGGAGATTCCTATGTTGCAATCGGTGTTTCGGAAAAGGACGAAAAGGAAGCGGAATTTATATTTTTTGATAAAAAAATGCAACCGTTTTTCTCGTTTTACGCTCCTCATCTTTCCACTTTTTCAGGATGGCAAATTCCATACTACAATTATATTGAAGAAACGAAAGAATTCATTATGATTGAACCGATTGCTTATGGGGAAGCTGATATTTATAAAGGAGGATTTCAATTAGTGAAATTCAATCTTGAAAGTGGGGAAAAATCAGTTCTTCTTAATCAAATCGAAAATACACCGCTCAATTGTTCTCCTGATGGAAAATTTTGTTTGACCGGCCATTTATTCGAAAAGATGATTGCTTTAAAATCAGGCGATATGATGGAGTTTATTCAATTTTAACAAACTAGGCTTCTCAGTACTCAGTACTGAGAAGCCTAGTATTTTTACGCTTCAGGGAAACCACTTTTTAAGATGGTCATAATGGTAAAAAAGCCAAAGACACCAACCGTAGCTAAGGAAAAAATCAAACCGAGGTAATTTTTATTTTTCAAGGTAGAAAAGGCCGCATAGATTGCTAATAATGTGATTAAAGCTGTTATAATGACTGTGCCCATTATACACCCTCCTATTTTCCAAATATACAATATTATAACAATAGAAAAAGGAAAATTCATCTAATTTTTTGATATTTTATATGAAAAATTATGTGAATTTATTCCTTTGTCATGTACAATAATTAGGAAAGGAGTGGGAAATATGGAATGGGAACGTTTCGTGTTAGGACCTTTGGAAACGAATGGATATTGTTTTATAAATGAAGATCGGTGTCTTTTCATCGATCCGGGTAATGAAGCAGAAAGGATTATCGAATTTATAAAAAAACGGCAACTGAAACTGGAGGCGATTTTATTAACCCATGCCCATTTTGATCATATCGGTGCAGCCGATGACATACGAATGGAATATGGCGCCCCCTTGTACGTCCATGAGAAGGAAATGGATTGGTTAGATCAACCGATGTTGAACGGATCCGGTCTATTTTTTCCAAACAATCCGATTCGAATAAATGGGGCGGATGAGTCGATTCGAACGGAAGGAAGGTTGGAAGTGGCCGGTTTTTCCTTCCAAGTTTTCGAAACACCGGGACATTCTCCTGGCAGTGTTTCCTTTTATTTTAAAGAGGAAAATTTAATCGTTTGCGGTGATACGTTATTTGCTGAAGGAATTGGTCGAACGGATTTACCAGGAGGGGATTTTAAACAATTGATGACCTCCATTCAGCAAAAGTTATTAACCCTTCCTGATCAAACGGTTGTTTTACCAGGTCACGGTCCGATCACAAATATTGGTAAGGAAAAGAAGATGAATCCGTTTATCAGTTAGCTTGGAAAACCGTTTCCTAATTTTATGGATGAACGGAGGTGATGGGGCAAGTGGATGATCAAAGGGAGGATTGGATGAAGGGAAGATGGATGGGTCCAATGGTCAGTTATGAACAATGGATCGAAGACAAACTATATCATCCAAAAAACGGTTATTATATGACGAAAAAAGAAAAAATTGGGAAAAGGGCTGATTTTTATACAGCAGCCGAATTCTTCCCTATTTTCGCTACCTTAATGGCAAATTATTTTATTCAAAAGGTGGAAGAGAATCGATTACCACCTATTTTCTGTGAAATTGGAAGTGGAACTGGGAAATTTATGGTCCATTTTGTCACACACTGTAAAAAAAGAGCTCCTCATTTCTTTAAGGATTTTCAGTATATTTCTGTAGAAAAAAGCCCGTACCATCGACAATTGCAAAGGTCCCTTGTACAGGATGATCAGGTGCTTATTCTAGAGGATCTCGAACATCTCGAACCGTTTGAAGGAATGATGTTCATGAATGAATTTTTCGATGCGTTGCCCGTCCATGTAATAGAAAAAAGAGGAAATACAATTTTTGAAATTTGGGTATCATCGGAGGGAGGGAAAGTTTCGGAACAAAAGCTCCCATTACAAAACGAACGAATCATTCGTTACTTGAAACGGTTCCCGAATTTTACGATTCAAGATGGTCATCGGGTAGAAATTCCCCTTCGAATGGAGGAAATGTATCGGAAGCTGGCAGAGCGATTGAAACGGGGATATATGATTATTATTGATTACGGCTATACCTTCTTTGAACTGAATCGGGCGAATTTGAAAAATGGATCTTTACGGGCATATCGGAATCACCGACTTATTAAACTTCCAAGCGTTATGAATGATATCGATATAACGAGTCATATACATTTCGACGCCCTTATGGAGTGGGGAAGGGAATTGGGGCTTCAAACGGTCGAATTTCTCACCCAACGGGAATTTCTCATAAAGATAGGGATATTCGACGCCCTCGTTGATCATGAAGATCGAACCCCTTTTTCAAAACGGTGGAAAAGAAATGCTGCCCTCCGTTCCCTTATTTCAGAGGAAGGGATGGGAGAGCTTTTCCATGTCATTGTCCAAAAAAAGACCGGGATGAGAATGTTGGATGTATGAACGATTAAATGAAATCAGGCCTAAAGAATGCGGTTTGAAGTGCATCCTTTAGGCCTGAAAAGTTTCGAATTTTTCAACCGATTATTGGCCGGCTCCCGGGGTCATGATAAAAGTCGTATAGTAGGTAAAGCCGACGAAAAAAATCGTTAAATAGGCTCCAAAAATATACATATACATCCGTTCGGAAAGTCTCAAATATCCTAGTAATAAAAAGAACCCGGTTTGTGCGAGGAATAATAAGGACATTACATACATCTTTGTATTTTCCTCGCTGCCTCCAACAAAAAATAAAAGGCTAAAGATCGCCGTCCAAAAGGCGAGTACTCGAAACATCCGATCCATTTATTTTCCCCCTTTGTTGACTACTTTCCCCATTAAAAAATGATTATATTTTCATTATAATAATCGTAGTTATAATTGTAAATAATTTGAAAGATTAATTTTCAATATTTACATGATATGCGCATGAATCGCACCCGTCTAATAAGTTTTGAGTGGTGACGATTTCAAAATCATCAAATAAAGAACCGATCAACCCTTTAATAAAGGCGTAATGCATGTCGCATGTTTCCTGTCTATGTTCCATAGCAATTTCACGGAAAGGGCAATTGAAAATTTCCAAATAAAATTTCTTTTCCTCTTCTTGTACATATATATCTGGATAGAAACCGAGGGAAGAAGAGGTCGATTTTAAAATTTCTAATTTCTCGTCAAAGGAAATTTGCTCTTTTACAAGTGAATGTTTTGCCAGCATATGTTCCATTAATTCCTCACCGTACCGTTTTCCCGTTTCAAATAGGGCTTGTTCTGCTACACTGCCTAGAGAAAACATTGCTTCAAGGGCGATTTTGGCTAAAAGATGGTAATCACGATAGGGGAAATTCAGCTCAATTACCTCTTCAGATAATCTGTAAATTCTGCTCGGTCGTCCCCCTCTTCCCGTTTTTTTATTTTCCGATTTTAACATATCCACATCTTCCAGCTTTGACAAATGTAGGCGAGCCACATTCGGATGAATTTTAAATTGGTCGGCAATTTCTTGAACCGTTACTTCTTTATGTTTTTTCGTAATATACTCATAAATGGAATATCGAGTAGGATCCGCCAAAACATTTGTAATCTTCAGAGTTTTCTCCATGTTTAACACCCCAATTAGACTTTTCTTTTATTATAATACAGTATTAATAACATGAAAATGTATCTAACAGGCTGATAAAAGATTGTTAAAAATTGTTCACAATATCACAATAAAGATTAATTTTTTAGATAAAAAATTTTAAAAAATATTGAAGGAATATCGGGGATTGTGTCGAATATATGTATTAATCAAAATGAAAGGAGCGATGTCCATCGAAACGATGTCCGTTGAAAAAAAGGTTGAAACGATGATTTTTCAGGCTTATTCCTTGCACGCTTCCGATATTCATATATTACCTAAATCCGATCATTTTATGATTTTATTCAGAATTTCCAATCAACTGTTTCCCCAATATCAATTAAATCCCTCTGAGGCAGAAAAACTCCTTTCCCATTTAAAATTTCAGGCAAAAATGGATATCGGGGAAAGACGAAGACCGCAAAATGGTTCCTTTTCCGTAAAACTAGGGGAAAAACGAATAGGTTTACGTTTATCCACCCTTCCCTCGACCTTTGCCGAAAGCATGGTGATCCGAATTATTCCCCATGAAGATGCCATTCCATTAAACCGATTATCCCTATTCCCAAAATCAGCACATTTTTTGTTGTCATTATTAACTGTTTCCCACGGTCTAATCATCTTTACAGGACCGACCGGTTCTGGAAAAACATCGACCCTTTATACATTATTACGTCATTCATCCAAATCATTAGGTCGAAACGTCATTACGTTAGAAGATCCTGTGGAAAAAAATAGTGATGATCTTCTCCAAGTTCAAGTAAATGAAAAGGCTGGAATTACGTATGCGTCAGGATTGAAGGCGATTTTACGGCATGATCCCGACATTATTATGGTCGGCGAAATTCGGGATGGAATAACGGCTAAAACAGCTGTACGAGCTGCCCTTACCGGTCATTTAGTATTAACGACGATGCATACGAAAAATGCGAAGGGTGCCCTATACCGGTTAATGGAGTTCGGTGTCCAATGGAATGAAATGGATCAAACGATCATTGCTGTTACAGCACAAAGGCTCGTACAAATCATTTGTCCCTTATGTGGGGATGATTGTTCTCCCTTTTGTGAGCGGAAGTCGAAAAATCGGGCTGCAGTTTACGAAGTTTTGTATGGGAAAGCATTGAAGGAAGCGCTCCAAGAAATAAAAGGAGGAAAAATGGAAACGGATTATCCCACATTAAAGAAGGTCATCAGTAAAGGGATTGCATTCGGATTTATTCAAAAAACGGAATATGAAAGATGGGTGCATGATTTTGGGGAAAGAAAAGTGGAGTATTAAAGATCAATCCATCTTCTTCAAAAGGCTGAGTACGTTACTGGATGAGGGATATACGATGAATGATGCGATTCGTTTTTTATCTATTCAAGCGGAACGGTCGAAACGAGCATCTTTAAAAAACATCGAAATACAGTTAAAAAATGGAAATCCGTTTTATGAAGTGTTAAAGGAAATGAAATGTCATCCCATTTCCGTTAGCTTTTGTTTTTACGGGGAACAAAACGGTCGATTATCCGATGCCCTTCAAACTGCAGCAGAAATTCTCCAAAGACGGTATGAAGATCGGATGAAACTGGAAAAATTAGCTGCCTATCCATTCTTTCTCCTTCTATTGATCGGTATTTTGTTTTTCTTCTTCCAATGGTTGCTACTTCCCCAATTCCAATATTTGTATCAGTCCTTTCAAATTAAACCAAATCTATTCCTTTCCATTCTCTTTTGGATCAACGCCCATCCTGTATCCTTTTTGTTTATCATTCTTATTCCATTCTTACTCGTCCTTTATTTATTTTACTGGATGAAGGGACGGAAAACGAGTTATGAATTTCAATGTATGTTAGTTGCCATTCCCTTTGTCGGCTCATTGGTTCGATTAATGAATACGTACTATATTGCGTATCAGTTCAGCCAATTTTTAAAAAATGGATTAAGTTTAGCAGAAAGTTTGGCATTTATTAAAAAGGATCCGGGAAAACATTATCTTTCAGAATGTGCAGAGCGAATCGAGGGTGATTTGCTTATGGGAATTCCCTTTGACCAAGCCATATCTAAAATTCCCTTTTGGCAACCAGAACTCGTTTACGTCATACGACATGGACAAATGAGTGGAAAGTTGGATTTAGAGTTGGAATCATTCAGCCGATATTGTATGGAAAGTTTCTCAGAAAATGTAGAAAGACTCATGAAATTTCTTCAACCAACAATTTTTTTCTTTATCGGGATCTGGTTGATTTTTCTCTATTTTTCCTTATTATCACCTTCATTCCAATTCATTAACGAATTATGATCGTGGGGGGATATTATGAAAAACGAAAAGGGTTTTACATTAATTGAAATGATGATCGTATTATTTGTTGTGACGATTCTTTTACTCATTACGATTCCGAACGTGACGAAAAATCAAAAGAGCATTAGTGAAAAAGGATGTGACGGGATGGTAAAGATGGTTCAAGCACAAATTCAAGCCTACTATATCGATAAACAGTCTTTTCCTACATCGATATCCGATTTAATGGATGAAGAATATTTAGAAGAAAATCCCGTTTGTCCGGATGGAAGCCAAATTCATATAAAAGAAGGCAGCGCTTATGTTGAAAAGAATACTTCGGATTAAGAACGAAATTGGGGAGGGAAATGCTGAAAAAGGATTTTCCCTGTTCGAAATGTTAATCGTATTATTTTTTTTAGTTATTGTCTTAGCCACCCTCCCACCCTTTTTTTATTCTACAATGAATACGATTGAAAGGAATCATGTCCTGAATCAATTAAGAGCCGATTTGTATTTAGCACAACAAACGGCGATTACGAAACAGACGGCTGTTTCTTTTCGTTATGATTCATTGTCGAAAAAATATGAATTTCGAATGCTTGAACAAAAGCTTTTGTTATCTCGCAAACTTCCAGATCAGGTCGACATGTGGGGGCATATGACCAATTTTTATTTCCATCCAAATGGCAATGTTAGCAAATTTGGCAACTTAGGAATTCGAATTGGAGAAAAAAAATATCGAATATTTTTTAGTATCGGGAAAGGAAGATTTGCAATTTATGAGACGAAAGATGGGAAGTGACCAATCGGCAAGCATATATTTAGAATTTTTATTTGCTTTTTCCATTTGGCTTATTATTTTATCCTTTACCCTTCCTGCCTTTCTATATATTACGATTCAACGAATGGAAGTTTTCAGCGATCAGGAGGCCACATTTCACGTAACTGAACAAACGATAAACTATATTTTAGAAGAACCGTTAGAAACAGAAATTAATGGAAAATACACCGATTATTTCGTTACAGTTGAACGGATGGAGAATTCGGTAAATATTTGTGTACGATATTTTTTAAAAAATCAGGAGGAAAAATGTGTTTGTCGGTCGATTCAAAGACGATAAAGGATTTACATTGTTGGAGCTGTTTTTTTCCCTTTTTATTTTTTCGCTGATTCTTATTTTTATTTCCCATACTGTTCCACTTCTTCAATATCATGATTATACAGAAGAGTTTTTGAATGAAATGGAGTGGGAAGTGTTTGTAAATCAGGTAAAAAGTGAGATACGAAACAGTGATAAAATCCGTTTAACCTATAACCGAATATTGCTTTATGAAGATGAAAAATTGATACTGTATGAAAAATATGGGAATCAGTTGCGAAGGAGGGTAGATTTAAAAGGGCATGAAATTATTCTATTCTCAATTGCATCCTTTTCTTATCAGAAAACTACGAAAGGAATCACCATTCAGGTGGAACGAAAAGACGGAACAGTGCACGAAGCAACGATTTTCATCCCGCCCCATATCGAGGTGGAAGAATAATCAAGCAAATGGTTTTATTTTACCCCTTACGCTTTTTTTATTGATGGTTTTTTCCGTAATCATCGTTCATGTCCTGGTGAGATATGAGACGGAAAAACGCTTTTTTGCTGCGACGAAAACCGGTTATGATTTGGAAACGCTACTCATTTATTCTGTGGAACAATTAAATGATCATTTGAAGAACAATGATTTACCGAATCAGGGTTCGTTCCAAATGGATGTAGGTTACGCAATTTTCGAGACGGTGGATGAATCGGAGGAGGAAAAAACCATTCGCCTCGATTGTTACACCTTTAACGGGGGAAAACATTCCGTTTGGATTACCTTTGATCAAAGAACCAATCGAATCATCGGTTGGAATGAAATTTAATCGGATGATGATCGGAATACGTTTAGTTTCTCATTCCTTCGTCTAACCTATGAATAGAAAAATGAAAAGGTTGGTGAGCCATATTGAAATCAAATGAATATGTAAAATTTCTTACAGAGACATTGGTTTCACATTTGGATAAACCGAAGGAAGAACGGAAGAGGATGAAATTAGAAAAAAAGGAAAGGGATCAACGTTTGTATAAATGGTTCGGCATCATGCCCTATGCAATGAAGGAAGAGTTTCAGATCATCAAAAGAAAAATACGGAGAAAATAAAAGGATTTCGTTGGAAAAAAGGAAAGGGACTGCCCGAACAGTCCCAATGTTTATGAAAGGGTAGGTGACGGTGATTTCGGTGGGAACAGCATGAGCCGAAGACCCTACGAACGATGCGAGTTAAAAAGTCTAAGCCGTACTCACGGAAAGTGCCGCCATCGAAATGAAATCTATAAAGTATCATCTACGAAGAAAGGGGGCTGTACTTTTAGGGCAGCCCCATTGATAGAAGCTTAACGAAATCGATCCTTCGTTAAATAAAAGATTCCACCATTAATACAATCGACGGAAATTTTCGGTTCATATTGTTCCCGTAGAGCTTCCTTTTCGATTTCATACTGTTCCGGTTTTTCCTCCCATTCTTCAAAAAAAATATTCAGTAATTTTTCATCCCTTTCCCACCGCTTTTTCGCTTCCATCGCCCACGTGTGGTCTTCTTGTTGCAATTGGGAACGAATATATTGTTCAATTCTTTTTATTCCACTTACCGGCTTTATAAGGGGAGTAAAGGTAAAAGCAAAATCAGGCATTTTCATCGATAAAGGCATTGATGTATCCTTCAGAAGATAGTGGAAATTATCCAACATCTTCCCATTGATTAAATTTAATCCAATGGAATGGAATTCATCCTTTTTCCGATCGCAAATATAACTTACTTTTATGTTCATACATAGCCATGGAATAAGTGGCGTATGGTTTTGAACGGTTCCCGGTCGATCTTCAAACATCCGGATAAATCCACCGAGTTTTTTCGTTAATTGGAAAATTTGATGGAGCCGTGGAGAACCGAAATGGATTTTTTCCCCTTTTGATTCATTCGAATTAGAAAAATCGGTGAGAAATGTGATTTTTTGCGGATTTGGCGTCCCTCGGGTTTTTTCGATATAGTGCCAATAAAAGGGACGGTTCATAAGGGCCTTATCCATGTCGACGGTTAGTTGTACGGTAAAGGCATTTCCGTCATCCTGAACGGTTTTACATTGGGTAGCATCGAAAAATCGTTTAAGAAATTGACGAATTTCCTGTTGCTGCATCCAGTTCATCTCCTTTTAACGATTGGGCCAATTCGATGACGGAAGTAAAATTATCCATTTTAATCTTCATTTCCCCTTCCGACTCAGACGTAGCAAAAATATCTGTTAAATGTTCATGTAAAGTTCCTACGTTTAATTTTGTTAAAATTTCATCCAATTCACCGATTACCCGCTCAAACAGATTGATCTTTTCGTATAATAATTTTAAAATTTGTTCTTCCACCGTATTTTTAACAGCAAAATTATAAATAAATACATCCTTTTGTTGACCGAGGCGATGGATGCGACCGATCCGTTGTTCCAATTTCATCGGGTTCCAAGGGAGATCGAAATTGATCATATGGTTACAAAATTGCAAATTGATCCCTTCACCACCCGCCTCTGTTGAAATAAATACTTGCGCACTCGTTTGAAACAGTTCCTTCATCCAATCTTTCTTTCCCCGTTTAAATCCACCTCGAAAGGGTACGGAACGAATCCCATGTTTTTGGAAAAACCATTGTAGATAAAGTTGTGTAGCTCGATATTCAGTAAAAATAATGACCTTGTCATCGATTTTTCGGATTAAATCTAGTGCCTTTTCCGCCTTTGAATTGACGGTTATTCCTTCCATTTTTTTTATTAACTGGTTGGTAAAATCGACTAAGGCCGGTGAAGGGGGATTTTGTTTTTTCAACATGTTTTTCAAAGTAAAAAAAACGGCCTCTTTGCTACTACATGCTTCCCGTTTTAATGTCAATAAACTAAAAGCGTTGTCAAATATGGCTTCCTTTTTCGGAAATTTGATAATCATTTCATAAAATTCCCTTTCCTTCGGTGTAAAATTGATGATTACCGTCTCAACATGTCGTTTCGTCCATTGAATATTTGTTTCCCGACGGCTTTGTCGGACCATCACTTTTCGGATTAAATCTTTTAGTCCATCGTCGATTTCTTTACGATGGCTTCCTTTATATTTTTTTAAAAAATTAGAGGAACTGCCTAAATGACCGGGTTTTAATAGGGAAACTAAGTGAAAAATTTCTTCAACCTTGTTTTGAATCGGGGTCGCTGTTAACAACAGGCAAAATTTCTTTTTTAATCGTTGAACAAATTGATAATTTTTCGTTTGGGCGTTTTTCAATTTATGTGCCTCATCAATAATAATAAAATCATAGTTTTGTTCTAAAATCATCTCAGCATGGGGACTTCGTTTCGCCGTATCGAGGGAAGAGACGATGATGTCTTGATCCTTCCATCCCCACGATTTTTTATACGGTACTGCTGGAATATAGAACTTTTTATTTAATTCTAATACCCATTGGGAGATTAAAGAGGCAGGAACAAGGATCAATACTTTTTTCACCAATCCTCGGATCATATATTCTTTTAAAATCAAGCCTGCTTCAATCGTTTTTCCTAATCCTACCTCATCGGCTAAAATCGCTTTACCATTCATATTTTCAATGACTTGTTTGACCGCTTCCAATTGATGGGGAAGAGGTTTTAATTCGGGTAAAAATTTTAACGATTGTAAGTTGTCAAAATCAGAAACGAATGTATGTTGTTCTGCTTCGAGTGCCAATTGGTATATTTCCCAATTTGACCACGGTCCATCCCTTTCTAAACGTTGCAAAAAGGCGTTTTGCCATGTTTGATGGAAATCGATTCTCACTTCCAACCTTATCCCTCTCCTTTTCATACGATAAATAGTTGCTGAAAAGGTACTCCGATGTTACGATGATGATATATCATATCAAATCTTTGAACATTTGATGAAGATGTTACAGACACATTCGTACTTTAGTATGTCCTTTCTTTCGGGAATTATCATTTCCCGAGGGAAAGTAAATCGATCTTCACGGATGATCTAATGGAAAGGGGTTGGGAATATGGACAAACAGAAACAGACGCCGCTTTATGATGTGTATAAGGAAAAAGGCGTAAAATTGATCGATTTTGGCGGATGGCAGCTCCCAGTTCAGTTTACGAGTATAAAAGAAGAACATTTGGCGGTGAGGACGAAAGCCGGTCTTTTCGATGTTTCCCATATGGGTGAAATTCTCGTATCTGGAAAGAACTCAGAATCCTTTTTGCAAAGGTTGTTAACAAATGACGTTTCGAAACTTGCTACAGGAAAAGCCCAGTACACATTAATGTGTAATGAAGAGGGTGGAACCATAGATGATTTGCTCGTCTACCGTCTGTCACCGACTACCTTTTTGCTAGTCGTAAATGCTGCCAATACATATAAGGACTATCATTGGTTTTTGAAACAAAAATCAGGGGATGTGACGATTGAGGACAAATCCGATCAATATGGACAACTAGCTATCCAGGGCCCTTTTGCAGAGGGAATTTTACAAAAACTCGTAAAAAACATCTCTTTATCTGAAATACCCTTTTTTGGATTTCGAGCAGATGTGGAGATTGGCGAAGTAAAGGTGATGGTTAGTCGAAGTGGCTATACCGGAGAAGATGGGTTTGAGTTATATTGTCGATCCGAGGACACCCCTTATTTATGGAATTTAATTTTAACGAATGGAAAAAAGGAAGGGCTTTTACCATGTGGTTTAGGCGCGCGGGATACGTTGCGATTTGAAGCTTGCTTGCCTTTATATGGACAGGAATTGGCCGAGGATATTTCCCCAATTGAAGCAGGATTAGGCTTTTTTGTGAAAACGAATAAGGAATCTGACTTTTTCGGTAAAGACGTATTACAAAAACAAAAGCAGGAAGGTTCCCCTCGAAAATTGGTCGGTCTAGAAATGATTGACCGGGGAATTCCAAGGCATGGATATAAAGTATACGACGATGAACGGGAAATCGGGTTTATTACATCGGGTACCCAATCTCCATTGCTGAAAAAAAATATTGCGTTGGCACTGATCGACGCACATTATGCTACATCGGAAGAAATGTATGTGGAAATTCGCAATAAAAAATTAAAAGCGAAAATCGTACCTACGCCCTTTTATAAACGAAAAAAGGAGTAGACTTCATACGGGAGGGATGGATATGAATTTCCGGTATTTACCAACAACTGCCGAGGATCGAAAGGAAATGTTAAAAGAAATCGGTGTTGAAAGCATTGATGAATTATTTTCGGATATTCCAGAAGAAATCCGTTTTGAAGGGCGCCTGAACATTAAAGAAGCAGTATCGGAAAAGACGTTAACGAAAGAGCTTTCTCGACTAGCAGGGAAAAATAAGGATTTGCAAAATTACGTTAGCTTTTTAGGTGCTGGCGTGTACGATCATTACATACCATCCATCGTCGATCACGTCATTTCTCGGTCGGAATTTTACACGGCCTATACACCTTATCAACCGGAATTTTCCCAAGGTGAACTACAAGCCATATTTGAGTTCCAAACGATGATTTGTGAATTGACTGGAATGGATGTATCCAATTCTTCCATGTACGATGGGGGAACGGCTTTAGCAGAAGCGGCCATTTTATCTTGTAATCAAACGAAAAGAAATACGATTTTGATTTCACAATCGACCCATCCGGAATATAGGGAAGTTGTAAAAACCTATGCGTTAGGTCAAAAATTACAGGTGGAAGAAATTCCAATGAAAGATGGAATCACCGATTTGGAAGCACTTCAAAATCGGATGGATGATCAGGTCGCTTGCGTTATTATTCAATATCCGAATTTTTACGGACGGATTGAACCGTTAAAGGAGATCGAACCGATTGTCCATGGACAGAATGCACATTTTGTCGTTTCATCCAATCCCCTTGCTTTAGGCATTTTAACACCGCCTGGACATTTTCATGCAGATATTGTAACAGGGGATGTACAGCCGTTAGGTGTTCCTCAATCCTTCGGTGGGCCTCATGCCGGTTATTTCGCGACAACGAAGAAATTGATGCGAAAAATTCCTGGAAGATTGGTCGGTCAAACGACAGATGAGGATGGAAAAAGAGGTTTCGTTTTAACATTACAGGCCCGGGAACAACATATTCGTCGGGAAAAAGCAACATCCAATATTTGTTCAAACCAAGCTTTGATTGCGTTGGCTGCAAGCGTTACCATGACAGCCTTAGGTAAAAGGGGAATTCGAGAAATGGCACTTGCAAATGTCCGTAAAGCGAATTATGCGAAGGAAGCCTTTAAAAAGAAAGGATTTGAAATCCCATTCGAAGGTCCCTCGTTTAACGAATTTGTCGTCAAATCGAAGAAACCATTGAAAGTAGTAACGGAACGATTGTTAGAAAAGGGGATGATCGCCGGATACGATTTAGGGAAAGTCGATCCAAAATTCAAAGACCATTTACTCGTTTGTGTGACGGAAATTCGTACGAAGGAAGAAATCGATTACTTTGTGAAAGAAATGGGGGAAGTATGATGGGACAAGATCAATTTCCGCTCATCTTTGAGAAAAGTAAGGAAGGTCGAATCGGTTATTCCCTTCCTGAATTCGATTTGGAAGAGACAAAAGTGGAGGACTTAATTCCTGAAGAGTATATTCGTAAAGAAGATCCGGAATTACCGGAAGTATCCGAGTTGGATATTATTCGTCATTACACAGCCTTGTCCCGGAGAAACTACGGTGTCGATAACGGCTTTTACCCGTTAGGATCTTGTACGATGAAATATAATCCGAAAATTAATGAAGATCTCGCTCGAATTCCGGGATTCGTCCATATTCATCCACTGCAAGATGAACGGACGGTTCAAGGGGCAATGGAATTGATGTATGATCTTCAAGAACATTTGAAGGAAATTACCGGAATGGATGAAGTGACATTACAGCCTGCTGCCGGTGCCCACGGAGAATGGACCGGGTTAATGATGATTCGGGCGTTCCATGAAGCAAACGGAGATTTCCATCGGACGAAAGTCATCATCCCTGATTCCGCCCACGGTACAAATCCCGCATCCGCGACGGTCGCTGGCTTTGAGACGGTAACGGTCGCTTCCGATGAAAATGGACTTGTCGATTTGGAAGATTTAAAACGGGTTGTCGGTGAGGATACAGCGGCATTAATGTTGACAAATCCGAATACCCTCGGTCTCTTTGAAGAGCATATTTTGGAAATTGCCGAAATCGTCCACGGAGTTGGAGGAAAGTTGTATTATGATGGGGCAAATTTAAATGCCATTTTGGCAAAGGCGCGCCCAGGGGATATGGGGTTTGATGTCGTCCATCTCAACTTGCATAAAACCTTTACCGGTCCCCACGGAGGTGGCGGCCCAGGAAGCGGTCCCGTTGGGGTTAAAAAGGAATTGATTCCGTTTCTTCCTGTACCCGTATTGGTAAAAGGTGAAAATGGGTATACGTTCGATTACGATCGACCCGAGTCCATTGGAAGGGTGAAACCGTTCTATGGTAATTTTGGAATTAATATTCGAGCTTATGCATATATACGAACGATGGGACCGGATGGATTAAAAAAAGTAGCAGAAAATGCCGTGTTAAATGCGAACTATATGATGCGTAAATTGAGTCCCTATTACGATTTGCCTTTTGATCGCCATTGCAAACATGAATTTGTGTTAAGCGGTCGTAGACAAAAAAAATTAGGGGTACGGACCCTTGATATTGCGAAACGCCTTCTCGACTTCGGATTTCACCCGCCGACGATCTATTTTCCACTGAACGTGGAAGAGGCATTGATGATTGAACCAACGGAAACGGAATCGAAGGAAACGCTCGATGCTTTTATCGATACGATGATTCAAATTGCTCAAGAAGCCGAGGAAAATCCAGAAATCGTACAAGATGCCCCCCATACGACGGTGGTTAAGCGACTCGATGAAGCAAAAGCCGCACGGAAACCGATTCTTCGTTATATGAAAGAATAAATAAGAAGGGAGGACGACCTGCCTCAGCAGGGAATCCTCCCTTTTATTTTCCGACTTTAATCTTTCCGGTCCATTTTTTAAAGCCACCCTTTAAATAAAATAATTGATTATATCCCTTTTTATGGAGAATAATAGCGGCTCGTCCACTACGAGAACCCGTTTGGTCATATAAATAGACCGGTTTGTCGGCCCGGATTTCTTTTAAACGCATTTTCAATTGGGATAATGGAATATTCCTTGCGCCGAGAATATGCCCGGATTCAAATTCATTCGGTTCCCTCACATCAATTAGCTGGGCTTTTCGATACCCTTTAATAAATTCCTCCTGGGTTAAAGCGGTTAAAACTTTTTTTTGATAAAAGAAATTGTAAAGTCCATATCCGAAGAGGGCAATAATGATGCCTAAAAGTACATAAATCATCGATGTTCTCCTTTCCAATCGAACCTACTATTCCTATTATATAGATGAACAGTGAAAAGGGCAAAGAAAATTTTTTAATAGACATCACTCCTAGAAAAAAAGTCGGTACAACCTGAAAATGAACGAATGAGAACAATATGTCCACAGTTTCTGATCAAAAGTAGGATGATTACGTATCTAGGAATCAATGCAGGATTTTACCGTCCTTTTGACAAAATGGAAAAAACTACGAACATATCTTTTTATCTACATTCTTTATTTTCTTTCGTCCCTTTGGTAGAATAAACTTTTGTTGAGTTTACATTCGGATGAAAAATGATTCGTTTATCATATTGACAAATCTCGACAAATATGCTTATAAACACAATATATAGTATGTGAAATGAATTTTTAATACAACATATTGATTTTCGGTTTTTTGTATGATATGGTAAAGGTAATTTCAAAAGGATTCTTAGGAATGGAAATCGAAGAAAAGGAGATGGGATGATGACGATAGCCACTGGAGAAAAACCGACCTTGAACATTAAACGATTAAATGAGGCAATCCGACTTTTTCCTCAAGTACACCCAATTACTGAGGATATGAAAATTACCTTCAAAGGGGTCTCAAGACTCGTTATGTTGGATCGATACTCATTTAAAGATACAGAAAAATTAACGTTAACAGAAGGGGATTTTGTCGTTTTAACGATTAAAGAAGACCCGAAATTTCCTGCCCGAGGAGTCGGATACATACTTGATATACATTGGGAAGAGAAAAAAGCGACTGTCCTAGTAGAAGAAGAATATCGGGGAGCATTGGAAAAGCCGGAAGAGATCGAATCAGGAATCGTGACCCGATCTTTAGATGTCATTGAAAAGCCGTTGGAAATTTTCTATGAACAAATCGCGAAAAGAAATGCAACCGGTTTGTCGGAAGTTGAAAAAACGGATGAATTACGGAAAGAATGGTTTGAAAAATTTTATCAAGAGCTCGTTTCATTAAATTTCATCCCCGCAGGAAGGGTGCTTTATGGGGCAGGTGCAGCAACGGATGTTACATATTTTAATTGTTATGTTATGCCTTACGTGCAAGACTCCCGGGAAGGTATCTCTGAACATCGGAAACAAGTAATGGAGATAATGAGCCGGGGAGGGGGAGTTGGGACGAACGGATCTACTCTTCGACCGCGCAATACGTTAGCGAGGGGCGTAAATGGAAAATCATCCGGTTCTGTTTCTTGGCTCGACGATATTGCCAAATTAACCCATTTAGTCGAACAAGGTGGTTCCCGAAGAGGTGCCCAAATGATTATGCTCGCAGTTTGGCATCCGGATGTCATTGAGTTTATTATTTCCAAAATGCAAAACCCACGTATTTTACGGTTTCTTATTGAATCGACGGAAGATGAACAAATTAAAAAATTAGCAGAAGAAAAATTGAAATTTGTCCCTTTAACCGAACAAGAACGGACGATGTATGAGGCGATTAAAAACTTCAAACATATCCCGGGTTACGGAGGATTTACGGAAGAAATTATTAACGATGCTGAACAAAAATTAACAGATGGTGGCGTGTATGAAGTCCACAATCCGGATTTTTTAACCGGAGCAAATATTTCCGTCTGTTTAACGAATGATTTTATGGAATCTGTGGAGAAGGACCTAGATTTTGAATTGCGTTTTCCAGATGTGGAAAGCTACAACGAATATGAGATGAAACAATATAATGAAAAGTGGCATCATGTTGGTGATGTTCGTGAATGGGAAAAATTAGGTTTCCGGATACGGACCTATCGAAAAATTAAAGCTCGAGAACTTTGGAAATTAATTAATATATGTGCAACTTACTCTGCTGAGCCGGGGATCTTTTTCATTGATAATGCCAATGAAATGACAAATGCACAAGCTTACGGGCAGAAAGTTGTTGCGACGAACCCATGCGGAGAACAGCCATTAGCCCCCTATTCCGTTTGTAATTTAGCAGCGGTGAATTTAGCAAATATGGTAGATAAGAAGAAAAAGGAAGTAGATTTTGAAAAATTAAAACAGACGGTTCAAATTGGTGTACGGATGCAGGACAATGTAATTGATGCAACCCCGTACTTCTTAGAAGAAAACAAAAAACAAGCCCTTGGCGAGAGAAGAATTGGACTTGGAGTTATGGGGTTAGCTGATTTACTCATCTATTGTGAAAAGGAATATGGTTCAGAAGAAGGTAATGAGCTTGTAGACAAGGTGTTTGAAACGATCGCCACGACTGCGTACAAAACTTCCATTGAATTGGCGAAAGAAAAGGGAAGTTTCCCCTTTTTGGTCGGAAAGACAGAGGAAGACACGATGCGTTTAAGAAAGGTCTTTACGGAAACCGGTTATATGAAAAAAATGCCTGAAGACATTCGAGACGGGGTTTTAAAATATGGCATTCGCAATTCCCATTTATTAACAGTGGCACCGACTGGTTCGACAGGTACGATGGTAGGGGTTTCCACCGGGTTGGAACCGTATTTCTCCTTCACCTATTATCGTAGTGGAAGATTAGGTAAATTTATCGAAGTAAAAGCTGATATTGTTCAAGAATACTTGGATCGAAATCCGGATGCGGATGAAAATCATTTACCTCACTGGTTTGTAACGGCAATGGACTTATCACCGGAAGCCCATGCTGATGTACAATGTGTTATTCAACGATGGGTCGATAGTTCTATTAGTAAAACGGTCAATGCCCCGAAAGGATATTCGGTTGAACAAGTGGAAAAAGTATATGAACGTCTTTATAAAGGTGGAGCAAAGGGTGGTACGGTTTATGTGGATGGTAGTCGGGATACCCAAGTTTTAACCTTAAAAGCGGAAGAGCAAGATGAACCGGTAGAACAAGAAGTAGAAAAACCGAAAGTGATGTTAGTTGAAACGATTCAAGATCTCCGTTCAACCGATGTAACGATTGGATCGGAAGTTGGAAATACGTGTCCAATTTGTCGGAAGGGGAAAGTTAAAGAACACGGTGGGTGTAATACGTGTGATAACTGCGGAGCCCAACTGAAGTGCGGTTTATAATGATATAACCTAGGCAAAGTCGTCTCAAATTTGATGAGGCGGCTTTTTTATATCTGTACTAATCCTTTACCTTTTCGCTTACATATATAAGGAGGAGGGATGGGTATGTATGTCGATGGAGTATTTTCCGGTGGTGGAGTGAAAGGCTTCGCTTTTATCGGTGCGTGTGAAGTATTAGAACGAAGGGGGATCCGTTTTAAACGGGTAGCAGGTACGAGTGCTGGGGCAATACTTGCCGCATTCCTCGCAGCGGGATATACGAGTCAGGAAATTTTCCAAGAATTAAATACCCTCGATTTAAAAGATATGTTGGATGAACCGAGATTTCAATCTCCTATTTCCATATTAAAATGGATTCCTATTTATTGGCGTTTAGGATTGTACAAGGGTGATGCATTGGAAGGATGGGTTAAGGATCGATTAAAGAAGAAAGGGATCTTCACTTTTTCCGATTTATCTCCAGGAAAATTACGTTTAATCGCCTCCGATTTGACCAATGGCCGACTCGTCGTTCTTCCGGATGATTTACGAAATTATCATATTCATCCTCAAACCTTCTCCGTAGCAAAAGCAGTCCGTATGAGTTGTAGTTTACCCTTTTTTTTCGAACCGGTTCGAATCAAAACGAAGAAAGGGAAAGCTATTATCGTCGATGGTGGTGTATTAAGTAATTTCCCAATGTGGTTATTCGATCAAAGTCAAGTGAAGTTGAAACGTCCGGTTATTGGGATCAAGCTAAGTGCAAACGAAAAGGATCAGGAACCGAGAAAAATTGAAAATGCCCTCAAACTATTTGAAGCTTTATTCGTGACTATGAAAGATGCCCACGATGCTAGATATATATCCGGAATGAACAAAAAAAATATTATTTTTATCCCGACTGAAGGAATTATGGCGAGCGAATTTTCTTTGACAGAAGAAAAAAAAGAAGCTCTCCTTCAATTGGGAAGGGAGCAGGCGGAAAAATTTTTAAAAGGATGGAGCTAGTGACATACTCCCACCACCTACGCTTCGCTTAGAGGTGGAGGCTTCTCGGGTAATCCCATCTCATGATGGGAAGTTGACCGAGCGATCCCCATGTGCCCCACGGTTCGAGGACAAGTTAGGCTATCGCTAATCGTTTCATGCCCTCATGTTTGATATTGATTGCTGCATTGACGTCCCTGTCGCTCTCGAATCCACATTCACAGCGGAATGTACGCTCAGAAAGCGATAGAGACTCTTTGACTTGACCGCAACATGAACACGTTTTGGATGAGGGAAACCATTTGTCGATTTTGATCAGTTTCTTCCCCTGTTCTTCCAATTTGTACTGAAGGAAAGAGGTGAACATACCCCAGCCGTTGTCATGAACGCTTTGACCGAAATGGAGGGCTTGTGACATCCCTTTCATGTTGAGGTCTTCGATGACCACGCAATCATAAAGTTTCGCTAATTTGTGCGACTCCTTATGCAGAAAGTCTTTTCGTTGGTTCGAAATTTTTTCATGTAGCTTTGCAACTTTCAGACGCTGTTTGTGCCAACGATTAGAACCTTTCCTGCGGCGTGACAGCACCCGTTGCTCTCGGGTTAGTTTTTCTAAGGCTTGCCGATAGAATCGAGGATAATTGGCTCTCTTACCCTCGCTATCGACATACAACGTGTTCATGGAAAAATCTAAGCCAACAACCGTTTGCACTTCTTTTGGTACAGGTTGATGTTCGTACTCTGTAAGAATAGAAATATCGTATTTTCCTGTTTTTGTTTTCGTGATCGTACAAGCTTTGATGATATGGTGGGCAGGAATCTCTCGATGTTGCTTGAACTTGATCCATTTCAGTTTGGGTAACTTGATATAGCCATCGGAAAGCTTAATGTTGCCATTGACCACATTTGTGGTGTACGACTGTTTCGCCTTGCGGTTTTTGAACTTTGGAAATCCAGCACGACCGGAAAAGAAATTTTGAAACGCTTTCTGCAAATTCAATTGGGCATTTGCCAGCGCAAGGCTATCCACTTCTTTAAGCCAAGGAAACTCCTTTTTGTACTTGGCAGGGGTCGAAAATGTTTGTTTTTTCAAAGCTTCTTTGTCGTCTTTGAACTTTTCATAAATTTGTATGCGTTCTTCAAGCATTTTGTTGTAAACGAAACGGACACAACCGAAGGTTTTGGTGAGCAGTTGTTCTTGTTCTTTTGTTGGGTACAGACGGAACTGATAGGCTTTGTTTGCCATATCGACACCCCATCACTTCATACCTTGATTTTCTATATATTTTTTTATGACTTCAATGGGTGCACCACCCGTTGTAAGCAGGCAAAAGCTTCTTGACTAAAAATATTCTTTCCACAGTTTTCCTTTCACTTGCGGAAAATGCTTTTTGATCAGTCGAGAACTTGCACTTTTACAGGCATTGATGAACTTTGACAGTTCACTATTCGGATGCGCTTTGAACAAAATATGCACATGGTCCATATCGTGATTCCATTCGACCAAGGAAATATTGTAATTTTTACCCAGTCTCACAAACATATCTTTTGCATAGTCAGATATGGTATCATCAATCCCTTGTCTGCGATATTTTACAACCAGAACAAGATGATAATACAACGGGAACACTGAATGGTTATTATTGTCTAATTCCATTGGTAAAACAACCTTTCATTTTTCTAAGACTGATTATATCATAACACAAAAAAAGAGACAACTCATACCTACGCCTAACCGAAATTCATCTCCCACTTTCGCTTCGTTTAGAAGTGGGAGACTTCTTTCGGAAAGATGTTAAAAAGTAGACAGTCAATGGAGTGCTCGACTTTTCTTTTTTCCTTTTTTACCTTCAATCACCGTTAAATGATTTCGATTTCTACGAAGTGCATGTTTAGATCGATGTGCCTTTTTTTTGTTGTTAGTCGAAAGTTTTTTCATCCTTTTTTTGGAATATTTTGCTGCTTTTGCAAAAGCCCGATCTTCTTCCCTACGGGTCATATTGGTTGGGGATATATATTTAAATAAGAGCAAAAGGATGAAAATGACAATCACTGTCCCTAAAAGATAGCGAACGAGTGCGTGTGGATTCGTTTGTAGAAGGGCGATAAATCCAAGGAGTGCTAAGAGAAGCAGAATATACACAAAAATCGGAGTCTTCGCTCTCATATCGTCACCTCCTAATCACATCATTAGCAAAAAATCTCCCTTTTAAACTACTTGATCAATATATTATCCGTTCTAAAATAATCGATGAAAATAGAGGCTTCAATCATTGATTAAATGTAAAAAAAGATTTTCCTTTAATATGGTGAATCGCATATGTATCAAATACCGACGAAGCGTCCCTAATTCTATTTTACAAAAGATATTCGAAAATCGCTATTAAATTCGAAAAACGGAAAAAATTTTTGCCCAATCGGTCATACTATAGTCGGAGGTGATCATTTTGAGTCAACGGAAATTGGAAGAACAGACGCGGGAAAAATCGCTATCGGTCGTCACCTCATCGGCTATTACCGGCTTTTTCGGTGGAGCCTTTTGGGGAACACTAGGATTTCTAGCAAATGTTTTTCACTTTACAGATATTCATCCGAACGTCATATTGGAGCCATGGTCTTTGGGCGATTGGAAAACCGGTTGGATCGGAACAACCCTTTCCATCTTCTTCCTAGGCCTTTTTGGAATCGTTGCTGCATATATTTATTATTTTACATTGAAAAAATTCGAAAATTTTTGGGTCGGTATTTTTTATGGACTTGCCCTTTTTCTTTTCGTATTTTTCATCCTCAACCCGTTATTTCCTAGTTTAAATCCGATTACAGAATTGACGAAAAATACGATTATCACAACCCTTTGTCTGTTCGTTTTGTTCGGAGTCTTCATCGGCTATTCGATTTCCTACGATTATCATGAAATGTTAAGGGAAAAAGGACAAGCGATGGAAGGGAAAGGAGAGGAATAGGTAGTGGAATTGTTCCTCGATATGGTAAAATATGTGTATCAATCGATATTAATAGAAATGAAAGGATGGTCATTCCGTCTACATCGCCCTTTTACCACTGTAATTGGGTAAAATGAGAAAAATCCATATAAGGAGAGGACAAAATGAAAAAAGTAGAAAAGTTAAGGAATCAATTTTCCCATTTTGGCATTGAAGCCATGTTGATCACAAACCCGTATAATCGGCGCTATATGACCAATTTTACTGGAAGTGCTGGGGTTGTATTAATTACAGAGGAGGAAGCATATATCATTACAGATTTCCGTTATGTACAACAGGCGAAAAAACAGGCCGTTGGGTATGAAATTGTACAACATCGTGGATCCATTGCCGAAGAAGTCGAACGCATTTGTAAAGAAAAAAATATTTCGAAGGTCGGTTTTGAAGAACAACATTTGACGGTTGCAACGTTTAAAGGATACGAAAAACAAATGTCTGCCTCCCTCATTCCTGTCTCCAATGTCGTTGAAAAAATCCGCTTGATAAAATCGGAAGATGAGATTAAGATATTAAAGGTAGCTGCGGATATTGCTGATGCAGCATTTAAACATATATTGGAGTTTATCCGTCCAGGGAAAACGGAATTGGAAGTATCCAATGAACTTGAGTTTTTCATGCGAAAGATCGGTGCCACTTCTTCATCCTTCGATACGATTGTTGCATCAGGCGTTCGTTCTGCCCTTCCCCATGGTGTTGCAACAAATAAAACTATTGAAAAGGGAGATCTCGTAACGCTCGATTATGGAGCCATTTATAACGGTTACGTATCCGACATTACTCGAACCGTGGCAATTGGGGAACCGAAGGATGAATTAAAAGAAATTTACAATATCGTTCTCGAGGCCCAATTGAAAGGTGTCGAACAAATTGGACCAGGGATGACTGGGAAACAAGCGGATGCTATTCCGAGGGACTACATAACGGAAAAAGGATACGGGGAATATTTTGGTCATTCGACCGGCCATGGTATCGGTTTGGAAGTCCATGAAGGCCCCGCTTTATCGGTGAAATCCGATACGGTTCTTGCTCCCGGTATGGTTGTCACCGTTGAACCGGGAATTTATATCCCAAATCTTGGGGGTGTTCGAATCGAAGACGATCTTTTAATTACAGAAGACGGAAATGAACGGTTAACCCACTCAACGAAGGAACTTATTATTTTGTAATTTAAGGAGGATCTATTCATGATTTCTGTAAATGATTTTCGGACAGGCTTAACGATCGAAGTTGGCGGTGAAATTTACCGAGTATTGGAATTTCAACACGTAAAACCGGGGAAAGGTGCGGCATTTGTCCGTTCAAAATTGAGAAATTTACGAACTGGTGCCATCCAAGAAAAGACCTTCCGTGCCGGTGAAAAAGTAGAGAAAGCTCAAATCGATAACCGCACGATGCAATATTTATATGCGAACGGAGATAGCCACGTTTTCATGGATACGGAAAACTATGAACAAGTGGAATTGCCTGCATCGCGAATCCAATACGAATTGAACTTTTTAAAGGAAAATATGATCGTACATATCATCATGTATCAAGGTGAAACCCTCGGGGTGGAACTACCGAACACTGTCGAACTAAAAGTCGTCGAAACGGAACCGGGAATAAAAGGGGATACGGCTTCCGGAGGATCAAAACCAGCGAAATTGGAAACGGGTTTTGTCGTTCAAGTTCCATTTTTCGTAAACGAAGGGGATGTTTTAATCATTAATACGGTCGATGGAAGTTATGTGTCTCGAGCGTAAAGGTCATCATAGGTCCCAAAGTTTGGGGCCTTTTTTCTTTGACAAAAAATACCCCCGCCCGATATTGGATAATCATAAACTTGGATTGGGTCGGTGTTATTTCATACGAACGACCAAGCAAGGGATGAAAAAGGTGGTAATTTCCCACCTCGGCTTTTTATATACAATGGTTTTTTATACAAATTCCCAATAAAAACTTAATACTCCTAATATTATAATAGTCGATGGACCATTATATTTTAGACTGACCTCCATAATCTAGTGTTTTTTTTTAACATCTCTCTTTTTTCCATATCCAATTATTCAAATGAAAGAATCGAAATTTTTTTCCGTTTAAAAAAACATCGCCTTTAGAAAAAAAGGAAAACTCACCAGTCGGTTTTCAAGAAAGAAAATGTGTCTAATATAGCTAGAAAAGAGAAGTGATCTCGGTAGGAAGATCCCAACGTATCGCCGTAGTAGTTAAGGTGATGCGTTTTTCTATTTTAAATGGTTTTCCAGTCAATGAACGAAATTGAGAAAAAAGCAAGTCATACTTTGTCCAACTAGGCAATACATTTAAAAAAGAAAGAACTTTCATTCTGACGAAAGAGGTCGTTCGCTTTGAATGGGATCCTATCGATTTTACCGAAGGACATTGAGGAAAAAATTATTGCAATAACAAATGGGAATATAAAGGATATTGAAGAAATTCGAATTCGAGTCAATCGTCCGGTAGAACTTTTAACAGGGACTAAAACCGTTTTCCTTCCTTACTTCGTGGACATGTCGGAAGCGGAGAAACTCATTTCAAAATTAGGAAAACATTCCTTTTACACATTAGAGGAAGAATTGAAAAGGGGATTTATTACGATCGAAGGTGGACACCGAATCGGATTGGGTGGAAAGGTTATATTGGAAAATGGAAAAGTGAAAGGCATTCGACACGTTAGTTCATTTAATATCCGAATTGCGAAGGAAAAAATCGGAATTGGAGAAAAATGGATTCCATTTCTATATGACTCCAATTGGAAGCATACGATGATCATCGGACCACCGCAAACGGGAAAAACAACCTTGTTAAGGGATTTTGCAAGAATCATGTCCACCGGATCAAAACGATGGAACATACCTGCCCAAAAGGTAGGTATCGTCGATGAACGAAGTGAAATTGCCGGTTGTTTTCAAGGAGTACCTCAAATGACTTTCGGGCATCGGCTCGATGTACTGGATGCTTGTCCAAAGGCAGAAGGAATGATGATGATGATTCGTTCCATGAGCCCTGATATTCTCGTAGTCGATGAAATCGGTCGTAAGGAGGATACGGAAGCAATATTAGAAGCGGTGAACGCCGGTGTTCGGTTAATGATGACAACCCACGGTGAAAGTTTTGAAGATATTCAGCATCGCCCAACTTTAAAACCAATTTTAGAACAGAAAATCTTCCAACGATATTTCGAATTAAAACGAATACAAGGACCTGGGAAGGTGGTTAGCTTAAAGGATGAAAACGGAAGGGAAATTTACGGTAAAACAGGGGGATATAAATGAAACTGATCGGTGCACTTCTTATTCTTGCCGCTTCAAGTTGGATCGGATTGGAAGTGTCCAGATCCTATTCTGAACGAATCCGCCAATTACGAATGATGAAAAGCGCGTTACAAAGTTTAGAAGCGGAAATTATGTACGGTCACACACCATTACATGAAGCGTCTAGGAAAATTTCTAAACAGTTTGTAGTACCAATCCAAATTCTTTTCGATTGTTTTTCAAATAAACTGATCGAAAGGGAAATTACCGCGAAACAGGCATGGGAAGAAAGTCTCAAAGAAATTTGGCCGAAAACAGCAATGAAAAATTCGGAGTTGGAAATATTACTCCAATTTGGAGAGACCCTTGGAAGACATGACCTCGTCCAACAACAAAAACAAATTCAACTTACATTGACCTATTTGGAAAGGGTGGAACGGGAAGCGACAGAAAAACAACAAACGTACGGGAAAATGGTAAAAAGCCTTGGGGTATTATCGGGTCTGTTCATCATCATTATTTTGATTTGAACAGTTTTTCAATCATTCGACATCACTGAACGGATGCGACGTGATCGAACAGCCATTAGGGAGGATTCGTTAGTATGGGCATTGATGTGGAAGTGATATTTAAGATTGCTGGGGTAGGAATTGTCGTGGCATTTTTGCACACGATTTTAGATCAAGTTGGAAAGAAGGAATATGCCCAATGGGTTACGTTATTCGGATTTATATATATTTTGTATCAAGTAGCTTCCATCGTCGATGATTTGTTTCAAAAAATTAAGTCCGTATTCCTATTCCATAATTAAAGGAGGAATGTTCTATTGATATCCTTCAAATCACTGGGACAGCACTGATCGCTAGCTTACTTGCCTTAATCGTAAAGGAACAGAAACCGAATATTGCCTTTTTATTGACGATATTTACCGGTAGCGCCATCTTCCTCTTTCTCATCGATCAAATTTATGAAATCATCCGGATGATTGAAGAAATCGCGAGGAATGCCAAAGTAAATCAAATATATGTGGATACGATTTTAAAAATTATCGGTATTGCATATATCGTTGAATTTGCATCCCAAATTACGAAGGATGCAGGTCAAGGTACGATTGCATCGAAAATTGAAATGGCTGGAAAAATCATTATTTTAGCAATGGCTGTACCGATTATTACAACATTAATTGAAATGATCCTACAAATGATTCCATCATAAAAGGATCTTGAAAAAATACGGGGTGAAATGATTGAAGCGATTTCCGATCTGGTTTTTCGTCCTCTGTTCGATGCTGTTTATTTGGACAAGTAGAAGTGAAGTGTGTGCGGAAACAAAAGATGATGTTACCGATTTGGTTGATGATCAAATTGACCGGATGGATTTAAGTGATATCCAACAATATTGGGAGATGATCGTCACTGAATACGGTGGATTTTTGCCAGAAGGAGCGAAGGGAAGTTTCTCCGATTTCGTAAAAAACACGGATCAGTTTTCCGTAAAGGAATGGATTCGTGGCATTCTTCATTTTATCTTTTTTGAGCTCGTAGCGAATGGAAAACTTTTGGGTACGTTAATGATGTTGACGATTTTCAGCATGTTTCTTCAATCGTTACAAAATACGTTCGAGCAAGGTATCGTGAGTAAAATTGCCTATTCCATCGTCTTTATCGTTTTATTAATCATCGCATTAAACAGTTTCCATATAGCGATGGAATATGTTAGTTCAACAATTGACCAAATGATCCATTTTACGATCGCTTTTATTCCCCTTTTATTAGCGCTTGTTGCGACAGGTGGTGGAGCGATTTCTGCTGGATTTTTCCATCCAATATTACTATTTTTAACGAACATCAGTGGCATTTTTGTCAATAAAATCGTCCTCCCCCTATTATTCCTTTCAGTTTTGTTAAGCATTGTCAGCACTTTAACAGAACATTATAAAGCGACCCAATTAGCTTCCCTTTTACGCAATTGGAGTATTGGTCTTTTAGGTCTTTTTATGACGGTTTTTTTAGCGGTTGTCTCCGTTCAAGGGACTGCGGTTGCTGTAGCAGATGGGGTTGCGGTGAAAACGATAAAATTTATGACTGGAAATTTTATACCAGTTGTCGGACGTATGTTTACCGATGCCACGGATACGGTGATCAGTGCAACAGCGATCTTGAAAAATACGATAGGAATTGCTGGTGTAAGCGTCATGTTATTAATTATTCTTTTTCCTGCAATCAAAATTTTACTCGTCGCATTCATTTATAAATTATCGGCGGCTCTTTTACAACCCCTTGGAGGCGGTGCTATTATTACATGTTTAGATGTGATATCGAAGAGCGTGATTTATTTATTTGCTGCCTTAGGAATCGTTGCCATCATGTTTTTTTTAAGTTTAACCGTCATTATTTTAGCAGGGAATTTGACATTGATGGTTCATTAGGCGGTGTTTGATATGGAATTTATATCTAGTTGGATCGCCAATATTATTTTGTTCATTATGCTCGCTGCTGTAGTTGAATTACTGCTTCCCCAATCGTCGATGCAAAAGTATGTAAAATTGGTTCTCGGATTGTTTATGATCGTAATTATCTTAACACCAATTTTTAAATTCATTTCCCTCGATCCAAAAGAAATAATTAAAGAATTTGAAAATGAGTCCCTTTACGCACATGCCGATACACAAAATTCCTTGAAAGAAAAGAAAATAGAAATACAAGCCCAACAACGTGCATATATTTTAGAACAAACGGCTGTCCAAATGGAAAAATATGTGGAAAAGGAGCTGATGAACTCATTCGGTTATGCAATCGGGGAAATCCGGTTCGATTTTGAAGAGGACCAATTGGAGCTCCCGATGGAATATGATCGACTAATGGAACAAATGAAACGGATCGTCGTCATACTTGAAGCGGGGGAAAAAGGGGATGTGGAACCGGTTCGGGAAGTTGTCGTTCAACCGGTCCGTTCAAATGAATACGATGAATTTAATGGTGAACAAATCATTCAGTTTCTTTCGCAACGTTGGGGAATCGATAAAGAAAAAATTGAAATACAAGTTGAAGGAGGAAACGGGGGGAATTGAAAAATAAATGGATGCTGTCATCTTTGAAAGATTGGTTGAATGATAAAAAGGGAACCGATAAACAGTCGTTATCGAAAAATCAATATTTAATTCTTTTGCTCATCCTAGGCATTGCGATTATGCTCTTTAGCAATTTTCTTTCAAAAAACGGAAATGAAATAACGAATTCGATCCCGACCTCAATCGAAAATGGCGAAGAAAAGGAAGTGGAGACGTTCGGGAACGATTCTAGTCGACATCCAAAAACGATGGCAGAATACGAGGAGTACTATGAAAAGGAACTGAAGGAAGCATTGGAAAACATTCTCGGAGTTCGAGACGTAATCATTGTCGTCAATGTTAGTACATCCGAAAAAAAAATATATGAAAAAAATACGATAAATAAACGGCAAATTACAGATGAAACCGATGCAAACGGGGGAAAACGAAAGGTGGAAGATTATTCGATGGAAGAGCAGCTCGTGTTTATCCGTGAAGGTGATAAGGAAATTCCCCTTGTATCTCAAACAGAAAAGCCGGATATTGAGGGAGTATTAGTCGTTGCAAAAGGGGCTGAAAACATCCAAGTACAGAAATGGATTAAAGAGGCTGTGATGCGAACATTGGATGTTCCTAGTCATCGCGTGTCGGTGTTAGCAAAAAAATAAGGTGATCGAAGGAGGATCAATAAATGATGCTAAAAAAACAAACCGTATGGTTATTAACCATGTTAAGTCTCGTCGTCGTTTTATCTGTTTATTATTTAAACTCAGATTTTGATGATGAAACAGAATGGACAAATGCAGGAGAAGGGATCAATTTAGACCAGACCGAGGGAGAAGATGAAATTACGGCAAATATTACAGAAATTACCCGTGATGAAGCATTTGAAGCAATTCGGATGCAACTACAAGATGAACGGAGTAAAAAAATGGAAGAATTAGCGGAAATCGCCGCTTCCACGGATTTAACTGCTCAAGAAAGAAGTGAGGCGAAGGATGAAATGGACCGGCTCCATAAAATGACAGAGAAAGAGCAATTGCTCGAAACTTTAATCATCAATACATTAGGTTACGAGGATGCCCTAGTACGGACCGATGGCAAGGAAGTGAGTATTACAGTAAAAGGGGGAGAACCTTCAAAAACGAAGGCGAATGAAATCATTCAATTGGTGAAAAAAGAACTAGGTACAACCTTTGTCACCGTCGCTTTTCAAACGGAAAATGAAACCAAATAAAAGGGGTTAAAAAGTTGTCCGGCAATCATTTGCAGGACGCTTTTTTATGCATATATTCCATTCCATAAATGAATGTTGGCATTCGATCGTTTAAAAATGGTTGTACCATGCTAAAAAAGAAAGGTAAATTCAATAGCTTGTCATTCGATTTAAAGTAAAGTAAAATTTTATCGTATAGTATTAGTAGCTAGTCATAACTTTTAAGGGGTGTATACGATGCTAAAAGTACAAGAGATCCGGGAATTGATTCGACTCATTGATCAATCAGGAATCGATGAATTTACGTATGAAAGTAACGGAACGAAACTCGTTATGAAAAAAAATCAAATGGTTGAATCGAAAATCAGTCGTAATCAGCAACCGACAGTTATAGAAGCACCGAAGAAGCCAGTAGAAGAAAAACCGGAACAAAGGATGAACGACAAACAATCCGTAAAAGTGTCACCACAGGAGGAACAACAGAATCGGGAAAAGGAAAAACAGCAGGTTGAAACAAATGATGGGGATTACCATAAAATCGTTTCTCCGATGGTCGGCACCTTTTATCGAGCTCCTTCGCCGGGAGCAGAACCGTATGTAAAAGTCGGTTCGAAGGTGACGGAAAAAACGATCGTATGCATTGTCGAAGCGATGAAGTTATTTAACGAAATTGAAGCGGACGTAAAGGGCGAAATCGTCGATTGTTTAGTAGAAGACGGACAATTAGTGGAATATGGACAACCACTCTTTTTAGTAAAAACGGAATAAGAGGTGGGAATGTGATTAAAAAATTATTGATTGCCAATCGAGGAGAAATCGCCGTTCGAATTATTCGAGCTTGTAAAGAATTAAATATACAGACCGTTGCCGTTTATTCGGAAGCGGATCGGGATGCATTGCATGTCCAAATGGCAGATGAAGCGTACTGTATCGGTCCCAATCTTTCGAAAGATAGCTACTTAAATATGGCCAATATCCTCGGAATTGCAAAAATGACCGGTTGTGACGCGATTCATCCCGGTTACGGTTTCTTAGCGGAAAACGAAAATTTTGCCTCCCTAGTAGACGAATGTCAATTAATCTTCGTCGGTCCGAGTGCTGAAGCAATTGGGAAAATGGGCGCGAAGGACGTGGCGAGGGAAACGATGAAAAAAGCCGGTGTACCGATCGTTCCCGGCTCGGATGGAATTATCGAAAATATTAATGAAGCACTTAACATTGCGGAAAAAATAGGGTATCCTGTTATTATAAAGGCGACAGCAGGTGGTGGAGGAAAGGGCATTCGCGTTGCGAAAAATAAAGAAGAGCTCGAAAGCGGAATTCGAATTACCCAAGAGGAAGCAGAAAAGGCTTTCGGCAATCCTGGGGTGTATATTGAAAAGTATATCGAGGATTTCCGCCACGTGGAAATTCAAGTATTAGCTGATCAATATGGTCACACAATTCATCTCGGTGAGAGAGACTGTACGATCCAACGTCGATTGCAAAAATTGGTAGAAGAAGCCCCTTCTCCTGCCTTAACTGAAGAAATTCGAAAAAAAATGGGTGAAGCTGCTGTCAAAGCTGCAAAGGCTGTCAATTATACGGGTGCAGGAACAATTGAATTTATTTATGATTATCGAAATGAACAATTTTACTTTATGGAAATGAATACGCGAATTCAAGTCGAGCATCCGGTTACTGAACTCGTTACAGGTGTTGACCTTGTGAAAGAACAGATTTTAATCGCATCGGGGGAACCGTTACGATTGAAGCAAGAAGACGTTCGTTTACAAGGATGGTCAATCGAATGCCGGATTAATGCGGAAAATCCGGAAAAGAATTTCTTACCTTCTCCTGGAAAAATCGGCATGTATTTACCTCCTGGAGGTCTCGGAGTACGTGTTGATTCCGCTGTTTATCCCGGATATACGATTCCTCCCTTTTACGATTCGATGATTGCAAAGCTCATCGTCCACGCTCCAACTCGAAAGGAAGCGATCGAAAGGATGAAACGGGCATTAAGCGAATATGTGATTGAAGGGATTAGCACGACGATTCCGTTCCATTTACAATTAATGGAACACGAAGCCTTTGTCAATGGTCAGTTTAACACGAAATTTTTAGAGGAATATGATGTTTTAAAGTTAAATAATAAGGAGGCATAGACGATGGCCGAAAATGTATTAGAAATGAGTGAGGGCGGTCTCGGAAAAATTGAAATTGCACCTGAAGTGATTGAAGTCATTGCGGGAATCGCAGCATCTGAAATTGACGGCGTTGCAATGATGAGGGGGAATTTTACCACGGGTGTCGCTGAACTGTTAGGGAAAAAATCCCACGGAAGGGGCGTTCGCGTCGACTTATCCGATAATAAAATAAAGATCGACGTATATTGCGTTCTGAATTTTGGCGTATCCATTCCGAAAATTGCTCAAAAAATGCAGGATAATATTTATCAAGCCCTTTTAAATATGACCGGATTAGAAACTGATGAAATCAATATTCATGTCGTAAATATGTATATTGAATCGTCAAAAAAAGATTCGGAAAAGGAAGAAGAATAGCCTCTAGCCACTTGTAAGCAGGAAAACGCTCCTGCTTTTTTTATTCGTTTGAAAACGGGGAAGGCGCGGCTGTCCGATTTGTCCCTAAAAGGGAAGGTGTCTGGCTATTAATTATGAAACAGTAAGATTCGAAGACACCGATAGAGGAGCTTGCGAGTCGAAAAGGCTGTGCCGTGTAAGCGAAAAGCGCCGCCACCAAAAATTCATCATGTGTATTTTGTGAAAGGGGCTGTACTTTTTAAACAGCCCCAAAAGGGTTTCTACGCCCTTTTATTTTTCAGATAAACTGTGCTAAAATTTTTGTAGCCAAATTTGAAACAATTAAAGGAGTCATTAAACATATGAAACGAAGAACAGCAAGGGAAAAAGTGTTACAAGGAATCTTTCAAGTAGATGTGGGAAATATCGAACCGAACGAGGCCTTTTTATCGATCGTAAAACAAGGGGAAGATGACGGGTTTTTAAAAACATTATTTTTTGGAACGATCGATCACTTAACGGAATTAGATGAATTGATTGGAAATCATTTGGAAAATTGGACGCTCGATCGGTTAGGGCGCGTCGATCGAAATTTGTTACGCATTGCCACGTATGAAATGGTTTTTGAAAAGGATATTCCTTATTCCGTATCGATCAATGAAGCGGTGGAAATTGCAAAAAAGTATGGGGATGAGGAGTCTCCAAAATTTATCAACGGCGTTTTATCGAAAATCAAAAATCATTTAGAGTCTGAGTGATAAAAGGGGCGGGATTATGCATACGAAGTTGATCGATGGTAAAGAAATCGCAAGAAAAAAACGAAAAGAGTTGGAAAAACGGGTAATTCAGTTGAAAGGGATGGGAATTTACCCCCGTCTCGCAGTAATCCTCGTCGGTGATGATTCGGCCTCGATGACGTATGTAAGAAATAAACAGAAAGCTTGCGAAGAAATAGGGATTGAATCAGATGTTTACCATTATGAAGCTGAAACAGATGAAGAAACGATTTTACAAAAGGTGGAACAACTAAATCAAAATCCTAGTGTTCACGGAATATTAGTTCAACTCCCTTTGCCGAAACATATCGATTCGAAAAAGGTAATTTTAGCGATCGATCCAAATAAGGATGTCGACGGTTTTCATCCGATCAATATTGGAAAAAGAGTATTAGGGGAAAGAAGTCTCGTTCCCTGCACACCTTTAGGAATCATGGTTATGTTAGAAGAAGCAGGCGTTTCCATTCGAGGCAAGCATGCGGTGATTGTTGGTCGAAGCAATATTGTCGGGAAACCGATCGGGCAACTTTTATTAGACAACGATGCGACCGTTACCTTTTGCCATTCCAAAACGGAAAATTTAAGAAAATATACCCTTCAGGCGGATATTTTAATCGTCGCTGTTGGTAAACCTCGATTCATTAGGGCTGAAGATGTGAAGGAAGGGGCCGTTGTGTTTGATGTGGGAATAAACCGGGATGAAAATGGGAAATTATGTGGGGATGTGGATACCGTTGATGTACTTCCAAAAGTCTCACAGATTACACCTGTTCCCGGAGGCGTTGGTCCGATGACGATAACGATGTTGCTCGCTAACACGATTCAGGCGGCAACAATGAATGTGGATGAATTTTCCGATTGAAATCGCCATCACCGCTAATTCGTTCGAATAAAGGGGGAGGAAAATGGATGAAATACAGTATTTGACGGTAAAAGCCTTAACAAAATATATTAAACGCAAATTTGACTTCGATCCCCATCTTCAAAATATTTTTGTAAAGGGAGAAATCTCTAATTTTAAAAGACATTCTAACGGTAATATATATTTTACATTAAAGGATGAGAATGCTCGGATATCTGCCGTTATGTTTTCTAACTATGCCCGCCAATTGCGCTTTTTTCCCGGAGATGGAATGAACGTATTCGTTCGAGGTGAAGTTACCGTATATGAGCCAAACGGTCAATACCAGCTATATGTGAAAGAAATGCAACCGGATGGGATTGGAGAATTGTATTTGGCCTTTGAACAATTAAAGAAAAAATTAGAAAAGGAAGGGCTTTTTAAAAAAGAACGAAAAAGGCCCATCCCCCTGTATCCACATTCCATTGGAGTAGTCACATCACCTACCGGAGCGGCCATTCGGGATATTATTACAACGATTAAACGGCGATATCCTTTAGGTCGAATTTTTATTTACCCTGCCCTCGTACAAGGAAAGGATGCTGCCCAGTCTATCGTTAAAGCGATTCATCTGGCGAATGAACGAAAAGAAGTGGACGTTTTAATTGTCGGTAGGGGTGGGGGATCGATCGAAGAATTATGGCCTTTTAATGAGGAAATCGTGGCAAGGGCGATTGATTCATCGACGATTCCGATTATTTCTGCCGTCGGACATGAGACGGATGTAACGATTAGCGATTTCGTTGCTGATCTCCGTGCACCCACTCCCACCGGTGCTGCAGAACTAGCCGTACCGAGTGTGAATGAATTAATGGAAAAGATTAACAATCGTAAAATCCGATTAATAAAAACGATAAAAAATTCCATTGAAGAAAATAAACGAGAATTGAACCGATTGAAACATTCCTATGTTTTTCGGAATCCGCAGAAATTGTACGAACAAAAAATGGAAATGCTCGATCGTACCTTCGAGAGAATGAATCGATCGATGAAACTACTACTTTCGAATCGACAGCAAACATTAAAACATGTGAACCGACTCCTTTTGCGTCATCATCCGGAACAAAAATTACTGCTTGCGAAGGAAAAATATATAAACGCCCGAAAACGTTTAACATTTCAAGCAGAATCCATCTTTCAATTGAAAGAGGGAGAATTTAAACGTATGATTCGAACGTTGGAAGCCTTAAATCCATTGAAAATTATGGATCGGGGGTACAGTATTACTTACGGAGAAAGGGGAAATATCATCAAAAGTGTCGATCATGTCCAAATCGATGACTCGTTACGTATTACAGTAAATGATGGTCAGATCCACGCCAAAGTAACTGGAAAAATAAAAGGGGAGGAAAAGGAGAATGGATGAAAAAACAATCACCTTCGAAGAGGCGATGGAAAAATTAGAAGCCATTGTGGAGTCCTTGGAAGAAGGGGATGTTCCATTGGAAAAAGCAATTGACAAATATAAAGAAGGAATGGAATTGGCAAAAATCTGTTCAAAGAAATTGAAAAGTGCAGAGGAACAAATGGTGAAAGTGATCAAGGAAACAGGGGAAATGGAAACCTTTGTTATACAAGAGGAGGAATAACCGATTGACCGATTTTCAAAGAGAAATGAAGCCACTCATCACGTTATTAAATGAGGAATTGTCGAAAAATATTCAAAACTTACATATGCCGGATACATTAAAACAATCCATGATCTATTCTTTGGAAGCAGGAGGAAAACGCATTCGCCCGCTTCTCATTTTCGCAACTTTAGACGCTTTTGGGATGGACGGTACCTATGGCCTTCCAGTTGCCATAAGCGTTGAAATGATCCATACGTATTCCTTAATCCATGATGATTTACCGAGTATGGATAATGATGATTTGCGCAGGGGAAAACCGACGAATCATAAAGTATTTGGTGAAGCGATGGCCATATTGGCTGGCGACGGATTACTCACATACAGTTTTCAATTATTATCGGAAATTCCATCTTCCGTTCTCCCTTGTGAAAAAAAAATAGTTTTGATTCGAGAGTTGGCTAAAGCAAGCGGTCCAGAAGGAATGGTTGGGGGACAAGTTGCCGATCTGGAGGGGGAAAATCAACAACTTTCGATCCATCAATTGCAAAAGATCCATGCCAACAAAACGGGAAAATTACTTACGTTCTGTGTCAAAGCCGGAGCGATTTTGGCGGATGCAGATCAGGAAACGACGGAAAAATTAGAACAATTTGCCTACCATATCGGTTTAGCGTTCCAAATTCAAGATGATATTTTAGACATCGAAGGAGAACCAGAAAAAATTGGAAAACAAACGGGTAGTGATAAAAATAAAAATAAAAGCACATATCCTAGTTTATTGACATTGAATGGAGCGAAAGAAAAATTGAATGGACACGTAACTGAAGCGAAACGATTGCTTGCAGAACTCCCTTTACATACGAAAAAACTCGAAATGATTACCGATTTGATCGGTTCACGGGATCATTAATGCTCCCTTTTAGAAAGGGAATGATTCGCTACTGTTTGAAGTTGTATTGATGATGTCAATACTTTGTGATATAATGGAAAGCGTTCATGTGATGCAGTATTCTAGTCAGTTCACTGAACTTGAAGGTGGGGCTAAAAATCCACTAAAGGGCACATCGATGAAGTTTCTGAATTTGGCTTGGGGCGCCCAGCCCTGGGTCATTTTTGGGAGTAAGGTTAAAGGGCGATCCGCAATGGCATGCGGGCGTAGACCCTTTGACCGCGGAGGCTTTGCAATTGGGCAACCGTTGCAAAGTGAAACCCTGTCTTTGTGGGAAAGCCACAGGCAGTGTAGCCTGCCTTGCGTGAAGTACGAGGGGATTACGGTTAAAAGGTACGGAAAGTTGGCCGCTAGTACGTATTCTTCCGTCCGTATGAAATCTGCTTTGCAAAAGAGGCTAAGGTTTAGTTCGAACTGTTCGAGGAAACTCCTAGACTGTTTCGTAACGAACGTGGATAAAGGATTAGAGTGCGGACTAAGTGGTAATCCAGTCTAATCGATGGCGACACGGTTAAGGCAATTTTAAAGGGAAACCGCCTGGTTGGCGACACCGGGTATTTGCTTGGGAAAACCTACTGGACCTAAGCCGCAATGTTGATTTTATCCATGATCACAAGCGAGGGGCTATACGCCTCTTTTTACATATTATTAGGCAAAGTGAGTCGAATGATGAGGAAAACTTTTAAAAATTCGTTAAAATGGAGTGTTTCGATCGCCGTTATCACATTTGTGTTAGCGGCTATTTTTTCAATCTTTTCTAATTATATTTTAGATGGTCTTACATGGATTTTAGGAATCATCGTTGTTTTCACCATCGTTTTCATTGGAATCGTATTCGATATGATCGGTATTGCCTCAACTTCTGCCGATGAAATCCCTTTCCACTCGATGGCGGCAAATAAAGTGTACGGATCGAAATATGCGATTCGAATCGTTCGAAATGCAGATAAAGTGGCTTCATTTTGCAATGATGTCATCGGCGATATCGCTGGAATCGTCAGTGGAACAGCCTCTGCCATCGTCATCGTACAATTGGCAATCCAGTTTTCCATCGGTAGTGGCTCTGTTAAGGAATATGTCATCTCAGTACTTTTTACTAGCTTTATCGCTGCATTCACCGTTGGAGGTAAAGCGTTCGGAAAAACATTTGCCATCAATTATTCGAAGCAAATCATTTTACAAGCCGGAAAATTATTTCAATTTCTTGATGAAAAATTTCATATCGTTATAATTAAAGAAAACAGGAAACGATAATTGAATGAAAGTGGGTGTTCCTACGTGGATTTGCTATCGATCGAGGACCCGTCCTTTTTACGCAATTTGTCTATAAAAGAATTGGAGAAACTCAGTAGTGATATACGAAAATTCCTCGTGGAAAAACTATCGATCACAGGCGGTCATATCGGACCGAATCTCGGTGTTGTTGAATTGACGATTGCTCTTCACCGTATGTTTGATAGCCCGAGGGATAAAATCGTATGGGATGTCGGACATCAAACTTACGTGCATAAAATTTTGACGGGACGGGCGAAGGAATTTGATACGTTAAGGCAATATAAAGGTTTAAGCGGGTTTCCAAAAAGGTCGGAAAGTGAGCATGACGTATGGGAAACGGGGCATAGTTCGACAAGTTTGTCTGCGGCTATGGGAATGGTTACAGCTAGGGATTTAAGGGGTGAAAAGTACTACGTTGTCCCCGTTATAGGTGATGGAGCATTAACCGGTGGAATGGCTTTGGAAGCTTTAAATCATATCGGCCATGAGAAAAAGAATATGATCGTTATTTTAAACGATAATGAAATGTCCATTGCTCCGAATGTCGGTGCTCTCCATAATCTATTAGGTAGAATTCGTACAGCAGGTAAGTATAATCGGGCGAAGGATGAAATCGAATCTTTATTTAAAAAGATTCCTGCCGTTGGTAATATGATGGCATCCACTGCTGAACGATTAAAGGATAGTTTCAAATATTTTCTCGTCCCAGGAATGTTTTTTGAAGAACTTGGCTTTACGTATTTAGGTCCGGTAGACGGGCATCAATTTGATGAGTTATTTGAGAGCTTAAAGTATGCGAAAAAAACCGAAGGCCCTGTATTGCTTCACGTCATTACGAAGAAAGGAAAGGGATATTATCCAGCAGAAAGTGATAAAACGGGAAATTGGCACGGTACCGGTCCGTACAAAATTGAGACAGGGGATTTCGTAAAACCAGTCAATTCTCCCCCATCATGGAGTAAAATCGTTAGTGAAACGGTGAGAAAGCTTGCTCGGGAGGATTCTCGAATCGTTGCCATTACTCCAGCGATGACCGTTGGAAGCAAATTGGAAGGGTTTCAAAATGAATTTCCGGATCGAGTGATCGATGTCGGTATTGCCGAGCAGCATGCGACGACAATGGCAGCGGGACTTGCCATCGAAGGGATGAAACCGTATTTGACCATTTACTCTACTTTTCTCCAACGGGCCTATGACCAAATTGTTCATGACATATGCCGTCAAAATTTGAACGTATTTATCGGCATTGATCGGGCTGGACTCGTTGGAGCGGATGGAGAAACCCATCAAGGTGTTTTTGATATTGCCTTTTTACGCCATTTGCCGAATATGGTATTGATGATGCCGAAGGACGAAAATGAAGCTCAACATATGATTTATACCGCTTTAAAATACGATGACGGCCCTATTGCGATGCGTTTTCCTCGAGGAAACGGATTAGGGGTACCTTTGGATGAAAAATGGCAAAAAATACCAATTGGTTCTTGGGAAGTGTTAAGGGAAGGTGCTGATGGTGCCATTCTGACATTTGGTACGACGATTCCGATGGCAATGAAAGCAGCTCAACAGTTGGAAAAATACGGTATTTATGTCAAAGTCATTAACGCCCGTTTCATTAAGCCTCTTGATGAACAGATGTTAAAAAATCTTTTGATGCAAAACATCCCCATTGTTACCGTTGAGGAGGCCGTTTTACAGGGCGGCTTTGGAAGTGCTGTATTGGAATTTGCCAGTGTTCATAAATTCCATTCGGCGGAAATTATCCGAATGGGTATACCGGATCGATTTATTGAACAAGGTGATGTGAAAAGCTTGCAAAAAGAAGTCGGATTAACTGTCGAAAATATCACCCAAACGATGATCGAACAATATCAAAATAAGAAAAAAAGGGCATGATGTATGAAAGAACAAAAGGTACGTTTAGACAACTTACTCGTTGAAAAGGGTTTGGCAGAATCGAGGGAAAAGGCAAAGCGTGCCATAATGGCCGGTATTGTTTTTTCCAATGAAGAACGATTGGATAAGCCAGGCCAAAAGGTTTCTCCTTCGATTCCTCTTACAATTAAAGGGAAACAAATGCCTTATGTTTCAAGAGGCGGATATAAATTAGAAAAAGCGTTAAAGGAATTTAATATCTCGGTTAAGGATAAAGTGATCATTGATATCGGTGCATCGACGGGCGGTTTTACCGATTGTGCCTTGCAAAATGGTGCGAAATATTCTTACGCAATCGATGTTGGCTACAATCAACTAGCATGGAAATTAAGGCAGGATCCACGGGTAAAGGTTATGGAACGAACGAATTTCCGGTATATGAAACCGGAGAACTTAAAAGGTGAACGCCCGCAATTTGCCTGTATTGATGTATCTTTTATTTCTTTAAAGTTGATCTTGCCTCCTTTAAAAGAACTACTTAGACCGGATAGTGATGTCATTGCTTTAATTAAACCCCAATTTGAAGCCGGAAAAGAATTCGTAGGAAAGAAAGGAATTGTTCGTGATCCAAAAACCCACAGGTTCGTAATTGAAGAGATTGTCGACTTTTCCTTAAAAGAGGGATTTGATCTTTACAATATTACCTTTTCTCCGATTACTGGTGGGGATGGAAATATTGAATTTTTATTGCACATTAAATGGTCGGGAACGAATAAACAAGGAGAAAACTTTTGGAATCAAGATATCGACGAATTAGTTCGACAAGCCCATGAACATTTTTAAAGAAAGAAGGGAGAGGTGAAGAAAATACCTTCTCCCTTTTTTGATTTTCGTTGAATTTATTCTCCTTTGCAAAGGTTTTCGTGTAAAATAAAAGTGAATGGAAAAGAGAGAATTGAACCGACGTTCTACGATAAAATTTGGGGTGTGAAAGAAATGAGCAAAGAAAAAAGGCATTTAAAAATTACAGAAATTGTATCGAAATTCGATATTGAAACGCAAGATGAGCTTGTCGCTCTTTTACATAAAGAGGGATTTCCCGTTACTCAAGCAACCGTCTCCCGAGACATAAAGGAGTTGCATTTAGTAAAAATTCCTTCGAAAAATGGCAGATATAAATATAGTCTACCGGTTGAACGACGATTTAATCCGTTGGAAAAATTAAGAAAAAGCCTTTTCGATGTTTTTGTAAAAATTGATATGGTCAATCAATTCATCGTATTAAAAACGATTCCAGGAAATGCCCAAGCAATTGGCGCCCTGATCGATCAGCTTGAATGGTCGGAAATCGTCGGATCGATTTGTGGTGATGATACGTGTTTGATCATCATGCGAAGCGAAAGGGATGCGGAAACTTTCAAAAATAAAATATTAGATATGCTATCATGAAATCAGTTGGGGGGAAGCTGATGTTAGCCGAATTATCGATAAAAAATTTCGCCATCATCGATGAACTCACCGTCTCCTTTCAAAAAGGGTTTACCGTACTAACCGGTGAAACAGGTGCTGGAAAATCCATTATTATCGATGCGATTCATTTACTCGTCGGTGGAAGGGGTTCGGTTGATTTTGTCCGTCACGGAACAACGAAAGCGGAAATCGAAGGTCTTTTTTTAATTGAAGATGATCATCCTGCCATTTGGAAACTGCGTGAAATTGGAATTGATGTGGAAGAAGGAATGGTCGTATTAAAACGGGATATCCATGTATCAGGAAAAAGCGTTTGTCGAATTAACGGAAAGCTCGTTACCATTTCTTCATTGCGGGAGTTAGGAAGTACTCTTGTGGATATCCACGGTCAACATGAACATCAAGAGTTGATGGATCGTACGTCCCATTTGCGATTGTTGGATGAATTTGGCGGAGATGAAGTGAAAAAGACGTTAAAGGAATACGCATTAATTTTCAGGGAATACGAAAAACTAAAAAAGGAATTACAGAAATTAACCGAAAACGAACAACAGATGGCACAAAAATTAGACCTCCTTTCTTTCCAACATCAAGAAATATTAGGTGCTAATTTACAGATTGGGGAAGATGATACGCTCCTTAAAGAAAAGAAAAAATTAATGAATTATGAACAACTATATAATGCAATACAAATGGGATACGATGCCCTTCAAGGAGAACAAAAGGGCCTCGACTGGCTAGGTTTGGCCATGAACCATTTGGAAGATGCTGCACAAATTGATGAACAGTTTAAATCCCTATACGATTTAGTTAGCAATTTTTATTATCAATTGGAAGATGTGACCGGTGAATTAAGGCAATATTTGGACCAATTCGAATTTGACCCGGAAAAAATTAATCAGGTGGAAGAACGATTAAGTGAAATTCATCAGTTGAAACGAAAATACGGAAAATCGATCGAAGAAATTTTAGAATATGCAGCAAAAATTGAAGAGGAGATCGAGTTAATTACGAACCGGGAAAGCTATATTGAAAAGATGACGAGTAAATTACGTTCTGTAGAAAAGGATTTACTCGTTGAAGGAAACCATCTATCCAATTTGCGAAAACGGATGGCCAAACAATTAACGAAAGCGATCCAAAAGGAATTGAAAGATCTATATATGGAAAAGACCGAATTTGAAGTCCACTTTGACACTGGGTCGGATTTTAAACCGGACGGAATCGACGAGGTAGAATTTTTAATTAGTACGAATCCTGGAGAGCCGAAAAAACCTCTTGCGAAAATCGCATCTGGTGGAGAACTCTCGAGAATCATGTTAGCGCTAAAAACGATTTTTTCCACCCATCAAGGGGTTACTTCAATTATTTTTGATGAGGTGGATACAGGTGTTAGCGGACGGGTCGCCCAATCTATAGGTGAAAAAATCTTTCATATTTCCATCGGCTCGCAAGTTTTATCCATTACCCATTTGCCTCAAGTTGCCAGCATGGGAGATCACCATTATTTTATAACGAAGGAAATGAAAGGGGACCGTACCGTCACTTCGATCCGTACTTTGAACGAAGAAGAAAGAACTACCGAAATTGCCCGAATGATTTCTGGAAGCAGTATAACGGAAGCAACGATTACTCACGCGAAGGAAATGTTGGATATTGCCCGGAAGAAAAAATCCAACTCAGTGCCCAAGGCGGAAAAATAGACAAACCTTCCCAGTGTATACAGTATTTTTTTTCAGACAGCAATTATATTTCAATGGATCGTAGGCTACATTATTACTGTAAGTTGTAAGTTCTTTTTTGTGGATAAGAAGCGAGGAGAGTGAAAAGGTTGAGAATTGAGTGTATTCGAAAAATAATCGGTTGGATTCTCCTTGTTTCTTTTGTTTTCGTCGGCTTATTTTCTCCACTCGGACAATTATTAAATATGCCTCGAGAAATTTCAATATTTGAAGGGCAAAGAATGGAATTACCTTATGCGGCGGTTGCGACTGTGTCGAAGGAAAATGACTCAATCGATGTGTATGAAAAGGGAGAGGCGTTATCCCTAGAAGCGAAAGACTTCGGAAAAAGCGAAATTATTTTTGATATCGCAGGGATTCCGGTAAAAAAGCTCAATGTAAATGTGTTAAAGGATTTAAAAGTCATTCCTGGTGGACAATCAATCGGCGTAAAAATTCAGTCGAAGGGCGTGCTCGTCGTTGGGTTTCACCAAGTTTCAACAGGGAAGGGAAAATTATCACCTGGAGAAAAGGCGGGCATTCACGCCGGTGATCTTATCGTCGAAATCGATGGTCATGCCATTGAAACGGTTAATGAAATCGGTCCGGTCGTTCAAAATGCTGGAAAAAAGGGAGAAAAGCTAACGATTCTCCTTGAACGAAAAGGGCAGAAGATCAAAACGGAAATAACGCCAAAAAAAGATGAAAGCGATGGCAAATTTAAACTCGGTCTTTTTATTCGGGATTCGGCAGCGGGGATTGGGACGTTAACATTTTATGATCCGAAATCGAAAAAGTACGGCGCTTTAGGCCATGTTATTTCCGATATGGACACGAAATCGCCGATTATCGTTAAAGAAGGTTATATCGTCCCGTCGACTGTTACTTCGATTCAAAAGGGAACAAACGGTGCGCCAGGTGAAAAATTAGCAAAGTTTTTGTCGGAAAAACATATTGTAGGCGATATCGACAAAAACAACCAATTCGGCATATATGGTACGTTAAGGAAAAATATCCGAAACGGTTTAATGGATCAGCCTATTCCGATCGCTTTTTCCAGGGAGGTAAAAAAGGGACCAGCGAAAATTTTAACCGTAGTAGAAAATGATGAGGTGGAACAGTTCGATATCGAAATCGTCAGCTCCATTCCACAAAAATTCCCTGCAACTAAAGGAATGGTTGTTAAAATTACCGACCCGGAATTATTGAAAAAAACGGGGGGCATTGTCCAAGGAATGAGTGGAAGCCCGATCATTCAAAACGGAAAACTTGTCGGAGCTATTACCCATGTTTTCGTCAATGATCCAACAAGTGGTTACGGGGTCCATATCGAATGGATGTTAAATGAAGCGGGAATTGATATCGGTAAAAATCATTTGGAAAAGGCAAGTTAAAGGCAAGGGAGCGTTTATTCCCTTGCCTTTTTTTCAAAATGATCGATTTTTGTAAAGAAAGAAATAGGAAAAAGGTCATATTTTTAAAAATAAAAAGGAATTTTTTTCGTTTTGTCGAAAAGTTTAAATACGATGTTTTTATGTTGAGTGTTTTGCAAAATTTGATTTTCTACAAAAAAAGCGTTTAAAAAATGCTGATTATAATCAGATGTTTTATTACAATAATTTTGATAAAGTTTAGAAAGGGATCAATCCACAAATTTGAGCATACTTACAGAATTTATGAATTTTTATTATTTTTAAATAGCAATTTGCTTTCTACTTTGCTTGTTCATTGCTAGTGCTGAAGCTATTAACACAATTGCATTTAAATAGATATGGGTTTTTACTTTTTCAATTCCTCTTATGTGTAAAGAATTTGCGGTTAAATAACTTTTCATTCTTGAATTACAGCGTTCTACACTCGTTCGTTCATTATATAGTTCTTTCCAACGCTTTGTATCACGATGAGGAATCGAATATCTTCGTAAATCTTTAAGAGTGTTTACTTTTACAACCATCCCATAGTTGGAAGAAGAACATGCAGTCATGCCCAAAGGGCAATCAACTTTTCCAGTAGCATGGGGACACCTAAACTTAAGTTGATTCTTTTCGGATCCCCAATAAGTCATATGATATCCCATAGAACAACGTGGGGTTCCATTTGAAGCGATTCCTGCTGGAGGTTCTTTTTCATTACGCAAATTCAATGGGATAATTGCTTGTGCCCCAATGTTCTTGGCGGATTCGTAATTTTTCAGTTGGTCATAGCCTGCATCCATAATCAAATATTCGATTTTCGTTTTTACACATTGGTTGACTTGCTCAATTAATTGTGGGGCAACATCTCCGTCATTCATATGAGCGGGGGTTACTTCAATTGCCATCGGCAATTCGCTTTTGGTATCAACTGAAAGGTGCATCTTATAACCAAACCAAGTAATTTTATTGCCAAATGAATCAAACTTAGCACCCCAATTTGCATTGCCTGTATGCTCACATCTTTTCTTAGGTCGTTTCTTTTCATAAGCATCGATGGCAGCACTATCAATGGCTTGATGGCTTCCATCGATTATTCCTTCATCTTGAGCAATTGAGACGAGATCATGAAAAATCTGTTTTGCCAGACCTTTTCGAGTTAGATCTGAAAACACCCGACTTAGCGTAGAAATAGACGGTGCAGGACGACTAATATCTAATCCACATTGGTATCGAAAGCGCACATCATTTTTTAAACGATTGTGAAGTTCAGTGAAGGTATCAATTTTTTCTAATGGGGCGGCGATAAGAGCCCTTAATATCCCCTCTCTACAATAGCCTTCAGCCCCTTGGGGTGAAGAACTTTTCAATTGTTTAGCATAAGGACGCAAATCTAGAGCACTAAAAAAGATCGGTAATTTCTCTTTTGACTCTAAAATTTGCAATTCTTCAAAGGAAAATAGACTTTCTTGTAGAATATACAAAGTGACTTCCTCCTTATGAATTTTGTTTTTGGGTCACTTCAAAATTCTATAAATAAGGGGTGAAGTCCTTTTTTATTTCGTTAAAAACCTTGTAACTCTTGGGTTAAAAAATCTGCAAAATGCTCATGTTAAGTATTCATAAGAGGGGGAAAGTTTTGTGGAGAAAATAAAGGTTTGTATCGCAGATGATAATAAAGAATTAACCACATTGCTCAAAAATTACATAGACGAACAGGAAAATATGGAAGTGATCGGAATCGCAAATAACGGGCAGGAGTGCTTAAATCTTTTGGAAAAACAAAAGCCGGACGTGCTACTTTTAGATATTATTATGCCCCATTTGGATGGTTTGGCCGTACTGGAGGAGATACGGACTCAAGAATCACCTCCGAAGGTGATTATGTTAACGGCTTTCGGGCAGGAAGATGTGACGAAAAAGGCAGTAGAATTAGGAGCTTCTTACTTCGTTTTAAAACCCTTTGATATGCAACAATTAATTCATCAAATTCAGCAAGTAAGTGGTATAACTACATCGAAGGGAAAAAGTACGACGAAATATAAAATGGGAAGCGTAAAACAGAAACCGAAGACCTTGGATGCGAGCATTACAAATATTATTCATGAAATCGGTGTCCCGGCTCATATTAAGGGATATTTGTATTTAAGAGAAGCGATTGCTATGGTTTATCACGATGTCGAACTCCTCGGTTCGATTACGAAAGTGTTATATCCGGATATTGCAAAAAAATACAATACGACCCCGAGTCGAGTCGAACGGGCGATTCGTCATGCCATCGAAGTTGCGTGGAGTAGGGGAAACATCGAATCCATTTCCAATTTGTTCGGCTATACCGTTTCCATGTCAAGGGCAAAACCAACGAATAGTGAATTCATCGCGATGGTAGCAGATAAGTTGCGTTTGGAACATCAGGCGTCATAGACGTGGGTTTTGCAGGAATTTTGGCCCGACAATAGAAGGTTTGACAGAAGGATTCGATCCTATTTCCATGATTTTTTTCGACGGTATTCCGATTGCTATTTCTGTGATCATGGTGATTTGGATAGGAAAAATTTAATGGGTTTTAAACGGATCAGGACGATTTGTTCCTGGTTTTTTTTAGTAAATATTTCCCATTCCGCAAAAGGGCGTGTATTCGGAAATCGGTGTATTATTTTTCCCTTTCGAAATGTTTTCGCATATACTTGAAGGAGACAATAAAGAAGGTGATATTTATGACTCAAATATTTGCCCATCGGGGATCGAGCGGGACCCGACCGGAAAACACGATGATTGCCTTTTACGAAGCTGAGAAAAACATGGCGGATGGGATTGAATTGGATGTCCAATTATCGAAGGATGGGAAGATTGTCATTATTCACGATCAAAAGGTCGACCGAACGACCGATGGTAAAGGGTTTGTTAAGGATTTTACATTAGACGAATTACAAAAATTAGACGCCGGATATCGTTTTCAGTCTGGCAAATACCCGGCAAAAATACCGACATTGGAACAATTTTTATCTTGGTTTAAAAGAACGGAGATGATATGTAATATCGAATTGAAAACGACCTCGGTTACTAATCATGAATTGGAAGAAAAAGTAATCGGTCTCATTCAAAAATATGATTTAGATGACCGAATCATTATTTCTTCCTTCAACCATTATGCGATTGTCTATAGTTATCGATTAGCCCCCCATATTGAAACAGCTCCCCTTTTTATGGAAGGCTTATATATGCCTTGGGTTTATGCCGAATCGATTAAAGCAAAGGCAATCCACCCGCATTATAAAGTAGCCCCGAAGGAATTGATTCAAATATCAGAAAAAGAAGGCATTAAAGTACGCCCCTTTACGGTAAACAAAGAAAAAGATTTAAAAATGTACATGGAAATAGGGGCATCTGCGGTTATTAGCGATTATCCTGCATTAGCAAGGAAAGTAAAGGATCAATTGTAATCGGTACACCGCTTTCTCCCGAGGCGTTTTGTCACTTTTTTCCTTTTTTTATCTCTTCGATAAATGAAACCGCCGATAAAGAAGACACCGGCTAAAAAGATGAGGAAACCAAAGAGAAATTGTATCCATATGGAAGAAAAGGGATTGGACAATTCGGAAAATATCGCATCCCTCATTAACTTTACTCCATAGGCTGAGACGATTCCTGGAATGACGAGGATAATCAAAGCGATTAATCGAGTCATAAACCATGTCCTTTCTAAAATGGAATGTTTACAAAAATATTATTAAAATATGGAAATTTGTCAAGAAAGTTGATTTTCGTTAAAATGTCTTAAAGACGAATTGTCTTTCGTATTAAAGGGGTGGACAAACGTGCAAAATGTCATGGTAATCGGGGCGGGGCGTGGTGGACAGGCGATTTTACATCTTTTAAAAGAGATGGAATCATTAAAAGTTCAGATTGTAATCGATAAAGATCCGAATGCAAAAGGGATGCAATTAGCTGAAAAAGAGGGGATTGAACGGGGTACCGATTGGAAAAAATATTTAAATGATTCAATCGATATTATCATCGATGTAACGGGTGATCCAACCGTTTACACCCAGCTGGAAAAGTTGAAAAAGGATTATACGATTATCCCCGGTTCCATTGCTTTAATCGTCGTGCAATTAATGAAAGAAAAAGAAATGCTCATTCAAAAATTAAAAAATAAAACGGTTCGAGACGACTTGATTTTCAATTCGATCCACGATGGAATGATTATCGTCGATAAAAACGGAACGATTACGACCTTCAATAAGGCGGCGGAAAAAATTACCGGAATATCAACAACGGATGCGGTTGGTAAGCCTGTCCAGAAAATGATTCCAACATCCAAATTGATCGATACATTAAAAACAAGAAAGACGGAGATAAATAAAGAACTTATTTTTCCAAATGGAAAGAAGGTTATTACAACCCGAATTCCGATTATCGATGAAAAAAATCAATGTCACGGGGCTTTTGCTGTATTTAAGGATATAACGGAAGTCGTTCAACTAGCGAGTGAAATAACGAATTTGAAAGAAATTCAAACGATGCTTGAAGCGATTATTTATTCTAGCAATGATGCCATTTCTGTCGTTGACGAAAATGGAAGGGGATTGTTAATCAATCCCGCCTACACCCGATTGACTGGTTTAACGGAGTCGGACGTTTATGGACAACCAGCGACAATCGATATTTCTGAAGGGGAAAGTATGCATTACCATGTTTTGAAAACGAAAAAACCCGTTCGCGGTGTGAAAATGAAGGTCGGTCCGAAAAAACGGGAAGTCATCGTTAACGTTGCACCGATTATCGTCGACAACCAATTAAAGGGGAGTGTCGGTGTTATTCACGATATGTCGGAAATCAAATCTTTAATGGCAGAATTGGAAAAGGCGAAGGAACGCATTCGATCTTTGGAAGCGAAATATACATTTGATGATATTATCGGTCATTCTGAAGAAATGATGATTGCAAAAGAACAAGCAAAAATAGGCGCAAAAACTCCTGCCACCGTCCTTTTGCAAGGAGAGTCCGGTACGGGGAAGGAATTGTTTGCCCACGCTATACATAATGAAAGCGATCGGAAATATAATAAATTCGTTCGCGTCAATTGTGCCGCTATTTCCGATACCCTTTTGGAAAGTGAATTATTCGGTTATGAAGAAGGAGCCTTCTCTGGTGCGAAACGGGGAGGGAAAAAAGGGTTTTTTGAAGAAGCGAATAACGGGAGTATTTTTCTCGACGAAATCGGAGAGATGCAGTTAAGTACGCAAGCCAAACTTCTCCGTGTCCTTCAAGAAAAGGAAATTATTAAGGTAGGTGGAACGAAGCCGATTCCAATCAATGTTCGAATTATCGCTGCTACAAATAAAAATTTAGAAAAGGAAGTTGCTAAAGGTAATTTTCGGGAAGATTTATATTATCGATTAAATCGAATCCCGATCCACATCCCACCTTTAAGAGATAGAAAGGAAGATTTACCGGCATTATGCGATAAAATTATCGAAAAAATTAATCGGGATTACGGTCGCAAGGTAAAAGGAATTACAAAAGCAGCGATCGATTATTTATCCTCTTACCATTGGCCTGGAAATGTTCGGGAATTGGAAAACATTCTAGGAAGGGCGATTATTTTTATGGAATATAATGAAAGTTACATCGATACATCCCATTTACCGAGATTAAATGATTTTGATCAATCCTATCCAACGAAGGAAAATTCATTTCATCAAGGAAAGTCCCTCCCAGAATTAGTAGAAGAATACGAAAAACGAGTGATTACTGAAATCTTAAAAAAGCACGGGGGAAATAAAACAAGGGCAGCAGAGGAACTCGGTGTTTCCATTCGGAATTTGTATTATAAGTTAGAAAAGTACTCCCTTTAACAATTCATGAAAAATATTGCATGCAAAAAATTGTAGGAAATGCAATTTTTTTCAAGTTTCGTATTCAAAAAAACGTAAAGCGCTTACATATCTTCGTTGGCACACTTTTTGCATTATCATTTGACGGAACGCTCTATTCACTATATTGTTAATAAAGGTACATCTAGGAAGGAGAGATACCGATGGAAATATTAAAATATATGGAAAAATATGATTACGAAGAACTCCATTTTGTGCAAGACAAACAATCTGGTTTAAAGGGAATCATCGCCATCCATGATACGACGTTAGGTCCCGCCTTAGGAGGAACAAGGATGTGGGCGTATAAATCTGAGGAGGAAGCCATTGACGATGTCCTCCGCCTCGCTCGAGGAATGACTTATAAAAATGCAGCAGCTGGTCTGAATCTCGGTGGCGGAAAAGCGGTTATTATCGGGGATCCGCGCAAGGATAAAAACGAAGAAAAATTTCGTGCCTTCGGTCGTTTTATCCAAGGATTAAATGGAAGATATATCACTGCAGAAGATGTCGGCACTTCCGTTGAAGACATGGATCTCATCCATGAAGAAACGGATTTCGTAACGGGAATTTCACCGGCTTTTGGTTCTTCTGGGAATCCATCGCCTGTAACAGCTTACGGTGTATATAAAGGAATGAAGGCGGCGGTAAAGGAATATTTCGGGTCGGAAAGTTTAGAGGGAAAGGTCATAGCCATACAGGGCGTTGGGAATGTCGCCTATCATCTTTGTAAATATTTACATGAAGAAGGTGCGTCTTTAATTGTTACGGATATTCATAAAGAACCGGTGAAAAGAGCCGTGGAGGAATTCGGTGCAAAGGCGGTTGACCCGAAGGAGATTTATGAAGTCGAAAGCGATGTATTTTCCCCTTGTGCATTAGGTGCTGTCTTAAATGATGAAACGATCCCTAAATTAAAGGCAAAGGTAATCGCCGGTTCTGCCAATAATCAATTGAAGGAAAATCGTCACGGTGACATGCTTTTTGATATGGGAATTGTTTATGCCCCTGATTATGTGATCAATGCAGGTGGGGTCATTAATGTGGCGGATGAATTATACGGTTATAAGCGTGAACGGGCGATGAAAAAAGTCGAACAAATTTATACAAATTTGGAAAAGGTATTTGAAATTTCAAAACGAGACCAAATACCGACTTATTTGGCTGCCGACCGAATGGCAGAAGAGAGAATCGAACGGATGCGTCAAACGAAAAGTACTTTTCTTCCGAATGAAAAGCATATTTTACGAAATCGTTTAAAATAATCCCATCGCTCATACAAAAAGATTCCGAAAAAAAGAGATTATAAGAATGATCGATAGGGAAAGGAGTGATTTTTTTTGGCTAAAGAATATGATCTGGTCATAATAGGAGGGGGAACTGGGGGGTATGTTGCTGCCATTCGAGCAAGTCAGCTCGGTTTGAAAACGGCAATTGTAGAAAAAGAGAAACTTGGAGGTACTTGTTTACACGCAGGATGTATTCCGACGAAAACGTTGTTGAAAAGTGCGGAAGTGTATCAAACGGTGAAACGAAGTCGAGAATTCGGTATGAAGGTAGAAAAAGTAGCCCTCGATTTTGAAAAGGTTCAAGAGAGAAAACAATATGTTGTAGAAACGTTACATAAAGGTGTCCAATTTTTAATGCAAAGGGGAAAGATTGATATTTATTATGGAACCGGTCGGATCCTCGGTCCTTCCATTTTTTCTCCTCTTCCTGGTACGGTCTCGGTTGAAAAAGGAAATGGAGAAGACAACGAGCTATTGATCCCCCAATACGTATTAGTTGCGACAGGATCTAGACCGAAGCAATTGCCTGGATTAGAAGCTGATGGAAAAATGATTTTAACATCAGATGACGCCCTTCGTTTAGAACAATTGCCCAAGTCGATGTTGATTATCGGAGGAGGAGTAATCGGTGTAGAATGGGCTTCCATGTTAGCAGATTTCGACGTGAAGGTCACGATTGTGGAATATGCGAAACGAATCTTACCAACGGAAGATGAAGAAATTAGTAAAGAAATGACGAGACAGCTTAAGAAAAAAGGGATTCAAATTTTTACAGGAGCAAAAATTATACCGGATTCCCTCAAAAAGGATTCCCGTGTAACGGTTCAAATGGAGCGAAATGGTGAATTGGAAGAACTTCAAGCTGATCAAATGCTCGTCTCCATCGGGAGAGAAGCGAATATCGAAGGAATCGGATTGGAAAATACAGCCATTCGAACCGGAGATGGATTTATCGAAGTCAATCCATTTTGTCAAACAGAGGAAAAGCATATATATGCCATCGGGGATTGTATTGGGGGAATGCAACTTGCCCATGTGGCTTCCAGAGAAGGAATCATCGCAGTGGAACATATGAAAGGGTTAAATCCTGATCCCCTCGATTACCGTCTCGTCCCGAAAGCGATTTATTCGAATCCCGAAGCAGCCAGTATCGGTTTTACAACTGAGGAAGCAATTGAAAAAGGTTATAAAATTAAAATGGGGAAATTCCCTTTTAAAGGAATTGGAAAAGCGTTGATTCAAGGGGAAACCGATGGATTTGCGAAGATGATTGTGGACGAGGCAACGGATGATTTATTAGGAATTCATATCATCGGTCCAAAGGCGACCGAACTAATTTCAGAAGCTAGTCTTTCACTCTTTTTAAATGCCATTCCATGGGAAATCAATCAAACAATTCATCCCCATCCGTCCCTTTCAGAAATCTTTGCAGAATTAAGTTTATCCGTCGATGGGAAGGCGATTCATGGTTAAATGATTGCTCCGTTTTGAATAATATTTTAATAAAATTTTAGCAAATAAAGGAGGTATATGATGGAACATCGTCATGAAAAATTAGGTTTATCCGATGAGACCCTTTTAGAAATGTATGAAAAAATGCTGTTGACAAGGCGTTTAGATGAACGGTTATGGCTATTAAACCGTTCCGGAAAAATTCCTTTCGTCATATCGGGACAAGGACAGGAAGGTGCACAAATCGGTGCTGCTTTCGCCTTGGATCGGACAAAGGATTATTGTCTTCCGTATTATCGGGATTTGGGTGTCGTATTAGCCTTTGGAATGACGGCGAGGGATGTGATGCTCGCATCCTTTGGAAAAGCGGAAGATCCGAATTCCGGTGGTAAACAGATGCCTAACCATTTCAGTCAACGAAAAAATCGAATCGTCACCGGCTCTTCTCCTGTGACGACGCAAGTGCTCCATGCGGTTGGCTTTGCTTTGGCAGCGAAAATGGAAAAGAAAGACTTCGTTTCCTTCGTTACACTTGGAGAAGGTTCTTCGAATCAAGGTGATTTCCATGAAGGATTGAATTTCGCCGGTGTCCATCAACTTCCGGTGATTATTATGGTTGAAAATAATAAATATGCGATTTCCGTTCCTTTATCCAAGCAATTGGCTGGCGGAAGTGTGGCAAAACGAGCAGAAGGTTACGGAATTCCAGGGGTTACCGTGGATGGAAATGATGTGCTTGAAGTTTATCGGGTCGTTAAAGAAGCCGCCGATCGTGCTCGCCGTGGAGAGGGACCTACATTAATTGAAGCGATGACGAATCGTTTTACCGCCCATTCCAGTGATGATGATGATCGGGCGTATCGGGATCGAAAAGAAGTGGAAGATGCGAAGAAAAAAGATCCCCTTCTACTTTTAGAAACGTATTTAAAAGATGTCGGCATTTTGGATGAGAAGAAAACGGAAGAAATATCAAAAAAAATTACTGACATCGTAAATGACGCAACCGATTATGCAGAAAAGGCGCCGTATCCAAAACCGGAAGATGCCTTAAAATACGTATATAAAGAATAGGAGGGAAGGGTATGATCGTATCATATATAGAAGCGGTGAAAATGGCAATTCGTGAAGAAATGGAACGAGATCCGAAAGTCTTTGTTTTAGGGGAAGATGTTGGAAAAAAAGGTGGCGTATTCAAGGCGACGGAAGGACTTTACGAGCAGTTTGGTGAACAGCGAGTACTCGATACGCCCCTGACCGAATCCGCGATTGCCGGAGTGGCCATCGGAGCTGCAATGTACGGGTTTAGACCAATTGGAGAAATTCAATTTGCTGATTTTATCATGCCCGCCGTTAACCAAATTATATCGGAAGCGGCGAGGATTCGATATCGTTCCAATAACGATTGGCAATGCCCAGTCGTGATCCGTGCCCCCTACGGTGGAGGGGTACATGGTGGTTTGTACCATTCCCAATCAGTGGAAGCGATATTTGCCAACCAGCCGGGATTAAAAATTGTTATGCCTTCAACTCCTTATGATGTAAAAGGATTGTTAAAAGCTGCCATTCGGGATGATGATCCGGTCCTCTTTTTTGAACATAAAAAGGCATATCGATTAATTAAAGGAGAAGTCCCTACAGATGATTACGTTTTACCGATCGGAAAAGCGGATGTGAAAAGGGAAGGAGAAGATATTACAGTTATTACGTACGGATTGAATGTCCACTTCGCCCTACAAGCAGCAGAAAAATTAGCCGAAGATGGCATTAGCGTCCACCTTCTCGACCTGCGTACCGTATATCCTTTGGATCAGGAAGGGATTATCGAAGCGGCACAAAAAACGGGAAAAGTACTTCTTATTACTGAAGACAATAAGGAAGGAAGTATTATTAGCGAAGTTGCAGCCATTATATCTGAATATTGCCTTTATGATTTAGATGCACCGATTATGCGATTGGCAGGACCTGATGTTCCCGCTATGCCTTTTGCCCCACCGATGGAAAAGTATTTTATGATGAATCCGGAAAAAATTGAAAAAGCGATGAGGGAATTGGCAGAATATTAAGGAGGGAGAATATGGCAATTGAAGCGATTACAATGCCCCAATTAGGCGAGAGTGTAACGGAAGGAACGATTAGTAAATGGCTCGTTTCGAAAGGGGATAAAGTAAATAAATATGATCCGATTGCAGAAGTGGTGACGGATAAAGTAAATGCAGAAATTCCATCTTCTTTTACCGGTGTAATTTCAGAAATTGTCGCCGAGGAAGGAAGTACATTAAAAGTGGGTGAAGTGATTTGCAAGATAGAAACAGAAGAAGAACGCCCCCAAACGGAAAAAACGGTAACAAAGGAAGAAAAACCTCGCGAGGATGAGAAGATTTTACAAAACAACAAATACCGATATTCACCGGCTGTTTTGAAACTTTCCCAACAGCACAATATCGATCTTTCCATGGTGAAAGGTACGGGGAAAGGCGGGCGGATTACTCGGAAAGATGTCCTTGCCTTTATACAATCCCAATCGAAATCAAAAGAAGAATTAACAGTTGAAAGTAAAGAACGCACACTTGAAAAAATGACAGGAAGTGCTGTAAAAGAGGAAAAGCGTGAACCTGTTAAGGCAAATGTCGGTGATACGGAAATTCCGGTAACCGGTGTGCGAAAAGTCATTGCTGAAAATATGGTCCGAAGTAAGAGGGAAATCCCCCATGCTTGGACGATGATGGAAGCGGATGTGACCGGATTAGTCCAGTATCGGGATTCTCTAAAAGACCAGTTTAAACGAAAAGAAGGTTTTAACTTAACATATTTTGCTTTCTTTGTAAAAGCTGTTGCCCAAGCATTGATCGAATTTCCGGAAATGAATGCCACTTGGGCAGGAGATAAAATCATCCGTCGCAAAGATATCCATATATCCATCGCCGTAGCAACAGACGATGCACTGTTTGTTCCAGTTATAAAGCATGCGGATGAAAAATCAATAAAAGGGATTGCAAGGGATATTGCCGAACTATCGGAAAAGGTGAGAAACAATCAACTACGTCCTGAAGATTCGCAAGGAGGAACGTTTACCGTAAATAACACCGGTTCTTTCGGGTCGGTCCAATCGATGGGCATCATTAATTATCCACAGGCTGCGATTTTACAAGTAGAATCAATCGTCAAACGCCCTGTCATAAAAGATGGGGGAATGATTGCCATTCGTGATATGGTAAATCTATGTTTGTCCCTTGACCACCGAGTAATTGATGGACTTGTCGCCGGTCGATTTTTAAACCGGGTGAAGGAAATTGTCGAAAATATGAATAAAGACACGATTTCTATTTACTAAATAGCTTGAAGAACGATGAAAAAATGAATCGTCGAAATACGTAGCCGTTGCCTTCTTTTTGCAACGGCTAATTTTTTAATATACAATATCATTAGAATTCCGAAAAAATTGAAACAGGGGGATTAGGGTGAAAGACTTTGAATCAACATTGAATATTCGAAGGACGCAGGATCATTCATTTCCCAAAGCTTCCTATTCCGAGTGGGTCGAAGCTGCAAAAAAAACATTAAAGGGGAAATCCGTGTCTGATTATCAGACAAAAACGTATGAACAGATCGATATTCAACCGTTGTATACGAAAAATGATCTTCCAGATGAAGTGAAAGAAATCCAAAATAGTATGAAGAAAAATCCGTCCTGGTCGATCGTGCATAAGGTTACTGGAAAATCGGTAGAAGAAATAAACGAACGAATGGTAAAGGTCCTTCAAATGGGAACAAACGTCATTTCCCTACCGATTTTGCCAAGTTTGACAAAGGAAAAAATGGAAGATTTTTTGAAAAATATTCCGATCAATCGAATCCCATTTTTTATCGATGGGAAAATATATACGGTCGGTTTTTACGTTTTGCTTGCGGATTGGTTGAAAAAAAAGAAATTGGATCATCGTACTGTATCCGGTTTTATCGGTACGGATCCTTTTCAGTTGTTAATGGAAAATCCAAAGCATAAAGAATGGGATAATCTTTTTGCCAATTGGTCAGACGGGGTTTTATATGGGAAAGATCAATTTCCTAACTTAAAAACAATTTTTGTCAATTCATCCATATTTGAACAAGACGGGGCTCATTCGGTTCAGCAATTGGCCTATTCATTGTTGGAGATTGTTGAATATGTGGAACATTTCCGTAAAAAAGGGTTGGAAGAAAAGGAAATTTTTCAAAAAATCGTCGTCGGATTTTCCATCAGTTCCGACTTTTTTATGGAAATTGCAAAACTTCGAGCATTTCGTTATTTATGGAAAAAACTCCTTGAAGCTTACGGAGTTGATAAACCGATCGATGCGACAATATTTGCACGTACATCGTTTGTAAATAAAACAAAAACAGATCCGTACATGAACTTGATTCGAAGTGGTAGTGAAGCATTTTCATCTGTCGTCGGTCAAGTCGATTATTTATATATTAGTCCCTTTGATGAAGTACTCGGCCAGTCGAGTGAAAAGGGGATACGTCTCAGTATAAATACCCACCATATTTTAAAAGAGGAAGCGAATCTTGCAAAAGTTTGTGACCCAGGAGCTGGTTCTTATTTTATTGAACATTTGACGAAATCGTTGATCGAGCGGTCTTGGGCGTATTTTGTCGAGTTAGATAAGTTGGGAGGATTTCTCTTTGCCCTATCAAAAGGTGTAATACAAAAGGAATTAAACAAAATGCGGGAAGTACGCCAAAGGGATTATAACAAGGAAAAGAAAGTACTTGTAGGAACGAATCGCTATGCGAATCCGAAAGATCAAATATCCTTTAATATGGAAACGGGCGAAACTTGGCAACAAACCGATATAATGATGCCGTTGGTTGATATGCAAATAAAATTGGCGGAAGGATATTCATTAAAAGACTGTGTGAAATCGGTATCATTGAAGGAAGAAAGACAGCAGGTACAACGGTTTCGTCTCAGTGAACCCTTCGAGCAATGTCGTATGAAAATCGAACGACAAGTAAAGGGGAACAATCGGAACGTTGCGTTGATCATACAAGGTGATTACATAACCCATAAGCGAATCATCGATTTTACTTCTAATGTTTTTGCTTCAGTAGGACTCGAGCTTTCCATTTGTACTGAAGGAGAGAATCCGGAGAAAGTGAAACGATTTTTGAAAGAAACAAATCCGGTCTTACTCGGTTATTTATATGCTGAAAAAGACACTCATCCGTACGTAGATGAACGACCGGTGTTTTACGTTCATGAACAATCGATCGGAGTGGAAGACAATGGATCGATTCGTCAAGGGGAAAATTTATTTCTCTATCCTGGGATCGATCAAATTTCCTTTTTCAACGAGATGATCGATATTTTGGGGGGAAAGAAATGAGACCAGATTTTAATAGCATCCCTTTATTTAAAGGAAAAGGGGAAAAAACGAATCGATGTGATGAAGATCAAGTATATGAAACGTATGAACAAATTCCGATTCGAACCCACTATTCGGAAAAGGATTGTGAAGATGCTCCCCAATTGGATGGATTTCCAGGTATTCCGCCATTTACCCGGGGACCGTATCCGTTGATGTATGTAAACCGACCGTGGACGATTCGCCAATATGCTGGATTTTCCACAGCAGAAGAGAGCAATGCCTTTTATTTGAAAAATTTAAAAATGGGACAAAAGGGTCTTTCTGTCGCTTTTGATTTGCCAACACACCGGGGATATGATTCCGACCATCCACGGGTGGCAGGAGATGTGGGGAAGGCTGGTGTGGCCATCGATTCCGTATTGGACATGAAACGGCTTTTCCAAGGTATTCCTCTAGATGAAATGTCCGTTTCCATGACGATGAATGGAGCAGTTTTGCCAATTATGGCGTTTTATATCGTTGCGGCTGAGGAACAAGGTGTACAGAAGGAAAAATTATCCGGTACGATTCAAAATGATATTTTAAAAGAATATATGGTTCGGAATACGTATATTTATCCACCGGAAATGTCCATGAGAATTATCGCCGATATTTTTGCCTATACAGCGAAATATATGCCGAAGTTTAATAGTATTAGTATTTCCGGTTATCATATGCAGGAAGCTGGTGCCCCTGCGGATTTGGAGCTTGCCTACACTCTTGCCAATGGATTGGAATATGTGCGCACTGGATTAAAAGCGGGGATTAGCATCGATTCCTTTGCACCCCGTCTCAGTTTCTTTTGGGGAATCGGGATGAATTATTTTATGGAAGTGGCGAAACTTCGAGCAGCCCGTTTTATTTGGGCAAAGCTCATGGCTCAATTTCATCCGAAAAATCCGAAATCTCTCATGTTACGTACCCATTCTCAAACATCTGGCTGGAGTTTAACCGAGCAAGATCCGTACAATAATGTCGTTCGCACATTGATCGAAGCCCATGCGGCAGTTATGGGGCATACCCAGTCGTTACATACGAACGCATTGGATGAAGCGATCGCCCTTCCAACCGAGTTTTCCGCAAGAATTGCAAGAAACACCCAACTGTACTTACAAGAGGAAACGGATTTAACAACGACTATTGATCCATGGGCAGGATCGTATTATGTTGAAACATTGACGAAAAATTTAATCGATCGGGCTTGGAGCCATCTGGATGAGATTGAAAAATTAGGTGGCATGACGAAGGCGATCGAACAAGGCTTGCCGAAAAGAAAAATCGAAGAAGCAGCGGCAAAACGACAAGGGCTCATCGATTCTGGAAAAGAGGTTATTATCGGTGTGAATAAATATCGTACCGATGAACAAGATCCGTTAGATATATTGGATATCGATAATACAAAGGTTCGGGAAAAACAGATGGAAAGATTAAGAGAATTAAAAGAAAATCGGGATCAACGGAAGGTAGATGACATTTTAGAAAAAATTTATGAGGCGGCTAAAACCGGGCATGGGAATTTATTGGAACTGTCCGTCGAAGCGGCAAGAAGGCGAGCAACTTTAGGGGAAATTTCGACTGCCATCGAACGGGCATCAGGTAGACATCGGGCAAATGTTCAACGAATTCAAGGGGTGTATCAAAAAGCCTTCGGTAACGACCACCGTGTGGAAGAAGTCCAACAGATGACCGATGAATTTTTAAATTTGGAAGGAAGAAGACCACGTTTGTTAATCGCAAAAATGGGTCAAGACGGTCACGATCGGGGAGCGAAGGTGATTGCGACCGCCTTTAGTGATATGGGTTTTGACGTGGATATCGGTCCCCTTTTCCAAACACCGGAAGAGACAGCCCGTCAAGCGGTCGAAAACGATGTACATGCCATTGGAATGAGTACGTTGGCTGGCGGGCATAAAACCTTTTTGCCTGAGCTAAAGGAACAATTAAGGAAATACGGTCGAGAGGATATCGTCATTATCGTCGGCGGCGTTATTCCGAAAAAGGATTATCCCTTTTTATTGAAGGAAGGGGCTTGTGCCGTATTCGGACCCGGAACGAATATTGTCGAAGCGGCGAAAAAGGTGTTGGAAGAAATTTATAAACAGCTCGGTTATGAGGAAGTGTAAAGATGGAGAAAAAAATTCGTTATCGAAAATTGAGACGAGACGATTTTTCCATCGAACAAATGGCGGAGTTGATTCGAAAAGGGAGTCGAGTCCATTTAGCGAAGGGGATTACGTTAATTGAAAGTAATCGATTAGAAGATTTTCATAAAGGGCAGGAACTATTAAAATTATTAATGCCCTATACAGGTCGATCGATTCGCATCGGGATCACAGGCGTCCCTGGTGCAGGAAAAAGCACCTTTATTGAAAAGTTAGGCACCTATTTATGCCAAATGGGAAAGAAAGTAGCCGTGTTAGCCATCGATCCGTCTTCTACCGTTACCCACGGGAGTATTTTAGGGGATAAAACGCGGATGGAACAATTATCGAAGGAGCCAAACGCCTTTATTCGACCTTCCCCATCTGCTGGAACATTGGGCGGCGTACATCGAAAAACGCGAGAATCGATCTTATTATGTGAAGCGGCCGGTTATGAAATTATTTTTGTTGAAACGGTTGGTGTTGGACAAAATGAAGTACACGTACGAACGATGGTCGATATGTTTTTATTGCTGACGATCACCGGTGCAGGCGATGAACTACAAGGGATAAAAAAGGGGATCGTTGAATTGGCTGATGGGGTAATTGTGACGAAGGCGGACGGGGAAAATCGAAAATTGGCGATAAAGACGAAAAATGAGTACAATCAATTTTTAAAATTCATCCGTCCAAATACGGATCTTTGGGAACCGAAGGCATTCACATGTTCTTCCTTGACCGGTGAAGGAATTGAAGAAATATGGGCATTCATCGAACAATTTAATCATCATCTACAAGAAAATCATCTTTTTCATGAACAGAGAAAAAAGCAACTGAAGGATTGGCTTTTATCATCGATCACTGAACGACTGCGCCAATCGTTTTTTGAACATGAAGAAATTAAAGAAAAATTACCTTCCATTATCGAACAAGTAACCGAAGGGGAAGTTCCTGTATCTACTGCGGTGGAAAAAATGCTATCCCTTTATCGAAAGTAGTATAGAAAGTCAACTTTCCTATTCCCTTGGGAGATAAGGTAAAACGAACTACTCGTTCCGAACGATTTTGTTACATAATCGATTCGGAAAGGGTAAAAATAATAAAAAATGGTGGTGTTTTTTGTGGAGCGAATGTTAAAGATTTTCCTTGCACTCACCTTATCTCCCTTGTGGCCCCTTGGGGAAAATCCCCTTCCCGGAGATCCTTTTTTAATCGTTAATAAGCGAACGAATGAAGTCGCTTTTATCCATGAGGGACGAATTCAAGAAATTTTCCCAGCTGCAACGGGAAAAACACCCCAATTAACACCCGAGGGAATGTTTACCGTGACCGTCAAAGCGGTGAACCCTTATTATCGGAGGAAAAATATACCTGGTGGTTCTCCTAAAAATCCATTAGGAGCTCGATGGATCGGTTTTGATGCAATGAATTCAAACGGGAGAATCTACGGGCTACACGGAACGAACACCCCTTCTTCAATCGGTCATTATGTTTCTGAAGGGTGCATTCGATTGACCAATGATGATATCATCCGTTTATATGAACAAATTCCTTTAGGGACAAAAATTTTTATTACGAATTCCACCGATAGTTTTGAGGAAATTGGAAAAGAAAAAGGGGCGATCCAATAGATGGATCCCCCTTTATTTTAAATGGAGGATTAAAATAGAAAGGATAGGCCAGCCATTAAAGTTGATGCTAGCATGGCTATAAGCATTAAGTATACGACGATTTTCCGTACCCGTTTATTTCTCAACGTACGATTCCCCGCTTTCTATCAATCTCGTTAGTTTTATTTTACCTGTTCATCGATTTACCTTTCAAGAGAAATTTTTTCAATCCCTTTTTAAAATATACAGATTCCACGGAAATAACCGAATACAAAACGTAATCGATGAAAAATAAAAAAAATTCATATATGATAAAAAAGAAAGCATATTAGACAAAGGGATACGAGGGGGAATCGAAATGCATGGAATTGATCATATCGGAATTGCGGTTTACTCCATTGACAAAACATTGCCCTTTTATACAGATATTTTGCAATTCACCTATGTAAAATCGGAAATTGTCGAAAGTGAAGGGGTAAAAGTCGCTTTTCTTGATACAGGAAATGTGAAAATAGAATTGCTAGAACCGTTACATACCGATAGCCCGATTCATACGTTTTTGGAAAAGCGAGGGGAAGGAATTCACCATATTGCATTAAAGACAGATGATATCGAACGGGATTTGGCATTTTTAGAAGATCAACAAATTCGTCTGATTAATAAAACACCGAAAAAAGGGGCAGGGGATGCGTTAGTTGGATTTGTCCATCCGAAATCGACCTATGGTGTTCTATATGAAATTTGCCAAAAAAAGAACAAAGAACATTGAAAAATAAGCGACAAATGGGAGAAAAGGGGAGATGAAAAAATGCAAGAAACAAAACAAGGGGATATTTACGATAAAATTCACGAATTATACGATAAACGAAGTGAAATTGAAATGGGGGGTGGCCCGGAGAAAATAGATAAGCAACATGCAAAGGGAAAATTGACAGCGAGGGAACGAATCGATCTGCTAGTCGATCCAGGCACATTCGTCGAATTGAATCCGTTTATTGAACATCGATTCAATGAACCTAAAGGGCCTGGAGATGGGGTTGTCACAGGGTTTGGAAAAATAAATGGGCGACCGGTCTATTTATTTTCTCAAGATTTTACCGTTTTCGGTGGTGCCCTTGGGGAGATGCATGCGAAAAAAATTGCGAATGTTATGGATTTGGCAGCCAAAGCGGGCGTTCCTATTATCGGATTAAATGATTCGGGTGGTGCCAGAATTCAAGAAGGCGTCATTTCCTTGGATGGTTACGGTCACGTATTTTATCGGAACTCGATTTATTCTGGGGTCATTCCACAAATATCTGTGATTATGGGTCCTTGTGCTGGTGGCGCTGTATATTCACCTGCGATTACGGATTTTGTTATTATGGTTGATCGGACGAGTCAAATGTTTATTACTGGTCCGAAGGTAATTGAAACCGTTACGGGGGAAAAAATAAACAGTGAGAACTTAGGCGGTGCACGTGTACATAGTTCAATCAGCGGCAATGCCCATTATCGAGCTGCCGATGAGGAAGATGCCCTTTTATTTGTGCGCAAACTATTAAGCTATTTACCTTCCAATAACCAAGAAACACCGCCGACAATGGACGATCAAGGGGAAGCGGACTATCGACCAGACTTACCCGATATCGTTCCCTTTGATTCCGTTCGGCCGTACGATGTGAAAAACGTGATTAATGAAGTGGTAGATCCCCAATCCTTTTTAGAAATTCACGCTGATTTTGCAAAAAATATCGTCGTCGGTTTTGGAAGGATTAAAGGGAATGTTGTCGGAATCGTTTCCAATCAGCCGAAATGGATGGCAGGGGGGCTAGATATCGATTCCTCCGATAAGGCTGCTCGTTTTATCCGTTTTTGCGATGCCTTTAACATCCCGATTATTACTTTCGAAGATGTGACTGGATTTTTCCCAGGCGTAAAACAAGAACACGGAGGGATCATTCGTCACGGTGCAAAAATTTTATATGCCTATTCAGAAGCGACCGTGCCGAAAATTACCGTCATTTTAAGAAAAGCTTATGGTGGAGCTTACGTTGCATTAAATAGTAAAGCGATCGGAGCCGACTTAGTTTTCGCATGGCCAAATGCGGAAATTGCGGTGATGGGGCCTGAAGGAGCTGCAAATATTATTTTCGCAAAGGAAATCCAAAATAGTGACAATCCTGAACAAGTTCGGATGCAGAAGATTAAGGAATATCGGGAAAAATTTGCAAATCCATATGTCGCCGCAAAAATGGGAATGGTCGATGATGTGATTGATCCACGGGAAACACGGATAAAACTGATCCAAGCCCTCGATATGTTGAAAACGAAAAAGGAAACGAGACCGGCGAAAAAGCATGGGAATATCCCTTTATAGATTGGGGTTTAGATTTTTTCAAAAAATATCGGACAAAAGGGATATTTGATTCGATTGGGGATGGAACGGTATACTTATTTTGGTAATATCATTTTGGAGGTGCGATGTGATTAATCAAAAACGACTGTTAGACGAGTTTCTCGAACTTGTTCAAATTGATTCAGAAACAAAAGATGAAGGGCATATTGCCGCTGTATTAAAGGAAAAATTTTCAAATCTCGGATTGGAAGTAGTCGAAGATGATACGAAGGAGATCACCGGACACGGAGCGGGAAATTTAATTTGTACGTTGAAAGGGAACAATCCGTCGGCAGATCCCATTTATTTCACATCCCATATGGATACGGTAGCCCCTGGAAAAAATATTAAACCTTCTGTAAAGGATGGTTATATCGTATCGGATGGGACGACGATTTTAGGGGCAGATGATAAGGCGGGTCTAGCCGTTATGTTAGAAGTGGTCCGAGTATTAAAGGAAAAAAACATCCAACATGGGGACATTCAGTGGATTATTACCGTTGGAGAAGAATCGGGGCTCGTTGGTGCGAAGGCGATCAATCCGGAACTAATTCGTGCTAAATACGGTTTTGCCCTCGATAGCGACGGACAAGTCGGAACGATCGTAACGGCTGCACCGACACAAGCGAAAATTCATGCGACGATTATCGGAAAAAGCGCCCATGCGGGGGTTGCTCCAGAAAAAGGCATCTCCGCTATCACCGTTAGTGCCAAGGCAATTTCCAAAATGCCCCTCGGTCGAATTGATGAGGAGACGACGGCCAATATCGGGCGCTTTGAAGGAGGAAGAGCGACAAATATCGTATGCGATCGGGTAGAGATATTGGCAGAAGCCCGATCCCTCGTTAAAGAAAAATTGGATCGCCAAGTTGAAACGATGAAAAGAGTCTTTGAGGAAACAGCTTCGGAAATGGGTGCGAAAGCTGAAATTGATGTACAAGTCATGTATCCTTCCTTCCAATTTGACGAAGATGATTTAGTCGTTCAAGTAGCTCAACAAGCCGCGGAAACCATCGGATTAAAAAGTCATTTGAAAAAAAGCGGTGGAGGAAGTGACGGAAATATATTTGCTGGCATGGGGATCCCAACGGTTGTTTTAGGTGTTGGGTATGAAGAAATCCATACGACGAAGGAACGGATGCCGATCGAACAATTGAATCGGCTAGCTGAATATGTACTGTCCATTATTCAAACGGTCAATAGGAGAAACGAAAAATAACAGTACGAGGTGGACAAATGGAACGGAGAAAATGGGTTGTTTTCTTAGTCGAAAAGGAAGAGTATGCGATTGAAGTCAGTCATGTTATATCGATTGAGCGGATGGAACAATTAACACCAATCCCACAGTTACCGAATTATGTCAAGGGGATTATGAACGTACGGGATGATCTCGTTCCCGTCGTCGATCTACGACAAGTGTTATATGAAAAGGAAGAGGTACTCAATGAAACGGTTCGGGTGATCGTGTTGAAAACGAAACACATGCCGATGGCGCTTCTCGTGAAAGAGGCAAAGGAATTAATCGAGACCGATGAGGAAAATGTCAAACAAGTTGGATTGATCAATTACAAGCAAACATCGTTTTTTGAACATGTCATTCAAATGAACGATCGGTTAATTACCGTAATCGATCCGAATCAACTGATCGAATCGCTCGATGGAATTCGAGAGATTTATGACTATATGGAAGAGCGGAAAAAGGAATCGGTGGTGGAATAAGAAAACGGGTGCCGATTTTCAAAAAAGCGAGGCAGATTCGATGAAAACAAAGCAGGAGAGAAAACCGAGGATTATCTTTCATGTGGATATGAATAGTTTCTATGCGTCCGTGGAAATGGCTAAGAACCCTGAATTGAAAGGGAAACCTCTTGCTATCTGCGGGAATCCAGAACAGCGAAAAGGGATTATCGTAACGTGCAGTTATGAAGCGAGAAAATACGGTGTAAAGACGACGATGCCGTTATGGGAAGCAAAACGGATCTGTCCAAAATTAATTGTGAGAAGACCGAATTTTGATTTATATCGAAAAACGTCCCGACAAATGTTCGATTTGTTAAGGGAGTATACCCCTATGGTTGAACCGGTATCAATCGATGAAGGGTATATGGATGTGACGGAACAAAGTATTCATCCGTTGCAGCTTGCGAAAATCATCCAATCCCGGTTGCTGCATGATTTGGATCTGCCTTCGAGTATCGGTATTGCACCGAACAAATTTTTAGCAAAAACCGCATCAAATATGAAAAAACCGATGGGAATTACTTTATTACGAAAACGGGAAATCCCTACAAAACTTTGGCCGCTACCGATTGAACAGATGCACGGGATCGGCATGAAAACTGCGGAAAAACTCCGAACCATCGGGGTGTTTACGATTAAAGATTTGGCTCAAGCAAATGACATTCAGTTGAAGAGCTTATTAGGTATTAACGGGATCCGATTAAAGGAGCGAGCAAATGGAATCGATCCCCGTATCGTCGATCCCGATTCCATTTACGACTATAAGAGCGTCGGAAACTCAACGACATTAAGGGAAGATACAACATCGGAAGAAGAGTTACTTTCGACATTACGAATGTTGGCCGATAAAGTTTCCGCCCGTTTAAAAAATAAATCGGTTTTTGCAAGCAGTCTTTCGGTGATGATTCGATATCATGATTGGAAGACACATACGAGAAGTAAAAAATTAGAAAACCCGACGCAAAATCGTGAGGAAATCTTCCAAGAAGCAAAAAAGTTATTTACAAAACATTGGACGAAAAAGCCCGTTCGGTTACTCGGCATAACCGGCAACGAACTCGTAGATCAAGGGCATGCGTATAAACAGTTGGATTTATTTTCTTACGAAAAAGACGCAGAGGAAGAACCTTTGCTTCAAACGTTAGAACAATTGAAAGAAAAATTTGGGGAAAATGCCATACAAAAGGGAATAACAGGTCAGAAGAAGGATAATCTGGCAAATACGAGTTTCAGTAAAGATTTTTTACTCGATTCGGTAAAAAGGGAAAGGGATTAATTCATTTTTCATAGTCATTCTATCGATTTTCGAAAAAAAAAACGAGGGGTATGGATGTTACCGCCCCTCGTATATTTTTTAACAATTTTTTCCGTTTAATTCTGTATCTGACCACCAGCAAAATCCGTCCTTTGCCAAAAGTTCATCGGAAGCTTTCGGTCCCGTTGAACCGGCTTCATAGTTTGGAAATTCTCCCTTTTCCTTTTCCCAAACCTTGGATATCGTATCGATAAACTTCCAAGACAATGCTACTTCATCCCAATGGGTAAAGTTTGTAGCGTCCCCACGCAAACAATCGGATAATAATGTTTCATACGCTTCGGGTGTATTCATTCCATCGATATTTCGCGTTGAAAAATTTAATTTGATCGGTGTCGTTTCCATAATTTTCCCTGTTTTTTTCACATTTAAGTGAAGGGTGATTTCCTCTTCCGGCTGAACGTTGATGACGAGTAAATTTGGATTGAGATGGGAACCGTTTTTATAATATAAATTCATCGGAATATCTTTAAATTGAACGACGATTTCGGTTGATTTTTTTCGCATCCGTTTTCCAGTTCGAATATAAAAGGGGACACCCGCCCAACGGAAATTATCGATTAATAATTTTCCAGCGACAAATGTTTCGGTATTCGAATCGGGTGCAACATTTAATTCGTCTCGATATGCAGGGACTTCCTTCCCATTGATCCTTCCTTTATCATACTGACCGCGAACGAAAAATCGATGAACTTCTTCCGGTTTAATTTTACGCAAAGCCCTTAGGACTTTCACCTTTTCACTACGGATTTCATCAGTTGTTAACCGAATTGGTGGCTCCATAGCCAGTAAGGAAACGATTTGCATCATATGATTTTGAACCATGTCCCTTAAAGCACCGTTTTTATCATAATATCTCGCCCGGTCTTCGACTCCGAGAATTTCACTAGATGTCACTTGAATATTCGATATATACCGATTGTTCCACAACGGTTCGAAAATCGCGTTGGCAAAACGAATTACCTCGATGTTTTGCACCATTTCTTTACCTAAATAATGATCGATACGATAAATTTCCTCTTCCAAAAATGCTTTGCGAATTTGATTGTTTAATTTAATCGCCGATTGAAGATCATGTCCGAACGGTTTTTCAATAACGAGCCGTTTAAATCCTTTCGTTTCGGTTAAACCGTCCTCCTTCAAATGGGTTGCGACCGTTCCGAAAAATTCCGGAGACATCGCTAAGTAAAAAACCCGATTTCCTTCTAAACTGTATGTTTCATCCAATCGGTCTACCAATTTTTTTAATTGTATATAAGAAGACGAATCGGAAACGTCGTGGGATTGATAATAAAAATGGGAAATAAATTCTTCCAAACGGGCGGACGGTTTTCCAAATGTTCTAATCGAGTCTTTCACCCAATGGCGGAAATCTTCATCCCCTTTTAACCGACGAGCGACACCGACGACGGCAAATCGATTGGATAGCCATCCCTTTTCATATAAGCTAAAAAGTGATGGATATAATTTTCGCTTTGCCAAGTCACCAGTTGCGCCAAAAAGTAAAATCAATGATGCAGGAGCTTTATTTTCTATCACCTTTCACCCTCGCTTTGCTTTAACATAGTACTGTGAAATCTTATTCAAATTTTATCAGTAAAAAATTCAGATAGCAAATAGTACGATACGGGCTCCCCTTTTTCCGTTTAATCATATTATTTGTAAAATACTAGTTTTTTATAAAAAATTGTTTTTCGTGGGGAATGATTGAAGAAGACAAAAATAACGTTTATGGTTGCAAACGGGCGGGAAAAGAAAGATAATAAAACTAATCGTTTAACGTTGATGAAGAATTGGAGGAAAATCAGTTGGAACTTACATTTCTAGGTACAGGTGCAGGGATGCCTGCGAAACACAGGAATGTTACATCGATTGCGCTAAAACATTTGTATGATGGTTCCGTTTGGCTATTCGATTGTGGTGAAGCGACGCAACACCAAATTTTACATACATCTATTAAGCCGAGAAAAATTAATAAAATATTTATTACCCATTTACATGGAGATCATATCTTTGGTTTGCCCGGTTTATTAGGAAGTCGATCCTTTTTGGAGGGGACGGAGCCTCTGCACGTTTTCGGTCCGGCAGGGATTCGGGATTTTATTGAAACATCCTTAAAAGTAAGCGAAACCCATTTGAAATACGATTTGGAAATTCATGAAATCGAAGAGGGAATTATTTATGAGGATGATCGGCTATATATTTGTGCGAAAAAGCTCGATCACGTCGTTATGTCCTTCGGCTATCGAGTGGTCGAAAAGGATAAACCGGGATCTTTGCTTGTGGAAAAATTGAAACGGGATGGGATTATGCCTGGGCCGATCTATAAACAATTAAAAAATGGTGAAACGGTTCAATTGGAAGATGGTCGAAAAATTTCCGGCCGTGACTACCTCGGTCCGAATAAAAAGGGAAGAATCGTTACGATCTTAGGTGATACAAGGATTTGTGAAAGCAGTATATCTTTAGCAAAGGATGCGGACCTTCTTATTCATGAAGCGACCTTTGATAAAAATTCGGCGGAGATCGCCAATCAATATTACCATTCAACGACGGTGCAAGCGGCAGAGGTGGCGAAACGAGCAGGAGTGAAAAAGCTCTATATTACCCATATTAGTTCGCGGTATGAAAAAAAAGATTGGCCAGAATTGGAAAAGGAAGCGAAAGAAATTTTTCCGAATACGGAAATCGCTCACGATTTTAAAGTCGTTCGCATTTAAAAAACCGCTACGAAAGCGGTTTTTCCATTTTAATATAAGCTGTTATGTTATATCCATCCCCGTTTGTATGGAATTGGAGTTGGGATCTCTACCCCTAATTTTTTCGCTGCATAATATGGCCAGTACGGATTTCGTAGGAGCTCTCGACCGATAAAGACGAGATCTGCCCGATTGTTTTGCAAAATTTCTTCCGCATGTTCTGGAGATGTGATCAATCCGACGGCACCGACAGGAATATTTGCCCCGTGTTTAATTTTCTCCGCAAAGGGAACTTGATATCCAGGATAGGTGTCGTATTTGATTCCTGTAACAATCCCACCAGAACTAACATCGATTAAATCCACCCCTGCCATTTTTAATTCTTTCGCAAGGGCGATATAATCATGAACCTTTAACCCCTCTGGGTGATAGTCCGTGGCTGAAACGCGGACAAATAGGGGCCCTTCCCATATTTTCCTTACCTCTTGGACGATTTCACGTAAAAAGCGAGTCCGATTTTTCTCGGTGTTGCCATATTCATCGGTTCGCTTATTTGTTAATGGGGAAAGGAACTGATGAATTAAATATCCGTGGGCTGCATGAATTTCGATGACATCAAATCCAGCTTCTTTTGCTCGCATGGCACCTTTTTTAAAAGCTTGAACAAGATCGGCAATCTCCTTTTTCGTTAATTCCTTCGGTGTTTGAAATTTTTCGTTATAGGAAATCGGACTCGGTGCGACGATATTACCGGCCACAGTTGCCTTTCTTCCCGCATGGGCTAGCTGAATTCCCGTTTTCACCCCGTATGTTTTCATTTGTTGAACGAGATTTTTTAATCCATCTATCTGTTGATCATCCCAAATGCCTAAATCCTTTGAAGAAATTCGCCCTTCTGGTGTGACTGCCGTCGCTTCGAGAATGATCAGACCGGTTTGTCCGACGGCTCTACTTACATAGTGGGTAATATGCCAATTTTGAACCGTACCGTCTTCCTTTTCGGATGCATACATACACATCGGGCTCATCACGATTCGGTTCGGGAATGTAACCTGTCGAATACTATATGGTTCAAACAGTTTTACACCCATACGATCACCCCTTATTACGATTTTTCTTATCATTAGTATACCAGTAAATTCCATTCTTTTCTAACTAGGATTGTAAAGGTGACAAAAGAAAAAGGGGTTTGTAAACTAAAGGAAGGGAACAAATTGACAAAAAAGGACGGGATTATTTCATGGCAGAATGGATTGGAGATGTTAGCAAAATCACGTTACCGACCCCTTTTCCAGTCGGAGATGTGAATGTTTATTTAATCAAAGGAGAGATGTTAACACTGATTGATGCAGGTGTGAAAACGCAGGAAGCTTGGGAAAAGTTTTTAAATGAACTTCAATCGTTACAATTACAACCGTCCGATATTGAACAGGTTGTATTGACCCATCACCACCCAGACCATATCGGTTTTCTCGACCATTTAAAAAATATTCCGGTTTTCGGACATCGGAATGCAGAGCGTTGGCTCATTCGGGATCAATCATTTTTACAGGAATATCGATCCTTTTATCTAAGGATGTTCCATGAGTTAGCTGTTCCGAAAAAATTGGAAAAAGTGTTGAAAAAATCGGAAGCGATACTGGAATTTGGAGCCCAAAGGAAGTTAGCATACGATTTGAAAGAAGGAATGGAGATACCAGGATTACCCGGATGGTTCGTTGTTGAAACTTTGGGACATGCTCAAAGTCATATTAGTTTATATAACGAGAAACGAGGTGTCATGATCGGTGGGGACCACTTGTTGGCAACGATTTCTTCCAATCCGATTTTAGAGCCTCCGATCATTCCTGGTACAGATCGGCCGAAGCCCCAACTCCAATACAATGATTCGTTGAAAAAAATAAAGGAATTTTCGATTCATACATTATATACAGGTCACGGTAAGGAAATATTTAACGTTTCCGAATTAGTTTCCTATCGGCTTTTGCGCCAACATGAACGGGCGATGAAAGTTAAGGAGATGCTCGATAAAAAGGCATTGACCGGTTTTGAAATATGCAGCCGGCTATTTCCAAAGGCTTGTGAATCGGAATTAAATTTAGCCATTTCTGAAACGGTCGGTCAACTGGATTATTTAACTTCTTTGGGCGAAATTGTAACGGCCATCGATTATGATGGAACGATTCGCTACACGGTTGCTTAAAGGAAAATTATGTTATGGAGTGATATAGATGAACGAGAAATTAAAAGGGAAAACGGTGTTGATCACCGGTGCCTCAAGTGGACTCGGTGAAAAAATCGCTCGTCTTAGTGCAAAAAGTGGTGCACGCCTTTTATTAGTTGCAAGAAACGAAGAAAAATTGGCAAATCTTTGCCAAGAACTACAAAGTACATATTCCGTTTCCTGTGAAATATTTCCGATGGATATCGGAAATTTTGTAGAAATCGAGACCACCTTTCGAACTCGTCTACAAAATGAATCGATCGATGTGTTAGTAAATAACGCCGGCGTCGGACTTTTTAAAGACGTATTGACGACAGACGTGAGTGAGGCGAAAAAAATGTTTGACGTCAATGTACTCGGCTTAATTGGGTTAACAAAAGAAGTATTACCATCTATGATAAAACGTCGTTCAGGCCATATCATTAATATCGCATCCCAAGCTGGGAAAATCGCAACTCCGAAGTCGGCCGTATATTCGGCGACGAAAAAGGCAGTCATCGGCTTTTCCGACAGTTTGCGTATGGAAGTAAAGGATTTCGGTATATTTGTTACAACGGTGAATCCTGGTCCCATCGCGACGAATTTTTTTGCGACCGCCGATGAATCTGGTCAATATTTACAATCCATTAGTTCTTGGGTACTTGATCCAGAAGATGTGGCAAAACAGATTGTATCAAAAATGTTTTCCGATGTAAGGGAAATTAATATGCCCTTTCTTATGAATACGGCAAGTAAAATATATGCCCTTTTTCCGGGACTCGTTGAGCGCATCGGGAAACCATTTTTTTATAAAAAGTAGTGGAGGAAAACTTTTTCCATTCATTCGACGGATCGGATGGAAAAATCTACACGGTTTTGGGAAATGAAGGGAAATTTATATGGATTGCCAAGGGGACAATGGGAGTTATGATATGGATTTAGAGGAGGGGAGAAAATGACACCGGTTTATTTTTTCACCGGGTTTCCTGGGTTTGTTGCGAATCAAATCATTGTCGGTTTACTGGAAAAAGGAATGGAATTTAAACGAATGTATGTCCTCGTTTTACCTTCCCTTAAGGAACAGGCGGAGGCGATTCGAGGGGAATGGATGGAAAAATATGGACTTTTAGAAGACCGTTTTCAAATTCTTTCCGGGGATATTACGGAAAGGGATCTTGGATTGGAACGGGAAACCGTAAAGGAGTTGCAAGGCTCGGTTAGCCATGTGTTCCATTTAGCTGCCATTTATGATCTAGCAGTTCCTAAGGATGTGGCTTATCGGGTAAACGTCATCGGAACGAAAAATATGAATCAATTCGTTTTAAATCTATCCGAATTACAGCGATATGTGTATTTTTCCACCGCGTATGTCGCTGGAAAACGTGAGGGAATCTTGAGGGAAGATGAGCTCGTTCGTCCGCCCTCATTTAAAAATTATTATGAGGAAACGAAATTTGAAGCAGAAATACTCGTTAAAGACGTGATGGAAAAACGACCTGTTACAATTATTCGACCGGGAATCATAAAGGGACATTCGAAAACCGGTGAAACATCGAAATTTGATGGTCCCTACTTATTTTTAAACGCCATTTATCGTCTAAAACACGCTCCATTTTTCCCGAAAGTCGGCAAATTAAATGGGAAAGTGAATCTCGTTCCAATCGATTTTATCGTCGATGCTGTAATTTATTTAAGCCATGAAAAGAAAGGGGAGAAAAAGACGTATCATTTGACCGATCCGAACCCGTATACGGCGGAAGAACTGTATGAAATGATGTTAAAGGAAATGCTCGGTCGGTCACCGAAGGGAAGGATTCCATTATCACTTGTCAATTTTCTCCTTTCTTTTCCGTCCATTCGTCGTACCTTACATGTTGAAAAGGAGATTACGGATTATTTCATTTGGCAAGGCACATTTGACTCGACAATCGCCCAAAGGGATTTACTTGAGGGAGGAATTTCTTGCCCAGACTTAAAGGAACAACTGCCTTCGATGATCGATTTTTACCTACGCCATAGAGAAGATCAACGTTTTCATATAAAGATTCGTTAACCGATGTGAATCAGTTGCCATTATTCGTTGAACGGCCTATGATGAGAATAAAAAGGAAAGGGGACGGACGGTTATGTCGCATTTACCGGTGATCAATCCTGCAACTGGGAAAAAGGTTGGGGAGATTCCGGAAACGAAAATAGAAGAAATTCCTATTTTTTATAAAAGGGCTCGACAGGCATTCATTTCTTGGAGCGACCTTCCCATCGAACGAAGACTTTCCTATTTGAAAAACGTAAAGTCGATTATTGTAGACAATTTAGATACGATTGTTGAAACGATTGCAACAGATACAGGGAAAGTTCCGACAGATGCTCTCGTTTCCGATGTGATGCCTGTTTTGGACGCTATTGATCATATCGTTAAACATGCTCCACACGTCCTATCGCCGAAAAAGGTGAAAACCCCTTTGTTATTGTTTGGGAAAAAATCGTATGTGGAATATATGCCAAGGGGAGTTGTCCTCGTGATTTCCCCGTGGAACTATCCTTTCCAACTATCCCTCGTTCCGGCATTAAGTGCTTTAGCTGCGGGAAATGCGGTCATTTTAAAACCGTCCGAAGTGACTCCCCTCGTTGGAAAATGGATCGACGAACTATTCCAAAAGGCGAATCTTCCAGAAGGTACGATTCAAGTAGGCCATGGAGGAAAGGAAATCGGTGCGGCCTTTACCGAGGGGGATCCGGATTATATTTTTTTCACCGGTTCGGTAAAAACGGGAAAAATCATTCAAAAGATTGCTGCCGAAAAACTGATTCCAACCACGTTAGAACTCGGTGGAAAGGATCCGGTCATCATCTTTTCCGATGCGAATTTGCGCCGTGCTGCTCGCGGTGTCGTTTGGGCAGCCTTTACAAACGCTGGTCAAGTTTGTATGAGTGCTGAACGGTTGTATGTGGAGCGGAGCGTATACGAACCGTTTCTTAAATTATTGAAGGAAGAGACGGAAAAGCTCGTCCAAGGATCTGATATGGATGCGGATATCGGCTCGATGACGTATAGCATTCAAAAGGATATTGTAAAAAGGCAAGTGGAAGAAGCATTGGAAAAGGGAGCCGAGTTGAAAACAGGAACATTGCCGAAACAATGGGATGATACGATGTTTATCGATCCGATGGTCATTGCAAACGTCGATCCAGAGACGGAATTAGTTTGTGAAGAAACCTTTGGCCCGGTATTGTCCGTCCTTCCCTTTGATACAGAGGAAGAGGCAATTCGTTTAGCGAACGATTCCAAATACGGATTGAACGCCAGCGTTTGGACCTCGGATATGAACAGGGCGAAAAGGGTAGCATCGAAACTCGTATCCGGTGCGGTTAATATTAATGATGTGATCGTATCTGTCGCCAATCATTACCTTCCCTTTGGAGGAACGAAGGAAAGTGGAATCGGTCGGTACCACGGTGCACAAGGTTTAACGATTTTTTGTCATGAAAAAGCAATTGTTATTGATCGGGGGAAAAGGAATCGGGAAATTCAATGGTATCCGTATAAAGGAAAGTATCCAGAATTTTTACGCTTATTTCGTAGTTATTTTTCGGAGCGAAAAAATTGGTTTACCTTTCTGAAAAGTTACTGGAATTTACTTCGAAAATAGTCCCCGATCTCATAGAAAGGAGATCGAAACATGATTAACATTGAAAAAATTGAAGAAATCGATTCGTTTATCGATGAAAATGAATTGGCATTTTTTTACGTATCCCAACCTAATTGTGGTGTTTGCCGTGCGCTGTTACCAAAAGTGAAGGATTTATTAAAAGATTATCCGAAAATAAAAAGTGCCTACGTAAATACAGACTTGATTCCTGAAGTAGCAGAAAAATTTTCCGTGTTTACGATCCCGGTACTACTCCTTTATGTGGAAGGAAAGGAAATGTTGCGAAAAGCCCGTTTCGTCAGTATGGACGAGCTGGAATATGAAATTTCGAAATTATACCGTCTGTTTTATAGTTAGTTTTTTTTTAAACCCGCCTATCGTTGCGGGTTTTTTTGTTTTTCCCATTTTTGAAGAAAAGGAAGGATCCCTCCGATTGGCGATTCAGCGTAATAAGAAGTAGGGCTGGAATAACCATCCATTGAAATCGAACGTATATTCGTGTACTATAAGGTATAGAATAAATACAAACATATGTTTGTAGGAGTGAAGTGAATGGTCGATTACAGTAAACTGCCCCACCAACATATTTTATGTATCGATATGAAAAGTTTTTACGCAAGCTGTTCAGCAGTTATGTTAGGGCTTGACCCTTTGGATAGTTATGTCGTTGTCGCGGGGAATCATGATCGGGAAGGAAGCGTCGTCTTAGCTGCTTCTCCAAAAATGAAAAAGGAATTCGGAATTAAAACCGGCTCTCGTCTGTTTGAAGTGCCGGATGATCCTCGCATCCATATTGTCGAACCGAAAATGGCGACGTATTTACGGGTTTCAACGGAAATTACCCGACTCCTTTACCGTTATGTTCCAAAAGAAGCCATCCATGTTTATAGTGTCGATGAAAGTTTTATTAAAATTGACGGTACCCGTTATCTTTGGGGGGATGCCTATACGATTGCTGAAAAAATTCGCGATGAGATCCAGCGGCAATTTCAGCTCCCCTGTGCTATTGGTATCGGTCCGAATATGTTGCTAGCAAAATTAGCCCTCGATTTAGAAGCGAAACAATCGGGAATCGCCTATTGGTCCTATCGGGATGTTCCGGAAAAGCTTTGGCCGATCACTCCATTACATCGAATGTGGGGAATCGGAAAAAGGCTAGAAAAACGATTAAATGGATTAGGAATTTTTTCCGTCGGTCAGCTCGCCCATTATGATTTGGCAACACTTGAAGGGAAATTTGGGATCATCGGAAATCAGCTCTATTACCATGCTTGGGGAGTTGATTTATCGGAAATCGGTGCCCCCATTATGGACGGACAAATTAGTTTCGGAAAAAGTCAAATCCTTCTCCGTGACTATAAAAAGGAAGAGGAGATTCGACGTGTTATTTTAGAAATGAGTGAAGAAGTCGCACGGCGAGCCCGTTCCCATGAAATGGCAGGACGGACGATTAGCCTCGGCATCGGATACAGCTATGAGGAGATGGGCGGTGGTTTTTACCGTTCGAAGACGATTGATAGGCCGACGAACATTACGATGGACGTGTATCGGGTTTGTTTGGAACTTTTTTATAATCATTACGACGGACGCACCGTTCGTCAAATATCGATTTCAATCTCTAACGTCGTTCCTGATCGATGGATGCAACTGGATTTGTTCGAACCGGACCGATGGAAAAAGCGGGAACTCGGCTACACGATGGATCGTATTCGTTACCGTTTCGGTTCCACATCCCTCCTTCGGGCCGTATCCTATGCGGAAGGGGGGACGGAGAGAATCCGTGCGAAACTCGTCGGTGGACATAAAGCGTAATGTTTCAAGTATCTTATTGTCCAAAAAGAAGTCCCGTGCACAAAAATCGTGGCTGTTGATATTCAGTTAAAGTGCTGAGGGTCGATTCCGTGTGCGTATCGGAAAAAATTGGGTAAAAAATATTGGGATCTTACATGTAGCAAATCAATTCCACGATTTTCCTTTAAGGGATCTGCCCAGAGTGAATGTTGGCGATGAAGGGGGGTGGGTAGATGATTCGCGACCGTGGTCGAATAAAATGGACGGCGATGATGCTCCCTGAACATGTAAAACTGTTGCGGGAATGGACGAAGGAAGATGAGTGGGAAAAAAGAAGTGAACCGGATGGACAAATGTTGGAGCAGATGGATCAAATTGTCCAACGGGCTCGGATGACGGGAGAAGTCGTAACCGTACGTTATTATGAAGATCATCGCTATGAAAGGATTACAGGTAGGATCGATTCCTTCGATATCGTTTCAAAATGTTTGCGGATGAAGGATGAATGTAATCGAATCTATTGTATTCCGATTGCGGCGATCGATCGGATTGAATTGGATGGGTAGCTTAGCCGTTTTGCATATGGTCATCGGCGAGGAAAAAGACGGAGAAATTATTCCCCGTCTTTTTCTGCGCGTACGACCGATTCGAATTTCCCCTTATGACTACCGTCACAAAAAGGTTTGTTTTTCGAATAACCACAACGACAAAGGGAGAAGGTTTTTTTCGTCTCGAAAACATTTCCTTCTGCATCGATTAATTCTACATCGCCAGACACCCGATAAGAACCGTTATCATTTACTTTAATCGTTACCTTTTCCATAAAACAACCTCCTATTGTATATACTATATTTTCATCGTATCGCTGAAAGGGAAGAAATTCAATCACCTCGTACAAACAAAACCCGTTAGGAAAAATTTTTTTTAAAAAACTAGTGACAACTGCAAACTTTTTATGTATAATATTTCATGTTGTGAATTCCTTATATAAATTATATGAATGGAGAAGTACCCAAGTGGTCTAAGGGGGCGCACTCGAAATGCGCTAGGACGGGCAACCGTTGCGTGGGTTCGAATCCCACCTTCTCCGCTCCATTTGTTTTTTCCCCTCTATCATCGAGGGGATTTTTTATAAATTTGCTAGGACAACTGCCCCGTTGTTTTTAAATAAGCGGAATCCAATGGTCGGGAAAGGTATGGTCGAATGATGGCCAGCGCCTTTGTCAATTCGTCTAAATGAATGCCCGTTGAAATTCCCATTTGTTCCAACATATATACGACATCTTCCGTCGCCACATTCCCCGACGCACCGGGGGCAAAGGGGCAACCACCTAAACCACCAGCGGAACTGTCAAAACGGTCAATTCCTGCTTGAAGAGCGGCAAAGACGTTAGCCAGTCCCATTTTTCTCGTATCGTGGAAATGGGCGGAAATCAAAATATTAGGAAAGGTCGCCTTTAATTTCGTAAAAAGGGAATAAACTTCCGTCGGGGTCGCCATCCCGATCGTATCAGCTACACAAAGTTCATCGACACCGTAGTCGACAAATTGGTTACAAAGGGAGAGGGTTTTCTCTTCGGAAATTTTTCCTTCATAAGGACAGTGGAAGGCGGTGGAGATCGATGCCCGTACGAAATAACCTTTCCTTTTGAAATCACTAATTAGCGGTTTTAATTCTCGCAAACTTTCTTTTGTCATTTTATTAATGTTTTTTTTGTTAAACGTATCGCTTGTACCGACAAACACGGCTACCGCATTCGCTCTAGATGCATACAACCGTTTTGCCCCCTTTTCATTGGGAACGAGAACGAAATTTCGCGTTGCCACATCGACGCAAGATTCGATAATTTCTTCCGCATCGGCCAGTTGAGGTACCCATTTTGGTGAGACGAGGGAAGTGAGTTCCATTTCTTTAAATCCGGCCTTTTTTAAAGCGGTGATAAATGCCTTTTTTTCATCGGTTGGAATAAATGCTTTCTCATTTTGTAAACCGTCCCTCGGTCCCACTTCAATAATCGTCACTTTTTTTGGTAAAATCATCATACCATCCCCTTTTCTGTTTATTGTAAAAATAATCGAACAAAAATACAATAATTACGAAAAATTTAAAATATAACAATCGTTCTATTTTAATAGGAGGCATCGGACGATGGACAAAAAGGAAAACAAAGTGTCAATCAAAGAGACGCTCGATTCGAATGTATTGTCACGTCTACAACAAAAAAAGAAGGAACTAAAGGCACTGGAAGAACAGAAGAGGAAGCAGGAAGAAATGCGAATTAGGGAAGAGCGAAAAAGACGCGAACAATCCAAAACCTTCGAACAGCTATTAGATGAAAGCAACTTGGATTGGAAACAATTTAAATGAGTCGATTAAAAAGATCGCATCTTCCCATTATCGTAATACTGAGTTTAGCGAGTTGTGGAATGCTGTTGGTTGTCGAACAATTAATCGGTGCATCTTATATCGTCAAAACGGGATCGAAAATCATTTTATTTCTCCTTATCCCGCTATTTTATATTACATTCATCATGAAAAAGCCACTGAAGGAATTTTTAAATGTAAAAGGGATCGATCGGAAACAATTAGGTATTAGTTTTTCCCTCGGTCTGTTATCCATAGGAATTGTCCTTTCTGCTTTTTTCCTCTTTCTTCCATGGATTGCATTGGATGCGATTTTAAATGATTTAATGACGCGTCTGGAAATTACGCCAAAAGGTTTCCTGTTGGTTGCATTGTATATTACGTTCGGAAATTCCCTTTTAGAAGAGTTTTATTTTCGTGGATTTCTATTTTTGAATTTTTATAGGGAGAATCGAAAAGTATTTGCTTATCTTTATTCTTCCATATTATTTTCCGTGTACCACGTAGCCATTTTTGCCCTTTGGTTCGATTTTTGGCTCATTGTACTCGCTTTAATCGGACTATGGATCATCGGGATGTTATTTAATTGGTTGAATGCAAAATCAGATCATTTTTTGAATTCGTGGATCTTGCATATACTAGCTGATATCGGGGTAATGATCATCGGATTTTATTTATTTGGTTTTTTTTAAATGAATGGTATATTTCCATTCATCGCCACCGCACGAAAAAATCGATTGTTCTTACCTAAGGAGAGAAGCGGAACCAGCCTCTCTTTTTTTTTTATATTCGATGTTTTTCGTACGTGTTTTTCTTCGTCACTGATAAAATTTGCTCTAACTCTTTATCCGTTAACGGTTTTGTTTTGCTTGCCTTTACGTTTTCGATTAATTGTTCAACGGAACTTGCACCGACGACGACGGATGCAATGGCAGGATTTGCAAGGACAAACTGAAGGCTTACTTCCGTCATTGAACGATTCGGTCCAAAAGTTTCTTTTAATCGATGATAAATAGCTTCTAGTTCTTCATAACGGTAATTGATATAGCCGTTTTTCTTAATTCCTTCGCTCACTTTTTCGAAAAACCGATCTGTAAGTAACCCTTTGGCTAACGGTCCACGGGCGAGAAGGGAAATTCCTTTTTCTACTAATAACGGAATCGCCTGTTCTTCAGGTCGACGGTCAAACATATTATATTGCATCATCACAGAGACGATCTTTGATTTTTCCGCATATTGTTGAATGACATTCGGACGAATCGAAGAGATTCCATAATGACGAATCATTCCTTCTTCCTTTAATTCTTCGAAGGCTTGGATAATCTCATCCATCGGATCTTCTAATGTACCACCGTGAAGTTGATATAGATCGATATAATCGATTCCGAGTCGTTGTAAACTGTTTTTGACCGCCTCCTTTATATACGTTTTTGAAGGCCCCCAAAACCAACCATCTTTGTTTTTATTCCACCGGTTTCCAACCTTTGTAGCAATAATCACCCGATCCCGCACATCTTTTAACGCTTTACCGACGATCTTTTCGTTTATTCCGTAATCGTACAAATCTGCCGTATCGAAAAAATTAATCCCTGAATCGAGGGCATAGGCGATGATTTCCCTCGCTTTTTTTTCGTCGGTTCCAAGGGACATGCAACCGAGACCGACTTTTGATACGAACAGATCTGTGTTCCCTAATTTTCTCTTTTCCAATCGCAACACACCTCCTTTTTTTATTGTATGATGAACGTTTAGGAAACCGCAATACGGAATACCCGTACACAGCTATGAAGAGTATATTTCAAAGTTTTTCGTCAAAATAGGGATTTTCAAATTATCCACAGTTGGTAAAATTTTCCAGTTACTTTCCTTCTAAAATTTTTAAAAACTAGTCCTATTAATGCGATTTTTCTATAAAGTTGTGGATAACTTGCTTTTTACTCCCTATTCATCACACCCTTCTGCTATAATAGAATTGTTAGGTATATGTAAACCTAACCTGTATTTTTTTACATTTTTTCAAATCCTCGACTGTTATAATGCGGGTTCGGATCGCTTCTAACAGCTTCGAGGATATTTCTTTTGCTGACTTTTTCAGCTGCTTCAAAAGTTTTGACCCATATTTATATAGTTGAACAAGGATATCAGCTATTTGAACAAGTAAGTAATGATTTTTCAGTGCATTGTAATTATGACAATTCACATGTTCAATTTCATACCAACCATTTTTCTGGTTATTAAAACCCTCATTTTCTATTTTCCAGCGTCTTCGACCTGCCTGAACAAGTATTTCTGCATTCCTTTCAGTTATTCGAAAGTTTGTAATAAACAGAAACTCCTGTTTTTTCTCATTCTCAGTTACTTTTACTTTTTCCACAAGATTTACCAAACGATCGTTATAAGCAATATCATTGACCCAGAAATATTCTGAGCTTTTACCATTCGTTTCTAAAGATTGGATTGCTCTGAATTCTTGAGAAACCGTTTTAATCCGATCTTCTTTGAACCGGAAAATATATTTCCAATTGTGTTTATCACAAATTTCAAATACTGGTTCACAAGCATAAAGGCTATCTGCGATAAGACAAATAGGAAGACGTTTAAATGTTTTCTTTAATTTATCGACTAGCCTCATAAAAGCTTTTAACTCACAATCCTGCTTTGGAACATTTTCTGACTCATTTTCTATAAATTCTGTAGCGATGCTAAGAACCATATCTCCTACCACAAGCTTGGCTTCTAGAACATGGTGCATATATGCCACTTTTGTTTCTCCGGTTTCCTTATCCTTGTATTCCCTTCTCAGACAATGTTCACAGTGTTTTTCCTTAAATGTATGGATACCTGTCCCATCGAAAACAATTGGCCAATATTTATTTAGAATCCGGAAGGATTCTAAGCATCTTTTTTCAAAAAGTTTTTTGATTAGATAAATCCTTATGGTTTCAAGCTCTTTTGGCTCCAACTTTGCTAAAAAGTCATTAATTGTATCATAATGCGGGAGCTCGTTGAGCTCTTTCAAACCCAAAACTACTCGAATATTTTCGATACATTCATCCTTATTAAACAATTCGGTCATACTTCTCATTGATTTGATTCCAAATACACTTTTAAGAAGAATGGTGTAAAGGATTGTTTCTGGACCATAGGTAATGTAGCTTTGATGCCTTTTATCTTTTACTTTTTTTAGTTGATCTACCAAGTCTTTAAAGAAATGATTTTGAATCTTAACGAAGTCGAAGAAAAAGTTTTGGTTTTTTTCTCTTTCTCTTTTTTCTTTCCTTGTTAACATTCACAAATCCCCCTTAAATCTTGATAAATCCAGATAAATTATCGCATATTTATCAAAATTTGGGGGCTAGAAGCTCAATTTATCTCGAAGAATTTTTACTCCTCAGAGCTGACCCGTACATTTTTTTTGCTAAAGGATTATGCTAATATAAAAACAGTGGTTTTTATTTCAAACAGGAGTGGTGACATTGAATACATTCGAAGAAAAAACATTGAAACGAGAAACGATTTTTGATGGAAAAATTATTACCCTTCATGTGGATGAAGTGGAATTGCCGAATGGAAAAACAAGCAAACGGGAAATCGTCAAACATCCAGGGGCAGTTGCTATCATAATGATTACGGATGAAGATAAATTAGTATTAGTTGAACAATATCGGAAACCATTGGAACGATCCCTTTTTGAAATTCCTGCAGGAAAAATGGAAAATGGGGAATCACCGGAAACTACAGCGAAAAGGGAATTGGAGGAAGAAACGGGATATACTTGCGAAAAACTCAACCCGATCGCTTCCTTTTACACTTCGCCAGGTTTTAGCGATGAATTGGTCCATCTTTTTAAAGCAGAAAATATTTTGAAGGTAGAGAATCCGAAAACGGAAGAGGATGAATTTCTACGGCTTCATGAAGTGACATTCGAACAGGCACTTACGCTCATTGATGAACAAAAAATTTACGATGCGAAAACTGTCTATGCGATTCAATATTGGAAAATTCAAAGGGCGCTGAGGAAGTAAGAATGAAGCAATATTTTGCAGATTTTCACATCCATATTGGTAGAACGAAAGCAAATCGCCCTGTAAAAATAACGGGGGCGAAAAACTTAACATTGACGAATATTTTGCAAACGGCGAAGAATCAAAAGGGAATCGATATCGTCGGTGTAATCGATTGCCATTGTCCAGAGGTTCTCGAAGAAATCGAGGATTTAATCGAAAAGGGGAAAATAGTTCAAGACGATGGGAATCTTCTTTTTGAAGGGAAAACGACCCTAATTTGCGGTAGCGAATTGGAAATATATGATTCGAATTGTAACGGACCGATTCATGTATTAGGCTATTTTCCTAATTTGGAATCGATGAAGGTTTTTTCTAAATGGCTAAATCGAAAAGTAAAAAACATCCATTTAAGCTCTCAAAGGATTTATGCGACGGGTAGGGAATTACAAAGAGTTGTGAAAGCACTAGGCGGACTATTTGTTCCAGCCCATGTGTTCACCCCGTTTAAAAGTTTATTTGGGAAGGGAGTCGAAAAGGATTTAACTCAAGTATTCGACCCGGATTTGATCGATGCCATTGAACTCGGTTTAAGTTCGGATACGAAAATGGCTGATCATTTGTACCAATTGCATCGTTACCCGTATTTATCAAATTCGGATGCCCATTCTTTACCGAAAATCGGGAGGGAATATCAATCCCTTCACCTTGAAAAGGGGAGTTTTTCTGAAATCGCTCGCGCTCTAAAAGGAAAAGATGGACGGAAAATCGTGGCGAATTACGGTTTGGATCCCCTTCTTGGGAAGTATTACCGAAGTGTATGTAAGCATTGTGAAACCCCATTGGAACGAGACGAGGGAACTTGTCCAAAATGTGAATCGAAACAGGTGATCAAAGGAGTTTCTGTCCGCATTCATGAATTAACCGATACGGACCATTTTCCAAAACGACCGCCTTATATCCACCAAGTCCCTTTGGAATTTATCCCGGGGATCGGTCCGAAAAGATTGGAAAAGTTATTAAATCGTTTCGGGACGGAAATGGGAGTTATTCATCATGCCACTTTCGATCAGTTAAAAGAGGTCGTTCCTTTTGAAATTGCTTCGATGATTATTGAAGCGAGGGAAGGAAATCTCACGATGGAAGCGGGAGGGGGAGGACGTTACGGAAAACTAGTTGACTCAAAAAAGATGAATAAAAACATCTAGTGGAATAGCGGTTGTTTCAAACCGTTTTTTTTTATTTAGGGATTTTTAGGTGAAATCTATGATTTTTCTTTTCTTCATAGAATACTTCTCGAAAATCGGTCATACAATCTATTAACTTAGATTTGGGAGGAAGTTTCCATGAAGAAAAGGATAAAGTCAAATATAATCCACAAACATATTCAAACCCATTCCTCGATGTACATATTTCATACCGTATTGTTTATTATGGGTGTCGTATTTGGAGCGATTCTCGTGAATAGTTTAAGCGTTACCCAAAAGGATGATTTGTTTTATATTTTAAATGAATTTTTTAATCAACTGAAACAAAAGGAAACGATTCAACCGAAGGATGTATTTTGGCATTCGATTGGTTATAACAGCAAATATATCGGATTAATGTGGATACTAGGTATTTCCATGATCGGTCTTCCTCTCATTTTAATTTTGATTTTTTTAAAGGGTGTGGTCATCGGATTTACCGTCGGATTTTTCGTTCAACAAATGGGATTAAAAGGGGTATTTTTAGCAATTATTTCTATATTACCGCAAAATTTCATCATTATACCAGTGTTTCTTTCAATGGCGGTTGTATCGGTACATTTTTCTGTGCAAATGATTAAAAAATTATTTATACGGTCCACATTCCAACCATTTACACCCGTTTTTATTGAATACGGTCTTTTTTTTGGTATTGCCATTCTTCTTTTATGTGTTGCAGCAATCATCGAGGCGTATATTACACCAATAATGATGAGAGGGATTTTAAATATATAATAAATATTATGATTTAATAATAAATATAATTTATTATTTAAAATTATTATAGTTTGCAACTCCCTTTCAATTTGATATAATAATGATACACTGGCGAGGGAGGAGCATTTTTATGGAGAATCGCCTTGAGAAAATCAAAAAACAACTGCATGCATCCAGTTATAAACTGACTCCTCAACGGGAAGCAACGGTACGGGTTTTATTGGAAAATGAATCCGATCATTTAAGTGCAGAGGACGTCTACTTACTTGTAAAGGAAAAATCGCCTGAAATCGGCTTGGCGACTGTATATCGAACTTTAGAACTATTAACGGAATTAAAAATCGTCGACAAAATAAATTTCGGTGATGGTGTATCTCGTTACGATTTAAGACAGGAAGGTGCTGCCCATTTTCACCATCATCTCGTGTGTATTGAATGTGGTTCTGTCGAGGAAATCCAAGAAGATTTACTAGAAGATGTGGAAGTAATCGTCGAGAAAAGGTGGAAATTCCAAGTGAAGGATCATCGTCTCACTTTCCACGGTATTTGTCATCGCTGCCAAAAAGAGCATGAGAAGGAAAAGCCGAAGACAAAAAATGCATCGATTTAAATAATTGAGAATGGAAGCAATGAAATTAGTTCGACTAAATTCATTGTTTTCTTTTTTCATTATCTCGAAAACTTTCTCCACCACGTATAATTTTTGTCCGATCAGGCATAAGTTGTAGTAAAAACGTTTCGTTAAAGGGTTTGATCGGATGAAATGGTTGAAATTTATTTGGGAAATGTTTAAAGTGTTCTTTCTTTTTACCGGTTTTACGATTTTATTTTATTATGCTATCATGTGGTTGAATGAAGAATATCGAATACATAATCAAAATGAGGAGCCGAGAGGGAAAGCGGTAAAAGTCCTATCACCAAAGGATGATAGGGAAGATTCTCGCTGGCTGGATCGCCTCATTTTGTTTTATTTGAACGGGGAGTAATGATTGTGAAAAATGAAATGCAAGATTTCCTCCATTTTCTCATCGTTGAAAAGGGTCTGGCTGAAAACACGATCCAATCTTATAAAAGGGATTTAAATAGCTTTTGTCAATTTTTACAAAAGGAGCTGAATATTTCCGATTTCAATCGGGTGCAAAGAAGCGATATTATGCAATTTTTGAATCGGTTGAAACAGGAAAATAAGTCTTCCCGCACGATTGCTAGACATATCGCGTCCATCCGTTCCTTTCATCAGTTTTTATTACGTGAAAGGATTACCGATTTTGATCCAACTTTACATATTGAAACGCCCCATCGGGAAATGACTTTGCCGAAAGTATTAAATGTAAATGAAGTGGAAGTTCTCCTTCAATCCCCCGATGAGACGACACCATTCGGTTTGAGGGATAAGGCGATGTTGGAACTGATGTATGCAACTGGAATGCGGGTTAGTGAATTAATCAATTTGAATGTTAAAGACGTCCATATTACGATGGGATTTGTCCGATGTATCGGAAAGGGGAATAAAGAACGGATTATTCCGATTGGTAAATACGCCCTTTCTGCAGTTGATACGTATATTCGAAAGGGACGTCGGAAACTCCTTCGGCAGAAATATCGAACGGATGCTTTATTTTTGAATCATCATGGGAAACGTCTTTCACGCCAAGGATTTTGGAAAATATTGAAACAGTTGGCACAAAAGGCGGGGATTCAAAAGGAGTTAACGCCCCATACCCTTCGTCATTCCTTTGCAACCCACTTGTTAGAAAATGGGGCAGACTTACGATCCGTACAAGAAATGTTAGGCCATTCAGATATTTCAACGACACAAATATACACCCATGTTTCAAAATCCCGTTTAAAAGATGTCTATGGAAAGTACCATCCGAGGGCTTAAATCTATGCTCTGTTACTCGGTTTATTTCTTTTTGTTGTTTGTGAAAGAAAACTCATATAAAATAAAATTGTCGGCAATATAACGTTTACATTTCCACAATACAAATTGGGGCGATAAACAATGCCGCATCTTATACAGGTTGCCCATATTGGGGAGCTTTCTTATTCGGAAGTTAGACATGAAACAAACGTTGTCACAGGAAAAAGGAGGAAAAGAAATTGACTACTTATCCATTTAAACGAATATTTTTAATTGTTATGGACTCTGTAGGAATCGGAGAAGCACCGGATGCAGAACAGTTTGGCGATCTTGGTGCAGATACGTTAGGGCATATCGCTGAACGGATGAACGGGCTGAACATGCCGAATATGGGAAGATTAGGGTTAAGTAATATTCGGGAAATAAAAGGAATCCCGAAAGCAGAAAAGCCTTTAGCATACTATACAAAAATGAAGGAAGCATCTAAAGGGAAAGATACAATGACTGGACATTGGGAAATTATGGGACTCAATATACAGACTCCCTTTCAAGTCTTTCCAGAAGGTTTTCCTAAGGAATTAATCGATGAAATTGAAAAACGTACCGGACGAAAGGTTATTGGTAACAAACCTGCAAGTGGAACGGCGATTATTGAAGAACTTGGGGAAGAACATATGAAAACAGGGGCACTGATCGTTTATACGTCTGCAGATTCCGTATTACAAATCGCTGCCCACGAAGAAGTCGTTCCTTTGGAAGAACTGTATGAAATATGTAAAATATGTCGCGAACTCACTTTGGATGAAAAATATATGGTCGGTCGTGTCATTGCCCGTCCCTTTGTCGGAAAACCTGGAGAATTTAAACGGACGGCAAATCGTCACGACTATGCTTTAAAACCCTTTGAACGGACGGTGATGAACGAGTTAAAGGATTCCGGTTTCGATGTGATTGCCATCGGAAAAATTTCCGATATATATGATGGAGAAGGGGTCACAAAAGCGTTACGGACCGTATCGAATATGGATGGAATGGATAAATTGTTACAAACATTCGATATGAATTTCACCGGTTTAAGCTTTTTAAATCTCGTTGATTTTGATGCCCTTTACGGACATAGAAGGGATCCGATCGGATATGGAAAAGCGTTGGAAGAATTCGATCAGCGTTTAGAAGAAGTATTTGAAAAAATGGAAGATACCGATTTATTAATCATCACCGCTGATCACGGAAACGACCCGATTCATCATGGAACGGATCATACTCGTGAATATGTACCATTACTTGTCTATTCCAAAGGAATGAAAGAAGGAAAAGAATTACCAATTAGAGAAACCTTCGCTGATATCGGTGCGACAGTGGCGGAAAATTTCCAAGTTAAAATGCCAAAATACGGAAAGAGTTTTCTTAAAGAAATTATGGATTAATGGATAAACAAATAAACACGGTTGGGTTTAAAAGAAAAATCAATCATAAAGGTGGGCGCGGTCATGATGAGAATGGTGGATATTATCGAAAAAAAACGGGATGGAATGGAACTTTCTACAGAAGAAATCCAATTTTTCATTAACGGATATACGAATGGAGATATTCCTGATTATCAAGCCAGTGCATTAATGATGGCTATTTATTTTCAAGGGATGAATGAACGGGAACGAACCGATTTAACAATGGCTATGGTCGATTCTGGAGACAAAGTTGATTTGTCAAAAATTGATGGGATTAAAGTGGATAAACATTCGACAGGTGGCGTGGGAGATACGACGACGTTAGTACTCGGTCCATTAGTCGCCTCCGTTGGTGTTCCCGTTGCAAAAATGAGTGGAAGAGGTTTAGGGCATACGGGTGGAACAATCGATAAACTTGAGTCAATTTCCGGATTTCATGTGGAAATTTCTAACGATGAATTTATCCGTTTAGTGAATGAAAATAAAATGGCTGTCGTTGGGCAAAGTGGAAACTTAACTCCAGCAGATAAAAAATTGTACGCTTTACGAGATGTGACAGCAACGGTGCCTAGTATTCCGTTAATTGCCAGTTCAATTATGAGTAAAAAAATCGCAGCAGGTGCCGATTGTATTGTCCTTGACGTAAAAACGGGCTCCGGTGCTTTCATGAAAACATTGGAGGAAGCAAGGGAATTGGCCCAGGCAATGGTTCGAATTGGAAATCGGATCGGAAGGAACACAATTGCTATTATTTCCGATATGAACCAACCGCTAGGATTGGCAATCGGTAACGCCCTGGAAGTGAAAGAAGCGATCGATACGTTGAAGGGAGAGGGACCAAAGGACTTGACAGAACTTTGTTTATCTCTCGGTAGTCAAATGGTATATTTGGCAAAAAAAGCTGATTCCATCGAAGAAGCGAGAAATATGTTAATTGAATCGATTCGCAGCGGTCGAGCGTTGGAAAAATTTAAAACCTTTATCACTTCCCAAGGTGGAGATGCTTCTGTAGTCGATCATCCAGAAAAACTTCCCCAAGCAAAATATCGCTTTGATTTAACCGCTGAAGAAGATGGATGGATTGCTGCGATGGATGCAGAAAAAATTGGGGTTGCAGCGATGTTGTTAGGTGCTGGAAGGGCGACGAAGGAATCGTTCATCGATTTGTCAGTAGGTATCGTCTTACGGAAAAAAATTGGTGATAAAGTAACAAAAGGCGAATCCATTTTAACGATTCACTCGAATCGGGAAAAGATTGATGACGTAAAACAATTGCTAAAGGAAAGCATTATCCAATCAAAGGAAAAAATCGAACCAGTAAAACTTATTCACGATATTATAAATGAATAGAAAAGTTTATTTGACCACTTACCGGCTTGAGGAACGATCAATTCCTCAAGTCGTTTTTTTGTCCATTGACAGCAATATTAAACCGATTGGGAAACATGTTCAGGAAAAAGTTTTCCTTTTCTAAAGTTTGATGCAACAGTCGTTAAAAAAATGAAAATTTTATATGGAAAGTGAGGAAATTATTGTATAAAACGGTTTAGATTGGAAACAATGAGGAAATGAACGTAGGTGAATGAATATTCCTTTCCGAATCCGAACCGATGAACAATGCCATATTTTTTTCTGGAGGGACAATGATGAGACGATTATATCTTTTGCCCGTTATTTTTCTCGCATTGAGTGTATTAGTTCCACAGGTGGGATATGCGGAAGAACAAGCGATCGAACTTGCCGATCAGGCCAAATCCGCTTTATTAATGGAGATGGAAACAGGAACTATTTTATACGAAAAAAATAGTGATGAACGATTATCCCCAGCGAGCATGACAAAAATTATGACGATGCTTTTGATGATGGAAGCGTTAGAAAAGGGAAAGATTCGATTAGATGAAAAAATACGAACGAGTGAATACGCAGCGAGTATGGGTGGATCGCAAATCTTTTTAGAAGAAGGGGAAGAAATGACCGTCGATGAGCTCCTTCAAGCGATCGCCATCGGATCGGCTAATGATGCGAGTGTCGTAATGGCAGAACGAATCGCCGGATCGGAAAAGGCGTTCGTCCAAATGATGAATGAACGGGCACAGCAATTAGGTTTAAAAAATACGAAATTCCAAAACTCCACCGGTCTTCCAGCTGAAGATCATTATAGTAGTGCAAAAGACATGGCCATAATGGCAAGGGAATTATTAAAGTATGACATCATTACGAAATACACCGGTCAATATGAGTCATATTTACGGGAAGGAACGAAAAAGAAATTTTGGCTTGTAAATACGAATCGACTCGTGAAATTTTATCCGGGTGTCGATGGATTGAAGACAGGATTTACAAGCGAAGCGAAATATTGTTTAACGGCGACTGCCAAAAGGGATGGGATGCGAATCATTGCTGTAATATTCGGGGCACCGACATCGAAAGAGAGGAATAGACAGATTTCCAAAATGTTTGACTATGCGTATAGTCAATTTGAAACGGTCCCCTTATATAAAAAGGGCCAAACGGTTGGTGAAGTTGTTGTCCAAAAGGGAGAAAAACAGAAATTGAAAGCCGAGACGGAAAGCCCGATTTCCATCCTCGTTAAAAAAGGAGAAAAAGTCGAAAATATCAAAAAGGAATTGGAGTTTGAAAAGGTGAAAGCTCCTGTGAAAAAGGGAGATCGAATCGGAACGATCAAAATATCCGAAAATGGAAATACAATTATCGAAAAATCCCTCGTAGCAGGGGAAACGATTCATCCTGCCTCTTGGTGGACTTTATATAAACGAACATTTAAACATTTGATGAAAATCGAATCATAAAAGGATCGATCAGAAAAGTTCGAATTACGTCTACTTTTGTCGGTTAGAAGGAATTTGAAAGGTAAGTAGCGAATTGACTCACTATACGGGAATAAGGAGGCTTAGTATAGTGAGTCTAGGAATTGATTTGGAAGTAAAACAATCTGTTCTGATCGTACGATTGAGTGGAGAACTGGATCATCATACATCGGATCAAGTACGAGAGCAAGTATCCGAGGCGATTGAAAAATGGAATATTCACCATCTCGTCATGAACTTAAAAAATCTTGAATTTATGGATAGTTCGGGTTTAGGGGTGATTTTAGGCAGATACAAGCAAATAAAACAGTTTGGTGGTGACTTAATTGTATGTTCATTGACTCCATCTGTTGAGCGATTATTTAATATGTCCGGATTGTTTAAAATTATCCGGCTTGAGGAAACAGAAGAGATCGCTTTAACAAGATTGGGGGTCGGAAAATGAAAAACGAAATGCAATTGCAATTTTTAGCTGTCAGCCAAAATGAATCCTTTGCCCGGGTAGCAGTCGCCGCCTTTGTCGCCCAATTAGATCCGACATTGGATGAAATCACGGAAATTAAAACGGTCGTATCAGAAGCCGTAACGAACGCAATTATTCACGGTTATGAAAATCAAGGGGAAGGTATCATTTCTGTAAAGGTAAAAATCGAAGGAAGCGTTGTGGAAATGGAAATCCGTGACCAAGGTGTAGGGATTCCGGATATTGAAGAGGCGAAACAACCGCTTTTTACGACGAAACCTGAACTGGAACGATCAGGAATGGGTTTTACCATCATGGAAAATTTCACTGATGAAATGACGATCGAATCGAAACCGAAGGAAGGCACGGTAGTGAAGTTGAAGAAACGGTTATCTAAAACGAAAGCACCGTGCAATTAAGGGGTATTGCCTATGGATGTGGAAGTGAAAAAAGGTTCAGACCAATCCTTTTTAAAAGATGGAGAACTGAAGATATTAATCAAAAGAAGCCAAGAAGGGGACGAAGAAGCGAGGAATGAAATTGTCCAAAAAAATATGCGCCTCGTTTGGTCTGTCGTACAACGATTTTTAAATCGAGGGTACGATCCGGATGATTTGTTTCAAATTGGCTGTATCGGTCTATTAAAATCTGTGGATAAGTTCGATCTCTCATTCAATGTGAAATTTTCTACCTATGCGGTCCCAATGATCATTGGTGAAATTCAACGGTTTATTCGAGATGACGGTACAATAAAAGTTAGTCGGTCTTTAAAGGAAGTCGGTAACAAATTAAGAAGGGCAAAGGACGAATTATCGAAGGAATTTGGTAGAGCACCTACGATTAACGAAGTGAGTGAATATTTACAAATTCCTGTCGATGAATTGTTGTTGGCTCAGGATGCCGTTGTTGCTCCCGCATCCATTCATGATACCGTATACGAAAATGACGGCGATCCGATTACATTGTTGGATCAAATAAGTGACCAAAACGAGGAAAAATGGTTTGATAAAATCGCCTTAAAGGAGGCGATTGAACATTTGGACGATCGGGAAAAACTCATCGTTTATTTACGATATTATAAGGATCAAACACAAACGGAAGTGGCAAATCGGCTAGGTATTTCACAAGTACAAGTATCCCGCTTGGAAAAGAAAATCTTGAAACAAATCAAAAACCGGATGGAAGAAGAATAGTTCCACCGGTTTTTTATTTCGTTTTTTCGGGAATGTCAATAATTGCCGATTATGAAAGGAAAGATCATTTCCAATACTATGGATAGAAGGTTATTGGGATGTGAGTATAATGAAAAACATTGTTTACATACGGATGCGCCACCGCATTCAAGTAAAAGAAAATCATAGAATTCGAGTGAAAGATGTGGCTCGGATCATCGCATCGAAGGAGCAAACACATCGGTTGGAGGAAATCCCTGTCTATACGGTTACGAAACAGGATCAAAATACGATTGTCATCGATTGTATGGCTGTAATTTCTGCCATAAGGAAGTACGAAAAGGATTTGGAAATTCAACCGATTGGACCGGCCCAAACGATCGTCGAAGTCATCTATCGAATTCGTAAACCATCAATGATTTTATTTTTCCTTGCTTGGCTCGTCCTTTTTATCGGATCAGCAATTACGATTATGAATTTTCATGAGGATGTGAGTATGCAAAAAGTCCAACAAAAATTGTACTTTCTGTTAACAGGTATAAAGGAAGATAAACCTCTTATTTTCCAAATTCCTTATTCCTTTGGTCTCGGTCTCGGTATGGTTCTTTTTTTTAATCATGTGTTTAAAAAGCGATTTAATGAAGAACCGAGTCCGTTGGAAGTGGAAATGAATAATTACCAGCAGGCTGTTGACCAATATATTATTATGCATGAAAACAAAGAAAGTGTGAAAAAAATCTATGATTAAAATGCTCGGCGTTGTTATCGTCTCCCTTTCCGCAGGTGTGGCAGTTGGCGGGGGATTTGTCGCTTTCATTACCGTATTGGGGATTATACCGAGGATGATGCAACTGACGAAAACGGCAAGGAAAATCGTTCTTTATGAAGCAGCCGTCATATTCGGTGCAATCTTTGGATCATATGTTAGCTTATTTGAACCCCAATTTTCCATCCCTCCGATTTTTCTGTTAGCAATCGGTCTATGTTACGGAATATTTGTTGGTAGTTTAGCTGCAGCTTTAACGGAGGTTTTAAATGTTTTTCCCATCCTTGCAAAACGAATTCATTTGGAAGAAAAAATCATTTATTTAATTGGGGCTGTCGTCTTCGGGAAAATTTGTGGCTCCCTCTTCCATTGGTTATATTTTATCACTTTGTAAACGATGGAGGAGGTGGATGTTTTGTTGGAAGGATCGATCAACATATACAGAAAGGTGTTGGCTTTATGAATATGGTACATATTCCTTCCCACTTAAGGGAAGTGGAAGCATATATGAAAGATCGAATCGGTTTAGGAACGAGTTTTGACCTTGGAGTCCGAAAAATCGATGTTCGAAAAAAACAGATTCATCTTTATTATACAAACGGACTAAATGACAATCATATGATTACGGAATTGTTGAAAGAAATCGTTCAAATCAATGAGGACGAACGGTTATTGACAAAAATTGAAAAGGTGATTGAAAATCGAATTGTTATCCAATCTGTAGAAAAGGTATCGACGATGGATGAAGTCGTGGATCAACTTCTTTCAGGGTTAGTAGTCCTTTTTATTGAGGGGGAAAGGGAAGCATTAATCATCGATGTTCGAAGTTACCCGGGAAGGCAACCGGAAGAACCGGATACGGAAAAGGTTGTACGAGGATCACGGGATGGATTTGTGGAAAACATTATTATGAACACATCCCTTATTCGAAGACGTATCCGGGACGAACGACTTCGTTTCGAACTATTGAAGGTAGGAGAACGATCGAAGACGGATGTGGCCATCGCCTATTTACGGGATGTGGCAAATACAAACTTGTTACACATTATTCGAAAGGAAATGAAACAGATTGAAATTGATGGGCTGACTATGGCAGATAAAATGATTGAAGAATTTCTCGTAAAACAAGGGTATAATCCCTTTCCTCTCGTTCGATACACGGAAAGGGCAGACGTTGCAGCAACGCATTTATTGGAAGGACATGTTTTAATTATCGTCGATACGTCTCCGAGCGTTATTATTGCCCCAACGACGTATTTTCATCACGTTCAGCATGCTGAAGAATATCGACAGTCTGCAGCAGTTGGAACATTGATTCGTTGGACGCGATTTTTTGGGATATGGATCTCCTTATTTTTATTACCTTTATGGTATTTATTTGTCCTTGAACCGGATCTTTTACCGAAAACGATCGATTATATCGGTCCAAAGGAAGAATCCCATGTACCGGTATTCGTACAGTTAATTTTAGCAGATATAGGGATCGAATTTTTACGAATCGCCGCAATTCATACACCTGCTCCCCTTTCCACAGCCATGGGAATTATTGCAGCGGTATTAATTGGAGAAATTGCCGTTGAAGTTGGCCTCTTTATTTCTGAAATCATTCTATATATTTCCGTTTCGGCCATCGGCACCTTTTCTACACCGAGTTATGAATTGAGTGTGGCGAATAAAATTGCCAGGGTCTTCCTTTTAATTTTTGTCGCCATTTTCCACGTTCCAGGTTTCATCGTAGGAACAACGTTGTTACTATTGTATTTAGCATCGATTCGATCCCTAAACACCCCGTATTTATGGCCATTGATTCCCTTTCGCTGGAGGGCATTTATGCAAATATTAGTTCGTCGTTCGACCCCGGGAGCAAAAATTCGACCGAGCATCGTTCAACCGAGAAATAAATATAAACAAAAAACATAGTAAGGAAATTCCCCAAATTCCCACAGATTTTATGCAATATTCTTTGAAAAAAATGATACCTACATTGCATAACGGAACATGTTATGGTAAAGTTTTTATAATTTAGGAACGGTTAGGAGAGAAATAAGATGCATTTATATGGTTCAATGAAAATAAATCAAAATGGCCATCTTGAAATCGGTGGTTGTGATTCGTTGAAACTAGCTGAAAAATATGGGACTCCTCTGATCGTATATGATGTATCCTTGATCCGAAATCGAGCGAGGAGCTTTCTCAATGCCTTTAAACAGTTAAATATAAATGGGCATGTAGCCTATGCGTCGAAGGCCTTTTCCTCGGTCGCTATCTTTCAATTAATTAACGAAGAAGGTCTTTCTTTAGATGTCGTTTCCGGCGGGGAACTGTATACCGCAATAAAAGCCCATATACCTCCAAAAAAAATTCATTTTCATGGGAATAATAAATCCGATGAGGAAATGGAGATGGCGTTAGATTATGGGATTGGTTATTTTGTCGTCGATAATTTCCATGAATTAAATCGACTTCAGTCGTTTTGTCAAAAAAGAGGGATTCGACAGGAGGTCTTACTTCGGATGACCCCAGGTGTGGAAGCCCATACGCACGATTATATTTTAACGGGGCAGGAGGACTCGAAATTTGGTTTCGACCTGCAAAATGGTCAGGCTGAAAAGGCGTTAGAATTAGCTCTTACACAGCCGAATTTGGAAGTAAAAGGGATTCATTGTCATATCGGTTCACAAATATTTGAAACCGATGGATTTATTATGGCGATTCAAAAAATATTTACGTATATTGAAAGGTGGAAGGAACATTTTTCCTTTATTCCAGAAATTGTCAATGTCGGTGGAGGTTTCGGTATTCGGTATACGGATGAGGATCAACCGTTGGAACCGTATAAATATATTGAAGCGATTGGAAAGGAAATCATACGACAAGCGAATCGGATTCAAGTTCCTATACCGGAAATATGGATCGAACCCGGTAGGTCTTTAGTAGGAGATGCGGGAACGACCTTTTATAAAATTGGTTCACGAAAGGAAATTCATGGCGTAAGAACGTATATATCCGTCGATGGAGGAATGAGTGACAATATTCGCCCAGCCCTTTATGACGCAAAATACGAGGCGGTGGTTGCCAATAAAATGTTAGAGTTACCGAAGGAGACCGTTTCCATCGCTGGAAAAGCTTGTGAGTCGGGTGATATGCTCATTTGGGATATATCTTTACCACAGACAAAAGCAGGCGATCTTTTAGCAGTTTTTTGCACAGGTGCCTATGGTTATTCGATGGCGAGTAATTATAATCGACTTCCAAGACCTGCGGTTGTATTTGTAGAAGATGGGAAATCCCAACTTGCCATAAAAAGGGAAAGTTATGAAGATTTAATGAAATTAGATGTACCGTTATATGAAACCGTAAAATAAGATAAAATACCCTTTTCATTCACAAACGATAATGGTATAGTTTACAAAAGGGTAGTGGATTCTTCTTATAGGTAGATTAGCATTTTTCCTTTGGATATAGTAGAATAGTAGAAGATGTAATAGGGGGATGGATATGCGGAAAAAAAATATCATCCTGTTTATTACCCTTTTATTTGTCGCATTGCTCTGGGGAGGTTATTATTGGCTCATCATAGCTCCTTAAGACAGAATGAAAGATGTCGATTGGGAAAGAATATGAAGGACTAGTTTTATATAATGAGGGATTTGTTATGCTGATTCGATATAAGAAAATATTTGAAAAAATTGCAATGGGTCTTTTATCTTTCATGCCGGAAGAAAAGGACTTAAAAAGATTGCAACAGACGGTTAAACAGTATGAAACCGATGAAAATTGGTATCTGTTTTTATGGAAAGCCAATGAGGATTTTATCGGACTGATTGGGTTCGTACAAACGGATGAAAAAACGATGGTAGTACAACATATTACTGTCAATCCTTCCCATCGGAGTCAAGGAATCGGTAAACAAATGGTCAAATCCGTACAAGAAATGTTTCCAGACAAACAATTTGTACCGACGGATACGATCGCTAGTTTTTTTCAACATTGCAATAAAACGGAAGGTTCGGCCTGACGAAAAAAGTCAGGCCCTTCTTATGAACGGATACATACGGTCCATCGAAACCATTTTATCGTCTTTCAATTTGTTCGTATCGAAATAAATGTTTATGTATAATAAACGTATCGGAATTTTCCATCGGTTGTGACCAATATTTTAGAAATTGATCGTTCGTATTCGAACAAGTATTGATTAATTTATTATCGACAATTGGAAAAGCGATCGGTTGATAAGGTTTTTTACGTAATATGGCTGCTTCCGTTTCATTTAAAATGTTGAGCAATCGTTCGCTGTCGATCCCATGCCGATCCACTTCATCCTTACATGTTCGGATATTCATGATCGCTTTTGAAATCAGTTTTTTCGCACCGTTGAAATTATTTCGTCGATAATGGTAAAAAAGAACAGCGATTAGAATCAATCCCTTCCATAAAGAGTTCCCTTTCCCTTCCTGTTTCCAGTATTCCTCCATCACTTCATGGCATTCGAAGTAGTCACGATTAATATGGAATAGTAATAAATATTGAATAAAATGAGCTGGATACATTCAATCTTCCTTCCTTTTTTCGTTCAATTCTTCTTTGGGATCCTTTCGATATCTTTTATACTTATCGTTAGTTAAGAAAAAATACGTTTATGGTGATCGATCATGGAAATGAAAATTAAAACAGGCGACTTTGAAGGCCCCTTAGATTTACTTTTACATTTGATCAAACAGTTGGAAATCGATATTTACGATATTCCAATGGCGGAAATAACTGAACAATATATGCAATACATCCATACGATGCAAGAATTACAACTGGATATTGCCAGTGAATACTTAGTGATGGCAGCTACACTACTTGCGATCAAAAGTGAAATGCTATTGCCGAAATACGATGATGTTGAAGAACAAGTCGAATTTGAAGATGAGTTTGAAAACGATCCTCGGGAGGAATTGGTTGCCCGATTAATAGAATATCGAAAATATAAAGAAGCAGCAAATCATTTGAAGGAAAAGGAAAAACAACGGGCGATGATGTTCACGAAACCACCGAGTGATCTTTCGGAATATGCTTCCAGTTCCGGTAGTAATTTTGTTGGAAAAAGAGCAACGATCTATGATATGTTAGGGGCTTATCATAAATTATTACGTAGACAGCGATTGGAAAAACCGTTACATACGAAAGTCGTTCGTGAAGAGGTATCCATCGAAAAACGGATGGAAGAAGTGATGAATGCGTTGAAGGTGAAAAAGGAAATGGTCCATTTTGAAGAGCTGCTCACCGTACGAGTGAAAAAAATCATCGTCGTAACCTTTTTAGCCATTTTAGAATTGATGAAACGAAATATCATCGTCGTTCAACAAAAGGATAACTTCGACGATATCTGGATCATTTCTATCCAATCTACGGATGAATTCAACCTGTAAGATGTGACATATTTCAATAGAGAAGGTGGTTAACTTTGGACAATGTAAAATGGCTCGGGATTTTAGAAAGCCTATTGTTTGCAGCCGGTGATGAAGGATTGACATTAAAACAGGTCGCGAAAGTCATGGATATTCCCGAATATCGGGCCAATGAGCTTCTCAATATGTTAAAGGAAGAATATGAGAATAATAAAAATCGAGGAATTACATTGATCCAGTTGGCAGGTACATATCAATTAGTCACAAAAAAAGACCATGCCATCTATTTAAAACGATTAGTTGAAACTCCGAATCAAGCATCCTTATCCCAGGCGTCATTGGAGACGTTAACGATCATTGCTTATAAACAACCGATCACAAAAGCGGAAATCGAAGAGATTCGGGGTGTAAAAACGGAACGTCCGATTCAAACGTTGATTGCAAAAGGATTAATCCAAGAAGTCGGCAGGAAAGAAGGAATGGGTCGGGCGATTTTATACGGGACGACGAAGGAGTTTTTAGATTATTTTGGATTGAATGATATTCAAGAATTGCCACCCCTTCCCGATGAAAATAATGAACCGCTTTTCCAAGAAGAAGCTAACCTATTTTTCGATCAACTGAATGAGGAAAGGGAATAATCGATCGTTTTTCAAATATATATTCCCTATAGGTGGGAAACGATTGATGAAAGGGTGGTTAAATGCGTATTATTGATTTTCACGGTGTCGAGTTGGAGAAAGTAAAAGGATCCTTCCAAGATTATTTTAATGAAAGTTTTGTCACGTATGTGGAAGATGGAAAGGAGAAAGTTTTTTCCGTTCTTTATCTCCGCTATTTTGAAGATAATTATACCGAATTTACCCCCTTCGATCAAAATCCTCTATGGGAAATAAATGGAAAGCCTTGTTATATTAAGGATATTACTGCACTTTTTTACCTTTTAACAAAAAATCCCCGACGTAACCAAAGGAGAATATATATATGTGATGGAAAAGAATTCGCATCCATTTTTGAAGGAATGGACAAGGAGAAAGGATTGTCCATTCTTTTTCAATAAAATTCCTTCTTCCATTCATATCTTTTTTTCTACTGCCATACACTTGTACAAAACACCAAAGGAGTCGATGGACAAGTATGGGCTTGGTTACAAAGCGCTTCCTCTTCTTTTTTTTCATCACCTTGTTTTTTATTCCTTGGATTCCTCAAAAAATCGAGGCTTTCAATTTGGAAATCCAATCGAACGCTGCCATTATTATGGACGAAAAAACAGGACGGGTATTTTTTGAAAAAAATGCCCATAAAAAAACGAGAATTGCTAGCATCACGAAAATTATGACGGCGATTATCGCCATTGAGTCTGGACAATTAGATGAAACGGTGACCGTTAGCAAACGGGCGACAAAAACGGAGGGATCTTCAATTTTTTTGCAACCGTTGGAAAAAATCAAATTGGAAGACTTAGTTTACGGTTTAATGTTGCGCTCTGGAAACGATGCGGCCGTGGCGATCGCTGAACACGTTGGAGGAAGTTTAGAAGGCTTCGTCTTTTTGATGAATGAAAAGGCGGAACAAATCGGTATGAAAAATACCCATTTTGCCAATCCCCATGGCCTAGATGACCATAAAGATCATTATTCCACCGCTTATGATATGGCACAATTAACGAAATATGCGATGAAAAATGAAAAATTTCGAGAAATTTTCGGGACGAAGGTATATTATGCTCCAGACCCAAATGGTGAATGGGATCGAAAATGGGTGAATAAGAACCGCTTATTGACGGGATTGTATAAATATTCAACAGGAGGAAAAACCGGGTACACGAAATTAGCGAAACGGACCCTCGTTTCTACTGCTGAAAAAAATGGGATGGAATTAATTGTCGTAACGTTAAATACCCCTTCCCAAACCGATTGGAATGAACATATCGCATTATTTGAATATGTATATGATCAATATGAATACCATCCCCTCGTTGAAAAGGGTCCGATCGAGGTCGTTAAACATCCCTTTTACCAAAATCAAGTATATGTAAAAAGAGACTTTGTCTATCCCATCTTACCGAAAGAAAAGAAAGATGTGAGAATTAAGCACCGGTTGTTAAAACCGAAAAAAGATTGGGAAAGGGATAAAGATGCTATACCGGAGATCGTTGGAAAGGCGGAAATATATTTTCAAAATCAATTGGTTCATACTTTACCTATTTATTTTGAAAGGGAGATTCGGAATCATCCATCCTTTTTTGAACGGATAAAGCAATTATTCGGTATGATTATAGGGGTTAATGCCTATGATTAATCTCATTTGGGTATTTATGGCTGGATTTGGAATTGTATTTGCGATGTTTAACGGTACGATGGAGGAAGTGAATGAGGCCGTTTTTCAAGGCGCACAAGAAGCGGTTACCCTTTGTATTGGCTTGATTAGCGTCCTCGTATTTTGGTTAGGCTTAATGAATATTGCCAGACATTCTGGGCTCTTAGATACCTTTGCAAAAGGGTTTCGTCCGATCGTGCAAAGGCTATTTCCAGAAGTACCGGCGAATCATCCGGCAATGGGCTATATTTTATCAAATATGATGGCGAATATGTTCGGTTTAGGAAATGCAGCTACTCCGTTCGGGATTAAAGCGATGGAAGAATTAAAAGCATTAAATGGAGGGAGACCGTCCGCTAGCCGATCGATGATTACGTTTCTTGTGATCAATACTTCGAGTTTGACGATTATTCCGACGACGGTTTTGGCGATACGGATGAACTACGACTCTATATCCCCTGCGGAAATTGTTTTACCGACGATGATCGCGACATTTTGTTCTACAACGGGGGGAATTCTCATCGACCGCTATATTTATTATCGAAAACACCGAAACGGGGTGAAGTGATGGGTATCATTTCAACCGTTTCCCTATGGATAATTCCACTGATCATATTTATCATTTTAATGCATGGAACATGGAAAAAGGTTCCTACATATGAATGCTTCGTGGAAGGGGGAAAGGAAGGCATTAAAATTGCGATATCTATCATCCCCTTTCTCGTTGGCATGCTCGTTTCCATTTCGATTTTTCGTGCCTCCGGAGCGTTGGATTTTATTGTGAACCTTCTTCGGCCTGCCTTAGCATGGATCGGAGTGCCTGCGGAGATCGTTCCACTCGCCATCATTCGACCGATTTCAGGGACGGCAGCCCTAGGAATGACAAGTGATTTAATTGCCACGTTCGGTCCGGACTCGTTTATCGGTCGACTCGCCAGTGTATTACAAGGAAGTACAGATACGACCCTTTATATATTGACAGTTTATTTCGGTGCGGTTGGAATTAAGAAAATGGGAGATGCATTGAAAATCGGGTTGCTAGCAGATATTGTCGGAATTGTTGCGAGCATTTTGATCGTCAGTTTCTTTTTTGGGAGATAGATTTGAGGATGAAAATGAAAAGAAAAAAGGGTACAATGAAATCGGGTGTGAAACAGCCGATTTTTATTTTTTTATCGGAAAAAGCGTATACCTTTATTTTTCTAATGTAATTGTGGCATAATTCAGTCAGGTACCTATTTTTTGCAACAAGATGATACAGGAGTGAAAAAACAAATGGAAAGATTACAAAAAGTAATCGCGAGAGCAGGGATTGCCTCGAGGCGAAAAGCGGAACAATTGATTCTCGGAGGGAAGGTTACCGTCAACGGACAAATAGTAACTGAACTCGGTACAAAAGTTAGTTCAAAGGATATCATTGAAGTAGAAGGAATAAAAGTTGAAAAGGAAGAACCGGTATATTTTTTGCTATATAAACCGCGGGGGGTTCTTTCGACTGTCTCCGATGATAAAGGAAGAAAAACGGTCATCGATTTTTTTCCTGAACTGGATTATCGAATTTTTCCCGTCGGTCGGCTAGATTTCGATACATCAGGGTTAATTTTATTGACTAATGATGGTGATTTGGCCAACAAACTGATGCATCCGAAATTCGAAATGGATAAAACATATATTGCCAAAGTTAAGGGGATTCCCTCCCGTCGAGATTTAAAAAAATTACAAAACGGTATACAGCTAGAAGATGGTGTAACTGCTCCTGCAAAAGTAAAATTTCGTTCTGGTGATCGAAAAAAAGGGACAGCCATTATTGAGATTACGATTCATGAAGGTAGAAACCGTCAAGTGAGAAGAATGTTCGATGCAATCGGATATCCGGTTTTAAAATTAAAACGGGAACGATATGCGTTTTTGACGTTAGATGGACTAGCACCAGGAGAATACCGTCCCCTTTCGCCCCATGAGGTGAAACAGTTAAAAATCCTTACGCAACAGGGTCGGATCAATTAACGAAACCGTCCCTGCTCGTCACAAAATATTCACAATATAAACATTATGAATATAGGGGAAAATGTTATAATCTTACAAAACTTATAACTTGGGAGGGTTTTCATGGAAAAAAAAAGGCGGAGATTCATTCAACGGACGATCATATTGTTCGTTTTAGCGATGGCAATCATTTACACCGTCTATACAAACTTAATGAAAGATGAAAGAAAAATCGCCCAAGTCGGTGAAACGGCACCGGACTTTATGTTAGAAGATATGGATGGGAATATGATTCGCCTATCGGATTATAGAGGGAAAGGCGTTTTCCTGAATTTTTGGGGAACGTTTTGTAAACCGTGTGAAGAAGAAATGCCGTATATCGATCGCCAATATCAAATTTATAAAGATCAAGGTGTGGAAGTGATCGCCGTGAACGTCGGTGAGACCGATTTGGCGATTGAAACATTTGCAAAACGACTCTCCCTTTCGATTCCAATTGTCGTAGATCGAAAAGGGGAGGTACAGGAAGCTTACGGAATTTTCCCACTACCTGCCACTTTCCTCATTGATTCGAATGGGAAAATAATCCATTATTTTGATCGGGAAATGGATGAACAAACCGTGAAAGATTTCATGGAAAGAATTAAACCGTAACAGGGAGTTATTGCGATGAAAGAAATCAAATGTGAATGCGGACATGTCAATCCAAACGGAACGGTGCTATGCGAGTCTTGCGGGAAGGTTCTCGATGAAAAACAACAACAACCGATATTAGATATGCGTTATGAAGGTACGGCAAGACGCTCACAGACGTATAAACGGACAATTATTGATAAAATCTGGAATTTCTTCTCCTCGGTAAAAGTCGGGGTCGCATTAATCATTATCACGTTAATTGTATCAGCATTAGGAACGATTTTCCCACAGGAAAAACATTTATCGCTAACCGTGCCTGCTGAAATATATTACAAAGAAAGATACGGTTGGTTTGGAAAGGTGTATTATGCCCTCGGTTTTCACGATTTATACGGGTCCCTGTGGTATGAGCTTTTGATTGCATCGATTGGCGTTTCCCTTGTTATTTGTAGTTTAGACCGGGCGATTCCCCTTTATCGAGCGTTGAAAAAACAAAAACCAAAAAAACACGTGAGTTTTTTAAAACGGCAAAGATTATTTGCTGAAACGGATTTACATGATGCGGATGAAAAGGATACGTTCAATCTTTTGAAAGAAAGGCTCGTGAACAAGCGATATCGAATTATGGAGGACGGAGAAAATCTATTAGCGGAAAAGGGCCGGTTTTCCCGTTGGGGTCCGTATGTTAACCATATTGGCCTGATTATCGTCCTCATCGGTGTAATGCTTCGCTCTGTGCCGGGGTTTTATGTGGATGAGTGGATGATGATCAAAGAAGGAGAAACGAAAACTATACCAGGAACGGATAAACAATATTATTTGACAAATCATCAATTTTTAATCGAAACGTATGATGAAAATGATAATGAGGCTTATAAAGAAGCTTTAGAGAACCAGGGTGCAATTGTAAAAAACTATCAATCGAATGTAACATTATATAAAGCTTCCGAATCTTTACCTGGAGAGGAGCCAAAATTAACGAAATTAAAAGATTATGAGATTCGTGTCAATGAACCGCTTACGTTTGACGGTTTTTCCATATATCAAATGACTTATAAAAATGAATTAAAGTCGATGACCTTTGGGCTCATGGAGAAGGATACGAATGAAATATTCGGGCAAGTTACGATTGATTTAGACGGTCCAAAACGAATCTATGATTTAGGAAACGGTTACCAAGTAGAGATATTGAGTTATTTTCCTGACTTTGAATTTTCTAACGGGGAACCTTCTACAAAATCTGGGGATCCGAATAATCCAGCCTTTGCTTTTAAAATGATTACACCGGACAAACGAGATGGGGAATTAAGTTTTACAAGTATTCAGCAGACGATTGAACCGTTCGGGGAAAATAAATATAAAATGGTTTTCCAAGGGGCTGATACGGTTTATTATTCCGGTTTGACGGTTAGGAAAAACGAAACATTATGGATTCTCGCCCTCGGAGGAACGATTTTTCTCATTGGAGTCATTCAAGGGTCCTTTTGGTATCATCGGCGGATTTGGGTAAAAGTTGTTGACAACCGTTTTTATATTGCCGGGCATACGAATAAAAATTGGTTCGGTTTTCAAAAGGAAATCGATGAAATTGTCGATGGAACTGGACTTCCTTTCCTAATTGATCAAAGTAAGAAGAGCCGTGAAAAAGTGAACGAGGGGTGATGGTAAATGGTTGAGGTAAGTTCTCATTTTTTGTTAGCGTCCTTTATTATATTTTTATTCGCCATCCTTTTTTTTGGCGGAGCGATTCGTCAAAAGGGGTTGGAAAATCGGAAGGGTAATGGGAAGAGAGTCAGCGGAAAACTTGGATTCCTTTTGACGATTATAGGGTTTCTGTCCCAATTGGGGTATTTTATTACTCGATGGATCGCTGGAGGGCATGCTCCTGTCAGTAATATGTTTGAATTTGCAACGTTTTTTAGTATGATGCTCGTCCTTGGCTTCCTTATTTTCTATTATCTATACCGTTCTGCGGTTTTAGGATTATTCACTTTGTCGGTAACAGTAATTATCATTGCGTATGGAAGTATGTTTCCAAAGGAAATTACGCCGCTAATTCCTGCCCTCCAAAGTATTTGGTTGAAGATTCATGTTATGACAACGGCAGCCGGACAAGGAATATTGGCGATCAGTTTCGTTGCGGCATTAATTTATTTAATCAAGAATGTTAATCAATCCGGTATAACGAAAAGTCGGTTTTGGTTAGAAACCGTTATGTATATCGTTGTCGTGTCGATCGGTTTTGTCCTTATTTCGTTCACCTTTTCAGCGATTGACTATAAGGCCCAATTCGAATGGATGAATAAAGATGGGTTTCAAGAAACATATACGTATTATCTTCCGGCCATCGCCGGTCCAAATGAGGGAGTATTGTTAACGGAGGGACGGATGGAGCCCCTTTTTGAATTACCTGCCAATTTTAATGCGAAAAAGGTCAATACAGTAGTCTGGTCCTTTTTGATTGGGACGATTCTGTATGGTCTCTTCCGTCTAATTACACGGAAACGATTGGCCCATGTAATCCGACCGCTAGTGAAAAATATCGATGATAATCTGTTAGATGAAATTAGTTATCGATCTGTGCTCATCGGTTTTCCGATATTTACTTTAGGCGCATTGATCTTCGGAATGATTTGGGCCCGGGATGCATGGTCGAGAGTTTGGGCTTGGGATCCGAAGGAAGTATGGGCACTGATCACATGGTTATTTTATGCAGCTTTTTTACATTTACGTCTTTCCAAAGGTTGGCATGGGGAAAAATCTGCCTGGTTAGCTGTAATCGGTTTTGCAATTATTATGTTTAACCTCATCTTTGTGAATTTGGTTATCGCTGGTTTACATTCCTATGCGTCTCCATGATTTTGATGGAGACTTTTTCATTAGGGGAATACAATTTAGTCAAAATATTGGGATCGACAAATACATGTCAATACTATAGATAAAATATAGAAATTTTTTGTCGATTTATGTACAATGGAGTTGCAAGGAGGAATGAAGCGAATGGATAAAGATGTGAAAATTTTGGTTGTGGATGACGAAGAACGAATTCGTCGATTACTAAAAATGTATTTAGAAAGGGAAAATTATATAATCGATGAAGCGGAAGACGGGGACCAGGCATTAGAAAAGGCCATCGGAGAAGATTATGATTTGATCGTACTCGATTTAATGCTACCAGGAAAAGACGGAATTGAAGTATGCAAACGATTACGTGAAAAGAAGGCAACCCCTGTGATTATGTTAACGGCAAAGGGGGAAGAAGCGAATCGAGTTCAAGGATTTGAAGTGGGTGCAGATGATTATATTGTGAAACCCTTCAGCCCGAGGGAAGTCGTTTTACGTGTAAAAGCTTTACTTCGAAGGGCTTCGACGACGAGTTTCCTACAAACGGATACAAAAGCGAAAAACATACTCGTATTCCCCCATCTGACGATCGATCACGATGCCCATCGGGTAATCGCTGACGGTCATGAAGTTAGCCTTACCCCTAAGGAATATGATTTATTATATTTTCTAGCGAAAACACCAGACAAAGTATTTGATCGGGAACAATTATTAAAAGAAGTATGGCATTATGAATTTTTTGGTGACCTGCGGACCGTCGATACCCATGTAAAACGGTTGCGGGAAAAATTGAATAAAGTGTCGGAAAATGCAGCGAAGATGATTGTAACCGTTTGGGGTGTCGGTTACAAATTCGAGGTTGTGAATGAATGATTTGGCGAAGCATCGTTGGGAAATTATGGGCGACGATCCTATTGCTCGTATCGATCGTTTTGTTCGTCCTTTCCCTTTTATTAATGCAATTTTTTCGAAATTATATCGACGAAGATGTGACGGAAACGTTAACGAATACAGCGTCAAAAATTGCTCTTATTTTAGAACGGCACGATGATTTCGAATTTAGTTTGGATGTGGCATGGGAAATTACCGATGATTTGACGAAAGTGATCGTTATTACACCGGAACATGATATTTATTATTCCCCCGGGTGCGATAAAAAACCATTCGGATTGGACTATTTTTTACATGATTCGGAATTATCCCGCGTCTTTACTGATTCAGAATATGTGAAAAAGGAAATTCTGTTTCCTGCAGATGATGACAGTCAAAGGGCGCTGATGATCGGTGTTCCGTACAAAAGCGGTGGAAAACACGGCGGGGTCTTTATTTTTCAATCATTGGATGTAATGAATGATGCAACCATTGCGACGACGAAATTAATCTGGTGGGCCATTTTTCTCGCCTTTGTATTGACGACTGTTTTTGCCTTTTTCCTATCGACGAGAATTACTGCGCCTTTAAGAAAAATGCGTCAAGCTGCTTTCGAAGTCACACGGGGGAAATTTGATACGAAGGTACCGATTTTAACGAACGATGAATTGGGCGAATTAGCCACTGCTTTTAATGAAATGGGAAAACAATTAAAGATTAATATAAGCGCATTGAATCAAGAAAAGGAACAGTTGGCAAATATTTTGAGCAGTATGGCTGACGGTGTTTTAACATTTAATCGGGAAGGAAAAATCCTTGTAACGAATCCGCCAGCTGAAAAATTTTTGCATATTTGGAACGGGAATCAGGGAGATGCTGAAGTACTACCTTCCAAGATTATGGAATTGTTTAAAGAAGCGGTGGAGACGGAAACGGAACAAGTTGGGGATCTTTCAAAAGATTATCGCTATTGGACCGTAATCGTCAGTCCGTTATACGATAATAATACGGTACGTGGTGCAGTGGCAGTTGTTCGAGATATGACGGAAGAAAGGAAATTGGAAAAATTACGGACGGATTTTGTCGCCAATGTTTCCCATGAATTACGGACGCCAGTTGCAATGCTTCAAGGGTATAGTGAAGCACTCCTTGACGATGTGGCATCCACTGAAGAAGAAAGGAAAGAATTGGCAAAGATTATTCATGAAGAATCGATGCGAATGGGACGACTCGTCAATGAATTGCTCGATTTGGCGAAAATGGAATCGGGTCGATTTTCACTGAATAAAGAAACCATCCAAATCGCGCCGTTCTTTAAACGGATCGTGAAGAAATTTTCCGGAATGGCTAGAGATAAACAACGATCCCTAATACTTGACATTCAAAATGATGGGACCATTTCGATGGATGAAGATCGAATTGAACAAGTGTTGACGAATTTAATCGATAACGCCATCCGCCACACGAAGGAGGAAGGAAAGGTTATCGTTAAGGCAAATCTGGATGCGGAAGGATTAACCTTTGCAGTAACGGACAACGGATCAGGTATTGCTAAAGAAGACTTGCCCTTCGTCTTCGAACGTTTTTATAAAGGAGATAAAGCAAGAACGAGGGGAAAATCGGGAACAGGGTTGGGTCTTGCTATCGCGAAAAATATTGTTGAGGCCCATAACGGTAAAATTGAGGTGCAAAGTATCATTGGTCAAGGAACGACCTTTACCGTGTTTATTCCCCAATCATAGATCCTTTTATCCTTTGATTCTTTCTAAAGGAATGGCCAATTTCGGTCATTCTTTTTTTTATGAAACGTATCTAAGTAGTTGGTCAAACGATTTATTTTACATTATTTCATCCTTTTTATTCTTTTCATTTGTAAATAAAATAGGTATATTGTTGTTGTAACCTTTTTGTAGTGATTTTCGACAAATATAATGACGGGGGAGAAAAAACGATGAACTCCGTTTTTGCTGAGATTTATGAAAAATACCATCGTGATTTATTTCAATTTTTATTTTATATGGTTAGGAATCGGGAACTCGCTGAGGATTTAGTTCAAGAAGTGTATATACGTGTCATGAAATCATATGACCGTTTCGAAGGAAAAAGTAGTTTGAAGACATGGTTATTTACCATTGCGAGAAATGTTGCGATCGATCATTTTCGAAAGGAACAAAATCTAAAAAAACGAATTTTTTCCCGAACCGATTGGAAAGAACGGAAGATGATCGATGAACATCCATTGCCAGAAGAAATCGCGATGCAAAACGAAAAAATTCAATTATTGTATCGTTCTTTAAATGAATGTACCGTCGATCAACGAACCGTTTTAATCGCTAGGTTTATTCAACAACTATCGATCATGGAAACAGCCGAAATATTAGGGTGGACGGAAAGTAAGGTAAAGACGACACAACATCGGGCGTTAAAGGTTGTGAGAAAAGCCATGGAAAAGGAGGGAATCGATGAATGGTGAAAAATCGCAGGCATGATGAGAAACTAATCGAATTGTTTAATGAATTGCCGGAAATAAAAGATCACCGCAGTATGAATGAGATTTATTCCAATGTCATGGATCGGTTAAATCGAACTGAACATCGTAAACAAAGACGTTTTTTAATCCCTGCCTTTGCGACGGCTACCATGTTGTTTTTAAGTGGAATCCTCATTATGTCAATCATCCGTTTTCCGGGTGGAAATTTGAGCATCGATCAGAAATCGGAGGATATTCACACGGAGTCATTCGATTATTCCAACGGACGGCAATTATTCCATTCGAATAATTTGGAAGATAGATCTGAGCAAGATAAAATTGAATCGCCCTTTGAAACAATTGCTCTTTATCAAAATATGATTGGTGAAGACGAACATGCCATTACTTTATATATACCGGATAAAAATGTACAAAATATGATACCCATTACGGTATTGGCAAAACAGGCGGCAGATCAGCCTTTATTAGATGTATTTCTTGATGTTTACGATCGTATTGATGAACAAGCTTTAGGTTTATCGGATTTTTATCCATATGAGGGAAGCATATCGGCCGACGATGATGGGAACGTAACGATCGATCTTTCGTCGAACATGAAGGGAAATTGGGGTTCCACAGGTGAAGTAATGTTCATGGAAAGTTTGGAAAGTTTTCAATCATTAAATCTTGATTTTGTCTATTTGTACGAAGATGGTTCCCCAGGGCTATTTTTTCCCCATACGGGTTTGGAAATTTTTAAATATGAACTAGGTAAAAATGAACAGCATTATCCATATTTTATTTATCGTACGGATCACCATCAATTTTTAACGTATGGACCAGAAACGTATGCGGATATTTCCGAAGCTTTGACAGAAATGAAAAACAACATTGACATTTATGATTTAGAAGCTTCAATTCCAATGGAGATGGAATTTACTGTTAAAGTCGGAGAAAATGGATGGCTAATCCTTCAATTTTCAAATGAACCAATCGATCTTGATTCGAAATCTATCCTGACGATGATTGAAGCCATTCTCCTTACTGCAAAATCATTTGGTTATTCGGGCGTGAAATTTGAAAATTTATCGGTGAAGGAAAATATTGGATTCGATCTCGATCAACCGATTCAAGTGCCAATTGCGCCAAATTTGATTGAACTAGATGAGGACTTTTTTCAAACGGATGAAACGGTAAATTAAAACAGATGTCCTTTTCTCTTTTTTCGATCTTTCCTAAACTTGTATAAAATGGATTAAATTTTTCATAATAATGTACTGTATTTTCAAAGTTAAAAACGATGATTCAAAGGAACTCAAGGAGGAAACGATGCAGAATCAGGGAAATGGACGTAAATACATCGGTTTACTGTTTTTCATCGCCATCGGTTTGACACCGACCGATTCCTCTGCTCAGATTGATGAAGTGCAAGGAGTGAATTGGATATGGCCTACAAATGGTTTTATCACCGATATTTATGGAACGAGGAATGGATCTCATAAAGGCATTGATATCGCTGAAAAAATGGGTACGGAAGTCGTAGCTAGTTTCGATGGGACGATTACCCGTTCGTATTATTCCCATTCGTATGGGAATGTGGTGTTTATAAAGCATGATGTCGGATTTGAAAGTGTGTATGCCCATTTATCGAAGCGACTTGTAAAAAAAGGAGATCGGGTGAAACAAGGGGAAATAATCGGTTTAATGGGTAACACTGGTCACTCCTCAGGCTCCCATCTCCATTTTGAAATACATCGTTCCCATTGGACATATTCTAAAGAAAATGCAATGGATCCTCTCTCCGTCTTTGGAGAAGCAGAATTGGGAGAATATGTGTTTTGCGGGGAAAATGGAAGAACGAACCGGGCAGTTACAAAAAAATAAAGCCGTATGATATTAAACGCTCCATTTTATCGATACATGAAAAGGGATTACAGGTATAGCGTGCTTACTTGAAATAATTGACTAATTGTTTTTAGCAACAAATGAAGTTTTTGTGTTACATATAGCGATTTTTATTTAAAGTTGTTCATATCAATTTGAGAGAAAAATTTTAGCGATTTGATTAAGGAGTATAATCCTTTCCAAATGGACGTTTATTTTGTATAATAAAAATATGAAAAATTGAATGATGGATTCATCTTCGGGGCAGGGTGAAATTCCCGACCGGCGGTAATGAAGGTTCGTCCTTTTTAGCCCGCGAGCTAATTTTTTAGCAGGATTTTGGTGAGATTCCAAAGCCGACAGTATAGTCTGGATGGGAGAAGATGAAGGTTTCGGTACGTTTAAAAAATAGTTTTTTAAACGTTTACTTGGTTGTGCCTTCAAGCCCCGGATTATTTTCCGGGGCTTTTTGTATCGAAACCGATCTTCTTCGTGTGAGGTGAATCACAGGAAGGGGAGAAAAAGAAGTGATGAAACGTTCGATTAAAGCGTATGTAACGCTAGGAATGCTGAGTGGAATTGCCTATGTATTAATGTTACTAAACTTTCCGTTACCCTTTTTTCCGAGCTTTTTAAAGGTCGACTTCAGCGATATTCCGGCATTAATCGCTGCGATGATTATGGGTCCGAGTGCAGGTGTTGCGGTGGAAATGTTGAAAAATGTATTGGATATCATCACAACTGGTAGTCAAACGGGCGTTCCAGTCGGTCATATCGCTAATTTTATTACAGGTACATTATTTATTTTACCTACCTATTTTTTGTATAATCGAGTGAAAACGAAAAAAGGGTTGGCGTTTGCGCTCTTAACCGCCACGTTGATTACGACCTTTGCTATGAGTGTACTGAATTATTTTGTATTTTTGCCGATGTACGAATATTTTATGGGATTTTATTTACCGAAAGAAATCGTAGTGATGGCCATTCTTCCATTTAATCTTTTGAAAGGACTCATTATTTCTGTCGCTTTTATGATACTATTTGTTAAAATGAATCATTGGATTGTTAAACAACAAACGATTTTTACGAAATAAAAAAACTCCGCATCGGCGGAGTTTTTTATTCGAATTTATTTGGATCCCCATCAAAAGGTTGATCGCTTACCTTAATGGATTCGGTGGGACAACCTTCGAAAGCATCCATCATATCTTCTTCTAACACTTCCGGGACTTCTGCAGTACCCGTATTATCATCCAGGATGACATAGGCAATTCCTTCGTCATCATAATCGTATATATCGGGGGCTGCAGCACCACATGCACCACAGGCTATGCACGTATCTTTATCTACGATTGTATATTTTGCCATCTTTTACCCTCCAGTTAGCTTGACTTCCTTGTTTTTATTAACAATTTTAATTGTATAGCTGAATAATGAGTTTTTCAATAGCTAAGCTTTTGGAAAATTGATTTTCAAAAGGAATCGACCAGATCATCTAAATTTTACCTTGGAAAGATTGAATAATCGGAATAATGACAGCGGAAAAAAACATGGTAAAATGGTTAAAGGTGATAGTAATATGGACTATGCACAAGCGCTCCTTCTCCACTGTATCGAACGATTTCGTGGCGAACGATCAGCGAATGCGGCCTTTTATTTATTGAAGGGAAAAAAATCAGCCCAAACGATTCAAGATGCTTCCTGGTATTCTTTGCGTAATGTATTTTCTTCTTTACCCGTTTTATCGAAGGATGATTTCAATCGGATGATCGAACAACTGCTTCGAAATCGATTCATTCTTTTGGAAAATCTTAACGTATATGTAACGGAGGCAGGAAAAGATTGGTTGAATAAAACGTTTGATCATCAACCGTTTCCTAAATGGTTTAATGGATGGAAATATAGTGGAGTTGACGAACAATTTTGGAAACGAATCAGTTTGCTCGTCCAAACAATCTCCTATTGGTCCCGTTATCATTCGGATTTTTTACCTGTACAGAGGGATTTGACGGTCCAATTTTGGGCGAAAAATTGGTTGAAGCAAATCAAAGGTAGCTCGAGGGAAAAATTAGCCTATCAATTTTATGAAGAACTACGTCAAATCCTTTCCGCCGTTGAAAGTTTAGGAGTAGATCCGAATCTTTTTTTGCTTCGACTATCCGGGTATGAAACGACGGGCTATACGCCTTTTCAAATCGCGAAATCGATGAAAATGGATGAAGATTATTATACGTTATTATTCCGTGGAATCATTCATTATATGATTGATTCCTCATGGAAAGAGAAAAGGCGATATGTTCTCCTGTCAACGATCGTACAAAGGAAAGGGGATCTTTTTTATTTAACGAAGTCATCCCTTCTTACTTATCGGTTTATTCGGGAAGGAAAAACGTTGGATGAGATCGTCCATTTAAGAAAATTAAAGCGGAGTACAATTGAAGACCATATCGTGGAAATTGCGGTGAAGGTACCAAATTTTTCCATTGATGATTACGTTCCAATCGAGTTGCAACAAAAAATTGTGATCATTTCCGATCGTCTACAAACGAGAAAATTAAAAAATATTAAAGATTCGTTACACGAAGCGGATTATTTTTCCATTCGTCTCGTACTGTCTAAAATCGACGATATTCGTAAACGATTGGACATGAATAATGAACTAAGCTGATGGTTGAGGTGCCTTTCAATGGACTTATCCAAACTGTTAAAAAAATATTTTTCGTACACCGAATTTCGTCCCGGTCAAAGGGAGGTAATCGAATCGGTTTTACAAGGTAAAGATACCTTAGCGCTCTTGCCGACAGGAACGGGAAAATCCCTTTGTTATCAACTGCCTGGCTATATCGTGAAAGGAACGGTTGTAATCGTATCGCCGCTCCTTTCGTTAATGCAAGATCAAGTTGAACAAATGAAAGCAAGGGGCGAAAAACGGGTAGTCGCGCTGAATTCCTTTTTATCGATTGAAGAAAGACAATACGTTATCAAACATTTAGACGAATATAAGTTTATTTATATTTCCCCTGAAATGCTACAGAGCGAACACGTTCTTCAACAAATGGAAAGGTTAACGATTTCCCTTTTTGTTGTCGATGAGGCCCACTGTATTTCCCATTGGGGATTCGATTTTAGACCAGATTATTTAAGATTGGGCGAAATTAGAAATCGGTTCAATCGACCGGTAACCTTGGCCTTAACTGCCACTGCTAGTCAAGAAGTACGGAAGGATATTTCCCGCACCTTATATATGGAAGATGTTAAAGAATTTATTTTTTCAGTAGACCGACCGAATATCGCGATCGTTGTAGAAAAAATGCAAAATGTTAGGGATAAAGGGAAAAGGTTAGAGAAACTCGTTCAATTTTTACAAGGACCGGGGATCATTTATTTTTCAAGCAAAAAATTGGCTGATGAATGGGCGAAGCGGTTAAATGAAATAACGGATGTTCCCGTAGCAGCTTATCATGCAGGAATCGGTTTGGAAGAGCGAATCCTTTTACAACAACAATTTTTGTACGGAGAATTGTCGATCATGTGTGCTACAAGTGCTTTTGGAATGGGAATCAATAAGGAAAATGTCCGTTACGTGATTCATTTTCATACCCCATCGGATTTGGAATCATATATACAAGAAATCGGTCGTGCCGGTCGAGATGGGAACCCTAGTATTGCGATTCTTTTTTATTCTGTAGATGATTGGATCTTGCAACGGAATTTGATCGAAGGGGAATTGCCTTCCAAAGGGCAAATTGAGCGGTTCACTGAAATGATGAAATATTCGGATGGGAAGAATTTGGACGTCACGAGGGATGGTTTTTCCGATAGTCAATGGCGCATATTGAAAAAATATTTTGAAGAAAGCGCCGATGAAAAACAGTTTAAACAAAAAATGGAGAGCTTTGTCCAGTTTCGCTTGGAATGGAAACACAAAAAATTAACGGAAATCATGAACTGGATTGAATCCGATGGTTGTAGAAGGGATCGATTGTTGCGGAAATTTTCCGAACATAAGATAATAAAAGAAGAAAACTGTTGCGATTTTTGCGGGATAAACTGGAAAAATTACGAAAGAAAAAGTGTGGGCAGAGAATACTGGGAAATCGAGGATTGGGAAAAACGATTAGCGAAATTGCTTTTAATAAGGGGAAATGACATTGAAAAATCGCCAGAAGGAAATCGTTGCTAAACTTTCAGATCGGGAATTGTTATTGAACTTTTACATAACCCAGCTGTTAATTCTTTTAATCGGACTCATATTGGCCCGCTTCCTTTTCGGAAATTGGTTTTATCCCTTTTCTTTATTTGATTGGTACGACCGAAAAATTATAACGATAGGGGCTGGAGTTGCATTTCTTGTTGTATCCCTAGATTTGCTTTTTATGAAGTTTCTCCCCAAATCCTTATACGATGATGGGGGAATAAACGAACGATTGTTTTCGAATCGAAAAGGTTGGCAGATCATTTTGATGACCTTACTCGTTGCTTTCGGGGAAGAATTGTTATTCCGCGGCATTTTGCAGATGGCCTTCGGTTTAGTCGTTGCGAGTCTAATCTTTGCTTTCGTTCATTATCGGTATTTATTTCGTCCCTTTTTATTTTTAAACGTGGTCATTTTAAGTTTTGTCATTGGAATCATTTTTCACTTGACAGAAAATTTAGCTGTAACGGTTAGTATGCATTTTTTCATTGATTGTACATTAGGTTTCATCATTGCTTCAAAAAATAATAAAAAAAGGTGTTAATGGAAAGAAGGCGATGACGGTGCAGGGGGATCATACAGATACTTTACGTGGAAATGAACTAAAGGAAGAAGGGTTTGCCTCCCATTTGCCACCGAGAAGGGAATATCATCAAAGTAAAAAGAAAAGACAAAGAAGAAGTAGAAAAAGGAAAAAGATGAAATACCCGATTATCAAAATTCTCGTCGCAATTTTTCTCTTACTTCCGATCATTATTGCAACGATTATTTTTTACTTACAAGAAATTTCACAGGATTCTCCGACGATTCCCGATCAAAAGGAACCGGTATTTGACCATGTGGAGTTTGAAGATGAAAAGTAATCATAAATAGTTCGGACGGGCCATATCATTGAGTAAAGGAAGACCGTAATTGAAAAACAGGAGGAAAAAATAAGGATGGACGAGGCGATTAAAAATTTAGGAGAATGGACCGATGAAGCAACGAAACAAATGTTACAGAGTCTTGTGAATAAAAAAAGAAAATTCGATCGGCACCGTCAATTCCATCTCCTATTCATGTGGATGACGATGATCATAATTTTCCTTTACTTATCTTTTTTAGCATTTAAAATCATTTTTCCACATGCGAATTCATTTTCTGCCATGGTTTCCGCCTTTATCAATTGGCCGGGGAATACCCACCTCCTTCTTTTGTCGATCGGGTTATATGCCTATATGAATGTATTGAAAGAAAAGGTGGATAAATTGGAAAGTGAATACCATGCTCTACGATGCGAGATTATCGATAAAAGTAATGATCTATGGGGGAAGGGTGAAGCATGGGAAAAACGGCATATCGTATTTCAAATGATGAAGGAAAGGTATGATATTAATTTATTCTATGAAAGTAAATAGAAAAATCCACTTTTTCCGTTCCATAAAGTGGGAAATTTTCTGAACGTCTTCCCCTTGTTTGCCTTTGTAAGATCCACATGATCGCCCCTTTATTCGAGAAGGAGAAGGATTGATACATTTTTCGCAAGATGAACGATTACACCCTTTCCATCATAATATGAGGTAAACTGATGCGTATTGAAGGGAGCAGGAATGATGCGATTGGAACGGGCAGGAGAAAAACAAATTCATATTTTTTTGTCGATCAATGAATTGGAACAGTACGGTTTATCTCCGAATGGAGACATTTGGTCCGTTGAATGGGAACATTTCTTAATCGATTTGATTTCGAATATAAAAGACGATTTAAAAATCTTTAGGAGTGAAACGATATCCATCGATATTGAAATCGTCCAAAAACAAGACGAAGTTTTTGTTATGACGATCAAATCGGAGGAAGAGGACGATTTTGAATCCGATTGGGATGAGCTAGATGACGGGATGGACGATATCCATTTTTGTTTCGAGGATGTGGAAAATATCATACAGCTAGCAAATCGATTGTATCCAGATTATTCGGAAGGGGATTTGTTTTTTTACGAAGGTCGTTATCACTTTATTTTCCCTGTCCGTTGCCAAGATGAATATGAAAAATTGGAGGCGATTTTCACCGAATACGGAGAGCCTGCTATTCAGACGATGGCCCAGATGTATAGCCGGGGGAAAAAACTCATCGGTGGACGGGCAGTTTCCCAATTGAATCGGTATTTTCATAAAATGTAGAGTGTCCGTTCAGGCACTCTTTTTTCAAGCATTCGACCGTGAAATATTTGTAGTTGAATATATACTTTTCAATACAAAATAAATATATACTTTTCAATACAAAATAATTGAAAAATCTTATTTTTTTCCTTGCATTATAATGGATTCGGTGTATACTAGGTCATGAGTAGTGAATATTGTTGAAAGAATATTAGGAGGTTTCCAAATGGTCACCCAAAGGGGTACAGAAAGCATAAATAGTGATGACAAACATGACCTATTAAAATCCACCCAATTCATCATTCGAGAGGCGCTTGAAAAACTCGGTTTTTCAGATGATGTGTACGAATTATTGAAGGAACCATTACGGGTGCTTACGGTGAAAATTCCTGTCAAAATGGATGATGGGACGACGAAAGTGTTTAAAGGATATCGGGCCCAACATAACGATGCTGTCGGTCCGACGAAAGGTGGAATCCGTTTTCACCCTGATGTAACTGAAAATGAAGTGAAAGCCCTTTCTATTTGGATGAGTTTAAAATGTGGCATTGTCGATCTTCCTTATGGAGGTGCAAAGGGTGGAATTGTTTGCGATCCAAGAACGATGTCTTTTCGAGAATTGGAAAGATTGAGTCGGGAATATGTGCGAGCAATTAGTCAAATTGTCGGTCCAACGAAGGATATTCCTGCTCCAGATGTATTTACAAATTCACAAATTATGGCGTGGATGTATGATGAGTATAGTCGACTGGATTCCATTAATTCACCGGGGTTTATTACGGGAAAACCTTTAGTTTTAGGTGGTTCCCACGGTCGGGATTCGGCGACAGCAAAGGGTGTAACGATTTGCATCCGTGAAGCAGCGAAAAAGCGGAACATCGATTTGAAAGGTGCCCGCGTCGTGATTCAAGGATTTGGAAATGCTGGTGGATTTTTGGCGAAGTTTATGTATGATGCTGGGGCGAAAGTCATTGGTATTTCCGATGCCTACGGTGCTTTATATGATGAAGAAGGATTGGATATCGACTATTTGCTTGATCGTAGGGATAGTTTCGGAACGGTGACGAATCTGTTTAAAAATACGATAACGAATAAGGAATTATTGGAATTGGATTGTGATATACTCGTTCCAGCGGCGATTGAAAACCAAATTACGGAAGAAAACGCCCATAATATAAAAGCGAAAATTGTCGTTGAAGCTGCCAATGGTCCAACGACGATTGAAGCGACGAAAATTTTAACCGATCGAGGAATATTATTAGTTCCTGACGTTTTAGCATCCTCGGGAGGCGTGACCGTTTCCTATTTTGAATGGGTGCAAAACAATCAAGGATTTTATTGGACGGAAGAAGAAGTTGAAAAACGTTTAGAAAAAATAATGGTAGATGCATTCAATAATGTCTATCAAACTGCGGTAACGAGAAAAGTAGATATGCGCTTAGCAGCCTATATGGTCGGCGTTCGAAAAATGGCTGAAGCTTGTCGTTTCCGAGGTTGGGTATAAAAAAGGACCAAGTCTTTTTTGAATTGCATAAAATTTAAGGACGCTCCTATCTTTTTTTGATAGGAGATTTTTTTACCATTTCTTCATTCCATCGAAAAATACTTTAAGGAGGGAAAAGATGCGAAAAGAGGATTGTATTATCGTCGGTGCAGGGCCGTGTGGCTTAGCTTCTGCAATCGCTTTAAAGGAAATCGGCATCGACCCCCAAGTGATTGAAAAGGAAAACATCGTTCATACATTATATCGATTTCCAACCCATCAAACATTTTTTAGTACGAGCGATCGGTTGGAGATCGGGGGAGTACCGTTTATTACGGAAAATCGGAAACCGAAGCGGAATCAGGCGCTCGCCTACTATCGGGAAGTGGCCAGGCTAAAAAACATCCGAATTCAAAAATACGAAGAAGTTTTGGATGTGAAGCGGCAAGGGGATCATCGGTTGATCGTTCAGACTACGAAGGATACGTATGAGACAAATTATGTGGTTATTGCAACAGGGTATTACGATCATCCGAATTATTTAAATATACCAGGGGAACATTTGCCGAAAGTGAGTCATTATTTTAAAGAGGCCCATCCCTTTTATGATATGGATGTAGCCGTAATCGGAGGGAAAAACTCAAGCGTTGATGCCGCAATTGAATTAGTAAAGGCGGAGGCAAGGGTGACGGTCTACTACCGAGGGTCCGACTATTCGGACCATATCAAACCATGGGTGTTGCCTGAATTTCAATCCCTCGTTAAAAACGGACAAATCGAGATGGTTTTTAATGCTCATATTAAGGAAATAACCGAATCGACCATCATTTATGAAAAGGACGGAAAAGTGTTTGAAAGGAAAAATGATTTCGTTTTTGCGATGACAGGTTATCGCCCGGACCATCGTTTTTTACAAAAAATCGGTGTGGAAATTGAACAAGAAACGGGGCGACCGAAATATAATCCGGATACGATGGAGACGAATGTTCCCGGGATTTTCATTGCAGGGGTTATTGCTGCCGGGAATAATGCCAATGAAATATTTATTGAAAATGGTCGTTTCCACGGGGAACGGATTGCAAAAGCCATTTCGAAGGAAAAAGATGCCGGTTGAGTTATCCGGCATCTTCATTAGGCGGGATTCCGTCTCACTTCACTGAAAGAGACGATCGATTTCCTTTCGATCCGATGTAGTTTCTAAAATAATTTGTAATTTCAACCGTGCCTTTTGTCCGTTTAGCCCATTGGAAAATATAACACCCATTTTTTTCAACTGGGCACCACCGCCCACATAGGCGTAAATATCTTCCACGATGCCGTTGAAACAGCGGGATACTAAAACGACAGGAATTTTTTGATCTAATAATTTTTGTAAACTGGGCAAACAACGAGGAGGTAAATTTCCTTGCCCTAAAGCTTCGATGACGAGACCATCGATTTTTCTTTCACTTAAAATATCGAACAAAAAGCCGTCCATTCCCGCATAAGCTTTTATTAATTCTACCTTTTTTGACAAATTTTGGACAGGTAGTTTCCGTTCCCGAATCGGTTCGTGGTAGAAAAGGATCTCCTTTTTCGTAATGATTCCGATCGGACCGAGTTGGGGAGATTGGAAGGTGGATACGTTACTCGTATGGGTCTTCGTTACGTTTTTTGCCGTATGAATCTCATCATTCATAACGACTAAAACGCCCTTTTTTGCTGCATGATCTTGGATCGCTGTTCGAACGGAAGTCAAAAAATTATACAGTCCATCTGCCCCGACTTCATTTGAAGAACGCATGGCGCCGGTTAAAATAATCGGTTTATCGGTATTTACCGTCAATTCCAAAAAATAGGCTGTTTCTTCCAACGTATCCGTTCCGTGGGTAATAACAACGCCATCAATATCGTTATTTTTCAAATGGAAATCGATCCGTTCCTTTAAAATCAACATTTCTTTCGGTGTTATATGGGGTGATGGCAAATGAAAGGGGGACTCCACGATTAATTCAGCTAAAGAAGATATTTCCTTCGTTTTTTCGATTAACGGATTTTGATCAAAGGGTTTAACAGCCCCAGTTTTCTCATCCTCATACATAGAAATCGTTCCACCTGTATGCAGCACTAAAATTCGTTTCATCGCGACACCACCTTTTAAAAACTTCATTGACAATTAGAATCGAACCTTAACTCCATCATACCAAGAAATCATGGGGTAAGAAAAATATTCGTTTGTACTAAATTCCTTTTACTTAAATGAATCGATCGCTATAAAGTTGCTTTTCTTGACATTTATTTTGATCAGCTATATTATTTTATCAGAGATTATCATTGTAAATTGATTCTAAATCTTCCTAGTATTTGATGTTTCGATAAAAAGTGCAAGTTTAGATGAACCTTAACTATTCGTTAAGGTTTCTTTATATTGTCTTTTTCATGTATGGAAAAAATTACAAATGAAGGTGATGTTTATGCGTTACCATTACTCATCATTTCATCAATTGATTCAGTTATCTCCGCTTTAGCTTTTGTATTGATTCCACAATTTTCATTGAAGTATGTAAAACGATTCATTTGTTTTACGTACACTTCTATTCTCCTATTTAACGAAACATTTCATTCTTATATTATTCCAATCGATTAATTGAATAAATCTTCGTTGGTCCTTCAGTCGATTGATTAAGACCGAGAGACTTCGATTTTTGAAAATGTGCTGTGAAACAGTCTACAAAATAATTTTCACATAATAATCAAGCATGAAAAAAATCGGAGGAGGTTGATGATCGATATGTTTAGGCGTCGTTTCATTTCGGTAATGGTCATTTTGTTGTTAATCATTTCCGGGTGTAACAATCGCCAAGAAACTTCTTCAACTAATGAGGCTGGTGACCAAGTGATTACGATTCGTGCACAAACCTTTGGTGATGAACAAACACGTATCCAAAATTTAGAGGAAGCAGCAAAGGAATTAAATGAACAATTAAAAGCTGAAAATAAAAAAATCCAAGTAAAATTAGAAACGAGTTCCTTTGATGGAAGTTGGGAAGAGTATCGAAGGCAGTTTATCCTAGCGTTCAAATCGAAAAACGAACCGGATATTTTTTTGACAGGTCATGAAGATATCGCTTGGCTAGCTAAGGGAGATTATATTTTACCGTTAGATGAATTGAAAGATTCTGAAGCATATAGGGATGTTTATCCAACTTTATGGGAATCTGTCACTTGGAATGGCCATATTTGGGGAGCATTGCAAGATACGGAAGCTAGACCGATTTTTTATCGGAAAGATGTTTTAAAACAATTAGGATGGACAGATGAAGAAATTGAATCCTTGCCGGAAAAAGTGAAAAACGGTGAATTTACCGTCGATGATATGACACGCGTGGCAAAGGAAGCGATAGATCAAGGTCTCGTTCAATGGGGAATTTTACATCGACCGGTAAACGGACCTGAATTTCATATGATTGCAAAAAATTTCGGAGCACAACTGTACGATCCTAAAGAGGATAAGCTTGTCTTTGATAAAGAAGCAATTCTAGAGAGCCTTCGTTATTTTGAATCATTAACGCAAAAGGAAAAGGTTACTCCCGAGTCGATGACTTCAATGGAGTGGAAAAATGTTCACCAAATGATGATCGATGGGAAAGCCCTTTTCTGGTACGGGGGTATTTGGAATATATTCAACTATATGGATCAAGGTGCAGAATTTGACTACTTAATGGAAAACTTTGGATTTACCCTCGTTCCAGCAACTGAGAAGGGTGGAACGCCAATGACGTTATCCCATCCGATTGTGCATACCGTTTCGTCTCAAACGGTACATCCTGATCTCGTGATCCGTTTATTAGAACTTGTCGCTAAACCGGAATATCAAGCAAAACATTCGGTGGAAACATTCCATTTACCGATTCATGAGCGGGGTTCTGAAGTCGAACAGTTTAAAAACGATGAGTTTTTAAGCCAAATTACGTATATGCTCGATTATACGACCTTTTTACCGAATCATGCAGATTTTAACAAATACGGTGATGCATACTTTAATGCGATTCAAAGTGTAGAAATTGGTAAGAAAACACCAGAAGAGGCTTTAAAGGATATGGAAGTGCAAATTCAAAACGATCTTGGAGATACGATCATCATTAAGTAAAAGAGATCTCCACCTGCCTCGACGGGTGGAGATTTATTTCGTACGTTCGTAAAGGGTGTGTTCTTTACTTGGGAAAAGGAAGAGCGAAGAAAAAGGGGTGAAAAAGGTGAAAAAATGGGTCCTACCCTACTTAATGCTTACGCCATTTTTACTACTCGTTTTGTTATTTTTTGTCACTCCCGTTGTAATAACGACAATCATGGCCTTTACAAATATGGATTATTCGATGGAATGGAATTTTATCGGTTTGCAAAACTTTGAAAAAATAGTCAGTGATCCAAACTTTTCTCAAATAGTATTCAATACGTTTATTTACGTTGGATTTACCCTTTTGATCAATGTATTTTTTGCCCTACTATTAGCATTATTGTCATCCTATTATATTCCATTTGAACAATCTGGTCTCTTTTTCCGAGCATTATGGATGCTTCCTCGAATTACACCACCAGTCGTCTATGTTCTATTATGGTTATGGATTTTTGATGCCAGTGAATACGGTTTATTAAACACTTTAACGTCCTTTTTCTTTTCGAACGATCCGATCGCATGGCTGATCGATCATCCGATGACAGCGATTATCCTCGTCAACGGAATGGTCGGTGCATCCTTTGGAATGATTATTTTTTCCTCCGCCATTCAGTCCATTCCTAGGGATTTGTTTAAAGCTGCTCAAGTAGACGGTGCATCTGAATGGTCTGTGTTCAAAGATATTATTTTACCATCGATCAAATGGCCGATCATGTTCGTCACTGTTTGGCAACTACTATCCCTATTAACTTCTTATGAATATATTTTATTATTAACGGATGGTGGACCGGTGTTTGAAAGTGAAGTATGGCCACTTTATAGTTACCATAAAGCCTTTAAAAATTTGGAATTCGGCTACGGTTCAGCCTTATCTCTCATTCTAGTCATCATTGCAATCCTTTTGACTGGGGTTTTATTGAAGCTATTTAAATTTAACCGAATGATCCAATCATCTCGAATTGAATAGGGGGGATTCGAATGGATATTGGGTCCAATGTCACGCCTGCTCCAAAGATGAAAAGTCCTACATTGTTAAGAAAGAGCCATCGAAAAATCATCATTTCATATATTATTTTAACGTTTTTATCTTTGCCGCTTTTTTTCATGTATCTTTGGTTATTTTTATCATCCATTAGTTCGGAGATGGTCGCAGGGATCATTCCGAAACAGATTACCTTTGAAAACTGGCGATTCCTTTGGGAAAACGTCGAGGTCGGTTCAAGACAATTACCGAGTATTTGGTTAGCCACATGGAATACACTCCTTTTGGCAGGCGGATTAACGATTATAGAAGTCATCATTAGTGTGATGGCAGGTTATGCCCTTTCCCGGATGGAGTTTCCCGGGCGAACGTTTTTTCTTCGTTCCGTTATATTACTTCATGCCTTTCCGAGTGTCGCCTTGTTAATTGCTGTCTTTTACGTATTAGATACCCTCGGATTAATCGATACCCTTTGGGGGGTTATGCTTGTGAAAGCAGCACTCCAAATTCCGATGTCTACCTATATCATTAAAGGATTTTTTGATGATGTACCTTGGGATGTGGAATGGTCCGCATTAATTGATGGATGTAATCGAATCAAAGCTTGGTATCAAGTTGTTATCCCGTTAGTGAAGCCGGGAATTGCAGCGATTAGCATCTTCTCCTTTTTAGCAGGTTGGTCGGAATTTCTCCTTCTTTACACGTTTATTTTCGATGATCAAAATATTACCCTTGCCACCTATTTGCAAAAAATCATTGGGGATTTCCAAATGGTTGATTACGGTTTATTAACGGCTGCAGGATTATTTTACATGTTGCCTGTGATTTTCTTTTTCATCTTCACACAAAAATCGCTTATGCAAATGAATATGGGGGGGAATAAACGGGTATGAATATTCGATTTGAACAAGTTTCAAAACAGTTTTCAAATCATATGGCCATATCGGATTTGAATTTTACGATTCAAGATGGAGAATTTGTCTGTTTATTAGGTCCAAGTGGATGTGGAAAAACAACGACATTAATGATGTTAGCAGGACTATATCAACCGACGAAAGGAAACATTTATTTTGGAGATCAAGTCATTAATCATTTAGAGCCGAAAGATCGGAATATCGGGATGGTTTTTCAAAGTTATGCCTTGTATCCCCATATGACTGTACGGGATAATATCGCCTTTCCGTTAAAACAACAAAAAGTCCCGAAAAAGATTCGTTATGGACGGGCGGAAAAAACTGCTCGTCTCGTTCGACTAGAAAACTATCTCGATCGGAAGCCGAGTCAATTATCCGGCGGTCAACAACAACGGGTAGCGTTGGCCCGAGCCCTCGTTAAAGAACCGAATCTACTTTTATTAGATGAGCCGATGTCAAATTTAGATGCACGATTAAAAATTGAAATGCGGGATGAACTTCGCCAATTGCAAAAACAGTTAAAAATCACGACGATTATGGTAACCCATGATCAGGAAGAGGCGATGGCAATGGCCGATCGAATCGCCATTTTAGATCGGGGGGAAATTCAGCAATTCGATACGCCGGAGCAATTGTTTGCATACCCGAAAAATGTATTTGTCGCCCGTTTCTTAGGGAATCCACCGATGAATTTTTTAGATGCCGAAATCATTCATGAGTTGGATGGAATGATCGTCCATGGAGAGGGATACCATTTTTATTTGCAAAAACAGTTACATATCCCGAATAAAACGAAAATTACATTAGGAATTCGACCCCATGATTTACAAGTTGTGTCGGAACGGAGAGGAATTTTTTCAGCGGTGGTGACGAACATCGAACATTTAGGTAGAGAAAAACTCCTTTCAGCAACAATGGGAGAGCAACCAATACGCTTTTTCGTAAGTAATGATCAAAAGATCAAATATGGCGATCGAATCTATTTATCTCCAAATTTGGAAGCGATTCATATTTTTAGTAAAGAAACGGGTGAAAATTTATTATGGTCAAGGGAAGTAAGCTATGAACAAGTAGAGGGAAAAACAGGGTTGATTTAATCGGAAAAAATGTAGAATAATAAATTGATAATTGGAATTCAAACTATTAATATAAAATATATGTTAATTTTTCAATTTCGTGTTACGATTGAGAAAAAAGGAATCGAGGTTTATCATGTTAGCGTTGATTTCCGCCGGTATTGCCCCCGGTTTTGCCCTGTTAAGCTATTTTTATTTAAAAGATGAATACGAGACGGAGCCGGTTTTTGACGTCCTTCGGGTATTTTTCCTCGGAACGATTCTCGTTTTTCCGATCATGTTTCTCCAATATGTTTTGGAAACGGAAGGAATTTTTACAAATGGCATCATGAAGGCCTTTCTTTCAGCGGCCATGTTGGAAGAGTTTTTTAAATGGTTTATCCTTTATTTTACTGTTTATAAATTAGTCCATTTCGATGAACATTATGATGGAATCGTATATGGGGCTAGTCTTTCCTTAGGTTTTGCTACAGCGGAAAATATCTTATATCTTTTTGCGAATGGTTTAGGAGTTGCCTTTGGTCGCGCCCTCCTACCCGTTTCTAGCCACGCTCTATTCGGTGTAATAATGGGTTATTATATGGGAAAGGCAAAGTTTTCAACTTCGCAAAAGGAAAGATGGATTTGGATATCCCTTTTGTTTCCAATTCTTTTACACGGAATTTACGATTTAATTATATTAATGGATTCTAACTGGTTTCAATTGATCGTTCCCTTTATGATTTATTTATGGTGGCTCGGTTTACGGAAGGTAAAAAAAGCGAAATTAATTAAGCAACGGATTTATGAAGACCGTTTTTTCTCAAAGGATTTGAATATATAATGGTTCTTTGTCAAATCGTGTTGGTGAATAATTTCGTGCCTTTTTTTAGTAAAATGTAATCGGATCACGTTGTCCATTCATCCAAAATCGATTTGAAGTGATTCGTTCCATTGGCGGACGCGCATCCAGTGGCACGGCGCGGGCCTCCTCGTCACTTGTCTCTATTTTTTGATCAAAAAAAGGTGTTAGGTATATTCACCAACACCAAAAATTATAGAGCCTATTTAATCGGTTCATATGCCCTATACCTCAGAATTGGACTGCCATCCATTCTGGGGTTTTTTATTCCGTTTTGATGTCTCCACCTTAATCCTTTACGATGAAAAAGACGTCCTTTAACACGATCTCCCGTAATATTGAATTTGCTCCGCTCTTTAAAAAGATTTGATCCGTTGAGGTTTAACTATTTTTAAATTTTTCCCTCTGCATAAAAAACCAATTGTTACAAAAAATAGTTTTACGAATGGAAGACAGGCGATGGAGGGACAGTTATGGTGAAGAAATGGATGGCAGTTTTTGTCATTTTCATCTGTTGTTTAATTATCAATATTTCCCCAACGGAAAATCAACGAACGTATGCTTTTTCAAATCAAGTTATTCAGATTGGTTCGGTAGGGGATGATGTAATCGAACTTCAATCCCGTTTGCAATATATCGGATTTTACAATGGAAAAATTGACGGGGTGTTTGGATGGCAAACGTATTGGGCATTGCGCAATTTTCAATATGAATTTGGAATGAAAGTGGATGGATTAGCAGGCCCGGCAACGAAACAAAAATTAATAAATGTAACGAAATATAATGAAAGTTATGTGAAGGAACAGATTAATAAAGGAAATTCCTTTACCCACTACGGTGGAACGTCGATTGAAAACCAAACGGGAAATAACGGATCCAATAGTTCATCCCAACAATCATCGTCAAACAAGCCGACAGCAGCGAACGTTCCGAACGGTTTTTCACAAAACGATATTCAATTGATGGCAAATGCGGTATATGGGGAGGCGAGGGGAGAACCGTATATCGGACAGGTAGCAGTAGCAGCAGTAATTTTAAATCGAGTCGAAAGCCCATCCTTTCCGAATACCGTTTCGGGAGTAATATTTGAACCGGGAGCATTTACAGCAGTAAGTGATGGACAAATTTGGTTAACACCAGATGAAACGGCGAAAAAAGCGGTATTGGATGCGATTAACGGATGGGATCCGAGCGGGAATGCGATTTATTATTTTAATCCGAACACGGCAACAAATAGTTGGATTTGGTCCCGACCACAAATAAAACAGATCGGTAAGCATATTTTCTGTAAATAAGGAGTGTTGTCATTGATTAGAAATCTACTAATCGGTCTTCTTTCGGTTGCCATTATCGGAACAGGTATATGGGGGTATCAAGAGCATAAGGAAAAAAATGCGATACTCATTCATGCGGAGAATAATTACCAACGGGCGTTTCATGACCTTACGTATACGATCGATCTTCTCCATGATAAAATCGGAACGACCCTCGCCATGAACTCTCGACAATCGTTATCCCCTGCATTGGTCGATGTATGGCGGCTAACATCGGAAGCCCATAGTCATGTCGGGCAATTGCCACTTACCCTCCTTCCCTTTAATAAAACGGAGGAATTTTTATCGAATATCGGAGAGTTTAGCTATCGGGCTGCCGTTCGGGATTTGGAGAAAAGTCCTCTTTCAGATGAGGAATATGAAACACTAAAATCCCTTTATGAACAATCGAAAGAAATTCAAGATGAATTAAGGAAAGTGCAACATGCTGTATTATCGAATCAATTGCGTTGGATGGATGTGGAAATGGCATTGGCCACAGAAGAAGAAAATGTCGACAATACGATTATCGATGGGTTTAAAACGGTGGAAAAGAAAGTAGAAGGATATTCAGAGGGGGACTTGGGAACGATTTTCACAGGGATGAATAAAAAGGAAGAAGGGTTTCAAAATTTACCGGGAAAAGAAATTTCTAAGGAAGAGGCTTTGGAAATCGCGAAAAAATATACGACGAACATAAAGGATCCAGAAACGAAAGTCACGGAAAGTGGAAAGGGATCTGATTACGAATTTTATAGCGTGTCGATAAGGGATGGGAAAAATGAAATCGATATGGATATTACGAAAAAGGGAGGATATCCGATCTGGGTGATGAATCATCGGGAGGTAAAAGAGCAGAAAATCAGTTTAAATGAAGCAGGGAATCGGGCCTTGGCGTTTTTGAAGGAGCGGAAATTCGAAAATATGAAAATGTTCGAAAGCTACCAATATGATCATGTCGGGGTATTTACGTTTGTAACGAGTATAAATAATGTCCGAATTTATCCAGAAGCAGTGAAAATCAAAGTTGCCTTAGATGATGGTACCATTATTGGATTTTCCGCCGAAGAATATTTAGCAACCCATAATGAGCGGTCCATTCCCGATCCAGTCATTACAGAAGAGGAAGCGAAGGAACAAGTCAATCCCAATGTGAAGATTATGGAGAGTCGATTGGCAATCATCAATAATGAACTGAACGAAGAAGTACTCTGTTATGAATTTTTAGGAACATTAGGAAATGACACGTATCGAATTTTTATTAATGCATTAAATCAAAGGGAAGAAAAAATTGAAAAACTAAAAAGTGCTGAACCCATCTATGAAGAAATCACATAAGGAAAAGTAAAGATACTTTTCCTTTTTTTTATTTCATGTCATAATAAAATTAGTATAAAATTCGGAAAACAAATTTCTCGAAATTTGATTTAAAATGAGGGGATTAAATGATAAAAGCAGGGCAGCAAGTAACCATTGAACTGAAACAACTGGACCAATATGAAAAATATACTAGCAAAATCATGGATATAAAAGATCAATCTTTTTTAATGGAATACCCTGTCCATCCAGAAACGAACAAATCTATCTTTATTCGTAACGGAGAAACTTTACGTTTGTCCTTTGTAAATGATCAAAAGGAAATTTACGAATTTTTATCGATGGTCATCGGGCGGGTGAAAAATCCGATCCCCCTTTTGCAATTAACTTTACCACCTAGGGAGGAATTTCGTAAAATTCAAAGGCGGGAATTTGTTCGTGTACATCGGGCAGTAGATGTGAGCGTCCATTCGATCCATAAGGAGTTTCAACCGTTCCAAACAGTCACGGAAGATATTAGTGCAGGGGGAGCTTCCCTTCTCGTTCCAAAATCGATCGATATAAATATCGGACAAAAAATCATCGTTTGGTTTGTTTTACCCCGGTTAAATGGCGAGTACCATTATTTAAAATTATCTTCCAAAGTGATTCGGACAGGGGATTGGAATGAAAAAAGGAATGTAATCTCCGTTCAATTCCTTGATAAAACGATTCAAGAAGAACAACAATTACTCCAATTTTGTTATGAATCCCAAGTGATCAAAAAACAAAAAGAAACAGGAATTTTATAAATTGGAGGGATGATTTGTAAGTTTTCCTTCGATCCGTTCGTGCAGGTGGAAGAAAGGGCACGTATAATCCTACGATTAGCAATCCATACTATGTAAAAAGAACATACGGAGATTGATTATGAAACGGATGGAAGGAATTTTAAAAAAAGTAATCGTCATTCAGTTTATTTTTCTGCTACTTACACAAATTTTTCTTCACCATTTTCATTTCCTCCCAGAATTAAATCATATCGTTCTTTATGAAGGCGTCAATCGCAATAATCATGAAAAGGTCGTACAAACATTAAATCAACCGTAAGAAGGCATGGAACTCTCCTGCTTTCTTTTTTTGTTAGGAATATTTTCAAGTACAAAAGGAGATCGATTTCCCAGTCGACAATCGGTTTATATGATTAAAAAAATGATGAGAAATCGATTGAATTTCTTTTCATTTTCATTAAAAATGGTCCTATCGAAAACCCTTTTTATGATAAAATAAAATGAATGGAATTTCTAGAAAGAAAGAGGTTTGGATTTATGAATAAAAACATCTCGATTGCCATCGATGGCCCAGCTGCAGCGGGAAAAAGTACAGTGGCAAAAATAATTGCTCAAAAACTATCATATCTATACATCGATACCGGTGCCATGTATCGGGCCTTAACGTGGAAAGCACTTCAAAAGGGAATCGATCCTGAAGACGGTGAACAGCTCTTCCAATTATTAAAAGAAACTTCCATCGAGTTGAAGCAAGGAAAAAATCATCAAAAGGTGTTCGTGGATGGGCAGGATGTCACCGAAGAAATACGACTACCGGAAGTAACCAATTCCGTATCCACCGTATCCAAACACGCATCGATTCGCGAGGAAATGGTTCGGAGACAACAACAATTTGCTGTAAATGGTGGAGTTGTTATGGATGGAAGGGATATAGGAACGAACGTTTTACCGAAGGCAGAAGTGAAGATTTTCCTCCGCGCAGGGGTAAAAGAGCGGGCAAAACGACGATATTTAGAAAATGTAAAAAAAGGGATTCCAGCGGACTATGATCAATTGGTTGAGGAAATTTTAAAGCGTGATGAATTGGATTCCAATCGGGAAGTGGCTCCGCTGAAAAAAGCGGAAGATGCGATTGAAATCGATACGACGGATTTATCCATCGATCAAGTAGTCGATCAAATGATGAAATATATTAAAGAAAGGAAAAAATAAAATGACGTTTTACACATTTGCAAAAATTGTTGTAAAAGGCATTTTTAAACCAATTTACCGGATTGAAGCAATCGGTGTAGAGAATATCCCGAAGGAAGGAAGCGTCCTTCTCTGTGCCAACCATATAAGCAATCTCGATCCGGTCGCCCTTGGAATCACATGCCCGAGACCAGTCATCTATATGGCTAAAGAGGAATTATTCCGGGTACCTATATTAAAAGGAATTATTAAAAAGCTCTATGCCTTTCCAGTTAAGCGGGGAAAGGCGGATCGGGAAGCTTTACGAAAAGGGTTGGAAACGTTAAAGTCTGAACGTATTTTAGGCATATTTCCTGAAGGTACGCGAAGTAAAACAGGGGAAATTGGAAAGGGTTTGGCAGGCGCTGGTTTTTTCGCCTTAAAATCCGATGCAACCGTTGTTCCTGCTGCAATCATCGGTCCGTATAGACCGTTCCGTAAAGTGAAAGTCGTTTACGGAAAACCAATCGATATGAAACCTTTGAAAGAAAAAAGGGCATCTTCCAATGAGGCAATTGAACTAATTATGGATCATATTAAAGAAATTTTGTTACAATATAAGTAATGTATTGACAAACGATATAATTTATTAGAAGTTAATAAAAGGAAGAATTTTTTAAACTTAATCAGTGGTCGTTAAGGAGGAAATACATATGACAGAGAAGTTACACGATAATGAAAATAAACAGGAGACAGAAGTAGTGCAAACGGATCAAGCAGCAAGCGAAGAAGAGATGAATGAAATAGATGTCAAACAGTATGCTGTCGGTGATAAGATTACATGTCGAATAACGAAAGTCGAAGAGAAACAAGTAATCGTCGAAATTCCAGATGGAAAAATGGATGGGATCATTCCGATCAGTGAATTATCATCCCTTCATATAGAAAAAGCGGAAGATGTTGTTTCGGAAGGTCAAGAGTTGACGGTAGAAGTCATTAAAGTAGAAGACGATGCTCTTATTTTATCCAAACGTCGTCACGAAGCAGAAAAAGCATGGGTACAATTACAAGAACAATTTGAAAAAGGTGAACCGGTCGAAGCGGAAATAAAAGACATTGTCAAAGGTGGTCTCGTCGTCGATTTAGGCGTCCGTGGTTTTGTACCAGCCTCCCTTGTAGAAGACCATTATGTGGAAGATTTTTCCGATTATAAAGGAAAGAAAATGACTTTTAAAATTGTTGAATTAGATCGGGAAAAAAATCGTTTAATTTTATCCCATCGTGACATCGTTCGGGAAGAAAAGGAAAAAAAGAAAAAAGACGTCCTATCCAAATTAGAAGCAGGACAAGTGTTGGAAGGAACTGTACAACGGGTGACAAATTTCGGTGCCTTTATCGATATCGGTGGTGTAGATGGCCTCGTTCATATCTCCCAATTGTCCCACGAACATGTGGAACATCCCTCCGATGTGGTTGAAGCTGGACAAAAGGTGAGTGTAAAAGTCCTTTCCGTAGACTTGGACAATGAACGCATTTCACTGTCGATTAAAGAAACGCAACCAGGTCCGTGGGCGAATGTTTCCGAAAAAATTAAAAAAGGTGACGTTGTGGAAGGGACGGTTAAACGGCTCGTATCCTTCGGTGCATTCGTGGAAGTACTGCCCGGTGTTGAAGGTCTCGTCCATATTTCTCAAATTTCCAATAAACATATCGCCACTCCCCATGAGGTGTTAAAAGAAGGTCAAACGGTTCAAGTAAAAGTGTTGGACGTAAATGAACAGGAAAATCGGATTTCTTTAACGATGAAAGAATTGGAAAAAGAAGTGGAAGAGGAATCTTACCAATTGCCCGATGAAAATCGTGGTTTTCAATTAGGGGATATGATTGGGGACCAATTGAAAAAACTTCATTAATGATAGGAATTAGGAAAAATGAATCGATTTTTAGGACTTGCATAATGGATGCAAGTCTTTTTTTCGTAAAAACTGCTTTTTTTCCCTGTTTTGAAAAACATAATTTTGTTCATACTGGTAACAATAGGAGGTGCAAGTTCTTTGGAAGGATTCATCTTTTTTTGGTTCACTTGGTCCACGTGGATTTTCTCAACGTTTATTTTGAATAAAAAAAATCCGTATCGTTTTCCTTTAGCTCTCATTTCGCTTATTACGATGATTTTATCCGCCTATTCGGTTCAATTTTTCCAATATCGTATTTCTTACGCATCACTTTTTCTTTGGATGATAAGTTTTGCCGCCTTTACTAATCTCTCTTTTTCATCCTTACTGAATAAAAGTTTTAGAATCTTAATCATGACGATTGCTGTTGCAACGTTTCATATATTGTCCTTAATTGATCCAGTTTGGTTAATTTTTGAGAAAACATGGATGCAAGCCGGATCCTTTGCTTTTTTGGCAATCCTTTTATTTTCACACTTGAAAGATCGGATTTTCGCAGTAATAAACAGCTTTTTTCAAGGGGAGTTCATTTATGCAGCCCTTTTACAAAGGAGGTCGATCGATTATCCAATCGGTTCATTGTCCTTTTTCGATTCCCTCGTATTGGGCCTTCTCTTTACATCTATATGGAGTGGTGTGGAATATTTGCGCCATTCTTTTCAACACCATGAGTCGAAAGGAAGGGAGAGACCATTTATATGAGCGATTATATGTATCCCGTTTTATTCGGCATAGGAAGTGGTCTCATTGCGAGAATCATTATGTTACGGACGGATTATCGGCAATATCCTACCTACCTACATGGAAAAATCATCCATCTAGCCCTCGGATTTATCGCATCTGCCTTAGGGGCGATTGCAGTACCTGCCCTTATTGAGGAAAATATAACAGCCATTACTTTTTTAACATTGGCAGCATCCCAATTTCGAGAAGTGCGAAATATGGAACGGAATACGTTGGAACAGTTGGATCAATATGAACTCGTTTCCAGGGGAAATACATATATCGAAGGAATCGCAATCGCCTTTGAAAGTAGAAATTACTTAGTTATCTTTACATCGATCATCACCACCTTATCCTATATGTTTCTTCCAATCGGTTTTTCGATCTTTATCTTCATTCTTTGCTTAATTCTTTCTCGGATTTTAATGGATGGCGGAAAATTAAAGGATATTGTGGACATCGTTTATGTGCAACCCCACTTTGAGCGGGAGGGATTATACGTAGATAATATATACATTATGAATATCGGTTTAAAGGAAAGAAGGGAGGAAGTATTAAAATATGGTATGGGATTTATTTTAAAACCGAAAAGTTTTAACGCTCGTATGACCATTGCAAATTTAGGACAGCGGCAGGCTATTTTACATGATGTATCGACAGCGTTAGGCGTATATCGGGATTCCGGAACGCCCGCTTTCGTTCCACTTGCAAAACGGGATTTAAATGATGGTCGGGTAGCCGTTTTTATATTGCCTCAAGAAAGAAATATTAAAAAAGCGATTGAAATCATTGGAAGTACCCCGACTTTAGAAAATGCGATCCGACTCCCGACAAAACGGAAAAAAGAAGGAGGGTAATCGTGGAAATTGAAAAGCTGATTCTTGCTGTGATTACGACCAATCCATCGAAAGTACCTGCTGGCTCATGGGTTTTTTATTGTGAAAATGAACGGGAAATGAAGCGGGTCGCTGTCAATTTAGAGGCGATTTTAGATGGAATTGCCCATTTATTAACCGATGATGTCATGATTATCGTGAAGCACTAAATGTTTAAAATTCAATTGTGTATATATAACAATCTCTACCTGTACCGGACAAATTTGTGTATACTAATGGGGAAGGAGAGGGTCGACAATTTCCTTTCTTTATTTTATAGTTAACAAAAGTTCCCCATTTCCTTTTACCTTAAAAAAAAAGTATAATCATTGTCCATCTGTTGCATTGATTCGTTTACATGCATTGATTCATTTAAAAAAGGGGAAATTAGACAAAACATAAATTAATACATAAAAAAATGAGGTGTTTGTTTATGACTTTACCGACTGTTGCCATCGTCGGTCGACCAAATGTGGGGAAATCAACCATTTTCAATAAGATTGTCGGAGAACGGATCGCCATAGAGGAAGATGTCCCAGGGGTAACGAGGGACAGAATTTACGGAAAAGCGGAATGGTTGAATCATACGTTTAATATAATCGATACCGGTGGAATCGTTATTGACGATGAACCATTCCTTGAACAAATCCGTGTTCAAGCAGAAATTGCAATCGATGAAGCAGATTGCATCGTTATGGTAACCAGTGGTAGAGATGGGTTGACCACTTTAGATGAGGAAGTAGCAAAAATCTTATATCGTTCGAAAAAACCGGTCGTCCTTGCTGTAAATAAAATCGATAATCCGGATATGCGCCAACAGATTTATGATTTTTATGCATTAGGCTTTGGAGATCCCATACCGGTATCAGGAACCCATAGCCTTGGTCTCGGTGACCTGTTAGATGAAGTGGTAAAACGGTTTCCAAACAAAAACGATGAGGATCAAGAAGAGGATACGATCAAATTTTCCTTCGTTGGTCGTCCAAATGTCGGAAAATCCTCCCTTGTCAATGCTTTATTAGGGGAAGACCGGGTTATCGTTAGCGATATAGCTGGAACAACTCGAGATGCGATCGATACTCCGTATACATATGATGGGGAAAAATATATAATCATCGATACTGCAGGGATTCGAAAAAAAGGGAAAGTCTATGAGAGTATAGAAAAATATTCGGTGTTACGGGCGTTAAGAGCCATTGAAAGATCGGACGTTGTATTAGTCGTCATCAACGCGGAGGAAGGGATTATTGAGCAAGATAAACGGATCGCTGGTTATGCCCACGAAGCCGGCAGGGGAATCATTATCGTCGTCAACAAATGGGATGCAATCGAAAAAGACGAAAAGACGATGAATGAATTCGAAAAAATGATTCGTAATGAATTTTTATTTTTAGATTATGCACCGATCGTTTTTGTCTCTGCTAAAACGAAAAAACGAGTTCAAACTTTATTACCGACGATTAAACTTGTAAATGAAAACCATGCTTTACGCGTACAAACAAATGTGTTAAATGATGTGATTATGGATGCGGTGGCGATGAATCCGACCCCGACCGATCACGGTACCCGATTGAAAATCTTTTATGCGACTCAAGTTTCTGTGAAGCCTCCAACGTTTGTTATTTTCGTAAATGATCCGGAACTTATGCATTTTTCTTACGAACGTTTTTTAGAAAATCGCATACGGGATGCATTTGGATTCGTTGGAACACCAATAAAATTAATCGCTAGGACGAGAAAATGAGTAAAGGGTGAGAAAACATGGGAAAAAATATTGAAAAAATCGCCGTTTTAGGTGCAGGAAGCTGGGGAACTGCCCTGTCCATCGTATTGGCAGATAACGGACATGAAGTTCGTCTTTGGAGTTATAATCAAGATCAAGTGAAACGAATGAACGAAACGAGGATAAATGAAACCTATCTTCCGAATATTGAATTACCTGAACAAATTACTGCTTATTCAGATTTACAAGTTTCCACTGAAGGGCTTGATACCATCGTCCTTGCCGTTCCAACAAAGGCGATTAGGGAAGTCGTCCGAAAGCTCAAAGGCGTATTAACGAAGAAAGTGACGATCGTCCATGTAGCAAAGGGAATTGAACCGGAAACATTGAAACGAATTTCAGAAATGATCGAAGAAGAAATGCCCGAATCCCTTCTACATGCAATCGTCGTCTTGTCCGGACCATCCCATGCGGAAGAAGTTAGTCTCCGCCATCCAACAACCGTTGTCGTAACGTCCAAAAATATGAAAGAAGCGGAACGAATTCAAGATTTATTTATGAATCCGAATTTCCGAGTGTATACGAATCCGGATATCGTCGGTGTGGAAATCGGTGGTGCATTAAAAAATATTATCGCATTAGCTGCTGGGATCTCCGATGGGTTAGGTTATGGAGATAATGCAAAAGCTGCGTTAATTACAAGGGGATTGGCGGAAATTGCCCGCTTAGGTACAAAACTAGGAGCGAATCCGTTAACCTTTTCGGGTCTTGCAGGAATCGGAGATTTGATCGTTACATGTACGAGTGTCCATTCCCGTAACTGGCGAACGGGAAACATGCTCGGAAAAGGGGAAAAGCTTGAAGATATTCTCCAAAAATTAGGTCAAGCGGTTGAAGGGGTCCGGACGACGAAAGCCGCTCGACAAATGGCGGAAAAATATAAGGTGAAAATGCCGATTACGATGATTTTGTATGAAGTTTTATTTGAAGATTTGAATCCGAAAGTTGCAGTGGATGAACTTATGACTCGGATGAAAACGTCGGAGATGGACGATTTAGTCAATATTTTGACGGAATAAGGTATATTTGTCGTTCGTTTCTGCCTTCCTTTGAAAAATGGACTTGAGTGTAAACATTCAATTTGTAGGAAATAGGCAGTCGATGATGCGGTACGTTCTTTTTTTGCATAAACTACTATGAAAAATCATAGAACCGGGGTTGGGTAAAAATCGTTCGATGCTGAAGGGAAGTTGTGAGCGCCCGCTTTCCTTCAGTTTTTTTTAACGTACCTTTTTCCAAAAAATTTAACGAGGACATCGAATTTTCTTTTAAACTTACAGTCAACGAAATTTATGGTAGAATGAACATCGGGGAAAATTTAGAATAATGAGGATAAAAGAATCGTATTTTGAATATTTGCTTGAATTCGGTCAAAAAAGGGGGATGCATGATGTCGCCAGCTTTAATGAAAATGTGGATATCATTGATTGGGATCGGTATGATGTTTTTATCCGTTTTGTTCATTGTCATTAGTCGTTACAAAATAAAAAGGCGTTTTTTGAAAGTGATTACGGCAATTATCGCATACGGTTTTATGATTTATGCTGGAGTGATTATGATTTTAGTTGTCTTTTCTGGTCCGACGACGGAATAGGGGTGTGAGATGAATTGAACATTCGTTTATTCGTCTTAATTGGAGTTTTCACTCTTTTATTAACGGGTTGCTTATATCCGAAAGATCCATCGACGAAATTTCCTGATGAAACGGAGGTCAAACGGGTACAGGATGCCGTTATTGCTTTTCAAAAGGAAAACGATGGTATTTTACCTATTAAGACGAAGGATGCAGATACGGATTTATATATCAAATATTTAATCGATTTTCGACGAATTGTGCCACAATATTTATCGGAAATTCCTAAAAATGCTTATGAAAATGGCGGTATATTTCAATACGTAATCATTGACGCTGAAACCGATCCAAAAGTAAAAATTTTCGATTTACATATTGTAGAGAAGATTCGTGAAATACAATTACGGTTGTCCACGAAAAAATATCCTCCGTATAAAGAACAATTAGCAGCGGATGTATTCACGTTAGATTTTTCAAAACTAGGCTATCATGAAGATCCTTTTATTGTAAGTCCTTTTACCGGACAACAACTTCCCTTTGTAATCAACGGTCGCGGAGATCTTTTCCTCGATTATACAGGGGATTTACTCGTCCGCTTGAAAGAAATGGATCAAACGGATTTTAAAGAAAACGAGGATATTCGTTGGATATTGACAGAAGGGTCGATTTTCGTTCCCGCATATTCCCTTCCATATACCGTTAATGAGGAAGGAGAACCCATTTTTTTTGAGAAAAAATTTGAAAATTAGTCATAACCCTTTTCCTAAAAAATATAGTTTAGGAGAAGGGTTTTTTTATTCGAGAGACTTTTAATCCATGATCTTTGTAATAGAGGGGGTTAAAAGGAAAAGAATATAAATATTTGTCATAAGCCTAGTGGACAACATCATAAACTTATACTGTCAACAATAGGAAAAGGTATGAATTTCCCAGTAATAGACGAACGGGAGGGGATTTTTTGGAAAAGGTTGATATTTTTAAAGATATTGCTGAACGGACAGGCGGCGATGTTTATATCGGTGTTGTCGGTGCAGTTCGGACGGGGAAGTCCTCCTTTATTAAAAAATTTATGGAATTAGTCGTACTTCCTAATATTGAAAATGAGGCGGATCGGGCACGTGCTTTAGATGAACTTCCCCAAAGCGCTGCAGGAAAAACGATTATGACAACAGAACCGAAATTCGTACCGAATCAAGCCGTTACCGTTCGAGTAGAGGAAGGTTTACATGTAAATGTGCGACTGGTCGATTGTGTCGGGTATGCTGTTCGTGAAGCGAAGGGGTACGAGGATGAAAACGGTCCGAGGATGGTCCATACACCATGGTATGAAGAACCGATCCCTTTCCAAGAAGCTTCGGAGATCGGTACAAGGAAAGTTATTCAAGAACATTCAACCATTGGAGTGGTCATTACGACAGATGGATCGATCGGAGAAATTGGAAGGGAGAATTATGTCGAAGCAGAAGAAAGAATTGTGAATGAATTAAAGGAAGTTGGAAAACCGTTCATCATGATTATTAATACGACGAAACCTTTCCATCGGGACACGGAAGCTCTCAGAACGGAACTGCAAGAAAAATACGATATTCCGGTGTTAGCGATTAGCGTAGAAAACATGAGGGAAGGGGATGTGTATAACGTCCTTAGAGAAGCATTGTATGAATTCCCTGTGTTGGAAGTCAATGTGAATTTACCGAGTTGGGTAATGGTGTTAAAGGAAGATCATTGGCTTCGGGAAAACTATCAAGAAGCGGTAAAAGAAACGGTTAAAGATATTAAACGTTTGCGAGATGTGGATCGAGTCGTTCAATCCTTTTCCGATTATGATTTTATCGAAAGAGCAGGATTGGCTGGAATGGAAATGGGTCAAGGGGTGGCGGAGATCGACCTGTATGCACCCGATGAGCTATACGATCGAGTGTTAAAGGAAATCGTCGGTGTAGAAATTCGAGGTAAGGATCATCTGCTAGAATTAATGCAAGATTTCGCCCATGCAAAGCGGGAATACGACCAAGTGGCAGAAGCATTAAAAATGGTAAAACAAACCGGATATGGAATCGCTGCACCGTCCATCGAAGATATGAGTTTGGATGAACCGGAAATCATTCGACAAGGGTCCCGATTCGGTGTGCGTTTAAAGGCGGTAGCTCCATCGATTCATATGATTAAAGTTGATGTAGAAAGTGAATTTGCCCCGATTATCGGTACGGAAAAACAAAGCGAGGAATTAGTTCGCTACTTGATGCAAGATTTTGAAGACGACCCCCTTTCGATTTGGAATTCGGATATTTTTGGACGTAATTTAAATTCCATCGTTCGGGAAGGCATCCAAGCAAAACTAGCATTAATGCCGGAAAATGCCCGTTATAAATTAAAGGAAACGTTGGAAAGAATTATTAACGAAGGTTCTGGCGGTTTAATTGCTATTATATTATAAACATAAGGACCCATGAAATTCGGGTCTTTTTTTCATGAATGGAGATATTGAATCAGTCATTCGATGAAAAAGTACGTCTTTCGTGTTTAAAATGCGTATAAAATGGGAAGAAAGTAGGTAGATTCAACCAAACATACCATATCAATATACCATCTTTATTAAAATATACAATCATTTTAGTTTTCCCTTAAAGGGAGATGATTCTTTAGAATTAAAATGGAGAAAAAGTTTTTATTTAAATTTCGTTTTTATCTTGCTATAAGATATCGATTGTGATAATCTTTTTACAGAATTGTTCTTGTTTATCTTTCCATTATAGGAAATTTTCACTAGAACAAAGATTTGGATGTTAGTATGCAATATTATTGCGCAACCTTTCCATTGGGAGGAGGTGAAAGGCATGAACAAGACAGAATTGGTAAATCAAGTGGCAGAAGCTGCTGATCTTTCCAAAAAAGACGCTACGAAAGCTGTGGAAGCAGTGTTTGATTCGATTTTAAATGCTTTGAAAAATGGAGAAAAAGTACAACTAATCGGTTTTGGAAACTTTGAAGTTCGGGAACGTGCTGCTCGAAAAGGTAGAAATCCTCAAACCGGTGAAGAAATTGAAATTGCAGCAAGTAAAGTTCCTGCTTTCAAACCAGGTAAAGCATTAAAAGAGGCTGTAAAATAATTACATACTATCCATATGTGGGGGGGAGGCGACCATTTTGCTTCCCCCCTTTATTGTCTTCTTTCCTAGGCAAATCGCCCCTATGGTTCCTACGAAGTTCAACATCGGTTTTCCCGGTTCGGTAGAAAAAATGAATCCATCCAGATTTTTTTCATTCATTTCCATCAAAATTGACGAATTCTTTCTCGATTTCAGTTTTCTTTTTTGCTACTATTAGAAAAGGTGTGCTAATATGAAATAGATATAAAATAGGAATTTGATTTCCTTAGTTTGAAATACAGGGGGAAGGAAGAATGAAAGAGGCAAATCTCCAACAAATTGAACAAGCCGTTCGAATGATTTTGGAGGCAATTGGTGAAGATCCGAATAGAGAAGGATTAATCGATACCCCGAAACGGGTCGCGAAAATGTATGAGGAGATGTTTGCCGGACTAGACAAAGATCCTAAAGAATATTTTGAAACGATTTTCCACGAGGACCATGAGGAAATTGTTCTCGTGAAAGATATACCCTTTTATTCCATGTGCGAGCATCACCTCGTTCCCTTTTTCGGCCATGCCCATGTTGCATACATGCCTAAGGACGGAAGGGTAGTTGGTTTAAGTAAATTGGCTCGGGCTGTTGAAGTTGTATCAAAAAGGCCTCAATTGCAAGAACGAATTACGAAAACAATTGTCGATGCGATTATGGAAAAATTAAATCCCCATGGAGCGATCGTTATTTTAGAAGCCGAACATATGTGTATGACGATGAGGGGAATTAAAAAACCTGGTTCAAAAACTGTGACGATTGCTGCTCGGGGAGTATTTGAATCAGATTTTGAACAAAGGCAGGAAGTCTTACAATTGATTAAACAAAAACTGTAACATAGGAGGTCTTGGCGGTGGGGAAAACAAACGAATCGTCCGATTTCGTTGTCATTAAAGCACTTGAAGATGGTGTCAATGTAATCGGTTTAACGAGGGGAACGGATACGAAATTCCACCATACGGAAAAATTAGATGCGGGTGAAGTAATGATTGCCCAATTTACCGAACATACTTCCGCTATAAAAATTCGTGGAAAGGCAGAAATATTTACTGCCTATGGGGATACGGAAAGTGGTAGTTGCTAAGTAGATGAAAAAATATGCATAGTTGTTTCGGTTCCATTGCTAAATTGCCGCTTATATTTGTCGTCCCATTTTCAAAGGAGCGGAAAGATCTATGTATACTTGTGTTATAATAATAAACACTGAAAATGTAGGATAATGGAACTTGAGGGTGATTTTATGAAATGGGACAACTCATTATTGAAACAAGTAAAAGAGAAAATAGAAAAGGAAATTAATCATCCGTTTTTGGTGGAAAACATCGATTCGCCGAAAATCGATGAGCAAAAGTTACGTCTCGTTCTTTCAATTTTACATGGACAAAATCTCCGAAAAAGGGAATTAATGAACTATGCAACGGCCGTTATGCTCGTTCAAATTGCACTCGACACCCACGATTTAATACATGTAAAAGACGAAACCCGTCAAAAAAAGCAATTGACTGTGTTAGCAGGGGATTTTTATAGCGGATTATATTATCGAATGTTATCTTTTGTTCCAAATATTCAATTGATTAAAGATTTGGCCGATGGGATAAAAACCGTCAATGAAAAAAAACTTCAACTATATAACAAAGAAGTGTCGACATTACAAGGTTTTATGGAAAAAATGCAAATGATTGAAACGGTTATTTACCAAAAATTAGCTTCCTTTTTTCAAGATGAATTTTGGCAATCCGTTTCAAAAGACTATTTGCACTATCAACAGATAAAGATGAATCGGGAAAAATATGTCGATTATATACTGACCTACTTAATGGGCGAAAAAAATCCATTTCATGTTACAAAAACGAGTGTAACAATCGATCAATGGTTTGAACGATATGAACAAAATGTTTATGAACGATTGAAACGTTCTTTTCAAGGAGTGCCAGATCCACTCCATTTGATGAGTTCAGATTTCCATCTTGATGAAGAAGCGAAACGGTCTTTTATTTAAAATTCGATGTATAGGAGTTTCATTATGGGAAGAACGAAGGAAGAAAAAGTACTTCAAGTATTTGAACGAATATCAAATCAATACGATCGGATGAATTCGGTTATTAGCTTTCGTCAACATATTCGTTGGCGTAAAGACGCAATGAAACGATTACAAGTGAAACAAGGGAAAAGGGCCCTCGATTGTTGTTGTGGAACGGCAGATTGGACGATTGCATTAAGCGAAGCGGTCGGGGAATCGGGAGAAGTATATGGGCTCGATTTTAGTAAGAATATGTTGGCCGTTGGAGAAAGGAAATTGAAAGAAAAGGGAATTACCAATGCTACGCTCGTTTACGGAAATGCGATGGAGTTGCCCTTTGAAAATGATTCCTTCGATTACGTGACGATCGGTTTCGGCTTACGAAATGTACCGGATGCTTCTCAAGTTTTGCGTGAAATGTATCGGGTTTTAAAACCCGGGGGAGTCGTTGCATGCTTAGAGACGTCCCAACCGATGATCATCGGATTTAAACAAATTTATTATTTTTATTTCCGATATATCATGCCGTTTTTCGGCAAATTGTTTGCGAAAAGTTATAAGGAATATTCATGGTTACAAGAATCTGCGAGGGAATTTCCTAACGCGAAACAATTAGCTTCGATGTTTGAAGAAGTCGGATTTCAACAAGTCACCTACAAACTATATTTTGGTGGAGTTGCCGCTTTACATATAGGACATAAAGTAGAGAAAAAGTAAAAGGAAAGATTTGATCGGATGGAAATAATGAATTATACGACCGTATATAAACTATTACATAACGATTTAAAATCAATCGAGAATCGACTGGAATCGGTATTGGATACCGAATCCCCCTTACTTAGGCAATCATCATTACATTATTTGCAAGCGGGGGGGAAACGGATCCGACCTATTTTAGTTATTTTATCTGGAAAATTCGGCAATTACCATATTGACAAGGTAATGGACGTTGCTGTTGCGCTAGAACTAATTCATATGGCATCGCTCATCCACGATGATGTGATTGACGATGCTTATACCCGCAGAGGGCGCCCAACTGTGAAGGCGAAATGGGACGATCAAATCGCTGTTTACACAGGGGACTTTATTCTAGCGAAATCCCTCGATGTGATTACAAATATTAAAGAGGATGAAGTGCACAAAGTATTGTCGAAAACGATGGTGGAATTAAGCATCGGTGAAATTGAACAAATTCAAGATAAGTATAATTTTGATCAACGATTTACGACTTATTTTCGTCGAATTAAAAGAAAAACTGCTTTGTTAATTGCAGCGAGTTGCCAATTAGGTGCATTAGCTGCAGGAGCGGAAAAGCACATTTATCAAAAATTGTACCGGTTTGGCTATTATATCGGTATGGCTTTCCAAATTACCGATGATATTTTAGATTTTACTTCCACCGCGAAAAAATTAGGAAAACCAGTGGGAGAAGACTTGCTTCAAGGAAATATTACATTACCGGTGTTACTTGCCATGAAAAATCCAGCCATTAAAAAGGAAATCATAAAGGTGCATGCGTATACAGAACCGGAAGTGTTAGAACGGATTATTCAATTAATTAAAGAAACCGGTTCGATCAACCAATCCATTGCGGTTACTCGCCAATATTTAAAAAAGGCGTTACGAATACTAGATGAATTACCGAATCACGAAGTTAAACCCCTTTTACAAACGATCGTCGATTTTATTGGGAATCGGAAATTTTAATTTAAACTATTTTGAAAACGGATTAATTCCTTCCGTTGAAAGATTGCAATGAATAGTAGAGCGTGATAATATGGTTTTTGCGAGACAAAACAATTATACTAATAGGGTGGGAGATACGATGGAAAAAACATTTTTAATGGTAAAACCCGACGGTGTTCAAAGGAACTTAATCGGTGAAATCGTATCGAGATTCGAACGAAAAGGATTCCAACTTGTCGGGGCCAAATTGATGAAACTTTCTCGTGAATTAGCGGAAAAACATTATGGCGAGCATAAGGGAAAACCTTTTTATGATGAACTTATTTCCTATATTACGTCCGGTCCTGTTTTCGCCATGGTTTGGCAAGGAGAAAATGTCATTTCAGAAGCGCGAAAAATGATGGGGGCCACAAATCCGAAAGATGCAGATCCTGGTACGGTGCGCGGTGACTTTGCACTTACGGTCGGTAAAAACGTCATTCATGGATCCGATTCGGAGGAAAGTGCAAAGAGGGAAATTTCTTTGTTTTTTAAGGAAGAAGAACTCGTTTCCTATGAAAAAATAATCGATAACTGGATGTATTAAACGGAAAACAACCCGCCCCTTTTGGGTTGTTTTCTATTTACCGGGAAATACATCCCTTGGAAAAGGAAAATTGGGAGAGGAATATATGGTAGATGAATACGCTCAATTTATACAAAAAGTAAAAAAGAAAACCGGCATTGATTTATCTTTATATAAAGAAACACAAATGAAGCGAAGGTTAACGTCCCTTTATGAAAAAAATGGATTCCGTTCCTTCACTGAATTTTTTAATGCGATGGTAAAGGATGAAAAATTATATAACGCATTTTTGGATCGGATGACGATCAATGTCTCCGAGTTTTATCGAAACCGAAATCGGTGGGAAGTTTTACAAAATAAAATACTCCCGGATTTATTGAAACGTTCCAAACGGTTAAAAATATGGAGCGCTGCCTGTTCAACCGGGGAAGAACCGTATACGATTGCGATGGTGTTAAGCCATTATATTCCTTTAGAGCAAATTCGAATTTTAGCTACGGATATTGATGAAAATGCTTTGCAAAAGGCGAAAATAGGGGTATATAATGAACGTTCATTAAATGAAGTTCCCGAGGATATGAAACGAAAATTTTTCCGAAAAGAGAATCATGTGTATATTATTGATGAAAAAATAAAGAAAACCGTCACTTTTAAAAAACATAATTTGCTTGCCGATCCTTTTGACCATCAGTTCGATTTAATCGTTTGTCGAAATGTCCTCATTTATTTTACTGAACAGGCAAAAACCGAACTATATCGGAAGTTTAGCGATGCGTTAAATCTCGGTGGCATCCTTTTTGTCGGAAGTACCGAACAAATTTTTAATGCGAGTCAGTACGGTTTTAGCCCAATTGAAACGTTTTTTTATAAAAAAGTGAAAAATATACGATAGGTTTTTATTAGGAAAGGATAACTTCCTAAACGAAAAGGTTACAATGAGTGATTATTTGGATGATTCGGAGGTGAAAGGATGCGATTTTTAACAGCTGGTGAATCCCATGGACCTGGATTGACGATTATTATTGAAGGGTTACCCGCTGGAATGCCCCTATGTGAAGAAGATATCAACCGTTCTTTATCATTGAGACAAAAGGGCTATGGACGAGGGCGAAGGATGGATATCGAAAAGGATCGGATTCAAATAACCGCAGGGGTTAGACATGGGAAAACATTAGGTTCTCCTTTAGCGTTATACATAGAAAATAAAGATTTTCAACATTGGAAACAAATTATGGCCGTTGAACCTTTACAAGAGGAGACGGAAATTAAACGAAAAGTGACGAAACCTCGACCGGGTCATGCGGATTTAAGTGGAGGAATTAAATATGGTCATCGGGATTTGCGAAATGTTCTCGAACGTTCTTCCGCTAGGGAAACGGCTGCAAGGGTAGCTGCCGGCGCGGTTGCACGAAAATTGTTGGCCGAATTGGGTATATCAGTCGGTTCCCATGTGATTGAAATTGGTGGTGTGAAAGCTCGCCAGACGGATTTCATTGATCCGATTGAGTTGGATGAACGGGCGAATCGTTCTCCCGTTCGGTGCCTTGATTCGGAGGCGGAAAAGGAGATGATCAACGCCATCGATCAGGCGAAAAAAAGCGGCGATTCAGTGGGCGGAATCGTAGAAGTTGTCGCTGACGGAATGCCTCCGGGAATCGGAAGCTACGTTCATTACGATCGGAAATTGGATGCTAAAATTGCAGGAGCTATTGTTAGTATTAATGCATTTAAAGGAGTAGAATTCGGTCTCGGCTTTGAAGCAGGCAGGAGAAAAGGTAGCGAGGTCCAGGATGAAATTTTTTGGGATCGGGAAAGGGGTTATTATCGTCGAACGAATCGACTCGGAGGATTTGAAGGGGGAATGACAACAGGTATGCCGATTGTTGTAAGAGGGGTTATGAAACCAATTCCGACTTTATACCGACCATTAAAGAGCGTCGATATTGAAACGAAGGAACCCTTCAATGCGAGTATTGAACGATCGGATAATTGTGCGGTACCGAGTGCATCGGTCGTTTGTAGCCATGTCGTTTCTTGGGAATTAGCGAATGCGTTGGTGGAACAGTTTTATTCTGACCGGTTTGACCAATTGAAGGAACAATTGAATGTTTACCGAAAAGAAGCGAGGGAATTTTAATGGAAAAAACGATTCCTATTCAACTAGGGGATCAATCGTATCTTGTAAATATCGGTCATCATGCTTTGGAAAAATTAACGTCATATTTGCAATCGAATCCTCCGTCCAAATTATGTATTATCTCCGATGAAACCGTAAGTTCTTTACATATGGATACCCTTTTGAAAGCTATACCGGATTCAATTCCTCGCTGTCAATTTATAACGCCTAACGGTGAAAAAGCAAAGTCGATGGACGTATATCGGGACGTGTTAACGTATGTAATCGGTGAAAGGCTCGATCGGAGCGCCCTTTTTATCGCTTTTGGGGGAGGGGCTGTCGGTGATTTAACCGGTTTTTGTGCAGCAACCTATATTCGAGGTGTCCCGTTTATTCAAGTTCCTACAACCCTTTTAGCCCACGATAGTTCTGTTGGAGGAAAAACGGGAATTAATCACCCGCTAGGAAAAAATTTAATCGGTGCATTCCATCATCCGAAAGCGGTCTTTTATCATTTACCCTTTTTGCAAACATTACCTAAAAGAGAGTGGCGATCGGGTTTTGCAGAAATTATTAAGGCGTCGTTGATTTCCAAACAACCCTTTTTCGACGAATTACAACGGACGGTTCGAGATGATTACGATATTAATATAGAAAATGTAGTTAGGCCATTAGTTCAAGGAATTGAAACGAAAAAAAGAATTGTTGAAATGGATGAACGGGAACGTGGATTGCGGGCGTATTTAAACTTTGGGCATACGCTCGGCCATGCTTTAGAAAATGAACTCGGTTATGGGAAAATTACCCACGGTGAAGCCGTATTAATCGGAATTGTATACGCCCTTCGTTTGAGTCAACTTTTTTATAACTTGGCGATTTCGGAAAAGCAATTTAAAGAATGGGTAGAACGGATCGGCTTTGACTTAACGATAATCAGAAAGGCGGCTCCTGTTCGTTTATTAAATCGAATGAAAAATGATAAAAAAACGAAAATGGGAAAATGCAACTTTGTATTGTTGGAAAAAATCGGACAACCGATATTGAAGGAAATCGACGATGAAACCATTTTGCAAACGTTAGCGACCTTTATTTCAGATATAGGGTAAAACAAATTGTAGAATCTTTATGAAGAAAGGTGGTTTCCTTTTGTGGGAAAATTGGCTATTCCCGATTATATAGAAAAACTAACGGGGGTAATGACTGTTCCAGGGGATAAATCGATTTCCCATCGGGCGGTTATGTTCGGAGCCCTCGGAGAAGGTTTAACGGAGGTTACGAATTTTTTAAATGGGGATGATTGCCTACGAACGGTCGATGCCTTTCGGAAACTAGGGGTACCGATTCGAGCAGAAGCTGACCGACTGTTTATTGAAGGAAAGGGGCTAGCCCATTTTAAAGAACCGACCGACATATTATATGTTGGAAATTCAGGTACGACTGCAAGGCTGATGCTAGGAATTCTTGCCGGTTCCTCCTTTTATACGGTGTTAAGTGGGGACCGATCTTTGAATCGTCGCCCGATGGAACGAGTCGTCAAGCCGTTACAAAAAATGGGAGCAGAAATAATCGGAAGGGAACGTGGAAAATATTTACCGATTTCTATTCGAGGAAGACGACTAAAGGGAATTCGATATCATTTGCCGGTTGCTAGCGCCCAATTGAAGTCCGCCCTCATTTTCGCCGCCTTGCATGCGGAAGGGGATACGATGATTGTTGAAAACGCCCCTTCGAGAAATCATACGGAAATTATGTTGGAACAGTTTGGTGGCCAAATCGAGCAACATGGGAAAACGTTGAAAATTAAAGGAAATCAACGACTAAACGGTACGAACATTCATGTACCGGGAGATTTTTCATCCGCTTCTTTTTTCATCGCATTAGGAGCTATGGTGAAAAAGGCTGATTTAGTCATTGAAAATATCGGGTTAAATCCGACAAGAACCGGACTTCTCGATGTATTAAAACGAATGAACGGTAACTTTGACATCATTGAGAAGTACGAAAAGGGGGAGCCTCGGGGAAGCTTACGTGTTCGGTCTTCCTCGTTAGTTGCAACGACTATCGGAGGTGACTTGATTCCACGGCTCATCGATGAAATACCGATTATTGCTTTACTAGCGACCCAAGCAGAAGGAACGACGGTTATACAAGATGCAAAGGAATTAAGGGTAAAAGAGTCGAATCGAATCTCTACCGTCGTTGGCGAATTGAAGAAATTAGGAGCTAAAATTGAGGCGACTGAAGATGGCATGATTATTAAAGGGAAAACGAAACTTTCAGGTGGTTATGTCGATAGTCATGGGGATCATCGAATCGGGATTATGTTAGCAATAGCGAGTTTATTAACTGACGAACAAGTGGTTATCGAAAATTATGAGTGCACGAATATTTCCTATCCGAACTTTTTCGAGCAAATAAAAAAAATCAGTTAAATCATATGGAAAACCGGTCATAAATATCGGTTTTTTTTCATAGCTTGTCATAAGACCAGTGGGGGTGGTTTTATGACATATATCATTGAAAATGCCAATGTTTTAAAGAACAATGAATTGATACGGACATCTCTTTTGGTCAATGGTGAAAAAATTACATCAGTCCAACCGAGTTTTTCCAAATATCGGTATATAAGAATGGATTTGAAAGAATTTATAATGACACCTACGTACGTCTTTCTCCTACATCAACTGCCGAATCAAAAGGATGGATATTCAAAAAAAAATGACCTTTTGCAACGTTTTTTATTAAAAGGTTGTACAACCGTCATTGCGGTGGAGAAAGTGATGTATTTGAACGAACTGTTGGAAAAACGGGAATCTATTCGTCGTTTTTTTCATCATACACCAATGGACTACGTAGCTGCTGTCCGTATCCCTATTCGTTTACTTACCGTTCCTTTTATTCAAACGTGCAAAAGGGAAAAAATACCTGCTATTTTTGTTGAATTTCAAGATAAAAGAGATTTGTACAAAATTCCTTGGGGGTGGATCCGGGAAGCATTATTTCCATACAATTGTCCGTTAATCCCCGCCCCGGCGAAGGATGAACCGAAACTTTTAGAAACGTGGCAGTTTGTTATGGAGAAAGAAAAAATCCCTCATATCACAGAACCGTTAAAAGAGGGGGAACCAATCCCTATTGATGTACTTAAAAAGATCGGTATTTATCCGTTGAAAGGATACTTGCAAACAGGTGGAGAACTTAGTTACAATTTATTTTTAACAGATGATAATCAATGGATTGTTGAAAAAGGAAAACCGATCACCCTTGAACGTTCCAATCTTGTTATAACCGTTCATAAGGGAGAAATTATACGAGTGAAAAATACGTTTTTTTACAATCCAAATAAAGGGGAAGAGATCATCATCCATCGCCCCTCATTTTTTCAATCATAATGATGAACAAATCGTAGAAATAAAGGAGTTTAACATATGAATCGGATTCAAGAAATATTACATGCATTAGAAAACGGTAATCTTCAAAAAGCGATGAAATTAAAAGACGATATATTGAAAAACGGTGATGAAAGGGAAATTTATGTACTTGCTGAACAACTGAAAAATCTTGGCTTTTTAGAGGAAGTCATTCCCCTTTATAAAAAATTACTGGAACGATATCCGAATGAGGGTGAATTGCTGGTCGATTTGGCCGAAGTGTATATTCAATTGGACGAGGGTGAAAAAGCCCTTCTCACATTGGAAAAGATTAAAAAGGATGATCCCGTTTATGTGGAATCCCTTCTCCTCTCTGCTGATTTATATGAGAATGAAGGGTTATATGAAGTATGCGAACAAAAATTGCGGGAAGCGGAAAAAATATTACCTGATGAGCCTTTGATTCAGTTTGCCATGGGTGAGTTTTTTTCATCGATAGGAAAATTTGCTGAAGCGGTGTATAAATATGAAAAAGTGTTAGAAAAAACCGATACAATTGATGGTGTAAATATTCACGCCCGTTTGGCGGAAATTTACAGCACTGCAGGAGAGTTTGAAAAGGCCCTTCCCTTCTATGAGAAAGCACTGGAAGATAAAATAACGGTAGACATGTTGTTCGGCTATGGCTTTACCCTGTTTCAATCAGGTCAATATGAAGGAGCAATTGAAAAACTAAAGGAAGTTAAGACGTTAGATCCGGACTATGAAAGTGCTTATTTCCCTTTATCAGAAGCTTATGAAAAAATAGGGGATTATAAGTCTGCCCTAGAGGTGGCTAAAGAAGGAATCAATATCAACCCTTTTCAAAAAGAATTGGTCTATTTTGCCGGTAATTTATGTGTAAAATTAGGACTTTTGAATGAAGCTGAAGACTATTTTCAAAAATCGTTAGAATTAGATCCGGATTATGTGGAAGCCATGTTGGCATTCAATCGTTTATTGTTTCAGCAAGGTCGATATCAAGAGGCGAACGAACGAATGGAACCTTTAATTAACGGTGGGGAAGAGGATCCGGATCTTTTGTGGGATTATGCTGTTTCTTGCCAACATGAAGAAAAATATTCAGAAGCATTAAATGCATATAATAAAGCATATAAATATCTCAAAGAAAACGAGGAATTCTTACAGAATTATGGATTTTTCCTTTTGGAAGAAGGAAATAAAGGGGATGCTATAGAAGTATTTAAACAATTATTACAAATTGATCCGACAAATGTTGAATACATCGATGTTCTAGAGCGGTTGGAAGTAAACCGCTAGAGATACGTATTCCATTTGTAAAGGGGGGAAGAATGTGGCGACTCCGGTATCCGTTTATGAAAAGAAAGAGTTTATTCGTTGGTTTTTAAACAATTATCAATTGAAAAGACGGGAATGTGTTTGGATTCTTAATTATTTGATGAGTCACGATCAGTTAATGGAAAAGGTACATTTTGTAGAAAATGCCCGATATTGTCCACGGGGATTAGTGATGTCCACCCAATGTGTAGATGATGTTCCTTTTCGCTTTTATAAAAATTCTGTAATGACAACGGACGCCGAAAAGTCTTTCCACGATATTCGTTTAAATCGCGATCAAGATATTTATATACAATTGAATTTTAAAGCCGTTCATCATTCGTACCAATACGCCCTTGTTTTGGAAGAAAATCCTTTTATGCCCGATTTCATTCAAATTTCTGAAAAGGATCGGCAACTAGTGGAACAATTTTTACAATATTCCCTTATTCAATTCCAAGTAGAAAAATTAAAAAAAGAAATTGATCGGGCATTGGATGAAAAGGATCAACAACAATTTTTAACACTATCCAGTCAATTAAGAAAAGTACTCGATCAACTACCGAATTAATCGTTGGAAAGAAATCGCCTTGTACCCGCCCTTGGGTACTTTTTTTTTGAAAATGTTTCAAGAAAAAAGAAAGAAGTTCATTTCCATGACTGCTTAATAAAATATTCAAATTCGACACGAAAAATTCACGTTCAAAAGTATTGAAAGAAAAAAGCCATTTGAAAACGGTTAAAAAATTGATGAAAACGTGAAAAAAGACACAAAAATGTCTAAAAATGTTCACAAATTATTCAATTTTAAATCTTTGTCTATGCTAATATATATTTGAAATATGAAATGTAAAAAATATGAAAATGGTGAAAACCGACTGCCTTTCACCGAATGTTTCCCTTTAACTGAGGAGGTGGGGGGGATGCGTTGGACAGCCGAAGAAGCTGTCGTATATTTACAATCGAAGGAATATATTGATACCGCTTTGATTCCAATTATATCTATATCTTTTGATCAAAAAGGTATCGATTCTGGCAATGACAATGAATGGATCCAACGAATCTCGATGGAAATCGAAAAGCAGTTTAAAGGTAGAATTCTCCTTTTACCACCTTTATCCTATGCCACATCCTTCCAAAAGGAACAAAGGAAAAATTGGTTTCGATTATGGGTAGAAAGTTTGAACAACAATGTTTTTAAACATCTCCTTTTCATCGGAACGGAGGATTTATGGGTGTCTGTGGCCGAGGAGTTTGATTGTAAATATTTTCGAATTCCGAGCGTTCCTTTACGCCATTTAGATGATCCATATAAATGGACGATGGTTCAAAATCAAGTAAAAAAACTGCTCCCACAAATTGTTGAGATGTGGCATAATGATTAAAATTGGAAAATTCAACGTAATGTAATCGATTTAGGGAATTTTGATAATTGCGTCGATTGATTATTTCGATTATGATGAAAATGTCTTGTTAACGAAAACAGGGGGGATTGGATTGGAGAAACAGGACAAACAACAAGTGACGAGAAGGCAATTTTTAGTCTATACGTTAATGGGAGTAGGCGGATTTATGTTATCATCTATAACCCTTCCCAATTTGCGATTTGCTGCTGACCCAGTTTTACAGCCTAAGGAAGGCAGTGACTTGATTAATACAAATCTGAAGGTGGATGAATTAACGAACGAACCGAAAAAAGTGGAATTTTCTTTTAAACAAAAAGATGGTTGGTACGAAAAAGAAACGACCCAATTTGCTTGGGTATATAAAGATGAAAACGGGGAAATCATCGCCCATTCGCCCGTTTGTAAACATTTGGGATGCAATGTGGAATGGAACAGTAGTGAAAATCATCCGAACATGTATTTCTGTCCTTGCCATAAAGGTTTGTATTACAAAGATGGGGAGAATGTACCGAATACACCACCGAGGGCTCCGCTCGATCGATACGATTATGAAATTCGAGACGGTTACTTGTACTTAAGTACCCGAGCAAAAGAGGTTAAGGGGTGATGATGGATGTTAACGAAATTGTATGATTGGATTGATGAGCGTTTAGATATTACCCCGTTATGGAGGGATATTGCTGATCACGAAGTACCCGAACACGTCAACCCAGCCCATCATTTTAGTGCTTTTGTTTATTGTTTTGGGGGGTTAACATTTTTCGTTGTTGTGATCCAGATTTTGTCAGGGATGTTTTTAATGATGTATTATGTCCCCGATGTGGAACGGGCTTGGGAATCCGTTTATTATTTGCAAAATCAAGTCGCTTATGGACAAATCGTTCGGGGAATGCATCATTGGGGTGCGAGTATTGTGATCGTAATGATGTTTTTACATACTTTACGGGTGTTTTTCCAAGGCGCTTATAAAAAGCCACGGGAATTGAACTGGATTGTAGGTGTACTCATCTTTTTCGTCATGTTAGGGTTAGGTTTAACAGGTTACTTACTTCCGTGGGATATGAAAGCGGTTTTTGCTACGAAGGTAACGTTAGAAATTGCCCAGTCCACTCCACTAATTGGGGATCTTTTAAAAACATTATTAGCCGGTGATGAGCATATTATTGGTGCCCAGACATTAACACGGTTTTTCGCCATTCACGTATTCTTTTTACCTGCAGCATTACTCGTATTAATTGGACTTCATTTCTTAATGATTCGGAAACAAGGAATTTCGGGACCGCTATAATATGCGGGTCATTTCTGTGAACGTAGTCATTCGTTTGCTTGTGTGAACAAAGGAGGGGGAAGAATTTATGCATAGAGGAAAGGGAATGAAATTCGTAGGAGATTCCCGTGTTCCCGCGAGTCATCGAAAACCGAATATTCCGAAAGATTATTCGGAATATCCAGGGAAAACGGAAGCCTTTTATCCCGATTTCTTATTAAAGGAATGGATTGTCGGTGCAGTTTTTTTAATAGGTTTTCTTTGCTTAACCATCGTTGAACCGGCACCATTGGAAAGAATAGCAGATCCAACGGACACGACGTACATCCCACTTCCCGATTGGTATTTTATGTTTTTGTATCAATTGTTAAAATATTCCTACGCATCTGGTGATTACAATTTTTTGGGTGCTTTTGTTATACCGGGACTGGCTTTCACGGCCCTATTATTAGCTCCTTTTCTTGATCGAGGTCCGAAAAGAAGACCAAAGGATCGCCCGATTGCTACCGGTTTTATGTTGTTAGCTGTAGCGGCAATTTTTTACTTGACTTGGGAAGCGATATCTACCCATGATTGGGAAGCTGCTAAAAGGCAAGGGGAGATTAAAGAAATTGTTGAAGTTGACAAATCACATCCGGGTTATGAGGTATATCAACAACAAACATGTATATCTTGCCATGGGGGGAACTTAGAAGGGGTTGGAACGAATCCCGCATTGACCGGTATAGATCGAACAGCCGATGAAATTAAAGACATCGCAGTAAATGGAATCGGCAGTATGCCTGCTAATATTTTTAATGGAACGGAAGAAGAATTAGAGCAATTGGCTGAATTTATCCTTAGTGTTAATGAAAGTGAATGAACCGACGGGTGCTACGTCGGTTTTTTTTACACTCCCATTTTTTTCAAAAATGTTTATAATAAACATATAAACGAATAATGGAGTGAATTTGCTTGGCAAAGCTTCAGTTTTTATTAACAGACCGTTCTTTTTTAACTTTATTATTGATCGTAAATATCATTGGAACGATGTATGGATATATATGGTATGGTAATCAATTAGCTGAAACCCCTTTGATTTTTATCCCCTTTGTTCCAGATAGTCCGACAGCCAGCCTTTTTTTTGTGTTTGTCTTAATCGCGTTTTTGCGAAAAGACCATTGGCCGCTCATGGAAGCTTTGGCGTTGATCACCCTATTTAAGTACGGGATTTGGGCTGTGGTGATGAATATTCTCACTTTGTATGTATCAGGATATTTACCTTGGGAAGGATACATGTTAATCGCTTCCCATTTTGCGATGGCACTACAAGGATTGTTATACTCCCCGTATTATCGAATGAAAATCAAACATTTATGTATTGCCGGATTATGGACGCTACATAATGATATAATCGACTATGTGTTTTTCATGTATCCTCGATATCGATCCTTGGACGAATATATTCCACAAATCGGCTATTTTACTTTTTGGCTAAGCATTGCTTCTATCGGTATTGCTTATTATTTCAGTCTTCGAACAAAAAGAAAAGATTTGAACGTGATTTAGCAGAAAAAATTTGGTCTACTCTTGTCCACCCTTACATAAATTGAAATAGGTATATGTAGGGGGGACTATAGATGAAGGGAATCGTCGTTCTAATCATAACTGTTATTTCCGTCTTTTCTTTAAACGTACCTATTTACGCTAACAATGATCAGGGAGAATTACCCACGATCGATCAGATGGCTGATGAAGCCCTCTACTTCGCCAAATTAAAACGGTACGAAGAAACGAAAATGATTGTCAATAAAATGGGGGAACTGATTGATACATTCGAATACGATGAGCTCCCACTAACGGTGGATGAGCAAAGAATATTACGGGTTGCCTTTTTTCAAGCTAAGAAATTATTAGAATCGGACCAAGTAGACGAAGATGATCTCATAAGAGTTTTGACAAAATTTCGTTTAACAACCGACGCCTTGGCCACAGAACACGATCCTCTCTGGTTTGACATGGAATCCGTTATTATGGAAACCCTCCAAGATGCAAAAAAATCAGTAGATAATAAACGACAATTTCAAGGAGCCTTTCAAGCCTTTTTAAAGATTTATGACACCGTTTATCCGGGAATCATTCTCGATGTTCCAATTGAAAAAGTAAAAATCGCCGATGCACAAATTCAATACTTAGAGCAAAACGCCGACTCCTTACTTGTAAACGGGGAATTGTCCATTGAGTTGGAAAAATTGCAAAGCATGGTTCAGGCCCTATTTCATAACTATCATAAAGATGAAGCGGATCCTTCCCTTTGGTGGGTCATTATTTCTACGGGAGGCATGATTATTTTAACATTAACGTATGCAGGGTGGAAAAAATATAAAGGTGAGAAGATGAAACGGAAGCAGTTGAAAAGTAGCAAAAATATTGACTCTTCGTCTTATATTGAATAAGATTGATAATAAATAGAAAATAGAATTTACAGGAGGTAGTCGATGGTCGAGTATTTAATATACTTTATGATTATTTCTATCATCCCCATTTGGGCAAGTGTAAGGGTGAAAAATACGTACAATCAGTTTCAACGAGTGGCTAATTCCACCGGTGCTACCGGATATGAAGTAGCTAGACGAATTTTGGATGCGAATGGATTATATGATGTACGTATTGAAGAATATAGCGGATTTTTAAGTGATCATTATGATCCAAGAACGAAGACCGTTCGTTTATCTTCAGCGAATTATCGAGGTAATTCTGTTGCTGCGGCTGCAGTTGCCGCCCATGAAGTCGGTCATGCATTGCAAGATCAAGAGGATTATGCATTTTTACGTTTTCGCTCATCCCTTGTTCCAGTTGCTAGTTTTGGATCGAACGCATCCTATATTCTATTGATTTTAGGGATGATCATGCAATTTTATGAAATGATTCTTCTCGGAATCGTTTTAATGGCAGCAGCTGTCCTTTTCCAAGTTGTCACGTTACCGGTGGAATTCAACGCCTCAAGTCGGGCGATGGATCAGGTCGTTTCATTAGGCTTGATACGTAATGAAGAGGAAAGAGGTGCCCGAAAAGTTTTAAATGCCGCTGCTTTGACATATGTAGCCGCCGCTGCTGTCGCCTTATTGGAATTGTTACGTTTCGTCCTCATGTTTGTCGGAATGAGGGGAGAGGAATAAATAATTCTATAAAAGAAGAATTTCACACGATTTTATAAAAAAGGGACTGTCCGTTCAGTTCCTTAGTTTTTGAAGGGAAAGATGACGGCGACTCTAGCGGGAACAGCACGAGCCGAAGATCCAACAGGCGAGCTTGCGACGTGCCCGCGGAAAGCGCCGTTATCGAAATGATATCAATCGAATTTAAAATGCGAAGAAAGGGGCAGTTCATTTTGAACAGCCCCTTTCCCTATTATCGACTATTTATCTGAAGTGCGAACTCCTTATCTTTTTTATCGCTCGATTGGATTTTTATTTTCATCGAGGGTAAAACCTTCACCTAGTACGTCGTGGACGTTAGATATCGTAATAAAAGCATGGGGATCGACCGAATTAACTAAATTTTTCAAAGAACCGAGTTCGTTTTGAGCAACTACACAGTACAACACGTTTTTTGTCTTTTTGGAATAAAATCCACGACCGTGTAGGACAGTTACTCCCCGATTTAAATCGCTAATGATTCGTTTTCCGATTTCCTCATGTCGGTCGGATACGATAAACGCGCCTTTTGCAGCATAAGCTCCTTCTTGAATAATATCGATTACTCTCGCAGCGATATATACAGCAACGAGGGTGTACATCGCTTGTCTTGGATTCAAATAGGTGATAACTGACAACGTAATGACACTCGTATCGAATATGAACATGGTTTTTCCAATCGACCAACCGATATATTTTTGTACTAAACGGGCAATGATATCAACGCCCCCCGTTGTCCCACCATTTCGAAAAATGATTCCAAGTCCAATCCCGATAAAAACACCAGCAAATAAGGCCGCTAAGGTTAAATCTCCATTTAATGGAATTTCGTACTGATACCGTTGGAAGATCTCCAAAAATATGGAAACAGCTACTGTTCCAATGATTGTATAGTAAAAGGTGCTCCTTCCTAAATACTTCCAACCTAAAAAAAATACGGGGATGTTTAATATCAAATTGGAAAAGGAAGGATTGATATGAAATAGGAAATATAATAATAAAGTAATTCCAGTAAATCCTCCCTCTGCTAATTGATTTTGCATATTAAAATGAACGAGCCCAAATGAAAAAATGGCAGCACCAAGTAGAATGAAGAATATATTTTTGAATTTTAGTTGTATTTTCATAATTCTTTTCCTTTCCGTATACAAATAAACTTTTGAGAATGGATTATGTTAAATGATTGCGATTCTAATTATATGAGAATATTAATTGATTCGCAATATGGGAGAATATAGGGAAAAAGAATCGACCGTCCCTTTCCCTTTCAAATATAGTTTTACTTCTATTGTGGATGGGAAAACTGATATACTAAAAATAAACGTGTACAAAAATTGGAAGTTGGAGGAATTCGATGAAAGACAAAACTGTAAAACAGTTGCAACAAGAAGTGGATGCATATATTCGTCAATTTAAAGAAGGTTACTTTAATCCACTTGCATTAGTTGCTCGATTGACAGAAGAGCTCGGTGAACTGGCAAGGGAAGTAAACCATTATTATGGTGAAAAGCCGAAAAAACCGACGGAAGAAGAAAAGACGATTAAAGAAGAACTCGGAGATCTGCTATTTGTGATTATTTGCATGGCCAATTCTTTACATATTGATTTGGAAGAAGCTCATAATGAAGTAATGGAGAAATTTGCAACGAGGGATGCAAACCGTTGGACAAGAATTAAAAAGGATGATCGAAATGAATAAAGTGATAAAAATCGTTGTTACAGGCCCAAGGGGGAAAATGGGACGAGAAGCAATTCGAATGATTACGAACACCAAACAGTTTCAGTTAGTGGGTGTAATTGATCGGAATAATAACGGAAAAGGATTATCAGAAATTGTGTCGATGGAAGACCAAGGTCAAGATTGTTCCGTTTTTACCGATGTCAATCAATGTTTGAGGGAAACGAAACCCGATTGTTTATTGGAATTATCGGTGGCAGATGCGGCATATGAACACGCTTTGGCTGCGATTCAATTCGGCGTACGTCCCGTCATTGGTACAACCGGGCTAAGTCAGGAACAGTTGGCGGATATTGAAAGGGAGGCAAATGAAAACAAAATCGGATGTATTGTCGCCCCAAATTTCGCCATTGGTGCCGTACTGATGATGAAGTTTGCTGAGATGGCTGCAAAACATTTTCCAGATGTGGAAATTATCGAGATGCACCATGACGAAAAAGTCGATGCGCCGAGTGGAACCGCCTTAAAAACTGCAGAAATGATTCAAAGACAAAGGCAAGAAAAACAGCAAGGTCACCCGAAGGAAATAGAGAAACTGTCCGGTGTAAGGGGCGGGGATTTTGATGGGATGAAAATCCATAGTATTCGCCTACCTGGTCTTGTAGCCCATCAACAAGTGTTATTTGGTTCTGTTGGAGAAACGTTAACGATTCGCCACGATTCTTACAATCGGACGTCTTTTATGACCGGCGTGAAAAAGGCTGTGGAAACGGTGATGCATGTCGATTCCTATATATATGGTTTGGAAAATATTTTAGAGTAAATCGGATAGGGGGACGCTCATGAATATTGCACTCATAGCCCATGACAAGAAAAAGGATGACCTCGTTCGTTTTGTCACTGCATATCAACCGATTTTTGAAAAACATACGTTATTTGCCACTGGAACGACAGGTCTAAGAATTCAAGAAGCGACGGGACTTGCTATCCATCGTTTCCAATCGGGACCATTAGGGGGAGATCAGGAAATCGGTGCGTTGATTGCAAAAAACGAAATGGATTTAATTATTTTTTTCCGCGATCCATTAACAGCACAGCCCCATGAACCAGATGTGTCCGCATTAATTCGTCTGTGCGATGTATATCACATCCCATTGGCGACAAATATGGGAACAGCGGAAGTTTTGATTCGCGGTTTGGAAAAGGGAGATATCGATTGGCGGTCATTTTTAAAGGGAAAGCGACCAAAATTTGAAAAATAATTGAACATGGGTAAATACTGACCCTTTAATCACGGCTGTTAACGTACGAATAAACGGGGAAAAAATGACTATGTAAGGGGAGAGATAATGGGGATAAAAATGGGAATCGTTTGTTATCCAACGGTTGGAGGATCAGGAATCATCGCAACCGAATTAGGTCAACTGCTTGCAGAAAGAGGGCATGAAATCCATTTTATTTCTTCGGACATGCCCTTTCGATTGAGAAAAATATATCATAACATCTTTTTTCATCAAGTAGCGATCAATAAATATCCGGTATTTCATGATCCACCGTATGATATTCAACTGGCAAGTAAAATCGCAGAAGTGGCACAGAGGGAACATTTAGATGTAATCCATGCCCACTACGCAATCCCCCACGCCTTTTGTGCCATCATTGCTAGACAAATGGCGAATGTGGATTATAAAATCGTAACGACGTTGCACGGAACGGATATTACGGTACTCGGTCAAGATCCGACATTGGCAGTCGCCATTCGCTTTGCCATTGAAAACTCCGATGCTGTCACTGCGGTTAGCAAAGCATTGGTCGAAGAAACGCATTCATTAATTCAGCCGAATAAACCGATTACCCCCGTGTACAATTTCGTCGATGAACGGGTTTATCGGGAAATGGATTGTCAACATTTAAAAGCGGAATACGGAATTCAAGATGAAAAAGTGATTATTCATGTGTCTAATTTCCGTGCGGTTAAACGGATTTCTGATGTAATCCGTGCTTTCTCAAAGATTCGTAGTGCCATTCCTTCAAAATTACTCCTCGTTGGTGACGGTCCAGAAATGCATACGGCCATTCAATTAACAGAAAATCTAGGATTGGAACAAGATGTTCTTTTTTTAGGAAAACAACAAAATGTGGAAGAATTATACGGAATTAGCGACTTAATGCTTCTACTTTCAGAAAAGGAAAGTTTCGGCCTCGTTTTATTGGAAGCGATGGCCTGTGGAGTTCCATGTATTGGAACGAATATCGGTGGAATTCCGGAAGTCATCGATCATGGAGCGAACGGTTATTTATGTGAAGTGGGGGATATTGATTGTGTGAAGGCTTATGGGATAAAAATATTACTCGATGACGTACTTCGAGCCCAATTTATAAATCATGGATTGAAAAAAGTTGCTACCGTTTTTTCTTCTGAGAAAATTGTGAACCAATACGAATACCTTTATTATCAAACATTACAGATGGATGGGAAGGAAAATGATTGAACCATTTCAAAAAGCTAGACCTTTATTAAATCAAATTGAACAAGCTGGATTCGAAGCATATTTTGTAGGTGGATCGGTTCGAGACTATTTATTGAATCGGCCGATTGAAGATGTGGATATTGCAACGAGCGCACTACCTACAGAAATCAAATCGATTTTTCCAAAAACCGTCGATGTCGGTATTGAACATGGGACGGTACTCGTTTTATATGGTGGAGAAAGTTATGAAATTACGACTTTTCGGTCGGAAGGAAATTATGAAGACTTCCGCCGACCGAAAAATGTTACCTTTATTCGTTCGTTAATGGAAGATTTGAAAAGAAGGGATTTTACAATCAATGCTATCGCTATGACAAAGGAAGGGGAATTGATCGATCCTTTTTTTGGTCAAGAGGATTTGAAAAAGCAATTGATCCGAACCGTTGGAAATCCGAAGGAACGGTTTCAAGAGGATGCGCTTCGGATGATGCGAGCCATTCGATTCGTCAGTCAATTATCCTTTTCTTTAGAAGAAAATACGGCAAAAGCGGTGGAAGAACACGGTCATCTATTAGAACATATTGCCGTGGAGAGAAAGCTGATCGAATTTAAAAAATTGTTAAATGGTACAAATAGAACAGAAGCCCTTCGTCATCTCGTTCATTTGCAGCTGCATCGGTATTTACCCGGTTTGAACAATTACGCCAAACACATCTTAAAAATTTCTACTTACTTCAATTCATCCCAATTAAAAGGTGATGATTTTTGGATTTTATTCGGAATTACGGCCCGATTAAATCAGCTGGAACCTTTATTAAAACAATGGAAATTATCAAATAAAGAAATTAAAACCATTCGTACCGTTTATGAAGCATATAAAGAGAGAAAAAAGAAAAGGGAATGGACGAAAGAATTGATTTTCCAATTTGGACCGGAGATCTGTATTCGGGCGGAACACATTTTTTGCACGGTTCGCGGAGGAAAATCATTTCAAGAAGGGGAAAAAATAAAGGAGCTGTATCAATCCCTTCCAATTAAAAGTCGAACCGAATTGGCTGTAACAGGTAACGATTTAATGGCTTGGGAATCGAAAAAAGGTGGTTCTTGGATTAAAGAAACGTTAGAAAGGATTGAACGGGCGGTCATTTACGGTGAAGTGAAAAATGAAAAGCAAGCCATTAAGGAGTGGTTGTATTCGTGAATAACCAATTGCAACTTGTCGTCGATTCCTTTTTGAAAGCAGATGGAAATATGTTATCGATGGAAGAACTGAAGGAAAAAGGTTGTATCTCGTCCCTTGATCAATTTGGATCCAATTATCGGTTGGAGCAAATGGGTGATTACGGTTATCGATTAATAAAAGAACAATTGCTTTTTACCCAACAGCGATTTACGGAAACTGTCCAAACGGAATTCATCGGGAAACAGGTTTATTTTTTTGACACGGTTTCATCAACCCAAAGAATTGCGAAGAAATTGACAATGAATCAAGTAGAAGAAGGAACGATGATTATTGCAGAAGAACAAACGGACGGTAGGGGAAGAATGGCGAGAAAATGGCATTCACAAAAAGGGGGGCTTTGGTTCAGTTTCATCGTAAAACCAGAGATTCCAATTGCCACTGCTCCCCAATTAACGTTGTTGACGGCGGTTGCTGTCGTTCGAACTATCGAAGATCTTCTCCCCCTTCATCCGAAAATAAAGTGGCCAAATGATATTTTACTCCATGGAAAAAAAGTATGTGGAATATTGACGGAATTACAAGCGACCGATGGAAATATTGAAGCTGTCATTATCGGTGTCGGTTTAAATGTAAACCAGCAAAAGGAAGCATTTCCGGAAGATATAAGAAAGAAGGCTACGAGTATTTCTTTGGAAACGGGGATGATCGTAGATCCAATTTCCCTTCTAAAAGGTTTTTGCTTCCAGTTTGAACAGTTATACAAATTATTTCTTCAACACGGATTTCAGCAAATTAAAAATATGTGGGAACAATCTTGTGAAACGATTGGAAAGGAAGTAACGGCAACGACCTTTAAAGGAACGGTAAAGGGGGAAGCCTTCGGTATTTCCGATGAAGGTGCTTTATTACTAAAAGAAAAAGATGGGAGCGTCTTACGAATATTCTCTGCTGATATCGATGGATCCTAAAGGAGTCGGAGAAATTCCGTTATATCGTTGCCACTTTATCGTAAAAATTTGGTATAATCAATGAAAGAGGAAATGGAACTGCACCATTCGGGCGGTATCCTACGTCTTTAATCGGTTTTCAAACGAAAATTGTGGACAATTTTTCTGCCTGTAGCCTTGTTAGGACCGGGACGGAAGGATATGGAAGACTATGTAAAATCCTTCTGCGAAAAGAAGGATTTTTTGTTTCATTTCCTCTTGAAATATGAGAGGAGGATTTGGATGAAAACGACAAAGGATTTTTTACAAATGAAAGAAAACGGTGAAAAAATAACGATGATCACCGCATACGATTATCCTTCTGCTAAATTAAGTGAAAAAGCAGGTGTAGATCTAATTTTAGTCGGTGATTCATTAGGGATGGTTCAACTTGGTTACGAATCGACCGTTTTTGTAACGATGGATGATATGGTCGTTCATACGAAGGCTGTAAAAAGGGGAGCAAAAAACACCTTTATCGTCGCTGATATGCCCTTTGCAACATACCATACATCGGACGAAACGGCTTTAAAAAATGCATTGCGGCTTTATCAGGAAGCGGGCGCCCATGGGGTGAAGGTGGAAGGACCTGATGTGATGGATAAAATCCAATTATTTACTAAAACAGGCATTCCTGTCGTCGCCCATCTCGGTTTAACTCCCCAACAAATTGGTATTCTCGGCACGTATAAAGTTCAAGGAAAAGAATGGGAAGAGGCACAAAAATTAATTGAAGATGCGAAAAAATGTGAGGAAAACGGTGCCTTTGCCCTCGTTTTAGAATGTGTACCGAGACAATTGACGAAAAAAATTGCAAAAGAGTTATCCATTCCGGTAATTGGAATCGGTGCCGGAGTTGATGCGGATGGTCAAGTCCTCGTCTATCATGATTTAATTGGTTACGGTGTCGACCGACTAGCAAAATTTGTTAAACCGTATGGGAACGTTCAAGTGGAAATCATCTCAGCGATTGAACAGTATATAAAAGATGTAAAATCCACCCGTTTCCCTGAAGAACGCCACACGTATACGATGAAAGATGAAATCGTCGACCGTCTTTATGGGAGGGGAACAAATGAAAATAATTCGTTCGATTAAAGAGATGCAAAGGATCAGTAAAAACTTGCGGGAAAGTGGAAAGAGTATCGGTTTTGTCCCAACGATGGGATATTTGCATGAAGGGCATCTCGCTTTAATCAAAAAAGCGAGGGAAGAAAATGACATCCTCGTTTTAAGTATTTTTGTCAATCCCCTCCAATTTGGGCCCGAGGAAGACTTTCATTCCTATCCAAGGGATGAAAGACGGGATTCGGAACTTGCGAAAGAAAATGGAGTCGATTTTTTGTTTTTTCCATCCATTCAAGAAATGTACCCGCAACCGATGACGACGACGATTAAAGTGAAGGAACGAGTTGACGTTTTATGCGGACGAAAACGGATTGGTCATTTCGATGGTGTGGCGATGGTCATTACAAAATTATTCCATATTGTCCAACCAGACCGGTCATATTTCGGGTTGAAAGACGCTCAACAAGTCGCCGTCATTGAAGGACTAATACGGGATTACAACTTTCCGATTCAGTTACGGACGGTTGAAACGGTAAGGGAAGATGACGGTCTCGCTAAAAGCTCTCGCAATGTATATTTGACAGAAAAGGAACGACGACAAGCGAAATATTTATATCAATCCCTTTTATTTGGGAAGGATTTGATTGAAAAGGGGGAACGGAATCCCTCCGTAATTATCGAAAAAATAAAATTCTATTTGTCCGATCGGATTGAAGGAGAAATTGACTATATTGAATTGTATTCATTTCCACAATTAAAACCGATCAACGTTTTGAAAAAGAAAGTAATCATCGCTTTAGCTGTCCAGTTTTCAAAAGCCCGATTAATCGATAACGTCATTTTGGATATCCCTGACGGTGCTTAAATTCTTGTGTATCGAAAAAATTGGGATATCAATACAAAAAGGTGAGTTTAACGGGGGGAAACATATGTACAGAATGTTTATGAAAGCAAAGTTACACCGAGCGACTGTAACAGAAGCAAATTTGAATTATGTGGGAAGTATAACGATCGATGAAGATTTGTTAGATGCGGTCGGAATGGCACCGAACGAAAAGGTACAAATTGTTAATAATAATAACGGTGCTCGTTTCGAAACATACATTATTCCTGGGAAAAGGAAAAGTGGTACCATTTGCTTAAATGGTGCTGCAGCAAGACTCGTTCAACCGGGTGATGTGGTGATTATTATTTCCTATTGTCTTTTACGAGACGATGAAGTTAAACACCATCGTCCAAAGGTTGCAATTTTAAATAAAAGAAATGAAATTGTCGAAATGATCGATGGAGAACGGGAGCAGACCGAAATCGAAGAATAAAAATATGAAAGGAAAATTTTTAATCAGCTGTTCAAAAAATGGACAGCTTTCTTTTCTTCTGTGAATTTTGCAAAATGGAGTATTAAAGGTATAATAAAAAAATGGATCACAATTTTTTCGTAAAAAACCGTTTTTTCACTTCTTATGAAAACTGAAAATATACTTTAAAGCTTTAGAACGCATACATATGGATATCAACATTAGAAAAGGGTTGAATCGATTTTCGGAAGGAGAAATGGTAGATGGAAAATAAAATGGAAATATTGTCTTCCATCAAAATTGATTATTCGGATCAATTGTATAAAATGGTTGATTTGTTGAATCGAACATTGAAAAAGGAAGGATTTATTTTCGGGCTAGCGTTGGATCAGGAAGATGGTAATAAAGCGATATTTACCATTTATCGAGCATAAGGCGGGTGAGAAGCAGTTGAAAAAAAAGCGGCGGGTTTTTTTGTTTCTCCTTTTGATGATAGTACTAAGCCTTTTGTTCGGTTCGATTATCCTTTATCAAACAGCTGTCGATGGAATCAAATCGGATAAAGAAAAAGCGAGGGAATTTGCGTTACGGGAAACGGAAATGGTTACGGTCGACCATGTTGAATGGTTTCACTATAAAGAAGCATACTATGTTGTATTTGGAAAAACGAAGGAAGATCAGGACATAATCGTCTGGATTCCTAAAGAAGATTTCAAAAATTTCTTCGTAAAAATGGCAGATGAAGGTCTTTCCGAAAAAGAAGTAATCGAACTTTTATACAATGGTTTAGATCATTTTTCTACCGATGATTATCCGAAAGAAATTATACGAGTGAAGCTTGGAATCGTCGATGATTTTCCCGCATATGAAATTACTTATATCGATCAGAAAGACCGCTATAGTTTTATTTATATCGACTTTTACAAAGGTGAATGGTACCGGGTTTATCATCTATAAATGGGAGGGGTTTATATGAAACTAGCGAAACGTTTACAATCACTAACACCATCTTCTACGTTAGCCATTACAGCGAAAGCGAATGAATTAAAGGCAAAAGGGATCCAAGTTATCGGTTTAGGTGCGGGGGAGCCGGATTTTAATACGCCAAAACATATTATCGATGCAGCGTACGAAGCGATGTTATCTGGTAAAACGAAATATACGCCATCCGGTGGTTTAGTAGAATTGAAGGAAGCGATTATCGATAAATTTAAAAAGGATCAAAATCTATCCTATGATTTATCAGAAATCATCGTCACAAGCGGTGCGAAACATGCCCTTTATACCCTTTTCCAAGTTTTGTTGAATGAAGGAGACGAAGTCATTATTCCGATCCCGTATTGGGTCAGTTACCCGGAACAAGTAAAATTGGCGGGCGGTGTTCCCGTATATATTGAAACGACGGAAAAAGACGAATTTAAAATTACTCCGGAACAATTGTTGAAAAAAATTACGCCTAAAACTAAAGCAATCGTATTAAATTCGCCAAATAATCCGACGGGGGTTATTTATCGAAAGGAAGAATTAGAAGAAATCGGCAAAATTTGTATCGAACACGATTTAATCATTGTATCTGACGAAATATATGAAAAATTAGTTTATGGCGATGAACAACATATTTCCATCGCTTCCTTAGGGGAAGCATTTCAAAAGCAAACGATAATCATCAATGGGGTGTCCAAATCCCATTCCATGACCGGTTGGCGAATTGGATATGCTGCCGGTAATCAACAAATCATTAAACAGATGACCGCATTAGCTAGTCATAGCACTTCCAATCCGACGACACCTTCCCAATATGCTGCGATCGCTGCTTATAAAGGGAGCCAGCAACCAGTGGAAGAGATGCGTTTGGAATTTGAAAAACGATTAAATCTTGCAATGGAAAAATTAATTGAAATTCCTGGCTTTTCGATTATTAAACCCCATGGGGCCTTTTATCTATTCCCGAATGTAAAGGAAGCAGCCGAGCGTTGCGGATTCGAATCGGTGGACGACTTTGCAAAAAGCTTATTAGACAAAGCACAAGTGGCTGTTATTCCTGGTTCAGGATTCGGTTCACCGGATCATATCCGCCTATCTTATGCGACAAGTCCAGAATTAATCGAAGAGGCGATCGAACGAATTGGAAAATTTGTACACGATCATTGGAAGTAATGTATTTGGAACAGAAAGGAACATTGCCTGCCATTTTTTTCGGTTGTATAATGAAACATATGTAAGTTACAAGTTGAAGCAAATGTTTTGGAGGGAAAAAAGTGAAAGTTACAATACGCGAAATCAACAAATATGTCGATCAAGAAGTAACGATCGGTTGTTGGCTTGCCAATAAACGATCAAGTGGGAAAATTGCATTTTTGCAATTGCGTGATGGAACTGGATTTATCCAAGGGGTTGTCGTTAAAAACGAAGTGCCCGATGACGTATTTCAATTAGCCAAAACCGTTACGCAAGAATCCTCCCTTTACATAACAGGTATGGTTCGAATTGATGAACGGTCTCCCTTCGGATATGAATTATTGGTAAAGGATATCGAGTTAATTTCCGAATCCCATGATTATCCGATCACACCAAAGGCGCATGGTACGGAATTTTTAATGGATCATCGTCACCTTTGGTTACGGTCGAAACGGCAACATGCCATTATGGTTGTTCGGAATGAAATTATTCGGGCAACGTATGAATTTTTTAACGATCGGGGTTTTATTAAAGTTGATCCTCCGATATTAACCGGTAGTGCTCCGGAAGGAACGACGGAACTATTCCATACGAAATATTTCGATGAAGACGCTTATCTTTCCCAAAGCGGTCAATTGTATATGGAAGCAGCAGCGATGGCCTTGGGAAAAGTATTTTCCTTCGGTCCAACCTTTCGTGCGGAAAAATCGAAAACGAGACGTCATTTAATTGAATTTTGGATGATTGAACCGGAGATGGCCTTTTACACATTCGAAGATAATTTGAAACTTCAAGAAGAATACGTATCGTACCTCGTCCAGTCCGTATTAAAAAATTGCAAGCTGGAATTAAACACATTAGGAAGGGATCTATCTAAACTCGAAAATATTCAAGCACCTTTCCCGCGTATACATTATGATGATGCGATCAAATTTTTACATGAAAAAGGATTTGATGATATAAAATGGGGTGATGATTTCGGTGCACCCCACGAAACAGCGATAGCCAATTCCTTCGATCGACCGGTTTTCATCACCCATTTTCCAAAGGCGATTAAACCCTTTTATATGGAACCAGACCCGGATCGGGAGGACGTCGTTTTATGCGCGGATTTAATCGCTCCAGAAGGATATGGTGAAATTATCGGAGGTTCGGAACGGATTCACGATTATGAATTATTGAAACATCGTTTGGATGAATATCATTTACCCCTCGATACGTATCAATGGTATTTGGATTTGCGCAAATACGGATCTGTACCCCATTCCGGATTTGGACTAGGTTTGGAACGAACTGTTGCTTGGATTACTGGAACGGAACATGTTCGAGAGACGATTCCATTTCCAAGATTATTAAATCGTTTATACCCATAATTGATAAGGTAACCGATTCGTTCGGTTGCCTTTTTCATTCGAATCAATGTTGAACGAAATCCGATTTAAAACTATATATTTATCATCCTTTTTTAATTCATGATATACTAGTTTTGAGGTGCGTACAGATGAATAAAAATTTGATTGTTTCGTTGATGAAGGATGGGGTTGTAACGATTCCTTCATTTTTATTTCAATATTATAAACGAATCGGTTTATCGGATATCGAATGTATGTTAATTTTGCATCTGCAAATTTTTTTGGAAGAGGGGAATGAATTTCCGACACACGAACAATTATCTAGTAGAATGCTACTCGATACAGATCAATGTTCCCAAACCCTTGCTTCGTTAATTCAAAGGGGATATTTGGCGATTGAAAAGGGGCGTTCGGATACCGGGATATATTATGAAAAATACTCCCTTGATCCCCTGTGGAATAAATTGGCAGACTATTTGCTTTTACAAGAAAAGGAAATGGAAAGGGAACGAAAAGAGGAAGAAGAACAGTCCATTTATACGATTTTTGAACAGGAATTTGGTCGACCCTTATCGCCTATTGAATGCGAAACCATCGCCATGTGGCTCGACGAGGATGGACATAGCACTACCATAATTAAAACCGCCTTAAAGGAAGCTGTGCTGTCGGGAAAACGAAATTTTCGCTATATCGATCGAATTTTATTCGAATGGAAAAAAAACGGAATCCAAACGGTAGAACAAGCATTGGAACATGGGAAAAAATTTCGTATGCACCAACATAAAACGAAACCAGATGTCAATAAGAAAAAGGATTCGTCAAATGCTCCCTTTTATAACTGGTTAGAAAGTTAAGGAGAGAGATTATGTTAACGAAAAAAGAAATCCGTTTCTGTTTAGATGAGATGGGTAAAATGTTTCCGAATGCCCATTGTGAATTGATCCATCGAAATCCTTTCGAATTATTAATTGCTGTCGTCTTATCTGCTCAGACGACCGATGCTTCTGTAAATAAAGTGACAAAAACATTATTTCAAAAATACAAATCACCTCAAGACTATATCGTAGTGCCGTTAGAGGAACTCCAGCAGGATATTCGTTCGATTGGACTATATCGAACAAAGGCGAAAAATATTCAAAAACTATGTAAAATTTTGCTTGAACAATATAACGGTCAAGTGCCGAAAAGCTTGGAACAATTAATGGAACTACCTGGTGTTGGACGTAAAACCGCCAATGTCGTCCGCTCAGTCGCATTTGGTATCCCTGCCTTTGCTGTAGATACCCATGTGGAACGGGTCAGTAAACGGCTCGGTATTTGTCGGTGGAAGGATTCCGTTTTAGAAGTGGAAATGACGTTGATGAAAAAGGTGCCGAAAGAGGAATGGTCGATTGCGCATCATCGAATGATTTTTTTCGGTCGTTACCATTGTAAAGCTCAGAATCCGGATTGCTTAAATTGTCCCCTTTTATCCATTTGTCGGGAAGGAAAAAAACGGACGAAAGGATTGAAGGAAAATTGAAAAAGGTACCAGAATTGGACGATCCTTTATTTTATGTTGAAAAGTTTTTACCGAAGGATTTTTTTTTACCGGATTACGATTATTACGTTTTTCATTCTTCCCAACAACCTTGGCTGGAAGGGGAGAAAGCATTGAAGGAGATCTTAAAGCAATGGGAGGAAAACAAAAGGGTGCTTGAACCCCTTTTCAAGCGGCGGGAAACGGAAGAAGTGAAAAAGGTGATGATCGCATCCATCGCTCTTTTTTTACAATATCTTTTTTGGTCAAATGAACAACCGGTTAATTTAAATGTATTAAAAGATCAAGTTAACCAATTGAAAGTAAAACCGATCAATGCAATGGAAAGGCTCGGTTTTATTATGAATCGTCCGATGCTTCACCATTCATACATCCAATTAAAGGAATTATTCGTTGAGCAAGAAAAAGCTTATTATAAATATTTAACGATCAAAAAACGTTTATAATCTGTCATTCGATACGAAATGGACATCGTAAAAGAAAAATTGTCATTTGTGTGTGATCGTTTTTAGAAGTTATTATTTGATTATAAAAAACGTCCGTTCTGTAATGTTGTATTAGTACCTTACAGAAACGGACGATTTTTTGTGTATGTTTTAAAAAGTGTGGGGTGACAAAATGTCAGTGAATCTGACGGTTTAGTCATCCCCTTTATTCAATTACATATGAAATATATATGACCGGTCCGAATAAGGGATATGTGGATTGAGACCCTCAAATTATTCCGATGTCCCATTCATCCGTTACCTTCTTCGTTCGTTTCCCCTGGAGGTTCGTTAGTGTTTCCATGATCACTCGTTCCATGATCTCCGTTTTCCTCTTCTCCATTTTCTTCCTGGTCTCCTGGTTCCTCTTCATTTTGTTCAGGAGGTTCGTTTGGATCCGGTTCGGTAAGGAAGGTTGATAGGTCCAGTTCAATACTTACCGGTTCACTTTTTTGATCTTTATAAACGGCTTGGACCGTAAAGGTATATTTCAATCCAGGTGCCACATCGGTAATTTTCAATTCCTTTTTATCAATGGTTCCAATGAATTCTTGTTCAGACTGATCGAGTGCCGCATATACATCGAAACGAATGTCTTGAATATCGTTATATTCCCATTTTAATGTGACTTGTTCAGTCGTTTCATCGTATTCCGCCTTTAAGTTGGAAACGGGGGGAACTTCATAATCATCGGATACTTCCGTCGGTTCATAACCTTTGACGAAATATTCGTAGACGATTTCATCTTCCGGAGTAAACTCGCTAGCTAATTTAGGTGGATTCGTCCCCTTTTGAATGGCTAATTTTACAACGCTTGATGGTTGCTTGAAATCTTGAACTTCTACCCCTTGATGAACATAGGTCATTAATTCTTTAAATAAATATAACGGAATTCTCGTATCGTCCACCGCTCGCTTTCGATCATCGCCGTAGCCAACCCAGATGGAAGCAGTATATTCCGTTGAATAACCTGCAAACCAGCTATCCGGTGAACCTTCCTTATCTTTAAAATTCGTCGTACCTGTTTTTCCAGCAATCGGTATACGAGGTACTCTAGCGCTTATTCCAGTACCGCTTTGTAATACGGATTTTAACATGTCAGTAATCATAAATGCAGTATAGTCACTCATGACACTATTCGACTCAGGTTTCATATCAATTTCTGTAATTCCATCGGATAAAAGGATTTTCCGAATGGCGTGGGGTTTGTTGTATATCCCGTTATTTCCAAAGGCGCTATAGGCTCCTGCTAAATGAATCGGCGCAATTCCTGTTTGAAACCCGCCAAGTCCGTATGCTTCATTGATTGATCCCTCAAAGGGAATCCCGAGATTTTCCGCAAAGGTTTGAGCTTTGTTTAATCCAACTTCCTTCAATGCCTTAATTGCCGGGACGTTTCGAGATTTCATCAAATGATAGCGCATCGTTTGGGCACCATCATATTTTCCGTCCCAGTTATTTACAGGTGTTCCATTGGAATAAGAATACGGTTCATCGACCAAAATATGATACGTTGACCATTTTAAATATTCAATGGCTGGTCCATAGTCTAATATTGGTTTAATCGTCGATCCTGGTTGACGTTGAATATCGATGGCATAATTATATCCCCGCTTGACCTTTTGGAAACGTCCTCCACCGATTGCACGGATTTCACCTGTTTTCGTATCGAGTAAAATGATCCCGGCTTGAATTTCATCGTTCGGGAAATATTGATCGGAATTTAATAATTCATGTACTTTTTTTTGTGCATTTACATCGAGCGTCGTATAAATTTCGAGTCCATCCGTATACACATTGTATCCCATTTGCTCAACTTCATCGACGATTTGATCGATAAAGGATTCGTATGGAGAATCATCGTTATTTTGGTCCTCGTGTTGAACTAGGAACGTTTCAATATCCGTATTTTGTGCTTCCTCCATCTCCTCATTCGAAATAAATCCATGTCTGTTCATTAAATAGAGGACTGTGTTTTTTCGTTCATTTGCTAAATCCGGATTGACAAAGGGATTGTATGCGTTCGGACGTTGTGGAAGCCCGGCGATTAGTGAAATTTCCGGCAAGGTCAGTTCATCGAGTTCCTTGTCGAAATATGTTTTTGCCGCCGCCTTAATGCCGTAAATGTTTCCTCCCATCGGCACTTTATTTACATACATTTCGAAAATTTGTTCCTTTGTAAATTCCTGCTCCATTTTGAATGAAAGCCACGCTTCTTGCGCTTTCCGTTTGATCGTTTTTTCATTGGATAAGAAAGAAAGTTTGACCACTTGTTGGGTTAATGTACTAGCCCCTTGGGATCCGAATCCATCGGTAATATTACGAATTACTGCTCCGCCTAATCGAATGAGATCGATTCCACTATGTTCAAAAAAGCGGGCGTCTTCTGTTGCTAAAATCGCATTTTTCAATGATTTTGGAATTTCATCAAACGTTACTAAGTCCCGCTTTTCGGTACCTAGTTCAGTGATCAATTGATTGTCCTTATCATAAATTTTGGAAGATACCGGATCTTTTAGTTTTTCCGGGTCAAACTCTGGTGCGTCCTGAATCATAACCGCAAAGGTAGTAATTCCCGCTACGAGCATAACAAACCCAAGTACTAAAAGGGTGAGAAAAATCCGTTTCATCATTTGTTTGACTGATTTTTTCGGTTGTTTTCTTTTTCGAGAAGCTTTCCTTTTTTCTGTTCTTGATCGATAGTTTTCTGACATATTGTCTCCTTCCTTTCCTCCATTTGATAAAAGTTTCAAATGGAATATAGAAAAGCGTTTTTCCTATTGATTTAAAAGAATTCTTTATAGATCGAATCGATCACACGAATATAATCAATTCTCGGCCGAAAACCGATGGGAATCGAATATCCAAATTGAACGATTTCCTCTTTTTTGATCGATTTTCTCCGTCCGGCTTTCATTCGCTCCCAAAATTTTAATAACATGTTTCCGTCTAAAAAGTACACTTCATCCGTTGTTGAAAAACGAATGAGAACGAAGGATATTCCCCCACAACGGATAATATTTTTCATATGTATCACTTGATGTTCATGGAAATTTTTCAGCGGAAACGATGTTTTATTTTTCGTTTCCTTCGCTTCAAAATCGATATACCTCCCTTTGTATACTCCGTTGTAGTCTGTTGTGGAAGGTGTTTTAAAATAAGCTTCTTTAATTTTTGCAGCACTTCTTTTCGGATAGTCAACTTCCACAATTTGGATCGGCGTCGGTTTTTTATGAATAACTGCAATCCCATTTGCCAAATAATATTTATTAGACTCGTTTATATCTTCTTCAAAGGTCATACCCCTATTCCCGTAATCCTTTTGTCCGCTCGTTTCCAATTTAGGTACTTGGTATTTTTTACCCCCTGGATAGCGAATGTCCATACTTTTCACCTCAATCTGCAACGATGTGGAAGGGAGCACATATTCATGGATGAACAAATGTTAATAAAACAGATCGCTTTGAAGACGAGAAATGGAAATGTGGATAATATTTCCCGTACCAATTTTTATGAAACCTTTTATTTTCAACATCCGGAAATTAAATGGGCACTTCTCGCTGCCTTTGTTTCTCGAAATGCTGGCTGGAATATGTGTGACTTAAATGGGGACGTCTATTCAAAAATTCTATCTAGTTCTTATGCAGAACTTCTCTTTTTGACGTATGAAAGGGCGAACTGGCTTATATTTCAAGACGCTTTCCCCCAATTACTAGTCTATCATTATTCGACGATTTATCGACGCCCAATGTTTCACCTTTTGAAAAAATTCCAAGTTTCTTCGTTTATGTATCATGAATGGATGCGATTTTGGATCACTCGGAATGAAGATCGATTGCTAAAGGCATTAATTATTAATGAACAAAACGTAATTCAAAAACCGGTGATCGATCACCCACTTTTTCGAAAAAAAATATTCCAATCCCTTCCGTTTAAAGGGCAGGATTTTCTACATTATAGTATAGTAATCCTTCCGACTTTACAAGGAGAACTGTTTGGAGCAAGTGTGAAAAAATTTGTAAAGGTTGATGAGCGGATTGAATTAGGAAAAACAATTGCTGAAATTCTTTTCAAACCAGCACTTTTTCCACAGTTTCTTACCTTTGTCCGAAAAACCACTCATACGGGGAGTCGGTTTGACTTTGAAAAGTTTTTACTCGGTAGAAAATGTCGGACAACCCCATTTTTACGAATCGCCTTTCCAGTCATTCGTCATCAAAAACCTGTCGAACAATCGTGGGATGAAAAAGGAAAAGTTCAATCGAAATGGTTTGACCCTCCTCAAATGAAACAGCCGATTCAAATTACGAATTGGTATAAAAGAAAAAGAAAGGAAATCGAAATTGTCGCTTCAATAAAGGAATGGTTTCAATTACATAGAAAAATGGATTGAGCATTTGGAAAAATAGTTGAAAAATGTTTTAACTATAGACGGAACATGTAAAATCATTGGATCATCTTTTCAAAATGCAAATGGGAAATTTGTCAAAGGATCCCTTTCTTTAGCGAATCTCTTCTAGTTTTGTCAAGGTTGCAGGAAGTTCCGAAATGTTCGCGAAATGTCATAATAATAAGTTTTGGGTGAGGTGATGAAATCTAGATGAATTTCCAAGATTGTTTACAACAATTGGACCAGTTGGAAAAAGAGTTGAATCGATTAGAATCGGTGCTATCCATTCAAATTCAAGCGAACATCCAAGATTGTATTCATAACCATCAGAAACAAATCGAGAAAGTTGAACGAAAATTGAAGAAGGAGGATCATGAAAGGGAAAAGGGGTATTCGTTTCAAAGGAAATCTGTCGTGTAAGGCGTTTCCATCATTGGAGATGCTTTTTTTATGAATGATAACATCTCATTTCATCGTGTTATAATATTACTAAATTTCTTTGATGGATGTGATATATGTTGGATCCGAAACTACTGATGGCAGAAACAGAGCAAATCAAACAATATTTAAAACGCATTGATACGATTTTCGAACATACGAAACAAGAACAAAAAAGCCCCAATTTTTACGATGAGGTTAAACCGTTCTTTGAAGAAGTAGAGGAAAGGGTCAATCGTTGGTTTGAAAGGGCAAAAGGATGGGTGGAATTGAATCGACCGAAGGATTTGTACTCTTTTCAACTGGAAGCAGTAAAAGATCAATTATTGGAAATTTCCGTTTGGGCCTTTTATCCAGAGACGAGTTACAAACGGTTTAAACATTATGTGAACTCCATTCATTATACATTGGAAAAACTTCTCTCAGCATTGGCATAAAGCACCATTGGAGATGAAAACCCATATAATATAGAAGATTTGTTTCATTTATATGAATCATTCTATTGATCGAGGAGGTTTTGGACATGGAAATAAGCGGTTATAACCCGAACCAATGGGGCGATGCCATTTTTCCCTATCCAATGGGCTATTTGCCAATAGCTCCTTCCCTTCCTCCAAATATGTACGGACCTGTCCATTTCCCTTTTTATGACAAAATGAATATGGATATTCAATCAATGATGGAAAACCCCCTTCATCCGATCTATACAGATCCACCCCAATTTCAACCATACGTTCCAGTTGTTGGAAATTCCTTTAACGAACACCCGATTATTCAAGCTTTTAAAACGGAAAACGGGTCGCTCGATTTTCAAAAAATGATCAATACAGCGAACCAAATTTTAGGGACCCTCCAACAAACGAGTTCATTAATAAAAGGAATTAGTCAAATCTTTAAAGGTTAATCCTAACCAACAGAACTAGAGGTTCATCTAGAAGGGGGCAATACATCTATTTTTGGTTAAATTATCGGGATTTTTGCGAAAAAGATCGGTCGTTAGATGCAAACATTCATTCGTTCGACTATAATAAAAACAGAAATCTTCATTGTGAGCAGGTGAATCGTATGTTTAAAAAGAAGGGGCTATCGGATTTTATTCAATGGATGAAGGAGCAAGACGGAATCTTTAAAAATATTACCCATTGGGAAACGATCGAAGCAAAGCGGGCGAATTTCGTTCCCTTTCCCAAAAGCTTACATCCTTCTATAAAAGAGGCATTAGAAAAAAAGGGAATTGACCAATTATATTCACATCAAAGGGAAGCCTATGATTTCGGTATGGCTGGTCAAGATTTCACAGCAATTACTCCCACGGCTTCGGGAAAAACCCTCTGTTACAACCTACCTGTATTGCAAACGATCATCCATCAACCGGAGGCTCGTGCTTTGTATATTTTTCCGACGAAAGCACTAAGTTATGATCAAAAAAATGAATTAAATGAACTGATAGAAGGGGCAGGGATTTCTGTAAATAGCTATACGTATGACGGGGATACGCCTGTATCTGTTCGTCAAAAAATACGAAAGGCAGGTCATATCGTTATTACGAATCCCGATATGCTCCATTCTGGAATTTTGCCCCATCATACGAAATGGGTTTCTTTGTTTGAAAATTTATCGTTCGTCATTATCGATGAACTGCATACGTATCGAGGTATTTTTGGCAGCCATATGGCAAATGTGATCCGAAGATTAAAGCGCATTTGTCAATTTTACGGAAGCGATCCGGTGTTTATTTGCACATCGGCCACGATTGCTAATCCATTAGAACTAGCCGAACAATTAACCGGTAAATTGATGAAATTAATTGATCAAAATGGTGCACCGAGCGGCAAAAAACATTTCATCTTTTATAATCCTCCTATTGTTAATCAACCTTTAAATATACGAAGGAGTGCAACTTTAGAAGTTCGTAAGCTCGCTGGGGAATTTTTAAAACATCATATACAATCGATTATTTTTGCTAAAAGTCGGATGCGGGTGGAAATTATATTAACTTATTTGCAGGAATTGGTAAAAAAGACCATCGGTGAGAAAAAAATCTGCGGATATCGGGGTGGTTATCTCCCGAAAGAAAGAAGGGAAATAGAAAAGGGATTACGGGAAGGGAAGATTTATGGTGTCGTCAGTACAAATGCTTTGGAACTTGGTGTGGACATCGGCCAATTGCAAGTTTGTTTTATGACCGGTTATCCAGGTACGATCGCAAGTGCTTGGCAACAGGCGGGACGAGCAGGAAGGAGACAGGGGGAATCCCTCGTAATCTTTGTTGCTGACAATTCACCTTTAGATCAATATGTCATCCAACATCCCGAATACTTTTTTCACCAATCCCCAGAAATTGCAAGAATAAATCCGGACAATATTATTATACTTGTCGATCATTTAAAATGTGCAGCTTACGAATTACCCTTTCGGAAAGGGGAACGATTTGGCGATATGGATGTGGAAGATATTCTCGAGTTTTTCGTGGAAAAAAACATTCTCCATTTCAGTAATGGAAAATACCATTGGATGAATGAATCCTTTCCTGCCCACGAGATTAGTTTACGTTCGGCTGCGAGGGAAAATGTCGTGATTATTGATCAAACGAATCGGGGAAAGGTGAAAGTAATCGGAGAAATGGATACGTTCAGTGCCCTTACCCTTCTTCATGAAGAAGCGATTTATTTACATCAAGGTCTTCAATACCAAGTGGAAAAATTAGATTGGGAAGAAAAGAAAGCTTACGTCCGTGAAGTAAAGGTCGATTATTATACGGATGCCCAATTAGCTGTCCAATTAAAGGTGTTGGAAGTCGAACGGGAAAGGAAAAAGGGAGATTCCATCATTCAATATGGCGATGTGGCTGTTACGGCCATGGCGACGATCTTTAAAAAAATCAAATTTGAAACCCATGAAAATATCGGATCTGGCCCCATTCATTTGCCAGAACAAACTTTACATACAAATGCGGTTTGGATCTCTTTATCTAAGGATTTTTCTGAATTTGGGGAACAACGGTTAGAAGAAGGATTGTTAGGTGCAGCAAATGTTTTAAAAACGATTGTTCCAATGTTTGTGATGAGCGCCCCGGAAGACATCCATGTTGTACCTCAAGTGAAGTCGAGCCATACGGAAAAACCGACCATCTTTTTTTATGACCGATATCCAGGCGGTGTCGGCTTAAGTGATGAATTATATGATCATCTTGAATCCGTTCTGTCTGAAGCTAAAAGAACGATTCAACATTGTCCGTGTGAATATGGGTGTCCTTCCTGTGTCGGTACTTTTACTTCTACAAAGACGTGTAAAACCGATGCCATTTCCATTTTAGATCGGATGATGTTGTCAAAATAAGTGGAGGGTAAAGGGATGTCTTTAAAAAGGAAACTCGATTTATACGATTCTTATTTAGCGGAAGAAAACAATCTAGACAAAGGTTCCAATAAGAAAGATGAACCATTTCATCTTCCTTTCGAAAAGGAATGGAGAAAACACGGAATCGTTCCGTATCAATTGGATCATCAATATTGTTTAATTAAAGAAAGGCGTTATCCATTATCTGAAAAAAGAGGGAATTATTCATATGCAGATTTTTTAGTTGCGATGGATGCCTGGCAAAAAACAAGCATTTCCCACCCTTTGTCGGCTAAAGGATATAAAGGAGAAGATTTATTCTTTTTCGACACTGAAACGACGGGCCTTGGGGGCGGAGTGGGAAATACGATTTTTCTTCTTGGATACGCATATATCGACGGTGATGAAGTAGTCGTTAAACAGCATCTTTTACCTGAACCGGGTCACGAGATTCCTTTATACGATAGTTTTTTAAGAAATATCGATTATACGACGCTCGTTACGTATAATGGAAAGGCCTTCGACTGGCCACAAGTAAAAACGAGGCATACATTAATTCGCGAACATGTCCCAAATTTGCCCCCCTTTGGCCATTTTGATCTTCTTCATGGTGCAAGGAGAATGTGGAAACATCGATTAGATTCCGTCAGTCTATCAAATGTGGAAAGGGAGATTTTAAATATTGATCGGAAATCGGATTTACCCGGCTATTTGGCCCCGATGGCCTATTTTGATTTTTTAAAAACGAAAAATCCTGAAGGCATTCTTCAAGTAATGGAACATAATGAACAGGACGTATTAACATTAATCATTTTATATACCCATCTATCTTTCAAACTTCTCGGACTGGATCATCATCAAACGGAAGGGGAATTGTTATCCCTCGGCACGTGGTATTCCCAATTAAAGGAAACGAAAGTCGCCATTCCGTTGTTAGAAAAGGGGATGACAAAATGGGAAGGAACAGAGAAATGGCGAGGAATGATTCAATTAGCACACCAATATAAAAAGATTAAAAACTATCGAAAAGCGTTGGTTTTGTATAAACAAATCGCCGAATCATCCGAGGGAAAAATACGGATTTCCGCTAGTATTGAAGGGGCAAAAATTTTAGAACATCAATATAAAGATTATAAAGGGGCTCTTGAGTTAGCAAATATGGCTTACCGAGAATGGTCGGAAACGAAGGAAACATCCTTTAGGCAAAAGGAACGGGAGGAAATGGTCAAACGAATCGAACGACTGGAGAAAAAAATAGCGCGACATGGGGAGAATTTCATTTGATTGTAAGGTAAGTACGGAATTATGAAAAGTACCCGTCGACCTTTCTAAAAGGAATATGGCAAATAAAATAGGTTATTTCCTTATTACAGGTAATCCGCTTTTTTCATAGGTTAATAATGTAAATGAAAACTATGAAGAAAGGGGATTCGTTATGCCTGTATTTCCACCGAATATGATGCCACCGGTTATTTATCCGACGAACCAATTTGTGAACACGAACCAATTTACGCATATTGTTCCACACATTCATCCATCCCATACGACAACGGTCAATCAACATATGTTTAAGCACGAACATTTCTGTCCACATACCCAATCGGTTGTAGATCAAGTTTGTCATCAGCATTTTAATTGCTGTGGAAGACCTGGACCATTTTGCTAACAAGGGACTTATGCGCCCTTGTTTTTTTAGGTGGATTGGACCGAAAAAGAGCATAAAAAGGGAAGGGTAGCCCCCTTCCTTACGTCATTTTATGAAAAATATGATAAATCCCTTTAGGAATGAACCTAGCTAGCGGCTAAACGTGTGAGCATGATCATCAATTATTCAATGTTTAATTGAAAAGATTCGGATGATTCAATTTTATATTCGATTATTTTTACTACTTCGGATCGAGATAAATACGAAATAACTTAATAAACCGAATAAACAGGAAATAAATAATGCATGCAATAAAGTCACGATCAAGTTTAATTGGGTAAAAATAACGAAAGCCCCTGAGATCACCTGTAATAATACGAGGATAAACGCGGCGATCCATCCGTAATAAATAACAGATATATGTTTATAATTACGAATTGCTTTTATCATCAAATAAAGAATCCAAATAAAGATGATGCCTGCAGCAAGTCGATGTCCCATTTGCACCCATTCATACATATTCCTCGGCAATGTGATCTGTTCATTATTGCAAAATGGCCAGTCTGGACAAATCATACTCGCATCCATATGGCGAACAAGGGCCCCGGTGTAGATAACGATATAGCTATAGATCGTGACAGCATACGTGTGAAAAATCATCTTTCGGTCGATCGTATACAGCTTTGGGGAAGGAATTTTTTCAATTTCAAAGATAAATATCGTCAACAATAATACCGCTGCAAAAGAGATTAAGGAAATGCCAAAATGTAAAGCTAGGAAGAAGGGGGACTGACCCCATATAACGGTTGCAGCTCCAATTAAGCTTTGGATGATGATAAAGCTTAAAGAAAGGGTTACCAATATTTTCGTTTCGAGAAAACGCCCAAACTGTTTTATACTCCAATAAGACAAAAGAAGAACTAGCAGAAAAACAATTCCCGTTGAAATTCGATGGGAAAATTCAATCAACAATTCCGGAGTAATTTGATCGGGAAACAATTTTCCGTGACACAGGGGCCAAGAAGTACCGCACCCGTCTCCAGAATCTGTTTTTGTGACGAGGGCTCCGCCGATTAGTAACCCGAGCATTCCGAATGTGGATAGTACTGAAATCCATTTTAATCGCTGATGCAATCGCTTCACCTACTTAAATTTTTTAAATTTCCTCAACGTAAATCGTACCGAATCCATCAATTTGTGACAAGAGAAAAGTGTTATTTTCACGATAAAAATAGGAAATTTATGAAAAATCATCGGTTAAATGGAAATATGAAGCATAAAACAACCGTTATTTATTGAAAATTTTAAAATATAAATCTCTATTTTTAAATTGAAACGAAAAAACTTACCAATTTTGACACAAAAATGACAAAAATTATCCAAAAAAGATTCACAAATTTTTTTTATTTGTGATTTAATATATGTTAGAGAAAATATAAACCGTTTCCAAAGGTAGTTAACCCTATTTAAATCGTAGTAATATGAGTATTAGTCGTTTTTCTTTGAACGAAAATCCGAATGGTGTTTGTATATTTGATGATGTTTTTAAAGAAAGGAGGTTATATTGAAATGGGCAACCCTTTACACGAAACATCAATGTCGGATTTAACGAGCATCGATCATAGTGAGAAGAAGGTGTCCGTTTTTAAGGATTTCCTTTCCTTGATTAAAATTGGAATCATCCATTCGAATATGTTAACTGCCTTTACAGGAATCGTATTAGCCCTATTTTATAACGGACTTTCTATTCAAGATTATTTATTGGAAATTCTTCTCGCGTTGATGGGGGTTTGGCTCGTTATTGCCGGTTCCACAACTTTAAATAATTATATAGATCGAGATATCGATGAACATATGGAACGAACGAAGAACCGTCCGACCGTTACAGGGAGTTTTTCGCCAACATTGATTTTGACGATCGGTTTCGTTTTTCTTGCAATCGGATCCCTTTTACTCTTTCAGACATCTTTTTCTGCTGGGATCATTGGGGTAATGGGTTCTTTCGTATACGTCGTGTTATATTCCCTTTGGACGAAAAGAAAATATACGTTAAATACGGTCGTCGGAAGTTTTTCCGGAGCTGCTCCACCTCTGATCGGTTGGGCTGCCATTGATCCAGATCTTCATTTTTTCGCATGGGTGTTATTTTTCATTATGTTTATTTGGCAACCCCCCCATTTTCTCGCCCTTGCGATGAAAAAGGTGGAGGAGTATCGACGGGTAGGTATACCAATGTTACCAGTCGTTTATGGTTTTCCGATGACAAAACGACAAATTCTTTTATGGGTTATTTCCCTTTTTCCTCTTCCGTTTTTATTAAGTGCATTAGGTCCAGTGTTTATCGGTATTGCCACGGTTTTAAATATCACCTGGTTGGTTGCAGGACTGTATAAATTCAACGGGAAAGATGGAAAATGGGCAAACCGAATGTTTATTTTTTCTTTAAATTACTTAACCTTGTTATTTCTTTCCATTATCTTTTTTTCACTCATGCAAATTTTTTGATATAAGGTTCAATGTTTTTAAATTTAACCAACAATAAAAATGGAATATGTTTGCTTGTGAAGATGAATGTTGGAATTTGACTGTTTTACGAAAAAGGGGGTTCATACGGATGAAAAAGTGGATTCTGTTTATTTTCATTTTCTTTTCAGCACTGATAACAACCGGTTGTGGCAAACCGTTTCTATCCACACTTCAACCGGCAGGGGAAGTTGCAGAAAAACAATACAATCTATTTTTACTAAGTTTTTCCGTTATGGCGATTGTCATATTAGTCGTTGTGACGATTTATGTAATCGTATTGGTCCGTTTTCGAAGGAAAAAAGGGGATGAAAATAAAATTCCTAAACAAGTTGCAGGCAGTCATAAATTGGAAGTCATATGGACTGCTATACCGATTTTAATCATTATCGGTTTATCCATTCCAACGGTATACTTAACTTTCTATTTTGGAGATGTAAAAGGGATGGAACGGGTAGATGAACAGGGAGATCCGAAACATCTCGTCGTAAATGTGCGTGCGAATCTTTATTGGTGGGAATTTGAATATCCGGATTTAGGAATTATCACATCCCAAGATTTAGTTGTTCCAACCGGTGAAAGAATTTATTTCAATTTGAAAGCAAGTGACGTGAAACATTCCTTCTGGGTGCCGAGCATCGGAGGAAAAATGGACACGAATACGGACAACTTAAATACATTTTACTTAGAATTTGATCCAGAAAAGTCCGACGAAGCTGGGAACATCTTTTACGGGAAATGTGCAGAATTATGCGGACCATCCCATGCATACATGGATTTTAAAGTGAAGGCAATTTCTCGGGATGAATTCGACAGGTGGGTTCTTGCGATGCAAAAGAATGAAGAACCAGAGTTGGCGTCGGAATTGGCTGTTAAAGGAAAGCAATTGTTCGAGGAAAATGATCAGTTTTCATGTATTTCTTGTCATGCAACAACCGCGAGAGATGACCGACCGGAAGCCACAAGACTCGGACCGAATTTAGCCGATTTTGGAAATCGAACGAGAGTGGCAGGCTATTTAGAATTTACGAAGGAAAATATTAAAAATTGGATTCAACATCCTGAAGAATATAAACCTGGAAATCTCATGTACGAAAAAGCTGACTTTACGGATGAAGAACTTGAGGCTTTGGCTGAGTATTTAATGAGTTTAAAAGTGCAAGAATAATTTGGGTTTTATATGTATGAGAATAAAGGGGTTTAAAAGGGGAGGATGAAAGGTGAGTAGCATCGCAGAAAAAAGAAGTGTTGGCGCAGTTTTATGGGAATATTTAACGACTGTCGACCATAAAAAAATTGCCCACTTATATTTATTTGGTGGAGGATTTTTCTTCCTTCTTGGGGGAATAGAGGCTTTACTCATTCGTATTCAATTGTTAAAACCGCAGTTCGGGTTTATGTCAGAAGAAACATTTAATGAAATGTTTACGATGCACGGAACGACGATGATTTTCCTTGCAGCGATGCCGCTTTTGTTTGCTTTAATGAATGCGGTCGTACCGCTTCAAATCGGTGCGAGGGATGTGGCGTTTCCATTTTTAAATTCCCTCGGTTTTTGGCTGTTTTTCTTCGGCGGTGTATTTTTAAACTTAGCTTGGATTTTTGGTGATGCACCGGATGCCGGGTGGACTTCATATGCATCGTTATCCCTATTTTCAGAGGGTCATGGTATCGATTATTACACGTTAGGGTTGCAAATTTCCGGTTTTGGAACGTTGATTTCCGGGATCAATTTTCTCGTAACGATTATTAATATGCGTGCTCCTGGAATGACGTTTATGAGGATGCCGATGTTAACGTGGACGACTTTTATCGCATCATCTTTAATCTTATTTGCTTTTCCACCCCTTACGGCAAGTATCTTTTTCCTAATGTTTGACCGATTATTCACTACAAATTTCTTTGATGTTACAGCAGGAGGAAATACGATTATCTGGGAGCATTTCTTCTGGATTTTCGGCCACCCGGAAGTGTACATTTTAATTTTACCTTCTTTCGGTATTTTTTCAGAAATTATTTCTACTTTTTCTAGGAAACGGCTTTTTGGTTATTCATCAATGGTTTTTGCAACGATCTTAATTGGATTTTTAGGATTTATGGTCTGGGCGCACCATATGTTTACGACAGGTTTAGGAAATGTCGCTAACGCAATATTCGCCGTTGCGACGATGGCCATCGCCGTTCCGACTGGAATCAAAATATTCAACTGGTTGTTAACGATGTGGGGTGGAAGTATTAAAATTACCGTCCCAATGCTTTATGCTTTAGGATTTATCCCTTCCTTTGTTATCGGGGGAGTTACTGGGGTTATGCAAGGAATTGCCCCCCTCGATTATCAATTGCACGACACGTATTTTATCGTCGCACATTTTCACTATGTAATCGTCGGTGGGGTTGTATTTGCCCTTTTGGCTGGTGCGCACTTTTATTGGCCAAAGATGTTTGGGACGATGTTAAGTGAAAGATTAGGATATATTACCTTTGTATTATTTTTCATCGGTTTTCATTTAACCTTTTTCATTCAACATTTCCTCGGCTTGTGGGGAATGCCAAGACGGGTGGCAACCTTCTTATCAGGTCAAGGGCTCGATATGGGGAATTTCATTAGTTCGATCGGTGCTTTCATGATGGGTATTGCCATTGTCATTATGCTCGTCAATATTGTTATTACGACTGTGAAAAATCAAAAGGTTGGTAATGACCCTTGGGAAGATGGACGGACGATGGAATGGGCATTAGAGTCCCCACCGGTTTATTACAATTTTAAACAAACGCCTTTTGTACGAGGAATCGATACGTATTGGATTGAAAAGATGGAAGGAAATAAAGGGTTGACGCCAGCTGAACCGTTGGATGATATTCATATGCCAAATAATACGATCATGCCAGTGATCATTTCACTCGGACTGTTTATCGCTGCCTTCGGAATGATGTATAACCCAATGAACCAAGTTGGTGATGGGAAACCTTGGGCGATACCTGTGTTGATTATCGGCTTATGTATCACTTTTGGAACGATGCTCATTCGATCGATTAAAGACGATCACGGTTATCATATTCCGAAAGAAGAATTAATGAATGATAAACATAAGGGAGGGATTGCATCATGATGGCTGAGGAAAAATATACGCCCCAAACGTGGCCTGCCGATCCGGAAAAACAAACCCTTGAGGGTAGAAATAAATTTATCGGATTTTGGTTGTTTTTAGGTGGCGAAACAGTGTTATTCGCTTCCCTATTCGCCACCTACTTGGCTTTAAAAAACAAAGGTACACATGTTACGACGAATGAACTATTTAGTCTTCCGTTAGTATTTGTTATGACCATGCTTTTGTTAACGAGTTCGTTAACGAGTGTGTATGCCATATACCATATGAAAAACTTTCATTTCAAAAAAATGCAGTTTTGGTTTTTCATTACCGTTCTTTTAGGAGCCACCTTTTTAGCTTTAGAAATTTATGAGTTTTATCATTATGTCCATGAATTCGATTTTGGTTTTACGAGCAGCGCTTTTAGTGGGGCTTATTATACGTTAGTCGGAACCCATGGTGCTCACGTTCTATTTGGACTCGGATGGATTACAGCGTTGATTATTCGAAATGCAAAAAGGGGATTGTCCCTTTACAATGCACCGAAATATTATGTGGCGAGCCTCTATTGGCACTTTATCGATGTCGTCTGGGTATTTATTTTTACCGTCGTATATTTATTAGGGAAGGTGGGATGATTGATTATGGAAAACAATTCAGTCCATCGTACATCGGTTGAATACCGTAGAAAAAAAAGCGCAAAGGAAATGCGTAATCAATTTCTTACCTTTATATTAATGATTTTTTTCACTGTTATTTCTTTTGTTTCTGTGGCATACAATGACTTATTTCCTTCGAATTTTGTCGCCCCATTTATTTTGCTTTTAGCAGGTATTCAAGTTATTTTTCAATTGTACTATTTCATGCATGCGAGCCATAAAGGCCATGAGATGCCGATGTTTTTTATGTATTCAGGGGTATTTGCAGCTTTTTTGACGATACTAGCTTTTTTAACGATCGTTTGGTGGTAAAAAGAAACCCGGTTTTTGTATACCGGGTTTTCTCTATCCATGTAATTTAAAAAGGGGTGAATGGAAATGTTACGTTTAGATCAATTCGGTTTTGTCGCCCTTTGGAGTCCGTACTTTTTGCTCTTTATTGCCTTTGTCACCGCACTGTTCTTTTATATAGCCAATCGTAAACAACATTGGTTTCAAGGCGCCGGTCCATTAGAACTGCGTCATAAAATACTATTTCCGACTGCAATGTTTATGATCTATATTATGAAAGGTTCTCCCATTGATTTGCTTAGTCATTTAATGTTTACCTTTCATATGGTGCAAATGGCAATTTTAAATCTGTTAGTTCCTCCGATCTTAATCATTGGTGTTCCTGTATGGATGTGGAAAAGAATTATCACATTACCTGTGGTTCGCCCCTTGTTTTCCTTTTTTACAAAACCGTTAGTTGCTTTAATCGGTTTCAACGGGGTATTTTCGTTATATCATGTACCTGCCATTTTAGACTTCATTAAAATGAATATATGGATTCATGGTGGGTATACATCTTTGCTCTTTATCTTTGCCTTTTTCATGTGGTGGCCTTTATTAAATCGGGTGGAAGAATCGCGACAATTAAGCGGGTTGAAAAAAATGGGTTATATATTTGCAGATAGTGCGCTGATTACCCCTGCCTGTGCATTAATTATATTTAATCCGACACCGATGTATGAGACATATACGAATACAGAGTTATGGATCAAGTCTTTGGAATTATGTGTTCCGACAGATACCCTTTCCACTTTAGACTTACCGGGTCCTGAAGCCTTTAATTTATTACCGTTAAATGTCGATCAACAATTAGGCGGCGTAGTGATGAAAATTTTACAGGAAATAATTTATGGGACGGTTTTATTTAAAGTAATTATCGATTGGTTTAAAAAAGAGGCAGAAGATGATGACTCTGCACCTATCTACGGATGATGTAATTAGTTTACATTTTCAAAAAAAACCTCGATAATAGATGATAGATAAAGATTATAGAAAGGGGTTAACAAAATGGGAAATGTGCCGCTTTTACCAACGATTAGTACCCTTTTTATCGTCATTAGCGGGATACTCGTTGCTTTCGGGTGGTATTTTATTTATAAAAGGAAAATAGAAATCCATAAAAAATTGATGATTTCTGCAGCCGTCTTTGCCGTTCTTTTTTTTGTCATTTATTTAAGTAGGACCATTTTTATCGGAAATACGTCTTTCGGTGGTCCGGAACATTTAAAAATCTATTACACGATCTTTTTGCTCTTCCATATCGTTTTAGCAACGATAGGAGCAATCCTTGGTGTTCGGACAATTTGGTTCGGTTTAAAAAATGTGTTAGATAAACATCGAAAACTTGGACCGATTACTAGCATCGTATGGTTTTTTACTGCAGGAACAGGTGTCGTCGTTTACTTTTTCCTTTATGTATTTTATAAAGGGGGAGAGACGACTTCCTTGATTAAAGCGATTTTTGGCTTTTAATGATTGAAAAAGGGAAACTTGCCAATTGGCGAAGTTTCCCTAAATTTTTGGTTCTTTGTCAAATCGTGTTGGAGAAAAATTTCGTGACTTTATTCAGTAAAATGTAATCGAATCACGTTGTCCATTCATTCAAAATCGATTTGAAGTGATTCGTTCCATTGGCGGACGCTCATCCAGTGGCACGTCCCCGCCTCCTCGTCACAACGTTTCCGCGGGGTCTCGAGTCTTGTTCTTTCCCCGCAGGAGTCGCCGCCAATGGAATTTCAATCATTTTCTATTTTGGACTTAGGGGTCACCTTTTTTTATGGTTACTAAATGATTGGTAATAAGAATACGATTTTTAAAAGGATCAAAGCACTTATAACCAAATGCAATGCGTTTTATCGTCTCCATCTGATGATAGATTCTTTCAAAATCCCGTTGTTGGATTTTCATGTAAACGTGTTCTACATCAGATATGCATTTCATCATTGTGTTGATGGGGATTCTCATATATGTTGAGACGTGTTTTTGTTTCTTGACAACACCTTCTTTAAGAGCTTAAAGTTCTTCGTTCTTAAACATAAAAGATATTTAACAAAATGCGTATCCAATCATGATGAGACATGTGACATTACTCTTTAAATGGAGTTTGGCGATTACATTTTACTTGGGAATTTCACTTGTCTCTATTTTTTTGATCAAAAAAAAGGTGCTAGGTTTAGTCACCAGCACCAAAAATTATAGCCAAATTTTTTACGTGAAATAACTTGATGAACGATGTGTATTTTCATGTTTCACACCGTTTCTGCTGGAACTTGATCCGCTAACGGTTCTAATTGTTCGTAAACTTCTTTTAAAATTTCCTGACAACGGGTTACTAATGCCTTTGGAAAATTTTCATCTTCTCCGTATTCTACCCCATGGGGATAATAATACTTCCCAAGAATTGGAACTTTCAATTGGATATAAGCATCGTGGGCTCCCACATCCCCTTCTAAAGCATAACCTTGAACCCGTAAATAATATACATGATCTTTTATGACGATTTTCCTATCATACGTAACCCTTTCGTAGTCCCATTGTCCTGCACGAATTAAACCAAATTGGGGCAACAGGTCATCTAAAATATTCAAGTCTACACGTAGTTTTTCAATCCCCGTATTTTCTAACCGCATCCATTTCTCCCCCCTGTTTTTATTCGCTAAACACTGCTAAATAAATAATAGATGATTGTAAAGAAAGATTCAACAGTAAAAATTGTGAAAATAAGGAAAAAGGTGCGTTTTTCAAGACAGTATGAATCGTATTTCAAAGGAACAAATGGATAAACTAAGGGAGAATAAGGAAAGGAGGAGGGAATAAATATGAAAGTGGCAGACATTATGTCGAGAGATGTAAAAGTTTGCTCATATTTTGACAGTATATTCGATGCTGCAAAGAAAATGAAAAAATTTGATATTGGGTCCTTACCGGTCGTTGATGGCAATCGATTAATTGGAATCATAACGGACAGGGATCTAGTCATTCGCGGGATGGCAGAACAATTGCCTCTATCTACAAAAGTGGAACAATTAATGACAACGGATGTAAAAACCGTTTTAAAGAATCAAGGTGTAGAAGAAGTTGCCGAATTAATGGCGGAGGAACAGATTCGACGAGTCCCTGTTGTCGAAGGAGAAACATTGATTGGTATTGTTTCTTTAGGTGATTTAGCCGTTGATAATCAGACGGATGAAAAGGCGAAAATCGCTTTGTCGGAAATTTCAGAGGAAAGAACGGAAGGGGAACAGTTCTTTAATTGAATGTTTCATGATTTACATGCAGAAAGGCAACAGGTCAGAAGTATTTCTGTTTTTTAGTTTGTGCAAACACTGGTAGATAAAATATATCTTTAGACCTGGGTAAAAAGTATCATTGTTTCATATGCCAGAAAAAAAATGGTATAATAAAGCCAAACGAAAATAGTAATAGTAGTAAAATTATATTTATTTTTAAAATTTGGTATTATTTATAACTTTCATCGATTATTTTAAGACGTTTGATGAGCGCAAAGTATTTGAGGAGGAGGAATGTCCCCTGCGAAGCCTGATACGAATACTTGTATTGCTAACGATTTTTTTAGTTTTAGGGGTATCATTGAACTTATTTAACTCCGAGGATTCAGTTTTGACAGAGAACTCGAAAAAACCGTCTGCGGAAGAAGATTTACAGTTAGATATTCAAGAAGAGATCGAAAAACCGGAAAGACCTGAGGAAGGGATTTCCACGTATATTGGTAAATCTGTTCAACAGTTTTTCGATTATTACGGGAACCCTGATCGTACGGAATTGTCTTATTATGGATACACTTCGTTAGTTTACAATAGTGAAAACACCTATATGATTGTAGGAGAAAAGGATGGGACTGTATCCTCAATTTCCGTAGCTGGTACAGAAATAAATATATTTCCGTTTCACATAGGGGAAAATTTAGAATCGGTTTACAAAAAATATACGATGAGACCCGAAATTGAATTTACTTATGGAGATGGAGTGTATCGCTTTGAATTGTTTGAAAGCGATTTGAATATTCGTCCGCTCTTACAATTGGGGGATATTTTTGCTCAGCTATATTTTGATAATTTTACCGGTGAGTTGTTATTCGTCCGTTTTTTGGACAAAGAATCGGTCTTATTACATCGTCCTTATGATTTGACCTATCGGGGGACATTGGTGGAAAGCGATCTATTAACGGAAGAGCAATGGGATTTAGCTGATCGGGCGAGTGAAAAACAAATTTTCGAATTGACGAACTTAATCCGGAAACGATATTCTATTTCAACTGTACATTGGGATGAAGACGTTCGAGTCGTCGCCTATGAGCATAGTAAAGACATGTATGAAACGGAAACCTTTTCCCATGTTTCGAAAAGGACCGGTGATTTATCCGACCGATTGCGGTCGGGGGGGCATTTTTTATGAAATGGCGGGAGAAAATATTGCCTATCAATATACCGATAGTGTTTCAGTCGTTGCTGGATGGTTAAATAGTAAAGGTCATCGGGAAACTTTGCTAAATGACCAATTTACCCACTTAGGTGTCGGTGTATACAGAAAATATTATACACAAAACTTTTTAAAAATACCTTGGGGTTCAGACTAGGCGATATACCTAGTCTTTTTTCTTATATATTAGTTTCATTTTTTCCCTAAATTCATATTATAGAAATAAGGAAGTAGCTGAGGTGAAGAGCATGGGAGAAAAGAAACTACATCCAAACGTCCAAAAATTTAAAGAATTCATCCGAGAACATCCGTTAATGATTAAAGAAGTCAGAAAAGGCAACTATACGTGGCAGGAATTATATGAGGAATGGTATTTATTAGGTGAAGATGATCCGAAATGGAAAGCCTATACATCCACTAATCCGTTAGAAAAACATAGCCGTGGAAATGGTGATGAAACATCTGCGTTTTTTCAGCAATTAGTAAAAACTTTAAAAAATACCGATATGGAAAAGTTACAAGGATATATTCAAAATTTGAACGAAACGATTCAAACGATTCAAGGTATTCTCTCCGAATTACAACGTGCTCAAAAGGAAGGAAAGGGGAATTCAACAATTGAAAGACAGAAACAAAACCCATTTTCCTTCCGCAGAGATTAATGGAAGGTGAACTATGAGAAAGGATATTTTAGCACTGATCCAGTCGAATCGAGATTTGCATCGATTTATACGAGAACAGCCCCAATGGTATCGTACATTGTCAAGGGATCCCCAATCGATTACACAATTTCAAAAAGCTGCGAGACAATATTATAAAAAGACCTTTGCCAATCGGGTTCAAAAAATTACCGAAGGGGCCCAAATGGCTTCATTTATGCTGAATATGTTACAAGCTGTTGAAAAGGGGGACGAGTAATTTTTTTTGCAAAACCTTTGGACAAGGTTTAAAACATTCCGTCAGGATAAAATGATTTCCTCTTTCGTTTTTTGTCAATCCTTTGGAATTTTGATATACTTAGAAAAAAGCGTCCCCGCCCATGGAAGGCGGATTAATTATAAATGGAGGTGGGTGTTGGATGCTAGTTACCCTAGAAAGGGCACAAATTATCGATCATGCAGAAAAACTGGCGAGGATGGTTATCGAAAGTGATATTGTGGAAACGTATCGCCATTCTTTATATATGATGAGATCAAATAAGGAAACCCAACGGAAAATTCGGCGATTTGTGGAACTGAAAGAACGTTATGAGGAAGTCGAACGGTTCGGAAGATATCATCCTGATTACAAAACGGTCATGATGAACATCCGAAGGGCAAAACGGGAAATGGATTTGGACGAACATGTGGCCAATTTTAAACGGGCCGAAAGGGATTTGCAAAATTTACTAGATGAAATTAGCATGCTAATCGGTCATTCGGTTTCACCAAACGTAAAAGTGGCAACGGGCAATCCGTTTTTTGAAACATCTCATCAAGGTGGATGTTCCGTTGGAGGAAGTTGTAGTTGCAGTGTATCTTAAATATTCAACTCCGAAAAAGTGAAAATTAGAATTAGGTAGGGGTTATCATATGTTTGTACAAAGACAAGGAATTATCGTTTGGTTGTATTCGCTAAAGCACGTTCGACATTTAAAAAAATATGGAAATATCCACTATGTTTCGAAGCGATTAAAATATGTTGTTTTATATTGTAATTTAAGTGATAGTGAACGAATAATGGAAAAATTACAGTCCCTTTCCTTTGTAAAAAAGGTAGAACTTTCCTACCGTCCATACTTAGATTTGGAATTTGATGGGAAGAAGAAGGACGAAGAAAAGGAATTCGACTATAAACTCGGATTGTAGCCGGTGACCAAACCGGTTTTTTTTTGCGTGAATTTCCATCCCTTAACTTGGATAATTTACATATTTCTGTCAAAATTCGTCGGATTTTGATATTGTATAGATAAGAAATCTTCGAGGGGAGAAAAAATGGCTAAACGAAACCTTTTTTCCATTTTCATTATCGCTTTATTATTAACAACCGTTTTATTAATTTGGCAATGGAATGACTATCAAATGAAAGCTAAAAAAGGAAATGGAACTGAGCCCATTGCTTCTGCTACCCAACAAATCGAGATAACCCATTCAAAAGGGAAATTAACAATTGTCCAAAGGATCGAAAATCTAGAAATGGGAAATTATCACCTTCGCTATCCAGACGGGGAAAATTTTATTTGTGAATCCGGTGGGAAAAGAATCGATTGCTCCAAAGAAATGATGGTGGAAGAAAATGAGATTCAATTTACATATGAAATACACATGAATCCAGATTATCATTTTTTTATGTTGGACGATGGATTTGTGAAACTAGAAAATGTATCCGTCGACCATACGGAAGTTCATATGAGTGAGATGATGGATTTAGACAGTATTTGGATTGCTGGAGCAGATATGAAAACCGATCAGAAAATGGAATTCGTTCATTATTATTTATTTGAAAAGGAAGGGGAAGGGTTTTCCCTATATTGGCAACGTGACCCTTTAACGAAAACACAGCAGGACGGATATACCGTCTATGGCAACCGGGATTTTCAATGGGGAAAAAATTTAGTTCAAAAATTTTTCAATGACAATCAAAATCGAATAATTCCAAATATCGTTTTTACAGATATTGATGCGATATATTCGTCAAAGGATTTACTCGTAGTACCGGAAACGATCGACGAAAATAAATTGCAACGATTGTGGATTAACGAATATTTTTCAGAGGGAATTTTTCAATCGGAGAAGGAAAATGAATGGTTAGCAGAAGTTTTAACTGGGCTTTTTTTCCAGATTCCAATCAATGGAAAAGCTGAGGAAATGTATGAACAGTTGGTTGCCAATTTGAATGAAGAAGAGATCAATCGATTTTTCGAAAAAATTAACACGGTAGAAACGAGTGGTGTAAAAGGATTGGATGAGCGTTTAAGTGAAGTGAAGCAATGGAAGACAGACTTTTTTACATTAAATAAAAATCAATCGAATCCCCTAGAACCATTATATTTCTATATGGAAAAACCGATTTTCGTAGGGGAGGAGCAACTTATTGATAAAAAGGTTTACGTCGTTCGATCCACCCACTACTATCCGGTGAAAGAAATTGTTCAATCCCTCGGGTACACCTATGAACCATTATCCGATCATGAAATACTCGTCTCCAATAAAAAAGATGTTTTTCGTTTTTACGATGGAAAAAATATCTTTATATTAAACGAAGAGCAATATGGACTTTACGGAGATCACTTAGAAGAACCCTTAACAAAAATTCATGGGGAATGGTATATACAAGAAGACTTGCTCATTCGACTTTTTTCTGTACAAGTCATCGAATATGAGTCGAAAATCGCCGTCTTTTAAAAAAACGGGCGAAAAAATAACCCTGTAGATTTCCTCTACAGGGTCCCTTCGAACTCTTCAATTGAGCGAAGGCAAAGGGAGAGGAGAAACCGGAGGAAGAACTTATGGGGAAACGTAAGTCTTCTCCGCGGTTGGCAACAACACCATCGTGATGGATGTTGCTATTATCAGTATGACCAATGGGATGAAATATATACATGGATTAGGTAAAAAAAACATCAGTTTTTGTCGAAAAATGTTCGGTTAATCAACGTGTACGATGAAAAATCATCTATTTTTTTTTGTCGATTTATGTTAGCATAGTAAAGAAAATATAACCGTTAAACAAGGTGATATTGTGAGAGTTATTTCCGGTTCAAAAAAAGGCCGATTGTTAAAAGCGGTACCTGGACAAAATACCCGACCGACGACCGATAAAGTAAAAGAAAGTATGTTTAATATAATCGGGCCGTATTTTGATGGCGGATGGGGTTTAGATTTATTCGCTGGAAGTGGTGGATTAGGAATTGAAGGATTAAGTAGGGGTCTTGAAAAGGTATTGTTTGTCGACCACCATCCGAAAGCGATTGAAACGATTCGGTCTAACCTGGCTACTTGTCAACTTATGGATTTTGCGGAAGTGTATAAAAATGATTGGAGGCGGGCATTGAAAATCATCATTCATCGAAAGATTGTCTTTCAGGTGATTTGGCTCGACCCACCATATAAAAAAATCAAACATTATCACGAAATATTACAGATGGTAAACGACTATCGACTACTTGAAAATGGCGGGTCCCTCGTTTGTGAACATAGTTCGGACATGTCATTGCCCGATACATATGGTCTCCTTAACAAAATGAAAACGACCCGTTACGGATCAATCGCATTATCCATTTACAAAATGGGATCCACATCCCCTTGATTCCGAAATTCTTTATGACTCGGCCCCCCTTTTCCATTCAATTTTTTTGGAACTTGATTACATCATTGGAAAAGGGTGCAAGTATTTTTTAAATGAATCGGGAAATGGATAATTTTCATTTCGGTTGAATCATCTCGTTTTCCTCAACCATTTTCTTTCAAACGATTCGATTGGTTTTCCTTTAAATGGGATTGACGACGGATGATTTTTAACCATTTTGCCTAATTTGATAATAAGTCGTTCATTAAGGGAGGAAAAAAATGCAACGGGTAGCGGTTTGCCCTGGGAGTTTCGATCCGATTACAAACGGACATATGGATATTATTTCAAGGGGCGCACAAATCTTCGACAAAGTTTATGTATGTATTTTAAACAATTCTGGCAAAAAATCTCTGTTTACAAAGGAAGAACGAATTCGATTAATTGAAGAAGCGACGAAGGATTTTCCAAATGTGATCGTCGATTCCTTTGACGGGTTATTAGTTGACTACGCGAAAAAGGTCAATGCTCAAGTCATTTTGAGAGGGTTACGAGCTGTTTCTGATTTTGAATACGAATTACGGATTACATCGATGAATCGAAAGCTCGATGAACAGATTGAAACGTTTTTCATGATGACGAATAATCAATATTCATTTTTAAGTTCGAGTATCGTAAAGGAAGTGGCAAAATATAACGGAAATATTTCCGATCTCGTGCCACCCGTCGTCGAGAAAGCATTAAGAGAAAAATTTGCGAAAATGAAGAAATGAAGGGGGACGGATGGATGATCTGTCCCCCTTCGACTTATTCATCTTTTTAAAAAGTGTTTTCGAATATATAAGAATATATATACAATGATTGAAACAATGGTTATGATTGGACCGATTTCAATAAATCGTTGAAACAGTTGGGTGTAATAGGCTTGTTCAAAAAACAAGAAAACGGTCGTTACATCCGAACTCTTCTCCATCCCTGCTTCATAAACGGGTTTCCATAATAGAATGGTCAAAATACTGGCGAAAACCCCTTGCAAACACCGCCCGAGAAAAAACGGTTGAAAACGAATATCCGATTCGGCTAAAATACTGCCTACTTGAGCTTGTATACTAAAGCCACCGAAGGCAAGAAGGAAGCTGACCACGATCGCCTTTTCCAATAATCGTACATTTTCCACATCACTGACCATCTTGCTTCCGATTGTCATCTCGAACAATCCGGATAAAAAGGGAAGGCTCAGTTCATTCGGTAAATGAAGGATGGAAAAAATCGGTTGAATCATTAGGGCGAATAGTTCCGTTATATGAATGATGGTAAAGAGTCGGTTTAAAACAGAAAAGAAGATAATAAACCCACCGATCATTAACAACGTTTGAATGGAGGAAATGACTGCATCCCCAAGGATTTTTCCAAAAGGACGACGATTTTCTATTCTCGTTTTATGCATATGAACGAAGGCTTCCTTTAACAAAAATTTTCTTCTTTCCCTTTTTCGCTCCATTTTTCCGTAAAATCGCATCAAAAATCCGACGAATATATTGCTTACATAATGGGATAGGGCGAACACCGTTCCGATTTTTTCATTTTGAAAAAAGCCAGCGGAAACTGCACCGAAGATGAAAAGCGGATTGGCGGAACTCGTAAAAGCGACGATCTTTTCCGCTTCCTGCTGCGAAAGCATGTTTTCATTCCGTAGTCTTACCGTTAATTTTGCACCGGCGGGATTTCCAGCGACCATCCCCATCGCCCAAACGAATCCACCGATTCCAGGGGTGCGGAAGAAAGGTCGCATAATCGGTTCCAAAAGAATACCAATGAACTTTACTACTCCGAAGGCAATTAATAACTCTGACACGATAAAAAAGGGAAGTAAAGAAGGGAAAACGATTTTCCACCAAGTTTCCAATCCTTTTACTGAAGCATCTAGGGCTTCTTTCGGAAACAAAACGAGGGCAAAGGCGATAATGCTAATAGGAATATTATACAGAAGGGTGATCCAATTTGAACGGAGCAAAGGTTTTTCCTCCCTCTTTAAAGCGAAGGCTTTCGATAACCAATGATTCCAAAATTGAAATTGTGAGATGCCGTCTCTCCTTTTTCAATGTATGAGCGTATTCTTAAAAAAAGACATGCCGTTAAAAAATTGCATAACTTTCTGTTTCGTACATATGGATTACCGAAAGAAAGGGGAGATTGGAGTGGCTGAACCGAAAATTGGATTGGCACTAGGAGCAGGTGGAGCAAGGGGATTGGCCCATCTCGGGGTTTTAAAGGTGTTCGAACAGGAAAAGATTCCGATTTCCTATATAGCCGGTAGTAGCATCGGAGCGATTGTCGGTTCCTTTTATGCAGCAGGACAAAAAATTGAACAATTAGAGAAATTTTCAATCGCATTTAAACGAAAATATTTCCTCGATTTTACCGTACCTAAATTAGGGTTTATTGCAGGAAATCGATTAAAAGATTTTATTCGTATATTTTCGTATAATAAAAACATTGAAGACTTACACATTCCTGTCGCCATTGTCGCAACAGATATCGAAACGGGGGAAAAGGTCGTTTTTCGAAAGGGACCCGTTGCCGATGCGGTAAGGGCGAGTATTGCTATACCGGGTATATTTACTCCAGAGAAAATTGACGGGAGAATGCTTGTGGATGGGGGAGTTGTCGATCGAGTACCGGTCTCCGTCGTAAAGGAAATGGGGGCGGATATCGTTATCGGTGTCGACGTTGCAGGGTTTAAAAAAAATGCCCAAATCCAATCAATCTATGATATTATTTTACAAAGTATTGATATTATGCAAATGGAGATTGTACGAAATCGGGGATACAAATCCGATGTAATCATCCAACCACCTGTTCAAATGTTTAGCTCCTATTCATTTACGAATGTGGAAGAAATCATTCAATTAGGAGAAAAGGAAGCGAAAAAAAGGATGAAGGATATTCATTCTGTAATTAAGAAATGGAAGGAGTCCAAAAATTGAACAAAAAAAGAACCCTTTTGATTACATTGTTCATTACGTTGAGCTTTATTATAATTAATTTCTTTCCATTACCTTATTACGTAACAAGTCCAGGAATGGCGAAAGAATTAGATGATGTCATTAAAGTGGAAAACGGTTATACAGAAACGGGCGACTTTATGTTAACAACGGTAAGCATTGGAAAGGCGACGATTTTTTCCTTTCTTTTTGCAAAGTTAAAAGATTATTATGAAGTGGAACCGAAAGAGGCGATTCGTTATGAAGATGAAACGGATGAGGAGTATCACGTTCGTCAATTATATTTAATGGAAAGCTCAAAGGAGAATGCTTTACAAGTGGCCTTTGAAAAAGCGGGTAAATCGGTTGAAGTGACATATAATGGAATTTACGTTTTACGGACATTGGAAGGAACTCCTGCAGCGAGCATTTTACGTCCAGGCGATCGGATTGTGGCTATTGACGGTCACTCCTTTCAATCGACGGAGGAATTTACAACATACGTTCAGCAAAAGGACGTTGGAGATGTGTGTGTGATTACGTTTATTCGAGAAGGGGAAAAGTTGACAAAGGAATTGACCATTCAATTGATACCAACCATTCAAAAACCAGGGATCGGGATCACCCTGGTGGATGATAAGACAGTGATTACAGATCCAAAAGTGACCATTGACACCGATCAAATTGGTGGCCCCTCTGCAGGATTAATGTTCTCCTTAGAATTGTATAATCAGTTAACAGAGGATGATTTAACGAAGGGATATTTAATTGCGGGAACTGGAACGATCAATGAAAAAGGCGAGGTCGGTCCGATTGGTGGGATTGATCAAAAGGTTGTTGCTGCACATAAAGCAGGGGCGGAAATCTTCTTTGCACCGAGGGAAGGGGGAAAGAAGGGATCTAATTATGAGGTAGCAAAAGAGACGGCTAAAGATATCGATACGAATATGAAAATAGTCCCCGTGGATACCTTTGAAGAGGCGTTAACATATTTAAAACATTTAAAACCAAAAAAGGATTCCTAGAAGGGAAATAAAACGTCAAGTTAAAGAAAACGCTAGAAATCATCGTATGGAAGCCGAGGTTTTAACAACAACTTTTACAATTTCTCCTTAAATTTTTGAAATGGAAAGGAAACCTCCCCTTCTAAAGAATAGGAAGGGGAGGATAACACACTAGTTGTTATAAAGATCGATTGTATTTTTTTAAAGGAAAATGTTGATGGAAGGAAGTTGTAGGCTGTACATATCCGACGCTTAACCTTTCTCTTATGAAATGGATGGTCGACCATCGGATTCCAAAATAATCGGTGGCCGAGCATATTCCAGTTGAATCATTTGTTGACGAAAAGGGGGATCAAATCCGAAGGCATATGTCCGGCCAGCTCTTACATCGAGATAGATTTTCTCCTCAGTTAATGAAGAAATTTTCGAAATAATCGGGGTTGGAAAGGAGTCTTTGTATTTTCGTAAATACTTTCTCCCCCTTTCATTTAATCCGAGGATGCGAATATAATCCACCTTTTCACTCCGTCTTTCCATTTCTTCTTTTGTCGTATTTGTTAAAATATGGGTTATAATTCGTTGCAAGCGGGTCCAAGTATATCTTTTTGTTTTCAATTTTTCCATAAATGCTTGGAAATGGCTTGCCTCTTTAGCCATCCCAATTAATCGATGTTCGATCCCTTCTTCAACTTCGTATATGTTTTTTAAATCCTTCGGTCTAATATGTAACAGTCGGTACTGTAAAAATGACCAATATCGTTCCCAATGGGCGAAGGTTCCATACTCCTTTTTAAACCGTATTAGCTCATTCCAAGTAGTTTTCGGTACATGTGCTTCGATCGGAAAAGATGTTTGAGAAAATAGTGCTTGTCGGATGCTCGTTGCACTAGAAATGCCCTTTGGAGATAGGTTGTTTTCATGGTAATCGGAATGGATTCGTTTGATCGTTATTGGGGTAATCGAACGATGTTGCTTCTTGATCGCTTTCATGTAGTGATAGCCTAAAATATTATTTGGCTTACTTAAATCGACCATCATTCCAGTAGGATTTAACGAACGAAAGGCCATGGAACAAGCTTTCGGATAACTGATGCCCGTTTTCATATATGTTTGAACGGAACGGTTAAACAATTCTTTATTTTGTTCAATAAAATTCATCGTCCGATAAAAATCATCGATCTTCCCCGACTCACTGCCGAAACATAAGTACTGGCATCCTAAATCGGCCAAAATTTGGACCGCTCCAGTTGCGAAAGTTTCTGCCTTTTGAGTGGCAAAGGCATAAGGTAGTTCAACGACTAAATCGACCCCCGCAGCTAATGCCATCTTCGTACGGGAAAACTTCGATACGAGGGCAGGTTCTCCCCGTTGCAAAAAATTCCCACTCATCACGGCGATGATACAATCTGCGCCGGTTTTTTCCACTGTTTTTTGTAAATGGTATAAATGACCGTTATGGAATGGATTATACTCTACAACAATTCCTGCACATTTCATTCGCCTACTCCTTTTTTTATCAATACATTATCACGTTTGGATGAAAATTTCTATCCTGTTGATCCGTATGAAAGAAGCTAAAATTTCAAATACTAATTAAACATCGTATGTGGCTCTTACGGTCTGTAAAGAAAATTGTATTGACAAATAAGAAAATGAAAGATATAATTACTTTTGTTGTCTTGAGGTGAATTTATGATGAAATGGTCCATCGTTCAGCTACAAAAGTTTAAGAAAAATGGAATTCAGTTTGACAAAACGGTTCCATTTGACCATTTAAAAGAAAGGGATCATCAAATTCGCTCCATTTCTCCGATTCGTATCGTTGGAAATGTCGATTTGGACTCGAAAAAAGTCACCTTTCACTTACATATAACCGGTGAGATGGTGTTACCAAGTTCGAGAACGTTACGAGATGTTCATTTCCCAATTGACATCCGAACGACGGAAATTTTCGTACAAGATTCGACCGGTGAAGATTGGGAAGAACAGGAAAATATTCATCCCATTCAAGGAGAGATGATCGACCTTACACCGATTATTGAAGAATTAATCTTGATTGAAATTCCTATTCAAGTGTACAATGAAAAGGATGACCAAATTCCAACTGAACAAAAAAAGGGTGTGGATTGGGAGTTCATCCAAGATCCTGATCGTCTGAATGAAAAAAGAGTCGATCCTCGCTTAGCGGATTTAGCTAATTTTTTTCATCAAGAAAAGGATGAATAGGATGGTAGATTCCTTGTAAGGAGGTGTAAACTATGGCTGTACCTTTTAGAAGAACTTCCAAAATGAAAAAACGTTTGCGTCGTACGCATTTTAAATTACAAGTTCCCGGTATGGTAGAATGTCCGAATTGTGGTGAAATGAAATTGGCCCATCGGGTGTGCAAAAACTGTGGAACTTATAAAGGTGAAGAAGTTATTAATAAATAAGTGAAATAAAGAAGCCTACATAAAATGGCTTCTTTTTATTTTTATAAAAATATTCCTCGGTTTTCATCCTCCTCCCTCGTTTCAAACCGTCCAACAACATAATCCTCTACATTTTTCGTAAACTTCATTTTATTTTAAAATATCCTCTCTGAATTTTTAGGAAACTTTCTCAAATCCCAGTCTATCGTTTCTACTACTTGCATATATTTGAATGACGAATGGAAATTCGATAAGGGAGGGGATTTGATGACTTCGGTGCGACAAGATGCTTGGACGAAGGATGAAGATCTGCTTCTTGCGGAAGTGGTTTTAAGACATATTCGGGAAGGTAGCACCCAATTGAAAGCTTTCGATGAAGTAGGAAAAAAATTAAATCGGACTGCAGCTGCCTGTGGCTTCCGTTGGAACTCTACCGTTCGCAAACAATATCAATCGGCGATAGAATTAGCGAAAAAGCAACGGAAGGAAGGAAAACGAGGAATTCGTCAAAACACTGGAGAATTGGAAGCTGTATCGGAACAGGGGAAAAAAACATCGATTCGTTTAGAAGATGTTATTGAATTTTTACAGAATATGAAGGAAAGGGAACATCTTTTCGAAGCAAATTTAGAAAATACAGAAAATAATTATCAAGAAAAACTCCTTTTCATGGAAAATCGTCTGAAGGAGTTGGAAAAGGAGAATGAGAAATTAGTAAAGGAAAATAAAGAATTAAAAGATGAATATGTGTCTTTATTAACCATTTTGGAAAAAGCGAGAACGTTGACTAAAACGGAAAAGGAAGAAATGGAGAAGGAATGAGCCCGAAAGAAAAGGGATGGAACCAAAGGATCGATACGGATATAGGAATGTTTGAAATTGAATGTTTAAGAATAGTCGGGCGAAGGATCCAATTGGAAAGGAAGAAACCGCCCGAAAGTTTTATTTTTTTTCAGAAAAACCGACAGGCATCCAAATTAGCGGATTTTCCCCTAAATCCCGTTCCATATCGTAATGGGCAGGGACGAACCCTTGTTTTAACCAAAATTCTTTCGATTGCATTCTCGCATTTGTTTTAATTGGTAATCCGAAACCTTTCGCAAAATCGACGAGGGCGGTCCCGAACCCTTGATTTTGAAAATCAGGTAGCACTTCTAATTTCCAAAGTTCCAAATAATCGGTAGCCGGTTCAAAATATTTGTTGTACTCTCGACTCACTCGATACAAACTCATCCTCGCGACTAATCTTTCACCGTAGTAAATGCCATAAAAGGGGGAATCACTATCATTTTCAATGATATTCGCTTCCAAGTCCTCTAACATGGAAAGCTCTTGCAAACCATATTCTTTAAATTTCTTAAATTCTTCCAACGTTTTGTAATTAATTTTCAATCTTTCTACTCGAACCGTCATAGTCTTTCCTCCTTAAGAAATGAACGCTTTTTTAATATTATATATAAATTATTTTAAATTTTCGAGAATGAAACATTTAAACGTTTACAAAAAATGAAGGAAAAAAACGGATATCGTCGAATATTACTATAAACAACATTGAAATCGCGGAAAAATGAAAGATCGATAGGAGGAATGAATATGGCATTTATCGAAGCAAAAATGGCTGGGACTATTTATCGAATCAACGTATCTCCTGGAGAAAAAGTAGAAATTGGTCAACCGGTTATCATTTTAGAATCGATGAAAATGGAAATCCCGATTGAATGTGAAACAGCCGGAACGGTAAAGGAAGTTCGAGTACAGGAAGGGGATTTTGTTAACGAAGGCGATGTACTTATTTCTTTAGAATAAGCGATGGAATGGGGTTGGGAGAAAATGGATCAAAGGGTTACAAACTTGAAAGGAATACGGGAAAACATTTATCGCGGTGGAGATGAAAAATATCATAAAAAATTAAAAAAACAAAACAAATTATTCGTCCGGGTTCGTCTCAAAAAATTATTCGACGACGGTCGTTATGAAGAGGACGGTCTTTTTGCCAATTGTCAACAGGGGGATTTACCGGCTGATGGGGTCGTTACAGCAATTGGGAAGGTAAAGGGAAGAACCGTTTGTGTCATGGCCAACGATTCAACGGTGAAAGCAGGTTCTTGGGGTGCAAGAACGGTAGAAAAAATTATCCGAATGCAAGAAGTAGCCATGAAATTAAAAGTGCCGATGTTTTATTTAGTCGATTCCGCCGGTGCCCGGATTACCGATCAGTTGGAAATGTTTCCAAACCGCAGAGGTGCAGGAAGAATCTTTTACAATCAAGTGAAAATGAGTGGGATGGTTCCGCAAATTTGTATATTATTTGGACCATCTGCTGCAGGAGGGGCTTATATTCCTGCATTTTGTGACATCGTCATCATGGTAGACAAAAATTCTTCCATGTATCTCGGTTCCCCCCGAATGGCAGAAAAGGTTATCGGAGAAAAGGTCACTTTAGAAGAAATGGGTGGGGCGAGGATGCACTGCACTGTAAGCGGTTGCGGAGATTATTTAGCCGATACCGAGGAAGAAGCGTTAGAAGTAGCGAAAAAATATATCGACTATTTTCCACAAAACTATTCCACCTTGCCGAAAAAGGAAAAGTCAAAGGAACCCTCTTTCATAGGGGATTTGAATGAAGTGATTCCTACGAATCAAAATATTCCGTTTAATATGTACGACTGTATCGAAGCATTAATTGATGAGGGAAGTTTTTTTGAAATAAAAAAATTATTCGCTCCGGAAATCATCACCGGTTTGGCGAGAATTGGTGGACGGGTAGTTGGAATTGTTGCGAATCAACCGAGGATCAAGGGAGGGGTATTGTTTGTCGATTCTGCGGATAAGGCGGCAAGGTTTATCACCCTTTGCGATGCTTTCAACATCCCCCTCTTATTTCTGGCGGACGTGCCCGGTTTTATGATCGGGACGAAAGTGGAACGGGCGGGAATTATCCGGCACGGTGCAAAAATGATCGCAGCGATGAGTTCCGCAACGGTTCCAAAAATATCAGTCATTGTACGTAAAGCTTATGGAGCAGGGCTTTATGCGATGGCGGGCCCAGCCTTTGAACCGGATGTATGTATCGCTTTACCTACGGCGCAAATAGCGGTCATGGGTCCAGAGGCGGCCGTAAATGCTGTTTATTCGAATAAAATTCAAGAAATTGAAGATAAAGTGGAACGACAAGCGTTCATCGATGAAAAGGAAAGGGAATATAGGGAACATATCGATATTTACAAATTAGCATCGGAGTTAATTGTCGACGAAATCGTGGATCCGAATGAATTACGAAACGTCCTTATAGAACGGTTTGCCTTCTATGAAACGAAAGACCTTACTTTTAGTGAACGGAAACATCCTGTATATCCGGTATAACGAAGGGCCGACGATTCGGCTCTTTTTCTCATTTTCCTGTCGGACAAAAGGTCATTTTTTACGTATAATTGGAATCGTATTCATATTCGATTAAAAAAATTGTTGAAATTGGGATAAAAAAAAGAAAAATACCGTTCATTAGAAAACCAATTTTTGCTAATATGTTAAGTAGAGAATGAAGAATGGTGGATGATTTTTTTGAAAATCGGAATCATTGGAGCAGGTTCAATCGGACTATTGTTCGCTCATTTTTTAAACGATCATCATGATGTGACCCTTTATTGTCGTAGGAAAGAACAGGCGGATGCGATTAATGAAAAGGGCATCAAACTGATCAATAAAGATATTCGCTCTGTAAAAAAAGTTTCTGCAACTTGTTCACTTAAATCTTTAGTGAAAGAACAGCTAGTGATTGTGGCAGTGAAGCAGTATGGGATCCGTGCGGTAGTGGATCAGTTGAAAAACGTACCGATGAACATTCCCCTTCTTTTTTTGCAAAACGGGATGGGGCATTTGGACGATTTGAAGACACTTCCGTACACTTCGATCGTACTCGGTACGGTCGAACACGGTGCATATCGACTGTCGGATCATGTTGTCCATTTTACTGGATGTGGACGAACAATTTTGGCAATGTATCGCGGAAAATCGGAGTTATCTTTTACCTTTGCCAAACAATTGTCTAAACAAGGATTTCCCTTTGAGGCGACGGAAAATTATGAAAAAATGTTGATGGACAAATTGATAGTCAATGCCGTAATCAATCCCCTTACAGCCCTTCTTCAGGTGAAAAACGGTCAATTGGTTACGAATCCGTATTATTTTCAATTGATGAAATCGGTTTTTTATGAGGTGGCAAACGTATTGGAATTAACGGATCAGGACGATGAATTTCGCCGTATCGTATCGATTTGTGAAAAGACCGGGGAAAATTATTCCTCCATGTGTAAAGATGTGATGGAAGGGCGACAAACAGAAATTGACGGGATTTTAGGATTTCTGTTGAAAAAAGCTGAAGGAAAATCTTATCCCCTTTCCCTTTTAAAATTTTTATACAACGCAGTGAAGGGAATGGAATGAAGGAGAGGTAGGGATGGCACAACTATTTACGAGTATTATCACTTTCTTTATTTTTTCACCGCTATTTTTCTTTTTATTACTATTATTCATTTTAAATTTACGCTTAAAGGATGACAACCGATCATTCAAATTAGCAGCGGATGGTTCCGTTCCTTTTTTATTATTGTCCGTTTATTTTTTAATGGAAGTAATCTGGGAAAAATCCTTTTTTTTGCTCTTTCTCCTTTTGTTAATTCTCCTTTTTTGCTTGTTTGCCTTCATTTATTGGAAAAAAACGAACCGATTCGATATGAAACTTGTTTTTCATAAGTTTTGGAGAATGCTCTTTCTACTTTTTGGTCTCCTTTACGTTGTTTTCATGGTATACGGGCTTCTTTCATACGCCTTTCGTTATTTATAGCGAAATTCTTTTATCCCCAGGAAACCTTTGTTATACTTAAACATTAGAAAAATGAGAAAGGGAGATACGTCCGATGGAATTGTCCCGCTTTTTTTTACCTTATAAAAACGTTGTTTTGAACGAATATGTAAAAAATGGTAGCCATCCCTATTATCATTATCCGCTTAAAAATCCAATCGGAGATGAGGAACGAATTCGGGAATTGGAAAGTCGAAAATTTCCAAGGAAAGAAGTAACTCGGCATATTCGACAATATATGAAGCGATTTTCCATATCAAAAAATGTTGAAAAGTCATTGATAAAACTTGAAAGGAAAGATAGCGTCGTTGTAATCGGTGGACAGCAAGCGGGCTTATTGACAGGACCTTTATATACAATTTACAAAATGATGACGATTGTCCTATTGGCAAAGGAAAAGGAAGCGAGACTTCGGATTCCTGTCGTTCCTATTTTTTGGGTTGCTGGGGAAGATCATGATTTTCTAGAAATAAACCATGTATATGTAGAAGAGGAGCATATTTTAAAGAAAAAACAATATAATGATGATTCCTATCATGTAAAACATATCGTTTCAAAAAGACAACTTGATCATGCACGTCTTCGTAAATGGTATGAAGAGTTAATTCAAATATTTGGAGAAACGGAATATTCCAAGCATTTATTGTCCTTTTACAATAGGCAGCTTACAAAGGCTGAAACGTACACGGATTTTTTTGTTGCGATTTCCAATGAACTATTTCAAAACTACGGCTTATTGTTTGTCGATTCGTCCCAACTTGAATTAAGAAAAATAGAGTCACCATATTTTATAAGTATGATTGAAAAAGGAGAGGAAATCGGTGAGGCTTTAAAAAATCGTCAGCAAAAAATGTTAGAACAAGGTTGGGAAAAAGTGATTCATACGGACGAAAACTGTTTCCACTTATTTTACGAAATGGATGGAATTCGACATTTGCTTTATACGACGAAGGAAGGGAACGTATATTCCGCAAATGGAAAAATTTTTTCAAAAGATGAACTCATCGAATTGGCTAGATCGAATCCGGAATATTTCAGTAATAATGTCGTTACTCGCCCCTTGATGCAAGAATTATTATTTCCGACGATCGCTTTTGTGGCTGGACCGGGCGAAATGCAATATTGGGCGGAATTAAAGGAAGTATTTGAACGATTGAATCTCCGTATACCTCCGATCGTCCCCCGATTAACGATCACTCTTCTTGAACGGAATTTGGAAAGGGAACTCAAAGAATTAGGATTACAGGTTGACCGGGTGTTAATGGAAGGAACAAAAGAGGAAAAAAAGAAAGCGTTAGAAATGTTAAAGGACCAAAATCTCCTTTCGTATTTCGAAAAGGGGAAGAAGGAAGTAGAGTGGACGTACCAACAAACCATTCGTCGAATTATTGAATTTGACAAAGGGCTGGAAGGAATCGTCAAAAAAAATGAACAGTTGATCTTACAACAGTTCCTCTTTTTAGAAAAGAAAGTTGAGGAAATAATGGAACGGAAACATTCGGTTCTTTTGACGAAATACGATCGAATTGAAAATCATTTATTTCCATTTGGCCGTTTTCAAGAGCGATGTTGGAACATTTCCTATTTTTTCAATAAATATGGAATGGATCTAATCGATCGATTAATGGAACTTCCCTTTGAAATCAATGGATACCATTATATCGTTAAATTATAAGAAAAAAGTTGAACTGTCACTAGTGGACAGTTTTTTTTGCGCCTTTTGATTAACAGTGAGGAATCTTTACCATAGAAAAATAGGCCAAAATACCTATAAAATATGGAAATAATTTTATTGTTCAAAAAATTTTTTGGAAAAGGAGAAAAATAGGGTGGTAGAAAGTGGGGAATTGTGGTAAATTTGTGATATAGAGTGGAGGGATCGGCTATGTTCATGGGAGAGTATCGTCATAATGTCGATGCGAAAGGACGAATCATTATTCCCGCTAAATTCCGAGAACAACTTGGTGAAGTTTTTGTTCTCACCCGAGGACTTGATCAATGTTTATTCGGGTATCCTATGAACGAATGGAAAGTGATTGAGGAAAAAATAAAATCTCTCCCATTAACAAAAAAAGATGCACGAGCCTTTGCACGGTTTTTCTTTTCCGGTGCAACGGAATGTGAAATCGATAAACAAGGTCGGATCAATATCCCGACACCACTCATTTCTTACGGAAAGATTGATAAGGAATGTGTGATCGTTGGTGTTTCAAACCGTATTGAAATATGGAATAAAACGATTTGGGAAGAATATTTTGCAAAATCTGAGGAATCCTTTGCAGAAATTGCTGAAAATATGATCGAATTTGATTTATGACGAATCGATTATATGGGACTAGACCCATTGATGAATATGAGTGGAATAGAAAGGCAGGAACAGCATGTTTGAACATACAACGGTACTTTTACAGGAAGCAGTCGAAGGTTTGAAAATTAAGCCCGACGGTATTTATGTCGATTGTACGCTAGGTGGGGCTGGTCATAGTTTTGAAATTGTAAAAAGACTATCCAACGAAGGCAAACTATTTGCTTTCGATCAAGATATACATGCAATCAACCACGCGAAAGAAAAATTAGCTAATCACATAAACAAAGTCGAATTTGTTCATAAAAACTTTGTTTATTTGAAAGAAGAGTTGGACGAAAGAAATATTCAGGGAGTCGATGGCATCTTATACGATTTAGGGGTTTCATCTCCCCAGTTAGACGTTGCCGAACGAGGCTTTAGTTACCATCAAGATGCACCGTTAGATATGCGGATGGATGAAAGAAAGACGTTAACAGCAAAGATTATCGTCAATGAATGGTCGTATGACCAATTAGTAAAAATTTTTTTCCGTTACGGTGAAGAAAAATTTTCAAAACAAATTGCCCGTTTAATTGAAACGAAGAGGAAAGATGCACCGATTGAAAGTACCGGTCAATTGGCGGAGATTATTAAAGAAGCGATTCCTGCCCCAGCGAGGAGAAAGGGAGGGCATCCTGCAAAACGGATTTTTCAAGCATTAAGAATTGCCGTCAATGATGAACTACATGTATTTGAAACCTCTTTAGAACAAGCTGTTCATAAATTAAATAAGGGTGGACGTTTGGCGGTCATTACCTTTCATTCTTTGGAAGATCGCCTCGCAAAATCCGTGTTCAATAAATACAGCAAATTACCGGAACTACCCCACGGTTTGCCCGTGATTCCAGAACAGTATGAGCCGTTGTTAAAACTGATTACGAAAAAACCTATTTTGCCTTCAAAAGAAGAAGTGGAAAATAATCATCGTGCCCGATCTGCAAAGCTCCGGATTGCTGAAAAAATCAAAGAATGAATGGGAGGGGGATTGAAATGAGCAATTTGGCGAGAAAGTTGCAACGTCAGGATGTTTATTCACCGCAAATTGACAAAAGGGTAGTGAAAAAACGAAAGAAAATTACAAAAGGAGAAAAGTTTCTTTACGGTTTAATGGTTGTTGTTCTTTGCTTTTTATCTGTAAAAATCATCGCTACCCAAGCAAGCCTATACCAGGTGAATAAGAATATTCAATTGACCCAAGCGCAAATGGATGAGCAGGAAAAAGTATTGCAAGACTTACAATCCCAAGTTAACGAATTGAAAGATTATCGTCGCCTTGCCAAAGAAGCGGAAAAATTAGGTTTAAAAATGGATGAAAATAATATTAAGAGTGTACATACGCCATGAAACGACCGAGCATGAATCGAAGAGCATTGCTACTATTTTTCCTTTTTAGCGTGCTCTTTTTTACATTAGCATACCGCTTCTTTGCAATTCAGCTAACAGGTCAAGCAGATGGAGAAGTTCTTGCAAAATATGCGGAGAAAAAATACGGAAAGATGAGAATTTTAGAAGGAAAGAGGGGTTCGATTCTCACTCGGAACGGGGAGCCACTGGCGATCAATACGATGGCATATAAATTAGTGGCGGTCTTGGATCCCTCGGTTACACCTGAAAATGCAAAAACACCGAATCATGTCGTTGATCCAGAAAACACCGCTAAAGAATTGGCAAAATATATTCCTATGGATGAAAAAGACATTCTCAATCGGTTGCAATTGGTCAAAGAAGGCTATTTTCAAGTAGAGTTTGGGGAAGCGGGGAGAAATCTGTCTTATGAAACGAAGGAAAAAATTGAGAGTCTGAATTTACCGGGTATATTATTTATACGGGAATCAAAACGGGCTTATCCGAACGGTATATTCGCTTCCCATTTATTAGGCTTTGCCCTTCCATCAAATGAATCAGGAGAAGAAAAATTAGTCGGTCAAATAGGGTTAGAAAAAACTTTGAATAATTATTTAGAAGGCAAAAATGGAAAAATTGAATATAAAAGTGATCGATGGGGATTGATTTTACCCTATACAGATGCAAAAATCATCCCACCTGAAAATGGGGATACAGTATATGTAACGATTGACAAAAAGATTCAAACCTTTTTAGAAAATGCGATGAGTGAAGTCGATGAAGTTTATTCTCCAGTAAAGATGATGGGAATCGTAGCCGATGCGAAAACAGGTGCCATATTAGCTATGGCTCAGCGTCCGACCTTTGACCCAAATACGCGGGAAGGAATCGATGAAAATTGGCAAAACATCGTCGTTGAAACGGCCTTTGAACCCGGTTCGACAATGAAAGTATTTACTTTAGCTGCAGCGATTGAAGAAGGGGTGTTCCATCCGAATGAAACCTTTATGTCAGGATCCTTTACTGTAAAAGGATCAAAACCTATTCGGGATCATAACTATACCGGTTGGGGAGAAATTACTTTTCTGGAAGGAATTCAAAAATCATCGAATGTAGGTGTTTCCTACTTAGTCGAAAAGATGGGTACGGATGTGTTTAGACATTATTTGGATCTTTTTCATTTTGGTCAACCAACGAATATCGGATTAGCAAATGAAGCGAGTGGAACGATTCAATTCCAATGGGAAAGGGATAAATACGCTACGAGTTATGGACAAGGTTCTTCCGTCACCGCTTTACAACTTATTCAAGGAATGACGGCAATTACGAACAATGGGAAGATGATGTACCCGTATGTGGTCGAAAAAATTGTCGATGAAGAAGGAAAGATGATCAAGGGTAGTGATATGAAGGAAGTGGGAACACCGATATCTGAAAAAACGGCAAAACAAGTTCGAGAAATTTTAGAGACGACGGTTACAGAGGTAGGTGCAACAGGCAACCGGTTCCAAATCGACGGTTATGATGTGGGAGGGAAGACGGGAACGGCCCAAATCTATGAACCTGGTGTAGGTTATTTAACCGGTTGGGAAAATTATATTTTCTCGTTTATCGGCTTTGCACCTGTCGATGATCCACAACTGATCGTTTATGTGATGGTGCAACAACCGGATTTGGATGAAGAAAAATATGAAGCAGGTTCCGTACCAGTATCGATGATTTTTAATCCGGTCATGAAAAAAAGCTTGCAATATTTGAATATAGAACCGGACGACGGAATTACCCCTGCCGATGTCAGTGAAATACCGGATTTAACCGGGTCATCCGTGCAACAAGCACTGAATATATTAAAAGATTTAAAATTAGAACCGATCATAATTGGAAATGGTTCCCATGTTACATCCTTTTATCCAGAAGAAGGAACCCATTTATTGGAAGGAGAAAAGGTGTTGATTGGATCAGATGGAACGTGGATGATGCCGGATTTAACCGGTTGGTCATTACGGGATGTTTTAAAATTCGCATCTTTAACGAATATCCAAATGTCCTATAGTGGCACCGGTTATGTAATCAATCAAAGCTTGGAAAAGGGTACGGTTATTTCCTCAAAAAGTCGATTAACCGTTGAACTTGAAGATCCGTTAAATATGATGAAAACAAATGATCAAGAAGAAAGCAACTCCCTTCAAAAGGGAGGAGAGGGGGAATAAGGAACGAAGAGGTTTTCTTTCCCCCCTCTATTTTTTTTGCGGCGAGATGCCGCTTTAACGAATTTTAACGATGAACCTTACAATTGATTATAGATTCATCTTTCGATCCAATCCCATTTGTCAAAACCCTAAACAAGTGACAATCTTCACGGAAAGAAATTGGATGAACTTAGGAATAGACAAATTTTCCAAATCCTCCGTTTATAACATGTATTTTTTTTAAAAAGACAAGCATATATTGGAATGGAATAAAAAAAGGGGGTACGCATATGAACCGGGTTTCCCAAGTAACGGTTCGCAAACGGCTTGTCTTTACATTAATTTCAGGATTATTATTATTTTCCATTATCGTTTTACGTCTCGGCTACGTTCAACTCGTTTTGGGAAAGATGTTAACGGAGAAGGCGGAAAATTCATGGAACCGGGAGATCCCCTTTGAACCGAAACGGGGAGAAATTGTCGATCGTAACGGTGTTCCTTTAGCTACAAACAAAAGTGCCCCGACCGTCCATATCGTACCTAGACAAATCAAAAATCCTGTTGAAACTGCAAAGCAATTGGCGAAAGTGCTAGAAATATCAGAAGAAAAACTATATCAATATGTGACGAAAAATGAAAGCATAGTAACGATCCCTGAAGGAAAAAAAATATCCAATGAGAAGGCGACGGAAGTCCGCTTATTAAATTTAGACGGGGTCTATATTTCGGAAGATTTCCTTCGCCATTATCCCTTCGGTGCCTATTTATCCCACGTCCTCGGATTTACCGGTATCGATAATCAAGGGTTGACCGGTCTAGAATTAGCGTACGATAAGGAATTGGCAGGAAAAAAAGGGTCTGTTCAATTTTATTCAACCGCAAAGGGTCAGCGGATGGAAAATATGGCCGATGAGTACCGTCCTCCTGTCGATGGGTTGAATTTAAAACTAACGATCGATTCGGAAATTCAATCCATCGTCGAGCGAGAATTGGATTTAGCGGAGGCAAAATACAATCCCGACGGTTTAATTGCCATCGCCATGAATCCGAACACAGGCGAAATTTTGGCTATGGCATCCCGTCCCAATTTTAATCCGGCTGAATTTCAACATGTTTCTCCGGAAATTTACAATCGAAACTTACCGATTTGGAGCACTTATGAACCTGGATCAACTTTTAAAATTATTACATTAGCTGCAGCCATAGAAGAGAATCAGGTTGATTTAGAAAATGAGCATTTTTATGATTCTGGATATGTTGAGGTGGCAGGGACACATCTTCACTGTTGGAAAAAAGGTGGACACGGTTCCCAATCGTTTTTAGAAGTCGTTCAAAATTCTTGCAATCCAGGGTTTGTCGAATTGGGAAACAGATTAGGTAAAGAAACATTGTTCAAATATATTAAAGATTTTGGTTTTGGAAAAAAAACCGGAATCGATTTACAAGGGGAAGGTACAGGGATTTTGTTTTCTCCCGATCGAATCGGTCCTGTGGAATTGGCTACGACTTCTTTCGGACAAGGGGTTTCCGTAACACCGATTCAACAGGTGGCCGCCGTATCTGCAGCGGTTAACGGTGGAATCCTTTATCAGCCATATATTGCAAAAGAACTGATTGATCCAAATACAGGTGAAGTCGTTATGCGAAATACGCCAAAGGCAAAGAGAACGGTCATTTCCGAAGAAACATCAAAAAAGCTTACTTATGCTTTGGAAACGGTTGTCGCCAAGGGAACAGGGAAAAATGCCTTTGTTGACGGATATCGTGTCGGCGGGAAAACAGGAACGGCCCAAAAAGCAAAGGATGGTCATTATTTAGCTAATAATTACATCGTTTCTTTTATCGGTTTCGCACCGAGTGATGATCCGAAAATCGTTGTTTATGTTGCCGTCGATAATCCAAAAGGAACCGTCCAATTTGGTGGAACGGTGGCCGCCCCGATCGTCGGTAATATTATTGAGGACAGTGTCCATATTCTCGATATTGAACCTAGGGAAAATCAAATTGAAAAAGAACCTACATGGTTAGACAAACCGATTGTGGAAGTACCGAATTTAGTTGGATTGAAAAAGGAAGATATTCCCCATCAATATTTCCGCTTGCATATTGAAGTGGAAGGAACGGGAAATACGATCATCGACCAGGCTCCAGAACCGGGTACGAAAGTGGAGGAAGGTTCTACGATTCGAATTATTTTAAATTAAAAAGAAAGGAGTGGCCGACCATTGGCTTCTCCTTTTCGATTCAGTGTGCACCGATAGGTTAGATCGACGTAATTTCTTTTCATCCATATGAATATGGGAAAAAGAGATGATTATGATTTTTAATAGACGGGTGGAAAGGGAATTTATGAAAATGGATTATAGCCAAAAAGGAATGTTTCATGTAAAATGGATGTTGGTAAATTTTCCTGCCTTTTCACAAGAAGGAGATGTTTAAATTGAAACTCCAAACGTTATTGAATGCTTTATCATTTACACAAGTGACCGATCAATCTATAAATCCTGAAATTAAACGTATTGAACAGGATACTCGAAAAGTAGCGGAAGGAACTTTGTTCATATGCATCGAAGGAACGGTTTATGACGGCCATCAATTTGCGAGAGAGGCAGAAAAAAGAGGGGCTGTAGCTATTGTTGCTAAGAAACCTGTCGATGTGAATGTTCCCGTCGTTTATGTTCAAGATACGAAACGAGCGATGGCGATATTAGCTTCTGCCTTTTATCAGTATCCGTCTGAAAAACTTAATATTATTGGTGTCACCGGTACGAATGGAAAAACATCTGTCAGTCATATGATTGAACATATTTTTCAAACAAACGGAAAGTCGACCGGTTTAATTGGAACATTGTATACGAAATACAATAACGAAACATTCGATACGAAAAATACAACACCTGACAGCATTACTTTACAAAAATTATTTTCTAACATGATTGCAAAAAATGTGGAGTTTGTTAGTATGGAAGTTTCATCCCACGCCCTTGTTCAAGGGAGGGTCTGGGGAACCGATTTTGACGTTGCGGTTTTTACGAATTTGACTCAAGATCATCTCGATTATCATAAAACAATGGATGAATATCGTTTTGCAAAAGGGTTACTGTTTTCCCAATTAGGTAACACGTATTCACCTGAAAGGAAAAAATTTGCCATATTGAATGCAGACGATGAGGCATCCCGCTATTTTGAAACAGTTACAGGTGTACATATTTTAACTTATGGAATTGAACGGCAAGCAAATATTCGAGCGACAAATATCCGTTTTTTTAATAAAGGTACATCCTTCACATTACAAACACCAGAAGGCAAGTGGCAAGTAACGATTCCGTTAATTGGAAAATTCAATGTGTATAATAGCCTCGCTGCCATAAGTGTTGGCTTTGTTTACGATATTCCAATGGATAGAATCATTCAATCCTTTACCAAATTTCCGGGTGTACCCGGTCGACTTGAATTAGTCGATGGGGGCCAATCATTTGGCGTCATCGTCGATTATGCCCATACTCCGGACAGTTTAGAAAATGTATTGAAAACGGTCCGTTCAATTGGAAAAGGAAGGTTATTTGTCGTCGTTGGTTGTGGTGGCGACCGGGATCGACTAAAACGTCCAATCATGGCAAAAATCGCATGCAAATATGCGACAGACCCGATTTTTACGTCCGATAATCCCCGCAGCGAAGATCCGATGGCTATATTAAAAGAAATGGAAGAAGGGGTCAAAGGTTTATATTATAAAGTAATTCCGGATCGAAAAGAGGCGATCCAATGGGCCATTCGTTCAGCTTCAAAGGATGATATCGTGCTGATTGCGGGAAAAGGCCACGAAACTTATCAAATCATTGGGGATCAAAAAATCGATTTTGATGATCGATTAGTCGCAAGGGAAGCGATTCGAAATAAATAAGGATGGGCTTTGTTAATTAAAGGAGATGTAGTTATGTATATTACACACAATCATATTTCTCGTTTATTTCCTGATATAAAGGGAATGAACGATCAGCTATTACGTTTTGAAACCATTTCTTTTTCCACAAAAGCGAAACAACCAAACGGTCTATTTGTTCCCCTTTTTCAGAAGGATATCGAAGAGGCTTATAATAACGGTGCAATCGCAACCCTGTGGAACGAAAATGAACCGCTTCCTTTAACGATTCCGAACGAATTCGCTGTTTTCTATGTTTACGATGTACTTGAAGCTGCGATTCGAATCGTGGAAGAATTCGGTGTAAATCATCTAAACCATCATACGAAAATTATTTTGATGAATCGTCAAAAAACGGGTGAAAAAATCCTTACTCCGTCAGCGATTAGCCAAAAACATTTTATTATGCTTTTAGACGAGTGGAAGGGGAGGGTGTAAGATGGCTAGTCAGTCCATTATGATTTCAATTGTCATCGCTTTTTTCATCACCGTCCTTTTTTCACCCGTCTTCATCCCATTTCTGAGAAGATTGAAATTTGGGCAAAGTATACGGGAAGAAGGGCCAAAATCCCATCAAAAAAAGCAAGGAACACCGACAATGGGCGGTATAATGGTTATTTTGTCGATCGTCATTACCTCTTTGATTGTCGTTAAGAGTATGTACGAATTGACGGCGGAAATTTATCTTTTATTATTTGTAACTCTCGGTTATGGTCTTTTAGGGTTTCTTGATGATTTCATAAAGGTCGTTTTGAAACGGAATCTCGGATTGACATCGAAACAAAAGCTTTTCGGTCAAGTGGTCATCGCCCTTATTTTTTATTGGATCTATCGGCAATACGGCTTTCTTACGGAAATTCAAATACCGATGACGGATTATTCTTTATCGGTAGGATGGGTTTATATGTTGTTTGCTATATTTTGGTTGGTCGGCTTTTCAAATGCTGTAAATTTAACCGATGGGTTGGACGGATTGTTATCGGGAACAGCAGCCATCGCCTTCGGAGCTTATGCGATCCTTAGCTGGAATCAAGGGCAATACGACATCGCTTTATTCTCATCTGCGACAGTCGGTGCAGTGTTAGGTTTCCTCGTTTTTAATGCTCATCCGGCAAAGGTGTTTATGGGCGATACCGGATCTTTAGCTTTAGGCGGTGCTATTGCTGCCATATCTATGATGACTGGATTGGAATTATTATTACTGATTATCGGCGGTGTATTTGTCATTGAAACGTTATCTGTAATCCTTCAAGTCATATCCTTTAAATTAACTGGAAAGCGGATTTTTCGAATGAGTCCTTTACACCACCATTATGAATTGAAGGGTTGGTCTGAATGGAGAGTTGTGGTGACCTTTTGGATGGTCGGATTGTTATTTGCCATTTTAGGAATATATATCGAGGTGTGGATCTAATTGAAACATTCGTTGGCATTTCAAAATAAAAAAGTACTCGTATTAGGTTTGGCGAAGAGTGGCTATAGTGCTGCTCTTCTTTTGCACGAATTAGGAGCAAAAGTTACGGTGAATGATCGAAAATCCTATGAAGAAAATAAAGATGCGGTCGAAAAGCTACAAAAGAAAGGTATTCAAGTTGTTTGTGGATACCATCCAGATAAGATTTTGGAGGAAGGGTTTTCCATCGTCGTAAAAAATCCAGGAATTCCGTATTCAAATCCAGTCATTCAAGATGCGATGCGTAGAGGAATTTCCGTTATTACAGAAGTGGAACTTGCTTACCAAATTTCTGAGGCGGAATTTATCGCTGTAACAGGAACGAATGGAAAAACGACAACAACGACATTAATTTACGAAATGTTAAATCGGGCCAATCTTTCTCCATTAATTGCTGGTAATATCGGTACCGTCGCATCAGACGTGGCTAAAAAAGCTGGGAAAGAGAATCAAATTGTTATCGAACTTTCCTCCTTCCAATTGATGGGAATCGATCATTTCAAACCGAAAATCAGTGTGCTCACGAATATTTACGATGCCCATTTAGATTATCACGGAACAAGGGAAGCATATGTTCAAGCGAAAAAAAACATTATGAAAAATCAAGGAAGCGGAGATTTTTTCATCACGAATTTTGATCAAGATGAGTGTCGCTCGATTGCAAAGGAAACAGAAGCGACAGTCGTACCTTTTTCTACGAGAATGGATTTAGATAACGGTGCATGCATAAAGGACGGATTCGTCTATTTTCAAGGGGAGAAATTAATCGATTTACAATCCATATTACTGCCTGGGAAACATAACTTGGAGAATATTTTGGCTAGTGTAGCGGCAGCAAAATTGGCCGGTGCTACAAATGATGCAATCAGGGACGCGTTAACAACCTTCCGAGGCGTCAACCATCGCCTTCAATTTGTTCAGGAGGTTAACGGACGCTTTTTTTATAATGATTCGAAAGCGACAAATATTTTAGCGACGAAAATGGCGTTATCGTCCTTTTCCCGTCCTGTCATCTTATTAGCAGGTGGATTAGATCGGGGATATGAATTTGATGACCTTATTCCCCATTTAAAAAACGTTAAAGCAATGATTACTTTTGGACAGACGAAGGAAAAATTAAATAAGGCAGCACAAAAGGCGGGAATAAAATCGATCATTTCCGTCGAAAATGTTGAAGAAGCCGTTATGAGAGCCTATCCTTTGTCGAAGGAAGGGGATGTCATACTTCTTTCTCCTGCCTGTGCTAGTTGGGATCAGTATAAAAATTTTGAGGAGAGAGGGGACATTTTTATCCAAGCGGTGCATAAGTTAAAATAGGGCTTGTATTTTTTGTTTGAACATATACGTAAAAACGGGACAAGTCCAAATTTTATTTAGGAGTGAGTGATCTTGCCTTTAAAAAAGGCGGCTCCCGATTATTTACTTTTAATCGTAATTTTTTCCTTATTATCCTTAGGACTGATTATGGTGTATAGTGCAAGTGCCGTTTGGGCGGATTATACTTTCGATGACTCCTTCTATTTCTTTAAACGGCAATTATTGTTTGCAACTTTAGGGATTTTTGCCATGTTTTTCATTATGAATATCGATTATTGGACATGGCGGACATGGGCAAAGTTGATCATTATCTTTTGTTTTTTTCTTTTAATTGCTGTATTGATTCCGGGGGTTGGCAATGTACGAAACGGGTCCCGTAGTTGGATCGGAGTCGGAGCATTCTCCATACAGCCGTCCGAATTTATGAAACTTGCGATGATAATATTTTTAGCGAAATATTTATCGATGAACCAGAAAAAAATTACATCGTTTAAAAGGGGATTGTTGCCGAGTCTTTCCATTGTTTTCCTTGCTTTCGCCCTCATTATGTTCCAACCGGATCTCGGAACAGCAACGGTTATGCTCGGGACTTGTATCGTCATGATTTTTGTCACAGGTGCGAAGATATCCCATTTTATTTCTTTAGGGATGCTCGGACTGGTTGGATTTATCGGTTTAATCGTATCTGCACCTTATCGACTCAGACGGATCACTGCCTTTTTAGACCCGTGGCAGGATCCAACCGGTGATGGGTTTCAAATCATTCAGTCATTATATGCCATCGGTCCCGGTGGTTTGTTTGGACTTGGTCTTGGACAAAGTAGACAAAAATTTTTTTATTTACCAGAACCCCAGACGGATTTCATATTTGCAATCTTGGCAGAGGAACTCGGTTTTATCGGAGGTTCCCTCGTCCTATTATTATTTGCCCTTTTGTTATGGCGGGGCATTCGTATCGCATTGCATGCGCCGGATTTGTACGGTTCCCTACTTGCCGTCGGTATTATTTCGATGATTGCAATTCAAGTAATGATCAATATCGGGGTTGTCACCGGCTTGATTCCCGTCACTGGGATTACACTACCATTTTTCAGTTACGGTGGTTCATCTTTAACAATTATGCTCGCAGCAGTTGGAATCCTATTAAATATTAGTCGTTATTGTCGAATTTGACCGTATGGTGATTGGAATTTTTTCAAATTGTATGGCAACAGGTGAAAATTGAAAGAATTTATGGATCAAACGAAGGAGCAGTGAATTTACTGTTTCCTTCGTTTTTGCTGGGAAAAGATAGTTTTTCAACTTTTTTTACGAAAAGAATCGGTCTGTTGAAAATAGTTGTACATTTTTGTTACCTAAAGGTTTAATATGGTAATATGAACGATGATTTACTTTTTTATTCGGATAATTTGAGGTGAAAAAAGAATGAGAATAATCGTTAGCGGAGGCGGTACAGGAGGACATATTTATCCGGCGCTTGCCTTTTCCAAAACAGTTCAAAAACTCGATCGGCAAGCGGAAATTTTATATATTGGAACGGAAAGGGGATTGGAGAGCAAAATCGTCCCCGAATCGGGTATCCCTTTTCAAACGATTGATATTACCGGCCTGAAAAGAAAGCTTTCCATCGATAATGTGAAGACGGTGATCAAATTTTTGAAAGGTGTGAAAGAGAGTAAAAGAATCATTAAAGAGTTTAAACCAGATCTTGTAGTCGGTATGGGAGGATACGTAAGCGCACCTGTCGTCTATGCTGCCAGTCGTTTAAATGTCCCGTCCCTTATTCACGAACAAAATAGTATCCCTGGATTAACGAACAAATTATTAAGTCGATTCGTCGATAAAATCGCGATTTCCTTTGAAGATTCTGCTAGATATTTTCCTGCAGACAAAGTTGTGGTAACCGGGAATCCACGGGCTACGGAAGTGTTAGGTCGTGATGGAAAAAGAGGAAAGCAGTCGATCGGTTTGGATTTGGAGAAAACAACAGTATTGATTTTTGGTGGCAGTCGGGGAGCAAGACCGATCAATGAAGCCGTACTAAAAATATTATCTGACTTTGGTACGCGGACATATCAAGTGCTCTACATCACTGGGGAAATTCATTACGAAGCAGTAAAAAGAGAAGCGGCTTTGGCAGGAAACGCTGAAAACGTGAAAATCGTTCCCTTTATCCACAATATGCCGGAAATATTGGCAGGAACGGATCTCGTTGTATCGAGGGCAGGTGCAACTTCCATTAGTGAATTTACATCGATTGGTTTGCCGAGCATATTGATTCCAAGCCCTTATGTAACAAATAATCATCAGGAAAAAAATGCGGAACTTTTACAAAAGGCAAATGCAGCAGTTGTTATTTTAGAAAAAGATTTATCAGGGAAACGGCTATTGGAAGAAATTGATCGGATCGTCGATGAAAAGGGCAGGTTGGAACAAATGAAAAAAGCTGCAAAATCCTTGGGCGTACAAGATGCTGCATATCGTTTATACGATGTGTGCAAATCGCTCGTAAAGGAAAATGCGAAAAAATAACGATTAGTTAAAAGGTCCTATCATATGAAAATGGCTGAATTTATAAGAATATGACATAATTGAACGATTTTTCAAGGGTATTGTAATATTCTATTGAAATAATAGGTCAAAAGTCGGGTAAATTATCTCTTTCTATGTATTCTAGCTATGGTATAATAGTGAAAAATAATCACCTGCTTGAAAGGATTCATTTTTTGATTTAGATTATTTTCACATCTTTTGGGGTGAATTTTTTGACACGGAAGGTAGTATCGATCGAAGACCGCATTCCGAAATTAAAGGAGAGAAGGAAAAGAAAAGAAAATAGGCGATTGATTCTAATTCTATTGCTATTTTTTTTCATTATTATTATCATTGCATATTTTCAATCTCCTTTAAGTAAAGTCGGTTCTATTACGGTTAAAGGAAATACAAGTGTAACTAATGAAGTGATTATTGAAAAAAGTGGAATAACGGAAAAAACGATCGTTTTGAACATCGACAAAGGAGAGGCGCAAGCGTCATTGACTGAGTTACCAGAAATAAAATCGACCCATATCCATGTTCAATTTCCAAACAAAGTGTTAATTTCTGTGGAGGAATTTGAACGTATCGGCTTAATTGAGGAAAATGGAGATATTTATCCATTGTTAGAAAGTGGAGAAAGGGCCTCAAATAAGTTGTCAGTTGGAAAGGGAGGGGGACCACTTTTACGGGAGTTTTCTGGACATGAGCTCATCCAAATGGCAACGGACCAACTCGTTCAAATCCCCTTTGAAATCCGTAATGCGATCTCCGAAATCGTCTACTCCCCGTCAAAAACGGATCAGTATCGGGTAGTGTTATATATGAATGATGGGTTTGAAGTACATGCCACCCTTCGAACATTAGCGGATAAAATAAAATATTACCCGTCGGTCATCAAACAATTGGATCCAAAGCAAAAGGGAATTATCGATTTAGAAGTCGGTATGTTTTTTAAATCGTATCAATCGATTCTACAAGACGAAATCAATCAAAGTGGTGATGGGAATGAAGAATAATCGAATCATCCTTTCCCTCGGTTTTCTCGTTTTCGGTTTTCTCATTGCCTATTCATATCAAATCACACATAATACGCCTGAGCCAGAACGAATGACCGATCGGGAGTGGGAACGGAATTTGGAATTAAGTGAACGATTGGCGACATTGGAACAGAGAAATTTGGATTTGCAAAATACCCTATTCAAACAACAAAATAAAATGTTAGAAATTGAAGAAAGTTTGGCTGATGAGGAACAAGTGCTATCCGATTTAGCGAAACAAGCGGAAGATTTACGTATGATCTTAGGTAAAGTGAAGGTAAAGGGGGAAGGAGTGGTCGTCACGTTGGATGACGATCAATTTGACCCGATGGAAGGGGATATTAACCAATTTATCGTTCATGAGCATCATGTTTTAAAGGTTGTAAATGAATTATATATATCTGGGGCTGAGGCCATTTCAATTAACGGAAAAAGGCTCACATCCCAATCGTATATCGTTTGTACGGGTCCAGTGATTACTGTCGATGGTCAGCAATTTCCCGCCCCATTTGTCATCCGTGCAATCGGCGATAAAGATACGTTGGAAAAGGCATTGAATTTTCCTGGAGGCGTGAAAGATCAACTGGTTGCTGATAATATCGTCGTTCGGATCGAAAAGGAAAATGAAATTGTTATGAATCCGGTTCTCGCCTCCGCTCAGTAAACGAGGCTATGTATGGAAAGAAGTGGGTTAGATGAAACAGAAAAATAAGATTAGTTTTTTTTTCGTGACTTTATTATTAGGGCTCATGTTGGCTATTCAATACCAATCAACGAATGAAAATGAAAATCTCGATACGAAGGATATGTGGGAATTACGTGAACGATATATTGAAGCGAAGGATTACGAGGCGAAACTCATACAGGAAATTCGCACGATTGATGAAAAAATAGCCGAGTATAAAAAAGTAGTTGAACATAGTAAAGGAACGGTTTTAAAACAAACGTTAGAAGAATTACAAACTGAAGCAGGTTTAACAGAATTAAGCGGACCAGGCATTATAATCACCATACAACCGGAAACTTCCTTTTTTCCCATTGATTCCGCTCCAACGGGATACGTATCACCTGATCTCATTCGAAAATTAATTAATGAATTAAATATGTATGGGGCTAAAGCCATTTCCGTTGCAAACCAAAGAATTATCAATACGACTTCAATTCGGGATGTTCAAGGGGAGACAAAAATTGATGGATTTCCTTTAAGAACATTCCCTATTGAAATTAAAGTCATTGCAGAAGATGAAAAAACGGCCAATAAATTATATAACGGCGTGCAAATATCGACTATTCCCGATGATTTTTTTATTGACAATTTATCGGTTTCCATTTCTGAAGTGAAAAAATCTATTACCATTCCAGCATACAACCATTCAATTAAAGTGGATGTGATGGAAACCGTTAAGGATGAGGGGGAACAATGATATGTGGCTTCCAATATTAGGATTAATCATTGGTGTTGCAATGGGATTGTTAACAGATATTCAAATTCCCGATGAATATTCGAACTATCTGTCAATTGCCGTTTTGGCCGCCCTCGATACATTGGTCGGTGGGATTCGTGCTCATTTACAAAATGTATATGATGAAAAAATATTCGTTTCGGGTTTCTTTTTTAATATAGTTTTGGCGGCAAGTTTAGCTTTTCTAGGCGTTCATCTTGGTGTAGACTTGTATTTAGCAGCAGTGTTTGCCTTTGGTGTCCGTCTGTTTCAAAATATAGCAATTATTAGGAGAATACTGTTAACAAAGTGGTCTTTATCAAAAAAAGAATAAAAAATGGCGAAAATAAGAGGAAAACCACGAAAAATGGCGAATATTTTATAATAAAATCATCTTTTTACATAAATCATTTTCAAATAAAAATGATTGGATATTCTATATTTCTATTTAAAAAGAAATACGGTTGTTGTTCATGGAGTATAAGTGTTAAAGGAGGTGCCAAAGTTGAACAGCAATGATACATATGTCAGTTTGGACATCGGTACATCCACCGTAAAAGTGATTATCGGAGAGATGACAAACGACACATTAAACATCATAGGAGTGGGGAATGTTCCATCGGAAGGGTTGAAAAAAGGGTCTATCGTTGATATAGATCATACAGTACAATCGATTAAAAGAGCGATCGATCAAGCTGAACGAATGATCGGAATGCAAATTAAGCAGGTCATCGTTGGGATCCCTGCTCATCAAGTTGCTTTACAGGAATGTCATGGAGTCGTTGCCGTATCCGGTGATAATCGGGAAATTACGAATGAAGATGTGGTAAGGGTTATCGATGCCGCACAAGTCGTATCGATCCCGCCTGAAAGAGAAATCATCAATATTGTGACGAAACAGTTCATCGTTGATTCCCAAGACGAGATTAATGATCCACGGGGAATGATTGGTGTACGTTTGGAAATGGAAGGATTGCTTGCAACGGGATCGAGAACGATTTTATTAAATATCCTTCGTTGTGTTGAAAAAGCTGGACTGGAAATTACCGACATTGTTCTACAACCGTTAGCTGCTGGTGAAATCGCCCTTTCGAAAGATGAAAAAAATCTCGGCGCAGCTCTGATTGATATCGGGGGAGGTTCTACGACCGTTTCGTATTTTCAAGACGGGTATATTAAAGGCACTGCTGTTTTACCCCTTGGCGGAGAACATGTCACTAAGGATATTTCCATCGTTTTAAAAACACCAACAGAGGATGCAGAGACCGTAAAGCGAAAGCATGGGCATGCATTTTATGATTTGGCAAACGGAGATGAATTTTTTACATTACCTGTTATAGGAAGCAATCAAAAACAGAAATTTAATCAATTAGAGATTGCGGAGATTATTGAAGCAAGGCTTGTTGAAATTTTTGAACTTGCACAAAACGAATTACGACGATTAGGAGCGAGCGAATTACCAGGTGGTGTTGTTTTAACGGGTGGGTCCGCAAACATGCAAGGTATTTTAGAACTTGCCCAAATCATCTTCCAAAATCGGGTTCGTATCGCAATACCAGATTATATTGGTGTGAGGGAACCCCAATATACTACCGCAGTTGGCATGATAAAATATTCTTATAAACAAGCACGATTACAAGGGAGATCGACTGAAACCGCTGTTGTTCCAGTTGAGAAAAATGATGTAAAAGTATCGAAACAAGTGGCGAAAACGAAAAGGGTACAACATCATGATGAAAAATTTACTACAAAAATGAAGAAATTCCTTGGTTCTTTCTTTGAATAAAACGCTTATGATATGAATAAGGAATTAGGAGGATTTTGCATGCTAGATTTTGAAACGATGGTAGACCAATTGGCAACAATAAAGGTAATTGGCGTCGGTGGTGGTGGGAACAATGCGGTAAATCGAATGATCGACCACGGTCTTCAAGGAGTGGAATTTATTGCTGTAAATACCGATGCGCAAGCTTTAAATTTATCTAAAGCAGAAATTAAACTTCAAATTGGTGCGAAACTAACAAGGGGACTCGGTGCAGGCGCGAATCCAGAAGTTGGAAAAAAAGCTGCAGAGGAAAGTAAAGAACAGATTGAAGAAGTGATTAAAGGCGCTGATATGGTATTCGTCACCGCTGGAATGGGTGGTGGAACCGGTACCGGAGCTGCACCGATTATCGCACAAATTGCCAAGGATCTAGGTGCTCTGACCGTTGGAGTAGTGACCCGCCCCTTCACCTTTGAAGGTAGGAAACGGGCGACACAAGCGGCAAGTGGAATCGGTGCGATGAAAGACGCCGTTGATACGTTAATCGTAATCCCTAATGATCGCCTTTTGGAGATCGTCGATAAAAGTACACCGATGCTGGAAGCTTTTAAAGAGGCGGACAATGTGTTACGTCAAGGTGTTCAAGGGATCTCTGATTTAATTGCAGTCCCTGGCTTGATTAATCTGGACTTTGCAGACGTTAAGACGATTATGTCAAATAAAGGATCGGCACTCATGGGCATCGGGGTTGCCTCCGGTGAAAATCGTGCACAGGAAGCGGCGAAAAAGGCGATATCTAGTCCACTTTTGGAAACGTCCATCGATGGTGCTCAAGGAGTATTGATGAATATTACCGGCGGAAGTAATTTAAGCTTATATGAAGTTCAAGAAGCTGCCGATATCGTAGCTTCTGCATCCGATCAAGATGTGAATATGATTTTCGGATCGGTTATTAATGAAAATCTAAAAGATGAAATTGTCGTTACCGTGATTGCAACAGGATTTAAAACGGAAAATCCCCAACTTCGGCAAAAACGTCCAGCATTAAATACGATTAAAAACAATCATTCTAAAAACAAGGGAAATCGGGAAGATTCACAGAGGGAAGAATATGTGCACGACAACAGTCGGCATAGTGTTCAATATCAAGAAGATACGTTGGATATTCCGACCTTTTTACGAAATCGAAATAAAAAATTAAATAAATAATGATTTTCTAGGGGCTGTTCAAAACAAGTACAGTCCCTTTTTTCGTAAATAAAATTCGATTGATTTCATTTCGGTGGCGCTCTCCGCACACTCGACCTCCGCCTCCTCGATAAGCAAGCTCCTCTTTTTAAGAACAGCCCGTCATCTTTTCTGAGACTGATGGAACAGTCTCTTTTTTTTTAAAATATTTTTCGATTGATATTGACAAAATTAGAATGAATTTTAAATAAATTTCCTTGTTTCCAAGACATATAATGACACACTTTTTTCAGGAAGGTCGCTATACTTTTTATAAAGAGACAGGTCCTCTATGTTTAAAATGATGGTTGGTAAGGAAAGGAGGCGGATTTTTGCCAGTTTACTTGGATTTAATTTGGCTTTTAAACTTTTTATTTAACAGTCTCCTTCTTTTAATCACCGGTATCCTTTTAAAAAGGAAAATTCGGAAGAAACTCATATTTTTTTCCGGTTTTATCGGTTCATTGCTCGTATTTGCACCATTTTTACCCTTACCTTCTTTTTTTTTAACACCATGGTTTAAAATTGGGATTTCGACAGTTATGGTATGGATTGCCTTCGGTTTCAAACGGTTTCCGTTCTTTTTCGAAAATTTGATGATGTTTTATTTATGTACCTTTACAGCCGGAGGAACATTAATCGGCACCCATTATTTATTAAATTTTCATTTTGATATTGGAGACGAACGTTTTTTAACGGCAATTTATGGGTTTGGAGATCCAATCAGTTGGCTTTTCATTATCATCGGGTTTCCGTTAGCACTCTACTTTTCTAAAGGGGTCTTTAATCGATTTGAAACGTTGAAAATAAAAACGGATCAACTGGTGGATGTTCGTATTGATATTAATGGGAAAACGGTAGACTTAATCGGATTGGTGGACACAGGGAACCTTTTGTACGATCCAATATCGAAAAAACCCGTTATGATTGTATCGTTGGAAAAAACCGATCATCTTTTTCCGCCCGATTTATTACCTGTATTCGATGATGCAAATTTTTTAGCAAAGCAGAAAGGGTCCTTGGACGAATGGATGCAAAAATTAACAGTTATACCTTTCCAAGCCGTCGGTGGAAAAGATCGCCTTATTGTGGCGGTAAAACCAAATAAGGTGAGGATACAAAAGGATGGAAAAACGATTGAAACCGATCGCTTATATCTCGCCTTCGTTAAACAACGTTTATCTTCTGAAGATCTGTTCGACTGTATCGTCCACCCAAAATTACTCGCAGAAAAAAACAAGCGAGTTTCTTAAATGAATACATTTAGAAAACAAAGGGAAAAAATGAGGAAAGGGAGATGGGATATGAAAAAAATTCGCTTTTACGTACGATTTTATTGGACAAAGTTGATTCGAAAGCTTCGTTTCAAACCGGATGAAATTTATTATATCGGTGGAAGTGAAGCTTTACCACCACCTTTAACAAAAGAGGAAGAGGAGGTGCTATTAAAGAAATTACCAAAGGGGGATGAAACTGCTCGTTCTTTATTAATTGAACGGAATTTAAGACTTGTGGTTTACATAGCGCGAAAATTTGAAAATACCGGTATCCACATTGAAGATTTGATTAGTATCGGAACAATCGGGTTAATTAAAGCTGTAAACACGTTTAATCCGGAAAAAAAGATTAAATTAGCAACCTATGCCTCCCGTTGTATTGAAAATGAAATATTAATGTATTTACGAAGAAATAATAAAGTTCGTTCAGAAGTATCCTTCGATGAACCGTTAAATATCGATTGGGATGGGAATGAGTTGTTGTTATCAGATGTTTTAGGAACGGAGGAGGATATTATTACAAAGGATTTGGAGGCGAATGTGGATAAAAAACTGTTGATGAAGGCGCTCCATACTTTATCCGATCGAGAAAAACAAATCATGGAACTCCGTTTTGGTCTTCGAGACGGTGAGGAAAAAACACAGAAGGATGTGGCAGATTTACTCGGCATTTCCCAGTCCTATATTTCCCGATTAGAAAAACGGATTTTTAAACGACTTCGAAAAGAATTTGAGAAAATGGTTTAAACCTCCGACATTAAAGCATTTCTTTGTGAATGGATGGAATTTTCCCTCCGAATCGGACGTGCATATTTTTCTCTCTAGAGGAGATACTGTACTTTGTAAAGCACTCCTATGAGGAGGGAAAATGAGAATGAGGAACAAAGTGGAGATTTGTGGTGTCGATACATCGAAACTTCCCGTATTAAATAATGATGAAATGCGGGAATTATTTAAAAAAATGCATGAGGGGGATGTGTCGGCACGGGAAAAGTTAGTGAATGGTAATTTGCGCCTTGTTTTAAGTGTCATTCAACGCTTTAATAATCGTGGGGAATACGTGGACGATTTATTTCAAGTCGGCTGTATTGGTTTAATGAAATCGATAGACAACTTTGATTTAAGTCAAAATGTTCGCTTCTCCACCTATGCAGTGCCGATGATTATCGGAGAAATCCGACGATATTTACGGGATAATAATCCGATACGTGTATCGAGATCATTGAGAGATATCGCCTATAAATCTTTACAAGTTCGTGAAAAGATTGTCGCAGAAACTTCGAAAGAACCGACTGCAGAAGAAATTGCAAAAGAGCTCGGTGTTGAGCCAGAAGAAATCGTATTTGCATTAGAAGCCATTCAGGATCCGGTTTCATTATTTGAACCGATTTATAATGACGGGGGAGATCCGATTTATGTCATGGATCAATTGAGTGATGAAAAAAACTTAGATGTTCATTGGATTGATGAAATTGCTTTGAAAGAAGGGATTCGACGATTAAATGAACGGGAAAAATTGATCCTTAAAAAACGATTTTTTCAAGGAAAGACGCAAATGGAAGTTGCAGAAGAAATCGGCATTTCCCAAGCACAAGTTTCCCGTTTAGAAAAAGCAGCGATCAAACAAATGTCGAAAAACATCGAATCATCCTAAGATGTTCAGTTGATAAATGAAATGATACAATGTATTTCGTACATTATTTAGGCAAGTGAAGAATCGAATGGACATCCGTCTTTCTTCACTTGTTTTTTTGTTTTAATAATGAAAATAACGAAAACGGTTTGTTTTCAAAGGGAAAAAATCGATTAAAGTCATATGAAAAAAGAAGATAAATATGATAAACTAATGGAAATAGATTGGGAATATACATTTGGGGGATTTAAATAATGGAGCCGTTTCAATCGATCGATCCATCCTATTTTGAGATTATACAATGGAAAAAATTTGATTCCCAACTTTTAGCTGGATTTACGACGAAATTGGATGGGTTTAGTCAAGGCCATTATCGAAGCAATAATTTTGGTTTGCACGTCGGAGATGATCCAGAAACGGTAAACCAAAACCGACAAGGGATGGCAAAAAAATTACAAATTCAACTCAATTATTGGGTTTTTGCCCAACAAATCCATGGGAATCAAGTTCAATACGTGGGGAAAAAGGAACGGGGAAGGGGATCTTTCATATATGATACGTCTATAACGGATACCGATGGATTATATACGGATGAAAAGGGGATTTTACTCGCATTACTTTTTGCCGATTGTGTACCGATTTATTTTTATGCACCAATTGAACGGAAGATTGGGATCGTTCATGCCGGTTGGCGAGGAACGGTGAAAAAGGTGGCAATTCAATTATTGGAAAAGTGGACACAGGAGGGAATTTCACCCAAAAATGTTTACGCCACCATCGGTCCTTCTATTTGCAATCATTGTTATATTGTAGATAATAAAGTTATAAAGATCGTTGATTCCCTTCAATTAGACGAAAAGGTTTACGAAGAAAAAGAACGTGACCAGTTTTCTCTCGATCTAAAAAAGATAAATATGATTTTACTTCGAAAGTTTGGAATTCCTATTGAAAATATTCTTATTACAGATTATTGTACGAGTTGCCATTCCGATCTCTTTTTCTCCCATCGGAGGGATGGGGGGAAAACTGGGAGAATGATAGGTTTTATAGGATTTAGGGAGGATTAAAGGCATTGACAGTTAAAGCAAATCTTGAACGAATAAATGAAAGAATCAACAAAGCGTGTATTAAAGGGAATCGGAACCCGAAAGACATTACATTAATCGCTGTAACGAAATATGCAACATTGGAAAAAACGAAGGAAGTTTTAGATGCGGGTATTTTTCATCTCGGTGAAAATCGGGATCAGGAATTTTTAAGAAAATATAGTGTTATTGGTCAAAAAGCCACTTGGCATTTCATCGGGACGTTACAGAGAAGAAAAGTAAAAAATATTATCGATTATGTCGACTATATCCACTCCCTCGATCGCCTCTCATTAGCAGAGGAAATTCAAAAACGGGCAAAAAGAACGATTCCTGTATTTGTGCAAGTAAATGTATCTGGCGAAGAAACGAAACACGGTTTGAAGGTGGAGGACGTTCTACCTTTCATCCAAAATTTACAATCCTTCGATAAAATTCAAGTAATGGGTTTAATGACCATGGCACCGAATACACGTGATGATCAAATTATACGGGATTGTTTCCGACGTTTAAAAGCTTTGCAACAACAGGTTCAAGCATTACAACTTCCCTTTGCACCATGTACTGAACTATCGATGGGGATGTCGAACGATTTTGAAATTGCCATTGAAGAGGGAGCGACGATGATTCGAATCGGTACAGCTTTAATTGGTGAAAAGGAATAGGGGGGAAACCTTATGGGAATAAAATCGAAATTGAAAGATTGGTTTGATTTAAATAACGATTATAATGATATGTATGAAGAAGATTTTTCCTCCAACATGGTACAGGAACAAGATAAATCAAAACAAACGATCGTTAGTTTAAAAAGTATTCAGCAGTCATCAAAGGTAATCTTAATGGAGCCTAGGGTTTTTAATGATGCACAAACGATCGCTGATCATTTAAAAAATCGAAGAGCTGTTGTCGTGAATTTACAAAGGATGGAGACGGAACATGCAAGACGAATTGTCGATTTTTTAAGTGGGACGGTATATGCGATCAACGGGGATATTCAAAAAGTCGGCACACAAACCTTTCTATGTGTCCCAGATAATGTGGAAGTTGCAGGTAGTATATCGGAAGGGTTTGTTACTGATGAAAATCATGTTAAAAGGTGGTAGAAGTGATGGATTTTATAATTTCCATTTTATCAAGTTTATTAAATTTGTATTTCTTTGCAACGATTATTTATATTTTCATGTCATGGGTACCGAATGCCCGCGAATCTCAAATCGGCTATATATTATCGAGAATATGCGAACCTTATTTAGAACCGTTTCGGAGATTTATTCCTCCAATCGGCATGATTGACTTTTCACCGATTGTTGCCCTTTTTGTGTTACAATTAGCTTCACAAGGATTGCACGTGATCGGTACATGGTTTTAACTTAATTTGAAAAAAGGTGTACAGCATGACGATCTATGAGCATTTTCGACCTGAGGAGAAAGAAATGATCGATACGGTTTTTAATTGGTGCAATTATGTGGAAACTTATTATGCACCGAAATTGACGGATTTTTTGAATCCGAGACAACAATTCATTACAAAGGCGGTTGTCGGATCAAATCGAGGATACCATGTATCTTTTTTCGGAGGTACGGAAGGATGTGAAAATAAGCGGGCTCTCATTTACCCCGATTATTTTTCCCCTGAATCGGATGATTTCCAAATATCCTTTTTTGATATTTCCTATCCTGAAAAATTCGTTCAACTTACCCATCGTCAAATACTCGGTAGTTTAACAGGGCTCGGTTTAAAAAGGGAAAAATTTGGCGACATTTTTATTTCCAAAGGCCTTGCCCGATTTTTCGCTGCTAAAGAAGTAGGGGAATATATTCGTTTGAATTTTCATTCTGTCGGGAAAACCCAGATCTCCATAAAAGAACTACCTTTAAAAGAGGCGAGTCCCGTTCAACAGGAATGGTTAGAAATGTTTGTAACAGCCTCTTCTCTACGTTTAGATGGGATCATAGCAAAGGCAAGTAAACAATCGAGACAGCAAGTCCAGAGGTGGATTAGCCAAGGCTTGGTGAAAGTCAACTGGACGTTAATCGATGATCCGGCGTTTTCCGTACGGGAAGATGATTTGATCTCCGTTCGAGGAATCGGACGATTGAAAATCATTTCTGTAGAAGGGAAAACCAAACGGGATAAATGGCGAGTAACCGTTGGAAAATTGAAATAAGTGAATTGTTTTAGAAGGAAATTGCCCGTTTCTGTCGAAATATGGTATATAATGAAAAGTAAAGGGATTTGAACTCAATTTGGAGGTGGATTTATGCCGTTAACGCCGTTGGATATACATAATAAGGAATTTTCCAAAAGCTTCCGTGGCTACGATGAAGATGAAGTCAATGAATTTTTAGACCAAGTGATTAAAGACTATGAAATGGTCATTCGTGAAAAAAGGAATTTGGAAGATCGATTGAAAGATCTACAAGAGCGATTAGGACATTTCAATAATATTGAAGATACGTTGAATAAGTCGATCGTCGTTGCTCAGGAAGCGGCAGAAGAGGTGAAGAGAAACGCCCAAAAGGAAGCGAAGTTAATTATTCGAGAAGCGGAAAAAAATGCGGATCGAATCGTCAATGAAGCCCTTTCGAAGGCGAGGAGAATTGCGATTGAAATTGAAGATTTGAAAAAACAATCGAAAGTGTTTCGTAATCGGTTTAAAATGTTAATTGAAGCCCAATTGGAGATGATTAATTCCGATGATTGGAATGAGTTATTAGAATATGAAGTCGATTCGACCGAATTAAAATCTTCCGAGGATGATCGTATATTAAATAAATAAAAAAAGGTTGACGGAATCTAATCTTATGCATATAATTTTGATATTCTGAACAATTTTATACGGGAATCAACGGTGAAGGGGACAGTACAATTTTCATATTTTACCCAGCGAATCGGGGACGGTGGAAGCCCGATTAAAATCGAAAATTGGAAGATCACCCCGGAGTTCCTTCGTTGAACAAATAGTAGGCGAAGGCGTGTTATCACGTTATCATTTTGAGCGGACAATGGTTTGATTGTCTATTTGGGTGGTACCGCGGGATTTAGCTTCTCGTCCCAATTGGGATGGAAGCTTATTTTTTTATCTGTCTAATTTTTACAATTTCGTCAATAATCATAGTAGTATTTGAAAGGAGATTGACAATGGATTATAAAGATACGTTATTAATGCCGAAAACGGAATTCCCGATGCGTGGGAATTTGCCGAAAAGGGAGCCAGAAATTCAAAAACGATGGGATGAAATGAAGATTTATCAAAAAGTACAGGAAAAAACGAAAGGACGCCCGAAATTTATCTTGCATGATGGTCCTCCTTATGCAAATGGTTCCCTTCATATGGGGCATGCGTTAAATAAAGTGTTAAAAGATATGATCGTTCGTTCGAAATCGATGATGGGATACGATGCACCTTATGTTCCGGGTTGGGATACCCATGGATTACCGATTGAACAGGAACTGACGAAAAAAGGTGTTAATCGGAAGGAAATGGGTGTTTTACAATTCCGAAAGCTTTGCGAACAATATGCTTATGAGCAAATTGACATTCAACGTACAGGCTTTAAAAAGCTCGGTGTCCGAGGGGATTGGGAACATCCTTATTTAACTTTGCACCATGAATACGAAGCTCAACAAATTCGTGTTTTCGGTGAAATGGCGAAAAAGGGACTCATTTATAAGGGGTTAAAACCGGTTTATTGGTCACCTTCCTCTGAATCAGCATTAGCTGAAGCGGAAATTGAATATAAGGATAAACGTTCTCCATCCATTTACGTCGCTTTCCCTGTAAAGGACGGGAAAGGTGTTTTAGATACGGATACGGAGATCATCATTTGGACGACGACTCCTTGGACGATCCCGGCGAATTTAGGAATCAGTGTTCATCCGGATTTAATGTATGTCGTCGTAAAAACTGAAAATAAAAAATACGTAGTTGCAGAACCTTTATTATCATCCGTTGCAACACAGTTGGAATGGGAAGAGTTCACGGTCGTCAAGACGGTGAAAGGATCCGATTTAGAATATATCGTTGCAAAACATCCGTTATATGATCGAGATTCAGTTGTCGTTCTCGGCGAACATGTAACGACGGACTCTGGTACCGGTTGCGTTCATACGGCTCCAGGTCATGGGGAAGATGACTTTTATATTGGACAGAAATACGATTTAGGTGTTTTAAGTCCGGTTGATGATAAAGGATATATGACCGATGAAGCGCCTGGATTTGAAGGATTATTTTACGATGAGGTAAATAAAGCCATTACGAAAAAATTAGATGAAGTAGGCGCGTTATTGAATTTATCTTTTATTACCCACTCTTATCCCCATGATTGGCGAACGAAAAAACCGGTCATTTTCCGAGCAACGCCCCAATGGTTTGCGTCGATCGATCCGATCCGTGACCAATTATTAAATGAGATTCAAAATGTAAAGTGGTATAATCAATGGGGTGAAACGAGATTATATAATATGATTCGTGACCGGGGGGACTGGTGTATTTCCCGTCAACGGGTTTGGGGTGTTCCGATTCCGGTGTTCTATGCTGAAAATGGTGATGCGATTATTACGGAAGAAACGATTGAACATGTTGCCAAATTATTTGAACAATATGGTTCGAATATTTGGTTTGAACGGGAAGCGAAAGATTTATTACCTGAAGGATTTACTCATCCTGGTAGTCCGAATGGCCAGTTTACGAAGGAAAAGGATATTATGGATGTTTGGTTCGATTCCGGTTCCTCCCATCACGGGGTACTTCGGACGAGGGAAGATTTACAATTCCCAGCAGATATCTACTTAGAAGGTTCCGATCAATATCGAGGTTGGTTCAATTCCAGTCTCATTATTAGTGTGGCGGTCAATGGAGTTGCTCCATACAAAGGGGTCGTTTCCAATGGCTTTACCGTAGATGCGGAAGGGAAAAAAATGTCCAAATCCGTTGGGAATGTCATTGTCCCAGACCAAATAACAAAGCAATTTGGAGCGGACATTTTACGCCTTTGGGTTTCTTCCGTCGATTATACGCAAGACGTGCGGGTATTTATGGACAATTTTAAACAGGTGTCTGAAGTATACCGTAAAATTCGAAACACCATTCGATTTATGCTAGGGAATTTGAATGATTTCCAACCGGAAAAAGACCGTGTTCCTTTTGAACAACTACGGGAAGTCGACCAATATATGCTTGTGAAATTAAATAAATTGATTCGAAAAGTTCGACATGCTTATGAAACATATAATTTTGCAGAAATTTATCACGAAGTAAATAATTTCTTCACCATCGATTTAAGTGCATTTTATTTAGATTTTGCAAAAGATATTTTATATATCGAATCCGTCGATCATCCTATGCGACGTTCGATGCAAACGGTCATTTACGAATCTCTCGTTTCATTAACGAAATTGCTCGCACCGATTTTACCACATACGGCGGAAGAAATTTGGGGATATATCCCTGGAGTGGAAGAAGAAAGTGTTCAATTAACCAATATGCCGGAAGTGGTCGTTATTCCGGAAGCGGAAAAAATCGAGGAAAAATGGAACGAATTTTTGAAGCTTCGGGATGATGTTTTGAAAGCATTGGAAGAAGCGCGAAATGAAAAAGTGATTGGAAAATCGCTTATGGCAAAGGTGTCATTATATGTTTCAGACGAAATGAAACAACTTTTAGATTCCATTGAAGAAAATATTGGACAAATTTTTATCGTATCCGACTGTGAAGTGGCAGGACGATATGATGAAGCTCCTGAAGGGGCATTGAAACTTGAAAAGGCAGCCGTATTAGTTACGAAAGCGGAAGGAAAGACGTGCGAACGTTGTTGGGTAGTCACGCCAGATGTAGGAAAAGACGAAGATCATCCGACACTTTGTCCCCGCTGTGCAACAATTGTTACGGCGCATTACGGCCATTTAGAATAAATCCTTTGAATAAAAGGGGGGTCCGAAATTCAGGGCTTCCCTTTTTCATGGAAATAATCGATTTTATACCGATTTTTCTAAACGTGGTATTTCATAAAATTGGTAAAAAGAAATCAGTTGGAAAAATGAAGATCATGTTAATAGGCTAAATCGTTTATGAATTTTTTATCCCTATTTTCATTCTTTTATGCTAAAATTTGATAGAAAGTGTCTTGAGATTGGGGGAAAAATATGTTCATTTACTATGTTGTTTCTCTTATTGTCATTTTATTGGACCAATTTACAAAATGGTTGATTGTAAGCAAACTAGAGCTATATGAAAGTTTTTCCGTCATCGATGGATTTTTATATATCACATCCCATCGAAATAAGGGAGCTGCGTGGGGTATTTTAGAAGGTCAAATGTGGTTTTTCTATTTGATTACAGTATTTGTTATTGTTTTTCTCGTGTACTACATTCAAAAACATGGAAAAGAAAAACGTTTTTTTAGCTTTTCCTTAGCACTGATTCTCGGAGGGGCTATTGGTAATTTTATCGATCGTATATTTCGTAAAGAAGTTGTCGATTTTATCGATGTATATATTTTTTCATATGATTATCCGATCTTTAACGTGGCGGATTCTGCTCTCGTAATAGGGGTAGGTCTTTTAATTATTCAAATGATCATGGAAGAAAAACAGAGGAAAAGGTGAATACGGTGGAAATAATCGAAAAAATCGTTCAACCGGAAAATCAGGGAGTACGAATTGATAAATGGGTGGCTCAACTACAAAATGATTGGTCCAGAACACAAATTCAAAATTGGATTAAAAAAGGTCTGATTTCTGTCAACGGGAAGCAAGTAAAAGCGAATTATAAATGTGAGGAAGGAGACCGAATTACCATCTGTGTCCCTGAACCAGTTGAATTAGATGTAGTGCCAGAAAAAATGGATTTGGATATTTTCTATGAAGATAAAGACGTCATTATAATCAACAAGCCGAGGGGAATGGTCGTCCATCCAGCTCCTGGTCATACGAAAGGGACGTTAGTCAATGGATTATTATACCATTGTGATGATTTATCCGGGATCAATGGTGTGCTTCGACCGGGAATTGTTCACCGGATCGATAAGGATACGTCCGGCCTACTAATGGTTGCGAAAAATGACTATGCCCACGAACAGTTGGCACGCCAATTGGCAAACAAGACGATTACTCGGAAATATGTCGGAATCGTTCACGGAACCATCGAAGAAAGTTATGGAACGATTGATGCACCTATAGGAAGAGACAAAAAGGATCGACAAAAAATGGCCGTTGTGGATGACGGTAAACAAGCTATTACCCATTTTCAAGTGCTAGAACGCTTTCAAGCTTATACCTTTGTTGAATTCCAATTAGAGACGGGACGGACCCATCAAATACGTGTGCATATGAAATATATCGGACATCCTTTAGCAGGTGATCCGAAGTATGGTCCGAAAAAGACATTGCCGATCGTAGGTCAGGCACTCCATGCGAAAATTTTAGGGTTCAAACATCCCCGTACAGGTGAGGATTTACAATTCGAAAGTCCATTACCTGCCGATCTTGTCAATCTTTTAACAATGTTGAAAAGGGAAGAAATCGGTTAATAAAGACAAATCAATCGTTGAAACGTTGACTTGTACGATTGTCCATCGTATCATTAGGGGAAAAACGGTTATTTTTTCATTAGTTTTGTAATAGTAGAAATGATTAAAAGGAAACTGAATGAAGACATCCCTTACATTACAGGGTGAGGGTTTTTTCTTGGGAATTGAGAGGAAGAAGGGGGAGTACAATGAAAAAAGCGGTTATTTTAGATGAACAAGCAATGAGGAGGACGTTGACAAGGATCGCGCACGAAATTATTGAACGGAATAAAGGAATCGATCAAGTCGTATTAGTTGGTATTCGGACGAGGGGAATTTTTTTAGCGAGACGTTTAGCTGAAAAAATCGAACAAATTGAGGGAAAAAAAATTCCTGTCGGTGAATTGGATATTACCCTTTACCGAGACGATTTGACGGAACGGACAAAACAACGGGATCCTCTCGTTAAAGGATCGAATTTACCTGTCGATATACATGATCAAAAGGTCGTTCTTGTGGATGATGTATTATATACAGGAAGAACCGTTCGAGCAGCGATGGATGCCCTTATTGATCACGGACGACCTTCCCAAATACAATTAGCCGTATTCATCGATCGTGGTCATCGGGAATTTCCCATTCGGGCTGATTATGTCGGGAAAAATATTCCTACTTCCAAACAGGAAAAAATCGTTGTGGAGTTGACTGAAGTAGATCCAGTGGATCAAGTGAGCATCCACTCTTTAACATAAGAAAGGACGAAATGAAGGCAGTTTTTTGAAAAAATGAAGGTAAAATGAAAAACAAGGGGAAAGTCGATCATTCCCCTTGTTTTTTCGTTTCAGTTTGTTTCACTCCGATTTTTGAAGTCGTAAATTTTTTCTTCAGAAGGTGTAACAAAAACAGTTTGTTGATGATCATAAATAACAAAACCCGGTTTTGCTCCGGAAGGTTTCCGTACATATTTCACTTTCGTATAATCCACCGGAACGTTACTAGAATTTCGTCCTTTGCTAAAGTATGCGGCAAGTAAAGCAGCCTCTTGAATCGTTTGCTCACTCGGATTGGTCGAACGAATCACGACATGGGATCCGGGCATGTCCTTTGCATGCAACCATATTTCTTCTCTTTTCGCCAATTTCATCGTTAAATAATCGTTTTGTTTGTTATTTTTACCGACGAAAATAATCGTTCCATCTTGAGAACGATATTGTTCTACTTTCGGTAATTCTGTTTGTTTCTTTTTCCTCTTTGTTTTTCCTTTTCGGATATACCCTTGTTCAATCAGTTCCTCTTTCATTTCATCCAGATCCTCCGGTGAGGCGGACTCCAATTGTTGAAGAAGACTTTCAAAATATTTTAGTTCTTCTTCTGTAATTTTCAATTGTTCCTTCACAGCGGATATGGTTTTTTTCCCTTTCTGGTATTTATTGAAATAATACTGGGCATTTTCAGAAGGGGTTTTATTCGGATCGAGTTTGATCGTGACAATTCCCCCTTTTTCATCGTAGTAATTGGTAAGCGAAATTTCCGTCATTCCTTTTTTCACTTGATATAAATGGGCGGTTAATAGTTCTCCATATAGTTGGTAATTTGAACAATTTTCCGCCTCTTTCAACGTTTCCTTCAGCTTTTTCATCTTTTCTATATTTTTTTCAATTTCATTTCGGATAAATCGCTCAATTTCTCCACCAATTTGTTTGACCCGATCCCTTTTTGCCTTTTCAAAATAATATCGATCTAAAAGGGCACTCAAGGAGGAAAATTCGGATATTTCCCCCTTTAAATGTTTCAAAGGGAAAAGATAGAAATAATCCTTTTCTTTCGTTTTGATTAACGACGGAGTAATCTTACCCGATTGTATTTCCTTCATCACATTTAGAAAGGCTTCCGGCAATGTTAATCGATTGGCAATTCCACTTAGATAAACGATTTCCTTAGCCAAAAGTGGGGAAATGCCGAAAAACCGGTTGACGATTTGTTTGTCGAGTCTACCACGATTAAAATCGATTTCAGCTAAAATATTTTCCGTTGAACAAGTAAACGGATTGATTTTATCTTGTTTAGGAGGCCATACGTAAGGCTGTCCAGGTAGTAAAGTCCGATATCGATTAACTGAATGGGGAACATGTTTTATACAATCGATAATCGTCTGTTTTTTTTCATCCATCAATACGATATTACTATGTTTCCCCATCATTTCGACGATTAATTGTTTATAGGATAGATCCCCCAATTCGTCCCTTCCTTTAATTCGAAAAATAACAATCCGATCCAATTCCATCTGTTCAATTTGTTCAATCAAAAACCCTTCCAAATGTTTCCTTAATAACCTACAAAACATCGGGGGTTCCTTAGGGTTGGGTAATGAGGTTTCCGTTAACTGAATACGTGCAAAGGAAGGGTGGGCGGATATGAGTAATTTTCGATTTTCCCCATCTTTTCGTATTACTAAAATTAATTCATTAGGATACGGTTGGTGAATTTTCGTTATCCTCCCACTAATTAAAACTTGTAACTCCTTTGTCATCACGTATGTAAATAATCCATCGAAGGACATTTTCAACACCCTTTTTCAATAAAATTCCCATTTATTTGGTTAATAAATGAAAAGTGATTTCATTCCAAACAAGTATAGCATGTTTTTATGGAAGGAGGAATATGGTTAATAAAAGAGTGGACAAACTTCCATCGGTAAAGAAGGAGTGAACGGGGGATATGAAATATTTTGCGATGCATCCGGAACAAATTGTACAATCTCTCCAAACGGATATGGAAAAGGGGTTGGATGAAAAGGAAGCGAAACGTCGTTTAAAACAATTCGGTTACAATGAATTACAGGAAAGGGAAAAACCTTCTCACGTCCTATTATTTTTTAGTCAATTTAAAGATTTTATGGTCATTGTACTTCTCATAGCAACGTTAATTTCAGGTTTACTTGGAGAGTGGATCGATGGGATTGCAATTATAGCCATTGTTTTTATAAATGGTATTCTTGGTTTTTTTCAGGAATATAAGGCGGAAAAATCATTGGATGCATTAAAGAGTTATACAGCTCCAGTTGTTTCCGTTTTACGAAACTCAAACTGGATGAAAATCCCTGCGAAGGAAATTGTTCCAGGAGATATCATGAAATTTTCAGCCGGTGATCGGATTGGGGCAGATGTTCGTTTAATAGAGGCAAATAGTTTGGAAATTGAAGAATCCGCTTTAACCGGTGAGTCCCTTCCCTCATCTAAAGACGTCAACCCGGTCTATGATTCAAACGCTGGATTGGGAGATTTGTCGAATATGGCCTTTATGGGATCATTGGTAACAAGGGGAAGTGGAAAGGGAATTGTCGTCGGTACCGGTATGAAAACGGCAGTTGGGAAAATTGCCGATTTACTCCAAACCACTCCGATGGTCATGACCCCCCTTCAAAGGCGACTTGAACAATTAGGAAAAATCTTAATTACCGCAGCCCTTCTATTAACCTTTGTCGTCGTTTTTGCAGGCATTATTCAAGGAAGGGACATGTATACGATGTTTTTATCGGGGGTTTCTCTCGCGGTTGCAGCGATTCCTGAGGGCTTGCCTGCGATCGTTACTATCGCTTTATCCCTCGGAGTTCAACGGATGATTAAAAAAAATGCCATCGTAAAAAAATTGCCGGCAGTGGAAACTCTCGGTTGTGCTACAGTAATCTGTTCCGATAAAACAGGGACGATGACGCAAAATAAAATGACCGTAACTAAACTATATACGAATGAAAAAATGTTCACCGTAACAGGTGAAGGCTATAATCCGATCGGTTCATTTTTTTTCAACAATCGGAAAATTGACCCGATAAACGATGAACATATAAAGAAAATGTTACAAATTGGAATGCTTTGTAACCATGCGCAAATCGTAAGGAAAAAGGGAAAGTTTATCTTAGATGGGGATCCGACGGAAGGGGCTTTAATTGTTGCGGCAATGAAAGCGGGTTTGAGTAAAGAACGGTTATTAAAGGATTATCGGGTTATTCAAGAGTTCCCGTTCGATTCGAGACGTAAAATGATGACGATGATTATCGAAAATGACAGGAAAGAGCGCTGGGCCATCACAAAAGGTGCACCGGATGTTTTAATGAAGTTAAGTACCACGGTTTTATTAAATGGAAGGCGGGAACGTATGACGTCACGTACGGAAAAAAAATTAAAATTGGAAGTTGAAAAAATGGCAGAGGAAGCTTTACGCACCATTGCGATTGCCTATAAACGGATAAATGGTTATGGCCCCTTCGACCAATCTGCAGTGGAAAAAGATTTGATTTTCCTCGGTTTCTATGGAATGATCGATCCCCCGAGAAAAGAAGTAAAAGAAGCGATCGAGAAATGTAAACGGGCTGGAATTAAGACGGTGATGATTACTGGTGATCATATGACTACAGCGAGAGCAATTGGAACCCAATTAGGAATATACGGAAAGCAAAGTCAGACGATCGATGGTGGACAATTGGAAAAAATGACCGTGGAAGAATTGGAAGAAGTCGTTGAACGTGTGTCAATTTTTGCTCGTGTTTCCCCTGAACACAAATTAAAAATTGTTCAAGCTTTGCAAAATAAAGGGCATATTGTAGCAATGACAGGAGATGGGGTAAATGATGCTCCTGCCATAAAGGCAGCGGATATCGGAATATCGATGGGAATCACAGGGACAGAAGTGGCTAAAGAGGCATCAGCCCTCGTTTTATTGGATGATAATTTTAAAACGATTAAGGATGCGATCGAAGAAGGCCGAAATATATATGAAAATATTCGAAAATTCATCCGTTATTTACTTGCTTCCAATGTGGGCGAAATATTAGTTATGCTCTTTGCAATTTTACTAGCTTTGCCCCTTCCCCTCGTACCCGTTCAAATATTATGGGTGAACCTAGTGACTGATGGGCTCCCGGCGATCGCCTTAGGATTGGATAAACCAGAAGAAAACGTGATGTTAAGAAAACCGAGGCATCCAAAGGAGGGTGTATTTGCAAGGGGACTCGGTTGGAAAATTATTTCCCGGGGATTTCTTATTGGCCTTGTGACTTTACTAGCTTTCATATTCGTGTATAAACAATATCCAAACAATTTACCCTATGCACAAACAGTTGCCTTTGCAACCCTCGTTTTGGCCCAATTGATTCACGTCTTTGATTGTCGGAGCGAACAATCGATCTTTTCGAGAAATCCCTTTGAAAATTTATATTTAGTGGGAGCCGTTCTTTCCAGTATCATTCTAATGTTGGTTGTCATTTATATTCCTACTTTTCAACCGATTTTTCATACTGTTCCGATCCTGTTGAAAGATTGGCTGCTCATTTTAGGAATGGCCTGTATTCCAACATTTTTATTAGCGGGTTCATTTTATATAAGAAAAACATAAATTTTATGGTATAATAAGGAAGGTAAGTCTGAAAAAAGACGGACCTTTCTTTTTTCTTAACAAGACGGATCATCGTACGGATCGATCCGAGTGGGATAAAGCCGTTCGAGGAGAAAAATATATTTTTGGGTGATAAAATGGCTGTAAGTATGACCGGCTTTGGAAGAAGTAAATTGGAGACAGAATCTTTCTCCATTACAGTAGAGATTCGATCGGTTAATCACCGTTTTTTGGATTGCTATTTTCGAATGCCCCAGTTTTTGCTAAAATTCGAGGACAAGTTGAAAAAGATTGTCCAAAAACATTTATCAAGGGGGAGGATCGATTGTTTTATATCCATTAGCGGGGAAAATGTGGTCGATCGACGATTACATATTGACTGGAATTTACTAGACGAGTATTATCAATACATAAAAGAATTAAAAAATCGATACCATCTAGAAGGGAATATAACTATAAACCATTTAATCCGAAACGAATCTTTCGTATCTGTTATTGAAGGGGATTTGGAAAGGGATGAATGGCAAAATCTTTTATTAAACACCTTTGAAGAAGCAATTTTAAATCTAAAGGCGATGAGGATTTCCGAGGGGAAACGGTTGGAAAAAGGATTCATGGAATTAATGCTCGAATTAGAAAACATGGTAAAACAAATGGAGGATTTGATACCATTTGTGAAAAAAGAATTCGAAGAAAAACTATATAAAAAGTTAATGGATGTAACAAACGGTGAATTTGATGAATCACGAATATTGACGGAAATCGCCATGTTCGTTGAACGAACGGATATTACTGAAGAAATCACCCGACTTTCCAGCCATTTGAAAGAGTTTCATGATACGGTTAAAAAAAGTGAACCGGTTGGACGAAAATTGGATTTTCTCATCCAAGAGATGAATCGGGAAACGAATACGATCGGCTCAAAAACGAATGTGTTACAAATTAGTAAACTTGTCGTAAACATGAAAACGGTTCTGGAAAAAATGAGGGAACAAGTTCAAAATATTGAATAGTTGGTAGCATTGTTCCACTGTTTATATCTGTTTCATTCCGGTAAAAATAAAGAAGGGGTGAGGAGGGGCGAATTTTGAAATTTATAAATATCGGTTTCGGAAATATCGTTTCTGCAGATCGAATTATATCGATCGTCAGTCCGGAATCAGCGCCAATTAAGCGACTGATTCAAGAAGCCCGGGATCGAGGAACATTGATTGATGCTACATACGGAAGACGTACGAGGGCAGTTGTGATCATGGATAGCGATCACATCATTTTATCTGCCGTACAACCAGAGACTGTTGCACAACGGTTTATTAATAAAGATGAAGGACAACAAGAAAGTTAGGTGAAAAAGTGGAGGAAGAAAAAGGTTTACTCATCGTATTATCTGGTCCATCAGGAGTCGGAAAAGGTACTGTTAGAAAAGCGATTTTTTCCGATCCAGATGTTCAATTTGCGTATTCGATTTCAGCTACTTCTCGCCCTAAACGACCGGGTGAAGTAGATGGAGTGGATTACTTTTTTAAAACGAGGGAAGAGTTTGAACAAATGATTGCCCAAAATGAATTGCTCGAATATACGGAATATGTCGGCAATTACTACGGTACACCGGTCGATTATGTCCAAAAAACGTTAGCACAAGGAAAAGACGTTTTTTTAGAAATTGAGGTGGACGGGGCAAAACAAGTTCGGGAAAAATTTCCGGAAGGATTGTTTATCTTTTTAATCCCCCCAAGTTTAAAGGAATTAGAATCAAGGATTAAACTAAGAGGTACCGAATCCCCTCATTTGATCGAAAATCGCTTATCCGTAGCGAAGGATGAACTGAAAATGATGGGATTATATGATTACGTCGTTGAAAACGACCAGGTGGAAAATGCGGTCAAGAAAATTAAAGCGATCGTTACCGCTGAACATTGTCGAAGATCAAGGGTCGAAAAACGATTTAAAAAAATACTAGGGGTTGAATAAAATGCTATATCCATCTTTAGATAAATTGTTGGAAAAAGTTCCTTCGAAATATTTGTTAGTAACGATTTCCGCTAAACGGGCAAGACAGATGCAAAATACGAAAGAGTACGTATTGGATAAGTATGTTTCTGCGAAAAATGTCGGTAAATCGTTAGAAGAAATTTCTGAAGGTGTATTAACCGTAGCGGATGAAAATGAAGCTAATGAAACGGATGAAGAATAAAAAACTTCAATGGGAATGATCACTACAGGGTGGCGAATCGTCATCCTTTTCTTTTATTTTGTTTTGGTTATTATCACCAAACAGATGTTTTATGTTATATTTTAATGGAATCGAAAAGAACAGGAATATGGAAAAGAGGGTTTAAAATGGAAAGGAAAAAAATTCTTCTTTGTGTTACAGGTGGAATTGCTGTTTATAAATCGGTCGCTTTAGCGAGTAAATTAACGCAAAACGGTTTTCAAGTGAAAGTGATGATGAGTGAAAACGCAACGAAATTTGTCACCCCCCTTTCCTTCCAAGCAATTTCGAGAAATGAAGTGTATATCGATACATTTGATGAAAAAGATCCAGCAAAAATTGCCCATATCGATTTAGTTGACTGGCCAGATTTAATTCTTATTGCACCGGCGACTGCGAATATTATTGGGAAACTTGCTAACGGAATTGCCGACGACCTAATTTCCACTTCCCTTCTAGCGGCAACGAAACCGATCATGATCGCCCCTAGTATGAACGTCCATATGTATGAACATCCGGCGGTTCAAAAAAATATGGAAACATTGAAACGTTATGGTTATCGGTTTATTGAACCGAATGAAGGATATTTGGCGTGCGGATATATTGGAAAAGGGCGGTTGGAAGAACCGGAACGAATTACGGAAATCGTTATCGATGTTTTCAAAGAACAAGATCGTTATGATCATTTTCTATTTGGAAAAAAGGTTTTGATTACGGCAGGACCAACTAGAGAAAAATTAGACCCTGTGCGATATATTTCAAATTTTTCAACGGGAAAAATGGGATATTCCCTTGCGAAGGTGGCTGCAAGTCTCGGTGCAGACGTAACTTTAATTTCAGGTCCCGTTTCTTTACCTGAACCAGACGATGTTCAAATAGTAAAAGTGGAAAGTGCTGAAGAAATGTTTGATGCCTCTGTACAATATTTTGATCGTACGGATATCGCCATTATGACAGCTGCGGTGGCTGACTATCGCCCGGTAAATGTGGCGTCAAAAAAATTGAAAAAACATGATGACCTGATGACGATTCAACTGGAAAAAACGAAGGACATATTATATGAACTGGGAAAAAGAAAAAAACACCAGTTCGTTGTCGGGTTTGCTGCGGAAACGGATCAATTGGAAGAAAATGCAAAGAAAAAATTATATAAGAAAAACGTTGATATGATTGTTGGAAACAATGTTTTAGAAGCGGGTGCAGGATTTGGTACGGATACGAATATCGTGACCATTTTTAAACGCTCCGGCGATCGAATCCCACTACCGAAAATGACGAAGGAAGAACTTAGCTACCGAATCTTAAAAGAAATTGAAAAGGAATTAAAGGGCGAAGAGAATGAAAATTGCTAGTGTGATTGTGGATGTTCCGACATTTCAAACGAACAAGCCGTTTGATTACTTGATCCCGGAGAAATTTGAAGAAGTGATTCAAAAGGGTATGCGGGTCATTGTTCCTTTCGGTAGTAGAAAGGTTCAAGGTTTTGTCGTTGAACTGAAGGACGTTTCAGCTATCGAAGAGTTGAAGGAAATCGTTGAACCGCTCGATGCGATTCCCGTTTTGAACGATGAACTTCTTTATTTAGGAAATCAATTAGCCAGACAAGCTTTCTGTCTCAAATTAACCGCATACCAAGTCATGTTACCCCCGGCTTTAAAGGCAAAATATGAAAAATATATTACTTTGAAAAAGGACGGTTTAGGAAAACTCCCTCACTCCCTTGAACAATTTTTTCAAGAAAAGGGGAGAGTTTCGTGGACGGAAGGGGAAAAGAAAGTAGGCAGTTCTTTTTTATATCGGGCGGTAAAAAAGGGCTGGATCGATGTTTATTATGAAGTGAAAGATAAAGGAAATAAAAAGTTGATCGAATACTTTCGTCCAGTGGATGATCTTTCCACATTTAAACAAAAAGTATTCGCCACATCTAGACTTGGTAAAGTTCAAAAGAAGATTATTGACTATTATTTATCTGATTTTCGCCCCCATTCAACAACTGAACTTTCAAAGCAATTTGGGAATGTACGGGGAAGTTTGCAATCACTAGAAAGAATGGAATTGTTAAAAAGTGAGTCTTTCGAACAATATCGAGATCCTTATAAGAATCGCACCTTTACAAAAACGAAACCTTTGCTACTTACGGAGGATCAAAAAAGAGCGATCGGACCGATCGTTCAAACAATTGAAAAAGAACTCCACCAAGTGTTTCTTCTATATGGCATTACAGGAAGCGGAAAAACGGAAATTTATTTACAATCCATTCAAGAGGTGATTCGAAGGGGGAAGGAAGCGATCGTCCTCGTTCCCGAAATTTCCTTAACACCCCAAATGGTGGAACGGTTCAAAGGTCGATTTGGGGATAAAGTAGCCGTTTTACATAGTGGGTTAAGTGTGGGAGAAAAATATGACGAATGGCGAAAGGTTCAACGAAAGGAAGTACAAGTTGTTGTCGGAGCCCGTTCTGCTATTTTCGCTCCCTTTGAAAACTTAGGGGTCATCATTATCGATGAAGAGCATGAAACGAGTTATAAACAAGAGGAAGTCCCCCGCTATCATGCCCGAGATATAGCCATTTTAAGGGGGAAAATGCATCGTTGTCCGGTCGTATTAGGAAGTGCAACCCCCTCTTTAGAATCCTTTGCAAGGGCTCAAAAAGGGGTTTACCGTCTATTAACATTGGAAAAACGAATGAATGAAAAGGGTTTACCCGATGTTCAAATTGTCGATATGCGAGAAGAATTACGCACTGGAAATCGATCGATGTTTTCCCGATTATTACTAGAAAAAATAAAAGAACGGTTATCAAGAAAGGAACAGATCGTATTACTTTTAAATCGAAGGGGATATTCATCCTTCGTCATGTGTCGGGATTGTGGAAACGTACTCCAATGTCCAAACTGTGAAATTTCCCTTACGTATCATAAAGTGACGAATGAAGTGAAATGCCATTACTGTGGATATGAAGCCCGTACGCCGAATGTATGTCCTGACTGTGGAAGTGAACATATTCGGTTTTTCGGTAGCGGGACGCAAAAGGTAGAGGAGGAATTGGGAAAACTCCTTCCGAATGTTCGAACGATTCGAATGGATGTGGACACGACGAGAAAAAAGGGAGCCCATGAAAAATTATTAAAAGCATTCGAAGAAAAAAAGGCGGATATTTTACTTGGAACGCAAATGATTGCCAAAGGGCTCGATTTTCCAAACATTACCCTTGTTGGCGTATTGACGGCAGATACGATGCTCCATATTTCCGATTTCCGTGCATCGGAAAAAACGTTTCAGCTATTGACCCAAGTTAGTGGTCGAGCGGGGCGTCACGAGCTTCCAGGAGAAGTTGTGATTCAAACTTATACGCCGGAACATTACAGCATTCAACTCGCTCAAAAGCAAGACTTCCGTCAGTTTTATCAGCGGGAAATGATCATGCGTAAAAATGGTCAATATCCTCCGTTTTATTATCTTGTCCAAATTCAAGTCAGTCATGAAAATTTACAACTTGTCGTATCTATAATGGAAAAAATCGTCCTATTTTTACGCTCCAAATTGTCAAAAGAAGTGTTGATTTTAGGACCATCCGCATCACCGATTGGAAAAATTAAAAATAAATATCGGTATCAATGTTTAATTAAATATAAAAAGGAACCGGATTTAATCGACATATTACAAAAGGTTCAAGAAATGTTTCAACAGGATCAACGGTCAAAGAACGTATCGATTTCGATCGATTTAAATCCGTATACATTAATGTGAATACAAACTTGAAATAGAAAGAAAGGTTGGTTTTAATGACGAAGATTGTGTTCATGGGGACCCCTGATTTTGCAGTTCCCATATTAAAAAGAATTATCGATGATGGATATAACGTGGTCGGTGTAGTTACCCAACCAGACAGACCCGTTGGAAGAAAGAAAAAAATCACCCCTCCCCCTGTGAAAAGAGAAGCGTTAAAACATGGGATTAATGTATTACAACCGGAAAAAGTAAGGGAGGAAAAGGCTTTACGAGAAATATTAGCCTTGCAGCCTGATTTAATCATTACGGCAGCCTTTGGGCAAATTTTACCGAAGAAATTACTCGATTATCCGAAATATGGATGCATCAATGTCCACGCTTCCCTTCTTCCAGAGCTAAGGGGAGGAGCGCCGATTCATTATGCCATCCTGCAAGGGAAAAGGAAAACGGGTATTACGATTATGTATATGGAAGAAAAACTAGATGCTGGAGATATTTTGTCCCAAGCGTCCCTTACGATTGATGAAAAAGATACTGTTGGGACACTCCACGATAAATTAAGCATCCTTGGAGCTGAATTGTTAAGTGAAACGTTACCGAAACTGTTAAGTGGAAAAGTTAAACCGATTCCCCAAGACCATGAAAAAGCGACTTTCGCCTACAATATTAAAAGGGAGCAAGAAAAAATTAACTGGGCAGATACGGGGGAAAATATTTATAACCATATTCGCGCTTTTCATCCTTGGCCTGTGGCTTACACAACAATAAAAGGTGAAATTTTGAAAATTTGGTGGGGAGAAAAGGTATCATTAAACGTACAAAAACAACCAGGTGAAATTGTTACCATCGATCAGGAGGGAATCATCGTAGCAACAGGTAACCGAACGGGGATCAAAATTACGGAATTACAACCGGAGGGAAAGAGGCGGATGAAGACGGCCGACTTTTTAAGAGGGCGGAATGATACGGACTACATTGGCCTAATTTTAGGAGGAAACGATGACGAACAGAAAAGGCATTCGTGAAGTTGCACTGGACATTTTAGAATCGATTGAAAAAAAAAGTTCGTATAGCAATTTGCTTTTGAAACATGCGATTGAAAAGTACAATGTTTCAAAAAAGGATGCGAATTTATTAACGGAAATGATCTATGGAACATTGCAAAGAAAATTAACCATCGATTATTATCTTCAACCCTTTATAAAAAAAACAAAAAAAATTGAACCTTGGGTAATGATTCTTCTTCGCCTTTCCGTTTATCAATTCGCTTATTTATCAAAAATACCTGACCATGCGATTATTCATGAAGCGGTCGAAATTGGAAAAAAACGGGGACATAAAGGCATCGCTAGCTTTATAAATGGTGTACTTCGATCGATTCAACGGAAAGGGCTTCCATCCATTGAATCGTTTACTGATCCGATCGATCGATTGGCTATCGAAACGAGCCATCCGAAATGGTTGGTCCAAAAATGGGTGGATCAATTTGGAATGGATCAAACGACTCAAATGTGTTACGAAAATAACACCCCTCCGAAACAAACGGCACGAATAAATCGGTGGAAAACTTCTCCCCAAAATGTGATCGATCGTTTGAAACAGGAAGGAATCGATGTGAAACTTAGTGAGCATTTACCGAACGCCATTCAAATTTCCCAAGGTCATTTAGCCTCCACGTTTGCCTTCCAAAAGGGGTGGATTTCTATCCAAGATGAAAGCTCTATGCTCGTTGGATTCGCCATCGATCCAAAGGAAGGGGAACGAATTTTAGACACTTGTTCTGCACCGGGTGGAAAGGCTACAGATATGGCAGAAAGGATGAATAATACCGGTACGATTATTGCATGTGATCTACATTCACATAAATTGAAATTAATTGAAGAGAACAAACGTAGACTCGGGCTAACGAATATTGAAACGATCAAATGTGATGCAAGAAAGGCAAGTGCAATTTTCCCACCGGAAAGTTTCGATCGAATCTTGGTTGATGCCCCATGTTCGGGACTTGGAGTGATTCGAAGAAAACCAGAGATTAAATATACAAAAAGTGAAGAGGATATCCAAAATTTGGTCAAAATTCAAAAGGAGATTCTTCATGATGCAGCTAAACTGGTAAAAAAGGGCGGATTACTCGTTTATAGTACTTGTACGGTCGTAAAAGAGGAAAATGAGGAAGTGGCAGAACACTTTTTAAAAACGCATCCGGATTTTGAAAGGGACACAACATTTGCTGACCGACTTCCCCAGTCGGTTCAACCGTTTATACAAGGAAATCGATTACAACTTTTTCCACAAAATTTACAAAGTGACGGATTTTTTATTGCAAGCTTTAAAAAGAAAGTGTAATTTTGTAGTAGAATATTTTCCTTACATCTAGCATATTGATGGGAAAAATAGATAGGACAAGTGATTCATTTGTTCGTAAATGTGGAGACGAGGTGACAAAATGGAGGCTATTGATCGGACCGACCGCGGAAAAGTAAGGAATTTGAATGAGGATTATGTCGGAGTTTTTAAAAAGGATCATGGGGATTTATTGGCTGTTGTCGCCGATGGTATGGGAGGTCATTTGGCCGGAGATGTTGCAAGTAAAATGGCAACGGAACGAATGGAACAGCTTTGGAATAAAGAAGGGAAAATTGAAACACCAGAACAGGCTGAGCGATTTTTCAAAGAAAAGATTAAGCAAATTAATTACGAAATTTTCAAACTCGCAAGAGAAAACAAAGATTATCAAGGAATGGGGACGACATTAGTCGCTTCCATTTGTACAGAAAAATTCGTTACCGTTGCAAATATTGGGGATAGTCGATGTTATTTAATCAATCATAGCGGTATGAAACAACTAACCGATGACCATTCCCTTGTAAACGAACTTGTTAAAAGTGGACAAATTTCAAAGGAAGATGCTGAGCATCATCCTAGAAAAAACATTCTTCTCCGTGCATTGGGAACGGAAAAGGATGTGGAAGTCGACTTGAAAACAATCGGCTTTGAAAAAGGAAATTATTTATTACTCTGTTCCGACGGATTAACGAACATGTTAACGGATCGGGAGATTGAAGACGTTTTGTTATCTGAAAGAAAACTTGGGGAAAAAGCGGATTACCTCATCCAACGGGCCAACGACAACGGGGGTGTGGACAACATTTCTTTGATCATCGTTTATCATCATAAAGAGGAAAAAGAGGAAGTAGGTGAACTTCATGTTAATAGGAAAACGGATCAATGAGCGATATAAAATCATCGAAATGATCGGTGGAGGGGGAATGGCGAACGTATATTTAGCAAGGGATGTTATTTTGGAACGATATGTGGCTGTAAAAATCCTCCGCTTAGATTTTGCAAACGATGAAAAATTTATTCGTCGTTTTCGCCGTGAAGCCGAATCCGCCACAAGTCTCGTTCATCCGAATATCGTCAATATTTACGATGTGGGGGAAGAGGCCGATATTTATTTTATCGTGATGGAATATGTCGAAGGGGAGACATTGAAACAATATATCCAAAGCAACTCACCACTTCCGATTGAAAAAACGATCGATATTATGAAGCAATTGGTATCTGCCATTTCCCATGCTCATCAAAATAATATTATTCATCGGGATATTAAACCGCAAAATATTTTAATTGATAAAAAGGGAAATGTAAAAATTACTGATTTTGGAATTGCACAAGCGTTAACATCAACGACGATTACAAATACGAACTCTTTGCTCGGATCCGTTCATTACATATCCCCTGAGCAGGCTAGGGGTGGGATGACGACGAAAAAATCGGACATCTATTCTCTAGGGATTGTCATGTTTGAAATGTTGACAGGAAGGGTCCCTTTCCAAGGAGAATCTGCGGTTAGTATTGCACTAAAACATTTGCAAAGTGAGCCCCCTTCACCGAAACAATGGAACCCACATATCCCACAAAGTGTAGAAAATATTATTTTAAAAGCGACCGCAAAGGATCCATTTTATCGATATGATGACGTATTGGAGCTGGAACAAGATTTACTCACATGTTTAGAACCGGATCGGTTAAATGAACCTCCTTTTCAGATACCTGAAGATACGGAACCGACTAAAGCGATACCGATTATTCGAGATGAAAAAACGAAGGACGTCCAAACCGAATCGAAACAGTTGGATATCGTTAATGACAATAAGGAAGAACAAAAAACAGAAAAAAAACGAAAAAAATGGCCGATTGTTATTGCCTCCCTTTCCATTCTAATCGTCGCATTTTCCATATTAGCTGTTACCGTTTTTCCGAAAATGTTTGGCCCTGATGATGTGGAAATTCCCGACCTAACCGGTAAGGTGGCAGAGGATGCAATAGAGGAATTGGAAAGTTTAGGATTAGAAATCGGTTCAACGACGAAACTACCTAGTGATGAAATTCCCGAAAATCATGTGATTCGTACGGATCCGAAGGCGGGTCGATCCGTTAAAGAAGGTGCGGAAATTCACTTATTTATCAGTAGCGGTAAGGAAAAAATCGTGTTAAGCGACTATACAGGAAGAATGTATGATGAAGTGTTAAATTTATTAAAACCGAGAAATTTTAAAGATATTAAAAAAGTTGAAGTATTTGACAGTAGTGAACCTGGAACGATTCTCGATCAACAGCCTGAATCTGGAGAGGAAATTATACCGGAAGAAACCGAACTGATTTTTACTGTAAGTAAAGGAGAAGAAACATTTATTTTAGCCGATTTAACGAATTACAGTGTAAATGCTCTAAAAGAGTATGCGGATAGTAACGGTATTACGATTAATATGACTGAAGAAGATTATCACGATACGATTCCGGCCGGTTATGTAATTAGCCAAGATATAGAAGCTGGTACGGAAATAAAAAAGGGAGATACGGTTAATGTTGTCATGTCTAAGGGGAAAGAACCGTTTCCTCCAAAAACGGCGACGATTCAAATAACCATTCCGTACACGGGGGATGAAGAAAATCAAACACCTCAAAGCGTTCAGATTTTCGTAGACGATTTAGAACATGATTTCACCAACCCGATCGAATCATTTAATATCACCGAAACGAAAAGACATAGCTTTACAATCGTCGTTCCACCGGATTCAAAGGCCCGTTATCAAGTTGTCGTAGATGGTTTTGTGATCATTGATGAAGAAGTTGACTACTCAGATTTATAAGGTTTGATTCTTTAACCCTTTGAAAAGAAAAGGAAACATTTTGAATGAGATATTTTAGAACGATTTTGTACAATAAGTATATAGGAATTGTCGTAACGAAAGGAGTGTTGCAATGCCGAGCGGAACAATCATAAAAGCATTAAGTGGATTTTATTATGTGAAGTCAGAAGCAGGAATTGTTCGATGCCGAGGAAGGGGAGTATTTCGAAAGCAAAACATATCTCCGCTAGTAGGGGATTATGTAGAATATAGTGCTGAAAAGGATTCAGAAGGTTATATTACAGCAATTAGTGAGCGAAAAAATGAACTTATTCGACCACCGATTGCGAATGTTGATCAAGCGATTCTCGTTTTTTCAGCTAAAGATCCGGATTTGCATACGACTTTGTTAGATCGGTTTCTTGTCGTCATTGAATCCAAAAAAATTAAACCGATTCTCGTTGTTACAAAAATGGATTTATTAACGCCGAAGGAAAAGGAGATGATCGATGAATATATTTCCGTTTATCGATCAATCGGCTACAAGACGATTCCTTTGTCATCGAAAACAGGAATGGGTCTTGAGCAAATCAAATCCATTTTCGACGGGAAGGTTTCTGTTTTTGCTGGACAATCAGGTGTGGGAAAATCGACGCTTATTAACGCTTTAAGACCGGATTTGCAGTTAAAAACGAGCACGATTTCAAAACATTTAGGAAGGGGAAAACATACGACTCGTCATGTGGAACTTTTGGAAATTAGTAAAGGGCTCGTAGCGGATACTCCTGGATTTAGTGCAATCGATTTTTTTGGTATGGAACCGACCGAACTAAGTTTTTATTTCCCTGAAATAAGAGATCAAATGTCGGGTTGTAAATTTCGAAATTGTTTGCATGTGTCTGAACCAAAATGTGCAGTTAAGGAAGCAGTGGAAACCGAACAAATTCAAGCTTTCCGTTATCAACATTATTTGATGTTTTTAAAAGAAATTCAAGAAAGAAAGCAGAGGTATGAAAAATGACAAAAATAGCACCATCGATATTATCCGCAGATTTTTCCAAATTAGCGCAAGAAGTAAAGGATGTGGAGCAAGGAGGAGCCGATTACATCCATATCGATGTTATGGATGGCCATTTTGTACCAAATATCACAATGGGACCGATTGTTGTTGAAGCGATTCGTCCGGTAACTTCCCTGCCCTTTGATGTCCATTTGATGATCGAAAATCCCGACCGTTACATAGATGATTTTATTAATGCGGGTGCGGATATTATATCCGTTCATGCCGAAGCTTGTATTCATTTACATCGTACGATCCATCGAATCAAAACCCGGGGATTGAAAGCAGGTGTCGTATTGAATCCTGCCACACCTGTTGAGTGGATTATCGAAATTTTGCCTGATGTGGATTTAGTTTTGTTAATGACGGTAAATCCGGGATTCGGTGGTCAAAAGTTCATCCCCAACGTGCTAAAGAAAATTCGTCATGTTCACGAGTTGAGGAAGGAAAACGGATGGAATTTTGAAATCGAAGTAGACGGAGGAATAAATGAAGAAACAGCTAAATTTTGCGTTGAGGCCGGTGCGGATGTTTTAGTTGCAGGTTCCGCAGTATATCGATCGAAAAATCGGCGACAAGCCATTAATAAAATTCGAGGCTAAAAAGTTTAGGAAGTGATTCGTTGATGGACGATTGGACGACGATACATATCGTGGCGGGTGGGCCAAAGGAATTGATACCGGATCTGTCCCCATCCCATCGTGAAGGTATTTTTTGGATTGCTGTCGATAAGGGTGTAAAATATTTAATGGATGAGGGTATCGTGCCCAATATGGCGGTTGGTGATTTCGATTCCATATCGGAAAAGGAACGGGAAATTTATGAACAAACCGTTCCTTTATTCAAAATATATGAAAAAGAAAAGGACGAGACGGATTTGGATATTGCCTTGAGTTTCGCTTTGGAAAAAAAACCGAAGATCATTCGAATCTTCGGAGCTACAGGCGGTAGGATCGACCATTTAATGGCAAATATTTCCCTACTTATCAAACCTTTACAAATAAATGGTCCATTAATTGAATTAATCGATCGTCAAAACCTCATTCAAGTAAAAGGGCCCGGTCAATATGTGTTGAAAAGGAAATTGGATAAACCATATATTTCTTTTATTCCTTTAACAAATAAAATTGCGGGATTGACATTAAAAGGATTTAAATATCCGTTAGAAGATCGCCAGATTCCCTTTGGCTCAACTTTATGTATAAGTAACGAACTTATTCAAGAATATGGTACTTATTCATTTGAAAAAGGCATATTATTGGTAATAGAAAGTAGTGACGGATAATTGTGCGTAATTTCTCCAGCCAGATTCGCTTCATTATCTATTTGCTATGAATAAGTTCAGTTAGAAATTGTGCATGTTTATGCTTGTTTGAGCCAAGGAGGGATCGATGAATGAAATTTTATACGATTAAACTTCCGAGATTTCTTGGTGGGTTTGTCCGTGCATTGTTAGGTGTGTTCAAAAAAAAATAAAAGAAGATCGCCCACGACCGAGAAAATAACCCTTTGTCCCGAATGAAGGAGACAAAGGGTTTTTACTTTTTCCAAAATATAAAAGGATTATTCGTCTTATAAGGCATGAAACGGTTATACACGTTCAACCTTGCCGGATTTTAAAGCCCGTGCAGAAACATATACACGTTTCGGTTTTCCGTTTACTAGAATACGTACTTTTTGTAAGTTTGCTCCCCAAGAACGTTTATTCGCATTCATCGCGTGAGAACGGGAATTTCCGAATGACGTTTTTTTCCCTGTAACATAACATTTACGTGCCATGATTTTCCCTCCTTACTCCAAAAAATCAAAGGTTCAAATTTCCTTAAAGATACTAAAATAATGTATCATAGTTTCCTCATGAATGCAATAGGATTCACGGTATAACTAGGGTGATGTAGATTTTCAAGAGAAAAAACTTGACATATTCCTGTATTTTTCGCTTTATAATATAGACAGGTGGTAGGTCTTTTAATCTCGTTAGGAATATAGTAAAATAAAATATAGTTTGTTTTATTTAACCGTTTATCCGTAAAGGAGGAAAAAGGATGTCCATTGAATTAAAAACGAAATACGGGCAAATTGAAATTTCAAACGATACGATCGCTCAAATATGTGGCAATGCGACAGTTGATAGTTACGGCGTCGTAGGTATGGCATCTAAAAATCAAATTAAGGACGGAATCTCGGAAATTTTACGGAAGGAAAACTATTCTCGTGGTGTGATCGTCCGTAAAGAAGAAGATCAAATACATATCGATTTGTATATCATCGTCGGTTACGGAACGAAAATTTCTGAAGTGGCCCATAATGTTCAACACAAAGTGCAATACGATTTGGAACAAATTATCGGTTTAAAACCAGATTCGATTAATATTTTTGTACAAGGTGTTCGTGTTACGACCCCATAAGAAGGAGGAAAAAGCGTGTCAATTACAGTAATAGACGGAAAACGGTTTGCAGAAATGATCTTTTATGGAGCAAGCCATCTGTCAAAAAACGCTCAATATGTGGATTCATTAAATGTCTTTCCCGTTCCGGACGGGGATACGGGAACGAATATGAATTTATCGATTCAATCAGGTGCAAGGGAAGTTAGAAATAATATCGATTCCCATGTAGGAAAAGTCGGAGCCTCTTTGGCAAAAGGACTACTTATGGGAGCTAGAGGGAACTCGGGCGTCATTTTATCCCAATTATTCCGTGGCTTTTCCAAATTGATCGAAGACAAAGAAACGATCGATGCTTTAGATTTTGCCCAAGCTTTAAAATATGGTGTCGAAACAGCTTATAAAGCGGTTATGCGCCCTGTAGAAGGAACGATTTTAACCGTTGCAAAAGATGCGGCAAACAAAGCGGAAGAAGTGGCTAATCGTACGAATGATTTGACCGTTCTAATGGAGGAGGTCGTCAAAGAGGCGAAGGCTTCATTGGAACGAACCCCAGATCTTCTCCCAGTTTTAAAAGAAGTCGGTGTTGTTGATAGTGGAGGACAAGGACTTGTCTTTGTGTACGAAGGATTTTTAGCTCAATTAAATGGGGTTCAACTAGAAGGAATGGAATCACCGGAAATATCTATGGAACAATTGGTGAAACAAGAACACCATAAAAGCGTCCAAGGATTTATGAATACGGAAGATATTGAATTCGGCTATTGTACCGAATTTATGATTAAATTGCAGCCGGAAAAATTGAAAACGAATCCTTTCGATGAAAATACGTTCCGTAATGATATTAGTCGATTTGGTGATTCTTTACTTGTCATTAGCGATGATGAAGTCGTAAAAGTGCATATCCATTCTGAAAAACCTGGTGAAGTATTGACGTTTGGTCAAAAATACGGTGAATTAATCAACATGAAAATCGAAAATATGCGTCAGCAGCATACATCGATTGTGGAAAAGGACAAGTCCGTACCTGTAGAACATGTTTCTAATCGTAAGGAAGAAGAGTATGGATTAGTTACCGTCGCTATGGGAAGTGGAATTCGGGATTTATTCCAGTCAATCGGCGCAAAAGTTGTAATTGAAGGCGGACAAACGATGAATCCGAGTACGGAAGATATCGTAAAAGCGATTGAACAAAGTCCTGCCAAAAAAGTATTTGTTTTCCCGAACAATAAAAATATTATTTTAGCTGCAGAACAAGCGAGAGATGTGAGCGATCGGGAAGTCATCGTCATCCCGACAAAAAATGTTCCGCAAGGTGTGGCTGCCATGCTCGCCTTCAACCCGAATGCGGATGTTGAACAAAATAAGACGTCGATGATTCAAGCGATGGAACAAGTTAAATCCGGCCAAATCACTTACGCGGTACGGGACACGAAAATCGACGGATTAACGATTGAAAAAGATGATATTATGGGAATAAAGGATGGCGAAATCGTCGTTGCAGATAAAAATATTGCTGTAGCTTCGAAGGAATTGTTGAAAACAATGATTGATGAAGATAGTGAAATTTTAACGATCTTAACAGGTGAAGATGCGACCGACGATTTGGTGGATGAACTTGTTCAATTTGTTGAACAACAGTATCCAGAGGTTGAAGTGGAAGTCCACGATGGAAAACAGCCGTTGTATCATTTTATTTTTGCGGTAGAATAAGACCTATTTAATAATGATCACTAAAGCACCCCAATTGCTTAGGGCCGATCGGCAGTTGGTGGTGCATTTTTTCATTTATACATGTCCTAAGATATAATCTATTTTCTATTCATATAAAATTCAAGGTACTGGGATGAATAGGTTTCAATTATGTTCCAATCATAATATAATATGGAAAGAAGGTTTAAAGTGAAGGCGTAATAATCGTTAAATAGTAATCAATAATCATTTGAAATTCAACCGATTGAAATCTTGTGTGGAGGATACAAAAAGGGGATGGGAAAATATGAAATTTCGTAGTGTTTTTGATATTATTGGCCCAGTAATGATTGGACCATCTAGTTCCCATACGGCTGGAGCAGCGCGTATTGGTCGAGTGGCACGAACGATTTTTGGAAGAAAACCGAATTGGGCCAAAATCCATTTATACGGTTCCTTTGCAGAAACCTATCGAGGACACGGTACAGATGTGGCCATCGTAGGTGGTTTATTGGATTTTGACACATATGACGAAAGGCTCGTTCAGTCCCTCGAACTGGCGGAACAAATGGGTCTCGAAGTGGAATTTTTTGAAGAAGATACGGTGATGGATCATCCGAATACAGTGAAAATACGTATCGGTGATCAAAGGGGAGAGTTGGAGGTAGTCGGTGTTTCCATAGGTGGAGGAAAAATAGAAATTGATGAAATTAACGGTTTTAAATTGAAATTAACCGGGGAACATCCGGCAATTATCGTTTTGAATAATGACCGTTTCGGATGCATTGCAGGAGTTGCAAGTACGTTAGCGAAAAATCATATTAACATCGGTCATATGCAAGTATCTCGAAAGGAAAAAGGGAAATTGGCCCTTATGGTTTTGGAAACGGACGAAAATGTGGAAGAATCAATATTGGAAGAAATCAGTTCTCTTCCGAATATTTTACAAGTTGCGAGGATCGTTGAATAATCTTTCCAAGTTATTTGGAATGTAAGGGGGATGGTTATGTTATTTCGAACTGTTCGAGAACTCGTTATATTAGCGGAAAAGGAAGGAAAAAAAATCAGCCATATTATGATTGAACAAGAGATGAAAGTGACAAAAATGAGCCGCCAAGAAATCATTGAACGGATGGAAAAAAATTTTCAAGTGATGGAAAGTTCGGTGGAGAAAGGTTTAAAAGGAGTTACCTCCCGTTCTGGACTCACCGGTGGAGATGCGGTTCTTTTACAAGAATATTTGAAAAAAGGAAAACATTTGTCGGGAGGCTTTATCCTCGATGCGGTTAGTAAGGCGATGGCGACGAATGAAGTAAATGCGGCTATGGGGATGATTTGTGCAACACCGACCGCTGGAAGTGCAGGGGTTGTTCCCGGAACACTTTTTGCCGTAAAGGAGAAGTTGAATCCTACTCGAGAACAGATGATTGAATTTCTTTTTACAGCTGGTGCCTTTGGCTTTGTAGTCGCAAATAACGCTTCCATTTCCGGTGCCAGTGGAGGTTGCCAAGCAGAAATTGGCTCAGCCAGTGGAATGGCAGCGGCAGCGATTGTGGAAATGGCAGGAGGAACACCGAGTCAGTCCGCAGAAGCGATGGCCATTACGTTAAAAAATATGCTCGGTCTCGTTTGTGACCCGGTTGCCGGTCTTGTAGAAGTACCTTGCGTGAAAAGAAATGCCATGGGTGCAGCAAATGCGATGGTCGCTGCGGATATGGCCCTTGCTGGTATAAAAAGTCGGATTCCGTGCGATGAAGTGATTGAGGCAATGTTTAGGGTTGGACAAATGATGCCTTCGGCGTTAAAAGAAACCGCACAAGGGGGGTTAGCGGTCACGCCAACAGGGAAAAAATTAGAAAGGGAAATTTTTGGCAAACCGCAAAAGAAGTGACAGAAGAATTAGAAAAAAATGTTACATCCATTCGAGGAATCGGGGAAGAGACGGCTTCGATGTTAGCAACCATGGGCATTCATACTGTAGAAGACTTACTAACGTATTATCCCTTTCGATTTGAGGATCAGCGGTTAAAGGATTTAGCAGAAGTCGATCACGATGAAAAAGTGACGGTGGAAGGATCCGTTATGAGTGCCCCTTCCTTAACTTTTTATGGACGAAATAAATCCCGTTTAGCTGTCCGAGTGATGGTTGGATCTTACCTCGTTACAGCTGTTTTTTTTAATCGCCCGTATTTAAAGAAAAAATTGCAGTTAAACACGATCGTTACGTTAAGTGGGAAATGGAATCGACATCGTCAGCAAATCATCGTTAACGAAGTAAAATTTGGTAAAGCGAACCATGTTCATATGACAGAATTTCAACCGTTCTATTCGGTTAAAGGGGATTTAACATCGAAAGGGATACATCGCTTTATTCGCTTAGCCTTGACCCAATATTTTCACGCGATCGAAGAGACGATTCCAACCTTTTTATTGGAAAAGTATCGACTTTTACCGAGGAAAGAAGCGATCCGTGCCATTCATTTTCCTAAAAATGCTGAAGAAATTAAACAGGCAAGAAGGCGCCTTGTTTATGAAGAATTTTTGCAGTTTCAACTAAAAATCCAAGCATTACGAAAAATTGAACGGGAAAAATCAGCGGGTGCAGCCCTATCATTTAAAAATGAACCATTAAAAATGATGATTCAATCGTTACCTTTCCCGTTAACGACTGCCCAAAAACGGGTGCTGAAGGAAATATTATACGATCTCCGCTCCCCTTATCGGATGAATCGATTGTTACAAGGGGATGTTGGCTCAGGGAAAACCGTTGTCGCCGCCATCGCCTTATTTGCCACGGCCCTTTCCGGTTATCAAGGTGCATTAATGGTACCGACTGAAATTTTAGCCGAACAGCATGCGGAATCAATTGAAAAATTATTGTCCCCCTTTTCCGTAGAAATCGCGTTACTGACCGGTTCTGTAAAAGGGAAACGACGGAAGGAAATTCAAGCCGGTCTTGAAGATGGTCGTATTCAAATTATCATCGGAACCCATGCATTAATTCAAGAGGATATTCAGTTTTCCAATTTAGGTCTTGTCATTACCGATGAACAACATCGCTTTGGTGTTGAACAACGACGCATTTTACGGGAAAAAGGGGTCAATCCGAATACGTTAATTATGACGGCAACCCCAATTCCGAGAACCCTTGCCATCACTGCTTTTGGAGAATTGGATATATCCGTGATCGATGAGATGCCGGCTGGACGGAAAAGGGTGAAAACTTATTGGGCAAAGCCGGAAATGCTAGAGCAGGTTTTGTCGATGATGGAAAGGGAGTTGAAAAAGGGAAGACAAGCTTATGTAATCTGTCCTCTTATTGAAGAATCGGAAAAATTAGATGTGCAAAATGCAATCGATGTTCATGCGAGTCTCGTCCAATTTTTTCGCCATCGGTTTAAAATTGGGCTGATGCACGGTCGACTTTCACCGGAAGAAAAGGAAGCTGTCATGCGGGACTTCTCAGAAAATAACGTTCACGTACTCGTCTCAACGACAGTCGTAGAAGTTGGTGTAAATGTACCGAATGCCAGCATGATGGTCATTTACGATGCGGAACGATTCGGCCTTGCCCAGTTGCATCAATTACGTGGGAGGGTTGGAAGGGGAAATCACCAATCCTACTGTATATTACTTGCCGATCCGAAATCAGAAACGGGTAAAGAACGGATGCGAATTATGACGGAGACTTACGATGGTTTTTTACTGAGCGAAAAGGATTTAAAATTACGTGGACCAGGGGACTTCTTTGGAAAAAAACAGAGCGGACTTCCGGATTTTAAAATCGCTGATATGGTCCATGATTATCGGGCATTGGAAGTGGCGAGAAAAGATGCCGAGATGTTCATTCAATCCGATGAGTTTTGGACGAAGGATGAATTTTCTAGATTGAGAAGACAGGTTGAACAGTCCGGTATTTTGGATGGGAAAAAACTGGATTAAAGTGCAAATATTTTGAATGCATATTTCTCTTGCAATCCGTATCTAGCTTATTTATACTACTATTAGGACCTAGTCATAATACATAAATGGGGAAAAACAAATGAGACGGAATAAAAAGGAACGACAGAAACAACTGAAAGAAACGATTATGGAAAATCCGTTTATCACGGACGAAGAACTGGCAGAAAAATTTTCCGTCAGTGTTCAGACGATTCGGTTGGATCGGCTTGAGCTATCCATTCCAGAACTACGGGAACGTATTAAAAATGTCGCTCAACAAAATTTTGCTGACCAGCTTCGTTCACTTCCAATCGAAGAAGTCATCGGAGAGATTATCGATATCGAACTGGATCAACAGGCGATTTCTATTTTGGATATTAAAAGGGAACATGTTTTTAGTAGAACGCATATTGCAAGGGGTCATCACTTATTCGCCCAAGCAAATTCCTTGGCGGTAGCTGTCATTAATGATGAATTAGCTTTAACTGCGAAAGCGAATATTCGATTTATCCGGCAAGTAAAGCTTGGAGAACGGGTAGTTGCAAAGGCAAAAGTCATCAATAAAGAGGATGCAAAAGGACGAACGATTGTTAAAGTAAAAAGTTATGTACATAAGGAACTCGTATTTATCGGTGAATTTTCCATGTTCCGTTCAAATTTTACAGAAACAGGTGACAAACAATGATTAGACTAGCAATCGACGCAATGGGCGGAGACTACGGACCAGAAATTGTCGCTAGCGGAGCGGTCCGAGCAGTCGAACAGTTTACTGATTTGGAAATTACATTAATCGGGAATGAAAGGGAAATCAATCGTTATTTAAACGATTCCTCACGAATATCTGTTATTCACACGGATGTTCAAATTATGGGCGATGAAGAACCCGTTCGAGCTGTACGGAGAAAAAAAGATTCGTCTATGGTGTTAATGGCCCAACAAGTAAAGGAAGGCAAGGCAGATGCTTGTATTTCTGCAGGAAACACCGGGGCGTTAATGGCCAGCGGTTTGTTTGTGGTCGGGAGAATTCGTGGTATTGACCGTCCTGCCCTTGCACCGACATTACCGACCATTGATGGGAAGGGATTTTTATTTTTAGATGTGGGTGCTAATGCCGATGCAAAACCTGAACATTTATTACAATATGCTTATATGGGTTCCATTTATTCCGAAAAAGTAAGGGGTATTGAAAATCCGACCGTGGGATTATTGAATATCGGAACGGAATCGAAAAAGGGAAACGATCTAGCTCGCAAATCCTACGAACTATTGAAAAAAAGCGACTTGAATTTCATCGGAAATGTAGAAGCGAGGGATTTGCTAAACGGTGTTAGTGATGTCGTTGTAACCGATGGATTTACTGGCAATATGGTTTTAAAAAGCATCGAAGGTTCTGCTTTATCCATTTTTAAAATGTTGAAAGAAACATTGACGGCGAATATGAAGGCGAAACTGGCTGCCTCACTTATTAAAACCGACTTAGGAAAATTAAAAAATAAAATGGATTACTCCGAATATGGTGGCGCTTGTCTTTTTGGCTTAAATGCACCGATCGTTAAAGCCCACGGTTCTTCCGATAAGCAGGCGATCTTTCATGCGATTAGGCAAGCGAGGGAATTAGTATTAAATCAAGTTTCTGATAAAATTGCAACGGCTATTTCTAAAAAATAGGTGGAACCTCCCTAGAAAATTGAAAGGAGTTCGATGATGACAAAAATCGCCTTTATTTTTCCAGGTCAAGGCTCCCAGACGGTTGGCATGGGAAAGGAATTGGCCGATATATATCCAAATGTAGAAAAAATTTTCCACAAGGCCGATGAAGTATTAGGTGAAAAATTATCCGACCTGATCTTTGACGGTCCTCAACATGACCTAACGTTAACGACAAATGCCCAACCCGCATTACTGACCGTAAGTACTGCCATCTTACAAGCGGTAACGGAACAATCCATCTTCCCTGATTATGTTGCAGGACATAGTCTTGGTGAGTACAGTGCATTAGTCGCAAATAACGCTTTGAATTTCGAAGATGCAGTACAGATCGTTCGAAAACGGGGTGAATATATGGAGACGGCGTTACCACACGGACAAGGGACGATGGCTGCCATCTTAGGAATGGATCGGGAAATATTAAAAGAAATTACGGAACAAGTATCAGGTTCGGGGGATTCGGTGCAATTGGCAAATTTAAATTGCCCTGGGCAAATCGTTATATCCGGAACGAAAGCAGGTGTGGACAAGGCTTGTTCCATTGCGAAGGAAAACGGAGCGAGAAGGACAATCCCCCTTGAAGTAAGTGGTCCATTCCATTCCGTTTTGATGGAACCGGCAAGGGAACGAATGAAATCTGTATTGGCAAACTATGATATAAGAAAGACGGAAATCCCTGTAATTTCCAACGTTACTGCTGAGCCGACGACACTAGGTCACGAAATCAAACAACTGTTAATCCAGCAAATTACTTCTCCAGTTTTATGGGAAGATTCCGTCCGAAAGATGATTCAGTTAGGTGTGACGACCTTTGTGGAAATTGGACCAGGAAAAGTATTAACGGGATTAATTCGAAAAATTGATCGTACGGTGAAAGTTTTGCCAATTTATGATGAGTCGACTTTAAACATTGCCATTAGCGAATTAAAGGGGGAGAAGTGATGAATTTAGAAGGAAAAAAGGCGCTAGTTACCGGTGCTTCTCGGGGGATCGGTCGGGAAATCGCATTAGAGTTGGCAAGATGTGGAGCTGATGTCGTTGTCAACTATGCCGGAAACGAACAATTAGCTCAAGAAGTTGTCGAGGAAATACGAAAATTAGGAAAAAAAAGTATGGCTATACGAGCAAACGTTGCAGACAGTCAAGAAGTGGAACAGATGGTAAAGGAAGCGATTGATTATTTAGGTGGTTTACACATCCTCGTTAACAATGCTGGAATTACTCGAGATCAATTAATTGTAAGGATGAAGGAATCGGAGTGGGACGAAGTACTTGATGTTAATTTAAAAGGTGTATTTTTGACTACGAAGGCCGTAACGAGACAAATGATGAAGCAAAAACAAGGTCGAATTATTAATATTTCTTCGATCGTCGGTGCGAGCGGAAATGCTGGACAAGCCAATTACGTGGCTGCAAAATCTGGAATTATCGGTCTTACGAAAACGACAGCAAAGGAACTGGCGAGTAGGAATATTACTGTAAATGCGGTTGCACCAGGATTTATTACAACGGATATGACGAGTCAATTAACGGAAGATGTAAAAAATGATTTAGCAAAACAAATTCCTTTAGGTAGACTCGGTGAGCCAAAGGATATTGCAAAAACCGTTGCCTTTTTATCATCGGATAATAGTAGTTATATTACCGGACAAACGATCCATGTTAACGGTGGAATGTATATGTAAAGGGTAGTAACCCACCAATGTATGATTCAGCCTAATGTGCATCTTTATATAAATAAATGATTCGTATATACTACTTGAGGGGAGGTGAAAATATGAGCGATGTATTTGAACGAGTAAAAAATATTATTGTCGAACGTCTCGGGGTAGAAGATGAAAAAGTTACGATGGAAGCAACTTTTAAAGATGACCTCGGTGCCGATTCGCTCGATGTTGTAGAACTTGTTATGGAATTAGAAGATGAATTCGGCTTACAATTTTCCGATGAGGATTCTGAAAAAATCGTTACCGTAGGCGATGCGGTAAAATACATAGAAAGTAAGCTGTAATCAATTTTAAGCAAATGAACGAAAAGGAAAACACTTCACTTGATTTAAGTGAGGTGTTTTCTTTCTATAAAAACCGTTAGAACGAAAAAAAAACTTTGCTTAATTGAAATTTTCTACTACACTTGATGTGTATACTATAAAAGGTGTGAATAAAAATGGTTAAGTTTCATCGAGGAAAAGAAGTAAAAAACGATCGCATGAAAATTCGATTTAAACAATTTCAAGAGAAGATTGGAATACAATTTTCCAACCCAAGTTTGCTTACTCAAGCTTTTACCCATTCATCTTATGTGAACGAGCATCGCAAAAAGTATCGGGAAGACAATGAAAGATTGGAATTTCTCGGTGATGCCGTCTTAGAACTTACCGTATCCCATTTTCTTTATCAAACGTATCCGATGATGGAAGAAGGGGAATTGACGAAGCTCCGAGCAGCAATCGTATGTGAGTCGTCCCTCGTATCCTTTGCTAAGGAACTCGATTTCGGTAATTTAATGTTGTTAGGAAAAGGCGAAGAATTAACCGGAGGTAGGAACCGTCCAGCTTTATTAGCGGATGCTTTCGAAGCATTTATCGGTGCCTTATATTTGGATAAGGGGATCGGTGTCGTGCAACGTTTTCTAGAAAAAATCGTTTTCCCGAAAGTTTTGGAAGGTGCTTTTTCCCATGTGATGGATTATAAAAGCCAATTACAGGAACTTGTTCAAAGGGACGCATTAGGTGTGGTAGAATATAAAATTGTCGAGGAAAGGGGCCCGGCCCATAATCGGGAATTCGTTTCCCAAGTAATCATTAACGGCAAAACATATGGAACGGGTATAGGAAAGTCGAAAAAAGGAGCTGAGCAACAGGCAGCCCACATAGCGTTATGTAAATTGAAAAATGTATTTCATGGTGAAAGAAAGGATATTTAGAATTATGAAAATGGACGTATGTTTAGGGATAGGGGGGAGCGGTCATGTATTTAAAAAAATTGGAGATCGTTGGATTTAAATCCTTTGCGGAAAAAATATCCATCGATTTTGATAAAGGTTTGACCGCGGTCGTCGGACCAAATGGAAGTGGAAAAAGTAATATTACCGATGCCATTCGTTGGGTGCTTGGAGAACAATCGGTAAAATCGTTACGAGGGGGAAAGATGGAAGATATTATATTTGCCGGTAGTGATACGAGAAAACCGTTGAACTTTGCTGAAGTATCTTTAACCCTCGATAATGAAGATCATTTCCTCCCCCTCGATTATCAAGAAATATGTATTACGAGACGCATCGATCGTTCTGGTGAAAGTGAATTTTTTATCAACAAACAACCTTGTCGCTTAAAAGATATCGTCGATTTATTTATGGATTCAGGACTTGGAAGAGAGGCCTTTTCTATCATAAGTCAAGGAAAAGTTGAAGAAATATTAAATAGTAAAGCTGTTGAGCGGCGATCGATCTTCGAAGAAGCAGCAGGGGTATTAAAATATAAAACGAGAAAACGAAAAGCTGAGTCGAAATTAGAAGAAACGGAAGATAATTTGAACCGGGTGAAAGATATTTTACATGAACTGGAAAACCAGTTGGAACCTTTAGCCGCTCAAGCATCCATCGCTAAAGACTATTTGGAAAAAAAAGAAGAGCTTAATAATCATGAAATCAGTATCATCGTTTATGAAATTGAACAATTGCATGCACGATGGGAAAAGCAAAAAAAGAATGTGGAAAAACATACGGATGAAGAAGGTCGCTTAGCTGCAGTTATCCAAAAAAAAGAGGCGGAAATTCAACAGTTCCGTAATGAACTCGCAGCGATCGATGAGTCGGTGGAACAACTCCAAAAATTGCTCTTGACAACGAGTGAAGAGTTGGAAAAGTTAGAAGGGAAAAAGGGAGTTATAAAGGAACGAAAACGGAATGCAAAACAACAATTGCAAGGAATCGATCAACAAATTGCGGAAGATATGGAAAAACTTTCCCAATTGCAACGAGAAACGGAGAAAATAGCAGAACAACGAAGCCATCTTTTACAAACGATCGAACGAGATCGGAAATTATTGTCCGAAAAAAGTCAAGCGTTACAATTGTTTCAAGGTGATATCGAAAAGAAAATCGAAACGTTGAAAAGCGAATATATCGATTTACTGAATGATCAAGCGACAATAAAAAATGAAGATCAACATATTCGCAACCAGTTGGAACAGTTGGCAAATCGGAGGGACCGTCTCCTTAAGGAAAATGAACAAATCCTCGTTGAACGGAAAAAAGTGAAAGATCGGATTCATTCGGTGGAAGAACAGATAAAAGAAGTGCAACAAGTACTCGAACAACTCGCTTCAGCCCGTTTAGAAAGGGAACGAAACTTGGAACGATTGGAAAAGGAATATAAAAGGGCTGAACAAAACTATTACAAAACATTACAATTTGTTCAACAGGCGAAAAATCGAAAAGAACTCCTTGAAGAATTGGAAGAAGATTTCTCCGGATTTTTCCGGGGAGTCAAGGAAGTGCTAAAGGTCCGAAACCAGCTATCTGGTGTCGAAGGTGCAATCGCTGAATTAATTCGTGTAGATGAACCGTTCCAAACAGCTATTGAAATTGCCCTTTCTTCCGCGATGCAACATATCGTTGTGAAAACGGAAGAAGACGCGAGAAAGGCTATTAGTTATTTAAAGAAAAACGGTTTCGGTCGGGCAACTTTTCTCCCCTTATCAGTCATAAGAGGGAAGGCATTGCCGGAGTCTATTGAAAAAATCGTCCGCGATCATCCATCCTTTGTAGGAGTTGCATCGGATATCGTTTCCATCGATCCGAAATATCACCATATTATTAAAAATTTATTGGGAAATGTAATTATTAGTAAAGACTTAAAAGGTGCAAACGACATTGCAAAACAGATACAATATCGATACCGAATCGTTACATTAGATGGGGATGTGGTACATGCCGGTGGTTCGATGACCGGTGGGGCAACGAAACAAAAAGGTGGATCATTTCTTGCAAGAAAGACAGAATTGGAAACATTGCGAAAAAAATTGTCGGAAATGGATGCGACCGTGACAAAACTAGAACGAGATATGAAACGAAAAAAAGAAATGATTCACAATCAGAAAAACGAGTTTCAAAAGATGGATGATCATCGAGATTCGTTACAAAAACAGTTGCAAAATTTAAAGGATCAACGGAAGGATTTGTATTGGCAAGAAAAAAATATCGATGAGCGACTCGTTATATTTGATCGGGAAGAAAAATCTTTAGCAGAAGAAAAACAGGAATTGGAAAAACGAGCGAATCAAAATCAGGAACAATTGGAAAACATTCAGTTAACCATCCAACAAACAGAGGAAGAGATTGCTACCCTATCGGAAAGACAAAATATGAAGGAATCCGAAAAAACGGATTTAATGGAAATGATTCATCAATTGAAAGTGGATTTGGCGAAGAAGGAAGAAAAACTCAATCATTTACAAGAACAGTTGAATACTTTCCAACAACGCCAAATTGAACTAAAGGAACGGATGGAGAGAAATCAACGGGAACGAGAGGAATATCTTCACGTAATCGCTTCAAACGATAAAGAGGAGATTCATATTGAACAAAAGGCAAAAGAAACCTTAATAGATAAGGAAAAAACCCTCGAATTAATTTCGGAAAGAAGGAAAACGAGGTTAGAATTACAACACCTTTTAGAAGATCTCGAAGGGGAAACGAAAGGGCTGAAAAAACAGCATAAAGATTTAACCGAATTATTAACCGACGAACAAGTCAAATTAAATCGACTCGATGTGGACTTGGATAATCGGTTAGTGAAATTGAGAGAGGAATATTTCCTTAGTTTTGAAGGAGCAAAGCAGTCATACCCGTTATCCATTCCTTATGAAGAAGCGAAGAAAAAGGTTATGCTCATTAAACGAGCGATCGACGAACTCGGTACGGTTAATCTCGGAGCGATCGATGAATATGAACGGGTAAAAGAACGTTATGAATTTTTAATGGAACAAAAGAAAGACTTGCAAGATGCAAAGGATACTCTCTATCAAATCATTGCTGAAATGGATGAGGAAATGGTTCGCCGTTTTCAAGAAACATTTTCAGCTATTCGTGACGAATTCAACGATGTATTCTGTTCATTGTTTGGTGGTGGAAGGGCAGATTTAACATTGACGGATCCGGAAGATTTATTGAATACTGGAGTGGAAATTATCGCCCAACCACCTGGAAAAAAATTGCAAAACTTAGCCCTTCTTTCCGGTGGAGAGCGTGCGTTGACGGCGATTGCTTTATTGTTTTCCATTTTACGGGTTCGCCCTGTCCCTTTTTGTGTACTCGATGAGGTGGAAGCAGCTTTAGATGAAGCGAACGTGTATCGTTTTAGTCAATATTTAAAACAATTTAGTAAACAATCTCAATTTATCGTGATTACCCATCGAAAGGGTACGATGGAAGAAGCAGATGTTCTTTATGGGGTAACAATGCAAGAGTCCGGGGTATCCAAACTTGTTTCCGTTCGATTGGATGAAGTAAGTGTTGTTGGATAAATACTCATATTTTGGAAGAAAGGAATTGGGATCATATGGGATTTCTCGATAAATTCAAAGAAAAATTCACAAGTCAAACGGAGGCGGTAACGGGAAAATTTAAAGACGGATTATTGAAAACCCGTCAAAATTTAACGGAAAAGGTAAATGATTTGGTTGCCCGTTATCGAAAAGTAGACGAAGAATTTTTTGAGGAATTGGAAGAAATATTTATTCAAGCAGATATTGGTTTTGATACCGTGATCGAACTTGTGGATGAATTAAAAATGGAAGCGAAACGAAAAAAAATTCAACAATCGGAACTTTTGAAAGAGATGATTGTAGAAAAATTAGTGGAAATTTATTATGGGGAAGATGAAAATATTTCCACATTGAATCTTCCAGACACTGGACTTGCGGTTATTTTATTCGTCGGTGTCAATGGGGTTGGAAAAACGACGACGATTGGGAAAATGGCTTATAAATTAAAGTCGGAAGGTAAACGGGTGCTTCTCGCTGCAGGAGATACGTTTCGAGCAGGAGCCATCGAACAATTGGAAGTTTGGGGAGATCGTACCGGTGTAGAAGTCATTAAACATCAGGAAGGTTCTGACCCGGCAGCGGTCATATACGATGCGATTCAAGCGGCGAAAAGTCGAAAAGTGGATGTGTTGTTATGTGATACAGCTGGAAGGCTACAGAATAAAGTAAATTTAATGAAAGAATTAGAAAAGGTAAAACGGGTCATTCAACGGGAAATTCCTGAAGCCCCCCATGAAGTGCTCCTCGTTTTGGATGCAACGACAGGACAAAATGCAATGGTTCAGGCAAAACAATTTAAAGAGGCGACAGGTGTGACCGGGATTGTTTTAACGAAATTAGATGGTACAGCAAAAGGGGGAATTGTGATCGCCATTAAAAAAGAGCTGAACATACCGGTCAAATTTGTCGGTCTAGGTGAAAAAATCGATGATCTTCAACCCTTTGATGCGGAAGCTTATGTATATGGGCTGTTTGCAGAATAATTAGTTACATCATATTTTTTTAAAAAAAAGGGGAGGGTTCCCCTTTTTTTCGTAATCTCATTCCATGATCACAGGGAATTATTTGTAAATTTTGTAACTTCATTTTCTTTCTCATCGTCTAAATTAATGAAATGATTCATACGAAGGAGGAAACAAATTGAAAAGATTCACCGCTTTCATCGTTCCTCTCATCATATTCCTTTGTTTTTCAACGAATGTAAAAGCGGATGATGCAACCCTTTCCGTTTCTTATGAACTCGGTGCAAACGGATTTATTCAATCATCGGAAGGTTTTCCAATTTGGTTTACTGTGAAAAATGAAGGGGATCATCCGTTTGATGGACAATTGATCGTTTATTTTCAAATCGAAACTTCCTCTCGAGCTGCCAAGGTTCTTCCCGTTTATGTAGGACCAGGGGAAAGTAAAAGATATTATACATCTTTACCCCGTGTGAAGGACCAAATTTTTCGTGCAAGTACTGGGAGGGATGATATTGAATTATATGAAGGAGATTGGGCAGATGGGACGAAGGTTTCTTTTACCGGTGATAAAAAACTGACCGTGAACATTATCGATTATAATCGACTCTTTGTCGGTGTGTTAAGCGAGAATTCAGAACGTTTAAAAAATTGGTGGGGGATAACATCTGATCAATTCCATTGGTCAACTTTATCAAGGGAAAATTTACCGCGAGATTCCGTCGGCTTAGAAATGTTTGATGTACTGATCGTTGATGAATATCCCCTCTCTACCCTTGAAAGAGATCAAATTGAAGCATTGGATGAATGGATCAATCGCGGTGGAGTGTTATTGATCGGAGCCACATCAAATGCGAAACAGGCTTACGGAACGATTTATGAGCAACTGCCGATGAAACTAGAAACAGAGGAAATGGTAACAGATGTTAAATTGAAAAAGGGAAATGTTGATGTACATTTGGATGATCTGGTCATATTTACCGGACCGGTCGAAGATGGAAAAATTATTCGTTCTCATAACGATCATCCTTTAATTTTAGAAAAAACAAGTGGGTCTGGAAAAATCATCCAAACTTCCTTTTCCTTAGGTGATCATCCGGATGTGTCTACCGTTGCATCTGCCGAGTATTTTATGGAATTATTAAAAACTGCCATTACCTCCTCGTTAAATACGAAAAATAGGTTGAACAATATATATTGGGAATTAGGCGAGCTAAATGAATTATTTGGAAAAGCTAGTTTATCACCCTTCCATTTATTGGTTATTTTACTTTTATATACATTGGTACTCGTACCGGGTTTGTATTTTTTCTTGAAACGGATTGATAAGCGAGAATATGCGTGGTGGATCATTCCAACCATATCCCTTGTCATCTCCATTTCCTTATTTTTATACGGGGGAAAGGATCGAATGAAACAACCGTTACAAAATGAACTCGGATTTTTCATTTCTGAGGGCGAGCAACTAAACGGTTATTATTTAGTATCCTTTCAATCGAATAAAAGTGGTGAATATGAATTAAAAACGAATAAAACTGAATTTCGTCCAATGCCGATCGGACATTCATCATACTTCCGGAATTTCCAATCGATCGTCGCTTACATTACAGAGAATCAGGGAGAAATGAACCTTACCTATTCAGATGTACCGTACTGGTCGATTAATTCATTGATCGGAAAGGCGAATAAATCATTAGATCACTCCTTCGTTTATGATCTTTCAATCAATAATAATCGTTTGAAGGGAAAAATTACGAATTTATACCCATTTGATTTTGAAGAAGTATTTATTTGGTCTGGCGTATACACATACCCTTTAGGATCGGTCAAACAAGGTGAGGAAAAATCGGTAGATATCGTATTACAAAGTCCTTGGCTAACGAAACCAGCAAGTGATTCTTACGTTTATATGAACGAGGATAATTTAACCGATACGCTGAAAAAAAGGTTAATGTATAATGTAACAGGTTTAGTTCCCTATTCCAAAAATCAATCGGTCATTGCCGGTTTTACAGAGGATGCGGTGATTGATGTGGAAATGGCCAAAAAGAACGAAAAGAAAAACAGTTTGTCAATAGTTATTCAACCGTTTTCCCTTAATAGGCAAGCATTTGAATCGTTTACGATTACAGAAAGGGATATCACCTTCGATATTTTTAAGGAATCGGGCATATCGAATACGGAAGGAAAACTGGAAAGATGGATGGAGATGCCTTACTGGAGGAGAGAAGTGATTTTAGAAGAAGGAATTTTTCAGTTAATCTTTTATTTACCAGAGAATTTAAAAGATATTACGCCCGTAATCGATGAGTTGACGATCGAAGTACAAATGATGGAATCAGACCAATATTCCATTTTAAATGTTAAAAATGATACCTTCCTTCCATTGAATGAGTTCGGGAATATAATAAAGTTTACAGACGATGCAAATGAATACATTTCGGATGATGGAACGATTACACTTCAGTTGGAGAAAACTTCAAATATGAATCCGAACACATATATGCCACAGCTTACGGTGAAAGGTCGTGTAGCCAATGATTGAAGTGCGTCAGTTAACGAGAAAATTTGGGAATCTTACTGCCTTGAATGCTGTAAGTTTTAATGTGGAACGGGGGACGGTATTTGGATTTGTCGGGCAAAATGGTGCTGGAAAAACGACGACATTTAATATTTTGGCAACATTATTACCACCCACATCTGGAGATGCATTCATTAACGGATATTCTGTCGTTCATCAACCGAAGGAAGTACGTAAACAAATCGGTTATATGCCCGATTTTTTCGGCGTATACGATCATTTAAAAGTAGAAGAATACTTAGACTTCTTTGGTTCCTGTTTCGGCATTCTCCCAAATGAAAGGAAAAAACTGATTCCCCAATTATTGGAGCTAGTCAATTTAACGGATAAAAAAAACACATATGTTGATTTATTATCTCGAGGAATGAAACAACGACTCTGTTTAGCACGGGCCCTCGTACATGATCCGGAAGTGTTAATTTTAGATGAGCCTGCTTCCGGACTCGACCCAAAGGCAAGGAGTGAAGTGAAAGATATCATTCGAGAGTTAAAATTAATGGGAAAGACAATTTTGATTTCCTCCCATATTTTACCTGAATTAGCGGAAATGTCCGATGAAATTGGTATTATCGAAAAAGGAAAGTTAGTGATGAAAGGATCGGTTTCCGAAATCCGCAAACAATTGTCTGGCGAAAAGGTAATCGAGGTAAAAATGAATGGGCAATTGGAAGAAGCAATTCGCTTTTTTGAAGACGATCCATTCGTCACCTCCGTTGTTAAAAATGAAGGAAACAAACAGTTTATATTCACTTATAAAGGAACCGATGAACAACAGATTCAATTATTACGAAGTGCGGTTTTAAAAGGATTGCCGATTACTAGTTTCTATGAAAGGGAAAGAAATTTGGAGAGGGTATTTATCGACATTATGAAAGAGGTGGAAAAAGATGAAGCGATTCAATAACCCGGTTCTTTCCAAAGAATTTAAACTTCGCTTTCGATCAGGTAAAAGCTACATCGGATTATTATTTTATTTACTAGCGTTAGGGATTTTAGTTATCACCTTTATTTTCGCTCAATCTTTTTCCTCCCAGTTTGGTTTTTTTCATCCCCGGGAAAGCCAATGGATGTTTTACTATCTTTCGTTTTTACAATTGGGATTAATTTTGTTTATGACCCCGGGTTTAACTGCAGGGATTATTAGTGGGGAACGGGAAAAGCAAACGTTAAATATTTTACTAACGACTCCCCAAAGTTCGTTGACTATTGTACTTGGCAAACTTCTTTCCTCCATCTCTTACTTACTTATATTACTTTTTTCGTCTTTACCTATTTACAGTTTTGTTTTTATATATGGCGGAATATCACCTAGTCAATTGGTTACGGTTTTTATGCTGTATTTGATCACGATTTTTGCAATTGGTAGTTTTAGTATCCTATTTTCTACGATTATTCGTAAAACCATTCCAGCGATGGTTACTTCCTATGCTTTGATGGTTTTTTTCTCAGCTGGAACGGGAATTTTGTTAGTTCTTTCGATGATGATCGGCACCAATCTAAGTCCACCTTATACGACAAATGTCGTTTCTTATATTTTCGCCAGTTTAAATCCTTTCGTCGTTATGCTTAGTATATTGAATCAGGAGTTTTACAATGAAATTAATCAATTGTTATTCAATATTCATCTTCCCCCTTGGGTTACGTATGTTAGTTTTTATCTTTTCATTTTCCTCATATCGATTTTCGTCAGCGTAAAAAAAATCCGTCCAAATATCGGACGTTAATTACGAAAGGAGGAAGGGAGGTCCACATTTGGTGGACTATCCAACCCGCATCCGATGAATGAAAGAAAACGGTTTGTTTCACTAATACAATCGGTGAAAGGTAAGTTGAATCGGGCAAAAATAATAAAGGAATCCCAACGATTTTTATTTGAGATTAGCTTCGTTTTTTTTCTATGGATGATCCTTTCCCGATTGATTGTCATTAATTTTGTTGATCGGTTCATCGGAATTACAATCGTTCTACTTCTTTTCTTTCAAATCATTCGATTATGGAAAGGCAGGATTCGAACAGAAGAGGCGGTCAAATTTGCAAATCAATTTGTTGGAGAAGATCGGGTTTTGTCCGCATATCGGTTTATTGAAAAAAATGGTCCAGTGGAAAAGTTATTAGTACAAGACGCCGTTAAACATTTAGAAGATGCACGGGAACAATTGATGAAGTTTAAGGCGAAAAAGATTTATCCAATATTTTTACTTTTATCCTCTGTATTTCTTTTCTTTGGCATTCTATCCAGTTTGTATCCGAATGAGGTGATGAAGGAAGCAAAGAAACAGGAAAAAGAGCGGGAGATTGTCCAAGAATTGAAAGAAAGGATACGTGACCATTGGAGGAAAGAAACGGATCCGGATTTAAAACCATTGCAGGAAGAATTGTTGCAAATGATTGAAGATACGAAAGATGCAAATGAACTGTTGGCAAATATGGAAAAATCTTTAAAAGAAAACGATTTATCTGCAATGAAGGAACAAGAAAATGCGAAAAATTACGAAAAATGGTTAGAGGAATTGCGAAACAGTGGATTATCTTCCTTTGCCGATACGGTTGAATCAAAGGATATGGAAGCGATTAAAAGGGAATTGGCCCAATTGGAAAAACAATTCAATCAATTGGATGAAAAAAGTAAAAATGCGTTGAAAAGTGCGATTTCTGAAAAGTCCGATGAAAGTTGGACGGAATCATTAGAAAAACAAATTGAGGAATGGAAACAGTTGGAAAAAAGAACCGAATCGGTCCAAAAGAAGGGAGAATACTTAGCTAATTTAAGGAATCATTTTACCCAGCAATTGGCATCCTCCAACCTGCTACCGCCTGATGTTGCTTCCGATTTAAAAAATGAAACAGATCGTAGTGACGAGCTGAATAATGGATCCGGTCGAGATGGTGGAAATGACAAGGGAGGGAATGATACAGGTCAATCTCAAGAAATAAATAACGGAGAGAAGGCGGATCGTAACGGAACGTCTGAAAGGAATCTAGGCACTAATAACGGACAGCGTTCAGGAGGAGGTGAAAGCGGTGGCTCGAATTCTGAAAATCGATCAGGGGATCGTGGAGCGGGAATCGATTCGACAGAAAATTTGTTTTTGACCGTTCCAGAGAAGATCGATGGGCCGATTAATTTAGAGAATGATTTTGGAATCATCGGTGAAGGTAGCCAAGGTGTAGAATTTGAAAGCGAGGGTCTCGCTATGAAAGGAAATCTCCGTCCATATGAAGAAGTTTTTTCCGAATATGAAAAAGCCTACTTCGAGAGTACGAATCGAACAAGGTTGCCTGAAGAATTACAAAAAATTATCCAAAATTATTTTTCCAGTATTAAACCGTAAATGGGGGGATTTTATGTCGATTCAAAATGATGAAACGCAATTTTTAGAAGCAAAAACGAAATTGCTCCAATTAAAGGATGAAATTCAACGTTTCATCGTCGGTCAATCCGAGACGATCGACCAATTGTTATGGACGATTTTTTCCGGTGGCCATGCCCTTTTAGAAGGTTTACCCGGCTTAGGAAAAACGATGCTCGTTCGCACCTTGTCCGAATGTCTCCATTTATCTTTTCGTCGTATACAATTTACGCCAGATTTAATGCCATCGGATATTACCGGAACGATGATTTTGGAAAGGGATGATTCAGGAAAACAAAGGTTTTTCTTTCACGAAGGCCCGATTTTCCATCACATCATATTAGCTGATGAAATTAATCGGGCTACTCCGAAAACCCAGAGCGCATTGCTCGAGGCGATGGGAGAACGGACCGTTACCGTCATGGGAGAAACAAGGCCGATGAAAACCCCCTTTTTCGTGTTAGCTACGCAAAATCCAATCGATATGGAAGGGACATATCCCCTACCAGAGGCGCAAAAGGATCGTTTTTTAAGTAAAATTATCGTGCCCTATCCATCGAAAGAAGAATTAAAGGAAATTGCTTTAAAAACGACAGGAACGGAAAATATCGTTTTAAATCGAGTGATGGATGTGGAAGATGTTCTCCATTATCAACAATTGGCAAAGAAAATCCTCATCTCTGAAGATATGTTACATTTAGCAGTATTAATTATTTCGGCTACCCATCCGGATGATCCATCCGCTCCGGAAATGGTGAAATCATATGTTCAATACGGGAGTGGACCAAGGGGGTTACAAAGCCTCATTCAAATGGCGAAAACTCGTGCCCTTTTTTCCGGTCGCTATGCTGTTTCTACCGGCGATTTGAAACGGGTATCTTTCCCGGTGTTACGTCATCGAATTTATTTGAATTTTGAAGGAGAAGCAGAAGGAATTACCCCTGAAATGATTATTTCTAATATACTGGAAAAGGTAACGGAAAGCGGGGGTTGAGGAAATGTCCTACAATTGGTTTCATCATTTGGCGAAACGAAAATTAGTCGTAAAAACGAAAAGAAAAGGATTTCATAAAGGAATGCGGGTTTCCAGCGCATTCGGATATTCCTTCGATTTTTCCGATTATCGTCAGTATGAATTAGGGGATGATCCCCGACGAATTGATTGGAATGTTTATGCGAGAACAGAAAAATTGTATATTAAACGATTTTTGGATGAACAGGAAATATCTGTTGTTGTGTATTTAGATAGTACGACTTCCATGACATTGGATGAAAAAAAATGGGAGTTTGCTAAGCTATTGGCTGCTGCTTTTGGGTTTATTGCATTAAATAATGAAGATCGGTTCACATTTCTTCCCGTTGGTGAACATTGGAATACTCCTCCGTTAGAACGAAAAGGAAGCTCCTTTAGCAAAAACATCGTTGATCATATTTGTGAACTTCCAAAAGAAAAAGAAAACTCGACGGATTTCTCAAAAAATATGGAGAAGCGATTTATCCCGATGCGAGATTTAACAATTATCATCACCGATGCTTGGGAACCGATTGACCAAATTGCAACGCTCTTTCAACGGATTGCACCTAGGGTAAAAGAAGTCCGTTTTCTTCACATATTAGGAAAAGAAGAAATTGCCCCACCCTATGAAAGGGATGTTCAATTGGTAGATAGTGAACAAAATACTACGGTAAATGTGTCGATGTCAAACACTGTGGTTGAAAAGTACAAAAATCGATTACATCAGCATATAAAACGACTGGAGGTTTTATGTCGTCGATATAAAATCCATTACTTACAAGTAGTTGAGGGCGAAAATTTGCATAAGTTTTTTTTACAAACTTGTATAAAGCACGGTTGGTTGGAATGAGGTGAAAGGATGGGATTTTTAAACCCGTATATGTTTGCATTGATCACATTGATCGGACTTTTTGTGTTGTTTTACTTTTTTCGAAAACAATACGAGAAAAAAGTCATTCCATCCAATATGATATGGATCCAAGTTATGAAAGAACGGGAAGCATCTCGTTTTTTCCAAAAATGGCAAAATCACCTGTTGTTTTGGTTGCAACTTTTGTCGTTACTCTTCTTAATGTTTGCGTTAATGCGTCCTTATTTAACCGTCGAAAGGGAAAAGGGAGAAGAATTCATTTTTATTGTGGATACATCTGCAACGATGTTGGCAAATCACGGGTCCAAAACCGTTTTTGACCGGCATAAGGAAGAAATGTTATCGATCCTCGATCAACTTCACGAGCAGGAAGTGACAATCATTACAGCCGGGTCCAATCCGGAAATACAATTATGGAAGGAATCGGATCGAAAAAAGATAAAGGATGCGATTGAGGGATTATCCGTTACATACGAACATGAAAATATAGCTCAAGCTTTACGACTGGCCAGGGCTATGTTGGCTAACGAAAAGGGGGCTATCCATCTATTTTCAGATGGGGTGAAATGGGAGGAAGTTACGAAGATCATAAATGACCGATATGTCGTTGTTCATAATTCACAAGAGGATGTAATCAATGTCTCCCTTCGTTCCTTTGTCGTTGGATCCATGTTTGATAAAGTAAAGGGGATTGCGGTTTTGAAAAACGATAGTGACGTTAAAAGAGAGGCTACCTTCTCGGTTAAAGGAGAAAAAGGAATCCTCTTTCAGAAAACCGTCGTTCTTTCCCCCGATTCGGAAATGCTCATTCCGATCGATTCATTACCGAAACAAAGTTTTTATTACGGAATTGTAGATGTAGAAGATGAATACGTACCCGATAACTTTTCCACTGCCCTATTCCATCAAAATACACAACCAGTATATGTTCACGGAAATATTTCTCCATTTTTTGTAAGGGGACTTGAAAGTATCGGCGTGGACGTTTACCATCTCGATGACCAACAGACGGCTCCTCATGAAAAGGGAATCGTTGCGACAGATCTTTCGTCTATAGAAGACGACTATGGAATCGGTTATTTTTTGTTTGAGAGTACTACGGAAAATTTGGAACCGGTGCTCGGTTCTATTAAACAAGTAGACGATCCTTTATTGAACTATGTAGATATGAGAAATGTTCATATTTCAAAAAGTCGTTCGAGTTCGCCCTTTAATGAATTGGAATCGATCGTTTCTGTCGGCGATCGACCGCTAATTCAAAAGGGGATGCTCGATGGCATTCCAACGGTCGCGTTTTTATTTCCTATCGAACAAACGGATTGGCCAATGCATCCGAACTTTCCAATCTTCTTATACAATAGTTACGAATGGCTCGTCCAACAATCGAAGCCGATGGAATATTTTCAACCAGGAGAAAAAAAATGGCTCAACTTCGAATCCGAGTTGGTCGAAGTATTCTCAATCGATGGGAAAAATTTGTATACCGTACAAACGAATCGAGAGGCTTTCCAAGCTCCCTTTGAACCGGGAATCTACCAAGCTATATCGGGTCATCAAATATATTATTTTTCGGTACTAATCGATGAACAAGAAAAAAAGGTATCATCGGAAAAGTCCTTTACATTAAACGATTCCCTATTGGATGGAACGACAGGGGAAAAACAACAGGTAGGTACAAATTCCCTTTGGTTTCCATTAGCCCTTTTCGCCCTACTCATTTTGTTCGTGGAATGGGAGGTGTTCCGTAGAAATGCTTGAAATGAAATACCCATTTATGCTCATTCTCCTAATTCCCATCCTTTTTAGCATGTATTTTTTTTACAAAAAACATATTGGAACAAATAGAAGCGGAAAATTCGTTCTCGTTATTTTCCGCGGTATAATCTTTATCCTTCTTGTATTTGCTTTGACTATACCGGGTATCAGAATACCTGATAAAAATGTGGATGTCGTTTTCCTGATCGATCGATCGAATAGTGTAACCGGTTCGGAGGAGGAAACACTATCCATCGTCAATGAAATGATCGAAAAGAAAGGGCTGGAAGATCGGTACGCAGTCCTTTCCTTTGGGAATTCCCCCCAGTTGGAGTCCCCTTTACGTCAACGGAAAGAACCCTTTACCTTTTATTCCTTTGATGAAAAAGGGGATACCAATATCGAAGACGGTCTGTATTTAGCCAGTTCTTTACTGAAAAATGGCGGTAGGATCGTTTTAATTACCGACGGATTAGAAACGAAAGGAAACGCCATAAATGCGGGTCAATTGTTAAAAGACCGTGGAATCGAAGTCGATTATATGCTAGTGGAGGGAAATGAAAAAGAAGAGATGGCCCTCTCCTTGTTTTCTCTATCCGAATCTTTATACGAAGGGGAACAGGCGGTCATCACTGTTCACGTGCAAAGCAATACGGATGGATTTGCGTATTTAACTATTTTTAAAAACGGTAAAAAAATCATCCATGAACCTGTTCAAGTAAAGCGAGGGGAAAACCGTTTTTCCTTTCATGACATCGTTCAAGAAACAGGTCTGAACGTGTTTAAAGCTGAACTCATGACTGATCAGGATACATTTATCGAAAATAATACCCTTTTTGCTGTTACCAATGTGAAGGGTATTCCAAAAATATTGCTTGTAGAAGATCAACCATCTCCATTAAGCGGAATCTTACAACAATCCGGTCTACATGTGGATTCGCTTTTACCTAGCATGTTACCAGACACATTAAGGGGTTATTTATCCTATGAATCGATCCTTTTTAACAATATATCTGCCACCTATGTCCCTGAACATCGAATGAATTTCATTGAACAGGCGGTTAAAGAATTCGGGAAAGGATTCGTTATGCTCGGTGGAGAAAATAGTTTCGGTTTAGGCGGATATTTCCAAACTCCGATCGAACGATTATTGCCTGTTAATATGGAAATTACGGGGAAAAAGCAATTGCCTTCCCTCGGTTTGGTCATTGTACTCGATCGTTCCTCAAGCATGCGTGGAGAAAAGATCATGATTGCGAAAGAAGCTGCAGCTAGATCAGTCGAATTACTTCGTGAAAAGGATTATTTTGGATTTATTGTCTTCGATTATAAACCTCACGTTATCATCGAAACGAGTCCCATTGAGAATCGTGATAAAACGATTGAAAAAATACGTTCCATTTCTTCCGGTGGTGGGACGCAGTTTTATGATTCATTGAAACTTGCAGTTGAACAATTGGAAACCCTTGATCTCCAAAGGAAGCATATCATCTTATTAACTGACGGAGAAGCGAGTATCGATGGGGATTATTTTTCATTAATTGACCGGGCAAAAAAAAGCCATATTACGTTATCAACTGTTGCTATCGGAACTGAAGCGAATCGTCTCCTGTTAGAAAAACTTGCTAAAGAAGGGGAAGGAAGGTTTTACGATGTACAAAACGAATCGGTCATTCCGAGTATTTTATCGAGGGAAACATCGATGATGACGAGAACGTATATCGTAGATGACCCTTTTGTTCCAAGGGTATTTCCTATGGATGGATGGGATCGTTTGTTTACAGAAACCGTTCCGAAAATGAATGCATACATTGCCACAACACCGAAGGATTTAGCTTCCATCCCGATCATTAGCGATAAAGATGACCCGATTATTAGTGAGTGGACATATGGACTTGGTCGAACGGTTGCCTTTACATCCGATGTAACAGGGAAATGGTCTGGAGAATTCGCTAGTTGGAAAGATTGGTCAAAATTTTTAAATTATATCGTTTCCCGTTCTCTGCCCCAGTATGAAACAACACCCTTTTCCTTTACGATTGAAAAAGAAGGTGGAGAAAAATTCGGTCGCTTGAAAACGGGCGATCGTCGCCTGTTCCAAATGGAAGTTTCCATCGTTTCCGATCAAGGAGAAAAGATGGATGAAAACGTAAAATTAATTGGACCAAATGAATATGAATTGGATTTACCAGAGGAATCGGGGCTGTATTATTTACAAGTAAAGCAGACGTTTGAAGATGGGGAAGTACGAACATACCAAACGGGCTTTTCCATCCCTTATTCTGAAGAGTATCTTCTTTTAGGAACGAACGAAGATTTATTACAGGAAATTGCTAAAGAAACAGGGGGGAGTCAAATTTCGGAGGAAACAAACGTTTTTCGTCCGTTGAAAAAACCGTTAGTAAATCGTACGGAACTTAGCCATTCGATTTTACTTACTGTTTTTTTTCTCCTATTTTTTGAATTTTTCTATCGTCGATTTGGTTTTTCTTTCTTGATCGACAAAATAAAAGAAAGAAGGAATAAGGAAATCAATGTAAATCGAAGTCACGGAAAAAGCATTGGAACGATTTTGGAAAAAACGAAAGAAAGGAAACAGACCGAACCCAGCATCAGTAAAACTCCGAAGGGAAAAAACGTTGAAAAAATTCAAGATAAGAGTATTGAAAAAGGTGAATCTCTAAAAAGTAGAGGGGACAACTATACGAATGATCAACAAAGTAGAGAGGAGAAGATTAACCGATTGATTGAAGCGAAAAAGAGAAAGCGGCTTTAAATCCTTATGGAAGCAATTTTAACTTGGTTCAATTTCGTAAGCGAATCCCAATTGACAATCAAGCCAAATCCGTGTAACATGTTTTTGTAAAGTTTTTTTACTTAACACCTATTTTGGAGAGAAAAATCATGCTGGAAAAAACGACCCGAATGAATTATTTGTACGATTTTTACCAGGAACTGCTAACAAGTAAACAGCGGGATTATATGTCCTTTTACTATTTGGATGATTTTTCCCTCGGTGAAATAGCTGAACAGTTTTCTGTTAGTCGACAAGCCGTTTATGATAATATTAAACGAACGGAAGCAATTCTTGAACAATATGAGAAAAAACTTCACCTATATGAAAAGTTTTTAAAACGGCGGCAGTTGTTGAAGGATTTAACAGAACTGTTGGAAGGAAAAATGACAGAAGAGGATCGAAAACGTAGTTTGCAAATTGTAAAAGAATTGAATGAATTAGATTAGGAGGTCGTTACATGGCGTTTGAAGGATTGGCCGACCGACTACAAAGTACGATGCAAAAAATTCGTGGCAAAGGGAAAGTGACAGAAGCGGATGTTAAGGCGATGATGCGAGAAGTTCGGCTCGCCTTATTGTATGCGGATGTAAACTTGAAAGTCGTCAAAGATTTTATTAAAAAGGTTAGCGAACGTGCTGTAGGCCAAGAAGTCATGAGAAGTTTAACTCCCGGACAGCAAGTGATTAAAGTAGTTAAAGAAGAATTAACCGCATTAATGGGTGGGGAACAAAGTAAAATTGCCGTAAGTCCGAAACCGCCTACCGTCATAATGATGGTCGGTCTTCAAGGGGCAGGGAAAACGACGACGACTGGAAAATTGGCAAATCATTTACGGAAAAAGCACAATCGAAACCCATTACTTGTAGCGGCTGATATTTACCGTCCAGCAGCTATCAAACAATTGCAAACATTAGGGAAACAAATCAACATGCCTGTCTTCACGTTAGGTGACAAAGTCAACCCGGTAGATATTGCGAAAAAGGCGGTTGAGCAGGCGAGGACAGATCATCATGATTACGTATTAATCGATACGGCAGGTCGCCTTCATATCGACGGAGAATTGATGGATGAACTAAAAAACATAAAAGATGCGGTAAAACCCGATGAGATTTTTTTAGTCGTCGATGCGATGACTGGACAAGATGCAGTCAATGTGGCAAAAAGTTTCAATGAGCAACTTGGGATCACCGGCGTCATTTTAACGAAGTTGGACGGGGATACTCGAGGCGGAGCGGCATTATCCATCCGTGCTGTTACCGAAAAACCGATTAAATTTGTCGGTCTCGGTGAAAAACTCGATCAGTTAGAACCATTTCATCCCGAACGAATGGCTTCGAGAATTTTAGGTATGGGTGATGTATTAACGTTAATTGAAAAAGCCCAAGCCTCCGTCGATGAGGAAAAGGCGAAGGAATTGGAGAAAAAAATGCGGACGATGTCTTTTACATTAGACGATTTTCTCGAACAGCTTTCCCAAGTCCGCAACATGGGCCCCCTTGATGAATTGTTGAAAATGCTTCCCGGTGCTGGGAAGATGAAAGGTTTAAATAATATTCACATCGATGAAAAGCAAATTCGTCACGTGGAAGCCATTATCCAATCGATGACAACGGAAGAAAAACAAAAACCAGAAATTATCAATGCGAGTCGAAAGCGAAGAATTGCAAAGGGTAGTGGGCGACCGATTCAAGAAGTGAATCGCCTGTTAAAGCAATTCGAGGAAATGAAAAAAATGATGAAGCAGATGACGAATATGCAGAAAAAAGGGAAGAAGCGGGGCGCATTGAAATTCCCTTTTATGTAACAGCTACATGATTTCAGTGGTAAAAAATTATAGCTGTTAAGAAAAAATACTTTACAAAGTAAAATTTGTCTGCTAATATACTGTTTTGTGTGAAACTATTTGGAGGTGTACGAAAAATGGCAGTAAAAATTCGTTTAAAACGTATGGGAGCGAAAAAATCCCCATTTTATCGAATCGTAGTTGCAGATTCCCGTTCTCCACGTGATGGACGTCAAATCGAAACAATCGGAACGTATAACCCGTTAACACAACCAGCTAGTGTGAAAATTGATGAAGAATTGGCATTAAAATGGTTGAAAAACGGGGCGAAACCTTCTGATACCGTTCGCAATCTTTTCTCAAAAGAAGGCATTTTGGAAAAATTTCATAACGAAAAAAATGGTAAATAAAGGCCATGAAACAGTTAATTGAGACGATCGTCAAACCCCTTGTTGAACATCCCGAGGACGTCCAAATCGATGTGATTGAGGAACGGAACCACATTACTTATAAATTATCTGTTCATAAAAATGATGTGGGAAAAGTAATCGGTAAACAAGGACGAGTGGCAAAGGCGATTCGAACGGTTGTTTATGCCCATGCACAAGCAACGGAACAAAAGAAAGTGTATTTAAAAATTAGCGAATAAGGAGGGGGATAACCCTCCTTTTTCTCATATATTGTTGAAAATGTCGATTTCTTCATCAAAATCGTTTCGATAACGATGGCATTTGCTGATTGATCTTGACTCGATCTAATTTATTTATATTGTAAAATTCGGTGATAGGACTGAATTTTTTACGCGCTCACTCCTAATTCTTCAATCCGATGAATGAAGGGAGATAAGTTGATGAAAATTTTAACGAAAGTAACCGTTAAACAAGTTTTAACAGAAACAAGCAAAAAGGAATTGTTCATCTCCTTTTCCAATCGGAAGGCCCAATTAAAAAAGGAGTTAGAACAACTCCAATTTGAGTGGAAAAGGGTGGAAAAAGCAAGAAAATATCCAGATCCTACACTACGTCAACGATTTGAAAAGGAAATGGATACCCGTTTGGAAAAGATCAAACTATTGGATTTTCAAATGGAGCAATTGGACGTTTTACCAATTGGTTCCGAATTAAAGGAAGATGAATTGCAAGGACTCGTTGAAGTGAAGGTGGGCGATGATTGGAACAAAATTCGTTTTGAGCGATCGATTATTGTAAAAGATGGGATTGTAATCGATATTCAATAGCGAGGTGAGAAGATTGGAGAAATATTACAAAGTTGGGAAAATCGTAAATACCCATGGAATTCGGGGGGAAGTGCGGGTAATCTCGGTAACGGATTTTCCAGAGCAACGGTATAAAAAGGGATCGAAATTGTATTTATTTTTAACCCCTGAAAAACCCCCGATTGAATTGGAAGTAAACAGTTGGCGAAAACATAAAAATTTCGATCTCCTTACTTTTACCGGTTACCATTCCATCAATGATGTGGAACCTTTAAAGGGGGGCATTTTAAAAGTCTCAGAAAAGGAATTGTCACCCCTGTCTGATGGTGAATACTATTTCCATGAGATTATCGGTTGCAAAGTAATGACGACAGACAACCAGCACATGGGAGTGATAACAAATATTCTCACTCCCGGTGCAAATGATGTTTGGGTCGTAAAAGGCGAGGATGGAAAAGAGTATTACATTCCATATATTGGTGAAGTCGTTAAAGAAATCAATGTGGAAGATCAAGTCGTTCGAATCGAACCGATGGAAGGATTGTTCAACTGATGCAAATCGATATTTTAACATTATTTCCGAATATGTTTACAGGTGTATTGAACGAATCGATTTTAAAAAAGGCACGGGAAAAAGGAACTGTACGTATAAACGTCATCGATTTTCGAAAATATGCGAACAATAAGCATCAAAGCGTCGATGATTATCCATACGGCGGTGGTGCAGGAATGGTTTTAAAGCCGGAACCAATCTACCGTGCCGTCGATAATCTTTTGGATCAAAACAAAAGCCACCCCCGTATTATTTTGCTAACTCCACAAGGTGAACGGTATACACAAAAAAAGGCTGAGCAATTAGCTCAAGAAGATCATTTGATATTGATATGTGGACATTACGAAGGTTTTGATGAACGGATTCGAAATTTGGCTACGGATGAAATATCTATTGGTGATTTCGTTTTAACTGGAGGAGAATTGGGGGCGATGGTGCTAGTCGATAGTATTGTACGACTCCTACCCGGTGTACTAGGGAATAATGATTCTCCCATCAACGATTCGTTCTCCAGCGGTTTATTGGAACACCCCCACTACACTCGTCCCCGGGAATTTCGGGGAATGACTGTTCCAGATGTCCTCCTATCCGGTGATCATAAAAAAATAGCAGAATGGAGAAAAAAAGAATCAATAAAGCGTACATTTGAACGCCGACCAGATCTGTTAAACCATTATCCATTTACCGAAGAAGAGAAAAGATGGTTTGAAGAAATAAAAAAAGAGAAAAAAAAGAAATGATCTATTGAATCTTCTTTGGGAAATATGATAATATAGTCAATGGCTTCCGTTAAACGGAAGATTGATAACGATGTTCCGCTGCAAATGTGGGGAAGGAATGACAGAAATTCCTTACCGATTATGTTTGTATGAGCATCTGTTGGAAGGAGTGGAAACGAATGCATCATATTATTAATGAAATTACAAAAGAACAATTGCGCACGGATCTTCCTTCATTCCGTCCTGGCGATACCGTCCGCGTACATGTGAAAGTCGTGGAAGGAAATCGTGAACGGGTTCAAGTGTTCGAAGGTGTAGTGATCAAACGTCGCGGTGGTGGCATTAGCGAAACATTCACTGTGCGAAAAATTTCCTACGGTGTTGGTGTGGAACGGACATTCCCTGTTCATTCACCAAAAATCGCTAAATTAGAAGTTGTGCGTCGAGGAAAAGTACGTCGTGCGAAACTTTATTATTTACGTAACTTACGTGGAAAAGCTGCACGTATTAAAGAAATTCGATAACCTGTGGAGAAAAAGGGGCTTGTGTGCAGGCCCTTTTTCTGTTTAATAAAAAAATGAAAAAATAGGCTAAAATTTGATATACTGTTAATATAACGATATATTTCTTGTTTTACATTGAACGTAAATGTTTAGTTTTAGGTCTCGATGAATAAACATGTTGGAGGGCTAATACGTGTTTGAAAAAGAAAATGAAATTTGGGAATGGATAAAAATATTTATTATTGCAGCGATTCTTACTGCTATTATTCGTTTTTTTCTATTTACCCCAATCGTTGTTGATGGCGAATCGATGATGCCCACTTTAGAGGATAATGACCGGATGATCGTTAACAAACTTTCCTATTTAATTGGTGAGCCCAAACGGTTTGATATTATCGTATTCCACGCACCAGAAAAAAAGGATTACATTAAACGAATCATCGGGTTACCTGGTGACCATATTGAATACAAAAATGATACCCTCTATATTAACGGGCAAAAATATGACGAGCCATATTTGGATAAATATAAAAAGGAATTAGTCGGAGGAACATTAACTGAGCCATTTTCCATAGTAGTTCCAGAAGGTCATGTATTCGTCATGGGCGATAATCGACGCTATAGTAAAGATAGCCGACATATCGGACCGATTCCGATGGAAAATGTTCTAGGAAAAGCAAATATTATTTATTGGCCGTTAGATGAAATTAAAATTATAAAATAATGAACACATCTATGATTGGATAAAAGTAGGTGAAAAAATGTCCATACAATGGTTTCCAGGCCATATGGCAAAGGCGAGAAGGGAAGTTACAGAAAAACTAAAACTAATCGATATCGTTTATGAATTAGTCGATGCAAGAGTCCCCTTTTCTTCAAGAAATCCGATGATCGATCAAATCATCCAAAATAAACCGCGAATCGTGCTGATGAATAAAGCGGATTTAGCCGATTTGAAAAAAACGGATAAATGGTTAACCTATTTTACAGAAAAGGGCATTTATGCGATACCTATCAATTCCCAAACAGGGGAAGGAATCGATAAAATTAAAATAAAAACGAAGGAAATATTGCAAGATAAATTGGAACGAATGCGTGCCAAAGGAATGAATCCCCGTGCCATGCGTGCACTCGTCGTGGGAATTCCAAATTCTGGAAAATCAACGTTGATTAATCGACTTGCGAATCGAAATATCGCAAAAACGGGAAATGTACCAGGAGTCACGAAGGCGCAACAATGGGTAAAAGTTGGAAAGGACATCGAACTTCTCGACACTCCAGGTATATTATGGCCGAAATTTGAAGATGAAAAAGTCGGTTATAAATTGGCTTTAACCGGTGCCATAAAGGATACGATTTTGAATTTGCAAGATGTTGCCGTCTACGGACTTCAATATTTAAAGGAAGAATATCCTGAAGCATTAAAAGAACGATACGGATTTTCCTCTTTTTCGGATGAAATCGTCGATCTATTTGTCCATATCGGAAAGAAAAGAGGTTGCCTAGCAAGTGGGGGAGTCGTCGATTATGATAAAACCGCGGAAGTAATCATCCGTGATATTCGTTCGGAAAAGCTCGGTAAATTAACCTTTGAAACACCGGAGGAAATCGGGGATGAACAATAGAGTTCATTTGACACTTGCTCAAATAGAGGAAAAACTGAAATCGGTCACTTCCTTGGATGATCCGTTAATCGCACTATGTGAACAAGACGAAAGGAAAAGTGTTGCAAAATTAATCGAAAAGTGGAAAAGAAAGAAAGAACGCTTATTACAGGAAGAAAAACGTTTAGAGGAAATGCTTGTTTTTGAAAAACAGGTAAAGTTCCAAGGATTCCGTTACATTGCTGGTATTGATGAAGTAGGTCGTGGTCCGTTGGCAGGTCCAGTTGTTGCAGCGGCAGTGATTTTACCTGATGACTTTCGTTTACAAAGTATCAATGATTCGAAACAATTGTCGCCGAAAAAGAGAGAGCAGCTTTATGAACAAATCCTTCGTCAAGCTATTTCCGTAGGTATCGGAATGGTCGATCATGAAGAAATCGATCGAATCAATATTTATCAAGCAACAAAAAAGGCGATGAATATGGCTATAAAACAATTAAGCCCCCTTCCCGATTATTTATTAATCGATGGAATGAACATCGATTGTCCGATTTCTCAAACGAGCATCGTCAAAGGAGATGCCAGATCCCTTTCCATTGCGAGTGCCTCCATCGTTGCGAAGGTTCGTCGGGACCGGATGATGATCCAATATGGAAAAACGTATCCTGAATACGGTTTTGAAAGAAATATGGGGTATGGAACAAAGGAGCATCTTGAAGCGATCAATCGGTTCGGGCCTTCCCCGATTCATCGGAAAACTTTTGCTCCAATTAAACAATTTTTCGATTCAACCGCAAATACAAATTCGCTTTTTTAATTTACATTCGAAAGTTTTCCCATTTTTCCTTGTTAGTGTACGTATGATGGTAACACTACCTTCGACTCGAATAGGATTTTCTCAATTTCTTTGGACAAAAGGACACATTTACCTTACGAACCTTTTCCATCGAAGAAGCTACATATTTTTCATTCGAATCCCAACGTTTTTTCGTCGGGATTTTTTTTCATTAGTTTAACGATGAAAATAATAAGTTGTGAAACTGAATGAAAGATTGACGATATAAATAAAAAGGTATGCTCGTTTTATCCATTACTGATTTAGGGAGGGTCACCATGGATCATGTTCAATTTGGAAATCTACCTGCTCCAAAGTATTACGAAAGTTCAATTTCCTTTCGCTCCGGACAAATTTTTTTCGGAAAGGTGATTCACCTTGATGGGAACGGTTTTGCAAAGGTACAATTTGGGAATCAACTCATTACTGCGAAGGTTGATGCACCGTTAGATGTTTCAAAGGATTACTGGTTTCGAGTAAAAAGACAAAACGAAGGAATCCGTTTAATGATTTCACATGAGAAAGAAGGAGATTTTTTTGGCGTATCTACTTCTAAAGAAGCGAAATTATTCCTTTCTGCTTTAAAGGATTGGAAAGTTCCCATTGATCAATCGAAATTTACAATAGGTGAAAAATGGTTAAAAGAAACAGGGGATGCGAAAAGAACGTTAGAAGCAATTCGTTTGATGATTGAGGGAAAGCTCCCTTTTACCGACCATATGTTTAAAACGATTTTTGCAACGATCAAAAGGGAACCATTCTCGGTTTTGTTCGATCGTTTGATGAAGGAATTATCTAACAGTTCAGTAGAGAAAAAAGAAGAGATTTCACATCACCTTCAAACCCTTTCTGGAAGGAAAATTCACGGGGAAACCCCTCTAGTCGAAACCAATTGGGGGAAAGGTCATGACGTATATCGGGCTATACGTTTCCTTTTAAAAGAAATCGGAATTGATTCTCGGATGTCTACGCCATCTGAGGAGAACGTGGTACCACCATCATTAAAAGATCTTCTCAGTCAACAATTACAAAAGGGAGAACATTTGCCAAAACAAGTTCTTAAAGCTTTTGAAGCATTATATTACCGAATCCTCGGGGGACAATTATCCAATAAAGACCAAAATCCGTATATGATTTTAACTTTTTCTATTCCGGTACCATTGAAGGAAAAAATGATCGACGCCACTTTTCAATGGGAAGGAAAAAGGGGAAAAGATGGGGAGCTAGACAAACATTTCTCCCGCATTCTTTTTGATTTAAATATGCCTCGACTTGGGAAAACATTTATTCATATGAATGTGCAAAATCGAATCATTAGTTTACAAGTAAAAACGGAACAGATAATTAATAAAACATCTATTCAATCATATGTTCAAATGTTAAAGGAAAATATCGAGAAGATTGGATATTCCCTTAGCACCATTAAATTTGAACGATTAGAACAAAATCAATCTCGTAGGGAGGTTCCCCTTTCTTATTTTCATAGTGGAAAGGTTGATGTGAAAATATGAAAAAAAACGAAAAAAAAGAAGCTATCGCTCTTACGTATGATGAAAAAAAGGACACGGCTCCGGTTGTGAAGGCAAAGGGGAAAGGATTCGTTGCAGAAAAGATCATCGAAGAAGCAAAAAAGCATCGCATACCGATTTATGAAGATGCTTCTTTAGTAGAACTTTTAGATAAAGTTAATATCGAGGAAAAGATCCCGGAGGAGTTATTTATGGCGGTGGCGGAAGTATTCGCCTTCATTTATAACGTGGATCAAAAAGCGTCGAAAACCTAAACCGTTTTGAAATATTTTTTAAATATATTTTATTTTTATATAAAATTTGACTTTACTTCACAAAAAGGCCTAATCATATCGTTTATGAATAGAATGAAAAATCGGAAAAATTATTTTGTAAAAGAATTAAGGCGGGAAAAGATAAACTCATTATTAAAAACAAAGGCTTCTATCCTTGACATTTTGTTTACTTTTGATCGGGTTTTGCTTTTTGTTGGACATTGTTTCTTTATTTTAATAAAATAAAGACGCAATCAAAAATTTAGACAAATACTGATGGGAGGATGGCAGATGAATATCCATGAGTATCAAGGGAAGGACCTCTTACGTCAATACGGGGTTTCCGTTCCCAAGGGGCATGTTGCTTTTTCGATAGCCGAAGCCGTTGAAGCAGCGAAAAAACTGGGTTCAGATGTAGTTGTTGTGAAAGCCCAAATCCATGCTGGTGGACGTGGGAAAGCAGGGGGAGTAAAAGTAGCGAAAAATTTAGATGAAGTTCGTACATACGCAGAGGATTTATTAGGAAAAAAACTCGTTACACACCAAACGGGTCCTGAAGGTAAAGAAGTAAAGCGCTTACTGATTGAAGAAGGATGCGATATTCAAAAGGAATATTACATCGGCTTTGTTGTCGATCGGGCAACATCGAAAGTAGTATTAATGGCATCCAGTGAAGGGGGTATGGAAATTGAAGAGGTAGCTGCCCGTACCCCGGAAAAAATTTATAAGGAATATATCGATCCAGTAGTTGGTCTTGCACCTTTCCAAGCGAGAAGAATTGCTTTTAAAATGAATATTCCGAAGAAATCCGTCAACGAGGCGGTCAAATTTATGTTAGGACTTTATAAAGTCTTTGTAGAAAAGGATTGTTCCATAGCAGAAATTAACCCCCTAGTCCTCACCGGCGATGGTTCTGTTATGGCCCTCGATGCGAAATTGAATTTTGACTCAAACGCTTTATTCCGACATCCGGAGCTTTTAGAATATCGGGATTTGGATGAAGAAGATCCGAAAGAAATCGAAGCTTCTAAATATGACTTAAGTTATATTTCGCTCGATGGCAATATCGGTTGTATGGTAAATGGTGCAGGTCTTGCAATGGCTACGATGGATATCATCAAATATTATGGTGGTCAACCTGCGAACTTTTTAGATGTCGGTGGAGGTGCCACTGCAGAAAAAGTAGCCGAAGCCTTTAAAATTATTTTATCTGATCCGAAAGTAAAAGGTATTTTCGTGAATATATTCGGCGGTATTATGAAGTGTGATATCATAGCCACCGGCGTTGTCGAAGCAGCAAAACAAGTTGGACTTTCTGTACCACTTGTCGTACGCCTAGAAGGAACGAATGTGGAACTAGGAAAACAAATCTTGCAAGAATCAGGATTGAACATTATAGCTGCAAATTCCATGGCTGAAGGTGCTGAAAAAATCGTAAGTTTAGTAGGATAGGAGAAGTGCATTTTGAATATGATTGTTTCATATTTCAATTACAGAAGATTGATTCGGTTATGAAATGAAGCGGAAAGCGAGGGGATAGTATGAGTATTTTTATCGATAAAAACACGAAAGTAATCGTTCAAGGAATCACAGGGAAAACAGCCCTTTTCCATACGAAACAAATGCTCGAATATGGGACGAAAATTGTCGGCGGTACATCTCCAGGAAAAGGTGGAACGGAGGTGGAAGGTGTACCAGTTTTCAATACGGTATCCGAAGCGGTTGAAGCGACAGGTGCGACTGCATCTGTCATATACGTTCCCGCCCCATTTGCAGCAGATGCAATTATGGAAGCCGTTGATGCAGAACTCGATTTAGTTATATGCATCACTGAACATATCCCAGTATTGGATATGGTTAAAGTAAAACGTTATATGGAAGGGAAAAAGACCCGTCTAATCGGTCCAAACTGTCCCGGTGTGATTTCAGCTGATGAATGTAAAATTGGTATCATGCCTGGATATATTCATAAAAAAGGTCACGTCGGCGTCGTATCCCGTTCTGGTACGTTGACTTATGAAGCTGTTTACCAATTAACGAAAGCAGGAATTGGACAAACGACGGCCGTTGGAATCGGTGGGGATCCGGTCAACGGAACAAACTTTATCGATGTTTTAAAAGCGTTCAATGAGGATCCTGAAACATATGCGGTTATTATGATTGGAGAAATTGGTGGAACCGCTGAAGAAGAAGCGGCTTTATGGGTAAAAGAAAATATGAAAAAACCAGTCGTTGGATTTATCGGCGGAAGAACTGCTCCACCCGGAAAACGGATGGGACATGCGGGAGCGATTATTTCTGGCGGAAAAGGAACTGCTGATGAAAAAATTCGTGTCATGAACGAATGTGGAATTAAAGTAGCTGAAACGCCAGCTGTTATTGGAGAAACATTAATCAACGTATTAAAAGAACAAGGATTGTATGAAAAATGTAAAAACCTTTAAAAATAAGCCGATAGTCCTAATAGATGGGGCTATCGGCTCATTTTTCGAATTTCTATAAATCATTTTTCATTTCAAAAGGGAGTTTTGGAATATGGAACAATCCTTTCGAAAACGGCTGATTCAGTTGCATCATTGTCGGGGTATCGGATGGAAAACATTGGATAAAATGTTAAAACTCGATCCAACTTTAAGAAAAATCTTCGCATATACCCCAAAGGATTTATATCTTCATTTTCAAATTCCACTAAAAAGAGCAGAAACTATCGTTTACGATCTTCAAACGGTTCAAAGGAAAAATCTCCTGCAGTGGTACAAAGAAAGAAATATTCAAACAATTACTCGTTTCGATGACAACTATCCCTTTTTATTGAAACAAATTTACCAGCCCCCTTTTGTTTTATATTATTTAGGGGATGGACATTTATTGAAAGAAAAGCGTATGATTTCCATAGTAGGAACAAGGAATCCTAGCGAATATGGGAAACGGGTAACAGAACAACTCGTCAAAGGTTTAGTTGAAAGAAATTATGTAATTATTAGCGGTTTTGCAAAAGGAATTGACGGGCTCACCCACTTAAAAGCCGATCAATTCGACGGAAAAACGATCGCAGTTTTAGGAAGCGGTTTATTTCATATTTATCCGAAAGATCACCGGAACCTTTTCCAAATTCTTTCCAAAAAACATTTAATTCTTTCCGAATACCCGCCAAATAAAAGACCTGAAAAATACCATTTTCCGGAAAGGAATCGAATCATCGCTGGACTCAGCTTAGGCACATTAGTGATTGAAGCCAAAGAACGAAGTGGATCTTTAATTACGGCAAATATTGCTTTACAAGAGGGAAGGGAAGTGTTTGCCGTTCCTGGTCCGATTACTTCCGCCACATCAAAAGGAACGAATTTGCTTATCCAACAAGGAGCGAAACTCGTTTTATCCGTTGAAGATATCACGAATGAATTAAAAAACATGGAATAATGAAAATAAGATTTCAGTTTTTTCATTAGAATATCATTTGCTTATTGACAAATCATTCCTTTTCCTTTAATAATTATTGGGAGATTCATCTTTTTAAGTGCCTTTTTATCCATTTAACGAAATGGTTCAAAAGGAAAATGTCAAGTCAACCTCCAAGGAGGATATTTTATGTCAGCAGAATATTTAGTGATCGTGGAATCGCCGGCAAAGGCGAAAACAATTGAAAAATATTTAGGAAAAAAATATAAGGTAAAGGCATCCATGGGTCATGTCCGTGATTTACCGAAAAGTCAAATCGGAGTGGATGTGGATAACGGTTTCCAACCGAAATATATTACGATTCGAGGAAAGGGTCCGGTTATAAAAGAATTAAAAAATGCCGCAAAAAAAGCGAAAAAAGTTTATTTAGCTGCCGACCCGGACCGAGAAGGGGAAGCGATTGCTTGGCATTTAGCCAATTCCCTAGAGCTAGATACAATGAGCGATTGTCGAGTCGTTTTTAATGAAATAACGAAGGATGCGATTAAAGAATCCTTTAAAAAACCAAGATCAATCAATATGGATTTAGTAAATGCCCAGCAAGCGAGGCGAATACTTGATCGACTTGTCGGTTATAAGATCAGCCCCATTTTATGGAAAAAAGTGAAAAAGGGATTAAGTGCCGGGCGAGTTCAATCGGTAGCGGTTAAATTAATCATCGACCGAGAAAATGAAATTAATCAATTTGTTCCAGAGGAATATTGGAAAATAACTGGTCATTTCGCAATAAATGGAGAAACGTTTGAAGCCCATTTTTATGGAAAAGACGGGAAAAAGATATCCTTAAAATCGGAACAGGACGTTCAAAACATTCTCCAAAAAATAAAAGGGGAATTTTTCTCTGTTAAAAAAGTCGTAAAAAAAGAACGAAAACGACAACCTTCTCCCCCTTTTATTACTTCTTCGTTGCAACAAGAAGCCGCTCGAAAATTAAATTTCCGAGCGAAAAAAACGATGATGGTCGCCCAGCAACTTTATGAAGGTATCGACTTGGGAAAAGAAGGGACAGTTGGTCTGATCACTTATATGCGAACGGATTCCATACGCGTCTCGGATGTAGCAAAACGGGAGGCAACCCAGTTTATCGAAACGGAATACGGGAAAGAATATGTGAAGGAAAAGGAGAGAAAGGAAAAAACAGGGGACAATGTTCAAGATGCCCATGAAGCGATCCGACCGACAAGTGTGTTTCGGACACCGAATTCCGTTAAACAATATTTATCGAGGGATCAATACCGATTGTATAAATTAATTTGGGAACGGTTTGTGGCAAGTCAAATGGCTTCGGCAATAATGGATACGATGACTGTTGATTTAGAAAACAACTCGATTATATTTCGAGCGAACGGTTCAAAACTAAAATTTCCAGGATTTATGAAAGTATATGTGGAAAGTTCGGATGATTTAGATGAACAGGAAAACGACTTTCTCCCCGATTTAAAAGAATCAGATGAAGTAAAAAACATAGAAATGAAACCGACCCAACATTTCACCCAACCACCTCCAAGATATACGGAGGCAAGGCTCGTTAAAACATTAGAAGAATTGGGGATCGGTCGTCCTTCTACATATGCACCGATCCTCGATACGATTCAAAGGCGTGGTTACGTAACGTTAGATAAAAAGCGGTTTGTTCCGACAGAATTAGGAAGAATTGTCATCGAATTAATTTCCGAATTTTTTCCCGAAATCATCGATGTTGAATTCACTGCAAAAATGGAATCGGATTTGGATTTGATTGAAGAAGGAAAGGAAAATTGGATTAATATTTTGGACCATTTCTATAACGGGTTTAAGAAAAACTTAGAAAAAGCAGAGATTGAAATGGAGAAGGTAGAAATTGAAGATGAATACGCAGGCCAAGATTGTGAGAAATGCGGACACCCGATGGTGATCAAGATGGGTCGTTTCGGTAAATTTATGGCTTGTAGCAATTTTCCCGAATGTAGAAACACAAAGCCAATCGTGAAAGAAATCGGTGTTACATGTCCAAAATGTAAAAAGGGTCAAGTGATCGAAAGAAAAAGTAAGAACAAGCGGGTTTTTTACGGTTGCAATCGTTATCCTGAATGTGATTTTCTTTCCTGGGATAAACCGGTCAATCGTCCTTGTCCAAAATGTAGTGGAATGTTAGTGGAGAAAAAAATAAAAAAAGGCGTACAAATACAGTGTAGTCAATGTGATTATAAAGAGGAACTATAAGAGTGAGTCCATTCACTCTTTTTTTCTTGAAAGATATGTGAATTAAATAAAACTGTTTGGATAAATAAAAAAAAATGATATAATATAATAATTGGATAAACTTTGAAAATCATCATGTTTTTCTAAACGTTCATTTCAAGATGATTTTTATTTCAATTCAGAAAGTTAGGAATTGCCATAATCCAACTGTTGCAATATTCAAATATTTGTGTTATTATTTAAAAGCCAATTAGAAGGTGAATCTGTTGGAAAATATGAATTTTTTGTTACAGAAATTCATTGAATATTTACAAATAGAAAAAAATTATTCACAATATACAATTGGCGCCTACAAACATGATGTTCAAGATTTTTTTATGTTCATGAATGAACAAGAAATACATAATCTGCAACTTGTCACTTATCAGGATGCGCGATTATACTTAACGAAATTATATGGACAGAGGTATGCAAAAAAATCGGTAACACGGAAAATTTCAGTTCTCCGTTCCTTTTACAAATTTTTAATGCGTGAATCATATGTAAAATCCAATCCTTTCGCACAGGTCACTTTGCCGAAACTGGAAAAGCGCCTGCCAGAATTTTTTTATGAACAAGAACTGGAATTTTTATTTCATTCGATCGATACGTCCGATCCGGTTGGGAAACGGGATTTAGCCTTGTTAGAACTGATGTATGCAACAGGTATTCGGGTTGCTGAATGTGCGGGTATTCGCCTTTCGGATGTGGATGAACAATTATCGGTACTTCTCGTCACGGGAAAGGGAAAGAAACAAAGATATATTCCCTTTGGATCGATGGCAAGAAAAGCTCTGCAGGACTATTTACAAAATGGACGGCAAAAATTGATGAAAAAACATAATCATCCGTTTTTATTTGTTAATCAAAGAGGAACGCCGTTGACAGTGAGAGGTATCCAATATATTTTCCAACGGATTATTGACCAAGCAGGGGAAAATTACCATGTTCACCCCCATATGATTCGGCATTCTTTTGCAACTCATTTATTAAACAATGGCGCAGATTTACGTACCGTTCAAGAATTGTTAGGTCATTCCCACTTATCTTCTACACAAGTATATACACATGTAACGAAAGAACGATTGAAGAAAGTATATTCTCAACATCATCCCCGTGCGTAAAGGAGGGTTCTTGGTGAGTCAATTTCATGCAACGACCATATTTGCCATTCATCATAATGGGAAAGGCGCAATGGCTGGAGACGGTCAGGTGACATTTGGAAATGCGGTTGTGATGAAACATACAGCAAAAAAGGTAAGAAAATTATATAGCGGGAAAGTTCTCGCTGGTTTTGCAGGTTCAGTTGCCGATGCATTTACATTATTTGAAATGTTTGAAGGAAAATTGGAAGAATATAATGGGAATTTACAGAGGGCATCTGTTGAATTGGCGAAGCAGTGGAGAAGTGATAAAGTATTACGTAAACTGGAAGCGATGTTAATTGTGATGAACAAGACCCATATGTTGTTGATCTCAGGAACGGGGGAAGTTATAGAGCCCGATGATGGGATCTTGGCTATCGGTTCTGGAGGGAACTATGCTTTATCAGCAGGCAGGGCGTTAAAAACGTATGCATGTCACCTGTCTGCAACTGAGATCGCTAAAGCTTCTTTAGAAATTGCAGCAAATCTTTGTGTATATACGAATAGGAATATTATTGTAGAAGAATTATAATTTGTTGTTGGAAATAAGGGAGTGACATAATGAATCAAAGGGAAATTGAGGCGCATTTAACCCCGAGGGAAATCGTTGAAAAATTAGACCAATTTATTGTCGGTCAGAAGGAAGCGAAACGAGCGGTTGCTATCGCCCTTCGCAATCGCTGGCGAAGAGGTTTATTACCGGAAAAGATCCGAGATGAAGTAATACCGAAAAATATATTAATGATTGGGCCGACGGGGGTCGGTAAAACCGAAATTGCTCGAAGAATCGCTAAGCTTGTTCAAGCCCCCTTTGTGAAAGTTGAAGCAACAAAATTTACGGAAGTTGGTTACGTCGGTCGAGACGTTGAATCAATGGTCCGGGATTTAGTGGAAACGAGCGTTCGTCTCGTTAAACAAGTAAAAGCTGATACTGTAAAAGAAAAGGCCCAACAAAATGCCAATCGCCGACTGGTTCATCTTCTTGTACCTTCGATGAAAAGGCAAGCGAATGTAAAAAATCCATTCGATTTACTATTCGGAGGAGAACAAAAAGACGATCAGCATCAAGAAACGGAACAGGAAGATGAATCGATCTCTACGAAAAGAAAAATTATTAAAGAAAAATTAGAGAAGGGCGAACTAGAAAATGAAATGGTGACTATTGAAATCGAAGAACAAGCTCCATCCATGTTCGATATGTTGCAAGGTTCTGGAATGGAACAAATGGGCATTAATTTACAAGATGCTTTAAGTAGTTTCCTTCCAAAAAAGAGAAAAAAAAGGAAACTCCCTGTAAAAGATGCAAGAAAAATTTTAGTAAATGAAGAAATTAACAAATTGATCGACATGGATGAAGTTGTTCAAGAGGCGATTCAAAGGGCCGAACAAACAGGGATTATTTTCATCGATGAGATCGATAAAATCGCTAGCAAAGGAAATGGAAGCTCTGTCGATGTTTCTAGGGAAGGTGTTCAACGGGATATCTTACCTGTTGTGGAAGGTTCGACGGTAGTGACGAAATACGGACCGGTTAAAACGGATCATATTTTATTTATTGCTGCCGGTGCATTCCATATGGCGAAGCCCTCAGATTTAATTCCTGAATTACAAGGAAGATTTCCGATCAGAGTCGAATTGAATAAACTTCAAATTGATGACTTTGTGCGAATTTTGATTGAACCGGATAATGCGATCATTAAACAATATATCGCATTATTGGAAACAGAAGGTATAAAAATAGAATTTTCAGACGAAGCTATTCGTAGAATTGCTGAAGTTGCATATGAAGTGAATCAAAATACGGATAATATCGGTGCGAGAAGACTGTATACGATTATGGAAAAATTATTGGAAGATTTATCCTTTGAGGCGCCTGATATTACGCTGGAGAAAATTACGATTACTCCCCAATATGTAGATGAAAAACTAGGAGCAATTTCGAAGGACAAAGATTTAAGTGAATTTATTTTGTAATGGAAAAAGAACATGTATGGAAAACGATAAGATGAATAACAAATGAAAAATAGGAGGTAATGGATATGGAATTATTAGCAAGAACTAGAAAAATTAATGCGATGTTGCAAAATGCAGGGGGGAAACCTGTTAATTTTAAAGAAATGTCTGAAATTCTTCGGGATGTTATTGATGCGAATGTGTTTATTGTTAGTAGAAGAGGGAAATTGCTCGGATTTTCCATCGTCCAACAAATTGAAAATGAGCGGATGAAAAAAATGTTAGAGGATCGTCAATTTCCAGAAGACTATACGAAAAATCTTTTCAATATAACCGATACGACTGCTAATATTGATGTGAATAGTGAGTATACAGCTTTCCCAGTGGAAAATAAAGAACTATTCAAAACCGGATTAACGACGATTGTACCGATTGTCGGTGCAGGTGAAAGACTCGGTACATTAATTCTATCCCGATTAAATCAAGAATTTAATGATGATGATTTAATTCTTGCTGAATATGGTGCAACCGTTGTAGGAATGGAAATTTTGCGGGAAAAATCTGAAGAAATTGAAGAAGAAGCCCGCAGTAAAGCGGTCGTTCAAATGGCAATCAGCTCCCTTTCTTACAGTGAATTAGAAGCAATTGAACATATTTTTGAAGAATTAAACGGAAAAGAAGGATTATTAGTAGCTTCCAAAATCGCTGATCGGGTCGGTATTACTCGTTCAGTAATCGTAAATGCTTTGAGAAAATTAGAAAGTGCAGGGGTCATTGAATCCCGTTCCCTTGGAATGAAAGGAACATTTATCAAAGTATTGAACGATAAATTTCTCGAAGAACTTGAAAAAGTAAAATCATAATCGGTTTTTTTCGAAATCGAATGAAAAGCAGAGCGGATGAATTTTCCGCTTTGTTTTTTGTTTCTTTGTCAAATCGTGTTGGAGAATAATTTCGTAATTTTTTTTAGTAAAATGTAATCGGATCACGTTGTCCATTCATCCAAAATTGGTTTAAAGTTATACGTTCCATTGGCGGACGCGCATCCAGTGGTACGGCTCAAACCTCCTCGTCACTTCTCTCCTGCGGAGTCTCGAGACCCGTGCTTTCCCCGCAGGAGTCGCCGCAAATGTTTTCTATTTTGGACTTAATGGACACCTTTTTTATGGTTACGAAATGATTGGTAAAAAGAATACGATGTATAAAATAATCAAAGCACTTATAACCAAAGGCAATGGGTTTCATCGTCTTCGTCTTTATTGATTCCTTCCAAAACCCCGTTGTTGTATTTTCATGTAAACGTATTTTCTACATGAGGTATGTATTTCATCATTGTGTTTGATGGCGGTTTTTAAATATTTGGAGACGTGTTTTGTTTTTTTGACAACACCTTCTTTAAGAGCTTAAAGTTCTTCGTTCTCAAAAAAGATATTATTATCTTTTTATATTCAATAAAATGCATATCCAATCATGTTGAGACATGTGACATCACTCCTTTAAATGTGGTTTGGCGATTACATTTTACTAGGGAAGTGTCACTTGTCTCTATTTTTTTGATCAAAAAAAGGTGTTAGGTTTAGTCACCAACACCAAAAATTATAGTGCCTGTTTTTTGTTTAAAAACGATAGTAATTCTAGTAGCAAATTTTGTTAGGATTTAAATGTGGAAAATACAATTGTTGTAAAAAAAATAAAGGATTTAAGTGAATTTCGTCGAATAGTATTAAAAGATGTCGAATGATTACGGAAACAATCTCTATACGTCCTATTTATCCAATCTACTTTTTTCCAAAAAATAGGCAATTATACCTATGATGAAGCTGTTTACATTATTTGAAACAATGATTAATATAAAGATATATGAAAATATTGTCGGATTTCATCATTTTATTACGATTTTTGGAGGAGAAAAGGATGAAATTATTTTCAAACACCATTTCATTGTTGGAAACGTCATTGGATTATTCAACAGTGAAACAAAAGGTTATTTCACATAATATTGCTAATGTTGATACACCAAATTACAAAGCAAGGGATGTCAAATTTAAGGCGATCTTAGATGAGAAAATGAATGGATCATTTAAAGCAAATTTGACAAACGAAAAACATATTCCGATCTCCCCAACCACTTCGAATCCGATTGTTACTACCGAGCCGAATGTCCAATACAATCATAATGGAAACAGTGTAGATGTGGACTTGGAAATGGTAAAATTGGCTCAAAATCAAATTTATTATAACGCGATTGTTGATCGATTGAACGGTAAATTCCAAACGTTGCAATCCGTTATTAAAGGAGGGAGCCAATAATGTTTTCAAGTTTAAATATTTCAGCATCTGCTTTAACAGCATCTAGACTTCGGATGGACGTAATTTCCTCGAATATGGCGAACGCAGAGACGACGAGGGGCGAACTCGTTGATGGAAATTGGATTCCTTATCGTCGAAAATCTGTCGTCCTTCAAGAACAAGGCCAATCTTTTTCCTCCATATTTAATAGTACATTGAAAGAACAGTCGTCAGGATCGGGCGTGAAAGTATCAAAAATTGTCGAGGATTCAACCCCTTTTAAACTCGTCTATAATCCTAGTCATCCGGATGCAAACGAGGATGGGTATGTTCAAATGCCAAATGTGGATCCGCTACGGGAAATGGTCGATTTGTTAAGTACGACCCGAACGTATGAAGCGAATGTCACGGTGTTAAATGCTTCAAAGGCGATGCTGTTAAAAACGTTAGAAATCGGAAAATAGTTTTTTGTTGATTCGATAGATGACGAATCCTTTATATCCGATTAATGGGATCCTTTTTAAATGAAAGGAGTGTTTCAAATGAATATCCAATCGATTTTTAACAATAATTTTATTTCTACTCAAAATGATCAAACAAAAACAAATATAAGTCCTTCACAAGCCCAACAATCTTTTTCCAACATGTTAAAAAATGCAATTAACGAAGTGAACGATGCGCAAATTCAAGCGGATCGTTTAACGGAAAAATTAGCTCTTGGAGAAAATGTAGAACTGCATCAAGTCATGATCGCAGCTGAAAAAGCGTCGATTACGTTAAATGCGACGATGGAAATTCGTAATAAAGTAATTGAAGCATATCAAGAAATTATGCGAATGCAAGTATAATTTTAAAATCTAAAATAGATAATAACTTCCGGAGAGAGAGTAATGAAAGAACAGTTGCAAAATATCGTTCGAAAAATAAAAGCATATTGGAATGAAAAAAATAAACAACAAAAAATGTGGTTTGTCGGTTCCCTTGCTATTGTTTTTGTTCTTATCGCTTTTATCGTCTATTTTTCTACTAGAACGACGATGGTTCCGCTATACAGTGATCTCACACCTGCGGAAACGGGAAGAATAAAAGAAACTTTAGATGAAAAAGGAATTCAATCGGAAATTACTGAAAATGGAACGACGATTAAAGTGCCGAAAGAAAAGGTAGAATCATTACTCGTCGAACTTGCTGCGGAAGGAATCCCCCAATCAGGAAACATCGATTATTCCTTTTTTAGTTCCAATGCTGGTATTGGGATGACGGATAATGAATTTAACGTTATGAAGCTCGATGCCATGCAAACGGAACTTGCAAATTTAATTAAAACGATTGAAGGAATTCAGGACGCAAACGTGATGATTAATTTGCCGGAACAAGGAATATTCGTAAAAGATCAAGGGCAGGAAGCATCCGCATCAATCGTAATTACGACAAAACCCGGTTACAATTTTACTGATAAGCAAATCAACGGATTGTATACACTAGTATCGAAATCCGTCCCAAATCTTCCTACGGATAATATCGTCATTATGAATCAAAATTTTGAGTACTTTGATGACAAAAATGGTGACAATTTTGAGAACGGAGATACAATTGCTACCCAATACAAGATTAAAAGGGAAATTGAACGGGATATTCAACGTCAAGTACAAAGTTTTTTAGGTATGTTAATGGGACAAAATAACGTAATCGTCTCCGTTAGTGCAGATATCGATTTCACTCAAGAAAATCGGGAAGAAAATTTAGTGGAGCCTGTCGATGAAGAAAATAATGAGGGTATTACCATCAGTGCCCAAAAGTTAACTGAAACATATTCGGGAACGAATGTGGAACCAGGTGGGATTCCTGCAGCCGAAGATAATAATGATGCTTTGGGTGGTTCTTATATTGAAGGAACAGACGGTTCTGGCGAGTATGAACGAACAGAAGAAACCGTAAACAAAGAAGTAAATCGGATTCGAAAACAAATCGTGGAAAGTCCTTATAAAATTCGAGATTTAGGGATTCAAGTAGTCGTTGAACCTCCTGAAGGCGAAAATGCTACATATACAAATATCGAAGAGGATATCCAAAAAATTTTAAGTACGATTATTCGGACCACCATTTATAAAGATGATGATACGGCAGAATTAACTGATGAACAGTTAAATAATAAAATCGCCGTTTCATTCCAGCCACTCTTAGGGAAGATGGACACGGTAGGTGGTGTGAGTGAAAAAACCGGTGTCCCACTTTGGGCATACATAATTGGTGCAATGGTTATCCTAGGTTTGATTTTCCTCATCCTATTCTTGTTAAGACGGAGACGATCCGACATACTAGAGGAAGACTTGCAAGCGGCAAGCCATGAAGAGGCGATCGAAATTCCAGATTTAGATGAGGAGAATGAAACGGAAAGCACAGTACGTAAAAAACGGATTGAGAGAATGGCAAAAGAACGCCCAGAAGAATTTGCAAAACTAATTCGTACATGGCTGTCCCAAGATTAAGGAGTGGTGGATATTGGCTTTGAAAAAACAATTTTCCGGGTTGCAAAAAGCAGCGATCCTCCTCATCACTCTCGGAGAGGATGCCGCTGCCAATGTTTTTAAACATTTAACGGAAGAAGAAATTGAGAAATTAACGTTGGAAATTTCATCGGTAAAAAAAGTAGACTCGGAAAAAAAAGAGGAAATTATAGAGGAATTTTACAATTTAGCGATTGCCCAAGATTATATATCCCAAGGTGGAATTGGTTATGCAAAGGCGATATTAGAAAAAGCGTTAGGACCAGAACAGGCTTCGATGATCATCAATCGTCTGACATCATCTTTACAAGTAAGGCCCTTTGATTTTGCAAGAAAAGCGGATCCTAACCAAATTTTAAACTTTATTCAAAATGAGCATCCACAAACGATCGCACTGATTTTGTCTTATTTAGAACCGAATCAGGCAGCCCAAATTCTCTCCAATTTGCCTGATGAAATGCAAGCGGATGTGGCGAAAAGAATTGCACTTATGGATAGTACATCGCCCGAAATTATTTTTGAAGTTGAACAAATACTTGAGCAGAAATTATCCGCTACCTTCACACAAGATTACACGAAGGCTGGTGGAATCGAAGCGATTGTCCAAGTGTTAAATGGTGTTGACCGATCGACGGAAAGAACGATCTTAGAATCGTTAGCTGTACAAGACCCTGAACTAACTGAGGAAATTAAGAAGCGAATGTTTGTATTTGAAGATATCGTAACCCTAGATAATCGGGCTATACAACTTGTCATTCGGGATTGTGAAAATGATGATTTACTACTTGCATTAAAAGGTGCGAGTGATGAAGTAAAAGAAGTTGTTTTCAGAAATATGTCCACACGAATGAAGGAAACATTTATGGAAGAAATGGAAATTATGGGACCAGTCAGATTGCGTGATGTGGAGGAAGCCCAAACCCGAATCGTCTCTGTTATTCGTAGATTAGAAGATGCTGGAGAAATCATCATCGCACGGGGTGGAGGTGACGATATCATTGTCTAAATTAATTAAGAATGGTTTCGCAGGAAAAGCCGAAGAAAAAGTCATTACCATTCGTCTCTTCCCGTCCACTCCAGCCGAAAGGGAAAAGGAAGAAATACAAGAACAAAATTTTTCACAACATTTGGAAGAAGCTCAAAAAACAGCCCAAAACATTATTGAAGAGGCAAAAATAAAGGCACTACGAATCGAAAATGAAATGAAAACTTTGAAAGAAAATATGGAAAAAAAAAGGCGCCAAATATTTGATCAAGCGAAGAAAAAAGGTTATAACGATGGGTTTGTTCAAGGGAAAGAAATTGGCTATTCAGAAATGGAAAAGCACATACAATTGGCGAAGCAAATAGCAATCGATGCGAAAAACGAATATGATCAAGCCATCGAACGGGCGGAACAAATGATATTATCAATTGCTTTAAAAGCTGCCGAAAAAATTGTCAAAACAAGTTTGGCGGATAAAAAAGAAATGTTTCTTCCAATCGTAAAGGAAGCGATAGAAGAAGCGAAGCATTCGAAAGAAATTCAGGTATATGTGCATCCAAAATATTATTCCACATTACTCGATCGAAAAGATGAAATTTTTTCGAACATCCCAATCGACTACCAAATCTTTTTTCATCCGAAAGATGAGTTGGCAGAGACGGCCTGTTTGATCGAAATGGAAGGTGGCTTTATCGATGCGGGAATCGATAGTCAATTTCAACAATTGGCAGAAAAATTATACGAACGACTGGCAGGGACCAATTCATGAGAGCAATTGATGTATTAGAGGAAATCGATCGAGTTGATACATATAAACGGTTTGGCCGAGTGAAACAAGTGATCGGTATCATGATTGAAGCAGAAGGGCCTACCAGTTCCATCGGTGACATTTGCTATATTTATTCCCGCGACTTTCATAATCGAAAGGGGAAAAAAATTATCGGTGAGGTAGTCGGCTTTAAAGAAGAGACGATTATTATTATGCCCTATACATCCGTTAATGAAATCGCACCCGGCTGGCTTGTGGAAAATACGGGAGAATCGTTGAAAATAAAGGTAGGAGATGCATTAATCGGTAAAGTTTTAAACTCCCTTGGGCAACCGTTGGATGGTTCGAATTTACCGAATATGCCACTTTTTTCAACGGAACAAGAGCCGCCGAATCCGTTGAAACGACCGCCTATTCGTGAATCTTTGGAGTTAGGAATCCGTGCCATCGACGGATTATTAACGATTGGAAAGGGTCAACGAATCGGTATTTTTGCAGGAAGTGGTGTTGGTAAAAGCACATTGCTTGGGATGATTGCAAGAAATACGAAAGCTGACTTAAATGTGATCGCCCTGATTGGAGAAAGAGGTAGGGAAGTTAGGGAGTTTATCGAAAGGGATCTTGGAGAAGAAGGGTTAAGAAAATCGATTATCGTCGCTGCAACGAGTGATCAACCAGCTTTAATGCGGATCAAAGGGGCGTATACAGCAACTGCAATTGCCGAATATTTCCGTAAAAAGGGCTTAGATGTCATGCTTATGATGGATTCCGTTACACGAATTGCCCTTGCACAAAGGGAAGTCGGTTTGGCCATCGGTGAGCCACCTGCAACGAAAGGATATACTCCTTCCGTATTCTCGATGTTACCGAAATTATTAGAACGAACAGGGACAGATGAATACGGAACGATTACCGGTATATATACCGTTTTAGTTGACGGTGATGATTTCAACGAACCGATTTCTGACACAGTAAGAGGCATACTCGATGGACATATTGTTCTCGACAGAAAATTAGCGAATAAGGGTCAATATCCAGCTATCAATATATTGAAAAGTGTTAGTCGTTTAATGAATGAAATCGTTTCGAAAGAACATCGGTTGCAAGCAGAAAGAATACGAGATTTATTACATACATATCACGAATCGGAAGACTTAATTCATATCGGTGCATATAAAAAAGGAACATCGAAGGAAATCGATGAAGCCATCCGGTATCATCCAAAAATATCTGCCTTTTTAAAACAAAATATCGACGAAAAGATCACTATGGAACAAACGATTCATGCGTTAAATGAACTGATAAAAGGGTGATAGCCGATGAAATTCACATATAAATTTGAAAAAGTTCTTGAAATCCGTGAAAAGGAAAAACAAGAAGCGATCGTATCCTATCAAAAATCGGTAGATCAATTTTCAAAAGTGGCAGAAAAATTATATCACCTATTGAAACAGAAGGAAATATTCGAGGCCGATCAACAGGAAAAAATTCAAGAGGGCATATCAATTCAAGCGATCCAATTGAACCAATATTATTTATCAAAATTAAATCGGGAAATTGATCAGTGCCAGAAAGAAGTAATCATTGCAAGAACGAATATGCAAAGGGAAGAAAAACAACTTCTTGAGAAAAACATTGAAGTAAAAAAACTAGAAATTCTAAAGGAGAAGGAATTTGAAAGATTTTTACAATTTCTTAACGATGAGGATGGAAAAATGACCGATGAAATTTCGATGCAAATTGTGGCAAGGGAGAAAACGGTATAACGATGCGTAAAGAAAAGGAAAAGAAGAAGAAAAAGTTTGGTATTTTTCAATGGATTGTTTTTGGCGGAATATTCCCTATTTTAATTGCGCTCTCAATTTTACTCATCGTTTTATCAATTCAAGGAATCAATGTTTTCAAAGAGACGGAAAAAATACCAGTAATAGGGAATTTTCTTGGGCAAGAAAAGAATGATGAAACATCAGTGGATGATTTGGAAAATACAATTCGCAAGTTACAAGCGGAATTGAAAAATGAGGAAGCAAAATCATCCCAATTACAATCAAAACTGGAAGATAAAGAGAAAGAAATTGCCCAATTGGAAGAAGAGAAGAAGCGATTGGAACGAGATTTAAATGAATTAATGAATTCGAAGGGAACGACAAGTAAAAACTGGGATTCTGTAATCAAGACATACGAAACAATGAAACCGAAGGAAGCAGCCCTTATATTAGTGGAAATGGATGAAAATACCGCTTTAAACATACTTGCTGATTTATCGGAAGATCAATTGGCTGATATTTTGGAAAAGATGCCACCACAAGATGCTGCCCAGTTTACAAATCGGTTGGCAGAGTTAGAAAAAAGTCAATAAACCGAATATCTTATTTCGATCCTTTGAAAGGAGGTGAAATCATGCAAATCGGACCGATTGAAAGCTTCATGAACTTTGGTAAAGAACAACTTGTTCAAGGACAAATTAAAGATGAAAAAGGAAACAGTGATTTTCACAACGTATTGACAAGATTGACAAGTGGAAACGGGCAAGATGTAGTTGAGACGAGCGATTTGGAAGAAGCCAAATGGAAAACTACATCCTTTGTTAAGGACTTCCTTCCTTCAGTAGGGCCCCTTCTCACCGATGAAGATGCTTTACTAACGGATCAAGAGGATCTCAACTCGATCTCTATTGAGGATATTAAAACAGTATTAAAAAACCTCATTTCGGCTCTTTCTTCTGAAATGGATGAAGATGATCAGGTGAAATTAACTGAATTGCAATCATTCGTCAAAGATATGAATGAAGAGAATTTAGATTGGTCATTGATTGGAGTTTTCAATGTTTTAAATCAGTTGATGAGTTCCTTTCCATCGACTGAAAAATTTAAAGCCAATGTCGTTCCTCTTTTGAAAATGGCTGGCCAAATGATTCGTTATCAAACGATGGAACAGAAACAGTTGGATCCAGAATCCTTTCGTGTTCTTGAGACGTTTATCCAAAAGAATGGGTTTGATTTGGATTTACAATCTGTTTACTCTAGATGGAATGGGGGCGACGGGACGAAGGAAAGAAATATCGTTTTCCCATTTCCTTTAGGGCAGGATCGCTTTCAAGTGGCACAAATAAAAAATTATGTAGCGAATCACTCAAATCAAGATGGGATTTCCAAACAAGGATTAGCCGGTGGACAAGATCAAATTAAACTCAATACATCCCCACCCCTTCCGCAACAAAATGACGACAGCCAATTTTTGAATGAGAAAAATGAAAAAAATACGGATTTTTTCCAAATCAGTCAACAATTAGGTCGTTCAGGGAAGGGGAAAACCGATGAACCAATTTTAAATCGAATGGCAAGTTCTGTGACAACTTTCGAAGGAGAGGAAAAGATTCTAAACGATAAAAAAGCAGAAGGATCCTTTTCAGTTGTTAATAAAATTCAGTCCCTTCAGCAAACGGGCCATCCGGAAACGTTAAAATTAATCGATCGTGATCAACAACCGGTTTCCTATAAGCAATTTGAAAAGGAATTTGCATCGATCCTTTCCCGTGGTAATTTCATTAAAAACGGAAATGTCCAGCGCCTTACGGTGAAATTACATCCAGAACATCTCGGAGAATTGAAAATCGAGCTCGTTCAAAAACAAGGAGAAATCATTGCAAAAATTATTTCTTCTACGGATCGAGCAAAAGAATTATTAGAAACCCAACTGTCCTCATTACGCCATGCTTTTGTTCAACAAAATATCAATGTTACTCGCATTGATATGCAAACAGAAGGGGCATTTGATGGGTTTGAAGATCAGGAACAATCCTTCTACGGATCTGGGGGATACTCAAACGATCGAAACGAAGATGGGGAAAAAAACGAAGACTCAAAGGAAATGACCTTTCAAGAAGCGTTATTTAATATGGAAATATAGGTGATGAAAATGTCGAATATAATCGATACGAATCTTTTCTTATCTTCCGTACAACAAGATAAACGGACGCCCACAAATACGATCGGGAAGGACACATTTTTAAAATTATTGATGGCCCAACTACAAAATCAAGATCCGTTAAATCCTTTAGAAGATAAAGATTTTATTGCACAAATGGCAACTTTTACATCGGTAGAACAATTAATGGATATGAAAGAATCCCTCAATTCTCTTTTGCAAGCTGAAAAAAATGATCAACAAGTGAACTACTTACAACTTATAGGAAAGGAAGTTCTTTGGCATAAAGTTTCGTACAACGAGGAAAAGGAACCAATCATTGAAGAAGGAAAAGGGGTTATTTCAACCATTTCATTTGCTGAAGATACACCACGCTTTTATCTGGAAGATGGCACGGAACTGTCCCCAAGTAATGTCTCGGAAGTGCACAATGACTCTTATGAACAGACAATCGTTCAAGCTAGTTATTTAATTGGAAAACAAGTCAGTTGGAAAAAGGATGGAATAGAAGCATCGGGGACTGTCCAATCGGTTATTCGAAAAGATGGAGCGATTTATTTCCAATTAGACGATGAAGATCGTACTGTACTTAGTCCAGAAGACATTATTTCTGTCACAAATCAGCCGTAAAAGGATAGATTTCACATAAAGGAATGGTCATATGCATATTCAAAAGTCCTTTATTCCACCAGTAGGTTTTCAAAAATCAAGTAAAACGGCTATAGAACATCGAAATGTTTCAAGTTTTACTCATCATTTAAAGGAAGCAGTTGAAAAATACGATCGCTCTTTAGTCATTAGTAAACATGCAAAGGAGCGCATCCAACAGCGGGATATAAAAATTTCTGAGGCCAATTGGAATAAAATTTCCGAAAAGGTCAAAGAGGCTAAGGAAATGGGTGTAAATGAATCCCTCGTGTTGTTAAAAGATGCGGCGTTGATTGTTAGTGCGAAAAATGAAACGGTCATTACTGCTATGAACCGTCAGGAAGCGACGAAACAAATCTTTACAAATATAAATGGTACGATTATTATTGATGAATCGTAGGCTGGACCGGATAGGAAAGCCTTGCTGTGGACCGACTGAAGCAGCAAATAAAACGATGAAAGGAGAAATGGGATATGTTACGATCCATGTATTCTGGCATAAGTGGGCTAAAAAGTTTTCAAACGAAACTTGATGTAATCGGAAATAATATTGCCAATGTGAACACATATGGGTTTAAAAAGGGTCGGGTTACTTTTAAAGATGCGATGAGTCAAACGATCTCCGGTGCTGTTGCCGCCCAAGGAAACCGGGGAGGAATGAATCCGAAACAAGTTGGATTAGGTACGGAAATTGCCACAATCGACTCGATTCATACGGAGGCGAGTATGCAATCCACCGGTCGTTCCTTAGACTTGGCCATTAACGGAGACGGATATTTTGTCTTTAAAGATGGAGATCAATATTTGTTTTCAAGGGCAGGAAATTTATATTTAGATGAATTTGGAACGATGGTAAACGCAGATGGTTACAAAGTACAAGCCTTTGATATGGACGGGAATTTGGGCGATGTTATCGTGAACGTCAACGCTACGTTGCCAGCTGTAGCAACCCAAAGTATCGGGATTTCTGGGAATTTATCCAGTAATGCTGTTGACGGATTTGTCTATTCCCAACAATTTGAAGTAGTGGATTCCAATGGGAAGACGAATCGAATTGATATTTATTTTGAAAAAGCAAATGGGAACGAGTGGACCGTTTATTTTACGAATCCAGATACATTTGATTCAACAACAGATCCACACATGGTCATCCAATATGATGGGAATGGGAATATCACTCAAGTGATTTCGATGACTGATAACGGTTCAGGAACTTTGACTTCTTCTACAAATACATTTAATCCAGGAGATTCGGTTTCTGTTACACAAGCGATTACTGTTGATGGAAATAATGTCAATTATTCATTAAATTTAGATCAATTAACATTCCAACAAGGTTCAAATGATGCAACCATTTTACCCGACGGAAATACGGAAGGTCAGTTGTTAAGCTTTAATATCGGTCCAACTGGTGAAATAAACGGCATTTATTCCAACGGGCTTATTGCCACCCTCGGCTATTTAGCCGTTGCCAAATTTAGTAATCCTTCCGGGTTACAAAGTGTGGGAGGAAATTTATTCCAATCATCCGTTAACTCTGGGGCTGCCAATATCGGTTATGCTGGTGACGGTCGCGGCTCAATCTTATCGGAAAGACTCGAAATGTCCAATGTGGATTTATCAGAAGAATTTACAGAAATGATCGTCGCCCAAAGGGGATTTCAAGCGAACACGCGGATTATAACGACAAGCGATGAAATTTTACAAGAATTGGTGAATTTGAAACGTTAATGAATAATGAAAGGAACCAGAGGGAGACACTCTCCCCTTGGTTTCTCCTTTTTGAATCAATCCTAAATATTCCGTTTTAAGGAGGGGAAGGGGAATATCTGCCCCCGAAACATGATTCAATTAACGAAATTAAACGGAAAAAAATTTTATTTAAATGCTCTCTACATCGAAACGGTAGAATCCTTTCCTGATACGACCATTACGTTAACGAATGGGAAAAAAATTGTCGTGAAGGAAAAGGAACAGACAGTAATTGATTTATCAAAAGATTTTTATAAAGATATTCAAGTGCTTGGTCGTCACGAAAAGGGGGCGCTTTTCCATGAATAAATCGTTTCAAGTCTTTCTTTTTTCTACAATGTCCATATTATTAGTCGCTGCTGCCATTTATATTTTTTTCTTGTCAGAGAAACCGAAGGCAAACGATGAGCCGACAGTAGAGGAAATTCTTGAACTTTCCGTCGATATACCTGAAATCACGACCAATTTAAGTAGTGATCATTACATAAACATCGCTTTTAAAATTCAAACCGATAGAAAAGATGCAAAAAAAGAATTGGAAAAACGAGAATTTCAAGTGAACAACATCATTATTAAACATTTATCCTCATTGGAAGCGAAGGATATTCTTACTACCGAAGGAAAAATTCAACTGGAACAAAGTATTAAAGAAAAAATTAATGCCATATTGCAAAATGGAAAAGTGGAACAAGTATACATAACATCCTGCATTATTCAATAGTTTAAACAGGTTTCTCCATTCCTGTGATCAAAAATGGAAGTGTGGAGGTGACTCAATTTGTCCTCGGGTGAAATTTTGTCGCAAAGTGAAATTGATGCACTTCTTTCTGCCATTTCAACAGGGGAAGTAAGTGCTGAAGAGATTAAAAAGGAAGAAGAACAGAGGAAAATAAAAACATATGATTTTAAACGGGCGCTACGGTTTTCCAAAGAACAAATTCGAAGTTTAACGAGAATTCATGAAAATTTCGCCCGGTTATTGACGACTTTCTTTTCTGCAAAGTTGCGTACATATGTACAAATCAATGTAGCTAGTGCAGACCAAATTCCGTACGAAGAATTTATCCGTTCAATACCGAAAATGACCATTTTGTATTTATATGAAGTTCCTCCTTTAGATGGTAGAATGTTAATTGAAATCAATCCGAATATTGCCTATTCGATGCTCGATCGGGTGCTGGGCGGTACTGGTACGAGTGTGAATAAGATTGATCAGTTAACAGATATAGAAACGAAAATTATGAATAATTTATTTGAGAAAGCCTTTGAACAGTTAAGTGAAGCATGGGAAACAATCGCTCAAATCGATCCTGTTTTAAAAGGTTTTGAAGTCAATCCACAATTTTTACAAATGGTTTCACCAAATGAAACGGTTGTTGTTATATCATTAAATACGACAATTGGTGAAACGAGCGGAATGATCAACATATGTATTCCTCATATTTTATTAGAACCGATCATTCCAAAGTTATCTGTTAGCTATTGGATGCAAACGGAAAAAAAGGAAACAAAACCTGAAAATATCTCTGCTTTAAAGGGAAAAGTGAAAGAATCTGAACTAGAGATTATTTGTGAACTCGGTCAATCGGAAATCACTGTAGAGGAATTTTTAAATTTATCCGTCGGTGATAGTATTGAATTGAATAACAGGATTGATGAACCGGTCGTTGTAAAAGTTGGTCATATTCCGAAATTTTTCGGTCAACTCGGAAAAAGAAATAAACGGTTGGCTGTGCAAATCCTAGATGTCATTAAGGAGGGAGAAAAGGATGAAGAGTGATGGTTTACTCTCCCAAGAAGAAATCGATGCACTACTGAATGGAGATACAACTGAATCGAATGAAAAAATGTCTCATTCATCCGATAAATTATTGACGGAAGTGGAACAGGATGCCCTTGGTGAAATAGGGAATATTTCCTTTGGCAATTCAGCGACCGCCCTTTCCACATTGTTAAATCAAAAAGTGGAAATTACGACACCAAGTGTTTCAATTATTCGGAAAGAAAATTTGGAAAGAGAATTTCCTCATCCATATGTTGCTGTTGTCGTTAATTATACCGCCGGTTTTGGTGGATCAAATTTACTCGTCATTAATCAACGGGATGCTAGTATTATCGCCGATTTAATGCTCGGTGGTTCAGGTGAAGATGTTAGTGAAGAGATTAATGAATTGCAAATGAGTGCCATCCAAGAAGCGATGAACCAAATGATGGGTTCTGCTGCAACGAGTATGTCGACGATCTTTGATAAGCGGGTGGAAATATCACCACCAATTATTGATATATTGAATATTCCAGAAAAGGAGGGAATTGATAAAATTCCTGAAGATGATCCGATTGTGAAAATCGGCTTTAAACTGACGGTCGGTAATTTAATCAATTCTACAATTATGCAATTATTACCGATTCGATTTGCAAAATCCATGGTTACTCATTTAATAAACAAACCTGAACCAAAAGAAGAACATCGTGATCGACAATTTGAATCGATGGATCACGATGGATTAGAGATCGAAGAACAATATTTGGAGGAATCCAACCAATCGATGAAAACATCATCTTCATTAACGAAAAAAGAAAAACCAAAAGAAAAAAAGAAAATCCAACCTGCTGTATTTCAAGATTTCCAAGAAGTTATTAAGGAAGAAGGGAGCGAACCCCGTAACTTACAAATGTTATTTGATATTCCGTTGCAAGTTACGGTTGAATTAGGAAGAACGAAAAAGGTCGTTAAGGATATACTCGATTTATCACCAGGTTCCATAATTGAACTGGATAAACTTGCGGGAGAACCGGTGGATATTCTCGTAAACAATCGGTTGATCGCCAAAGGAGAAGTGGTGGTCATTGAAGAAAATTTTGGAGTTCGAGTAACGGAAATATTAAGCAAATCTGAAAGAATGAAAAGAATGAAATGAATTTGGGGGAGTTAAGATGTCACACAAAATTTTAGTTGTTGATGATGCGGCATTTATGAGAATGATGATCAAAGACATTTTAGTTAAAAATGGATACCAAGTGGTCGGAGAAGCCCAAGACGGAAAACAGGCTGTAGAAAAATTCAAAGAATTAAACCCAGATTTAGTCACGATGGATATTACAATGCCAGAGATGGATGGCATTGAAGCTCTGAAAAAAATCCGTGAAATCGATCCAAATGCGAAAATTATCATGTGTTCTGCAATGGGTCAACAAGCGATGGTGATCGATGCGATTCAGGCAGGTGCTAAAGATTTTATCGTAAAACCATTTCAAGCGGATCGCGTGATTGAAGCGATTAAAAAGACCCTCGGCTCATAAGAAGTTGATGGATTAAATGGGTATTTTTAATCGTTTTGGAAAAATAAACGGACAGGCCTTTTCATAGTAAGGTGGTGACAACATACCGTTGTGAAACAAAAATTAATGTTTATCTTAATGCCCGTTCTTTTATCATCCTTTCTATCATTCTTTTTAACTATTGAAGTGTTTGCCCAATCGGAATCAAATACTTCGGTTTCCGATTGGATTCAACAGCAAGGTGATTCTGTTGAAAATGGAGATGTGGAGAAAAGGCCTTCCGATTCGGATTCGGATGATCATCGCGTTGGGATCGGTGTTTGGGATGTGATTAAATCGATTTTTGCCCTCGTTTTTGTTTTATTTCTTCTCGTGATCGTTTTAAGGTGGTTGCAGAGGAAAAATGGACAAATTCCTCCATCCCAAATTATCCGACCCATCGCGGGAATGAATTTGGGCGGAAACCGTTCAATTCAAATCGTAAAAATTGGAGATAAGCTTTATATGATTGGTGTTGGAGAAAACATTGAGTTGTTAAAGGAAATCGATGAAAGATCGGAAATCGAAGGGATATTAAAAATGAGTAGCGATGAAGCAATCCCTTTATATAAAAATAAAGATCTTTTCAAAAATTTGCTGAATCGGTTCAATCATACCTTTCAGAAACAAAATACGAGCTCTTCCTTTAAGCAGGAAATGGAGAATCAATTTGATCGAATATTGAAAGAACGAAAGGAAGCAATGAAGGGCAAAGTGGAGAGAGGAATAAACGATGAATGAATTTATGTCATTTTTCAATAGCAGTGATCCTGGGACGGTATCAACCGCTATCAAACTATTGATTTTATTGACGGTTCTATCCGTCGCTCCTGCTATATTAATTTTACTCACTTCCTTTACACGAATCGTAATCGTCTTATCCTTTGTCCGTACGAGTTTGGCGACTCAACAGATGCCACCAAATCAAGTAATCATCGGGATTGCACTATTCATGACATTTTTTATCATGTCTCCGGTCTTTTACGAAGTAAATGAAGAAGCATTACAGCCGTTGTTCAATGATGAAATTAACTTGGAAGAAGCCTATCATCGAGCCAGTGTGCCCTTTAAGGAATTTATGAGTAAGTATACGAGGCAAAAGGATTTGGCACTATTTTTAGATTATGCGGATGCTGAACCGCCTACTTCAGTGGAAGACATACCACTATCGGCACTTGTTCCTGCCTTTGCAATAAGCGAATTGAAGACAGCCTTTCAAATTGGATTTATGATTTTTCTTCCATTTTTAGTGATCGATATGGTTGTCGCCAGTGTTCTTATGTCAATGGGTATGATGATGCTGCCACCTGTTATGATTTCATTGCCGTTTAAAATATTATTGTTCGTATTAGTTGATGGTTGGTATTTGGTCGTCCAATCGCTATTACAAAGTTTTTAAGAGGGTGTAACGTATGACAACGGAGACGGTCATTAAAATGGCAGAGCAGGGAGTGTATACGACATTACTCGTAGCAGGTCCCCTTTTGTTATTAGCTTTAGTTGTTGGTTTAATAGTAAGCATTTTTCAGGCGACGACACAAATTCAAGAACAAACGTTAGCTTTTATTCCGAAAATTATTGCCGTGCTAATCGGAGTCGTTATTTTTGCCCCGTGGATGATTAGTCGGATGGTTCAATACGCATCGAACATATTTTCAAATTTAACGAGATTTATAGGTTGATTGAACAATGGAAAATATGTTAAATATATTTCCAATCTTTTTGCTCGTTCTTGTCCGAATCGTGTCCTTTTTCATAATGATTCCGATATTTTCTTACAGATCCGTACCGATTCGATTCAAAATCGGGCTAGCTGCATTTTTGGCGCTCATTCTTTCCTTATCCATGGAGGCAAAACCGATCGAAATTGACGGGCTATTTTTATTCCTAGCGATTAAGGAAGCTTTAGTCGGATTGGTTTTAGGATTAATCGGCTATATCGTCATGTCAGCTGTTCAAGTTGCTGGAGGATTCATCGATTTTCAAATGGGTTTTGCCATCGCCAATGTGATCGACCCTCAAACTGGTGCCCAAAGTCCGATTATCGGGCAATATTTATATATATTTGCATTGCTATTTTTACTTTCGATCGATGGTCACCATTTATTGATCGATGGTATTTTCCATAGCTACGATTTTATTCCTTTGGAGGAGCCTTTTTTAGCCTTTGGCGAGGAAAATACAATCATTTTAATCATGAAAACCTTTGCTGCCATGTTTATGATTGCCTTTCAAATTTCATTGCCAATTGTGGCTAGTTTATTTTTAGTCGATGTCGCCCTCGGTATCGTGGCTCGCACGGTTCCTCAAATGAATGTGTTTGTCGTTGGACTTCCTGTGAAAATCTTGGTTAGTTTTCTTTTAATGTTTTTTGTAATGGGGACGATGATTTTGGCAATGAAACATATTTTTGAACTCTTGCTATATTCGATGAGAGATTTTATGTTCCTTCTGGGGCAAGGTTAGGAGAGACGGGCTTTGCTTTCGATCGATTTACAGTTTTTTGCTGGCGAAAAGACGGAAAAGGCGACACCGAAGAAACGTCAAGATGTAAGGAAAAAGGGGCAGACGGCTAAGAGCCAAGAAATTAATACTGCTTTCGTCTTACTGGCAGTGTTTTTTTCCTTATTTCTTTTCGGTTCATTCATTTTAGGACATTTTCTCGATATTTTTCGAGAGACATTTAACAATTTTATGTTTCAAGAAGTAACAGAACTGACCATCCGAACTATTACATATAAAATTATCATTGAAATCATGAAGGTTCTTGCACCTGTAATGCTCGCTGCAATAGTGGCGGCTTTAGTTGCAAATTATATTCAAGTCGGATTTTTATTTTCATCCGATCCGTTGAAAATGAAGTTGGAACGTTTGGACCCAATCAAAGGGGCAAAACGAATCTTTTCGTTACGCGCCATTGTTGAGTTATTGAAATCGATATTAAAAATATCGTTTGTAGGGGTAATTGCTTTTGCTTTTTTGTGGATGAATATGCCAGATATTTTGCGATTGATTCATCAAACGACGGGAAATAGTTTAGTAATCATCGCTACGATTACAGGAAAAATGGGTTTATTTTCAGGAATTGCTTTACTTTTTCTTGCTATTTTTGACTATATTTATCAACGCTATGATTTTGAAAAAAATATCCGAATGTCAAAACAGGATATTAAAGACGAATTAAAAAATATCGAAGGGGACCCACTTATTAAATCAAAGATTAAACAAAAGCAACGGGAAATGGCGATGCGTCGAATGATGCAGGAGGTTCCAAAGGCAGATGTGGTCATTACGAACCCGACCCACTATGCCGTTGCTATAAAATATGATGAAACGTTAGCGGATGCCCCCATTGTTGTTGCAAAAGGTGTCGATTTTGTGGCACAAAAAATTATTTACATTGCAAAGGAAAACGATGTCTACACTGTAGAAAATCGTCCATTAGCTCGCGCCCTTTATGCGCAAGTGGAAATCGGCGATGCGATCCCAGAGGAGTTTTTTAAAGCAGTGGCTGAAATTTTAGCTTACGTTTATCGTTTACGTAACAAAGTATAAAATATTATGATTTTTCCAGAAGATTAGATCGAATGGTTAGGGGAGAAAGGAATGTCACCGAGAGATTTATCCGTAGTTTTTGGCGTTATTTTAATCATTATTATGTTAATTATTCCACTAGAACCGTGGCTTTTAAGCATATTGATCATCACCAATATCGCTTTAGCATTGCTCGTTTTGTTAGCGGCGATGAATATGCATGAAGCGTTGGAATTCTCTGTTTTTCCTTCTCTCTTATTATTATTAACATTATATCGCCTCGGATTGAATGTTTCGACAACTCGATCGATTTTAAGTGAAGGAACGGCAGGAAGTGTTGTAGAAACCTTTGGAACATTCGTAGTCGGTGGAAATGTTTTAGTCGGTTTAGTCGTCTTTTTAATATTAATTATTATTCAATTCGTCGTCATTACGAAAGGAGCAGAGCGGGTTGCAGAAGTAGCTGCCCGATTTACGTTAGATGCGATGCCCGGAAAGCAAATGAGCATCGATGCGGATTTAAATGCAGGGATGATTTCGGAACAAGAAGCGAAAATCCGTAGAGAAAAAATTGGCCGTGAAGCTGACTTCTATGGAGCGATGGATGGAGCTAGTAAATTTGTAAAAGGGGATGCTATTGCAGGGATTGTTATCGTTTTAATTAACCTTATATTTGGAATGATAATCGGCATGGTGCAGGAAGGTTTGTCCTTTGCAGAAGCGGCGAATAAATATTCTTTGTTAACGGTTGGCGATGGCATCGTCAGCCAGTTGCCTGCATTGTTGATTTCCACTGCAACTGCCATTATCGTCACCCGTGCAGCTTCAGAGGATAATCTCGGTCACGATGTAACGAACCAACTTTTCGCTTTTCCGAAAATGTTATATGTGGCTGGGGGAACGATTTTTCTATTAGGTTTGTTTACACCAATCGAGTCGATTTTAACGGTGCCAATATCTGCTTTGTTATTTATTGGTGGGTATGTAATGACGAGGGAAGATCAGGTTCCGATTGAAAAGGAGATCCAAGCTCAAGAAGAAGCCGCTGGCGAGGAATTGCGGAAACAGGAAAATGTCGTCCAATTATTAAATATAGATCCGATTGAATTTGAATTTGGTTACGGGTTGATTCCTTTAGCGGATACGAATCAAGGCGGAGATTTGCTCGATCGTGTTGTCATGATTCGTCGACAATTGGCGATTGAACTTGGTTTTATCATTCCGGTTGTTCGGATTCGTGACAATATTCAACTGGCTCCTAATGAATACCGGATAAAAATTAAGGGGAATGAAGTTGGTCGAGGAGAAGTTCTATTGGATCATTACTTAGCGATGGTTTCTGGCGAAGATAGCCCTGATATTGTCGGAATTGATACGGTCGAACCTGCTTTTGGCATTCCAGCAAAATGGATCAATGAAGAAATGAAAGAGAAGGCGGAGCTAGCAGGATATACCGTCGTTGACCCTCCATCAGTCGTAAGCACCCATTTAACGGAAGTGTTGAAGGCTTTCGCTTATCAATTGCTCGGAAGGGAAGAAACGAAACAATTGATCGATCATTTAAAGGAATCTTATCCAATATTAGTGGAAGAAGTGACCCCAAATCCCCTTTCAGTAGGAGATGTGCAAAAAGTATTGGCGAATTTATTGAAAGAACGGGTGTCGATACGAAATTTGCCGGTCATTTTTGAAACGTTGGCGGATTTTGGTAAAGTAACGACCGATCCGAATATTTTAACCGAATATGTTAGACAAGCTTTATCGAGTCAAATCACTCACCAATATGTTTCAGATCAACAAATGTTAAAAGTGATTACCTTATCTGGAAAAGTTGAAAAAACGATCGCCGATTCCATTCAACAAACGGAACATGGAAATTACATATCTTTGGATCCAACGACAACCCAGTTGATTATTGAAAGATTGGCTAAAGAAATTGAAAAAATGATGAGTCGAAATGAAACACCGATCGTTTTATGTTCACCAGGAATCCGGATGTACGTTAAGGATTTGACAGAAAGGCATTTTCCGCAAGTTCCAATTTTATCGTATAACGAATTGGAACCTAGTATTGAAGTTCAAAGTGTTGGGGTGGTGAATATCGATTGAAGGTAAAAAAATATACTGCTCCGAATATGCAGGAGGCGATGAAACAAATTCGGTCCGAATTAGGCCGAGATGCCATCATCCTAAATTCGAGGGAAATTCACAAAGGAGGGTTGTTACGTTTTTTTCGAAAAAAAAGAATTGAAGTGATTGCAGCAATAGATAAGGAACGTCCAATTTCTCGGAATATCCATAAACAAGAACTGTCTACATACAATCATTCGAAACAAATAACAGGTTTCCAAACGAAAAGGGAGGAAGAAAACCTTTTAAAAGAGATTGCATCGATCAAAAACATGGTTGCAACAATCGCCGATGAAAACAAGGATTTCGGAAATGTTCCACCTCCTTTTCGTCCGTTGATGGGCAGGCTGTCACAGCAGAGAATCGATCAGAGGTTATTGGACGAATTATCGGATTTTCTTTTAGAAAAATATTATGAACATAATAAAAATGTAACGGATGTCGAAGGGAAAAAGTATGCAAAACAATTTTTTTCAAAAAAATTACAACCCTATTCCTTTGGAGGGATGAGTTTTCAGAAAAAGATGGTAATGTGTTTAGGTCCAACGGGTGTCGGAAAGACGACTACATTGGCAAAATTAGCTGCCCATGCAAAATTGGATTTACAAAAATCAATCGCATTTATTACGACGGATACATATCGGATCGGCGCTGTGGAACAATTGAAAACCTATGCCAAAATACTCGATGTTCCTTTGGAAGTATGTTATACATCCAAAGATTTTCAAAGGGCAGTTCATCGATTCCAGACGTATGATATGACCTTCATCGATACAGCCGGAAGAAATTTTCGTTACTCTAAAAATGTTCAAGAATTAGACCGCATCATCGATTCCACAAGGGATATGGAAACCTATTTAGTGTTTTCATTAACGGCAAAAGAGGATGATATGTCCGCGATTTACGAGCAATTTTCTAACGTAGCGATCGATAAATTAATTTTTACAAAATTAGATGAAACGGATCATTATGGTTCGTTGATCAACATCCCATTAAAATATAAAAAGGGAGTTGCCTATATAACAACTGGACAAGATGTTCCCGATGATATTATGGAAGGGACGATTCAGACAATTGTCAATCGGATTGTTGGTGAATGAAGATGCATGACCAAGCGGAAAAACTTAGACAACGTTTGAGGAAACAAATAAGTGGAAAATATGCCCAAACAATCGCAATCATTAGTGGAAAGGGAGGGGTTGGGAAATCGAATATTTCGTTAAATTTTTCCATTTCCCTCGCCAAATCAGGAAAAAGAGTATTATTATTTGATTTAGATATCGGTATGGGGAATATCGATTTATTAACGGGTATGACAGCGAAAAAGAATTTGAGTCATTTTTTCAATGATAATTTATCTTTAGAACAAATTATCGAACGCGGACCAGAAGGGATCTTTTATATCGCAGGTGGTACCGGTTTAAATCAGTTAATCATGTTAAATGAACAACGTTTGGCTGCTTTTTTAAGGGAAATTCAGCGGATTACATATGAATATGATTATTTTATTTTCGATTTAGGTGCAGGCATGACGAAAGATACGGTACATTTTTTAACGTCAGTCGACCATATTATAACGATTGTTACACCTGAACCGACGTCAATCATGGATGCATATTCATCCATTAAATATATATTAAGTATAAAAAGGGAAGCGACGATTTATCTCCTTGGAAATCGGATTCATTCAACGAAGGAACGAAAGGAAACAGTCGATCGACTGTCGACGGTTATCCAGCATTTTCTCCATAAACGAGTTGAGATTATCGGTACGATTCCGGAAGATCATACCGTCATGACGGCAGTAAAAAAACAAACACCGATTCTAATCCTTGCACCGAAATCCCCCGCTGCAAAATCGATCGAAAAGGTAGCAAATTACTTTTTGAAAACGGAAATTAAAAATGAGCCGAAGCAATTTGTGGAAAAACTAAAATCGTTTCTTCTAAGAAAGTAGGATGCAAATGACTCGAATTAAAGTTTTAGTTGTAGATGATTCGTTGTTTATGAGGAAATTAATATCCAATTTATTGAACGAGGACGATCGAATCGAGGTAATTGCAACAGCATCCAATGGGAAAGAGGCATTAAAGAAAATCCAAACATTCAAACCGGATGTCGTTACCCTCGATGTGGAAATGCCGGTACTCAACGGTTTAGAAACATTGGATATCATTATGAAAGAAACCCCTTTACCTGTCATTATGCTTTCGAATACAACAACGGAAGGGGCAGAAAATACGATTCGAGCGATTCAAATGGGAGCGTTCGATTTTGTTCCGAAACCATCCGGTACGATTTCTTTAGATATACATAAAGTAAAAGAAGAATTAATCGCTAAGATTATTAAAGCGAAAGCAATCAATTTACAATTATATCAATTACCCAACGAGATGAAACAAACGGATGTAAAAGAAAAGGAAAAGGGACAAATCATTAAAAAATCCCGGAAAAAGAAAATCGTTTTAATTGGTACGTCTACAGGAGGGCCGAGGGCATTACAAGAAGTTTTAATGCGAATTCCGAAAAACATTCATGCCCCAATACTAATCGTCCAACATATGCCGGCAAAATTTACAAAATCGTTAGCGAATCGACTTGATCATATAAGTGAGATTACTGTAAAAGAAGCGGAAAACGGCGATATTTTACGAAATGGAGTAGCTTATTTGGCTCCAGGTGGCTTTCACTTGGAAATTAAAAAACTTGGAAAAACATTAACGGCAGAAATAACCGATCTTCCTCCGGTAAACGGCCATCGACCATCCGTCGATCAATTATTTTATTCTGCGGCGAAATTGAAGGAAGTAGACATTATCGCGGTGATATTAACAGGGATGGGTTCTGATGGGACAAAAGGATTAAAAAAATTAAAGCAGCAGACGAAAACATATGCCATTGCAGAATCAAAAGAAACGGCGGTTATTTTTGGTATGCCGAAATCGGCGATTCAAACGGGACTCGTCGATCAAATTGGTCCGATTGATCAAATTGCTAGTTTCATAACAAATAAAGTAAATTTGGGGTGAAAAAGATGGAAATGAATCAGTATTTAGAAGTTTTCATCGAAGAAAGCAGGGAACATTTACAAAACTGTAATGAACAATTACTTCAGTTGGAAAAGAATCCAGAAAATATAACAATTGTCAATGAAATATTTCGTTCGGCCCATACGTTAAAAGGGATGTCTGCTACGATGGGTTATGAAGATATGGCAAACTTGACCCATCAAATGGAAAATGTTCTCGACGGAATTCGAAATGGAAAATTCGATGTATCTTCAGATTTAATCGATTTGATCTTTATCGCCATCGACCAATTGGAAGCCATGGTCGAGTCCATTGCATCCGGAGGAGACGGCAGTGCAGATGTGCAGGAGACGGTGGAAAAACTAAAATTCTTTGGAACGGAAGGATCCTTACCTCCACAGAGCGATTCAAAAAAAGAAAAGGTCACATCTGACATAAATGAAACGAGTTCCTCTCTGAAATTAACATATGATACATATGAAATGACCGTTTTAGAACAATCCTTTGAACAAGGCTACATTGCATATGAATTAACGGTATCACTACGCCCGGATTGTTTATTAAAATCGGCAAGGGTGTATATGGTTTTTAATGTTTTAGAAAAATTAGGCGACATAATTAAATCAAACCCACCGGTTGAACAACTTGAAGAAGAGCAATTTGATCTCCAATTTACAATGACCGTGATTACCAACGAATCAAAGGAAGATATCGTAAAGAAAATTATGAAAGTATCTGAGATTGACAACGTTCATGTCGTGCCAATCCAGTTGGAGGACCTTCAAAACAAACAAAAGTCTACCGGAGAAACTCATCCCAAAAAGGAAGATACGAATCAAAAGAAGGATACCGAACCTAAAGAACAAGTACAACAAAAAAATAAAAGGGGAAATTTACATAAAACGATTCGAGTTAATATTAATCGCCTTGATGAATTGATGAATTTATTTGAAGAATTAGTGATCGATCGAGGCAGGTTAGAACAAATCAGTAAAGATATTAATCACCCTGAGTTGACGGATACCGTGGAAAAAATGTCGAGAGTTTCTAGTAATTTGCAATCGATTATTTTAACGATGCGAATGGTTCCGGTCGAGTCTGTGTTCAATCGTTTTCCAAAAATGGTTCGCCAATTGTCAAGGGAATTACATAAGAAAATCAACTTGCAAATTATCGGTCAAGAAACGGAATTGGATCGGACTGTAATCGACCAAATTGGTGATCCAATTGTACATTTACTACGAAATTCCATCGATCACGGTATCGAAATGCCGGAAGAACGGAGGAAAAAAGGGAAACCGGAAGAAGGGTCCATCGAGCTTAAGGCATATCATAGTGGAAATCATGTTTTTATTGAAATTATAGATGATGGTGCTGGAATTAATCGGGAAAAGGTTTTGGAAAAAGCGATCCGGAAAGGAGTTGTTTCTGAAGAAAAAGCAGATCGATTGACGGATAAGGAAGTTTATGATTTAATCTTTTCTTCCGGTTTTTCGACGGCGGAAAAAATTACAGATATATCCGGTCGAGGCGTTGGCTTGGATGTTGTGAAAAATACGATCGAATCCTTGGGGGGTTCAATCACTGTTCAATCAGAACGTGATAAAGGGACCCGGTTTACCATTCAATTACCGCTTACGTTAACGATTATTTCTGTTATGCTCGTGGAAATTAAACAGGAAAAATATGCTATACCACTTACATCGATTATAGAAACGGCTATTATCAAACGCTCGGAAATTCAATACGCCCATGAACAACCTGTGATTGATTTTCGGGGGAAAGTTGTACCACTTATATTTTTAAAGGATGTTTTCCAAGTTCCAGGAGAAGAACTGGAGGATGACTTTTTATCGATCGTCATTGTCCGTAAAGGAGAAAAACTAGCTGCACTTGTTGTTGATTCCTTTATAGGACAACAAGAAATCGTATTGAAATCCCTAGGCAACTTTTTAACAAACGTTTTTGCCATCTCCGGTGCAACAATTCTCGGAAATGGACAAGTTGCATTGATTATCGATTGTAATGCCTTAATTAAATAGAAGGTTGAAAGGAGTCAGTTCCCATGATCGACAATACTAATGACACGCTTTCGAAAATTGTCGCTTTTTCCATTAATGATAAGGAATACGGTGTCGATGTTCAGTATGTTGTTTCGATTGAAAAAATCATGCCGATTACACGGGTTCCAAATGTCCCGTCCTACATAAAAGGGGTTATTAATTTACGGGGAATCATTATTCCGATCATCGATTTACGAACTCGATTTCAAATCGAGGAAAAACCTTATGATGAGCATACTCGAATCGTTATCATTAAAATAAAAGATAAACAAGTTGGTTTTATCGTCGATGAAGCCCATGATGTAATCCAAATAAGTGAAGGAAATGTAGAAGCACAACCGGATATTATCGGTTCGGAAAAAAAGGAGTATATCGATGGGATCATAAAAATTGAAGACAGGCTCCTCATGCTTTTAAACATCGAACAAATCATGAATGTGTAACAAAACAAAAGGGATGAAGGTGGCATGTACATTTATGTTTAATCAAATGCAGTTAGATATATTAAAAGAAATTGGAAATATAGGTGCGGGAAATGCTTCTACAGCCCTTTCCCAACTGTTAAACAAAAAAATCGAAATGAACGTTCCGATGGTTCGTATTTTATCCTTTGACGAGATGATGGAACTATACGGTAGCGCAGATAAAAAAGTCGCATCCATATTTTTACAGTTTTCTGGGGATTTAACTGGAAATATGTTTTTCGTTTTGTCGGTGGAAAAGGCATCTACATTTATCCAACAATTACCTGGATTGGATCAATGCTCATTCGTTCTACCACCGTATTCTGAAATGGCCATTTCCGCTTTTCAGGAATTAGGAAACATTGTGGCCAGTTCTTATTTAACAGCTTTGTCGGAATTTTTACGCTTATCTATCATTCCATCCGTTCCTGCTGTTAGTATCGATATGTTTGGGGCTATAATTACGTATGGTTTGATTGAAATTTCTAAAGTTAGTGATCATGCAATCGTGATCGATGCGGAAATAAAAGATCCCTTTTCCAAAGATAAAAACGGCTTCATTAAAGGTCATTTTCTTTTACTTCCAGATCCGGATTCATTTCAAAAAATCTTTTCTTCATTAGGGGTCAATCAATAATGATAGAGAACGGAAAAACGATTAAAGTCGGTATTGCAGACATGAAAATTGCAAAGGCCCCAGATAAATTACGTACGGCTGGATTGGGTTCATGTGTCGGTATTATTCTTTATGACTTACATAAGAAAACAGCAGGAATGGCACATATTATGCTTCCGGACTCCACTTTAGCTCGAGGGAAAACGATCCATATGGCAAAATACGCCGATACTGCTGTAGAAACATTGATTCGGAAATTAGAAGAAGTCGGCGTAAGAAAAGTAACCTTAAGGGCGAAAATTGCAGGTGGTGCACAGATGTTTCAGACCGCTTCGAAAAGCGAAATTATGCGAATTGGACCGAGAAATGTGGAAGCGGTCAAAAAACAATTGGAAAAATACCGAATTCCAATTATTGCAGAAGATACGGGAGGATCAAACGGACGGACGATCGAGTTTAATCCAGAAAATGGTGTTTTAACGATTCGAACCGTTAACCTAGGGATTAAGGAGATTTGATGTGAACTCCGTTTCCCTTGAAAATGCTACACCTTTTCTTGGCAAAGGAGGGGAAATATGCCTTTTTCTATACATTCCGATCAGCAATCGATGGCTTTTGATCAAAATGAAGGCAACAAGTCGATGGATGATCAACGATTATTTAAAAATTGGCTAGAAAAACGGGATGAGTATTCCGCCAATCTCCTCGTTAAAAAATATGTTCCTTTAGTGAATATTATCGTAGATAAAATTCAGCGGACACTTCCGAAGTCCGTTAGTAAAGATGAGTTGTTCAGTCTCGGTTTATTCGGTTTATATGAGGCACTTGAAAAATACGACCCTGAACGTCAATTAAAATTTGAAACGTATGCATCCTTTCGAATCCGTGGTTCCATTTTAGATGGATTACGTAAAGAGGATTGGCTGCCAAGAAAAACGAGGGAGAAAACGAAAAAAATTGAACATATTGTAGCGAGTTTAGAACAGAAATTTTTACGAAACGTAACGGTTCAAGAAGTAGCAAAAGAAGCAGGTTTATCCGAAAAAGAAGTGTCCGAACTATTGGAAGATAGTTATTTTGCGAACGTGTTATCCATCGATGACCATAACCAGGATCACGAAGAGGAAATGCCATCCTATGTGATTCGAGATGAACAAATGAAAACACCGGAAGAAGAATTAATCTATTCAGAAAACGTTCAGGAATTGGCAAATGCGATTACTAAACTTTCCAAGAAGGAACAATACGTGTTAAGCTTATTATATCAAGAGGAATTAACGTTTACAGAAATTGGACAAATTCTCAATTTATCTACATCTCGAATTTCACAAATCCATCGAAAGGCGATCTCGAAATTGAAACATTTACTACGTTAAGTCGTATATAAAAGGCGGGATTTTCGATGAGTTTGAAAAATGTTGAAATGCAAATTGCTATTCCAAAAACTGTGGATGCAGGAAAAATTCAGCATGACCAAAATAATCGAGCACTTATTATGAATGCACAAACTCATATATCCGTTGAAAAAAATGAAGAACGAAAGCGAAAAACCGTTTCTAAAAATCATGAAACGAACAATTTGAAACTAAAAAAAGATGGACGAGGAAACAATCAGTCTTCTTTTTCCGAAAGGGAAATTGAACAACAACAAAATGCTAAGGAAGAGGAAATGCACCCCTTTAAAGGTAAATTTATCGATTACAAAGGATGATTAATGGAAGATGATGGACTTTTTAATGGTTGTGAACTTCATTCTTGTTATTTTCGCTTTTTTTTTAATAATCCTTTTATTTTTAAGGCAAAATCGCTATCACGATTTGGAAAAAAAGTTTGAACGATTAAATCGGGAAATGGAAGAGATGATTTCTTCCTTTCTTATAGAAATGAAAGAAGAAAACGATCAATTTCTAGGGAAATTACGACAATTAAAAAAACAACAACAACCTTTCGATGGTAGAAAAGAAGAAGGAAAATATGAAAAACATATAGGAAACGAACGTAAAGAACTCGAAGAAGATAATGAAAGTAAGGAAAAAAAATCGTCTTCAAAACAAGCTAGCCCTCCTGTTCACGATGAAAGTGTCCAAACGATTAAAGAACATGATCGCTTACTTAATGACGTTAAACAATTATTAGAATCCGGGTATACTGTTGAAGAAATTGCAAAACAACTAAAAAAAGGAAAAACAGAAATCGAACTGTTAATCAAGTTTACCCCTTCACTTTTCAAAATTGCTGAAGCAGCTTCCCGAGAAAAAAGGGAAGCATAGAATTTAGAAAAAAGGAAAAAATTTTTTATAACCTCACCGGTCCTTCTTGATTTGTATCCCCTGTTTATGTTATAGTATTTCGTGGTGTGAATACACACGCCTGTGGATTTAAGCGGGGGTGCCGTCAAGCGGTCCTGTTTAAAGGGGAAACGGGCGGAGGAAAAACCAAGTATAGGAGGAAACTGAATGTCTGTTATATCCATGAAACAATTATTGGAAGCCGGTGTCCATTTCGGTCACCAAACGCGCCGTTGGAATCCGAAAATGAAAAAATACATTTTTACGGAACGAAACGGTATTTACATTATCGACTTACAAAAAACGGTTAAAAAAGTCGAAGAAGCGTACAACTTTATGAAACAATTAGCTGCTGACGGTGGCAAAGTTTTATTCGTGGGTACGAAAAAACAAGCTCAAGAATCCGTAAAAGCAGAAGCAGAACGCGTAGGTATGTACTATGTGAACCATCGTTGGTTAGGTGGTACTTTAACGAACTTTGCGACGATACAAAAACGTGTTCAACATTTGAAAGAAATTGAAAAAATGGCTGAAGATGGTACGTTCGACGTATTGCCGAAAAAAGAAGTCGTCGGTTTGAAAAAGGAAAAGGAAAAACTTGAAAAATTCCTCGGCGGCATAAAAGAAATGAATCAACTTCCGGATTGTTTATTTGTCATCGATCCACGGAAAGAACGGATTGCGGTTCAAGAAGCCCGCAAATTAAATATTCCGATCGTCGGTATTGTCGACACGAATTGTGATCCTGACGAAATCGATTATGTGATTCCAGCAAACGATGATGCCATCCGTGCTGTAAAACTTTTAACGGGTAAAATGGCTGATGCGATTATGGAAGCGAACCAAGGTGAAGAAGTAAACGAAACGGTCGAAGAAATGGTTGAAGCCGAGTAAGGGATAAAAGTAGGTGATAAGCGGGAAGCCCTTATCACCTTTTTTTCAGAAAGAATTCGGATGTGTGATTAAAAAGTGACTTTAAGGAGGAGTACATTTATGGCGATTACAGCCCAAATGGTAAAGGAATTACGTGAAAAAACCGGTGCTGGTCTGATGGATTGTAAAAAAGCGTTAACGGAAACAAACGGTGATATGGAAAAAGCGATCGATTATTTACGGGAAAAAGGTATTGCTAAAGCTGCGAAGAAAGCGGATCGAATTGCAGCCGAAGGAACCACTTTTATTTTGACAGAAGGCAATGATGCCGTTATTTTAGAAGTCAATTCAGAAACAGACTTTGTTGCGAAAAACGATTCTTTTATAAATCTCGTAAAAGATCTTTCTTCCCATCTTTTAAAGGCGAAACCATCAAGCGTCGATGAAGCATTGAAACAAACGATGGATAACGGATCTATCGTTTCAGAATTTATCAATGCTGCTATTGCAAAAATCGGTGAAAAAATCACATTGCGTCGTTTTGAAATTGTGACGAAAACGGATAACGATGTGTTCGGAGCCTATTTGCATATGGGTGGTCGCATTTCTGTATTAACCGTTTTGGAAGGTACGACAGATGAAACGGTTGCAAAAGATGTTGCCATGCATGCGGCTGCTTTAAACCCGAAATACGTATCAAGGGATGACGTCCCTCAAGAAGAAATTAACCATGAACGTGAAGTTTTAAAACAACAAGCTTTAAATGAAGGAAAACCAGAAAATATTGTTGAAAAAATAGTAGAAGGCCGCCTCGGTAAATTTTTTGAAGAAATTTGCTTGCTAGAACAAAATTTTGTAAAAGATTCGGATATGAAAGTAAAACAATATGTCAAATCCCATAACGCTACATTAAAAACATTTATTCGTTATGAAGTAGGGGAAGGGTTAGAAAAACGACAAGACAACTTCGCTGAAGAAGTCATGAACCAAGTGAAAAATTAATGATTGAGAAAGGTTGACATGTGGATATCGATTCGGTAACCACATCAATGTCAACCTTTTTTAAAAGATGGACTAATAAACGTGCATTGATGCAAAACCGATCATCATATATCATTTACAAATAGAGTGACGGGGGTTCCTATGACGAAACCAAAATACAAACGAGTCGTTTTAAAGTTAAGCGGTGAGGCTTTAGCAGGAGAACAAGGATACGGAATCAATCCGAAAATTATTAAATCGATTGCTGGTCAAATTAAGGAAGTTGCCGAAATGGGTGTGGAAGTAGCAGTGGTCGTCGGTGGAGGAAATATTTGGCGTGGAAAAGTCGGTAGTGAAATGGGAATGGATCGGGCGACTGCTGATTACATGGGGATGTTAGCAACCGTAATGAACTCCCTCGCATTGCAAGACAGTCTTGAACAACTCGGTATTGGAACGCGGGTTCAAACATCGATTGAAATGCGCCAAGTAGCTGAACCATACATACGCCGAAGGGCCATTCGCCATTTGGAGAAAAAACGGGTCGTTATTTTTGCTGGAGGCACTGGAAATCCATATTTCTCAACAGATACGACTGCTGCGCTACGAGCTGCGGAAATTGAAGCTGAAGTCATTTTAATGGCGAAAAACAATGTGGATGGAGTGTATACAGCAGATCCTCTAAAGGATAAATCGGCAAAAAAATTCGATGAACTATCCTTTTTAGATGTCATTAAAGATGGATTACAAGTAATGGATTCGACAGCTTCATCATTATGTATGGACAATGATATACCTCTTATTGTATTCTCAATAATGGAAGAAGGAAATATTAAAAAAGTTGTGCTCGGTGAAAATATCGGAACTGTTGTGAGGGGGAAAACCAATGACAAAGCAAGTAATCGATAATGCGAAAAATAAAATGCAAAAAGCCATTCAAGCTTTTTCCCGCGAATTGACGACCATTCGCGCAGGGCGTGCAAATGCATCTTTGTTAGATAAAATTACGGTCGATTATTACGGGGTGCCTACGCCGATCAATCAGTTGGCCTCCATATCTGTCCCGGAAGCTCGCATGCTCGTGATTCAACCGTACGATAAATCGATTGTCGGTGAAGTGGAAAAAGCGATTTTGAAATCGGATTTAGGTTTGAATCCGACAAACGACGGATCGTTACTTCGAATCGTTATCCCGCCGCTAACGGAAGAGCGTCGAAAAGAATTAGTTAAAATTGTGAAAAAGGAATCTGAAGAGGCGAAAGTGGCGGTTCGAAATATTCGACGAGATGCCAATGAAGAGTTGAAAAAATTAGAAAAAAATGGTGAAATAACGGAAGACGATTTGCGAAGGTTTACTGATGAAGTTCAAACGATTACAAACGATCATATTGGGAAAATCGATCAATTGATGAAGGAGAAAGAAAAGGAGATATTGGAAGTCTAATTAATCGACCCATAAATCCTTTATGCGCCCCTGTTTCATAGGGGCTTTTTCTTTCTAATAACGAACTTATTCCCAAATCGTTCTTTCTCATCCTTTACTTTTTATTTCCCTTTATCGGATAATAAAAAGGAGTAGGAAAAGAAAATGGGTAATCGTAAAATGGTGAAATGATTGTTGAGAAAATTTTGGATGAAATCACTGGAGGATCAATCGAATGTTCCAAAAATGGTTAAAGATACCGAAGGCGGAATTGCTACATAAACGGATTGAACGAATAAAATCGATGGACATCCCTTCACATATAGCTATTATTATGGACGGGAATGGTCGATGGGCGAAAAAAAGATCCCTTCCCCGAATCGCAGGCCATCACGAAGGAATGAAAGTGGTCAGAAAAATAACGATGTTGGCAAACGACCTTCATGTTGATACGCTTACATTGTATGCTTTTTCCACGGAAAATTGGAAAAGGCCGAAAGATGAAGTGAATTATTTAATGAAACTCCCCGAACAATTTTTGGACGTATATCTTCCAGAATTAGTCGAAAATAATGTACAAGTGCGAATGATTGGCATAAAGGAACAAATACCGAATCATACTTTACGGGCGGTGGAAAAGGCGATTGCTGATACGAAAGAAAATACTGGAATGGTTTTAAATTTTGCGCTAAATTATGGAAGTAGATTAGAAATACTTAATGCGATTAAATCCATCATAAAGGATGCAAAAAATGGTATAATAAATGAAAATGATTTAACCGATGAACTGTTTTCCCAGTATTTAATGACGAAAGATTTTCACGATCCCGATTTGCTCATCCGCACGAGTGGAGAAATTCGTTTAAGTAATTTTATGTTATGGCAAATTGCTTATACCGAACTTTGGTTTACAGACGTTCTTTGGCCCGACTTCAACGAACAATTATTTTTAGATGCCATCGAACAATATCAAAAACGTTCCCGCCGTTTTGGGGGAATATAAGGGTGAGGTTTTTCCATGAAAGAAAGAATTTTGACGGCCATTGTTGCCGCATTGATATTTTTACCGATTGTATATATCGGTAAATTCCCGTTTATTATACTGATTTATTTGATGGCTTCTGTTGCCTTATTCGAAATGTTGCGTATGAAACAAATCCCTACTTTTTCACTTGCAGGAATCGTTTCTTTGTTATTATTATGGGTTTTCCTTTTTCCAGTCGAATATGACTTTACTTTTGTACATATAGATATGGCAGTAAAAGGAAAGGTCTTTTTATTTCTCGTGTTAGTTTTATTAACGATTACTGTCATAACGAACAATCGCTATTCCTTTGATGAAATTGGGTTTACCATCTTATCCGTTTTATATATCGGTACAGGTTTTTATTATTTAATGGAAACGAGATTTATGGGGATTCTCTTTATCTTTTTTTCTTTATTTCTTATTTGGGCAACGGATTCTGGGGCATACTTTATCGGAAGAGCGATTGGAAAGAGGAAACTCGCTCCATCCATTAGTCCGAATAAAACGGTGGAAGGTTCAATCGGTGGAATTTTTTTCGCCCTCATCGTTGCGCTTTTATTTTATTATCTATCCGATATTTCTAATGGGATTGATTTTGCCCGTTTTATTATTTTTTCCATCATTTTATCCGTTTTCGGTCAACTTGGTGACCTAGTGGAGTCTGCATTGAAACGCCATTACGGTGTAAAAGACTCGGGATGGATTTTACCTGGACATGGGGGGATTTTAGATCGGACAGATAGTTGGCTATTTGTCATGCCCCTTTTTCAATTTTTATTTAACTTGTAAAATATAAGTGGAGAAGGATACATCAATAGGATCATCCTACCTGATAGGAGATGAAATCGTTGAGTAGGAAAGGGATTAGCATTCTAGGTGCTACTGGTTCAATCGGCAAACAAACGTTGGATGTGATACGAAATCATCGGGATGAATTTGAACTAGTCGCTTTTAGTGTTGGGGAAAATATCCCTTTAGCGAGGAAAATCATTGAAGAATTTCAACCGAAACTTGTTTCAGTGAAAAATAGGGAAGACTGGAGCCGTTTAAAATCGGAATATGTAGGGAATATCCATTTTGTATACGGTATGGATGGATTAATTCAAGTGGCGATTCATAACGATACCGATGTTCTTGTCAACGCAATTTTAGGCAGCGTCGGATTATTGCCCACTTTGAAAGCGATCGAAGGAAGAAAACGTATTGCCATTGCGAACAAAGAAACCCTTGTTACAGCAGGACATCTTGTCATGAAGAAAGCGAGGGACTTCGGCGTTGAAATCATCCCAGTGGATAGTGAACATTCCGCTATTTTTCAATCGTTAAAGGGAGAAAATCAGAAAGAGATTAAAAAAATTATTTTGACCGCATCAGGTGGCAGTTTCAGGGACTTAAACCGAGAACAATTGAAATCCGTTACTGTTGAAGATGCACTAAAACATCCAAATTGGTTGATGGGTGCGAAAATTACAATCGATTCTGCAACTATGATGAATAAAGGCTTAGAAGTGATAGAAGCCCATTGGCTATTCGATGTTCCTTATGATCAAATCGATGTTCTCCTCCATCGGGAAAGTACGATTCATTCGATGGTAGAGTTCCAAGATAAAAGTGTGATCGCCCAATTAGGAACACCGGATATGCGCATTCCAATCCAGTATGCCCTTACGTATCCGAAGCGGATTCCAAATGAATCGGAATCGTTGGATTTAGCCAAATTAGGCACCCTTCATTTTCAACCGATGGATATGAAACGATTCCCTTGTTTGCAATTCGCCTACGATGCAGGGCGAATCGGTGGAACGATGCCAGTTGTGTTAAATGCTGCGAATGAAGTGGCTGTCAATGCCTTTTTAGAAGGTACAATTCGATTTTTGGAAATTGAAAATTGGATTGAACGGGCGATGAATCAACACCATTCGATTCCAAATCCAGATCTGGAGACGATTTTGAAAGTCGATGAAGAAACGAGAAACGAAATGAAAAAATGGGGTTCGAAAGAAAAATGGCGAACGTAACCAACGATATATTTTACCATAAAGGTGGTTTTTTAAAATGAGCACATTTAGCACAGTGATTGCTTTCATTATTTTATTTGGAGCCCTCGTATTTTTTCACGAACTAGGGCATTTCATTTTTGCTAAACGAGCCGGTATTTTATGTCGAGAATTTGCGATCGGTTTCGGTCCAAAGGTATTTGCTTGGAAAAAAAATGAAACGATGTATACCATTCGCCTTCTTCCCGTTGGCGGATATGTCAGGATGGCTGGTGAAGATCCAGAAACGATCGAACTCCGTCCCGGTCTAATTGTAGGTCTGATTTTGAATAATGAAGGAATCGTTCAAAAAATTGTTTTGAACAAAAAGGAACAATATCCAGAGGCGAAGATTGTCGAAGTAGAACAGGCAGATATGGAAAGGGAATTAGTCATTCGCGGTTATGAAGAAGGGGAAGAGCAGGTTAATCGTTACCCCGTCGATGAAAAAGCCTGTTATGTGGAAAATGGTATTGAAACACAAATTGCTCCTTGGAATCGACAATTTCATTCAAAACCGTTACTTGCAAGGACGTTGACCATTTTTGCAGGACCCTTATTTAACTTTATTTTGGCAGCAGTAATCTTTATTTTCTTAGGAATCGTCCAAGGAAACCCGTCGGATGAACCGAGATTAGGTAAAATTACACCGGATGGATCTGCCATTGAAGCAGGTTTGCAGGAAGGGGATATCGTTTATGCAATCGATGGGGCAGAAGTAACAAGTTGGCTAGACATCGTTGAGGTCATCCAGGCAAATCCAGAAAAAACGTTAACGTTCCAAATAGAAAGAAATGGGGAGTTTTTGGAAATTCCAGTCGTTCCTCAAAACGTTGACGGGGGAGGTAAAATCGGAGTGTATCAACCGATGGATAAATCCCCGTTGAAAGCTTTTGTTTTAGGATTTGAACAAACCGCCTTTTGGACGAAACAAATTTTTATTATTTTAGGAGATCTAATCACTGGTGGATTTACCATCGATGCTCTGGCTGGTCCTGTCGGCATTTATGCATCGACGGAGATCGTCGCCCAAACCGGTATTTTTAGTTTAATGAGATGGGGAGCCCTATTGAGCATCAATTTAGGCATAATGAATCTTTTACCGATTCCAGCCCTTGACGGGGGAAGGTTAGTGTTTCTGGGCATCGAAGCTGTTAGAGGGAAACCGATTGATAAAAATAAGGAAGGCTTCGTCCATTTTATCGGTTTTGCATTACTCTTTTTGTTAATGCTAGTCGTAACGTGGAACGATATTCAACGGTTTTTTCTTTAACTGATTGACAATTTTCAAAATATGTTTACAATATTAAATAATTATTTGAAACTGGTAAAAATTAGAGGTGCAATATGAAGCAAAGTAAAATATTTATACCTACATTAAGGGAAGTTCCTTCTGAAGCAGAAATTAAAAGCCATCAATATTTAGTTCGGGCAGGATTTATACGGCAAGTAGCAAGTGGGATTTATACTTTCCTCCCATTAGGTAAAAGGGTATTGCAAAAAATCGAAAATATTATTCGTGAAGAAATGGATGCGATCGATGCAGTTGAAATGTTTATGCCTGCCCTTCAACCTGCCGAATTATGGAAGGAAACAGGTCGTTGGTACTCTTACGGTGCTGAATTAATGCGGATGGAAGACCGTCATGAACGTCCATTCGTGTTAGGTCCCACCCATGAAGAAGTCATTACAAGCCATATTCGGGATGAAATTAAAAGTTATAAACGGCTTCCGCTTACCGTCTACCAAATCCAAACGAAATTTCGCGATGAAAAGCGACCCCGTTTCGGTCTATTACGTGGTCGGGAATTTATTATGAAAGATGCGTATTCCTTCCATACGAATAAAGAAAGTTTAGATGAAACATACGATTTGATGTTTCAAGCATATTCGAATATTCTGAAACGTCTTAGTTTAAATTATCGTGCAGTAATTGCCGATTCTGGAGCAATCGGTGGGAAGGATACCCACGAATTTATGGTTTTATCGGATACTGGGGAAGATACGATTGCCTATTCGGATGAATCGGACTATGCAGCCAATATTGAAATGGCAGAAGTAATCACGAAATACGACAAAAAGCAGGAAAATGAAAAACCGTTGGAAAAAGTCGACACAAAAGACCACAAAACGATTCAAGATGTGGCACAATTTTTACACGTTTCCCCTTCCGATTGTATTAAATCTATCTTATTTGTCGTTGATGACGAATTTGTTCTCGCATTAGTAAGGGGAGATCATGAAGTAAATGATGTGAAATTAAAAAACATACTCGATGCTTCGGTTGTAGAGATGGCAACACCGGAACAAACGGAAGAAATCATAGGCTGCCCGATCGGGTTCGTCGGGCCAATTGGGACAAAAAATGTAAAAATTATCGCCGATCATGCAATCAAGTATGTCGTTAACGGCGTTTGCGGGGCAAATGAAGTGGGTAAACATTTTATCAATGTGAACCCCGATCGGGATTTCCATATTGACCAATATGCCGATCTTCGATTTATTCAAGAAGGTGATCCGTCACCTGATGGTAAAGGGACGATTAAATTTGCTAAGGGAATTGAAGTCGGTCATGTGTTTAAGTTAGGTACCCGTTACAGTGAAGCAATGAATGCAACCTTTTTAGATGAAAAGGGAAAAAGTCAGCCGATGATTATGGGATGTTACGGAATTGGTGTATCCCGTTTGCTCGCTGCCGTTAGTGAACAACTAGCAGATGAAAAAGGTCTCGTATGGCCAAAATCAATCGCCCCTTATATGGTTCATTTGATCATCGTCAATACAAAAGATCAGACCCAAATGGATTTAGCAACGGAAATTTACAAACAGCTCAAGGAAAGAAGAATTGAAGTTCTCTTCGATGATCGACATGAGCGGGCTGGGGTGAAATTCGCAGATGCGGATTTAATCGGTATTCCATATCGGATTATCGTTGGAAAAAATGCTAGCCAAGGGATTGTCGAATTAAAAGAGCGTAGCACAGGCGAGTCAAAAGATATAAAGAAAGAAAACTTAATATTAGAGATCGATCGAATTGTTCAGGCTTGATTCTTTTAGAGTCAAGCTTTTTTCAGCTAGAGTTTAAGGAAATACGCCATCAGTTTGTAACGTTTCCGCTTATGTTATAATGAACGTTGATGAAGTTTTGAGGAAAGGGAAGACATTTCTTTTTCCTTGTTAAGGGGGGAAAAAATTGAGTGAACAAATAGAACAGGAAAAACGGCAACGGTTTCAAATATTGCTAAGCCAAATCGGACTGAATAAAGATGAATGGATGCCTTATTTTCAAAATGGAAAAATAGAAAAATTAGTCGTTGAAAGGGAAGCGAAAACATGGAACTTTCATTTTTCCTTAGAGTCGATCCTACCTTTTTCCGTTTTTCACCAGTTCGAATTTCATATGAAAAAGGCTTTTCAACATATAGCCAATGTTCATTTCACAATAGAGTCGAAAGAAAAACAATTCGATCCTTCCTTCGTCATTGAGTATTGGAATTATTGTATAAATCAATTGGATGGAATGTCACCGGCTTTATTATCTTTATTAAATGAACAAATACCGAAAATACAGGGGAATAAGATATCTGTATATGCAAGAAATGAGATGGAGGCCTTAACATTAAAAAAGAAATACGGCCAGACTATCTCCCAAATATATCAACAGTTCGGTTTCCCTCCTCTTCTATTTTCCATTGAAGATCAATATAAAGAAGATAATGGGGAATATGAAAAATTCCTAGAAAAAAGGAAACAAGAAGATGAAATCCGGGCAAAACAAGCAATCGTGGAGATAAAAAAGAAAGAGGTACAGGTCGAATCCAAACAAAAGGAAGGACCTGTTATCATTGGTTATCCGATACAAACTGATCAGCCGATTCGTAAATTGGAAGAGATTACCGATGAAGAAAGACGAGTCGTCGTTGAAGGATATATTTTTGAAAGTGAAACGAAGGTACTGAGAAGCGGTCGAACATTGTTAGAATGTAAGATTACAGACTACACGAATTCGATTTTAGTGAAAATGTTTTCCAAAGATACGAAGGAAGACGGTGAAAAATTAAAACAAATCAAAAAAGGAATGTGGGTTCGTGTTCGTGGGAACGTTCAAAACGACACCTTTGTTCGTGATCTCGTATTAATTGCAAACGATATTAATGAAATCAGTGGAAAGGAACGGCAGGATACGGCCAAAGATAAACGGGTAGAATTACATTTGCACACACCGATGAGCCAAATGGATGCTGTCTCTTCCGTCGATGCACTGGTCGGTCAGGCGAAAAAATGGGGGCATCGAGCCATTGCCATCACCGACCATTCAGTAGCCCAATCCTTTCCGGAAGCGTATTATTCTGGAAAAAAACATGGGGTTAAGATCATTTACGGTATGGAAGCAAATATTGTAGATGACGGTATTCCTATCGCTTACAATCCGACCCATCGAAAACTCGATGAGGAAACGTACGTTGTTTTCGACGTGGAAACGACCGGGCTATCTGCCATTTACCATACGATTATCGAACTTGCTGCGGTTAAAATTCAAAATGGGGAAATCATCGATCGCTTCGAATCCTTTGCGAATCCGAAGCAACCATTATCAGCTACGACGATTGAACTGACCGGCATTACCGATGATATGGTGAAAAATGCACCAGATGTTGAAAAAGTATTGGAAGATTTTTATGAGTGGTCGAAAAATACTACGTTAGTAGCTCATAATGCATCCTTTGATATTAGTTTTTTAAATGCGGGATACGATCGAATTGGATTCGGAAAAGTAAAAAACCCAGTGATCGACACCCTTGAATTAGCCCGATTTTTATATCCAGAGTTGAAAAATCACCGTTTAAATACATTGGCCAAAAAATTCAATGTCGAATTGACGAAACATCACCGGGCAATCTATGATGCGGAAGCTACGGGACACCTTTTCATTAAAATGATCAAGGATGCAGAATCGAAAGGAATTTATTATCACGATGAATTAAATGAATTAGGGAAAAATGAAACGGCTTATCAAAGGACACGTCCATTTCATTGCACAATACTCGTCAAAAATCAAAAAGGACTAAAAAATTTATTTAAACTCATCTCCCTATCCCATATCCAATATTTTTATCGTGTTCCGCGCATACCGCGTTCTGTTTTACAAACGTATCGGGAAGGATTACTTATTGGATCTGGATGCGGGCTGGGAGAATTATTTGAAGCAGCCCAGCAAAAACCGACCGAAGAATTAGAAGAAATCGGGAAATTTTACGATTTTTTTGAAGTTCATCCAAAAGAAGTATATCAGACCGGAGAAGTTTTTGAATCGGAAAAACAAGTAGAAGATACGATCGCAAAAATTGTTTCCCTTGGTGAAAAATTAGATATCCCAGTCGTCGCTACGGGCAATGTCCATTATTTGAATCCGGAAGATAAAATCTATCGAAAAATATTAATTGCCTCTCAAGGTGGGGCGAATCGACTGAATCGACAAAACTTGCCTGATGTTCATTTCCGTACGACGGATGAAATGTTAACTTCCTTTCGTTTTTTAGGAGAAGAAAAGGCGGAAGAGATCGTCATCAAAAACTCGAACAAAATTGCCGACTTCATTGAAGATGTTAAACCGATCAAGGATGAATTGTATACTCCGAAAATCGAAGGGGCAGAAGAAGAGATTCGATCGATGAGTTATGAACAAGCTCGAAAAATATACGGTGATCCGCTACCTGAAATCGTTGAAAAGCGATTGGAAAAAGAATTAAAAAGTATCATTGAAAATGGATTTGCCGTCATTTATTTAATTGCCCATAAGCTAGTAAAAAAATCCCTTGATGATGGCTATCTGGTCGGATCTAGGGGATCGGTTGGTTCTTCCTTTGTTGCAACGATGACGGGCATCACAGAAGTAAATCCGTTACCCCCCCATTATGTTTGTCCATCATGCCAAAACTCTGAATTTTTCAATGACGGTTCGGTCGGTAGTGGATTCGATTTGCCCGATCAAAATTGTGCGAAATGCGGGACATTGTATAAAAAGGATGGCCATGATATTCCTTTTGAAACGTTTCTAGGTTTTAAAGGGGATAAAGTTCCAGATATTGACTTAAACTTTTCTGGAGAATATCAACCGACAGCACATAATTACACTAAAGTATTATTCGGTGAAGACTACGTATATCGGGCAGGAACGATCGGTACAGTGGCTGACAAAACCGCTTATGGGTTCGTTAAAGGATATGCAGAAGATCATCAGTTAGTTTTGCGACAAGCGGAAATCGATCGGTTGTCGAAGGGTATGACGGGTGTTAAACGAACGACAGGTCAACATCCTGGTGGAATTATCGTCGTTCCAGATTATATGGATATTTATGATTTTACTCCGATTCAATATCCTGCAGATGCCCAAGATTCTGAGTGGCGAACGACCCATTTTGACTTCCATTCGATCCACGATAATTTATTGAAATTGGATATACTCGGTCACGATGATCCGACCGTCATCCGGATGTTACAAGATTTAAGTGGTATTGATCCAAAAACGATACCGACGGATGATCCGGAAGTCATGAAAATATTCAGTTCTACCGAACCTTTAGGCATCACTGAAGAACAAATTATGTGCAAGACGGGCACCCTTGGTATTCCAGAATTTGGTACACGTTTCGTCCGTCAGATGTTGGAGGAAACGAATCCGACGACCTTTTCCGAACTTGTACAAATTTCCGGATTATCCCACGGAACCGATGTATGGTTAGGAAATGCTCAAGAATTAATTCAGAGCGGAACATGTTCTTTAAAAGAAGTGATCGGTTGTCGAGATGACATTATGGTTTATTTGATCTATCAAGGAATTGAACCATCCCTTGCCTTTAAAATTATGGAATCGGTTCGAAAAGGGAAGGGTTTAACGGAAGAAATGGAGTCGGCGATGCGTAAGCAAAACGTACCGGATTGGTATATCGACTCGTGCAAAAAAATTAAATATATGTTTCCGAAGGCCCATGCCACTGCTTACGTATTGATGGCTGTTCGAATTGCCTATTTTAAAGTTCACCATCCTTTACTGTTTTATGCAGCCTATTTTACCGTTCGCGCAGAGGACTTTGATTTAGAGGCGATGATTCGTGGTTCAAATGCGATTCGTGCAAGAATCCTGGAAATTGAGGAGAAAGGAATGGGTGCTTCCCAAAAGGAAAAAAACTTGTTAACGGTGCTAGAAGTTGCCCTAGAAATGTGTGAAAGAGGATTTTCCTTTACAAATATCGATCTGTATCGTTCGTCAGCAACAGAATTTATTATTGATGGCGATTCACTAATTCCACCGTTCAATGCGGTCCCAGGCCTTGGAACATCCGTTGCGATGAATATTGTTAAGGCTAGGGAAGAAGGAGAATTTTTATCGAAAGAAGATTTACAAAAACGCGGTAAGGTTTCGAAGACGATCTTAGAATATTTAGAAAAACAAGGTTGTCTCGAATCGTTACCGGAACAAAACCAATTATCGCTTTTTTAAAGGAATGCCTATTTGCATAAACATTTTCGTTATGGTATATTCTTTATTGAAAGTGTAATCTTTGGTTTGAAACAAAGAGTGGGATTTCCCACTCTTTCCTATTTGTATGGCATCCTTTTTAACATGGTCTATCCTAGGACTTTATTTATAAAGGACTTTTTTATGTAAGGAGGGGTTGTATGAGTAAAATAGCCCAAACGGTCCATGATTTAGCATTGCCGATTGTCCGTGAGCTCAATATGGAAATCGTGGATATAGAGTATGTAAAAGAAGGAAAAAATTATTTTTTACGTGTGTTTATCGATAAAGAAACCGGGATAGATATTGAAGACTGCGAAATGGTCAGCGAGCGTTTAAGTGAAAAATTGGATGAAGTTGATCCAATTCCACACAATTATTATTTAGAAGTATCCTCTCCCGGTGCGGAGCGTCCACTTAAAAGGAAAGAAGACTTTGAAAAATCCGTTGGAAAACGGGTTTACATAAAAACATATGAACCGATTGAAAAGGAAAAAATATTCGAAGGAACATTAACGAATTTTGACGGTGAAAATGTATATGTCGAAATCCTAATCAAAACGAGAAAAAAGCAAGTGATGATACCGTTGAAAAAAATTGCACTTGCTCGTTTGGCCGTAAGTTTTTAATGTATTCGAAAAGATCAAAAAGATCAAATTAAGGGGGATACCGCAAAAAATGAGTAACGAATTATTGGATGCCTTGGATAGACTAGAAAAGGAAAAGGGAATTTCTCGAGATTTATTAGTCGAAGCAATCGAAGCTGCATTAGTTTCTGCCTATAAACGAAATTTTAATCAGGCGCAAAATGTTCGTACCGATTTTAATCTTGAAACGGGATCGATGAAAGTTTTTGCTCGAAAGGAAGTCGTCGATGAAGTATTTGACACCCGATTGGAAATTTCTCTGGAAGAAGCGAGAAAAATAGATCCGAACTATGAGATCGGTGATATTGTCGAAATTGAAGTAACGCCGAGAAATTTCGGTCGAATTGCAGCCCAAACAGCAAAACAAGTCGTTACACAAAGGGTGCGTGAAGCTGAAAGGGGAATTATTTTCGAAGAATTTTCCGATCGGGAAGATGATATCATGACGGGAATCGTTCAACGAAAAGATCATCGATTTGTGTATGTCAGTCTCGGTCGAGCCGAAGCACTTATGCCTGTACATGAACAAATGCCCAATGAAACTTACAATCATAACGATCGAATAAAGGTATACATCACGAAAGTAGAAATGACGACAAAGGGACCGCAAATTTTCGTTTCTCGTACCCATCCAAATCTTTTAAAAAGATTGTTTGAACTGGAAGTGCCGGAAATATATGAAGGAGAAGTAGAAATTATGTCCGTAGCCCGGGAAGCAGGGGATCGATCCAAAATCTCTGTTTATTCAGCAAATAAAGATGTCGATCCAGTTGGAGCGTGCGTCGGACCGAAGGGTTCTCGGGTTCAAGCAGTTGTGGATGAACTCTGTGGAGAAAAAATCGACATCGTAAAATATTCAAAAGATCCTGTTGAATTTGTTGCAAATGCCCTTAGTCCTTCCAAAGTATTAGATGTCCTCGTCAACGAAGAGGAGAAATCGACCGTTGTAGTCGTCCCAGATTATCAATTATCCCTCGCCATTGGTAAACGTGGACAAAATGCCCGATTAGCGGCGAAATTAACCGGTTGGAAAATTGATATAAAAAGTGAAACAGACGCAAGAGAAATGGGGATTTATCCAAGGGAAGAACCTTTCTTCTCGGAGGATGTAATTATGGAAGCGAATAGTCAAGATCAAGAACAAGAACATCTATTGGTCGATGATGAACTTCCACAAGATAAAGAGTAAGGGGTGGTGATACCGTGACGAGGCAAAAAAAAATACCTATGCGGAAATGCGTTGCCACAGGTGAAATGCTACCGAAAAAGGAATTGATTCGAATCGTACGTTCAAAGGATGGGGAAGTTTCCATCGATCCAACGGGAAAAAAATCTGGGCGTGGTGCATACCTTTCAAAAAATAAAGATGCGGTCGTATTAGCGAAAAAGAAAAACATTTTAGAAAAACATTTAAAAGTAGAAGTTGACGAAAAGATTTACGAAGAAATCACTCAATACATTGAAAAGGAGCCAACTTCTTAAAAGATGGTCCAAGAGAAATGGTTGTCGTTGTTAGGTTTAGCTAATCGGGCTGGAAAAATCGTTACCGGAGAAGAACTCGTCCTAAAAGAAATACAAAAAAAGCGGGCAAAATTAGTTATTTTGACCGAAGACGTATCCAATCTTACATCGAAAAGGATTAAAGATAAATGTTCCTATTACGGTATCCCGGTAAAACAGAAAGGGAACAGACAAATGATTGGCGCTGCGATCGGAAAACATGCTCGTGTCGTCGTCGCGGTAACGGACGAAGGATTCTCGAAAAAATTGTTAACCTTGCTCGATTAATTATACGGGGGTGAAAGTATGACGAAATTACGCGTATATGAATACGCTAAGAGGAATCACATCACTAGTAGACAAGTGATTAATAAATTAAAAGAAATGGATATCGAAGTGTCGAATCATATGACGGCGATCGATGAAAACGTCATTCGCCAATTAGATCAAGTGTTTGGAAAAAATCAACAAACACAAAAAATAAAACGAGATCATCAGAAAAGACAAAAACGGACCCCTTCCCAACAAAATAAGGGATCGAATAAGACGAATCAAAAAGAAAAAGGTACAAAATCCGGACAATCGAAAGCGAACGGAAACGGAATAAAATCACCGAAAATGGAACCGACCTCAAAAGTAATGAACGATGAAAAAATAGATGTGAAGTCAAAAAAAGGAAAAGGAAACAGTGTGCAGTCGAAAATGAAAGAAGAAAAAAAATCCGATCAAGAATATCGCCCAAAGGAAAACAAAGTCTTTAAAAAGAAACAAAAAGGAAAAGGTGCACAAAAACAAAAACAAGAAAATGCCCAATCCCAACAACAGAAAAAGGAAAAAGAACTCCCGAAAAAAATAACATTTACCGAATCGTTGACCGTTCATGAATTAGCGAAAAAGCTCCATCTCGAGCCTTCAGAAATCATTAAAAAATTGTTAATGCTCGGTGTCATGGCGACGATTAACCAGTCGTTGGATGCAGATACCATCGAATTGATTGCAAGTGAATACGGCGTAGAAGTAGAAGAGAAAGTAAAGGTCGATATGACCGATTTGGAAGCATATATTTCTAAGGATGATTCGGAAAAAAATTTAATCGAACGTCCTCCGGTTGTTACAATTATGGGGCATGTCGACCATGGGAAAACGACCCTCCTAGATCACATTCGCCATTCAAAAGTAACCCAGCTGGAAGCAGGTGGTATTACCCAACATATCGGTGCATACCAAGTAGAAATTGATGGGAAGAAAATTACCTTCTTAGATACACCTGGTCACGCCGCCTTTACGACGATGCGGGCACGAGGTGCAAAGGTGACGGATATTACCATTTTAGTTGTAGCTGCTGACGACGGCGTGATGCCGCAAACTGTTGAAGCCATTAACCACGCAAAAGCAGCTAATGTACCGATTATCGTTGCGGTGAATAAAGTGGATAAACCGACAGCGAATCCAGACCGGGTAATGCAAGAATTGAGCGAATATGGTTTGATTGCAGAAAGTTGGGGAGGCGATACAATTTTCGTCCCGATTTCTGCTTTGACAGGAGAAGGTGTGGATCAACTATTAGAAATGGTCCTCCTCGTCAGTGAGGTGGAAGAATTAAAAGCAAATCCGAATCGAAAAGCCTATGGAACGGTTATTGAAGCGGAATTGGATAAAGGTCGAGGTTCCGTTGCCACCCTTCTTGTTCAAAACGGTACACTGAAAATTGGTGATCCGATCGTTGTCGGAAATACATTTGGACGTGTACGAGCGATGGTGAATGATTTAGGACGGCGGGTAAAATCGGCAGGACCTTCCACACCAGTTGAAATCACTGGATTGAACGAAGTACCGCAAGCCGGTGACCGATTTGTCGTATTCGATGATGAAAAGACGGCCCGTCAAGTAGGGGAAGCAAGGGCCCAAAAGGCGTTACAAGAAAATCGAAATGAAACCGCACGAGTCAGTCTCGATAAATTATTTGACCAAATGAAACAAGGGGACGTTAAGGAATTGAACATCATTGTAAAAGCCGATGTTCAAGGTTCTGTAGAAGCCCTTAGCTCTTCTTTACAAAAAATCGATGTGGAGGGTGCGAAGGTAAATATTATCCATACAGGTGTCGGTGCGATTACCGAATCGGATATCCTGTTAGCTACTGCATCCAACGCGATTATAATCGGTTTCAACGTTCGCCCGACGACGAATGCAAAACGAATGGCCGAATCGGAAAAAGTTGATATCCGCTTACATCGGATTATTTATAAAGCAATCGATGAAATTGAGTCTGCAATGAAAGGAATGCTCGATCCAGAATATGAGGAAAAAGTAATCGGGCAATTGGAAGTTCGCACCACCTTTAAAGTTTCCAAAGTCGGTACAATTGCTGGATGTTATGTAATGGAAGGAAAGGTAACGAGGAATAGCGGGGTTCGACTAATCCGAGATGGCATCGTTATATACGAAGGAGAAATCGATTCCCTTAAACGATACAAGGATGATGTAAAAGAAGTGGCTCAAGGTTATGAATGTGGTGTGACCATTAAAAACTTTAATGATATTAAAGAAGGAGATACAATCGAAGCGTATATCATGGAGGAAATTAGACGATCATGATTCTTTCTGCGGAAATTGAGTGTTATTTCTATCATTGTCAATCGTTGAAAGACAAGCGGGCCATTTTACAACGTATTTTAACGCGAATTCGACAGAAATTCAATTTTGCCGTAGCAGAAATCGATTTTCAAAATCAGTGGCAACGGTCTAAAATAGCACTCGTTACCGTATCGACAGTAAAAGAAGTCGCTGAAAAGGAATACCAACAAGTTTTAAAACTCATCGACTCCTTTCCTGAAATTGAACTGACAATAACTGAAATTGAGTGGCTTTAACCCGGAGGTGATCAACTTGAAAATCCGTGCAAAACAAGTTGGGGAACAAATGAAAAAAGAACTGAGCGATATCATCAGCCGGAAAATTAAAGATCCGAGAATTGGATTTGTTACTGTAACTGATGTGGAAGTGACTGGAGATCTACAGCAAGCAAAGGTATTTATTTCTGTTTTAGGTGGAGAAGAGGAAAGGGAAAATACGCTAATTGGCCTCACAAAGGCAAAGGGGTTTATCCGTTCAGAAATCGGTAGACGGATTCGTTTAAGAAAAACCCCGGAAATCGATTTCGAATTCGACGAATCAATCGAATACGGAAACCGAATTGAAACACTCCTACAAAATATTAATCATGAAAAAAAGGAAGAAAATTAAAAAAAGGGTCTGACTGGTTTCGTCAGACCCTTTTGAATAGAAGGTGAATGGTATGAATGGGATTTTACCCCTTTGGAAACCTTCCGGGTACTCTTCCCATGATTGTGTCGTAAAGTTAAGAAGATTGTTAGGTATTAAAAAAATCGGGCATACAGGAACGCTTGATCCTAGTGTAACCGGAGTGCTCCCCATCGCTATTGGCGAGGCAACGAAGGTTGTTCAATTTATACAAAATGAAAATAAAAGTTATGAAGGCACAGTAACGATTGGCATTTCCACTACGACAGAAGATGCCGATGGAGAAATCGTTGAACAAAAGTCGATTACAAAACCGTTCCGTAGAGGAGACATCGTAAAGGTATTTCACCGTTTAACCGGTGAAATCATCCAAGTTCCACCTATGTATTCTGCAGTGAAGGTGAACGGGAAACGTTTATACGAATATGCGAGGGAAGGAAAAACGGTTGAACGGCCAAAAAGGAAAGTAAAAATCTTTGAACTAGAATTACTAGATGATTTGGATACATTTGAGGGGGATCCGGTTCACATTAACTTTCGGGTGAAGTGTAGTAAAGGGACGTATATCCGCACCCTTGCCGTGATGATAGGAGACATGTTAGGTTATCCAGCCCATATGTCAAAGCTCGTTCGGATTGAGTCAGCGGGAATTACGGCAAAAAATAGTCTCACCTTTGAAGAAATTGAACAATTGGTTGCTCGCAGAAAAATTGAAGAGGCCATTATACCTATTGAACAAGTACTGAATCGATTGCCGAAATATGAAATTCATGATAAATTAGCTACGAGAGTGAAAAACGGAGCGGTAATACAGGCACCGGAATTCTTGCTTTCCTCCAATGGTCCCATAGCAATAACGAACCACGAGAAAATGATCGCTTTGTATCAGCTACACCCGAACAAAAATGGGTTTATAAAGCCGATCCGTGTGTTAAATCTGGATAACGAGATGAAAGACCGATAAGAAAGGTGCGTTTAACAGTGAAAGTCATTTATTTGACGGAAGAGAATAAAAACGCCGTGGATGAGTTGCCCCCCCTGTCCCTCGCCATCGGCTATTTTGATGGGATTCACATTGGCCATCAAAAAGTGATTGGAACAGCAAAGGAAGAGGCCGAAAAAAGGGGATTACATAGTGGAGTGATGACCTTTGATCCTTCGCCAAAAGCCGTTTTAGGAAATCCGGAAAAAGTTAAGTATTTAACACTATTACATGAAAAAAAGCAACGAATTCAAGCGTTAGGAATCGATTATTTCATTATCGTCCCTTTTACGAAGGAATTTTCAAAATTGTCCCCAGAGCAGTTTATCGAACAATATATCGTTCAGTTGAATGTAAAACATCTCGTTGCAGGATTTGATTATACATATGGAAGATATGGTAAAGGAAATATGAATACGATTAAACAATTAAGTGAAAATCGATTTTCTTATACCGTTATTGAAAAAATGATGGTTCAAAATGAAAAGATTAGTTCAACTTCAATTCGAAATTTAATCAAACTGGGCAATGTGGATCAAGTTCCTGCGATGTTAGGCAGGCATTATACCATTTCTGGTACGGTTGTTCACGGAGAGAAGCGGGGAAGAACCATCGGATTCCCAACAGCAAATATTGATGTGGATCATCGTTACGTACTTCCGAAGGACGGAGTTTATGCGGTTGAAGTTTTTGTAAATGGCCAATGGATTCCAGGGGTTTGTAATATCGGTTTCAAACCTACATTTCATAATGAGCGAAGACAAAGAATGATCGAAGTTCATTTACTAAATTTTCAAGATGACCTATATGGCGAAAGCGTCAATATCAAATGGTATAAGAGGATTCGAGAAGAACGAAAATTTACCTCCGTCGATGAACTCAGTAAACAAATTACAAGGGATAAAAAACAAGCGATGGATTTTTTCAACTCGATTTCATCCATCGACCATCGGTGAAAAAATGGTAAACCATACTTGCATTTTTCGAAAAAAAGTAGTATTCTAATTAGCGTATTCTATGAACCTTTGCTTGGCAAGTCGATGACTCCGGCGCTTGCTCAGTAATAGGGGATGTAAAGATATAGGAGGTGAAATCAACATGGCATTGTCGCAAGAAAGAAAAAATGAAATCATTGAACAGTTTAAAATTCACGAAAACGACACAGGATCACCGGAAGTTCAAATTGCGATTTTAACAGAACAAATTAATTTGTTAAATGAACATTTGAAAGTTCATAAAAAAGACCACCATTCCCGTCGCGGGCTATACAAAATGGTTGGTAAACGCCGTAACTTGTTAGCATATTTGCGTAATAAAGATGTTCAACGTTACCGTGAATTAATTAACAAGCTCGGTTTACGCCGATAAAAAAAGCGGGAGTCATCCCGCTTTTTTGTTAGCTTTGCTAACTTCTTGGAATACCAAAAAGTGACGTTTATGAACCCTTGTCCTTTGTTTACAATACATAATAAAAAGAAATCGTTGTTGCGAAATTTGTAATAAGAGAGGAGTCCGTATATGGAAAATGAAATACATGTTTTTTCCATCGATTTGGCTGGACGAAAGCTGTCTGTTGAATTAGGACGACTAGCCAAACAAGCAAATGGTGCAGTGCTCGTCCGTTATGGAGATAGCGTTGTTTTAAGTACAGCGGTCGCTTCGAAGGAACCAAAATCCGTCGACTTTTTTCCCTTGACGGTTAATTACGAAGAACGATTATATGCTGTCGGGAAAATACCTGGTGGGTTTATTAAAAGGGAAGGTCGACCGAGTGAAAAAGCCATTTTGGCGGCTCGCCTTATCGATCGCCCCCTTCGGCCATTATTCCCAGAAGGATTTCGGAATGAAGTTCAAGTCGTAAGTACCGTTTTGAGCGTCGACCAAGATTGTTCAACGGAAATGGCTGCAATGTTTGGCTCGTCCCTTGCATTGACTATTTCGGATATTCCATTTAACGGTCCGATTGCAGGTGTGATCGTCGGCTTGATTGATGGAAAATTTGTGATTAACCCGACTGTCGAACAATCGGAAAGAAGTAAAATGCATTTAAGTGTGGCAGGTACGAAGGATGCCATTAATATGGTTGAAGCCGGAGCCGATGAAGTACCGGAAGAAACGATGCTTGAAGCGATCATGTTTGGTCATGAGGAAATTAAAAAATTAATCGCTTTCCAAGAGGAAATTGCTCAAAAAGTCGGTAAAGATAAAATGGATGTTCCATTATTTGAAATTGACCCAGAAGTGGAAAAAGAAGTACGTTCCCTCTGTGAAAAACAATTGCTTGAAGCGATCCGTATTCCAGAAAAACAAGCAAGGGATACGGCAATCGAGTCGATTAAACAAGACATTATCGAGAAATATGAAAATGAGGAAGCGGATGAGGAATTACTGAAACAAGTGCAGTCCATGATGGACAAGCTCGTGAAAGAAGAAGTAAGAAGATTGATTACCGTCGAAAAAATCCGTCCAGATGGAAGAAGAATTGACGAGATTCGACCACTGTCTTCGTCTGTTAGCATTCTGCCCCGTGCTCACGGATCTGGATTATTTACGCGCGGTCAAACACAAGCTTTATCCGTTTGTACCCTTGGAGCCCTTGGAGATGTGCAAATATTAGATGGCCTTGGAATTGAAGAAGAAAAACGTTTTATGCATCACTATAATTTCCCTCCATTTTCCGTCGGTGAGGCAGGCCCCATTCGAGGACCAGGAAGAAGGGAAATTGGACATGGTGCGTTAGGTGAACGGGCTTTAGAACCGATAATTCCTTCTGAAGAAGAATTCCCGTATACGATTCGGTTAGTATCTGAAGTGTTGGAATCGAACGGATCGACATCACAAGCGAGTATTTGTGGTAGTACATTGGCTTTGATGGATGCAGGAGTTCCAATAAAAGCACCGGTTGCCGGAATTGCTATGGGGCTTGTAAAAAACGGTGAACATTATACGATTTTAACGGATATTCAAGGAATGGAAGACCATCTTGGAGATATGGATTTCAAAGTTGCTGGGACGGATCGAGGAGTTACCGCTTTGCAAATGGATATCAAAATCGACGGACTGTCCAAAGAAATTTTACAAGAAGCCTTAGAACAAGCCAAAAAAGGTCGGTTGCAAATTTTAGAACATATGTTACAAACGATATCCAAACCTCGAGAAAGATTATCACCGTATGCTCCGAAAATTTTGTCGATGCATATTAATCCTGACAAAATAGGAGATGTGATCGGACCGAGTGGTAAAGTGGTGAAACGGATTATTGACGAAACTGGCGTAAAAATTGATATTGAACAAGATGGAACAATTTATATCTCTTCTACAGATCAAGATATGAATGAAAAAGCACAAAAAATGATTGAATCGATTGTTCAAGAAATTGAAGTCGGAAAAATGTATATCGGTAAAGTGCGTAGAATTGAAAAATTCGGTGCCTTCGTCGAACTATTCAATGGAAAAGATGGTCTCGTTCATATTTCGGAATTGGCTGAAGAACGGGTCGGAAGGGTAGAAGACGTCGTTCACATCGGTGATGAAGTGCTTGTAAAAGTAATTGATATCGATCGACAAGGACGTGTAAATTTATCCCGAAAAGCAGCGTTACGGGAGAAAAATAAACACAAGGGTAATTAAAATGAAGGAATGAATCTTCCTATTTATGGGGATTTTCCTTCTCCCTTTCCATATCGACTTACATGGCAAAAGGACTTTCTCATTAAAGAGTAGGTCCCTTTTTAATTGGAAAAAAAATCCACGTTCTATCCTGTCCATGTAAATCATAGATTTAAATGGGAGGGGTAGAGCGAATGAAGAAACAATCTTTCAAGCGTCCAATCATACTTATAACCATCATGATATTCGGCTATTTTATTGTTCAAAACCCATTATCTGAACTTTATGTAGAAAAACTTCGAACAGAAGCGATCACCGCAACAGCGATCAAGGATTCTTTATATATGGAGATCGAACAGCGACGAAAAGAGTATGAAAAAGAACCTGAGAATGCAAGAATAGATAAAGTTTGGAAAAAAATACCTGGTTACAACGGATTACGGGTTGATGTGGAATCAACGTATCAAAAAATGAAAATTGATGGAATGTTTGACGAGAAAAAACTAGTTTTCAAACAAGTTCCCCCAAAAATTCATTTGGAAGATCTTCCCCCTGCTCCTATTTATCGAGGCCATCCGGAAAAACCGACCGTAGCTATAACCATCAATGTAGCATGGGGAAATGAATATATTTCTTCCATTCTTGCCACATTAAAAAGACAACAAGTACATGCCACTTTTTTTTTAGAAGGAAAATGGGCGAAACAAAATACGGATTTGGTCAAAATGATTTTCAATGAAGGGCATGAAATTGGAAATCACTCCTATTCCCATCCCGACTTTGCTCGATTGACGGTAGCGGAGACGAAAAAAGAATTGGAAGAAACGAATCGAATCATCGAAGCAGCAATCGGTGTCAAACCCTCTTTATTTGCTCCACCTAGTGGTAGCTTTCGTGAAGAAACGGTGCAAATCGCTGATGAAATGAATATGCAAACGATTATGTGGACGGTGGATACGATCGATTGGAGAAATCCGCCTACCGAAGTGGTCCTTAATCGGGTAAGGAAACAAGTACATAACGGGGCCATTATTTTAATGCATCCGACCGAATCGACTTCAAACGCCCTCGAACAAATTTTGATCGAATTGAAAGATCGTGGTTATATTCCGAGTACGATTTCTGAACTATTGGATGAAAAAAGAATCAAGTGACTTTCGCTATTTAACCTTTGAAGGGAAATTTCAGATTACAAATGGGTATATGAAAAGGCGATTTATTTGTAAATTTTCGGTAAAATACTATAATAATGCTTATAAAAGATTTCATAGCAACTTGGAGGAGGACTTTGTTTGGTAAATAAATATACGTGCAAAAATGGCGTTCGGATTGTTATGGAAAAAATACCCACCGTCCGATCCGTATCCTTAGGCATCTGGATTAAAACAGGATCTCGAAATGAACCAAAAGAACTAAACGGGATTTCCCATTTTTTAGAACACATGTTTTTCAAAGGTACAAAAACGAGAAGTGCACGGGATATTGCCGAGTCTTTTGACCGAATTGGTGGACAAGTGAATGCTTTCACTTCAAAAGAATATACTTGTTATTATGCGAAAGTTTTAGATCGACACACGTCTTACGCCTTAAATATTTTAGCGGATATGTTTTTTAATTCGACTTTCGATGAAGAAGAGTTGTCGAAAGAAAAAAAAGTCGTTATGGAAGAAATTAAAATGTATGAGGACACACCCGATGATATCGTACACGATCTGTTAAGCAAAGCTGTTTACGAAAATCATTCCTTAGGTTATCCGATTTTAGGTACTGAGGAAACGGTGGCGTCATTTAACAGACAGACGTTAAAAACATATATGGAACAAATGTATACACCGGAAAATGTCGTCATATCCATTGCTGGGAACGTGGATGAAACATTGATTCAAGAGGTGGAAAACCTATTTGGATCTTATCAAGTGAACAATCGAAGGATTGAAAAGGAATTACCGAAGTTTCACCAAAATCAAATTGTAAAAAGGAAGGATACAGAACAGGCCCATCTTTGCATAGGATTTGAAGGGATTCCTGTTTCCCACCATCAAATGTATCCGTTAATCATTGCAAATAATATTTTAGGTGGGGGAATGAGCAGTCGCTTATTCCAAGAAATTCGAGAAGAAAAAGGTTTGGCTTACTCGATTTTTTCCTACCACTCTTCCTTTTATGACACGGGAATGGTAACGATATATGGGGGTACAGGTGTAGACCAAATGGATACCCTATTTGAATCAATTCAGACTTCAATTCACCGATTTGTGGAAAAGGGAATAACCGATCGAGAAATAAAAAATAGTAAGGAACAACTAAAGGGAAACATCATGTTAAGTTTAGAGAGTACGAATAGTCGGATGAGTAGAAACGGGAAAAATGAATTATATTTAAAAAAACATCGAACGTTAGATGAAACGATTCAATTGATCGATGGTGTGACGAAGGAAGAAGTGAATTCGTTAATTCAGAAAATTTTTTCAAACCATTTCTCCATTGCGGTCATTAATCCGACGGGAAGATTACCAAAGGAATAATGGATGAATCGTCGAACACTTTTCCTGACTCCTTCTTCTAAATTAATCCATATCGGAATACATTAATACAAGAAGGACAGGAAAGGGTGAGTACATTGGTGCGATTAAGTGAATTGAGCGGTAAAGAAATCGTCGATATAAAAAAAGCGGAACGACTAGGGGTACTCGGTCAAACGGATTTGGAGATCAATGAACAGACAGGACAGATCGTCGCGTTAATTATACCGACTGGAAAATGGTTTCAATTTCGTAAAACGGGCGGAGAAATTCGCGTACCTTGGAAATATGTAAAAAAAATTGGGACAGATATGATTATTATTGACTTTCCTGAAGATGAATTCAATCAATCGTAAACGACAACATAAATATTCGAAACAGTTAACAACCGGTATTTCCGGTTTTTTTTTGGTTCTTTGTCAAATCGTGTTGGTGAATAATTTCGTGACTTTTTTCAGTAAAATGTAATCGGATCAGGTTGTCCATTCATCCAAAATCGGTTTGAAGTGATTCGTTCCATTGGCGGACGCGCATCCAGTAGCACGGCTCGAGTCTCCTTGTCACTTCGTTCCTGCTGGGTCTCGAGGCTCGTGCTTTCCCCGCAGGAGTTGTCGCCAATGGAACTTCAATAATGATGAGACATGTGACATTACTCCTATAAATGTGGTTTGGCGATTACATTTTACCAGGGGAGTGTCACTTGTCTCTATTTTTTTGATCAAAAAAGGTTCTAGGTTTAGTCACCAACATCAAAAATTATAGAGCTGTTTTTTTCACATGAAGTTAATCCACTTCATAGGATATTGATAAACGATTGTTGTTTGAAGCTTGTCGAATGAAAAAGAAGGTGAAGGATTTGATGTTAACAGGATTGCAAGTTGCTGTCATCGGCGGGGATGCAAGACAGATTGAAATCATTCGTAAGTTCATTGAAATGGATGCAAAAGTTTTCCTCGTAGGTTTTGAACAATTAGATCATTCTTTTACAGGAGCAGTGAAGGAAAAAATTCAAGATATGGATTGGAAAGACTTGGATGCAATTATTTTACCCGTTGCAGGAACGAATGATCACGGGGAAGTGGACACGATTTTTTCCAATGAAAAAATCGTAATCACTGAAGAGGAGTTAAAGAAAACACCGCCCCATTGTACGATATTTTCAGGTATTTCCACACCGTATTTGGATCAAATCGTAAAGCTTGCGAACAGAAAATTAGTTTTATTGTTTGAACGAAACGATGTTGCTATATATAATTCAATTCCGACGGTTGAAGGAACGTTAATGATGGCGATCCAACATACAGATTTTACAATTCACGGCTCACAAACGGTAATCCTTGGTTTTGGTCGGGTAGGAATGACTGTGGCAAGGGTATTCCATACCTTAGGCGCAAAGGTGAAAGTGGGTGCAAGAAAGCGAGATTCATTAGCTAGAATTAAGGAAATGGGGATGGAAGCATTTCATTTACAAGATTTAGAAAAAATGGTAAGCGATGTAGATATTTGCATTAATACTATTCCACATCTCGTCGTTACCGCTAGTGTCATTTCAAAAATGCCGGCCCATACGTTAATCATTGACTTAGCATCAAAGCCTGGAGGGACGGATTTTCGATATGCTGAAAAAAGGGGAATTCAAGCATTGCTCGCCCCAAGTTTACCAGGGATTGTCGCTCCGAAAACAGCTGGGCAAATTTTGGCGAATGTGTTAGTCGAATTATTGCGAGAAGACTCAATACAAAGAAAGGAAGATGAATGATGGATGTGAAAGGTAAACGGATTGGCTTCGGGCTAACCGGTTCCCATTGTACGTATGACTCCGTTTTTCCTGAAATTGAAAAACTGGTGGAAAAGGGGGCCGATGTGATTCCAATCGTTACATTTACAGTAAAAACTACGACGACCCGATTCGGCTCTGGTGACGACTGGGTAAAAAAAATCGAAGAAGTGACCGGGAAAAAAGTGATCGATTCCATTGTCGAAGCCGAACCTCTTGGACCGAAAAATCCCCTCGATTGCATGGTCATTGCTCCGGCAACAGGAAATTCCGTTAGTAAATTAGCCAATGCCTTAACCGATTCTCCGGTACTTATGGCTGCAAAAGCGACTATGAGAAATCATCGACCAATCGTATTAGGCATTTCCACGAACGATGCCCTAGGACTCAACGGAGTAAACATCATGCGACTAATGTCTGCAAAAGATATTTATTTTATCCCCTTTGGTCAAGACGATCCTTTCAAAAAACCGAAATCGATGGTATCTGATATGACAAAGCTTATTGAAACGGTAGAAGCCGCTTTAGAACATCGTCAGTTACAACCGGTTGTTATTGACCGTTATCAAAAATAAGAATTATAATAAAAAAAGATGCGTAGGAACCCGCGCCTTTCGCATCGGATTTTTTTCATTCAAATTCATCGAGCGGAAAGATAAAAACGATAGGAAAACAGCCAGAATTTTTTAATGAAAATTAATATTCATCCACTTAGAATTGTGGTAAAATGAACGATAAGTTTGAAAAGGGATTTAAACTCGGAAGATTCATGTGGATCGAGGATGTTTTTATTTGGAAGGAGAATGGAATATGTCGTCAAATAACGGTTATCATGTCGCTATCGTCGGTGCAACGGGGGCTGTCGGTGAACATTTGATTCGTACTTTGGAAGAAAGGGATTTTCCAATTCGCCGATTAACATTCATGGCTTCAAAACGATCTAGTGGGAAAAAAATGCAGTTTAAAGGTGAAGAAATCCCGATCGTTGAGGCGAAGGGTGAACTTTTCAAAAATGTGGATATCGCTTTTTTTTCTGCAGGAGGAAGTGTTTCAAAAGCCCTTGCACCAGAAGCGGTGAAACATGGTACAGTCGTCATTGACAATACGAGTGCCTTCCGTATGGAACCGAACGTACCGTTAGTCGTTCCTGAGGTAAATGAAGAAGACTTGAAAAACCATAACGGAATTATAGCCAATCCAAATTGCTCTACGATTCAAATGGTCGTTAGTTTAGAACCGATTCGGAAAAAATACGGATTAAAACGGGTGCTAGTTTCTACGTACCAAGCGGTAAGCGGTGCTGGAAATCGTGCGGTGGATGAATTGTACATGCAGTCGAAGGAGATTATGGAAGGGAAAAAACCGGAAGCGAACATTTTACCGGTAAAAAACGATCCAAAACATTATCCGATTGCATTCAATGCCATTCCTCAAATCGATGTATTTCAAGATAATGGATTTACCTTTGAAGAGATGAAAATGATCAATGAAACTCGAAAAATTATGCATATGCCCGACTTGAAAGTGGGAGCCACTTGTGTACGGATTCCTGTCGTCCGTGGCCATTCTGAGTCCGTTTATTTTGAAGTAGAAAAACCAAATGTTACCCCAAATCAAATTAGGTCCGTATTAGCTGAAGCTCCAGGGGTAATCTTGCAGGACCGTCCATCTGAACAAATATACCCGCTACCTTTGGATTCGGTTAACCGCCGGGAAGTTTTCGTCGGTCGGATTCGGAAGGATTTGGATGACGAATACGGTTTCCATATGTGGGTTGTTTCCGACAATTTACTGAAGGGAGCAGCATGGAATTCCATTCAAATTGCAGAGAGTTTGCAAAAGTTGAATTTAATTTAATTTATTTTAATGGAATGGGTGGAAGTGGTATATGATGAAAATAATCGTTCAAAAATTCGGCGGCACGTCCGTTCGAACGGAAAGCAATCGAAGGGCTGTCCTTACCCATATAAAGGACGCAATTGCACAAAACTATAAGCCCGTTATCGTCGTTTCTGCAATGGGAAGACTTGGTGATCCTTATGCTACCGATACGTTACTATCTTTAATCGGGGGAGAAAAGGCGCTGATCTCAAAACAAGAACAAGATTTATTGATGTCTTGTGGGGAAACGATCTCGGCGGTTGTTTTTGCGGAAATGTTACTGGAAGAAGGAATTCATGCGAAAGCGTTAACAGGTGCCCAAGCCGGATTTTTGACAAATAGCGATTTTACGAATGCGAAAATAATGGAAGTAAAAACGGACCGATTATTAGAAGAATTGGAACAGCACGATGCCCTCGTCGTGGCTGGATTCCAAGGTGTAAATGAAAAGGGAGATATTACGACGATTGGAAGGGGAGGTAGTGATACATCTGCAGCCGCTTTAGGTGCCGCTTTAAAAGCGGAATGGATCGACATTTTTACCGATGTGGAAGGTGTGATGACCGCAGATCCGAAATTAACGGATCGGGCAAGGGCTCTTTCTGTTGTGACGTATAATGAAGTTTGTAATCTCGCCTATCAAGGAGCGAAAGTCATTCACCCTCGAGCGGTGGAGATTGCGATGCAGGCAGAAATTCCCCTTCGCATTCGTTCTCCATTTTCTAAATCTCCAGGAACGTTGGTTACGAAATTATTCCGAAAAGGACGGGGAACGGATATTCGGGAACGTCTTGTAACGGGTATTGCTCACGTTCCGAATTTAACCCAGATTAAAGTATATGCGAAAAAAGATCAATACAATATACAAGTGGAAGTTTTTAAAGCGATGGCCGGTGAACAAATATCCGTCGATTTTATTAACATTTCTCCAAACGGAGTCGTCTATACGGTTAATGATCATGTTGCCGAAAAAGCGAAGGCAGTTTTAGAAAAAATGGGTTATCAACCCGTTTTAGAACCCCATTGTGCAAAAGTATCCATCGTTGGGGCAGGGATTACTGGCGTCCCAGGTGTGGCAGCGAAAATCGTCACCGCCCTTTCTGAAAGGGGAATCGATATTTTGCAATCTGCAGATAGTTATACGACCATTTGGGTACTCGTCAAACAGAAGCACTTAAAAGAAGCAGTTAACGCCTTGCACGATGCTTTCGAGTTACATATGGAACTCGAGGGAATCGATCCGATTGATGAAATTAGTACGTTTGTTCAAAATATGAAGGAGTGAGGGAAATGGATTTTGGTCGCATCGTCACTGCGATGGTAACGCCCTTTGATAATAAGGGAAACATCGATTTTGGAAAAACGACGAAATTAATCGAGTATTTGATTGAAAACGGAAGTGACGCCCTTGTCGTAGCAGGAACGACAGGTGAATCACCTACTTTGACCGTGGAGGAAAAGCTGGCCCTTTTCAAACATGTAGTAAATGTTGTAAAAAATCGTGTTCCCGTAATCGCCGGGACGGGCGGAAATAATACGAAAGCATCCATCGAATTGACAAAAAGGGCAGAAGAAATCGGTGTTGATGCGGTGATGATCGTCGCTCCGTATTACAATAAACCGAATCAAGAGGGATTGTATCAACACTTCCGTTCAATTGCGGAAAGTACAAAACTACCAATCATGATTTATAACATTCCGGGACGGACCGGGATTAATATCCAATCTGAAACGATCATTCGATTGAGCGAGATACCGAATATTGTCGCAGTAAAGGAAGCAAGTGGTAATTTAAATCAAATGACGGAGATTATCGCTAAAACTCCAAAAGATTTCCGTCTTTATAGTGGTGACGATAGTTTAACTTTACCTGTTCTTTCCATCGGTGGTTTTGGAGTTGTTTCTGTCGCATCCCATGTCATCGGATTGGAAATGAAACGGATGATTGAATCCTTTTTACAAGGAGATATCCAATCTGCTAGTCGACTGAATCAAAAACTTTTCCCTCTAATGAAAGGGTTGTTTGCTGCACCGAATCCTGTTCCAGTAAAAACTGCCCTTCAATTAAAGGGGATTAACGTTGGTTCTGTACGTTTGCCGCTCGTCCCCCTTACAGGAACTGAGCGATCCACCCTACTCCAATTATTAAACGAATTGGCTGAAAACGAATAATCCAAACCCATTGTGCACCTCTTTTAGGGGTGTTTTTTTATGTCTCTTTCTCATTTAATGATTCAACTTTCCTTTTACTTTTGAACAAAATGGGACGAGGGCTCGAATAAATATGTTAAAATAAAAAAAGATGTACAAACGTGTGCTATATGATTCATTAAATGTCCTATTTGCGAAAACTGTCAGAAAAGGATAATATATAGTTTAATAATAGACCAAACGGATATGTTTACATAATGAAAACGATATGATTTTGAAATGAGGGTTTGATGAAAAGTATTTCAGTAAAAAGATGATGATACGTTTATGGAAATGAACGTTTATTATATATTATAAAGTATCGAAAATGGGAGGATGTTTAGTTTGACGAGAAAAAAAGTAAAAACGAAAAAAATCATTCCATTAGGAGGTGTGGGAGAACTTGGAAAAAATATGTATATCGTTGAAGTTGGAAATGATTTATTCGTCATCGATGCCGGTTTAAAATTTCCCGAGGATGAAATGTACGGAATCGATATCGTTATTCCTGATATTACGTATTTATTAGAAAATAAAGAGCGAATTCAAGGGGTCTTTTTATCCCATGGTCATGAAGATCATACGGGAGCACTCGCTTACCTAATGGATAAAATTCCAGTTCCTGTCTACGGAACTAAACTAACTGTCGCCCTTACAAAGGCGAAATTAACCGAGCAAGATTTTAAAGGGAAAGTAGATTTTCGAGTCATTCATGAGGATATCGTATTAAATTTTCCATCGGCGAAGATTACCTTTTTCCATGTTAATCATAGCATTCCTGACTCGGTTGGAATTTGTATTGAGACGGATGAAGGCTCGATCGTTTATACCGGCGATTTTAAATTTGATCAAAGTGCAGATGAACTATATCAAGCAAATATTAGTAAAATGGCAAAAATTGGAGACCGAGGTGTGCTCTGCCTTCTCTCCGACAGTACGGAAGCGGAAAAGCCAGGATATACACCATCGGAAGTGTTTGTTGAAAAGCAGTTGGAAAATGTATTTCAAAAGGCGGATGGTCGAATTATTTATGCCTGTTATGCCTCGTCGATTAACGCCATTCAGCGCATGTTCCATATTGCCGAAAGAATGAATCGTAAAGTAGTTATGATTGGAAAAACGTTACAGGACGTGTTCGATATTTCGTATCGATTAGGCTATTTACATGTGGATCGGGATCGAATCATCCAATATGACGAAATGGATCAGTACAAAGATGAAGAGCTCGTCGTACTCATGACTGGAACCCAAGGGGAACCACTCGATGCTTTGCAACAAATGGTACGGAAACAACATGGACAACTGCACATTCAAAAAGGAGATACGGTTTTGATTGCTGCTTCTCCCCATCGAGGCGGCGAATTATTTTTATTAAAGACGATCGATATGTTATATCGAGCAGGTGCGACGGTTTTTTTCAATCAGGATCAAATTCATGTAAGTGGGCACGGTCGGAAGGAAGAACTGAAACTGATGCTCAATTTAATGAAACCGAAATTTTTTATTCCGATTCATGGTGAATATAAAATGCTCGTTGCCCATGGAAAAATCGCTTCCCATATGGGTGTGGATCGAAAAAATATGATTATCCCAGAAAAGGGAGATATTATTGAAATCAAAGGGGATCAAATCAAGTTATCTGGTCGGGTACAAGCGGGGAATGTACTGATCGACGGAAGCGGTGTCGGTGATGTTGGCAATATCGTTTTGCGGGATCGAAGAATGCTCTCTCAAGACGGCATCTTTATTTCTGTTGTGACGATTAATCGGAACGAAAAAAGAATCGTTTCCGGTCCTGAAATTATTTCAAGGGGATTTGTGTATGTTCGGGAATCGGAAGAGTTGATGATGAAGGCGACGAAAATTGTCCGTGACATCGTTGAAAAGAATATTAAAAATCAAACCTTTGAATGGGCGAATGTGAAACAAGAAATTCGGGATCAATTAAACGGCTTTTTATTTAACCAAACAAAACGAAGACCGATGATTATCCCAATCATCATGGAAGTATAAGATTCAGGAAAAAGCTCCTTTTGGGGCTTTTTTTGATGGGCTAGCTGACCTCAATTTTATTTCAAAAGGAATTCGTACGTACAAGTTTTATTAATTCGAATGATCGACATGTTTTTAGCCATGAATTTTTTATATGAATTTACTTATTGCCGAGAATGAAAAAACGAAGGAAGAACATACTATTTGTAACTAAGAAAAAGGAGATTATGAAATCGATGGATACGAAAACAAACGAAGAACAACAGCCAAATAAGGAAGAGTCGAGTCCACCTGCACAAACGCTCGTGGAAAAAATCCAACAGTTGGGACAAACGAATGTACCGCAATTTTCCCGTGATTCAAACATCCACTGTTTAACAATTATCGGTCAAATTGAAGGTCATATCCAATTGCCCCCACAAAATAAAACGACAAAATATGAGCATGTGATTCCACAACTCGTAGCGATCGAACAAAATCCGAACATTGAAGGATTGCTCGTCGTATTAAATACGGTCGGTGGAGATGTGGAGGCGGGATTAGCGATTGCGGAAATGTTAGCCTCCTTGTCCAAACCATCCGTTTCCATCGTCCTCGGTGGGGGTCACTCAATCGGCGTGCCTATTGCCGTTGGGACGGACTATTCCTTTATCGCAGAAACAGCGACGATGACGATTCATCCGATTCGATTAACAGGACTTGTCATCGGTGTTCCCCAAACCTTTGAATATTTAGATAAAATGCAAGATCGGGTCATTCAATTTGTAACGAAACATTCCAACATATCTACAGAAACCTTTAAAAACTTAATGTTTGCTAAAGGAAATTTAACGAGGGATATCGGAACAAATGTCGTCGGTGCCGATGCGGTAAAAATGGGAATTATTGACGAAGTGGGAGGGATTGGAGAGGCGATGAAAAAACTAAATGAACTCATTGAAATCAAACGAAAAGGAGGAAAGGAACTCATTCAATGATTTTACATACGACTTTGCCACGTGAACTAATTTTTCAAGAGTTGGATCAATCACATGAGGAAAAACAAATGTACCTCTATCATGGAATTCCCATTATTGCCCAGCCCACGGAAGATAATCAATTACGTATTTCACAAGTTCTAAGTACGAATCCGAATCATTTTTTACATCCACATTGTATCCCAGGTAGAACCGTTTCCCTGTTTCCAAGTAATCTTTTGTGAAAAACAAATCGTTAAAACTAGAAAGAAAACCAAATGTTTAGGAAAAATTATGGTATAATGAAACATACGGAAGGCAGCCAAGAACTATGGGCTGCTTTTATTTCGTTTTTCAAAATGAGGCTGGAGAAATTGATATAATTGATATAAAGGTGATAGATTATGGCAAAACGAAAAAAAAGAAAAACGAAAAAACGACAAAATATTAAACGGAATGTACAATTTGAGATCGGCGGACTCGTTTTATTTGCCCTATCCCTTATTTCCTTTTGGGATTCGGGAGCCATCGGTCGCGGTTTAATTTATTTATATCGATTTTTAATCGGGGAATGGTTTTTTGCAATCCCAATCTTTTTAATCGCTTTGAGTATTACCCTTATTTGGAAACGGTCATGGCCGAATTTTTTTACTCAAAGATTGATCGGCATGTATATGATTTTCACATCCATTCTCCTTCTTAGCCATGTTACATTATTTGAGCTTTTAGCGAGAGAAGGTCCCTTTGAAAAACCGAGCGTTATTATTAATACGTGGGAATTATTTTGGATGGACGTACATACACCCAATGAAGGGGTGGACTTAGGTGGAGGAATGATCGGAGCCCTTTTATTCGCTATCTTTCATTTACTATTTGCTGTAAAAGGTGCCAAATTATTCGGTTATGTTATTTTAATTGTTGGAATTATGTTGTTGACAGGTAAATCCTTCACCGATTTGATAAGCCAAATCTTTCATTCGATTACAAGCTTTTTCAAAAATACGACGGATCAGTTAAAAAAAGATGTAAAAAAATGGCGGAACAAGGGGAAGAAAAATAAGACGAAGAAAAAATCGAATGAAAAAGGAGAGGAAGGAAAGGTCGTTTTCCCAACTGGAGATTTGAATGAAAACGAGTCGAGTGAACCGATTATTTCAAATTTTGCGGAAAAGGTGTATAAAGAAGAAAAGCCGGAATTAAAATCGACCGAGTTTGAGGAAGAAGAGGAAGAGGATCGACAATCGGTAACCGTTCATTTTCCTGAGGAGATTGAAAATGCGGATTATCAGTTACCGCCATTATCCTTATTAAATCCTCCGAAACAAGCAGATCAAAGTAGTGAATACGATTTGATTCACGCCAATGCAGCAAAATTGGAACGCACCTTTCAAAGTTTCGGTGTAAAAGCACGGGTGACTCAAGTTCATATTGGACCAGCCGTGACGAAATACGAAGTGCATCCGGATGTTGGTGTAAAGGTTAGTAAAATTGTCAATTTAACCGATGATATTGCTTTAGCTTTAGCTGCTAAGGATATTCGGATCGAAGCTCCTATCCCTGGTAAATCAGCAATTGGAATTGAAGTGCCGAATTCGGAAATTGCTGTCGTTTCTTTGCGGGAAGTATTGGAAGAAGCGGTTGATAAAGAGGATTCCAAACTTTTAATCGGTTTAGGTAGGGATATTACCGGTGAAGCTGTTTTCGCTGAATTAAATCGAATGCCCCATCTACTCGTTGCAGGTGCTACCGGATCAGGAAAAAGTGTATGTATTAACGGGATCATTACAAGTATTCTAATGCGGGCAAAGCCCCATGAAGTTAAAATGATGATGATCGATCCAAAGATGGTAGAATTGAACGTGTATAATGGGGTACCCCATTTGTTGGCACCAGTAGTAACGAATCCGAAAAAGGCGTCCCAAGCTTTGAAGAAAATCGTTAATGAAATGGAACGACGATATGAACGATTTTCCGAAACCGGTACAAGAAATATTGAAGGATATAATGATTTTATTCGAAGAAAAAATGAAGAAAATAATGAAAATCAACCCCTTTTACCCTACATTGTCGTAATCGTCGATGAATTGGCCGATTTAATGATGGTTGCCTCAAGCGATGTGGAAGAGGCGATTACACGGCTTGCGCAAATGGCAAGGGCGGCGGGTATTCATTTAATTATCGCAACCCAACGTCCCTCTGTCGATGTCATTACCGGTGTAATTAAGGCGAATATCCCGTCGAGAATTGCCTTCGCAGTTTCTTCCCAAACGGATTCTCGAACGATACTCGATACAGGGGGAGCGGAAAAACTACTAGGTAGAGGTGATATGCTCTTCTTACCGGTAGGTGCTTCCAAACCGATTCGTATTCAAGGTGCATTCCTTTCCGATGAAGAAGTGGAACATGTCGTCGACTTTGTTATTTCTCAACAAAAGGCCCAATATGAAGAAGAAATGATCCCAGATGGCGAAGCAGATGATGAATTTGATGTGGAAGATGATTTATATCCGCAAGCCGTCCGATTAATTTCGGAAATGCAAACCGCATCCGTTTCACTTCTACAAAGACGGTTTCGAATTGGTTATACAAGGGCGGCCAGATTAATAGATGAAATGGAAAAAAGAGGGGTTGTTGGCCCATATGAGGGTAGTAAACCACGAACGGTCTTAATTCCAAAACCGGATGATGAAGAAATCCGATCATCTTAAAAAGTTGAAAAATGTAAAAATATGTTTAATCAAATAATTTCAAAAGATTGAATCGAACCGGTAGAAAGGATGAAATATTCGATCGATAAGGAAAAATCGAATGGGATTTCGACGACCTTTACGAAAAAATGTTTGTTTATGGTTTAATCAAATCCTTTGATATAAAAACATTTAAACCGTTTCCAAAAATTTTCACCGGTTTTTCAATAAAATCTGTTTAATATTATTCCTTGTTTTCCAATTTCATGGTATATTATGTTTAGTCAGTAGAAATGATAGAAAAAAATTGGCCAAAAAAACTCATGATTCGACAAAGGATCATACATAATATAATATAAGAATGGTCAATGTTTCTTCTTTTCATTTCTGCTAACAAAATTTTAAGGGGGTATTTCTCTTGAAAAAAAGAACATGGTTTTTAATGACCCTTCTTCTCTCACTCGGCTTAGTATTAGCAGCATGTGGTGGAGGAGATGACGAAGGTTCAAAAAGTGGTGACAACGGTGACGGTGATAGTGAAGACAAATTTTCCGTTGCAATGGTTACCGATGTTGGCGGTGTAGATGATAAGTCCTTTAACCAATCTGCTTGGGAAGGAATACAAGAATTCGGTAAAGATAACGGATTGGAAAAAGGAGATGGCGGATACGATTATCTACAATCGAAAAGTGACGCCGACTATACAACAAACATTAACAAATTAATTCGAAGAGGTTTTGATCTAATCTTTGGAATTGGATATTTGTTTGAAAAACCAATGGGTGAAATTGCTGATCAACGTCCAGATTCACAATTTGCTATCGTTGACGGTGTTGTTGACAAACCGAACGTTGCAAGCATTTTGTTTAAAGACCATGAAGGTGCCTTCTTAGCAGGCGTTGTAGCAGGCTTATTTACTGAAACGAATAAAATCGGTTTTGTCGGTGGAATGGAAATCCCGGTTATCGAACGTTTCGAAAGCGGATTCCGTGCGGGCGTTCAATCAGTAAATCCAGATGCAGAAGTGCAAATTAACTACACAGGTGCCTTCGATAAAGCTGAATTAGGAAAAGCTGCCGCCAACCAAATGTATTCTTCAGGAGTAGACATTATTTTCCATGCTGCTGGTGCAACCGGAAATGGTGTGTTTAATGAAGCAAAAGAAATTAAGCAAAAAGATCCAGATGCAAATGTTTGGGTAATCGGTGTTGACCGTGACCAATATGATGAAGGAGCCGTAACGGTCGATGGTAAGGAATACAACGTTACGTTAACATCTTCATTGAAACTCGTTAGCGTAGGTGTAAAAGACGTTTCTGAAAGAACGATGAATGGTAACTTCCCTGGTGGAGAAACGATTGAATACGGTCTAAAAGAAGGTGGCGTTGGAATCGCTGATTCAAGAGGTGTTCTTTCAGAAGATATTCTTGCCGCTGTAGATGAATGGACAGATAAGATCGTTAACGGTGAAGTGGTTGTGCCTCAAACTTATGATGAGTTGGAAGCATTTAGTGCAGAATAAATAATGGCTACTTACATACAGTGGGGAACGCGTTTTCTCCCCACTGTATTTATGAGGAAATTTGTTGATTTTCGAACATGATGAAATGTTGAAAAAACGATACATAAAAAAAATTCAACATTACTTTTTTTATCTTTTTATGTATTGCTTTTTCAATGTTCTAAAGGGAGGTCTATTCATGGACTACGTAATTGAAATGCTAAACATACGAAAAATGTTTGGCACTTTTGTTGCGAACGATAATATTACTTTACAAGTAAAAAAAGGGGAAATCCATGCCCTTCTTGGTGAAAATGGAGCTGGGAAATCTACTTTAATGAATGTTCTTTTCGGATTATACCAACCAGACGGTGGTGAAATTCGTGTAAAAGGGAAATCGGTGAAAATAACGGATCCGAATGTTGCAAATGACCTAGGTATCGGAATGGTCCATCAACATTTTATGCTCGTTGACAAATTTACCGTTACAGAAAACATTATTCTCGGTAGCGAACCGACGAAAAACGGTACAATTAATGTGAAAGAGGCTGCCGAAGAAATTAAGAAAATTTCAGAAAACTACGGATTACAAGTCGATCCATATGCAAAAATTTCGGATATTTCCGTTGGTATGCAACAACGTGTGGAAATTCTTAAGACGCTCTATAGGGGTGCAGACATTCTTATTTTCGATGAACCAACAGCTTCATTAACTCCACAAGAAATCACTGAATTAATCCAAATTATGAAAAGGTTAATTCAGGAAGGTAAATCGATTATTTTAATTACTCATAAATTAAAAGAAATAATGGAAGTTGCTGATCGAGTGACCGTTATTCGTCGTGGAAAAGGGATTAAGACGTTAAATGTAGAAGACACGAATCCAGAAGAATTAGCTAGTTTAATGGTTGGGCGTAATGTTGTTTTTTCAGTTGATAAAACAGAAGCTAAACCGACGGATGAAGCGTTAATAATCGAGAATTTAGTCGTGAAAGATAATCGAGGAATCGAAAGAGTAAAACGGTTAAATTTGGAAGTGAAACGGGGAGAAATTCTCGGTATCGCAGGAATCGATGGCAATGGTCAAACGGAATTAATTGAAGCTATTACAGGGTTACGAAAAGTTGAAAGCGGTAAAATTACCTTAAATGGGATCGATATTACGAATCGACCCCCTCGATATATTACTGAAAAAGGAGTTGGGCACATCCCACAAGATCGTCATAAACACGGACTTATATTGAATTATTCAATCGGTTTAAATATGGTTTTACAAACCTATTATAAAGAACCGTATTCGAAAGTTGGGATTCTCAACTATAAAAATATATATGCAAAAGCACGTGATATCATTGATAAATACGATGTTCGAACTCAAAGCGAATTCGAACTTGCGCGAGCCCTTTCAGGTGGAAACCAACAAAAGGGAATTATTGGTAGAGAAATTGAACGAGATCCGGATTTACTTATTGCGGCACAGCCGACACGGGGGCTTGACGTAGGAGCGATTGAGTTTATTCATAAACGACTTATTGAACAACGGGATAATGGAAAAGCGGTTTTACTTATTTCATTGGAACTGGATGAAGTGATGGATGTCAGTGATCGTATTGCAGTTATTTTCGATGGACAAATCATTGACATCTTGGATCCGAAAAAGACCGATGAAAATGAATTAGGACTGTTAATGGCTGGACAACAGTTGGAAAAAAATGAGGAAACGCCATTAATAGATCAGACAGGGGAAGCAGGTGAATAAATATGTCTAACAGGATGACCAATATTGTTGTTCCTGTTTTAGCGGTAATTCTCGGTTTAATCGTCGGAGCGATCATCATGGCCATCAGTGGCTATAATCCTGTTGTTGGTTATCAAGCCCTTTGGGAAGGAATTCTCGGGGATTCATATAACATTGGAGAATCTGTCCGAACGATCACTCCATATTTATTAGCAGGATTGGCAGTTGCTTTTGCTTTCCGTACTGGACTTTTTAACATTGGAGTAGAAGGACAACTCATCGTCGGTTGGTTTGCAGCCGTTTGGATTGGTGTTGTGTTTGATTTACCGATGATTGTTCATCTACCTTTAGCATTACTTGCAGCAGCGATTGCTGGAGCAATTTGGGCTTTTGTTCCTGGTGTTTTAAAAGCGTATCTTGGGGTAAACGAAGTTGTCGTTACGATTATGATGAATTATGTTGCCCTGCACGTAACAAACGCTCTAATTAAGAACATGTCCGATGGAAGTGATTCAACGGAACGAATTCACGAATCTGCATCATTAAAATCTTCGTTTTTCGAACAAATCACGGATATTTCCAGAATGCATAATGGAATTTTTATCGCGCTTCTTGCCGTGTTTGTCATTTGGTTCATTTTACAAAAAACGACATTAGGCTATGAATTAAAAGCGGTCGGATTTAACCGCCATGCGAGCGAATATGCTGGAATGAACGTCAAGAAAAATATCGTTGTGTCAATGGTTATTTCTGGTGCACTTGCTGGTCTTGCTGGAGCGATGGAAGGTTTAGGAACGTTCGGTTACGTTGCTGTAAAAAGTGGCTTTACAGGCATTGGATTTGATGGAATCGCTGTTTCGGTACTAGGTGCAAACTCACCACTAGGAGTCGTATTCGGTGCTACTTTATTCGGTTCACTGAAATACGGTGCCGGAAATATGCCGAGTGCAGCAGGAATTCCGGAAGAACTCGTTTCAGTTATTATCGCGATTATTATCTTCTTTGTAGCCAGTGGATATATATTCAAATTGCTTCTTGAAAAGTTTTCCAAAAAAAAGGAGGTGAAGTAAGATGAGTTTTCTAGAAATCATTGCGTTTATTGTTCCTAACGCTTTGTTTTATGCAGCTCCTCTTATCTTCACTGGTTTAGGTACTGTGTTTACAGAACGTTCTGGAGTAACAAATATCGGTGCGGAAGGTCTTATGCAAATCGGTGCTTTTACCGCAATCGTATTTAACTTAGCGATGGCAGATGTTTTATCTTCCATGACACTTTGGGTCGCCATATTAGTTGCGATGGTCGTCTCGATGATATTTTCTCTATTATTGGCTGTCGCATCTGTTACGTTCCGTGCTGACCAAATCGTAACAGGAGTTGCCATCAACTTTTTAGCCCTTGGATTAACTTTATTCCTCGTTAAAAAATTATTTGATGGTCACGGTCAAACGCCGATGATTCAAGAACGGATATTGCGTTTTGATATTCCGTATTTAAGTGAAATTCCAATTATTGGACCGATCTTTTTTGAAAATGTTTATCTGACATCTTATTTAGCTATTTTAGCTGCCATCATCGGTTGGATCGTTTTATATAAAACCCCATTTGGATTACGACTCCGTTCGGTTGGTGAACACCCGATGGCAGCAGATACGATGGGGATTAAAGTAAATCGTATGCGCTATATCGGAGTAATGATCAGTGGTGCTTTAGCTGGTATTGGTGGAGCGATTTATGCCCAATCCATTTCCTTAGATTACAGTCACGCTACAATTAGTGGACAAGGGTTTATGGCCATTGCCGCAATGATTTTCGGAAAATGGAATCCGTTAGGTATGATGGGTGCAGCCATATTTTTCGGATTTGCCCAAAGTTTAAGTACAGTCGGTTCAAGTTTACCGATTATCGAAGACATTCCGTCTGTCTATTTGTTCATATTACCGTATGTTTTAACCATTTTGGCCATTGCTGGATTTATTGGCAAGTCCGAAGCTCCGAAGGCGTTGAATATTCCTTACGTAAAAGGAAATCGATAAGTGATATAAATATAAAAGAACTTCAAGACACCCGACCATTTGGTTGGGTGTTTTTCTATCCATTCTTTTCATTTTTTGCTAAAATTTGATATGCTTTTTTCATAACATGTATAGTAAATTCAGGAAATAATAACATCGTAACCAAAAGTAGGATCAGGTTATCATTAAAGGAGGAATAAAATGGAGAATATTGTAAATCGGAATGGGATTACCTTTCATTTCATCCGAACGGAAAAATATAAAACGAATACGATTGTTTTTAAAATGCTGGCACCTTTAATAAGAGAAGAAGCTACATCCCGGGCATTACTTGCCTATTGTTTGCAAAGTGGGACGAATACTTATCCTACTACGCGGGAATTGAGATCCTACTTGGAACAATTATACGGGGCAACATTCAATGTTAATCTTCAAAAGAAAGGTGAAAACCATATCCTTTCCTTTTCATTAGAAGTAGCAAACGAAAAATTTTTATTTGAAAAGGAACCTTTATTGGAAAAAGCTTTACATTTTCTTCGGGAAATTCTTTTAAATCCAAAAACGAATGGTGAAGCATTTGACGAAGGAATTGTACAAAAGGAAAAACGCACTTTAAAACAACGAATCGAAGCAATCTATGACGATAAAATTCGATATGCAAATATGCGTTTAATTGAGGAAATGTGTAAAAATGAACCGTATGCAATTAATGTGTATGGAGTTTTAGAAGATGTGGATCGGATATCTCCGAACGAATTATACGAATATTATCAAAAGGCACTATCTGAAGATCAATTGGATTTGTATATCATAGGTGATTTCAACGAAGAGGAAATCTTGGAACAATGTGAACGTTTCTTTTCCTTTTCAGCTCGTACTGAACGAAAAAGAATGGAACGAAAAGTGAAAAAGGAAAAGAACGATCCAATGATTATCGAGCGGCAAGATATCCAACAAGGGAAACTAAATATCGGTTATCGGACGAATATATCATACGGTGACTACGATTATTTCGCTTTGCAAGTGTTTAATGGACTATTTGGTGGCTTTCCCCATTCAAAATTATTTTTAAATGTTCGGGAGAAGGCAAGTCTCGCCTATTATGCGGTGAGTCGTTTGGAAAGTCATAAAGGGCTACTAATGGTGATGACTGGAATTGAACCGAAAAATTATGAACAGGCGTTATCGATTATAAAAGAGCAAATGGAAGCGATGAAAAGTGGAAATTTTTCTGAGGAAGAACTTGTTCAAACGAAGGCGGTCATTAAAAATCAAATGTTAGAAACGTTAGATACCCCTCAAGGGACGATTGAAGTTCTTTATCATAATGTGATCAGTAAGAAAAATATAGACAAAGAAAAATGGTTTGAGGGAATAGAGAAGGTGACGAAAGAAGAAGTATTGGATGTTGCGAAAAAAATTCAATTTGATACCATTTATTTTTTAACGGGAATGGAGGAATAAAAATGAAAAAAATACCTTTTCCCCAATTGAATGAACAACTGTATTTTGAAAAGTTGAAAAACGGTTTAGACGTATACATTTTACCGAAAAAGGGATTTCATAAAACGTTCGCCACATTTACAACGAAATACGGCTCCATCGATGATCATTTTGTTCCCATTGGTAACCAAACGGAAAAAATCGTTCCGGATGGAATCGCCCATTTTCTCGAGCACAAATTGTTTGAAAAGGAAGATGGGGATGTTTTTCACACATTTAGTAAACAGGGAGCTTCTGCCAACGCCTTCACTTCCTTTACGAGGACGGCATATTTGTTTTCCGCTACGTCCAATGTAAAAGAAAATCTTAGAACATTACTCGATTTTGTTCAAGAACCTTATTTTACAGATCAAACGGTTGAGAAGGAAAAAGGGATTATCGGTCAAGAGATTCAAATGTATGAAGATCATCCGGATTGGCGTCTTTATTTCGGAACGATTGAAAATATGTATCATCATCATCCGGTAAAAACGAATATTGCAGGAACGATTGAATCGATTTCTCATATTACAAAAGAATTATTGTATGAATGTTACCATACCTTTTACCACCCAAGCAATATGCTTTTATTTATCGTAGGACCTGTTGACCCAAGGGAAATCTTAGATTTTGTTCAAGAAAATCAAAGAAAAAAATCATTTTCTAAAGACATGGAGATTCAACGGATTCGAAAGGAAGAACCAGATCATGTGCTGAAGAAGAACCGTTTTATATCGATGAATGTAAGAATTCCGAAATGTATGGTGGGAATAAAAGGGAATTTCATCCGCCAAAGGGGACGAGAAATGATGAAAACAGAATTGACCGTCCAATTGTTGTTAGATATGCTATTTTCCAAAAGTTCTGGTCAGTATGAAAAACTTTATAATGAAGGTTTAATTGACGATACTTTTTCTGCTGATTATACCCAGGAGGAAAATTTCGGTTTTGCACTCGTTGGTGGTGATACGAAAGATCCGGACCGACTAGCTGAATTTATCCAAAAAACTTTTCATTTCGTTAAAAAGGGTGAAATATTAACGGAGGAGCAATTAAACCGGGTGAAGAAAAAGAAAATCGGAACCTTTTTACGTTTATTGAATTCGCCGGAGTATATAGCGAATCAATTTACCCGATATGCATTTAATGGTATGAATTTGTTCGAAGCCGTACCCGTTTTAGAAACGATTACCTTTGAGGACCTGATGAACGTTAGTGAACAATTCATCGATGAAAACCGAATGACTAGTTTTCAAATTGTTCCAAAATAAACATCGTGGAAGAAGGAGCGAAAAAATTTTGAAACGATTCATTTTAATTACGGGGGCCAGTGGAGAAATCGGAGGAATGATTGCACAACAATTGGCAAAACAGGGATATTCCTTATACCTCCATTATAATAAAAATGAACAGGGGATGACGGATCTATTAGTGAAATTTAAAAAGTTGGAGTCGAATCAAGAATTTATACCTATTCAAGCTGATCTAACGACGACAGATGGGATAGGAAAACTATGTAGTGAAATCTTTCAGTTACATGGCCTTGTTCATAATAGTGGTATTGCCATTTCTAAAATGTTAATTGACATGAAGGAAGAGGAAATCAATCGCCTCATCTCTCTTCACTTAACAGCTCCGATCCAAATTACAAAAATTTTATTGCCGAAAATGATCCGAAATCGAAATGGAAATATCGTGTTTATTTCTTCCATATGGGGACAGACAGGGGCATCCTGTGAAACAGTGTATTCTGCAGTAAAAGGGGGACAAATTTCCTTTGCAAAGGCGTTGAGTAAAGAACTGGCAAGTAGCGGTATTCGAGTCAATGTGGTCGCTCCCGGGGCAATTGATACAAAAATGCTTTCGAATTTAACTGAAGACGATAAGAAGGAATTAATCGATGAAATTCCGATTGGAAAGATCGGAACTCCAAAGGATGTAGCACAAGCTGTTACCTTTTTGTTATCTGAACAAGCCTCCTATATAACTGGTCACGTTCTAAATGTCAATGGTGGGTGGTATGTATAAAAGTATAGTGGCTTCGTGTAAATGAATATTTTTTGTTCAATAATCCAAACTATCACTGAATATGTGTAAAAAGGAGGAATATTCGTGAGCGTTTTGGATAATTGGGAGCAGTGGAAAGATTTCTTAGGAGATCGTTTAAACCAAGCTCAAGAACAAGGTTTAAGTCAAAATGTAATCAATGATTTAGCCTACCAAATTGGGGACTATTTAGCAAAACAAGTCGAGCCGAAAAATGAACAAGAACGGGTACTGGCGGATCTTTGGTCAGTCGCAAACGAACAGGAGCAACATGCGATTGCGAATTTAATGGTAAAATTAGTACAAAATAATGAAACAAATTAAAGAGGGATTAATCTCCCTCTTTTTCCATTTATACGTATGGAATGATATGGTAAAATAGACTTAGGCTTTTTATTTCATTATTTTCATATTCATCGAATGATGATAGGAAAAAAATAAGAGAAATTCGGAATAAAATCATGAAAATCACTGATAAATCTTTCTAAACGTGAAAAAATCATATATTATAGAATCAAGATGACTTTACATAAGGACTCTTCGATATAAGGTGGGGTTTGTATAGTGGAAAAAAGGGAGTGGTATTTAGAGTACGAAATTTTAATTAATCGTCCTGGCTTACTAGGAGATATCTCTTCTTTATTAGGGATGCTTTCGATCAATATTGTGACGATTAACGGAGTGGATCAAGGAAGAAGGGGTTTGTTAATTTTGGCGAAAAACCCATATGCCATCGAACGATTGGAACCTATTTTGCAAACGATGGAAACGATCAAAGTTTTAAAACTTCGCAAGCCAAAATTGAGGGACCGAATAGCCGTGCGTCACGGACGATATATACAAAAGGGTGCAGATGATAAAAAAACCTTTCGTTTTACGAGGGATGAAATTGGGATTCTCGTTGATTTTATGAGCAAATTGTTTAATAAAAAGGGGCACCGACTAATAGGGATCCGTGGAATGCCTCGCGTAGGAAAAACGGAATCGATCGTCGCTGCGAGTGTTTCTGCTAATAAACGTTGGCTATTTATTTCTTCCACATTATTAAAGCAAACGATACGTAGTCGTCTGATGGAAGAAGAATATAATGAAAATACGATTTATATTATCGATGGTGCAGTTTCCATTAAAAGGGGTAATGAACAACATTGGTCGCTCATAAGGGAATTGATGAGGATTCCTGCTATAAAGGTCGTCGAACACCCGGATTTATTTATTCGATATTCTGAATATACGATGGATGATTTTGATTACATAATCGAATTAAGAAACGATCCGGAAGAGGAGATCCGTTACGATTCCTTAAATTATTTCATGCCCGGAAACAATTTAGGCGGTATCGATTTATAAATAAATGGAAGGTGTTTTCATTGACAGAATTAGGGAAAAGGTTACGAGAAGCACGTGAAGAAAAAGGATTAACATTAGATGATCTGCAAAATATAACGAAAATTCAAAAGCGTTATTTAGCAGGAATTGAAGAAGGAAAATACGATATCATTCCAGGAAAATTTTATGTACGAGCCTTTATTAAACAATATGCGGAGGCTGTAGGTTTAGAGCCTGAGCGTCTTTTTGAAGAATTCAAGACTGAGATACCTTCCGTTTATGAGGATGATTTGCCTGAACAGCTTTCCCGCACCCATTCAAGAAGGGAAATTTCTACAAATTCTAAGTTATTTGAGATTTTCCCGAAAATATTGCTAACCATTTTTATCATTGGTTTAGCTATTTTAGTATGGTATTTCGCTCAAAAAATCTTAACGAATACGTTGAGTGATCAATCTACAGATCCTACCACTGACGATTTAGTAGAAATCGGTGAATCGGGTACACCACCTGAGAATAAAGAAACAGAAGTTGACAACAGTGATGAAAGTGAAAATTCCGATCCGTCTGTAGGAAACGACCAAACGGAAACGGATGAAGGAGAAGGAGAAGAGAAAAGTCAAGAATTGACAGCCGTTGAATCGGATGGAGAAAATACCCTTTATGAATTAAAAAATGCTGAACGCTTTGAATTGAAAATTAAAGCGACAAAAAATGGAGCTACTTGGATCAAAATCTTCGATGAAAATAACAATGTACTCCAAGATGGTGTTACGTTAAACGATAACAACCCAGAAATTATTCGCGATTTTTCAGAAGAGGACACAGTGAACATTCGGATTGGAAGAGCCTATGAAACGGAAATATATATAAATGATGAAAAGTTAACCTTTATGAATGATCCGAATGAAAATGTAACGCAAAATATTATTATTCGCTATGTAGTAAAAGAAGGAGAATAGTCAAAGGAGAAGACTATTTTCCTTCTTTTTCGGAAACAGATTGAAAGGCATGAACCAATCCCTTCCTTTAAAAAATAGTTGAAAGTCTTAATTCTATACATGGAGGTTTACTGATGAATTTACCAAATAAAATAACGATTTCCCGTGTTTTTTTAATTCCTGTTTTTGTTATAATCATGGTGATTGATTGGTCTTGGGGGGTATTGACATTTGGAGATACCGAACTCCCCGTTTCACAACTGATCGGTACAATTTTATTTATCATTGCCTCAACAACGGATTGGATAGATGGGTATTACGCGAGAAAATATAATCTAGTTACAAATTTAGGGAAGTTTTTGGACCCGTTAGCAGATAAGTTGCTCGTATCATCTGCCTTAATCATTTTAGTTGAAATGCAACTGGCTCCGTCATGGATTGTGATTATTATCATCAGTCGGGAATTTGCTGTAACAGGACTTCGACTCGTACTAGCTGGAGGAGGTGAAGTTGTTGCAGCCAATATGCTTGGAAAAATAAAAACGTGGACACAAATTATCGCCGTAACGGCCCTTTTATTAAATAATATACCTTTTTCATATTTAGGCATACCTTTTGCTGATCTCGCCCTGTATATTGCAACATTCTTCACGATCTGGTCCGGTTGGGATTATTTCGCGAAAAATAAGCATGTTTTTGCCAATTCGAAATAAAGTAAAGGAGAGAACATCTCCAAAGGTGGTTGGATGAAAATGAATGCGGAAATTATCGCCGTAGGTTCGGAATTACTTTTAGGACAAATTGCAAATACGAATGCAAAATTTTTGTCGAAAGAGTTAGCGACTATCGGTGTCAATGTTTATTTCCATACCGTGGTGGGGGATAATCGAAATCGATTAAAAAATGCTGTCGAAATCGCTAAAAAGCGATCCCAATTTATTTTATTTACCGGTGGTCTCGGTCCGACGAAGGATGATTTAACAAAGGAAACTTTGGCAGAAATCGTACAAAGAGATTTAGTAATGGATGAAGAATCCTTCCAATCGATTAAAGCCTTTTTTAAAAAAATGAATAGAACAATGACCGAAAATAATAAAAAGCAAGCATATGTTTTAGCAGGAAGTGAAGTTTTGCCCAATGATACGGGAATGGCACCGGGGATGGTTTTTACACAAGATGATATTACGTATATGTTATTACCAGGGCCACCGTCAGAATTGGAGCCTATGTTTAAAAAATATGGGAAACGATCATTATTGAAACGTTTAGGAAAATGCGAAACAATCGAGTCGAAGGTATTACGATTTTTCGGTATCGGAGAATCCACATTAGAAAAGGAAATCGAGGATTTAATCGATCGCCAGTCCAACCCGACAATCGCTCCATTAGCATCGGATGGTGAAGTAACCTTGCGACTGACGGTGAAACATTCTGATAAAAGGAAACGCAAGGAGTTAATTGACCAATTGGAAGGGGAAATTTTATCTCGAGTCGGTCCTTATTTTTATGGTTACGATGAGACGACGATTATAGATGAAATGGCAAAGCTTCTCCAAGTGAAGAGTAAAAGGATCGCTGCGGCAGAAAGTTTGACTGGGGGATTATTTCAAGAGGAACTGACTTCCATTCCCGGTGCTAGTCATTGGTTCCAAGGTGGTATTGTTTCCTATACAAACGAAGTAAAGATCGGCTTTCTTGGCGTTCAGAAGGAAACGATTGATACCTTTGGAGCAGTAAGTAAACAATGTGCAATGGAAATGGCTGAAAATGTAAGAAAAAAGATGAAAGCACATATTGGAATCAGTTTTACCGGAGTAGCTGGACCGTCGCCGTTAGAAGGGAAAAATCCTGGAACGGTCTATATTGGAATTTCCATAGACGGAAAAACACCCGAAGCCTTTGAATACCATCTTTTTGGAAATCGGCAAACGATTCGTCGGAGAGCGGTTAAAGTTGGGGCTTGGGAAGTCTTGAAGCAACTAAAAGCCGAATGAATTCATTTACCTGTAAAAATGAAACGATTTATTGATTATAATTATATTATGTAAACTAAAACGACCTTCCTTTCCCTTTTGAAAAAGGGGATTTGGGAGATGACATATTGACAAGTAAAAAAACACCCGATGGAAAAATCCGCTATTTTTAACGGCTCTATAATTTTTGGTGTTGGTGACTAAATACCAGCACCTTTTTTTAATCAAAAAAAGTGACATTCCCCTGGAAAAATGTAATCACCAAACCACATTTATAGGAGTAATGTCACATGTCTCATCTATATTGTATACGCATTTTGTTAAATATCTTTTATGTTTAAGAACGAAGAACTTTAAGCTCTTAAAGAAGGTGTTGTCAAAGAAACAAAACACGTCTCCAAATATTTGAAAACCGCCATCAAACACAATGATGAAATACATACCTCATGTAGAAAATACGTTTACATGAAAATACAACAACGGGGTTTTGGAAGGAATCAATAAAGACGAAGACGATGAAACCCATTGCCTTTGGTTATAAGTGCTTTGATTATTTTATACATCGTATTCTTTTTACCAATCATTTCGTAACCATAAAAAAGGTGTCCATTAAGTCCAAAATAGAAAACATTTGCGGCGACTCCTGCGGGGAAAGCACGGGTCTCGAGACTCCGCAGGAGAGAAGTGACGAGGAGGTTTGAGCCGTACCACTGGATGCGCGTCCGCCAATGGAACGAATAACTTTAAACCAATTTTGGATGAATGGACAACCTGATCCAATTACATTTTACTGAAAAAAATTACGAAATTATTCTCCAACACGATTTGACAAAGACCCTTTTTAATGATTAGCGGACTTTCAATCGATTCATATGAGAAATGTCTTTTCAACTTTTTATTTCTCCGAATGTTCGTTGATTGTCGCCCTTAGCGGATGATTAATTCCGACAGCCCTTTCCACATTTAAAACAAAGGCGATTCCTTTCCCCGGTTTATGCAATTGGGTTTCTTTTTCAATCGCTTTTAAAACTTCTGTCGTTTTTTCTTTATTTATAAGCGTTAGCACGACTTCCTTTTCAGGCTCGATTAAAATATTGAATAGTTTTGCCTTTTCATGAATTCCCGTTCCTCGACCAGAAATAATCGTTCCACCTTCCGCTCCAGCCCTTTTTGACGATTCAATCACCTTTTCAGAGTCCCCTTTGTTAACAATCGTAATAATCAGATCGTATTCGATTGAGCGATTGTCCACCATTCTCTCTTTCCCCCTACTATCTTTAAAATGGTCCCTGTTACCATTTTCGGTCGGATGCATCCCGATTACATGATCGACATCAATGACAAAAGATATCCCTTGTTTCGGTCGATTTAAACATCCAGTATGAATAATACAATCGAGCACCCGTTCGTAAATTTTTTCATCTACAATCGTAAAGATAATTTCCCGTTCTCTTATAATTGGAATACCGAAAAAATAATCCTTATCACCTCGACGGAATCCTTCCCCATAAAGGGTTGTTCCACCTCTCGCTCCAGCCCTTTTTGTCGCTTCAATAATTTTTTTCGCCTTTTCTTTTTTAACGATCGTGACGATTAATTTCTGCCCCACAATCTTTTCCATATAGTTCCTTCTCCTTTCTTCCGTAAAGGGTACCTAGCGTCAATACCGATAAAATGGGAGCCAAAGCGACTAAAGCAACCATCCCAAATCCATCAAGGAGTGGATCTCTCCCATCCGTTACACTTGCGAGTCCGACAAATAAAGCTAATATAAAGGTAGCGGTCATAGGTCCAGTCGCTACTCCACCAGAATCGAACGCAATGGAAATGAAGGTTTTCGGAACATATTTAATCATTATAAATGCTATTATATACCCTGGAATAACAAAATACCATAGGGAGAGTCCGAATAGTATGCGAATTGCTGATAAACTAATGGCTAATCCAACACCGATCGATAGAGCATATAGTAAAAATTTTTGTGGTATATAACCTCCAGATACTTTTTCTACTTGGTGGATTAACACGCTGACGGCAGGTTCTGCATAAACGGTAAAAAATCCAATAATAAAACCGATGGGAATAATAATCCATTTATAGGGGAGAGAGCCAAGTTTTTCCCCGATCGTTTGACCAATTGGTAAAAATCCAAAATGAACCCCTTGTAAAAAGAAAGCCAAGCCGAAAAAAGATAAAATGAATCCGATTGTAATATCGATCACTTTCTTTTTCGGTAGTTTTAATAGAACCATCTGAAACAATAAAAATACAACGAAGAGGGGAAGTAACGCGGTAGCAACTTCGAAAAGAACTTTATCAAAATTTTCAAAAATCGACTGAATCATTGATAGATCACTCCTAGAAGCAAAACAGCTAAAATTGGACCAATGGAAGCTAAACCGACGAGGCCGAATCCATCACTGGAAGCAGATTTTCCTTTAACGACGTTAACAATTCCAATCCCAAGGGAGAGAATAAAAGGGACGGTTAATGGTCCTGTCGTTACACCTCCGGAATCAAAGGAAATGGGGACGAAGGAAGCTGGTGTAAAGGGTGCTAATAAAAATACGAATCCATATCCGATTGCTAGTAATAGGGCCATATTCCAATTGAAAACGATGCGAAGTAATGCTAAAACAGTAAAAATACCAACGCCTAAACCAACCGATAAAATTAAAATACTTTTTGGTATGTCACCCCCAGAAACGATATCGACTTGTGTAGCTAATACTCGAACATCAGGTTCTGCAACTGTTACTATGACCCCTAAAAGAAATCCGAAAAAGATGACGACGGAGATTTTTTTCGTCTTTGGTAATGCAGCACCAATGAATTCTCCTACTTTCTCTAATCCAATGTTCACACCGAGTAGAAATAAAATTAATCCGATGCTTACCATCATTACACCGATCAGAAACTGTAGGAACATTTCTAACGGGAGCCAAATAATTGTAAATTGTAAAATAAAAATTATCATCGTAATTGGCAAGACTGATTTCACCACTTCTAAAATTGTTTCCTTAATATTTTCCATTCAACCACACCTTTGCCTAATCATTTAGTTTGGAAACGTGAAATTTCCTGTAAAAGGGGGTTTTTCTTTACGAATATTCGGTGAGTAGGTAAAAGAGGTTAGTAGAATAATAGAATAGGGATTGAATTGATTAAAAATGGAAAAAACTTGCTTTCTTGCAACATTATATCATGTTTATTTCAATTAAGCTCAAAAAATGATTTGCAAATAAGGAGTTAATTCAATGGTTAAAATTATAAATCAAATTAAATTTGATAAGAGAGGGGATACGCATGTGAGAAAAAAGGTCTAAAGAATGAACGTCTATTCCATCTTTAGACCTTATGTGAACAAGTTCGTTCCTTTAATTATTTATTTTTTTATAATAGCGGATGCTCATGCATCGCTTTCAGTCGACTCCATCTATAATCGACAATTTGCTGGAACTCATCGAGTAAATCTTTATTTTCTTCTTTCAATAAATGTTTGGCTTTACCCATATACTTCAGCCATTCGGAAACGGGGACTTTTTTCTTTTTCGCTTCTGGATTGTACGTAATTGTCGTTTTTCCCCGTTCGATTTCATAGAGGGGGAAGAAACAAGTTTCAACAGCCGCCTTTACAATCTCTGTTCCGTCTTCCGGATTGGAACGCCAATTAAGTGGGCAAGTAATAAGTAATTTTCCATAAGCGACACCTTCGTGCTGCGCATACCATTGGGCTTTTGCTGCCTTTTTAATTAAATCTTGTGGATAAGCTTCCGTTCCTGTAAATACATACGGGATGCCTGTTGCCGCCATAATTTGTGGTGTATCTTTATGATGGAACGTTTTTCCCCGTTGGTATTTTCCTACGCCAGATGTAGTTGTCATATGGTAGCGGTGTTCACCCGTGTTCGCTCTTCTACGGATATTCCAAGTGCATCGACAATGGCTAAAGTTCCATAGGATAGATTGAAATCGGATTTTACTTCTTCAAAGGTTCGGGCCGAATTGACAAGGACGATTCCATCCTTTCGAAGCCCGCGAAGGACATCTACCGTTTTATAAAGGGCTTCGTGAAAAATGCCGATCACATGTGGCTCTAAAACAGGACTATGATCATGTATTTCCACACCAGGTTCGGCAAAACGAATAAAGCTTTTCACAGGAGTACCTTTTTTTTCTGAACCATAGGAGGAAAAATTCGTACCATTTAACCCTTGCCCGATCACGCCTGCCTCAGCCAACATTTTACCGGCCAAATTTGCACCGAGTCCTCCAATCGATTCCAAGCGAATTTCATAAAATCCTAAATCATTTTTTTTCGGAAGTACGGCCATTTTATTTCCTCCCTTTTTAAAATGGAATCATATCGGAATAAAAAATACTTCTATAGGTATAATTATATTCCTGAAACGACACAAAGTGGGGAATTTTGAAAATATTTCACATATAATTCATATCGGCGTTAAGCCTTTAAAAAGACGTAAAAAAGGGTGAAAAAAAGTTCAAAATTCGCGTATGACTAACTTGTAATAGAATTTGTTAAGAATTCAACAATTGACAAAAATACCTATACCGGTATAAGATCATGTATGAAGAACATTTCCTGACAAAAGAAATGATTGTTAACGGAAGGGTGAGGACAAGGAAAGAATGTTGCTTAAAAGCATGCAAATATATGTGAAAACAATCACGTTTAAATTTATATTCCAATCATGTATGTTGAACCCGATTGAACGATCGGATGGATTTTTCAAACCAAATTAGAACATTTTAAGTGAAAGAATGAGCAAATTAGAAATTCATATAGGAGGGGTTACAAATGGTGAAAAAGATTGTCATTGTTGGTGGAGTAGCAGGTGGTGCATCGGCTGCTGCAAGACTTAGAAGAATTAGTGAAGATGTGGAAATCGTTATGTTTGAGCGAGGAGAATATATTTCCTTCGCCAATTGTGGACTACCTTATTTTATCGGAGAAACGATTAAAGAACGAAATGAATTAATTGTCCAAACGGTGGAAGGAATGGCAAAGAAATTTAATATGACCATCCGTACTTTAAGTGAAGTAATGAGCATAAATCGAAAGGAACAAACGGTCACCGTTAAAAACTTGAAAACAGGTGAAATCTATGATGAAACATATGATCGCTTGCTTTTATCACCTGGCGCAAAGCCGATCGTTCCAACTATTTCAGGAATGGATGAAAACGAAAGTGTATTTACGCTTCGAAATATTCCTGATACGGATCGAATCAAATCTTTTGTAGATGAACGGAAACCGAAAAAGGCGGTCGTTGTCGGAGGCGGTTTTATCGGGATTGAAATGGCGGAAAATCTTCACCGTAGAGGTTTAGATGTGACGATTGTCGAAATGGCACAACAGACTATGACACCGATCGATTATGAAATGGCTTGCCTCCTTCACAATCATATACGGGAAAAGGGCGTCAAATTAGTACTTGAAAATGGTGTAAAAGCTTTTCAAGATCGTGGCAAGAAAATCGTATTGTCGGATGGGACCATCCTAGAAACGGATTTGACCATTCTATCGATCGGTGTTCAACCTGAAAATGATTTGGCTAAAAAGGCGGAGCTTTCCATCGGGGAAAAAGGCGGCATTATCGTTAATGAATATTTACAAACGTCAGATGAAAACATTTATGCTGTAGGTGATGCCATTGAAGTAACAAACGTTTTAAACGGTGAAAAGACCCAGCTTCCTTTAGCAGGTCCGGCGAATAGGCAAGGTCGGATTGCGGCCAATAACATGATGGGGAAACGGGAAAAATACGAAGGTGTTTTAGGAACCTCCATTGCAAAAGTTTTTGATTTAACAGTTGCGGTAACAGGAAATAATGAAAAAACATTAAAAAGGCTCGGTATTTCTTATGAAGTGATACACATCCATCCCTTATCCCATGCAGGATATTATCCGGGAGCTATGCCGATTAATTTGAAATTCATTTTTGATAAAGAAACAGGGAAAATATACGGTGCTCAAGCCGTTGGAATGGAAGGGGTCGATAAACGAATCGATGTACTTGCAACGGCGATTAAAGGTGGCTTGACTGTAGAAGATTTAACAAATGTGGAACTCGCCTATGCACCACCCTATTCTTCTGCAAAGGATCCGGTTAATATGGCTGGTTATGTGGCGTCCAATATCCGATTGGGGGATTTGGAACAAATTCAATGGTATGACGTTGATCAAGTGAAGCATAAAGGAATCATCATTGATGTTCGGGAGGAAGAAGAGTTGACCGTCGGTAAAATCGAGGGATCGTTCAATATCCCCCTCGGTCAATTGAGGGAAAAAATATCCTTATTACCGAAACAGCAACCGATTTACGTATATTGTCAAGTAGGCTTACGGGGCTATATTGCTTATCGGATCTTAAAGAGTAACGGTTTCAATGTGAAAAATATCGACGGTGGTTGGATGACTTATGCGGCTTACCGAAGTGATCAAATGGCCAAAAGTCAACAGAAAAGGGAAATGGTCATTTAAAATAAGATTTGGAATCAATTGCACATCATATATCTAAAAGCCTTTTTAAAGGGAAGAGTCATTCGTTTTGATTTGAATCAAAATGAATGGCTTTTTTATTTCCATGTAATCATTGGATTTTGTTCAAAAAGATGAAAGGAAAATGACAAATATATTCTTTAAAAAATAGGAAAAATAATCGTACTTGTAAAAAGGCGGTAGTTGTAAAGGATGAAGCATGATGAATCTTAGGCATCATTTTTTCAAATTCTATTTATGTAGTTATAGTGATTGAGCGATGGAAAGGGAATGATTATTTTCTTACACTGTCACGATCGTTTCGAGAAAAGAGGGGAAAAGGGGAATATATTTGAAAGGAGATTTCATCGATGAGTAGAGGACCTTTTGAACCAAAACTAGTTTATTTTGAACCGAAAGCCTTAGACTATCCCCTTGGAAAACAACTATTTTCAAAATTTCAACAGATGGGAGTTGAAATCCGATATACAACGTCCCACAATCAAATTCGCGATCTACCCGGAGATACGGATTTTCAAAAATATCGAATTGCCAAATCAACGTTAGTCGTCGGCATCCGGAAAACGTTACGGTTCGATTCGTCCAAACCGTCAGCCGAATACGCCATTCCTTTTGCGACGGGATGTATGGGCCATTGCCATTATTGTTATTTGCAAACGACGATGGGAACAAAACCTTATATCCGTATTTATGTGAATGTGGATGAAATTTTGGAACGGGCGGACCAGTATATGAAAGAAAGAGCACCGGAAATCACCAGATTTGAAGCTTCATGTACATCGGATATCGTTGGAATCGATCATCTTACCCATACGCTCAAACGAGCTATTGAATTTTTTGGGAAAAAGGAATTGGGAAGGCTCCGTTTTGTGACCAAATTCCATCACGTGGACCATTTGCTCGATGCTAAACATAATGGGAACACCCGTTTTCGTTTTAGTATAAATGCCGATTATGTGATTAAACAGTTCGAACCAGGGACATCTTCCTTATCGAATCGAATTAATGCTGCAAAGAAAGTAGCAGAGGCAGGGTATCCCCTTGGATTTATTGTGGCCCCCATTTATTTACACGACGGTTGGCAAAAGGGATATTATGACATGTTTGAACGTCTAGAGTCCGAACTCCCCCAAGTTGTGAAGGACAGGATTACATTTGAATTCATCCAGCATCGTTTTACCCAACCAGCGAAACGAATGATTCAAAAAAATTATCCAAAGACGAAATTGGAACTGGACGAAGATGCAAGACGGATTAAATGGGGGAAATATGGTATTGGAAAGTTTATTTACCAAAAGGAAGCGGAGGAGGAGATCAAAACGCTTTTATTTGGGTACATGAGAAAGTTTTTCCCAAATGCAGCCTTAGAATATTTCACTTAATGAATTAATGGTCACATTAGAGATGGACTAACCTATTTGAATCATGAAAAATGGAAAATGCCATGCTTGAAACTTGTCCTTGTTTCCAACTATTACGCATACATTGACAGTAAGAATGGAAAGGAGGAGCATTATGTTTGAGAAAGCGATTTTAAGCATGGCATTCCTTCGAATGTTTTCTGGCAGTATAGAAATCATTGTGGCTTTTATCATTTTAAAACTGAACGATATTGAAAAGGCGTTATTAGTAAACAGTTCCTTAGCTATCATTGGACCAATTATTTTAATTGTCACGACTTCAATCGGTGTAGTCGGTCTTAGCGAAAAAATCTCTTTTTCAGGTATTTTTTGGATTTTTATCGGTGTTGCATGCATCTTATACGGGGTAAAGGGACATTGAGGGGACAGTCCCCTCTATTCCATATGTTTTATCATTTTTTTCATCGTTTCCTGATCCATTGGACCGACAATTTTACCCCTAATTATTCCCTTTGAGTCAATGAAATAACTTGTCGGTATCGATACCGATGGGTAGATTTTTCCCACTTTCCCTTCTTCGTCTGACGGAATCGGGAAAGTCAGTCCAAAGTCGGAAACGAATTGTTGTACTTTTTCAATTCCATCATCTTTCGTTGTTAAATTGACAGCCAATATTTCAATTTGATTTTGATTTTGTTTTTCATAAAATGCTTGCATATGGGGCATTTCCGATCGACATGGTGGACACCAGGATGCCCAGAAATTCACGATGAGTTTTTTTCCCCGGTAATCGGAAAGGCGAACCGTTTTTCCATCTAATGTCGTTAATTCGAAATCGGGTGCAAGATAACCGACGGCTGCCTTTTCAGTTTTTGTTCCTTTCGCTTCCACGCCACCGTCTGGAAAGGATGGCTGAAGGAGTAAAAATAGGATGGAAAAGGCGATTAACGCTAAAAAGGGAAGGCGAAATTGTTTTAAATTCCATATTTCAACCTTTTTTTCTTTTGTTTCAAGAAAAATGAAAAAGAGAAGCGCCAACAGACTAAAGGTCCATGTCGTAGTAGAAAAGAATGTTTGAAATAAAATTTTGATCACTAACTGACCGAAAAAGAGAAGGAGGAGAAGCACCTTTTCATTTTGTTTTCCTTGTCTTTTCCAAAAAATATGTATTCCGACACCTAAGATAATGAGTAAAATCTGTGCGTAAATGACAAAAAGATTTTGCTCCAATAAATGATAGATGAATTCAAAACTGATGAAAAAAAGGATGAGTACGTTCAATCCTTCCCGTTTGAATGTGGAATCCTTTTTTCTCATCCGTAAAAACAAATAGACGATAACGATGCTTATAGCCAATATATGTCCACGAATGCCACCACTGAAATATAGGGCAGATAGAGGGGTTTTTACAAACATGGGAAATTCAAATACAATATAACTAAATTTCCATATAATAAAATATAGGAAAAAGGCATTCCAATACCAATCATGTAATGGTCTCCTAAGGACAAACCGAAGGAAAAGATAGGCGGTGGACAAGCCTAAAAAGACGGCTAACCAAAGGGAAGAGATGGTAATATTTCCAATTTGTATATACGTCATTCCGATCACCTATTCGCATTTTCTGTTTTATACCCATTTGGGTATTTCATCCCTATTTTATCGTATCTTTCCCGATAAATCGAATCAACCGTCCTATAAATTCCCTAAGGAAATACAACAGAAAAGACCAATTAACGATTTTCAATTTCTAGTTGGGCTTTAAAGACCGTTTGTTCTCGACCGTTTACTCCATCAATATATACGAGGTGGGAATTAAAAGCAGATACATCCCTACGTAATGTGAGTGTTTCTCCAGGTAATAACTCGTGAAGAAAATGAACCTCAATGGCTTTCGTTTTATATTTTTTATGTTCCTCAACAGGGAAACAATCCATAATATAATCCACGTAGTTGGAGTTATTTAAATGCCCATTAATATCGATATCGCTGTAACCGATCACCTTTTTATACGATTCCTGTAGATTGCCAAAATCCTTCAATCTACTTAATTTTTTATCGATTGCCCGTTCTTTAATCATCTCAGGATAAACGATACCGATATGTTCACTTCGCTTCAATTTCCGTTGGTCAATATCCATAATCACCCAGTCAGATATAGCTCTGATCAGAATGTTTCCCCTTTCATCATAGACGAGAAAATCCCGGTGGAACTCCAACCGATTTGGTTCCAGTGGCCATGTTTCAATCGTAATCGTTTCGTTCCAATTCGGATTACGGATAATTTCCACTCGCATCCGAACTAACACCCATGCTACATTGAATTCCTTTTGCAAGCGGTCGATTCCAAAGCCTAATGAATCAGCCGCTTCACTTGCTACTTCTTGAAAATAGGAAAATAGTGAACTTAATTTTAATTGTTTCATAAAGTCGACATCTCGTAGATCGACATGAAATCGTTTCTTATAGCGGATCGTTATATTTGTATTCATATTCTCCCCACTTTTTCTACGTATTTTTTCAGCGGATCGGTTCTCAAGGCACGATTTGTAGTCAACGTTCGATGTGAGAAATCTAAACGGTTATAATCGATTCATCACCGAATGGTTCTTTTACTTTTAATCTTTTGTAAACGGCTTGTGTTTTGAACTGGACCTTGGCAAAACATTGGTGCCTTTATTTATTCCATTTTCTTCTTTTTCGTATCCCATTCCCTTTTCAACATCCCGTATATGGCATGATCTACGTAATGATCATACAACCATTCTGCTTCACGGCGAATTCCTTCCAACTGAAAACCGAGTCGTTCGGGAATTGCTCGGCTCTTTTTATTTTCCACAGCAGCTGCGATTTCAACACGGTTCATGTTTAAATGAGAAAAGGCATAGTCTGTCAAAAATTTCGTCGATTTTGTCATAATCCCGTTCCCTTGAACGGCTGCGCTTAGCCAGTAACCGATGTATGCAATTTTATTCGTCCAATCGATCGAGTTATAGCTAATAACCCCGACGATTTTTTCCTTCCAAAGAATAACAAAAGTCATTCCCTTTTGATCATCGTAAGCAAGTTTCGCTTTATGAATAAAGGCCCGTGTATCTTCTACCCTTTTTGTTCCGTTTAACCAAGGAAGCCATTGCTTTAAATAGTCTCGATTTGTATTTGTTAAAGTAAACAATCCCTCTGCGTCATCGAGATCGACGAGCCGTAATGCAAGATGTTGATTAATTTGATGAACATCCATTACATGTCCTCCTTTACAGAAAAATGGAAATTGTATTGATTGCTAAATATTATAACATTTTTTAGATGAAATTTTTGTTTTTTTAAAAATAAAATATTGCTGAAAAAATAGGGGGGTTTTTCATTTTTGTAAAAAAAACCCTTTCCATTTTTGAACTTTTTCCTTGGAAAATTCACGAATGAATGTTCGGTAAAATACTTGGCAAGAAGATGAAAAAAGTATATAGTATATTTAGGTATGAAAAGAGGACATGCAATGATTTGAATTAATAGGAATGTAAGGAGGAAATTGAGTGAGTGATCGTCAAGCCGCCTTAGAACAGGCGTTAAAACAAATCGAAAAACAATTTGGGAAAGGATCGGTCATGAAATTAGGCGAACAAACGGATCGACAAGTTTCCACCGTATCCAGCGGATCTTTAGCCCTCGATATCGCATTAGGTGTCGGTGGTTATCCCCGTGGAAGGATTATTGAAATCTACGGTCCGGAAAGTTCCGGAAAAACGACCGTTGCTTTACATGCCATTGCCCAAGTACAAGCGGAAGGTGGTCAAGCCGCCTTTATCGATGCCGAACATGCATTAGATCCCCAATATGCGAAAAATTTAGGTGTAAATATCGATGAATTGCTTCTTTCCCAACCGGATACAGGAGAACAAGCGTTAGAGATTGCAGAAGCACTCGTGCGCAGTGGTGCCATCGATATTATCGTCGTCGACTCGGTTGCCGCTTTAGTTCCAAAGGCGGAAATCGAAGGGGAAATGGGGGATGCCCACGTCGGTTTGCAGGCCCGACTTATGTCTCAAGCGTTACGAAAATTGTCTGGTGCCATCAATAAATCGAAAACGATCGCCATTTTTATTAACCAAATTCGCGAAAAGGTCGGTGTCATGTTCGGAAATCCGGAAACAACACCGGGAGGCCGAGCATTGAAATTTTATAGTACCGTTCGATTAGAAGTTCGTCGAGCAGAACAATTGAAACAAGGAAATGAAATGGTTGGAAATAAGACGAAAATAAAAGTTGTAAAAAATAAAGTTGCTCCACCATTTAAAACAGCTGAAGTGGATATTATGTACGGTGAGGGAATATCATTAGAAGGGGAGATCATCGATATCGGATCTGAACTTGATATCGTCCAAAAAAGTGGTGCATGGTATTCCTATGAGGGTGAACGGCTCGGTCAAGGAAGGGAAAATGCAAAGATATTTATCAAAGAGCACCCGGAATTAAAGAAAGAAATTTTAGGTAAAATTCGTGAGCATTATCAGCTCGCTCCAATTAAATCCGAACCCGAACAGGAAAATCAAGAAGATTTAATTTAAAGAATTAAATTAAAAGGAAGATTCGGGCGTCCTGTTTAAATGAAAGTAAGTGGAAAAAAGAATATTTCTCACCACTTACTTTTTTTTTATAAATAACCAGTCCTAACTCCGATTTTTCCTTTCCATATCCTTTCAAAAATCCGTTGCCCTTGACAATCAATTTTCACGCCTTTAAAATTAGATTGTATATTTTACAATTTTTTCTTGTGTTTGGTCAACTTTTTTTCATCCAGTATACCGTATGAACTGTATAAAGATGAGTGTATGAAACGAACATACCGACACGAAATGAAAGGTGAAAAGTTCATAGCAAGAGGAGGTGAAATGATGGGATTAAATGAAATCATCATCTCCATTTTGCTGTTCCCCGTCGGTTTTATTGCTGGGTATTTCATTCGAAAATCCATTGCTGAAGCGAAAATAACAGGAGCGAAAGATGCCGCTGAAAAAATATTAGATGATGCAAAACGAGAAGCGGAATCATTAAAGAAAGAAGCCCTGTTAGAAGCAAAGGATGAAATTCACAAACTTCGAACAGAAACGGAACGTGAACTCCGAGAACGGAGAAGCGAACTGCAAAAACAAGAAAACCGTTTGTTGCAAAAAGAGGAGAATCTTGATCGTAAAGATGAAACGTTAGATAAACGTGAAATTTTATTAGAAAAAAAGGAGGATTCTCTAAACCAAAGACAACAGCATATTGAACAGATGGAAAGCAAAGTGGAAGAGATGGTACGTATTCAACAATCGGAATTAGAACGAATTTCCGGATTGACAAGGGATCAAGCGAAAACCATCATTCTTGAACGGGTGGAAAAAGAACTTTCCCACGAAATCGCCTTTAAGGTGAAAGAAGCGGAAAATCGTATAAAAGAAGAAGCGGATAAAAAGGCGAAAAATATTCTTTCCCTTGCCATCCAACGTTGTGCTGCCGATCATGTAGCTGAAACAACCGTCTCTGTCGTTAACTTGCCGAACGATGAAATGAAAGGGCGAATCATCGGAAGAGAAGGAAGAAATATTCGTACGATTGAGACATTAACCGGTATTGATTTGATCATCGATGACACACCGGAAGCGGTAATTTTATCCGGATTCGACCCGATTCGAAGAGAAACGGCAAGACTTGCTTTAGAAAAACTCGTTCTCGACGGTCGGATTCATCCGGCAAGGATCGAAGAAATGGTGGAAAAGGCAAGGCGAGAAGTCGACGAACATATCCGCGAGATCGGCGAACAGACAACCTTTGAGGTAGGGGTTCACGGCTTACATCCGGATTTAATTAAAATTCTCGGTCGACTGAAATTCCGTACAAGTTACGGGCAAAATGTTTTGAAACATTCCATCGAAGTCGCTCACCTATCCGGATTGATGGCTGCTGAACTCGGTGAAGATGAAATGCTCGCAAGAAGGGCTGGATTGCTTCATGATATTGGAAAGGCTGTAGACCATGAAATTGAAGGTAGCCACGTAGAAATTGGCGTGGAATTAGCCACAAAGTATAAAGAACATCCGGTTGTAATCGACAGTATTGCTTCCCATCATGGTGATCAGGAACCGAACTCGATCATTGCAGTCCTCGTCGCTGCAGCAGATGCGTTGTCTGCCGCAAGACCAGGGGCAAGAAGTGAAACATTAGAAAACTATATCCGTCGTTTGGAAAAACTCGAAGAAATTTCGGAATCCTATGACGGTGTGGAAAAATCCTATGCTATTCAAGCGGGTAGAGAAGTGCGTATTATCGTTAAACCCGATATGATCGACGATTTGGAATCTCACCGTTTAGCTCGGGATATACGGAAACGGATCGAGGAAGAATTGGATTACCCTGGTCATATTAAAGTGACGGTCATTCGTGAAACTCGAGCAGTTGAATATGCAAAATAATGGAGGAGGTTGATGTGTTTACCACATCAACCTTTCCATTTATTCTCTGATTTGATATGATAAAACTAGTACATTTCAAATGACTTTATATTACAAGAAATTGGAAAAATAGAAAGGAATACAAATGAATATTTTATTTATCGGTGATGTAGTTGGTGCTCCAGGAAGGAAGGCTCTTAAAGAACAATTGCCGAAACTAAAGGAAAAATATCACCCTACGATAACGATTGTAAACGGTGAAAATGCGGCCAGTGGAAAAGGGATTACCCAAAAAATATATCGACAATTTTTAGAGATGGGTGTACATGCCATTACATTAGGAAACCATTCTTGGGATAACAAAGAAATTTTTGAGTTTATCGATGAGGAAAAATACTTAGTCCGTCCTGCAAATTTTCCAGAAGGTGTACCCGGAAAAGGGATGATTTTTCTGAAAGTAAACGCGTTGGAAATTGCGATCATTAATTTACAAGGTCGAACCTTTCTCTCTGCGATCGATTGTCCCTTTCAAAAGGCAAAGGATTTGATTACTGAGGCAAAGAAACGAACCCCATTTATTTTTGTCGATTTCCATGCGGAAGCGACGAGTGAAAAACAGGCGTTGGGCTGGTTTCTTGACGGACAGGTAACCGCTGTTGTCGGCACCCACACCCATGTACAAACGGCAGACAATCGAATATTACCAAAAGGAACGGCGTATATTACCGATGTCGGAATGACGGGAATTTACGATGGGATTATCGGTGTTGATAAAGAGGCTGTCTTGCGTAAATTTTTAACAAGTCTTCCTACCAAATTTGAAATTCCGAAAAATGGTCGCACCCAGTTAAATGGGGTGCTGATTGAAATCGATGAAAAAACCGGGTTGGCAAAAGGAATTAAACGAATTCTAATAAATGATGATCAGTCAATGTTTCAATAACATTGGCTTTTTTTTTTATGTAAAATTGGCCATGAACAATTCGGAGAAAAAATGAATGCTTGGCATAAGGCTATCTTTTTTTGAATATAGTAGCAATGGAATGATTTATCGCAAAAGGTCAGTCCTAAATTAAATTGAAACTAGTTAAAATTCAAGGAGGAGCAAGTATGGAAATATTAAAAGTTTCAGCAAAATCAAATCCGAATTCCGTAGCCGGTGCTCTTGCAGGCGTTTTACGGGAAAGGGGAGGCGCAGAAATTCAAGCGATTGGAGCCGGTGCCTTGAATCAAGCGGTAAAAGCAGTGGCGATTGCAAGGGGATTTGTTGCCCCAAGTGGTGTGGATCTAATATGTATTCCCGCTTTTACCGATATTCAAATTGATGGTGAAGAGCGAACGGCCATTAAACTGATCGTCGAGCCAAGATGACCTTTCGATAGGATTGATCATTCGCCTGTTTTGCCCGTGCAAACAGGCCCTATTTTTCACATCATCTTGTCGAATTCGGTACGTTTATTTGGGAGAAAGTTTTTCCTTTAACAATGAGAGGTGAAATATTTCATGAGACAGCTTTCTTGGAAAATAGGGGGTCAGCAAGGAGAAGGTATCGAAAGTACGGGGGAAATTTTTTCCGCTGGATTTCATAAGCTCGGTTATTTTTTAAATGCATACAGACATTTTTCCTCCCGCATTAAAGGGGGCCATACCAATATTAAGGTCAGGATCAGCACAAAACCGATTTATACAATTAACGATGATTTGGACATCCTCATTGCTTTTGATCAGGAAACGATCGATATAAATTATCGAGAATTGAACAAAAATGGTTTCATCCTCGTTGATTTAAAAGGGAGTCCGAAAAAACCTGCCGATTGTCCTGCCCGCTTTTATCCGATTCCTTTTACAAAGATCGCTATGAATCTAGGAAATGTGGTCATGAAAAATATGGTTGCCATCGGTGCAACTTGTGCCATATTAGATCTTCAACCGAGCATGTTTAAACCGATTATAGAAGATATGTTCCAACATAAGGGAAATACAATCATTCAACGGAATGTAAAAGCTTTACAAGAAGGATATGAATATGTCCAGAGAGAGATCCATCCTTTACAAACTATCCCTTTGGCCCCACCAAAAAAGGAACAGAAAATGTATTTAACGGGAAATGAAGCCATCGGACTCGGAACCATCGCTGCAGGATGTCGCTTAATGTTCGCCTATCCAATTACACCTGCTTCCGATATTATGGAATATTTAATTAAAAAATTGCCGAAATTTGGGGGAACCGTTATTCAAACGGAGGATGAAATAGCCGCCTGTACGATGGCGATCGGAGCTAATTACGGGGGTGTTCGTGCCTTTACTGCATCCAGTGGTCCAGGACTTTCATTAATGATGGAGTCCATCGGTTTGGCCGGGATGACGGAAACCCCCGTTGTAATTGTTAACACCCAACGGGGAGGTCCCTCAACCGGCTTACCGACAAAACAAGAACATTCCGATGTATTCGCCATGATCTTTGGTAATCACGGGGAAATACCAAAGGTGGTCATCGCTCCAAGTACGGTGGAGGAAGCGTTTTATGACACGGTGGAAGCTTTTAATATAGCGGAAGAATATCAAATACCTGTCATCTTGTTGACGGATTTACAATTATCCCTCGGAAAACAAACGACGAAACCTTTTAAACTTGAGCGTACGGAAATACGGCGTGGAAAAATAACGGAAGAAATGGAAGGGGAAAAAGACGAAAAAAACAAATCATACTTTAAACGGTATGAACTTGTCCCAAGCGGTATTTCAAACCGGGTTTTTCCTGGGACGAGAGGTGGCATTCACCATGTAACAGGGGTGGAGCATGACGAAACGGGAAGACCGGTAGAATCGGCATTAAATCGGAAAAAACAAATGGATAAACGGATGACAAAATTACAAACGTTTACAATCCAATCCCCCTTCGTAAAAAAAATTTATGGGGAACATCCGGATCTTTTATTGATAGGATTTAATTCGACTAGGGGGGCGATCGAAGAGGCAACAGAAAGGCTGATCTCGGAAGGATACGTTGTCAATCACCTTCATATCCGCCTTCTACATCCCTTTCCAAAAGAGGAAATAAAACCGTATATGGAAGCGGCAAAGCAGATTATAATCATCGAACAAAATGCTACCGGACAACTAAAAAATCTCATCCATATGCATCTCGGTTTTTTCGATCGAACGTTTTCTATTAATAAATATGATGGAACACCATTATTACCGAATGAGCTATTTCATCGTATTAAAGGGATGATAAAAACGAAAAAGGAAGAAACATAGAAAAGGTTCGCAAACAATCATATGAGGAAACGAAATTTTTCCCTTTATGATTAAAGGGTTATTTAATAAAACCGGGCCTAGGACAGGAGGCGAAAAATGGTCACTTTTAAAGATTTTCGTAATCAAGTAAAACCAAATTGGTGTCCCGGTTGTGGGGACTTTTCCGTACAAGCGAGTATACAAAGGGCAGCGGCAAATCTCGGATTGACTCCAGAAAATCTCGTTATCGTTTCAGGGATCGGTTGTTCGGGTCGTATCTCCGGTTATATTTACGCATACGGATTTCATGGCATTCACGGTAGAAGTTTGCCAATCGCCCAAGGATTAAAAATGGCGAATCGGGATTTAACCGTTATTGCTTCTGGAGGAGATGGAGACGGTTTTGCCATTGGATTGGGACATACGATTCATGCGATTCGACGAAATATGGATATAACGTATATCGTCATGGATAACCAAGTATATGGATTGACGAAAGGGCAAACATCGCCTCGATCTGATTCGGGTTTCATCACCCAATCGACACCGACCGGATCGATTGATCAACCGATCTCTCCTTTAGAGGTCGCTTTAGCTTCCGGTGCTACGTTTGTTGCTCAAAGCTTTTCTTCAAATGTTAAAGAGTTAACCTCATTAATTGAAGAAGGAATTCGCCATAAAGGGTTTTCCTTTATTAATGTGTTCAGTCCATGTGTAACGTACAATAAAGTAAATACGTATCAATGGTTTAAAACCCATTTGAAAAAAGTATCGGATATTGAAAACTATCATCCTTTCGATCGACAAATGGCGATGAAAACAGTGATGGAAACGGGCGGGTTAATCACCGGTTTAATTTATCAAAATAAAAATCAACTATCCTATCAAGATCTGTTACCTGATTATAGTGACCAACCGTTAACAAAGGCAAATCTTCATTTAACTACGGAGGAATTTCATCAATTGATCACAGAATTTATGTAAATGATAGGATTGATGAAACAGGTGCACATTCGATGCCTGTTTTTTTCTTGCTTTTTTCCATGCCACACGGATCAATATTCTTTCCACGAAAACTATGCAATTCTTCAGTGAAAACAAAATAAAGATGGTTGTTGTTTATTTCCGTTGAAACAGTTATAATGTTAAATTGAAACTGACGATTTACCGTTACCATTTACTTGTTATTATCATTTTTTGGATAGGATTTATAGTCGGTTTTTGAAAGGAGATTTAACATGGATAACAAACAGAATTTGACAAATGGTCAACAGGACAAAGAACTATCTCCGACGGACAAAAAATCCGCTTCCGGAGAAAAGGACTACAGCAAATATTTTCAACGGGTGTATATGCCTCCTTCCTTAAAGGAAGCGAAACGACGTGGAAAAGAACAAATTGAGTATTTAAAGGATTATGAAGTCCCGGAAGAATTAAAAGGAATGGGAAACGGGAAGAAATTTTTTATTCGTACGTACGGTTGTCAAATGAATGAACATGATACGGAAGTAATGGCAGGTATATTCGTTGAATTAGGTTATGAACCGACGGAAAATACAGATGATGCCGATGTCATTTTGCTTAATACGTGTGCTATTCGAGAAAATGCGGAAAATCGGGTATTTGGTGAATTGGGTCATTTGAAATCATTAAAATTAGAAAAACCGGATTTGCTTTTAGGCGTTTGTGGTTGCATGGCCCAAGAAGAAGGGGTCGTTAATCGTATTTTACAAAAGTATCAACATGTGGATATGGTATTCGGTACCCATAATATCCATCGACTCCCTTATATTTTAAAAGAAGCATATATGTCGAAAGAAATGGTTGTGGAAGTTTGGTCCAAGGAAGGAAACGTGGTCGAAAACCTTCCGAAACTTCGCAAAGGAAATATTAAAGCATGGGTCAATATTATGTACGGTTGCGATAAATTTTGCACCTACTGTATCGTTCCATATACCCGTGGGAAAGAAAGAAGTCGTCGACCGGAAGATATTATTCAGGAAGTACGGGAATTGGCTGCTAAAGGGTATCAGGAAATCACTCTCCTCGGTCAAAATGTCAACGCCTATGGAAAGGATTTTGAAGATATCGATTATCGATTCGGGGATTTGATGGACGATTTGCGAAAAATCGATATTCCTCGAATTCGATTTACAACGAGCCATCCCCGCGATTTCGATGACCACCTCATCGAAGTGTTGGCTAAACGTGGAAACCTCGTGGAACATATTCATCTTCCCGTGCAATCCGGTTCAAATGGGATTTTGAAAATAATGGCACGAAAATATACGAGAGAATCCTATCTAGAGCTCGTTCGAAAAATTAAAGCAGCGATTCCAGATGTCGCCTTAACGACTGATATTATTGTCGGTTTTCCAAATGAAACGGAAGAACAATTTGAAGAAACCTTATCCCTCTATCGGGAAGTGGAATTCGATTCAGCCTTCACGTTCATTTATTCTCCAAGGGAAGGTACACCAGCGGCAAAAATGAAAGATAACGTTCCAATGGAAGTTAAAAAACAACGGCTACAACGTTTAAATGACTTAGTGAATGAAATTTCCTTAAAGAAAATGAAAGAAATGGAAGGAAAAGTTGTGGAAGTGTTAGTCGAAGGTGAATCGAAAAATAATCCGGACGTTTTATCCGGATATACGAGAAAAAATAAGTTGGTGAACTTCAATGGTCCAAAGTCTGCCATTGGAAAATTGGTGAAAGTGAAGATTACGGAAGCAAAAACGTGGACATTAAGTGGAGTCATGGTCGATGAAACGATCGAGGTGGGATGAACATGGGAAAATTTTCAAGAGAAATGATTCTCGAAAAAGCGGAAGAACTCGCCCGTATGATTGCAGAAACGGATGAAGTAAATTATTTTAAAAAAGTAGAAGCGAAAATCAATGGGAATCGGAAAGTTCAAGAAAAGATTGCTGAAATAAAGGGGCTACAAAAGCAAGCGGTGAACTTACAAAACTATGGAAAAACGAACGCCCTCCAACGGGTGGAAGAAAAAATCGATCAATTGGAAAAGGAAATTAACGAAATTCCGATTGTTCAAGATTTTAAAGATTCCCAATATGAAGTCAATGAACTTTTACAAATTGTGACGAAAAAAATCGCAGAAACGGTAACGGAAGAAATAACAAAAATGAAGGATGAACAAACTTTAAAAGGACCAACGGATTAAGATCACCGTTCGAACATTTCGTCGAAAAAAGGGTTGGAATTTTTCCGTACCCTTTTTTCGATTGATGAATAATAGGTGTTTTTTTATTTTATCCATCCCCTCCATCGATACAAATTCCCAAGAAGTTTGAAGGTGTCTGTATGACGATTACGATTATAGTTTCTTTATCTTTTTTCACCCTTCTTTTGCTGTATATGTTTAAAGAGGCCTACCGGAATCATATCAACGAAATCACCCTCCATTATGAACAATTTCCCGAAACGGATTGTACCCTTTCAATCTTTTTTATTACAGATATACATCGGAGACGGATTTCGACGAATTTCATCGATCAAGTAGTTGGGAAGGCAGATTTAGTCATTATTGGAGGCGATTTAACGGAAAAAGGAGTACCATTAAAACGGACCAAGGACAATTTGAACCAACTGAACCGAATTGGCCCAATTTATTTCGTGTGGGGAAATAATGATTACGAAGTCCATGAAAGTGAATTCAGAAAACTGCTCATTCAAAACGGGGTCGAAATATTAGAAAATCGAAGTGTCCCAATCGATTGTAATGGCAAAAAACGTGTAAATTTAATTGGATTTGGAGAAGTCAGTTTTCAGTTGGATAGTGTTTGGCTGGCCCTTCAAAATGTGGATCAGGATGCATTTAAAATAGGTGTTTGCCATAATCCAGCCATCCTTTCAAAACTACCAGAAGACCATTCAATCAACCTACTTTTAAGCGGACATACCCACGGAGGACAAATAAATTTTTTCGGACTATCCCCTTATCCGAAGGGAAGGTTTGTCCAAACAGATCGAATCGATTATTTAATTAGCAACGGCTATGGAACGACGATGCTTCCACTACGATTTTGGGCAAGGGCGGAAACGCACCTCATTCATATAAAAGGAAAAACGGAACATTTTTCATGAAAAAACATAAGGTGAAGGTACCACTTCATTTTATGTTTTTTTATTTTTACACGGTCAAAATCCGAAATATGTATTGCACAATAGTCTATTGCCCCGCATAGGATGAAGTGATAACACTTGAGGAGGTTACGCTCGCATGGCAGATAAAAGAGAGATTATTACAAAAGCGGTCGTTGCCAAGGGACGTAAATTTACGACTTCCAATCATACGATCCGTCCACCCCATGCCCCGTCAAGCATACTCGGTTGTTGGATAATCAACCATACATTCGAAGCGAAAAAAGTCGAAGGTGCCGTCGAAGTTTACGGTCAGTATGAAATCAACTGCTGGTATTCATGCAATGAGAATACGAAAACGGAAGTGGCAACCGAGCGCGTGTCTTATAAAGATGTAATAAAATTGAAGTATAAAGATGACAAAACGATTGAAGACAAGGATGTAATCGTTAAAGTTTTACAGCAACCAAATTGTTCAGAGGCGGTCATCTCTTCTAACGGGAATAAAATTGTGGTAACGGCTGAACGGGAATTGCTTGTCGAGTTAATTGGTGAAACGAAGGTTATGGTCATGTTATTAGATGACGAGGAAGAAGATGACGATTGGGATCTTGATGTGGATGATGAAGAGCTGGAAGATTTAAATCCAGACTTTCTTGCAAAAGGAGAGGAAGAATAGGAAAAAGTGGAAAACAAATGGAAAATTAACCGATCTATTCCTTTTTACAGGCTATGCTAGCTACCAACTAGATAGCCTTTTTTGTTTGCCTTTCGAAAAAAATGACAAGTTTAAAAGAAAAGAATGATATTTTTTCATCAAAAAGAGAATAGTTTGACAATATTCTACAAAAATAGTATAACATAATTATAAAATAATATATACTTTATACCGGTTGAGTAATTTACGAACAGGAGGAGCATGATGGGAACCTTTTCAATGTTGCAAGAACAATTATGGGGGATGCATGAGCAAACAAAAACGATATTACGATTTATAGCGATGGGACAAACTCCACAAAGGAATACCGATTCTTCACAACCAATGGCAGCAAAAAAGAATGTTGTTCAAAAGCCTCGGAATAACATGCGGAAAAGATTGGGGCTAATCTTAGGACCAATACTGTTTTTTTTCATTTTATTTGGTATATCTCCAAAAGGGATGAGCGATGAGGCCATTGGTGTTCTCGCTTCGACCGTTTGGATTGCAACATGGTGGATTACAGAGGCAATTCCGATTCCAGCTACAAGTCTTTTACCGGCCATTTTATTTCCGTTAACAGGTGCGATTGATGATATTGGATCAATCACATCAGAATATGGAAATAAAAATATTTTTCTATTTTTAGGTGGTTTTATCATTGCAATCGGAATGGAAAAATGGAATCTTCATCGACGAATCGCATTAAACATTATTTTGTTTGTAGGGACGAACACAAATCGTCTAGTATTAGGTTTTATGGTTGCCACAGGCTTTATTTCGATGTGGATTTCTAATACGGCTACTGCAATGATGATGTTACCGATCGCTTTAGCAGTCATTACCCATGTGACGAAATTACTTGAGGAACAAAAGAAAACGATGATGGGGGAAAATTTTGGAAAGGCAATCATGCTTGGAATCGCTTATTCTGCATCCATCGGTGGATTAGGAACGTTAATCGGTACTCCGCCGAACGTTATCTTTGCGAGTGTAGTGGAAGAACTATTTCATGAGGAAATATCCTTTGCTACTTGGATGGCCTTTGGTGTTCCTCTTTCCGTTATATTAATTGCTTTTACTTGGATTTATTTAATCAAAATCGCCTTTCCATTAAAAATGAAAGAAATCCCTGGCGGAAGGGATGCAATCGTATATGAAAAACGAAAAATTGGTCGAATGAGTTTTGAAGAAAAGTTAGTTTTAACCGTATTTTCACTGACTGCCTTTGCTTGGATTACAAGATCCTTCCTATTAAAAAAATTGATTCCGAGAATCGATGATACATTGATCGCTTTAACAGCGGCAGTTGTTTTATTTTTACTTCCATCTAAACAATCGGAAAATCGGACATTACTGAACTGGGACGATGCAAAAAAAGTTCCTTGGGGGATTTTATTACTGTTTGGTGGAGGTCTAGCCATCGCCAAAGGGTTTAGTACAACAGGTCTGGCCCAATGGATTGGAGAACAATTAACCGTTTTACAAAATATTCATTTCATATTTATGATCGTCATCGTAACGGCTTTAGTCATTTTTTTAACCGAAATTACGTCTAATACGGCAACAGCAACGATGATGTTTCCAATTATGGCATCTTTAGCAATTGCCATCAACGTCCATCCCTTTGTTTTAATGGTAGCTGCAGGTTTAGCTGCTTCCTGTGCCTTCATGTTGCCCGTTGCTACTCCACCAAATGCAATCGTTTTTGGTTCAGGAGAATTAAAAATTACCGATATGGTTAAAGCTGGATTTTGGATGAATATCGTTTCCATTATCATCATTTCGATTTTTGTCTACTTTTATTTGCCTTTCGCATGGGGAATTGAACCATCAGTATTTCCCGATTCCTTTAAATAAAAACGAATCAGCGCCGATGATTGGAACTAACCGAATCATCGGCTTTTTTTATGTCCATGACGTCCATCCCTTTGAACGGATGAGAGCATTTATTTTTCCAATCATGCAAAAAGGAAGAGCGTTATGTTATAATTAGTTTTTGAAAAGAAAGAAAAGGTGTTGGGAAAATGAAAAAATATACGCCGATGATTCAACAATATTTAAAAATTAAGGCAGAATATGAAGATGCCTTTTTATTTTTTCGCTTAGGCGATTTTTATGAATTGTTTTTTGATGATGCTATTAAAGCGAGTCGAGAATTGGAAATTACGTTAACCGCCCGTGATGGGGGAGTGGATGAAAAGATCCCGATGTGTGGCGTCCCTTACCATTCGGCTCAAGGATATATAGAAACGTTAATTGAAAGAGGATATAAGGTAGCAATTTGTGAACAAGTGGAAGATCCAAAATCAGCAAAAGGGGTTGTGAAAAGGGAAGTCATCCAATTGATCACCCCGGGTACGATGATGGAAGGAAAGAACTTGAGTGATAAAGAAAATAATTTTATCGCTACCATCTCCCTTTTCCCAGATGAAACATACGGTTTAGCCTATGTTGATCTATCCACTGGCGAAAGTCGTGTCACCTTAATTACGGATCATTGGACGATGGTTTTGGATGAAATTAGTACAATTCAAACAAAGGAAGTCGTCCTTTCCTCTGACTTTCCTGAAGATTTCGTTAAAGAAATAAAAACTCGTGGTGTTACAACGATTTCCCAAGAGGATCAAACAAATGAACAAATTGAATTTGCCGAGACATTACAATCCTTACAACAGGAAAAACTTAAGCTGACGGCTGCCCGTATTTTACACTATTTATTTCGCACGCAAAAAAGAAGTTTAGATCATATCCAACCTTTTGAGACGTATCAAATCCATCAATATATGAATATCGATTATTATTCGAAAAGAAACCTAGAGTTGACAGAAACGATCCGATCCCGTGGAAAAAAAGGGTCCCTCCTTTGGTTATTGGATGAGACGATGACATCAATGGGGGGACGTTTGTTAAAACAGTGGATTCATCGTCCGCTATTATCAAGGGATCAAATCGAACGACGGTTACATTTTGTCGAAGTTTTAAAAGATCACTATTTTGAAAGACAAGAATTGCGAGAACGACTGAAAAATGTTTACGATATCGAACGATTAGCGGGGAAGGTCGCCTTTGGAAATGCGAATGCTCGGGATTTAGTTAGTTTAAAAATGACGTTAAAACAAATTCCAGAAATCATTCATATATTGCGTTCTATACCAGATGAGACCATTCAACAGCGAGCGGAAAAACTCGATCCATGTACGGAAGTTGCGGAATTAATCGATCAGGCCATCGTCGATCAACCGCCCCTTTCCGTCAAGGAAGGAAATCTCATTCGAGACGGCTATCATGAACAATTGGATCGTTTTCGCGATGCGAGTAGAAACGGAAAAACATGGATTGCCAATTTGGAGAAGACAGAACGAGAAAGAACGGGGATTAAATCATTAAAAGTCGGATATAACCGGGTATTCGGTTATTACATCGAAGTGACAAAAGCCAATTTACGTTTATTGAAAGATACGAATTACGAGCGGAAACAAACGTTAGCAAATGCGGAACGATTTATTACACCTGAATTAAAAGAAATGGAAACGCTCATTTTAGAGTCGGAAGAAAAAAGTATGGAATTGGAATATGAATTGTTTACGAAAATTCGCGATGAAGTAAAGGGGCATATTCATCGATTACAATTTTTAGCAAAGGAAATTAGCGAATGGGATTGTCTCCAATGTTTTGCCACGGTTAGTGAGGAAAGAATGTATGTCAAACCGACCTTTAATAATGAAAGAAGGGTACAGATCGTCGATGGTCGTCACCCAGTAGTCGAAAAAGTGATGGAAGTTCAGTCGTATGTTCCAAATAGTTGTGAAATGGGAAATGATCAAGAAATTTTACTCATTACCGGGCCCAATATGTCGGGAAAAAGCACGTATATGCGGCAAATTGCGCTCATTAGTATCCTCGCACAAATCGGCTGTTTCGTACCCGCCAAAAAAGCAGATTTACCTATTTTCGATCAAATATTTACCCGAATTGGTGCGGCAGACGATCTAATTAGTGGACAAAGTACATTTATGGTGGAAATGTTGGAGGCAAAAAATGCAATCACAGGTGCGACTGCGGATAGTTTAATCTTATTTGATGAAATCGGTAGAGGCACATCTACCTATGATGGAATGGCCCTTGCCCAAGCTATGATTGAATACATTCATGATAAAATAGGGGCGAAGACGTTGTTTTCCACCCACTATCACGAATTAACCGCATTGGAAAAACAGTTGCCGAAATTGAAAAACGTCCATGTAAGTGCGATCGAGCAAAATGGTCACCTCGTCTTCTTACATAAAATAAAAGACGGAGCTGCGGACAAAAGTTATGGAATCCACGTAGCGAAACTTGCCGAATTGCCTCAGGAAGTGATCGATCGGGCAGAGACGATTTTACAATCTTTGGAACAGGAAAATGGAAAACCGTCGAAGGAAAAACAGCAACTTTCAGAGGAGCAGGATCAGCCAAAGGATGAACCAATAGAAGAAACACAACTATCCTTATTTGAAGAACCGATTGTCAAAAAGAAAACGGAAAAGATCGGTGATAAAGAGAAAAAAGTAATCAAAGAGTTGCAATCATTAGATTTATTGAACATGACACCGATCGATGCATTAAACAACCTTTATCGCTTACAAAAAAAACTACGATAAATGAAAAAGCCCTGACAGAAAGAGGGGATAAACCGTGGGAAAAATCATCCAATTGAATGAACAACTTTCCAATAAAATTGCTGCTGGAGAAGTGGTCGAACGTCCAGCTTCTGTCGTTAAAGAACTAATTGAAAATGCGATCGACGCAAATAGTACGGTCATTCAAGTGGAAGTGGAGGAGGCGGGCCTTGCCAAAATTCGTGTCATCGACAACGGCGACGGTATGGAAGAAGACGACGCCCTACTTGCCTTCGAACGCCATGCAACGAGTAAAATTAAAGACGAGGTTGATTTATTTCGAATCCAAACATTAGGTTTCCGAGGGGAAGCGCTCCCGAGTATTGCCTCCGTTTCCCAAATGGAAATGATCACAAGTACCGGTGAAAAACCGGGAATCCGAATTGTCATAAAAGGCGGAAAACGTATTGCAAAAGAAATCGCCCCATCAAGAAAAGGAACGGAAATCATTGTCACCGATTTGTTTTATAATACGCCTGCAAGATTAAAATATATGAAATCGATTCATACGGAACTTGGTAATATTACCGATGTTATGAACAAAATGGCTTTGGCTCATCCGGAAATTGCGATGAAACTCATTCATAACGGTCGAAAATTGTTACAAACAGCGGGAAACGGTGATACATTACAAGTTCTCGCTTCCATTTACGGAATCAACACCGCAAAAAAAATGATCCCGATTGCAAGCGAGTCTTTAGACTTTGAAATTTCCGGATATATCGCTTTACCGGAAGTAAATCGAGCATCGAGAAACTACATATCAACGATGATCAATGGAAGATATATTAAAAACTATGCGTTGAATCGTGCCATCATTTCCGGATACCATACCCTTTTACCCATCGGTAGATACCCAATTGCTTTTTTGCATATAAAAATGGATCCAAAATTAGTGGATGTAAACGTTCATCCCGCAAAAATGGAAGTGCGAATTAGTAAAGAACAATCGTTATGCGATTTGATCACCAAAACTATTCAAGAAGCTTTTCGAAAAGAAAGCTTGATTCCTTCGATAGCGAAAAAGGAAAAAGGGAAAAGAAAATCCGAACAAATTCAATTTCAACTCGACCATTTACAAAAACGAAACGAAAACAAACATCGATCGTATTTAACTAAAAAAGAAAGGGAGGTGGCACAATCCTTTTTAAAATCCTTCACTGAACGGGATGATGATGAGAAAGAAAAACCAGAAATAGATGATTCTAATCCCCAACTAAAGACGAACAAGGATCCTTTAAAGGAGCCATACGAATTGTCGCCAGTAAAAGATACCATATCTTCTGAAGGGGATATGCCCTTTATAAAAGAAGGAAAAGGGGAAACCTTTGAAGAAAAGCCTGGAGAAAAAGAAACAAGGGTAGAAGATATAGAGAATCCGTCGAAGGAAACCGAGCGAATTCCACCATTATATCCAATCGGTCAAATGCATGGAACCTATATTTTAGCTGAAAATGAAAATGGTTTATTTATTATTGACCAACATGCGGCCCAAGAGCGAATCAAATATGAATATTACCGGGAAAAAATCGGTGAAGTACAAAATGAATTACAAGAGATGTTAATACCGATGACATTGCAATTTTCCAATGATGAATATGTTAAACTCCAGGACCATTTAGATGAATTAAAAACATTCGGAGTATTTTTAGAGCCGTTCGGTACAAATACCTTTATGATCCGAAACCACCCCCAATGGTTTCCACCCGGGGAAGAAGAGACGATGATTCGACATATCATCGATCAAGTGTTGACGATGAAACATGTGGATTTAAAAAAATTACGAGAAGAGACCGCGATTATGATGAGTTGTAAAGGTTCCATTAAAGCCAATCATCGGTTAAGAAATGATGAAATTTTGCAATTGCTCGATACGTTACGAACGACGAAAGATCCGTTTACTTGCCCCCATGGAAGGCCGATTATCATCCACTTCTCCACATATGATTTGGAGAAAATGTTTAAGCGAATCATGTGACATATGGTCAAAAGGAATCAAACGTTTCATACGTATATTTTAAAGTATGATGGAAACACTGATTTCAGTGTCTCTCATTTAGAAAAATGTGGTAATTTTTTTGACTTTGGATCATTTTTGTGTAAAATGATTTTATCAAATATTGAAAGCAGTGAATACGTTGGAAAAGAAGGAAAAGCTTCTAGTAATTATCGGTCCTACCGCAGTCGGTAAAACGAAATTAAGTATCGATTTGGCAAAGAAACTTTCAGGAGAAATTATTAGTGGGGACTCGATGCAAATCTATCGGGGAATGGATATCGGGACTGCAAAAATCTCCCCCGACGAAATGGAAGGTATTCCCCATCATTTATTGGATATTAAAAATCCAGATGAATCCTTCTCCGTTGCAGAATTTCAACAACTCGTTCGAGAAAAAATTACGGAAATTTCCAATTGGGGTCGTTTACCGATCCTTGTTGGGGGTACCGGATTATACATCCAATCGGTCATCTATAATTATCAGTTCCCAAATGTTGAAGGAAAACTTCGAGAACAGCTAGAAAAACAAGCAGAACAAGAAGGAATCGACTTTCTTTATCGTAAACTATTAAACATCGACCACGAATACGCACAATTAATTCATCCGAATAATAAAAGGCGGGTGATTCGAGCCCTAGAAGTGTATTATTCAACGGGTAAGACGATGACCGAATGGCAAAAAAACCAAATGAAAGATCCGATATACGATTCCTTAATCATCGGTTTGACGATGGAAAGAAATCGGTTGTATGAACGAATCAACGAAAGAGTTGATGAGATGATTGATAACGGGCTCGTTCAAGAAGCGAAAATGTTATACGATCAAGGATTAACCGATGTCCAATCGACACAAGCGATCGGGTATAAGGAATTATTCGATTACTTTGATGGAAAGGTTACGTTAGAAGAAGCGATTTCCAATTTAAAACAAAACACTCGGAAATTCGCAAAACGACAATTAACCTGGTTCCGTAATAAAATGGATGTACATTGGTTCGATGCGACAGATGTGACATATGAAATTTTTTTTGAAAAAATATGTAATTTTATAGCAGGAAAGATGAAATAAAAAGCGAATAAAATAAGTAAGAGAATCATGAGGAGGACAAAAGATGAAACAATCGGTAAACATTCAAGATCAGTTTTTAAATCAATTACGAAAAGAAAATATCAATGTCACTGTTTTTTTATTAAACGGATTTCAAATTCGTGGGTTTGTAAAAGGTTTTGACAATTTCACCGTTTTATTGGAATCTGATGGAAAGCAACAACTTGTTTTTAAACATGCCATTTCCACCTTTTCACCCGTTCGTAATGTCCAAATTGAAATAGAATAAATGTTTTCCAAAAAGGATTCATTGGTTTTCCGCCTCTGAATCCTTTTTCATTTTTCCACATTTCCCGATTCCTTTCAATCCATTTCCTAGTTGACATTGACATGACCGGTCACTTGATTGAATACAATAAACATTAGATGAAAAGATAATCCTTTCCTACTTTACTCCATAAAATTATCTCCTTTTTCCACCAAACATGGATTCCGATGAAATCTATTTCTCGGGAAAGCGCAAGTTTAGACAACTTCTTTCCACCATTTGTCGTGAAAGGATATATTTTGTCAAAATCAGTGTCAATCAGGGAAAAATTGGGCGAATGTCACCATTTTTATATCTTCTCATATACTGTAGTTAAGACAGAGAGGTGAACGGATTGAATGAACCTATTCGTATGAAAAATAACGGACAAATTAGTATCACACTACATCCGAGACGGAGAGAGAATATTGAATCGGTTCCAAATATTCATGTGGTAAAAGAAACAACCGGCGAACATGAAATCTTAACAGAGATCGAAGAGGAACTACGCGCTTTAGTCGGATTGGAAACGGTCAAACAGATGATTCGAGAAATATATGCGTGGATTATCGTAAACAAAAAACGGGAAGAAATGGGATTAAAAGCATCAAAACAAGTTTTGCATATGATGTTTAAAGGAAATCCTGGAACCGGTAAAACGACAGTAGCGAGGCTCATCGGTAAATTATTTTATAAATTGGATGTTTTATCGAAGGGGCATTTAATCGAATGTGAACGAGCTGATTTAGTTGGCGAATATATCGGACATACCGCCCAAAAAACGAGAGATTTAGTAAAAAAAGCAATGGGGGGTATTTTATTTATCGATGAAGCTTATTCCCTCGGCAGGGGAGGAGAAAAGGATTTTGGGAAAGAAGCAATCGATACCCTTGTTAAACATATGGAAGATCACCAGCATGATTTCGTCTTAATATTAGCGGGATATTCCCGTGAAATGGACACCTTTTTATCTCTGAACCCGGGACTTGAATCCCGATTTCCAATCATTATTGAATTCCCAGATTATTCAGTTGATGAACTGCTTCAAATTGCAAAACAGATGATTGGAGAAAAAGAATATGTATTTAGTGAGGAAGCGATCCGAAAGTTAAAGGATCATTTAATCCAAGTGAGATCTACCTTTCACAGAAATCGATTTTCTAATGGTCGGTATATTCGAAACATCATCGAAAAATCGATCCGTTCCCAAGCGATGCGGTTGTTACGGGCAAACCAATATGGACGGGATGATTTAATGACCGTTCGAAGCGATGACCTCGTTTTTCCAAATGGGAACCGCACCCCTTAGTCAGTACGTCTACACAGATAAAGATCCGATTTTTTTCGTATCAAAAAATTGACTTTTTAATCGCTCTTCTTTATTATACCTATAGGGGTATTAAGAAGGAGGTTCGGTAAGATGAATGACATTAAAGTGTATACAACTAGTACTTGTCCGTATTGTGTAATGGTAAAAAATTTTTTAGAAGCACAAGGTTTGCCTTATACTGAAATTAATGTACAACAAGATCCAATTGCTGCACAACGGTTAATTCAAGCGACAGGTCAACTTGGTGTGCCACAAATTAATGTGAACGGTCATTGGGTTTTAGGATTCGACCCAGAAGGTATTATGACCCATGTTAATTCATAAAACAAGGCGGAAGCCGTTTTCTCCAAGCCGGAGAAAACGGCTTTTTTTAAATCTCCATGATTTTCGCCCACTTGCATTGATTTATTTTTCATGTAATATGAATACCAGATGTGTTTTTTAACAAAAACCAAATCTTATATCGTTTTAAACGATAGAAAAAAGGTAGGATTCACATGGTGGAAAAGGCAATTCTCGTCGGCTGCCAATTGGAAAATATGGATGATTTTCGATTTAAACAATCGATGAATGAACTATCCTCGTTAACGGAGACGGCGAATGGAAATGTTATTTTCGTTCTCACTCAAAAGCGAAAACGACCCGATCCATCCCACTATATCGGACGTGGAAAGTTGGAGGAATTGGGTCAGCTCTGTATACAATGGGAAGCAGATGTGGTGATATTTAATGATGAATTGACACCGAGTCAATTAAGGAACTTAACGAATGTTCTCCAGGTAAAAGTTATTGATCGTACCCAATTGATTTTAGATATTTTTGCCCAACGTGCTCGTTCAAAGGAAGGAAAACTTCAAGTGGAATTAGCTCAATTAGAATATTTACTTCCCCGATTAGCTGGGAAAGGAAAAGAACTTTCGAGACTTGGAGGGGGTATTGGAACCCGCGGACCTGGAGAAACGAAGTTAGAAACGGATCGTCGGTATATCCGTCGCCGTATTCATGATCTTAAAGAACAATTGGATGTAATCGTAAAACATCGGCTGCGTTATCGAACGAGAAGAAAACGAAATAACCGTTTTCGTATCGCGTTGATCGGTTATACGAATGCGGGAAAATCGACCCTATTCAATCGGCTCACTACAGAGCAAACGGTTGAGGAAGACCAATTATTTGCCACATTGGATCCATTAACAAGAAAAATGATGTTACCGAGCGGTTATACTTGTTTAGTTAGTGATACCGTTGGGTTTATTGAAGATTTACCGACGGAATTAATCGCAGCCTTTCGTTCTACTTTAGAAGAAGTGACAGAAGCAGATTTGTTACTCCACATCGTAGATAGTTCCCATCCAAACTACGATCGCCACGAACAAACGGTACAGACGATTCTCAAGGAATTGAACGCAGAGAAGATTCCCATTTTGACCGTTTATAATAAAGCCGACCGGATGATGGATCATTTTTTTCCAACAGCAAATGGAGAAAATATACAAATATGTGCTTTTTCCCCATCTGATCGACAAAGATTAAAAGAGAAAATCGAAGAGATGGTATTGGAAGTGACGAAACCTTATACGGTATCGATTCCTGACCATAGGGGAGAACTGATCGTAAAGCTAAAACAGGAAACTATAGTGAAGGAATTAGTCTATGATGAAAACAAATCCATATATAAATGTAGGGGATTTTGTTTACCCGATCATCCGATTATGGGTGAATTAAAAAAATATACAAATGGAGATGGGAAAAAGAATGTATTCTCAGCTAGAAAACAAAGAAAAATTAATCCCGATCATTGAGAAAGTTGAACAAAAAATTACACCGATCCATCGGGAAATTGATCGCATCGTTGAACAAAATCAATATCGCGTATTAAAAAGTTTTCAAAAGAATGAAGTGAGCGATAGCCATTTTATCCCATCGACCGGTTACGGTTATGATGATCTTGGAAGGGATACGTTGGAAAAGGTTTATGCAGACTGTTTTGGGGGAGAAAGTGCCCTTGTCCGTCCACAAATTATTTCCGGAACCCATGCGATCGCAACAGCACTTTTCGGCATTTTACGTCCCGGTGATGAACTATTATATATTACGGGCAATCCTTACGATACGTTGGAAGAAATCGTCGGTATTCGAGGAACGGGTGTCGGCAGTTTCAAAGAATTTCAGATCGGGTACCGAGTCGTACCTCTGACAGAAGAAGGAAAACCGGATTTCCAAGGAATTTCCAAATCCATTTCGGAAAAAACAAAGGTTATTGGTATTCAACGATCAAAAGGGTATGCCAATCGACCGTCCTTTACGATCGCTGAAATTAAAGAAATGATCGATTTCGTTAAGGAAATCAAGGAGGATGTTATCGTTTTTGTCGACAATTGTTACGGGGAGTTTGTTGAAGAGCAGGAACCTTGCCATGTCGGGGCTGATCTTATGGCCGGTTCACTGATTAAAAATCCCGGTGGAGGCCTCGCTAAAACGGGTGGCTATATTGTTGGAAAAAAAGAACTGGTCGAAGCCTGCTCCTATCGATTGACTGCACCTGGAATTGGAGCTGAAGCTGGTGCCTCATTATATAGTTTATTGGAAATGTACCAAGGCTTTTTTCTCGCACCCCATATCGTTGGTCAAGCACTAAAGGGTGCTGTATTTACAGCGGCGATGTTGGAAGAAATCGGGCTAAATTCCGAACCAAAATGGGATGCAAAAAGAACCGATTTAATCCAGTCCGTCGAGTTTCAAGATAAAGATCGAATGATTGCCTTTTGCCAAGCGATTCAATTCGCATCCCCGGTCAATTCCCACTTCACCCCATTACCGAGTCCAATGCCAGGATATGAAGATGATGTAATCATGGCTGCGGGAACATTTATTCAAGGAGCAAGTATTGAACTTTCTGCAGATGGACCAATCCGTCCGCCCTATGTGGCATACGTGCAAGGGGGATTAACGTATGAACACGTGAAAATCGCGATTATAACTGCGGTCGATCAGTTGTTAGCAAAAGGACTCATCTAATTTGAAAATAAGAATAATAACTGTTGAAACGTTTGGATTTTTCCAAACGTTTTTTCGATTCTTATGTTATATTTTCTAACATCAATTTGACAAATAACCTAACATAATATAAACTCTTTTTATTAAAAGCGAGTAGGGGGGGATTGGATTGACTGGAAAGGAAATCCGCCGTTCACTTCCTTTATTTCCGATCAGTACCGTAATGGAATTGACCGATTTAAGTGCTCGGCAAATCCGTTATTACGAAGAACATGGCCTTGTATCACCTGCGAGAACGAAAGGAAAACTGCGGATGTTTTCTTTAAACGATATTGATAAATTGTTAGAAATTAAAGATTTATTAGATCAAGGTATCAATATTGCAGGAATCAAACAAATCTTTGCAATGAAAGAATTGCAAAAAGAACAAGCATCCAAAATTCTGGTTAGGAAAGGTGAGATTTCCGACAAAGAGTTACGTAAAATCCTACGGGAAGAATTAATGAGAGAAGGGCAATTCCACCGACCCCATCTCAGACAAGGGGATATGTCGCGATTTTATCATTAAATGAAGAAAAAATAGGAGGAAAGTCGATGGGAAAATATACGAGAGAAGATATTATGCGATTTGCAAAGGAAGAAAATGTGAAATTTATTCGATTACAATTTACAGATATTTTAGGAACGATTAAAAATGTGGAAATCCCAATTAACCAATTACCGAAAGCATTAGATAATAAAATGATGTTCGATGGTTCTTCCATTCAAGGATTTGTTCGAATTGAAGAATCGGATATGTATTTATACCCCGATTTGGACACTTGGGTCGTCTTTCCATGGACAGCCGGTAGGGGAAAAGTCGCTCGATTGATCTGTGATATTTATAATCCGGACGGCACACCGTTTATGGGGGACCCGCGGAATAATTTGAAACGGGTATTAAAGGAAATGGAAGAATTGGGCTTTACCCAATTTAACTTAGGACCTGAACCGGAGTTTTTCCTTTTTAAATTGGACGAAAAAGGGGAGCCGACTTTGGAATTAAACGATAATGGTGGATATTTTGATTTAGCTCCCACGGACTTAGGGGAGAACTGTCGAAAAGATATCGTCGTCGAATTGGAAGAAATGGGTTTTGAAATCGAAGCCTCTCACCATGAGGTGGCACCTGGTCAGCATGAAATCGATTTTAAATATGAAGATGCAGTGAAGGCATGCGATGAAATTCAAACATTTAAACTCGTAGTTAAAACGATTGCTAGAAAACACAATCTTCATGCGACCTTTATGCCAAAACCGTTATTCGGCATTAACGGTTCTGGCATGCATTCGAATATTTCTCTGTTTAAAGGAAAGGAAAATGCTTTTTATGATCCAAATGGTCGATTGCAATTGAGTGAAACTGCGTATCAATTTTTAGCGGGCATTTTAAAACATGCACCGAATTTTACCGCTGTAACAAATCCGACGGTCAATTCTTATAAACGACTCGTTCCAGGATATGAAGCACCTGTGTATGTCGCTTGGTCAGCGAAAAACCGAAGTCCGTTGGTTCGGATTCCTTCATCTCGCGGTTTAAGTACCCGTTTGGAACTTCGAAGTGTCGATCCTTCTGCAAATCCATATTTGGCGATGGCCGTCATATTAAAGGCGGGGCTTGATGGAATTAAAAATAAAATGACACCACCGGAACCGGTTGACCGAAATATATATGTGATGACGAAGGAAGAACGCCTAGCAGAAGGGATTATTGATCTACCTGGAACATTGTTTGAAGCATTACAAAAAATGAAAGAAGATGAGGTCATCGTATCTGCCTTAGGCGATCATATCGTCGAACATTTTATCGAAGCGAAGGAAATCGAATGGGATATGTTCCGCTCACAAGTTCACCCTTGGGAACGGGAGCAATATTTGAAGATGTATTAATCGCAAAAACCCCTTGGTAAATCAATTGCCAAGGGGTTTTTGATTATCGGGTGATTTTAGGTTTGAACATTCATTTAAAAAAAATGCCCGATAATTTCCCGGTGCAAAAAGTACAGATCAAGTAAAACCATGTAGTCGTTCATTTATATGATATAATCTATCAATAAATTTGGAACAAAAGCATTAGAAAAGGGTATTCCTACTAAAACATATTCTTTAATGTGATGAGTCGGGATATTTCATTACGAACATTTGAGATAAAATTATCGTAATAAAATTGTCGTCGACCTCCAGTAGTGCAAAAACCCCTGGGGATCGACGACAGTTTGTGATTTTTTCACAATCCTTTCTATACCTTGATAGATCAACGCTTTTCAACCAATACTTGTCAAAAAAGAACCGATTTGTTATAATATTCCCGAAAAATTGAATAAATAAAAAACGTTGATTTATCAACATTTTTTGGGTTTAGATCTTACCTATGAGGGATTGAAACTACGATGTACAAGCGTCACTCAAAACGTTTTTGGCGGAAAAGTTTAGATCTTACCTATAAGGGATTGAAACTTGTGTCGGAGGGCAATACGGCATATCGGACGGCAGGCGGTTTAGATCTTACCTATAAGGGATTGAAACACCGCATTTGACCCGTTTGCTTATGCGTTGGTTGAAACGGTTTAGATCTTACCTATGAGGGATTGAAACCAAGCTCGGATTGTCCTGAAAGAAGCATACAAATTCAGTTTAGATCTTACCTATGAGGGATTGAAACTTTGTTGTGTCGATGATACCTTTCGTCAGCCCAGAAGTTTAGATCTTACATATTAAGGGCTATTTTCAATGTATAATTAAAAATTAAGCACGGCCAAAAAGCCGTGCTTTTATATATCCACTCACAACCGCACCTACAAAACACCCACAAACAATAAAAAAATAAACTTCATTTCAGCTTTAGTGGATTGTTTATTGAGTTAATGCTCTTTAACACCATATTTATATTTGTGTAATGTGTCTTAACTTGTATTTCCCCGAATAAAGAATTACCTTGAAATTTAGCTTTCATTCCATTTAATCGACGTGAAAGCTGTGATATGTTGATTGAATCAAGATGAATACCCCTCATCAAAGAGACAATCGCAGAGGGCATGGAAGCTTTCAGTGGGGGACGGAGGTTCATCGCCCCTCACTGGTTAAAGATTGAAAAATTAAATAAATGGAATTAGTGCACTTGTAATATCGTATTTTTCGTTGTATGTCACTTTTTCAATATCAATTTTTCCCATCTCTTTCTTAATATCAGACAAAAACCCTTTGGCTACGTTTGTGACTTCCAACTGCTCATTTTCTTTAAACCGTCGATAATCAACTGGAAATGTTCCCCGTTGAACAACCTTCACATCATTTTTCTTATAATGAATGGAAATTGTAACATTCATACGCATACCTCACATACGTCTAAGTATCCATTTGATTTAATCAAAAAATCTCTTTTAACATGAAATGAGGCACAATGAACACATCGTGTTTTTGTGCCACAATACATATGGTTAAAATTACTAGTAAGTATTATAAACATTTTTTCTTAATATATGTGTCGAAACACACCGATAACTTTTCCTAAAATCGTTACATTTGGTACGATAATGGGATCCATCGTCGGATTTTCCGGTTGAAGGCGAATAAAATGTTTTTCTTTATAAAACCGTTTCACCGTCGCCTCATTTTCTTCCGTCATAGCAACGACAATATCGCCATTTTCAGCCGTATTTTGTTGGCGGACGACGACGTAATCCCCATCTAAAATTCCAGCATCAATCATACTATCTCCCATAATTTCCAACATAAACACTTTTTCACCACTCGGTGCAATCCTTTCCGGTAAAGGGAAATAATCTTCAATATTTTCGATCGCCGTAATTGGTAATCCTGCTGTGACTTTTCCGACGATCGGTACTTTTCGAACGGGTATATCCTCTTCATCCTCTCGAAAATCGTCGAGAATCTCGATTGCCCTCGGTTTTGTCGGATCACGACGGATGAGTCCTTTGCTCTCCAACCTTGCTAAATGACCATGGACCGTTGAACTAGATGATAATCCGACAGCTTCACCAATTTCCCGAACAGATGGGGGATATCCCTTTTCTTTCACTTCACTTTTAATAAAATTCAATATTTCCTGCTGTCGTTTCGATAGTTTGGTCATATATTACACCTCGCGACATATTTTTTAATAGTATACCATATTCCAAACTTTACTAGCAAACATTAGTTCGAATTTTTATTGACACAAATGTATGTTCGTACTAAAATGTAAATATCGAACAAATATTCGCACGGGAGTGAAAAGTATGTTAATCCAAAGGTTGTGGGAACGATATAGTTATGTAATATTATTATTAATTGTAACTTTCATATGTGGACTTCTTTCCGTTCATCTATTGACGAAAAATGAATCTAATACAAATATGGAAAAGGAAAGGGTCGAAATGCAAATCGTCGATAACTCTTTAAATTCGAATCCATTCGATTGAATCTAATACTTTAGATGCATTTTTTAAACTCCCATCTTATCGTATGGTGGTGGGTGTAAGATGTAAGATTTCTTCCATGCAGGAAATCGATCAACAGACCGATTGTAAACATCATGAATATTGAAGGTGATTTTTTGAAAGCAGCCATTTATTGTAGAGTGAGTACGACAAAAGAGACACAAGAGACTTCTTTAGCTAGACAAGAAGAAGAGTTATTATCCCTTGCTCAAACGTACGGTATTGAAGTGATTCGAACGATTAAGGAAAAGGCGAGTGGCTACGACCTAGAAAGGGAAGGATTGCTTGAAATTTTAGAACTTGCTCGGGATGGAAAGATTAACGCACTACTCGTTCAAGACGAAACCCGATTAGGGCGGGGGAATGGAAAGATTGTCCTTTTACATTTATTGTTAAAATATAGTGTTCAAATTTATACAATTTCCCATCAAGGTCAATTACAAATTTCAGAGGCCGATTCCATGGTATTGCAAATCATCAGTCTCGTTGAAGAATATCAACGGAAATTACATAATATTAAAATTCAAAGGGGAATGAAACGAGCTGTTGAATTAGGTTATCGTCCGGAAAAGAATTTAAAACATCGTGGAAATCCAGGTGGAAGGGAGAAGAAAGAGGTACCAATCGAAGAAATCGTTCGACTAAGAAACATGGGGCTTACCTTCCATGAAATTGCGGCGACTTTGAGGGGATTTGGATATGATCTTTCAAAAGCTACCGTTCATCGCCGATACCAAGAATATAAAGAGAAAAAAGATGAGAAAAACTGAACATCGGTTGGAACATTTGCAAAGGTTTCATCATTTTTGTACGATAGGAAAAGTATGATAATGATCGATTGTGATACTCGGTAGCTACCATAACGAATGATAAAAATCGTTATAATATGAAATCATATACATCAGGAAGGAGTTTTTATGATGTTGTCGAAGGAAAAAATCGCTCGAATTAATGAACTGGCTGCGAAGAAAAAGCGGGAAGGTTTAACGATGGACGAGGCAAGGGAACAATCGAAGTTACGAGCAGAATATTTACAAGCCTTCCGCCAATCGATGAAACATACAATTGAAAATGTGACGATTATCGATCCGAATGGAAATGATGTTACACCAGAAAAAATCAAACGGATAAAAAACAAAAAATATTTCCATTAGGAAACAGGTTCGACATATAAAAGAACCATCAATCTCCAACGATTTGTACTACGATTTTCTCTGATTTCGAAAAGTTTTCAACCCTTTCCTACTATTCGAAAGTCAGTCACAACTTTTTTTCAATCGAATAAATTCTAATTCCTTTCCTTTTTTCAACGGGATTTATGCTATCATTTCTTAGCATTTTTTTGGATGTTCCTTTTAAAATGCCATTGACTCTCCGATTATGTATCAATGGATATTTAGGGGAAGTAGTTTTTTCGGTGCGAAGGTATTTGATGGAATCGTTGGATGCTTCGTACTTGTTTTCTAAAAAGTGTTCAACGATTTTTCGAAAAACGTTTCCTTTATTTTCAATGTTCTAGTTGTTAATATTTGTAATCAATATTAATATAAAAGAGTACGATTATATTTTTGAAAGGATTGATTTTAGTGTTTAATCACGTTGATGAATTGGCTGTCAATACGATTCGAACGTTATCGATTGACGCAATTGAACAGGCAAATTCCGGCCACCCGGGTATGCCAATGGGAAGTGCGCCGATGGCATATACCCTCTGGACGCGGTTTATGAATCATAATCCTAATAATCCAAAATGGTTTAATCGTGATCGCTTCGTTTTGTCAGCTGGACACGGCTCGGCTCTTTTATATAGCCTTCTACATTTATCCGGTTATGACGTAACGATGGAAGATTTAAAACAATTCCGCCAACTAGGAAGTAAAACACCTGGTCATCCTGAATTTGGACATACGCCAGGGGTTGAAGCAACGACTGGGCCCCTTGGACAAGGAATTGCCATGGCTGTAGGGATGGCGATGGCTGAACGGCATTTAGCTGCTACTTACAATAAAGATTCATTTGAGATCATTAACCACTATACATATGCCCTTTGTGGTGACGGTGATTTGATGGAAGGAGTTTCCGCAGAGGCAGCCTCATTGGCAGGACATTTAAAACTCGGGCGGTTAATCGTTTTGTATGATTCAAATGATATTTCCTTAGATGGAGATTTAAATAAATCCTTCTCCGAAAGTGTCGCCGACCGATTTAAATCTTACGGCTGGCAATATATTTTAGTGGAAGACGGAAATAACTTGGATGAAATTGCTAAGGCTATTGAAGAGGCGAAAAAGGATGTTTCAAGACCGACGATGATTGAGGTGAAAACGGTCATCGGTTACGGTTCACCGAACAAGGCAGGGACATCCAGTGTTCATGGAGCTCCCCTTGGAAAAGATGAACTACAATTGACGAAGGAAAATTATAATTGGAAATATGACGAATTCCATGTTCCAGATGAGGTATATGCTCAATTTAAAAAATATGTTGTTGAAAAAGGGAAACAGGCGGAAGAGGAATGGAATCGTTTATTTGAACAATACAAAAAAGCTTATCCACAATTAGGAAAACAGTTGGAATTAGCGATCAATGGCCAATTACCTGAAGACTGGGACAAGGATATTCCAGTATATGAGACGGGTTCCAAATTAGCAAGTCGTGCTTCATCAGGTGAAGTACTGAACGCTATTGCTAAACGCGTTCCTTACTTTTTCGGTGGATCGGCAGATTTAGCAAGTTCGAACAAAACGACGATCAAAGATGGACAAGACTTTTTACCTAATGCTTATGAAGGTAGAAATATTTGGTTTGGCGTTCGGGAATTTGCGATGGGTGCTGCATTAAACGGGATGGCATTACACGGTGGTTTAAAAGTATTCGGAGGGACCTTTTTCGTTTTCTCTGATTACTTACGTCCAGCGATTCGCCTAGCAGCGTTAATGGGATTACCGGTCACATATGTTTTCACCCATGATAGTATCGCTGTAGGTGAAGACGGACCAACCCATGAACCGATTGAACAATTGGCCTCATTACGAGCAATGCCTAACCTTTCTGTCATTCGTCCTGCGGATGCAAACGAAACAGCTGCCGCATGGAAACTCGCCTTAGAATCAGAAAATACGCCTACAGCCTTAGTTTTAACAAGACAAAACCTTCCAACTTTAGAAGGTACGGATCAAAAGGCTTATGAAGGTGTATCGAAAGGGGCATACGTTCTTTCACCTGCGAAAGGAGAACCGCAAGCATTATTACTTGCTACCGGTTCGGAAGTCAGTCTAGCAGTAGAAGCACAAAAAATATTGGCCGAAGATGGAATTGACGTAGCTGTAATTAGTATGCCGAGCTGGGATCGCTTTGGAAAACAATCGGAAGAATATAAACAATCAGTTTTACCGAAACAAGTGAAAAAACGCTTGGCCCTTGAAATGGGTGCATCTCTCGGTTGGGAACGATATATCGGCGATGAGGGTGAAGTTTTAGCCATCGATCGGTTCGGTGCATCTGGAAAAGGTGAATTAATCATGCAAGAATATGGATTTACTGTGGAAAATGTTGTGAAACAAGTGAAACATTTACTTTCATAAAACCTCTTGGGAATTCAAAGGGTTCTAATTCTTTGAATTCCCATTTTTTCTTTCAAACATTGGTTATTGTATAATCGGAAAAAGGACTTGAAATGATATATTCCATTTAATTGTAAATTTTCGATAAAATTTGTATCCTTTTCCAGTAAAATTCGACAATCATTTTATTTCCTTTCCGTTAAACTAGTATAAAGATTAGTAGAATGGATGAATGAATTGGAAAAATGCCGTTGAACATTCGGAAAGGAGATAAAAGAATGCGACAATATGATTTATATATTATCGAGGATTTATTCGCTATATACTTTTACGGAAGGGAACAAATGTTCTTTCAATTATTTAAGGAATGCCATGAATCGGGAGAAGGAATCAAGGATATACTGATCAAACAGGTGGAATATATTACAAAGCCAATTCCTACGAAATACATATATTCACATATCCTTCAGGAGTTAGGTAAACGAACGGATTTGATCATTAAAAGGAAATCTTTCCTAATAGTAAACAAAAGGGGAGATACGGAACTTTTCTTGGAGCACAAAAAACTTCATGTGAAATCTAGTGGGGATATGTTTGCCGAATTCATTTTTATGGACACATTGAAAAGTTTGGATATTCATTTTTTCGCATTAGACTTGGAAAATGAACGATTCGGATGGTTAAAACCTTTAAAAGATCGAAAATATGTAAAGTGAAACCATTATGATAAATCGAAATCCGATGGTCCAGGAAAAAAATCATTGTTATATATTGTAAAAATGGACTTCCTTTAGTACACTGTTAAATAGACAACAAGAAGGAGGATTTAATGAATGGAATGGTGGGGTTATTTAATCGTTGCTGCAGCATTGCTTGCAGGAATTGCCATCGGCTTTTTTATTGCCAGAAAATATATGATGGATTATTTAAAGAAAAATCCACCCATTAATGAGCAAATGATTCGTGTTATGATGATGCAAATGGGTATGAAACCATCACAAAAGAAAATTAACCAAATGATGAATGCATTAAACAAACAACAAACGAAATCTTAATACATCTTGCGAAGAACACTTACCAATAGAAAAATCACCTTGAACCGGAAAAATATTCGACCGACAAGGTGATTTTTGTTTTTTAATCTACATTTGTTAACATATGTTCAATTTGATGAATCCGTTGTTGTAATTGTTCTAATCGACTAATTTGCTCTTTTTGAAGTTTCAAATTCTCCCGTTCGATATTTAGTTTTTCATCTGCCCGCATTTCAGCACGTTTAACAAAATGATATATTAAAATCATTAAAAGGATTGGAATGATGATGAATAAGAAAACGAAAGGGATTATTCCGACCATTAACATTCCCATCGATGACGTACCCTCCTGTTTTTGCTTTTATTGTAAATTTTTTAATACTTTTTCAATGGTAATCAATTGATGATCCACCTGATCAATAATTTCCATTTGTTTCCTTTGTAAATGAACGGACTCTCGATTGATCTGAAGTTTTTCCTCCGACCGCTTTTCCACCCTTTTTAACACACGATAACCATATATGATGGCGAAAAGAATAAATGCAATCGGAGCAAGCCAACTGAAAAGCATGATTAATTGATACAATGCATCGAACCAGTTGAACATATAATAACAACTCCTTCCGTAAAACAAAACGTTATCGATTCTTCTTTTGTTTTTTTAATGTTAAACTTTCGGATAATTCCCCAATTTTTTCAGGGTTTAACGGTATGGAAAAAGGAATCAGTTCGTAATATTTCACCGCCTTCCCTTCCTCGGATAATTCCAATTTTCCACAGATTAATCCAGCATCCTCTAATTTTTGCAAATGCAAATAAAGAAGAGGTCGGCTAATTTCTAAAAGTCTTGCTAATTGACTGACATATTGTCTTTCCTGGTAGAGAATGGAAATGATTTTTAGCCGATAGGGGTTCGATAAAGCTTCCAACACTTGCAACAGGTCATCTCCACTTTGTATGTTTTTCATGTAATAATTTTATTACATGTATTATATTTAGTCAACATATGTTAATAATTATTTTTCTTTAAACACCTTCCCGATTAAATAAAAATTTGTTAAAATATATGAGTTTAGAAAAGACTGAATTTGAATTATACGGGGGAAGATCGATGAAAGTATTTATTCTTTTGCGCTGGTTTTTTAAACAAGAGCGGAAATCATATTTGATCGGTATTGGTATGTTATTTTTTGTTGCGATTTTGCAATTAGTCCCCCCGAAAATCATCGGGATTGTTGCCGATGAAATCGGTGGCAGAACTTTAACTGCTAAAGAACTTTTCGGTTGGCTTTTACTTCTCATTTTAACTGGGCTTACCATGTATGGGCTAAGGTATTACTGGCGTATATACATTTTTGGTTCATCGGTGAAATTGGCAAAACAGTTACGAACCCAATTGTATGACCATTTTACAAAAATGTCTTCAATCTTTTATCAAAAAAAACGGATCGGCGATTTAATGGCCCATGCGACAAATGACATACAAGCTGTTCAACAAACGGCAGGGGCAGGAATCTTAACCCTCGTTGATTCCATTGCAACCGGTGGATTTGTCATTTTAGCTATGGCTACGACAATTAGTTGGAAACTAACATTGATAAGTTTATTGCCAATGCCAATTATCGCATTCTTAACGAGTTTATACGGTAAGAAGCTCCATAAGCGATTTCGTGTGGCGCAAGAAGCCTTTTCTTCATTAAATGATAAAACCCAAGAAAGCATATCCGGGATCAAAGTTCTGAAAGCGTTTGGACAGGAGGAAGAAAATATTGCCTCCTTTCGCGATCAATCGGAAGATGTTGTTCGGAAAAATATCGCTGTGGCAAAAATCGATAGTTTATATGATCCTACGATTTCCGTTGTCGTCGGTTTATCCTTCTTTTTATCAATCGGTTTCGGTGCAAAGTATGTGGTGGAAGGATCCCTTACAATTGGAGAACTCATCGCATTTAATACGTATCTCGGAATGTTAATTTGGCCGATGTTAGCGTTCGGTTGGTTTTTCAATATCGTGGAACGGGGACATGCTTCATACAATCGGATTTTATCATTATTAAATGAACGGGCGGATGTAAAAGATCAGCCGGAAGCCGTCGAACTCGTTCCAAGTGGAGATATTAAATATCGTGTCGATCGCTTTTCCTATCCAAATACAGACCGATATGCATTAGATACGATTCATTTTTCCATTAAACGGGGACAAACGTTAGGAATTGTCGGAAAAACGGGTGCAGGGAAAACGAGCATTTTAAAATTACTCATTCGGGAGTTCGAAAATTTTGAAGGAGAAATTAAAATCGGAAACATTCCCATTCAAAATATGAAATTGGATTTCTATCGAAGGGCATTCGGTTATGTACCACAAGATCATTTTTTGTTTTCAACAACGATTAAAGAAAATATCGCTTTTGCCAATCCAAATGCATCGATGGAAGAAATTGAAGAGGCAGCAAAAATTGCATCGGTTCACGAAGATATTCTCTCTTTTCCAAATGGGTATATGACCGTTGTCGGTGAACGGGGGGTTAGTTTATCTGGTGGTCAGAAGCAACGAATTTCGATCGCCCGTGCACTCCTTTTAAATCCGGAAATTTTAATTTTAGATGATGCTTTATCAAGTGTTGATGCAAAAACAGAAGAAGCGATTTTAACCGCTTTAAAAGAGAATCGAAAAGGGAAAACGACGATTATTACATCCCATCGATTAAGTGCCATTCAACATGCGGATCTTATTATCGTTATTGAAAATGGAAAACTGGTCGAGAAAGGAACCCATGAACAATTGATGACTAAAGAAGGATGGTATCGGGATATGTATCACCAACAACAGTTGGAAATGGAAGTAAAAAGGGGGGGAAGTTCCAGTAATGGAAAATAAACAGTTGAACTCTAAGGAACAAAGACAAGTTTTGATTCGATTAATGTCATATACAAAGCCCCATAAAAAGCAAATGATCTTTGCATTTTTATTACTTGTGCTCGCCACCATCGGTGATGTAATCGGTCCAATTTTCGTGAAAATTTTTATCGACGATTACGTAGCACCGGCGGTTTTTCCATTTGATGAATTATTTCTTCTTGGTAGTATTTATTTTTTCATCATCGTGGCAAACGGATTTCTTATGTATTTCCAATCGGTCCAATTTCAAGTAATAGCATTAAAAATAATTCAGCAATTACGTGTGGATGTCTTTAGTAAAGTACAGAAACTGGGTATGCGATTTTTTGACCAAACGCCAGGTGGGGGGATTGTTTCCCGTGTGACAAACGATACGGAAGCCATTAAAGAAATGTTCGTTAGCGTCCTTGCCATTTTTCTTCAAAGTGGGTTATTTATTATCGGTACCTTTATCGCTATGTTTTATCTTGATGTTAAGCTTGCTTTACTTTGTCTATTATTTTTACCCGTTTTGTTTTGGATTATCAAATCGTATCGTCAATTCAGTTCCCAATTTTACCAAACTTTACGCGAAAAACTGAGTCAGTTAAACACGAAATTGAACGAATCGCTCCAAGGTATGGCAATCGTTCAAATGTTTCGGCAAGAAGAAAGGATGAAAAAGGAGTTCGGTAAAATTAATGATGAACATTTCCAAGCGGGGTTAAAAAATATTAAAATTGACGGGTTGCTTTTAAGACCAGCAGTAGATTTAGTTTATATTTTTGGAATCATCATTGTTCTTAGTTTTTTTGGGGTTACTTCGATGAATACATCGATTGAAATCGGGGTTTTGTTTGCCTTCGTTCATTACTTGAATCGTTTTTTTGAACCGGTCAACCAAGCAATGCAGCAATTGAGCTTTTTCCAGCAGGCCATTGTATCTGCTTCCCGGGTATTTCAGCTGCTCGATGAGAAAGAACTAGCTCCAAGCCAAGAGGAAAGTCCAGCGGCAAAAATAACATCCGGGAGGGTAGAATTTCGAAATGTATCCTTTTCCTATGATGGGAAAACAGACGTTTTAAAAAATATTAGTTTTACAGCGGAACCTGGTGAAACAATCGCCCTTGTCGGACATACCGGTAGTGGGAAGAGCTCCATTGTTAATTTACTAATGCGTTTTTATGAATTTGACCGTGGGGACATTTATATCGATGGCCAATCGATTAAAACTTTCCCGATTCAAGAGATTCGGAAAAAAATGGGACTCGTTTTGCAAGATCCTTTTCTGTTTTATGGAACAATCAAAGATAATATTCGTCTATATAATGAACAAATTTCCGATGATCAAATAAGAGATGCTGCCCGATTTGTTCAAGCCCATTCCTTTATTGAAAAATTACCTAACGGATATAATTATCATGTAACAGAAAGGGGATCTACTTTTTCCACCGGTCAAAGACAGTTAATCACTTTCGCCAGAACGATTGCGATAAATCCGAAAATATTAATTTTAGATGAAGCGACGGCGAATATCGATACGGAAACGGAAGAACTAATCCAAGAAGCGTTAGTCCGAATGAGAAAGGGACGAACGACCATTGCTATTGCCCATAGACTTTCGACCATCCAAGATGCGGATCAGATTATCGTATTGCACAAAGGGGAAATCGTTGAGCGGGGTACCCATCAACAGTTGCTTTCTAAAAAAGGATTGTATTATAAAATGTATTTGTTACAAAATGGCTTATCGGAAAATATGGTTGATGCAGTGAAAGAATAATCAGATTCTCCTTTGGACCGTCACAAAATATTCACAATCAGTTTTCTACCTTTCTTTTTATTTCTTTTGTTAAAATGGTTGTAAGTTACGCCATTTAATTTGGGCGGGGGATGTAAAAGGGGGAATGGTTTTGGACGAGTTAACTGTTTTTGCTGCTTTTGGTGCGGGCTTTTTAAGTTTTATATCGCCATGTGTACTGCCGCTTTATCCAGCCTTTTTATCTTATATTACAGGAATGAGTGTCGACGAATTAAAGGATGAAAACATTTTTTTACATCGGAGAAGCTTATTACATACTCTTTTCTTTTTAATAGGCTTTTCCATTGTGTTTATCGTTATCGGCTATGGAACGAACTATTTTTACAGCGTGTTTATCGATAGTGCCGATTTGATTCGACAAATTGGAGCGATCTTTATCGTCCTTTTCGGATTGATGATTGTCGGAATCATTAAGCCAGAACTGTTAATGAAGGAAAGACGTTTTACTTTTAAAAACCGTCCAAGCGGGTATCTCGGTTCCGTATTGATCGGATTAGCCTTTGCAGCCGGGTGGACGCCGTGTACCGGTCCGATTTTAGGGGCAATTCTCGCCATGGCAGCGAGCAATCCCGAGCAAAGTTATATTTACATGTTTAGTTACGTTCTCGGCTTTTCATTACCCTTTGTCTTGCTTTCCTTCTTTATTGGGAGAATGCATTGGATTCAAAAACATAACGTAACGATCATGAAAGTCGGTGGCGGATTTATGATTGCCATCGGTGTAATGCTGTACTTTGATTTAATGACAAAATTTATCAACTGGTTAATTCCCTTTTTTGGCGGTTTTATGGGCTTTTAAATTTTTTGCACGGTTTAGGAGGATGACATCGTATGGGCAAAATATTAATTGTCGACGATTCTCAATTTATGAGGATGACGTTATCAAATATCATTCGGAAATTAAACCATGAAGTGGCTGCTGAAGCGAAGACGGGTAAGGAAGCTGTACAATTGTATAGATTCCATCGACCGGACTTAGTATTCATGGATATTACGATGCCAGATATGAACGGAATCGAAGCGATCAAAATGATTAAAAATGAATACCCTGATGCCCAAATTATTATTTGTTCAGCAATGGCTCAGCAAAAAATTGTTATGGATGCGATTGAAGCAGGGGCAAAGGATTTTATCGTCAAACCTTTTGAAGAAATGAGAATCGTCGATACAATCGAACGCCACACGATGTAATTCCGTCATATAACAAAATAGATTCTTTCAAATATTAATCTATTAAAGCATTTGCTCCATAAGAAACCGCAATTCCAATAATCTTTTTACCATAACTTTTGTTGAACATCAGAAAGAACCCTTTATGCATAACAAAGGGTTCTTTCTATTTTCACGGTAATTATGTGCAAATCATCTTATACAGAGCTATTATGAGAAATAATGTTCGTATTCTTGTATTTGAATTTGTAATTCGTCTAATTTTTTTCGTAAAAATTTATGATCCCGCTTCGGTGTAGCTAAAATATAGCCTCGAATAATTAAATCCATCGTCATTTCTTGAGCCTTTTCCTTTAAGGCTAACTCCCCAATTTTCCCCGCGATTTTTTGTTTCGCTGTATCACGAAATAATTCTGGGACTGGACTGACTAATTCATTTAAAAAGGATAATTTTTCGTCTGTCCATAAATGTTTTGTCTTTTCAATATAATAAATTTCCCAATCCATATCCGATTTCCCATCGGATTTTGGTAATTTCTTTAAAAATTTACGAAACATAAAATAGCCACCGATACTCATGGAAAAAATTAAAAAGATTACCCAAAATAAAATAAACCATAGGAACCAACCCTCAAGCATAATTTTCCCCCTTTGTTCCTTTTTTCGCTCGTTATAAGTATCAATTCCGTTCCCTTATAAAATAGCAAAAATGAATCGAAAAAGGAAAGGGAAAGTTATAAAAAATAGTATTTTTATCCCTTTTTCCCTTTTCAATCTATAACATTAGTGAAAGGGAGGTGAAAGATAATGGCCGAGTCTAAAATTCTTGATTCTAATATTCGCCTCGTTTATGAAGCGGGGACGGATCAAGAAGGAAATATGATCGTAAAAAGGAAAACGTATAACAACATTCATACGGATGCGACGGCCGATGATCTTTATTCTGCTGCTCAAGCTTTAGCATCCCTCTGTAGCTTGCCCCTTTTTACGATTGAGCGAAACGATCGGACGGAAATTATCGAGTAATTAGAAAAAATTAATAGGAGGTGATACATTTGGAAAAAACATTGGATCTGTATTTCCTTACAGAAGAAGGAAAAACAGCCCGTTTGACCGTCAATGATCCAAAAGAAGATTTAACAGGTTCTGAAATTAAGGCAGCGATGGACCAAATCGTTTCATCTGGGGTATTTTTTTCAACATCGGGATCCTTTGTTTCAGCAAAAGAGGCACGGTTAGTCGAACGGAATGTCGTCTCGATTGAACTCGAATAAAATTGATCTTATCGGAGCTATCTATAAATTATAGCTCCTTTCATAAAATACGGTTCATTTCGGTGGCGGCATTTTTCCCTGGTACAGCTTAGCCTTTTCGACTTGGAAGCTCCTCTGTAGGCTCTTCGCTTCATGCTGTTCCCGAAAGGATCGCCGCCACCTTCCCTTTTCTAAACTTAATGATTAATCCCTCAGACCTCTTTCAACCTATATTTTAAATTTTTTATAAAAACAGCTTGGAGGTGGAATGATGTTGGATGTCCTTCCTTTCATTAGTGAAGTTGGGTTTCCAATCGCCGTGACGTTAATTTTACTTTATCGAATTGAAACGAAATTGGATCAAGTAATTCAATCCATCGATCGTTTACCTGAACGGATTTCGAAGCTATAATTTTCACCAATGGGTACAAGCTATCGAACAGATAAAAATTATCCAATCAAATCAATTTTTTTATAAAAAAGATGGGACAAGACGGGTTCCTCTTCTTTTTTTGAGGCATGATATAAGTAGGCTTTCACCTATTCCCCCTTTATCTCATATGGTAAAGGGAAGGAAAAAATAGATGAATCATCTTAGAAAGGAGCCTAGCGTATTGAAGGGAAAAGAAATCAATTATTTTGGTGGAGGAAATACTGCATACGGTTTTGTACATTATTTTGAAACGAATTTCCAACAATTGAATCGATTATTTATTTTAAAAGGTGGACCAGGAATAGGAAAATCGACCATCATGAAATCAATCGGAAATGAATGGAATGAAAAGGGATATGATGTGGAATGGATTCGAAGTACAAAGGATGTTGATTTGATCGATGGCCTTATTATTCCACAACTGAAAGTAGGAATCGTGGACGGGACGGATCCCTATATGATTGAACCTCGCATTCCGATAGTAGTCGGTGAATATGTAAATCTCGATGTTGCTTATCATCGGGATGCATTGATACGAAGAAAAGAGGACATCATCCATTTATTTGATGTGATTCAAAGGGGATACAAAAGTGTATACGAGACCTTTCAAAGGGCTTTAAAAGAACACGATCAATTGGAATCCTATTACATTAAGGAAATCAACCGAGACAAAGCGGATCAACTGACAAATGAATGGATAAAAGATCATATACCAGAAGGAAAAAGAGGATCCAACCCTGTCGAGAAGCACCGATTTTTAGGAGCATCTACCCCGAATGGACCGATCGATTTTGTTGAAAATATAACGGAAACGATAACGAACAGATATTTTATTAAAGGAAGGCCGGGAAGTGGAAAGTCGACCATGTTAAAAAAGATTGCAAAGGCGGCCTTAAATCAAGGATATACGACTGAAATTTATCATTGCGGATTCGATCCGAAAAGTTTAGATATGGTAATTGTCCGAGAACTGGATTGGGCCATATTTGACAGTACAGCTCCCCATGAATATTTTCCATCGAAAACAAATGACACAATCCTTGATTTATATGCATTAACAATTACTCCCGGTACCGATGAAAAATATGCCTCCGATATTCAAGAAACGACCGAACGTTATAAAAGAGATATGAAAAAGGGAATTGAAAAATTGAAAGAAGTCAAACAATTCGAAGACAAATTAAAAGAAATATATGATCAGGCGTCCAATTTTACTACCATTCAATCCATTCGAAAACAATTGAATGATGAACTAATCAAAGAGGAAAAAACCTTATAAAAAAAATCCACAAGCGATACGCTGTGGATTGCTTGATGACTTCTATTGTACACCCGGTTGATTTTCTCCCTTCGATTTTTCCACGGTTTCCACATACAATGTTTGGGTTGGAAACGGAATATCGACTCCTTCCCGCGCTAAAATTTCCATAATGCGGAAATTTATTCGTTGCTTTACGTCTAAATATTCTCCCCATACGGTCGTCTTTGTAAAGAAATAGAAAAACAACTCCAAACTACTGTCGGCAAACCGATCAAAATGAACAAAAATCGTTTCCTTATGGATATCCGGATCATTTTGTAAAAATTCTCGGATTTCATGGATAACCTTTTCCAATTTTTCCGGTGGTGTATGATAGCTCACACCTAAACGAAAATCGATTCTTCGTTTTCCCATTTTACTCCAATTCGTAATTGTTTCATTGGATAGGGTGGAGTTTGGGACCGTTACGAGCGCTTGGGCAAATGTACGAATTTTAGTACTGCGAAAGGTAATATCTTCCACCGTTCCTTCGACACTCGGTGTTAAAATCCAGTCGCCGATTGAAAAGGGTTTTTCAAAAATAATGACAATTCCACCGAAGAAATTTTTTAATGCATCTTGAGCAGCTAAAGCAAAGGCTAAGCCTCCTAATCCGAGTCCGGCAATAAAACCAGAAATATTATAACCGAATTCTTGAATAATAATGGTAAAACTAATAGCAATGATGATAAACCGGATCGTCTTGGAAAGAAAAGGAATGAGAATTTGATCGATTTGAAAATTCATTTGGCGATTTAATTTGTGAAACATTACCGATGCAGAAGAAGATAAGTTATAAAATCCCCATGTAATTAAAGCGATGACGATCGACCGATAAATTTTTAAAAACATCGGTTCGTCAGTATGTATGTAAGGGAAATACTTGGCACCGAAATAAAAACCGATGATGATAAATAACCAACGAACCGGTTGTTCGAATGAAATCCAAACGGAAGAAAAGAATTCGTTTGGTGTTTTTTTTAACATTTTCAAAATCGCTCGGAACAAATATTTCGTAAATAATTTTCGCAATAAGAGGAAAAACAGAAAAATGCCGATTCCGATGAAAGAATGAAGTAAATTTTCATCGTCCATTATGATGCTCCAATCCATACAACAAAACTCCTTTTCCCTTTAAGGAAATTCTTTTTCTATAGTGTAACATGAAACCTAGGCAATCATCTATTTTTATTTTTTTCCTCCAATATCAATGCCGTAAAATTGAATTTTGCATAGTGTATAAGTGAAAGAAAGGAGGTTGAGCCATATGAGTGGACACAGCGGTGGATACGGCGCTGGCTTTGCCTTAATTGTCGTGTTGTTTATTTTGTTGATCATTGTCGGTGTCGCCTACGTAGGTTAGCCAATGAAGAGCAAAGATTAAAGGTTGCTGCGCATGCGGCAATCTTTTATATTTTATAGCTTAAAAGAATGAATTCCTATGTAAAATTTGAACTTTTGAATCGTTGTCTTTTACATAACAATCGGAAATATTATTTTTAACAAATTTTTCAAACAAAATTTGTAAGCTTTTCTCTATGTTAATAAAATAATTTTAAAGGAATCCTTTGTTCAATTTGTGGTAAAGGATCGGTATCCTTGCTATAATGCTTTCGAGGTGAATAAAATGGAAGAAAAAACAGTACGAATGAAAGATACAGTCTCGATTAAAACTGCTCTCGTATTTCCCCAAGATACGAACATGCATGGGACGATGTTTGGGGGGAAATTATTGGCATATATTGATGACATCGCATCCATTTCTGCAATGAAATTATGTAGGGGACCGGTTGTCACTGCATCCATCGATTCGGTAGATTTTATTAAACCGATTAGAGAGGGGGATTCAGTCACGTTAGAAGCAATGGTTACATGGACCGGTCGATCTTCAATGGAAGTCCTCGTAAAAGTAACCGCCGAACATTTGATGACAGGGGAAAAATCAATCGCAGCCCTTTCATTCCTCACATTTGTTTCCTTAGATGAAAGTGGAAAGCCGAAACCAGTTCCAAAGGTGGTCCCTGAAACGAATCAAGAAAAATGGTTAAACGAGACGGGACAACGGCGAGCGAGATATCGGAAAACGAGAAAAAATCAGAGTAAGGAACTGATTGCTTTTTTTGCCCAATCTGAAGAGGATTTCAACGGAACACAAGGAGGAAATGTATGAATCGATGTAGTTGGGTAACGTCTGATCCTCTATATATTGATTATCACGATCAGGAGTGGGGAAATCCGGTATTTTCTGATCAAAAATTGTTCGAACTACTTCTGTTAGAAAGTGCACAAGCAGGATTAAGTTGGATTACAATTTTAAAAAAACGTGAGTCTTATCGAAAAGCGTTCGACCAATTCGATCCTGAAAAAATTGCCCAATACAATGAGGATAAGATAAGACAACTGCTATTAAATCCAGGAATCGTCCGAAACGAAAAAAAGATTCGATCGGCAATTCAAAATGCGAAAGCCTTCTTAAAAATTCAACAACAGTTCGGAACCTTTTCCAATTATTTATGGAATTTTGTCGATGGAAAACCGATCGTAAATCATTGGGAAAGTTTTAATCAAGTACCAACGGAAACGGAATTGAGTAAAAAAATTAGTAAAGATCTAAAATCCCGTGGGTTTTCCTTTGTCGGTCCAACGATTATTTATTCCTACTTGCAAGCGATTGGAATCGTCAATGATCACGAAATTACTTGTTTTCGTCATCCATCGAATTTGCAAGAAATATAAGAATTCAATCGTTTTTTCCCTCCTAGCCATGCACCGAAAACTTGGACGTTACATACGTATAATGTTGAAAAACATTAGGAGGTAGACAAATGAATCAACACTTTCCAAGTTTTATAGGCGACATCCGACGCCCGTACGGCAATTGGCATGGAGGTTTCGGTCATCATGGCAATTGGTATGGACCATGGCACGGCAATTGGCACGGACATCACCATCACCCCCACCATCATCCTCATCACCCTCACCATCACCCCCATCATCCTCATCATCCGCACCATTGGGGGGTTATTGGATTTCCCTTCGGATGGGGTGGGAATAATGGAGGTTATGGATCCGGATTCGGAAGCTGGTAATTTCGTTATTATTTCTAGTAAAAAATCAGTGATTCAAAAAAGGGGCTTTTTAGCCTCTTTTTCAAATTTTTCTGTGAAATTCATTTCTGTTTGACAAATGGAAATGAATTTGATTTAATTATATCAGTAAAATTTTAAAAACTTTAGTTTATTTTTTGTTACATAATTTATATGGCGCTGAATCTTTTTGAGCGGGGGAACCAATTTTTTGGGGTGAATCCTTTTTAAGGTAGGGTAATCTCTCAACCCGAACCCGACAGCTAACCTCGTAGGCGATAGGGGGAAACTTTTGTCCTGCACAGAGTTTTTACCTCTGTGTTTTTTTATTCATTAAATCGTGAAATTTATTTCTTACTTTTGAAATTTTAACATGAAAAAGAAGGAGGAATTCTATTGAAATTAACAAAACAAATTATTTTTGCACTCATTTTCGGAGCAATCGTCGGTTTATTCATGAACTTGTATGCTGACAATATGTTCCCGTATGTGAACAAATTTGTATTCACCCCTTTAGGCACCATTTTCTTAAATTTAATTAAAATGCTCGTCGTTCCACTCGTATTTTTCTCAATCGTATTGGGAACAGCCGGATTAGGCGATCCGAAGAAATTGGGTAGAATCGGGTTAAAAACGATCTCATTCTTTTTAATTACGACGAGTATTGCCATTAGCCTCGGAATCGGATTGGCCTACGTATTAAAACCTGGGAAAGTTGGCGAGTTTGATTTAGCCAATGCCGAATTCAGCGCAAAACAAGCCCCGTCCATGATAGACACTCTCCTCAATATGATCCCGACGAATCCAGTTCAATCGTTCGTGGAAGGAAACATGTTGCAAATTATCGTTTTTTCAATTTTTATCGGGTTAGCTTTAAGCTATTTAGGTAAAAAGGCAAATATCGTTTATCGTTTTGTTGAACAAGGAAATGAAATTATGATGTTCCTAGTCAATATGGTAATGAAATTCGCGCCATTAGGAACATTTGGACTCATCGCCAAAGCCATTGGAGAACAAGGATTCGATGCGATACAGGCGATGGGCGTGTATATGATCGTCATCATTATAGCTTTATTTTTACATCTTTTCGTCACGTACGGAACATCCATATTTCTGTTTACAAAACAAAACCCATTCAATGTCTTTAAAACGCTCTTTCCAGCTATGGGGGTCGCCTTTAGTACATCGAGCAGTAGTGCTACCTTGCCAGTGTCGATGAATATTGCACAGAAAAAATTAAATGTACCGAAATCCATATCTAGTTTCGTCCAACCGTTAGGTGCAACGATAAATATGGATGGAACAGCGATTATGCAAGGAGTCGCAACGATTTTTATCGCACAAGTCGTTGGATCCGACTTATCGATGGGACAACTTTTAGCAGTCGTATTAACAGCCGTTTTAGCTAGTATCGGTACAGCCAGTGTTCCTAGTGCTGGGTTGATTATGCTTGCGATGGTCCTTCAAACAGTTAACCTACCTGTTGAGGGAATCGCCTTGATCATTGGAATCGATCGTCTTCTCGACATGACGAGAACTGCCGTTAACGTGACAGGAGATGCGGTTTGTGCTCTGATTGTCTCTGAGACAGAAAGGGCAAGGGAAGAAAAGCGAGCCGAAAAAATTTACAATGAAGAATTATATGAACAAAAAAGCGTTTCTCTTTAATCGGATTGCACTTTTTTCAATTAGTGATTTTATATGATGACAAGTTACCCCGACTAGTGGAAGCGAGAATCTTCCCTAATCGGGGTTTCTTTCCTATATTGGAAAATAAATTTGAAATGAAATGTTTGAGAAATGTCTTATATTTTTTCCTTTTGCATATTTTTATACAAGTGTTACTACATCCATTGGCAGTATGCTATGATATAATACGTAAATCTATCTGTTTGAGGTGAATCCTTTGGAATCGTTCATTGTTTTAGTAAAATATGCTTTCCTTGGTATTTTACAAGGAATTACCGAACCGATCCCCGTTTCTTCCAGCGGGCATTTGGTAATCGTCCAAAAGCTTTTTGGTATAGGCACAAATGAAGATATGAGTTTTGAAATCTTGATGAATTTTGCCTCCCTTTTGGCCGTATTACTCCTTTTTAAAAAGGATATTTTATCCCTAGCAAAAGGTTCAATCGACTATATCGTTACGAGAAGGGATGAAAAAAAAGCTTCCTTTTTATTTGTTTTTTATCTAATCATTGCCACCGTTCCTGCCGGAGTTGTCGGCATTTTATTTGAAGATGAAATTGCTGAAACCTTTAAAGATTTGCATTATCTAGCAGGTGCCCTATTTATTACCGGGTTCGCTTTATGGATGATTCGAAACTTAAAAGGGAGAAAAGGGGAGAAAAATATATCAATAACTGACGCCCTCGTCGTTGGAGTGGCCCAAAGTTTCGCTTTAATCCCCGGCATTAGTCGTTCCGGTGCGACGATTGTTGCTGCTTTAGGAATCGGGATGAAACGGGAGACAGCCTTTTTATTTTCATTTTTATTGTACATTCCCGTCAGTTTAGGAACAGCAATTTTATCCTTCAAAGATTTTCAAGTGAATGAATTGTTGATCCCGAATACGATTGCTTTTATTTTATCCTTTATTTTTTCCTATATTTCTTTAAAGTGGTTTAAGGGGATTGTCGAACGGGGAAATCTAAAATACTTTGCCTATTATTGTTTTGCTTTAAGTATTCTACTTTTTATCATTACTTAAACATGTACATATTGAAAAATTCCCATAAAAAAGCCAGTTCGTTATTTTTACAACTTCCTATCATAGTTGTTCAAAACGGACTGGCTTTTTTCCGTTTTTAGATATTTTTTTCTATTTGCTGAATACAATATATTGAATCGAACATTTGGGAGGGACAAGTATTGACAAGTGCTTTAGAACGCATCAAAGTATTGGATTTATCAAGAGTTTTAGCAGGCCCCCTTTGTTCGATGATTTTAGGGGACCTTGGGGCGGAAGTAATCAAAGTAGAGGCACCGGGTGGAAGCGATGATACAAGAAAATGGGGACCTCCTTTTCAAAAGGGAGTCAGTGCCTATTATGCTTGTGTAAATCGGAATAAACGATGTATTACGATCGATTTAAAGACAGAAAAAGGACAAGAAGCAATTAAAGAACTTGTCAAAGATTTCGATGTCCTGATTCATAATTTTAAAACGGGCACGATGGAACGATTAGGACTCGGATACGAAACATTACATTCGATTAATCCGAAATTAATCTATTGTACAATCACCGGTTTTGGTGAAACGGGTCCATACAAACATTTACCTGGCTATGACTTTATTATTCAAGGAATGAGTGGATTGATGAGCATTACGGGTGATGAAAAATCTGGTCCACAAAAGACCGGTGTAGCCATTACAGATATTTTAACGGGCCTATATGCATGCATCGGAATCCAAGGAGCACTGATTGAACGGAATCGATCGGGTAGGGGACAGAAGTTGGACATATCCCTCTACGATGCAGCGGTAAGCGCATTAGTAAATATCGGTAGCAATTATCTCATGTCTGGAGAAATACCGAAACGTCTCGGAAACCATCACGCCAATATCGTTCCATATCAAACCTTCCGCACATTTGATGGAGAAATGGTAATCGCCGTTGGAAACGATGATCAGTTTCAAAAACTATGTACGATCATCGACAAACCCCAATACAAAACGGACCCCCGTTTCCGAACGAATCCCGATCGGGTACGAAATCGGAAAAGATTGACGGAAATACTTCAATCGATCTTTCAAAGGAAATCTACGGCCTATTGGCAAGAAAAATGTATTGAAAACGGGATTCCATGTGGACCGATTCAAACGATCGATGAGGTGGTAACAGACCCACAGTTAAGAGAAAGGGAAATGTTCATTGAATGCCATCATCCAACTGCTGGGAAATTAAAAATGATCGGAAGTCCATTAAAACTTTCTCGGACCCCGGTTACGTATCGATACCATCCACCGAATGTCGGTGAGCACAACGATTATATTCAACAAACATACGGAATCGAACTATAGAAGTTGAGGGGAGGTAACGTTTCGATGAATTTTGATTTTACAGAAGAACAAATTTTATTACGAAAAACCGTTCGGCAGTTTGTCGATCGGGAAATTATGCCCAATATACGGAAATGGGATCGGCAAGGATATTTCGATCCGAATATTTTAAAACGATTAGCCGAACTCGGTTTGATGGGAGTTTGTATTCCAGAAAAGTACGGTGGAAGTGGGATGGATTATAACTCCCTTGCCATCGTATGTGAAGAGTTGGAACGGGGAGATACTGCCTTTCGCACGGCCGTAAGCGTCCATACCGGATTAAATAGTTTAACATTGCTTCAATGGGGTACGGAGGAACAAAAACAAAAATATTTAGTTCCCCAAGCGAAAGGGGAGAAGATCGGTGCATTCGGATTAACGGAACCTCAAGCAGGATCCGACGTGGCAGCTATACAAACGAGAGCAGTAAGGGATGGAGATTGGTATATATTAAATGGCCAAAAAACATGGATTTCCCTTTCCGATCTTGCCGACCATTTTATCGTCTTCGCCTATACGGACCGATCAAAAAAGCATCACGGGATATCCGCCTTCATTGTTGAAAGAGGAATGGAAGGGTTTTCGACCCGTCCGATAAAAGGAAAACTCGGAATTCGAGCAGGGAATACAGGGGAATTATTTTTCGATCATGTTAAAGTACCGAAAGAAAATTTGCTTGGCGAAGAAGGAGAAGGGTTTAAAATTGCCATGAGTGCACTAGATAATGGTCGCTTTACCGTTGCTGCCGGTGCTGTCGGACTAATTAGCGCTTGTCTTGAAGCGAGCGTGAAATATTGTAAAGAACGAGAAACCTTTGGAAAACCGATTGGACACCATCAACTCGTTCAACAAATGATTGCCAATATGGAAGCAGGCCTGCAAATGAGTCGTTTACTTGTGTACCGGGCAGGGGAATTAAAAAATCAAGGAAAACGAAATACCCGTGAAACCTCTTTAGCTAAATGGCAAGCGTGTGATTTCGCTAATAAAGCAGCCGATGATGCCGTTCAAATTCACGGCGCATACGGTTATTCCGATGAATACCCGGTTGAACGTTATTTACGAAATTCGAAGGCACCGGTCATATATGAAGGAACACGGGAAATTCATACGATCATGCAGGCGGAATACGTGCTCGGCATAAGAAAGGACAAACCACTTCATAAAACACTGCCCCCGTGGGAAGGACATTTTGAAAATTAATATGCTACCCATCATTTCGATAACTTAAAAGAGGGAAATCGACAAAAAGGGTAGAACAATTGGATATTTCAAAGATTCATTGTCAAATTTTTTCAAAACTCTGGAGGGAAAACGATGGCAGGTACAGTGTGGTCCATAATACCACCACTGATTGCGATTATCATGGTGCTATTAACGAAACGGGTCTTGCTTTCTTTAGGAATCGGTATTTTGTTTTCAGCTTTATTTGTTGCAAATTTCCAACCAATCACGACTTTCTCTTACCTTCGGGATAGTTTTTTCGGAGTATTTTGGGATAACGGTCAGATCAATACGTGGAATGTGTTTATTTTATTATTTATTCTCATGCTTGGCGTCATCACCACCTTCGTAACGATGACCGGTGGAGCGAAAGCTTTTGGTGATTGGATGATGATGCGTGTGAAAACAAAGGTCGGTGCCCAACTAATGACGATGGTGCTCGGGATAATCGTTTTTATCGATGACTATTTTAATAGTTTAGCTGTCGGTCAAGTTGCTCGACCGTTGACGGATCGTCATCATATTTCACGGGCGAAATTAGCTTATATCGTCGATTCGACAGCAGCACCGATTTGTGTGATTTCTCCGATTTCAAGCTGGGGGGCCTATATTATCGGCTTGATCGGTTCAGTTTTCATGACCATTGGCATCACCGGAAAAAGCGCTTTAGGTAGTTTTATAGAAATGATTCCAATGAATTTTTACGTATGGGCAGCGTTAGGCTTCCTTTTTATAATCATCGTAACGAAAAAAGATTTTGGACCGATGAAACATTTCGAACAAAAAAGGATGCATTCAGAGAGAGAAGAAGGGATGGAAGAACAATTTCAACCATCGATACAAAAAAGAAAGTTGCCAATAAATGAAAACGGTACTATTCGAGATTTATTCATCCCGATTATCGGATTATTTCTTTCCACAATTATCGTCATGTACATGAACGGAAAGCAAAATTTGGAGTCTGAAGGTGACCTCATTCAAATTTTCGGAAGTGCGGATGTTTCTTTAGCTTTACTATATGGTGGACTTTTTACCGTCTGTTTAACGATGATTTTGTTGTTGATTGGAAATCGAAAAAATGATCAACTACATCGATTGCTTTTATTAGGAATCAAAGAAGGTAGTAAATCCATGGTACCTGCCCTATTGATTTTGGTTTTCGCCTGGATGATTACTTCCTTAATCGATGAATTAAAAACAGGGGCTTATTTAGCAGGTGTAATCGAGACGTCCAATTTAAATCCGATGTTTCTTCCATTTATGATGTTTATCACTGCAGGATTTATCGCCCTTTCCACCGGGACATCCTGGGGTTCCTTTGCCCTTTTATTACCGATTGCGGGAACGATTGCTGCCAATACAGAACCCTCATTGATACTTCCAATGATGGCTTCCGTTTTAGCAGGGGCGGTATTTGGCGACCATTGTTCACCCATTTCCGATACAACCATTTTGTCATCGACTGGTGCCAATTGTCATCATATTGACCATGTGACGACCCAATTACCTTATGCGCTTACTTCAGCAACTATTGCAAGTATCGGCTATCTTGTCCTCGGACTAACTGGAAATGTTTGGGTTGGATTCGCAACTGTTTTCCTAATGTTAATCGCCATCTTTTTGTTTTTCCAAATGAAAACTTCCCCAAAAATAACGGATGAAAAAAAGGGAGTTTAATATTAATTAAAATAAAGTTCGTTACGAAAAGGACTTATATATTTTGAAAGGGGGAATTGAATGCAATTTGCTTCAAAAAAAATCGGGACGTTACCACCGTATTTATTTTCCCAGTTCCATCAAAAGAAAAAGGAACTGGAACAACGGGGGGTCGAAATTATCGACTTAGGCATCGGTTCCCCTGATTTGCCAACACCCCAGTTTATCGTGGATCGAATGATCGAAGAGGCGAAAAATCCTTCGAATCATCGATATTCTCCGTATGAAGGTTGTCAAGAATTTAAAGAAGCCGTTCAGTATTATTACAAAAAAAGATACGATGTCAATTTAGATCCAGACTCAGAGATTTTAGCTTTAATCGGTTCAAAGGAAGGTATCGCAAATTTCATCCAAGCGGTCATTGATCCGAACGATGGTGTGCTTGTACCAGATCCTGGGTATCCCGTCTATCGTTCGGCCGTTCATTTAGCACGGGGAACGGTAATCGATTTACCATTAGATGAACAAAACGGATTTAAACCAATGTATCAGAAGATTACGGAGGAACAGAAAGAAACGGGAAAATTGATGATATTAAATTATCCTTCAAATCCTACAACAGCTACGGCCAATTTAAATCTTTTTAAAGAAGCCATCGAATTTGGAAAAGTCCACGGCATTTTCATCGCCCATGACAATGCCTACGATCTTGTCACCTTTGGAAATTATCGATCACCGAGTATTTTACAAGTGCCCAAAGCAAAAGAAATAGCCGTGGAGTTCGGTAGCTTATCGAAAAGTTTCAATATGACAGGATGGCGGATCGGTTATGTTGTTGGAAATCCGGATTTAATTCGATCCTTATCGATCTTGAAAAGCCATGTGGATACATCCCAATTTTTACCGATTCAAAAGGCAGCAGCTACTGCATTAACAAGTGATTTATCCGCTGTTTTTGAAAACAACCGAATTTTCGAAAAGCGGATGAAAAAAATGTATGAAATATTTACGAAAAAAGGTTTACAAATCCAAAAACCAAAAGGAACGATTTTTCTTTGGGCGAAAATTCCCCCTCCATTCACATCCGTTTCATTTGCCGCAAAACTATTGGATCAAAGGGGGATTGTTGTCACACCGGGAACAGCCTTCGGAAAACGGGGTGAAGGGTATGTACGCATATCCTTATCGGTAAATGAAAAATCCATTGAACAAATCGAAAAGCGGTTAGAAAAGTGGGATCCATTTGAGGTGGGTTAACATGAAACAGAAAATCAATGGTGCAAAAGCGGTTGTTGAATGTTTAAAAATTGAAGGGGTTTCAAAGGTTTTCACTGTCCCTGGAGAAAGCTTTTTGCCGATATTGGATGCTTTATATGACGAAAAAAAAATCCAAGTTATTTCCGCCCGTCACGAAGGGGGAGCAGCCTTTATGGCAGAAGGATATGCAAAGGCGTCTTTAAAACCAGGGGTTGTCTTTGCGACGAGGGGAGTCGGTGCTACAAATTTATCCATTGGGGTTCATACGGCAAAACAAGATTCCACTCCAATGATCATCTTTATCGGACAAGTACACAGCAAATTTTTAGGGAGAGAAGGATTTCAAGAAATCGATATTCCCCGTCTATTCCAACCGATCGCCAAATGGACCGTGGAGATTCAAGATCCAGAAAGAATTCCTGAACTCGTTCAACGGGGATTCCGCATCGCTCAAAGCGGCCGACCAGGTCCTGTGGTCATCTCCCTTCCAGAAGATGTATTAAAAAAGGAGGGGGTAATGAATTTTGCTCCGAAAATGATGCGACCAAAACCAAAGCCCTCCTCCGATGAATTAAAAGAAATAAAAAGTTGGATGGAAAGGGCAAAAAGACCGGTAATCATTGCTGGAGGGGGAGTTAAACAAGCGAAGGCGGAAACAGTCCTAGTTCAAGTAGCTGAAACATTTTCATTTCCCGTTTTCGCCTCCTTTCGACGGCACGATGTATTCCCAAACAATCATCCATTATACGTCGGTCATATGGGAATAGGAATGGGGAAGGAAGTGATTCAAACCGTACAAGAAGCAGATCTCATTTTCGCCTTAGGAACGAGATTATCGGAAATTACAACGAATGATTATCAACTCATAACACATGATAAAACACTCATTCATATTGACATAGAATATGACACGATTGGAAAAAGCTTTCCTCCTACCCTTGGCATTTTATCGGATATTAAAGAAGGATTGAAGGAATTATTACACATCGATTTCCCAAAATCCGTTCCGTGGAAAGAATGGGCGTTGTTAAAGGGGAGAAGATATCAAGAATCCGTCCGTCAACAATTCTTTGAACAATCTTCAATCTATAAACAAGTAATCGATGTATTACGGAACAATTTACCGAAGAATACGATCATTACGAATGATGCAGGGAATTTTGCCGGCTGGCTACATCAATTTTATCCCTTTGAAAAACCGCAAACGTATATCGGACCGACTTCAGGTGCAATGGGCTATGGTTTACCTGCAGCTATTGGGGCAAAAATAGCAACCCCCCAGCGAACGGTTGTTTCCCTTTCCGGTGACGGTGGATTTTTCATGACCTTCCAAGAGTTAGAAACAGCGGTACGATATGAAATACCGATTATATCGTTAGTATTTAATAATGAAATGTACGGAACGATTCGAATGCATCAAGAAATCGAGTATCCGAATCGACCAATTGGAACAGACTTAGGCAACATTTCATTTATAGATTTGGCAAAAAGCGTCGGAGCAAATGGCTATCGTGCAAAAAACAGGGTGGAATTTGAACAAGCCCTTCATTTGGCCTTAAGGAATCTTCGACCATCGGTAATCGAAATTATAACTGGAAAAGAACAGATTTCTGTCCATCACACATTGACAAAACTACAAAATAAATGAAAAAGGAGGATATAAAATTGGGAACGAAAAGGACAAAAATCCGAATGTTGGAAAATTATATTGATGGTAAATGGAAAGGACACAGTACATTAACCGATGTGATCAATCCTGCGAATGGTGAGATTATTGCAAAGGTACCTTTGTCAAGTGAAAAAGAAGTAGATGAAGCTGTTCAAGCGGCAAAAATAGCACAAAAGCAATGGGCGAAAGTACCTGCACCACAGCGGGCCGAAGTATTGTATAAAGTTGGGAACATAATGAAAGAACGGAAGGAAGAACTTGCAAGATTATTAACATTAGAAAATGGGAAAGTAATTGAGGAAGCCCGAGGAGAAGTTCAAGAAGGAATCGATATGGCTTTTTATATGGCTGGTGAAGGCAGACGTCTTTTCGGTCAAACGACACCTGCAGAATTAAAGGACAAATTTGCCATGAGCATCCGGGTTCCCGTCGGAGTTGTCGCAATCGTAACTCCTTGGAATTTTCCCATCGCCATTGCCACTTGGAAATCATTCCCGGCGATTGTCGCAGGGAATGCGGTCATTTGGAAACCAGCTACGGAAACACCGATCATGGCGTATGAATTGGCAAAAATATTTGAAGAAGCAGGTCTTCCAAAGGGAGTATTAAATGTCGTTTTCGGAAAAGGTTCAATAGTGGGTGAAGCGATCGTTCAACATCCGGATATTCAAGTCGTTTCTTTCACGGGATCAAATGAAGTCGGTCGTACAATTGCTAGCGAATGTGGTCGTCAACTGAAAAAAGTATCCCTTGAAATGGGCGGGAAAAACGCAGTGATTGTAATGGATGATGCGGATCTCGATCTCGCTGTCGATGGGATTATTTGGAGCGCCTTTGGTACGAGTGGCCAACGTTGTACCGCTTGCAGTCGAGTGATTGTCCATAAAGATGTTCAAAAGGAACTTGAAAAACGTTTGTTGGAAAAGATGGAACAATTAACGATTGGAAATGGACTGGATGAGCAGGTAAAAGTTGGTCCGATCATTAATCAATCCAGTTTGGAAAAAATTCATGGATACGTGGAACTTGGAAAACGAGAAGGGGCAAAATTACTTGCAGGAGGTTTCCCATTAACAGAGAATGAATATAAATATGGATGGTTTTACGCACCGACCTTATTTACCAACGTCCATCCAAATATGCGCATCGCTCAAGAAGAAATATTCGGTCCGGTCGTAAGTATTATATCTGTTTCCAGTTTAGAAGAAGCGATTGAAGTAAATAATCAAGTTTCTTACGGTTTGTCTAGTTCGATTTTCACTAGAGATGTAAACCGTGTCTTTAAAGCACAACGGGATTTGGATACGGGAATCGTATATGTAAATGCTGGAACGATCGGGGCAGAAATCCACTTACCTTTCGGGGGAACGAAGGGAACGGGTAATGGACATCGGGATTCGGGTGTCCAAGCGTTAGATGTTTTTACCGAATGGCGTACCGTTTACGTAGATTACAGTGGAAAGCTTCAACGGGCACAAATTGACATAGAATCGAACGAATAGGGGTGAAGGATTTGAAAATCGCCGTATTAGGGGCCGGATTGATGGGGAAAGAGGCAGCCAGGGATTTGGTTGAAAGTTCGGAGGTAAAACAAGTCGGATTAGCCGATATCGATTATGAGAAAGCAAAGGAGATCTGTCAAGGAATAAATCATCCGAAACTTAAAGCCTATCAACTGGATGCCAGTAATGAACATGATTTAGCAAAGCTGATGAAAAACTATGATGTCGTCATTAATGCACTATTTTATAAATTTAATAAAATCGTTGCAAAAACAGCGATCAAAACCGGTACTCATTCCGTTGATTTAGGTGGACATATTCAACAGATTACGGATGAAATATTGGAATGGAAGGAAGAAGCGAAAAAGGCAAACGTTACAATCATTCCAGACCTCGGTGTCGCCCCAGGAATGATCAACATTTTAGCCGGTTACGGTGCGAGTAAATTAACAGAAACAAAGTCTGTGAAACTTTATGTGGGCGGCATTCCATTACGACCGGAACCACCCCTTTACTATAATCATGTATTTTCTTTAGATGGTTTAATGGATCATTATTCGGATCCAGCACGAATCATCCGAAATGGTAAACAAATGACTGTTCCATCCTTATCGGAAATTGAAACGGTATATTTTGATAAATTTGGCCCATTGGAAGCTTTCCATACATCTGGAGGGACGTCCACATTACCGAAAACATTTCCCAACTTGGATGGACTAGAGTATAAAACGATTCGCTATCCAGGACATGCCAAAAACATTCAATTATTAAAGGATCTTCAACTTTTGAGCAACGAACCGATTCATTTTGGTGATTCAAAATCGATCTCCCCTAGAGAGATGTTATTGAAAGTATTGGCACCAAGGCTTTCCTTAAAAGAAAAGGATCAAGATGTCGTATTGTTAAGGGTAATTGTATCCGGTAAAAAGTCCGATAAACAGGCGACAATCACTTACGAAATGGTGACGTATAAAGATGAGGAAAAAGGAATTACCGCAATGGCTAAGGCAACAGCGGGAACGATTTCCGTCGTCGCCCAAATGATCGGAAACGGAACGATTGGAAAAAGGGGTGTCTTTGCTCCTGAAGAAATCGTCCCTGGGGATTTGTATATTAAGGAAATGAAAAAACGAAATGTCCATATTGTTGAACATTTTGAATACGGAACGAATTAAAAACGTATAAAGGAGAAAAAGGTGTCTTTTGAAGGCCGTTTGCCGGCTTAGAGACACCTTTTTTAATCTGAAAACATATCTCTCCGAGTCCGAATACATATTTTTTTGACTTTTTCATCGACGATTACGAATTTAAACGACCTTGTCAACGAACGAAGGATCTACGCCATAAGAACCCTTATTTGTTGAAATACTAGTCTCGATCCCTTAGTATGTTGAACCTTTGATTAATTTGAGAGTTTGTAAAAGCTCCCCTTTCCCTTGGACATCCTTTGTTGTACATCCAGATCACTCCAATATGACAAAAGTTTCAATAATACGATTCAAGACCTGAACAACTTTTTTGTAAAAATCATAAAAAAAATGGGTATATAAATGATGGAGAATAAAAAAGGAACGACTTCATAATTATTTCCATCTACTGTCATAATTTGTTCATTTTTTTCGACTATGATCAAAATAGAAGAGGTGGTTAAAGGAGAAGAAAGACCAAATCTCCGATAAAACATAGAACGAAAAAAGGTTTCACATGAACATATCCATAATGGGCGAACATCTAAAGATATTCGTCCGTCGGAGTCTTTTCCTGGTTGTATTTCAAGCTTTTCGAATGCAATGACAAATAACAAGGAGTGAGTAAATTGGATGAACAAAATTTAAATAAAAAATCGGAGGAAAGTACTGAAAAGGAGATGAATCAAAAAGAAAGAGATGAATCTGAGGGAATAGAATTCTCTTTTACCAAAGAAGAAGAATTTAATCAAAGGGATGAAATGATTGAAAGAAAAGGAGAGAAAAAGGATGAAACAAAAGAGGCAATATCTTCTAAAAAAAATAGTAAAGGGAAAAAATCCGTTGTCAAAGGTTTGATGACGAATGTGGTCGTTGGCGTCACAAGTTCCTTATTAACTTTATCGGTTGTTTCCTTTACGGATTTTCCACGATTTCATGATGATTCTTCTATTCAAGCGGAAGAAAGCGCAGAACTCCATTTACAAAATTCATCGGATGCACAATATACTAGTACATTTCAACAAACGGGTGAAACGACGATCGCTGACATTGTAGAGGAAGTTTCACCAGCCATAGTCGGGGTTGTCAATTTGCAAGAAATGCAAAACCGATTTAATCTTGAAACAAAAGAAGTAGAATCGGGCTCTGGATCGGGTGTGATCTTTTATAAAGATGATCAATACGGTTATATTATTACGAACAATCATGTTATTGAAGGAGCTAGTAATATTAAAGTTTCTCTCTACAACGGAAAGCAAGTTGAAGCGGAAATCGTTGGTACCGATGCACTAACCGACATGGCAGTTCTTCGAATCGACGAAAAATATGTAGATAAAGTGGCTACTTTTGGAGATTCACAAACATTGCGTACAGGAGATGAGGTCATTGCCATCGGGAATCCCCTCGGTTTGGAATTTTCCCGAACAGTCACCCGGGGAATTATTAGTGGAACTGAACGGACGATTACGGTAGAAACATCGGCAGGGGACTGGGAATTAACGGTATTACAAACGGATGCAGCTATTAATCCAGGTAATAGTGGCGGTGCGTTAATTAACAGTCAAGGGGAAGTCATCGGGATCAACAGTTTAAAAATTGCCCAAACGGAGGTGGAAGGAATCGGATTTGCTATCCCAAGTAATGATGTGATTCCAATCGCTGAGGAACTAATGAAACACGGCGCAGTGAAACGGGCTTATTTAGGCATACAACTATACAATGTATCTGATATTGCAGAATTTTATCGGAAAAGTTTAGTCGGCTCGTTAGAAAAGGGCATCTTTATCACTAGCGTGGAAAAAGGATCACCTGCAGATGTGGCGGGACTCCAAGAAAATGATGTAATTGTTGCAATTAATGGAGAAGAAGTAGAGACGGCGACAGATCTACGGAAATATTTATATCAACAAGTAAAACCTGGGGAAAAAGTCACGTTGGATATTTACCGCGATGGAAAAAAACAATCGATATCCGTTCAGACGGGAACCAACTAAAAATCAACTTCGAGGCCGCAAATGGCTTCGGAGTTTTTTGTTTTCAAAGGGTGAATTTGCACATATAAAAGGCTCGATCAATCTTAGAATTTAGAAAAAATTATGTAAAAGACTTGCGAAATATTCTCGAAATCAATAAAATTAGGACTATACGAATCTATTTTATACTTATTTTTATCTACCCATAATAAAATGAAAGCTCTATCTCGATACTGTTGTTTTAAGTTTGATAATTTTGACATGGTAGAAAATTCATTTTATTATGGGCATAACAAAAAAAGAAAGGGGTATCGAATTGAAAAGGAGAAAGTGGTCAATTTTTGCAATGATTGCATTGGGGTTGATGCTCGTATTATCCGCTTGTTCAAATTCCAAACCTTCGGATAGTTCGGACGGAGATGGTAAGTCAGATTTATTAATGGGTACCGGTTCTCAAGGTGGAACATATTTCGGGTTAGGAAATGAAATGGCGAATGTTTGGAATAACAACATTGAGGGGCTCAACGTAACAGCGACTGAATCCGGTGCATCCATTGAAAACCTAGGAAAAATTGCAAGCGGTGATTTCGATCTCGGAATGACCGTAAATTTGCCTGCCTACAACGCTTTAAATGGCGAAGGTGAGTTTGAAGGCAAAAAGGTAGAAAATTTTGCCTTTATCGGTCACATTTATCCGGAAGTATTGCAAGTAGTCACAAGGGAAAGTACTGGGATTAATAGTATCGCAGACTTAAAGGGTAAACGAATCGCCATCGGACCACCGGGAAGTGGTACGCAAACAGCAGCGAAAATCGTTTTAGCAGCATATGGAATTGAAGATGGAGATTATGAGCAATATCAAGAAGGGTTTGGAGATGCGAAGGCGAAATTACAAGACGGAACGATCGATGCTTCCTTTGGACTCCTCGGGTTACCGAGTTCCAGTATCGATGAATTAAATGTAGCCGTTGGAGACGTAAAAATTTTAAATATTGAGGGGGATGCCCTCAGCTATGTTGAAGAAAATGGAGGGTATTCGGCATTTACCATTCCTGCAGACTCCTATGAATGGCTTCAAGAAGATGTCCAAACAGTTTCTGCCTTTGCGATCTTAGTCGCCAATACCGATACAGTAGACGATGATACTGCTTATCAATTGGCGAAGGTTATGATTGAAAATGCTGACGAAAACACCCATCCTCAATCAAAACATACAACGAAGGAAAATGCATTAAATGGATTGGGAGACTTGCTACTGCATCCAGGAGCTGAAAGATATTATAAAGAGATCGGATTACGATAAATCATTTGGGCCAGACATTTGTTCTGGCCTTTTCCAAAACTATGTTTAAACATTACAGGAGGAAGGAAAAATGATAATCGATTGGCAACAAGAATTTTGAAGTAGAGGTGTTGTAAATGGCATTATTTAAAAAAAAGAAGAAAGAGATGGAAACAGAGTCACTTTCCGCTGAACAAATATTAGAAAAATACGATAGGGAAAGTACGTATCGGAGAAATCTCGGTAAATGGTCATGGGTTGTAACATTTATCGGTGTTAGTTTAACCCTCTTTCATTTATACACCGGATATCGGGGGGCTTTTGCGTCACAAATCCAAGGACCGATTCATCTCGGTACTGCTCTTGGATTAATTTTTTTATTGTATCCCGCAAAAAAAGGGCTACATCGAAAACAAAAAGGGGTCCCATGGTATGATGTGATCCTTGCCTTCACTGCCCTTTTCGTAGGTTATTACAATGTGATCTTCTATGAAGAACTTGTAACCGAACGAATCGTTTTCGGTTATAATACGCTCGATGTAATCGTCGCCTCACTTGGCGTTTTACTCGTATTGGAAGCGGCACGTAGAAGCGTCGGGCTTCCGATTGTAATTGTTGCTAGTATCGCCATCCTTTATGCGATGTTCGGTAACTATATTCCTACAAAACTATTTTCCCATCGTGGATTTTCTTGGGAAACGGTTGTGACAGATTTATATTTGAGCATTTTGCAGATTTTTTAACCCAAGAGTTACAAGGTTTTTAACGAAATAAAAAAGGACTTCACCCCTTATTTATAGAATTTTGAAGTGACCCAAAAACAAAATTCATAAGGAGGAAGTCACTTTGTATATTCTACAAGAAAGTCTATTTTCCTTTGAAGAATTGCAAATTTTAGAGTCAAAAGAGAAATTACCGATCTTTTTTAGTGCTCTAGATTTGCGTCCTTATGCTAAACAATTGAAAAGTTCTTCACCCCAAGGGGCTGAAGGCTATTGTAGAGAGGGGATATTAAGGGCTCTTATCGCCGCCCCATTAGAAAAAATTGATACCTTCACTGAACTTCACAATCGTTTAAAAAATGATGTGCGCTTTCGATACCAATGTGGATTAGATATTAGTCGTCCTGCACCGTCTATTTCTACGCTAAGTCGGGTGTTTTCAGATCTAACTCGAAAAGGTCTGGCAAAACAGATTTTTCATGATCTCGTCTCAATTGCTCAAGATGAAGGAATAATCGATGGAAGCCATCAAGCCATTGATAGTGCTGCCATCGATGCTTATGAAAAGAAACGACCTAAGAAAAGATGTGAGCATACAGGCAATGCAAATTGGGGTGCTAAGTTTGATTCATTTGGCAATAAAATTACTTGGTTTGGTTATAAGATGCACCTTTCAGTTGATACCAAAAGCGAATTGCCGATGGCAATTGAAGTAACCCCCGCTCATATGAATGACGGAGATGTTGCCCCACAATTAATTGAGCAAGTCAACCAATGTGTAAAAACGAAAATCGAATATTTGATTATGGATGCAGGCTATGACCAACTGAAAAATTACGAATCCGCCAAGAACATTGGGGCACAAGCAATTATCCCATTGAATTTGCGTAATGAAAAAGAACCTCCAGCAGGAATCGCTTCAAATGGAACCCCACGTTGTTCTATGGGATATCATATGACTTATTGGGGATCCGAAAAGAATCAACTTAAGTTTAGGTGTCCCCATGCTACTGGAAAAGTTGATTGCCCTTTGGGCATGACTGCATGTTCTTCTTCCAACTATGGGATGGTTGTAAAAGTAAACACTCTTAAAGATTTACGAAGATATTCGATTCCTCATCGTGATACAAAGCGTTGGAAAGAACTATATAATGAACGAACGAGTGTAGAACGCTGTAATTCAAGAATGAAAAGTTATTTAACCGCAAATTCTTTACACATAAGAGGAATTGAAAAAGTAAAAACCCATATCTATTTAAATGCAATTGTGTTAATAGCTTCAGCACTAGCAATGAACAAGCAAAGTAGAAAGCAAATTGCTATTTAAAAATAATAAAAATTCATAAATTCTGTAAGTATGCTCAAATTTGTGGATTGATCCCTTTCTAAACTTTATCAAAATTATTGTAATAAAACATCTGATTATAATCAGCATTTTTTAAACGCTTTTTTTGTAGAAAATCAAATTTTGCAAAACACTCATTTAACAACAAAGGGAATATATAGTACCCCCATTCAAGTGTCCTCAACCTTTATTTTCTTATTCCTTTTGTTCGGCGTTATTTTAATAAAAACAGGGGTCGGTCAATTTTTTAATGATTTAGCTTATGCACTGACCGGAAGATTCACCGGTGGACAAGCGAAAGCAGCGGTTGTCGCTAGCCTTATGCAAGGAATGGTATCTGGAAGCTCTGTTGCGAATACAGTAGGAAGTGGATCTTTTACCATTCCGATGATGAAAAAGGCTGGATATAAGCCGGAATTTGCCGCTGCAACAGAAGCAAGTGCATCTACCGGAGGACAAATCATGCCCCCAATCATGGGTGCTGCTGCCTTCATTATGGCCATGTATACCGAAACTCCATACAGTTTCGTTATGCTTGCCGCCATTATTCCCGCTCTGTTATATTTTTCAGGCGTTTTTCTTGGCGTTCATTTCGAATCAAAAAAGTTAGGAATCGTTGGAGTCCCAAAAAGCGAATTACCGAGTTTAAAACGGCTTTTAATTAAAAGAGGATACTTGATTTTGCCACTGGTCGTTATCTTTTATACCCTTTTATCAGGAAGGACTCCGATGCGAGCGGCTTTAATTGCCATTCTCGTTTCCTTTATAGTCGGTTTATTTCAAAGGGAAACGAGACTTACTCCAAAGAAACTTATTAAAGCCTTTGAAGAAGGTGCCCGAACAGCTTTACCAGTTATTGCCGCCTGTGGTTCTGCAGGAATTATCGTCGGTGTCGTCGTCCAAACTGGTTTAGGTTCCCGAATTGCCAATGGGGTTATTGCCCTCGGTAGTGGTATGATCATTCCAACGCTATTTTTTACGATGGTCGCCAGCCTCATCCTTGGTATGGGATTACCTACGACAGCTAATTATATCGTGACAGCTTCCATGGCTGCTCCCGCTTTAGTACTCGGTTTGGATGTGCCGGTATTAGCGGCCCATATGTTCGTTTTCTACTTTGGTATTGTTGCTGATATTACACCACCTGTCAGCCTTGCAGCCTATGCAGGAGCAGGTTTAGCCCGTGCTAATCCGTTCAAAACAGGATTAACGGCCTTTAAACTAGCGACAGCTGCCTATATCATTCCGTATATTTTTGTCATTCATCCGGAATTAATTTTAATTGGTGCCGAATCTTCCTCATTAACCCTTTCAGTTATAACGGCACTACTTGGAATGGTCGGAATCAGTAGTTCGATGATCGGTTACTTTGCTCGAAAAGCCCTTTGGTGGGAACGATGGCTATTATTTGCAGGTGGCATGTCCTTAATTATACCGAACCTTTATGTGAGTCTCGCAGGTTTCATCGTATTAGTTTCCATTTACATTGTTCAAATACGACGACCGAAAGATGAGCAGAAAGATACAGGGCTTACCGCTGCCCAATAAAAAAGGAGATCGTTTTTAAACAAGTGTGTACCGATTTTGACCAACTCGTAATCAGTGAGTTGGTCATTATTTTCAAAAAAATGTATTGATTTTACCTTTATTTATATTATAATAAATTTAATAATTTAATAATCAAACGTTTCCACAGGGGGAGCTGTACGCTGAGAGTGAACATTGGCCTTTCTAGGTAAATGTTCAGACCCTTTGAACCTGGTCTAGTTAATGCTAGCGTAGGGATTGTGGATTAAGACGGTTTCCTATTTTCCGTCTTCTTCTCCTATGGAACGTTTAATAAAATCATAGGGGGTTTTTTTATGGAAAAAAAACTATCGTTGCAAGTGATGGTAGAAATCGCTTTGTTAGCTGCATTGGCATTTGTAATCGATCTATTCATTCCATCGATCAAACCAATACCTAGTGTATATTTAAATTTTTCGATGATCCCGATATTTATCCTTGCCTTTCGTAGGGGAGTCATACCTAGTGCAATAGCTGGTATGATTTGGGGGCTTTTACAAATCATCACCGGTGAGGCTTGGATTCTTCACCCAATTCAAGTAATCATGGAATATATCATAGCCTTAGCATTTATCGGGGTAGCTGGTTTATTCAAAAATCGGATTCAAAAAGAAGTCATTGCAGATAAGAAGAGTGGTTTAATTATAACTGTGATCGCTATATTAGCCGGTAGTTTATCCCGATATTTTTGGCATTTTCTTGCAGGCTATTTCTTTTGGGTTGATATTTTAAAAATACCAGAGGAAAAAGGATTCTTTTTTTCCTTTTGGACAAATGGTCTATCTGGAATTGGTTCGGGCATATTTTGTGCTGTAATTATTGGATTGTTATTAACAACATCACCGAGAATGATAAAACAATCATTATAATATAGATCGACGTCTAGCCTCAATATCAATAATGGCTAGACGTCTTTTTAATGACTATCGTTTTAACTTTTCATCTAAAATTTTGTAAACAGCTTTTGCAAAACCTTCGTTACGATTCGTATCTGTGATGTAACGGGCGATTTTTTTAAGTTCCTCTGGCGCATTTCCCATAGCGACCGGATAGGCAACTCTTTTTAACATGGACAGATCATTAAAACTATCCCCGATCGCCATCGTTCCATCCAAAGAACAGCCTTTTGACTGTACGAACCATTCCAACGCTAATCCCTTTTGCGCATGAACATGGGTCACTTCGATATTACCGGGTCCAGATGAGGTGACGGCAATATTCTCATTTTCAGACAATAACTCCATGATCTGTTTTAACCGATCCATGTCCATGGAAAAGGCAATTATTTTATAGATTTCCAAATTCGGCACTTGGAATAACTCATTCAATCCGCTTAAAAATGTTACATTTCCTTTTTTAAATCGTTCCTTTACTAATTTCAAAATATCATTTTTATCAAAGGAGTGAATTTTTTCAAATTCAATCATTTCCTTTAAAGTCAAAAGGGCTAAATCTTGATTGAAAGAATAGTGACCTTGATTCGTATAAAACTCAAAATACACTTGTTTTTCTGTTAAAATTTGGGATACCTTTTCAATTTCTTTTGTTTCCAACTGTTTAGAAAAAAGACGTTCCATTTTTTCCGAATAGATTTGAGCACCATTCATACAAATGACTGGTAATTCGATGCCCGATTCTTGTAATGGAACACGAGCAAATTCTGGGGAACGACCCGTCGCAATAACGATATCAATTCCCGCTTCTTTCGCTAAAAAGATTGCTTTCTTACTTTCTTCACTAATTTTCCTATTTTCATTGAGTAATGTGCCGTCCATGTCAGTCGCAATACATGTAATTTCCATTCTAACACCTCGGATATTAAAATAGTTAAACTAACGAAGGGAAAGGGTTGAAATGTCTAACCAATAATGACAAATTGTTTCCATACCTTTGTCAAAGTTTTCCAAATGGAAATGTTCATTCGGTGCATGGAAATTTTCATTTGGAAGTCCAAACCCCATCAAAACGACGGGCAATCCTAAAATTCGGTCGAAATCTGCAACAATCGGAATGGAACCGCCACTTCTTGTAAAAGCAGTTGGAACGCCATAAACTTTTTCATAAGCTCGACCGGCAGCTTGGATCGCCGGATGATCGAAAGGAGTAAGAAATGGTGCACCTTGATCAAATGGAGTCACCGATACTGTTACGCCCTTCGGTTTATGTTTTTCAATATGTTTGACTAAAAGATTGTAAATTTCCTCCGGATCTTGATCTGGAACAAGTCGGCAAGTGATTTTCGCCATGGCTTCAGATGGAAGTACGGTTTTAATTCCTTCTCCTTGGAATCCACTTGCCATTCCATTAATTTCTAATGTAGGGCGAACCCATGTACGCTCATTAAAATTAAAACCCTTTTCTCCGAATAATTCTGGAACACCTAATTCCTCACGAATTTGTTCTTCATCCGTGTTTAGTGCAAGGAAAGCTTTCTTTTCTTCTTCGGTCAAAGGCAAGACTTTATCATAAAACCCTTCAACGGTTACTTTCCCGTCCTGATCATGGAAAGATGCTAACAACTCTACGAGGGCATGGGCAGCATTTTGTACTGCTCCACCGAACTGACCGGAATGGAGATCCGTTTTTGCACCCTTTACATCGATTTGTAAACCACAAAGGCCTCTTAATCCGTAACATATGGAAGGTTTTCCTTTTTCAATTATCCCTGTATCCGAGATTACGAGAAAATCGGCTTTTAAAAGGTTCCGATATTCCTCCACAAATCCAGGAAGATGGGGACTTCCGATTTCTTCTTCTCCTTCAATAATCAATTTAATGTTCACTGGAAGACGTCCCATCGTTTGAAAAAGGGCTTCAACTGCTTTAATATGCATAAATACTTGTCCTTTATCGTCACTGGCACCTCGAGCAAAAATCTTTTCATCACGAATGGACGGTTCAAAGGGAGGAGTTTCCCATAAATCGATGGGATCAACCGGTTGAACATCATAATGTCCGTAAATGAGGACGGTTGGTTTTTCATCTGCATGGAGCCAATCGGCATACACGATCGGATGTCCATCCGTTTCAAAGATCTGTACATTTTCCATTCCGACCAGAGAAAGTTCATGTTGTAACCATTCTGCTGCTTTTTTTACATCTGCCTTATGTTCGGAAAGGGAACTAATACTTGGAATTTTTAAAAACTCTTTCAATTGTTCGAGATGTTGATTGCGATGATCTTTTAAATATTGTTGAAACGCTTGTCCCATAATCCTTTCATCCCTCCGAGGTTAAAGAATTTTGAATTACTATCGATTGTACTCCAAAAAAATAAAAAATTCTAGAGCTATCCGTATCTTTCGTCTGTTTGCAAAAAAACTGGTAAGATATAGATGAAAAATTTTTTTATGGAGGAAAAAATGAAGAACAATTATATACAAATTGAGGAAGTCCGATTATATCGGTTGCGCATGAATTTAAAACATCCCTTTTCGACAAGCTTCGGTACATTAACGGAAAAGGAATTTTTTATTATTGAAATAATCGATGATCAAAAGACGATAGGTTACGGTGAATCCGTCGCCTTTATAAGCCCATGGTATACGGATGAGACGGTAACAACCGTTGAGCATATGATGGAAGTATTTTTAATTCCACTTCTATTCCAACATCCATTCCAACACCCGCGGGAAGTAGCAAAAAGGTTTCAAGTTGTAAAAGGAAATCCAATGGCAAAATCGGCGTTAGAAGGGGCTTATTGGGACTTATACGCAAAACGATTCAATCAGCCCTTATGGGAATTGATCGGGGGAGTGCGTACGGAAGTAGAAGTTGGAGTTAGTATAGGTATCCAACCGTCGATTACAACTTTATTGAAAAAAATCGAACATTATTTGCAAGAAGGCTATAAACGAATAAAATTGAAAATCAAACCCGGCTATGATATTGATGTGTTAAAAGAAGTTCGAAAGGTTTTTCCACAAATTCCAATAATGGTTGATGCAAATTCAGCATATTCATTAAAAGACATCGAAACATTAAAGAAACTCGATACCTTTCATTTATTAATGATCGAACAACCATTTGGTGAAAGGGAGTTTTTGGAACATGCCGAACTTCAAAAGCAGTTACATACTCCAATTTGTTTAGATGAAAGTATTCGGACGATCGACGATTTGAAATTAGCGACGAAACTAGGAAGTGGAAAGATTTTTAATATAAAAATTGGAAGAATCGGCGGTCTTTCAGAAGCGATTGAAATGCATCAATTCAGCAAAGAAAATCGTATCCCCCTTTGGTGTGGAGGAATGTTGGAATCGGGAGTTGGTCGGGCAATGAATATCGCCTTAGCTTCGTTGGAACAATTCCGCTATCCTGGAGATATTTCAGCATCAAACCGATATTGGGATACGGATATTATTGAGCCGGAAATCAACCATCATGAAGGAAAAATTGCCGTTAATAAAAATCCCGGTATTGGTTATACAATTTCATTCCGAGATATGGAAAAACATATTGTCGAGAAAAAAAGGTTCAAAAATCCGAACCTTTAAAGGAATTCTTTAAAATCTTCCCGAACGGAAAATTCCATATAATAGCCATAAAAACATTAACGTGGCGACAATACTCCCTACTTCAATGACTGGAAAGTCCCATAAAAAAGTCCCTTGACCGGATATGGATGCACCGATGATTAAACTAGCCATCAAAATGGAAAAGGCGAGTAATACGATACTAAAGGATAGTTGATTACTAATTCGATCAAGCTTATGGATAAACGATTCGATTTCCGGAACATGCATTTCCACTTCAAATTTCCCCTTTTTCGAAAGGGATTTTAATGCCTTTTTTGTATCGGATAACATATCAAAAAAGTCTCTAATTTTTCCTTCGATATCGTTCAACACATTTTTCGGTTTTAACCGATTTTTCATGAGCTCTTTTCCAAAGGGCTCAACCATATCGATCATAGAAAGATCAGAATCCAATTCAGAAATAATACATTCCATCGTGATCAACGTTTTGCCGAGTAAGGTTAATGCTTTGGGCATTCGAATTTTATGTTTGAAGGACACATACAATAAATCATTCACTAACTCGCCTAAGCTAATTTTGTCTAAAGGGGCATCGATATATTTAAAAATAATCTCCTCAATATCCGAATGCAATTCAATCGTGTCGACAGTTTGCAATGGCTTACCGACTTTTAAGACTAAATAGGTTAGTTTCTCCAATTGTTCATTTTTTAAAGCGATGATCATGGAGGCCAAGTCATATTTTAATGAAGTAGGAATTCGACCGATCATTCCAAAATCGATATAAATTAGATGATTATGATCTTTAATAAACAAGTTTCCGGGATGGGGATCACCGTGGAAAAATCCGTCTAAAAAAATTTGGTGGAACATCGAACGAATAAACGTGTTCGCCATGGATTTTTTTTCGCTTTCTAGGGCTTCCTCTACAAACTGACGAAATTTTTTGGCATGAATAAAATCCATCGTCAACACTTTTTTTGTTGTATATGTCCAACGGATTTTCGGAATCGTAACGTTGTCGAAGGATTGTAAATTTCGTCTTAGTTTTTCCGCATGTTTTCCTTCCATCGTATAATCCAATTCATTTTTTAATGATTTCGCCAGTTCATCCACAATATCTACTAATTGATAATTTCTCGCCCATTCGTATCGATTCTCCATAAGTCTTGCCAAATCGGTTAAAATCGATAAATCTTTTTCAATCGTTTCTTCAATATTCGGTCTTTGAACTTTTACCGCCACATCCGATCCATCAAACAGTTTCGCCTGATAAACTTGTCCGATGGAAGCGGATGCAACGGGTTTTGGCGAAAATTCTAAAAACAATGTATCAACCCTTTGACCAAGTTCCTTCTCAATCACCGTGATTACTTCCTCCGTCGGCGTTGGATAAACATGGTCTTGAAGCTTCGCCAATTCTTCAGCGATATCTGCTGGAATCAAATCTAGACGGGTACTTGCCAATTGTCCAAGTTTAATAAATGTTGGTCCTAATTGTTCCAAGCTTAATCGAATCCGTTCACTAATCGATTTCGTTAGGACAGAAGATTCGGGCATATTTTTTTTGGATAGAAAATTGAAGGGACCTAAATCTTTTATAAAAAAACCGAAACCATTTTTCATTAAAACATTTAAAATTTCATGATATCGTTGAGAATATTTCCATCTGCTTTTTACCATTCAACCCACCCCGGAATATAAAAGGAATCCTTTATTTCAAATTATCTTTTTCCTTTTCTTCTAACAGTTTTTCGAGACGAAGAATCCGATTTTTCAATTCATCGTATTCATCCTTCGTAACTAGATTCAATTCGTGAAATAGTTCTTGAAGTCGCTCTTTCGTCATATTTTCGAATTGTTCGCTGCTTTCTTTTCCCTTTTTAACAAATTCCTTTAAAATATCTGAAGATTGTTGGGATGTAATTTTTCCTTTTTCGACCAAGTTTTGTAACGTATTTTCCATCTGTTCTTTCCCTTTTGCTGCAATGCCTAATCCGAGATAAAGAAGTGAAGAAACTGCGTCTTTCATCGGTATATCCCTCCTTATGAAATGGGTTCCAATTTTTATAATCGTCTATACGTTCATCTTAAAATTGTTAGTGGGAAAAGTAAAGTTCGTCGTTTCAATGGAATATCTGAACGTTTCATGGAAAATAGAGGAAAATTCACCAAGTTCATAATCCGTGGCAAATTGCCGTACCGTTTCTTTACATCTTTTCTATTATATTTTAAAATATGAATAGATTTCGAACGAGCGGAGGTACATGATGAAAAAAATAGGGCTGATTGGTTTTGTTGCATTCCTCCTTTTGTTTTTATCGGTCGGTTGTCAAAGTACAAAGTCGGCCGATCAAATGGACGAGCCTACGAATAAAGTAGAGGAAAAGAGTACGACGGAAAAAGAAACAGCAAAGGATGAAAACGAACAAGTAGAAGAGAAAGAACAAAAAGCAGAGAATGAAGAGGAAGTAAAAGAGGATGAATCCGTTGTTGAAAAAGAGGGTACGGAAGAAAAACAGCAAGAACAAGAACAAACCTTAAATTTGGAAGAAGAAACGGTTGATGGTATTACATTGAAAATTACCGAAATTCAGGAATACATTCCTGAAACGATTCAAGCAAGTAAGGATCGATTTATTTCTATTAAAATGGAGATTACAAATGAAAGGGAAGAGACAGTTGAGCTTTCTAGTTTGAGACATTTTTCTTTACTTGTGGTAGATCAACCACAAGACTTGGCGTATATTGAAGGGGTAAGTGAATTAGCAACTGAAGTCCCAGCCGGTAAAACCGTTACGAAACAAATTGTGTACGACTGTGTTAATACAGATGAATATCAATTCATCTTCCAATTGACGGAGGATCATCCTGTATCTTGGACCTTTTCAGTGGATAAAAAAGGATGAGAACGAAGCGTCTTCATTTTGGCGCTTTTTTCTCTTTTATTATTTTAAAAAAAGGATGAGTAATGGGAGAAGGTTTCGAAATTGTTTTTCATCAACGGAAGGTAACGCAACTATAATCCAAATTTCCCTTTACTACTGGCTAATGAAATGTCCATCGACCACTAGATTAAAAGACAATCCAACGATCCAATGAAATGAATCATACATACCGAAAATATGTATTGCACTCTTTAAATAAATATGTTAGAATAATTTTTATCAATAAGAAACGGGGTATTAGCTCAGTTTGGCAGAGCAGCTGACTCTTAATAAGCGGGTCGCAGGTTCGATCCCTGCATGCCCCATATACTAATCTTAAAAGGACTGTCGTTGAACAGTCCTTTTATTTTAGGCTCTATAACTAAATATTGGGTTTTCTAGACAATTTTAAACAAAAAAGAGCACGTTTTATCCGGAAACCACAAGAAAAAAAGATAAGTGAAGGGTTCAAATAAAAAAACAATTTTTGAAGATATGAAACTCATCTACAGGAATATATTTCCACGTGGAATTGGCTGTCAAAACTTACTTCTGGCTATAGAAACATTTCATATGGTTTGAATGTGATCGTTAAATTCTCTAGAAAAAGAAGTTTATTTCTTAATAAGAATAACAACGACCAAAGATGAGAAAATCAAATTTTTAAACTATTAAACACGTTTAAATTTTGAATATTTGAAATGCCTTCACGAATCACTGTACATATTTAGCAAATAAAACGATTTGATTTATGAAGAATCCCATGACAAACACGATTAAAAATAGGCGACGATCTAAGTAAGTTTTCATCATTTTTTCCTAACGATGATTCCAAAGAAAATAAGAATTGCTGTAAGCACAATCATTTTGTTTAGATTTAACGGTTTGAAAATATTTGCGATATAGAAAGTAAGATTTCTTTTGTCTTCCAAATCAGGGTAGATTTGAAAATTGAAAATTCCGTTTTCCACTTCTTTTTTAATTGAACAATTTATTTTGTTAATATAGTGAGTGAAAAGCCCTAATTTCCATTTGGTAAAAGGGAAATAAAAGGGGATAAAAAATGCCATTAGTAATGGACAAATCCAGTTACGATCTTCAAAAAATTGATAAGAATAAATTATATTTGACGATAAAAATCTAATATTTTACTTATATAAATTTTTATATTACTATAAAATATAAGAAAAGTTAGGTGGGAGTCTTTTTGTAACTTTTCAATTATTTTGGTTTTGATCCTAAGGGGGGTATGAATTTTGACTGAAAATGTTTTGTATGATGCAAGACAGTCCTTTGAATTAAACGGAAAAACGTATCACTACTTTCGATTAAAATCGATTGAAGATGCAGGTGTTGCAAACATTTCGAAACTACCTTATTCCATTAAAGTATTATTAGAATCTGTTTTGCGTCAAGTAGATGGTCGATCGATTAAAAAGGAACATGTGGAAAGTTTAGCGAAATGGGGAACTCCAGAAGTAAAAGGTGCAGAAGTTCCCTTTAAACCATCTCGCGTTATTTTACAAGACTTTACAGGAGTTCCTGCGGTCGTCGATTTGGCATCCTTACGTAAAGCGATGGCAGATATGGGAGGAGATCCGGACAAAATCAATCCGGAAATTCCAGTTGATCTTGTTATTGACCACTCTGTACAAGTCGATAAATACGGTACACCAGAAGCCCTTCAATTAAATATGGAATTGGAGTTTGAACGAAATGCAGAACGTTATCAATTTTTAAATTGGGCACAAAAAGCATTTGATAATTATCGAGTCGTTCCTCCTGCAACCGGAATTGTCCACCAAGTAAACCTTGAATACTTGGCAAGTGTTGTTCATACAGAAAAGGGAGAAAATGGAGAATTAATTACTTACCCTGATACATTAGTCGGTACTGATTCCCATACGACGATGATCAATGGTCTCGGTGTTCTCGGTTGGGGGGTCGGTGGAATTGAAGCGGAAGCTGGTATGCTCGGACAACCATCCTATTTCCCAATTCCGGAAGTAATCGGTGTAAAATTAACGAATCGTTTGCCAAACGGTGCTACAGCAACAGATTTAGCTTTAAAAGTAACTCAAATGTTACGTCAAAAAGGAGTCGTAGGAAAATTCGTCGAGTTTTTCGGACCTGGGGTTTCCACATTGCCGTTAGCTGACCGGGCAACCATTGCCAATATGGCTCCAGAATACGGTGCTACCTGTGGATTTTTCCCTGTAGATGAAGAATCACTAGAATACCTACGTCTAACAGGTAGAAGTGAAGAACATATACAATTAGTAAAAACGTATTTAGAAAAGAATGATCTGTTCTTTACACCTGAAAAAGAAGATCCAATTTATACCGATGTATTAGAGCTCGATTTATCGACTGTTGAGGCAAATTTATCCGGTCCGAAACGACCGCAAGATTTAATTCCACTTTCCAAAATGAAAGAATCCTTTAGAAAGGCAATTGAAGCTCCTGCTGGAAACCAAGGATTCGGCCTTTCTAAGGATGAATTGAAAAAAGAAGGAACCGTCCAATATGCGGATGGAACGAAAGAAACGATGAAAACGGGAGCAGTAGCCATTGCAGCCATTACAAGTTGTACGAATACATCAAACCCATATGTAATGCTTGCTGCAGGGTTAGTTGCCAAAAAAGCCGTCGAAAAAGGATTGGAACCACCGAAATACGTAAAAACCTCTTTAGCTCCTGGTTCCAAAGTCGTTACCGGCTATTTACGTGATTCCGGTTTATTGGAATACTTAGAAAAAATCCGATTCAATCTCGTTGGTTACGGTTGTACAACTTGTATCGGAAACTCTGGACCTCTTCTTAAAGAGATCGAAGAGACGATTACGGAAAATGATTTACTTGTAACGAGTGTACTATCCGGAAACCGAAACTTTGAAGGACGGATTCATCCGTTAGTGAAAGCGAATTATTTAGCTTCGCCACCGCTTGTTGTTGCCTATGCGTTAGCAGGAACCGTCGATATCGATTTGGAAAAAGAACCGATCGGAAAAGGTAAAGACGGAAAAGATGTGTATCTCCATGAAATTTGGCCAACAACAGAAGAAGTAAATGAATATATTAAACGGACGGTTACTCCAGAACTGTTCCAAAAAGAATATGAACGGGTATTTGATGATAACGAACGTTGGAATGCGATCGAAACGAGCGATGAACCGTTATATAACTGGGATGATGAATCCACTTACATTCAAAATCCGCCTTTCTTCGAACAATTATCACCAAATCCAGAAGAAATCAAACCGTTACGTGAACTTCGCGTCATCGGTAAATTTGGTGATTCGGTAACAACGGACCATATTTCTCCAGCTGGTGCAATCGGCAAAAATACCCCTGCTGGAAAGTATTTATTAGAAAAGGGCGTTCAACCGAGAAACTTTAATTCTTACGGTTCCCGTCGAGGTAACCATGAAGTAATGATGCGTGGTACTTTCGCAAATATTCGCATCCGTAACCAAATTGCTCCTGGTACAGAAGGTGGTTACACGACATACTGGCCAACAGGTGAAGTGATGTCCATTTATGATGCTGCAATGAAATATAAGGAAGATGGAACCGGACTTGTCGTTCTTGCCGGACATGATTACGGTATGGGATCATCCCGCGACTGGGCAGCGAAGGGAACGAACTTACTCGGGATTAAAACGGTTATCGCCCAAAGCTTTGAAAGAATCCATCGTTCAAACTTAGTTTTGATGGGTGTCTTACCTTTACAATTCAAGCCAGGTGAAAGCGCTGAAACTTTAGGACTGAGTGGAAAAGAACAATTCGATATTGAAATTGACGAAAACATCAAACCGAGAGAATATGTAAAAGTGACAGCGAAAAAAGAAAACGGCGAAGTTGTTCAGTTTGAAGCTCTCGTTCGATTCGATTCGGAAGTAGAAATTGACTACTACCGTCATGGCGGAATTTTACAAATGGTTTTAAGAGACAAACTGAAAAATAATTAATCCACTATACGGGTCAAGGGATTTTCCCTGACCCGTTTTTTTATAATAAAGTAATCTCATCAACGACTTTCTTTTATCTAATCTTTTCTAAACAAATAATTTTCAAAAAGTTGTCATAGTTACAACGTTTTTAGGAAATAATAGATGATATACTTATACTTGTAAAGGAGTGTGATGTCGTGTGAGGAAGATGAAAAAACGATCATTTTCTGAATTAGTAAATGAAAATAAAATAGAAATTATGAAAGATCGAGGAGAATTGGAAAGAATCGAACGTAAATTAGAAGAAAAACATGTAAAAAAAGCACAATGAAATTGGCATAAAATGTAAACGCTTTTTCATGAATTTACTTATGGGACGTACCTCTGGAATGAAAATCCAGAGGTTTTTTTACATATTCTATTGTTTTCAACCCATAATAAAAATGTATCCTTATTAAAAAGGAGGTATTTTTATGACTTCATCTAAACGGGAGGATCGTTCGGATAATATTAAAAAAATCCAGCAACATATACAAAATACGATTGAAAATATTCACGAATCCGAACAGTCGATGGCAACTGCTGACGAACAACAGCGGGAAGAAATTCAAAGGAAAAATGAACGAAGACGAGAAAGTATTGAAGCCATGCGGGAAGAAATTAAAGATGAATATAGAGACATGAAAGAATAAACAAAGAAGGCGGAAGGAACGAGTATGTTTCTTCCGCGATTTTGTTTATTAAAATGGAAACAACCTTTTTCTCTTTCCATATTCATGTTCAAATCCACTTTTTTGAAAGATTTTAAAGGATTTCGTTTACTTTCGGAAAAAGACAAATTTACATTTTTAAATCATCTTTAAACCGACGTAAATATTTTATGGTAAAATAAGTAAATAAACATAAAAATTACGTATTATAGCAAGGGAGAGAAACTTCATGCATATTTCAACAGTCGAAGCAAAAGTCCGTTACTCAGAAACCGATCAGATGGGTGTTGTTTATCATGCGAATTATTTAGTATGGATGGAGATGGGTAGATCTGAATTAATCGAGGACTTAGGGTTCCATTATGCGGATATGGAAAGAATGGGCATTTTAGCACCGGTTTATAATGTAAATGTCGATTATAAAAAGCCTTGTAAATATGGAGAGAAGGTCGTCATCCGTACATGGATCGATTATTACAATGGCGTCCGCATCGTTTATGGATATGAAATATATAATGGAGTTGGGGAATTGGCAGCTACCGGCACATCCTCCCATGTTTGTGTGAAAAAAGAAAATTTCCAACCGATATCCGTACGAAAAATTCTTCCAGCTTGGCATGAAGCATATGAAAAAGCGAAGAAAAAATAAATGTGAAGGAAGAGGGTTATGGCTTTTGGGATTACAAAGAAAGAACTAATGGAATGGAAAGAAAAGGTCGACCGAAACGAAATCGCCTTTTTAACCCATTTATGGTCAGATGTTCGGTTTCCAGAAATGAAAACTGTCACAAAAGTAGGATGTAAAGATTTGAATAAATTAATACAATGGGGAAAACGTTACGGCTTAAAACGAGAATGGATTCATATCCGTGATGACGGTTATTCCCATTTTGACTTATTAGGAAAACGTGAAAGGGAAATATTGCAACAGGAAGGCATTCCTTATCCATTTGACGATTAAAAACCATTTGTCTCATTCGACAAACGGTTTTCTTTCCAATTATTATTCGATCCATTGAAACATATGGTTCATTATTTCATCATACTTTTCCTGTGCATTTTGTAAACCGTAAGCACCTGCCTCTTCAAGGGGAACGACCCGGTAATTTTTCAAATTTGTATTTGAAACATAGGTAGGCTGAAATTTTGGATTGGATAGTTGAATATCAACCCCTTCATCCGTTACCTTCTTCGTTACTTGTAAAGAAACGACCCCACCGATATCCTTATAATCCCACATTTGACCGGATAGGAAATTCCCCAACGAATAGGCGACAAATACCCGTTTTTCATCTGTTTGAATCCACTCGAATGGTTGCAATACATGGGGGTGATGCCCAAAGATAATATCCACACCGTATGAGGCCAGTTCATTAGCAATCATCCTTTGTTCATCAGAAGGATACCGATGATATTCATATCCCCAATGAATACTCATTACAATCACATCCGCTTCCTGTTTCGCCCGTTCAATTTCTTCCTTCATCTTGGCCAGATCGATTAAATTGACCAAATATTCCTTTCCCTCTGGAACCGGAATCCCATTCGTTCCATATGTGTAGGAAAGAAAGGCAAAACGAATCCCATTTTTAGTTAAAATGCGTAATTGTTTTTGGTCTTCAAAGTCTTTAAAATGGCCAACATACGGAAGACCAACCCGTTCATAATATTGAATCGCATTTTGAATCGCACTTTCGCCCCGATCCAACGTATGATTGTTCGCCGTTGAAACGATATCTACACCACTATCAATTAGTGCATCACCAACTTCATACGGACTATTGAAAGTTGGGTAGCTCGATAAACCAATTTCTGCTCCGCCTAAAACCGTTTCTTGATTGGCAATCAGTATATCCGGTTTCTCTAATGCGAATTTTATCGGTTCAAACATCGGTTTAAAATTGTAGCCATCATTTGTTTTCGCATCCTCATACACCCAATCGTGGATTAATATATCACCAATACTTCCAATCGTAGCGGATGATTCCCATGTTTTATAAACAGGATTAGCCATTTGTTTTGATCCATTCCAAGCAACTGCAATATTGGCATCCACTTGATTTTTCCCTTGAAAATAAATAAAAATAATAACGGTTAAAATCGTTAAGATGAAAATAGGTATAAATAAAAGCGATTTTCTCATAAAATGACTCCTTTTTCCAATCCTTATTTCTCTTCCAGTCCTTTTCCCTTACTATAAATATAATACAAAATAAAAGAAATGGAAGGGGAAATATTAATCGATTGAATCATTTAAATCTATTCATAATAAGAATATGATAATCAATATATTCAAAAAACGAATATATTGATTAAACGTTTTTTAAAAATAATAAAAAGCATCCATTGGTTGATGCTTTAAAAAAAAGCAGATATTAAATTAGAACATTTAACTGTTTTTCTTTTCTTCTAAGAATTTCATCATTTTTCGATAATTTTTCAAAGCAGTCATACAGCGACTAGCCCTTTCCAATTGTTTAATCAATAAATGAACGGGTATGCTAGTCGTCACCGAAGAACCGTTTAGAAATATGACCTTTGATCCTCCTTTTGCCGGGATGATATTGACGATATTGTTAACAAAATACCATTCACAAAAGGGGGATTGAATCGCCTCCGTCGGAAAAGCGAATATATCATGCTCTAGCGACACGGGAATCGGGACACGAAAGTTGTATCGAAATTCTCGAATAATCATTCTTCTCCGCTCTTCAAAGGTGGAAAAACTAGCATCGCAAGCATCTTTGATTAATGTGAGCGGTTTTTTTTGGGAGTAAAAAAGACCGTGTTCTGAATAAATAATCGATTGGTATTCACCTTCGAACACCGGTTGAATAGCGTATGTAAATTCGGTAATAATCAATTGATTTTCAAGTAAAGGAAGGATTGTATCTTTCAATGAAAACCACTCCTTAAAATATTATAACAATAATGAATTTTTGTTATAGTTAATATATTATAAAAACAATTTAAAATCAAGAATATTTTTAAAAAAAATGTAAAAAAATTAGGGATTTTTTACTAGGAAAAAAGAAGGGCTGATGAATCTTCACATCCTATTCAAATCTGAAGGGGATGTTACTAAATTTGTCACAATTTATTAACCATATGTACAAAAAAGGCTTTATTATAAACTTTAGAAAGCAATGACCAAAGGGGAGGGGATAATTTGAAAAAAGCACTATTTACCATATTGCTCCTTTCATCAATTTTTCTCCTGTCCTCCTGTAATGAAAAAGAAACGGAGACAGATGATGAACTTGGGGAAATCGTCGAAGTTGATTTGCAAGTACCAGAAAAGGCTGAAGTCGGTGAAGAAGTGACCGTCGTTGCACATGTGACTCAAGGGGATGAAGAAGTGGCGGATGCCGATGAAGTTGTTTTTGAAGTTTGGGAGGAAGGAAAAAAAGCGAATAGTGACATGATTGACTTTACGAAGCAAGAAGATGGAAAATACTATTTGGACTTACAATTTGATTCAGAAGGGGTTTATGTCGTTCAAGTCCATGTAACAGCACGAAGGATGCACGTTATGCCAAAGAAAACGATTATTGTTGGAAATCCTAATATCACTGACGATCAAAATTAAAAACGGATTGAACGGATATAAAAAAGAGGGCGCTGAATGACAACCCTCTTTTTTTCATTCCTTTTATTTCTTCTTAGATAATCCACTTGTATCTTTCATCCCTTTAGCATTTCCAACTGCTTGCGGTACAGGACCGTATAGCTTTTTCGTTAAATAAGTTTGTCCGATTAAAAACAGACCGCTGACAACCCAATACAATGCTAAAGCGGATGCAGTGGACAAGGATGCGATTAAAATCATTACAGGGGAGAACAAAGCCATAATTTTCATCTGTTGCTGTTGCTCCGGTGGCATATTGAACATGGAAACTTTAAATTGGAAATAATAAGCTACAGCAGCTAATCCAGCTAAAACAAGGTCCGTTTCGCCTAAGTTAAACCATAAAAAGGAATGTTCAGCGATTTCAGGGGTGATGCGGATTGCATAATATAATCCCATCCAAATGGGGATTTGTAATAACGCAGGCAAACATCCGATCGAAAAAGGATTGAAATTATGTTTTTGATATAGCTGCATCATTTCTTGCTGAGCTTTCATTTGCTCTTCTTTCGTTTTTGCTGCCTTTATTTGTTTTTGGATGGCTTCCATTTCCGGTTTAATAATTTCCATTTTTTCCCTCATAACCTTTTGCTTTGCAGCCATTCGCAAGGCGAGGGGTAAGAGAGCCGTCCGGACAATTAATGTAATGGCGATAATGGCTAACCCATAATTATTGTTAAAAATATTTCCTAACGTGCGAATTAAGAATGAAAAGGGATAAACAAAGTAGTCATGGAAAAATTCCCCTTCCGTTTCTGCACTAGCACAACCAGACAACAAAAATACTCCCAAAGTAAGGGTAATAAACAATAGTAATTTTTTTCGCACCAATATTCCTCCTTATGAAATGTTATGAAATGTTACGAAAAAGGAATATTGGTTCGTCTGGATCATCTCCACGACAAGTCTTCCGTCGAATGGATCTCAATAGATGAATCATTAAGTATTCATTCGTTTGATGTTGAAACTGGCCGGTTTTTTTTCTCAATTGAAAGGATATATGAAAAAGTCGATGATAATTACCTGTTGAGTAATGATTTTTTACCCATTGATAGGAGACAATCCAAAATATATAAAAAACAAATTGAAAATACATTGAATAAAAAACGAATTCCTGTGTATGATTTGTGAAAAACTCAATCATAAAAAAGCTCCTTTTATCGTTATCCGCCCATCACGTCTTCACATGTTTTCAATTTTAACGAATCGGAAAAAAAAGTCAAGAACGATTCATTTCTATTTTTCTCTTCTATGATCGTCTACTCTTTCATATCTATTTACAAAGAACAAAACGATAGGTGATGGATATGAAAGAGTTGATGAAATTTATTTTTACAATTTTTTCCCTGATTACGGTTTTTTCATCAATAATCGTTAATGAAACTAATGTGTTTTTTTCGACACTCATCCAAGATCGCAAATCTAAGCACGTACATATAGACACGCTTGTTCGGATGTTATCTTCAGAGAATCATTATTTTTACGACCCATCGAATCGTGCCGATGATTCTATTATACATCATGCATTGCAACTTACCACAAATATTAATTTAAAAGATGTTCGTAGTTTCATTTATGAGGAAATCCCAGGGATGTTTACCATTACATCAGAAATCATTGTCGCCGGAGAGGGAACGGATTTTACAAATATACCGATCGAATCTTCGCCACCGATTGAAGAATTGTTAAAGGATCGGGAAATAAAGGAAAACAGCCTTGAAAAAATTCCGAAAGAAACCCCGAAGGCCCCTTACATCCAACCAGAGAAAAATACTGTTTTCATTTATCATTCCCATAATCGGGAATCATTCATTCCACATTTGAAAGATAGTTTCGATGCTTCATCGGCTCAACATAAAGAGATTAATATTACATTAGTCGGAAAACGTTTAGGAGATCAATTAATTAAAAAAGGAATCGGTGCCGTTGTCGATACGACGGATGTCGCTTCCATCTTATACGAAAGAAATTGGAAGTATAGGCAATCCTATGATGTATCAAGGGAAGTCGTTGAAGAGGCACTAGCAACGAACGAACATTTCCTATATTTATTCGATATCCATCGAGATTCAGTTGGAAGAAAGGCAACGACGACAACCATTGACGGAAAAACCTATGCAAAAATATATTTCGTAATCGGAAAAAGCCACGAGAATTATAAAGAGAATGAAAAATTTGCAATTGAATTAAATCGAATGATTGAAGAAAAATACCCGACTTTAACGAGGGGAATTGCCCGAAAGGATAAAACGACTGGTAACGGAGTTTATAATCAAGATTTATCCGAAAGGTCGGTAATTATCGAAATCGGGGGACCAGAAAATACACTAGACGAATTATATAACACTGTCGATCTATTTGCAGAAATATTTGCCGAGTATTACTTTAAAGATGCAGTCGAAGTAAACGGTTGAAATAATGGAGCTGCCCAATAGGTACAGCCCCATTCAAAAATGCGCATGATTCATTTTGGTGGAGGCACCGCGGGCGCGACCTAGTCTTTTCGACTCGCAAGTTCGGTTGTGGGGGCTTTGGCTCGTGCTGCTTCTGCTGAAATCGCCGCCACCTTTCATTAACATAGGGATTGATCAGACTGTCCCATTCGATTTTCCCTTCGAAAGGAATTTACAACCATTTCACTTTCGGTTCCGTTTTATTTTTAATACGTTTAATATTTGCCCGATGGCGATAAAAAATAAACACACTAAAGATCACAACGACGAGAATCAGCAGCCAATCCTTTGTAAATAGGGAATAAATAATAGCTAAGACCGCCGAAATCATCGAAGAAAGGGATACGTATTTGGAAATATACAAGCTTATAAAAAAGGATAGTATAAGGATGACAAAAAGAAGCGGTTGATAAAACAAAACAACACCTGCCGATGTGGCAACGGCTTTCCCACCCCGAAAACCAGCAAAGATCGGATACATATGACCGACGACTGCAAACATCCCTGCCAACAACGGATGAATATCGATTTCTGTACCGGTTACGTTAGTTAAGATAAAAGGTAAGGCGGCTGCTAATGTTCCTTTTAAAATATCTGCCGAAGTTACGATTAATCCGGCTTTTACTCCTAACGTTCGGAATGTGTTCGTCCCACCCAAATTTCCACTGCCATGCTCCCGTATGTCCGTTTTGTAAAAAACCTTACCTATAATCAGGCCAGAAGGGATGGAACCAAGCAAGTAACTAATAGTAAAAACAAGCATATACATATAATTTTTACCCCTTTTTCATCATTTTTTCATCGGTAAAACGTTAGATTCTACTACCGATTATATTTTATTTCTTTCCAATAGAAAACTTTTTTTGCATTGTTATGGGAATAAATTTTGAAAAAGATAACATACACGATATGACATCGATTGTTTACGAAAAAATTGGATTGTCGTCGAAAGGATCGTTGAGATCGTTGAAAGGAAGAATCGAGATGTTCGTAGCTGAATCATATGAAGGAGGGATAAAAAAAAGTCGAAAAATCCTCGACTTTCGTTCAAATAACAGATATCTAAGATGATCCATGATATAATGAAAAAGAACATATTTCCTATCCATGATACGATCCTTTTTCAAGGAATTCTTTATAAAATAACATGCCATCGATAAAACCTTGCTTGAATATTTGCACATCATATTCATCTTTCATTTGAATAAGTAAATCTTTCATTTTTGACGCTAAATGCTGCTGATCTTTTGGTAAAAGAGTTTCAATTTGCTCGATATTTTCTTTGAATTCACCATATATTTGAAAATTCTTATTTTTTTCAAATTTCAATCGGATATTTTCTATTCGTTCCAAAGCAATTGCCTGAAATTGTTGATTGAATGTAGAAGACTGCATCCCCACATCTCCTTTATTCAATATTTGAATATATAAAACGTCATAACTAATTTTAGAATATATGATTCATTCTGTTTTGTAAATGAAAAATTGTTTGATGAAATAACCCTTATTTCCATTTCTTTATTCAAGCATAAATGTGTTCGAGTAGGGAGTGGATTGAAATGATCGATGAAGTACATGTCGGACAATTAATGAGAGAAATTAGGAAAAATAAAGGCTTCACATCGACAAAAATGGCTGAAAAATTACATATTTCCCAACCAAAACTATCTCGGATTGAAACAGGAAACCAACCCGTTTCCATTTCATTACTAAGTCGGTTTTGCATCATTTGCCAAATGTCCCTCGTTGATTTTTTTCGTCTACTTGAAGAACGTACAAATTTTCACCAATTGATTCATGAAAGTCGGGCCACCTATCAAGAAATTTCAACGATGGATCGGATATTTGCCAATTTAACAAAAGAAGAAAAAGAAGCGATTCACTATCTTATTTATACATTCAAATCCGAAAGGTAACAATAAGTACTCGTTCAATTAAAGATTAGAAACGTTGCAAATCGTCCAATTTTAAAACTTTTCCCTTTTACACGGTTGAAAGAGTAGACAAAATTCAATTTTTGTGTTTTAAAATAAATAACAGTCTTATTTCCTTTATTTAACGCTTAGATAATTTTTAGTTTTAAGCTCTGAAACTGTTTGGAAATCGATATGAAAGGTAGGAGGATAAAGATGATCCAAAACCCGTCAATGGATGAAATTCGTGATATATTAAACCGTGCAAAACGAATTGCCGTTGTTGGCTTAAGCAATAATCCTGAACGAACGAGTTACCAAATTGCCAAAGCGATGCAAGATGCCGGGTACGAAATTATTCCGGTTAACCCGATGGTTGATGAAGTGTTAGGGGTTAAAGCTGTAAAATCTTTAAAAGAAATTGAGGGACACGTTGACATCGTTAATATTTTTAGAAGAAGTGAATTTTTACCTGACATTGCTGAGGAATTTTTACAGATTGATGCGGATGTTTTTTGGGCACAACAAGGAATCATCCATGAAGAAGTTTATGAGCGGTTGAAAAAGGAAGGCGTTCCCGTAATTATGGACCGTTGCATTAAAGTGATGCATGCCTTAGTTAAAGCATCATAATATGGAACTTCCACCATTTCGGATGGTGTAAAAAAGGTTGGACTGTTTTTACGTTCCAACCTTTTTCTATGTCCAAAAGGAGGGGTAAACCGAGAAAAACAAACAAATGTTCCCTGCCTATATGGACAAAAGGAAAACTTTTCGTTTAAAATAAACAATAGTTATTTGATTAGCGTTTGAAAGGGGAATGGTAGTGGCCACAAATCAACCGATTCAATATAATGATGATTCCATCCAAGTGTTGGAGGGATTAGAAGCTGTTAGAAAACGGCCGGGTATGTATATTGGAAGTACGGATGCCCGCGGTCTTCACCATCTCGTATTTGAAATTGTCGATAATGCGGTGGATGAAGCATTAGCAGGATTTGGCAATCAGATCATCGTTAAAATTCATAAGGATAACAGTGTGAGCGTCACAGACTTTGGTCGTGGAATGCCAACGGGAATTCATAAAACAGGAAAACCGACAACAGAAGTTATTTTTACCGTTTTACATGCAGGGGGAAAATTTGGCCAAACGAGCTATAAAACGAGTGGAGGTCTGCATGGAGTTGGTGCATCTGTTGTAAATGCCCTATCGGAATTTTTAACGGTGACGATCAAAAGGGATGGCAATATTTATGAACAACGTTTTGAAAACGGTGGAAAGCCGGTAACGACGTTAAAAAAAGTTGGAAAAACGAATCAAACTGGGACAACAATTCATTTCAAACCAGATGCAACGGTTTTTTCTACAACTGTGTTCCAGTATGAAATCTTATCCGAACGTCTCCAAGAGTCCGCTTTTTTATTGAAAGGGTTAAAAATTGAAATAATCGACGAACGGACAGGAACCCATGAAACGTTCCAATATGAAAATGGGATTCAAGCCTTTGTCGATTATTTAAATGAGGATAAAGATTCTCTCCATCCAGTCGTTAGTTTTGAGGGAGAGCAAAACGACATTGAAGTCGATTTCGCCTTTCAATTTCATGATGGATATTCGGAAAATATGCTTTCCTTCGTCAATAACGTTCGAACAAAAGACGGAGGCACCCATGAAATCGGGGCAAAAACCGCAATTACCCGCGCTTTCAATGAATACGCAAGAAAAAGCGGATTATTGAAAGAAAAAGAGAAACTCGATGGATCGGATATTCGAGAAGGACTAACCGCTGTCGTATCCGTTCGAATCCCTGAAAATTTATTACAGTTCGAAGGGCAAACGAAAAGCAAGCTCGGGACTAGTGAAGCAAGAAGTGCAGTTGAAGCCATCGTCTCTGAACAATTGTCCTATTATTTACAAGAAAATCCCGATATTAGTGAAATGTTAATAAAAAAGGCGATAAAGGCCGCTCAGGCACGGGAAGCAGCAAGGAAAGCCCGGGAAGAGGCGAGAAATGGGAAAAAACGAAAAAAATCAGAGGCCCTTCTTTCTGGAAAATTAACGCCAGCGCAATCGAGAAATCCGAAAAAAAATGAATTATTTTTAGTGGAAGGAGATTCTGCAGGTGGTTCTGCGAAACAAGGACGGGACAGGCGTTTTCAAGCGGTATTGCCTTTAAGAGGAAAAGTGATTAATACAGAAAAGGCGAAATTAGCGGATATTTTAAAAAATGAAGAAATCAATACGATTATCTATACCATTGGAGCGGGTGTTGGAGCAGACTTTCAATTGAATGAAGTAAATTACGATAAAGTGATTATTATGACCGATGCGGATACGGATGGTGCCCATATCCAAGTCTTACTGCTAACTTTCTTCTATCGATATATGCGTCCACTAATCGAATCTGGAAAAGTATATATCGCTTTACCACCCCTTTATAAAATTAGTAAAGGGATTGGAAAAAAGGAAGTAATCCATTACGCATGGACAGATGATGAATTGAAGGCGATTACGAAAAAGTTAAGAAGGGGATATGACGTTCAGCGGTATAAGGGACTCGGGGAAATGAATGCTGATCAACTTTGGGAAACGACGATGAATCCGGAAACCCGTACGTTGATCCGCGTTCGAATCGATGATATCGCTCGCGCTGAAAAACGCGTAACGACATTAATGGGAGATAAAGTAGAACCAAGGAGAAAATGGATCGAAAACCATGTTGATTTTGGAATGGAAGATGATGGCAGTCTCCTCGATAACGATAATATTCAAGGAACGAATCGGGAGGATCGATAATGGAAAGTCAAACGGAAATATTAAAAGATTTACCTTTAGAAGATATATTAGGAGATCGTTTCGGTCGATACAGTAAATATATTATCCAAGACCGCGCCCTTCCTGATGCAAGAGACGGGTTAAAACCTGTACAAAGACGTATACTGTACGCTATGCATGTGGAAGGAAATACCGCAGATAAAGGCTTTCGAAAAGCAGCAAAAACCGTCGGAAACGTGATTGGGAACTTTCACCCACACGGAGATTCCTCCGTTTATGAAGCGATGGTGCGCATGAGCCAAGAATGGAAAATGCGAAATATCTTAATCGAAATGCACGGGAATAACGGAAGTATCGATGGAGATCCACCTGCTGCTATGAGGTATACGGAAGCGAGATTATCAAAAATTAGCGCAGAATTATTAAGAGACATCGACAAACAAACGGTCGATTTTATTCCCAATTTCGATGATACGGACCAGGAACCGGTAGTATTACCTTCGAGATTTCCAAATTTACTCGTGAACGGTTCAACGGGTATTTCCGCCGGCTATGCAACAGATATCCCTCCCCATAATTTAGGTGAAATTATTGACGGAGTTATTTTACGCATTGAAAATCCTCATTGTACCGTCGATGATTTATTAAAAGTTATTAAAGGACCGGATTTTCCAACTGGTGGAATTATTCAAGGGTTTGACGGAATTAAAAAGGCATATGAAACGGGAAAGGGTAAAATCATCGTCAGAGGAAAGGCAGAAATTGAGTCGATTCGTGGTGGGCGTAAACAAATTGTTATTACCGAAATCCCATATGACGTAAATAAAGCGAACTTAGTAAAAAAAATCGACGAATTTCGAAACGATCGAAAAATCGAAGGAATATCGGAAGTACGGGATGAAACGGATCGAACGGGACTACGGATCGTAATCGAATTAAAAAAAGATGTAGACGCCCAAGGAATTCTAAATTTCTTATATAAAAATAGCGACTTACAAATTACTTATCATTTTAATATGGTGGCGATCCATAACCGAAGACCAAAACTGATGAACCTTCCAAGCCTTTTAGATGCGTATATCAATCATCAAAAGGAGGTCGTAAAAAGACGGACGAAGTTTGATTTAAAAAAGGCGGAAGAACGGTTGCATATCGTCCAAGGATTGATAAAGGCGATATCGATTTTAGATGAAGTCATTGCAACAATTCGAAAATCGAAGGATAAACGGGATGCGAAAAATAATTTAATGAATCGATACGAATTTACCGAACCCCAGTCGGAAGCCATCGTGTCCCTACAATTGTATCGGTTAACGAATACGGATATTACCGCATTAAAAAAGGAAGAAACAGAATTAAAGAAAAAAATCAATCAGTTAACAAAAATCCTATCCAATGAAAAGCAATTATTAAAAGTAATTACGCAAGAATTGAACGGGATTCGAAAAACATACGCCGACGATCGAAAAACGACGATCGAAGAAAAAGTAGAAGAATTGAAAATTGGACTGGAAGTTTTAGTACCGAATGAAGATGTGATTGTTACAGTTACAAAGGGAGGTTATATAAAACGGACGACCATCCGTTCCTATAATGCATCCGGATGGGAAGAATTCGGTTTAAAAGAGGACGATCGAATATTAGCTTCCTATGAAATGACGACGATCGATGTGCTCCTTTTATTCACAAATAAAGGAAATTATCTGTATTTTCCTGTCCATCATATTCCAGAGATACGCTGGAAAGATGTGGGACAACATGTGGCAGGAATGATTCCAATTGAAAGGGATGAACAAATAGTTTCCGCCATCCCGGTTAAAGATTTCTCATCCTCCCAATATTTACTATTTGTTACGAAAAATGGTTTAATCAAAAAAACCGAACTCAGTCAATATAAAGCACAGCGCCATTCGAAACCGTTAATTGCAATTAATTTAAAAGAAGATGAATTGCTAGAAGTACATTTAACGAGTGGGAGAGAAGATCTATTTTTAGCTTCCTATTTTGGATACGGTTTACGGTTTAACATCGATGAAATCAATCCGATTGGTGTCCGAGCAGCAGGGGTGAAAGGAATCAATTTAAAAGAAGGAGATTTTGTCGTCGGAGGTAAATTTATACGTGATAAACAATCATCTCTAATCGTTGTAAGCCAACGGGGAGCTGTAAAACGAATGGCTCTCGATCAATTTGAACGAATGTCACGGGCGAAACGGGGAGTCGTCATGTTTAGAGAGCTAAAAAACCATGCTCATCGACTCGTCGGATTCGTATTTGGTAAAGAATCGGATCAAGTAATCATCGAAACCGATAAAAAACATCAAGAAATCATTCCTGTAGATACGTTACGACTAAACGATCGATATTCAAACGGCTCCTTTTTTGTCGACGAAAAGGAAGACGGTACGGTAATAGCAATCCACAAGATATTAACCGGACCGACGAAACCGAATGAAGAAAAAGATGAATAGACGAATCATGTAAAGGATTAAAAAAGGGTGCATTTACGCACTCTTTTTTATTCGAATAAAAGAATAGAAGAAAATGTGAAGTGAGTGAAAGAAAAATTAAGTAAAATAGAAATTTTAACCATAACAATATTATGTTAACTAAAATTTTGAAAAATAAATAGAAAGTAGATCAATACAAATAATAAATAATTTGTATAGAAAATCAAGAAATAAAAACCGTGTTAAATCAACGGACAATTTTTTTTACAAGATTTTAGTTTATTTCTACGTAACATTTTTATTTTACGACTGGAAAAATTGGACAAAACAAATTAAAATATATATAGTTTATTAAATATTGTTTCCGTCTCAAAATAACAAGTATACTTCGGTATTGAGATACCGAGATTTCTTTTCCCCTCAACTTCGTATAATTTATGTTATGTAAACTAGAAAATTTTAACGAGTTTTGGCCACTTCCCCTTCTTTTATCACTATTGGTAAAATTGCCATTCGTTAAACGATTTATTCTTTCTGCAAAAAACAATTCATTTCAACAATTAACGATATTTCATCTTTTTATTCCACGAATGAATTTTAAAATAATCGATCATAAGCCACCGAGTCGATCCTTTATTCATTTCCCTTTATTTGTGAAAAATAAAACGAAAAAACCGGTTGCTGATGAATTCCTCATCAACGAACCGGATGATTAAAACATTTTATATACAATTATACCCAACCGAAACCTCTGACCACTTGAGCAACGATCAAAGTAACGACAATTGCAATGGATGTCGGTAATGCGAAAGCAACGAAAGTCCATTTCTTGCTATGGGTTTCCTTATAAATATTTAGCATCGTAGTACCGCATGGAAAATGAAGCAATGAAAAAAGCATCATATTTAATGCAGTTAACCATGTCCATCCGTGATCAACAAAAATATGTTTAATTGCAGATAACTCTTCTACTTCTGTCATCGCCCCCGTTGATAAATAGCCCATGAGCAAAATCGGTAATACGATTTCGTTTGCTGGGAGTCCAAATAAAAAGGCAGTTAAAATATAACCATCTAATCCTAGCAACTGGCCAAAGGGATCGAAAAATTGTACGATATACATCAATATACTCGTATCTCCGATCATTATATTGGCTGCAACCCACGTTAACATACCTGCAGGGGCTGCAATAACTACTGCCCTTTTCAATACGAACAACGATTTATCTAATGTTGCACGGAGAACGGTCTGCCAAAATTTAGGAATCCGATACGGTGGCAGTTCCAACGTATAATGGGTCGGTACGCCTCGGAGTAAAGTTTTCGATAAAGCCCATGAAACGAAATACGTAACGACGATTCCGAACAGTACAATTCCCATAACTACCGCAGCTGTTACGAAAGTCCCCATTGTTTTAGGTAATCCAACAGCCATAAACAAAGATGACAACAATATAAGCGTCGGCCATCTTCCATTACACGGGACAAAATTATTCGTTAATATGGCAATCATTCTTTCCCTAGGAGATTCGATGATTCTTGTTGACAAAATGGCAGCCGCATTACAACCAAATCCCATTGCCATCGATAACGCTTGTTTACCGTGGGCACCTACCCGTTTAAACAATCGGTCTAAATTAAATGCGACACGGGGTAAATACCCGTAGTTTTCCAGTAAAGCGAACATCGGAAAAAAGATCGCCATCGGCGGCAACATAACGCTAACAACCCACGCTGTTCCTCGATAAAGACCTAAAACGATTACGCCATAAAGCCATTCAGGAGCATGAATCCAATGAAAAAACATTGTTAAATATCCTTCAAACCAATTAAATAAATTTGCCAATAAGGAGGAAGGATAATTTGCCCCCGCGATTGTAATATAAAAAACAACCCCGAGCATTGCTAACATAATTGGAAACCCGAAAATTTTCGATGTGAAAATTCGATCGAGTTTTTCCGTTTGACGTAATTTTTCGGGTGATTGATAACGGATGGTTTGATTACAAATGGATTTCGATTGTTCATATATATTTGTAACAATTTCATCTCGAAGATTATCCGATGAAAGGGAATTTGCTAAATTGATAATTTCATCATATTGTTTTAGTTCATTATTTGTACCCATCGCTCTTCTCTTCCCCCTCACCCATCTGTTTCCTTCTCATATACGTCTTTAATATAGATTCATCTCCATCCAATAGTCGTAAGGCAAGCCATCGAGGAGATATATCATCGCCTACGATTTTATCCATTTTCGGAATCAATTGTTTTAATTTCTCTTCCACCTCATTGGAATATTTGATTTGATAAGGGGTGGTTGAAATATTTCCAGTAATCATCCGATCGATTGTATCGAGAAGTAAGTTGATCCCGACTTTGTTTCTTGCAGATATTTTAATAACAGGAACACCGAGTTTGTCCATCATCACATTTTCATTAATGATAATTCCCTTTTTCTTAGCCTCATCGATTAAATTGATACAAATGATGACTTGGTCGGTGATCTCCATGACTTGCAAAGCGAGATTTAAATTCCTTTCAATGGTCGTTGCGTCTAAAACTACAATAGTAATATCCGGTTTTTCAAAAACAATAAAATCTCTTGCTACCTCTTCATCCGTCGAATTGGACAAGAGTGAGTAAGTACCCGGTAGGTCGTAAATCGTATAGTCTTTTCCTTTATATGAAAAAGAACCTTTTGCAAGAATAACTGTTTTCCCCGGCCAATTTCCCGTATGCTGCTTTAAACCTGTAAGTGTATTAAATAAGGTGCTTTTACCAACGTTTGGATTTCCCGCTAAGGCAATTTTAATCGTCTGTTTTTGATTCATTTTTCACAACCTCCCCGAAAATTTTTGAGCTTTCCTCTTTACGAAGAGCAATAATCGTTTGACTTACTTCATATGCAATCGGATCTCCGAGAGGACTTTTTTGCACAGCAACGACTTTGGCCGACGGGACAAATCCTAAATCTAAAAGACGCCTTCTCATCGTTCCGGTAACTTCTAATCTCTTAATTTTTATACAGTCCCCGATTTCTGCTTGGTCGAGAGAAATAAGATTGTTATTACACATCAGTACGCCTCCTACCGAAAAATTGGCTGTGGATTACAATGTTTACCGTAACCAACATTTATAAGTTTATTTTACTCACGAATGTTTCCCGTGTCAAACTTTATACTAAAATAGTACTATTCTTTTTTTATATTTATAATTATTTGTAATTCGGGTTAAAAACCTATTTAAATCCAATGGATCACACCTGTTTTTTGCAATCTTTGTTTTAGGCAAAAAAAAAGAAACTGTATTTCTTTAATTATGTTAACCCTGCATTTTTTTGCAATCGTTTCGCAATTTCTTGAAAGTCTTCCGCACTTATTCCAGGGGCAAATTCTTCACAAATCTCCGAATAATCAGGTACGGGAGCACCTTTCGGGGTTCCGATCACCACTTCCAACGGTTCTTTCGTTTCCGGATGAGTCCCTTTCCAAATCTGTTGAATTCCACGATAATCCTTTTTACTAAACGTATACAATTTCCTATGGGCTCCCTTTTCCTCGTATTTCCTAGCTGTATCAAAGGATCGGTTCGATAAATTTGGTACGGGTAACATTTTCGTAACATTGACACCTGTTGCCACTTCCAACGCCTTTGCATAAGCGACAATATGCGTTCCACCTCGAACGAGCAAATAGCCGATCATTTCTCTCGCTGTCGGATGACTCGTCATTTCATATACCCGCATTTTATGGGTTCGGGCACCAATTTCTAAAAAATAATTGTGCAAAAGATCGACAATTAAATTTCCGCTATTAAACACATTGTCACCTGTCCATGGTCTTCCTTGGGAATCGCCAGGTTTTCCACTTTGGGCCGTATCGATAAAGGCATAATGATTCCGTTGATCCTTTGCATTCCGCAATGGAGCAATATCGGGGTCCCCTGGAAAAGAACTACCTTCCATCAATATATTAATCGCATGGGTTACCAACTCCAAATGACCAAATTCCTCCGCGGCAATACTTGCAATTAAGTCATAAAACGGTTTTAATTTTTTCTTATTTTTGAAATTGAAGGATTGGAACAAATAATTATTGAAAGTGGACATTTCTCCGTAACGTCCGCCTAACAATTCTTGAACGGCAGATGCGGCATTCGGATCCGGATCCTTTGGCCTAGGTAATTCAATTGCAATTTCATTGATCCGTTCAATCAACTTCCATCCCCCCTTTTTTCATTCATCTATCCGGTTTGATCCAAATAATTTGGGCGGTTCGTACAAAAAAATGACTTCCATCCACCGAAACTGTGATATGATCGGGATACACTTGTTTTAAAGTGCCGCGAACCGAATCCTTGACCGTTTGGACGACAAGGTTTCGATTAAGTAACTGATTTAAACGTTGATAAAGATACGGATCGACATAGGATCGTAATTGTGGGTTTCGAGAATACGGATTTCGATTGTCAAAATTAGCCTCAGCCATTGAAATTTCCCCCTTTCTTTTCACGTTAATAATGTATTAGTTTGTATGGATGTCTTATGCCCTTCCATTGGAGATTGTTTTCGGCCGACATATTAAAAACGATTGCTAAATGCGCAATCGTCTTTTCATTGAATAAAACGGTTATTATTCTCTTTTATCCTTTAAGTGACGATACATTTCCCTTAATTTTCGTTTTAATAGTTTTCCGCTCGGATTTTTCGGTAAGCGATCGGTAAATTCCACATATTTCGGTACTTTAAATGTTGATAGTCGTTCTTTACAAAAGGAAATTACATCTTCTTCAGTCAACTTTACCCCCTCTTTCGGAACGATGACAGCCGTTACTGCTTCAATCCAATACGGATCCGGAATGCTGATCACTGCAACTTCCGATACCCCTTCCATTTGATAAATTACTTCTTCCACTTCCCTACTGGAAACGTTCACTCCGCCCGTATTAATCATATCTTTTTTTCGGTCGATGATGGTAATATAACCTTCCTCATCCATTACTCCCAAGTCACCGCTATGAAACCATCCACTTCGAAAGGCTTTGAGGGTTTTTTCCGTATCATGCAAATAGCCTTTCATCGCATGGGGCGTTCGATGAACAATTTCACCAATCACACCTGGAGGAACTTCATTTCCATTTTCATCAACAATTCTTGTTTGAACATTTAATGTCGGTTTTCCTGCAGATCCAAGTTTGCGCATTTGATCCTCCGGTTGAAGAGCTGTTGCAAGGGGAGCTACTTCCGTCTGTCCGTAAAAATTCCAAAAACGTGCATTTGGAAGTCGTTCGGATAATTCTTTTAATATTTCTCGAGGCATAATTGCTGCACCATAGTAACATTTTTGCAAGGATGATAAATCACGTTTGTTGAAATCTGGATGTCTCAATAGGGCAATCCAAACGGTAGGAGGACAAAATAGTTGGGTGATTTTTTCCTTTTCTATCGTCTCTAAAATTTTGTCCGGTTTTGCATTTTCTAAAATAATTCCACTCGAACCAAGATAAATGCTTGGACCTAAAAAGCAATGGAGTTGGGCACTATGATAAAGGGGAAGTGCGTGTATGCAAACATCGGTTTCCGACATTCCACCACTAACGATCGTACTTACGTATTCACTCACGATACTTTTATGGGTGAGCATTACCCCTTTTGGTCTCGATTCTGTTCCGCTCGTATATAAAACATGTGCAAGATCTTCATCATCGATGTCCGCATCGATAAACTCCTTTGATTCATCCTTCCTTGCAACGGATAAGGGAGTCCATTTAGAAGAATAATTTTTATCATCCTCTCCTTCCCATTTATCCATCAAAAATCGATGATTGATCATTAATCCTTCTCCCGCTTGGTCAATAATTGGTGTATATTCGTCAGCTGCCAACACACCGGTTACTTTCGCATGGTCTAAAATGTAGCGAACATCTGAGTCCGTTAACATATAGTTGATCGGAATCATAACTGCACCGATTCTCGCCAATGCAAAGGTGGAGATTACAAAATCGAGACTATTTTTCGACATAATTGCAATCATGTCCCCTTTTTTAATCCCATCATTTAAAAAGGCATGTGCGGTTTGATTGACGAGATCATCCAACTCCGAATAGGTAAGGCGAATATTTTTGTAAGCGATTGCGAATTTATTTTGAAACCTGTCCCTTGTGCGTGCTAACAGATCCCCTAATGTATTTCTCCGAATCCGTTGAATCTGTGCCAAACCTTTTTCTTCATTAGAAACATTTAACATATTATCGCTCCTTTTCAAAAAAATTGTAATATTTCATAATTTTAGTATATGGCAGAAAAATAGCAATCTCAATGACAGAGATTGCTGAATTTTGTCAATTTCTTCGATTTTTAAGAATAACTCCTTTAGATGAAGTGGTCATGTTCCATTAATCCTAATAAATCACAACGATCAATAACACTCCAAACCCATATAAGCGGAACGTTACTTCTCCTTTTCAATTATGTAAATGTTTCTAAAGCTTCCCGTTTAACTTAGAAAGGATAAATGATTGGGATAAAAATGATCATCACAATAAACATAATGAGTACTAATGGCATCCCAACTTTAAAGAAATCCATAAACGTAAAATTACCCGCTGTCATGACAAGGGCATTGGCTGGCGTCGAAAAAGGAGTAGCAAAGGATGTGGCTGCTGCAACCGCCACCGCCATCACAAACGGAATTGGATTTGCACCGATTCCTACAGCAGCATTTATCGCGATGGGGGCAAATAAAACTGCTGTTGCCGTATTACTAACAAACTGACCAAATAGGGCTGTTAATAAGTAAATCCCGGCAAGGATACCGATCGGACCGTATTCACCTAAATAATGAATAACAAATTCGGATAGAAGGGCAATCCCCCCCGTTTTTTCTAACGCCGTACCCATCGGCAACATGGCCGCAATTAATACGAGACTTTCCCAATTAATATGACTGTACGCATCGTCCATATTTCGCAAACACCCGGTTAAGATCATCCCAATAGCTGCAATCGAAACGGAAACGACCGTGGGAAAAATATCCAATACCATAAACATGACCATCATAAACAATATCCCAAAGGCAATCGGCGCCTTTCCCATTGCGGCAGCCTCTGATGCGTGTTTTTTCGGCTGACCGACGATGACCATGTCCTTTGTATCCTGGGATAAATATTCGATATCTTCCCATGTCCCTTGTAATAAAAGGGCATCACCAAAGCGTAGGGACAAATCAGAAATATTTTCCAATATATATTGTCCCTTTCGATTCACACCTATTACATTTACCCCATATCGTTTTCGAAAACCTGCTTCACTGATAGTTTTATGGATAAATTTGGAGTTTGGTGTTAACAAGGCTTCTGCAATACCGATCGTTTTTGACACAAATTGTTCAGTTTCATCGTGAGGCTCGATCTGTAATTCGTAATCGACGGCAAATCGGGCGACGTTTTCTGGAGCCCCCTCCAAATATAAAATATCATTCGGTTGTAGTTTGCTATCAGGACCTGCCATTTCCTGTTGAGGATGATTAAGCAATGAAAAACCTTCCCCGTTTTTATGTTCGATTGCAAGTACGATGACATGATAGCGGGAAGGAATATTTAGCTCACCTAACACTCGGTTAACAAGTTTTGAATGGGAAGGAATGATGACCCGATGTAATTTTTCCGATAAACGGTATTGTTTAATTAATTCATTTGGTGATCGTCCACTTTGATTCGCTCTTTTTTTTCGATCGTCTTTCGGGAGTAAATGACGGACGGACAATATGTATACAATCCCAGTGATAAAAGCGATGATTCCTAACGGTGTAATAGAAAAAAAGCTCAGTTTTTCAAATCCATTTTCAACTAATGTTTCACTAACGATTAAATTCGTCGGCGTAGAAATTAACGTCATAAATCCGGATAAACTACTGGCAAAGGCTAATGGAATTAAATATGTAGAAGGACTCAATTTCATACTGATGGCCATCGTTACAACAATCGGTAACATAATCGCTACTGTACCTGTGTTACTAATGAATGAACCGACAATCGCTACGACAAGAAAAAGCAAGATGAATAATCTTGTTTCACTTTCTCCAGCAAAGCGTAAAAGAAATCTGCCGGCCATTTGAGCAAGACCTGTACGTACGATTCCCCCACCGACGATAAATAAACCCGCTAACATGATGACCGTGGAATTTGCAAATCCTGCTAATGCCTCTTGAACATCTAAAATTCCTGTAACGGTTAAAGCGAGTAGAGATAATAAAGCGACGAGATCAGCTCTTATTTTTCCAATAATAAAAAGAAAAATCGTAATCGATAAAATGATGAACGTAATCGTAAGTTCCAAAGCAACAACCCTCTTTTTTCTTTCATGTTCCTAAATCACTTTCTTATTTTATCAAAAAAAAGAAGGAAAAAACTTTTAATTTTTAATGACAAAGAACCTGTCCGTTGTATTTTTTCTTAAAGTTGTTTTTAACCGATGTTTTCTAAATGTTGTAATGCTGAATATAAATTCGGATACAAAAAGGAAAAACCATTCGTCGTCAATGTTTCTGGTAGTACATATTGGCCTTCTAAAACGAGGGTACTTTTTTCACGAAGAACCATTTTCACTAGATTTGAAGGAACTGAAAACCAATGGGGTCTTTTTAAAACTCGAGCAATGGTTTTTCCAAACTTATCCATCCTCACCGGATTTGGTGCAGTTATATTGACGGGTCCTTTAATTTGCTCGTTTTCCACGATAAACAAAAGGGCCCGTATGACATCGTCGATATGAATCCATGACATCCATTGTTTTCCTGAACCGATTTTGCCACCGAAAAACAGTCGATAAGGTATTTTCAAAAGGGGATAAGCTCCTCCGTCCTTTGCCAGTACGACTCCAAAGCGGGCTAATACCGTTCGTATTTGTAGATCATTCAAACGTTTTGCCTTTTCTTCCCATTTTTTTACAACCGTTCCTAGGAAATCCTCTGCCCTATTTTCCGATCGTTCCGTATAAACCGCATGTTCCGATGGTGGATAGATCCCGATGGCACTCGCATTAATAAAAACTTTTGGTTTAGTTTTAAGTTTTGAGACGATGCGAATCAATTCTTCTACCGAATGGATGCGGCTATCTAAAATTTCTGCCTTCCCTTTTTCATTCCAACGACCTTGATTTAACGATCTTCCTGCAAGATTAATCAGGCAATCGATATCCTCCATTTCTTTTTCCGGTTTATCTCCCTTTCCAAGCCATTTTACATACTTCATTGTTCCACTTTTTCCTTTTGGAGGATATCTTGTTAAAATCGTTACATCATGCCCTTGTTCAAGTAATTTATTGGATAAATGATCACCGATGAATCCAGTTCCCCCTGCAATAACAAACTTCACCATTCTCCCCCCAGATTTTTCGTTCCTTTCCCTTTGGATACACGTACTTTATATTAATTCAATCGATAAAAAAAGAAGTGGAGTTATTGAAAAAAATCAATTAGAAAGGGAGGCCAAATCCCCCCTTTTGATCATTCAACCGGTTCCATTTGCTTATTTTCAATATGGTGAATGCGTAAATTTGCTCCGATATGCTTTGCCGCATCCACAACAAATTGATGGTGGGTGAAATATAAAATTTGCGTTTTCGATGCGAACTCATTTAGAATTGCCAACGTTGCTTTCGTCCTTTCGTCATCGAAATGAACGAAAATATCGTCCATAATTAATGGGAGTGGATCGGAATCATCGAGATGGTTTTCGACAAAAGCGAGCCGTAAAGCAAGATATAATTGATCCCTTGTGCCATCGCTCATTTCATGCACCTTTCGTTTTTCTCCCCTTCTGTCAATCGCAACGAGCAACGGTACATTTTCCTCATAGTCAATTATTAATTGTTTATAATGGTCGATCGTTAGTTGTTGAAAGAAATTGCTCGCCTTTTTAATCACCGTCGATTCGTTTTTCCGTCGATATTGATCAATCGCCCGTTGTAATAAACGCTTTGCCAGTTCAAATCGAAGATATTCATTCCAATATTGATCCACTTCTGCTAAATACGATTCAGCCTTTTGTGAATACATAATCGCATCGGTTTTTGTTTCATTCATTTCTTCAAATTCCCGTTCCAATTGCCATAAATGTTCCTTTTCATCTTTCATCCGTGTTTCAAGTTCCTCGAATTTTTCTTCCAATTGTTCGATTTGATTTGGAAGAATATCCGGATTTTCAATGGATTCCGCTTCCTTTTCCAATTGGTCAAGGGGTAAAAAGTCACCCGCTTCCATGAGCCGTTCTTCAGTATCCTGTATTTTTTCTTCAAGATCTTTTTTATGAATGGCTCGGTGAAGGAGTTCTTGAAGTTCATCGTAAGTTGTGCAATGATACGTATTCATATACGATTCGAGAATTTGTTTGTATTCCGCTTCCTTTTGTTCATTTTCCAAAATTTCCATCTCAATTTCTTTTAACTGTTTTCGAATTTCATCGGCCTTCGTTTTTTTCTCCTTTTCCATCTCATATGTTTCTCTTAATGTCCGAACGAAACTTTCGATAGACGGATAGTCAGATAGGTTTTCAGAAAGACGTTTGGCTAAATCTTTCACCTGATTTTCAAAATCCTCACAGTCTGCATTTTTGTTACGAATCGATTGCTCTGTGCGATTCATATTCGATATGATTTGGAACAATTTCCGAAGTTTTTCAATCGTACTTTTCGCAACCTCTGGATTTTCCCCCAAATGGGGATATTTTCGTTGGATTTTTTCCCATTTTTCTTTTGCAATTTGGAGTTGTTTATCCAACTGTTCCACCTTTTGTTTTTGTACAGCAATTTTTAATTCGGAATCTTTCAATCGATTTTTCAAATTTTCAATATTGATCCGTTTCTCCTCAGCCTTTTTGACAAAGGTTTCAATTTTTTGAAGAAAGATTTCAATATGTTCTTCATCGGAAGGGGATTGAAAACCAATTGTTTGAACCGCATTCTTTAACTCGTTGAGAAGAGTAGCCTTTTTGCGCAGCATGTCATCATATTGGTGTTCCGACTCCTTCACTTTCTTCCATTCTTCTAAAACCGGACGATAAAAGGCATTTAACCATTCTTTCATTTCCCTTGGAGATTTCGGTTCAATACCACTGATTTCCCATTCTTTTTCCCAATTCTCCTTAAGAGCGGAAAATTCCCGCTCATTTGCTAGTAATCGTTCTTCTAATTGACCAATCCCCTTTTCCGTTTGCTGTTTTTGTAAAAGAAGATTCGCCCTTTTTGCCGATCGATCCGATTCCCTTCTCATCAAATCCGCAATTTCATCCGCCTCTTCCATCGATCGTTCAAAGGTAGTAGCAAGGGACTCGATATCGGAAAAATCCCAATTCTCTTCCTTCTGGTTTTCCAACCAAACGGATTTTACTTGATCCCAATGTTCATTCCGATTCATCCGTGCCCTTTTTAAATCATCCTCCACTGGCACGTATCCACCTAGTTCGATTTGTTCCAACCGGTCGATTGTATCCTTCAACTGTTGTTTTTCTTTTACTAAACCTTGTTCGATCTCTTCCTTTTTCTTTTCTAATTCAGTCCATCGTTCGGTGTATTTTTCGATCGTTTCCTGAAGGGGAATGGATATATCAGCTAATTTCTGTATGCTTTCCGTCCAGATATTTTGTTCCTTTTGAATTCGACGAATCGTCTGTTTCCCCATTTCCCATTCACGTTTTGTTTTTTCAATTTGATCGTCGATATCCCCTTCCCTTTGTACTTGTCGAATAAGTTGTTCAAATGGAGCGGGATCAACCGGATCTTTCATCCCATCCAATTCCCTTTGAATCTTTGAACGTTCAAAGGATTGTTCGTCCAATCGTTCCCTTTCTCCTTGAAGGCTTAATTCCCATTTTTTAATATCCTCAGCTAACATTAATATATCCTCTTCATCGGAATAAGGGATTTGGAGCTGATCTGCTTCTTGAATCGGTACAGAAGGAGCGATCGATGCAAGTAATAAACGTGCTTCTTCCTTCCATTCATTCATCGAACGACGATCTTCAGGAATCTCTTTCATTTTCCTTGTAATATATTGTTGCACCTTCTCATTTAAAGAATGAATTTCCGTACCGAGTTGCAAGATTTTTTGATCATAACGGATCTGTTCTTCTAACGATTGTTTCTGTGTATATTTTGCTTTCCCCTTCGCCTTTTCCCCTTTTACTTTTTGGTAATTTTCTAAAACATCGGTTACATATTGAATCATTTCTTCAGAAAGGGTTGGGATTCCCTTCAACGTTTCGAATTGGGAAAGTAAATTTTTTCGGTCTCGATACGGCTTCCAAATTCGTTGCCCTCTCCTTTTTTTAGCGATTTCCCCTTGAATCTTTTCTAACTCTTCTTGAAGTAGGGTTAGGGCTTTCTTCTTCTCATCAATCTCATTTGCCTTTTTATGCCAATCTTCTCCCCGTAAGCCCTTTTCTTTAACAGCATTCATCGAATCCTTATACTGTTTCCATGATTTATTTAATAATTTCGATGAACTTTTTCGAAAAGTTGGATCGAGTAACTCCTTCGTTCGGTCATTTAACTGTTGTAAAATTTGCTGTAAATATTGAATGCCGCCTCCGGATTCAAATAAACTAATTCCTGCATGCCCCCCCGATTGTAGTAAACTTTCACCACCTTTTCGTAAACGCTCATGGTCAAATCCGAAAAGTAATGCATATTGTTCCTTTTGATAGCCACTTAAATAAGGGGACAATATGTCATGACTTAAATCTTTCCCGTCCTCTCCGACAAGGACTAACTTACTGTATCGCCTTTTTCGATAGAAATGAATCAATGGCAAAGAAGTATGATGGAGGATGGCTTCGAGTCTGGAACGGGTATCAAAGTGCTGCTTTAAATCTTCGTCGATTTTACCACCGAATAATAAGTCGATAAGTAATTTCAGTAGTGTACTTTTTCCAGCTTCATTCGGTCCATAAAAGATATGAAAGGAATTGTCCCTTCCTAAATCGATTTCAAAACGTTTAAAATGCAAAACCGATTCAATACCAATCTTTTGTATTTTCATCGGGCGCTTCCTCCCTTCGAAACCATTCCTAACAATAATTCCTTCGCGTCATTTAAAATCGAATCGATATCTCCCTTTCCTTCGATTCGAATTGCATCCTCTTGTTTAATATAAGAACTCAGCCGATTTTGAATCGCCTTTATATCTTGAATATAGGAATCAATAAAATCATCTTCCAATTCGTCCAATCCGATAGCATTGATCATTTCAGATATTGCATCTTTATGTTCACCTTGCCAGTTTTCTTCGTAGGGAGGTTCCGTTTTAAATTTTACTTTTTCAATCCAAATTTGATTCCCACCAGAAATTTGTGCGGCATTTTTTACTTCCGATACGTATCTTTCCCTTTCTTGTAATAAGCGACTATGCAAATCCGTTCGACCATGGAGGACGACCCGGACAGCTACCGGATGAGGTTCGTTTTCAATCGTTTCACTGATTACGTCGGAAACTTTTGCTGTAAAATCCACATCAGTCGTAACGTCCGACAAATCGACTTGACAAAGGTACCAGCGTAGAACATCTAAATTTCGATGTTCAACCGTTACATCCCTACCATCGACTGTAACGAGGGTGCAACCTTTTTCCCCTGTTTCACGGATATGTCGGCCTTGGATGTTCCCGGGAAAAATGATATACGGTTTTTCAGAAACGACTTGTCGCTTATGAATATGACCGAGTGCCCAGTAATCGTATCCCTTTTCGATTAATTCACTCCTTTTACACGGGGCATACCGTTCATGTCCCGCTTGTCCCTCCAAGGATGTATGAAGGAGACCGATGTTGAAATAGCCCGGGAGAGCATCCGGGTATTGAATGGCCATATTGCTCCATACTTCCCGTTCTTTATAACTCCAACCATGAATGGCAACATGGAGATCTTCAATTTTATATGTTTCCGGTTTGTCCGTACGAAATTCGACGACATTATCCGGCAAAACGAGTCGTTTCGAAATTTGGCTTGCCGCATCGTGGTTTCCTTTAATGATAAATACTTTTATGCCATGGTCACGAAGTCTTGCCATCATCGAATTAAAAAACAATCCGGTGGAATAATCTTGCCAATCCCCATCGTAAATATCCCCTGCAATAACAATAAATTTCACAGATTCTTCAATACTTACGTCCACTAAGTTTTCCAACGCTTTTCTCGTTGCCGTTCGGATTTCTTCCAATGGAGCATCATCTTCCAATTGAAGCCCCTTTAATGGACTATCTAAATGAAGGTCGGCACAATGGATAAATTTAAACATATTTGGCCCTCCGTTACTAGAACAATATATTAATAATATACCAGAAATCAGGATGGAGGACAAATATTCGACAGAATTTTCAAACGATTATCCGTTAAAACTGCTCATGAAACCCCTATTTATTCAAAAAAACAAACGACTTTCTAGGTAATTTCCCAGAAAGCCGTTAAAATGAGAATGATTTTTAAACCATCACTTTACACATATCGATCGTAAATTCCACTGGATCTTCCACTTGCAATCCTTCGATCAGCAAAGCTTGGTTATAAAGGAGTTTCGTATAAAGGGCGAGCTTTTCTTTATCCGTTTCAAAGGCTTTTTTCAGCGATTGGAATACTTCGTGATTCGGGTTGATCTCCAATACTTTTTCCGCTTTCACCTTTTGGCTATTCGGCATGCTGTTTATAACCTTTTCCATTTCAATTGTAATTTCCCCTTCCGTTGAGAAGCAGACAGGATGGGTTTTTAACCGTTTTGATGCTTTTACGCTTTTCACCTTGTCTCCTAAAACTTCTTTCATGTAAGCAAACATTTCTTTATTTTCTTCTTCTTGTGATTCGTTTTCTTTTGACTCATCTTCCGTTTCAATGCCTAAATCATCGCCGGATACGGATCGGAATTCTTTTTCTTTGTATTTCACTAACATTTTAATGGCAAATTCATCGATATCTTCTGTGAGATATAAAATTTCGTATCCCTTTTCCAAAACGAGTTCAGTCTGTGGTAATTTTTCAATCCGATCAATCGACTCTCCCGTCGCATAATAAATATATTTTTGATCTTCAGCCATGCGGGAAACGTATTCGTCTAGTGTGACGAGTTTCTTTTCCTTTGATGAATAGAACATTAATAAATCTTGTAATATATCTTTATTTGCACCAAAATCGGAATAGACACCAAATTTCAATTGTCTACCAAAGGCTTTATAAAAGGTTTCATATTTTTCCCGTTCGTTTTTCAGCATTAATTCGAGTTCCCGCTTAATTTTATTTTTAATATTTTTCGCAATGAACTTTAATTGCCGATCATGTTGCAACATTTCCCTCGAGATATTCAACGACAAATCTTCCGAATCGACCATTCCTTTTACAAAACTGAAGTAGTCAGGCAATAGATCCGGACTTTTTCCCATAATGAGGACACCATTTGAATAGAGCTCCAGTCCCTTTTCATATTCAGGGGTGTAATAATCGTAAGGAGCCCGTTCCGGAATATATAAAATCGCTTGATAACGAACGGTACCATCTACAGATAAATGAATATGTTTTAACGGTTTGTCAAATCCATATCGTTTTTCATTGTAAAAATTGATATAGTCGTCATCCGTTAATTCGTTTTTGTTTTTCCGCCAAATGGGAACCATACTGTTAATAATTTCTTCTTCCTTATATTCAACATATTCGTCGCTACCTTCCTCTTTCGGTTTATGCTTTGTGACATCCATTTTAATCGGGTAACGAATAAAATCTGAATATTTTTTCACGATTTCTTTTAATCGCCATTCTTCGAGAAATTCATCAAAATTGTCATCTTCCGTATTTTCCTTTAATTTTAAAATCACTTCCGTTCCGACATCAGCTTTATCACATGGTGAAATGGTGTATCCTTCAGTTCCTTCCGATTGCCATTCGTATGCTTGATTTTCCCCAAAAGCCTTTGATTTGACTGTTACCACATCACTAACCATAAAGGCTGCATAAAAACCGACACCGAATTGACCGATGATGTCAAACCCGTCTTTCATTTCATGTTCCTTTTTGAAAGAAAGGGAGCCGCTTTTTGCAATGGTACCGAGATTCGTTCCCAACTCTTCCTTCGTCATACCAATTCCCGTATCTAAAACGGTTAACGTCCGATTTTCTTTATTCGGGATAATTTTTATGTAATATTGATCTTTATCAAAGGTTAACGAGTCATCTGTTAACGCTTTGTAATAAATTTTGTCGATCGCATCGCTGGCATTTGAAATTAACTCCCGTAAAAAAATTTCCTTTTTCGTATAAATGGAGTTGATCATCATTTCCAATAGTCGTTTCGATTCCGCTTGAAATTGTTTCTTTTCCATGGCGTTCACTCCCCTTTTCAAAAATAGGTCATAGATTTAGCACTCTGAATAATCGAGTGCTAATACACATTTTGTCATATCATATATTTTTCGTTCTGTCAATGATCTAAGCTGAAGATGGTTCGATTTCAAGGAGGATAATTAACATTACCAATAAACAGGTCCAACGGTACGAACAAATAACCGTTTTTGTAAAATATGAATTATTGATTTTTCGATTCTTTTTATTCATACTAAAGATGGAAGGTTTTTCAAGGTCCATGTAAAAAATTCTAATTCATTCCAATCTTTTTAGATGTGACCTATAATAGGTCGCTTTTTTCAATGCTTTTCATTTTCAACGGGGGTGACATCGATGCAATGGAAACATTGGCTTCTCGATTCAAATTACACCGTCGTCTTTACCGGTGCAGGCATGTCAACAGAAAGCGGGTTGCCTGATTTTCGCTCGAAAAAAACAGGACTATGGAAGAAAAAAGCTCCGGGAAAAATTGCTTCCATCGATGCATTAAATCACAATGTGGAAGAGTTTATTGAATTTTACAGAGAACGGGTTTTGGGAGTAAAAGAATTTGGTCCCCATAAAGGACATCACATTTTAGCAGAATGGGAGAAAAAGGGATTGGTTCAATCGATTATTACTCAAAATGTCGACGGATTCCATCAACAAGCAGGAAGTGAACAAGTAATCGAACTACACGGTACGTTGCAAAAACTTCATTGTGAGTCTTGTGGAAAAGAATACGATAGTGAACAATACGTTCATAAAGACTATTACTGTACTTGCGAGGGAATCTTGCGTCCATCCGTCGTATTATTTGGTGAGCCACTGCCTCAAGATGCATTTCAACGGGCTTTGGAAGAGTCACAAAAGGCGGAATTGTTCATCGTCCTCGGCTCATCCCTTTCCGTTACACCAGCGAACCAGTTCCCATTGATTGCAAAAGAAAGTGGAGCGAAATTAATGATTGTGAATATGGAATCGACTTCCTTTGATATGTATGCAGATGTAGTCATTAATAAAGAAAAAATTGGCGACTTTTTAAATGAATGGAATCGAGGAATTCAAACCACTCACTGAAAAAACCCGACCGAAACCGGCCGGGATTTTTTCTACTCTTCTTTCTTCCCCTTTCATTATATCCGTGTAACGAATAGCAAAATAATTCATAGAAATCTTCAAAAATATCCCCTTGGACTTTTCCACATGATTTTTCCTAATTGTGAATCGGTGATTGTTTAAATAAGCTAAAACTCTTTTCTTGTGATTAATTCATCCAATCTTAACGCAAAATCCCCATCATGTTTATCTTAATTCTTTTTCCAATAATATTTTCATAAATGTTTCATAGGATTTAGCTTTAATTAATTTATCAACGATTTCGGAATGATCGATAATATGAATCATCAGATTGTACATTTCTTGTAAATCTTCCTGACTATTCTTTTTTACACAAAGCATGCAAACGAGTTGAACGGGCTTCCCACTCCATTCAATTGGTTTTTCTAAGGTACAGACGGCCATAAAGGTTTTCTCCGTCTTTGGTGTGATCGGATGGGGAATGGCAACTAAGTTCCCAAAGGAAGTCGGTGCTACATTCTCCCTTTCGTATACCGATTCGAGAAAGGTCTCATCCACTAGTCCTTTTTTCATTAATTCATCATTCAAAAATTGCAAAACTTCCTCTTTCGTAGAAAAGTTTTGTCTTAAAAACATAAATTCCCTGTAAAAATAATGTTGTAACGGTTGGTTTTTTTCAACGATAAACGTTTCGATTTTTTTCAAATCTTGTTCACCTAAAACGGCATTCACTTCAATGACCGGAATCGAAAAGGATTCTTCAATTGGAATGGAACTTACGATAAAGTCAAGATCCCGTAAATTCATATCATGTAAATTGTAATATTCGGTCGTCCCCACGACTTCCAAATTATTCCCAAAATACGCCTTTAGTTTATAATATATCAATTGGGCGGTTCCAAATCCGGATGCACAGACGACGATACATCGCTTCGGACCCGATTGCATCTTTTTCCGTTCGATCGCAGCGCCGATATGTAAGGCGAGATAACCGATTTCGTTTTCGTCAATTTCTGTTCCGGTTAATTCCCCAATGGCACTACCGGCAATGACTGCTGCAGAAAAGGCAAGGGGATAGTTTTTCTTAATATCCGAAAGCATCGGATTCCGTATATTCATCCCAAACTTATAGCGATTAATCGCTGGTTTTAAATGAAGACTTAACCCAAATATCAATTCTTGATCGAATCGGATGCCAAGCTGGAGTTCGTTTTCAATTTGATCCAAGGCAAAACGTACGATATCATATATTTCATCGTCAATCATTTCTTTTACATTTTCCGTCGTGTTCGTCACTACTTTCGTTCCCATTAAATGGATGGCGATATAAGCAACTTCAATGGTTGGAAATTGAATGTGGAATGTTTTTTCGACTTCTCTTGCAATTTCTGTAGCGACGACATATTCCCTTTGTTGTTTAATCGATTGGACATCTGTTTTATAAAGGGTGACGTAATGGCCACTTTTTATTCGTTTGAAAGCGATTTCGATATGAATCAATAAATTATTTAGAGCAATATCGGAAAGTAAAATTTTATGTTTTTTAATTTGTTTCAATATAATCTGTTGGATCATGTCCATTTCTTTTTTGTCGATCGTTGTATTTGAAAAGTTCTGTAGGTGGATTTTTTTTCGATCAAATATATATTCCGCCATACAAAATCGCATTTTTAATTCAGAGCCAACTAATTTCATCCCGTAATTCGGTTTGGATTGTAATGAGAGATTATATTCTTTTAAAATATTCTTAACCGTTTTAAAATCATTTTGAATGGTCGATTTGCTAATATACAATTCGTCTGCCAAATCTTCCATTTTCATATAATCTTCACTTAACAACAGACGGCGCATAATATAATGAATCCGTTCCTCAGGCGTTTTCGGGATAGCCACTGTCGATTTATTAGAAATCGATTGCAACATTTTTCGAAAGGGAGCGTCTTCATGGATTTTAAGTTCGTATCCCTTTCCCATCGTCGATTTTATCTCGGCTCCGTGTTCAGATAGAAAGGATGATAGCCTTTTAATATCTTCCCGGGTAGTCCTCGCCGTTACTTGATTCAACTTTGCTAAATAAGATGCGGTTAAGGGTTCCTCTGCTGTCATCAATTCTTTTAATATCGTCATAAACCGAGTATTCAACATTCATCCCTCCCTTCAAACTAGGGAAAGGTTCTGATCCTTCTCGACCAGAACCTAAGCTCCGTTTAATTTTTTACTACTTTTTAAAAACCATTGTTATGGGAAACTTGTTTAAACCAAAGGGCACTTTTCTTTAACGATCGTTTTTGTGTCGTAATGTCGACGGAAACGAATCCGTACCGATTTTTATATGCGTTACACCAAGACCAATTATCCATAAATGTCCATAAATGGTATCCTTTGCAATTTGCCCCTTCTTCAATCGCTTTATGCAACCATTGTAAATGACCTTTAATAAATTCAATCCGATAATCGTCATGAATCATTCCATCTTTTAAGAAGCGTTCTTCATTTTGGACACCCATACCATTTTCAGAAATAAACGATTCGATATTTCCGTAGTTTTCTTTTAAGTTTATCATTATATCATAAATTCCCTTTTCATAGATCTCCCAACCGCGATATGGATTCATTTTCCTTCCAGGCATTTCGTAATTGTCGAAAAACCAATCAGGCATAAAGGGACTATACGGGTTTGGCAAATGTTCTTTTGCCTTTACTCGTCGCGGTTGATAATAGTTCACGCCTAGGAGATCGACCGTATGATTTTTAATAAATTCCAAATCCCCATCTTGTACGACAGGCAGTTGTCCATGCTCCCTTAAAATTTCGATCAATTCCTCAGGATACTCTCCTAAAACAGCCGGATCGAGGAAACTTCGATTAAAGAATAAGTCTGCAATTCGTGATGCTTTCAAATCATACGGATTTTGACTTCTCGGATAAGAAGGGGTTAAATTTAAAATAATCCCGATTTTACCATCACTGACCTTTTCCTTCCGAAATCTTTCAATCGCTTTGGCACTGGCTAGGACCGTATGGAAAGCCACTTGTGCAGCCTTTTTAAAATCAACGATATTCGGATAATGGAAATCGTATAAATACCCACCTTCAACGGGAACAATCGGTTCATTAAATGTAAACCATTTTTTCACCCGATTACCGAAAAGGCGGAAACAAATTTCAGCATAATCCGCATATGCTTCTACAACATCCCGGTTTTCCCAACCACCTACTTGTTGGAGTTTTAAGGGCATATCAAAATGAAATAAATTCACAAAAGGTTCAATACCGTTGTCGATTAATTCATTAATTACGTTATTATAAAAAGTTACTGCTTCTTCATTTACTTCGCCCTTTCCATTCGGAATTAATCGGGACCATGAGATGGACATTCGAAAGGAATTATGGCCAATCTCTTTCATTAATTGGATATCTTCTTTATATAAATGGTAAAAATCTGATGTTTTTTCAGGTCCGACATTTTCAAAAAAACGGTTCGGTTCTTTTTTATACCAATAATCCCAAATATTCGGTCCCTTCCCACCTTCATTGGCCGCACCTTCAATTTGGGTTGCACTTGTAGCACTTCCCCACCAAAATCCCTTTGGAAATGTATATTCATTTGCCATTAAAACCACTCCTTGTAAAATTGTTATTTGTTGCGGTACAATTCAACAAATTCTGAAGCTAAGTCCCGTACTGTCATGGCTGTCATTAAATGGTCTTGGGAATGAATGAGCATAACATTTACATCAATTCCATTGCCCTTTGCCTCTTCTTGTAACAATTTTGTTTGATAACTATGGGCCTTTCCAAGCTCTTCCCCTGCGTCATCGATTAACTGATCTGCCTTTTGAAAATTTCCGTCCTTCGCTTCTTGAATGGCCTCCATGGCACTGGAACGGCCGTTTCCTGCATGTAATATAATTTGAAAGGCAATTTCTGTGATTTGATCCATTATATTCACTCCAAACTACTCTTCGTATGTTTAATTGAAGATGGCCCCATTCAAGGAGCCATCTTTATATATTTGTTTCAATCGATTTATTTATGTTGTATACCACTTTTTTCAGTTTCATAGTAACTTTTATCTAAGATTTTCAAAAATGGCCACCAAATTCCCATTACAACAAGTAAGTTGAATATTTGTAACACGGCCCCTTGCCATGCGTTTCCTGTCGCTAAAAATCCGCTAAGTCCAATCGGTGTCGTCCAAGGTACGATAATCCCTGCAGGTTTCGGAACAAGTCCCGTCGACATGGCAAAATACGTAATAATCGTTATGACAACTGGAGCAAGTAACCAAGGGATTAAGACTAACGGGTTCATAATAATTGGAAGACCGAAAATGATCGGTTCGTTGACGTTAAATATACCAGCCGGTCCACCGAGTTTACCTAATTCCTTGATTTGTCGGCTACGACCAATTAAGAAAATCAATACGACAACAGCCAACGTCATACCTGAACCACCCATTCCAACGAGGAACGTATCGATAAACTGTTTTGTAACGACGTTTGGAAGTTCCGTACCCGCTTGGAATGCTTGGTAGTTTTGGTCATTTAACGCATACCAAATCGGGTCAAATACTGAGTTAATAATAATTTGACCATGAAGACCGAAGAACCAGAATACTTGAATTAACAAAACAGCTACTATCGTCGCCGCCAGTCCGCTTCCAAGTTTTGTTAACGGTTGTTGGATAATGGTATAAATAAAGTTTTGAACTGTTTCATAAGAAGTCAAGCTAAACAAAATCCGTACAACTAAAAAGATAGATAAGGTCATGGCAATCGGTATCAATGCGCTAAAGGATTTGGAAACCGATCCAGGTACACCGGCAGGCATTTTAATGGTCCAATTTTTCTTTACGAAATACCGATACAATTCTGCTGCAAAAAATGCTGTGAAAATTCCTAAAAACATTCCTTGAGCACCGAGAATAAATGTTGGAATTACACCGGATACACCATCGAGTTCTTGAGGATTTAAAATAAGGAAAGAAACAAGTGCGACAACCCCTCCGTAGATTGGCTCTAATCCGTAATGCTCCGTCAACTTATACCCTATGCCTACAATAGCAAACAAACCGATAATTCCTAGCGTAGCGCTAGATGCTGGACCTAAAGCAGTTCTGTAAGCTGTTAGTGCATCTTCACTTAAAACTTTATCTAAAAACGGGAAATTCGCGATAACTACAAAGATGGAACCAAAAATAATAAATGGTAAAGCGATCATAAATCCGTCACGTAAGGCAGTCAAATACCGGTTATTATTCAACTTATCTGCAATCGGTAACAATACTCTTTCTAAATAATTCATTAATTTATTCATTGGAACTCCTCCTGACCTCTCATTCATTTTCGCCCATTAAATTAATGGCAAGCTTCAAAACTGCTTCTCCATCGATTCTTCCGTATGCAATTGGATCGATCACTTCTAACGGTATTCCTTGTTCCTGTGCAATAGGTTCAAATTTTCGTTTCATAAATCGCATTTGTGGACCAATTAAAAGGACATCTGCTTTTTTCATTTCGGTCATCACTTTATCTTGAGCAACCGCCCAAATTTCCGCTTCTATTTCTTTTTGCTCAGCAACTTCTTTCATCTTTGACACTAACAAGCTCGTCGACATACCTGCAGAACAAGCTAATAAAATGCGTTTCATTTGTTCGTCCTCCCTTTTTAACTTCATTTGCATTTCATCTTTCCTGTATCCATGGTAGGCTAAAACCGTTTTCATTTGTACATAATGTTTTTCCGTCTTAAGGAGGAAACGGATAATCATTTTCCGAAAGGTACAAAACTTAAATATCGAATCTTTTTAAAAAGGGTTTTTTTTCCTACTATGAGAATGATAAAATATAATCAAAAAAGGACATTCGAGGAGGGGTCGTATGGAGTGGGCATTGATTCCCATTGTTTTTATCATCGCCGTATTTTCTCCGGCTATCATTGGCATTATTACGGATCACAAAAGAAAAACATTAAAATTAAAAAATGAAATGTTAAAAGAAGAAGTGAAATTGGAACAGATAAAACATGAAAACTATTTGTTAGAAACGGAAAAAATGCGATTAGAATTGGAGAAAATGCAGTTGGAAAATAAAACTCGGGGATTGTGTTCAACAGACGAGAAGATTATAAAATAAGGAGTTACTTTTTTTTACCGATTTTTTACGAATTCTATTTCATCATTAACGGTCGTAAATAGGGGGTGGAAAATGGGAATTGGATGATCGATTGATATACATATGGGAAATTAAGTACAAATTTTGCATTTCGAATGTTTTACAAACAAAACGAAAACCCCAGATACAGGAAAGATGTATTTTCCTATATTCTGGGGTTTCAATTATTCACTATCTTTTTTGTAATTTATGGTTTTTTTGTCGACGGGTTCAAAACCATCTGGTGTGTAAAATCGTAAAAGATCACCATTTACCACTTGATCAGACAAATGTAACTGTTCTTCCACCAGTTGTTTTAATTCCTTACTATAATCAAGTAACGAATCATCTATTTTTTCTCCCGTAATTGGGTCATAAAATTTTCCATCTACCGAATACACTTCTGGACTGACGAAATCACCATTTCTAAAGGCGACAAGTTCCTTATGATTTTTGGATAAAAGATCGGTTCCAAAATGGATATAATCGCTCGTATCGACACCTAGCAAATGAAGAACCGTTGGCAACAAGTCAATTTGTCCACCGTACGTATGAATCGTTTTTCCTTCGAGACCTGGCATATGGATAATTAATGGGACTCGTTGTAAATCCGCACTTACCGTTGGCGTTACTTCTTCTCCAAGTACAGTTTCCATCGCTTCATTATGGTTTTCAGAAATGCCGTAATGGTCACCGTATAAGATGAAAATGGTATTTTCGTACAATCCTGCCTCTTTTAAGTCGTTGAAAAATTGTTCAATGGCTTCATCAGCATATCGGGCCGTTTGAAAATAATTGTCGACCGATTTATCTCCAGTTACATGTTTTCCAATGGTAGCTAAATTTTCATCTAATTTATACGGATAATGGTGAGTTACCGTTATAAATTTCGTGTAAAAGGGCTGTGGTAAAGTCTTTAAATATTGAATGGATTGGTGGAAAAACGGTTTATCCATCAAACCGTATTCCGCTAAATCCTCTTCCAGTTGAACTTGGAAGTAATCGATATCGTAAAAGTGCTCGAATCCAAAAGATTTATAAATTTCGTTACGATTCCAGAAACTACCGGAATTTCCATGGAAAACAGCAGAAGTATACCCGTAACTACTTAAAATGGCTGGAGCTGCATGATACGTATTTCTACCTTTCGTAATAAAAGCAGCCCCTTGAGGCAATCCATACAAGGAATTATCCAACATAAATTCCGCATCCGCTGTTTTCCCTTGAGCAGTTTGATGATAAAAATGGTCGAAATACAGGGAATTCGGATCCTTCGCCAATGAATTTAAGAATGGAGTTACTTCTTCACCATTTAATTTGTAATCAATCAGGAAGTTTTGCATCGACTCTAAGTGGATGTATATTACATTTTTCCCTTCAGCAATTCCGAAATATTCCGGATTTGGTTCCGCATAATTCGATTTCGTATAGTTGATGATTTTTGTTATATCACTGCTGTCGGCCAACACCCGTTGTGCGGAGGCTTTCGTACTTTCCACCGCATCATAAATCGTATAATTGTACATTCCTAAATATTTGACGATATAATTTCGGTCAAATCCCCTCGTCAACAATTGGGGTCGATCGGATTCAGCTAAACCGAGATTTAAGCAAGAGATACCTAAAGCGAGTGAAATAATGGCAAATACTTTTTTTCTTCCCAACTCAGAGGTCGGCATTTTGAAAAACTTCAATATAACAAGCAATAGCAAAATAACCCAATCGATGAAAAACAGAAAATCATACGGTCTCATTAACGCAGGAACACTGCCGCTTACATCGCCGAAATTTTGTGTTTGGAAAATAGTCGGTAACGTAATAAAATCATCAAAAAAACGATAGTAGACAACATTAGCATATAATAAAATCGATAAAAATAGGTCGATGATCAAAAGCACAATGTATTTTTTTCGCCCTTTAAACAAAAAGGCAATACTTAAAAATAGGATCGCTGAACCGAGAGGATTAATGAACAGAAGAAATTGCTGTAAAATCCCCTCCACCCCTAAATGAAACTGGGTGATTTGCGTAAAATACGTTTTCATCCAAAGAAAAACAACGGCAATTGTGAAAAAAACGAAAAATTGATTTGAAAATATTTGTTTTTTTGAAAAAGGATACATATTCACACCATCTTTCTTTACAATAACCCATTCGTATATATTATATTATTCGATTTATGGGTAAAGACAAATTTGTATATGAAATTTCCCTTAAATAAGCATACGAAAAATCGCTGAACTTATGAGTATTCTATATGATTTTTTTACTATGAAACTAAAATCATCTTTACATTTAACTAAATATACTACATTATTTAAAGATGTCAAGGTGGGGAAAACTTATTAATATGTACATATTTCATCCATTTTCCCCTCTCATGTATATTTGACGACTGAACGGAAAAAAAGTTTCATATTTTTTCATTATCAAAAATTCCCATGGTTCTATGCAACAAAAATATAGAATCTTGTAATAAAAGCAGTTCCATCATATTGGAAGAAGTTTACATAAAAAAGCTTAAAGAATGTCAAGTTACAACATCCTTTAAGCTTGAATATACCTATATGCACAAATGAATGATCGGACTATCTCGTTTTATGTAATTCCTTTTCTTCGGATCAATAAGTAAATTCTTCGTTTTTTGCAAATTGATAAAAACGTTCACCAATTTCATCTCTAACACGTCGAAACACTTTTAAAACCTCTTCTTCCGATCCGGTAGCTTTTGCTGGATCATCAAATCCCCAGTGAACTTTTTTAACGTGGGGTGGTGTCATCGGACAACGTTCATCAGCATCGGAACAAAGGGTAATAACAAGATCAGACTGATTTAAATAAGTCGGATCGATTACTTCCGATTTATGGTTGGAAATATCGATTCCTATTTCTTTCATAACTTTAACTGCCTTTTCGTTTAATCCGTGAGCCTCTATTCCAGCACTCCGGATAATCCATTTGTCGGATAAATATTTCTTTGCCCATCCTTCTGCCATTTGGCTACGGCAGGAATTTCCCGTACATAATAAATACATTTTTTTCTTCATTTTCACATTACCTCCTTATTTTATTAAGAAACAGCTAGTTCCCCTTTTGAACTTTCTGGAAACCAATGTCGAGTATTGTTTGCAATTTTCACTAACATAAGCATAAGGGGTACTTCCGTTAAAACACCAACCGTCGTCGCTAAAGCAACAGGAGAATCCATCCCGAACAAACTTACAGCCACTGCAACAGCAAGTTCAAAGAAATTCGAAGAACCAATCATCCCAGCAGGTGCAGCAATTGGATGGGGCAATTTCATCCATTTTGCACTTAAATAGGCAATGAAGAAAATAAAAACGGTTTGAATGGTCAAGGGAATGGCAATCAATAAAATGTGTAGTGGAGATTGTAAAATAATATCCCCTTGAAAGGAAAAGAGCAAAATTAACATGAGCAATAATCCGACCGTCGTTACCCCATCAAATTTCGGTAAAAATTCATTTTCAAAATAGTCGAGACCTTTCCTTTTCGTCACGTACATTCTCGTCAATACCCCTCCAAAAAGCGGAATGACGACGAAAAGAATGACGGATAAAATAAGCGTATCCCAAGGAACGGTGACATCACCAATATTCAGTAAAAATTTGACGATTGGAATAAAGGCAATCATAATGATTAGATCGTTTGTCGCAACTTGAACGACGGTATACGCTGCGTTGCCTTTCGTTAAATAGCTCCAAACAAATACCATCGCAGTACACGGCGCAGCTCCGAGTAATACCGCACCCGCCAAATATTCTTTGGCTAAATCCGTCGGAATCAACTGATCGAAGACGATGTAAAAAAAGAATGCCGCAAAACCAAACATCGTAAAGGGCTTAATTAACCAATTGACGACCCACGTTAAATACAATCCCTTTGGATTTTTCCCAACATCTTTAATACTTTGGAAATCAACTTTCATCATCATCGGATAAATCATAATCCAAATAAGGATAGCAATCGGAATCGACACATTCGCATATTCAAATTTCCCTAAAAATTGGGGGATCGCGGGCAAAAATTCACCAATCAATACGCCACCAACCATACAAAGGGCGACCCAAACGGTTAAATATTTTTGGAATATACCCATACTTGCTGTCGTATTTTCTGTCATGTCCTTACACTTCCTTTATTTAATTCATTTTCTGTAGAAATTAAAATAAGACTATTTCCTTAACATCGAATCCTCACTCACATTGCACTGGACGTTCGAATTTTTGATTATCTCGAATTGGTCGGGTAATGAATCAAGGATATTTTTAACAAACGGATAATATTCACATGCCGAATTAATGGAATAATGAACCCATTGGCCCTTCTTTTCTTCCTGAATTAATCCGAGATCTTTTAGCTTGCGAAGATGTTGACTAATGGCAGGCTGACTAATATTGAACAGCTCGACAAATTCACAGACGCATAACGATCGAGCTTCCAGCATTTTCATCATCGTAAGTCGATTTCTCTCCCCGAGTAATTTTAATATTTTCGATGCCTGCTCCATACTTATTGATGGTTTCATCACTGACCCTCCTTCCATACGTATATTACTATATAATTAAATACTTATATAAGCAACGGTTTTTATCATTTCTTTACAAATAATTTACTTAACATAATACATTTATTGTTCTTTATATTTTTTTAAAAATATATTAGTAATTCTTTTCTTTTTTTGACAATTGTGATAAATTACGAATAAAACGAATTGGAGGGTAGCCTATGGCAACGATTGATGATTTTTTAAAATTGGATCTTCGAATCGGAACAATCATCCATGCAGAACCTTTCCCTGAAGCTCGAAAACCGTCCATAAAAATGCAAATCGATTTCGGAGACTTAGGCATAAAACAATCATCTGCACAAATAACAAAACGATATGAGGTGGACAAGTTAGTTGGACGACAGGTAGTAGCTGTAACAAATTTCCCGCCGCGAAGAATCGCCGGTTTTAAATCAGAAGTATTAGTCCTTGGCGGAATACCGGAGGAAGGGGATGTGGTATTATTAAAACCGGATGAGCCAGTAAAAAACGGCACGAAAATTGGCTAAATCGTGCCGTTTTCCTTTTTCTATCCATGAAGGTGTTAAAGGAAAGATGAGATTTGTTATTTTATTTGATTTTCGATCCAATGGAAAATATGTTCATAAACGTCTTCCTTATTTAATTCATTTAACATTTCGTGTCGACCCTTTGGGAAAAACATGCTTTGAATATTCGTTAAACCGTTTTTTTCATATTGACGAATCACTTTTTTGACACCCTTTGTATTTCCTCCTACAGGATCCTGTTCACCACTGAAAATAAACATCGGAAAATCGTTCGGGATCTTTCTAATGTTTTCATCTTGATGAATCGTTTCTAAACCGGTGAAAAGATCGTAAAAAAATCCAGAGGTGCATGTAAATCCACAAAATGGGTCGTTCATATACGTTTTTACAATTTCTGTATCCCTAGTTAACCAAGCAAAAGGTGACGAATCGTCCTTAAATTTTTTATTATAGGAACCGAAGATGAGTCGTTGGATCGTCGGACTCTCGGCCATCCTTCCCCTTTTTTTAATTTCCCGTTTAGCAATCCATTTGCCAATTTTACCACCTATTCTGGGATTTCCACCAGTGCCGGAGATGATGGCACCGTGTATGCTATTTGCATATTTTTGAATATATCTTCTTACGAAAAAGGAGCCCATACTATGCCCCATTAAAAAAATACGAGCTTTAGGAAACTCCTCCTTAATCATTAAATTTACCGCACGTAAATCATCCACTGCCCGTTCGAATCCTTCTTCATCCGCTAAATACCCGAGCCGCCCCTCCTTTTCTCCCGTTTTCCCATGTCCTCGATGGTCATTTCCAACGACTAAAAATCCTTTAGTAACAAAAAATTTTGCGAATTCGTGATATCGTTCGATATGTTCGGCCATTCCATGGGCGATTTGTATAATAGCTTTCGGCTTTTGAGTGGATTCCCACGATTTTATAAAAATTTCTACCCCATCATCAACTTTTAGCCAACGGGTTTTTTCCTCCATCCTTTTCACCCCATTTTTTCTTTGAAATAAGTGTAAATCCCTTTCGAAAGCTGGAAATCATAAGAAAAAATTGCACGAAGCAAACGTTAAAATTGATGAATCCTTTATACCTTTATATTTTCGACAAAGGTTTGATTTTTCCCTGTTAGCAAACTTGAATCGACTATAAGGAAAAACGAGGTGAAGTAACGAAATGAGTCTTTTCAAATCATGGGATATTTTTTTCAGGATTTACGAAGAGAATTCAAACGTTTCTGATTCCTTTTTCATTTATTTTTTTAAACTTTTTTCTATGACCAATTCTTTCATTTGGCAAAAAATGATTCCAATTTTAACTTGGACATATGCTCTATTCTTTTTCCTTTTGCATATTAAAAAAAGGTGGAATATAATAAAGTATAAAGGTCAAATATAGTCAAAAGGAGCAGTTACGTATGGATCTGAATCGAATGACGGAACGATTGCAAAACGGAATAATGACAGCCCAATCGATCGCTATTCGAAATAATCATCAGGAGATCGATGATGTCCATCTATTCCTCGCTTTTCTTGAAGATGATCAAAACATCCTCCACTCCATTTTTCAAAAATTGGATATGGATGAACAAACCTTTCAAGTCGATTGTCAAAAGCTTTTGAATCAAAAACCACAAGTGACCGGGACGGGTGTTGAACAAGGAAAAATTTATATTACGAATCAGTTTCAACGGCTACTGACAGAGGCCGAAAAATGGATGGAATCTTTCCAAGATGAATATATCTCCGTCGAACATGTTATTTACGCAGCTGTCAAACTTCAAACACCCGTCGGAAAACTTTTCAAACAACAAGGTGTAACGGAAAACAAACTTTTGTCAGTAATCAAAGACATTAGGGGGAATCAAAGGGTGACAACGCCAAATCCAGAAGCAACATACGAAGCATTAAAAAAATACGGCAGGGATTTAGTGGAAAAAGCCAAATCGGGTAAAATGGATCCGGTAATTGGCCGTGACAGTGAAATTCGCCATGTAATTCGAATCCTTTCGAGAAAGACGAAAAACAATCCGGTTTTAATCGGTGAACCGGGTGTCGGAAAAACGGCGATTGTAGAAGGATTAGCCCAGCGGATCGTTCGAAAAGATGTTCCGGACGGTTTGAAGGATAAAACCATTTTCGCCCTCGATATGAGCGCTTTAGTTGCCGGAGCCAAATTCCGGGGAGAATTTGAAGAACGATTAAAAGCGGTTTTAACAGAAATTAAGAAAAGTAACGGTCGGATTCTTCTTTTTATCGATGAATTACATACGATCGTCGGTGCGGGGAAAACGGAAGGTGCGATGGATGCTGGAAACATGTTAAAACCGATGTTGGCCCGAGGAGAATTGCATTGTATCGGTGCAACGACGTTAGATGAATATCGCCAATATATCGAAAAAGATAAAGCATTGGAAAGGCGATTCCAACAAGTACTCGTTCAAGAGCCGACTGTGGAAGATACGATTTCCATATTACGGGGATTAAAGGAACGTTATGAAATTCATCACGGGGTCAAAATCCATGACCGGGCTTTAGTCGCTGCCGTCACCCTTTCCGATCGTTATATTTCCGACCGATTTTTACCGGATAAAGCGATCGATTTAATGGATGAAGCTTGTGCCACCATTCGAACGGAAATGGACTCGATGCCGACAGAACTGGATGAAGTAACGAGAAAAGTATTGCAACTAGAAATTGAAGAAGCGGCATTAGAAAAAGAAAAAGATATAGCGAGTCAACAACGACTGGAAGCTTTGCGAAAAGAGTTAGCGGAACTTCGAGATGAAGCGAATGAAATGCGTGCACGTTGGCAATTGGAAAAAGAAGGACTTCAAGCGGTTCAAGAAAAACGGGGAAAATTGGAAAAACTACATCGCGAATTAGAACAGGCGGAAAATGAATATGATTTGAACAAGGCAGCAGAGCTTCGCCACGGACGCATTCCTGCCTTAGAGAAGGAATTGAAAGCCCTAGAGGAGCGGGTCAATCAAACGGGAAATGACCGGTTATTACGTGAAGAAGTGACGGAAGAAGAAATTGCTGAAATCGTTGCTCGCTGGACGGGAATCCCTGTTACAAAACTCGTCGAAAGCGAACGGGAAAAACTATTAAGGTTAGAGGCAATTATCCGAAAACGGGTGATTGGACAAGACGAAGCAGTAAGCCTCGTTACCGATGCCATTTTACGTGCCCGAGCCGGTATTAAAGACCCGAAAAGGCCGATCGGTTCCTTCCTTTTCCTCGGCCCTACGGGTGTCGGAAAAACCGAATTAGCAAGAGCACTCGCCCAAAATTTATTCGATAGTGAAGACCAAATCATTCGAATCGACATGTCGGAATATATGGAAAAACATGCCGTCAGCCGTTTAATTGGTGCACCTCCAGGATATGTAGGATTTGAAGAAGGAGGTCAACTAACGGAAGCGGTACGTCGAAAACCGTATTCTGTCGTTTTATTTGACGAAATTGAAAAGGCCCATCCGGAAGTATTTAATATTTTGTTACAAATGCTCGATGATGGACGAATCACCGATTCCCACGGACGAACCGTCGATTTCAAAAATACGGTCATTATCATGACATCGAATCTCGGTTCCCAACACTTACTGGAAGGAGTAAAGGATGGGGAAATTGTTGATGAAGCGAAAAATGCGGTCTTTGATCAATTACGCCTTCATTTCCGACCAGAATTTTTAAATCGGATCGATGAGGTCATTTTATTTAAACCGTTAAGTTACTCGGTTATTAAGCAAATCGTCGTTAAATTAATGAAGGAATTGGAAGGAAGACTTTCCAATCAGCAAATTCGACTGGACGTAGATGAAAAGGCGATGGAATTTATCGCCGAACATGGATTTGACCCTGTTTATGGTGCGCGTCCGCTAAAACGATATATTCAACGGGAAGTAGAAACGAGATTAGCAAAAGCAATTATATCAGGGAATATCCATGAAAACCAACAAGTAACCATTACCGTTGAAAATGGAGATCTTTTTATTAAAAGCAGTGAATCGGCAAATTAAGAAAATCCCGCTCATACACATGAAAGGGGCCGTTCAAAAAATACAGCCCCTTTCCTCATGCCTTTCATTTCTGTGGCGACGCTTTCTGCGGGCACGCCTAGCCTTTTCGACTAGCACCCTTCGCAGGGCTTCGGCTCGTGTTGTACCCTAAGGAGTCGCCCGCACCTTCCCTCATCAACCGATTCTTTTCATTCAAACATTTTCCATCAGTCTTTCCAACGTCTGTTTATATATGTTGTAATCCTTTTCGGAAAATAACACCATGTACACATCCCCGAATGTTTCCTCTTGCAAAAATTGGATGATTTCCTTTAAGGCGATTTCGGCTGCCATTTCAATGGGAAACCGATACGCCCCTGTGGAAATGGATGGGAAGGCGATGCTATGTAATCCTTTTTCTTTTGCTAACAAAAGGGAATTCCGATAACAATGAGCGAGCAATTTCCCTTTTTCATCCACATCCTTCCCGTCCCAAATCGGTCCTACGGTATGAATAACGAATTTTGCCGGTAACTCGTATCCCTTTGTCATAACCGCTTCACCAGTCGGTAAATATTCTCCTTTTAATTGTTCTTTACGGATTACTTTGCATTCATCTAAAAGCTTCGGACCTGCAGCTCGGTGAATCGCCCCGTCCACTCCTCCCCCTCCGTACAATGTTCCATTCGCCGCATTAACGATACAATCGGTTTTTACTTTCGTTATATCCCCGCTTATCAATCGTAAACGGTTTTTCTGAATATGTACTTCCATTGAAACAACTCCCTTTTCTCATTCCCTTCTTTTATTTATCGTACCATAAAAAAGGAAATTTTAGGCAACGGAACATAACCCCTTTCGATGTTTATTTTGGAAGATTTTATCCTTATTTTTCAATCGATTAATTTTGATCTTGATAGCGGGAATGAATATTGTTCCATTTATAGGTCGGATAAATGAACTCGTATACTTCCATTGAAACAGCTAACGACCGTCTTTCATATACGTCTTGTAAATGCTTTTTCATCACCGCAAACACTGCATCTGCTATTTGTTTTCTCTCTTTCTCCGTTCTTCCTTTACCGATTTTTAAGGTGGCATGAATAAAGGCATCATCTTCCGTTCCATCAGCAATAACATAATCTTTCAATTCAATCGCCCGCGATCGAAGTCCACCAATTGGAACAATATTAGAAAAGGTGAGTAAAGTCGTATTCACTTTTTTTAATAGGGTTGGAATATTCGCTTCTTCCTTAATGTTATCTGTATACTCCAAAATAAAATGAGGCATATCGGTCCTCCTTTCCGATTTAGATCCTGCCCTCAATCATTCGATGATACGCTATATACATGTATGAAACCATTACGAGGGAATGCTTTATTGCTACCGATTTTCTGCTACAACTCGATTGACGAGCCTTCCAATTCCTTCAATTTCCGTCACGACCTCATCCCCTACCTTCGTATCAACGGCCCCTTTAGGCGTACCGGTCAAAATCACATCCCCCGGCTGTAATGTAAGAAATTCACTTAAATAGGTAATGATTTGGGGAATCGAGAAAATCATATTCGACGTACTTCCTTCTTGCACTAAGTTACCGTTAATAAAGGTACGTAGTGTAAGTTGCATCGGATCGGGGATATCTCCATGGTCAACGAGCCAAGGACCGATTGGTGTTGACCCATCTCTATTTTTCACACGGAAATTAGGTCGATAATAATTTTCCAAATAGTCCCGAAATGCATAATCATTGGCTATCGTATATCCTTTCACATATTCATAAGCGTCTTTTTCGGCGATCCCCTCCCCCCTTCGACCGATGACAACGGCAAGTTCACATTCATAATGCATAAAAGTTACATCTTTTGGACGGATCGTTTCCTGTAAATGCCCGATGAGCGTATTTTTTCCTTTCAAAAAAACAAGTGGTTCGGAAGGAGGTTTGAAAGATAATTCTTTTGCATGGTCTGCATAATTTAATCCAAGGGCAAAAATCGTGTTTGCTTCAAATGGGGGTAACCAATGAACGTCATTTTCCTTAACCATCGTACCGGTATCTGTAAAAATTTTTCCTTCCTTTTCAAAAACCGTTCGAATGATTCCCTCATATAACACCCTTCCTTGCTTCATCCCTTTTCTCCTTTCCAAAGGGATTCATCCATGAGTTCATTTTCCAATCGACCGATTCCTTCGATTTCCACTGTAACCACGTCCTTCCGTTTTGCTAACGGTGCATTTTCTGGAATACCGGTTAATAATACATCTCCTTCTTCCAATGTCATAAAATCTGTTATCCTCTCAAGGAGAACATCGAATGTTTGGACCATATTTCCAGTATGATTTTCCAACTTCAAATCACCATTGATCAATACTCGAATTTGTAATCGGTCCAATCGATCGAATGCTCCTATATCAACAATCCACGGACCAATTGGACAAAAGCCGTCTCGAGCAATTTCCTTTATCGCAGGGCGGTAAAAGTTCTTATGGGGAATTTGTACATCGTTGGCAATAATCAATCCTTGGATGTACGAGCGAGCTTCCTCTTTTTTTACTCTCTTCGCCCGTTTTCCGATTACAAAGCCAAGGGAAGGACCGACCATCACTGAAGAATAATGTCTTGGAACCGGTATCGAACTTTTATGAGCAATGAGTGTATTCCCAGGCTTCATATACAAAACTGGGCTTTTCGGTGGATGAATATACGGTGGTTTGTACATGGATGGTTCAAAGGATTCATAAACCCCTTTATAATTGAAAAGAATATTGTAAACGGTACCTGTTATTGGAACATCGAAGGAGACGGATTGAATTGGAATCGGCCCCTGAACGGTCCTAATTATCCCCCTTTTCCAATCGAGGAGAGCCGATTCCATTCGATCCATCCCTTTACGCTTGAACCAAATTCGTTTCACGAACGATTCCCCTTCCTGAATTACATGTCAAATGTGTTTTGAACGTCCTTCCCATATTCAATTAATGTTTGATGGATTTCCTTTAACACTTCTTTTGAAGGAAGTCCCATCGGCGGTCTTAGCACCGGTTCAATTTTCCCCATCATACCGAGGGCAGCCTTTACTGGAGCAGGATTCGTGTCTTTAAACAATACATCGTTCAGTTTCATTAATTCGAAATGAAGGTTTTGCGCCTTTTCTAGATTTCCTGACTCCCACGCATTATGCATCTCAGCTACTTTTTTCGGTTCGACGTTAGCCGTAGCAGAGATGGAACCTGCACCACCGATCGCCAACATCGGATAGCAAAGTAGTTCAATACCGGAGTACAATAAGAAGTCCCGACCACAATACAGGAGGACTCGATTGACATGCTCAAAATCTTTGTTTGATTCTTTCACACCGATAATATTTGGACAATCTTCTACTAATCTAGCTAATGTGTTAACTTCTAAATTCACCCCTGTCCGCCCGGGAATGTTATAGACGATAATTGGAAGATCGACAGAATCAGCTACCGTTTTAAAATGATTGTAAAGTGCCTGTTGATTCGGCTTATTATAATATGGGACGATCACCATCGCTGCATCGGCCCCCATTTCCTGTGCCACCTTCGTTAAATGTAATGTTTCGGCCTGATTCACCGACCCGGTACCGGGAACAAAAGGAACCCGACCATCGATCGTTTTTACCGCGTTTTCCATAACGGTGATTCGTTCGTCTACCGTCAATGAACTCGGTTCTCCGGAAGTACCTGTAACAGAAATCCCATGGGTGCCATTAGTAATTTGAAATTCTATTAATTCCCTCTGTTTGTCTAAATCGATCTCATAATTCCGTTTAAAAGGCGTAACCAATGGGGCAATCGATCCCCGTAATCGTTCTTTCGCCTCTACATATTTTCCTTTCAATTTATCCTTACCCCCCACTATTTTTTCCAAATTGAGGAATACGGTGGTTACCAACTGCAACGTGAATGATTTGGGTTTCCGTATAAAAATCAAAGGCATAATGGCCACCTTCTCGACCAATTCCACTATATTTGGATCCTCCGAAGGGGATTCGTAAATCTCGTACATTTTGGGAATTTAACCAAACCATTCCTGATTCCATCATTTGTGCAATTTTATGCCCCCGCTTTATGTTGTTTGTCCATACGTAGGCGGCTAAACCGTATTTCACATCATTTGCCATTTCGACTACTTCTTCCTCTGTTTGGAAGGTTAACACGGCCATCACTGGACCAAAAATTTCCTCTTGAACGACCCGCATCTCATTTTTTGCCTGAAGCAAAAGAGTCGGTGGTACGAAATTTCGATCGCTAAACGGTTCTGGAACATCCCCCCAAAAAAGTTCGCACCCTTCATCTTCCGCCAATTGGATATAGTTCATCACCCGATCGTAATGTTCCTTCGTAATAAGCGGTCCCACTTCCGTACGATCATCTAACGGATCACCAACAACGATGTTTTTGACCCGTTCCTTTAATTTCGTTAAAAATAAGTCGGCGATACGTTCATGAACGTATAATCGGGAATTGGCTGTACAACGTTCCCCATTGAAGGAAAATACACCCCAGACGGCCGCATCCAACGCCCGATCAAGATCCGCATCTTCAAAAACGATAATCGGCGATTTTCCACCAAGCTCCATTGAAAATCGTTTTAACGTATCCGCTCCATTTTTCATAATTTCCGATCCGGTTGTCGTTTCACCGGTAAAGGAAATGATTTGGACGTCCGGGTGGCGGACGAGGGCGGCTCCAGCTGTTTCCCCATAGCCATGTACGACATTAAACACTCCCTTTGGAAGACCCGCTTCATCGATGATTTCGGCTAAAAGATTAGCCGTAAGGGGAGACCATTCCGCGGGTTTTAACACGACCGTATTCCCCGTAGCCAACGCTGGGGCGATCTTCCACGTTTCTAGCATAAACGGAGCGTTCCAAGGTGTAATCAATCCTGCCACACCGACCGGTTTTCGGACGGTATAGTTGATAAATTCATCATCGACTTGGTATGCCTCACCGTATAAATGGGTTTTAACCATATCTGCATAAAACCGAAAATTTTGTGCAGCCCGCTCGACTTGCTTTTTCGTCTGTTTAATCGGAAGACCCGTGTCTAAACTTTCCATCAAGGCGATCTCTTCCACTCGGGCTTCGATTAATTCACCAATTTTATACACGTATTTCAAGCGTTCCTTTTGTTTTTCTTTTCCCCATATTTGGAAAGCTTTTTTCGCCGCCGTTACAGCTTTGTCTATATCCCTTTCATCCCCTTTTGCAACGGTATTCAACGGCTCGCTTGTAAACGGGTCAATATTTAAAAAAGTATCTTTTGAATCGGCTTCAACAAACGATCCGTCGATATACAATTTCACATCGTTTAACGAGTTTTTTAACGACGACCGATGATTTTCAACCTTTTGCTTTTCCATCATTTCTCTACCTCCATTTTTCGGACGTGAAAAGAAAAATCGAATGGTTAAATCATAAATTCTGGTTTTTTCTGTTGTAGCTTCGGTTCTTGGAGAGGAATTTTTTTACCGGTTTTTACATCTAAAACTTCAGAAGCCTCCTCAAACCAGCTATCAGGTGCAGCATGTCCCCAAAATGTTTGACGCATCGAATCATTCAAATGCCATCGGATCGGTTTAAAATCCGGGTCACTCGTCAAATAATCCCCGTTATACAATTCGATTCGATGCCCATCCGGGTCCCGTAAATAAAGGAAAAAGGCATTGGATAGACCGTGGCGACCCGGACCCCGTTCGATTTGATCCCCATATCCTAGTGCAGCTAAAATATCGCAAGCATCGATGATATTCATCGCGTCCTTTACCCAAAATCCGATATGATGTAGACGTGGACCTTTTCCGTTCATAATTGCGATATCGTGCACGTTCGGTTTTCGATGTAACCATATGGCCCACAAGTTTTCCGAATCATCGACCGTATATTCTGAACATTTAAAGCCGAGGGTTTCCTGGAAGAAATGGGCGACTTGTTTTACATCCGTCACTTGACAATTGAAATGGTCGATCCGTTGTACCTTTGCACCTTTATATAAGTCATACCGTTGTAACAAACGCTCTTTACTTTCCATTTCGGCGAAAAATTCGATTGGCAGTCCCGATAAGTCTTGCACCCTCAATGTTCTTCCCATTCCCATTTCTTTTCCTTTTTCAATCCAAATGACGGAAAATCCCGCCCTTTCGTATAAATCAGCCAGATGATCCAAATCCTCTTCAGACATCACTTTAAAACTAATACATTCTACCGCCGGTCGCCTCTTTTTCTTTAAAACGAGACTATGGTGCACATGTTCTTCTAATCCTCGATAATAGACCGCATGATCATCCGCGTACGTTTCGACAAAACCGAGCGCTTCATAAAATGCTTTTGATTTTTCCAAATCCGTCACATGTAATACCGCTCGGGCTGCTCGGATAATATTCACCTAGACTTAACCTCCTTTCCGATTGATCCCTAATCGAAGGATAAAATGGTTCCATAATTTCCTTCAAAATACGTTAACGGTTTTTTCTTTTTCTCATTTATTTTTATCCCTGTTACACGGCCGAGAAATAACGTGTGATCACCTGCCTTAAATGCTTCTTCCAAGTCACAAGTAATAAAGGCCAAAGCATCTTTTATAACGGGCAATCCATTTAATTGTTCAAATTCGACGGAACGATCCAATTGTTTTTGTTTCGCAAAATGCATCGATATATCCGATTGTGTTTCGTTTAAAATGCTAACCGCATACGTTTTCGTTTGTTGAATTTTTTCATACATTTGAGCTCGATTGTTTACGGATATGACAACGAGCTTTGGATCTAGTGACACAGACATAAACGCATTTGCTGTCATGCCGTGAATATCTTTCCCATCTGAAGTAGTAATCACCGTTACCCCTGTCGCAAATTTACCCATCGCTTGACGAAACTGTTTTTCATCCATTCCCTTCGATACCCCCTTAATATTTGTTCAAATGATCCGAACGATCGCGGACCAATTTTATATAAATAATGAAAATGAATTGTAAATCATACTCAGAAATTAGAAATCGCTTTCAAAACTGTCCAAAAACGTATTTGATAAACTACGTACGAATATAATAAGGTTTGGACGAATTTAACTGTTGAAGGTATTCTTTTACTCTTTGTTTATATGGTTCTTTATCAAAGTTTTCGAAATACGCCATCCCCATTCGAACGGGATCTCCAAAGAAATAATATTCATAATGGGTTTGCCTACTTCCAAACGCACTCATCGTCATATCCCAAGCAAGACGGAATAATTGAACCCGTTCAAAACCGTCGATCTGTTTCCCTTGCATCGCCCGATGAAGGAGCGGACCGATTTCCTCATTTGTAAAATCATTATATGTCGGAAGTCCCATTAATCCGGAAGCACCTAATATACGGACGATTTCTGCCAAACGGGGATACATCCTCGGATACCAATTTCGAGCAGCATCGAGGGCTTCGTAATCCGGTGTCATAACCCCCCATCGATCCAATTGGGCATGATGTTCCGCCCGATATAAATGGGATTTCATCGTTTCCAAAACGAGCTTGATTTCCGTTCCCTTATCTTGTACGTGTTGGAAACCTTCGATTCCAATCGACTCCATCAACAATAAAACGACACCTAAAAGAAATTCAGTCTTAGCAATATCCTTTGCGACAACCTGGTGCGCCATATGAACAACGGCATTCGTTTCTCGAAAATATCGATTGCAAAGGGATGAATTTTCTAAAATAAATACCCGATCCCATGGCACGAGTACATTTTCGAAGGATACGATCGCATCCCCTTCTTCAAATTGGGAACTTAATGGATAATCGTAGGAATGTTCACCCATGTAAAACGGTTCCCGACATAAAAATTTCAAACCCGGAGTATTATTCGGAATAGCAAATGCAAGGGCGTACGGATCATCCTTTTCTCCAGATTTTTTTACGGTAGAAGGAAAGACGAGCAATTCATCGGTAATCGCTCCTTGAGTTGCCAATAGCCGAATACCGTCTACAACGATCCCTTCTTCCGTTTTTTTCACCAAATGTAAAGCCACGTTCCGATCCCGCTGTTCCGATACTGCCTTTGCCCGATTGACTTGCGGATGAATTAACGTATGGGTTAAACTAAGGTCATTTTCCCGTGCATACTCGGCATAATTCCGTGCATTTTCCGCAAACTTCGGATCACCTTCCGAAAAAAAGGATGCAGCTGGTCCCATCATCATCACATCTGCGTTTAAATAATCCGGTGACCGTCCCATGAATCCGTGGGTAATACTTTGCCATTCCATAATCGCTTCCCTACGTTCGATCAGTTCATCAATCGACGTTGGCACCATAAAGGTTTTCCCAACCTTTTCTCCCGTCGTCGGTGAAGGATACAACATCTTTTCTTCCTTTTCAAATTGTCGATCATACAATTTTGCCATTGAACGGACAACATTTTTAAAAGCCGGATGTTCCGTTACATCATCTACCCGTTTGCCATTTACGTACACATTGTTATTTGCTTTCTTTAACCGTTCAATATATTGATCCCCCGTTTTCGCCGGCAACGCTTCTTCCTCCTTTCAATTCCTTCTTACGATGCTCAGACAAATTTATGCCTGTATACGAATTGTACCATTTTTCCGAATTCATAAATAATATTAATTTCATTCAAGATCTATATTTAACTTATATAGTTTTATTTATATAATTTTTAAAATGATTATAAATTTGAAAATATTTTTGTTTTTCGCTACACTTTATATATACCTCTATTGTTCATTTGGAGGGTTTTGTATGGATTTAAAACAGTTACGGTATTTCTATACAATTGCAAAGGAAGGGCAAATTACAAAGGCGGCCAAAGTGTTACATATGGCCCAACCTCCCCTTAGCCAAAGTTTAAAATTACTCGAGGAAGAATTGGATGTCGTTTTATTTGAACGTAACGGTCGAAAAATGGAATTAACAAAAGCGGGAAATGTTTTGTATACTCGTCTACAATCGATCTTCGAACAATTAGAGGATACGATTTTGGAAGTGCAAGATACGAAAAAAGGGGTAAAAGGGAAGCTTTCCATCGGTTGTGCAAAAACTTGTTTCTCCTATTTGCCTGAGCGATTGAAGAAATTTCAAAAAATGTATCCGAATGTAACCTTTGAATTACGTGAAGGAGATACCTATATGTTATCCGAGCAGTTAAAAAAGAAGGAGATCGACATCGCCTTCGTCCGCCTTCCCCTTCAATTGGAATCTTTTTCATCCATCCCTTTACCTGATGAACGGTATGTAGCCGTCTTACCTCGTTCGTGGCAGCATTGGAGGGAAAAAGAGCATATTTCATTGGAAGAATTGGCCCAGCTTCCCCTTATGCTTCTCCATCGCATTCAAGGAATCGGTCAATTTGAAGTCATTTTAGAAGCGTTTCATAAACGAGGGTATCAACCGAAAATTATTTGTGAATGTCCAGATGTGGATATGCTCTTGGGGCTCGTAAGTGAAGGGTTAGGGGTTAGTATCGTTCCAGAATCGACATTTTTAAAACCATTTAGTGGCAACGTAACGGTTTTACCGATTACCGATGAGACGATTGTTTCGAAAGCATGTGTTATTTGGCTTAAAGATCGATATCTTCCACAACAAGCTAAAAATTTTCTCGACTTAATATAATTTTAAGAAACATTGATGATCAAATATTTGTCCGGTTTACCCGGGCTTTTTTTATGAAATTGTTTTAACTAGTCCTTTTCCTTTGAAAAGAAAAGGGCTCATTTTTTTCACTGGACGACATACATATGTAAAAAAGGCGGTCAAGTCTTTTGTAAACGCTTACTATCCGACGTATAAAGGGGGATTGGAATGAATTCGACGATTCTAACCGTATTTATTTTGTATTTTATTGTAATCATTGGGATCAGTTATATGACGAGTCGTCAAAAGTTGACCCACGCAGATTTTATTCTCGGAGGGAAAAAACTACCTGGATGGGCTCTTGCCTTTTCTGAGCGGGCGACAGGTGAGTCGTCATGGCTTCTCCTTGGTTTTACTGGATTCGTATTTTCAACCGGTTTGGCAGGAATCTGGGTAGCGATCGGCGTTTCAATCGGTATTATATTTGCTTGGCTTTTTTTAGCGAAAAAATTTATGAAGGAAGCAGATCGCTACGGGGTATTGACACTTCCCGACTATTTGGCGACAAGATTTGGGCAAAAAGCAGATCTAATTCGGTGGGTTGCTACGATTTTGATTGCTAGTTTTTTTATGTTTTATGTCGGTGCCCAGTTTGCCGGGGCAGGAAAGTTGTTTTTTACCTCTTTTAACATGAGCGTGACAACCGGAATCATCTTGACTACGCTCATCGTTATAGCAATCGCATTTTTTGGTGGATTTATTTCCGTTGTTTGGACAGATATGATTCAAAGTGTGATGATGCTTGTTACGTTACTTGTCTTGCCAATCATTGCCTTTATTCACATTTTTCAATCGGACGTATCCCTTTCTACATCCCTTGTGGAAGCGGGAGAAACGTTCCCTCTATGGTTTGGGGGAACGACAGGTTTTGCCCTTGGTGTTCTGTTTTTTAATCATTTTTCCTGGTTTTTTGGATATTTAGGTGGCCAACCTCAACTCAGTTCCCGCTTTATGGCACTGAAAAACGAACAGGAAGCAAAACAAGGAATCGCCATTGGAATTATTTGGACGATTCTCGCTTATACCGGTGCCTTCCTCATCGGTTTGGCAGCGATTGCGTTGTATAAACAAGATACGTTTTCCGATGTGGAAACGATTTTACCGACGATGATTATCGATTTATTTCCTTCTTGGATCGCTGGAATTTTGTTAGCTGGAATTATGGCTGCTATTATTACAACAGCCAACTCCCAATTAATGGTCGTTACAAGTTCGATCAGTGAAGATATTATTCATAAAACATTGAAAATCAAATTAACCGATAAACAATTGCTTACGGTATCACGGTTGACCGTTATTCTCTCAGGACTCGTTGGAATGCTCATCGCCCTTACGTCCGAATCATTGATTTATTTAATCGTCAGTTGGGCTTGGGCCGGTGTCGGATGTACTTTATCCCCTGCCATTTTAATGACCTTTTTTTGGAAACGATATTCAAGTGCAGGAGTGATAGCCACGATCATATCTGGCTTTTTCTTCACCCTTCTTTGGATTAACACGCCCCTTGACGACATCATTACGTCTCGATTTTCAACCTTCTTTATCGCAGCCTTTTTCGGGATTGTCTTTAGCCTTCTATTTCCAGATCAACCGGCATCAGAAAATCAACAATAAACGAAAGGAACAAATTCATGTTTTTCCTTCCTCCGCCACCTTTTTTGGGCGGACGTTTTTTTATTTTCATCATACGTTAATGATGAAGCCCAGTAGATATTGATGATCAAAGAAGGAGTGAGTACGTTGAATTATAAAGTGAATCCGGAAAATCTCGGGTTAAACCCGGTTGAAGCCGAACAAGCTGCACGTGAGTTGAATCGGTATTTAGCTAATTTACAAGTGATGTTCATTAAACTTCATAATCTTCACTGGAACGTAGTTGGGATGAGCTTTTTTGCGATTCATGAAAAAACAGACGAATTATACCATTATGTTGGTGATGAAATTGATCGGATTGCCGAACGGATTAAAATGATTGGTTTTTACCCAGTTGGATCCCTTTCAGAAGCTTTGCGACTAGCGACCATCACCGAACTTCCCTCGACGATGGATTATAATGGGCCGACAGTGGCAAACATTGTCATCAAGGACTTGCAAACGTTAATCCGTCAACTACGAGCCATTAATGAAAAAGTCGACAGTGCCTATACTGGTGGTTTAACCGGTAATTCCATCGAATTTTTTGAAAAACAACATTGGATGCTCAGTGCCTATTTAACGAATTTGGAATAGGTTAGCCTCCTTTATACATGAAGCTCCCGGTTACGTTTATTAACCCAATTTTTAATTACTTGCATATTCCCAGTTCGATTTTTATATAAAAAGAGTAAAAAATTGCCTAACCAAATCGCCAAAATATACATTGGAAAATCCCGATAATGCAAATAAAAGGACAATAAAAACATACCTAAAGTTGCCTGGAAGCCATCCTCTTCACTCGATATCGGTTTCCCTTTTTTGATGACATGAAGAGTGGAAAACATGATGGCCAAAATGACCGCATATGCAAAGGAAACGTGGAAAGATGTTAAAGCACTCCACATTCCAAAGGATACCGCCAATGCCTTTCCACCGTGAAATTTTAAAAAGGGTGAAAAGGCATGGCCCAATAATGGAGCAAGTGCAATTGGAAGCCATTGAACATCTGATACAAGTTCATTTTTTAGTATGAGTTTTATAGGAATATACCCTTTTAAAAAATCAAGGAGGACTCCGAAAATCCCAAATTTATATCCTGCAGCTTTCCAAAGGTTGGCTGCACCCGGGTTACCATCACCGACCGATTTAATATTTTTCTTTTTCAACAGGCCGAGCCAATAGGAAAACATTAACGATCCACTGAAAAAACTAATAAGTGTTAAAAGGAAAATCATCTCATTCCTCCCCTCCCCACGGAAACATACCGGCCTTTCCATAACACAGATTTACGAAATTTGGATTGGTAAAAAGAATAAAAGATGACGATTAGGAAAAATAACGCTGATAAGGAATGGATGAGCGGTTGAATGATACCAAACTGACCAATATAACGGTTAAAAAGATATATTTGAATCATATATAATAAATAACCAATTAATAATGGATAAAAATAAGTTGTTTGATAAAACAATAAAAATAATTCCGATGTGAATAAGCCAATTAACCAAAGAATGATAAAAAACAATGTTTTTTTCGTAAACATTGTAGCACCGATAGCCGCTGATTTGGCAAAACCTTCGATCTCACTTTTCAACCCGTTTGGATACATTCGAAAGGACACAAAGGGTTTGCCAATAAAATTTGTAACCGGGATGTTTGCTTGCTGAAACTTTGCTCCTAAGGATAAATCATCTAAAATTTCCGATTGAATACTTTTATGACCACCGATTTTCTCATAATCCTTTCTAGTCGTAATAATACAAGATCCGTAAAGTCCTTTCCTTGTACTGTTTGTTTCAAATGGTGATGTAAATGTGAAAACGCTTAAAAGATTTACTATCATCGCCAATTTTTCATAAAACTTTTCTGTCGTATGATACGGTATAACACTTAGGACACTTCCGAAATGTTTACGGGCTGAGATTAACACACGTAAAGCATCCGGTTCCAATCGGATATCTGCATCGAAAAAAGCGAGAATTTCGCCATTTGAGTGCAAATATCCGTTCCAAACGGCCCATGTTTTTCCCGTCCAGCCCTTAGGGGGATCGGTGACAGAAATACATGTGACATTAAATTCCCGTGCAATCTCTTTCGTACGATCTTCCGAATGGTCATCAACGACGATAATCTCAAGGGGCTTTATCGTCTGATTTTGTAACGATTGTAGTAAAAAGGGAAGATTTTTTTCTTCATTTCGGGCGGGAATAATAACTGAAATCGTTTCAAATCCTTCATCATCTTTTCGATTAGGAATCGTCTTACGGCGAAATAAAAGGAAGCCGGATAAAATACCGATCACTACGATTCCAAAAAGTACTTCCTTCATGATGAACCCTTCCTTCTATTTAAAAAAGCGTGTTTGTTAAAATTTACTAAATATAACATATTTTTATTATAATTCATTCAAAACTTTTCGTAAATTTTCGATCCCCTTCCATTCTATTGTTGAACGAAAAGCATTTCAAAAATTAATCCCGACCACCAAAAACACCGTCCCGAAATGAAAGAAGTTTCGGAAACGGTGCTTATTTTCCTAGTTCTCATCAATAGCCCGAACGGCATAGGTTAATTCCTCTTCGAATTCCTTTTTATATCGTTCCGTTTGTTCATCGGTCCAATGAAACTGTTTAGCCATGAACTGTATAACTTGATCTTTCCATTTTCGCACCCAATCGATTTGAAAGTATAAAGCTCCTGTCCGTCGAATAAAAAAGTCCGACGGATGGACAATCATTTCATGTTCCATCGCATACATCAGTCGAGCATATACAACGGGGCTAAGATCCGTTTCTTCCGATTGATAAAGCATTCCATATTGAAAAACAACGGGGGCATTGGATCCGTAAATTTTTCCTAAATATTCCCCTTCCTCCTTCGAAAACCCGTAATTTTGACCTTCTTTTCCCATTTCAGAAATAAAGGAAGAGAAATGATTTGATCCACCGATATCTCCCCCGGAAATCGGCGTTTGTTTCGTTATACAAGGGCCGAATGTCGTACCTAGCTGTTCATGTTTTTTCGCAACGAGATTTACGACATTTTCCGCCATCTTTCTATATCCGGTCAACTTTCCACCTGCGATCGATATCAAACCACTTTCCGATTCCCAAATTTCATCCTTCCTCGATATTTCAGAAGGATCCTTTCCTTCTTCATATATCAAAGGTCTGACCCCCGCCCAGCTCGATTCAATATCTTCCAGACCGATTGCCAAATGAGGGAACATAAATTGTATTGCACGGATTAAATACTGTTTGTCCGCTAACTCTACTCGTGTTAATGCCGGATCGCCTTCATAAAATGTATCCGTCGTACCAACATATGTTTTTCCATCCCTAGGAATGGCAAAAATCATCCGTCCGTCTGGGGTATCGAAGTATACGGCCTGTTTGAGGGGGAACTTGGATTGATCAAAAACGATATGCACACCTTTTGTCAACTGAAGCCGTTTGTTTTTTTTCGACTGATCCAATTCCCGAATGGAATCAACCCATGGACCGGCTGCATTGACGACGATCTTCGCCTGAATATGAAACGTGTCGTTTGTTAAACGATCTTTACATAGGATACCTTGAACTTGATTGTTTTCGTACGTAAGTTCCTCTACTTTTACATAATTGATGAGATCTGCACCTTTTTCAAAGGCTTTTTTCAATACTTCAATCGTTAATCTTGCATCATCTGTCCGATATTCAACATAATAACCTCCACCGAGCAGTCCATCTTTTTTCAACAGCGGTTCTTTTTCAATGACCTCTTCCCTAGTTAACATTTTTCTCCGTTCCGAACGTTTTACCCTAGCTAAATAATCATAGACACGTAATCCTAAGGAAGTAGACATTTTACCAAAGGTACCATCGTTATAAATCGGTAAAAGCATCCATTCCGGTGTCGTAACGTGGGGACCATTTTCATATACGATCGCCCGCTCTTTTCCAACTTCTGAGACAAGACCAACTTGCATTTGTTTTAAATAACGCAGGCCCCCGTGTACGAGCTTCGTCGAACGGCTCGATGTTCCTGAAGCAAAATCTTGCATTTCAACTAAAGCAACTTTCATCCCTCGCAAGACTGCATCCAACGCGATTCCAGCTCCCGTAATTCCTCCTCCGATCACCGCTAAATCATAATGGTTTACTTTCATCTCTTCAATCGTATTTTCTCTAGAAAAGTAGGAAAACTTTTTTTCCATAAGCCATTCCCCATTTCTTCATTTTTATATTCAAAAGTAATCAATATTCCAAGTTTGTCAGAAAATCATCGTTTCTCTTTTATTATGTGAATGATTGAAAAAGTGATACTTTTAAAAAAATTAAAAAAGGAGAAATCAACGCATCCATTGTATTCAATCGATCAAGTGCATTTGATTTCTCCCATCTCTCTAATCATCTATTAACTTTTTCATTCAATTTAACGCTAGCCTATTTTTTCAAGATACAACTTATTTAAAGGCCATCGTTGCGTGAACGGCTTTTTTCCATCCTTCATACAATTTTTCCCGCTCAGCTTCATCCATCTTCGGCTCAAAGGTTTGATCAATCGCCCATTTCTCTGCGATTTCTTCTTGACTGTCCCAATAACCGACCGCAAGACCTGCCAAATATGCAGCACCTAAAGCGGTAGTTTCACTTATAATCGGACGTTCAACCGGGACATTTAAAATATCACTTTGGAATTGCATTAAGAAATTATTCGCAACGGCACCGCCATCGACCCGTAACGTCTTTAAATCGATTCCGGAATCTTTTTCCATCGCAGTTAAAACGTCCTTTGTTTGATAAGCGATGGATTCTAATGTGGCTCGAATAAAATGTTCTTTCTTCGTTCCGCGAGTTAAGCCGAATACTGCGCCGCGTACATCACTATCCCAATAGGGCGTTCCTAGTCCAACGAAGGCGGGAACCATGTACACACCATCCGTTGAAGAAATCCGTTTCGCATACTCTTCCGAATCCTTCGCTTCTTTAAACATCCTTAGGCCGTCCCGCAACCATTGGATCGCAGAACCAGCGACAAAAATACTACCTTCCAAAGCATATTCTACTTTTCCATTCAATCCCCAAGCGATCGTCGTTAACAAGCCGTGGTCGGATTGAACGGCCTTTTCTCCCGTATTCATTAACATAAAGCAACCTGTACCGTACGTATTTTTCGCCATCCCTTCTTGATAGCAAGCTTGACCGAAGAGAGCGGCTTGTTGGTCCCCTGCGACACCTGCAATGGGAACTTCTTGACCGAAGAAGTGATAAGGAACCGTATGAGCATAAATTTCTGAAGACGGTCTAACTTTAGGCAACATCGATTTCGGGATATTTAAAATTTCCAACAACTCTTCATCCCATTTTAGTTCGTAAATATTATACATTAACGTACGGGATGCGTTCGAGTAGTCGGTAACATGGGCACGACCACCGGACAATTTCCAAATAATCCACGAATCGATTGTTCCAAACAATAATTTTCCTTGTTCTGCTTTTTCCCGAGCACCTTCCACATTATCCAAAATCCATTTTACCTTCGTTCCGGAAAAATACGCATCGATTAATAGTCCGGTTTTTTCACGGAATAAATCATTGTACCCTTTCGCCTTCAAATCATCGCAAATATCCACCGTTTGTCTCGATTGCCAAACGATTGCATTATAGATCGGCGTTCCCGTTTCCTTATCCCATACGACTGACGTTTCCCGCTGATTCGTAATACCAATTCCGGCAATTTGTTCTGGCTTCGTATCGGATTCTGCTAAAACAGATGCCATTACAGCAAGGACAGATGCCCAAATTTCATTGGCATTATGTTCAACCCATCCTGGATTCGGAAAGATTTGTGTAAATTCCTTTTGTGCGATGTGAACAATTTCCCCTTTTTTATTAAATAATATCGCCCGTGTACTCGTCGTACCTTGATCGATGGATAAAATATATTTTTCCATCCGTTTCTCCCTCCTAAATTTTTTTCTTCACCCTTCGTGTATGTGTAAACGAAAAGGAAAACGTAAATTTTTTATAAAATCCGGATCATGCTAGGTAAGCGATTACATAGTAATGGAATCCTTTTCCTCAGCAACTTGAGTGATCGTCGAATAGGAGAAGAAAATCACGATTAATGTTAATGCTAACGTAATCCATAAAGATACAGTAACTTCTCCTAAAAATAGTGCTTTATATGTTAACCCACCTAAAGCACCACCTAATAGGGGGCCAATAACTGGAATCCAAGAATATCCCCAATCCGAACTACCTTTTCCAGGAATCGGTAAAATAAAGTGGGCAATACGCGGACCTAAATCCCGTGCCGGGTTAATCGCATATCCAGTCGTTCCACCAAAAGCCATACCGATTACAACAATCAATAACCCAACGACAATTGGATTCAATCCATCCGAAAATTCATTTGTACCGATAAACATCAATCCGAAAATTAAGATAAAAGTTCCAATTAATTCTGATAAAAGATTCGAAGGTGTATGTTTAATTGCTGGAGCAGTGGAAAAAACACCGAGTTTTGTCGCTTGATCCTTCGTCGCTTTGAAATGGGGTAAATAATGCAAAAATACGATTGTGGCCCCAATAATTGCGCCAATCATTTGACCTAAAATATACATTGGTACTTCACTCCAAGGAAAATCACCGGTCATTGCAAAGGCGAACGTAACTGCTGGATTAATATGGCCACCGCTATATTGTCCTGACGCGTAAACTCCCATCGTAACAGCGAGTCCCCAAGCCAATGTAACGACGACCCAACCTCCACCGTTCGATTTTGTTTTGTACAGTGACACACCCGCGACTACACCACCACCGAACATGATCAACACTGCCGTTCCAATAATTTCTCCCAAAAATGCTGACATATCCATTCCCCTTTCCTATATTTTACCTTTTTTTGGCTAATAATGATGAGGATTTTTTTAAAAGAAAAGAAGACACATAGATTAACCCATGAGAACAAATCTCGGGCTATCCATGTGTCTCCGTATCTCCTCACGATTATTAACTTGAGTTTAATATAGCAATTTATGAAAGCCCTGTCAACCTGTTTTAAACAAATTTTTTTCCTTTTCGAAAATATCCCAAAGTTTTGTATTGGATGTCGTAACGGCGGTTGCACCTGCAGATATCGCCTGTTTGACTTCCCTCGACTTTCGGATCAATCCCCCTGCAAGAATCGGGGTTTTCGTCTGTTCTTTAATTTCTTCAATCATCCATGGCATGACACCTGGAAGCACTTCAATATAATCGGGTTTGGAGAATTCGATTAATTTATAGCTTTGCTCTAGGGCTTGAGAATCTAATAAAAATACCCGTTGAATGGAAAGAACCCCTTTTTGTTTTGCCTTTTGAATCACACTAGCTTTTGTAGAAATGAGACCGTACGGTTTGTATTCTTGACAAAGAAATTCTGTCCCACGCTCATCATTTTTTAATCCTTCAATTAAATCCACATGAAAAATTAATTTTTTCCGATAACGTTCTGCCAGCCTTGTAATATTTTTCAGTTGTGAAATATGGACTTCGAGAAAAACCCCTAATTCAAAGTCGCTTGCTAAAAACTTTTCAAAACGTTTGTAAGTCGATATCGCAGGTATGACGATTTGTTTCATCTTTAGACACCCACTTTGTCCAATGTGAATAAATGATAAATCAACATCATTTTTATCTTCCCATCCCCCACTTTTTTAATAATAACGCTCGTTCACCCCATTCGCTGGATTCCCGAAGGTCCATTTCATTAACATAGGTGTTAAGATCCCTTTTTACACGGGATTCTCAATAAACCGATATTAACGGTTTATTTTTTTCACATGTCGGGCGTTTTCACATGCTTCCACAACTTCTTCGATCGAATTTCCGAAACCTGCTTCCACTACACCCGCATAGGCTCCTTCCACTAAGGGTGCATCTGCGATTTGAATTCGTCGATCCTCACCTAACATTTCGAACGCCATTTCTGTATTTAAAAGGGCACTGCCTAAATCGAATAGAACGACTACCCCCTTTTCGGAATAAACGGATTCAATCGCCTCCATTATGGCAGGTGCACTCGTTCCAATGCCACCGTTATCTCCACCGGCGATGGCGATCTGAACATCAGGTTGGACTTGATTCAATAATGTTTTCAGCCCTTTTACAATATCGTAACTGTGGGAGACTAAAACGATGCCGACTTTATCCATTAATCCATCTCTCCTTTTTGAAAACAATCAGCTAAGGAAGCAAATAATAGATAGGAAGAAGCTGCACCCGGGTCAATCGTTCCGATCGAACGTTTTCCTAAATAGGATGCCCTTCCCATTTTAGCTTCCAAATCCTTTGTTTCCTCCATTTTTTCCTTTGCTAATTCGTTCAATTGGGAAAGATGAATGGTAGATTGGCTTTGTACATAATCCACAACCGGCTCCCATACATCGACCATCGTTTTGTCCCCACGATGGGCCTTTCCCCTCGCTTTGATGCCATCTAAAGCAGCTTTTAACCCTTCTACAAATTTTTCTCGATTTGCTTCACTTTCTGCCTTTAATGCTGTAGAAAGCCGTAAAAACGCTGTTCCATAAAGGGGGCCGGATGCACCTCCCACCTTGGATATTAACGTCATGGCAACATCTTTAAATAAGGCATCAAGAGTGTCATAATTCGTAGGTTCGATTTTTTTCACCACTTCTTGAAACCCTCGAGCCATATTGAGCCCGTGGTCCCCGTCGCCAATCGCTTGATCCAACTCTGTTAAATGATCCTTTTCTTCTTGAATTCGTTGATTGAAAGTAAGCATCCATTCTTTTGCTCGTGCAATGGTTAGTTTCATGTGAACCTCTCCTAAGTCTTGTATTTAAATGTCTAAATTGAATCCTTCAATGGAAAACCGAACTTGATACGAATTTATGATTTTTTAAAAGCAATAGCATCGGATGGGGCATCGAGTAATTCTGCTAATTGATCGTCCAATTTCAATAATGTGACCGAACACCCAGCCATTTCTAGTGAAGTCATATAGTTTCCAACAAAGGTTTCATGAACATCAATACCTTTTTCCTTCATCATTTCGGCAACCTTTTTATTGACGATATAAAGTTCCATAATCGGCGTACCACCGAGACCGTTGATCATGATCGCCACCCGATCTTTTTCCACTAACGGCATATCTTCCAATATTTTATTGACTAATGTTTCAGCTACTTGATTTGCAGGCTGAATTTCTGTTTTTTCAATTCCTGGTTCACCGTGGATTCCCATCCCGATTTCCATTTCCTTTTCACCATGTTCAAAGCCCGGTTTTCCGGCGGCAGGTACAGTACAAGGAGTTAAAGCCATTCCCATCGTTCGGACGTTTGAAATGACTTTTTTGGCGACCGCTTCCACTTCTTCTAAGGATGCACCTGTGTCAGCCATAGCACCAGCGATTTTATGGACGAGAATGGTTCCTGCAATCCCCCTTCTTCCCGTCGTATATGTGCTGTCTTCAACGGCCACATCATCGTTTACAATCACCTTTGCCACCTTAATTCCTTCTGCTTCAGCCATCTCTGCTGCCATTTCAAAATTTAATACGTCACCAGTGTAGTTTTTAATGATGAGCAAAACTCCTTTTCCCCCATCGACCGCTTTAATCGCTTCAAAAACTTGGTCAGGGGTCGGGGACGTGAACACTTCTCCTGCAACAGCGGCATCGAGCATTCCTTTTCCTACATACCCGGCATGGGCTGGTTCGTGACCGCTACCCCCACCACTTACGAGTCCAACTTTCCCTTGAACAGGTGCATCCTTTCTTACTAATACGGTCGTACCTGGAATTGTTTTTAATTTGTCTGGATGTGCAGCAATCATTCCTTCGATCATTTCTTGGACAACGGCATTTGGATCATTGATTAATTTTTTCATACAAATTCATCTCCTTCTTATTGTTTGATTCAACAAATTCTTTTTTAAAACAATCCCTCGTATCCCTTGAAACTCCTCTACCCCCCTTTTCAACTTGATTCAAATTCCTTTCACTAAAAAAATATGCAAGAAGTGTGCCAACTTAGAAGCATCATTATGAATGCGTTTTCAAAAATAGGGTGATTTGTATTGGTAAAAAGTATCAAGTGTTCTGATACTTTTTACCAACAAGCGGTTCTAATCCGTATTCCCTCACCTTTTTTGCAACAGTTTTATGAGTTACCCCTAACGCTTTCGCAATTTGATTAAAACTTGGGTAATTTTGACAAGCAAAGGTATAGATTTCTTTTTCGTATTCTTTTAATGTTTTCTTTTTATTTAAAATAATATGTTCCTCCCCATTATCTTCTTTGAACGGAGCTTGATCTGGTGAAAAAATATAATGGGGAAGATCTTTGCATTGTAAATAATCCGTTTCTGCAAGGCTCATGAGACGCTCCATTACATTTTTCAATTCCCGTATATTCCCTGGCCAATTATATTGGGTTAAATATTCGATAAATCCCTTTTCATAACCTTTGATATTTTTTCCCAACTTTTGATTTAATTCTTGACGAAATGCTTCCACAAGTAATGGAATATCATCTTTACGGTTTCTTAACGGAGGTAAATGAATCGGAACGACATGTAAACGATAATACAGATCCTCCCTGAATTTTCCTGCATCAACCAATTTTTTCAAATCTTTATTCGTAGCCACAATCACACGAACATCCAATTGAATCGGTTCATATCCGCCAATTCGTACGATTTCTTTTTCCTGTAACACCCGTAATAATTTCGCCTGTAATTCGATAGGGAGGTCGCCTATTTCATCGAGGAAAATCGTTCCCTTTTGGGCCAATTCAAATTTTCCCCTTGTCGTTTTCGTCGCACCGGTAAATGCGCCCTTTTCATAGCCAAACAATTCACTTTCGATTAATGTAGGTGGGATTGCCGCACAATTGACCCGAATATACGGTTCGTTCTTTCGCTTTCCTGCTTCGTGAATAGCTCTTGCGACAAGTTCTTTTCCCGTTCCACTTTCACCGGTGATCAGCACCGTCGAATCGGTGGAAGCAACCTTTTGGGCTATATTTAATGTATCTGTTAACGTCTTGCTCGTTCCGATAATCGAATGAAAGGCCTTATGCAAGCTTTCATGCCTCGACAATTCCTTTTCTAAGTATTCATTATGCTGTTTCATTAGCTCGATTTTCTCAAGTAGCTTTTTCACATCATCAAGCCGCGTCATCGTCGTAACCGTGCCTGTTAACTCTTTATCAAAATAAATCGGATTCACTTTAATTACAAAGGATTGGCCATCGAGTTTAACGACTTTCATTATCGGTTTCGGATTTCTTTTCAATTTTGAAAAATCTTCTCTGCCGATGATATGGGCAAGGGATTGAATCCTTTGATTTTTTTTCAAAAATAATTCCATAACCTCATTCATGTAAATAAAATTTCCCGATTGATCCGTCATTCCAATCAGATCGGAAACCGAATGGAGGAGAAGGTCGAGCCGTTGTTGTAACTCTTTGACTTCCTTCAATTCCTTACTAATTTTTTCAATACTTGTGATGTCTTGAAAAATAGCGACAATACCGATTACTTGATCATTTAACAAAATGGGTGAATAGGTGGCGATAACTGTATACCGATTCAATTGCAATTTTTTCGTAACGACCGGCTTTTTCGTTTGAAATAATTCTTGCAATTCATCTTTCGGAATAATCCCGTCTACCCGATGATTGATCATCTGTTGGGGATCTTGTCCAAAAAGTAACGCCGCCGCACGATTTACATATGTAATGATTAAATCCCGATTGATTACGACGATTCCGTTTGGTATTTTCGAAATGGCTTCCTGTAAAGTTAAAGAATTCTCCATCAAAATCCGATCTGTCTCGACTTGTTCTGCGTCTTCCTTTTCCTGTTGAAGAAAAAAATTCCGAATATCAGCAACCATTTGTTCGCTTAACGGTCGATCAACAACAAAATAAAATTCTTCGCCCGGTCGAATTTTTAAAGAAACGACAGCCAATAAGTTATTCACTTGAACTTTTTTCCCATTATATAAAATATATGCATGTTTAATTAAATCTTTATCAGAAATTTGGTTTTGCAAAAAAGTGATAAATTTTGCGGCCAACCGCACATGGAGACCGTTTTTCCGATACGTCTTTAACGTTATTCGCATATGTCTCCCCCATTTTATAAAAATCGTTTGTTTCCACGAAACGAATTGAAATCGTTTCTTTCATTGTACAACTCGTAACGACTATAAGAAAAGGGGATATTTGTTTTTTTATAAGTTTTACTACGCAGGGAAATGGACAATCCCTTTGGACTCATTCCCATCGATGAAATCACCTGCGTAAACGGGCTCCTAACATTGTGCGTTCTCTTTTTCTACAAACATCTAAACTTAAATAAGATTGGAAGGTATATAGAAAAGGTGTCGGAATGATTCTGATATTTTCCTGACACCTTTAGTTTCCGTCTCTTAACGGAATTTGTATTTTAAATATGTAAAAAACGCCAATAACTACTATTTCCATACTTAATCCACATTTACTTTTTGGTAAAAGCAATCATTTAATCTCTTTATTTGCGGTTGATGATCCATATTCCGGATGTAACTAGTACCAGTCCGAGAAGTACGAATAGATGTAGCTCTTCTCCTAAAATCAACGCACTTAAAAATACGCCAAAAACAGGCACGAGGAATAAATAAATCGATACTTTACCGACTTGATTATATTTCATCACATTATTCCATAAAATAAACCCTGCAGCCGATAAAAGCGCTAAATATAAAAGTATGAAAAAGGAAGTAAGATGAAATGAAAATGGAAAAAATCCAACTTGTAAAATACCGATCACCAGTAATCCGAGCGACCCAATAAGCATTTGATACGAAGTAAGGTACGGGATCTCCATTTTTTTTGCTCCCTCTTTCGCCAAAATATTTCCGAGGCCACCCGAAAACATAGCAAGTAATAACAAAATTTCCCCAAAACCGATGTCAAGCTGAAAATCTCCCTTTGTTAAGTTTACGACAATGACCCCTGAAAAACCGGCAATCAATCCGATTATTTTTCGCCGATTCATCTGGTCATCTGTATACATAAAATGGGCGAGTAACATTTGAAAAAAGGATGTCGTTCCCGCAATAATCGATCCTTGAATGCCGGTCGATAAACTTAAACCGACGTAAAATAAAACGTATTGAAGAAATGTTTGAAAAAAGCCGATCTTTAAAATCGGTTGAAAAGTTCTCCGCTTAAATCGCATATCTTTCTTCACTAAATAAAAGAAAAGATAAATAAGCATACTAGCTAAAAAAAACCGATAACCGGCAAATAATATTTGCTCACCAATTTCATTCGATTGAATGTCTAATAGTTTATAACTTAACTTAATAAATGGGAAGGCGCTTCCCCATAAAAAAGTAGCTAGTACTGCTGAAATCATAATTCCTAAAGGATGAGTAAAAAAACGTTCTGCTGTCATCATTCACGTCTCCATTTCCACATATTTTACTTCGAACTTCGCACAAAAATCATTTTATAAAATGACGAGACGGCAAAGTTTTCCAATCGGTTAGCCGAATTCAATCGATCAAACACCATTTAATCCATCAATCAAATAATAACAAATGTTCCATCGTATGATTATAAGATTAATTTGCCGATTTGCCAACGATTGAAAGAAAAAGGTCTATTTCCAGTTTTCTCGATGGATCTGTCACGATACTTATTCCAACACCCTATTTTTGTACACCTTTTCCAACCATCGCCCTTTCGCTTGCTTGAATCGATATGGTAAGACGTTCAAAAAAAACTTAAAGCAATGCCAGAGGACTTCCGGTAAACTGATCAATAAATTCCCAACCACATCGATTCACAAAAAGATTTCCGTTTCCTATTTTTCTTCCGTCCCTTAAACAAACACTCGCTTGAAAAGAAAGTTTACGGAGACGTTCCTAACAAATTTTTTGCCATAAAATAAGGCAGAAATGAAATCTACCCTTTCATTTCTGCCTTTTTCGTTTAATAGAAAACGTTATGTTGGTGAAATGACGAATTCTTTTCCCGTCCATTCTACAACTAGATATACATCCGTCATATCATTCGTTTCGTCTTTAATCCATACTGTTACTTGAAAGATATATGGAAACTCCTGATATATTAGCACCTTTTGGATGTTGATCTTTCGTCCGTCAAAATCTTTCATGTGATCCTCTACAATCGGATCATTTTCAGATACCCCTAAAAATTGTGCAACTTCTTTTTTATTATTTTCATTTAATGCTTGAAAATAGTCTCGAATCGTTTCCTCTAATTTCGCCTCACTAGGGACGGAACCTCTACCCGTAATATCTCGTGTTATATATTTATACAAGATAAAACTTCCGCTACTTAAAAGGATGAAAATGATTACGATTGGAATAATTACTTTATTCTCTTCTTTCATAATCCTCCCCCTCATATAAGATTTTCACGTTAAATATACGATAGCTTTCCTCTATATAGCTGTCCCTTTAGAAAAATCAACACTAACCAATGACTATTGATAAACAGAAACTATCAAATGTGTCAGTCATTTCAAATCCAAATAAAAATTACATCTTCATTCATTTTTTGATCAACGGGGAAAAACTGTTGTTTTTTGAATATTCATTCCAATTTGTAGATTACCATTGATTAAATTGAATATAAATAATAAGCAGGTCCGATTTTAATCCAGAATTCGATGATTCCAGGTAACAATTAGTTCCAGCTGAACGATGTCGTGTCTAATTCTCTTTAACCGTTTATTTGAAGTAACACTTGTTTGCATTTAAGCACTTTAAAAATATTGCGTTTTTTGTAATCGGTCGGTGCAGTATTCTTGATCCAAATTAATGGGAATGCATTCGAACTTCATCGGTAGTAGTCAAAGGTTGATCAAAGGAAAGGAGTTGACCGAATTTTCATAACCCTTGCGAATGGAGTATGGAAACTAGATGCGAAACGACTCATTCGGAGACAAAGTTGAAGTTGGAGACGAACACTGTTAACAAAATCAAAAGGGATGGATTGAAAACAGTAAAAGAATATTTCCTTTTATGGAATTTTTTTCGTGTATTTTTAGGCGCTTTTTGTATAATATAAATAGATGCGAACAAAAGTCGCCGATGCACAAAACATCGGCGAATCCAATAGCAAGTCCCGATTGGGAAGCCAGCAAGGAAGCGTAATCCACCCTCCATGCCGCCAAGCTCAAGGGTGGATTACTTTTTATTCGTAAAGGACAGAATCGACAAAATCAAACTGGCAAATGCAATCATGAGCATTAGCGTTTGAAATGTCGTCACGAAGGCATCACCCCCTTTCCAATAGGGGTCATGCCGGCCACCCTTGAGACTCTTGCTATTGTATTCTCATTTTACCATAAAAAATGGAACGCTTGTTCTATTTTCTGAAAAAAGAGACGATTTTCCTATATGGGGAATAAGCGAACAAGGGAAAACATCCATCCGTTTAAAAACGAGTTACTAAAAAAGGAAATCAAGAATGTACCTCATGTGAATGAAATTGATGTTTGACCAATTTTTGATATAACGGATGGGTTGCTAACAATTGATCATGAGTTCCTCTTCCAGTGATTCTCCCCTTTTCAATGACGAATATTTCATCCGCATCGACGACAGTGGATAATCGATGGGCGATGATGATCGTTGTCCGATCTTTCATCAAATTTCTAATAGCCTGCTGAACGTATTGTTCCGATTCACTATCTAGATTCGAAGTCGCTTCATCGAGCAAAAGGATTTTCTGATTCCGTAAAACCGCCCGAGCGATAGCAAGTCGTTGTCGCTGGCCTCCGGAAAGTTTGATTCCCCTTTCTCCTACATGTGTTTCAAAGCCATCGGGTAATTTTTCGATAAATTCGAAAGCATTCGCAAGTCGAGCTGCTTCCTTTATTCTTTCTTCATCCACTGGTCCTTCCAGTCCATAACAAATATTTTCCCTCACCGTTGCCGATAAAACAGAGATTTCTTGAGAAACATAGCCGATTTGCGCCCGCCAACTGGCTAAATGAAAATCTTGAATATTTGTCTCTCCTAATTTAATTTCTCCTTCTTGCGGAACATAAAAGCGTTCAATTAAAGAAAATATCGTCGTCTTTCCTCCACCACTCGGTCCAACAAGGGCATACGTTTTTCCTTGTTCGATTGTAAAAGAAACATCCTTTAAAATGTTTTGCCGTCCATCATAGGAAAAGGATACGTGATGAAATGAAAGGGGATTCATAAGATCAATCTCTGTAACATGTCCAGAATGTTCCTTTTCCAATTCGAGAATGTGAAAAATTCGTTCAGTCGCCCCTAATGCCTTTTGAAAAGTTGTAAAAAAAGTAGCCATTTGACTAAAGGGAAGAACGATATTAAAAATGTAAATGATAATCGCGACAAGGGATCCGGGTGAAAGGGATCCTGATGCAACCCTTGCACCACCGTAACCGATAATTGCGACAACAATCGCCATCATAATCGCCGTCATAACTGGAGAAATCACCGCATTTATTTTCGCTTCTTTAAGTCCATAGTTCATCAATCGATTTATTTCTTTTCTCCCAATTTCTTTTTCATATTCCTGGGCGTTATGGGATTTTACTAAACGAATTTCATTTAATACCCGGCCTAGGTGGGAAGAAAACGACGCGAGTTCATCTTGGGTACGTTTGGAAATTTTATACATCAGTTTGCCTAAAGGAAAAATAATAACAATCGCAACGGGTATGGAAATAAATATAAACAAAGTAAATTTCCAATCAATCATTACCAACAATAAGATTGAGCCGATGATCCCGGTCATACCGGAAATAAAAGATACAAGATGATTCGTTACAAGAGTTTTTATAATGTTTGTATCTTGAGTGATTCGACTCATCGTTTCCCCTGATTCATGCTCATCAAAATAGGAGACGGGTATTTGGAGCACATGACTCCATAGCCGATTTCTTAAAAACGACACGATCGATTCACCTGCATACGTCATTAAATAAAAGGAAATACCACCGGCGATTCCTTGAGCAATAAAGGCACCCACAAGAAAAAGGATATACGACCATTCGATCCCACCTGTTGACAACAAATCAATTATATTCCGAGTAAATAAAGGAACGACCAACCCTGCTAATGTTTCAATGAATCCGAAAATAAAAGCGATAACAAATACGATTTTGTTTAACTTTCCGAAATTTAACAGTTTGATAAATCGCTTAATATTGATCGTCGGCTGTTCAATATCGTTTACCTTTTCTTCCAATAGGCACACCACACTCTCATTTATTGATTTCATTTCTTTGAAAAATAATATTCAAATGCCTCTTCTAACCATTTTTCTTCCGCTTTCGTAAATGGTGATGGTGCAAATCGATCCAACTCGTCAAAATCAACTTGTTCAGACGTCAATTTAAACGATTGAACCTGTTCTGTTTCAAATAACTGTAAACTCGACTCCAAATAATTGCCAACCATCGTTTGTACTTCCTTATCATCCACAGGACGACCGTATAGCTGTTTTACTTTTTGCGCAAACTGGAGAAACATTTTGTCCATATGTATTTTCTCATCTTTCATTAATTGAAACAGCGAATCAACAAACTGTTCGTCTACATATTTTTTCATCCATTTCTTTTGTTCATCCTCCGTTTGTAGGCTTCTTACCAAACTCATTAATATCGCACTATCAACCTCCCCCTCCTCTTCAAGTAAATCTAAAATACGATCGATCACGTTAATCGATTTTTCCATTTGTTTAATCTTTCTTGATATAATTTCCTTTTCAAGTTCCAACGTTTTTTTCACGGTTAAATCGATCCGCTCTTTGTTTAAAATTCCACGAATTTGTTTTAAATTCATTCCGAGATTTTTTAAAGAAATGATTTTATGCAAGGTGAAAATATCTTCATCTGTATACATACGATGCCTAGATTTTGGATCTTTAGTAGGTTTCAATAATCCGATTTCATCGTAATAGTGCAAAGTACGGACCGTTACACCCGTTTTCTCTGAAACTTCGCCGATGGAATACATTTTCCCCAAACGAAATCCCTCCTTTGTTTTCCTCTTTATCATACAACCTAACGTTACGTAAGATGCAACCATTTTTTCATTCATTTTGGTGATGAGCGATTGAAAGGGAAGTACTTTCTTTTTATCCATTTGAAAGAACCCTTTAAGCAATGAAACACCTATAAACTTGTTAACGTTGAATAGTAAAAATGCTCATAAAAATAGAAAAAAGGACTGCTATTCGAACAGTCCTTTTCTGAATACATCTATATTCCATGTTTAAATGAAATCGAATTTTGTTATTGTTCATGTTTTTGAAAATGATACATGTTAAAAAACAGTTGATTTACTCCCGTAGTTAAAACGAATCATTTCTTGTTCCCATACTACCCATAAAAAAATGGAGCCTAGCGGGTTCGAACCGCTGACCTCCTGCATGCGAAGCAGGCGCTCTCCCAACTGAGCTAAGGCCCCAAAAAATGCAATAGAAAAACCCTTTATAATAGGGCACTATAAAAGCGGAAGACGGGACTCGAACCCGCGACCCCCACCTTGGGAAGTCTACGGCGAATTTTCTCCGTCAAGTCAACCGCTAAATCAGGCGATAAAAAGCGGCGCCGGTCATTTCGTTTACTCAATTCTAGCATATAGGCGCCCTACTTTCAAGATTCCATGCCCTACCTTGATAAAAAAATCGCGCCCAGCCGATTAGCCGGGCGTTATCATTAAAATAAAACCGCCTGTTCGCGTTCATCATCGTCGATTTCGACCGGTTCATAGTTTTCAGGCGTATTTATATTTCTTGCCACCTCACGTCCAAACAATCCGGACGCATTTTCCGAAACAACCGGAGGAAACAACTTCGGATTTGCAAGCGCCTGCTCGACGTATTCCAGCGCTTCTTTTGCGTCTTTCACGTCGGCGGGCAAATAATCGTTGTTCAAGCGTTCAAACATTCGCGACAATTCCGTTTTTGCCTTGCTTGTGTCGCCATTTAGCGTTAACACTTGCGGTACAATCGTTGAAAATTCATCCGCAAGCATTGATGCATGATAAGGATCTCTAATTTTCTGCATGGTTGATTCGATTTTTTCCGTCGCGTTTTTTGCGTCAGGTGCAAGCATGACCGCGACTTTCAAGCGGTCGATTTCCTTTTTGAATTCGTCCGCGTCGACCGGTTGTTTTAGCTTTGATTTGACGACTTTTTCTGCGTCCGCTTTTGCTTCTTGTAATAACTTGATGTATTCTTGTTTCCGCTCGGTTACTGCGTTCATTAATTCGTTTGCTCGTTTTGCGCGAATTTTTGCGACTAGTTTTTTCCGACCTTCTTCGGAATAGTCGCGGTTTAGTTCAGCTTGCGAAATTTCATGTTGTGCTTGTTGCGCAATTTGTCTATACCAGCCAGCGCTCGTTTGCTTTAATTCTTGTGCTTGCTTAATTTTTTCTTGATACATTCAATCAGTCCCCCTAATTTTTTCAATTTTGATTTTGGTAGTTTGTCAAGAAAATAAAATTCATGCAGCAAGTCTGAATGTTCGTTTATTGCTCGCAATGTGTCCAGTGTTGCGCTTCTTTCTTCCAGACTTGCCGCCATTCCTGCTTCTTGTAATAGCTTTTTATACAAGGATTTTGTGCTTGTCCAGACTTCAAGATTTGTAGTATCATATAGTAAAGCTAATTCTCTAATCTTTATGATTGCATCATCGTCTGTTGTTTTTGGTGTGATTATTTGATCTGCAAGATAACCATTATCGTCATAAAGATTTGCAACAAAAAACGTAATGCTATCAAGTTGTTCATAGTTAACTACTGCTAAATACCTCATATTACTACTGTCGCCGCCTTTTTCGTTGTCTCGCAACTTTTTCCCAAAGTTTAATATAAGGCGGCTTGTATTTCTTTCTCGCAAGATTAGGAAACTCGCTTTCCACAAACTTTTCGAGCCAGCGCGGATAATAGTCAAAATATTTTGTTTGATTTTGCCAGTTGTTTTCTTTTTCTTTCATCATTCATCATCCTTCACAACACGTTCAATACCATCCGGCAATTCATTTATTCTTGCTTTATACAAGTCTTTTTCATCAATCATTGCTTGTTCAATAGCTTTCTTGTCGCATTCTGCTGGATTGTTTACCAATAAGTAAGCACCATCGACTTTGAAGCGGTGCGCATATTCGTTGATTTCATTGTAGATGTCTTTGTATTCTTCCTCTTTTTCATGCAAATCCATCAGCGCATTAAAATAATCGGACTTTGCTTTTTTCATACGCTCAACAATCGGTGCAACTTCTTCATTGAATACCAATGGACAGTAGTTTTTTGCATAATCACTAATCAAATCCTCAACAGAAATACTTTCATCACCATTTTTTCTTTGCTCGTATAAGTCCCACTTTTTCATCTATTATTCCTCCTTGCGTGATATGGTCAATTTTTTTTGACTAGATTTGCTTTCTGACGCGTTTTTCATTGCGTTATAATATAATAAGTCTAGCCGATTAAAAACTGCCTTAAATCGCAATTTTGACGCGTTTTTCGAACATTCGTTCCGCCGATTTGCGTTGTTCAGCAGGTATTTTGTACTGAACCGCAACTAGTTTGTTAAAACGATAATACTCAGCGATGATTTGCCAATCGGTTTTATACCTCTTTATCCGTCGAATTAACTCTCGATCCTCGGTGTATCCAGCGATCCAGCCCGGCTCTAACTTCCATAATTCGTTGCGTTCAATCGTCATTCACCGCCTTTCCGTCGATGTTATAAAGCGTCATTACGTCAAAGTTTCCGTTTTTTACTTTCTCGGTTTGTTTTTTATCCTTCTGTTCTCTCTTTGATTTCTCTTTTTCAACCGCTTTTTTAACTCGTTCAAAATTGCCGTCGCTTGTCCAGTTTTCGACAGTCAAACCATCCGGCAACCTCGACGCCACAACGACATAATCGTCAACATTTTCACTATTAATCGAGTCTTGTATTTCGTCAACCGATTCACACAACCGCACTTTTCCGGCTTTACCTCGTTTAACACAATCAATCGCCGCAATAAATCCGTACTTTCCGTCATAGAAATATAAGCGAAACACGACTGGCGCAATTGCTTTCTTGTACGCGTCAACCGTGAAGTATTCTCCGTCTTTCAGTACGACGATTTCTGCGTTTTTGTCAGCGTATTTTGCCCGTCTGATTGCGTCATCAAAGTCGTTGCAAACGTAATAAATTTCGCCGGTTGCTTCGCTAATTACTTCAAAATTGCGATTGTTTACGACGATTACCGCCCGACCGTCCGGAAACATCGGCAAACGGTCGCCGTCGACGTTTTCGCGAAACTGGCGTAAATGGGCGGAATTGTTAAAATTGACGATGTTCTCGTCAAATATGCAATAAAATTGCGACACTAAATCACCTCACGTAATTTATTTAACTGAACCGCGATTTTTTCAATTTTGTAACTTGCTGACCTGCAAAATTCGCCATAATAACCTGCTGGCTTGTCCGCCTTTTTCTTTGCTTCAATATCGAGATAGTACGAAATTTTTTCGATTACTTCATCGTCAGCTCGCTGGAATTTCATGTATTCGTCGATTTCGTTCGCTTTTTCATCGCCGAAAACGTCCGCGACACTCTTGTCTTGCTTTTTCGCATTACAGTTTCGATGAACGATGCAAATATTTGAAATTGTATTTGCGCCACCTTTGGAAAGCGGCACAATATGATCGATTGAACGGTCACTCAAGTTATCGAACGGTTTTTCGCAATATGCACAGTGGTCGAAAAACTCGAATGCTTCAACTAACTGATCGACTGTTAAATCATCATGAACATGATAGTTATTTCGACGAATTGTTTTTCTTGCACTTTGCAATGCTTGATATGCTTTTCCGTGCAAAGTTGAATAGTACTCTCTCATGCGTGTTTTTGCAGTATCTCTCTCGCAATCAATGCACAATGACCTTTCTTTGTTGTAAAAACGATTGATTTCTAATTCTCTTTTACAATTTGAACAAGTTTTTAATTCCTTCATTATTCATTCCCCCAGCTTCTTTTTTTTTACTTGACTTAATCGTTATTTTTTGTTATTGTTATTGTGGATTAGTTTAAGCATTTTTTCTTGAAAATCTAAAAAATTACTGTCAAATTCGACCTTTGAAACAATCCTAGCTTTTATTCGTGGCGAGACGCTTCTTTTTCCTGTCTCGATCAACGCGACGGTTGCAGGAGATACATCTAAAAAATCAGCGAATTCTTGTTGTGTCATGTTTAGATACAGACGAACGATTCTAAACTGCTCATTATTCATATACATTTCACCACCTTTTTATTGTTTTCTTACAATTCCTCCAAAAAAATATCGCTGGAGGAATTTTCTTCACTTATAACATGACAGTAGAACGCTTTTTCGCATATTTTTCCAAGCCTTTTTCCCGAATTTCTTCGTCTGTTAAGTCGTTCAAATTGTAGGTAACACACTCGTAAACCTCGCCGTTTACCTCGTCGTCAGTCGGCGCGAACGATTCGACTTTCATTGATCCATTTTCTAGCGCAATCAAATGTTCATGTTCAAACGGTAATTCGCGGCGGCTGATTGCGTCATTTATCGACGTTTCCAGTTCGAGTTCTGCGTCAATTTCCGATTGCGGCAAGTATGTCGGATTGTCGTACATTTCCGCCGTTCGCTCGTACTGTTTCAGCGCTTTAAAATGTTCAGTCCTGCACGTACTGCTACAAAACTTTGCGTGTTTATTTCTCGCTTTGATTTCGCCTTTTTTGAAGTGATCGCGGTCAACCGGAAACACGTTCAAGCACCAACGATTTTCACATCGCCGCCATTTCCGTCGTTCCTCGCGATAGTCCGCCCACGTCGCTTGTCCACGTTCAATTCTCGTCTTAAAATCGTCATAAAAATCCGGCAGTGTATAGTCTGCATGGCGAATATATGACCGCTCAATCAACCGCCATTCAGCCGCCGTCCGTCGTTTAATTTCCTCGCGCTTGAGTTCACGTTCTAATAGTCGTATGTTTAAATCTAAAACGTTTGTGACGCCTTCAACCGTTGCAGCTGGCGCAGTCCTCAAGCGACGATCCGGCACGTTTGCGTATGCCTCGGTCGGTGAATTGACGCGGTCAGTTGCGCGGAGACGCGGTAGTTCTGACAAGTTCACTTCGTTTAATTTGTCTATAATAATTCCAACAATTAAAGACATAACTGCGAAATTGGCGGTTTTGGGTGTTCTTCCATAAAATTCTTTTAGTTCTTTAGCTGTTTTGGCTGCTTTGTTCACTTTAAAATTCCTCCTTGATTTGTGGTGTAATGTGTGCTTGTACATTTTAAGTACTAAATACATATTTATAGAGTTGATCCGAGTAATAACGCCCCAACCGTACCAGCACGTTTGAAATACTCCTACATGAATGCCTTGTACATTTTAAGTACTAAATACATATTTATAGAGTAAAACCGTATTAATACCGCCATTAACGAGCCCAACGATTATCAAACTCCCTGCGTTTTACATACTTCTTTATCTCATCGGTACGACATAACTTGTAAGCAACATCGATCAAACTGTCATCGCCGGTTGTTTTAATTGATTCGTCGCCGGCTGGTGGTTCATTGATTAAAAGCCTGTATTTATTAGGTTTATAGTGGGCGCGACCTGTTTCCTTACTTTTTGCCACGTCCAGTTCTCCTTTTCTTACGTACTCAATAAAACCAACGTCAATCAACTTATTAATCGCGTTTTGTACCGTTTGCCTCGACGTTGTGTCGATCATTTTCATTGCAGTATTCACTGTAAGATAAAACACTTTGCCGTACCGCTTTGACGTTACTAACATCGCATAAGCTAGTTGTTTTTGCCGGAACGTTCCAACTTTTAGCACTTCTAAAATTTCAGACTTATAGATTTTGATTTCTTTGTGCGCGTTACCAAGTTGTATGTCTTTTTCATACACGTATTTAACAAGGCGCTTTGTTTCCTTTAGCCAAAACTCCGGCGTGCTTCCCTTGCTGAAATAGTCGCGCGGCGTATTCCGCAATATTTCCATGATCGCCTCGACCGCCTCGTCCTGCTCGAAACCTTGCGAATTAAAAAAGCACGCTAATGTAAACGTCGTATTATGTCGCGTGCCGCTTTCAGTCAACCGCCCCGCTTCTAAAATTCGCGCAGCTTTGCGCAACGCTTTGGACGTGTCAACAATCGTTATTGACGTGTCAGTATTGCGGACGATTTCGTCAAATTCCGCTTGTTGTTCTTCGGTCAACTCGATAATCGCGTCAAGAACGATATTTGCGTCCATTGGCTCGACGGTTAGCAAGTAGTCGAACGATTCGACCGGCTCCAGCGTTTCATTGTCGACGAACCAGCACCGGTTGCCAGTCCGCTGATGAACGCCTAACGGCAACTTGACGCCTTGCGTCCAACTCGGACGAAACTCGATTTGACCGCCGGGCGGTAACTCGCCTATTGCCGCCATGACGCGATTGTAAAACTTTTCCGCGTCAACTAGCGCAATCGGTCGGTCGAAAAATAAATCGACGTGGTAACCTTTGTTGCCGCTTTGACTTGCGTGGATATATTTTCGCGGTATATTAAACTCGCGGACTAGTACGTCGATTAATTTAAACGTCGTCCAACGCGCCGCAGTTTCATTGTCGCTATAATCGACATCAAACGTTATAAACTTGTTGTAGTAGCCGCCATTAAATACGCCATACGTTAATTCGCCGGCTAAATGCGTTTTTAACATACTGTCATTCAGCATGATGACGCGATTGTTTTTCGATTTGTCGAACGTAGCGTATTGACCTTCCGCAAATTGCACTAAATACTTTTTTCGCGTCTGAATGTAAAGCGTGTTGAATTTCTTAATTAGCTGTTTTTGTTGCACCGGTTCTGTTGTTTTCATCCGCTTTTACCTCCGCTCTTTTTAAAGTTGTTTTAATGCTTCACTTAATTCTTTTGTGTTTCTAAAAACAAAAACCACGCGATCACGGTGTTTTCTGCCTTTTTCGATTTTTTCAACTTTAAAACCTTGTTTGATTAACTTGTTTGCTACACTGATACTTAAAATACACTTGTACTCGTTCATTATTTTTGCACCTCCATTAACGCTTTGACTGCGTTTATAAAATCATCACCCACAAATTCGCGAATTTTTTCGACAAGATCGTCGCTAGGATTTATATAGCCGCCTTCAACCTGCGCAATTAGACTGCGACTTACTCCTAGCGCTTTGCTGAATTCAAGTTGTGACATTCCTTTCATTTGCCTAACTCGTTTAATCAAAAACTGATTCATGCTTTGATTCCTCCTTTTGTACATAATGTTGTTATTTAAAGATGAAATAAAAACCGCCAGTCAATCGACCGGCAGCTTTTTCCCACCTATATAGGGTAGCTAATTGCAATTTTTGTAGGGTGTAATCGTAATTTGTAACAAAAATGTATTATTTGTATATGTTTTGTAATATTCCGTTCTGTTTCTCCGCTGTTCTCTCGTTTTTCCAACTTCGGCAAAGCGGACTTTTTTCCGCCTCTACTATAAATAACCAAAATAAAACCTCGTTTTGCACCGTAAACCGCAAAAAAAAAGCCGGCTTTACCGCCGGTCAATTTCCGCCAATCCTGCTATGATCGCTTTCAAATAAAATTCCTCGAACGCGCTATCAACGTTTATATATTTTGAGATATGCTTGAGTATAATTTCCGCCTGTTCTTTTGTTGTAAACCGGTCAAACTTCCGCTCTAAATCTCGCAATCTCACATAAAAGTTGCCGTCTATGCACTCCACGTCCAGTCCGCGCCATTTGTTCGCCCACATTTCTTTGTCGCTCCTTCCGCCTATTTAATCTTCGCGCCCCGCCAACTTTTTCGCTATAGTCCGCCAATTTCTTCGCCGTTGCCCTGATTGCCGCCAACTTCTTCTCCGTTTGCCCTCCACGCGCCAACACCGATTGCGATACTATGCTTAATCAACGCATCCACATCCGCCGCGTTCAACTCCGCAACACCTAACGTCGCATTACTGCTAACACCGGTAAATTTGCGAAAAACTTCCGGTGCAACGTTATAGCGGTTGTTTCCGACTGTGACATTAAACCAGCCAACAACGGTCCGCACGTATTTAATCGTTACCACAACTCCTCCACTCCTTCCGCCTCAATCAAACGAAGCAAGTCAGCTGCTGTTAGACTGTTGAACTTATTAATTAACTTGTCAACGTCAAACCTGTTCGTGAATGTTGTAATTATTTCGTCTATTTCTGCACAATTTTTGTATAGATTGCTAGGTTTTAACGTTCCGATTGCCGCGAATTCTCCGCTGCCTTGAAAAAGTGTGATATAAACATCATCAAACAGTCGATAAGCGTCAAAGAAATTTGCAATAATACTGTTGTCAGCGTCTTTGTACCAAATTACAACTTTTTCCTTTGCTTCCAACTTAATTCCCCCTATCTCGTTTTGTTTGATTCTATTATACGCATTTACGTATTATACGTCAATACGTTTTTGCAAAATTACGCATAAAATTTTATAATTTAGTTAAAACGGATAGGAGGGCGGAGTAATGAAACGAGTAAAATTGCGGATTGACGAATTACTTGCGAAAAACAATCTCACACAAGCGCAATTAAGCGAAATGACTGGCGTTAGACAGGCGGCAATTTCGCAGTTATCGCGCGGATTTGTTAGCCGGGTTTCGATCGAACACATCGAAAAAATCGCCAATGCGCTCGACATTGACGATATTAACGAGATCATGACGCTGATCGACGGCGATTAAAGAGGAACGACGGAAGGCGCGTGAAAACTTCGACCTTTTTCCAAATTTGGAAATAGGTTATCCGCAACATGTTTACATTAAACCGATTTTTGCCTCAAATTTGCGTTCTAACGCGTTTTAACGTTTTAGCGACTTATTACATTACCGCATAAAAATAAACGCCTTAAATCGCAATTTTAAGCGAAAAATCTGTCAAATACACGCATTTTTCAACGAGGTTGACGCGAGCGTGCGGAGTGTGCGCGACGCTTTAGCGCGGTAAAGTCAAAGTGATTTTTTAGTGCGCGGATTTTAAAACGGCAAGGCAAACGCGGCTGATTTCGACATCCCCCCGGGTCAAAAAAAAAAAGCGCGGCAACCTCGCCACGCTTACGTTTCTATGCGAACATACCCTCGACAATCGCCGCTTTCTCGTCCTCGCTCGGTTGCGAATACCACGCGACCATATCGGCGCTAGTATGTCCGGTTAGTGCCATAATCGTCGCGGCTGGCACTCCGCGATCAACGAGCGTCTTAACGTATGTATGTCGCAATTGGTGCGGATGTACGCCGTAATTGGCCAACATCGCTTGGACTGTCCGGACGCTGATTCGCTTACCATATTGCGACAAGAATAACGCGTCATGGTTATCGGTACGTTGCGCTAAATACTCGCTTATTGCGCGTCTAGTATCGGCTGGTATCGGCACGTAACGCTCTTTGCCGCCTTTGCCATTGCGGACGTGTAGCGTACCTTTGCGCTCGCTAATCGTCACGTCGTCGCGGTCAAGCGTCACCAACTCGCTGACGCGCAATCCGCAGCCCAACAACGTCATGACCATCGCATGATCGCGTTTGTTGCGTTTGCGGTCGGTTTCGCGTATCAGTCTATTCCGCGTCGTTCTGTCGAGCCATTCCGGCGCTTTTGCCGTTGGTTTTGCCGGCTTAACAACGCGTAAGTCCTTGACCGCGTCCTCTTTGTTCGCCCAGCGACAAAACGCCTTGATTGCCGCTAACTCGCGGTTTACACCGCTTGGTTTGCGTTTCTCGACGGTTTCCAACCGTTGTATGTAGAATTGCACGTCCGATCGGGCGAACGTCGTCAAGTCGGCGCCACTGTCCGCAAGGTAGTCCGCGAATTTGGCGATTGATTGCCGGTAGGCTTTGACTGTGTTCGGCGACTTGCCCGCTAATGATTCCGCAATAAATCGTTCCATAACCGCATTATTACTCATCGCAAAAACCTCCGTAAATAATTATACGCAACTTTTTTCGCTTGTTATTCGGCGAAAATGGCGTTGTTTTCCGTTTGATTCTACGTTTATTATACGCATAATGCTAATTATACGCAAGTATTATACGCAGGTTTTTGCGATTTGTTGGAAATCGGTACGAATAACAGTTAACGCGGTTAATAGCGCCTTGCGTCCGATGTACGTTTTCGGTATTAAATACACATTTATAGGAGTTAATGCGGTTAATACGACCGACAGACGCGGTTTCCATTGTTCCGCATGTAAGCGGTCGATCAGCACAATAGTCGCGACTGGTTGACGTTATAAATCGGAATGATTCCGTTTTTCTACTTATATATACGAGGTGGCGGATTCAAAACGTCGGAGGGGTCGCGCGTGAGAGGCGTTTGCCTTGTGAAATTTCGCAAAAAGACGCAACTTGTAACTACTTTAGTAACAGGACAGAAAGCAGCGTTGGTTATTCGGTTGAACGGCGTAAAGCGGAGGGGCGTAAAGGCACACGTACAGACCTCGGTGCAGATTTGCAACAAGGAGGACGTACAAACGAAATCCTCGCCAAAAAAGCCGGCGTAGGCAAGTCGTCAATGGCGAACCTTCTCGCAGTATACCGCAACCGACTAAAACAAAATGCGGAATTAATAAAGGGTTGCCAGATTTGGCAGACCTTGCAATAAATCGCGACACTTCCGTAGAGTTGTCGAAAAAAGCAGGTATAGACAACGCTCGCGGTTGTAATCCTGCTAAATTATTCCTGAATTGCGCAATATTGCGTTAATTTCATCCGCACTACTTGGCACCGTCCAGCGCGGTTTCTTCGGTTTCAACGTTCGCAAGTACGCCTTTAACGCCTTGTCGTGTTCGCGCTGAAAGTCCTTGCGTTGTTCCCAGCGCCATAACTGCATCCGGCTAACTCCGACCATGTCCGCGACTTCTTGACGCGTTAACCAACGCTTTTTACCGGTCTTTTTGTCGTAAAATGGGCGCGTCATCAAATATATTGCGGTATAATGCCGATCATCCAACGGCGGTCTTGTACGCTTACGTCGCTTACGTTTTGCCATCGTCCTCACCTCCGTAAATATAACGTTGTATCAACGCGGAATGTCTTGTACATTCCCCGCCTAATGTCGTACGTTTTATGAAAACGTGATATTGCGCCGACTGCGCCACTATCGTGGCTTGTCGTCGCGAACTAGTCAATATATCATATTATTTATTAAATAATATTTATATTGCGGACAGTACCTTAATGATGATAGATTAATACCTTTTATAACTACTTCTACCTCACATTCCGCTATAAACCGGGATAAAGTAAACTAGTTCGCGGACATGTGAGCGTAAGCGAACATGGACGCAAATATAAATATATATAATTAGATATATATATATATAATATAAATATATATACAGTACGGTTATCGTACTACCCTAGTACAGTTATCGTACTACCCTGACCTTGACCCAATTTTGGATCAAGGTTTAAATTCACTAGTTCGCGGACATTAGACATTCCTCCAAATCTGGAGTGAAGTTGCTTGACGAATTCACAAAGATTAAGAATAAAGTCGTTTCCTGCACGTAAGAAAAACGGAGAAAAACGGAGCAAATCGAAGAAAAACGGCGAAAAACCCCCGAAAATCACTTTCCGCGAATTTACCGATGAACCCCGTATTTTTTCCGCGAATTTACCGATGAATGGTCATTCAGTTTTCTTACCGCTAAAACCAAGTAACAAAGATTAAGATATAATTTCGCATATATCGCAGTAAATACCGACGATTAAACACAATATATAGCGTTCATTTAGCGAAAAATAACGCAATATACTCAATATATAGATTTATTTCGGGTATCGAATTTGTCCGAATAAGCGCACACTTTTTGGCGATTTGTCCGAATAAGCGCACACATTTTAGCGCACTAAAGCGAATTAAGCGTCCAACCAGTTATAAAACAAGTCGCTTTCCGCCAGCGTCAACCTGCGTTTAATTTCAATCGCTACTTGACGCCATGCACCGTATAAATAGGCGAACAAATTCCGCACTTTGCCTCGCTTGTAATGGAATATGACGTTCTTAAATGTGTCAACATAGACGCTGGAATGTTGTTCAAACGTAATGTTGCGGTCAATTGACGCCTTTGCGCGCCACAAGATACCGACGGCTTTATACATATCGCGATCATTGAAGTACGGTTTTAATGCGTTGTACAATTCGGCTGGAATTGAACGCTTTAATGCGCCATTTGCGGTTTCCTCAGTAGCTATTGTATTAATGTTTTGCTTAATAGAGTTACTAGGTTCATTTGCGGAATTTGACGCTTTAACCGTTGCAACGTCGCTATTTTTCGATTCTTTCCGATTGGACGTGTCCGTATGGTCATTAGTAGGCGGTAAAATTTGAAGAATGTTGGCGCCCTTACCTCCGGTTACTTTGCGTATCGTTTCAACTTTGCGGATAATTCCGAATTTAACCAACTTGTTTATGGCACGTCGGGCGGTTTTTTCGCTCTTGCCGATCAAGTCCGCAATAGTAGCCGCTTTTAAATGCGCCGCACCGGGATATTTGACCGCGTATCGTGCGATAGTGCGCAACGTCAGCTTTTCTGTGTCGGTTAAATCAAATTTATGGCGTGCAAGGTGACTTTTAACCGCTGTATTTAATTCGTCTTTATTGTTGAAAGTTTGGTATTCGCTTAAATAGTACATAATCAACGCCCCTGTTTGTTTAAATGTTTGACCGTTTAATTTTTCGCGGCTTATTTAGATTGCTCATGACGTTATTTAGCGCGGAATATTTCTCGTGCTGTTCAATCAGCGCTTTATTCGATAAATGCGTGTACCTTTGCACCATCCGCATATCACTATGACCGAGCAATTTTTGCAAATGACGAATGTCGCCGCCATTTTCGAGAAACATTGTCGCGGCTGTATGTCGTATTAAATGCGGATGTACTTTTTTCTGAATACCGACACGTTCCGCATATCTTGTTAAACGTTGTCTGTAATGCGACGGCTGCATTTTACTTCCGTTATTTGTCAAAAAGATGTATTCGCTATCAAAGTCCGTTTGATTCTCTGCAATCAATTCCCGCAGTAAGCGCGCCGTCTTTTCTTGAATTGGGATAATTCGCGCCTTGCGGTTTTTGGCGGCGTGTGCTGGAACAACGACCGTTCGCGTTGCATAATCAAAATTCGTCGTTTTTAAACCGGTTGCTTCGCTTATTCTCATCATGCTGTCGAGTAGCAACATTGTAAGTACATAGTCGCGAAATTCGGTGTATTTACGTTGATTAAGCGAATATAGTAATCGTTTTAATTCGTCGGCGCTTAATACGACAATTTCCTTTTCTTGATCTCTTAAGTTTTTAACTCCGTCCATCGGATTTTTTGTAATTAATCGCTCGTCTTGCAAACATTTAAACATTACGCGTAATGTTTTTAATCGTGTATTTATCGTTGTTGGCGATAGTCCAACCGTTTTATATTTGTCGAGTACAAACCGATGATCTTCAAATTTGATGATTTCATTTTGCATATACACGATATAGCCGCGCATTACGTCTTTATTCATCTTGGACATTAGGCGTGGTATATTGCGCTTTTCTAAATACTCCGAAAAATACCGGTAGTTTTCGATATACTGGTTAATTGTTTTTTCAGCGCGTCCTTCCGCCTTTTTAATTTCAAGGAATTTTTTGAAAAGTACGTCGAGGTTGTCCGAGGTTTCTCCAATATTGCGGTTAACTTTGCGGCGCTTTTTTGTCATCGTCGGCACTCCTTCCGCCTGTTTTTACGGAATAACCGACGCCATGCCAGTATTGCGCTATGCCGCACCCAAAGGGGCAAGTCAGCGGTTAAATCAACGCATAAAAAAATCGGTAGAAATAGCGTCATTACGCCGTTTCTACCGACTTTTAAGCGGAAGACGGGACTCGAACCCGCGACCCCCACCTTGGGAAGGTGGTGTTCTACCACTAAACTACTTCCGCACAAATAAATCATTGTTTTTACAATATTCATATTACAACTACCTTTTTCTTCGGTCAAGGGGTTTATTCGACCATTTACAGTTTTTCCATAATTTCACATATTTGTCATTCTATTTTTTAAAAATCCTTTTCTTTATATATTCAAAAACAATCGGATATACGAAATGTTGATAATCACCATTTTCACAATTCCTTTTCATTACTTTTTCTGATCGACTCATCAATGATCAATTGTCATGAATTTTTCTCCAACCTTCCATCTACTGGCTCTTTACAACAAGGTAGTTTTCTTATTAAAATTCCGGTAAATTATTTTAAGATTGACAGCACCTTTTATGGAGAGTAAAGTGGTTGTATCATTGTCTAAAATAGAAGGAGTACATTTATGCTACAAAATTTGAATCGAAATTTTGAAAGATCCATCCCTTTTATTGCACCATTTAGCGTTATCCTCGGAATCTTTCTCACTAGTTATGTGAAAGATTTTACATATTTAATTCCTTGTCTCTTTGCTTTTATGACTTTTGAAGGAAGCTTGAGCCTAAATTTTCGGGATTTAAAAGAAGCGGTCCGTCAACCCCTACCAGTTTTTATTATTTTAAGTTTTCTTCATATCATAATGCCGATGTTAACTTGGGGCATTGCCCAACTCACTTTCCCAGAGGATTCAGAAACGATGACTGGTTTAATTTTAAGCATGGTAATACCAACAGGGATTACAAGTTTTATTTGGGTTTCGATGAAAAAGGGAAATCAAGCTTTAACCCTTTCAGTGATTATCATCGATGCTTTATTAGCCCCTTTTCTCGTGCCACTTAGTTTATCGATTTTGGTCGGTCAAGACGTGGCGTTGGATCTTTGGCAAATGATGTCATCCCTACTTTTTATGATCGTTTTTCCTTCCATTATCGCTCTCCTTTTCAATGAATTTACAAAGGGGAATAGCGGAAAAGTTTGGAAACCCCGATTATCACCGATTTCAAAGTTGTTCCTCTGTGGAGTAATGTTATTAAACGGTGCGGAAGTGGCTCCTTTTTTTCAAACCTTCAACTGGGAACTCGTTTATATCATGATAGTTGTGATTTTCGTCACATTTATCGGTTATTTCCTTTCTTTTATTATTGGGAAAGTTTTGCAGTTTCCGAAACGTTCCCTCGTTTCCCTAACCTTTGGGGGTGGGATGAGAAATGTGAGTGCAGGTGCCGTAATTGCCATCACATTTTTCCCGTCTCCAGTCGTTTTACCGATCGTTGTCAGCATGTTGTTTCAACAAATGATTGCTTCCATTTTTGCGATGATTCTCGATTCGGTTAATGAAAAGGAATCTATAAATAATGAAGAACTAATTGCGTAACAAGTCCTTTCATCGAGAGGCAGCCTTCCTAAAGGCATTTTGTAAAAAGGTCTAAACCGTAAATGGGTCTAGACCTTTCTTTACTCGTCTAATTCGTTCATCACCAATCGTATTCGATGAATTTATCCATTTCGAAATTATTGTTTTTTCACCCAATTCGATTCGATTTCCACACCTGCATCTTTCAATAAATTGTAAATGGGACATCTCCCCTCAGAAATTTCTGCCACCCGTTGTAACGCCTCTTCATTTTCATCCGTTTCGACAAAAACATCGAGACGGATAGATTGGAAATACGTTTTGACTCCTTCAACCCCTTTATAACCACGGGGATCGAGTTTTCCACTCACGGAGTAATCGATTCGTTTATATGTGAATTGTTGTTCCTTTGCCACATCATGAGCAATAATGGTCGCACAGGCTCCTAAAGTTGCAAGCAAATACTCCAACGGATTCGGACCTTGATCCTTCCCACCAAGGCGTATCGGTTCATCAATCAATACGGGTGCCAAATTTCGCACTTGAATCGTATTTGTAATTCCTGATTCAACCTTCCCCTTCACTCGTAACGTTACTAATGGTTGATTCATTTTCAAACACCTCTTTTTCTATTGTACTATTGTTTACTATAACGAAAACTTATAAGGAAGAAAAAGGAAATGACTTCTGGATGGTTAAACGCATTTTTTGCAGGATAAATGGGAAACTTTTCAGATTTAATTTGCTTTCTTTTTTGTCCATAAAAAAATTCCAAAAAAAATTGTTAAAATAAATTATCATAACATTTTTTATAAATTATAATTTAAATTTGTTATAATAAAGGAAAATAGGATGATGTATAAAATTTTGTGTAAAGCATTTTGCTAGACCAAAAGAAAAAAGGTAGGGTATTCTCAGATTTGCAACCAAACAAATTGAGAAAGGATGACCCTACCTATGTCTAGTAGTATACCTAACTTTGACTTCGCAAATCAACTAGAAAATTTGATTCGTGAGTTTGTAAAAGAAAAATTAGAGCTCATCATGAAAGAAGAAATCAAAAACTTTTTAGAAGTGGAACAGAAAGAAGTTCATAACTCCAGAAATGGGTATTACACCCGTTCTTTGGATACGAAGTATGGAAAAATTGATCAACTTTATGTTCCACGAGATCGAAATGGGGATTTTCAAACCCAACTATTTGAACCTTATCAACGTCGCGATGGTTGGCTTGAAGAAGCGATTATTAAAATGTACCAAAGTGGGATGAGCACTCGAGAAATCGGTAAATTTATCGAACGAATTCTCGGTTCCAGTTACTCCCCAACCACGATAAGCAATATTACAGATGCGACAATAGAAGACATTCGAAAATGGCAACAACGTCCACTCAATAAGCGTTATTCTGTCCTTTACCTAGATGGCTTATATATAAAAGTCCGTCGTGATACGTATGCGAAGGAAGTCATTTATATCGTCCTTGGAGTCAATGAGGATGGTTATCGAGAAATATTAGGCTTCTATGTTGGAGGTCAAGAAAGCGCTCTTGGATGGCAAGAAATTCTTCAAGATTTATATCAGCGCGGAGTAAAAGAAGTATTACTTGGTGTGTTTGATGGTCTTAATGGCTTAGAAGAAGCTTTTAAATCTGTCTATCCAAAAGCCGATGTACAACGATGTGTCGTACACAAAGTCAGAAATACATTAAATAAAGTCAGAAAGAAAGACCAAATAGAAGTGACAGAAGATTTAAAGCTCATTTATCGTGCCACGACAAAAGAAGCTGCGATACAAGCATTTCATGAATTCGAGAAAAAGTGGTCCAAAAAATACGCAAGAGAAGTACAATCATGGGAAAAAGATTTAGACGTTCTACTCACGTTTATGAAATATCCACTAAGCATACGCAGTGTCATATACACGACAAACGCGATTGAAAGAACCATTAAAGACATACGTAAACGACTAAAGACGATGAACAGTCTTTCAAGTATAGAAGCTGCGGAGAAAATCACGTATTTGACCATACAAGAGTTTAATGAAAAATGGTCGAATCGAAAATTACGAGGTTTTTCAAACGCCTATCAAGCCCTGCAAGAAATGTTCGAAGAAAGATACTAAAATTTGTAAGTATATAAAGATATTCGAAGAGGCGTGCGTTTCCCACTAGGAGACTGAATATTCAGTCTCCTAGTGGGAAACAGATAAATGAATTTATTATCAAATAAAGCATAATCTGAGGATACTCTATAGGATCTTACACAAAATTCTTGACGGTACCGAAAATAGTAAAATATTGTTTGCAAGGAAGTGATTAAGATGAGGAAAATGAAAAAAAAGTATTTTTGTTGGTGTTTCCATTATCCTTTTTTCTTTAATTTTACTCCTTCCTAAAAAAGAAAACATAAAAGTAATGAATTACTATTTACCAGAGGGTTTCCAAGGATGTGCGTATGTATTTTACAATGTAGAAAGTGAACCTCCTTTAACATTAAAGGACGGAGTAATTGATTACCATTTTAATGAAGATGGAATCTTATTAACATCGTCTCCTCCAGATTTCGGCTGGGAAGGAAGGGATTCTTCGGGATTTTATCAAGCCAATTATTATTCTGGAGACAGATTAATGGATAAGGAAGAAATAACCTTCAGTTCTTTAGGAGAAGGTTATGTTTATGATGTTGGAAAATACTATTATGAAAAAATCGGTGTAAAAGAAGAATATTGTACGCATATTAGTGGGGTTGCAAGAAGAATTTTTCAAAATAAATAGATCGTCGGCTTTTATTACCAATATTATTTTTAAATTAGAGGGGTAAAATGAAAAAATTCATATTATTTGCAATGATAATTTTTGGTTTATATTTGATAGTACATTTTATATCATTTATATTTCTTGACTATTTTATTGAATCATTCAATGCTAGTAATTTATTACTTTTTGCACTTGTTATGTTTATAATTATTACTTTGCCAGGACTTTTCATAAAAAAATACATAATAAAAAATTCTACTGATCGTCGTCTGTTTATTACAATACTTTTAACGGGATACTTATTATATGTGATTGTTTTATATACTAGTTATTAACTGTAATTTATTTTTGAATCACTTGTGTATATAAACAACTAGTTGTTGAAAAGGATTGATAAATCAAGAATCATTGTAGATTGTGAAAAAATCACAAAATGTCGTCGATCCCCCGGGTTTTTTGCACTCCTGGAGGTCGACGACAATTATTGTAATATACTATTTATTTTTCGTCGCCCTCGACATCTTTCTTTTGCAGTTTAAAAAACCATCTGCTTTCAGGACGGTCCCGGGGGGTTAAATTCATAATGAAATACCCAATGATAAGGATTAAGATGACCACTGCATACAAAAGGGTGCTGTATGGATCTTGATGGTCGACAATGATTAACCGCACCATGGCCGTAATCCCCACATAAATAAAATACCTGAGGGGGAAATGATACTCTTCTTTAAAATACTTTACAATCATCGTGATAAACTCAAAATATAAAAAGAAAATTAAAATATTCTCTAAAAAAACAATGTAATCGTTCTGATCCCCAAGGAACAACATTTTCCCAAACACAAATAACTCTTTAAACAGTAAAACAGATAAAATGATTGCTAAAAAAATAAGTGATATATTCAACAAAAATTGAAAAATTACAGTAATTGATTTTACGAACTGTTCCTCGTCCTTTTTCCAGTTCAATAGTTCATGCTCCCTTCCCAAAAATACATTTTCATTCCTTCCCTACAAAAAACGTTAATACATTTGAACGATTTCACGATTATCATACCAAATATGTATAAATAGAACATTTCTTTATTTTACGATTTTGTAAATTTTAATCAATTCTGTTTCTGAAAATTACCCCGTTGTAATTATCAGGGACATTTTTTTGGATAACAGGAACAAAGAGAAAATTCAATGATTGGAAATATGTTAGAAAATATGTCACATATTGATTCATTCACCAGAAAGGACGGGAATACATAAAAAAATCCTTACTCTCACAAATTCAAAACAAGCTTTTTCCGAACTCGTAAATATTTACAACGGATCCGATCATGATTTAAAATGGTCCAGCCTTAAACCTTTTTGAACCGGTTGGATTCCTTTTAAGAAAACTTAGAAAAAAGACTGATTCCTGTTAATGGAACCAGCCTTAATTTAATGGGGTTTTACGGTTTTTCTACAACTACATCACTTAGTTTTAATGAAACGCCATTGGTTAACGAATCTCCTACCGGACAAGTGTTTTCGATAAATTGTGCAAATTCCTTCACTTTTTCCGGAGAAGCATCGGTTTTCATATACATTTTAAAGCGAATTTCTTGGAATCCCGGACGAACGTTTGGATCACCTTTAAATCCTCTTACATCCAAGTCTCCTTCCAATTCAACCCGGAAATCTTTCAAATCGATTCCTTTATGTTTCGCATAGGCCTTTGCCACAATTCCTTGGCATCCGCCTAATGCACATAATACGAGTTCAACGGGATTCATTCCTTTATCTGTTCCACCGAGACTTTTCGGTTCATCTAATACTACTTTAAAATTTCGAGAAGAAGATTCTACCGATAAACCTCCTTCTAAAATTTTTGTTGTCGCTTTAAAAGTTTCCATTGTAGACATTTATAACCATTCCTTTCATAAAAATGATGTTTATGTTTGTTCAACTTTTCACAATTAAATAATACCACCCAACGTATAATCCGTCAATAGGTGTTCACAATATGTTAAATTTTTAACAAGACAAATTTTCCAGCATACTTTTCATTTACTGAGTCAATTGTAATGTAACTCTTTTTCTCTAAAAAAATGCGTACCAAAAAAATGTAAAAATCGTTCAATTAAAAACGGACGATCTTCGCTTTCATCCATTCGAATAGCGAAAATCGTCCATACTTTTTTATACTGCCACCGTATTTTCTTCCATTGCTTTTTTGTACGCTTTTGTATCGGTATAAATTTCATCTTTTAATGGATGAAGTTTTCGTTTTCGAATCCGATAAAATTGATAAACAACTAAAGCACTATTCGCCAATAAGGACAAGAGGCTAACGACGAAAAATGCGGTTGGATTATGGGTAGTTGGTACAGGTGCAATGCGATCAGCAAAGGCCGGCACTGTCATAACGAACATAATCCAAAGGGCTAAGGTATGGGCACGGTGTTGTAGCCATGCACCTTTTTTGATGAAAAATGTCGGAATCGTACAAGAAAGCAATAATGCCAAACCACAGTAAAATGAATGATCAGCTATACAATTATACGTATAGGCAAAATTCCATAGATCATAAGCAATAATCCAAGGCCAAATCATATCGGGCCAAATCATGTCCTTTGATTTGTCTTTGGAAACGAAAATACCCGTCCATCCACAAATTACGATAATATTTAAAAGTCCTGCGATTCCATTCATAATATTCCAAGGACCGGACATCACCCAAAGATGATCAATATATGCTCCTTCCCAAACACCATACGCGAACACTTGAAAGTCTCGAATACATGCCTCTAAAATATTTAAGGCCAATATTGCCGGTGGAAACCAAAGTACCCATTTCTTTTTTGCTAACGACGGAATGTATCGAATCGCCATAAAACCGAGGCAACCTGCAAGGGCTGAATACGTTTTTACCCAGTTAAACCAAGTACCCGTACCATATTCATTCCCAGGCGCTGCTGTAGTAGGCCAAACAAAAATCGTTAAAATGATTGGAACGATGAGAAAAAGTGTGATTCCTCCCCATTTCGTCGTACGGCTAAATTCATTGAAAGCCATTAAAGAGAATAGTACGAAAAACCAAATTCCCCATCCAACTAAATCCGTTGATTCATATAAAATACCCACGGTTAAACCTCCTTATAATAAATTGTTCATTACTGAGCATATTTTGATACAATTGTTCAATACTGATCATATTTTAATGAAACAAACAAAAAATTATAAACATAGAAAATCAATTATGTGCAAAAAATCTCTTCCCATAACATGGGACTTCAGACGTTGAAAACAAATTGCTAAACGAATCGAAAAACATAAAAATATTGGAATCACATTTGTTCCTACTTTACAAAAATGAACACATCTATACCTTTTATTTTCTAAAGTAATGTTTTATTCTTTTTACTTTTCGTCTTATGAACTACATACCGAACGTTCGTTATGTCCTTAGTATAAACATGAAAACGATTTTAGTCAATGTACATTTTTTTACAATATTAAATTTCAATTCTTTTTTGCTCTGTGGTATGCTAGTGAAGTAAGGAGGATAATATAGTGAACGGAAAATCGAAAATTCTTTTTGCTGCAAAAAAAGTGATTAGTGAGCACGGAACGAATCGGGCAACCGTTCGAGCCATTGCTGAAGAAGCGGGCATGAGCACCGGTGCAATTTATCATTACTATAAAAATAAAGAGGAGATATTTTACGATCTTCTTGACGAAAGCCTTTCCGATTCCATTCGCATCGCTAAAGGAATCAAAAACCACGTGGAAAATAAAGAAAAAATAAAAAGGGATGTCATCCAAAAGACAAAGGAACGGTTTTATAAAGACGCAGAAAATCGCTTACAACACCATTTTGCCCATGAAATTTTATCTGGGAATATGGATTTAAAACAAAAATTGAAAGAGAAATATAAACAATGGAATCTCGGGATCGAAGAAATTTTAGTGAATTTATATGGATTAGAAGATACCCCGCTAAATAAAGCACTCTCATCCTGGTTATTAGGTGCCGTCGACGGTGTCATCCTTCAATACTTGTTAGAAGTCAATGACAACAAAGTGGAAGATATGATGAAAATTTTCGAACTGCTGATCGATAAAGGCTTACCGGAATTTATACAATTAATAAATGCTATGGAAAATAAAAAGAGTCAAGGCACTTAAATCCTTGACCTTTTTTGTTTGGAAGGTACTTCGTATTGGGTCAATTTCCCCTCATTTCCGATTTCAAGGCAATTTAACTGATATCCGAAAACACAGCCCCCATCGATCCCTATCTTTTCTCCAGACATCCAAATATCTCCTGATTCATGTATCAAGGGGGTTGCTGTATGTCCAAAGACAATTCGTTTTTCAGTATCAACTGTCCCTTGAAGAAATGTTTCACGAATCGTATAAAAATCCGGAACCGGTTGCTGTTTCCAATCTTTAAATTTCGGATTTAATCCGGCATGAACGTATATAAAATGGTCATCTTCAAAATACAGCTTCGTTCGATTTAAAAATTCAATATGATGGCGGTATTCCTGCCGAATAAAATCGACGGCTTCATCGAAATGTTCCATTGAAAAATTCGGAACATAACTTTTTAACGTTTCATAACCCCCATATTTGAAAAACATTTCTCGAACTGTAGGGTTTTCCCTTTCTACTAATGACACGAAACGTTCATCGTGATTTCCTTTTAAAATAATAACTTCATCCTTTTTTTCCAATTCCAACACATATTGGACTACTTCTTTACTCTTCGGTCCACGGTCAACATAATCCCCTAACAAGATTAAACGGTCTTTACCAACTGTATACTCGACCAAATCTAACAGTTCCATGAATTCATCGAAACAACCATGGATATCGCTTATAACAAGTGTTCGCAAAATCATCGTTCCTTTCACAAATCAAACGTTTTACCATCTCATATTGCCATATAAAGCAGGAATTTTCAAAGGGTTATTCGGTCGATGGTAAAAAATCATTCACCCGCAACAAAATATGGATTACAAAGGGTGCCCATATTTCAAGGCACCCTCTTCAATCAAGGATTATACTCTTTTTCCTTTTATTTTTTAATCTTTTTAAAAGCTTCCGTTTGTGCTTGAATTCCCTTTTCTGCAGCTAGGCGTTCAATGCTCGATGCTCCAAAGAATCCGACGACACCATCGACCCGTTTAATCACATATTCCGCATCTTCCGGTTCAGCGATCGGTCCACCGTGGGCAATTACTAAAATATCTGGATTTACAGAGCGACCAGCTTCCACGATTTTTTCGATTCGTTCAACACAATCATCTAATGTTAAAGCAGTTTTCGCTCCAATTGTTCCCTTCGTTGTTAGTCCCATATGGGCAACGAGAACGTCTGCTCCTGCTTCAGCCATTTTTCTCGCTTGTTCTTCATCAAAAACGTAAGGAGTCGTTAACATATCGAGTTCATGGGCTTTCCGAATCATATCCACTTCTAAATCATAACCCATCCCAGTTTCTTCCAAGTTTTTCCTGAATACCCCATCGATTAATCCAACCGTCGGGAAGTTTTGTACGCCACTGAACCCTTGTTCTTTCAATTGTTTTAAAAATACGTCCATTACTCGGAAAGGATCCGTTCCATTTACACCTGCAAGAACGGGTGTGTCTTTCACGACGGTAAGTACTTCGTGACCCATTTCAACGACGATTTGATTCGCATCCCCATACGGAAGTAATCCGGCTAATGAACCTCTTCCAGCCATCCGATATCGACCGGAGTTATAAATAATTAACATATCTGCGCCACCGGCTTCACTACTTTTTGCGGTAATTCCTGTACCGGCACCGACACCTAATAAAATATTACCATTTGCAATGGTTTCCCGAAAACGTTTTAATATTTCTTCCCTTTTTATCATCCTTTTTCGCTCCTTTTCTTCTCGATGAGTTCAATTAATTTTTTCGCTGCTGTTTCACCAAAGATTTGGTCATTAATATGGGCATCGATCTCAATGATTTCCACCTTATTTCGATCGATTTTTTCCTTAATAGTATCAAATAACATCTTGTCCTCATCTTTCCCTTCAAAGGCTTTTCCTTCGGCATCCAACCCCGAAAGCCCTTTCAAAGGAATAAGTAAAGAAGTATAACCTTCTGCCATATTTAATTTTTCCGCAATCGTTTCACCAATTTGTCGGTTTTCTTCAACGGTCGTCCGCATGAGTGTGACGGATGGATTATGTTGATAAAAGTTTCTTCCTGCAAATTTGGAAGGAACGGTTTCCCGCGGACCGAAATTTACCATATCGATCGCACCGAGGGATACGACCTGCGGCACACCGTGTTTTCCCGCAGCTTCCAATCGATGCGGACCTGCTCTTAAAACGCCACCCACAGTTTCATCAGCCCATTCGGTTGTTGTTATATCCAAAACACCTGCGAAAAATCCATTTTCAATCAAACTTTCCATCGTTTTTCCACCGATTCCTGTCGCATGGAAAACGACCAATTCATATCCACGATCTTCCAAATACTTTTTCGCATAATTCACACAAGGAGTCGTAAGGCCAAACATCGTCGCTGCAATTAACGGTTTATGCTCCTTTTCCATTTTAAATTCATGTTGTAACATACCTGTAATCGCATAAACCGCATTGGAAAATATTTTTGCTGAAATGGCATTAATCCCAGCTACATCTACGATCGATGGGAACATAACAAGATCGCTCAATCCGACATATGGCGTCGTATTTCCTGATGCAACGGTTGAAACCATCACCTTGGGTACACCGATCGGAAGTTTTCGCATCCCAGCCGTCGCAATAGCCGTACCTCCTGTTCCACCTAACGAAATAATGCCGTCGAATTTCCCCTCATTGTATAGTTTCGGCAATAACACTTCCATTCCTTTGGCCAAGGTGTCAGTAGCATATGCCCGATCTTTTCGACTTACGACCTCGTCAATATCCCGACCGGCTGCTAAAGCGACTTCACGGTTTGACACATCCGGTTCAAATTGGGGCGTAAATGCGCCGGTGTGGATCGTAAAAGTACGAAAGCCTAGTGATTCAATTAATTCTTTTACGAACAAAAACTCTTGCCCTTTCGTATCAAACGTACCTGAAATAGCGATTGTTTTATCCATCCTTCCACTCCTTTCCGTTTCAACCAATTTTAAATACATTGTTAGTATAGCGCTTACATTTCTGAAAATACATGTTATTTTATTTTACGTTTTTGTGTTTTTGTTTCTTTTAGCAAATTCCTTCGGTGACATGCCTAGTTTCTTTTTAAACAATTTACTGAATTGGGCATAATCTGGATAACCGACCATTTCTGCAACCGTTGTAAGTGGAAGGATTTTTGTTTTTAAAATATCAATGGCTAGGTTGATTCGATATTCAATTAAATAATCCCGAAAGGACGTGCCCACCTCTTCTTTAAACAATGTACTTAAATAAGATCGAGACAATCCTAAGTACTCCGCTAAATCGTTTAGGGATATGTTATCGGCATAATGGAGACGGATGTAATTTTTAATAAAATCAATATAATCTTTCTTTGATGTAAAACCGTCCATTATAAAATGGGACAATTGTTCATATTGAACTTCATCGGTTTCCTTAAATGATTTGGTCACTTGGAGAATCATTTGTTCGGAGGGGATTCGCTCAAAAACGGACCCGCCGATATAGCCGTGAATGTCCGTTCCGTTGTACATAAATTGGACATCGGCCGGCTTTGTAACAGGTCCTCCGTAAATCATTTTTATAATGTTCGAGTTGATTTTTTCACATGCTTCAAAGATCTCTAGCGCTAACGTCTTTGCAGATTGTAATGAACGCACATGCTTCGGACCTAAAATGCCCCCTTTTGTAAAACCGAAATGAACACAAATCACATCTGCCCCAGCCTTAACCATTTGAATGGCTTGATCTTTATTGAAAACGAACGCGACAGTAAATAGGCCGAGGGAATTTGCAATGGAGATTGCTTCCACTTCTTTTGCGTAGGAAATATGTTGTTCTTCCAATGCTTCTCGAAATTTCCCATCGATTAAACCGACCGTTGGAAAGTTATTAATCCCCGAAAATCCCTTTTTTTGAATCGTAGAAATATAGTTTCGTAAATGGATCGTAGGATCATTGGCCATTAATCCGAAAATGACGGGTATTTGATTACTGAGTGGCAATAATTCTTTCACGGCAAAATTCATGACATTTTCATTACTATTGGCAATGGGTAAATACCCAGCTGAAGAACTGACACCCATTTGCCGAAACCGTCCAGAAGTAAGGGCTAATAAAAAATCCGCTCCCCCCTTTTGGGCATATTTTCCTGTTAAACCAGAACCAGCAGCCACACCGATTAAATGTTTTCCTTCTTTCATTTGATTATGTAACCGATTTCTAATTTCCTTTTTGTTCATCGACTTCGACCCCTACCTATCGAATTGTTCGTAACGATCTAAATGACGTTTTTCGCTGTGAAATTTCGCTTCCAGCACGCCCACAAATGTACGCCGAACAATTTTCGCCCTATTTTAACTGATGAAATTCCGAACTTTGTAATATTATTTATAGTTTATCAGTTACATATCTTTTTGTAAAAGGAACCTTCTATCGTTTATGGCACGTAGTTTCATATATTTCTTTTCCTCCAATCGACGTCGAAATCTTCCTTTTATATTTTCCTCATGTATGGGAAGAATTCATCCAAAACCTATGTGAGCGAGGCGTAGAAACGTACTTCTCTTCATTTCGGATGGACTCTCAGGGATGACGGATCGCATTCATCGTGTCTACCCAAAGGCAAAGCATCAAATGTGCTGTGTCATGTCGCTCGAAACATTTCTAGTAAGCAGCCATTCTCGATGACTTTAAGGCCGTCTACCAAGCAAAAGATCGAGAAGAAGCTTTAGAAGCCTTAAAATGGATGCGAAGCAAGTGGGAAAAGTCTTATCCACGTGTCATTGAATCAGTGATGAACAATAAACAGATTCTCACATTTTATGATTTTCCACCTTCCATACGTCGCAGTATCTACTCGGCAGAAGATTAAGGGCTAACACCCATCCGCCATCCTTGACCTTGTTTGCAGTCGTGGTGGTGTGAAAGTTGGCGGGTGGGAAAATAATGCCCTGTGAGGGACTCCATCCGCACACAGAGTGTATCACGACTGATCTTTTTAAAGTTCCCGCTGACCGGTTCCCTAAACCCAACCAGCAAGAACAAAGGTGAGTCACAAGGTCAAAGACAAGCAGGTACCGCTGTGGCTCTGTGTTTCACATAGAAATAGAAGTTTTACCAATTAAAATGAGCAGGATAACCTATCTACTGGAACAGGGTCATTTACACAAAATTATTGACACACCCTCAATCACAAAATGTGGTGATGAATCATATATAAATTATTTATACGTCTATATTATTCATAAAATAAGTATTATACGAATAATAATATTGTTTTCTCTCTCCTTCTATAAATGACAAAAAAGTTGTAAATTTGTATACGACAGTCCAGATAAATAAAGCCCGGTATCTTTGACCTTTAGTATCTTTTATGATCTATCCATACCCCCTTTCTGTATGGATGACAATAAAGTTTATATTGCATTGACTTTAGATAATTTTTATAATAAGAATGTAAAAAATTAGAATATTTTTTATTTTTAGCTACCACCGCTTACCATTAAGATCAACAAAAGGAAGGAAAGGGAATATATGAAACGATGGGAAATTATTATTCTTGTTGTTTTGGGAGTCGCTTTGTTTTTGGATTTACGGGATCAAAGAGAGCTATTACTAATAGGAAAAGCATTAGACTATCCAGTGAATGATATTAATACAGTAATCGTAAAGGACGGGAAAACATCAAAGGAAATCCTGACTCTCACAAATTCAGATCCAATTTTTTTCAGACAAATTTACTCTGGAATCCATATTAAATTGAACTGGTTCGAAAGAAGAAAGTTGTTAAAAAATGATCCAGTCTATGAAGTCGAATTTTTCATTAATGATGAAATTTATTATTCTATGAACATTTATAAAGCGGAAAAAGATCAAGTCTCTTTGGTACTTGATGATAAAGATGATGATATTCCAAAAAAATACATTTATTCGCCAGATGGGGAGAACACATATATTTTTGTAAGAAAAGAAACTCCTCATTTGTTACCTGTGAAAGAAGAATTTAAAGAGCTATTAAAGATGATTATCTCAAAATAAATTTTTCAAGCGAATGAAGGGGACAGTCCCTGTTCACCGTAATTTCCAAAACCGGCGTGATTTCCTCCAGTAATTTCAATGCGATTTTCTACAACCTTTAATTTCTCCTTGTCCAGCACTTGATCTTCACTTCCGTATATAGCAATCGTCGGAATCGTTGGCTCATCGGTTGGATATGCACCGAGTAAAATGAGTCCGGAAAGTTGGTCTTCGTGTTTATTGGCATAACTACTACCCATTGCCCCACCAAGGGAATGACCGGCCAAAAACCAATGGTCAATTTCAGGAAACTTCTCATAAACAGCATCTGCTCCATCAATATTAAAGATTGCCAAGTGGAAAGGCATTTCGAGTGACATACTCCCACCACCTATGCTTCGCTTAGAGGTGGGGGCTTCTCGGGTAATCCCATCTCATGATGGGAAGTTGACCGAGCGATCCCCGTGTGCCCCACGGTTCGAGGACAAGTTAGGCTATCGCTAATCGTTTCATGCCCTCATGTTTGATATTGATTGCTGCATTGACGTCCCTGTCGCTCTCGAATCCACATTCACAGCGGAATGTACGCTCAGAAAGCGATAGCGACTCCCTGACTTGACCGCAACACGAACACGTTTTGGATGAGGGAAACCATTTGTCGATTTTGATCAGTTTCTTCCCCTGTTCTGCCAACTTGTACTGAAGGAAAGAGGTGAACATGCCCCAGCCGTTGTCATGTACGCTTTGACCGAAATGGAGGGCTTGTGACATCCCTTTCATGTTGAGGTCTTCGATGACCACGCAATCATAAAGTTTCGCTAATTTGTGCGACTCCTTATGCAGAAAGTCTTTTCGTTGGTTCGAAATTTTTTCATGTAGCTTTGCAACTTTCAGACGCTGTTTGTGCCAACGGTTGGAACCTTTCCTGCGGCGTGACAGCACCCGTTGCTCTCGGGTTAGTTTTTCTAACGCTTGCCGATAGAATCGAGGATAATTGGCTCTCTTACCCTCGCTATCGACATACAGCGTATTCATGGAAAAATCGAGCCCAACAACGTTTTTTATTTCTTTTGGAACCGGTTGGTGTTTATACTCAGTCAGAATGGAGATGAAGTATTTTCCTGTTTTTGTTTTCGTAAGCGTACAAGCTTTGATGATATGGTGGGCAGGAATCTCCCGATGTTGCTTGAACTTGACCCATTTCAGTTTAGGTAACTTGATATAGCCATCTGAAAGCTTAATGTTGCCATTGACCACATTTGTGGTGTACGACTGTTTCGCCTTGCGATTTTTGAACTTCGGAAATCCAGCACGACCGGAAAAGAAATTTTGAAACGCTTTCTGCAAATTCAATTGGGCGTTTGCCAGCGCAAGGCTATCCACTTCTTTAAGCCAAGGAAACTCCTTTTTGTACTTGGCAGGGGTCGGAAATGTTTGTTTTTTCAAAGCTTCTTTATCGTCTTTGAACTTTTCATAAATTTGTATACGTTCTTCAAGCATTTTGTTGTAAACGAAACGGACACAACCAAAGGTTTTGGCGAGCAGTTGTTCTTGTTCTTTTGTTGGGTACAGACGGAACTGATAGGCTTTGTTTGCCATATCGACACCCCATCACTTCATCCCTTGATTTTCTATATATTTTTTTTTGACTTCAATGGGTGCACCACCCGTTGTAAGCAGGCAAAAGCTTCTTGACCAAAAATATTCTTTCCACAGTTTTCTTTTCACTTCCGGAAAATGCTTTTTGATCAGTCGAGAACTTGCACTTTTATAGGCATTGATGAACTTTGACAGTTCGCTATTCGGATGTGCTTTGAACAAAATATGCACATGGTCCCTATCGTGATTCCATTCGACTAAGGAAATATTGTAATTTTTACCCAGTCTCACAAACATATCTTTTGCATAGTCAGATATGGTATCATCAATCACTGGTCTGCGATATTTTACCACCAGAACAAGATGATAATACAGGAGGAACACTGAATGGTTATTATTATCTAATTTCATTGGTAAAACAGCCTTTCGTTTTTATAATACTGATTATATTATAACACAAAAAAAGAGACAACTCATACCTACGCCTAACCGAAATTCATCTCCCACTTTCACTTCGTTTAGAAGTGGGAGACTTCTTTCGGAAAGATGTTAAAACAGAAGTAATTCCTTTTTCAGCCAGTTTCGCAAGTAGTGGAGCATAGGCAGTCTCTTCCACCTTACCGCCGGGATAAAAAATAATTCCCACGTTTTGATCCTTCCCTTCATCCGGGAGGAAAAACCACATTCCTTCTTCTTTCTGAACATTTTCACTCAATAATATTTTTTGAGCTAGTTCATCTGCCCGATAGTAATCGGATGTATATAGGAAAAATCCGCCAATTACAAACAAAATGATCGCAAGTAGACTAATAAGAAAGATCTTTCTTTTCCGCTTCAAAATCGATCCCCACCTGTTCCATTCAAAGATGGCATCACACATCAATCCCTCTTCCGTTACTTTACCAAATAAGTGAGGATTCGTTAATACTCAATTTCCTTTTCAAAATCGTAACAGTCGGGCAATTTGTTCGGCCGTTATTTCTATTTGACTTGCAGCAATTTCCGGTTTCAATGCATCTTGCAACGGTCGGCACTCCGTCTGAATGGAAAACACCGCATCGATATATTTATTTAATTCTTGGGCGTCCATGTCAATTCATAATGGTTCCAAGATTTTAGACAGCAAGAAAGGACGATGAAATAGGAATATTCAAATCTGGTTATTCACCTGGGGATTCATAAAAAAACCTATTGTGGGCATCGAAAGTAGATGCTCACAATAGGGAAACAGGTAGTTCTTAAATCCAAAAATATTCAAAGTTCACATGACACATTTGCAAAATTTTCTCCTCCGGTTTCAGGACACTTAGTACCCTAACTCATTAAATAAAGGGAATTATTCCTTCCTCTCGTCTGATCCCGTCGAATTTGTTGCCGAATCGTTCTTAGTACCATTCGAAGTAATTCCGGTTGCAAAATGGCTTCTTTGACGAGTTGATAAGTTCGGAAACAAGCTTTTACATCCAAAATCTCCATATCTGTATGTTCATTTCCGTATCCAACCGATAAATTCACACTTTCAATACCGTGAGAGGCCCAAATATGTGTATCGCTACTTCCACCTGGTGTGCATTTCCAACCGGACTGCCCCGCTTGTTGTGCGACCATTTCGAAAAATTGTCCATATAACGGATTGCAATAAGGAATGCTTTCACCAAAGGACGTCACAATGTCTCCTGTTCCGCGGCGGTCAACGACGATTGCTGCATCCACGTTCCAGAGGAAATAGTCTTCCACATGCTTTGCCCCTACTAGGCCGATTTCTTCTTCAACAGTAAAGGCAAATTTCACCGTACCAATATTCATTTGTCGATGGAGTTGTTCTGCAATTTGAAGCAAAATAGCCACCCCTGCCCGGTCATCTGCTCCTAATATGCCGGCATCGGATGACCAAATGTTTCCTTTCTTAATGATTTTTCGCCCCTCAACAATCGGTTCACGTGTATCTAAGTGGGCATTCAAAAGGATGACCGGTCCGATACGCCTGCCCGTTTTCTCCGCTAAAATGTTTCCGTAATGGTCGATTGCGATATGGTCGACAAACGGGGTCAACTGCTCGACGACGAAGCTGCGAATGTCTGTTTCATTTCCGCTTTCTCCTGGAATCGAAAGCAATTGTTCCAATTTTTGTTGAAAAATTTTTTCCTCAATAAATGTTTTGCCTTTTTCTATCCAGTCTTTTTCCAGGAAGCTGAGCCTTTCAGCCAATTCGAGCAAAAACGACCGGTTTACTGGGAGGGAAAGCCGATTATTACGATTGAATTCACTTCTATTCCATAACTCACTAACACCTAACCATTGAAACAACATGACAATTTCAACCATTTGATCCGTTCTTAAGAAGTGAATTGAAGGCATTCTCCGTTCATGTCCATCACAAGACATTCTTGTATAAAATCCAAGTCGATTCAATTGTCGGACAACTCCAGCGATATACGTATCAATTTCATTAATAATCATTTCTTCGTTCTCGAAATCAAAAAGCCTTTCAGTTCTTCCCCGATGTTCAAAATCAAGTACCCGTATCCACTCCTTTTCGTGGACAGGTTCAGATTGGATGTACAGCCGCATGCCTTCCAATGAAAAATTTGCTCCAACTTTTTGTAACGATTTTTGCAAAAACGTAATATTTTCTTTCCGTTCACCACTGCAATCGAAAACATTTCTTTCCACTTCTTTCACTAACCAACCGTGCCGAACAAACAATTGATTCCATGTTTTCATTTCACCATCTCCTCTTATCTTTTAATTTACCTTCAGTATACTTGGAGACGGTGACACCCCTGTCACAGAGACAGAAGGAATAAAAAACAGAATATCTAAAGGAAAAGGGATAAACCGTGGGAATTTTTATGTGGGTGGATCTAAACAAGTACACCCAATGAATTCATCCTAGAAAAACGAACATATATGGTAATTCGTTGTATTAGGTTTAAAGGAAGTTACATTCACCTGCTTTCTATTGCAAACAGATACAAGTTTAAAGGAAATAGACGATTACGGAAGGATAAAATCAACATCCGGTCGATGAATGATGGTGAATGGAATGTCATCCGTGAAATAATATCCAGGAATTCCGTCATATGGTTTCGACTTTATTAATTGTCTTGACAAGCCGATTTGTTCCAAGTCATCCCTTAATCTCCGAATGGCTTGGCGGTATGCATCGTTATTTTGATCACCTGTTTGGTGAGTGGAAATTAAATCGGATAAATCCCGCATCATTATGGGGCGCGTGTTTTTTCCGTATAACAAAAGATATCGTAAAAGTTCCGCCCGATTCTTATGAAGTGTTCGTTGTTTTCCGTTGAAACAAACTACGTTTTCATGATCGGAAAAATATAGTACGATTGTATTTTCCTGATCTAAGTATTCGTCAATCTCATCTTTAAAACAAAATGTTTCTCCATCACGTGTAATAATTTTATGTCTACCTAAATATTCTTCGTTCCGGTGAATCATGTCAAAATACGGTGAAAAATCATATCCCGGCAATGGTTCGATTTCATCATCAAAGGAATCCAATGTTTCATTTAGTTCTGTTGCAAGATGAAGACTGCAATTAATAAAGTACAACTTTGCATACCGTTTTTGCCGTTCATTTAATGCATATTTTGTTTCGATATTTCCTTCAGGAATGGAAAGAGCTTGTTGAAAATGGATTAGTGCCTCGTCATATCTTTTTTCTTGATACGCTAGAAATCCGATCCGATAGTGGGCAATTGGCAAATTCCGATCAATACGTAATGCCTCTTTCAAACAATCCTTTGCCACCCGTTGATCCTTCTTGCCTTCCATTTTCAAATATGTTCCGTATTGAATTAAGGCTTGAATCAAATTCCCTTTTGTTTCATTCAGGAGACCATCATACTTGGTTGTGCGATCCATCTTCAATTTTCGATACAACTCTTTGTAAAATTCAATCAATGTGTAGGAGGAATACGGCTGTTCCGAAAAATGATTCAAAACAACTTCCGGTTTTAATTTCAGTAATTGTTCAATTGACAAACGTCTTAATTCACGTGCATGCAAACTTCTCCCTCCCTCTTATTTTTGAAAATAAAAGATTGTTATGATTGGTTTTTAAAAACTTTAATTCACATAATAAATTTATAGTTAATTATTTTCCCCTTTTTCACTACCTATCCCATTTTAGGAATGATTACTCCGATTCAAACCCTCCTTCATTTCTCCTTTTCGTATGATAAAATGAATAGAAACATAAGATGAGATTTCTCTATTGTTTTAATAGAGGAAACGGGAAAATCGATTTTCAAAGTATACCTTTCGTAAATCAGGAGGTTTTGGACGATGAAAAAGAAAGTATTAATTACAGGTTTTGATCCCTTTGGCAATGAACACTTGAATCCTTCCTTAGAAGTTGTGAAACGGTTAGATGGAAAAGTCATTGAAGATGTGGTAATTGTTGCTCAAGAGGTGCCAACGGTTTTCCATAAATCGATTCAAGTCGTCATCGAAGCAATCAAAAAGGAACAACCGGATGTGGTCATTTGTATTGGACAAGCTGGCGGCCGGGCACAAATCACGCCGGAAAGAATCGCAATCAATGTGGATGACGCAAGGATCCCAGATAATGAAACCAATCAACCGATTGACGAACCCATTGATCCGAACGGTCCTGCTGCCTATTTTTCAACATTACCGATCAAGCGGATCGTAAAAGAAATGCGAAAAGCGGGTATCCCTTCGAGCGTTTCAAACAGTGCAGGTACTTTCGTTTGTAATCATCTCTTTTACGGTGTGATGAACTATTTAGAAAAACAGGCACCTAGTATTCGCGGTGGATTCATCCATATTCCGTATATTCCAGAACAAACAATTGAAAAAAACGCACCAAGCCTTAGCCTCGATCTCATTGTAAAGGGAATTGAAATTGCCTCTATCACTTCCGCCAAAGAACAAGAAGATATTTGTGAATCAGGCGGAGCCATTCATTGAATAAACGTAGAAAAGATCTGCCAAGTCAAACTACACTGGCAGATCTAATCTTTTATCCAATCATCTCAAGCTATAAACGACAAATTTTATATACATTAAAAATCAAAAATGATTAAAATCCCGACTTCTAAAACCAATAAATATATCATATATTTCCCGTATTTAAAGGTTTCATAATCATTTTTCTCCTTATTTTTCTCACCGATCAGAGCCCATATAAATAATCCGATAACCGTAAGTAAAAGAATTATTTTTACAATGGTTAAAACTGATGAAGCCACACATTCTCCCACCTTTTACCAGTTAGATTATTCAAAAATATTATAACATACGAACAAAAAAAGATACAGACTGATTACTACTATTTCGTATTTTTAATCTACATTAAATCATAATAATCCTTTTCTTTCATATTATAATTTCATTCATAAATCTACCTGATCCTTCGTAATAATTGGTTTTTATCCACTTAGCATCTAAATATTAATTCTTTCTTAGCTCTTCCTTAAAACGTTCTATATCAACACCATTAATTTTTAAATCTTTATATGTAACTATTCCTTCATCTAATTTTTCTTTATATTCATCAATTAATTCCCTTCTTGACTTTTTCGGCCATATATCAAACAGACTATAATAGTGAAATCCGTGGGTTTTTACCTTTAACCTAATGTTAACTGAGGAAATACCAAAGGATTTTTCTGCTTTTTTAATGGATTTATGTTTATTAATATATTCTACTATTTTGATTATGTCTTGATGACTATATTCATTGTCTTTAATTTCAATTACTGTTTTAGCATTGCTCTCAGAGACTTTTATTTTACCTCTATTTTTGTTGTCATTTGTTTCTTGAATATTTGCATGTTTAATATTTTGTTATTTCAAAAATTTGATAAACAAATTCGGCTCAAAGTTATAAATTTCGTCTCATCACCATATTCTGTGATGTTCACACAATTCTGGAAATAAGTTAGCGAGATTGATACTCGATCTAGAGCATGCTCCTTCGTCAGCTTACTGACCACTAAGTTGGAAGAATGGGAGTTGTCAAGTGTCTTCCTTAACGGCTGCCATTCTACCAACTATCATGTTAGCTGCTGAAAAAGAGCCTTTCCCCTTACATTCCAAAAATACACGAAATAGAAATCGCTTTAGATTCCGATATCCATAAATCCTCCGTCTTATATTTTTGATTTTATAGTTGGTTCCTTCAGTTCAGACATTCGAGTATGGCGATAAAAAATATTGGAGTATGGGTGATCTCCACTTGGCCACTTTATGAAAAGATGGGTTAGGACTATTCCGTGCTAATTGAATCCACTCTTCGAAAAGATCATGGGCATCATCGTAGGCCAACTTATAGAAATCTCGAAATAGTTCCTTTTAATAGTGTGCACAAACAAGTTCTGGGTACTCTTCTAAGATTTCTTCCAAGTGTACTTTCTGATGACCCTGTAAGGATTCACATCCTTTCAACAGGAGGAACCGTGCATTTTTTATTTTTTGCGAATCCTTTTCTAACTATGTCAAAGGCTTGTGTGACTTTTTGAATAACATAGTATTTATTAATGACGATCGTCGTTAACGGACGGATTAAATCACTTTATGATAAGACGCTCACTTGACCAAAACGATGATTTGAATCGTTATTGCTAGGTTTTCGTAAGTTTTTTCTTCTTTTTGCAAAAATCACAAAAAGTGGGGATGAATCATTAATTGAAGCTTTCTTGATAAGTTTCATCGAATCCTACTGTTTCACAACAGCATCTAATTCTTCCACATTTTCATGGGAATCACTATCAAGCCATTTTAAGGCTGATGAATAGTAATAACTTAAATATTTTAGGAAGTATTTTTTTAATTCTTCTTTTTCAAGCATAGGAGCCATAACAATTGGATATGATTTATTAAATTCAAATATCACCCGTCTTCCATAACGCTCATCTTCACCAAGATCTTCCCTACCTGGAATTTTGGTTTTCATTAATTTTGAAATGTTTAATTCATCAACAATATCCAATATATTAATTAAAAAAGCATCATTTCTAAATATTTCGTATTTAATTATGTAGTTATAAAGATCAAGGTTGTCTATAATGAGTTCATAATAACGTTGATGATCAGTTGGATCCTTAATATTATCATGAATATACTGGGCACCTAGAATTGTTTTATATATATAATTCTCCCAGTCAAATTTCTTCAATACAATATTTTTAAATTTACTTTCACTTTCTCGAACTTCAGGATATTTTTTTAAAATATATTCCTGCATTTCTGTTAGTAATAAAGAATGCCAAAATCTCTCATTCATAATAATTTCACGATCATAATTAATGTAAGTTGTAGCTACTATTTTAAAAGCTTCAAGGAAATCATTTTTCTTTTTTGATTCATTACCCCTTCCCATATATATTGGAAACTCTTCAAACTTTTCAATATATATTGTTTCATCAGTTAAATATTCAGCATTATTTTTGATCTTTCCTGTCAAAAAATCTTGATACAAGGTCTCATTGTTTTTATACCCGATCTTTAAAAGCCTAACTTCCATTATTCACCATCTCCTCTAGAGCCTTTGTATACTTCTCAATTATTCGATTAGAAATTATGTGAATTACCTCATCAATATTGTCATAATTTAATCTAGTAACCCCTTTATTCTTCATTAAATTATATAGTTTCCAATCCAATGTTCCTTCTGGTTCATTTATATCTTCTAAATCAACATCTCCATCCTTACTATTTGCAGCTATAAATGCTTGGAGAGCTTTTGTTAAGCCTGTATAAATATATGGATTATTTAATACGTTGCTCTTCGGTAAATGATTAAATTGAAATTCTGACTTTTTATAATTGATAATAATCGTTTCTTGACCTAATTCTATCTTTATTTCAGAATTTAAATTTTCGTCTAACCGTTTTTCAAATAGATCAAATGGTTTTTTAATATTCAGCAAAGATATCACGTTGGAAAATCCTAATAATGAATACTTTGGTATGTTAATTTCATGTTTGAATTCTTGATAGAAATCATTAAGATCGAAATTATCTTTGAAATTTATATCTTCTAATGTTTGAATGTGTAATTGAAGTGAAGTTTTATCATTTAATGAAACTCGTGATTTTTTTACTAATACTGAATTTTGACTAGATGTTAGTCGGAAATATTTATTGTCTTTAGATTGTATGATAAAAATTAATTGTGCTTTTCCCGTAGTTAAAAGCTTTTTGATGTACTCTGAATCGATTTCTATCTCAATATTAAATTGATAGTCGCTTGAAATATCGTACACATCCACATCAAACTCAAATGTATTTTTGACATACGCATTTGAAGTATTTGATAAAACAGGGTATGGGAAGTTGGCATTCTTTCTATATATCATTTTTACACCTCCACATAATAAACAAACTTTAATGATCCATGGAGAGTATCCCTTAACCTTAATTGCAATTGTGCAATTCCATTGTTAATCCGAACATTTTTGATGACATTTTTTACAAAATAACATGTTTGACCTGTATTCATATCAATAACTTCCTTATAGCTATCGTAAATCTTAAATTCATCGTTGTATTCTACTCCCATACCATCTATTACCGAAAATGAAATATCACATGTCTGAATACCAACTAGTTGTTCACTTTTAAAAAAATTAAATCTAAGGATTTCCCGATCACCTAATATAACTCGATCCACCATTTCCGGATTTGCGCTATATCTTTCTCTATCTTCAAACTTATCTCCTATTTCTGTATGAGTTTTTTGCCATTTGAGTGGATCGCGTTTTTGTTTACGAACTCCATTTGCTTTATTTTCTACACCGGTTTTTTGTTTTTTGTTCCGCTTTTCCTTTTTTGACTCACTGCCAAATGATTTTACAAGAGTTCTTCCATTTTTCACTCTAACAGTACCTAAAGACTTTTCTAATTCTTTGCGAAATTGGGTTTCTACAACATATAAAATATCCTTAGTATCCATTAATCCATCAGTTTTATTGTTCACTCGAATAGCTTCATTAATTACTTTCGCAATTTCTTTTGATAAATTGTTAATAAATCTAGTTGCTTGCTTTTTCAATTTCTCATCATTAATATGGTCTTTTGAAAGTTTGGTATGGGCTTCATTTTCTAGTGATTTCAAATATTCGTCTTCCTTTGAACCACCAATTAATACAGCATTAAAAGGTTTTGTTGCATTGTTACTTACTATAAAATCCTCTATTTTCATACCGATTGTTCGAACAATTGCTACGCGACCTCTAGGAATTCGCTCGTCATATCTAAAATAAAGGTCAAAATGAAAATCTTGAGCGATATTATTAATTACAATTTTCTTAGGAGTACAGTTTAAATAAGTATTAACATAAAGAGGGGTAAATTCTTTTTTTATTTCAGTTATTTCTTGTTCGTAGTATTTTTCATTATTTACATAATCTAAGATTGTATCTTTACTTATTTCTTTATCATTCACATAAACTATTAGTTTATTTTTGAGAATAGATATAAAAAAGCTGTCACAAACAGTCTTAATTATTTCAATATCATTATCATACTCTTTTCTCAAATATGGAATTACAATTTTTAATCCCCTAGTATCTTTTTTAAAAACTTCATGGTATCTATTTTCATAAGGAAAAAATTTAGCATTGTTATTCTTGTCATATCTAACATCAGTAAAGTATCCTGTAGAGCGATATACTCTCCCTTTATACTCGTGTTCAATTAGCTGAACAGTTCCACCTAAGTGTTGATCTCCATTTTCATCACAATTTGCAAAATACATAATATGTAAATCAGAAGCAGCATTAGAAGCAATTTTACCTACTCCGTGAGACCCACCGCGAGCAATTTCAATTTTTTCATCATCTTCTTCAAAATGAACCCCTTTGCTATAAGCATATATCCCCCAAGTGTCTTTTTTAGAATTACTCTGTCCATTTCTTGCACCAGTAAGCCCTTTGGTATTCAAGTCTTCAAAAGAGATGTATCTTACAATCTTTTGATCTAGTTTATTTTGCATATGTTGAATTGTTTCTTTTGTATATTTATTGTGACCTACCAAACATTTTATTCTTTCTTTAATTCCTTCTATTCCCGGAATGTCTTTCTCATGAATTTCTCCAGTTTTTATTTTTACAATTACAGGTTTATCACTACCAGGTAGTTTCCCATCTAGAGAATTTTGGATATTTTCACGCGTTAATCCTTTCACGCCCATTTCCTTAAATCGTTCCAAGCTTCTGTTAAATAAAGGTTCTTCGATATTAGGAATTGGGGAGAATTTCCATTGTTGATTATCATCAAATTTTAATTGCATTAAAATCACCTCATTAATTTTGCAAATAAAAATTCGGTAAATTTTTTATTAATTACTAATAAATCTTTGAGGTAATCAAAACAGATACTGTCACGAATTTTATGTAAAAAAACATAGATAGGATATCTCTGTATGGATTTAGAATGCATAGGGGACTACGTTTCTCACACAGGTGAGACTGAATATTCAGTCCCCTGTGTAGAAAGTGAGAATCCCCTTATCTCATTTATTTCTATTATTTGGTTAATTGTCTTGTAACGGTCTTCAAACATCCGCTAAAGGGCTTCATCTGCTTCGATAAATCCTTGTCACTTTTTCCCTGAACATTTCTCATTAAAATCTCGGATGGTCTAATACACGACTTTTTCATCGGCTTGAGATGTTTCCGAATCTCCTTGATCGTTCGTTCAATGACATTCGTCACATAAATCACGCTTCAAATACTGCTTGAATCATCCATAAATATTAAGGAGGTTATCCAACTCATTGCCCCATGATTGAACTTCTTTCGGATACTTTCTTGACCGTCTCGACTCAAACTGTTAAAACATCTGTAACGTCCTCTCCTTATTCGGAACACGATAAATCAGTTTGAGATCCTCTACCACTTCAACTTAATATTTTTTCCGAACACGATTTAAGGTATTACGTACTTTGTGAACGACACAACACTATACATCGACCTTCGGGTAATCTGCCATAAAGTCTTCCTCTTACTCCGGTGGTACATCAAATACGCCCAGAAACACTTCCCTTACTCCTTTGTTGTGTAGTTATTTAAGAATCTCCTGCTAAACATAGACGTTTTCCGTTTATACCTAACACAACATAAATAACCTCTTTTTCTACCGTATCTCGATGAAGTTTCACATACAATCCACCCATATATATGCCCGAATATCGCTTTTGAATAGGACGTTTGTGCCAATTTGGCAATGTCTTCCTTTACCACATCCGTAATATGAGTAGTGGGTGTAGATGAGTAACCATTTCCTTGAACTCTTTCAATAAACCGACCAAATTCACACGTACTGATGCCATTTTAATACATCTTGATGATGGTTTCCTCGAGCCAACCGGTATGGCGTTGGTAAGGAGGGAACAACTGGGTTTGAAATTCCCCTTTTCGGTCTCTTAGGACCAAAAAGACCTTTAATTTGGCCTTATTACGTATCTAAATATTCGTTGATCGTTACAGTTTATCATATTCAACGTTCCAGCCTGTTCAATTTCGGGGAGATTCTATCATGATCAGTTCTAATTTTTCTTTTATAAACTGAAGAATCGCACTTTCCAGTTGATTTGCCCTGTCTTTATTCTTTATTCGGTATACTTTAAACATAGGTAAGGTTCTTCTTTCTCTGGGATGTGTTTTTTCCAATTCAGAGAATACCCTACCTTTTCTTTTGATCTAGTAAAATGCTATACACAAAATTTTTTACATCACCGAAAAACACTAGGTTTAGATAAAATTAATTCAGTGCTTTTCTTCTTTAAAACTATAAGATTATTTTTTGCTAACTAAATACGAAACCAATTTGGCAATATTTTGTCCTCTACGATCGATATCCTTTTTTGACCAAATTTTCTTATCCTTTGTAACATAATTTGGTTGATATTTGTTAATTAGTGCTACATTTTCCGCTGTTTTACCACTTTTTATAGATGTTTTCACTTTTTCAACAATGGTCTTAGTAATCATAAAATCAGTCTTTTTGTATGCATTAATTTTTTCACCAAAGGTTGAATTACCAAGTCCCGAGTTTTCAACATTATACAATAATGTTAAATTTCCAATACGATTTAAATAGTCTTGATGCTCTTCATCACTTTTAAATCCATATTCTTTTAAGTTAATTTTTAATGAGCGAGATAAAATATGCTCTACAGATATTCGTTTACCACGTGGAACAGTTATAATTGAAGTATTGTTGTTAAAATATAATTCAATGAACTTTAACATATCTACAGCTTTCATTTGCGCTGTTCCACGGGCATTGGCAAAGTCCTTGGTTGGAATTATTGTTTCTATTAATTTTCTACGCCTTTCGATCAATTTATTCAACTCATTTAGCACAACATTTGCCTTTTCTTCATCTGAAAATTTTTTATCCAAAATTTTATTTATAAGTATAGGTAATTCTCTTTCAATCGTATTTGTTTGCGTATATGAAAATAAAATGGATGCACCATATCTAACAGCGGCATCGAGGACACGATCTTTTATATCTTGATTACTTTCATAAAAAATGATTAGTAAGGGATGCATTTGTTTCAGCCTTAAAATCTTAAATAAAATAAACATATTTTGGTGACAACTAAATGGATTATCCATAGGTGATTTTTCAATCTCTTTATATAGCTCTGAAACACTTAATAGTTTCCTTGACATTGATAGTATTTCATTCGTATTAACTTTGGGACTTTGATCTTTGATATTGTTTTTATGAAAAAAGTCAAATAATTTTTCCTGTTTAATATTTTCCCCGAATTCAGCCGAAATAAAATGTTTCATGAAAGTTGAAGAATTTATTTTTCGGTTTTTTGTAATTTGAAGATTATTGATAAAACCACTCCAATTGCTATTAAATTCTTCAATATCTGTTTTATGATATTCAGCAAAGTTTAATTGTTTTAGAAAGCGATTTTTTACTAAATCAAGTGGTTCTAATGAACGACCTCTATCATTTAATACTTCAAACAGTTGGAAAGCCTTTGCCTCAGACGGAGCCGTGGTAACAATTAGTTTTACCTTAGTACGAAGGTAAGCAATGAATCTTATTAATTGATTTTCTTCAAGATCTTGGATTTTATCTAAAATAGTATTGTAAACCTCTTCTATATTTTCATCTGATTGAACCTTAGGCTTAATATTTTCTATATCTCTTATTAAACTTTTATAATATTCACCAAATGGTAAAGTTGACTCATGTGTTATCTTAAGACCTAGAAATTCACCAGCATCATCAAGTTTATAAAATCCTTTTTCAAGATCCCCCAGTCTTTTTAACCAACGAGTATGATCTGGAGATTCCAAATCATATGCTTTCTTTTTTACTACTTCATATAATGCTTTAAATGTTAAAGTTAATGTAGTTAGTCGTTGTTGACCATCCACTACTAACCACTTATTACCCGCATCTATTAAAACAATATTACCAAGTAGATACCCTGGTAAATTACTAGTTTCTATTTGAAAACCATTTGTATCTTCTTCAAAGTCTCTAAAAAGTTCTAGAGCTTGCTCACTAGTCCACACGAAATCTCGTTGAAAATCCGGAATATGGAAAGTTTTATTATTATTTAGTAAAATTTCAGTAAGATTTTTCATTTCTGAACGTATTTCACCTTGAACATCCATTCTTTCATCTCCCTTTATGAAAATTTATATTAATTATCCAAGCAAAAATAAAGTAAGTCCTGATTCTTATATCATATATAATAACAAACTTTTCAAATAAACTTCACTTCCGATGTTTATGGCATTATAAAAATGTAGGTTTTGGCACTCCTTTTATGTAGGTTCTCCTTGAAGGGAGACAAAAAAATAGCCACTTGCGAACATCCCTTAAATTCATTACACTTCCTGTTGGATGAACTAGTAAAACAGGAGGTAAGATAAGGAGATGTTACAAGTGACCGATATACAGTATATCAGACAAGAAGTAAATAGAAAAGGGTGCAGTTATTCTGATGTCGCAAGGCGAACCAATGTAGATTACCGAACAGTAAAAAAATACGCTGACATGGAAGAATTTCAGCCAAATAAAAAGATAAAAAAATCACAACCGGCTCCAGTTATGGATCCTGTAAAAGACATTGTGGATCAATGGTTGAGAGAGGATTTAAAAAAGAAAAAGAAATATCGACGAACTGCCAAGCGTATTTGGCAACTGTTGGTAGAAAACGAAAATTTTAAAGGTTCTGATCGGACTGTACGCGCATATGTGGCAAAACGCAAGAAGGAATTACTTGAGGAAAGCAATGAGGCTGCATTACCACTTGAAGCGAAGCCAGGAGACGCTCAAGTTGATTTTGGGGAAGCTCCGTTTAAATATATGGGAAAAGTGGTGGATCTCCCCTTTTTGGTCATGTCCTTTCCATCTAGTAATGCCGCATATGTGCAAGTGTTTGAATCTCAAAACCAAGAATGTTTTTTGGAAGGATTGAAGCGTTTCTTCCATCATATTGGGGGTGTTCCATGTAGAATCCGTTTTGATAACTTAACACCAGCAGTAAAGAAAATACTTCCACATGGCAAACGGATTTTAACGGAAGGTTTTCAACAATTTGCCCTTCATTACGGATTTGCTTACGAGTTTTGTAACCCTGCCTCCGGAAATGAGAAAGGACATGTCGAATCAAAAGTAAAGTATATTAGGAACAATATGTTCCTTCCGGAACGGACCATATATAATCTTGAGGATTTTAATCGACAACTATGGGAAGAATGTGAAAAAGATCATCAACGACAGCATTATGAAAAAAAGATAGAAATTGCAAAATTACATGAAGAAGAAAGAGCTGCTTTCCTGTGTCTTCCTGCAAAAGAATACACATGTACTCGATATGAAACAGTAAAAGCAGATAAATATGGTTTTATACAGATCGACGCCAAGAAATATTCAACATCTCCCCGATTCGCTAGTCAAACCGTATTGGCCCGGATTACATATAATCGGGTCGATATCATCGATGAAAATGGTGAAATCATTGTTCGGCATGAAAGAATATATGGGGAAAAAATGAGGTCCATGAAATGGCAGCCGTATTTGGCTTTAATGGCTAAAAGACCGACGGCCTTGAAATATAGTACATTTTATGAGCAGCTTCCGCACAATTGGCAAAAATATTTGGAAACATGTACATTGGAAGAGAAAAGGAAGGCATTACAACTCCTTTCAACGATTCTCAAAGACTATGATTTTCGTAAAGCAAGCGAGGCATTGGATTTGGCAATGGCTTCTGGCCACCCTTCAATAGAAACAATCAAACATGCCTATATTCAATTGGTTTCTGGACAAGGCGATCGTTTCACATTACAGATGATCCATTCGGTTCCGGAACTGCCAAATGTTGTAAGAGGCATGAGCCAATATGATACCGCAATGTTCTCAGAAAGGGGTGGCGAATATGAATGATCTCATTCAGCAATATGCCAAAAGATTGAAACTGAGTTGGATTCGTGAACATTACCATGAAGTTAACGCCAGAAATTATGAAGAATATTTATTAAAACTCTTCGAACAAGAGATTGCCCAGCGTGAAAAACGGAAAATCAATTTATTACTAAAATCGGCAACATTGCCAAACAAGTATGGCAAAACGTTTGATTGGAAAGATATTGAACTAGGGCAAGGAATCACCCAAACAGATCTTCTCGATGGTAAATTTATCGAGAGAAAAGAAAATCTTATTTTCTACGGAGGAGTAGGTGTTGGTAAGACTTATCTATCTACTTTGATCGGATTAAATGTCATACGCAAGTATGGAATGAGAGTGAAGTTTTATACTGTTGCCTCTTTGGTCAATCAACTTTTAGAGGCCAATGAGAAAGGATTGTTAAATAAGTTTTTTAAGCAGATTGAAAAGCTCGATTTACTGATTTTAGATGAATTAGGATATATTCCCTTACACAAGCAAGGAGCAGAATTACTTTTTCAAGTAATCAGCCTGTGTTATGAACAAAAAAGCATCATCGTTACCACCAATCTTCAGTTTGGACAATGGAATCATATTTTTGGTGATCCGATTTTAACGCAAGCAGTAGTAGATCGGCTCATTCACCATTCCCGTTTAATCTTATTTAAAGGTGAGAGTCATCGTTTAAGAGAATCAGTGTCTAATCGATACTAAAGTGGGTTTGCAGGTGGCTACAAAAAGGCTTGCCATTTTATACATTTTTCTCTTGCCAAATACAACTTCCGAATTATTTTATATTAGTATATTGTTAAGAAAATTTGAATTTAAATACAAAAATTTCTAAGAATATACCAATAAAAGATTTTTACACTTTTTTTGGGGTGTATCAATAATTTTGTGTAAATGATCCAATTCCAGTAGATGGATTAGCCTGCTCATTTTAATTGGTAAAGCTTCTATTTTAGGTGAAACACACAGCCACAGCGGTAGCTGTTTTGCTGGTTGGGTTCAGGGACCCTGACAGCTAGAACTTAGAAAAGATCGGTCGTGGTACGCTAGGTGTGCGGATTAAGTCCCTGCACAGGGCTTTATTTTTCCCATCCGCCAACGTACACACTACCACGACCACAAACAAGGTCAAGGATGGCGGACTGATGCTAAAGCTTAATCTTCTAGTGCTTCAAACATCTGTATCAATTCTGATTTCGCCTTTTCAACCCCTGATGACAACGCATGCCAAATTTGTGATTATAGTCTAGAAACCGTGTCACGAGAAAGCGTTCTAACGATTCTTCATTCGGGAATTGTTCTTTGCGTTTGACATATGTTTGATTTCTTTGTTAAAAGCTTCGATTAAATTTGTTGAGTAGATACTGCGACGTATGGAAGGTGGGAAATCATGAAATATTAGAATCTGTTTATTGTTCATCACTGATTCAATGACACGTGGATAAGACTTTTCCCACTTGCTTTGCATTTGTTTCAAGCTTCTAAAGCTTCTTTATGGTCTTTCAGCCTTGAAATCATCAAAATGGCTGCGCGATCTTTTACACGTACTTTACTGGAAATGTTTCGAGCGACATGTACACAGCACACTTGATGTTTCACCTTTTGATAGACATGGTGAACGCTATCTGTCATCCCTGAGATTCCATCGGAAATGAAGAGAAGAACGTTTTCATCTCCTCGTTCACGTAGGCCTTGGATGAGTTCTTCTCATACATGATAAGACTCTGTTGGTGCAATGGTAAAGTCTAATACTTCTTTGCTTCCTTCTTCCGTAATACCGATAGCGATGTAGAAAGCTTCATTTCAACCGTTTGATGTCGAATCGGAATATGAGTGGCATCCAGATAAATGCACACATAGCCTTCTTCGAGCTTTCGTTCATGGAAGGCCTTAACGTCTTTAGAAACAAGTTGCGTCAAGTTCGAAACCGTTTGTTTGGAATAGTGGTGTCCATACATCCGCTCGATGAGATGAGCGGTTTCATTTGTCGTAATCCCTTTGTCATAAAGGTGAATGACAAACTGTTCCAGCGTATCATTGGAACGCTTATAAGGAGCTATTGTTTGTTGCTAGAACTAGCCATTACGGTCTCTAGGAATGCGAAGATGTAGTTCTGCGTATGCAGTTTACAAGGTACGATCGTAGTAGCCATTACGGGAATTGCCGGAATGAAAACCTTCCCGATCGAAAGGCTCATAGTCTAAAAAGACGGTTAATTCATGTTTCAACAGTTGATTGATCGCTGTTCCCAAATTATGACGAAAAACTTCTTCGATATCTTGTTTTTGTGCTATTGCTTCGACTAAATCTGTAGAAAGATGATTCATATGGAAGACCTCTTTTCTGTGAGTTGGTTGGCTAACTTTATTCTACAGAAAGGGTCTTCCTTTTTCATTCAAATATTGAAGAATGTTATCCATTAGTGTCCTTTCAGTACTACCTTTCTCAATCATTTCTTTCGTTGAAAAGTGATGATATTGATCAACCGTCTGAAACTCCAAATGATCCATATCAAAAACAAAAAAAGATACGAATTTAAAATCGTATCCTTTCTTAAGATTGCCTGCGGGAATGATATTTTTTACAAAATGATTGATATTGTTCAATTTGTTCATCTCCTTATTGTTTTTATTTGTTACTAACGAATTATTAATACCTCGGGAAGGGAAGTACATTGTTCCCACCCTTTTTCTTTGCAAATGTTTCCTTTAACTGCTGAACGATTTTATCTCCATTACACATGCAAAGGTTTTTCACCAAGTCTTCACTCATATTCATCAATATTTCTAAATCCCGGTCATCAAATTTTGGATCCATGAGGGACAAATAAAAGGCGATACGTAATGCAGTATCACCAATTAAAGGATTGTCCCATTCCTCACCGTCTTCATAGAGAAGGTTTTTAAAAAAACCGATATCATATAAGAGCAACTCACCCCAACTATCACCGGTGTGTATCCGAACGAGACCAAATCCTAGGGATATTAATAATTCTAAGTCCATCGGTAAATCATTAAACCTATAAAAATAAACCGGCCTTTTGAACATTGGTGTCTTTTGAATGAGTTCCAAATCCTCTAGTTTCCGATTAAATCGTGCATGAATCTGGAAAACATGAAAAAATTCTTTCGGATTCGGATACCGATTGATTAATTCCAGCTGGTCTATTTGGAAATAGGATTCAATCGTATGGAATCGATTTGAATTGTCTACTACAAAATAGGAAACAATTTCAAAGTCTTTTCCTTCTACAAGTCCTTCGGTAGGAATAATTGTCATTCTTTCATTCGTTTTCATTTTCTCCAAACATCCTTTCTTGAAATTTTCCACTATATAATGTAATGAATGTTGGAGAAAACCCACGCTTGTTAAAACTTTTATAAGATAATTAAATCAACTTTCGCACCTTGAAAAATGGTTAAATACTATTCCCTGTAGAGTTCACACTAGTTGAAGTTTAGTTCTTGAATTGAGATAAAAACACAAAAAACACCCCACGTTTAGTAAATCTGAATCCGTGATAAAAAAATAGATATTCACAGCGACAAACCTTGATATAATAGGGATATGCATCCTTTTGGATCAATAAAATCACTTCACCAGGTAGGTGCATAATGACAATGGTAAAATTTATTTTAGAAGACTCCGATGAAACATTATCCACTCATTCCGGGTTAGGTTTAATTGGTTTACTTTTATCAAAAACCAAGTTGTCCAAGCGCTTTTCAAACTTAAAAGTGCCTAACATAAAGTCATTCCCTTCCATATCTACTGGGGATGTGATGACGTCCTATATCGGTATCCTATCTCAAAGTAAAAATGACTTTGAAGATATCGAACCGTTTCGAGATGACCCATTCTTCTGTCGCGCACTAGGCGTACAATCTGTTCCATCCAGTGCTACTTTGCGACAACGCTTAGATCAAACGGCGAAAGTAGGAGGATGGAAGTCCATTATCTTAGAAGAATCCGTCTTGTTGCTTCAGCAGTTTGATTCCCCTGTTACGCCAATAATCCTGAAAGATAAGAAAACCAAGTATGTTCCACTTGATATCGATGTTTCCCCGTTTGATAACTCCAACACGAAGAAAGAAGGAGTGAGTCGAACGTACAAAGGATGTGATGGATACGCTCCAAACTTCGCGTATCTTGGTCAAGAAGGGTATGTCGTCAATGTTGAATTGCGAGAAGGAAAAACACATGTTCAAAACAATACCGATACTTTCCTTCAAGAAGCGATTCACTATTCGAAAAGGCTGACAAACAATCCATTGCTTGTTCGTATGGATGGGGGAAATGATAGCATCGACAACTTAAAAGTGTGTGAAAAAGAAAACGTCCATCTCATTATTAAACGGAATCCGCGACGTGAAAAACTGGAAACATGGCTAGCGATTGCCGAGCAAAGAGGGAAGCAAGTCTCTGCACGTGATGGGAAACGGATCTTTTATGGCTCTATCTCCGTCACACCCAAAGGGATGAAGAAGTCCCTTCGGCAAGTATATAAAGTTGTGGAGCAAACGATTGATAAAAACGGCCAAATCCTGTTAGTGCCTGATATTGAATTCGAGAGTTACTGGACAACCTTAGACCTTGAGCCAGAGGAAGTCATCGATCTCTATCATGCACATGGAACATGTGAACAATTTCATAGTGAATTAAAAACAGACCTAGATTTAGAACGGTTACCGTCTGGAAAGTTTTCGACCAATGACTTGATCTTGCACCTTGGTTGTTTTACTTATAATCTTCTTCGGCTCATTGGGCAAGAAAGCTTAAAGTCTCATGATGCACCCGTCAAAAAGAAGGTCTTTCGTCGAAGAGTGAAAACCGTTATTCAAAACCTTATCACGCTCGCATCGAAAATGGTTTGTCACGCGCGAAGGTGGTATTTGAAATTTGGAAACAACAGCCCATGGTTTCCTACTTTCAAGCGAATATACATATCTTTTTCAAATAGATAGACGAGATGAACAGAATACCCAAACACTAAACCTGCCAAAAATTACAAAACAGCAGGTTTATTTGTCGTTCCCGTAAACTCAGTAAATGATTGTTCTTTATGAGAAATTAAAACAGCAACACTACATATAAAAAAATCCATTAAAATGAATAAAGATAACCATCATGTCACGGATTCAGGGTAAAGTTAATTTGTAAAGAATTACCATTACCTTATTAGCCCCAAAATGAACTTGGACAATAAGAATAATTTTAATTTTACTGCTTAATGTACCCAGGAGGCTGACATCATAAAGAGAACCAAACATTCAGAAGACTTCAAATTTATTGCTAAAATCGGCAACACCGCCAAATAAGTATGTCAAAACATACTAGAGCAAGGAATCACCAAAACAGATCTTCCCGATGGTAAATTTATCGGGTGTGTAATTGATTATTTAAGAAACGAAGGAAGTTTATTCAGTCTCAATTCCATATCTAGGATCGAACGTCAAAGGGACGAATGAAATTATGTGATAAATACGTTGATATTTTTTGGTTGTTTGACTGACCAATAAAACTGCTTATGCAATGCTACTGATGCTAAACATTAAATCGTTAATTTTTATTTTTTAATTTTTTTGCCTTCCGTTCAAAATAGCGATGAAGTCTATATTCACAAATTTCATTTACCCATTGAAACAATGTTTCCTCCATAGAGGAAGGTACTTCAATTTCAAATTGAAATTGCTTATTTTCAAAAGTTACAAACCCTTTACTACTATTTGCCCATTTTTTCATTGGCATTCTCTCTATTAAAGAAATAACCTTTTTTATATCTGGATCCACAGGATCAATACTGTTTCTTTTCTTAACAGATAAATATTTTTGAAAAAAAGGAGCTACTTTTTCTGCAGTAATTGCTTTATACCATGATTGCTTTCCTCTTTCTAGCATCGATTTAAGCACAACCATTTTATAACTTTTAGACATAGCAGTTTTTTCAATCTCGTGGAGCAAATCTTTAAATCTATTAAAAACATTTATTTCACTATCAGAAAGCTCGTCTGCTTCATACAGCATACCAATGTAAGAACCAAATTCCCGTGATAAATTTAACTCGTATACATTACTTTTTAAATACATTTCTAAATAAGTAGGCCGACGTCCCAATTCTAATTTCAAATTAAAGTAAGCATCAATAATTTGTTGCCGATAAGTGCGATTTCTCTTAACCATTTCCTCTAATAAATTAATAGCTTCTAAATCAAAGTTCAGTGTACAATCTGTCATAGGAATGTTCTCTACTGTTCTTATCCTTAATGGTTCGTTAGGCTTTAAGGTTGGTTTAAAAACACGTAGTTTACGATCTACATTTCGATAATTTCCTATAAAATCAATAATTACACAATGGGTTTTACCTTCTGCTATTCTTAATCCACGACCAATTTGTTGGGTAAAAATGGATATTGATTCCGTTGGACGTATAAACAACAACGTATCCACTGTAGGAATATCTACACCTTCATTAAATAAATCTACTGTAAAAATAATCTCAATTTCTCCATTCGTAAACTTTTCCCGTATATTTTTCCGTTCTAAATGTGAATTTTGCCCAGTTAATACTTCTGCTTTAATATTTTTATTTTTAAAGTAATTACATAAATACTTTGCCTGTTTTACTGAAGAACAAAAAGCTAACGTTTTAGTTTGTTTATATTTTATCCATTCATTAAAAACCTTTTCAACTACTCTATTTTGTAATTGTTCTTTTAGTAATTCCTCTTCATCATAATGATTCCCTAACCATTTAATTTGTGAATAATCTATTTCATCTTTTATTCCATAATAATGAAATGGAGATAGCCATTTTCTTGCAATTGCATCAAGAAAATGAATTTGTATGGCTACATTTCCATCACAAATACTATAGACATCTTGATTATCAAGTCTATCAGGGGTAGCAGTTATTCCGAGTAAAAACTTTGGTGTAAAATAATCGATGACTCGGCTGTATGTCTTGGCAACAGCATGATGAAATTCATCAATGACGATTAAATCAAAATCATCTTTTTGAAATTTATTTAAATGATATTTTTGTGAAATCGTAAATATTGAAGCAAATATAAACTCACTTTTTATATCTTTTTCTTTTGCGTTAAAATAACCATGGGATTTATTTGGATGAATTTGTTTAAATGCTTTTTTGGCCTGTTGTAAAATTTCATCCCGATGAGCAATAAATAGTATTCTATTGAATCTTTTAGCAAAAAAAGCTGCTAAATACGTTTTCCCTAAACCAGTTGCTAGTACGGTTAACGCCTTGTCATAACCTTGTTCAATTGTTTCATCAAGTGCATCTAATGCAAGTTTTTGAGCAGGTCTAGGTACAATAATATCGTATGAATCAGTTTCTTCCGTTACAACTGGAGAACTTTGTTCAACTCCATACATTAATTTAGTAGACTCATAATCATCCCATTTTGTTGACAGAGGTGTAATCTTGTTAGCTTCAGAAAATGAAATTTCATATTCTTTTAATGTCTCTTTATTGATAGGTATGGTATGTATGCTATAAAAAAGTCTATGAAATTCTTCAACAGATTTTTCAAATGTTTCTAAATTCACCGTATATAAATTCCACTCAACACCGCTAGTCAAGGCGGATTGAGATAAATTTGATGAACCAACAATAACATGTTGAGAAGTTTGATGTCGGAATAGATAAGCCTTTGGATGAAATGATTTACCGTAGGATCGATACATTCTAATTTCAGCATTCGGTAAATTTTCCAATAGTATTTTAAGAGCTTCCGGCTGTGTTATATAAAGATAATCACCAACTAAGAGTTGTATTTCACATCCTCGATCATGTGCCTTTTTTAAAGTAGGAAGAATTAATGAAACACCAGATTTCATTGCGAAGGCGGTAATCCAGCAAATATGTATTGCATCTTCGGTTAAATGAGTTAATTCATTTATCAAATTTGCAGTAATTAATTTCATATTTATCTATCCTCTACATCAATTAAATAAAGACCTTTATCAAATCCTCCCCGATTATTTTTCTTTTTCACACGAATAACTTCTAATTCATCAAATGATTTATTATAAACCTTTAATGAGGCGTGAATAAGTTCTAACACATCCGCAAGTTCTTCTAATGCATCGTGTTCATTTGTAGCTTCATCAAATTCTTTTACTTCTTCGTATAATTTCTTTTTAATTTCCTTTAAGTGCTCATTATTTTCAAGTATTCGATAATTATAAGAAAGCCCTTCTTTATCTAGAATTTCTAATATACGATCACGGATCAATTTGTTATAAACTGGCATAATATTCACTCCATTACTATTTATTTATCTACTATTATTATTGTAAATGATTGCTTGTAATAAAAGTGGAAAAAACTTTAAATTTGCTAAAAATATTAATAAACTTTCTATATCGTTACTTACTGAAATATAAAAAACGGTAAAACCAATATAAGTAAAATTTAAAATTTTCCACTCTGTGTTTAATTTTAACGAAATAAATATGGGTACTGTCAAGAATTTTGTATATGCTTCTGTAGAGTATACAGATTGTGTGTTATTAGACATAAAATGAATTCATCTTTTCCCCGCTAGAGAGTTGAATATTCTATCCCCTAGTGGGAATCGTACTTCCTTTTATCTGAACGTTTTGTCCTACATTGTTTTCCCCGGTGTTCGATTATTTCCAGTATTCAAACGAGTTTGTTATAATGAGTCACCCGTTTTTCTTTCCTTTACATACATTAGATGGGATCGAACTCATGTATCAGCTAATTGATTATAAGGTTCTTTACCGTCATAATGAACCCTGTAACCCATCCAATAACTAGAAAGTAGAAATTTTACAACAACATAATGTTTAAATGGACCAAAAAAAGCCCCCCCTCTTTCTCCTAATTGAGATCGGTTTCAAATGGAGTTGTGAAAAATAAATTTGTTCATTGCCAACATTTCATAAAATTGAAAAGTTTTACTCGAAAAATTCAGTGAAATTTTAAAAATATAAATTTGTTTTTCATAATTTCCTTACGATTCAACGGATTATTAACCCCTTTTTCCCGCAAAGGCAAAGCCTATTTCCGTTTTTTTTTTACAATGTTTCGGAATTTATTACAAGTTTCTGAACTTCTTATATTAATATAATGTTTTATTTTCCTTTTTGTTACAATGTATATAGGAATTATTTTCTATTATTGCATTCAATTTACAAAAAGGGAGTGGGTTACCATTGGGAGAAGTACAACAAAAGAAGAATTCAGTATTTCAATGGGTATGGGTTGCAATTGCTTTTATCGCCTTAATCACGATTGTGCTTTTACCAAATTCCTCAGATCTTCCTGTGGCAGGACAGCGGGCGTTAGCCATTTTAGCCTTTGCGTTGATCCTGTGGGTGACGGAAGCAGTCTCCTATCAAGTAAGCGCTTTTATGATTATGAGTTTGATTGCCATACTTATCGGTCTATCCCCTGATTTAACGGATCCGACCGAACTATTTGGAACAAAAAATGCACTGAAAATGGCATTAAGTGGTTTCAGCAGTACGGCTGTCGGTCTTGTTGCTGCTGCCTTATTTCTCGCTGCCGCCATTAAGGATACGAATTTACATAAGCGGCTAGCTTTATGGATTCTTTCCAAAGTCGGTGTAAAAACGAAAAATTTAGTATTTGGTGCAATTCTTGTTTCTTTAATTTTAGCCTTCTTTGTGCCAAGTGCTACAGCTAGGGCCGGGGCAGTCATTCCCATTTTATTAGGGATGGTCGCTGCTTTTGGTCTGCCAAATAACAGCAAACTCGGTGCCCTTTTAGTATTAACATCCGTGCAAGCTGTCTCCATTTGGAATATTGGAATTAAAACGGCGGCTGCTCAAAACATGGTCGCAATCGGTTTTATTGAAAAGGAATTTCACGTAGATGTTCCTTGGAGTTCCTAGTTGATCTATGCTGCACCTTGGTCGATCATTATGTCATTTGTCCTATTTTTTGTTATGACACGTTTAATAAAACCGGAGCTATTATGAAATGATTGGACACTTTCTCTTTTTATTTTTGTAAAACGCTTTTAAAATTGCTTCCATTTCAAAACTCTTTTATTTTTAAAGATTTTTTCTCCTAATCTTCATCATTCCATTCATGCCTCAAGAAATCGGTTAGGATTGAATGAGTTTTGTAACGGTACCATCGGTCATTTTCAGTAAATCTTCCAACGATAATTCAATCTGCATTCCGATCTTTCCTGCACTTACAATTATTTTATCTAAATTATTGGCACTTTCGTCGATATACGTTTTATACGGTTTTTTCATACCGATGGGTGAACAACCGCCCCGAATGTAACCGGTCCACTTTTTCAAGTCTTTTGCGGGAATTAAGTGGATATTCTTTTCTCCAGCTGCCTTCGCTGCAAGTTTCAAATGTAATTCATGATTAACCGGAATGACAAAGACGTATATTTCCTTTGATTCACCTTGAGCAACTAATGTTTTAAAAACGACGTTTCCATCTTTACCGATCTTTTTTGCTACGGAAATCCCATCGATCTGATAATCCGTACTTTCATATGTATAGACGTTGTATTCGATTTTTGCCTGATCTAACATTCGCATCGCGTTCGTTTTCTTTACTTTTCCCATCCTTTTGCCTCCGATGATGAATGTTTTTTACAATTTAATTATAATACGACAAAAATGATTCATTGATTTCCTTTCCGTTTATATGCATATAAATTAAACATAGAAAATTTCTAAATAAATGTTTTCCCCATTTTCTTTTCTAAAAAAATCCTTCCCTTTAAATAAAGCATCATACTATACGGTTTCGGATGGTTAATAGAATGATTATTGCTTCCCTTTACATCGTCTTTACTTCTCTACCAAGTATATAATACATGAACTATTTTACCATACGGAAACCCTTCACATCCTTGTAGAGGCCAAACAATAAAAATGACAAGTGGTAATCAAACGTCCACTTGTCTTTAAAAAATTTTTTATTGAAGAAAAGAACTGGAAAAACTTATCGAATTTTTCCTAATTTTTATCATTATGGATTTTTCCCTGCTAAACAATTGACATTGCTGCCATATAGCCTTCTTGAATCGCTTCACCTACTTTTGCGGGACGTTTGCAATCGCCAATCACAAAGGTAGGTATATCAGGAATGGCATTTTTTAATTTCTCAATTTCTTCTTTATTACTCGTTAACCCTACCGCATAAACGACCATATCAGCCGATAAATATTTTTCCTTTCCATTAGGAAGCTTAATTTCAACACCATCGTCAGTAATTTTATTACAATTCGTTTGAACGTAAGATTTGATTCCTACTTCATCCATTTGATCCAACAGGGCTGTCCGATGAATACCGATAATCGTATGGATACTTTAAATTATCAATTGAAGAAATCCTTTATCATTTTAATCTATAAAGGGATTTTGAAAGATGAATTAATCATGAGAGAAATTAAAAGTTATTATGACTGGTTTTGAAAAAGAGGATTTTCATTTAGACGATTATTCGAGGGTGCGTTTTGTGTGTATAGAATAGTGGAATAGATGAAAATCTTATTTTGTCCCTGCCTTGTTCCTGCAAAATTTTCCCTTCATATGTAAAATACCCATTCCCGATAGAATCTTCCATGGAACGACTCCCTTTTCCCGTGTCAACCTTTTTCCAAACAAGTCATTCTCCCCAATAAAATATCGTATGTGTTTCATCTTAACATTCATGTAAAAGCCTTTTTCATCCATCCTCAACGGATGACATCGCCGTTTATTTTTGATAAAATTCGACAAGTAGACGTTTTTTCACAGTCGTCCGTTTTTCCGATTAGATAAGGAGGGTTTTATGAGCGACAAAAGGAAAGGCATATTACTATTACTTATTTCGGCTTTCGGTTTTTCCGTGATGGCCGCTTTTGTGAAATTATCGGGGGATTTGCCCTCTATTCAAAAAACATTATTTCGAAATGCAGTATCTGCGGTTATTTCCTTCGGGTTTGTATTACATTATAAGGAACGACTATTTGGAAAATGGGAAAATCAAAAATATTTACTTCTCCGCTCCTTTCTCGGCACATTGGGGATCGTTTTTTATTTTTATGCCATCGACGCCCTTGTATTATCCGATGCGGAAATGTTAAATAAATTAAGTCCGTTTTTTACGATTATTTTTTCGGCGATTTTTTTAAAGGAAAAGCCGATGAAGTTTCAAATTGTTTCCATTGTCATCGCTTTTATTGGCACGTTATTTATTATTAAGCCCCAGTTTTCCATTGAAGTGATTCCGTATTTGTTAGGACTATTCTCTGCCGTGTTTGCAGCCGGGGCTTATACCGTTTTACGGGTACTTGGGAATAAGGAAAAGTCGTACACGGTTGTCTTTTATTTTTCCTTTTTTTCAACCGTGACTCTGCTTCCCTTTGTAATCGCCTTTTATGAACCGATGACATTGAAGCAATTCGTCTATTTACTTTTAGCAGGAACCTTTGCAACGGTCGGGCAATTTGGTATTACCCTTGCGTATAAATTTGCCCCTGCAAAGGAAATTTCGATTTTCTTTTATTCAACCGTTCTTTTTGCGGCCATCATTAGCGTATTCGTCTTCCAACAAGCACCGGATGGATTTAGTATCCTTGGGTATATCATCATCTTCAGTGCCCTCAGCTATATGTATGTAAAAAATAAGCAAGAAGAACATAACCAGTCGGTAAAATCTAATTAATTAACATATTTTTAAAGTGTGATGCATAGGTTTCTGCTTAAGTTACCGAATTATGTAGCCTATTATTTTATAATTAACATTTTATCTAAAAAAGGTTTACGGATTATTGCAATAAAAAAATTGGAAAATACGATTCCTCTGTTTTCCTAAATAATCTAACGGTTTCATCATTTCCAAGAGAGTAGAAAAAAGGGAGCGCTTCTTTATCGAACGCTCCCTCTCCCTTATTTTTCAAATAGCTTGATTAAACCGTAAATGGTTTTTAATACAGGAAGTTTGCAACCCTTTTTTTCAGCCATCCGTAAAGCACCGCCTTGGAGATGCTCCACTTCTAATGGCAACCCTTTTCGCTTGTCTTGATGCATGGATGAGGTACTGTCTTCGGGTAATTGAAAGACGGTATGAATAATTCCCTTTTGTTTTTCATCCGTTAATGGATACCCGTAGGCCTTTGCAAGTTCAGCCATCTCTTTGACGAGATCTTTATACACCGAAAAGGTTTCCTTCGTACTTCTGACGGGACCGATCGGCATGTTGCTTGCGGTTGTGATTCCGGAAAAAGCGGTAATAAAAACGTATTTTTCCCATAATGCTTGATTGATTTGATCGGAGTATTCGGATTGTACATTGGCCTTTCCAATTATTCGCCGAAACTCTTCGGCCATTTCCTTTTGGGAAGGATCAAGGGGACCGAATACGATTCGATGTTGTTCAGAGGTATGTACCACATGCCCCTTTTCGTCTAATGTAGCGATAATAAAAGCTAGTCCACCTAATACGTTTTCCTTTCCTAATGCTCGTTGCAATACGTCGAAATGCTCCATACCGTTTAGTAACGGTAATACTTTTGCACCTTTTTTTACAAATGTTTTCAAATCGTCCAGTGCACCTTGTAAATGATACCCTTTTACTGCGGTAATAACGAGGTCGACTTCTTCAAGTTCTTCCGCCTTTTCAATGAAATGTAACGGTTCGATTTTGTAATTTCCTTTCACGCTGTTGATGGCAAGTCCATGTTGCCGAAGCTGTTCAGCCCTTCCTTTTCGAACGAGAAAGGTAACGTCTTGACCAGCCTCTTGGAGTCTCCCTCCGAAATACGCACCGAGTGCCCCGGCACCTTGAATGACAATCTTCAAAAGAACCCCTCCATTTTTATTTTTTCATCCTTTGTTATGGGTGGAAAAATGCTTTTAATACTATCCTTTTATCCTTTGTAAATCGAAAATTTTACTTCTCGTTCAAAGGGGGAATTTGTGAACGGGAAATGGTTACGAATCAATAGATTAGAAATATCCCAGTCATCAAAAGTACAAACCTTGACCATTCTTTCAAAACTTTGGTACTTCTTTTTCAAATAAGATACGAATCGGAGAGAAAATAGTGTCTATCTATCGCAAACCCTCAATTTTCAGCCATTGAAATTTTTCTTCCAACCGTTTTCCACATCCAACCAATTATTCGTTAAAAAAGAGCGCTATAATGACTAACCATGTTTTATGTTAAAAAGTTGGGTGATAGGCGATTCCGTTCGAGTTTTTAATCATATTACACTTTTTTATTCACACCCATTTTATGGATTATTTCGTATTTTGTCAATTCACTAATTATTTCGAGACGATCTCTTTTATATATGTCAGCGTGTATAATTATTTTTCAGTTGAAATCGATTCCCGAAGGTTTCCCCTTCATCGCTTTATAACTTTTTTATATAGGGATGAATTCTTTTTTTAATCCGATCTGTTCAAAAAATGGTCAGATAATTTGTAAACCCATACCTCACTTTTCAATTTTTAAATTACAGAAAAGTATTTTTTTGCTAGAGCGATATCGATATGTCGTATAATTAGATTGTTTTATATTTCACAAAAAAGCTATGAAGGGCGAAAAAATGTTATAATACGAATAAAATGATGAAAAGGAGTATACATATATGAAACATTTACAACTTGCCATTTTTGATATGGATGGTCTCCTGTTCGATACGGAACGGATCCATTTTCGGGCTTTTCAACGAACGGCAAAAAAATTAGGCTTTGATTTCACCTTCGACACATATTTAAAAGTTGTTGGAGTGACCGATGAAAAAGGAAAGGAAATATTAAAAGAGATTTACGGGGAAAACTCGGCCATTTTAAATGCTTTCGATTTGTATCAAGGGGAAGTGGAACGGATCATTCAAGAAGAAGGAATCCCTGTAAAGCCGGGTGTGGATCGTTTACTTGACACCCTTGATGAAAAACATATTAAAAAATGTATCGCTTCCTCTAGTAGACCGGAAGTAATTGAACGAAATATAAAATTGACCGGTCTTTTTGATCGCTTCGATTTTTACATAAGTGGGACGGAGGTAAAGCATGGAAAACCTAGTCCGGATATATTTTTAGAAGCGTTAAACCGAGCGAACGTTCAACCGGAGCATGCCCTCGTTTTGGAAGATTCGTACCACGGACTTCAAGCGGCCGTAAATGCTGGCATCCGTTGCATTATTATTCCCGATTTAATAGAACCAAACGATGAAATGAAAGACAAGGCCTATCGAATTTTCGATCATTTAGGGCAGGTGGCAGAACTTCTTAAAAATTGATGTTTCTCTTTTCCTTAATATGGTCAAAACCCCACCTTAAAGAATATCCACAGGTGGGGCGATTTATTATTATCCAACGATATCCCTTCGTTTGTACCCTACTATTCCTATAATATATAGGAGGAGTGCAATGCCCATTAATAGGAATAATGGCAGAAGGTTGCCGTCTTCCGTTAAGAAATTTGGAACGTGCTCCACTACCGAAATATTTACTAACCAATCTGGAAGTTTCAATAATTCTTTTAAGTACAAAACGATAAAGGAGTAACCAAAATAAATCCAGACTACGTTCGATAATTTTGGAAACCAACCGATTATGAAAGCGGTTAGTGAAACGTAAATCCAAAGAGCTGGAATATAGGCTAAAGAAGCTTTCATCAGATCATTGAATGGAACACCCATCTCTTTTAAGACAGATCCCGTTGACCAAAGTCCTAAGGGAATCATCATTTGAACGACAACTGTAACGATCAATCCAAAGAGAAAATAATGACTAAATAAGAACGGACGTGATACTGCACGGGAGTAAAAAAATTCTGTCCGGTTTTGAAATTCTTCACTCTTTAATTTTAAAACGGACATAATCGCTGGAATGACACTAAACAATGCCATAATACCAATGAGCAAGGACAAAAATTGATTTGTTAGTGATTCATTCGGATACTCACCTAAAAAGGCTTTTATAAGGTCCACATCTGCAAAGTACGATTCCAATTCTCCCATAATTGACCCGAAGGAAGCACTGAGCAAAAAGATGCCGAACGCCCAAGCGAAAATGTTCAGTCTTTGTTGACGAAGTAAAAACCCGAACATCGTTTTTAAAAACCCGCTTGCCCGCTTCCTTCCCTTTCTTTCTGGAAGAAAACCGGTACCCATGTCACGGATCGAATTCAAATAATAGGCAAGACCAATCGTTAAAATTGCTGTAATGAAGGATAAGAAAACAGGCCACCAAGCATTTTCTGTAAATACATATGCTCGCACAATCCATCCTAAAGGAGAAAGAAACGATAAAACTTCTGACTCAATATCACCGATTGCCCGTAAAAAATAAGCGATTAACAAAAACCCGAAGGAAAAAACATTCGTTCCTCTCGATGTTTCAGCCAATTGGGAAAAAAGCGCGGTAAACCCTGCAAAAGCAAAACCGATACTGCCTAAAATCGACCCGTATAACATCGTACTTTCCAAATCCATTCCATCAAGTCCAGATAGAAAAAGTCCAAAGGCGATAACAAAAGCCAGGATCAAGTTGACGATCAACGCTTCAATGACCGCTGCGCTTAAATAAGACAGACGACCGACGGGATAAGAACGGACAAGTTCCAATTGCCCCTCTTCCTCATCAGCTCTCGTTGCCCTGCCGACAAACAAAATATTCATCACGATTACTGCTATGGATGTAAAAAGTAACATCTCATGAGCAAACATCGTAGCCGTGGAATAGTCTTCCAGATCGTACCCTGGACCAATCATCGCAACCATCGCAGGATTTTCCACAGTAAGTCCAAACGCCATAATATCTTGTTCCGTTTTATATACGTTCGGATATGCAAATGCAGCAGCCAACGAAACGGCTAGAAGTATAGTGAGCCATACGATGATTTTTACGCGATCTTTTCTAAATAAAAGTTTCGTTAATTGTCCTGTCCCCTTTATTAACATTACCGGTTCCCCCTTTTGTTTTCCGAAAGAACCGAACCTTCATAAAAGCCCATAAATAAATCTTCTAACGTCGGTGGCAAACTTTCTAAATGGATGATTCCGAATTCACTAATATGCGTGATGACCGAGCCCATTTTATCAGCATCAACTTGGAAATGCCATTCCTTATCCCTTTTTTCCAAATGATGAATTCCGTCCATCTCTTTAAGACCATCGATAGGCTCCTTCGTCTGTACGATGACATTCATCCGGGTTAAATGCCGCATTTCCTTCAATGTACCTTCTTCGATAATTTCCCCTTGACGGATAATTGCCACTTTATCGCATAATTTTTCTACTTCCGATAAAATATGACTCGATAAAAAGACCGTCTTCCCTTCTTGACTTAGTTCCCGAACGTATTCTTGGAAAATCCGTTCCATTAAAGGATCAAGGCCACTTGTCGGCTCATCGAAAATATACAAATCGGCATCTTGAGCGAGTGCGGCAACGAGAGCTACCTTTTGCCGGTTCCCCTTCGAATAGGCACGACATTTTTTCGTTGGATCCAAATCAAATCGTTCCAGTAATTCATCCCGTTTATTCGAATTTCCGTTCCCCCTTAACTTCAATAATATGTCGATCACTTCCCCACCGGTTAAAGTCGGCCAAAGATTCACATCCCCTGGAACGTACGAAATCCGTTTATGAATCTCCACAGCGTCCTTCCATACATCCTTTCCGAAAATCGTTGCTTTTCCATCCGTTGCCTTCAACATGCCGAGGAGAATCCGGATCGTCGTCGATTTTCCTGCCCCGTTTGGTCCGATAAAACCGTATATTTCCCCCTCCCCTACCGTTAGATTAATGTTATTCAGTGCGGTAAAATTACCAAATTTTTTCGTAACTCCTCTAACTTCAATTACATTCATCCAAATCCCTCCTATTCTTTATAAAAGGAAGTTTTCAATATTTTCAAATATTCCTCGAATTCTTCCCAATACTGATTAAAATCGACCTCTTCAATATTTTTTCCTTTAATCATCTGTAATAAGTCATTTTGGTACCCTTGAATGACCCACTCGATGATCCGATACACTTTTTTCCCATCGATTCCTTCCCGAAGTTGATCCTCATAGACCGTTAAATGATCATACATTTTTGAATTTCCGATTTGAATCACCCGATTTAGTTTTTCATTAAGTTCATCGGACAGTTTCATATCCCCGCGCAAAAGTTCTGAAGTAATAAATTTGCTTAATTCCGGATATTTCATATAAAACTTCATTTTCAAACGGGATATATGCGTGATTCGATCAAGCAGATCATAAATTGTATCATCGATTGTATTCAAAAATTGTTCCATAAATGTATCTAGGGCATAATTCATCAAATAATCATATAATTCCTTTTTACTTCCAAAATAATAAAACAACATCCCTTTTCCAATACCGGCTTCTTTAACGATTTCATTCGTCGAAGCTTTTTCAAATCCATTTTCGGCAAACTGTTTGAAGGAGGCATTTAGAATACGCAACTGCTTTTCACGAGGTAATTTTTCAAATCGTTCTGACACTGTATCCCTCCTTTTTGAATAAATCGACCAATACGGTCTAAATCCATCTTACCAAACTAGACCACAGTGGTCAAGACGCCAAAGCGGGTCGAAGTGGGTCAAAGGAACCGGAACCTTGACCCAGGTGGGCCAAAAGAACCGGAACCCCGACCCACTTGACATTGACGTTACGTAAAGGTGTAAAGTGATGGATGTTAGGAGGTGATATGATGGAATATACGATTCAAAACTTGGCCAGATTAGCAGGCGTTAGTACACGGACATTACGATATTATGACGAAATTAATTTACTAAAACCTTCCCGAATTAACTCTTCAGGATATCGAATTTACGGAAAAAAAAGAAGTGGAAAAACTGCAACAAATCTTATTTTATCGGGAGTTAGGGGTGTGTCTAGATCGAATTAAAGAAATCGTATCGAACCCATCCTTCGATCCAATTGCTGCACTGAAGGAACATCGGGAAAAACTATTAGAAAAGCGCGAACAGATCGATCGTTTATTGAAAAACATCGACAATACATTACTTGAATTTGAAGGAGGAAGAAAAATGTCTGATCAGGAAAAATTTGAAGGCTTTAAAAAAGCGTTGGTACAGGAAAATGAGAAAACGTACGGAAAGGAAGCCCGGGCGAAGTATGGCGATGAAAAAGTAGATGCCACTAATGAAAAACTGTTAAACATGAGTAAAAAGGATTATGAAACGATAACAAATTTATCAGAACAAATTAACGAAACATTAGCTCAAGCAATTGAAACGGGCGATCCAAAGGGCGAATTGGCTCAGAAAACCGCAAGTCTCCATAAACAGTGGATTAGTTTTTATTGGGACACCTATAGTAAAGAAGCCCATGCAGGCCTTGCTGACATGTACGTGGAAGATGAACGATTCAAAGCCTATTATGATAAAATTGCACCTGGTGCAGCGGAGTTTTTACGGGAAGCAATTCATTATTATACCGGAATAAGAAAGTAAAAAAATCGATATGAGTAGATTCCAATGGGTTAAAGGAAACGGGAAGCCTTCCTTTGACCCATTTTTTATCAATTATTATAATCTTTATTTTCTAAACACTTTGCAATTCATATAATTTCTATGTTCATTTATAGGAATTTCAAACTTTTCTATCAATTTCTTCAAATTTTTCCAACCCCCAATATTTTTTCCTTCTTGTCCTCTTTTTCAAATAAATGCCCTTTTTCTAATCGGGTTCATCTAAATTTTCAAAAAAAAATTTTCTTTGAACGACCGTAAAAGAGCAACTTTTCAAAATATGAAACGTCTAAAAAAATGAAAAAGAAACATTGTCGAGTACATTGGATTTCAAAAGATCATTAAAAAAAAAATTTATAGCAAATTTTCTAAAACAATTATCATGTGCCCAATGTTTCTACGTTAACGTGATTATCGAACGCTCCTTGCCCACCTATAGCCCCATTTCACGTGTTGAACAAATGAACATTGGAGCGAATGAAAGGAGGGAAAATATGGAATCGTTGAAAAAAATGGTACCGTATTTACTCATTTGTGCAATCGTCTTTTTCACATTACCTATATTCGAGAAAAATGCCGATTACATTGCAAATATCGTTATCGTTTTTCCACTAACATGCCTCATTATATCAATCATATTTGGAATCAAAAACGGATTTCATTTCTTATTTTCCATTTTCGTCGGTACCCTATTTGCCTTGACAATGTTTATACACTATAATACTTCTGCTTGGGGTTATATAATTGTATATACTATTGTAGCCTTCATAGGAAATGCAATCGGTTCGATTTTTAAAAAGAACTAAACTTTTCAAAGTAGGTTGCCTTTGAAATTTATCCGTTTCCAAAAGGATTGGGAACCATTACTAAATGACCGTGCAACATTGATATTCACAAACAGCTTAAAAGGAAAAAAAGGTGAAAAAGTGTCCAAAGGAATTAAAAATAAAGACCTGAAAAATGTTGATCTCCAGCATTTTTTAGGTCTTTCCTTTTAATCTTTCCCCATGATAATTAGCAGGGGTTTTCCTGTTTTAACTGTCCCCGTTTCTATTTTAACTGCCCTTTCCACTCATATTTTTTCTAAAATATTTTTCCCTAATTCAATCCCCCCACTTTTCACATAACATACGATTTATTATCCCAAACAGACCGTTCTGTGTAAATATTTCTAATAAAATGAATATTGTTTATTTCATTTTTTTTACTACAAATGGGCAAAAGGGTAGTTTTCTATTAACGAATCGTATAAAATAAGGAAAGTAAAGCAATTTACATATTTTGGAGGAATGATTGTGCAAGGATCATTTAAAGAAATATTTTCCATACCGAACATTTTATCCTTCGTCCGGCTCCTTCTTATCCCAATTTTTATTTTCCTGTACATAAATGCAACTGATGAACGGGATTATTTCATCGCCTCCTCCATCATTTTATTATCCGGTTTAACGGATCTTTTCGATGGATTGATCGCAAGAACCTTTAATCAAATTACCGAAATTGGGAAAGCATTGGATCCGATTGCAGATAAATTAACTCAAGCAGCCATTGCTTTTTGTTTAACAATTAAATATAAATTTATTTGGATTTTAATTACTTTGTTTGTCATCAAAGAATTGTATATGGGGATCAATGGTCTTATTCTATTACGAAGAGGGAAAAAATTGGACGGAGCCCAATGGTTTGGAAAGCTTTCTACCTTTATTTTTTACGTGACTATGGTCTTTTTAGTCGCCTTTCCTAACATACAACCGAATATTGCCCAGTTGTTGATGGGGATTACTTTCATCTTTTTGTCCTTATCCTTCATTTTGTATATTCCAGAATATAATCGCCTATATCGAAACTAATTCAATAATTTAAGAAGTCTATTCACCATTCGATATATTCTCCTCCGATCGTTCCAGAACAAAAGTATATCCGAAAAAAATGTCCGTATTTTCGTTAGATGACCAATGAACAAATAGGCCTAAAGATTTTGCTCTCCCTTCACTCTTTAGGCCTTAATTTTAAAAAGCGTTTTCCAATCCCGGTTTCGAAGACGATGATGATTCCAACACACTTATACATTTCTCATCCTTTTTCACCCCGATTTTCATCCGATTTCATCGACTCAAATGAATTCATTGTTCGTTAACGCAGGTGATTTGAAACATGTAATCATCCGGTGTTATGTAAGTCAATTGATAATAATCTTCCTTTTCATCCTCCGTCTCTAATCACTGTTTTTCGTTTACCCGAATTTAGATTTTTCTAACTGATTGAGTGAAGAAAAACGAATGGGTAGGGAATGTTTGATTCTATCCTTGAGCGTTTCATCCTTTCCCATCCGCAAATGAAAGTGCACCGTCTACGATTTCGTTCATTCTAAAATAGTGTCCTTGGTAATGTTTTTTCAAAGGGTGAACAAGTTAAAAAATATACCATTTTTAAAAATAATTCGGATTCATTCTTTTCCCATTCACTACGCTTGATAAGAAAAAGACAGTATAATAGTTAATATACAGAAAAAATAAAGGAACCCGATTCTTCGACTCCTTTCCTAAGTCAAAAGAGGTGTTACAATAATGGAAGATTTATTATATGAAGCGATACGGTGGATTGCAGACCGATCACCGATTTCCCATTGGCGCCGGGTTTATGGGGGAGACATCAATGATACGTTTTATGTGCGAAGTGCTCAAGGGGAATATTTTGTGAAATACCGAAAATCCATTCCTCCCCAATTTTTCTCCCTTGAAAAACTAGGATTGGAAACGATTCGTGCGACGAACACGATTGCAGTGCCCTCTTGTTATGGTGTGAAAGAGACGGAAACGTACGGATTTTTAGTGATGGAATGGATCAGTGGGGAAAAAACGAAAGATACCCCGCAATTACTCGGTGAAAAAGTTGCACAAATGCATCAAACATTAGGGCCCGCATTCGGATTTGAAAAGGATAATTACATCGGGATGATCAAACAAAAAAACGGATGGTTTTCCAACTGGATTGACTATTTACGCAACCAAAGATTCCTGCCTCAAATCAGGTCTGCAGAACAAAAGGGCTATTTGCCGCTCGATGTGCGAAAAAAGGCAGAGATTTTATTGGAAAACTTCGATCGCTGGATTCCAAAGGACGTCGCTCCCTCCCTTTTACACGGAGATCTTTGGGGTGGAAATTGGATTGCAGGGAAAAATGGAATCCCGTATTTAATCGATCCAGCTGTCTTTTATGGACATTTTGAATTCGAATTAGCTTTTACACAATTATTCGGTGGTTTTCCTTCCGCGTTTTACGCAAGCTATCGGGAAATACATCCGATTCCGAAAGAATATGAGGAACGAAAAGCTTTGTATCAATTGTTTTATTTACTTGTTCATCTCAATTTATTTGGAAAAACGTATTTTCAACCGGTGAAACAAATTATTGAACGATATACCGGTTAAGGAGAATCTTTTTCTAGCTATCTATTTTCCGAAAGTGATGCATGATCATCAAATCGAACGGGAGTAAGGTTCATTACATATGTCAACGAAATCATTGAAAAACTTATTCCTTTATCAAACAGAGTGATTGTTAGTTTCTCACATTTTTCAAATTATAATATCCACGTTCGATGATTCATATTTGAAAATCATCCCCACGAAAGAAATGTGGGGATTTAAATTTTAATCGAAAGGAATTTCCACACCCGTTTTTAGTCAGAACAAATAATAGATCGATTGGTTAACTTGCAACATTCATCCATATATTGGAAAGAATGGCCCTTTAGCTTAAGGCAAACGGTTGCCTGCCGAGCGATAAATTTCATACCACTCCTCCCTCGTAATTACTACTTCGGAAGCGGTTGAAATGTCTTTAATTCGATTCGGATTCATGGAACCGATAATCGGTTGAATTTTCGCCGGGTGACGTAAAATCCATGCGATGGCCAAGGCGGTTTTGGATAAACCGTATTTCTCACCGATCCTTTTTAATGTTTGATTTAATTCAGGGAATTTTTCATTGTCGATAAAAACACCTTCAAAAAACCCGTATTGGAATGGTGACCATGCTTGAACGGTTATATTATGTAATCGACAATAATCTAAAACATGGCCGTCTCGGTCTACTGCATTTTCAAATTTCGTATTCATTTGAATGCCCGTATCGATCATATTCGTATGCATAATCCCAAATTGTAATTGATTGACAATTATTTCTTCGCCAACGTATTTTTTCAAAAGCTCGATTTGATACGGGGTATGATTGCTTACACCAAAATATCTAACCTTCCCGCTATCCTTTAATATTTGGAAAGCTTCTGCAACCTCTTCCGGTTCAACGAGGGCATCTGGACGATGTAATAAAAACAAGTCGATATAGTCTGTTTTCAACCGTTTTAAACTGCCGTCAACGGACTTCAATAAATGTTCCTTGGAAAAATCATAATACCCTTTCCGTATGCCTGCCTTCGTTTGCAAAATAACGTTTTCCCGAACGGACGGTTTCATCCCGATCGCCTCGGCAAATATTTCCTCCGATCTCCCGCCACCATATATATCCGCATGGTCGAAAAAGTTGATTCCTACATCCAACGCCTGATGAATCACCTTACTCGCTTCGATCGAATCTAGCTCATTCATACGCATACATCCGAGAACTAGATTCGATACTTCTAAATCGCTCGTTCCTAATTTCATCTTTTTCAATCGATTCACTTCCTTTCGCATACAATAGGATTATTTTATCATTTTTTAAAATCGGATGCGAACTTCCTTTCGCTTCCCTTCTTCCAATCAAAACCGTTGAAAATGGCAAGTTTATTCAGTTAAAATAGAGAAATGGTCGGAAATACTAATGGAAAAAGGAAGATTATTCGATTATAATTTGGAAAGTAACCGATGAAATGAGGGTTTTTAATGAATAGTGAATCCATTTATAATTTAACTTTTGAAGATCTAACGGATTGGATGATTGAACACGATCAAAAGAAATTTCGGGCGACCCAAGTGTGGGAATGGCTGTATCGAAAACGGGTAACCGACTTTTCCGATATGACCAATGTCAATAAAGACACCCTTCAATTATTAAGTCAAAACTTTGTCTTCCATACGATGAAGGAAGAAATTCGACAAGTTTCTTCTGATGGAACGGTTAAATTTTTATTCCGTTTGAACGACGGTAATATTATTGAAACAGTGTTGATGCGTCAAAAATACGGACTGAGCGTTTGTGTAACGACTCAAGTTGGTTGTAATATTGGTTGTTCCTTTTGCGCTAGTGGTATATTGAAAAAAAATCGAGATTTATCAGCGGGTGAGATCGTTGAACAAATTTTGCTCGTTCAACGGTATTTAGATGAAACGGAAAATGGAAATCGAGTCAGCCACGTTGTTGTGATGGGAATTGGTGAACCCTTTGATAATTTTGGAAATTTAACGAGGTTTTTAAAAACGATTAACCACGCGAAGGGATTGGCCATCGGTGCCCGTCATATTACCGTATCGACTAGTGGCATCGTTCCGAAAATTTACGAATTTGCTGATTTTGATTTGCAAGTGAATTTAGCGATCTCTTTACATGCGCCAAATGACGAATTGCGTTCATCGATTATGAAAATCAACCGTGCCTATCCGATTAAAAAACTAATGGAAGCCATCCGCTATTATTTAGACAAGACAAATCGGCGGGTTACCTTTGAGTATATTATGCTGAAGGATGTCAATGACCATGTAGAGGAAGCCCAACAATTGGCAAATTTATTAAAGGACATTCGTCACCTTTCCTATGTAAACTTGATTCCATACAATCCGGTGAACGAACACATCCATTATGAACGAAGTGAAAAAGAGGCAATTCTTAAATTTTACGATACGTTAAAGAAAAACGGGGTCAATTGTGTGATTCGTCAAGAGCACGGAACCGATATCGATGCGGCGTGTGGCCAATTGCGAAGTAAACAATTGAAGAAAGCAAAATAATGTATAAAACGCGCAATACATGGATATTCCATTTTGCGCGTTCATTTTTATTCTTCCAATTTTTTATGCACAACCCATTCCACCATATACCATGGAAGAACGGATTTGAAAAATGCGAGGGTTCTGGCTCCCTTTCCTACCCGATAACGGAAACGGGGTCGAGAACTTTCACATATTTTTCCGATGATACGAGCGACTTCAGAAGGATCCTGACCTTTTTCCATCGATTTTGTACTTTCTTTGAACAGATTTTTTTGATAGTTTAAGGGGTGTTCCATCGGCGGAACCGATTCCATTCCCTTTTTCCAAATATTCGTCCGAAACGACGCAGGTTGAACGACGGATACGGAAATCTGTTCATGTTTTAATTCAAGACGTAAACTTTCACTAAAACCTTCTAAAGCAAATTTGGACGAAACGTACGGTGCCAGCCCGGGGAACCCGAAAAAGCCACTAATACTTGAAATATTTATTATTTTTCCTTTATCACTTTTTCGTATGAATGGTAGAAATGTTTTTGTGACTTGCACAACTCCGAAAAAATTTGTTTCAAACTGCTTTTTCCAATCGTCCAGTGATAAATACTCTAAAAATCCCCCTTGGGAATAGCCAGCATTATTGATCAAGACATCCAGTTTTCCAAAGGTTTTTTCAAGATTACTTCGAACCTTTGCCACTTGGGCTTCGTCGGTCACATCCATTTCCAAAACTTCAATATTTTCTTCTTTTCGATTTAACAAATCCCCCGCTCGCTCCAAGGATCTGACGGTAGCGATCACATAGTAGCCTTTGTTTGCCAACCATCTTGTCGTTTCCAATCCAAAGCCACTGCCTGCACCGGTAATCAACACGATTTTCATTTCCATCACCCTCCCAAACCCTCATTTGTAAAGAAAAAGTCGTCCAGCAAATATGCGGACGATCCTTGAATTGTCATACTTAAAATTGTTTAAAAAATAGCCGAACAACGTCTGCACCACCGATAAATGTACCGAGGGAGCTTCCTATGTTTGCTAAAATAATAATTAATAAAATCCGAGTCACTTTGTTTTTCCAAAAACCTTTAACGGTCGTTACATCCTCCGACATGTTTTCAAAATCTTGTACATTCGGTTTACGGACGATCGCTTGAACAAATCCTGCAAACCACCCGGCTGCTAAAAACGGATTAAGTGAAGTGATTGGAGCGGCGACAAAGGCAGTTAAAATCGCCAATGGGTGGGCGAATGCAGCTGCAGCCCCTATGGCAGAAAGACTTCCGTTCCAAAGAAGCCAACTAACCATTTGTTGAAACCCGGTCGATGGATTCGTTAAAAATGAATAAACAATTAATCCGATAATAATGAGAGGGATGGCCCAAGCGATTACTTTCGGTTTCTTCGATTTCGGTGGAACTTCCGTCAATTTACGTAAATCATGTTCCTTTTCAATTTCCCTTAACACCCCCGGAACATGGGCCGCACCTAATACGGCAACCACTTTCTTACCTGGAGCCTGTTTAATTTTTTCTGCTAAATATTGGTCTCGTTCATCAATTAACGGTTTTTTCAACTTCGGAAAATGATCGGTAAATTCTTGTAACACCGAATGGATCATATCTTCAGATTTCAGTTTTTCCAACTCTTCCTCGGTAATCGTTTCCTTCGAAAATATACCTCCGACCACTTCCATTAATAAAAGCATTTTCCCCTTCCAATCCAATTGGTGCCAAATGCGAGAAAAGGTCGTCTGTATATTTCGATCAGCTAAAACGAGTTTTGCCCCCACTTCCTTAGCCGATTCAATCCCCTGAATCATTTCTTGACCAGGTTGAATGCCAAACTGGTTCGCCATCCGTTTTTGAAAAGAGGACAGGGCAAGATTAATAAACAAAAGGGTTGCTTTCTTTTCTTTAATGACGGTAAAAATATCCATTTCCTTCCACTTTGCACCGTTCTGAATAGAATCATATCTTTGTTTGTCCAATTCAACACAAACTGAATCCGGTTGCTCTTCGTCAATCGTTTTTTTTACCAGTTCCGCACTCGTTTTCGAAACATGGGCCGTCCCGATAAAAATATATTCTTTATCATTTATAACTAATCTTGTCACATGTTCTTCACTCATAAATTCCCTTCCCTTACTGAATTTCAAGTCTTCGTTCTTTAATCATACAAAAAAAAGAGAGACAAGAAAAGAAAAATTCCTTATCAGTTTTCAATCACCCAAAAAAGATCAGTGCAAGGTCTATGTTTCCTGCCCCTCCCATAGTACCTGTGCCCATTCACTTTTAGTCAAAACGAATAAATTAAAAACTGGGTGATCCATCTTCTTACTCAGCGGATTCCACGCCCATTGTCACAAAATTAGGCAAATGGCCCCAACCTTTTTTTTCCTAATGCATACATTATTAACAAATGGCTAGGAGGTGTTAGCTGTGAGTGGCACAGTTTCTGGAGCAGGAGTAGGTTGCGGCGGAGGGTTCGCTCTCATTGTCGTGTTGTTTATCTTGTTAATTATTGTGGGAGCGGCTTTTGTCGGTTGGTATTAATTTCTGAATATACTTGATTAAGGAGGAATGAATATGGGATACGGTTATTATGGACCGAATAACGCTTGTTGCTATGGTTATGGAATGCCTTATTGTGGGGGATACGGAGGAGGAAGATGGTTTCCGTTAATCGTCGTTCTCTTCATTTTGCTCATCATCGTTGGGGCTGCTTGGTTTTAAAAACATAAAGGAAACTATATTTTAATATCAGGGATGTCTCATAAATCGTTGATTCGGTTTGTAGACATCCCTATACATTTAAAAAATGATTTCACTATTAGCCTTTTCCTTTCCTTCTGCAGTCCTTTTGCAAACATATACGTTTAGAAGGTATGTTCGTTGTAGTATAATAGAAATACAATCGACAAAAAACGGAAGTGAGGATGTGAGGATGAGAAAGGTACTTTTACTTTTTGCCCTATTTATCTTATTCTTCGTTGCAAATACAAATGAAGTAAAGGACTTAAATACCTTTGTCTCCCAAGTACAAAAAGGAGTCTCCCAACTGAAGGAAAAGGTAGATTTGGAGTCGGCCAAAGCATCCTTCAACCGTTTTCTTAGTCGATTGGGCATAAATATACATTCGGATGAAGATGTGGAAGAAAAGGAACAGGCGATTCAACCCTCATCCCAACCAATTTCTGTTTACAACATTGAAATCGGTGAGTTGAAGGATGAGGTGGAAAAACGGGTCGGAAAACCCGAGCGAATCTCATTAAATGAATACGGTGTGAATTGGCATGCATATCATGAGAATTATCGAAATTTTCTTATGATTTCCTATGATCAAAGTGGCAAAGTGGCCGGTATTTATACAAACCAACCCTTAATTTCATCATCGGTAGGTGTGAAAGCAGGTTGGACAAAGGAAGATACGAGAAATCTATTGGGTACACCGTTGGAAGAAATTCGAAAAGGGCGAATTCTGTACAAATTACCAGAAAATCGCCATTATGATCTGTTTCAAATGGACGGAAATTTTATCACGATATTTTACGACAAATTTGAAAAAGAAACCGTCCGAGCCGTTCAAATAATTAGTGCAAATTTGGAAAACAAAAAAAACAATATTTATCCAGAAGTAAATCAGACGTTAATTGAAGGATTTGAATATCAGCTATTCGACTTGGTGAACGCAGAACGGGTAAAATACGGTTTGCATCCATTAATTTGGGATAAAGATGTGCGAAAGGTGGCAAGAAAACATAGTGAAGATATGGCAATAAACGGTTATTTTAGCCATGTGAATTTAAAGGGAGAATCCCCCTTTGATCGATTAAAGGCGGATGCGATTTCTTATATCATCGCAGGGGAAAATTTAGCTTACGGGCAATTTAGTAGTATATATGCCCACGAAGGGTTAATGAATTCCAAGGGACATCGGGAAAATATTTTACAAAAGAACTTTGAATATACCGGTGTAGGTGTTGCATTTAATGAAGTACAACACCCTTACTTCACTCAAAAATTTTATGCAAAATAATGGATTTTAGTTTCATTTCAAAAAAAATGCACCTTAAAGAAAAAGGTGCACTACCTATAGGATGGATCCATTTCAGTTTATTTTCGGATAAATAATATTCCAAGGGTATTCGGCCCACAATGGCTGGAAATGGTACAAGATGCCCGGGTCACAATAATTTCTGAAAAATTTTGGTATTCGTTTATCCGTTTTCAAACATGTTCAACAATTTCAGGAGCGATTCCCGAATGTGTAATAAAAATTCGATCTAACCGTATATCATCCCGGCCCTTTAAACGGTCCGTCACATATTTATGGAGGGATTTTTCTATTTTTCCCCGATATTTTTTTCCAACCTCCATTTTCCCGTCAATCACTTCAATATTTGGTTTTATATTTAATAAATTCGCACTGAAGGCGGTCATTGCCGAACATCTTCCACCCATCTTTAAATAGTCCAACGTGTCGATGACAAAACTCGCTTCGACTTTTGGAACGATTTCCTTTACTTTCTCAACGATTTGTTCCGCCTCTAGTCCTTGTTCCCGTAGCGAACAAGCTTCCAAAACGAGGTGACCTGTCCCAGTTGACAAATTCATTGAATCGATCACGTATACATTTGAAAATTGCTCAGCCGCTAATTTCGCATTTAAGTGGGTACTAGAGAAATCGGACCCTAAACTAATATGAATCACAGCATCATAGTTTTCCGCAAATCGCCCGAAAAAATCCGTATACTCTTGAATGGAAGCCGCTGCTGTTTTTGGCAACCGGCCCGTTTTGTTCGCAAATTCGTAAATGTCCTCCGGTTGAATATCGATACGATCTTTGTACGATTTATCATCCAAATGGATATAAAGTGGCATCGTATCAATATCACATGTTTGCATCTGTTCTTTAGATAAATCTGCTGTAATGTCACATGTTATCTTGATCTTTCCCATCGTGATTCTCCTCTCTTCATTGCTGAATTTCTTTCTATTTCGTTTGATCCCTATGTACGAAAACGATATCAACGATTTTCGAGCGATTCTTAATTGAGCTTGCCTTATCCTTTATTTTGTGAAACCTTTTTGTTTACAAGAATAAAACACCGTATATAACGGTGCAATAGAAGGGGAAAGATTTAATCCCCGGAAAAGAATTTCCTTGCCTTTTCCAAATATATTTTTTCTTCTTCAGGCAATTCTTCTTCGTAAAAAATTGCTTGGACAGGGCAGACACTTTCACAAGCCCCACAGTCGATACATACATCGGGATCGATATAATACATATCTTCCCCTTCATGGATACAATCGACAGGACAAACTTCTACACATTCAGCTGCTTTTTCGTCACGACATGCGGAAGTAATGACATAAGCCATAGACATCTCCCCTTTTATAATAATTTGTAATTTATCATATTACCCATATACCATAAGTATGTTAAAATCGATCTGTTCATTTTCCAATACGGATGCTACAATTATTTGAATAGTTTTTTCAACAAAGAAAACAGATCGAAAGTCGTCCGCCGGTATACTTTATTGTAGGCATATTTTTTCGGATTTCTTATCCAACCATATCCCTTTGGCATTTTTATACCCATTCGATGAACAAGTTGCCGCTTCACGCTCGTTCGGGCGGATAACCGTTTGCGGAGACTAGGTTTTCTCACACCAAATTTCATATACAATCCCCTTCTTTTTGTTCATCGTTAAAGGTTAATATGTAACAAGATTGGACAATGATCGCTTCCGTAAACGTCCGAATGAATTTCAGCATCGACGAGCACATCTTTCAATCGATCGGACACGAGAAAATAGTCAATTCGCCAACCGATATTCCTCTCCCGAACGTTTCGCATATAGGACCACCACGTATATCGATCCGTTACATTTGGATAAAAGTAACGGAACGTATCGATGAAACCGGCTTCGAGTAGCTGGGTCATTTTTTCCCGTTCTTCATCGGTGAATCCGGAATTTCCGACATTGGTCTTTGCATTTTTCAAATCGATTTCCTTATGGGCGACATTCAAATCTCCACAATAGATGACAGGTTTCCGCTGATCCAAAGTCGTAAGATAATCGCGCATTCGTTCTTCCCATTCCAATCGATAAGGAAGCCTTGTCAAATCTCTTTTGGAATTCGGTGTATACACATTAACTAAATAGAAATGGTCGTATTCCAAAGTAATGATTCGACCTTCCTCTTCTGACTCCTCTTCGGAAAATCCGTAGGATACGGACAGTGGTTTTCGTTTGGTGAAAACCGCCGTTCCTGAATACCCCTTCCTTTCCGCATAATTCCAATATTGCCAATAACCTGGAAGATCTAATTGTATTTGATTTTCTTGTAGTTTCGTCTCCTGTATACAGAAAAAATCCGCATTGATTTGATGAAAATAATCGAGAAATCCCTTTTTGATGCACGCGCGCAATCCGTTAACGTTCCAGCTAATTAGTTTCATTTAAATACCCCTATCTCGTTGTCATAATCCTAGATTTGATCTTTTTATCTTAAAAAAGCAATGGACACATTGGAAAGGAGGAAAAACAAATTACATTTTGATTCGTTCCTCCGCATCCCTTTGTTCCTGGTCCACCTTCCTTTGCTGATTTTTTTCAAAATACGTATACATTTCATCAATTCGTTTCTGTACCCAGTGAAATACCGTACCTTCTGGGAATTCACCCTTTTCATTCGGTATGTTTCCAGCTTTCATACCCGTTAAAATTTCGATTCCTTCTGCGATATTTTCCACAGCCCAAATATGAAATTTACCTGCCTGTACCGCTTCTACCACTTCTTCATCAAGCATCAAGTTTTTAATATTTTGCTTCGGAATAATCACTCCCTGTTCACCGGTTAATCCCTTTTCTTTACAAACGTTATAAAAACCTTCAATTTTCTCGTTGACTCCACCAATTGGCTGAACTTCTCCCCATTGGTTTACCGATCCGGTTACAGCAATCCCTTGTTTGATCGGAACATTTGCCAACGAGGAAAGAAGGACATACAGTTCTGTACTGGAGGCACTATCGCCATCGACGATACTATACGTTTGTTCAAAGGTAATACTCGCAGAAAGTGGTAACGGTCGATTTTTCGCAAAGGTTCCTGACAAATAACCGATTAATATAAGCAATCCTTTATGGTGGATTTGACCACTTAAAGATGTTTCCCTTTCAATATTAACGATTCCACTTTTTCCGACATATGTTTGGGCAGTAATTTTACTAGGAATCCCAAATAAATAATCCCTTGTTCCCATCACGGCGAGACCATTGATTTGTCCAACCCGCTCACCGGTTACTTCAACCATAATGGTCCCCTTTCGGATCATTTCCAAAAACTTCTCCGCTATCCGATTATTCCTTGATTTTTCCTCTTGTAACGCTTTATACACATGGGTATCTTCTACACAATCCGCTCCGAGTTTTTTCGCCCAGTAATTGGACTCGACGAGAATTTTCGTAATATCTTGGAATCGGGTAGATAGTTTTTCTTGATCATCAACTAAACGGGAGCTATAATCGACAATTTTCGCAATCGCTCGTCGATGAAACGGTAATAAACCTTCCTTTTCGGCAAATTTTTTGACGAAATTTGCCATTTTTAATTGATTTTCCTTCGATTTATCCATTTCAGTATCGAATTCCACTTTCACTTTAAATAATTTATGAAATTCTTCATCGTATCTCGCCAATAATTCGTAAATCGTATAAGATCCGATTAATATGACTTTTACATTGAGCGGGATTGGTTCGGGTTTCATACTACTTGTTGGGAAAACAAGCCGATCTTCGAAAGGATTTTCAATTTGTACTCTTTTCATTTGTAACATTCGTTTCAATAGGGACCATGAATTTGGTTGTTGCAATAATTCCGTCGCTTGCAAAATCAAATATCCTCCGTTAGCACGTTGGAGGGCTCCTGGTTTAATTTGGGTAAAATCGGTAATGTAACTTCCGAAGGCACCTTTATATTCGATCTTTCCGAATAAATTTTGAAAGGTCGGATTCGTTTCATATACGACCGGTGCCCCCTTCAATTGTTTATTATTGATAAATAGATTAACGGTGTAGCGGGTTAATTCTACTTTTTTGTTTTTTGGAAATAATATTGGAAAGGACGGATCTATACTATCATTATCATCAATAAACAAAGTGAAGTGTTCAACCACATCTTGAAAATAATGTTTTAAGTACTCGACCACTTTCGGAAATTCTGCATATTTTTCATAAAGTGGTTGGAAATATCCTTCAATCGCATAGGATACGGATTGTTTCGCAAACAAGTCGATACTTTTCCTAACTTTATCCTCAATTTTATGAATATAAGAAACCGTTTCCCGAATTTTTTCTTGAACTTGCTTTCCCTTTTCAGTAATTTTTTTCTTTTCTTCTTCGGACAATTGATTAAATTCATTTGTTCCGAGGGGTTTTCCATCTATAATGGGATAAGATTGAATGCCCGTTTGAGTCCGCTCTACTTTAAAGGAAAGTTCAGCAGCAAACCTCTCCAATTCATTCCAGAATGCTTTCCCTTGCTTTTCATATTCTTCAATAATCTTTCTTTTTCGTTTTTCAAAATCATCATTAGAGAAAACTTGAATGATTTCCTGTTCAATATTCTTTAATAAACGGTTGATTTGTTGTTGAAAATCGATGCCCATTCCAGCAGGTAGTGATATGGCTGATGGACTATCAGGATTTTCAAAATTATATACATAACACCAATCTTCTGGAACCGGTTGATTTTTTGCCAATTGGGATACTCTTGTTTTCGTAAAGGTCAATTTTCCCGTCCCAATTGGACCTGCAACAAATAAGTTATAGCCGGACTGTTCCACATTCAGCCCGAATTCCATTGCATCAACTGCGCGTTTTTGTCCAATCATTTCATCCGTATAATTCGGTAATTCCGAAGATCGTTCGAAGGGGAAAATATGTTCGTCACATTCCGAGCGTAGGGAAGAAAAGGGAACCCGATATTTTTCCAAATCGGTTTTGTTTACTTTTTTAGTCATAATTTCCACCCCTTGGTTAAGCAATTTATGTATCGATCTTTCGGAGAGAAAGATAGTCCCATTACTATTCATTCGACAAAAGCCGTCTCAAACCCTTTTAAATTATCAAAATTAAATGATATTGATTTGGAATCGTAACCAATATGTTCTTCAATTGGTTCTGTTGTAACAAAAACAAAAACTCCAAAGGATGATTTCCAATTGGAGTAAAAAAATACCATTATATGTCGATTAATATTGAGAATGTTAACGTATAACCATTTTTATCACTTTTATTTTTCCAACCGAAATTCCCCTTCGATTTCTTCCATTTCTCCGTCTCCAGTTTAAGAAAGGATATTTCAAATGGTTTATTGTTTTTGGCATTTATTGTGCGTCTTTGTTTTCTCCAATTCGATAATTACTTTTTTACTTGACCCATGGATCGGAAACGTGGAACTTCATTGTTTGACATAATCGAAGGATTGAACGACTAAAAAAATTATCCAATATTATTGATTTGAAACAGAAATAGATCAATCAGTTAAAAACAGATACAACGGAATTTTTACATTTCTGTTCCTTGACTGTATACGATTGGACGGAAAAACCATACTTTTTTAAGTATCTAACACCAATATTTTTTTCCATACAATTAGAAGCGATTAAATGAATCTTTTTGTTTGGGATTTCCCGATAAAATCGTTTTAAATAGGCAAAGGGTATATTGATCGAGCCGGGAATTTCATCTTTTGCCGCCTCTTGATAATCTCGAATATCAAGGAGTACAATGTCCTCCCTTCGATCAATTGTATCAATCTCACGAAAATCGATTCCTTGAATGGGAACGTATCGTTTATAGAACTGTTCAATGAAAAGAATGCCTAAAATGATTAATAGATAAATCATTTCTTGCCTACACCTCGCTGCGTATAAATTCCATAACTACTTCGAATGACCATTATACCATAGGATGAACACATTTTCCTTCATCTTTTATCCATCTTCTCGAATAATTGAAAGGAAGTTTTGCAAAATGTTAGCAGTTAACCCCCAGATCACATAATCCTCATAATAAAAAAAATGCTCTTTAATCGTTCTTTTTTGCCAAGGATAATTTTTACCGCCAGGAATCAGATGGAATGGAAATCGCTCTTCTGGAACCGGATTGAAATCGACCGTAAATGTATCCGGGTTCATCTCTAACAAATGACGAATCGGAACAGTAAAAATTTCTTCAACTTCCTGTTCGTTTGGCTTGATTCCTTTATCAATGGAGATGAAACCTACGAATGGATAAATAATTCTCCCTTCGATCGGTTGAATCATATAATCGAGGGGGAAAACCCGACCAATTCGATCGAACGGGATACCTAATTCTTCTGTCGTCTCCCTCCGTGCCGCCTCCTCGGGATGTTTATCTTCCTTTTCTACTTTACCACCAGGAAAACAGATTTCCCCAGGTTGTTGACGGAGCTTATGTGAACGAACTTCAAATAGGATGTGCAATTCCTCATCTTTTTTCGTAATTGGAACGAGTATGCCATATTGTCGAAATGTATCATGATGTAAAAGGGAAGCCCTTCGATTTTCCAATTTCCCAATTATTTGATCCATTTTCATTCGAACGCCCTCCACCGCACCCATTTCTTTCATATTGTTTATCTTACCATGTCCATCCTATGGGTGAAAGAAAAAAGGAACGACACACGTCAATGACATTTTTCCACTTCTTCAAACCATTGAAATCGTAAACACTTTATTCGACAAACGGTGAAATTGTGAAACAAAATCGGTTGGATTTCCTCCCATTTCTTTTTTGTTTTCTAAATTTGTTCGTTTAATCAGTGAAAACAATGGAACACTAAAAGAAAACAACTGGAGGGATGGATATGTTAGAGGGAATACGTCTATTTTTGATTGGTGTACAATTCTTATTATTATTTTTTTGGCTCTATTGGCTTTTTATAAGTTTATTCGGATTTGGGAGGGCAAAACGGTTACCGTCCTATCCTGCTGAAAAACGATTTTTAATCCTTGTCCCCGCCCATAATGAAGAAAAAGTGATTGGAAACTTAGTGGAAAACTTAATGAATTTAGACTATCCAAAAGACTTATATGATGTGGTTGTAATCGCAGATAATTGTACAGACAAAACAGCCGAAATTAGCCAATCTCTCGGTGCAAAAGTAATCGTTCATGAAAGTTTACCTGGAGAATTACGGGGAAAACCGTACGGAATTAAGTATGCTTTGGATATCATCGGCGATGATCTGACAAAGAAATATGATGCTGTCGCGATTTTTGATGCGGATAATCTCGTTTCCCTCAATTATTTAAAGGAAATGAATAATCATTTAATCCAGGGTGATCAATTAATCCAATGTTATTTAGATACGAAAAATCCTCAGGACAATTGGGTTACTTTAAGTTATGCGACCACATATTATTACATGAACCGTTCTTGGCAATTGGCCAAATCCCGTTTAGGGTTAGGGAATGCGATCGGTGGCACCGGATTTTGTGTCGATTCCAAATTGTTAAAGGAAATCGGTTGGACGGCTCGATCATTAACGGAAGATTTGGAATTTACGATGCAATGCTTATTACGAGGGGTACCTGCGAAATGGAGCCATTATGCGGTCGTTTATGATGAAAAACCAGAAAGCTTTTGGGCATCTTGTATTCAACGACTTCGTTGGGCCCGGGGGCATTGGGATGTTTGTTTTAAATACGCACCAAAGCTCTTATGGCGGAGTATCCGAAAACGAGATATTTTAGCTTTCGATGGATTCATTTATTTGATCAATCCTGGAAAAATTGTTTTAAACGCTTTAACAGGTGGGATTATTTTGTTCATCACCTTCTTCAATTTCCGTTGGTTTACCCCCATTTTTCCAAGGGGATTATGGTTATTTATGTTATTGTTCCAATTTTTATATATCGCCTACTCGATTATTGTTGATTCGAAACAAAAAATTAGTAAAGTACGTGCCTTCCTTTCCCTTTCTATTTTTAATTTCAGTTACATCCCTTTGTTTGTTTGGGCATTAGTTACGAAGGGAAATAAACATTGGAAGCGAACGGACCATTCAAAAAATATCAGCATTGAGGATCTTCCCGTTGCTGGTGTAGAATCGGAAAAGGAATAAGTTGCGTAAGATGAATTGACCCGGGACCCTTCATTTTAAAAAGCCGAAATTGAACGACGTTGTTAATTTGCTAAATTTATTCTTAGTAGGGATCCGTTTGAAAAAGCAATCTGTAATTACCTTTTAATCGATAAAAAATTATGGGACTTATCCGAACAGTCCTTAAATTGATGAAAAGACGGACTTTTCCTTGGGAAACAGCACGAACCGAAGACCCCGCTAGATGACCTTGGGAGTCGAAGGAGGTTGGCGGTGACAGCAGAAAGGGACGTTACCAAAATAAATTAGGTGCATTTGATGAAAGGGGCTGAACTTTTTTAACAGCTCCATTTTTTTATCAACAAAATTTCAACAGATTAGACGATGGATTTTTCGCCTACGTCCATTGAAAATCCTTTTCTCAAAAATTGTATAACCAACATACATAGGTGCCTAGTAATAGATGGATACATGTTCCACATATACACATCGATTTCAATGGGCACCGTTCGATTTGCTTAAAACTTGAACAAATGAAACGAGAAAATTTATAATAAGTTTACATAACTAATCTATTTCATTGGTCAAAGGAGGTGAAGAAGTTGAAAACAAATGTTGGGAACGTTGATCGGATGATTCGCATTATTATTGGCCTAGTATTACTCTCATTACTATTTTTCATTGAAGGAAATTGGAAGTGGATCGGCTTAATTGGAATTATTCCCCTTTTCACCGCCTTTGTAAAATTTTGCCCCTTATATTCGATATTTGGGATCAATACTTGTCAAGTGAAAAAGAAATAAGCGTGTAGAGGTATTTGTAGATGACCACCGTTATTTTAAGAGTTTTGAAGAAATCAAAATTACAAGGGATTGATATACCGTCATCACTCTTCCATTTCACTACAACGGTGTAGTTGGAAAATCGATTAGATATCGTGAACTCATTGTTTGTGAATCCATTTGAAAAACCCTAGTTTGGATAATTTCATCCATCAACTAGGGTTTATTTGTATTTTTATGTGTCAATCAATTATCCGACTTGTTGAAAACCTTGTTGTAATTGATACATTTGATAATATTTCCCCCGCTCTTCCATCAGTTGATCGTGAGTTCCCCGTTCTACGATTTTTCCTTGATCCAATACGAGAATTAAATCGGCATTTTTAATCGTCGATAAGCGGTGGGCGATAATAAATGTCGTCCGACCATTTTTGACAACTTCCATCGCCCGTTGAATGACCGCTTCCGTTTCTGTATCAATATTGGATGTCGCCTCATCTAAAATTAAGATGGCCGGATCAAAGGCAAGGGCTCGTGCAAAGGAAATCAATTGTCGTTGTCCAGAGGAAAACGTACTTCCCTTTTCCGTTACCGGGTGGTCTAATCCCTTCTCTAAACTTCTTAAAAAATCACCTGCTCCGACCGCTTTCAATGCCCATTCCGCCCTTTTTCTCGTAATTTTCGGATCGTTCAAGCTAATGTTCGAATAAATCGTTCCGGTAAACAAAAAGGGATCTTGTAGGACGATTGCCATATGTTCCCGAACGGTTTGTAGTGGAATATCGCGAATATTTTTCCCATCGATATAAATATTCCCGCGTTCGGTATCGTAAAATCGGAACAACAAATTCATAATCGAACTTTTCCCTGAACCGGTATGACCGACGAGGGCGACGGTTTGGCCTTGTTTTACTTCAAAATGGATATCCTTTAACACATCCCGCCCCTCTTCGTACCCGAAATAAACGTGGTCGAAATGCACATTTCCTTTATACCTAGGCATTTTCTCATCACTTACATTAACCCCTTTTTCGTCCAATAATTGGAATACCCGCTCTCCTGCAACCATCGCCCGTTCCAAATTGGACAATTGGTTAATCATGTTGCTGATCGGATTGAATAAGCGGTTAATATAGTCGACGTACGCATATAAAACACCGATTGTAATGGTCGCTTGAACATCAAGGGCATCCTTTCCAAAATACCAAATGAAAAGGACGAAAACGATATTTTTTAATAACCCGACTAAATTATGGGACGAAAAGGCATTTAGGGCTAGTAATTTATTTTGATATTGGAAATGGGTATGATTTAATTGCTCGAATTCCTTTTTCGTCTCCTCTTCCCGATTAAACGCCTGAATGACGTTCATCCCTTGAATCGATTCATTGATCATCCCGTTGATTTCACTAATTTTTGAACGAATGACATGGTTATATTTCGACGCGAATTTCCGATAAACGTACATCCAGAGTATAAGAACGGGTAAAATGAGTAGGAAAAGCAATGCTAATTTTGCGTCCAAAAAGAACATCGCCGTATAAATTCCTGTTAAATAGATGATTCCCGTAAAAAAGTTTGATAAAACGGCAACATATAAGTCGCGGATTACTTCCGTATCGTTTGTAATACGGGAAACGATTTTTCCAGCTGGTAAACGATCGAAATAGGAAATCGGTAATGTTTGCACCTTTTTAAATGCATCGTTACGCATTTTTTGAATGATTCGATTTGCTGCCCGCTGGAGCAGGTAATACCGTCCATAGTTGAAAATCCCTGATAGAACGAACAGACCAAAATAGATTGCGATTAGCCAAATAATTATCGGGATTTCCGGTTGATAAAAGGCGATTGTGTCTCCAACGGTCAATTTTTGTCCGCGAAACGTCGTTTGTTCACCATTTTTATTAATGATGATCGTTCCCTTTTCAGCGGAAGCTTCCCCGTCCAAAGGAGCTTTTCCTTCTATAAAATAAAAGGCATTGCCAATTTGCAAAATTGTTGCATCGACCGTTTGTTCATCAACTTGTTTGCTGCGAACGTACATTTCCCCATTATATTCTATGGCGTTTTCATCATCCGTCTCCACCCAATAATCCTCAATTCCAAGGATATGGTGATCGATGAGTTGTTTCGCAACAAGCGGTCCGATAACATCTGCTGCCACTGCGACCGAAAGCATTAGGAGAGCTGCGATGATGATTCGTTTAACTTGGAGAGCATATTTGAAAAGTCGTTTGCCTACCATGATATGCTCACCTCCTGTTTCTTTCTTTTTGAGAGTTGTTGACGTTCATATTGTTGTCTGTACCATCCGTTTTTTTGGATTAATTCAGTATGGGTTCCTTCTTCGATTACTTTTCCTTCATCGAAAACGAGAATCCAATGGGCATGTTCGACAGCGGACAACCGATGGGTACTAATGATCGTCGTTTTTCCTTTTCGCTCTTTTCGTAAGTTTTCGATAATGGCTGCTTCTGTTTTCGCATCGACCGCAGATAGAGCATCATCTAAAATTAACAACTCTGGTTCTTTAATTAACGCTCGAGCGATGGAAATCCGTTGTTTTTGCCCTCCAGATAATGCAACCCCCTTTTCACCGACAATCGTATCTAGTCCATTTGGAAGAAAATGCAAGTCTTTCTCCAAGGCGGACAATCGAATCGCCCTATTTAATTCCTCTTCACTTGCTTTTTCCTTTCCAAATAAAATATTTTCCTTTATCGTCCGAGAAAAGAGAAATGGTTCTTGGGGAACATAACCAATCCACTGTCTTACGGATTGTTTCGACTGATGACGAATAGAGACGTTTCCAAATAAAAGATCCCCATCTCCAAGCGGATATTCTCTCAACAACTGTTTAATGAACGTCGTCTTTCCACTTCCTGTTTTTCCAACGATACCAATCGTTTCTCCACGACTGATTCGCAAAGAAACATTGGATATATTTACCGTTTTCGACATTGGATATTGGAAAGATAAATTCTGGAAATGAACGTTCGTCAAGCGATGGATTGTTATTTTTTTCTCCGGCTCCGGTACATCTTCCTTATAATCCAATGTTTCCTGGACCCGATCAAGGGATGCATTTCCCCGTTGCATCACATTGATTAATTCACCAATCGCATACATCGGCCATGTTAACATACCGATATAAACGGTAAAGGATACTAGATGCCCTAATGTGATTTGTTGTGTGATTACAAGATACGTTCCATAAGTGATTCCAATCGTATAACTCATCCCGGTTAAAATTTTTGTCAACGGATAAAAATAGGCATCAATTTTTTCTACAATCATATTTTTCCGGAATACATCTTCGGTCATGTTTTCAAACAATTTTTCTTCAGCTCGTTCCCGGTTAAACGCACGCACGACTCGAATACCTGAAATAGATTCCAGCACCCGATCATTCATCTCACCAAAGGCATCCTGAGCTTTCGTATAATAGCGATGAATTTTATCACCTAAAATTTTTGTTAAAATGGCCAATATCGGTAATGGAATAATGGAGGCAAGGGTCAATTTCCACGATACGAGAAAGCCCATCGTCAATACAATAGTTCCCATATACAGGGTGGAATCAATCAATGTTAATATACCGAAACCGGCCGTTTCAGAAACTGCTTTTAAATCGTTTGTCGCCCTGGCCATCAAATCACCGGTCCGATTTTTTTCATAAAAGGTCGGTGTCATCTTTAAAAAATGGTCCATAAGTTTCGACCGAAACGTTTTCTCGACGATAAACGCACCGCCAAAAAGTTCATATTGCCACTTAAATGTGTTGATATAATTCAAAACGGCAACTGCAAATAAAACCGTTAAATAAAATAGAAACATTTTCCCTGTCAATGTATTTAAATAAATGGCATCAATGACCGCACCAACCACCATTGGGGGTACGACTTCAAACACATTGGCAATGATCAATAAAAGAACAGCAATTGTATATCGTTTCCAATGTTTTTTAAAAAACCATTTTAGCTTGAATAAAACAGAAAACATCTTTTCAACACCCCATTTTCTTTCGTTAACTATCCACTTTCAGCATCTAACACTTTCAATATTTTCACTTTTTTCAAAATCATTCCGATACCTCCTAAATTATGTTTTTTTATAAGAAAACAGCATTGCTGTATTCCACAAATTTTCAAAAAAAATACAAAAAAGCACTGTACGCCTTTTTCAAGTGCATACAGTGCTACCTATGAAAAAAGACGTAAGTAGTTCATAACTACCCACGTCTTTTAATCGATATTACTACATATCAACGTCACTTTAAATATCTAGGAAACCAAACAAGTGGGTAAGTTATGATCATTTTTTATGAATAAAAATGAATGTAAGAAAGTGCATTTTTTCATAATCATAACCTCCCTTCAAATTCACACTCGAATATGAACATGTGAATTATACCATTTTTCGAAAAACGAAGTCAATTCTTTTTGGAAATTTTTTACTGCCCTTTTGATTTATTTCCCTATGGAAACGACGTTACGCCCATCCGTTTCCCCTTTTAGTATTTTCGAAAGTACTTCCGGTAATTCGGAAAAAGCAATTTCGTTCATAATTTGATCGAGGCTTCTTGGCTTCATTTCATTCCCGATTCGATTCCACAATTTTAATCTTTGGTCCATTGGACAGTAAACGGAATCAATGCCTAACAAATTTACCCCCCGTAATATAAACGGGTATACCGTTGATTGAAAATGATTGCCTCCCGTTAATCCACTGACAGCAACCGACCCGCCATATTGTATCGAAGCGAGGATCGTAGATAAGAAATCACCGGCCACTGGATCGACGGCAGCTTGCCATCTTTGCTTTAACAACGCCTTTTGTTTTGGATTTGTCAAATCGGATGTGGAGAGAACTTCTTTCGCTCCTAAATTGATCAAGTACTCCCGTTTCGATTCGGAACGGGTCGATGCATATACCTCATAACCCAAATGATTCAGCATTGCCACGGCCATACTTCCGACTCCTCCGGTTGCACCTGTCACAAGTACCGGTCCTTTTCCCGGTCTCATATCGTTTTCTTCTAGCCGTTGAATGGAAAGGGCAGCGGTAAATCCGGCGGTTCCAATTCCCATCGCTTCTTTTAATGACAGACCTTCTGGAAGGGGGACAATCCAGTCTGCAGGCACCCGTGCAATTTCACTATATCCACCGAAATGGCTAACACCTAATTCATATCCGGTGACGATTACCTCATCTCCTTCTTTATAACGGGGATCCTTCGATTCAATGACAACTCCGGCCAAATCGATTCCTGGAACGAAAGGATAGTTCCGAACGATCCCTCCATTTGGAATTGATGCTAAACCGTCTTTATAGTTTACACTTGAGTAATGGACAGAAATAGTGACATCCTCATCCGGCAATTCATCTAATTGAATCCTTTTTATCTCTGATTGAAATCCGTTTTCCGTTTGATCAACCATATAAACTCGAACCTTTTCCATCTTTCTACTCCTTTTCTCGTCAGATTCACCTTTAAAACTGTTCGGCATACTTATACGAAACAAAGCTTAAGGGTGTATCGTTCCATTTTTGTCAACTGATCAATCCTTTACCAAGTGAAATTGGTAAATCATGAAAACAATGTTTTTATTATAGCAAAGGGATAAAGAAAAGAGAATATGAGAGAAAGTGACGAAATATTGAATTCGATTGGTCATGGACGAATTTTCCTGAAATATCCATGCTTCCGTGAAAACTACTTTTTTTATTGTTCCACTAGGCTCTAATTTCATGAATTGGAATTTGCCGGATTGAATTTCCGATTTGGATATCCCACCCTTTATCCTACGTCTTTCTGATCAGAATGAGTATATAAATCATAGTAAAACCCGCGAGTTTGGATTAACGATTCATGGGTTCCTTTTTCAATTAGTTTGCCATCTTTAATCACTAAGATCTGGTCTGCATGGCGAATGGTATTTAAACGATGGGCGATACAAAAGGTCGTTCGCCCCTTCATCAATTGTTTTAACGCTTCCTGTATTTTTAATTCCGTTACCGTATCGATATTACTTGTCGCTTCGTCAAGGATTAGAATCGACGGATTTCGTAAAATTGCCCTAGCTATGGAAAGAAGTTGTTTTTGCCCTTGACTAATTCCAGTAGCATCACCAGATAAAACCGTATCATATCCTTGAGGTAGTCGCATAATAAAGGAATGGGCGTTGGCCTGTTTTGCCGCCTCTTCCACCTCTTCGTCCGTTGCATCGAGGCGACCGTAGCGAATATTTTCTCGAATCGTTCCTTCAAATAAAAATACATCTTGTAAAACAAACCCCATACTTTTTCGTAAACTGCTTCGGGAAATTTGTTGAATATTTTTTCCGTCGATGAAAATCGCACCTGAATCACAATCATAAAATCGGGACAATAAATTAATAATCGTCGTCTTTCCTGCACCAGTAGGACCAACCAGTGCGACCATTTCTCCGGGATTGACATGGAAATGAACATCCATAATGGTTGAATCCGATTTTTCATAGGAGAAACTAACGTGGGAAAAGGTAACTTCCCCCCGAATATGTTCCACATCTTCTCCTGAGTCATTTTCATCTTCTGTTTTCGTATCCAATATATCAAACACCCGTTCTGCACCTGCTATTGCAGATAATAATGTATTAAATTGATTCGCCAATTCATTTAACGGTCTCGTAAATTGCCGGGCATATTCGGTAAAAGTTATCATTACTCCGATGGAAACAGAACCGTGCATCGCTAAAATTCCACCGATCAGTGCGATCATTGCAAAGCTAAAATTGTTTAACAAATTCATTAATTTAGGAATAAATCCTGAATAGGTTTGGGCCCAATATCCCGCCTCCCTTAGCCGCTTGCTTTTCTCCAAAAATTGTTCCATCATTTCTTCCTCGCGAGAGTAGGCCTTAATGATTTTTTGACCTGAGATCGACTCCTCAATATATCCGTTTAATTCACCTAAATATTTTTGTTGTTCTCGAAATAGTTTTCCCGTTAGATTTGTGATCCAACGCATCCCGAAAAACATAATTGGTACGACTAACAGGGTGATTACCGTTAACAAAGGACTTAAACGTACCATAACGACAAGGGTGCCACCTAAAGTTAGTACACTAGAAAATATATGAATCACAGAGCTGTTTAACGTGGAGCTGACATTGTCCATATCGTTTGTGAATCGGCTCATTAACTCTCCGTGCTGCCTTCGGTCGAAAAAGGAAATCGGCAATAGTTGGATATGTTCGAACAATCTCCTACGTAAACGGTAAACTGTATCTTGAGAAATGTTAATCATCCAATAATTTTGTAAAAAAGCGGTGATTGAATAGAAAAGATATACGAATACTAATCCGAGTAAAAATAAACCTATTTTATCTCCTCCATCGTAGACGATATGGTCGACGGTTTTTCCAATCAATAACGGCCCCATCACACCTAAAACAGCATTGATTAAAATAAAAAATAAAACGAGAAGAAAAAGTGCTCTTTTTTTCGATAATTCTTTCCAAAGCCGTTGAATCGTTTGGAAACGTTGACTAGAGGTATTTTGTGCTAATGGGGAACGCTGTTGACTAATGCGTCGAATATTCATTTAAAATCACCTCCCTTTCTTTTTGGGAATCGACAATCTCACGATACAACGGTATCGAATTCAACAATTGTTCATGGATTCCTTTAGCTATCAATTTTCCTCCATCCAAAAGGAAAATACAATCGGCATTTTTCGCTCTAGAAATCTTATTCGTGATCAATAAAGTAGTACAGTTTAATTTACTAATACGTTCGAGGAGTCGGTTTTCCGTTTGTAAATCAAGAGCACTCGTACTATCGTCTAATAACAAGATTTTCGGTTTTCGAATGAGTGCCCTGGCAATAGCAAGTCTTTGTTTTTGACCCCCTGATAAATTCACACCCTTTTGACCGATGACCGTATCATATTGATGAGGAAATTGCATAATTGTTTCATGGATCTGTGCATCCTTCGCTGCCTGAACGATTTCCTCCATCGTCGCATCTTCTTTTCCCCAAGCAATATTTTCCTTCACCGTTCCGGTAAATAAATGGGATTCTTGTGGAACATAACCGATTTGTTTCCTTAAGGAAGCTGTTGGAATATGACGGATATTTTCCCCATCAATATAAATGTCTCCCTCAACAGGTTCGTACAATCTAGGAATTAAATGAAATAAGGTCGTTTTCCCCGAACCAGTTGCACCAAAGATGGCGATCAGTTGTCCCGGTAGCACGGTAAAGGATATATTTGACAATGCATAGCCTTGATTGTTCGGATAACGAAAGCTGACATTTCGGAATTGCACCGATCCGTTTTTTATTGAAAATGGATTTTGGAAATGACCATCTATTTCTTCGTCCATCATTAATACCTCTTGAATACGCTCGCTGGAAGCCTTCGCTCGGGAAAAAGCCATAATGATCCAAGAAAGCATCCCTAATGCATGGGTAATTCGCGTACCGTAATTCACGATGGCAACAAGATCTCCTGGCTGGGCATTACCGATTGTAATTTCACCTTTTCCCATCCAAAGGACGATCATGATACCGACATTCATAAAAAACAATAAAATTGGTCCCGTCATTTCTACGAAGGCGAGTGCCTGAATCGTTGAATCCTTTAATTTCATATTCACTTGATCATACCGTTTTTTCTCAAAACTTCGATGTTGGAACGCCTTTATTAAACGAATACCGGATAAATTTTCCCGTATGACCTTATTCACATGATCGAGCCTTTTTTGCATTCCTTTGAAAAATCGCACAGCCTTTTTCATCGCCCAAAATAAAAAAAGGACGATGATTGGAATAGCAATACTAAATATGATTCCCAACTTCAAATGGATAAAAAGGGCCATCAACGTTCCAAAAATGATGAGGAGAGGGGCACGGAAAGCGATCCGTAAACTAATAAATAAAATCGATTGAACTTGTGTTACATCATTCGTCAATCTTGTAATAAAAGAAGAAGTCGGATATTCGTTTAATTGCTGAAAAGGTAGTCGTTGTATTTTCCTATAAGTTGCTTGTCTGATATCAAATCCAAAATGTTGTGCTGCATATGCTGCAAAAAATGAATTTGCAATTCCAGATGCAAAGGATAGGAAACTAGCAACAAGTAATATTCCACCCCAAAAGACGATGCGATCGATATTATGGTTTAAAACACCTTCATCGATTACTTTCGCCATCATCAGCGGGGATATTAATTCCACAGCTAATTCGATTGACATAAAGAGCCAAGCGACAATCATAGCCCTTTTATACGGTTTTACATATTTGAATAATGCTTTCAATGAAATTCCCCCGTTATTTTCCCAGTCACAATTATTTTCATAACTTTTCGAAAACAAAGGTCCTTTTACCAATATCATACCAAAAGATATGAATGTTGATAATTGTTTTAATTTGATCGTTTCTTGTATTGTTAAAAGATAAAAATTCCATTTATTTTCAAATGTATGTACGAACTGAATGTAAGATACACTTTTTATCGACCTTTTTCGTGTAAACTAAAACGAAAACCCCCTATCCAATGTTTATAAAACTGTAGGATTTAAAATAAAAAATGAGGCTGTTCAACAGCCCCTTTGTTCGTAAATGATAGTCCATTGATTCCATTTTGGTGGCGGCGCTTTTCGCGGGCACTCCCTAACCGTATCCGACCCGCAGACTCGTCTACAGGATCTTCGGATCGTGCTGTTCCCGCTGGAGTCGCCGCCACATTCCTTTTCATCAATTTAAAGACAGATCGGACAGTCCCCTAAACTAAGCAGATTACCCTTGATTTGTTTCCTCCTATTTGTGTACATTCACTTTCGAACGTCATGACAATCGATTCGAATAAAAAATGTTTTGGTTCCCATATAAGTCGACACCGATCATGTTTTCGTAATCTTCCACATAGCCGTAATTTTCCTTTGGTTCACCCATTCTGTCGTGAACTTCGTCGAATTCTCCAAAAACGATTGGGGTTTCACTTGTCCCCCATTGGGCAACTTCTTGCCATGAATAATCGACATCAAAGGAAACGTCTTTCAAATCGGCTCCGAACGGACGGAATTGTTGATTATTTGCCTTTTCTTCAAATTCCGTTTCGTTCAAACTATGCACCTTACAACGGGTTGCTGTCGGTAAAGCCATCAGTCGCTCGATAGGAATGGATTTCCCACATACTTCACACGTTCCATAACTCCCATGATCGATGGCCGCTAAAGCCCGTTGAACGTTTTGCAAATGTTTTTGTTCGTGTATGAAAAGGGCATAATTCTTTTCCCTTTCAAACAGTTCCGTTCCTTCGTCAGCAGGATGATTGTCGTAACTGGATAATTCACCGACGGATTCATGGGGATGGCTTTTTTTAAAATCGAAGGAATCATTATGTTCCATCCGCTTTAGTAAAGAAGCCATTTCTTCAAGCAAAATGGCTCGAAACATTTCTTTCTCACTGCTTGATATCGGACTCATAAAGCAAAACTCCCCCTTCCCATCGTATAGTTGTAGTATGTTCAGAGCTTTTTCAATCATAATTGGCATTTTGAGGGGGATCGATTTTTGAGTTTCCTTTTTTTCCCGGGAAAGCGCAAGGATTGATGATTTTCGCCAACATTCTCAACTTTTTCAACAAACTTCGTATTGGATTCCTATCATTTATTACAATTAACCGATCTCATGGAAGGTGATTTCCGGAAAACTACCGAAGCGAATGTTCACAGCCGTTTGGCCGAGCCCTTCGCTAATGTAAAAGGGTTTTCCTTCCTGAAAATGCAATCCTTTGATCACGTTTTTTCGAGGAAGTTTTCCCATTTTCCTTAAATGATATGGTTTTGGCCAATAAATTTGTCCTCCGTGGAAATGGCCGCTTAACAAATAATCATAAGGGTATGGATCCATATCCAAAATAATATTCGGATCGTGGGTTAACACTAAACGATAACCTGGAGAAACCTTTTCAAAGGACTTTTCTAAATTGCTCCGCCTCGTGCTATAATCATCAATTCCAATAATATTGAACGTTTGGCTCCCCTTTCGAATGGATATAGATTCGTTTTGCAATGTGATACAACCGTATTGATGAAACAAATCTTTCATATCATGAAAGTGATTCCGTTTTAATACATAATCGTGATTTCCAAAGACGACGTATATTCCGTAACGGGCGTTGATTCCTTGTAGCACTTCTAAGTAAGGAATTAACTTCGGAATCGTCCGTTTTTTATCTAAAAAATCCCCGGTAAGGGCGATGAGATCGAAAGACTCGTTGTTGATCATTGTATGTAGTTGCTCAGGTGAAATGGAACATTTCTCCAAATGGAGATCCGACAATTGCAACACGGAAAGTTTAAAATCATTAGATTTTATCGGGACCTTTACTTTTTGAACGGATAATCGTTTTGTATTTTTTAAATATCCTATACGAACTCCCCTAATTGTAAATATCGCTATAATACCGAAAATAACGAAATGCATAAGATCAACTCCTACAAAAAGTATAAAAAATATTTTGTTCATTCCAAAGAGGGAGTTGGTGGAAACGAAACATGAATTTGGCTCCTACACGCCTTTTCAACAAAAGAAACCCAAATTACCCGAAAACTCCCTTACATTCATAGAAGGTCATTTGAAAAAATAAAAAAGAAGGGAAATCCTTTCAAAACTAATTTACGGATGGTGATGAAATGAAAAAGATGATGAAACGATTCAATATGGAAAAAATGAAAAGGACATTAATGAAACGAAAAAGAAACGAGCGAAAAAAATTTTGGCTTTCCCTTCTTGGAATTGGATTGGCCGGAAGCGCGACCATGTTAATGTCGAGAAACAATGAAAATAAAATAATGAAACGGATGAAACAAATGCTCAATATGAATATGCAAGGTCTCAATGATTTAATCAATTAACACCATAGTAAAATGGGCATCCAAATTTGTTCCCTTATTTGGATGCCTTTTTTCTATTTGTTGTCTTTGATCAACCTATGGTAAAATTTTTAAAAAGAACAAGTAGGAAGTGATTCGTGTGAAAAAACGATATGAAATCGCCACCTTTGCCGGGGGGTGTTTTTGGTGTATGGTAAAACCCTTTGATCAATGGGACGGTGTAATACAGGTCGTTTCCGGTTATTGCGGTGGACATGTGGAAAATCCAAGCTATGAACAGGTGAAAACAGGCACAACAGGTCATTACGAAGCCGTTCAAATTACCTTTGATCCGGAAATTTTATCTTATAAGGAGATATTAAATATATATTGGCAACAAATCGATCCGACAGATGACGGAGGGCAGTTCCACGATCGAGGAAGTCAATATCGAACAGCGATTTTTTATCATTCGGAAGAACAAAAACGACTTGCCGAGGAATCGAAAAAGCAACTCGAAAAAAACGGTCGGTTCACAAAGCCAATCGTAACGCGCATTTTGCCAGCAAAACCCTTTTATCCTGCTGAAGAGGAACATCAACATTTTTATAAAAAAAATCCAAAAATGTATATGGAAGATCGATCAAAATCAGGGCGGGATAAATTTATTCAACAATATTGGAAGTCGAAATAACGAATTTTTTTTTAAAAATTGTATTGAATCCGTGACGAAATAACCATCCCATGTTATATTTTATTGAGTAACTTATTTGTTTTGTAATCGTTTCAAAACTTGGAAAAAACAAAAAAAGAGTGATGGGCATGGTATTTTTTCTGTATTTTTTCATATTTCTTTCCTTTATGGACTTTTTTGCACAATTACCCATTATGAGTACTTATGCATTACATCTCGGGGCTAGTTATATGTTAAGCGGTTTGATCGTCGGTGCCTATTCCTTTTCCAACATGTTCAGTAACATCGTCTCCGGTCAATTTGTCGACCGACTTGGTCCTAAAAAAGTATTAACATTTGGTTTTTTGTTAAACGGAATGATATTGATTTTATACTCTGTTGTTCATACGCCGACTATGTTACTTTGGACGCGTTTAGCCCATGGAATTAGTGCTGGATTGTTAGTCCCTGCAGCTTTTACTTTTATATCCATTATGAATCAGGGGAATAAAAAAGGGAAAGCGATGGCTTTATCTGGCGCTGCAGTCGGTATTGCAGCCATTGTAGGGCCAGCTTTCGGAGGTGCCGTTACAAAGCTGATCGGTGCTGAGTGGGTTTTTCGAATCATCGGTATTGGAATGATTGTATCCAGTCTGTTCAGCAGTTTTATTTTACCGAATCGTAAAAAAGAACGTCTTACAAATGCCCGGTCAAATGTATTTCAGGACTATATAATTTTGTTTAAAAAGCGCGGATTAGTTTTCGCTTATGTAGGGGCTTTGTCATTAATGTTTTCTCAAGGGATTCTCGCTTATATGTTGCCGATAAAAGTGGAAAATCTCCATCTAGGCAGTCATATTAGCGGAATGTTGATGAGTGTTTTCGGAATCGTAGCCATCCTTTTATTCCTTTTACCGACAAATAAAATATTTGATCGATATAAAAATGAATATTTAATGATTTTCGGCATGGCATTGATTGCCTTAGCACAAATCAGTTTAAGTTTTGCTTCCAATCTAAATTTGTTATTTTTCATCATGGGATGTTACGGTGCAGGTTTTGCGATGCTGTTTCCATCGATCAGCGCTCTTATTTCCCTTCACTCTGCTTCCGATGAACGGGGAAAAGCTTACGGATTATTTTACGGATTCTTTTCTTTAGGTAGTTTTGCCGGTTCATCATTAACGGGAGCCTTTTCCATGACCCCTGCTGAAGGGTTTCGAACGGCTGCCTTCCTTTTATTGGTCGTCAGTATTTCCATCATCCTCTTTCTAAAGCGAAAAAGTCAGGAAAAAATATGAATCGGATTAGAAATCGAATGAAAAATCGAGTAGGGGGGCAACTACCCCCGTCCGCTCACACCACCGTACGTACCGTGCAATATACAGCGGTTAAGCAAATAACGTCTCTGTAGACTTTTTAGCCCTTGGTTAATCCAATAGGAGTTTCCAAGGGTTTTGTGTATTATGGGACTTTTTGTAATTCGTCAAAAGCCTTAACGACTGTTTCCCCATTCGTAAACTTTCCATTTAGGAGCACCTAGTTTTATGAGGTTACGAATCTTGGGTCTTTGGCTCCTTCCAGTTTTTCCAAAAACACATTCGAAGTTTTCGCAGAATGATCAAATTGGGTTGTCAATAGTTGGACGCATGGAATGTGGAAGTTCTTTGCAAGACCTTCGATGATCGGACAGTCCCAATTTTTTACAATTTATTCTGAAAATACGATCGACCATTCCGATTTTTTTTCTAACATTTTTCGTGCCATTTCCTTTGCTCCATTTAAGTCATGACTTGCTGCCCACCCACATTGAATTTCGTTTTCAGCCGGAACTTCCTTTGCTTGTAAAATATCTTCCAATGTCTTTTCCAAAACGTGTAAAAATCGGTCGTAATCTCCATCGTTGATTACAGAAATATAAAAACCTGTTTGACAACCCATTGGACTTACATCAAAAATGGATTCATGATGATTTCGGATCAATTCGGCCATTAAATGTTCTAGGGAATGAACGGTTGGCATTTCCATATGCTCCTTGTTCGGCTGACAAAATCGAACGTCATATTTATATATTTTGTCCCCCCTCTTCCCTTCTGTTACTGTGACAAGACGGACGTATGGAGCCTTTACTTTCCTATGATCGAGATTAAAACTTTCTACGTTCATTTTTTTCATTGAAACCAACCTCCATTTTTTTCGTATCATAAAACGATTCCTTATTTTTGTAAAGGGATTGAATGAAATAACCCGTTCGTTTCCTCATTCTTCTTCCTTTATCATATTTTATAAACAGAATTCAATACAACCACTTATATTTACTATGTTTACCCAAGATAATCTTTAAATTGGGCTTGGGAGTAGCATTTAAATAATAAATATCTCTATACTAAAAAATATGGTTTCGACAATTCGATGAAAAAATCCGAACCAAGTATAAAGAAACAGAGATACAAGTGAGACTAAAGAACAATGCTTTTTTCCTTTAGATTACTAAGTAAATCCAATGAATGTAAAAAATAAAATCTTTATACTGAAAGAGTGATATCTTCCACCCCAACATGTTTCACAGTTGCTCATTTGTGAGCGAAACCCAAAATACTATACATATTTATGCAACTGAATGATATGGGGAGTGGATGAAATTCTTGTTGTAAGGCTATTCGATGGCGAGTAAAAATGTTTTTTAATCATGATAGTGGATACACCAATTTTTTCAGGAGGAGAACGGAAATGAAAAAACAGTTTCGAATTGGAGAAATAGCTAAAATGTTTTCCATTCCACAGTCTACATTGCGTTATTATGATGAAATTGGGTTATTTAAACCGAAATATATTGATCCAGAAAATAACTACCGTTTCTACACGACCGATCAGTTTGTTCATCTCGATACAATTATCTTTTTAAGAAAGATTGGTTTTACGATTCAACAGATCCAATTCCATATGAAAGAGAGAAATGTAGAAAACACATATCAATTATTTCAAGAAAAGCTTGATGATGTAAGAAAAGAAATGCAGTTAATAGAAATGGCTGCCAAAAAAATTGAACATAAATTGAAGGTTTTAGAACAAGGTATGAAACTAACAAAGGAGAAAAACATCGTATTTAAAACATATCCGAAACGTCAAGTTATTTTTTTATATAAAGATGAACCGCTTGACTTAAATAATACTTATTTTGAAGATGTGTTTATGCAGGAAATACATAAAGGAGCTTCTCCTCATTTAAATGAAGGAATATTTACAGGTGACATCGGTTTAATTGTCGATTCCAAAAGTCTTTATCAAGACGGGCCAGTTTTGTATAAAGGAATTTTTAAATTAATATATGATCAACATTCAGAAAGAAATATAGCCTATATACCAGAAGGATTATACGCTTGTTATCCTCATCAAGGTCCTTATGAACAAATACGGAATAGTTATCAATATTTTTTAAACGAATTAGTGAACTTAGGCTATAAACAAATTGGTGATCCGATTGAAATTGGAATAATCGACGAATCAGTAGTGGAAAATCCCGAGCAATATTTAACAGTGATTGAAATACCTATAAAGAAAATATCTTATTGACTTTCAAGTTACTTGAAGGTATATACTCCCTCTTGTAAGGTATGGGGAGGAATAAAAATGGAACACAGTATTCAAAATAGGCTTACAAATCAATCGGTAAAAAAAGTGTTTTTTCAATATTTATTTCCGACCATTGTTGGCATGATATTTATGTCAATCAATATTGTAATTGATGGTATATTTGTCGGAAATGGGATTGGTTCAATTGCATTAGCAAGTGTAAATATAGCCGTCCCAGTCTTTTCAATTATTTTAGCTATTTCCCTTTGGATTGGAACTGGCGGTGGAGCTTTATATTCAATGGCACTTGGAGAAAATAACAAACAATTCGCCAGAAAAATATTTTCATTCTCTATAGTGATCATTATCCTTATCACATTGATTATTGGATTCGTTTGTTTTTTCAATGTTGAAAATCTTTCATATGCATTAGGAGCGAATGAAGATACGATTAAATATGTGATCGATTATCTTTCGGTATTGCTGTTGTTCGGTGTGTTTATGGCAATTGAAAATGCATTAAGCGTTTTTGTACGTAATGATGGAAATCCCCAGTTAGCAATGGTTAGTTTGATCGTAACAGCACTAGCTAATATCCTATTAAATTATTTGATGATCTATATCCTTCAATTAGAAGTTAAAGGAGCAGCCATTGCTACTGTTTCATCTGGAGGAATTGGAATGGTAGTGCTCCTCACTCATTTTTTCAAAAAAGATCGTACATTGAAATTTATTCCATTTCAATGGTCATTAAATATGATTAATCGCATTATTTCAATCGGTTTTCCAAGTTTTTTAGCGGAAGCGGGAATGTTAGTTTTCGTAATTGGCTATAACCTAATGGCTGTAAAGCTTGCCGGAACAAACGGTGTCGCTGCATTTTCAGTGATCAATTATTTACATTCTTTCATATTCCTTGCATTTATCGGCATTGGTTCATCGATTCAACCAATGATTAGTTACTACTACGGAGCAAAACTAATCGAACGAATTCAAGAAACGATAAAAATTGCCGAAAAAATGTCTTTTTTATTAGGGGTACTTGTTTTCGTACTTGGCTTTGTTGCAACGAATGTCCTCGTTTCGTTATTCGGTATTTCTTCTACTGAAATAAAAACATTAGCAACTGAAGGTTTAAGGTTGTTTTTTACCAGTTACCTTTTTATGGGAATTAACTTTACTTACACGACGTACTTTCAATCGATTGGGCAAATTAAACCTGCAGTTGGAATTATTATTATGCGTCAGTTTATTCTTTTGATCGTAGCTCTATGGATTTTACCGCAATTGATTGGCGTACATGGAATATGGCTATCTGTACCTGTTGTAGAAATGCTCGTAGTAATTTTTTTAATGGCATTCAGGGGGAAAATATTCGAAGGTTTAAAAAAACTTAGGCGGCACAACTAACACAATGGCTAATTGTGCCCATTCTATTTACTTTCGATTTTTTTCAAATATGTATTTAGATCTTGTTTAAATCTTCTTTGTTTTGTGTGTTCACCCACACGTCGCTCCCACTTTTTTGCTTCACTTAATGAAATCATTGTTTCAAGGGCGATTTGTTTCTGCGGGAGGATACCATCATCATATCGGCTTTAATATTTGGATTAGGGAAGGTGCCAAATAACCTACAGAAAATAGTTTGGGTATGAAGTTTTATACGATTCAATTTCCCAATTCTCAATCTTTAGATCAAGTACTACAAACATTAGAGGAAGAACAAATCACATTTAAGTCTTTCCAAAATGGATATCTAGTAAAAGACCCGTCAGGTAATGGAATTGTTCTCAAAATAAAAAAGCAAACTTGAATTGCTTAAACCTTTCTAATAGTGGGAAATGCTTTTTTCTCCAAATATATATTCATATATTTTGGAGATTTTTTGTGAAAAAGTAATGGTTCGTACGATTTCCAGTAAATTCATTTCTCCATCCACTTTTGTATCGTAGGCATTTCTTCAACATAGAAACTTGGTTTACCGTTGCGGGCTCCCTATTCGATTAAATAGGAAGTACTACCTTAATCAACGCCACTAGTGGATGTGGAATTGGTAGATGAGTTTACTAGTTATCTATTTTTTATTGTTAGCTCATACCTTCCTTAAACACATCCCTTTTAAGATTTTTTCAATAGCCAACCAATGAAAAATCCTGCCAAGCCAATCGCATAAGAAATAATAATCGATAAAAAAACTAGACCACTATCTGATGGAAATGTTAAGAAATAATTAATCCCATAAACGGGTCCAGCATATAGAATGGCAACGGGGATCCCTATAGTTTCAGCACTTGTGGAGTAACTAAGGATAATTAAAAAAGTCCTATTCCCCAATAAATGGATGATAACTTTAAGAAAAATACATCTTTCTTTCTCCCCATCCAAAATCCGTATATCAACCATGAGAATAGAAAAACGATGGATGCAATCGCTTGATTTAAGCTAGGAATACCTCCTTTTGCATATGAACCAAAATTAATGATGCTAAAAATAGAAGCAACGGCTAATATTAATAGAATTTGTCCGATCTGTTCAACGATATTGGACTTTACGTGTTGAAACGCCTGAGATATACATTTCTACCATAGAAGCAAGCAGAGCCTGCTCGTTTCTTTGATAGCGTTCAAAAAGAGTAGGCGAAAATTTGCCATCACGGGTTCTAGGAACTTTAAGTTCCAATGTGCCGATACGTGTCGTAAAGCCTCTTTCATAATAACCATTCCGTTGACTGATGCGAGTACCAGTGCGTTCATACTCATTGGCTTGAATATATTGTGTTCTTTGTTCTTCCATCAATAGATTGAAGACAGTAGTTAAAATATGTTTAGAGATTTCATATTTAACAGAATTTTCAATTAGTCTTTATATTTCAGACGCTTTCAATGTAAAATGTAGGTAGATCATCTTGATCTGCCTCCAGGTATTGGTTTTTGTGGTTAAAAACATTGTACCTTGAAGGCGATCAGATGGCCTATTCTTTTTACACAATTATATGGGCTTTATTTCAAAATATGAAATATTCTAAATACTATAAGTTATAAGATTTTGGATCTGTTAAGCTTTCACAGGTTCAATACTAGTTATTGCAATTTTGTTGAAACGGATCTCGTCCTGTTATCTTAATTTTTCTTAGTTTTACAGTTAGCGGTTCAAATATAGTAGTAATTTCCGATTCAGAATCTATAACTTTAACTCCTTCTTCCATTCATTGTTTTGCAGCTTCAAACAGATAAGTTCTCAGCTTGTTCTTTAGTAATGATCAACTTCATTTACAAGATAGTCTAATTCTTCTTATATCAGATTTTCCGATTCTTCCGACCTATTTCATCTTTCTTTCCAATAGTTAATATTTCCTGTTTTACATGTATTTCCTGTAATTATATTGACAATTAACCCTATATATGGTAATCGATAAATACAGGGGCATGTAAAAAATTGCCGTCTCTTCATCATTTTCTGTGGTTGACACATAATCCTAGTAATAAGTTAGCGAGAGTGTATCACTGAGCAGGTAATGTCCTTTTTCAGCTTGCTGACTACTGGGTTGGTAGACTAGGAGCGGTCAATGCTTTCCTTGAATTGCATAAAGGAATCATTTGATATTGTAATAAATGGACTTGAAACGTTTCAATAATCTATATGAATCAAGATGTAAACGTATGTAACTTTAAACGTATGAGGAAAAGTAACAACTGTCAGAATAATTCCACTTAGTAATATAATCAAAAGGGTCCTTAATGTATTTGGTTTTTCTTGTAGCTCTTTGAACATTTTATAAGGTTCGACAATTGTTTTAAAATAAGACCCTAATAAGGATATTTTGGTGTTAAAGCATTATTGAAATCTAAAAGACGGGTTGCTCCTTTACTTATTGTAAGTATTATCTTTGTAGCAAACTTGACATTAAAAACAATTCCATTGATTATGACAAGTTTCCTATAAATTAAGGAGAGTAGTTATTATGAAAAAAAGAATGCTCATATTTTTATTGGTCACGGCGTTTTTTACAGTTTCGGTTATTGTGGTTGAGTTAAGTATCCGTTCAGCTGTTTTATCGCCATTTATTCTTCTCGATTCAAAAAAAAATGTAGGAGTCCAGAAGCTTTTAACTGGCTATTCCATATACCAAGGGGACTATCTTTTAGATATTGAAAATACTGAAGAAGACTCTACCAAACGTCCGCTCGCTTTTCATATTGGACCTATTGATTATCAATTTACCAAAGTCAATACAGAAAACATTATATTACCTGCTGGAGAAGAGTTGACGGTTATGACGAGAAGAGGGGTTGAACCGTCTTTTAGTAAGGAAGTGATGATTCAGTCTAGTAAAAGGAAATTTTTTTTTAATGAATATACAATACGTGCTGCAAAAAATGATGGATCATTCTCCATCCAATTGAAGACGGAGTTTAGTAAAACTCTTACTTTTTTGATATATGGTTGTTCATTTTTATTGCCTTTTCTTTTGGCATTGTTTATTAACAAGGTTCTTCCATGGCGCAATCTTTTTACATTGTTTGTTCCGTTTATCTTAGCTGGAATCCTTCCATTGATATTAAACTATCATTTTTCGATGGGTTACGCACTACTTTTAACAAAATCATACATTTGGAGCATTTTGTTATGTATCTTTCTCCCGACGTTTTTATCAGTTTCATTGACAACTGCTATATACCAATGGACGATAAAAAGTGATGAGGATATTGAAGGAGAGTCTGAAATGGAGGAATCAGATTTCCTTGAATTTTCAAAAAGAGAAATAGTCATAATTTTTGTACTCACAATAGGAGGTCTTGCTTACTTTTTCTCATTTTTCCTTTTCCCACTATCCCTATATGTAAAAATTGTGGACAAATGGTATTTATTTGCTGCTTGGTATTTATCGTTAACCCTTATTATAATGCTAGTTTATACTGTAATACATCGTTTCATGGGGAACTATGAAAATGTGGGATACACCGAGCAATTTTACTCTTTGAAAAAAACGATAGAAGCTGCATGTAGTATAAACGTTAACCTATTTACGAAGAAAGAGTCCGAGAATGAGACGAATGCTTGGGTGTATAGTACTCCTTTTGCATCTAAAAAAAGCATTAACATTTACATGACAGAAGGTTTGATAAAAAAATTTACTTTAGATGAGGTAAAGGCAGTGTTATTTCACGAAATTGGACATATCAAACGAAAGCATGGTCGTTGGGTACTGTTTATTACTTTTGGAGTAGCGACGCTTATTAGTTTGCTGATGTTCTTTACTAGAAAAATTATGCTAGGATTTGGATGGGGACAGTATATCCTTATTTTTCTAGTTAGTATAATCGCTTTAATAGGGCTCACAGAATGGCTTCCGAATAAAATTAGTAAAATGTTTGAACACCAAGCAGATGAATTTGCTGTAAGGCAATTGGGGAATAAGGAGTTATATATTCAAACATTAATGAAGTTAGAGCGAATCAGTGAAAAAGAGAATGACGAGTTTGACTTCAAAAGGAAAGAGTGGAAAGAAACTCATCCATCCCTCAAAAAAAGAATTAACTTTATCAAGGACTTGGTATGAACGTGAAAAATATATTTCGACTTAAGACGTTTGGTATGGCATTTTTAGAAAGAAATCGAGATGTTTTTTTACTTTCACTTTTAATTGTTTTAATAAGTTTTTTTGGACCAATGATTTATTTGCAGTTAACTGATGGAATATATAGATAATATACTGATAGAAGAAAATTGGGGAAACTATGCAAAATCGCATAAAAAAAAACCGAATGAATTCGGTTTTTTTAACATCTCCGGAGACTCAACCATCATCTGCCATTTTTTCACGAATTTTCGGGGATTTCACTTTGCCAACTGGCAGACTTTGTGTTTGTTCCGCCAATTTAGGTTGTGCAATATTTACACCCTTTGTTTTCGACTCATCTTTACGCTTTTTCCGATCCTTTTCATTACCGGCCCTTTATCATCGTCCCGATTCAATATTTATTGTTTCCGAAACGCTCCTTTTCCATTTGAATGTCAAGGTTATCCAATAAGTAAAGAGTTGGTTTCTTCACAAGTAAATCGAAACTATTTCTTTGGCTTTTGCCACATTCCGGATGAAAAGTTATTTACGTGATTTGAAGAAAAAAGCTTATGTTTTTCGTTACCGAATACGGAACGAACACGCTGGTTGAGCCTCCGGAAATGTTAATTTTTTCTTTTCATCTTTATTTTACCATGAAAAAAGGGTTGTAACCGCTTTCTTTGTGTCAATTTTATGTCATTTCTTTACTTTTGGAATTTCTAAAATTTTCCTCCCTAGTATTCAATCTGTTCCATTGCCCTTTGTGACACTAGTTATATTGACATTATTTCCATTAAATCGAATCGATGAGTCCTTTTGTTTTCTATATGATCTTATCATCTTGCTAAAACGTTGCCCATTTCGTTTTTAGTGGGAGTTCTCTTATTTCGGCAGCTATCATCCAAATTGAAAAAGTTCATCGGTGATAAAGGGGCATACAAAAAGTATAGCCCCTTGATTCAAAAATCTAGCACTATCTGATTTTATAAACGAATCATTAAGATTGTTCAAATTGGTCATGTAAAAATATTTTACCGAAGACTAGTAGAAATTTCCCTTTTCAAAGGAATCTTTTATTTATCGATCAATCTATAGTTTGAATTCTTTCGAAGAAACGATTTGAACGCCTGATTTTTCGAACTGTTGAAAGGCCTTTTCCGTCGATTGTTCATAGCCTGGAATTGAACTCATACAATCTTCGAGGACAACAATTTTCAATCGGGGAATTTCATTTTGCTCAAAAAATTCGATCAATTGGGCGAGTGATTCCAATACGCAATGGGACTTTGCCTCTCCTGCAACAATAATTTGATCGAAGGTAGCTATTTCGTTTAACAAGGCAGTATTCGTATCTTCCTCCTTACTATATTCAGGGCGGAAAATTCCGTACATTTCTGTCGTTGGATGCGTACCTTTAACAATCCGTTTTACTTCCGTTTTCCGAACGATCGAATGGAAATAAATGATGTTAGCAAACTGACTTTCTAAGCCTACCCCATACGTCCCTTCAATACAATGATAAGGCCAAATACAAAGCTGTTTTTTCCCGATTCGTTCCAATTGGATGACATAATCAATACTTTCATCGGGAAATGCCTGCGGGATCCATTTCCCATTTTTCACATCCTCTGCAGTTATGATCGTAAATGGTTCGGGTAAATTTCCCTTTTCGTCCCTCCACCAATCCGCATGAAAAATTTGCATCGGTTGATGGGTGTCGAGGGACACAGCAATTTTGGTAATTTTATCGATGTTTTGGTAAATAAATTTTGTTAAATTTTTCACATCTTCCTTTGACCCGGGTACTGCTAAAGAGCCACCCTCTATAAAATCATTTTGAATATCGATGCCGAGTAATAAAACTTTTTTTTCATCTTCTTTCGCTGGAGGAATATGTTCTTGACTAGCCAGGGGCAAAATATCGTTTAAATGCCGGCTACTTTTTTTTCCGATTTCATCCACCTGTACGATCTCTTCATATTTCGTTTTCAACATTGAAACCACTCCCTTTTTCCCTTTCTTTATTTCCAATTTTATCATAATCAAGAAATTTACGACGTGTTTTTGGAACATTCCACAATTTATACGTATAACGGATAAATAAAAAGATACCGCCCTTTCTTTTACGAAATCGGCGGTGTTTTTACCCGATCTTCCACAATTTTCGGATCATCATCCGATTCAATCGAATTGATTGGTAAAGATATATAAAAAGTCGAACCTTTTCCGAATTCACTTTCCACCCACACTTCTCCCCCATGGTTCGTAATAATTTCTTTCGTTACAGCAAGACCGATTCCGTGTCCTTTTTTGGAATTGGTAAAAAATCGGTCAAAAACATATGGCAAATCTTCACGATTTATTCCCTGACCTGTGTCTTGAACGGAGATGATCAAAACCTCATCTTTCATGAAGGCATTGAGTCTAATCTCTCCTTCCTTTGTATGTTGAATCGCATTGGAAATTAAATTTGAAAAAACTTGTTCCATTCGTTTCACATCGATATAGATCGTAGGATTTTCCTTCAATATTTGCGGATTAACCTTTTTTCGAAAACCTAACCCTTGATTCGTCACGTCTATTCGGAATTTTTCATATATTCGCTGACAACATTCAAGGGAGCCGATTGGTTCATAATGAAAAGGAATTCTCCCTGTTTGTAATTTTGCCAGGTCGAACAAATCTTGAATTAAACGGTACATCTCCTCCAGACGGTCGATACTTTTTTGTAAGTAAATTTTTTCCTTTTCCCGATCCTCCACATAGCCGTCTAAAATGGCATAAATGTATCCTTGAATAGCCGATAAGGGGGATTTTAAATCGTGGGAAATATTTGAAAATAATTCCTTTTGTAACTGCTCGGTTTTTGCTAATTCATTATTTTTCCGCTCCAATTGGCGATTCATTTCCGCCAGTTCTTTCGTCCGTTCTTTTACCGTTTTCTCGAGATTTTCATATAATTGAACATTGATGTAAAAAATTGCCGCTTGAGAAGAAAGGGTGTTTAACAACGTTACATGCTTTAAAAACTGTACATTTGCTGATAAGTTATTTTCCAAATACAAGATTCCAAACAAACTCCCACTTAAAATAATCGGTAGGCATAAGAGGGATTTCGTTCCATTTTGTACAATGTACGGATCCTTTGAAAATAAGTCACTTTTTCCAGCATCATCCAAATATACTTCCGATTGACTAGTTGATACATAATGAACTACTGACATCGGTAACCTATTCGATTGGAGCGGTTGTCCTTCTTTAAATACATCAATTCCTTCGTGGATTTTTCCAGAAACTTTGACGAATCCTTTTTCACGATGGAAGATGATTAAATAGCCTAAATCTGCCCCAGCAATTTTTAAAATAATTTCCATATATTTTTTTAATAATTGATCAATCGTTCTTTCCTTTGATAAAGTTTCAGTCGCTTGAATCATCGTTTTCAAATCAAAAGATGCATTCATCTCAGAGGTAGAAAAGGGTTTAAAGGAAAAGTTTGGATATAATTTGACCAGTTGATCAGCTTTCGCATGAGCTCCCCACATTCGAAAACTTTTTTCTGCCTCCCTTAAATACATTTCAGCAAGACTGTCCATTCCCCTTTCATAAAAATATTCTCCAATCCATTCATTGATTGCTGCTTGATCTTGAACAAATCCCCGTTCAGCCGCAAATTGAATAGCTCTTTGAATATAATAAACACCTTCTTTTTCCTTTCCTTGAAGTAGTTGTAAACAACCGAATACCGATAAGTATTGGTGTTCATAATTATTTGGAGAATGACTTGCCCATAATTTTAATTTTTTTAAATGGTTTTGAACATCCCTTTGCCAATGATTTTCTTTTTCTCCCTTTCTCCATAACTTTAATTTTAATAAGGAAGCATAAAATGTATAGGCTGGAATTACGACGACTGTTAGTTGATCGTTCACCATTTTCTCCATTTCTTTCATTATTTTCAAACTGAGAGCCATCTCACCCATCAAATACAATGCTTTTAAACGAATTGTATAGTACATAATGATGACCACATTATCATTCTTTTCTTTCGGCGGCATGTCCCAATGGACCGTTTGATCTTCATGGGAGAGAACTTCAATCCAATGTAAAACTTCCGAAAAAAATTCATTGGCAAGGGAGTAATCGATTTTTTTTGTGAAATCTAATTGTTGGAATACTTTCTTTTTAAGTTGGGATAAATTCGTTCCGATTAAAAAATACGTTATGATGATAAATGAACTGGATGATCCCGCAACGGTTAAATTCCCAGACTCAAGGGAGAGGGATTGACTTCGTTCCAAATAGCGAATATTTTCCTCCAACGAACCTTGCCAATGATTAACAAAACAACCGAATACAAAATAAACTCTCCCAAGGTAATTCGGATTGCCGTATTTTTCTGCATGTTTAATGGCTAGTTTTCCAAATTCATAACTTCCCTTGTAATCTTTAAATCCCGCACTTAATATTAATGCATAGTTGTTATATACGAGGGATGTTGCCTCTGTATTTCCATGTTTTAATGTTAAACGAACAGCCCGTAACATTAAAAACGTGGCCAATTGTTGATTAACAAAAAATGACGGTGTGTTTAATAAAATATACGTTTGAAGAAGAAACGTTTTTTCTTCCGTATCCATTTCTGATAATGATAACAGTTTTCCTGTCTTTTTCCTCCATAATAAAATTTTTATCATGAGAAATTCCAAAGCTAATTTCCCTTTGCTTACTTGACTTGGTATTCGTTGACGATAAAGTTTTAGTCCTTTCAATCCCCTTTCCAACGCCTCATCAAAACGATTGATATAATTAAATAAATTCATTTGCATAATATAAATTTTCAATTTTTCCAGTGGTGTTTTTGCACGATCAATCCCTTCGCTAAATAACGATTGGGCTCGTTTGTAATTTCCGTTTAAAAATTCACTTTCACCGGTTAAAATGGTCAGTTCGTAAGCAATATGGTGATGCTTTTCCCACTTTTCTTCGGGTAAAAGACGTAATGCTTCATTGTAATACTTTAACGCTGGCTCAAAAGCACCACTTTTTTGTAATCTTTTTCCGGCTGCCATATTCCAAAGACTTAAGTGAAATTTATCCTGTTCTGATAATAATGTTTGACTAAAATTCAAATGATTGACCATTTCCAAAAATCGGGATCCATTATCCATATCCATTGAACCGATCGATCGTAACCAATTTCCAATTCGAAAATGGGTCTCTTCCTTTTCTCGTTTCTCCATTTTCGAATACACGGCTTGTTGAATGCGGTCGTGGGAAAAACGATATCGAATAACCGGTAACGGCTCATCCTTTTGTATATAAATTTTTGTATAATCCGTATCCAGCGGAATGACAAATCCATTTTCCAACGCTTTCCAAAGCTGTTTAGAAATGTCCATCGGATTGATTTCCGTAATATTCACGAGATCTTGTAATGAAAATCGATTGCCGAAACAGGAAGCCAGTTCCAACAATTCAATGGTCTCTTTCGGTAGTTGATCAATCTTTTTTAATATAAAGGAAACGATATGTTCATCAATGGTCAGTTCGTTTACTTTATGAAAATGAATCTCCCAACTTTTCCCTTTTTTACCAGTTGATATAAAGCCATCATCATATAATGAATATAGAACTTGACGAATAAACAAAGGGTTTCCTTCCGTTAAAGGATAAATAAAATTCGCTAAAATTTCCCCTTCTTCCTCTCGACATCGAAGGGTTTTTTGGATTAACTGTTTTGTATGGCTTAAAGACAAGGGAGAAAGGATAAGATTGACTAGTCTCCGTCGATGATTGGTCAAGCGGTTCAAGAAATAATGTAACGGATGACCCGTATTTACTTCTTTATCACGATAGGCACCGATTACAAATACATAAGGAGATTTGTCCGATGCAAATACGTATTCAAGCAAATCTAAAGAGGCCCGATCCGCCCATTGCAAATCATCGAGAAATAAAACGATCGGACGAACGTTTTCAGCAATCACATTTAAAAATGTTAAAAAAGTAATTTGAAAACGTCGTTGTTCTTCAATTGAAGAAAATTCCCGAACCTTTTTCACTTTTCCCGTTAACCATTGTAATTCAGGGATCAATCCCGTTAAAATTGGAAGATTTTCTCCAAGGGATTCGGTCAACGTCTTTCTCCAAAATTGAATACTTTTTTCTCCCTCTGCCGTCAAATGCTTAATTAATTGGGAAAAGGCTTGGACGATTGGGCGGTACGGATCTTGCCTTTGGAGTAAATCATACTTTCCTTCAATGAATATACCCCCTGCTTTAACGAACTCCCCATATAGCTCATGAATTAACGCCGTTTTACCGATTCCAGGTTCCCCACTGACGAACATTATTTCCGAATGCCCTTGTTTCACCCGTTGAACGGTTTCCTTAATCGTATTTATTTCTTCACACCGACCGTATAACGAATAGGGAATTTCAAAAAACTGGGAATGATCATTCGTTCCAAGGGGAAATGTCTCATCCATCAGTCCATCGTACAAAAGTCGCTTGCATTGTTCCAAATCATGTTTTAAGCCGAGGGAACTTTGATATCGATTTTCAGGTTCTTTCTCTAAACATTTCATGATGATATTTGAAATCACTGAAGGAATCATTGGTCTGAGGTTCTTAGGAGGTTTTAGAGGTCTAGCTAAATGAGCATAGATGATTTCATTTGTATCTCCTTCTCCAAAAGGAGTTTGACCGGTGAACAGCTCATACATGATACATCCTAAACTATATAAATCTGAGCGGTGATCGATCGGTCGATTGATTTTTCCAGTTTGCTCAGGTGAAAGATAGGAGATAAAATGATCGTCAATTTTTTCCCTTTCAGCCTCTGTTCCACCTCGAATCAATCTCGTTGCCTGTTCAAATCCAGTTAATAATACCTGCCTATTTTTTTTATTAATCAAAATGTTATCAGGCTGAAGATAATTATGAATAAACCGTTGTTCGTGAACGATGGATAATAATATAGCCAGTTCAATCGAAATTTGAAGGGCAGTTAATAGATCGATAGTTTCCCTTTTTATATAATCCGTTAATGTCATGATCGGTTGTTCATCATAAAGGACCAAAGGAACCGAGTCTTCAAGTTCGGCAGTTTTATAAGACAAAAACCCTTGGTGCTTCATTTTTTGCTCCGTATAAAATCCATGTAAAAAGGGACGCCGGTTCGAATACCGTTTTGCCATTTTAATTAAAACGTAATTTTTCTCTTTTCGATGAATACTCCGATACAAAATTCCATATCGATTTTCTCCGACGGTTTCTAAAATTTGATAATGATGTATTTTTGCCACTGTATCACCTCTGAAAAGTTTAAATAAACTTTAAGTTAAGTTAAAAGGGAATTTAGTTTATTGTTCTATATTTAGTCATAAGAGCAGGGAGGGATTTTATGAATAAAAGGACTTACACGAAAACGAACGTTAAAACGTTGGAAAAATTAGGATCATTAGACATGGAATGGGTTCGATTAATTAAAGAAGCAAAGGAAATAGGACTAACGATCGATGACGTAAAAACATTTTTTCATAGTGAATCGAAATCCCTTATTAAGGAGTAAATTTGTAGCCAATGCCACGGACGGTTTTGATATATCGGGGGTGATTTGGGTCGGGTTCGATTTTTTTCCGAATATTACTAATATGCACCATGACTGTTCGATAGTCACTCGTTCCAAATTCCCCCCATATTTGGTGAAATAATTGTTCCGTACTAAAAACCCGATTTGGATGTTTCGCTAAAAAAAGTAATAATTGGAATTCCTTTGCAGGTAAACTTAATTCGCCATGTTCCGTTTGGACGGTGCAACTTTCCTCATTAATAATCAAGTTCGGAAATTCAATCATTCGTTTTTCCTCAGCTATCCCTAAGGATTTTTCTCCATTTAGGCGGCTTCTCCGTAGATGGGCTTTCACCTTCGCTATGAGTAATGCCGGGTTATAGGGCTTTGTCATATAATCGTCTCCACCGATTCCAAGGGCTAGAATTTTATCCAAATCATCTCCTCGAGCACTTAAAAATAATATAGGAACATCCATAATTCTTCGGATCATTGAACAAACTTCATATCCATCGATCCCAGGTAGCATCACATCTAAAATAATGATATCCGGTTTGTATTCACGAATAATGTTTAATGCATCCTCCCCACTTGTAACAGTCGAAACTTGGTAACCTTCCCTTTCCGCATACAATTCGATAATTTCCCGATTGTCCAGATCATCTTCGACAAGTAAAATTTTTTCATTTGCCATCTTTCACACCCTCATTAATTCTGATATACCCAAAATATCAGTAATAAAAATACCCCATTCTAAACCGTTCCTTTGCGTTTGAATGTCGAATATTGCTTCATACCGAGAAATGAAAAAGCATTTTTTCATAACTTCTCCCTACACAAAAATCCTTGAGTGCACGTAAGCTTTCAAATTTGATATAGTATTAATTCAATAAAAGGGAGCGGTTTTCCTTCTTTATAAATGGAAACAACTTGTCAAAAACTGTCACAATCCCAAATAAAATCGAAAAATCCATCGAATTATTTCAAAAATTGAAAAATAGGCGACACTTTTAATATAAATAAAAAGACACTTTCCTTCAATGATCGGACTTTTCTATCGACCCTTTCGCATAGTTCAAATTCCTTTGAACATACTAACAAAAAAGGAGGAATGGGCACTCCTTAAAACGTTATGTTCTTTGGGGGAATTTTTATGGGTAAATTGCTTTTGTTCATATGGAAAATGGTCGATCCGATTTATTTCTTCTTTACGAGACTAACGTACATACGGAAGGGAGAAAATATCTTTCGCGTCCGACTAACCCGATATAAAGGGTACACGGTCATTTTGTCTGATGGTACGAAAATTGAAAAAAATGATATTTTATTAAAAATCCATCTACACAATGTGAAATTATTAACGGAAATGAACCATTTTCACAATGATTTCCAAAGGGGTAATTATTTTTATCATTCCGTCAAAAATTCCTTACCCGAATTAGCCTTATACTTATTCCACCATCCTAAACAAGAGAAAATTAAAGGACTAATAGGCATCACCCATTTAAAATTACATAAAAACAATTTGGGCTTTGATCGAATTAATATAAAAAACGGATTGTATCGTAAACTAAAACAATTGACCCTTTTCCCAATATACTTCCTTTCAACCAATCGGTATCGAAAAAACGAGAAAAGATTCGAAGAACCGGTTTATTTTATCATGTCAAAATCCATCTTATTTGAAAAACATTTATCTGAAAAGGAAATCCTTTCTCTCAATATGGATAACCCTTTTATCTATTCGATAAACGATGTCCAATAAACAGTTATTTTATATTATTCCTTAAAAAGGAGAGGGGCGAATGAAAAAAATATTGTTACTCCCTTTTTTACAAATTCCGACCGGTCATCATCAAGCTGCCGAAGCGATTATGGCAGAAATCCAACGATATAATCCCACTTTTCAATGTGAAAAAATCGATATATTTTCCTTCAGTTATAAACATTTGGAAACTTGGAGTTCAACGGTTTATTTGCGCTGGATACATACGTTTCCTAACACATATAGTAAAATATACAACCATATGGTCATTTCCCGTCAAGTAAAGAATGAAGAAAGTTATTTTTACGAGTTGTTTTTTCGAAAACAAATGGAAAAATTAATTCATTTAAAAAAACCCGATGGAATCGTTTGTACCCATGCCCTTCCTTCCCTTTTATTAAGTAAATTGAAAATTGCTGGAAAAATCGATATACCCATTTTCAACGTGTACACGGATTTTTTTATACATAAAGGATGGGGTGTGAAAGGAATCGATGGACATTTTGTTTCCACTGAAAATATGAAAAAATACTTGATAAAAAAAGGAGTGAAGGAAGAAAATATCTTTTTGACAGGTATTCCAATCCATCCGGAGATTCGAAAAAATCCGGTTATACCGGAACATCCAAAGGGAAAAGGAAATATTTTACTGTCCGGAGGAAGTATGGGGGCGGGTAAAATTATCCACTTCATGAAGACGATTAAAAAAGATGATCGACTACATTACTATATATTATGTGGACGAAATTCCAAACTATTTCATAAATTACTCCAAATGAATAAAAAACATATTACCCCGATCGGGTATATTCCGTCGCGAAAAATGATGGACCTTATTTATAACCAGATGGATCTACTATTAACCAAACCGGGGGGATTAACGGTGACGGAAGCCTTCATAAAAAAAATTCCCACGTTCATTTATTACGCTTTACCCGGTCAAGAAGAATTTAATTTAAGGGAATTGAAGGCTTTGCAACTCGTCCTTGATTTTACTCACCCAGCGAACCAAAAGGTTTTGCAAGAAAAACTCGTTGAATTCCTCCAATCTCCTTCCACATATAGCCAATATTTTTCCAAACTGGCCCACTATGAAAAAAAGAAACTTCCCTTCTCCCCTGGGAAACTGATCGCCCATCATCTTATTCAATCATCATTTTACAAATAGAAGAAAAAAGAGACGTGGACTTGCATATAGTAAAAATAGACAAGCACGAGGGGGTGTGAATTTGAATTTTGTCGTCATTCGCGGAGGATGGATCATTAAGATCGTCTTACTACTTCTTTTTTTCATTTCCATCTACATTTGGTATTCCTTTCAATGGAAAACTTTACCGACATTTTTATCAGCTGAAAAGGAATCGATTCGCGAAATTCATATGGTTACCGGTGAATTCAAAACCGTAACAGCGGATGGAAAAGAAATTGAGTCGTACCGTTTTAGCCCCGGGACAATTTTTTTAGAAAAGGGGGAAACCGTTCATTTAAAAATATATGGTGTAAACGGTGACGAACATCCGGTGATAATTGAAGGTACTGACATCAAGGCCACTGTAAAAAAGGGAGAAGAGACGATCATTCCCCTCCAATTTGAAGAGGAAGGCACATATCGATTAATTTGTTTAACCCATAAAGAATACGAACAGAACGGTCCGATGATTGCTTATATTGTCGTGGATTAGAGACGTTTCTTAATCCACTTTTTTCTTTTAGTAAAGAAACAACGATTCTTGACCGAATTATTGGACCTTGTTAAGATAAAAAAGATGTAAAAACATAAAATTAAAAAAATGATGAATTGGGGTATTATTCGATGTTACGTTATTTTACAAAAGATTGGTATGAACAAATGCAGTTGACTGGGATGATTACAACTTTTGAAACCGATGAAGAATGGGAAGACTTCATCCAAAGTTTCGATGCCAAGAAAGATGCATTTGAATATTTACGATGTGAATTAAGAGATGAAAAGGATCGATTATTAAAAGTACTTCCCGAAACCTTTCATCCATATGTTCATAATGGGAGCATTAATCAACCGACATTGCCGAAACAAATTCGTAAACAGTTGATCCTTTGGCAAAAAGGGTTGGAAGAACAAGTCGAGAAAACAATGGAAGATGCCCATCGACATTTCCAGCATATAAAAAATAAGCTCCCCCATTCCTTCGTACAATTGATGGAAGAAGGTTTACATGACGCTCAAATTACGCATATTTTCCGTAAAGACGATTATTTACGACTTACATTAAACAGTGAAGGAAGTTTTTCCAACAGTGCAGCCGTCGTCTTACAATTTTTCGGAATTCAAACGGAAACCTTTGACCTTCCCCTTAAAGAGGGCATGTATTGGCTATATGAAGAGGTGGATGTGGCAAAGGACGGTTTTAAATTAGGCGTACTATTGGATTCGTTGTGTGAATGGGAAATTGTCGCGAAAAAATTTCAGATGACAAAATATTTTCGAAATGAAGCGAAATTCGGTTTTGAAGAAGATGAACATGGAAATAAACATGATATCAACGTATTAGATACGTTTAAAACCGTCGAAAACAGACTCAAATGGAAATTTCCGAAGGCCTTTCAAACCTTCCTTTCAACGTTTCGTAGCGGAAAGCACAATCATCCATTCGTTTTACTACATGACGTAGAGTTAGAAATTGAAACTTTCCTTTTCATCGATGAATACGAGCGAAAGGGAGATTATGTTCCCTTTGCCAAATGTCAAAATGGTGTCATCGCCTTTCATATAAATAATAAAAACATCGTTTATTTGGACAATTGTGAACAACGGGTAGTCGCACAAAACTTTGAAAATTTTTTACAAAACATGTACACAAAGGAATGGATGGATGAAATGGAGTTGGCTATTCAAACCGTTCCGACCGAACAATTAGAAGAGGCCGTGTTCAGTAATCAAATCGAACGGAATGTTCAAGCTTGGAATACGATTATTCAAGATCCCGCATCCCATCAAAAATTAATGGAAAAGGCACTCATTTTCTATCTCGAACACGAAGATGAGGAAAAGCAAATGATTGGCCAAGTGTATCTCAATCATATTGAAGAAAATCATCTTTTACGAAAGGAAATTATTCAACAGTTGAAAGTGGAATGAAATTTTTTGCATATTTAATCGGAAACAGAATCCTCACTCCACCTTTTTACCATTTTTATTCCATTGGATCCATTCATCGATCGTTCCCTTTCGATAATGATCCAACACTTGTTCGTAAGTGATGGCCAAGCCCATCAATCGTTCATCCCGTTTATCTTTTACTTCATGTTCGAGATTCATTTCCAACTGTTTAAAATTGCCCATACGTATCACCTCAGACATAGTGTTTCCTAAATGTGGTCGGAAATGATTGTAAAATATAGGAAAGGGATTTGAGGATAAAACGAAGGAACCCGATATTGAAAATATTTAAACATTTTTATATAATTATGCAATCATCATTCGATAAATAAGAAAGAGTGAAAGAAACATGAAAAATACTGGACAACGGTTGAGAAAAATGATTGTTTCAGCCCTTTTTGCAAGTATTATAGGAATTTTAGCCCAATTAGCCATTCCAATCCCCCATATTCCCATTACCGGGCAAACGTTAGGGGTCGGTTTAGCAGCGACGATTCTTGGGGCAAAACAAGGGGCATATACGCTTCTTTTATATGTTTTTATGGGAGCAGTAGGGGTTCCGGTTTTTTCCAATTTTTCTTCCGGACTAGCGACGATTTTCGGCCCTACAGGCGGATACATACTCTGCTTTGTTCCTTCCGCATGGTTGATTGGTTTTATATTGGAAAAAACTTCTTTCCGCTTTTCCAACGCTTTTTTCGCCAATTTGATCGGGATGGTCTGTACTCTATTATTCGGTACGATTTGGTTTAAAGTGATAAGCGATATCACTTGGGGTACCGCTTTCCTCACCGGTTTTGTACCCTTTATCATCGTAGGAATCATTAAAGCCTATTTAGCATCATTGATTGGAATTACCATTCGAAAACAGCTGATTCGGGCAAAATTACTTTGAAATCATGGAGAATAAAGATTACATACTCCATAAATTTTTACGGTCCTTTCCCTTTTAATAAAACAAATAAGGTTAGTGAACATTTTTACCTGTTCGCTAACCTTTTTATTAGAAAAAGAATGTTTTTCCAACAAATATACCGATCCATCCAAATAAGAATCCAAAGAAAAGACTGATCAATACATAAAGTTTCGCTTCCCTTTTTTCTTCACATTCATCGAATTGTACAAGTTCGTTCATAAAGGTGGAATAGGTCGTGAAGGAGCCGAGAAAGCCAATTCCAAACCAATCGAAAATGTAACTGCCCGACTGATCGGATCCAACCAATAAACCTAAAAGAAAGGAACCAATCATATTGACAAAAAACGTTCCAACTGGGAAAAATAAATCGGTTCGTTGATTCATAAAACCACTAATAGAAAATCGAAATATCGCTCCGAGAAAACCGCCGATGATCACAAAAACGACTGTCATTTTTATCCCTTCCCGCTAAGAATGATTCGTTTTCCAAAATTTGTTCCAGAAGATGCCAACATCCACCCAAAGAGAACGGAAGAGATGACGTAAATGACAGATATCCAAATTAGCCCATCTTCCAATAATTGTACAGTTTCAATACTAAAGGTGGAAAACGTCGTAAAAGATCCGAGAAAACCGACGGTCAAACTCGTGTACATTTTTCGATGTTTTAAGGAATTTTTTTTCGCATAACCAATCATAAAACCTAAAAGAAAAGAACCGAGTAAATTGACCAAAAAGGTGGCAATAGGAAAATGAAACAATTGAATGGATGAAAACAATAGGCTAACCCCATATCTTGTTAAAGCACCCATTGCACCGCCGAAGCCAACATAAAGCCACAAATAAATCCCTCCAAAAAGTCTGACCTATTGATGGGAAACTGTTAATTTCTGGATAACTGATCCTAAAACATCCGTTAATTCACTAATCGATACTGCCCTTGCGTCTTTTCTTTTAACGATTTCATCAGCGCAAGCCCCGTGAAGATAAACACCATTGGCCACGGCAGATTTTATATCCGTTTCTGTACATAAAAGTGCCAGTAGCATTCCTGTCAAAGTGTCACCAGAACCACCTTTTGCTAAACAGTGATTTCCTGTCGTATTAATCACCCCTGTACCATCAGGATAAGCAATAACTGTATAAGTTCCCTTTAAAACGACAATCATTTGATTGTTGATTGCATATTCGGAAGCGAGTTGAATTCGATTGCTTTGGATTTCTTCAATCGATTTTCCCGTCATTCGGCTAAATTCCCCTGGATGAGGTGTTATGACGACCGGCTTTTCCCTCGGCGTATAGTTTCTTTCCATTAGAGCACCAGCATCCAACAAAAGCGGGATATCTCGTTCCCAAAGACAATTTATCGCCTCTTCAACTAAATACGGAGCATTTAAGCCCGGACCGATCGCAGCCGCTCGAACGCCTTGAATCAATTGCCCCTTGGCACATTTTTGTAATCCGTCAAACCAATAGGTGGCTTCCGGCAAACGAGTAGAGATGATCGAAGCAACGAAATTACTCGTACCAATCACCAACTTGCCGATTCCTGTTCTCATTGCTCCTAGTCCAGCTAAAAGGGCACTGCCAGGCATCTCATCGGATCCAGCTAACAACAAGCCTGTCCCAAAGGAACCTTTATGGGAGAAAGTAGACCGATCAGATAACGTTGTAGCAACATCTGTACGATCCCATAATTTCCATTTTGACGCATGGGGAAGACCGATATCAACGACTTCCGTTTTTCCATAATAATTTCCAGATGGCAAAAGAAATGCAGAAGGTTTAAATCCGTGTAATGCATAAGTATAGTCTGCTTGAAAAGCGATTTCAGTATTCCCCTGATCCGCCAATACACCCGTTGGTAAATCGACGGCGATTCTAAGCGATGATTGTTCATTACACCAATTGATGCAATGGACATACGATTCATTAAGGGGAAGTCTCGTTCCAATCCCTAACAAACTATCGATAATCACATCGTAGTGTTTTTCTAGATCAATGGAAGTTGAAAAAGGAAACCCTAAATTTTTATAAAAACGAAAATGTTCCGCAGCGGTTACAGATGCTGGCATGCCGAACGGAAATACGAGATCGACTTTGTAACCATTTAAGTTTAAATATCTAGCTAAAACAATCCCGTCACCACCATTATTCCCCTTACCAGCCAAGATGAGAATGGACATATTTTTATGAACGTGTTTTTTTATTTTTTCAAAAAGCCCTCTCCCGGCATTTTCCATTAACGTATTGACCTGTAACCCGTGTTCCATCGCTTCCGTATCGATTTTACGAATGTCACCCTCACGGTAAATATACAATCTTATTCACCCTTTTTTCAATTCATATTTACGTATCTATTCCACATTAATCTAACGTTCATCTAAAAAATGATTGTCAATAAATGGAAAAAGGGTAAAATTTCCGGAAATCATCGGAAACTTTACACCTCTTGAAAATAGTCTTTATAATAACCGCCGATTCGGCCGGTATTATCGATGATGAAATAAAATTCTTCCGTCTCATTTTTTACTTCATATATTTTTCCTTTTGTTAACACATTGTCAACCATGTATTTTTTCGCATTCGTATGTACGCATTGAATTTTTTTTATCGTTTTCGCATTTCGCCAAGTTTTTTCGATCATCCTCTTTCTCATCTCCTTCTCTACCATTATAAAAATGGCGGAGATGAAAATCAATATGTTATAGCGTATTCGATATACGAATTTCATAAATACATAATAAGTCGTCTGTTTGTACCATTATCCAATCAATTGCTTTTTCATCTGTTCGTTCATTCTTTCCGGAGTCCACGATGGATTCGACACAATATTAACTTTCACTTTCTCGATTCCGTCTACGAAACGAAGGGCATATTTCACTCCCTTTACTAAACAGGCAATATCATCCTTTTTTGTATGTTCTAACACATTCATCGTCACAGTTACGGAGTGATCGTCCGTAAGATCAATATGATCAATCAATCCTAAGTCGACAATGTTCACTGCCAATTCAGGATCAAATACATATTTTAATTCTTCATAACATCTTTCAATGATTTTCAATTTTGACCCTCCACGTTCGATTTCTATTCTTAATTATAATGAAATGGCTAACCTTTCGAATGTCTGTTCTTTACAATTTTGTAGCAATTTCGATTGTCAATCCGTTTAATTTCAGCACGAATAGATTATAAAAGGAAATAAGCCTAGTTTTCATGCTTTTTCCTTTAGTAAAAGCAATGGTGAATAGGTAATAATTGTTTTCGATTCCATAAAAAAAAGCACCCCGAAATAGGGTGCATCATTCGTTCAAATCTTGGTTCTTTGTCAAATCGTGTTGGTAAATAGTTTCGTGAATTTTTTCAGTAAAATGTAACCGGATCAGGTTGTCCATTGATCCAAAATCGATTTGAAGTGATTCGTTCCATTGACGGACGTTTATCCAGTGGCACAGCTCAATCCTCCTCGTCACTTGTCTCTTTTTTTGATCAAAAAAGGTGTTGGTTTTTAGTCACCAACACCAAAAATTATAGAGCTCAAATTTTATAATATCATTTATTATCCTTCTAACATTAATTGTTCCGGATCTTCAAGAAGTTCCTTGACTTTTACTAAAAAGCTAACCGCTTCTTTTCCGTCAATAATTCGATGGTCATAGGATAGGGCAACGTACATCATTGGACGAATTTCCACTCGTTCATCATCGACGGCAACCGGACGTTTTTGAATTTTATGCATTCCTAAAATTCCCACTTGCGGACCGTTCAAAATTGGTGTTGACAAAAGGGAACCAAATACTCCACCATTTGTAATGGTAAATGTTCCACCTTGTAAGTCTTGTAAACTCAATTTGTTTTCCCGGGCTTTTTTCGCTAACTCTGCAATATCCTGTTCAATTTCGGCAAAATTTTTCCTTTCTGCGTCACGAACAACCGGTACAACAAGACCATCATCTGTAGAAACGGCCACACCGATATCGTAATATTTCTTCAACAATATTTCATTGCCACTAATTTCTGCGTTTAAATATGGGAATTTTTTCAATGCTGCTACAACCGCTTTGGTGAAGAAGGACATAAAACCTAATCGTACATCATTTTCTTCAAAGAAGGCATTTTTTCTTCTCTGTCTTACCTCAATGACTTTTGACAAATCGATTTCATTAAAGGTTGTAAGCATTGCCGCCGTATGTTGAACTTCTACTAAACGTTTTGCAATCGTCTGTCTTCTTCTCGACATTTTTATGCGTTCAACGGGCTTTCCTTGTTCTTCAGTTGATGGTTGAGATCCCTTTAGTGTTTCAGATTTTCCTACGGTTTGAACAACTTCTTTACTTCTTTGTGAATATGCTTCAACATCTTGTTTTCGAACTCTACCTAACGGATCGACTGTAGGAACAGTCGTTAAATCGATACCCTTTTCTCTCGCCATTTTTCTCGCTGCAGGAGAAGCAATTGGTCGGGTAGCATGACTGTCTTGTTTAACATTTTCTTCCTCTTGTTTCGATTCCTTTTCTTGCTTTTCTTCATCGACATTTACAGGTACCGTCTTTTCAACTTCTTTCGGTTGAGCTTGTGCAACAGCTCCTTCACCGACGATTGCAATGACATCACCGACATTAACGGTATCTCCTTCATTGAAAAGCAATTCTTGAATAACACCGGCTTCTTCAGAAATAATGTCTACATTAACTTTATCCGTTTCTAGTTCCGCAATCGCTTCCCCTTTGTCTATAGAATCCCCGACATTTTTCAGCCATTGTGATATCGTACCTTCCGTGATCGATTCTGCTAATTCAGGTACTTTTACTTCTGCCACTCGTATTAACCCCTTTCAATATTGCCAATTAATTATAATTGTATAAACATCCTTTGGATGTGAATAACCGCGTTACCTAATTATGCATTTTTCCCAGTAGATTGATCTGTCCTTTGAAAAGCTTCTTTAATAATTCGCGTTTGTTCCATTTTATGGGCTTGCGGATCCCCTTCTGCAGTTGATGAACGCATCTTTCTTCCGATATAGAAGACATCAACATCCGCCGGTGCGATTGCATGAAGTTTCGGTTCAATATAATTCCAAGCCCCCATATTTTTCGGTTCCTCTTGAACCCAAGCGATTTCCTTCAAATTCGGGTATCTATTTATAAGATCTCCAATCTCTTTCATCGGGAACGGATACAATTCTTCTACTCTAATAATATGCAACCAATCTTTGTCATTCAAATTCTCCAGATTTTCAGCTAAATCAATTGCAATTTTTCCAGAGCATAGAATGAGTCTTTCTACTTTTTCCGATTTTTGACCTAATGTTGGTTGCTCAAGAATCGGCTGGAATTTACCTTCATGCAAATCCTCGAAGCTCGAAGCAACAAGTGGATGTCTCAATAAACTTTTTGGTGTCATTATAACAAGCGGACGAACTTCCTCTTTTTGAAGAAGAAGGGCTTGCCTACGTAATATATGGAAATATTGGGATGATTTCGTCATATTTGCAACAATCCAGTTATTTTCAGCAGCTAAGGACAAAAAGCGTTCTAAACGTGCGCTGGAATGTTCAGGACCTTGTCCTTCATACCCATGCGGTAATAACATTACAAGTCCAGATTTTTGACCCCATTTTGCTCGGCCTGAAGAAATAAATTGATCTATTATGACTTGGGCAGAGTTTGAAAAATCACCGAATTGGGCTTCCCAAATCACAAGTGTTTCCGGTGCAAACACATTATAACCGTACTCAAATCCGAGAACACTCGTTTCCGACAATGGACTATTATATACGGCGAAAGATGCCTTCGCATCGGTTAATCCATGTAAAGGCGAATAAGTTTTTCCTGTATTAAAGTCATGAAGTATAATATGTCGTTGAGCAAAGGTACCTCTTTCTGAATCTTGTCCAGACAAACGAACGGGAATTCCATCTTCGATAATCGATCCAAATGCCAATGCTTCCGCATGAGCCCAATCAATTTTTTGATCATAAAACGCTTTTTCACGGCGCTGTAAGATTTTTTCCAACTTATTAAATGGTTTAAATCCTTCCGGCCATTTTAAAAGTTCTTTGTTCAATTTTTCCAGTCGTTCAAAGGAAACCGTCGTATCCACTTTTGGTAATTCGCTTTCAACATATTTTGGTGGATTCAAGTCTAATTCTGTATTCTTTTCCTTCGGTACCTTTTCTTTTGCATCCTTTAATTTCGTTATTACTTCTTCTTTCACATTTTTCATAAATTCAGCAGATATTAAATTTTCATCTTTCAATTTTTCCCCGTAAAGATCTTTTACAGTCGGATGGTTATGGATTTTATGATACAATACCGGGTTCGTCGCCAAAGGTTCATCCATTTCGTTATGTCCATAACGACGATATCCGATTAAGTCAATCAAAAAGTCTTTGTGGAACGTTTGTCTGTATAATACTGCAAGACGGGCGGCAGCTAAAACCGCTTCCGGATCATCCGCATTCACATGTACGATTGGAATTTCAAATCCTTTCGCCAAATCACTCGCATATTTGGTTGAACGGGAATCTTCACTTTCCGTTGTAAAACCTATCATGTTATTTGCAATAATATGAATCGTTCCACCGGTCTTATACCCACGTAAACCACTTAAATTCAATGTTTCTGCCACAACCCCTTGTCCTGGGAACGCGGCATCACCATGCACGAGAATCCCTAACGCCTTATCGTGGTGATAATCAGGAAACCCTACCTTCGTTCGATCTTCTTGGGCTGCGCGGGTGTAACCGGCAACAACCGGATTTACAAATTCTAAGTGACTTGGATTGTTTGCCAATGTTACCCGTGCACGATACGTCTTTTCTCCTCCAATTTTCCGATCTAAGCCCAAATGATATTTAACATCCCCCGTCCATCCAAAAGTAATTCCTATCGAACCTTCGGATGGAATTAAGTTTTTATTCGGGGCATGCTGGAATTCAGCAAAAATCATTTCATACGGTTTTCCTAAAATATGGGCGAGTACATTCAAACGTCCACGATGGGCCATTCCAATATTGATGGATTCCACTCCCTTTTGGAGGGATTCGGAAATGATTTCATCGATCAAGGGTACTAATGTATCTACCCCTTCAATGGAAAATCGTTTTTGACCGACATATGTTTTATGGAGAAATTGTTCGAACTCTTCAACTTCTACTAAACGTTTGTACAAATCAATTTTCTGTTGATCGGTCAATTCCGGTAAAAATTCACCAGTTTCAACGATTCGTGTAAGCCATTCTTTTTCAGTTTCATCTTCCAAATGTTCAAATTCGAAAGCGATTTTATTTGTATAAACATTTTGTAAATATTGTATTGCGTCAAAAGCATTGGTAATTTTAGGAGGTACATGTTTACTGATCAAAGATGCAGGCAATTGTCGTAAGTCATTAACGGTTAATTGATATTTTTCCAAAAAGCTAAACGTTTCGTCCCCTTTTTCTAAAGGATTTAAATCAGCGAACAAATGACCGTTTGCCCGAATTTCTTCGGCTAATTTTACGGCTCGTAAATATTTGTCCACCATATCTAAAGAAATATCAGATGTTTGTCCAACCTTTTCACTTTGTATAGCATTTGGTGTAGATGGTGGACCCCATTTTTCAAATAATAGTTTTAATTCAGGATCTACAGACTCCGGTTCCTTCAAATACAAATCGTACAATTCTACAATGTAACCGAGGTTCGGACCATAAAATCTCTCCCACGGATCCTCTAAATGTTCATTGAATCGACTCATTTATGATAACCCTCCAACATTCCTAATAATGTAATACCCCTGGATTAATTCATAAAAAAGAAAAAAACTATTTTAGAATAAGTTTAACCGTTTCCATAACCATTTTACCACCAAACCGTAAGAAGTCAAAGAAAATGATTAAATATTATAATAATTAAATAGAAAATAGTAAATATTAAACTACAATCTTAATATTTTACAAATATAAAATTACCTAGATGTAAAATTTCTTTACCATCATACTCCCTTCGTTAAAAAAATCAATAATTTTTTACCTTACTTGACAAAAATCGTCATAAAATAGAAAATTTCGTACGATTCCTTTTTACTCTTTTTTCCAATTTTTCATTTTCAGTTGGATATCTGATTTTATTACGATTGATTTCTATCCTTTACAATAACGTCTTACGTGAAAATGACCTATTCGTAGGCATTAGAATATTAAAATGGATCCCTTTCAATGAGAAAATAGTGGAAAGGGATCCTTGTTTGAACAGACCATTAGATTCGTTTTACATTGACAGCTTGAGGACCTCTTTGTCCTTCCTCAATGTCGAAACTAACACTTTGTCCTTCTTCTAATGTTTTAAATCCTTCACCTTGAATGGCAGAGTAATGAACAAAAACATCTTCACCATTCTCTTGCTCAATAAAACCAAAACCTTTTTCTGCATTAAACCATTTTACTTTTCCTACTGCCATGAAATTCCTCCTACAGAATAATCAGTGATTTGAAATGGACATCCATTTCGTATGGTATTAGTATGACTAAAATTTAAAATTCTAATCATCATTAATGAAAAGCAAATAAAAAAAAGCTCCCAAAATTGAGAGCCTTTGACGACGGTTCAGTTATTATAATTTAATAACGTTAGCTGCTTGAGGACCACGTGCACCTTCAACGATATCAAAGGAAACTGCTTGACCTTCTTCCAACGTTTTAAATCCTTCACCTTGAATAGCGGAATAATGAACGAATACATCGTTTCCTTCTTCAATTTCAATGAATCCGAATCCTTTTTCCGTGTTAAACCATTTTACTTTACCTTGATTCATCATAATCCTCCTAAAAAAAATGCTGATTTTATTACATAATTTCTTTATATAATGAAAAAAGTCGCGACTGTAAGCGATATAGGACATGATAACCGCCTATATCCAATTGCAGTTGTGACCTATCATCTCAAATATAATATAGAACTTATGTAACATATTTATAATAATTGATTTTTCTTCATCTGTCAATAATATTAATGATATTTCCTACGGATTGTGCGAATTTTTATTACTTTTTTCAACATTTGTGTAAATGAATGGTTCAAAAGTGTGAAAAGGGATGCGAAAATCCTTGCGCATCCCCTTCATTGTAAATTTTTTAATTGTATAAATCGATTCTTTCATTCAGGAGGAAGAAATGGAAACCTAAGTGTTTTTCTTTATCCTCGACCTTTCCCTTTCCCTTTGCCTTTGCCTTTGCCTTTCCCTTTGCCTTTCCCTTTACCTTTACCTTTCCCCTTTCCTTTATCTTTTCCCTTCCTTTTATCTTTCCCTTTCCCTTTTCCTTTTCCGTCGTCTTCGTCATCAACATTAATATTTAATTTTCCCTGAGCCAACCCTGTTGAAATATTTCCATATCGGTCTTTAGCAATAACCTCTACCATTGCACCTTCCACAACGACATCGGATGTGGCCGTGTAATATCCGACATATTTTCCAGGGCTGATTTCCATCATAGGCAATTCATAAGCTTCAGAAGTTTCCTTTTGAATGCCCGGTAGATTTGTCAATGGCATTTTTATCATAAAGGTTGCAATTAAACCAGGCTCACTTGTATATTGGATTAAAACCGTTTCACCTGCCGATAGATCCACATCTTCTGTAGGAAGGATATTTTCAATAATTGGTGGTGTGTAATCCACATCAACGGTTACCGTTTTTGTCGTTTCATTACCTGCCATATCGGAGGCAACAACGGTAATGACATTTTCCCCTTCATCAACGATAATGCGAGCTGAATACGTTCCGTCTTCAATATTCGCTTCCCTTCCATTTACCAAAACGATAGATAAATAATCATCGGAGACTGTCCCCGAAACCGTAATTACTTCTTTATTGAACTTCTCACCGCGTGATGGTGATTCGATCGTTAGTTCAGGTGCTACGGGATCATAAATAATGAATAATTCATTTGATGGTGGGGTATATCCCTGTTCGGAAGAAACTTTCGCGAAAATGGTATTTTCCCCTTCATCCAACGAAATTTCCGCTGAGAAAGTACCATCTTCTGTTGCTTCAACGATCGTTTTTTCTTCTCCGTTGTTAAATAAGTGAACATTCATATTTGGAGCCGTAACACCGGTGATCGTTACTGTATCAATATTCGTATATTCACTTTCCAAATCGGTTGAAATTACGGGTGCTGTTACTTCGTATTCAACAATCGCTCGAATCATGTAATTTCCTTCTTCAACCGGTGTTGGCGACCAAGATCCACTGACATATTGCCAGTTTCTTTCAGAATTTGGACTACTTTCATCCGTCGCAAGACCAGGTGAATTCGGATACGGAACAGATTGGATATACGCCAGATAAAAATCACCTTCAACGACAATTCCATAGGAGCTTAAATCGACATATGTCCAATTTCCGTCTCTTTTCGCAGTGGCATCAATCGGACCGGCAAGTAATTCACCGGGTTCTCCTGCTTCATTTACGCCGTATACAGCCACTTGGAAATCTGTACCTCCCGGGATTGGCCATTCCGTATCCCAGAATCGGAAAAGTCCTCCAGTAACTAATGCCCGATCGTTCCCTTGAGCTAATGACATCTTAACAGCCCAACCATTTCCAACATCATAGAATGCTCGAGCATTTTCAGCAGTTCCATCATCATATCCAATTTCTCCAGGATATCCAATGAACGGATCTAAAGCGACATGAATTTCTACATTCCTATCCCCAACGACGTTAACCGTCACGTCTTTGTTATGATAACGGGGTGCAACGACTTTTAACGTATATTCTCCCTCCAATGCTGTTAACTGATACGTTCCGTCTTCACCGGTAACAACCGGATTGACATTCGCATCTTCAACTAGGAATACGGTTGCTCCTTCAATGGGTTCGCCTGTTTGTGAATTGGTGATGGTCCCCGATATCGTTCCTGAAGGGAGAGCTTCCAATCGGAAATTGGCTGTAACTTCTTCTCCGTCTATGACCGTTACTTGCTGTGTCACAGGATAAAACCCATAACTTTCTGCAAGTAATGTAACTTCCCCTTCGCCATGCATCATGGAATAACTTCCATCAGCAGGATTCGTATTTACAGAACGTCCAGATTCTAAAGCCGTAACCGTTGCTGCTAAAGGTAAATCCATGATCTTCTGATCACTAAACAACCCGTTATTGTTACCATTTGTTTTTTGCATTTTTGGTCGTTCTTTGTAAGTTACAGGTTTTGCTACTCCCTTTTTCGTAATCGTCTCCTCCAACGGTAATTTTCCAACTTCTGTCAAAGCAGTGTCGGAAATTCGTACATCATCAATGTACCAGCCGTCTCGAGTCACACTTGAATCCGTTTCTAAATCAAAGGCAACTAATATTGTTTCTCCAGCATAGGCTGATAAATCAATTTGAGATTCCATCCAGCCACCAGATGTACCGGTTACGGTCATTTGGTAATCCCAAGTTTGTCCACCGTCTGAAGATATAAACACATATCCGTTATCCCAATTTGTTTCGATGTTATACCAATGGGTAAATTGCAAGTAAGCTGTGCCTTCTTCTGGAATAACAAATGGAATGGTTTCCAACGATGAATAACTGCTATTTTCATATTGTCCATCCAAATTCGTCCCAACGAGTTTTTCTCCGCTAAAGGCTTCTCCGGGGCCACTGGTAGGAACTCCCCATTCCCAAGTATTATTTTCGCCGTACATATTCCATCCGCTAATATCCGTTTCAAAGTCTTGGAAATATCCGACGGTTGGAAGCGGTTGGATTGTGATTGTATAATCTTCTGTTACCGATTCATTTCCACCAAAGTCAACGGCTTTCAATCGGTAAACCAGTTCACCTTCTACAACATCTTCACCGGGAATGGTTGCTTCGAAAATCCCCGATTTATAATCCCCATCTAATTGATTTGCGATTACTGTTTCCCTTTTCCCTACCTCATTTTCATATTCCAGCGAAACTTGAATAACACTGACATCATCCGTTACGGTCGTTTGTACCGTTACAGGTATTCCTGCATAAGCCGAATCGATGTTTTCATGTTCAATGATCGGTGCTTCCGTATCTTCTCCGCCTGAAGTTACATGACCTTTGATCGTTCCTATACCGGAGGCAACAGAAGATACAGCAGAATAAACATCAATAATCCCATATCCGAAGGCATTATTTGGCGTATCCGGATAATCCTCATTCGTCCTAGGCGTTGCTGTTTCCATTAATATTTGTTCCACTTCATCTACAGATAGCTGACTATTTGCCTGTAATAATAAGGCTACCGCTCCTGATACATGGGGGGTTGCCATCGATGTTCCACTGGCAGATGCATAACTACTTCCTGGATAAGATGAACGAATCCCTACACCGGGTGCTGATACATCCGGTTTAATTTCCCCATACGGTGATGGCCCTAATAATGAGAAACTTGCCAAATTGTCAGCACTGTCAGTCGCACCTACCGCAAAGGATTCCGGATAATTTCCTGGTGCAGAAACCGATCCTGGTAGTTGGGGATTAAATAAATCTGCATTTCCCGCTGCAAAAACGGGAACGATGCCAGCATTTCGCCAGTTCGTTACCATCGGTCGATACCATTCGTCAAGGCCTGATCCTCCTCCCCAAGAGTTGCTGACAACATCGGGTGCTTGTTCTAAAATCCATTCTCCAGCAGCTAAAATATCGGCGTCAGAACCGGTTCCAGATGCGGAAAATGCTTTTGCAGCAATAATTTTAGCCCCAGGAGCCACACCGATTTGATTCGAACTATCTGATTCACTTCCAACGATCGTTCCTGCTACGTGGGTTCCATGACCCTCATCGTCATAGGCTTCCGTTCTTCCATTTACCGCATCGAAAAAACTACCTTCATGATTGACTTCACCTGTTTGTGGATTATAGCCGAGATATTTTTCCTTTAAAGCCGGATGATCCCATTGGATACCCGTATCAATCGTCGCAACGACAATTCCACTCCCATCAATGCCCATTTGCCAAACGGAGGGAGCTCCAATCCGTTCAATATTCCATTCAATATTTGAAATTTTATTCTGATCTTTTACAACTTCAACCGGATATATTGTTCTTTTTTCATTCGGTAAAATTTTTTCCACTTCAGGGAAAGCTGCAATCTTTTCCATGACTTCCTTCGTAGCTGTAACGGCTATCCCATTTACAATGTAAAAGGATTCAAATTGTTTCACCGTTCCATTCTTCTTTTCCTTTTCAAGGAAGTCGAGGACAGATTGTTGACTCGTTACAGCCGTCGATTTTAATTCCGTAATCACTTTCGACCGAATATATAATTTTTTACGACTGGGAGTTAAATTTTGACTCCTTGCCTTTTGTTCCGCTTCTTGAGCAATACTAGTCGTATCAGCCTGTTGTTTAAACTTTACTAAAAAGGTTACTTGATTTAGTTTTCTAAATTCATTCAGTAATTTGGCATCAATTTTATTCTTAACATGATTGATCCCTGAATCCTTTGCAGACACGTTTACCCCTTTCGATAATGCAAAACTAGAACCGATCGGAGATAAAAACATTGAAAAAATAAGTAACATGCTAAGTATTGGTGCAATGATACGTCTCATTTTCTTCCCCATAAGATTCCCTCCCTCTTTTTTTAATTTTTAATAATCAAAATGAATGAACAATACGGTCCTCCTTTCATCTTTTTCATTTCACTATGTAAAACTTGTTGTTAACTAAAGGATACAAGGTTAGAAATTCAATTTGTGTTATAATTTGTCGGATTTTTTAAAAAATACAAAAAATAATTCTTTCGTACTTATTATTTTAATAAAATAAAAAATCAATAGTAAAATATGCATATTTTTATTAAGACTAATTTCCTAAAAATGTTTGTTATGTTTAAATCGATTCGAATATTTGGTTAATCAAATAAGAAATTTTGACTATACAAAGGGGATCCTGTTACAAAAATGTAAAATTAAAAATCATCGCACCCTCTCCGACTGCACTGAGGGACGATGATTTTCTACGTTCCTTTCAATCTGAACAAAAGCTTGGTTCACCCAATCGATGGAACTTATTTGATTACCTTCTTTTTGAAAACATTCTTCCCCCGTCCAAAGGAAGAATCGTTCATTAAAGGGACGGTAAATGACAGCTTCCTTTCATTTTTTCACCCTTTTTTCAAACAAATATGAATCAATCGGATCCCTTAAAATCAAGCCTTCCTTTTTTCCTTTGTCGTTTTCCTTCCTTTTTTCGAAACCGTTTGATCCTTTTTTGATCCCGTCCGATCGATGGATGCTTGCAGCGCTGCCATTAAATCCGTTACATCGGAATGGATAGCTTCCCTTTTCGGTGTCGGTGTAACTGTTTCTTTTCCAATTCTTTTTCTTTCAATATAATTTAAAATAGCCTCCCGATATTCATCTTTATATTTTTCCGGTTGAAATTTCGACGTCAATTGGTCAATTAATAAAATGGCTGTATCCAACTCTTTTTTTGAAATTTGTTCAGTTGTCGGTACATTTGGCACATCCGTTGCCTTTTTCACTTCATCAGGATAAAAAATCGTCTCCATTATGAGGGTATTTTGATAAACTCGAAGGATCGCCAATTGTTCCTTTGCACGAATCGTTATTTTTGCAATCCCGACTTTTTTCGATTCTTCCATCGCTTTTCTAAGTAAAATATATGGTTTTACTCCTCCCTCATTTGGCGAAAGGAAATAACTACGTTTGAAATAAATCGGATCAATGTCCGTTATTTTCACAAAATCCAAAATTTCAACTGCTTTCTCTTCCATTTCCTTTTCTAAATTTTTCAGTTCATCCTCTTCAATCACGATAAATTTCCCTTTCGCATATTCGTAACCTTTCACGATTTCCTCTTTTGAAACTTTCACGTCACAATTCGGGCATATCTTTTCATATTTAATCGGCGTATGACACTTCTCATGAAGATTTCGAAAGGATATGTCCTTATCTTCTGTCGCAGTATGGAGTTTTACTGGGATATTGACAAGACCAAAACGAATGCTTCCCTTCCAAACGGTGTGCATATGAATCATCCTTTTTCCATTAGTATTCCTCTTTTTTTTAAATTAAACGGCTGAAAAAAGATGTCGCTGAAAAGGTGGCGAGTAAAAGATCGGAATTTGTGAAAACTAATTTAAGAGGTGAGGAAAATTGAAACCGATGTTACCGACTATAACTTTCAATCCTCCAATTGGAAACCAATGGGTATATGAAACGAAATACGATGGGTTTCGTGCCCTGTTATATTTGGATGAAAACGTACAATTCATTAGCAGAAATGGAAAGGATCTCCTCCCCTCATTTCCAGAGGTGAATGATTTTTTTAAAAAATACCGAAACAAATTCGCTTCCCTCTTACCTGTAATCCTAGATGGTGAATTAACGATTCTTGTCAATCCATATAAAAGTGATTTTTCAAAGGTTCAAAGACGCGGCCGATTGAAGAAAAAAGAAAACATTCAATTCGCTATAAAGGAAGATCCCGCCACTTACCTTGCTTTTGATTTACTTGAATGGAAAGGAACAAACATACAGAACAAACCGTATGTGGAACGAAAAAAGCTGCTTCAATCCTTTATTCGGACCTTTTCCAAATTTGAAAAACCGATCGTCCGAAGGGATCCCTTTATTCAAATGATTCCATATGAAAAGGATTTTAACATCTTGTGGCAAAAAATTTTAGCCTATGGTGGAGAGGGGATCGTTGCCAAACAGATAGATAGTAGCTGGAGACGAGGAATCAGATCAAACGAATGGGTAAAGTTGAAAAATTGGCAGAAAATAAATGTTTTTATTACCGCTTATGATCAAACCAATGGATATTTTCATGTGGGTGTTTACGATGAGCTAGGTGCAATCCGACCGGTCGGACTATTCAAAAACGGATTAACAAAGAAAGAGAAGGAATCATTGGAAAAAGTGGTGAAAGCCAATGCCCAATTAAAAAAGGATCGGCTTCTTTATATCAACCCGAGCATATGTGTTGAGTTACTTTATTTAGAATGGTACGAAAACAAATTAAGAGAACCGTATTTTTCCAAGTTTTTGTTTCATACTTCGCCAAAATCCTGTACCTTTAAACAAATTTTAGAAAAGAGCCAACCCGTACAAGTGGAAATTACCCATCCAAATAAGCGATTATGGAAAAATGAACCCGGACGAAAAAAAGATTATATTGACTACTTAAGGAAAATATATCCGTACATGTCCCCTTTTTTAAAAAACCGAGTGTTAACCGTGATCCGCTATCCCCACGGAATGTTCGGTGAAGCTTTTTTTCAAAAAAATTGTCCAACATACGCTCCAAACTTTGTAGAAACTTACGAAGAAAAGGGCATTCGGTATATTCTATGCAATAATGTGCATACATTAATTTGGCTCGGGAATCAGTTGGCGATTGAATTTCATATTCCCTTTCGATCGATTGAAAGAAAACATCCTTCCGAATTAGTAATCGATCTCGATCCACCATCAAAAGCCGAATTCCACTTGGCAGTCGAAGCCGCCTCTATAATAAAAGAGGACATCATAGATCCACTCGGATTAACGGCGTTTTTAAAAGTTTCTGGAAAAAGGGGATTGCATTTGTATATCCCTTTTTCTAGTACGTCTCCATTTACTTGGGAAGATACCCGTATGTTTGCACATTTTATAGCTAATTATTTAGCCACAAAAAAGGATTCATATTTTACAACGGAACGTCTGAAGAAACTACGGCGTAATCGGCTATATATCGATTATGTGCAATACGGAGAGGGAAAAACGATAATCGCTCCCTTTTCGGTACGGGGAAACGAAAAGGCGAGTGTCGCTGCACCAATTTTTTGGGAAGAGTTACATAAACCCTTGGTTCCCGATGGATTTTCCATGCCAACTGTGCTGAATCGCCTTTCAACTGTCGGAAATCCCTTTAAGGGCTATTTCCAAACAAATAATGACCAACCGATAAAGGAGATTCTTTCATTTTTACAAAGAAATACAAAATCATTTCAGTAAAAAAGGCGATCCCCATAGAGAATCGCCGCCAATTCGTTATCGTGCTACAAAGAACTGAACGCTTCCTTCGCTTTATTTTCCAATAAAGAATACGCCCGTTCTTCTTCATACGTTCTTTCTTTTACCCAATCGAAGGAATCGGATTCGAAATTGACATTCACATTTCCATCAAAACAATAGGTGGCATTTCCAATCAAATCGACCGATAAAGTTCCACTGTCGTTATGTACAATCGTTTTCACATATCCCCCCGGATTATATACGGTAAGGGGTTTTTCATATTGATGAAGACCGTTTAAAATGGTAACGATACTTGCAGCGGACATGGCCGTACCACAAGCGTTCGTAAATCCAACCCCCCGTTCGTAAGTACGGACGAAAATTTCCCCTTCTTTCAACGGGTAAATAAAACTAACATTCACCCCATCTGGAAAGTACGGATTTTTTCCGTTTACATAAGAAGCGATTCGAAACAGCTCATCGCTTAACAAAACTTTCTTCGATACGATTGAAAGGAGATGGGGATTCGGTACACTGACGGCAGTAAATAACAAGGTATCTGATAATCCTGGAATTTTTTCGTTAATAACCTGTTTTTGATCGGTATGAAATGGCAAAGTAGCCGGATCGAAGGAAATCGGTGAAATTTCCACTTGGATAAACGGAATGGAGTCTTCATCACCATATTTTTGGACGGACAGATCGGCTTTCATCGTTTCAACGACAATTTTCTCTTTCCCGACCTGTTCCATAATATACCTGCCAGCACAACGTAAACCATTCCCGCACATGGCCGCTACCGTACCGTCCGCATTATAAATTTCCATTTTCCCATCACAATGTTTACTCTTCTGAATGAAAAGAATTCCATCGCTTCCAATTCCCTTTGTACGATTACATAAAGATTGGGCCAGTTTTTTTCGCATCGAAGGGTTAAGGGATTGGGACAAATTGTTTTCATCGATTAGGAGAAAATCATTTTTTGAACCGTGAACTTTTCGAAATGGAATTGATTGCATCTCGTTCCTCTTTTCTTTTTTCTTTTATTTTATATGTAATCATTGGTTCCATCAACATCGGAACCAATGCAGTCATTTGATTTTCTCCAATTTTTCAATCATCATCTCTTCCGTCATAAGACCGATTTGTTTATCTCGGATAATTCCGTCTCGATCGATGAAATAACTCGTCGGAATTGGAATAATTTGATACAGTTTCGTCACTTCAGCCTTTTTATCTAAAGGAATTGGAAAAGTTAAGTTTAATTGTTCTTGAAAATTTTTCGCCTGTTCGACGGTTTCTCTGCCATAGGTCATATTTACAGCAACAATTTCAATATTTTCGTCTTTATACTGTTCATAAACCTTTTGCATATCTGGCATTTCTTCACGGCATGGTGGGCACCAACTAGCCCAGAAATTGAGAAGAACGACTTTTCCCTTAAGATCCTGTAAAGAGAGATTTCCTCCATCTAATGTTTCCAATGAAAATTCCGGAGCCTGCTCACCGATCGCTAGTCCAACATTCGGTTCCGTAATTGTTTGTACCAATTCTACCTGTTGATCGATATTGGTGACCTTTTCCGGTTCCTTATTTTTCATCACCCAACGATCAATAGCCGCCATGATAAGAAGAAGAAAAACAAACACGATAACAATTTTTTTCATAAATATCGTCCACCCCTTTTACTTCCATTCCTTTCCCCTTTATTATCCTTATTATACCTATAATGGTATCCAAAGGGAATTATTTTATTTCATGTAATAAGGAAAAGAGAATCAGGCATCCTTCCATCACTATATCAGTTTCTGTACTTTCATAAAACCGAATAAAAGGTGTGTTTAATGGAAAGGTAGACGTATATGCAATCGGTAACCAACCAATTTTCATCAGGGCGAACAATCGATTTTCGATTCGCACTTCCCATTCATACGGATGAACGTTTCTTAAATGGATTGGTGTATCCCCGATATATAAATAACCGAGTTTCCCATCCATTTGTATCCTTCCGAAAATTGAATAATCAAGGCTTTCAATGATAAATGATCTCTGTTTTCGTTTAATCGTGGTAAACATCCTAGGATTGTTCTCAAAAAATAATTGTAATTCCCAACCATTTTTTATTTTTTTCATGTTCGTAGAATATTGTGCAATGCCTTTGGGCGAAAAAAAGAAATGAAAGTGACGGTCTTGTTTTAAGAAATAGGAACCGACTGTTTGTTCGCTTTTCCTTTGTGCAACTGGAATTGGGACTCGGATTGATTTTCGTAAATAATAAATCGATCCGAAATAATAGAGAAAACTAAGAAAAAGGAAGATTGAAACGACAACTATATCCTGTTTTATATATATAAAAAGAATCGTCATAGCGATGGCCTGGAAGGTAAAATAGAAACTAATCGTCAAACTTTGTCCACCTATTTTTTTATAATAGTCTTGTAGAAACATAGGCTTGTCCCCTTTTTTCATTCTAGTTTATCCTATGCTTAAAGGAAAAATTTCATACCAGTCATAGGGGACGAAGGATGCGATTTTGGAAATAAATCAGCCTCCTAATTGTTTGGAGACTATTTTTTTACAAATAGAAATGATTATTGGAAAATACGAATAATAAAAGGAATTTTTACATATTTCCCATCTAACGCTTGAACTACAGCGTAAATAGTAAAAAGCAGTTGAAAAATCAATACGATGAAAAATAAAGCAAACCCGACCGACACAAACATCAATATTACATTATGGCGTAAAAAAGATTGTACGTAATTAAAAAATTCTTTCCCATATTAATCTACATAAAGGGACTCATCTCTTTTCAACACCCAAATAACATGGGGACCGATAAATAACTAACCCCAAAAATCAGCGCAGCAATCGTTCATTCACTTTTTGTCGGCATCGAATCCCCCCTTATTAATTTATTTAAGAATCGATGAATAATATTGTTTCAAACTTTGAACATTTTTTTAGAAATATTAAAAATGAATTGCTAAACAACTGCTCCAAGAGACCATCTTACCTCTTTGATCCTTTTATGATATAATTCATTTTGTCTGTAAATAGGAGCTTTTCATCTGTCCGAAGAATGGGGGAAAACTTATGCATAAGACAAACCGATTAAAAGAGAAAACTCGCATGTTTTTCATCATTTTTATCCCGATTTTCATTACTCAAATCGGGTTATCCTTAGTTCAATTTTTTGATACCTCCATGTCTGGGCAGGTTAGCTCAAAGGATTTGGCAGGTGTTGCTATCGCCGGTTCTTTATGGTCTCCGATTTATACAGGCTTAAATGGGATTTTAATTGCAACAACTCCCATCGTCTCTTCCCTTTTAGGAGGAAATAAAAAGGAGGAAATTCGAATATCTGTCATTCAAGCGATTTATGTTGCCATTGTTATTGTAATGGGGATTTTATTGATCGGAGTATTTTCGTTAAAGCCGCTACTTCAAGTCATGAACTTGGATCAAGAAGTACAACGAATTGCGTACTATTATTTAATTTGTTTAAGTTTTGGTATTTTTCCCTTGTTTATTTATAACGTATTAAGGAGTTTCATTGATGGATTAGGACAAACGAAAACGACAATGTTCGTTACCTTATTGTCTGTTCCGATCAATGTCTTTTTTAATTATTTATTTATATATGGAAAATTTGGCTTTCCGAAACTCGGTGGGATCGGTGCTGGTATTGCTTCTGCGATTACGTACTGGATTGTACTGTTGATCACGATTCTGATTGTCATCAAACATCGTCCCTTTTCCCAATATCACCTTTTTAGTCAATTTTATTCGATTCAGTGGGAAAAATGGAAGGAGATATTTAAAATCGGTATTCCTATCGGTTTATCGATTTTTTTCGAAGTCAGCATTTTCTCTGTTATTACCATTTTAATGAGCCATTTTGATACAATCACGATCGCTTCGTATCAAGCAGCAGTGAATTTTACGAGTATTTTGTATATGTTCCCTTTAAGTGTATCGATGGCGTTGACGATTTTAGTCGCTTATGAAACGGGATCCGGGCGTTTCAAAGATGCAAAACAATACAGTTGGTTGGGGGTAGGATTGGCCGTCGGTATGGCAGCTGTTAATGCCTTTTTACTTTATATCTTTAAATATGATATAGCAGGGTTGTACACGAAAGAGGAAGAGGTTCTACAACTAACAGCAACCTTTTTAATGTTTGCCCTCGCTTTCCAATTTTCCGATGGGATTCAAGCATCTGTTCAAGGTGCTCTTCGGGGATATAAGGATGTAAATATTACCTTTGTCACTACCCTAGTCGCCTATTGGGTCATTGGATTACCTTTAGGTGCCCTGCTTGCAAATAGTACATCCCTCGGACCCTTTGGTTACTGGATCGGATTAATCGCAGGTTTAACTGCAGGAGCGATCGGTTTGGCTTCTCGACTCGTCTATACTCAAAAAAAATTATTTTATAAGGTGGAAAAGGAGTAAAATTTTTTTATTTGCAGAATAAAGTAAATGGTTGCCCGGATTTTTCATCCATTTGAGTACCGCCATTTGCCGATTACATCCTTTCCACCTGAAACATGGATGACATTTCCAGTTAAAAAATCGGAAGAACGATCACATAGGAAGGCGATTACCCGGGCTACATCTTCCCCGGTTCCTGGCCTTCCAATCGGTGTAGAAGAATCAACTTCTCCCCTCGCCTCTTCAATTGTCCTTTCTTTCCATTCATCCGTAATATCCCCAGGACAAACCATATTTACAGTAATCCCATTTTCCGCCTCTTCTAAACTGAGGGTTTTCGTTAAAGAAACTAATCCGGACTTCGCTGAAGCAAAGGCAGATCGAAAAGCCCAACCCGGTGCGCTTTCTGCTCGGTCAAAACCTAATGTGATAATCCGGCCCCATTTCTGCTTTTGCATATAGGGAAGAAACAATTTACTTAAATAAAAAACACTATTTAAATTTCCATTAACAATATATTCCCACTCTTCGAACTGATAATCGACCATTTTCTTTCTTTCCCGCACGTAAGGACCCGCATTATGAATTAAAATATCAACTCCCCCAGAACGTTCGGTCACCTGTTCATAGAGCCGTTTACAATCGGACGGACTTGCCACATCCCCTCCTAATACATACGCATCAACAGAAAATTTCGTCTTCAATTCGTTAGCAACATCTTTAGCCTCATTTTCACTTTTTCGGTAATTAAGAATAATGTTACACCCTTTTTCCGCCAAATAGTACGCAGTAATTTTACCAATTCCAGTTGCTCCACCAGTGATGAAAGCCGTTTTTTGTAACAAACGGATTCCCCCTTTATCAACTATTACTATAATCGTAAAATTGCTAGAATGGAATTTCAAACAACAAACATAAACTTTTAGAGATTATAGAGAAAAGGATTTTTCACGAAAATCCTTTTTTTACATATTGTAACTATATACATGGGAAGTAGGTGCTTAAACATGTTTCCCTGGAATTTATTTAAAGAAAGTATGGATCCATTGAAACCATTTAATGAAAAAGAGTTCCAATCTTCCTTAGAAAAATGGATGAAAAATATGGTCTCCGATCTTCCTTCGATGTTCCAAATTGCTCCGAATAAGGATGTTTCAGCCGAAAAAAAATCATTGAATGAGCAAGTTTTTGAAACCCATGAATTTGTCTATATTCGAATTCCAATCGATGATGCGAACGTATTGAAAGATTTGAAAATCTATTACAGTATCAATAAATGTTTTATTAATGGAGTTTTTTCAGAGGAACATCCTTATATCATCATTTTACCAGTGACGGTGAAAAAAAAAGGAGCTAGAGCAGTTTTTAAAGATGGCATTTTAGAAATTCGTATACCGAAAAATATCGATTGGCAGTATAGTGAAATTGATATTGACACGTATATATGAGGTGATTCATTTCAATCCCCCTACATTCGACATTCCTATAAAAAGGGGCGATTACATCTGTTCGCTTTTCAACGAAAAGTGGTACGGTTCGCATATGTCCGATGATTTATGGACAAAAGATCCTTCCGTCGACGCTTAGTTCCAATGGCAGAAAGGTCCCTACCTTTTTTCAAAAAGATTAATCAGGCCTTCCCTTTGTCCTTTTGATTACGATAGAATAAATATTTTTACAGTAGCAAAGGTGGGAATCGAAAACATATAGTTTCCATCTGTTATGAAAAAGTGGTTAAGCATGCAAAAAACATATAATCATTTGAAAAACACCGAGGAAGGAAAATAAACCTCCCCGGTGTTAAATTTGTTTTGGTCCGAATGGTGGGAAAAACAATTGAGATGATATTTCCACTTCTCACTTCGTCTTTTCAATTTGTTCGTTTACTAATTCCATAGCTTTTTGAATTTGTGGGTCTTCCTCGATAAGTTTGTTTCTTAATTGTTCCATAATTTTTACGGTCGTCTCTCCCGTTACAACTCCCGTTTCATCTAAATCAAATGCCTTCTGAAATTCGATAACCGCCTGTTTTGTATCTTTATCGTATAATCCATCAATCGTTCCCGGGTCATAACCGAGTACATCCAACATTGTTTCAATGGTCGTTACGTGTTCACTTACCGTATTTTCCTTTAATTGGAGTTCCGGATCTATATAGGGCAGGTTCGCGTAATCGGGCATCGGAACAAGGTAATTTGGTTCCAAACCTTTTTCATGAATCCAATTGCCCTTCGGAGTCAACCATTTTGCCGTCGTCAATTTCAAACTGGAACCGTCTGTAAAGGGAACATTCGTTTGAGCTGTACCCTTTCCGTACGTTTTTTCACCGACGACCGGTACCCCTGCCGATTCCTTTAAAGCAGCTGCAACAATTTCTGATGCGCTTGCACTTCCACCGTCAACAACGACTGCAAGGGGGTACTCAAAGGGGTTCTCCTTATTCGATAATTGCTTATCTCTACTTCCGTCTTTATATTCCATTTGGTAAAGGACTTCACCCTTCGGAACAAATTCGCTAGCAATTTTAATCGCTTGATCGAGAAGCCCTCCTGGATTTTGCCTTAAATCTAAGATCAGGCCTTTCATTCCATGTTTTTCTAAATGAGTTAGATGTTCCTCTAATTCATCAAAGGTATGTTCGGAAAAAGAAGTGATTTGAATTTTTCCAATATGGTCGTCCAACATCTCACTATATACCGTTTCAATCGGAATGACATCTCGTGTAATTTTCACTTTAATCGGATCGTCGATTCCAGGACGCATAATCGTTAACTCCACTACCGTACCTTTTTCACCTCGGATTAATGTAACAGCTTCCTGGGCGCTCATTCCTTGAATGCTTTTTCCGTCCACTTCGATAATCATATCATTTGCCTTCAATCCCGCTTTTTCCGCAGGAGAACCTTTAATCGGCGCAACGATGACAATATATCCATCCTTCTCTTCTATATGTGCACCAATTCCTTCAAAGGAGGAAGTTATATTTTCCTGAAATAACTTCGATTCCTCTACAGTCATATAGTCTGAATACGGATCCTCAATCGCTTCCACCATCCCGTTTACTGCACCTTCAATCAATGTTTCCTCATCGATTTGATCAATATAGTTGGACTTGATTCGTTCGAAGGTTTCATATAGTTTTGCAAACTCGACCCGATCGCGTACTTGGATTTTTTCTACAACCTTTTCATCACCGAAAGATAAGGCAAATGTCGTAATACCTGCAGTCAAAAATACGAGAAGAAACATAATCATAACGAAATGGAATTTTTTAATCTGCATATATTTATTTGGTTGAGAATCCAATTCCTTTTCCACTTCTTGGTGTTCTTCTTGACTCATTTTTTCACCACTTTCAGACTTTACTTACAGTCATTTCGTATTTATTTATAAAGATATCATTTTTTTTATTATTTGAGTAGTATCAATCTTGTTTTATTTGGCATTTAAAAAAAATTCTTCCAATGTCCATCCCTTTTGATAAATGACTTCTGCCACTTGTTCTCCAACATACCGAAAATGCCACGGTTCATATTCGTATCCGGTAATATCTTCCTTTCCCTTTGGATACCGAAGGATAAAACCAAATCGGTAGGCATTTTCTTTTAACCATTTTCCTTCATTTGTCTGTTCAAATTGTTCAGTCAGTAAATAATCGACAGCAGGAGAAGTAAGATCCATAGCAAGTCCCGTTTGATGTTCGCTATGACCAGGATAAGCGACAGCTTCAATCGCCCTTTCCTCTCCCTTTTCGTCCACCTCATATTGGAAAATTTGTTCTTGTCGAATATATGAACGATAACCGGAGACGGCAAACAGGCTTAAACCTTCTTGTTTTGCCTCTTGAAAAAGAGCTTCAAGGGCACGGGCGGCTTCTTTTCGCATATAACTTTTTTCAATATCTTGGTCGCCGAAGGAAAAATCAACATTCGGACGAACTAAATCTTTTGGCGTGTAGTCAGATGGTAGGGCAAATTTTTTGTTGACTAAAATCATCACATTATCGGTATTTGTAATAACCATCTGATCTCCGATTACTTCCGTTTCATTAAAAACGACTGGAACTGAATTTTCCTCTTCCATTTCTTGAGCCACATTACTTTCACTATTCGATTGGTCAGTTTCTGTTATGGTCGTTTCCTGTTTGTTTTTCCCTTCTTCTACGATGTTACGATTTTTTTCAACCGCATGATTTGATGAACAACCGGAAACAAAAAAGATAACACTTAAAAGTAATACAATTTTTTTCATAAAAGTCACCTGTCCGTTTCAATCGATGAACATTTATCATTTTACCACTATTTTTAAAACAAAAACAGAAATTTTTCCATTCCCTTCACTTTTCCTCGAAAAAATAAGGTGGATGGATCGTTTCATAAAAATAACCGACCCCAAAAGGAGTCGGTCATTTGTTATTTTTATTTATTCTTTAATTGCTGCTTCAAGGGCCACTTCGATCATATCGTTAAAGGATGTTTGTCTTTCTTCAGCGGTCGTTTCCTCTCCAGTGAGGATATGGTCGCTTACGGTTAAAATAGATAATGCCTTTCGACCGAATTTGGCAGCTAGTGTATAAAGCGCAGCAGATTCCATTTCAAGGGCTAAAATTCCGTATTTTGCCCATTTTTCATGTTCTGCGTGATCATCATAAAAGAGATCAGCGGTGAACACGTTTCCAACTTTTAAATTTAAATTCCTTTCCGCCCCGGCATCATACGCTTTTTTCAGCAAGTCGAAGTTGGCCGTCGGTGCGAAATCAACCGCTCCACCGAAAATTTTCCGATTGATTTGGGAGTCGGTGGATGCACTCATCGCCAAAATCACATCCCGAACCTTTACATCTTTTTGAATAGCTCCACACGTACCAACCCGAATTAATTGTTGAACATTGTAGCTTTGCATTAATTCGGTAATGTAAATGGAGATGGAAGGAACACCCATACCTGTCCCTTGTACAGAGATTCTTTTTCCTTTGTATGTACCCGTATAACCGAACATATTTCTTACTTCGTTATAACGGACCGCATTTTCTAAAAAGTTTTCAGCGATATACTTTGCCCGTAGTGGATCTCCTGGTAATAGGACCGTTTCCGCAATTTCATTTTCTTTTGCTCCGATATGTACACTCATGGCTAATCCTCCTGCTAACTTTTTCATTCATTTTTACACATTCACTATAACATATGTTCATGAGAAAATAAAACCGTAATCGTCCTGTTCATTTTTTTAAATGATTTTTACAAAGGAATAAAAACCGCGTTGGCAAAAAAAGTAGTCATCTCATTTCAATTGCTACTTTCAAACCCGTTTCTTTATAAATGAACCTTTTAAAAAAAGTTTTGTTTACACGCCAAGACTGTAATCGAACAATACAAGGATTTGAATATCAATCCTTCTGAAAAGGACTTTTTGCCAACGCCTCCAATTTTTTTAAAATTTCTTTCATTTTCTTTTTATATTTAGCTTCTCCAAAGTTTAGAAACAAATATTGGTAATCATTGTACATGTCTAACAGTTCATCGATATCGGTCGTTTTTCTTTTTTCTTGATTTGTTAGTTTAGAAGGCTGAAGTAGCTGCCTTTTTTCACTTGGATATCTTTGCATCAATAATTTTTTTCCATTTTGTTCATTTGTGATATATGTCAACTCTTCTTCTGACGCTTCTAACCATTGACCGTCTTTAATTCGAGAAAGTTCGTAAATAATGTCTTCCCAAGCAGAATCTTTATATCGCCATATCTCTACACGAAAACCAATGATGAAAAATAGGTCCTCCCCGTATCCCTTTACTTGTACGATGTCGCCAAGCTGAAATTTATATGAAATCAGGATATTTTCTCGATTTTCATGTTGCATCTGATTGTCTCGGATGGGGGAAAGACTGTCTTCTAAAAAGAGTTCGGTCCGACCTTCTAAGGAATAATACCATTTTTGATTGATGAAGTAATATTTTACGATTTTCCCTACGGTTGATTCATGAACAATTAGCACCAGATCACCGATACAAAATTTTGGCTGTCCATTTTCAGTCATGTCTCCCATCCCCTTCTTTTCACGGTTTTTCTATTATATGCATAAGGGACAAAAAATGAGAAAAGGCCAGCGCGAAAGAAGATCGGAATAGATTATCCCCTTTCCTTTTCCAGTTGGATATACAATTCCCAAGCTCGATCAAAAACGGTCATGGAAGGGAGATAATCTCCATTCATTTCTAAATACCGACTCAACTCGTCATAGGAGTCGGACATTTTTGGAAAACTATGGTCATGATACGCATGATTTGCAAACTTCGTCATTTCGTCCTTTTCATCCGTACCTCGATAACGTAATATAAAATGATAAAATGATTTTGCCATGGCTACCAACCTTATCAAAATATATTTATTTTTCTTTCCTGTCTTCAAAAAGTTTTAAATACTCCCCATACCCTTCTTTTTCCAAATCCTTTTTCGGAATAAACCGTAAAGCAGCAGAATTGATACAATATCGAAGTCCTGTTGGTAAAGGACCATCGGTAAACACATGACCGAGATGGGAATCAGCCGTTTTACTTCGAACCTCTGTACGAATCATGTTGTAGCTGCGATCGATTTTTTCTACAATTTCTTCATGAACAATCGGTTTCGTAAAACTTGGCCATCCACATCCGGCATCGAATTTATCTTTCGAACTAAATAATGGTTTTCCGGAAATCACATCGACATAAATTCCCTCTTCAAAACAATCCCAATATTCATTTTGAAATGGAGGTTCGGTCCCATTTTTTTGTGTAACTTCATATTGGATTGGAGTCAGTTGTTTCAATCGTTCTTCCTTTTCTTTCATTCGATTCTCCCCCAATGTTTTTCAATAAAGGATTTTCTTCCGGACCCGATAAAATACCGCTCGTAATGAGTGGGGTGTTTTTTATAATAAAATTGATGTTCTTCTTCTGCAGGATAAAAGGGTTTGGCAGGAAGAATCGGGGTTACGATTTCCCCTTTGAATCGACCACTTAATTCCAATTCCCGTTTTGATTGTTCCGCTTCTTTTTTTTGTTGTTCATTATGATAGAAAATGGCGGTACGATAGGAACTGCCCCGATCATAAAACTGACCGCCTGCATCGGTCGGATCAATTTGTTTCCAATAAATATCTAACAAACGTCTGTAACTAATCCAATCAGGATTATAAGTAATTTGAACAGCTTCATAATGACCGGTCGTACCTGAACAAACCTCTTCATAAGAAGGGTGTTCGGTATGTCCTCCCGTATATCCTGAAATCACTTCATGTATTCCATCCATTTCATCAAAGGGCTTGACCATACACCAAAAACAACCTCCAGCAAAGGTCGCCTTTTCCAACTTCCTTTGCACAAGTCACCCTCCTTTTCTCTTTTTTATGATTGTAATAAAAATTAAGGCGTTAGTAAAATCATTTATGAAAAAATCCTTTAAATGAAATTTCTGTTAGAATAAAGATAAATATGCGAAAGGAGTAAAATATGAAGAAGTTACCTGATGGTTTTGTAAAAAAAATGAACGACTTACTAAAGGATGAAGCGGAGGATTTTTTTGCTACATATAAAGAAACACGTCTCGGTGGACTTCGAATAAACCCGTTAAAAATTCAATCAGAACAATGGGAAAAACAAAGTCCATTTCCTTTAAAAAACATTCCCTTTGTCGAAAATGGCTACTATTATTCATTGGAAAAATACGAACCAGGTAAACATCCATATCATTTCGCTGGGGTTTATTATATACAAGAACCGAGTGCCATGTTCGTCGCCCCATTACTCGATGTCAAACCAGGTGAAAAGGTGCTCGACTTATGTGCGGCTCCTGGAGGAAAAACGACCCAAATCGGAGCAAGTTTAAAACAACAGGGGATTTTAGTCGCTAATGAAATTCATCCGAAACGGGCGAAAGTATTATCGGAAAATGTGGAAAGGTTTGGGCTCCAAAATGCAATCGTAACGAATGAAACGCCAGAAAGACTTGCCCAGCACTTTCCTTCTTATTTTGATAAAATCATAGTCGATGCCCCTTGTTCTGGAGAGGGAATGTTTCGTAAAGATCCGGAAGCCATCGAGTACTGGAGTGAACAACATGTATTGGCCTGTCAAAAGAATCAAATGAACATTTTAGATGCTGCTGTTCAAATGTTAAGGGAAGACGGTATTCTCGTTTACTCCACATGTACCTTTTCACCCGAAGAAAACGAACAAGTGATCGAACGATTTTTGGATCAATATCCAAATATGGAGTTAATCGATATTGAAAAAGGAAAGGGAATCGAAAACGGACGACCGGAATGGAGTCGAACGAAAAGGGAGGAATTGAAAAAAACGGCTAGACTATGGCCACATAAATTAGATGGGGAGGGCCATTTTGTTGCTAAAATGAAAAAAAGCGCTCCTGCCCCTTCATCGGATGTAAAAACGTTTAAAATCCCGAAAAACAAGAAACCATTTCATTTATATTTCGAGTTTGAACGGGAAATGTTCGGAGATCGAATGTTTTCAAACATCGTGAACTTTGGAAACGTCCTCCATCATCTCCCAGATTATTGCCCCGATTTAACCGGTTTAAAAGTACTTCGAGCAGGTGTACATCTTGGCGAATTGAAAAAAAATCGATTTGAACCGAATCACGCCCTCGGATTAACGCTGAAAAAAGAACAGGTAAATCATGTATTGGAATTGGCGAGCGACGAAACCAATTGGATTCGTTATATCAAAGGAGAAACATTACCTGCAAAGGATTTAAAAAACGGATGGACTTTGATTACTGTAGACGGCTTCCCCTTAGGCTGGGGTAAGGTTGTACAATCTATCATAAAAAATTACTATCCGAAAGGCTTACGATGGATGAAGGAAAATATTCCAGTGGTAGAAAAATAGATGAAATAAAGGGACTGTCCGTTCAGTCCCAAAGTTAATGAAAGGAAAAGTGAAGGCTATCCGATTCGAAGACCCCACAGTCGAGCTTCCGATTCTATAGGGCTCGGCCGTGTACGCGGAAAGTGTCACTACCGAAATGACATGAATCGACTTTCATTTAGGAAGAGAGGGGCTGTGCTTTTTTGAACTGCCCCTCCTATTGATCGTCTAAACGGACGGAAAACTCTAAAAGATCATTTTCTAAATCAATGGTTTTTGCCATAATGCGTAAATCATTTTTTAATTTCATTTTTGTTAAATGGATATAGATTACCCGTTCATTCGGATACAGTTCTACCCATTCAGGAAATTTGTAAGACTTATTCACCACATTCATCACATACGTAACAGGTAAATTTAATTGTCCGATGCGAATCGACTTTTGTGTTAACAAAATATCGCCATTTTCCAGCGCTTCAGGGACAAATGTTAATGTCATCTGTACTTTTCGATCAAAAACGGGCAATTGACCAATTAATTCCACTTGTTCGGTTAAAAGGACTGTATAATCGATCGGACTATCACCTAATTCCTTTTCCAAATAGTGATTTATAAATCCGTTCAATTCTTCCTTTGTCGTTTGCAAGTGAAACACGGGCTCACCAATCTGCTCCTGTTTTTGGATAGTAAAAGACCGATTATCGGGCGAAATAAAGATAATTACAGAAAACGTTATAAGTATGAGAATATTTATAAATAAAAGAAGAAAAAAAGCCTTTTTCCAATTCCATTTGCTCATGTTATTCATCTTCCCTCTCTAAAAACCATTCGTTATTCTCATCGGTCACCACTTCATTTTGAAGGAAAGAAAATACCGTTTGGGCAATGAGTTCATACCCGCGTCCATTCGGATGAAATTGATCTTCATATAAAAGATCCAACCGATCGGTGGAAAAAATCTCATCAATCGGGACGAAGTAACTTTGTTCGTAAAGGGAGGTGACCTGTTTACCAGTTTCGTTCCAATTTTGTACGATTTCCTGTAATTGGGGAATATCGGAGAACCAATAGGAAAAAGGATTATATAAACCGATTAAAAAAATCGTACTTTCCGAATTATATTCTTTGATTAAGTCAAAAATATTCTTCAAATTCGTTTCAAAAATCTCCTGTCTCGCTTGAAAATCTTCCATTTTCAAATGAAAAATATTTTCCTTTACAACTTTCATAATATCGTTTCCACCGATCGTCATTAACACGAGGTCAGCCTGTTCAATCTTCGTCTTTATCTCTTCCTTATTCAATCGTGAAAGAAGTTGATCACTACGATGACCTTTCACACCAAAGTTATCAATTTGAACGTCCTTAACCCCTTTTAATTCGGTTAAATATTGTTCCAAATAAAATACGTAGCCTCCTCTGGCGCTTTCATCCCCAACTCCTTGCGTTAACGAATCACCCAAAGCGACGATATTCAATGTCTTTGGTAAAAAATATGCGGGCAAAGGTTGTTTCATCTCTTCCATCCATTGTTTTTCTGCATGAAAGTCGAATGCGTTCGCTCGATCTGTACAACCCACTAACAATAAAAGAAAAATAAAAACAAGGATGCGCTTCATTTTGTTTCACCAACTTCACTGATTTCGACCGTTAACAAAAGTCATTTTCATTATTATAACAAATAAACCGGGGAAAAAACGAAAAAAAGCAGCCCTAAATAGGAATCTGCTTTTAATCATCGGTTCTATTTTCCTAATAAAATTTTCACATCGTGCAAAATTTCTTCATATGGAACGTCTAATCCATCGTAATACTTAACGATCGTTCCCTCCTGATCGATGAGAAAAATATCCGTTCCATGCATCACTTGATCGTCATTTTTCGGCTTATATACGTATAATTTAAAATTTTCTTTAGCAAATTGTTCAATATACGTTTGGGTATAGCCTGTTAAAAAATGCCAGTTTTCCAAATTATCGGTGAATTTTTGGGCAAAGACCTTTAAATCTTCCGGCTTGTCCACTTCCGGGTCAACGCTAAAGGATACGAGATGGGCATCTTCTAATTTTTCTTCTGCAAACATCCGTTGAATTCTAGCCATATTAGCCGTAATTGGTGGACATACCGTTTCACAATTCGTAAAAATAAAACTAGCAACCCAAACTTTCCCCGATAAATCCTCCTTTTTAAAAGGCATACCATTATGATCCGTATGTTCAAAGGATTCTAATGGCCAATTTTTCCTATTCTCGATTTTCCCCCCACAAGCAGAAAGTAGTAAAACTACGGAGAGAAAAACGAATAACATCCTTGTTTTCAATGTCCATTCCCCCACTCCCTTTTTTCAAAATTATTGTAACAAATATAAAAGGAAAGAAAAAATATTAAACTTAAACATATGTGTCAAGTTTTTGACGATTATGTTTTTATCCTCTCCATTACATCCTTATTTTTTTCTGAGATTGATTCCGGGCGCTACCGTTTTCAGTCAAACGTTTTCAAAAGAAGACGGAAATGGCAAATATCCACGTAGCTTGATATGTTTTTTTACCTAAACCAATGGTTAGAATGGGGAAAATCCTTCAGAGTGAACAAAAAAAGAGGAGTAAAGAATTCTCTTTCTCCCCTTTAACATCCGATAGTAATAAGTCCTTTATTCAAAAAAGTACATAAGTCCAACCGTTTCCGGACCGGTATGGGTACTAATAATCGGTGTTGTTTCATGAATTTGAATCGTTACATTTTCATAAAGTTCCAGGATTTTATTTTTCAATTGGGTCGCCCGTTTCAGACCTCCCGCATGGCCGACAGAGATCGCTTTAATAACTTTCCCTTGCGTATCTTCCCGCATCAATTGCAACATATGTTTCATCGCTTGATTGTAATTTCTCACCGTTGCAATTGGTGTGTAAATCCCTTCATGAATGGCAGCGATCGGTTTAATTTTTAAAAGGGAACCGAGCAATGCTTTTCCCTTCCCGATTCGTCCCCCTTTATTCAAATATTCCAACGTATCTAAAACAACATACAATCTCGAATTTTCTCGGATTTTTTCTAAACGTTCGATAATTTCTCGGACGGTTTTCCCTTCCTTTGCCATTTTTGCCGCTTCGATGACTTGAAAAGATAGGGTTTTTGATAAAAAGTGGGAATCGTAAACCGTTACTTGACCATCTACTTGATTGGCTGCCATATGGGCAGTACTTACAGTTCCACTTAATTGACCAGAAATATGAATCGACAGCACTTCACTTCCATCTGCCGTTAAACTTTCATACAATTGTAAAAAGGTACCGATTGACGGTTGGGATGTTTTGGGTACATTCGGTGAATGTTTCATATATTCCAGACAATCCGTTGGGGTAATATTCACCCGATCCAAGTATTGTTTGCCGTCCATCTCAATCATATGGGAGATCACATGGATATCCCATTTGGCAATCGTCTCTTGATCCAAGTCTGCGCTTGAATCCGTTACAATTTTTATCGTCATTTAAACACATCCTTAAATATTTTTCACACAGGTAAAATACATTCTTTCCGATTGTTTTTTGGCGAATTCACGATGGACGACACCCGATACAATTTTATCGTGTCGTCTGGCATTGAAGTGAGGACCATTTTTGCTTTTTCAAAAGAAAATTGTTCCACATTTAACCATTTCTCGATTTGTGTCTGTTCATATAAAATAACAGGCATCCGTTCGTGTATAAAATGCATCCTCTCATTCGCCTTCGTTGTTAAAATCGTACAAGTTGTCAATTTTTCTTCTCCATGTTCATTTCGATCCCATAAACCTGCAAACGCGAAGGGACGACCGTTTTCCAACATAATGCGATACGGAATCTTCTTTCCCTCTTCAGCCTTCCATTCGTAAAAGCTATCTGCAAAAATGACGCACCTTCGTCGTGCTAATAGATGGCGAAAGCTCGATTTTTCAGCTAGTGATTCAGAACGGGCGTTAATCAACGGTTTCCACTTTTTCGGAACTTTCACCCAGTAAGGAACAAGTCCCCACGTTAAAAACCCTGCTTTTCTGCCTTTTTTTCCTTGAACGGCTGCCAATATCGGTTGAGTCGGTGCGATGTTGTAGCTGACTTCGTATTCATCAGGGAAAAAATCCAATTGAAAAGCTTCAATTAATTCGTTCCGATCCGCCGTCAGTGTAAATCTACCGCACATGACACCCCCCTCCTTGTCAATCAGTCCGAATTGTTTTTTTGATAAACAATATATTCATAATCATACGGATTTTTTTCGTCTTTCATTCCCTTTTCTCGAGAAAGAATCGTAAATTTTGACCAATTGCAATCTGGAAAAAATACATCTCCATCAAAGGTATGGTAAATTCGAGTAATATATAATTTTTCCACAAAGGGAAGGAACAATTGGAAAATTTTCGAACCACCAATCACAAAAATTTCTTCCTCTTGATGTAAACAATAATCCAGTAACTTTTTTGAATCACGGAACACTTTACACGAAGGACAATGAAACGTTGGATTTGTTGAAAGAACAATATTTTCACGCCCAGGTAACGGCTTACCAATCGATTCGAACGTTTTCCTTCCCATGACGATTTTATGCCCCATCGTAATCCTTTTAAATCGCTTTAAATCGTCCGGTAAATGCCACGGAATATTGTTATTTTTCCCAATGACTCCTCTTTCATCCATTGCAACAATAAACGAAATCACACGCTCACCTTACCTTTAATTGGCGGATGGGGATTGTAATTTTCCAATTGGAAGTCTTCGTATGAAAAATCGAAAATATTTTTCACGTGCGGATTAATTTTCATCGTCGGCAACATCCTAGGTTCTCTTGATAGTTGGGTTTCGATTTGTTCAAGATGATTTGAATAAATATGCACATCACCAAACGTATGAACAAACTCCCCAGGTTCCAAGTCGGTAACTTGTGCGATCATCATCATCAGTAACGCATAGGAAGCGATGTTAAACGGAACGCCTAAGAAAACATCCGCTGAACGCTGATATAATTGACACGACAATTTTCCATGAGCGACGTAAAATTGAAACAGAGTGTGACACGGAGGCAAAGCCATGTTTTCAATTTCCGTCACATTCCACGCACTTACGATTAAACGTCTTGAGTCTGGATTCGTTTTTATTTGCTCGATAACATTGGAAATTTGATCGACTGTCTTTCCATCTCTTCCTTGCCACGAACGCCACTGAGCACCATAAATCGGTCCTAGTTCACCGTTTTCATCTGCCCATTCATTCCAAATTCGAACACCGTTTTCCTGTAAATATTTTACATTCGTATCTCCTTTTAAAAACCATAATAATTCATAAATAATCGATTTCAAATGCACTTTTTTCGTTGTTAAAAGTGGAAAACCCTTTTGAAGGTCGAATCGCATTTGGTAACCGAATGTACTGATCGTCCCTGTCCCCGTTCTGTCTTCTTTCTTTACGCCGTTTTCCAACACATGGCGACAAAGGTTCAAGTATTGTTCCATTCGTTTTTCCACCCTTACTTAATATAATTTTGATAGAATAGAATACGTTTTCGGTGCTTTTTCTTTTAGTATTTTTTTCGTATTTCTATCAGTATAAAACATTGCGAATGTCTCTGCAAAGTATTCCTCTGGATAATTTAAAAAATATCCCTCACCTTGAAACAAATTTGCCACTTCTTCTTGCCAAATTTCCAAAAAGTTCGGATCCATTCGAATTCCATGAAACACAATTTGATCAACCGAATGCCCTAATTCATGGAGTTCGAGATTGATTGACCCGTGTCCATTCCCCCGATTGCTTGCTCCTATTTTCACCAAGATAATCGTTCCACCTCCTATACCTGGAACATCATCCCAAGTGATCGAATTCGTATATCCTCGTGGTGTTTTCCCACGTAAATGTTTCGTAGATGGAAAATCAGTTAACGATCCGATAAATAATTGAATTTTAATTCCATTATTTTCTATTTTTTGGAGAAGTGGATCGGGTAAGGAGGCAATTCTTTGAATGATTGTTTTCGCCTCCATATGATCAAATTCCCCGGTTGGAAGAAGAATGATTGAATTTACACGTTCGCTCGTAGTTACGGGTATATCGATAAGGGGGGAAGATGGAGGTAAATCCTTTAAAAAAAGAAAATCGAAGGTCGCTTCCGTACGACTGAACAAAACAACGACAACGAAGATTAGGAAGGTGAAAAGGGATTTTTTCAAATTGATTTGTCATCCTTTCCCTTTTTCTATCAAGTTAAAAAACTCGTATTCTTTAACGTTAAAACGATACGTATATTATAACATGCTCCTCCTTCCTTTGAACCTGTATTCCACTGGTAATTTGCAAAAAAAAGGACTGCACCGTGAAAGGTAACAGACCTTTTTGCCTTCATTTTTTAGTTATAGTACCGATTCCAGTTCGGCGGCGTATTTTTATCCCAGAAAATACGTCCAAGTTCATAATGGGTCTGGAAATGATCGTGATACGTATGATAATGGAAATCAAACCAATATCCTTCTAAGGGTTTCAATTCCCTACGCACGTGAAAACGAATAATATCCTGACCTGTTTTTTCGGAATAAATATGGAAAATTTTTTCACTAACGCCACCTCCTGGAATCTCTGAAACCGTTAAATCTTCCAACTGATCTTCGGAAAATTGTTCCGATATTTCCCGAATGGATTCTTCTATTTTCGGTAAAATCATCGTTTGGAATTCTTCTTCAATGACAGGAGCGATTTTTGGACCGAATTTTTGCATCGCTTGTTTTTCACCTAATTCAATCGTTTCGGATAAAAATTGATCCCTTAATGGAACGGATGATTCCACCTTCTCGTCTAAAACTTGCGACAGTTCTTCATCAGGATCGGTCCGATCATCAATTAAATCTTCCTTCGTATCTTGTCCTAACGGCGGATTGATGGCGTGGATGACTTGATAGGGAGATACGAGACCGAAAGTGAGAAAAGTAATGATTGCTACAAAAAATTTATATAACCAACTTTTCATAGAAAAGGCTCCTTTTTTCATAAACGATCGACTATGATTCTATTATACAAAACTTATCGGTTATATTAAACCTTTTCCCACCGTTATTCATTCTTTTTAGTCATATTCATCTATTCCTAAAATTTCATTTTTCTATGGAGACCCAATCGGATAAGTCACCCTTTATTTGCCATTTCGAATTGTAAAGTTTAGGCGAAAAGCCCTTCACTTTTCATTCTTATTACCGAAAAAATGAGCGAACCGTTTTTTAACAATGTTGTTGTAAGGCAGCTAAAATATTTTGTGCCACGTCCTCCACCGTATGTCCCTCAATATGATCCCGAGGGATAAAATGGACGACCTGTTCATCCTTTAAAAGTGCAATCGATGGAGAGGAAGGTTCATAACCGGTAAAGTATTCTCGCATTTTTGCCGTCGCTTCCCGATCTTGTCCAGCAAAGACGGTGACGAGATGATCGGGATGTTTTTCGGTTTTGCTCAACGCATATTTTACCGCTGGACGTGCCAACCCTCCTGCACAACCGCAGACGGAATTAACGACGACGAAAACTGTTCCTTTCGCTCCCTCCATAAATTCAGTAACTTCCTCGGGGGTTGTGAATTCGGTAAAACCAATCTCCTTCATCTCTTCTCTCATCGGAATGACAAATTGTTTCATATACTCTTCATATGCCATAGACATCTCTATTCCTCCTTTTTATCCATTACATATTTATTATAGTGTAAATTGGTTTTATGATGTTGATTGTCTTTCCTCTGTCATTTGTTTCCAAACAGAACCCTTTGCTTCTTTTCCCCCTTCAATTCGTTCGATGGCCATTTTCACTTGCAAGGCTACTTCGAATTCGGGGTCATTTTCCGCCTCCTTTAAAGCTGGGAGACTTTTTTTATCACCGCTTTCATATAAAAACATCGCCGCCCGCCACCGAACGATTTTACTTTTATCTTTCAACGCTTCAGCCATCGCCCCTTGAGCTTCCGGAAAACCGAGGTCACTTAGGCAATCTCCTGCCGTTCTTCGCACCGTAACCGTTGGATCTTTCAATGCTTTATAAAGGTATGGCAAAACTTTTCGGTCCTCAATCATTCCGAGATAAACAACGGCCAAACGACGAATGGACGGTTTTTCATCCATTAATGCCTTTTCTAAAAGGGGTAGATCGGAAAGGGTGGGTTCGGCCATTCGTTCCAACGCCTCGTACCTTTTCCTCCAATCGGAATGTTCCAAATCTTGAATCGTTATTTTTCGATATCGTTTCATTCCCTCAACCGGCTTTCCTTCTTTTGCATATTGAACCAGTTGCTTCAACCGACTTTCCGGAAAAAGTGCCCCGATTTCTTCTACTATTTCTTGACCGATATCATCCAATTCACCGTAACGAACGCCATAATCGACCCATTTTCTTTGTAAAACGATGTTGTCACCTTCCAATTGGGCTTGTCTGGCGGCATCTAAAAACATTTCCGGTAATCCGTATCTTCGTTCTTCTTCCCCGTCTACTAATTTTACTTGCATCGGAATTCCTTTGAAATATTGGACATATACTTCAACCTCGCCATATCCGTCGGTAGAGATGCTTTCCTTTCCCTCTTTCGTCACGTCTTCATCTCCTAAAATGGAGCGAACTTCTGGTAAAATTTGTTTCCAATCCGCTTTTGGGTGCCGTTCTACCGCTAGAAAATCAGCGACATGATATACCCCTTTTACCCCTTCAATTTGAAGAATTCGACGGATTTGTTCCGGTGCTTCCTTTTCATCCCCTTTTTTATAATTATTTCTCGCTCCCTTTGGTAATTCCTCGTCTAAAATTACTTTCATCGTATGTGGACTAGGTGTCGGTTCAATCGACTTAATTTTCACAATTCTCCCTCCTCATCCTTATATTAACCTGAACGGATGACCGATGGCAAAATCCTTTTATTTATTCACCGATCAAATCCGATAAATACGCCCATCGTTCAATTAGTCGTTCCAATTCATTATTCCATTTTTCCTCTTCTTCGTATAATTGGTGGATTTTTTCAAAGTCGCTTCCAGCCTCATCCATCGCTCGTTGGATCCTCTCTAATTCCTGCTCAGCCTCTTTTATTTTCTCATCGATCGTTTCCCACTCCATTTTTTCCTTATACGATAATTTCCGTCCCTTCGGCTTATCCTCTTTAAATACATTTTTCTTTTTCGGTTTTTCCTCCTCAACCTTTTCTTCATTTCTCGTTTTTCTTTCCGTTAAAAAGTCGGTATAGCACCCATAAAATGATTCGATTTGTCCATCCCCGTGGAAAAATAGAATCCGATCGCAAACTTTGTCAAGAAAATACCGATCGTGGGAAACGGTAATGACAACGCCAGGAAATTCCTCGAGAAATTGTTCCAAGACGGTTAACGTTTCCGTATCCAAATCATTCGTCGGTTCATCTAAAAGGAGAACATTCGGCTCATCCATTAAAAGTTTTAATAAATATAATCGCTTCCGTTCACCCCCTGATAATTTTCGAATGAAGGTTCCGTGGGTTTTTGGAGGGAATAAAAATCGTTCCAACATTCGAGAAGCACTCATTTTTTCATTACCGGCATTGATGAACGATTTCGTCTCCTGAATGTAATCGATGATCCGTTTATCCCCGTCCATGTCGGAAGCATGTTGTGTATAATAGGCGAATTTAACCGTTTGACCGATCGTTAATGTACCTGCATCTAACGGTTCTTTTCCTGAAAGAATATTTAATAAAGTCGTCTTCCCGCTTCCATTATTCCCTACAATCCCAATTCGTTCATTCGATTTGACGAGTAGATGAAAATCGTTTAAAATCGTTTTTTCACCAAAGGATTTAAAGCATCCCTTCATTTCAATAACCGATTTTCCTAATCTTGTTCCTTTATAAAAAATATCGAGTTCGCGAGCTTTCTGATCTTCAAGGGCCTCATTTATTTTTTCAAAGCGTTGAATTCTTGCCTTTTGTTTCGTCGATCTCGCCTTAGCCCCCCTTTTAATCCAAGCCAGTTCCCTTCGATACAAATTTTGAAGCTTCTCCCTTTGTCTGCTTTCCTCTTCTTCCCTTTTTGCCTTCGCTTCCAAATAGTCGGCATAATTTCCTTTATAGCTGTACAATTTTCCATCATTTAATTCGAAAATTTTCGTTGCAACGGAATCGAGAAAATATCGATCATGGGTTACAAATATAACGGAATGTTCATAGTTGTTTAATATTTCCTCGAGCCATTCGATCATTTCCGCGTCCAAATGGTTCGTCGGTTCATCTAAAAGGAGTAAATTCGGTGCATCTACTAACACTTCTGCCAAAGCTACCCGCTTTTTTTGTCCCCCTGATAAATGTTTAATTTTTTCATGGATTTGATGAAGACCGAGTTTCGTCAATATTGTTTTCGCCTTCGTAATAATTTCCCATCCTCCGAAATCATCCATCCTTTTTTGTTTTTCAAAAAATACGTTTTGCCGTTTCGGATCATCCGGTTGTTTATTGAGCTCTTTTAAAGCCTCTTCGTATTCAAAAACGATTCGATTGACAGGCAAATCACTACTCAGTACTTGTTCCAAAATCGTTCGTTCACCATCTAATATCGGTACCTGCGACAATAGTCCAATTCGATAATCTTTCGGCATCGTAATTTTTCCTCGATCCACATCTTCTGCATTAGCTAATATTTTTAATAAAGTGGATTTCCCTGTTCCGTTAATACCAATTAATCCAACTCGTTCCTTTTCTCCGATTGTAAAGGAAATATTATTGAATAATTGTTTATCACCAATCGTTTTAAAAATATTTTCTACCATTAACTGCATCAAACATCATTCCAATTCGTGATTTCTCATTTTTTTGTAATACATAGTTTATCATATTTTTTTTGATCATTCCTTAACGAGCAAAGTGATCCACAGAAAAATTTGGTCGACTACAGTCAAAAACCGTAAACCTTTTTTAATAGACATACCGTTAAAACATGAATGGAAATGAAGGAAAAAGGGAATTAACTTATCCTAGCAATTCCAAAAAAACATACTTTCCTAGTTAACATATTTAAAAAAACAGTTAGCCATTGCTAACTGATAAAAAATAAATGGAAATGAATCATCCGTTCATGAAGATGAATTTAACATTTCAAAAATCACTTGTAACGATTCAATCGACATGTCTATGATCGATGGTAAATCATCAATCGAATCTTCTGTAACCGGATTGAATTTTTCCACGATAATTTCAAATTGTGAATTCCCTTCCGAATCTTTCACTTCCTTCCAGTGATAGTGGAATTGGGGCATATACGTTTCTTTTATATACTTTAACATTCGTTTTTTAAGAATTTCATTTCGTTCCTCATGAACGCAGAAACGGAAAAGGAGTCGTGCCCCTGGTTGTTCATTCGTCAATATCCATTCTGCAGCTAATTGTTTGAATGAAGCAACTAATTCCACCTTTCCATATAAAAGTCGCCTTAAATCTTTATGATGAATAAATTGAATTTCAAATGAGCGAGACATATCCGCCAAGTTGACAAGATCATTTCTTTCTAATATCGTGATTTCACCATTTAAATCATATTCATACATAAGCCCTTCGATTACAACTTTCAGATTTTCGTAGGCCGTCGGATCAAACATTCGATCATCCCTTCGTACTTAACTTAAAGTAGCGGAACAAGCTTCCATTACTTACGCTAACGCAAAAATGTATAGTTTGTTCAGATAGAACTGGCCGTCTAACGGATGTGGACCGGAATATTCCATCTACTCGAATGGAAGGGAATGCCGAACGTTTTTCTTTCTTTTTTGAGAAAATGAAACGTCTTCATATCGTCCAATCTGTTCTACACTTCCCCCTCCACTTCCTTCATTAATCCATGAAACCTTCTGTGGCAAAGGTTAAAACAATCCGGTAACTTTTCCACTATCATCTATGTTTATTTTTAATGCAGCGGGATGTTTCGGAAGGCCCGGCATCGTTAAAATGTCCCCTGTATAAGCGACGATAAACCCTGCACCTATAGAAGGTTTCAACTGGCGAATATGAATCGTAAAATCCTTCGGGCGTCCCAATTTGTTTGGATCATCCGATAAGGAATATTGGGTTTTCGCCATACAAATCGGTAATTTCGACCAGCCGTTTTGTTCTAATTCCCGCAATTGTCTTTCCGCCTTTGGTGATAATTCAATTCCCTTTGCACCGTATACCTTTTTTGCAATCACGTTCATTTTTTCTTCTAATGAAATATCTAAAGGATATAATGGGTAAAAGGTTGGGGAATGATCCTTTTCAGCCTGATCGATCACCGCAAGTAACCGTTCGGCCAATTGTATTCCCCCTGCTCCTCCCTTTTCCCAAACTTCCGTAACAGCAAAAGGAATGTCGTATTCGTTACAAAGTTTTTCAAATTCCAATATTTCCCTTTCCTTATCCGTAATAAAACGATTTAACGCAACGACGAATGGAACTTGAAATTCTTTAATCGTTTCAATATGTTTCAACAGATTGTGAAATCCTTCCCTTAGAGCATCAACATTTTCATCATAAAGTTCTTCCCTATTTACTCCCCCGTGAAATTTCAAAGCCCGGATTGTTGCCACAATTACCGTTGCAGTAGGTGTTAATTTACCAATTCTACTTTTAATATTGAAAAATTTTTCCGCTCCAAGATCCGCACCGAACCCTGCCTCTGTAATCACGTAATCGGCCAGCTTCAATGCCGTTTTTGTTGCGATTAAACTATTACATCCGTGGGCGATATTAGCAAATGGTCCACCATGTACAAGGGCAGGTGTGTTTTCAAGGGTTTGAACGAGGTTCGGTTGAAATGCATCTTTTAAAAGTACAGTGAGCGCTCCCTCTGCACCTAAATCCCCCACCGTCACAGGTTTCTTTTCATATGTATAAGCAACGACTGTACGGGCTATTTTTTCCTTTAAATCGACCAAATCTTCAGCTAAAGTAAAAATAGCCATCATTTCCGATGCAGCAGTGATTTCAAAATGATCTTCCCGGGGTACACCATTTCCTTTACCACCTAAGCCAACAACGATATTTCGAAGGGCCCTGTCATTGGCATCCAACGCCCGCTTCCACGTAATTCGTCCAGGATCGATCCCTAATTTATTTCCTTGAAAAATATGGTTATCGATGATTGAAGCGAGAACATTATTGGCAACGGTGATCGCATGTAAGTCTCCCGTAAAATGTAAATTAATATCTTCCATTGGCACTACTTGAGCATATCCCCCTCCTGCAGCACCCCCTTTAATTCCCATAACAGGTCCGAGGGAGGGTTCCCGTAAAGCTAAAATCGAACGATGACCTAACCGGTTCAACGCATCTCCTAAACCGATTGTTACCGTCGATTTTCCTTCACCTAATGGGGTCGGATTCATCGATGTGACAAGGATTAATCTTCCATCCCTTCGATTTTCTAATGCATGTAATGCTTCAAAACGAATTTTTCCTTTATACTTTCCATATAATTCCATATCGTTTTCAGTGAGTCCAATTTTGTCCGCGACTTGAGTAATCGGCAAAAGAGTTGCACTTTGAGCAATTTCTAAATCGGAACGTATCTTGCTGTTTTCCCTTTGCAAAATAACCCCTCACTTCTATTTATATTGACATGTTTATCTTACCACTTTTTTTAAAAAGGGAAAACAAAGGGAGGATTACATGGATTGCTTTTCTTCTCCAACAATGGGACTGTGATCATTTTGAAAGAATCCGTTACAAAAAAACGTTCAACAAATAAAAGGTAAAAAATAGGAAATCCTTCCATAAGAAAAAAGGAATACGTTCGAAGGTATTCCAACTTTGATTATGTTATTTCGCAAATTTAAGTGGATTAAAATCATAGGAAAAGAAAGATGCAATAAAATGCAATCCCGTGGTTTCCTTCACCAAAATAGGAAAACGGAAATGGTTTTTTCTCAGCCAAATACGAGCAATCGGAAAAACAATAAGACTGGCGGAACAGATTCATGATGTTTTCGATACCCAACAACACCACATCTGTATCCTCTACATATTCTTAGGGAAATAGGAGAGAACTACAATCTTCCTCCGTTTGAAAATTTAAGCTTATTCATTATTAATAACAAGAATATTGTATTCCTACTTTTTAATTCGTATAGAGCAAAGTATATAGAATATTTGGTACGATCTTAACAAGTTTCTTTTTTCTTTCCCCATTAAACAGATATAAACTAAGACTAATTAACCATTTTTTACGTCATAGAAGGATTTGTTCGAAAATTGTCAAAGTTTAGTAAATAGTGGTTACGGTTGGAAAGGAATATTGAGTGTGATTACTCACGAGTTCGATCATGCTCTATTTTTAGGTGACTATGAACTTGGTGAAGGTTGGGGAAATAGATCCATTATGAGTCATGAAAGAGATCGAACTAAAATATACACTCCTCAAACACATGACATAAATGAAGTTCATTCTTATATGAATAGGTAATAGGAGGGGACGAAAATGAGAATAAACGTAATTAAAATTTCTTTAATTTGCTTTTTTTAATCGGGAGTATAGTATCGATTTTGGTAATCGGTAATATGAACTCAAAACAACCAAAATACAATCCTCAACCTCAAGCTGATTGGGATACGTATACTTTCGAGCAGTATATAAATGAAGAAGCAGATTTAGTTGCTTTTGTAACTGTTCAAAAGGTTGAAGATAAACCAAAAATTAATAAAGACGATTTAGATGCTAAATTATCAACCCTTCAATTAGATGAAATCTTGTTCAACAAACTACCGAATACATCCATTAAAAATGTCTTGTTAGATCAGGCTACGGAGTTTGTTCAACCTGGAGAAAAATATCTAATGTTCTTAACCAAAAAAGGAGAATATTTTTATGAAATCGGAGCTGAAGGAAAAATTAAACTAAATGGCGGGGAATTCAAGACACATATCAAAGGTATCGAAGGGGAATATACACAAGAAGAGTTCGCTAAACAATTTGAAGTAAAAGTAGAAGAATTGAAGGAATCAAATTCTGGAAATTAAATTTAATTCATTAAGTTCAAAATAAATTTGACCAAAATGGTATGAAAACTCCAACATTTATTATAGAGCGAATAAAAAAGCAAGCAGGAAAACCTACATGCTTTTAGTTATGACATTGTATTCATCCCAATCAATTTCTTCCATTCGATCAATTCCTTCACGAAGTGTATTATCAAATATTAAGTGAGTAAATTCGCACTGTTTTTGGATCCGTGTGAAAAAGCTTATATTGCAAAACAAATACATCTTTATTCATCCTCCAATGCACAGTTATGAATGAATGTCGCAGACTGTGAACCGACTTAGGTTTTCCATACCATTGTGTGTATTTTTATACCATCGTTTAAGCTGTAGTTGATTATTTTGATCATAATACCCCATTTCCTAAAAATTAAAGGAACCGGGAAATCCTTTCGTAAGCGCTACCATTGGGTAACGTGAATTATCCCCGACTATATTTATGATTCGTTGAAAATCGTTTAAAATCAGACAGAACTTCTGGATTTTCTTCAAAATACGTAACTAAATCGCCAATCCGATCGATGGCATCCCAACTTAAATGATGTTCGATTCCTTCTACATCTTTATAAACATTTTCATCATCTACGCCAATCATTTCTAGAAATTGTTCCAGTAACAGATGGCGCATGACGAGTCGTTTCCCCATTTTTTTTCCTTCATTCGTTAAAACGAGCCCCCGATATTTTTCATAAACTAAAAAATTGTTTTTATCAAGCTTTTGTACCATTTTCGTAACGGATGAAGGGTGGACAGATAACGCCTCGGCAATATCGGATACCCTTGCATATCCCTTATTTTCAATCAATAAATAAATTTGTTCAATATAATCTTCCATACTCGGTGTAGGCATTGTATTTCCTCCAAAATACATCTTTTCTTATATTTTACATTAGTTCGCCACCGCGAACAAGGCTTGCTAGCACAATGTTTTTTTAAACAAACATGATCTTAATTATGAAACTTTAAAAGTTTTAGAAAAAATGCTTCGATTTCTTGACTCAAGCGTTTTCATATTGTATAGTAATAATAATCATGAAACTAAATAGGTGTTTTTATTTAGTTTTTTGATGAAATTTAAAGGCACAAATACGTGCCCGTTTGAAATTTAGGAGGAAAAAAGATGCAAAACGGTAAAGTAAAATGGTTTAACAATGAAAAGGGTTATGGATTTATCGAAGTAGAAGGCGGAGACGATGTATTTGTTCATTACACCGCCATTCAAGGAGATGGGTACAAAACATTGGAAGAAGGTCAAGCCGTTTCCTTTGAAATCGTTGAAGGAAATCGTGGACCTCAAGCAGCAAATGTAGTAAAACTTTAAAATTAATGATTCGACATATACAATGGGCGTACTCAGGCTGGTATTTACCAGCCTTTTAATAATGGACTTTTTCCCCATACTCACCTCTGTTTTCTACCTTTACCATTCACAACTCCGTTAACTTTTTGCCACATTCTTTCAACTTTTCACCGACAGTGCATGAATGAATACAAAATCGATAAGCATATTGCCTTCCTTTTTCCTTTTTAAAATGACGATATAAAAGACATCCATGACAATACGTTTGCAATATTCGATCGATTTCATCCAAAAGTTCCTGTCGTTTTTTCTGTTTTTGTATGGAGTTGATCACATGTTCTTTCATAGTGGACACCTTTCTTTCTTTTCCATTCATATAAAAAAACAGGATTGGCATTCAAACATTGGGCAGTTCTATAAACCGATGAAAAAAGATGCATGAAGCCTTTAATGGTGATCATTCAAATCCTTTATATATCCTTACGTATTTTACCCGATGATTGAAAAAATAACAGGGGTGGGAAAATCGAGAAAGGAAATGAAAGGGAAATAACAAATTGTCACATTTTTACTTACAACGTTTGGGGAAATCAAAAGGATCAATGTTTTGAAAATCATCCAAAAGAGTCGATGTTCATGGTAATAATCGTTTTCTTTTAGCAAAGCGAATGGCCTCCGCTCGATTTGAAACCTTAGCCTCTTTCATCGACTCCAATAAAGAAATATAAAAACTACCGTCAAAACGTTTTTGTGCCTTTAAAGTTATCTCAATAGCCGCTTTGACGACCGGCTCGGAGGATTCGGTAAGTCTCATTCCAAAATAGATAAATCCGATGGCATCTTCTTCAAAAGGAAAACCTTTCCCTTGTAAATATTGAATATACTCACCGACAGACATCGACATCCTTATAACCATCCTTTAAGCGGTTTCCATTTTATCATACCATTGTTTTTCATCCTTTGACCATTCCTTCTTTTAAAAAAATACCAAATAAATCGATTTCCCCTAATTTGTTATCGTCTATTATACTTTTATTTTTAAACCAAAATCATTAAATATGTTCCGAATTTTTTCCTTCGAAAAGTTCAACTCCGTTTCATGAAAGGAAAAATCATTCAGTTCAGGTATATTGCAAATGATTTTCGATAATTCCTTGCTGATGAAAACCGATTCTTTTCCCGCCATTAATTTTTTCTTATAACGATTAAATTTCGAATCCAATTGATCGATTTGCTCATAAAGCTTTTCCAATGAACCGTATTGTTGAATAAGTGGCAGAGCAGATTTTTCCCCTACACCTGGACATCCGGGAATATTATCACTTTTATCCCCCAACAAAGCTTTAACATCTACCCATTGACTCGGATGAATAGAATGGTCTTTCATAAACGTATCAATCGTATAAATAACATCCCCTTCCCTTTTGGAGATAATTTGTGCCGTTTTTTCCGAGAGTAATTGAAAAAGATCCCGATCATTACTATAGATGAAACAGGTCCCTTGTTTTTCGTCACTCCATTTCTTACTCATCGTTCCGATAATATCGTCTGCTTCATATGGAAAAACCGTAATTTGATTGATTCCGATTTGATCCAATATCACTTTACCCATTTCATATTGTCGAATTAACGGTTTGGGTAAATCTACACGGGAAGCTTTATAAAAATCATATGTTTGACTCCGAATCGATTCGTTCCTTTTTACATCCCAAGCAACCGCTAAATGGGTCACGTGATGTTCGGAAATTAAATTGACCATTTTTTGAAAAAACACCCTTAATCCATTAATATACTCACCATCCATATTACGCGACAATTGTTCTTCCGATTTTCCATAAGCGGTAGCAAAATATCCCCTACTTAATAAGTTAAACCCATCGATTAACAACAATGTTTTCTCTGTCATTTAGTATATCTCCTCATATGTAATTCATAATGGACGAAATTAATGTTTCGAATCTTATTTTCAAAGGTCAACATCCATCGTCCTTTTTTCCGTTATGATCATTGTACACGATTTTCACTCGAGATGACTAGAATTAGTGAGTGAAACAAATTCCTTGTTTTACCATTCCTGAATAATGCGTAGATTTGTTTTCCTATTTATTTTTAAAAAATCTCTGGTAAAATAAGGGTACGATGAAAATTATCGAATTTTGTCGAATGCGGAAACTTAAGGAGGAAAATGGATGACGAAAGAATTAAGCAATACGATTACCCATTTACTAAATGGTACGATTGCTTCTGTAAAAACGATACTCCCCTTTCCGATCAATGTTACCCGTCCGACATTGTTTTCTGAACCTATCATTCAAAAATCAATGGGTGTTTTAATTGGACTGACAGGTGATGTATTAGGAAGAGTCATTATTGTAGGGGATGAAGAATTGTTTATGGATATGAGCGAAAAAATGTACGGTATGAAACTAGCCGGTGATATGTTGGAATCCTTTTCTGGAGAACTTGGAAATATCATCGTCGGAAATTTAATCACGAATATGTCAAAAAACGGTTTAAACATCGACATTACCCCACCGACTGTCCTCGTAGGGGAAACGAAAATTTCCGGTTTTGATAAAGCATTAAAACTGCCCCTTTCGATCGATCATGTTGGCGGTATGGATATTATTCTCATTCTTGAAAACTCTTAAATTTTCCCCAACGATGAAGATGAAAAATCCAGGCACAAAACGCCTGGATTTCTATTTTTACAAAATCATCTTTCCCTTTGTTAATAATGTAAGAAAATAAAAATCGGTTTCATTTCCCCTTTTCGACAACAGGAACAATCTATGACATGATGATAAAGGGTCATACAATGATTGCAATAATATCTTAACAACCAAACCACCACCGTTTTTATCCACATCCTATGAAGTTAGTATAACGATGGTGAAAATATTCCATCTTCATCGTACAATTATGAAGTCGCCTTTTGCTCGGTTAAGGTTACCATCATCTGGCTGCCCTTTTTCCTCATCATATTGAATACAATATTTAACATGACAGCCGTTATACTTCCAACGACGATTCCACTTTCCATTAAAATACGAATACCTTGGGGAAGGTTGACGAATAATTCTGGCACGACTGTAACCCCGAGTCCCATACCAATGGAAAGGGCGACAATAAGCAAATTTCCTTGGGATGTAAAATCAACTTTGCTTAACATTTTTACCCCAGAAGCAATAACCATTCCAAACATCGCAATCATCGCTCCACCGAGGACGGATGAAGGAATAATCGTTGTAAATGCACCGATTTTTGGAACGATCCCAAGAAAGATTAGAATAGTTCCTGCCGCAAAAATCACATTTCTTGATTTCACGCCCGATAATTGGACTAAACCGACATTTTGTGAAAAAGTCGTATACGGAAAGGCGTTAAAAAATCCACCGAGAAAGATTGCCAATCCTTCTGCACGATATCCTTTAGCTAAATCATCTTCCGTAAGTTTCTTTTCGACAATGTCGCTTAAAGCAAAATATACACCAGTCGACTCAACTAAACTAACGATAGCAACTAAAATCATCGTGATAATCGGTACGATATGGAATTCAGGAACAGCAAGATAAAACAATTTCGGCATGTGAAGCCAAGAACTTTCAACGACTGGGGAAAAATCAACCATGCCCATAAAAAATGCAATCAAGGTGCCTGTTAAAATGCCGATTAAAATCGCAATCGATCGTAAAAATCCTTTAGCAAAGCGGAAGATAAGGAGAATAATCATCAAAGTACCGAAACCTAATGCAACATTTTCCAAAGAGCCAAACTCCTCACTTCCTTGTCCCCCAGCCAAATTATTCATCGCGACAGGAATCAATGTTATTCCGATGATCGTCACGACCGAGCCAGTAACAACCGGTGGGAAAAACTTGACAATTTTACTGAAGTATTTTGCAATAAGAATCACAAATAAACCTGATATAATAATTGAACCGTATATTGATCCGATCCCAAAGCCATTTCCGATCGCAACCATTGGAGCAACGGCTGTAAACGTACATCCTAGGACTACTGGAAGTCCAATTCCGAAATATTTGTTTTTCCAAACTTGTAATAATGTGGCAATTCCACTCATCAAAATATCGATGGACACTAAATAGGTTAGCTGTTGGGGGGTTAGACCGATACTTGCCCCAACAATCAAAGGTACGATGACTGCACCGGCATACATGGCGAGAACGTGTTGAATACCTAAAGATGTGATTTTTCCTACCGTCAATTTCATTGGAATTGGACCTCCTTATGTTTTTTAAACGAAATTTCCCGATTGGCCAATGAATCGATTGCGACTAAAGATTCCACATGGATTTTTTTCGATCGGAGTCGGTCGCCACCTTTTTGGAAGGCCTTTTCAATAACGATTCCAACTCCTACTAATTGGGCTCCGGATTCCTCAACGATCTTAGCTAAGCCATATGCAGCTTCCCCATTTGCTAAAAAGTCGTCGATAATTAAGACCCGATCCTGATTGGACAGGAATTTTTTCGAGACGGAAATTTCCTGCCTCTCACCCTTCGTATAAGAAAATACAGCAGTGGTAAAGAGGTCATCTACCATCGTTTGCGACTTCTTTTTTCGAGCAAAAATAACAGGAACATGCATCACAAGCCCCGTCATTACACTTGGAGCAATTCCAGAAGATTCGATCGTCAAAATTTTAGTTATTCCTTTTCCTTTAAACCGTCGAGCAAACTCCTTCCCAATCTCCAACATTAATTCAGGATCAATTTGGTGATTGAGAAAACCATCCACTTTTAATACATTGTTAGGCAAAACCGTGCCTTTCGATAAAATTTTTTCCTCCAGTACTTTCATTCTCACACCCCTTATTTTTTTTCGGCCTTTGGGTTTTTACCGGCGTACATGGAGGAATGCCATGCAAAATAAAAACCCAAAGACCATTGCACTCACCATATGAGATGAGCAATGACCTTTGGGTAAAATGACAAGCACGAAAAGCCCGTATAAAAATACGGAACTTCAAGACATTGCTCACTCATAGTCAGGTTATTTACGGTAACCTGGTAGAGACTTGCAGGCCATATTCCTGCGATTATATGAGTGAATGCTTAAATTACTTTTTATTATAAACACGGGATTTCTAAAAAGCAACAAAAAATTACTTTTTGGTTTGATGAACAACTATAACGATTGGAGAACAATGGTTACTAACCCACCAATGATTGCAGCAAAAACCGTGTACAAAATATATGAAAGTTTTCGTTTCCTTTCCCTTTTTCTTTCCATTTCTTCAGGTGTTAACCATTTCGACATATTTCTTCACCCTATTCATTTCCTCAATATTTTTATCATACTAAATAAAAGCAGCCAAACATATCCAACCAATGTCCTATTTTTCGACAAAAGTCTTCAATTTTTTTGTTATACATTGTCAATTATTGTAGATTATAAATATTTTTTATATTATGATAGAATTAAAAAAGTGTGGCAGGTGTTTTTTTATGGAAATTTATATCGCTCGACAACCGATTTATGATCGCAATCGATCAGTGTACGGATATGAACTTCTATATCGGAGCGGAAAAGTTAAAAACGAAGCGAAAGGTAACGGTGATAAAGAAACGGTCGAAGTGTTGATTAATAGTTTTTATCATTTTGATATTGAAGAACTGACAAATAATAAATTTGTGTTTATTAATTTTACAAAAACATTGTTGCTTGAAAACGTACCGTTACATTTCCCTCCACACCGACTCGTCATTGAAATTTTAGAAAATATTCCGCTCACAAATGAAATATTGAAAATGTGTAAAACTTATAAGGAAAAAGGGTATCAAATTGCCCTTGATGACTTTATTTTAGACAAGGAACATATTCATTTATTACAATTACTTCCATTTATCGATCTAATTAAAATCGATTTCCCCTCGACCCCAAAGCCGATGAGGAAAAAATTAATAAACATTAAACAGAAATATCCAATCCAATTAGTCGCAGAAAAAATTGAAACAAAGGAGGATTATGAAGAAGCGTACAACGAAGGGTTTGATTTGTTTCAAGGGTTTTTCTTCCATAAACCGATGATTTTTTCAAAACGGGAAATCCCACCTACTTTTTATTCACGTATGAAACTAATGAACGAAATAAAAAAACCGGAGCCGGATATTCGACGAATTACGAATATTATTGAAACCGACATTTCCCTTTCATACAATATTTTAAAAATGATTAATAAACATTTTACTCGAACAAATAAAATTAAATCGATCAATCAAGCAATCGTCCTTTTAGGATTAAAGGAAATTCAACGTTGGATTTTTATAATTTCTTTACGTGAATCGATTGAAGAACAAGATGAAGTTGCGAAGGAATTATTACATACAAGTCTTTTGAGGGCTAAATTTTGTGAACTTTTTGCTCTTGAAATTTTACAAGTAAAGGATGCAGGGGAATTTTTTCTAACGGGGATGTTTTCCATGATTGATACGATTTTACAAATGCCGATGGAAAAAGTTGTTACTGAACTTCCTTTACAAGATTCCATTACCGCTGCCTTACTTGGTGAAATGAATGAACACCGTCAAATTTTGAACATAATTAGGATGATTGAACGGGCGGAATGGAAAAAGGTAACTGAACAAGCGGAAAAATTTGGTGCAAATGAAGAGATGATTTTTTCCATCTATTGGAATGCGATGAGATGGGCACACACATTGATTGAAGACGATATCATATTCCATCATAGTGATTAAAAGAAGCGGGAAGATAAAAGAATGTTCAAAACAAAAAAGGAGTGTCTAATAAGTCAACCAACCGACTGATAGACGCCCCTTTCTTATGAAAACATGGGTAAGACATACCATGTAATTTCTTTTCCGGTTCTTTGTCAAATCGTGTTGGTGAATAATTTCGTGACTTTTTCATTAAAATGAAATCGGATCAGGTTGTCCATTCATCCAAAATCGGTTTGAAGTTATTCGTTCCATTGGCGGACGCGCATCCAGTGGCACGGCCCGACCTCCTCGTCAATTGTCTCTATTTTTTTGATCAAAAAAAGGTGCTAGGTTTAGTCACCAACACCAAAAATTATAGAGCCTCTTTTCCCGTACATTTGCTAATCTGAGGAACCTTTCATCCCATATACTAACGATTAATTTAAGAAATCTATTGCCCATTGAAAAAGGAAATAAAACGATTTATAACTCCTTTTTAGAGATTTGACTTTTACTCAAATCCATTGGACGAGCTTTTTTAGAACGGTTGATATTTACAACAGCAAAAAGAATAAACAAGGTTCCAATCCATTGAATGAATTGAAAAGATTCATCGAATAAAAGCAACCCAATCAATAATGCCACAACCGGTTCCACCGTTGCAAAAATGGAAGCTACACTTCCTTCCACTTTTTTCAATCCTTCCGTGTACAAAATATAGGCGAGAACCGTCGGAATAAATCCAAGGCCAATACTGTAAAGGAAAACGCCATCGTAAAAAAGAAGATCCCCCTTTTGCCATACCTTCGATACTGGAAGCAAAAAAAGGCTGGCCGCAAGAAATGTGTAAAACGTAATCGTAAAAGATGAATAAAATCGCACAGAAATTCTTCCAAATATCGTATATAAGGCATAGCCAAAACCAGAACTTATCCCCATCAGTAGGCCGAATGTTGTGATGGACTCCGTTTTAAAATCCGTTAAACCCGTTATAAAGACACATCCAATGATCGTTGCAACAACGCTTACTATTTTTCTCCCGTTCATCTCCTCACCGAGAAAGATCCAAGAAAGCAAGGCTACGAAGGCAGGGGCGGTGTACAGGAGAACGACGCTAACAGAAATAGACATTTCTTCAATTGCTGTAAAATAACTCCAATTGAAAAAGACGATGCTAAAAATCCCTGATCCGATAAATAAAGGAATATGTTTTATATTTATGTTTAATTCCTGACGATACTTGACAAGTCCAATAAAAAGAAGAAAGAGAAATGCAATTACAACTCTAATGGTTGTAATTTCCATCGATGTAAACCCGACATTTTGTAAATATTTTACATATATTCCGATAGTTCCCCAAAGTCCTGCACCCAATAGAATGAATACGTATGACCGATAACTACGGATATGCACCTGATCCCATCCCCTACGTATGAATGATAAAAGGTGAATCTTTAAGTTTAAGAAAGGTCGTAAATCTCTTTATATTTATCCCTTAAGTAATTTATTAAATATTTCGCTTTTAGCGGCTCACCCGTTGCTTCTTGTAAAATTTCCAACGGTTTTTTCATTTTTCCAAATCGATGAACGTTTTCTGAAAGCCAGTCTTCAATCGGTTTCAAATCCCCTTTTGCCAAACGCTTATCAAAATCCGGTATTTCTTTCAACATTGCGTGTTTCAATTGGGCTGCATACATATATCCAAGGGCATAACTAGGAAAATAACCAAAGTCGGCACCAGCCCAATGAACATCTTGTAAAACCCCTACCCCATCGTTATCTGGTTCAATTCCTAAATAATGTTTATATTTTTCATTCCAAATCTTTGGAAGATCCTTTACCTCAATCTCATCGTTGAACAATCCCTTTTCAATTTCATAACGGATGATGATATGGAGAGGATAGGTAACTTCATCTGCTTCAATTCGTATGAGTGTCGGCTTTACTTCATTTATAGCTCGGTAAAAATCATCGAGGGAAACGTGATCGAACTGTCCTTCTGAATATTTTTTAAACCGATCATAATGATATTCCCAGAACGAACGATTTCTTCCGATAAATATTTCATGGAATAACGATTGGGATTCATGGATTCCCATCGATGTTCCAGTTGCGAGCGGTGTCCCCATGAGATCTTTCGATATATGCTGTTCATATAAAGCGTGTCCACCTTCATGAATCGTTCCGAACACAGCTACACGAAAATCCTTTTCATCGTACTTCGTTGTAATTCGAACATCGTATGGGTTAATCGTTATTTCAAATGGATGAACCGTTTCATCCAATCTACCCGAACGAAAATCGTAACCGAATTGTTTTAAAATATCCAAACTAAACGCCTCTTGCTTTTCTTTCGGAAAGGGATGATATAAAAAGGACGTATCCGGTTTTTTGGAAGAATGTTGTATATCTTTTAATAAGTCGATGATTCCATCCCGAAGTTCAGCAAATACTTGATCGAGTATGTCCACGGTTACTCCAGGTTCATATAAATCGAGCAAAGTGTTGTACGGATTCCCTTCATAACCCCAATAACCGATAAATATCTTCGTTTTTTCCACTAATTGTTCCAAATACGGTTGAAAAAGTGAAAAATCTCCCTTTTCCTTCGCTTCTTCCCAAACAGATTCCGCCTTTGATTGTAATTTGACAAATTCCTCATATTCATCAAGGGGAATCTTTTTAAAATGATCGTAATCTTTTCTACATTCTAGGGCAGCTTTTTTCGTAATCTCTGATATTTGACCGGAAGCTTCCTCACTAAGTAAAGTAGTAAACATCTCCTCGAACACTTCAGATGTGCACATTTTATGTAGTTCTGTCGAAAGGGTCGCGATCGAATTCGCTCGTTGTTCTACACTTTTTGCCGGCGCCTTTGTACGCAAATCCCAATACATGAGGTTTATTGCCTCTTCATAATGGCTGATTTTATTCACATAACGTAAAAAATCCTTTTCGATTTCCTCAATGGTCTTTTTCATTGACGCATATCCCCCGTTTCTTTTCCTTCCCTTCTTCACATTTTATTAAACAATTTTGAAAGGAAGAATCATTTAAAAATTCCATTATATTTTATCATACTTTTCATATGAAAAAAGATAAATTTTAACAATCAAAATCATTTTTAAAATATCAACAATCCATTAATATAAAGTAAAAAAACCGGTTGACATCGTTCCTACCGGTTGATTTTTTACAATGAATTTTTATGATCGATTGAATTCATTTGGATATCTCTATTACCTTTATTCCATATTGGTAAAGGGACATACATATTGATCGAATCCCTTTGAAATCTGGAAGATAATGAAAAACCGAGAGCCTTTTGTACATCCTTTTCCGCTTCCTTCAAATATTGTAATGCGACTTCATTTTTATTTTCGCTTTGAAGTAATTGTTCATAAGCAGCTTCAATCGCTTTCGATATTTTTGAAAAATGGATAAAATCCCCTTCCTTATACATCTTCCATCCCCTTTTTTGATATTTTCCCCTTTTCTCAGTCCGAAACAATAAATCCGACAATGAAAATCTTTTAGAAACAGATAGGTGAAATAACAAAAATTTTAAAATATTACAATATATTTATATTATAATCGAATCAATGAAATATATTCATATCATTGTTTTGGAAAATCATAATTGATCCAATATTTTCGAAGGTGGAAGATAGAACAAAAAAGTCTCACCCTACGATCCACATTGATGATGGCTAGTAGGAAATGAATTTTTGGAAAAAGATTACATTATTTAATCAGGAACGTTTTGATCCTTTCGACCGTTTTTTCTAGGTCCCCAAAATTGATAATAATCGGTTTTCATTGGTCCGTTATACAGTTTTCGTTTTTTCGTCGCCTTTTTACCGAAAAACTTCTCAAACTGTTCTTCCGCTGTTAGAATATAAAAAGACCATGTGGGAAATTTTGATAACGTAACCCCTAATTGTTGATACATCTTTTGAACGCTCTTTTTCTCTCCAATCCGCTCACCATAAGGGGGATTTGTCACGATTACTCCATACTCCCTTTTTGTAGAAAAATCCGTCGCTTGCATTTGCTTGAAATGAACGATATGGGAAAGCCCTGCTTCCAGAGCGTTTTCCTTTGCTATTTTGACCATTCGATGATCGATATCTGAACCGACGATATCCAATTTCCGATCATATTCGGCTAAATCTTCCGCTTCAGTTCTCGCCTCAACCCAAACGTTTTTCGGCATCCAAAGCCAAGTCTCGCTAAGAAAATCCCGATTAAATCCCGGGGCGATATTTTGTCCGATTAAAGCCGCTTCAATGGGAATCGTACCGGAACCACTAAAGGGGTCGATAAAAGGTCTGTCTGGCGTCCAATTCGTCAATAAAACGACTGCTGCAGCCAAGGTTTCCTTTAACGGAGCATCCCCTTGATCTACCCGATAACCCCTTTTATGTAATCCACTTCCACTCGTATCGATGGTTAAAGTAACTTGATCTTTTAATATCGATACCTCAATGGGAACTTTTGGATCCTTTTCAACCAACCAACCATTTATTTTATATTTTTCCTTCAACCTTTCAACTATAGCTTTTTTTACGATAGCTTGGCAATCGGGGACACTATATAACGTAGACTTTACCGACTTTCCTGTAACGGGGAATTGGGCATCTTTCGTCAAAAATTGTTCCCAAGGTAATGCCTTCGTACCTTCGAATAACTGATCAAAAGTTGTCGCAAAGAAACTTCCAATAACAATCTTCACCCGATCCGCTGCCCGTAACCATAAGTTGCTTCTTGCAATCGCCAGTTCATCACCGACATATGTGATTTTTCCATTCTCCACTTGACATGTATATCCTAGTTTACGTACTTCCTTTGCTACAACCGATTCCAAACCCATTGCGGACGTGGCTATTATATTGTACGTTGTCATCCTTTCACCTTTACTTTCTACATTGATTATTTTGTCTTTTGAAAAAACATATAAAAACGCCCCCTTCCAAAAGAGGGGGCATTCCGAGTCTCTTCATTAATAACGTTCTGTAAGCCATGTTCTGTACCAATGTACTCAAGTAGACAAATGCCTCGTACATTGGTGGTAATCATCTATCTGCGGAAAACAAATTTTCCGCCTTTCCCTTAGGTTCATTTCCCCAGGGAAAGTGCCCCTACCATCATTTGGGTTGCTCGCTCGCGGGGTTTACCTCGTTCCACCCTTATAATTTCTTATAAGGCTGCGTCTCTGTGGCACTTTTATAGGTACTTAGGTCATATCCACAAAAGGACGTAGACCTGTTCCCAGCCGTCAGCCCAGTATCAACCAGGCTGCCCTAGCTTATTGTTTCGCTAGGCACGAACACTACGGGCATCTCAGCACCGTGCGAGCATGGACTTTCCTCTGCTATTCGACGAATCGAATAACAGCGATTACCCGAACGTTATTAATGAGTGCAAGTTCTATTATATAAAAGATACTCGGAATAATCAACTTCAAATCTTGGCAAAACTGGAAGTCATCAATCGTATAATTTATTTCCGAAAACATGCTTTTCAAGATTGCTCAACCGTTTTAATATATCAAAGTTCGTCGCACCGGCCATCTGTGAAGGCTGTTTCCGTGCCTCTTCCACTTGTTTTTTCAACCGTTGATTCTCGTTTTTCAACGCTTCCAGTTCCCTTGCAAAAATTTCATAGTCTTTAATTACAATATCCAAAAATTCATCGACTTCTTCTTGATTATAACCTCTCATGCTCGTTTTAAATTCTTTTTCCAAAATATCTTTGGGGGTCAACTGCACTTTGTTCGACTCCAATCTTCCTCACCTCGATCGACTTCACTTCATTATTCATATTTTTTCAAAAAACAGTTCGTTTGTCAATTTAAATTATTGCACGTTTTTCACACGAAAATATACGTAATAGAAACACCGTATTTGAAAGTGTGTAGCTGGTCCTTTCAGACAAATCTTCTATTATTCCTTACTTAACTCGATTAATAAGTCCCCCTGTTTGATCGAATCGCCCCCATCCACATAAACTTCTTCTACCGTACCTGAAAAAGGAGCTTGCACGGTCGTTTCCATTTTCATCGCTTCTGTGATAATGAGGTGATCACCTTTTTTAACCTTTTCTCCCTTTTTCACTAAGACTTTTACAACCGCACCAGGCATAGTTGCAGCGATATGTCCCTCATTAGTAGGATCAGCTTTTTTCCTTTCGACGATTTCCGATTGGGCGCTGGCATCTTTTATAACGATCTCACGAGGTTGTCCATTTAATTCAAAATAGACGATTCTCGTTCCGTCCTTTTGCACTTGACCGACTGAAACTAAACGAATAATTAATGTTTTCCCTTGTTCAATTTCCACTTGTACTTCTTCTCCAAGTCTTAACCCAAATAGGAACGTAGGTGTATCCAATCTTGAAAGATCACCGTAAAGATGGGTGCTTTTCGCATAATCTTCAAAAACTTTCGGATAAAGGGCATACCCTAGTACGTCATACGATGTCGGTCGCCTTTTCAAATGAACGAATAACTGTTCCTTCAGCTGATCGAAATTGACCGGTTCTAAAATATCCCCTGCCCTTTTTGTCAAAGGTTGCCGGTTCTTTAAAATAATTTTTTGTAAATTCTTTGGAAACCCACCTGGAGGGATGCCAATATACCCTTGGAAAAACTCGATTACCGATTCAGGGAAGTCGATCGTCATCCCTTTTTCCAATACGTCCTGTTCAGTCAGGTCGTTTTGCACCATAAACAAAGCCATATCGCCAACCACTTTTGAAGAAGGTGTCACTTTTACAATATCGCCGAACAAGTAATTGACCCGTCTATACATATCTTTTACTTCATCCCATCGATCGATCAATCCAACGGCTTTTGCCTGCTGTTGCAAGTTACTATATTGTCCTCCTGGCATTTCATGTTCGTACACTTCCGCATGGGGTGCCTTCATGCCACTTTCAAAATGACTATAATATTGGCGAACATCTTCCCAATAATTGGCAAGTTGATTAAGGGAAGAAATAGATATATCCGGCTGTTCCTCCATTCCTTGTAGTGCATAGTATAGGGAATTGACGCTCGGTTGGGATGTGAACCCGGCCATGGAACTAAGTGCTGTATCAACGATATCAACGCCTGCTTCAATCGCCTTTGCATACGTAAAAATACCATTACCGCTCGTATCATGGGTATGCAAATGAATCGGAATAGAAATTTCGTCTTTTAAAGCAGAAACTAATTCGTAAGCAGCTTTCGGTTTTAGCAATCCGGCCATATCTTTGATGGCTAAAATATGTGCTCCTTGCTTTTCTAATTCCTTCGCTAATTCCACATAATATTTCCGCGAGTATTTCGTTCGAGTTCGATCTAAAATATCTCCCGTATAACAAATTGCTGCTTCAACGATTTTCCCTGTATCCCGGACGGCTTCAATCGCCACTTCCATTCCCTTAATCCAGTTTAGGCTATCAAATATTCGAAATACATCAATTCCTGTTTCTGCAGCCTGTTTTACAAATTCGCGAATTACATTATCCGGATAGTTTTTATATCCGACTGCATTAGAACCCCGCAATAACATTTGAAATAAAATATTTGGAATTCGCTCTCTTAATTGAATCAACCTTTGCCAAGGGTCCTCTTTCAAAAAGCGGTAGCTAACATCAAAGGTAGCTCCTCCCCACATTTCTAGAGAAAAGGCTTCAGGGAAAAGATGCGCAGTCGGTTCAGCAATTTTTAACAAATCGTACGTACGAATTCTCGTTGCAAGTAATGATTGATGTGCATCTCGAAAGGTAGTATCGGTTAACAGCACTTTTTCCTGCTTACGAATCCAGTTCACTAATCCATCAGGACCGTGTTGATCGAGAATTTGTTTCGTTCCAGGTACAATCGGTTTCGTTTCATCATATTTTGGCAACCTCGGTTTTTGAAAGTGCGGCTTCTCTACTTTGCCAATTCCCGGGAATCCATTCACTACCACGTCCCCAATATAGGTCAAAAGTTTCGTAGCCCGGTCCTTTCGAACAGGGAATTGGAACAACTCCGGTGTCGTATCGACAAAGGATGTATCATAATCTCCTGTTTGAAATTTCGGGTGGGCGATGACATTTTCTAAAAAGGCAATATTCGTTTTAATTCCACGGATACGAAATTCCTTTAAGTTGCGGATCATTTTGGCGGCCGCTTGTTCGAAGGTCATCCCCCAAGTCGACACTTTCACAAGTAAGGAATCATAATGGGGTGAAATAACCGCACCTTGAAATCCGTTGCCTGCATCGAGCCTTACTCCGAAACCACCGCTACTCCGATACACGTTAATTTTTCCAGTGTCAGGTAAAAAATGGTTCAATGGATCTTCCGTCGTGATCCGACATTGAATTCCAAAACCATGTGTTCTTATTTCCGATTCAGGTGGGATTCCAATTTTTTTACTGAATAAAGAATATCCTTCGGCAATTAAGATTTGCGATTGAACGATATCGATACCAGTAATTAATTCTGTAATCGTATGTTCGACTTGGATGCGTGGGTTCACTTCAATGAAATAGTAAGAGCCGTTTGCGACTAAAAACTCAACGGTACCCGCATTGATATAATTCGTACTTTTCATTAATCGAACGGCAGCATTACAAAGATCAGCTCGCAAATCGTTCGGTAAGGAAACACTCGGTGCGACTTCGACTAATTTTTGATGACGTCGTTGAACAGAGCAGTCTCTTTCATATAAATGAATCGTATTGCCCTGTTGATCTGCTAAAATTTGGACTTCAATATGTTTCGGATTTGCTAAAAATTTTTCCACATACACTTCATCGCTCCCAAAGGCGGATTTAGCTTCCGATTTTGCTCGTTGGAAGCTTTCTTCCAGTTCCGATTCCTCCTTGACGATACGCATACCCCTTCCCCCACCACCGAGGGCGGCTTTAATTATAATCGGGTATCCATTTTCGGAAACAAAGTTATATACGTCATCGATCGATTTAATCCGCTTTCCTGGAATAACGGGTAAACCGGCCTTTTCCGCCGCTTCCCGAGCTTTCACCTTATCCCCGAATATTTCCAAATGTTCTGATTTCGGTCCGATGAAAATAATTCCTTCCTCTTCACAACGCTTAGCAAACTCGATATTTTCCGATAAAAATCCATAACCCGGGTGAATTGCGTCCACGTTATTTTTTTTCGCAATTTTTATGATGCCTTCAATATCCAAATAAGCATCGATCGGTTTTTTATCTTCGCCGACTAAATAGGCTTCATCAGCTTTATAACGGTGATAAGAACCGGTATCTTCTTTTGAGTAAATTGCGACGGTACGAATATCCAGCTCCGTACAAGCGCGAAAAATACGAATTGCAATTTCACCGCGATTGGCTACTAAAACTTTTTTAATCTCTTTCATAGGATCGCCCCTTTCAAAATTTGCCCAAATCATATTAACAATCTACGTATATGAAACTTTCCGACATTTACAAATAAAATTTTTCTTAAAAATGACAGATTATCCAAACGTTAAACTAAAAGAAATACTTTCTATCCGCAAAGGAAATGATCCATCCCCCCAATAGTAAACTACCTATCGACGGAGGGAATTGATCGTATATGATTCGGTATTTCTTCTATTTTTCGTTCCGAATGTAAAAACATCCTTTCGTAATTGGCAAACATCCCAACATTCATTAAAATACCGAGGGATACGGAAAGGAATAGTAATGATGAACCTCCGTAACTAACGAAGGGAAGAGGAACACCGGTGATGGGAATCAGTCCTGAAACCCCACCTAAATTAATAAAAGTTTGAATACCGATCATTCCCGAAATCCCGAAAGCTAGCAAGCTACCGAATGGATCCTTCGTTTTCAATCCGATATGTATCCCTTTCAAAACGATGAAACATAAGGAAAAAAGAACAAAGCTAACCCCGAAAACTCCAAGTTCCTCTGCAATAATAGCCATGATAAAATCCGTATGGGCTTCTGGTAAATATCCGAGTTTCTGAATACTTTTTCCTAATCCTAACCCTTTCCATCCGCCTGATCCGATGGCAACATAGGAATTGACAAGTTGTAGGCCATCACCGAGTTCGTATTTAAACGGATCCAAATAACTGTAAATCCGATTGAGTCGGTTTTCTGTAAAAATCACATCTTTTTTCCACAGAATAATCGGGGAAAAAATGACGACCATAATCACACCTGTAATGATTAATCGAAAAATATTTTTCCAATTCATGCCGGTACAAAATATTATAATTGCACCTGTTGCAAAAATAATAAATGCGGTCCCAAAATCCGGTTGAATGGCAGTTAAAAAAGAAGCTAAAACTAAAAATAAAATCGGGGGCGCAACACCTTTATTAAAGTTATCAAGATAGGTCTGTTTTTTTGCATAGACGGCTGCTAAATAGATGATGATGCCTAGCTTAACGAATTCGGATGGTTGAAATGATCGGGTGCCCATTTGAATCCAACTTGTCGCGTTATTAATATTACTTCCTATAAATTGCAAACCAATCAATGTAACTAGACTAATGGCCACAATTGTTACTAAAATTTTGTTGCTTTTTAATATTTTGTAAGGAAAAATGGCCGCAAAAAGAAAAGCAATGTAAGAAATAACCAAGTTCACTATCTGCTTATTGAAAAAAAAGCTAGGGTCATCATATCCGTAAACTTGAATGGATGTAACCATGCTCGCACTATAAACCATGATGACTCCGAAAATCGTTAAAAGTATGTACACGACGGCCAAAGGGTAGTCGTAAGATTTTACCACTTTTTTTATCATCGCTTCTCTTCCTATCTTAAAAAATATGTTATACTTTTTCAACAAAAATAAATATATATGTTATACTATTTCTTAAAAAAATAAATATCAAATTCGCTACCCATCTTTTGGGTATTTCTATTGTAAAAAAAAGATTCCTCTCTGTATACAAAAAAGGAATAAAAAACTCAAACAATTGTCGATCAACTGTTTGAGCTTTATTCAACTATTGTTTTTTCAACGATGCTTCATGCAAGGCAGATAACTTTTTTTCAACAGAACTCAAAAGTTCTTTTCCATCCTCTTCATCAACGAGACCAAGTTTTACAGCAAAATCTATTTGACGGGATAAGCCAAACATTTGCGTATCGAGCACTTCTTCATAAAGCGGACATTTTGGCATCGTCAAATGATCCATTTGCACTTGAATGAGTTTGATAATTTTATCTGCATACTCGTACAATAATGTATAGGCTTTTTCCCGATGATCGATTTTAACATCTGAGGCCACCATCATCCCTCCGTAAGAAAAAAGACCATTCTTGTTAAAATTCTACCTTTTAAATGTGAAAAATGCAAGGAATTAAACGGAAATGAATAGGTGGGCACTTATAAGTGTCCATATTGACACCTCTTTTCCCATCAGAGAAGCAACCTTTTATATAGATGTTTAAAAAGGGAATCCATTTAAAAAATATTGATATCGAATTGGTCAGCCATTTTTTCTAATAATTTCCAACCACCGATACTATTTCCCCGTTGATCGAGGGCAGGACCAAAAATACCGATACCGAATCGGTTCGGCACGACTGCCAGAATTCCACCAGAAACCCCACTTTTTGCTGGAACTCCCACTTTGATCGCAAATTCTCCTGAAGCATTGTACATTCCACAGGTCACCATAAATGCTTTGCAAATTTTTGCCGTCCGTTTTGTAATCAGTTGATTCCTTTTTTCCGGATCCTGCCCATTAAGGGAAAAAATCGCGCCAATTCTTGCCAACTGAAGACAATCGATTTCAACTGCACATTGTTTTGTGTATAAATCGATAATATCTTCCACATTTCCTTCAATGACTCCGAACTGCTTCATGTAATACAGCAAAGACCGATTTAAAAAGGATGTGGTAAATTCAGACTTTGCGACTTTTTCGTTGTATTCGATCTTCCTATTTCCAGTTAAACAGCTGACGTAGTCGATAAAATTCTCCAACTTCTTTTTCATAGAATGACCAGGTAATAGACTGGTAATTGCTAGAGCACCCGCATTGATCATTGGGTTAAACGGTTTTGTCGGATTTGTAAATTCCAATTTCGATATGGAATAGTACGGATCTCCTGATGGCTCCATGCCTACTTTAGAAAATACTTCCTCCTCCCCTTTTATATCTAAAACGAACGCTAACGCTAACACCTTCGAAATACTTTGCAAAGTAAAGGACTTTTCAACTGTACCCGCTTGGAAATATTGGCCATCGATCGTACAGACGGAAACAGCTAGGTCCGTTTTTCTTCCATCGGCAAGGGCCGGAATATAATTTGCGACCTTTCCTAAAGCAGTAATAGACCTCACTTCATCGATCATGTTTTCCAGTTGTTCATTACTTAATGATTTCCTATTCAATTCGTTCTCTCCCCCTCCAAAGACAGTCAATCATACTATGTGACAAGAGGAAAAAGAATATGTATACTCATTGTAAAGGGAGATGAGATGAATCATGGAAAATATATTAGAGATTAAAGGGAATGTTTCATTTAAGATTACTCTGGATCCGGGGGTTTGGATTTTCGATGACCGCCGAATCGATTTGGATACATATTTCCAAACAAATACAGATCATACTTCGAAAGAGGAATTGTATGAAGAAAAAATATCGAAATATTGGAGCAGAGAAATAAGCGAAGGAGCCGTTTCTCCACCGACCCTTAACACTGAAAAAAAATATGAGAAGGAAAAGGTATTGACCGGGTCTTTCGGAATGCCCATCGAACCGTTTATCAATAACGCTGAACCCGGTGAAGATGCAAAAACCCTCGTGATCGAGACGAAACAAGGAAATACTTCGATCCCGCTTGATCAAGGGAAGAAAATAATATTAGGTTTTTCTAAAAATGGAAAACCGTTAAAGGAAGACGGTCCCGTCCACGTATATTACGGTGATGGATCGAATAAAGAAAATCCAATCACAAACGTTACAGGATTTACGATTATATAAAGATTGACAGGTAGCCGAATGTTCAAAAAGGCGCCTGTTTTTTTATTCCTTCGATGAATAAAACTCACCCATTTACAAAACTTATTGATAAATAACCTGTAATGGAGTGATTTCAATGATAAGGGGACTCGCCCTTTTTCCATTTTTGTTTTTCTTGTTAGTCGGTTGTGGAGCAAATCAAGGATCATTGGATGAAAATCAAGAAAAGAATCGTTATATGAACGTCGAAAATACTACGATAAAGGAAGTAAACGATCGAAAGGAAAGCGAAGAGATTTCAAAACATATTGCCAACCTTGCAGCAAAAGTCCCAAACGTTCGAAATGCAACCGCTGTCGTAATCGGGAAATACGCAATCGTCGGCATTGATGTGGATAAAGATTTGGATCGATCAAAGGTAGGGACGATTAAGTATTCTGTCGCTGAAGCATTGAAGGATGATCCGTATGGGGCACGGGCGGTGGTCGTGGCGGATGCGGATCTCAATGCGAGACTGATGGAAATTGGTGAAGATATTAAAAACGGAAGACCACTTCAAGGCATTTTAAATGAATTGGCTGATATTACGGGAAGATTAATGCCTGAAATCCCTGGAGATATCCAAGATACGAATCCGGAAAACTTACCGGAAAATCAAAAAAATGACCTAAATCAAAAGGATAAAAACATGTTGGACAAACAGCAAGATGATCAATCAAATTTTGAAAAAAACCAATAAAATCAGGCGGGGATGACAAATTTTAATTCCCCGCCTTCATGTTTTTTCCTTTCGTTTTACCAATCATCCTCTAAATCATTCGATCGAAAAAATCGAAATTTTCCAGTAGCAAGCCTTTCTTCCGTCCGTTTTCGGATACGGTTATTACAGTCATCACACATATATGTATGAATCGGACGGTTCCGTAATTTTTTTGCTAAAGGTGAATAATCCTCGATTTTTTCAATTCGGTCGCAAATGACACATTGAACTCTCATCGATGTCCTCCACGTAATTTCTCATTTTTCATACAAAATCACGTCTAGTTATGATTCGGTTTTTTGAATTCCTAATTGCTCATCTCGTTGTTGTTCCCTTTGTTCAAATTTCCGACGGATTCGATAAATCATTAACACGAGCACGATTACCAATAAGCCTTCCGCGACCGGTAAAACCGTACCCAAAAAGGATAGTATCGATGAACCGATCAATAAAAAGATATAAACAACCGCCCTTTTTAAAATTGATATCTTATGGGAAAATCCTAAATGGTAGGCAATGATGGAAAGGATCACAATCGTGCCATATAACAACCACATTCCCAACTGGGGATTTTGATCCACCTGGAACAAAGATGCAAAAAAGGACAATCGATTTTCAATCAAATTCCCATATCCCCCTTTCCCCGATGAAACGATACTATTTTAATCATACATGAATCTCAGTTTTTTGTAAAAATGTATTTCTTTTTATTTCAGATGGTGACCATTGCGGAAAGTGTGTAACTAGTAATGTTGAACGAATGGAAAAAGCCCGAGTTATTTTGTCAACTCAGGCTCTAACTCCTTTAATTCGCAGCGTCCATATTCGCCATCTTTTTCTTTCGGGCCATCCGCTCCCGAGTCGCCTTGTCTAATATTTTTTTACGCATACGAATGGATGAAGGGGTTACTTCACAATATTCATCCTCATTTAAATATTGCAATGCTTCCTCGAGGGAAAAAATTCGTGGCTTTTTAATGACCGTCGTTTGATCCTTCGTCGCTGAGCGCACATTTGTCGCATGTTTTGTTTTACAAATATTAACGGTCAAGTCATTTTCCCGGTTATGTTCGCCGACGATCATTCCAGCATAAACTTCCGTACCAGGTTCGACAAAGATGGTTCCCCGATCCTCTACTTGCATAATTCCATAGGAAGTGGCCGTCCCTGCTTCTAAAGCAACGAGAACACCTTGTCTCCTACCGCCAACGTCTCCAAGTAATTTCGGTTGGTAACAGTCAAAGGAATGATTATAGATTCCGTATCCTCTAGTCAATGTCATAAATTCCGTTTGATATCCAATTAATCCTCGGGAAGGTACGAGGAAGACGAGGCGAACTTGTCCCTTTCCATTATGGACCAAATCGATCATTTCCCCTTTCCTTTTTCCAAGGGATTCGATCACTTGCCCTGTATATTCCTCCGGTGTATCGATGACCACCCGTTCAAAGGGCTCACAAATTACGCCGTCAATTTCTTTCAAAATCACTTCCGGTTTGGAAACTTGAAATTCATAACCTTCTCTACGCATGTTTTCGATTAAAATGGATAGATGAAGTTCTCCTCGTCCTGAAACGATCCATGCATCCGGTGATTCCGTCGATTCAACACGTAAACTTACATCGGTATGCAATTGGGTTTTTAATCTTTCTTCAATCTTCCTCGCAGTGATATATTTTCCTTCTCTACCGGCAAACGGGCTGTTATTCACTAAAAAGGTCATTTTTAACGTCGGTTCATCGATGTGTAATGCAGGAAGAGCCTCCGGATGTTCCGGTGGGCAAATCGTTTCTCCCACATCAATTTCTTCCATTCCTGAAATTGCAACGAGATCTCCTGCGAAGGCTTCCGTTATTTCCACCCGTTTTAATCCAAGAAAGCCGAACATTTTCGTCACGCGGAACGGTTTTACAGTCCCGTCTAACTTCATTAAAACCACTTGATCTCCCGTTCTCATCGTACCCCGAAATACGCGGCCAATACCGATCCTGCCGACATATTCATTGTAATCGAGGAGAGAAACTTGCATTTGTAACGGCTCTTCTCGATTATCAATTGGAGCGGGAATTGTATCGATAATCGTTTCAAATAAAACCTCCATCGTCTCATCTTGGCGATCCGGAGTTGTACTTGCCGTTCCATTTACCGCCGATGTATAAATCACTGGAAATTCCAGCTGCTCGTCTGAAGCATCCAATTCAATAAATAATTCTAACACTTCATCGACAACTTCCTCTGGTCTTGCAAATTCCCGATCAATCTTATTGACGACGACGATCGGTGTTAAATTTTGTTCCAAGGCTTTTTTTAAAACGAATCGGGTTTGGGGCATGCAACCTTCGAAAGCATCGACGACGAGAAGCACACCATCAACGAGTTTCATAATACGTTCCACTTCTCCACTAAAATCGGCATGTCCTGGCGTGTCTAAAATGTTAATTTTCACATCCTTATATTGAACGGCGGTGTTTTTTGCCAAAATTGTTATTCCTCTTTCCCGCTCCAAATCATTGGAGTCCATCGCCCGTTCTTCCACATGTTCATTGGCACGAAAAATACCCGATTGTTTTAACAATTGATCGACTAGGGTCGTTTTCCCGTGGTCAACGTGGGCAATAATGGCGATATTACGTATGTCATTACGTTTGTTCATCTTTTTCTCCTGCTTTCCTTAATAAAATCAACTCACCAATTATAACATACCCATTCAAATGTGTAGATAAAAATGAATGGTAGGTAGTAAAATAAATAGTGGGAACACCAATTCAATGAACAAAGGATGAGACGAATGAAACAAGGAAAATGGATTTTTTTGTTATACGCGATTTTGGCCGTTTTATCAATGGTGGCCATCGGAGTTTCCGTAGGACTTCGAAATCCGTATTTGATTGTCTTATTTACCCTTATACTTATTTTCATTATGGGAATCGGTTTTCTAACGAAGAAAAAATATCGAGAAGCAGGGAAGTTGTAGAAGCGAGGGGATGTCTTTAAGCCACCGAGCGGCTTTACGACACCCCCTTTATTTTTTTTAAATGATTTTATTCAATACGATTCCCTTTTATTTTTCTACATATTCGGATAAATATTGCTTTAAAATTTGTTCATGAACGGCTGGTCCTGCAAAAAATACCGAACTTTTCTCCAGGATCGAAAGGGGTTCACCCGTTAATTTTGTCGCTTTTCCTCCAAGCTCTTCAATGATAATCATCCCTGCTGCAAAATCCCAAGGAGATAGACGTAAACTGATATATACATCCATCCAACCCGTTGCAATATATCCCATTTCTAAAGCTGCAGAACCGATGGATCGGGTACCTCTGGCACCTTTTACAAGTGGTGTTAACATGCGATGATCGATTCTCCGATTTTCAGTTAACCAAATGGAATTGAGGCCAATAATACATTCCGATAACGGTTTATCTAATAATTTTGGAAGACGTTTTCCATTGAAAAATGCACCGGAACCGTTCATCGCATGATACAGTTCATCGTTCATGACATCATAAATATACGCCAATTTCCCTTTTCCGTTTTCAAAGATTCCGATGGAAATAGTAAAATTTCGTTGCATATGCACTAAATTCATCGTTCCATCAATCGGATCAATAACCCATATGACTCCCTCTGTACTTTTTAATTCATCACCAAAACCTTCTTCACCGAGTATTTTATGATTAGGGAACGTTTTTCGAATCCGTTCAATAAAAAAACGTTCCGTGTCTTTATCGATATTTGTCACTAAATCATTAGGATTTGCCTTTGTCGAAATATGTAGCTGTTCCGAAAGAGATTGACGAATCCGTTTTCCAGCTTCTTTAATCCATTCCTTTGTAAATTGATCGATTTCCGTCCAATTGATCATTTCGGTCCTCCTCCAAAATAATTGATTTCTTATTACAAAAACAATAATTGGAAACTATCAAACGATATTTTTGGCGAAAAAAGAACTTTATGGTAAAATGTTTGTACTTCAATCGATTAGGAGGAGCAAAATGGGTTTCCAAGGTTTTTCTGAATCTGATTTTTCCGTTTTCAAAATCGAAGGCTTTGAAGAAAGAATGGAAGCAATTCGGAAACAAATTCAACCGAAATTTCACGAACTGGGTTCCGTCCTAACCGACATGGTTTCGGTAGAGGTGGGAAATGAGATGTATTTACATGTCGCAAAACACGCTCGGCGGAAAGTCAACCCACCGAACGATACGTGGTTGGCAATCAGTCCGAATAAACGGGGCTATAAATCCCATCCTCATTTTCAAGTCGGATTGTTTGATGATCATCTTTTCATTTGGCTCGCCTATATTTATGAGTTTCCGAATAAAAAAGAACTTGCGGAAAATTTTTTGAAACATCTCGATTCCATTATCGATTTATTACCGAATGATTTTGTTCTTTCTACCGACCATATGAAAAAAGATGCTTTGCCAGTCAAAAAGGATGAATTGGAGAAAGCCCTCATCCGGTTGAAACAAGTGAAAAAAGCAGAGTTACTCATCGGGAAACATATTCCTAGTACAAATCCGATCCTTCGCGACGGAAAAGCCCTGACTGAATTAATTTTCGCAACGATCAAAGGGTTAATACCAATCTATAATGGCACCTTTGCAAAAGTTCACACATAAAGTATAGGATTCAAAAACTATACGAAATCGATTCCGTGGCACCTGGAACACGAATATTTGTTTCAGGTGCCAAAGTACAGAACAAAGATTAACCGTAAAACGTTTTTCAATCAAAATTCGATGATAAACGAATCATTTGCCCTTCTTTTAACTCTTTCATTTTTTTCACTACATGATAAGCAGATAGACCACTCACTTCTTCAAACTCACGAAAGATTTTCCTCTCTTCGCCAATGGATGGGACGACTTTTTTAAACTTCCGATATCGCTCCATCAATCGTTTCCTTTCCATTCCTTGTTCATAAACTTTCTCGACCGATTCAAAAAATTGTACGACATCGATAATTTCTTGTGTCGTCCAATCCATGGAAATTGGGTAAGTATATTCCTTCATATGCCCCTCCTATGATTGCCAACGTTTTCTTATGTTTTCACCCTCTTTAATCATCCGGTCGATTAATTCCTTTACCGTTGGAATATCTTTTATTAATCCTACGACTTGACCGGCCCAAGCAAATCCTTCTTCCACATTTCCTTCATTGGCAAATCGTTTATTCGCCTCTCCAGAAATATAATCCTTTAACAATTCATATGTAGCATTCGCTTTTTCCAATTCAAGAATACGCGATGTCCATCGATTTTTTAATGCTCTTCCAGGTGCACCTAAAGATCGTTTAATCACAACCGTACTAGTTGCGTCTCCTTCAACGATCGCTCTTTTATATGCTTCATGGGCATGGACACATTCCTTTGTGGCAATAAAGCGGGTACCCATTTCTATTCCTTCCGCACCAAGACTTAATGCTGCCATCAATCCCCTGCCGTCACCGATACCACCAGATGCAATTACAGGGATCTTCACCGCATCAACAACTTGAGGGACCAATACGAAGGTTGACAAATCTTCACGACCGATATGTCCACCTCCTTCTTGTCCGACGACCATTACGGCATCAGCCCCTAGTTCTTCCGCTTTTTTCGCTTGCCTCACTGCCGCCACAAGAACGAGTTTTTTTACATCCACTCCTTTTAAATATTCAAAAAAAGGAGCGGGATTTCCCCCAGTAACGGAAACAATGGGAACCTTTTCTTCGATGGCAACATCTAAAAATTCATGATAACTTCTTCCGTGTTGACCGATGGCAAAATTCACACCAAAAGGACGATCGGTTTTTTCTCGAACCTTTCGAATTTCTTCCCTTAATAATTCAGGGGCCTTCAATGACATTGCGGTAATTTGACCTAATCCTCCAGCATTTGAAACAGCAGCAGCCAACTCGTGGTAGGCTAAATGTGCAAGTCCCCCTTGAATGATCGGATATCGTATATTTAATAATTCCGTAACCCTTGTTGACCAGTTCATCAATGCCTCCCCCTTTTAAAGGAAATGAATTACCAATTTACAGTATAGCAGTTTTTTAGAAAGAAAATAAGAAAATTCCATTATATCATTAACCTTTTATCCCAATTTTGTGATAAATCGAGTACATTTAACGGGAATTTTCTTCAATTTCTACAAAAAAAGACGCGAATTTGTTTCGCGCCCCCATCCATTTACGTTTTTTCACTTTTTTTCGTTTTACAGCTGGAACATGTACCATACAAGACCGTTACTTTTTCATGTTCAAAGTAGTCGATTGTCGATTGGCAAACTTGACAAACAAGTGTACCCATCCTCTCTCTCCCTTCCCATGTTTCATTCCTATCTTATTAATGACATACTTTTTGTTAATTATGATATTCTTTTTTGGAGTATATGTCAATAATATTGTATTTTTACTTTTAAAAAATATAACATATATCCCTTTTTCCTTATAAAATATTTTTTCCGTAAATAGTAGGAATAAGTCTTTTCTAGTCATGGGGATAAAAAAACCTAGGAAGAAAACCGTTCGTTTTTCTTCCTAGGCTTTTTGTTCAAAGAGATTCAATTATTTAATAATGTGAATAGGAGAACCTAAAGCAACTTCTGCAGCTTCCATCGTAATTTCGCCTAATGTCGGATGAGCATGAATCGTCATTGCAATATCTTCAGCAGTTACTCCAGCTTCAATCGCTAGTCCAATTTCAGCAATCATATCCGATGCACCAGGTCCAGCGATTTGTCCCCCGATCACGAGTCCATCTTCTTTTCTCGTAATGAGTTTCAAGAAGCCGTCCGAATTGTTTAAAGCTAAAGAGCGACCGTTTGCTGCAAATGGGAATTTACCAACAGTTACTTCGATTCCTTCCGCTTTCGCTTGTTCTTCTGTATAACCGACCGTAGCCAATTCAGGATCTGTAAAGCAAACAGCTGGTATAGCTAAATAATCGACTTCTGAAGGTAGACCACTGATGGCTTCAGCTGCGATTTTTCCTTCATAGGATGCCTTATGTGCTAACGGTGGTCCTTCAACGACATCACCGATTGCATAGATATTTGGAATATTGGTTCGGCATTGCTTATCCACTTTAATGAGTCCACGTTCGGTTAATTCTACACCGACTTGTTCCAAACCAATTTCATCGGTATTTGGACGACGACCTACCGTAACGAGTACGTAATCAGCCTCAACTTTTTCTTCTTTACCATTTACTTCATAAGTGACAACTACTCCGTCTTCTTTTTCTTCGACACCTTTGGCCATCGCTTTCGTAACGATTTTAGCACCTTTCTTTTTCAAACTTTTCTTAACGAGTGCCGTCATTTGTTTTTCAAATCCGGATAAAATGTCATCTGCACCTTCCAAAATTGTTACTTCAGTTCCGAAATTCGCATAAGCTGTACCGAGCTCAGAACCGATATAACCGCCACCGATAACGATTAATTTTTTCGGAATTTCAGGTAAATTTAACGCACCCGTTGAGTCAAGAACCCGTTTAGAAAATTTAAATGTTGGAAGTTCAATTGGTCTTGAACCTGTTGCGATAATAATATTTTTGAAAGTATACGTTTGGGCAGATTTTTCATCCATGACCCGAATCGTATTTGCATCGACGAAATATGCTTCACCTTTTACAACTTCCACTTTATTACCTTTTAAAAGGCCTGCCACTCCACCGGTTAATTTTTTAACAACACTTTGTTTCCAAGCTTGAACTTTAGAAAAATCGACGGTAACATTTTCGGCTGTGATTCCGATCTCATCGGAATGTTTTGCATTTTCGTATTTATGAGCTGCATTAATAAGAGCTTTCGAAGGAATACATCCTACATTCAAACATACTCCGCCGAGTTCTCCCTTTTCTACTACGGTCACTTTTTGACCTAGTTGGGCAGCGCGAATAGCTGCTACGTAACCTCCTGGACCTGCTCCAATTACAATTGTATCTGTTTCGATTGGAAAATCTCCTACTACCATTTCCTTACGCCTCCATTAGTAAAAGTTCTGGATCGTTTAGCAATCGTTTGATGTGATTCAAGGCATTTTGTGCGGTTGCCCCGTCAATCATACGGTGATCAAAACTTAAGGATAAAGCAAGCACCGGTGCAGCTACAATTTCTCCATCCCGTATGATTGGTTTTTCTGCTATACGACCTATACCTAGTATAGCAACTTCTGGATAATTAATCACGGGAGTAAACCATTGACCGCCAGCAGAACCGATATTTGTTATCGAACATGAGGCTCCCTTCATTTCATTCGGTGCTAATTTTCCTTCTCGAGCCTTGTTTGCCAATTCGTTAATTTCTGCAGAAATGGCAAAGAGAGATTTCCGATCTGCATCTTTAATTACAGGTACGAGCAAGCCCCGTTCCGTATCGGCAGCAATCCCTATATTGTAGTAATGTTTACGAATAATTTCTTCAGTTTCATCATCAATGGACGTATTTAAATCTGGATATTCCCTTAACGTACTGACTAAAGCTTTTACGACGTATGGTAGATACGTAAGCTTAATTCCTTTATTTGCTGCCACTTCTTTAAATTTCTTACGGTGATTAACGAGTTTCGTCACATCGACTTCATCCAATAGCGTAACGTGCGGTGCCGTATGTTTAGCATTCACCATTGCCTTTGCGATTGCTTTACGGATCGGACTCATTTTTTCACGTGTTTCTGGATATTGAACATCTGTCGGTATTTCTGTTCGTTCAACGGTTGTAGCCACTTTTTCAACTTTTACAGCATCTTGTTTATCTTCTGCCGGTTGTAGTTTTTCAACCGTTTGTTCACCTTTCAAATATGCATCGATATCTGATTTTAAAACCCTACCGTTTTTACCTGTTCCACTTACTAGTCGAATATCTACACCTTTTTCTCGGGCATATTTTCTTACGCTCGGCATAGCGATTACTCTTCGATTCGAATCTACTTCCACCTTTTCTGCCGACTGTACGTTTTGTTCTTTTGCAGGTTCTTCTTGTTTTTCTTCCGTTCCTTCTTCCCCTTTAAACTTCATATTTTCGTATCCAGGGGCATCGAAAGTAACAAGCACATCACCGACAACAGCAACTTGTCCTTCTGGAACTTTAATTTCTAATACTTTTCCTTTAACAGGGGATGGAATTTCAACTACTGCTTTATCATTTTGAACTTCGCAAAGGACATCATCTTCATTAACAGTATCCCCTTCTTTTACAAGCCATTTAACAATTTCACCTTCATGGATTCCTTCTCCGATATCAGGAAGTTTAAATTGGAAAACGCTTGAGGTGGATGTTTCTTCTTTCACAGGAACCGCCTCCTTTGTTTCGGCTTTTTGTTCCGTTTCTCCTTGATCTCCTTTAAATTGCATATTTTCGTAACCGGGAGCATCAAAAGTGATCAGCACATCCCCAACAACGGCTACTTCTCCTTCAGCCACTTTCAATTCGAGTACTTTTCCTTTAACGGGAGATGGAATTTCAACTACAGCTTTATCGTTTTGAACTTCACAAAGAACATCATCTTCATTTACTTCATCGCCAGGTTGGACTAACCATTTGACAATTTCACCTTCATGTATACCTTCTCCGATGTCCGGCAATTTAAATTCAAATGCCACGGATATCCCTCCTAATTGGTGTATTCTTCGTTACTTTTGGAAAAAAGAAGAAGCGGACGATTTTCGTCGTCCCACTTCTATTATGCAATTTTTAGAACGTTAATACTTTTTTTGCCGTTTCAATAATATCTTTATAATTCGGAAGCCATACAGACTCTGCTTGAGAAAACGGATAAACGGTATCAGGAGCCGTTACTCGTAATACGGGAGCTTCCAAACTTAAAATTGCCCGATCGTTAATTTCTGCAACCACATTCGCTGCAATGCCCGCTTGTTTTTGGGCTTCTTGAACAACGATGGCCCGATTTGTTTTTTCAACAGAAGCAATAATCGTATCAATATCTAATGGACTAACGGTTCGTAAATCGATGACTTCTGCGGAATATCCGTCTTTTTGTAGTTCATCTGCTGCTTTCAATGCTTCATGAACCATCGCACCATAGGCGATAATCGAAAGATCTTTTCCTTCCCGTTTCACGTCTGCTTTACCAAGTGGAATCGTATATTCTCCTTCCGGTACTTCTTGACGGAATGAACGGTATAATTTCATATGCTCAAGGAAAATAACCGGATCATTGGAACGAATGGATGAAATTAATAGCCCTTTGGCATCGTAAGGGGTGGAAGGAATTACAACTTTGATTCCCGGTGTTTGAGCCATTAATCCTTCCAAACTATCCGCGTGCAATTCTGGCGTATGCACACCGCCTCCGAATGGTGAACGAACGGTAATCGGCATATTATAGGTTCCACCTGTACGGAAACGCATCCGTGCCATTTGTCCACTAATGGAATCCATCACTTCATAGACGAATCCAAAGAATTGAATTTCTGGAACTGGTCGGAAACCTTGTGCAGCCAATCCAATTGCAAGACCACCAATTCCGGACTCTGCTAACGGAGTGTCAAATACCCGATCTTCCCCAAATTCTTTTTGTAAGTTTTCGGTCGCACGGAAGACACCACCGTTTACGCCTACGTCTTCACCGAAAACGAGTACTTTTTCATCGTTTTTTAATTCCGTACGTAATGCATCCGTAATCGCTTGAATCATCGTCATTTGAGCCATCGTTTACTTCGACTCCTTTTCTTTATAGATTTCATATTGTTCCTTTAAGTTACTTGGTAATTCTTCATTCATAATTTCGATTAAATCAGTAACTTTTTGTTTTGGTGCAGCATCTGCTTGTTTTACAGCTTGTTGGATCTCTTCCTTCGCTTGTTCAATCACCTGTTCTTCCATCTCTTCGTTCCAGATTCCTTTGCTTTCCAAATATTTACGGAAGCGAACAAGCGGGTCTTTTTTCTCCCATTCATTGTCTAATTCTTTTGAACGATAACGGGTCGGATCATCACCACTCATCGTATGTGGACCGTACCGGTAACATAACGTTTCAATCAACGTCGGTCCTTCACCATTAATCGCCCGTTCCCTCGCTTCTCGAACAGCAACATAGACGGCTAACGGATCCATCCCGTCCACTTGAACGCCGTAAATACCAGCTGCAACCGCTTTTTGGGCTAGGGTTTTTGCCGCAGTTTGTTTTTCTCGAGGAGTAGAAATGGCAAATCCGTTATTTTGAACGATGAAAATTGCCGGTACTTTAAAGGCTCCTGCAAAGTTGATTCCTTCATAGAAATCCCCTTGAGATGTTCCACCATCACCCGTATATGTAACGGCAACTGCCTTTTTCCCATTTTTCTTTAATCCTAATGCAATTCCAGCCGTTTGTACATATTGTGCACCGATGATAATTTGTGGCGGGAAAATATTTAAATCTTTGGAAACTTGAATTCCTTGATAATGACCTCTCGACCAAAGGAAAGCTTTATATAACGGAAGGCCATGCCAAATAATTTGTGGTACATCCCGATATCCAGGCAACAGGAAGTCTTCCTTTTCCAAAGCAAAATGGGAACCGATTTGAGAAGCCTCTTGTCCAGCCGTTGGGGCATAAAAACCTAAACGACCTTGACGATTTAAAGAAATACTCCGTTGATCAAGAATGCGAGTATAAACCATACGACGCATCAATTCTTGGAGCTGTTCATCTGTTAAATCAGGTACTGCCTGTTCGTTTACAATTTCCCCATCTTCATTCAAAATTTGGAACGTTTGAAATTCTTTTTCGATCGTATCCAACTGTGCGGATACATCAAAACGGTACTTTGCTTTTGAAGCCATTTCCTTTCCTTCCTTTCTCATTTATAAATTTTCGTCTATTCCTCGGACTAAAATTCTTTACCATCAGTCGAATTTCTTAATCCGATTTGACAATCCATAAAATCTGTATTATTCATTTGCAATAAAAAGACTAATACAACTTTTTTTGCATGTATTTAGTTTACACTAGCCAATCGATATTCGTCAATCACTTTGCATAATAAGCATCAATTTTATTTTCTATTTCAAAAAACTATTTTTTGAAAGCCCTTTCTTATTTCTGTACTATTATTTTTGTAATATCTGTATTATTTCTCCCATCTCCTCTTATTGTGATATATATCATGTAATAACCATTCCATTAATAAAATTATTGAGCAAAAATAAATTCGGTTTTTCAGCGATTGAGAATTTCAAATTCAAGTCATAATATATCCAAATATGTTCAAACTATTTTATTTTCAATCCATTTCCTTTGTTGAACATGGTTAGCATCCGTTTGAGCATAAAAAAACCGACAAAAAAGTCGGTTGCATTTTGTCTGAATCGAATTATTCGTCTTTAATATTGATATTCAATCCGGAATTTCGGTAAAATTCTACCTTATCTTTATTATATTGTTCGGTTAATCCGTTAAAACGTTCGTTTAATTGTTGTAACGATTTTAATGTCTCATTAATTTTGTTAATTTGGGATTCGACCGTATCCAATGACATTTCGTCTTCTTGCTTAAATAAATTGTATAGTTCTTTACTATACTCTATTTTTTGAAGATACTGTTCGTGTAATTGTTCGTATACATCGTACCTCTCATTCATCGTCGTATACAACTTTTCTCCGTCTGCTTTCAAATCTTCTTTTTCTAGTTTTTCAATAAGTTTTTCCACTTGAAGAAAGGTTTTCTTTCCCTTTTCCAAACTTTCCTTTTCCTTCAAAATCCGTTCCTTTTGCTGATCCAATACGTCCAAAGCCTCGTCGGATAGCTGACGTACTTGCTCCTTTTCTTTCAAACCGAGATCGATAATTTCCCCATACAATTCGTTTTCTTTCTTTTCCAGTTCAACTAACGGTTGCTGCTGTTCTTGAAAGGTTGCTTCTTCTTCCACTACTTTTTCCAAAATATCATATATTTTTTCTTCTGTCGATTGACTGCAACCTGATAACAAAAGTACAATGGTAAAGGGAATGAGAAACCTTAATTTTTTCACCAATTCCAACGATTACTCCTCCATTTCTGTATTACATATTTTTACTATACTTATAGAATCCATATTTTTCAATGTTTATATCATTCTTCCGTCAAAATATTTCATGGTATACTTGTCTTCATTTTATACGTATTCATCGCTTTTATAAACATGCGAAAAAAAACGAATAAATTAACTTTTTTCCAATCCTTTGATAGACTTAAGATAAATCAAATAAACCATCTTGATTAGGAGTGAAACAAATGATTACAATGAAAGACATCATTCGGGATGGTCATCCGACATTACGGAAAGTAGCAAAAGAAGTCGAACTTCCACCCACCGAAGAAGATCGGGCGATCTTGAAATCCATGTTGGAGTTTATTATAAACAGCCAAGACGAAGAAATTGCTAAAAAATACAATTTGCGTCCAGGAATTGGCTTAGCAGCTCCGCAAATCAATATTTCCAAACGGATGATTGCCATTCATCTTGAAGATGAAAAAGGAAAACTGCATAGTTATGCTTTATTCAATCCGAAAATTGTTAGTCATTCCGTCGAAAAAACGTATTTGCCTGGTGGCGAAGGTTGCCTCTCCGTCGACGAAGTCATTCCAGGCATAGTCCCTCGTTATGCAAGGGTAACGGTGAAAGCATATGATATCGACGGAAATGAATTGAAGCTTCGATTAAAGGGACTCCCATCCATTGCAATTCAGCATGAAATCGACCATTTAAATGGGATTATGTTTTACGATCATATTAATAAAGAGGATCCTTTTAAACCCGTTGAAAATTCCTTTCCTTTAGAAGTTTAATCGAAGGGTGGTGCACTGAAAAGATGCGACCACCCTTTTTTCGATTTTTTCATGCGGTGAAACGACCCTTTATTTCTTATATTGATCAATTTTTCACAATATTTATGCAAAGCGAAAAGATCCAATGGATTATCCATCGATTTTACAATAAACCAAATTGTTTAAATCCATAATATAAACCATCTTCATCCACATGCTTCGTAGAAAAACGAACCCTTCTTTTCAATTCAGGATGGGAATTTCCCATAGCAATTCCATTTTCGACCGTTTGTAACATTTCGATGTCGTTTAGTCCATCACCAAAGGCATAAGCAGTCTTGTTATCGAATCCTAATCGTTCAATAATCAATTGCATACCCGTTGCTTTCGACTGATTTTTTGGTAGTACATCGACGGCCATCTCATGCCAACGAACGAATTGGAAATCAAGAAATTGTTCTATATACGGTTTTTCCTCCCCTTCTTTACAAAATAAAACGATTTGTGAAATTGGTTTTTTTTGATAAAATTGTAAATCGTATTTAGGATGGTCGAAATATAAGGTTGAGAAACTCTTATCAATATAAGGATCATAATTGACCGATGAAGCCATACCGTCAACTGATTGAAAAACGACCGAATGGTTCATTTCCTTCACTGTCGAAAGGAACCGTTCGATTTGTTCAATCGAGTAGGAGAAGTGATGTATCGGTTTACCCGCTAACGTAACGTATTGTCCATTAAAGCTAACATACGTGTCAATTCCTAGTTCTTTCCGAATATCCCCAAACATAAAGGGCCCTCTTCCCGTTGCAATTGCCACATAAACACCTTGATCTTTCAATTGTTGAATGCCCAATTTTGTCAACTGGGGAATTTGTTTTTTCGTGTTTAAAATCGTCCCATCTATATCTAAAAAAACGATTTTTCTCATCTATTTTCCTCCCTTTACTTGCATGTTCCAAATTCCATAAATCCCCATGAAATGATTCATAAAAATGTTACATAATATGAAATGCAAAAGGTCTTGTCTACACATCTTTACAAGTAAGCTGAATGCGTTAAAATAAAAGTAAGGAGTGATTCACATGCTGAAAAGGCTCAAGAAAAAACTTGCCAACCGTTGGAAAGAATTGCTTCGAAAAAAATTAATCGCTTAAACTGGAGACGTCTCTCATTTCTGTATAGACGCCTTTTTTTTTTTGAAAATTTATGATAAACCGTGAAAAAATTTTCCTAAGAAAATAATTTCGTTTTTCATAAAAATCGTACGTTCCTATTATACATAAGCTATTTTACGATGAAAAGATGAAACGGCAGACTCAATCGATAATTTTTAACCATTAAAATTACCGTTCATTTGATTTGAAAGTGGAGGAAGAAAAAAATCATTCATTTTCATCCTATTTATTTCATCATCTATTCAAAAATAAGGTAAAGGATTTTCCAATGAAACCTTTACTTGTTTGTGATTAATTGCTATTTTATGGTAAACTATATTCCCCATTTCCTTCTCCCTATTTCAATTGTTTTCAAATTGAAAGAAAAAAACTTAACAAATAAATATATGGATATTTTTAAAAAAAGATGTTTTATGATAGTCTTATTAATAACAGGAAAATGTTCGGCCGTTTTTCTATACCTATTATTACACATGGATAAAGTGGGTATGTACCCATCTATTCATATCATTTTCGGTTAAGGAGAGATTGAAACGTATGATTTTTAAAGTATTTGTGCAACAATCGAAGGACGAAATTCCATTAAGAGAACGGACGAAGGCTTTATTTATCGAAGCTGAATCTGAACGGGATATTCGAAAAAAACTAAAAAATACCCCCTATTTGATCGAATATATCCAACCTTTAACGGATGCTCATCTGGAATACGAAAAACAAGACGAAAATTTTGAAATAATGGAGTTATGACATGAAAATTGTAAACAATGATCAGACTGCCGTTTTCGCCCTCGGGGGTTTGGGGGAAATCGGTAAAAATACGTATGTCGTTCAATATCAAGACGAGATTATTATTATCGATGCGGGGATTAAATTTCCTGAAGATGAGCTACTCGGAATTGATTACGTGATTCCTGATTACACCTATTTAGTAAAAAATGCAGATAAAATTAAAGGATTGTTTATCACCCATGGTCATGAAGACCATATCGGTGGAATCCCATATTTATTACGGGAAGTAAATATCCCGATTTACGGAGGAAAACTAGCCCTCGGATTAATAAGGAACAAGTTAGAAGAACACGGTTTACTCCGTTCAACGAAACTGTATGAAATTAAGGAAGAGGACGTTATCAAATTCCGAAAAACACAGGTTAGTTTTTTTCGAACAACCCACAGTATACCGGACTCTTATGGAATAGTTGTGAAAACGCCAAATGGGAATATCGTCCATACTGGAGACTTTAAATTCGATTTTACCCCTGTTGGAGAACCTGCGAATTTAACTAAAATGGCTGAAATTGGAAAAGAAGGGGTTCTTTGTTTACTTTCCGATAGTACAAATAGTGAGATTCCTGAATTTACAATGTCGGAAAGGAAGGTTGGCGAAAGTATTCACGATATTTTCCGTAAAGTGGATGGTCGAATCATTTTTGCCACCTTTGCATCAAATATTTATCGATTGCAACAAGTAACGGAAGCAGCTGTAAAAAGTGGCAGAAAAATCGCTGTATTCGGTAGAAGTATGGAAGCATCGATCCAAATCGGACAAGAGTTAGGTTATATCAAAGCTCCAAAAGATACATTTGTCGACGGACAACAAATTAACCGAATGCCAGCAAATAAAGTCATCATCTTATGTACTGGAAGTCAAGGAGAACCGATGGCCGCTTTATCTCGAATTGCTAACGGAACCCATCGCCAAATTCAAATAATGCCTGGTGATACAGTCGTCTTCTCCTCATCGCCAATTCCAGGAAATACTGCGAGCATTAATCGAACGATTAACATGTTATATCGCGCCGGTGCAGATGTAATCTACGGTTCGCTTAATAATATTCATACTTCTGGACACGGTGGGCAAGAAGAACAAAAATTGATGCTCCGCTTAATGAATCCGAAATACTTCATGCCAATCCATGGAGAATATCGAATGCTCATCACCCATGCGAAGTTGGCAAATGATTGTGGAATTCCGGAAGAAAATTGTTTTATTATGGATAATGGAGATGTTTTAGCTTTAGGAAAAAAAGGAGCAAACATTTCTGGAAAGGTACCGTCCGGTTCCATCTATATTGACGGAAGTGGAATCGGGGATATCGGAAATATCGTATTACGGGATCGTCGCATTTTATCTGAAGAAGGTCTTGTGATCGTCGTCGTTAGCATCAATATGCGCGAATTTAAAATTGCGGCAGGACCGGATATTATTTCTCGAGGATTCGTTTATATGCGGGAATCAGAGGACTTAATCAATGAAGCCCAACTGTTAATATCCAAACATTTAACGAAAATAATGGAAAGAAAAACTACTCAATGGTCAGAAATTAAAAATGAAATTACAGAAATCCTTGGACCGTTTTTATATGAGCGGACGAAAAGGAAACCGATGATTTTGCCCATCATAATGGAAGTGTGATCCCAATCTTCCCTTCAATGATGACTTTGATTTCCTGTTTACTTTGAAAAAGTGAAATATTAAAGAAAAATGGCTGAACGAAGGAAAAACAAATAGGCGAGTGAAGAAATTTGAAATTCTTCACTCGCCTTTTTCGATTAGCCTTGCAATAATTTTTTCTCAAATCGGTGAATATCATCATCCGCACCGATTACGATTAAAATATCCCCTTCCAAAATAACCTCCGATGCCTGAGGAGAAACGATGATATCCTTTCCCCGTTTGATTGCAACAATATTGACGCCATAACGGGCACGAATATCTAAATCGATGATTGACTGTCCATGAATCTCTTCATTTGCACTTACTTCAACAATACTATGTTCATCTGACAGTTCCAAATAATCGAGTATATTTGTGGATACTAAGTTATGGGCAAGTCTTCTCCCCATATCCCGTTCCGGATGTACCACTTGATCAGCACCAATTTTGATCAATACTTTTTCATGATAGTCATTAATCGCCTTTGTCGTAACTTTTTTTACCCCTAAATCTTTTAAAATTAAGGTCGTTAAAATACTTGATTGGATATCGTTCCCAATCGCAACGATTACGTGATCGAAATTTCGGATACCTAGACTTTTCAAAACTGTTTCATCGGTTGCATCACCAACGACCGCGTGGGTCACGATGTTGGAATAATCATTTACGAGATCTTCATCTTTATCGATCGCCAAAACATCCATTCCCAACTTCGTCAACTCTTCACAAATACTACCGCCAAAACGTCCTAAACCGATCACAACGAATTCTTTTTTCATTCGTAATCCTCCATTTAGTTCAAAAACTATGAAGTTATTTTATCATAAATCTTCGCAAAAAGGGTTGTTTTCCATAGACAATTTCTACGAAAGGGGGAAAAGTTCGTCTCCCTTCCCCCTTTTCTCATTTTGTCTAATTTAGCCTGCTCCTAACATTTTAAACTGAGCCGAAACGAGCTTATAATATTCTCCACGTTTTTCCATCAACTGTTCATGATTCCCCTGTTCGATCAGATTTCCGTGGTCCAATACAAATATTTTATCCGCATCTCGAATTGTTGATAATCGATGGGCGATTATGATCGATGTGCGACCTTTTAACAATCTTTGCAATGCCGTTTGAATCCGTACTTCCGATTCTGTATCGATACTTGCTGTCGCTTCATCCAATATTAAAATTTTCGGATCAGCTAATAGCGCCCGGGCAAAGGAAAGCAATTGTCGTTCACCGACGGATAAAATATTTCCCCTTTCTTCCACTTCTGTATCGTACCCATTTGGAAGTTTGACGATAAAATCATGGGCTCCGATTGCCTTTGCAGCTTCCACAACTTCCTCATCCGTCGCATCCGGTCTTCCAAAGCGAATATTTTCCATTATCGTTCCGGAAAAAATAAACGTCTCTTGAAGTACGATGCTAATATTTTTCCGTAAACTTTGGAGTGAAATATCTTTTATATTATATCCATCGATTTTCACTACACCATCGGTCGCATCGTAAAACCGAGCAACTAAATTGGCAATCGTCGTTTTCCCACTCCCGGTATGGCCGACAAGTGCAACCCTTTGACCAGGGCGAATTTCCAAATTGATTCCATTTAACGCTGAACGTTTCTGATCATAGGAAAAATAAACATTTTCGAATTGGATATGTCCTTTCACTTCATCGAGTTCGATCGCATTTTCTCGATCAGATACGATCGGTTTTTCATCCAAAAACTCAAAAATTCGTTCCGATGAAGCCATAGCCATTAATAATTGATTATAAATTTGACCGAGTCTGCTAATCGGTTCCCAAAACATACCTAAATAGAAAACGAAGGACACAAAAACACCTAAAGTAATCATGTTCGATTGCAATAAATGGGAACCGTACAAAATTAAAATAATCGTTCCAACAGCGTTCGTCATTTCTACAAATGGGCGAAACATCGCATTTCTTTTCGTCGCATTTCTCCAGCTTTCATAGTTTTCCGTATTAATCCCATCAAAAAACGCCATATTCTCCCGCTCTTGTGTAAACGATTGGGTGATTCGTATCCCTTGTATACTTTCATTTAAATGGGAATTCATTTTCGATTGTTTTAGTCGTACAATTTGCCAGGATTTGCGAATATTTCGTCTTAATTTCGTAGTTATTAAAAACATAATGGGCAAAATCACCATTACAGCCAAAGCAAGTTGGGGACTTAACGAAAACAAAATAATAATAATCCCAACGAGCATAATTGCATCCATTAACAAATTAATAACTCCGTTTGTAAATAACTCTTGCAAAGAATTCGTGTCATTCATAATCCGTACGAGAATTGATCCTGCCGATCTTGAATCAAAAAATCTGTGGGATAATCGTTCCACATGGGTAAAAAGATGTTTTCGTAAATCGTATATAATGTTTTGTCCAAGCTGATTTGTCCAACGAATCCGAAAATAATTCGACAAATATGAAAGTAAATATAAAATTCCAACGGCAACAATCAGCCAAGTGAGCAATTCTCCATTTTTTTCCACGATAGCTTTTTCTAAAATATATACACCGATTAAAATTGGGATCACTAATCGAATAATCATCGTAATGAATACGGAAACTAGTGATAAAGGAAGAAGATTTTTCGCATATGGCTTCATATAACTTAAAAGACGAAGGAGTTGTTCCCAATTGAATGGTTTTTCAATCACCCGATCTTGTGAATAATGAAATCGATCTAATACATTTGGATGGACTTTCCTTTCTGACTCTGACTGCTGTTTTTTCATGCTTTATTCACCCCATTTATGACTTGAGAATCGCTTCCCGATCTTTATATTGGATGTCGTAGATACGGCGGTAAATTCCTTGTTTTTGAATTAATTCCTCATGAACACCTTGCTCGACAATTTCTCCATTTTCCAACACAAAGATTTGATCAGCATGTTTTAAAGACGATATCCGATGGGCAATAATAAATGTCGTTCGATTGGCCATAACTTCCTCCATCGCTTTTTGGATAGCAAATTCCGTTTCCATATCAACGGCACTTGTCGCATCATCGAGAATCAAAATGCTCGGATTCAAACAAATAGCTCGAGCGATGGCTATCCGTTGCTTTTGCCCCCCTGAAAGTCCTAATCCCCTTTCACCGAGTATCGTATCATATCCATCGGGCAACTCCATAATAAAATCATGGGCTTGCGCTCGTTTTGCCGCATCGATTATTTCTTCCATCGTCGCATCCGGTCGACCGTAAGAAATATTCGCTTTAATTGTGGAGGAAAATAAAAAGGTTTCCTGCATAACAAAACCGATTTGGGACCGTAATGTTTTTATGGAATAGTCCTTCACATCGATGCCATCGATCAGTACCCGACCTTTCACCGGTTCGTAAAATCTTGTCAACAATTGGGTAATACTCGTTTTTCCCGAACCAGTCGATCCAATTAATCCGATCGTACTTCCCGCCTTTGCGTGGAAAGTAATATTTTTCAATGCGGCATTTTCATCATTAGGATAAGTGAGTGTAACATTTTGAAACTCCACATCACCAATAATTCGTTTTTCCTTCACAGATGTTTCATTTTCAGTAATTTCTATCGGTTCTTCCAAAATTTCTAACAGACGCTCACCGGATGCTTTTGCTTGAGAAAACATATTGATGATAAATCCTAAAAACATAATCGGTTGAATAATATACCCAACTAAACTATAAAAGGCGACCAACTCCCCGGGCTTTAGATCCCCATAAATAACTAAATATCCTCCGTAGGAAAGTAATAAAATCACACTTAAATTCCCGATAAATTCCATCAAAGGAAAATATTTTGCCCAAAGACCTGCATTATATAAATTTCGATTTCGAAAATCGAAATTAAAATCGTTGAATTGTTCTATTTCAAAATCTTCCCTTGATAAGGATTTTACCGTATTGATTCCACTTATGTTTTCCTGTACTTTCGTGTTTAACCGCCCGAAGGAACGGCGTACTTCGCGAAAAGCCGGATGTACCTTTTTGTCGAATTTATTCACGACAACGATTAAAAAAGGTAAAGCTATAATCGTGACTAATGTCAATGGGATGGAATAGGTAAGCATCACAACAACACTAATTCCAACAAATAAAATGAAACGAACAAACTCTGCAATTCCAAAAGACAAAAAAAATCGAAATCCTTCCACGTCTGCAGTTAATCGGGACATCAAGTCTCCTGTTTTCGCATTATCATAAAAACGGAAGGGTAAATATTGGAGTTTTTCATACAAACTATTTCGCAGTTTATATACAGATTTAATGCCAAATAAATCCCCTGTATATTGCTGAATAAAAGTAGAAACACCTTTGACGAGCATAATGATCATGTATAATACGACCAACATAGGAATTAAATCGTATTTTCCGGAAATAATGACGTCATCAATAATCACTTGCAATATTATCGGGTAGACCAAGGTTGTTGCAATCACAAGAATCATAAAAAAAATGGAAATTAATAAATATTTTTTATAAGGTAAGTAAAATTCCTTTAATTTTTTGAACGTCTTCATCCGGTTCACTCCTCTGATGAAAATATGTATTATTAAATATATCGGGTTTCGAAATATTTTTCCACCCTTTTTATAAAATTTTCCTATAAATTTTTTTCTTCCCATTTATCGGAGTATGAATGAAATGATGAAGAATTCAAAAAAAGTCTCTATGTAGCACGAGCTTTGAGACCCCGCGAAAACGTTGTAACGAGGAGGCTCGGGCCGTGCCACTGGATGCGCGTCCGCCAATGGAACGAATCACTTCAAACCGATTTCGGATGAATGGACAACCTGATCCGATTACATTGTACTGAAAAAAGTCACGAAATTATTCACCAACACGATTTGACAAAGAACCCAAAAAAACTGCCAATTAAAATATTGGCAGTTCTTAATAAGAAATCGAATCATTGTTTTTCATTTAGTCCTGCAACCATCGTCTTTTAACGTACAAATGAAAAGTGTCTCCTCAAGGATGAGTTACTCACTCGATTTTTTTCGAATATAGTTCGTCACAACCTCGATTCCTGTTTCGATACTTCGTTCATCAGGATTTAATTTCCCATGATGGAGTCCGTATTGACTATCCACCCCAAGCCAAAACATAAATCCTGGTATTTCCTTTAAAAAATACCCGAAATCTTCCCCCGTCATCGCTTCTTTACAAACTTGAACATTCACATCATCTAATTTTTCAGTAAAATCGATAAATTCCTTTGTTAACGTTTCATGATTATACACTTGATAATATTGGGCACCATAATCAATTTTCGCTTGGCAACGAAATCCGTACTCGATTCCTTTTACAATCGACTCGATCCTTTCTTTTATTCGCTCCATCGATTCAGGCGAAAGGGTTCGGATTGTTCCCTCTAATCTTGCCCTTTCAGCAATACTGTTTTGTACACTTCCAGCATTGATTTTTCCGATGGAGACGACAGCATGATCGAGGGGATCGATATTTCGAGATACGATCGTATGTAGTTGGGTCACAAGTTGGCTTAAAGCGATCACCATATCATTCGACAGATGGGGATAAGCTGCATGCCCTCCCTTACCGATTAAATCTATAAAAAGCTCGGATGTATTTGCAAAAAGAAGCCCTTCTTTTACTGCAACTGTTCCCACTGGATACTCAGGAGCAATATGTAAAGCGAATATAAGATCCGGACGCCATTTTTGGAATATCGAAGACGATAACATCGGTTTTGCTCCCCCAGGTCCTTCTTCAGCTGGTTGGAAAATAAATACCACGTCATCTGTAACCGGTTCATAAACGATATCATATAAAGCAGCAAGGGCGATCGTCATATGAATATCGTGGCCACAAGCGTGCATTTGGCCAGGATGTAGCGATCGGTAACTGAGTCCCGTTTCTTCTTCGATGGGCAATCCGTCGATATCAGTACGATAGGCGATCGTTTTTTTCGGGGACGTTCCCTTTACTTTTACGAAAATACCCGTTTTCCATCTATTGATTTCTATACGATCACTAGGTAATTGATCGATTTTTTCCAACAAATAGGCCTGGGTCTTCCATTCTTGGAAACCGAGTTCGGGAATTTGATGTAGATCCCTACGTATTTGAAGCCAATTCCAACCCACAATCCCACCCCTTTCGAAGATTAAAAAATTCAAGGTGTCAACTGCTCACTATAGGCGAATCATTGTAAGTATCCTATTGGAAAAACGATATAATTGTCTTCATTATAATTGGCGCAATTCCTTCTTAATTTCTGTCTTTGCCTTCGTATTATCATCGATCTGTTTAATAACTTTCGCGGGGGTTCCCGCAACGACTGTAAAGGGTGGAACATCATCGATTACAACAGCTCCAGCAGCAACAACCGCACCAGCTCCAACGGTTACGCCTTCTAAAATAACGGCATTGGCACCGATTACCACATCATCTTCTACGATGACAGGTTTAGCCGATGGTGGTTCAATAACCCCCGCCAATACCGCACCAGCTCCAATATGGCAATTTTTCCCAACCGTTGCCCTTCCTCCGAGAACTGCATTCATATCGATCATCGTTCCTTCTCCAATAACCGCTCCGATATTAATCACTGCTCCCATCATAATGACCGACCGATCACCGATAGACACTTGATCACGAATAATTGCTCCAGGTTCAATTCGTGCATTTACCTTTTTTACATCCAACATAGGAATTGCAGAATTTCTCCGATCGTTTTCAATAACATAATCGGTAATTTGGTCTTTGTACTGATTTAAAAGCTTTTCAACGACAGTCCATTCTCCAAAAATAATCCCTGTATTTCCGTTGATAAATGTTTGGATTCCCTCGTCAAAGGAAATAGCTTCCAAATCCCCTTTTATATACACTTTTACCGGTGTAACTTTTTTACTATTTTGAATAAAGGCGATGATTTCATTTGCATCCATCATATTCATGAACATTACCCCTTTTCTTTTTTATTTTTCCATTTCTTGATTTTCATTTTGTAAAAATTCCCGAACAATGTCTAAAAACGCTTGTACTTGGCGTAGTTCAAAGGCTGATTGATACCCGAGAAGCCATGTATCCCGACCGAGGGGATTTCCATTTTCATCGATTAAAGGAATCGTTTGAACTTCACCCTGAATCCCATGCAAGGTAATTCCTGGTAAGATGGCATACCCAATTCCATTTAACACCATTTGCTTGCAAGTCTCGATTTGATCGACAACAATTACCCGTTTTGCAGGAGTTTGAAATTGTCGATGCCACCATTCTTGAATTTCCTGAAAATAATTAGAATCACTTTTAAACTGGATAAAGGGGCGATTTGTCTTTAATACATCCTTTAAATCGAACATTTCCTTGCCCACTAAATATAGATGGTCCTTGAATAAATGCATTTTTTTCCCTTTCCAATCCGGTGTCCCACGAATGATGCCAATATGGACTTGATCTTCATACACAGCCTTTAATATTTCACTACTCCAACCGGTAATTAAAGAAATTTGTGCATGGGGATATTTTTTTACAAATCGTTTCAACACTTTCGGTAGCCAATTTTGACCCACAATTGTAGCGCAAGCGATTTTCAAAGTGCCATGAATTTCCGATTCCAACGCATGGATCTTTTCTTTCACTTGTTCTTGTTTCATCAACACTTCATTGGCGAACTGAATGACTAACTCTCCTGCTGGCGTTAACGTCAACCCTTTATGGGAACGGACAAAAAGTTTAGCGCCCCATTCTTTTTCAATCGATTGTAATCGTTGAGACAAAGCCGGTTGAGAAACAAATAGTCGTTCAGCTGCTTTGCGCATATTCTTTTCTTGAGCTAACACGGATAGTAGTTTGTATTCGGAAAGATTCATGATAAACACCTATAAGTTATACTTATCTTTAATTTCGCATACCCATTATATCATCAATCAATTGATGAGAAAATAAAAAACAATGTATGTATAATTTTTTTCTATATGCTTTGAACGTTTTATGGGAATCGCTATTTAGAATGGGACATCCATCTTTGTCAATTGTTTGTTTAGAGGGCGTTAAATTTTCAAAGAACTTCATGAGGAAGATCGTGGGAAAATTTAGGAAGCAACAGAATATATGATGTTTGAGATTTTTAAAAAAACTCCCAAGATTGGGAGCTTACCTAATCAAGAAACTGTATATCCAATCGATGCAGTAGACCGCTTAATTGCTTCAATACAATTCGCCTTGTCAGAATTCCTTCAAAATATCCGTCTTTGTCGACAGCGCAAATAAAGGGATGGTTAATCAGTAATTTCAAACCTTTATTTAAGGAATCATTTACATGCAATTTGGGTATATCCTTTTTCATCACTTGTTCAACCGGTATATTTTCCAATTTTTCAAACTCAATCCGCTCAATTCCTAAAATGGAATCTAAAATGAGCGGACTACTGATTAAACCGTGCAATTTATACTTCGGATCTAATACCGGTATTGCTGTATATCCTGATTTCGTCAATACGAGTAGTGCATGTTCTAAGTTATTTCCAATTTGCACATGGGCGACTCTTTCCGATGGAACTAAAAGATCGCCAATCCGTTTTTCCATTAAAACGTCCTTTTGAAGATCGATCATATTCAAATCTCCCCGATTCGATTTTTCATACATTTTCATTTTAACATAAAATGATTTTCAAATCCTTTATCATTATATGAGACGGGAAGATTTTTCAGTGATTATATTTTATTCGTTTTGTAATAGCTCAAATATTTCAATCGTGGCCATATCGATATTATCAAATTGGAACGTATCTGATTTTCCATCTTTATCGAAAATTTCCAATTCAAACATATCGGTTTTCGGTGAATATAACACTTTACATTTTATTTCACCATTTTGTTCAAAATAACGCTCTTGTTCCATAGCATTTTCTTGCATATTTTTTAATCGGGTTAAAATTCCTTCTAATAACGACATTTTTTTCCTCCTAAATCAAAGAATGGCAAAAATTGCATCGAGTGTCCTGTTTAAATGATGGATTGAATCCTTCCAAAAGCTAGTACACAATATGTAATTAAACAGAAAAAGTACGTTGTTTGTCAAGAATTAAAATTAAAATGATTCCATATCTATATGGAAAACGATTTTTCGTTTTACTGTTACAATTCCACGTTTTTATCTTCCTATGCAAAGGAACGAAAAGATGAATCATTGACATTTTTTCTAGTATTTTCCAATCTATACGAACAAAAAAACTTAGATATCCAAGTTGGACATCTAAGTATAACTAATTTTGATGACGGTCATCTTATTCTTGATTAACCGTTCGTTTATACAATTTACTTAACGCTTTTATAATCGTCCGTTTTTTATTGTATCCTGTACATGAAACGACCTTTTCATTAAGGGACGCATACACCTTCACTCGCCCTTTCGACTGAAGGAAATTGTAAATGTATACTTTAACGATACCTGAACGGTTGGGTAAAATTATCATTTCATATTTTTTCATTCGATCTCCTTCTCCACATCCGTCATATTCAAAAGATAGATCTTTACATAACATTATCATATAAAAATATCTATTCATCGTAAAGAAATTGAAATGGTAAATTTAAGTACTGGATTTGGAAAATCTGCAAAAAAAGTGCAAATGAATTAATATTTTGATAATATAAAGAGAGAATTGAAAAGTATAGGTTAAGGATAACATGAAGAATGAAAAAATTACCAGAAGAAGTTTTTTGAAAAAAGCCGCAACATCCGTAGCTGCTTTACTCATTGGGAGTATTTCTACCCATTTATATATGAAAAATATCGAGCCAAAATGGATTGAAACCGTTAAGATCGATCTTACCCATCCGTTAATACCCAATTCATTTGACCATTTTAAAATTGTTCTATTTAGCGATACACACTTAGGATTTCAATTCGATTTAACACAAATGGAAAGGGTTGTTGAAATTATTTCCAATGAAGACCCGGATTTGATCGTTTTTTCCGGAGATTTAGTGGACAACCTTTTGTCTTTTTTTGAATGGGAACAAACGATTCAAATCCTTCGTCTGCTTTCTGCACCGATGGGAAAGTTCGCTGTTTATGGAAACCACGATCACGGTGGATGGGGTTCAAATAAATATAAACAGATAATGGAATCTTCCGGATTTACGATTTTACAAAACGAAGCGGTATCCATAAAAAACGAAGCAGGAGACCAATTTATTTTGGCTGGAATCGATGATGCGATGCTCGGAAAACCAGATTTTAAGAAAACATTTTCCAATCATCCAGAAAAGACCTTTACAATTCTTATTTCCCATGCTCCTGATTTAGCAGATGAAGCGGCCTCATATCCCGTTCATTATCAATTGAGTGGACATAGTCACGGTGGACAAGTACAGTTTCCTTTTATCGGTCCTGTCATCACACCACCGTATGGACGAAAATATTATGAAGGATTGTATTCGGTCACAAAATCTTTTTCTGTTTATGTGAATAGGGGATTGGGAACAACAAGATTACCGTATCGCTTGTTTGCAAGACCAGAAATTACCACTTTCACATTCAAAAGTGTTAACAATTGGAAGGAGGATTAATGTGCAATCGACACAAGATGACGAGCAAACCTTTCCCGTCGATCTGTTATCCAAAGCCTTATTTATCGTCAATCGACACGCAAAAACCGCACCCGATTCCAAATATTTGTATCAATTAAAACATGCAGCAATTAAAAAAATGTTATCGGAAGGAAAAGCAAAAAAAATTGGTCTCCACTTTTCTCGAAATCCTCGATTTAGCCAACAGCAATTAGATGTACTTATCTCTTGTGGGAATTATTATTTTCATATTCCTCCGACGAAAGATGATATTCAGCAGTTGAAAAATTTAGGAAAACTCGATGACTCGGTCCGTAACCCGAAAACAATCCTTTCTTTAAAGGAAGCGAAGCGCATTTTAGAACGATATACAGGATTAAAAAAACGAGAAAAAACGAAATCCTTCCATAGGCGCTATACAAAGCCGGTATTCAAACGGCTTGGGGAATGAGAGTAACGGAAAGTTCTGCTGCTTTTTATGTACGGATTTCCTCCAATATTTTTTCATAATCCAATATGATAATCATTTGTTTCTCCGTTTTAATCACTGACTTGACGAAGGCTTCTTTACCACCGTACAAATCGTCCGGCTGTTCTTGATTTTTAGACGTAACAATTTGACGAACCCCATCCACATGGAATGTGACCCGTTGTTCACAAAATTCACCGATAATAAACCGCTCTTCTCGTCCCGGGTGATGATGATCTATGGAAAGAGCTTTTGCCAAATTTATAACCGGAAGAACTTCCCCCCGAATTTCCGTAATTCCTTCAATGAAAGGATGGGAGCGGGGTACGGGAGTTATATTCGATGGGCGAATAATTTCCCGAACATTTAAAACGGGAATACCGAAACATTTATCCCCTAACATAAATTCAATAATTTTATCATCCGTGAAGTAATCGATTCGTTCCTCATTCTTTTCCAAAATCCTCATCCTTTCTCCAAATCTTTTCACAAAATATCATTACCGTTATTTTACCAAATATGGACAAAACTGTCACCAGCCCCATATGGTGCTACAGCTGATCCGTCACTGGAACTCCATTTTTCATACCTTCGAATATCAATTTTTCTGTCCCCATTTTTAGCGGTATGATATGATGAAAGAAAAGTCTGCGAGGAAGGAATATGGAACAGTTTTTGAATGATAATGTAAAATCTATTCAAATTTCTGGCATTCGCCAATTTTTTCAAATGATTCAATCGGAAAAGGATCTTATTTCCTTAACGATTGGCCAACCTGATTTTCCAACACCAAAACATATAAAAGAAGCGGCAAAACGAGCAATCGATCAAAATGTAACTGCGTATACGGAAAATGCTGGGATGTTTCCCTTACGAAAGGCGGCGGCTAATTTCCTTTCCCAAAAGTATGGGATTCATTATCAGCCAGAATCGGAAGTCATCGTGACAATTGGAGCAACGCAAGGAATCGATCTTGCCCTACGGACCATTTTACATAGCGGTGATGAAGTGCTACTTCCCGGACCCATCTATCCCGGCTATGAACCGCTCGTCCGATTGGCAGGGGGCGTACCGGTCTATATGGATACAAGACGTACATATTTTAAAGTAACTGCGGAAATGATTGAAAAACATGTTACCGAGCAAACCCGTTGCCTAATCCTTACTTATCCATCCAATCCAACGGGTGTAAGTTATTCAAAAGAAGAATTGAAAAAACTTGCGGAAGTCCTTCGGAGAAAAAACATTTTTGTTCTCGCTGATGAAATATATAGCGAGTTAACGTACGAAGCAAATCATACGTCCATCGCAAACTTTCTTCCTGAACAAACGATCGTAATCAATGGGCTTTCCAAATCCCATTCCATGACCGGTTGGCGAATCGGTTTTGCCTTTGCACGTGAATGGCTCGCTAAAGAAATGTTGAAAGTCCATCAATATAACGTCACCTGTGCCAGTTCCGTTTCCCAAATGGCTGCGTTAGAAGCACTAACCGTGGGAATGGATGATCCCGTCGACATGCGAATGGAATATCGTAAAAGAAGGGATTATGTTTACAAACGATTAGTCAATATGGGATTTGAAACGATCATGCCTGATGGAGCCTTTTATTTCTTTGTAAAAATTCCTGAATCATTCCAAATGTCTTCCCTTGATTATTGCTTGATGCTTGTGAAGAAATATCGGGTTTCTGTCGTTCCAGGAAGTACCTTTTCAAAATATGGAGAAGGATATTTCCGCTTATCTTTCGCCCAATCGATGGAACAGCTGGCGGAAGGGTTAGATCGATTGGAACGCTCGATGAAGTATTCATCCTTTTAAATGAAATGAAAAAGGTACCGTCACACACATCGTGATGGTACCCCTTTTGTTATCTAATATTTCTTCCCTAGACAATAGGCATTTAGCTTAAAATCGACTCGATTCTTTCCATTAGTTCATCATTTAATTCCACATCGACCGCTTTCACATTTTCTTCTACTTGTTCTGGTTTCGTAGCACCGATAATAGCACTGGTTACGTTCGGATTTTTCAATATCCAAGCTAAAGCGAGTTGAGATAAGGTAATACCGAGTTCTTGTGCCACTGCTTTCAATTTTTCTACTTTTAATAAATTTTCTTCCGTCATGAGATTTTTGATTGCCCCACTCGTTTTCGGATGGGCTGCACGGCTATCCTTTGGAATCGATTGTCCCCTTTTATATTTCCCGGTTAAAACCCCTTGGGCTAAAGGAGAAAAGACAATTTGGCCAATCCCATTTTTTCTACTGACGGGAATCACTTCTTTTTCAATATACCGATTGAGCATATTGTATTGAGGTTGATTAACGACAATACGATCTAATAAATAGCGGTCTGCCGTTTGTAACGCTTCTTGAATTTGTTGAGCCGTCCATTCACTAACGCCTACGTACAACACTTTACCTTGTCTTACGAGGTCATCAATCGTCCGTAACGTTTCCTCCACAGGAGTGTTTTCATCATAACGATGGCAGTAATATATGTCTACATAATCTTTTTGTAACCGTTATAAACTCGCATGCAGTTGTTCAAATACATGCTTTCTTGAAAGCCCCCGATCATTCGGACCATCACCCATCGGCCAAAAAACTTTCGTTGCTAAAACATAAGATTCCCTTGGATATTTACTTAACGCTTTTCCGACGATTTTCTCCGCTTCTCCATAGGCGTAGACATTCGCTGTATCGAAGGAATTAATTCCTAATTCATAGGCTCGATCGATGATTTCTTCAGCTTGTTGTGTATCGGTCGTGTTACCGTATGTAAGCCAACTACCAAGACTAATTTCGCTTACTTTCAAACCGGTTCTTCCTAACTTTCGATACTTCATTTCCTCGCCTCCTAATGATTCCATTATTAACCATATTGTATAATGAAAATAAAAATTGAGAAAGGAAAATGTATGTCCATAGCCTGATTAGCGTATACCATTTTGAATGATCAAAAAATCCACTTATTCAGAAGCTTGGAGAACCCGCTTTTTTCTGGATAAATACATCACAAAGCTTAACAACGAACCGGCAAGGGCAAATAAAGAGCCCACTTGATACGTAAACGGTGCTCCCAACTCTTTCATCATGTATCCTCCGATTAGACTACCGAATATACCACCTAATCCGCTTTGGACTGCGAAGAAAATCGTCTGTCCTGTGGCCAACATTTCCCGGGGAACTAATACTGCAACATATTGAAGGGATGCGACGAGAAACACCGCAAATGTTATACTATGCAATGCTTGTAAAGAAATAATCGTCCAAACGTGATCGGTCATACCGTATAAAAACCAACGGATAAAATAAATGCCTCCTGCGAACGCCATCAATTGAAGATGGTGAAATTTTTTCAAAAATAGAGCCATGATGAAAATAAATGGTGCTTCACTTGCCGCTGCAATCGTCCAAGCAGCTCCGATTTCTCCCTCCGTTGCTCCTAATTTCGACAAATACAATCCTAATATGCTATCGTTCATACGATGTGGAAAAGTAATGAGAAATACTGCAAATAAAAAAAATACGTATTCTTTATTTTTTAACGTTTGGACAACGAGTGATGTTGAAATCGATGCCATCTTTGTCGATCGATCCATTAACCTCGTGGAAATAAGGAAAGTTAGGATGATAAAAGTTCCCAAAATAAACCCGATATTTTCGATACCAATCCATTCGATTACGATACCGGTCACAAGGGAAGAAGTAGCGAAACCGATCGACCCCCACATTCTAACTGCTCCATAGTTTTTCCCCCGCTCAATGGTATAAGCTGTCGCTAAGCTATCTACTAACGGCTGAACAGGAGAAAAAAAGAAAAAGAACAAAGCCATCGCAAAAAAAAGGTAAGAAAATGAATCGGCGAAAAAGATGAATGAACTAGTCAATAATGAAAATACAAGTAATAATAAAACAATTCGTTTAATCGTCTGTTTTTTATCGGCAATTAGTCCCCAAATCGGCTGACTGAATACGGATATAAATGTACCGACTGCAAGTAGCCAACCGATTTCAGCAGGATTTAACCCTTTGTATTGAAAATAGATTGGAAAAAATGCCACGACTACAGACATGGCAAAATATGAAATTAAATTAAATAATGAAAGTGATAACATAGCTGTCCCTTTCTATTGTCGTTTTCCTGTTTGTGTAAACCATTCAACAGATTATGAATGGGATGAATCTTCCTGTTCCCAATATTTGTATAATGCTTGCGTACCGCTATTTTTCTCTCCCTTTTCTGCCAATTTCTCATACAGATGTTTAGCTAAAGTCAACCCTGGAAGTTCCAGTCCCATTTTTTCCGCTTCAGTTAATGCAATATTCATATCCTTGATAAAATGTTTTATGAAAAATCCAGGAGAATAGTCTTCTTTCAATATCCTTGGCGCTAAATTTGTTAAAGAAAAACTCGATGCTGCCCCAGTAGATATGGCCTTTACTACCTGTTGTTGATCCAGCCCAGATTTTTTCGCATAGATGAGGGCTTCACATACACCGATCATATTCGATGCGATGGCAATTTGATTCGCCATTTTCGTATGTTGCCCACTTCCCGCATCACCCATGTATGATATATTAGTTCCCATAAGTTGAAGTAAAGGAAGCACTTGTTCAAAGACCTCTTTATCTCCACCAACCATCATAGCTAAACGGCCCTCTTTTGCACCGATATCCCCACCAGAGACAGGGGCATCAAGGATGGAGATCCCTTTTTCTTTCCCTTTATCATACAATAGTTTCGCAAGACTTGGAGACGAGGTCGTCATATCAATATATATAGAACCTCGTTTGCCATTTGGAATAAGTCCTTTTTCTCCAAGATAAATTTCCTTCACATCCGTAGGGAAACCTACGATGGTAAAAACAACATCGGCCTTTTCTGCGATTTCCTTCGGAGAATCAACCCATGTCGCCCCTTCACGAAGCAGCTCTTCCGCCTTATTCTTCGTTCGTGTATAAACAAACAAGGGATAACCTGCTTTCAACAGATGTCTAGTCATACTTTTCCCCATTACACCGAGACCAATAAATCCAATATTTTGCTTATCTAAACTCATATTTTCACTCCCTCCTAAAAAAACTTTTTCAAAAAGATTGTACCATATCAAAGGAACGATCGGTCTTAAATTCATTCATTATTTCACAAATTTGTTTCCACTATTTTACCTATTTTGCCTTACGTATGACCAATTCGATTTTTCTTATGTTCATACGAATAAATCCTTTAACGGAAAAAATACATCCTTTTTTTGAAGATGAAAAAATCCCGACTAAAAAATGCCGGGATTTAACCATGTTTAATAAATTATTAAATCGACTTCAAAGCCCCTCCGTCTACAAAAAGGGTGGAGCCTGTCATATATGTATTCAAATCCGAAAGTAAAAATACCGCAACTTTAGCGAATTCCTCCGGTGTTCCGTATCGATTCAGTGGAATCGTCTTTTTCATTTCTCGACTAAATTCCTCAGTAGTAATACCTAATTTTTGAGCATTCACTTCATCCAGCTCTTTAATTCGATCCGTTTCAATTCGACCTGGACAAAGGGTATTGATTAAAATTTGATAAGGTGCCAATTCTTTTGCTAAAGTTTTCGATAAACCCGTTATACCCGTTCGAAACGTATTGGATAAAATTAGACCTGGAATCGGTTCTTTTACCGAGGAGGATGCGATATTTAAAATCTTTCCACCTTTCTTTTTTAAAGCAGGAAGCGCCCCTCGAATGAGTCGAATATAGGATAATAAGTTCAATTCAAAGGCTGCCTGCCAATCTTCATCATGAAAATCTTCGAATGATCCGGCTGGTGGTCCCCCCGAATTGTTCACTAAAAGATCGATCGTACCAAATGTATCTAGTGTTCGTTGGATAAGGTTGTCAATATCGCTTTTCTTCGTCAAATCAGTGACACAATATTCTACCCTTCCTTTGTTCATACGATTTAATTCAGTCTGTACCTTCTTCAATTTTTCTTCATTTCGACTGGAAATCATAACATTAGCCCCGAGTTTCGCTAGTTGTTCGGCAATGGCTTTACCTAAACCTTGACTCGATGCTGCCACTAAGGCTGTTTTTCCAGAAAAATCCCATTCCATCCAAAATCCCCTCCTTTTTCATTTTTTAACTATTATACTAAACAATAAAAAAAGTGGGAATATTTATTTGATTTCCCATCGAAAATACAACATCCTCTTTTCGTAGACATCATGTTTTTTTAAATTACTTCTAACTAAAAGATGTTTTTTCGAAAATCGATGAACAAAAATCCCATTCATTTTCCTCGAAGAGTTATAAAACCACCGACGAAAGATCGATCGGTGGTTTTATAATTAATTAACAGCTTTTTTTACAAGTTCTATTACTTCATCGACGGTACGCATATTCAATGCTTTCTCTGCTAACTCGTTCATTTCTTCTTGAGATAGTTTCGAAATCAATGAGCGAGCCTTTAAAATGGATGTGGCACTCATGGAAAATTCATCGAGACCAAGACCGAGTAGGAGCGGAATCGCCGTTTCATCCCCGGCCATTTCTCCACACATACCTGTCCATTTCCCCTCTTTATGGGAAGCGTCGATGACCATTTTTACTAAACGTAAAATGGATGGATTGTACGGTTGATACAAATAAGAAACCTGCTCGTTCATTCGATCAGCTGCCATCGTATATTGAATTAAATCATTTGTACCGATACTAAAGAAATCGACTTCCTTTGCAAACTGATCAGCAAGAACAGCCGTTGAAGGGATCTCAACCATAATTCCAAGCTCAATGGAATCGGAAGTTGGAATTCCTTCTTTCGCCAATTTTTCCTTTTCTTCCAAAAAGATCGCCTTGGCTTGTCGAAATTCATCGAGGGTGGCAATCATTGGGAACATAATTTTTAAATTCCCATAAGTACTTGCCCGAAGAAGCGCACGCAATTGGGTACGTAAAATATCCGTTCTTTCTAAACATAAGCGAATGGCCCTGAAACCGAGGAAAGGATTCAATTCCTCAGGTAAAGGTAAGTAGGAAAGCTTCTTATCTCCTCCGATATCTAGAGTACGAACAACAACAGGCCTTCCTTCCATTTTTTCCAAAACGGTTTTATATGCTTCAAATTGGAATTCTTCGCTTGGAAGTTCGTCCCGATCCATGTATAAAAATTCCGTTCGGAAAAGTCCGACCCCTTCGGCACCATTTTTCAAAGCACCTTCCACGTCTTTCGGAGTTCCGATATTCGCTACGAGTTCTACTTGCTTACCATCTTTCGTGACAGACGGTTCATTGACGAGCTTCGCCCATTCAGCAAGCTGCGCTTCATATTCTTGTTGTTTTTTTCTGTACGTTTCTAAAAGCTCTTCAGATGGATTAATATGCACTTCCCCTGTCAACCCATCCAAAATTAATAAATCGCCATTTTGGATATCTTTCGTTGCGGTTTTCGTCCCAACGACAGCAGGGATTTCCAAAGAACGAGCCATGATTGCAGAATGGGATGTTCTTCCACCAATATCCGTCGTGAAACCTTTAACAAACGTACGGTTTAGTTGCGCCGTATCCGATGGAGTCAAGTCTTCAGCAACGACGATGACTTCTTCTGAAATGGTACTCGGATTTGGGATTGTTACATTTAACAGTCCAGCTAAAATGCGCTTTCTCACATCCCGAATATCTGCAGCCCTTTCCCGCATATATTCATTATCCATTTGCTCGAAAATGGATATAAACATATCCGTCGTTTCTTTCAAAGCAAATTCCGCATTCACTTTCTCCGTTTTTATTTTTTCTTCAATTGGCTGAATTAATTCCGGATCATTTAAAACGAGTAAATGGGCGTCAAAAATGGCTGCTTTATCCGAGCCGAGATTTTTTTCGGCATGCTCCCGAATCGTTTGCAACTGGGATTTTGCCTCATCCAACGCACGATGAAGTCTTTTTATCTCTTCGGATTCATTCTCAATCGTTTTCTTTTCAAACGACAAATCCGGTTCCACCAGCCGATAAGCCTTTGCAATCGATATCCCACTCGAGGCGGCTATTCCTTTTATCATCGTTGCCATTATTCAGCCAAACCTTCTTTTTCCATTAAATCGGCAATGGCTTTCATTGCACTTTCTTCATCGGAACCTTCAGCAATAATTTTAATCTCCGCATCTTTTCCGATTCCGAGGGACATGACACCCATGATCGATTTTAAATTTACCTTTTTATCTTTATACTCCAGTTGAATTTCCGAATCGAATTTCCCTGCCGTTTGAACGAGAAGGGTTGCAGGTCGAGCATGAATTCCTGTATCTGCGATAACTTTGTATGATTTTTCTAACATCTTCCAACTCTCCTTTTTACCTTTGTTTTTCTATTGTTGTTTCTACTTTATTCATGGTTAAAAAAAGCAATTTAATCGTCATTCGATCAAAGTTTGTTAAAGTAGAAACAATCTCTTCATAATCTTTAAGATACCATTTTTACTGGCAACATACAATGATTATCTTAAGGAAAAAGTTAATTTTTTAATTCGAAAAATTGGCACGTAATTTGAAAAAATGAATTAAAAATGACTTTTTATTTTTACAAAATTGGCATGCCAATGAAAAGCTTTTTTCAATATTTCATCGAAAAATAGTTACTCGTAAATCATTTTCCTTGTCATTCCACCATCGATCGTTATATTTTGGCCGGTGATAAAGTCATTTTTCGAATCAGCTAAAAAAAGACATGCTCGGGCGATATCTTCCGGTTTACCGACGCGACCCGACCAATGTTGTAAATGGTCTTGTTCCGATAACTCCTCGGAGTTTCCCGTATGAATCCAACCGGGACTTACAGAATTTACCCGAATCCTATACGGATGGAGACTTGCGGCCATCGCATGGGTAAGGGAAAGAATTCCTCCCTTTGAAGCAGAGTAACCTTCTGTATTCGCTTCTGACATAAAGGCGCGGGTAGATGCAATATTAATAATACACCCACCTTTTGATTTCATTCTTTTCGCTGCTTCTCGGGAACAGAGGAACACACTTCGTAAATTCGTTTGAATAACCTCATCCCATTCGGCTACAGACAAATCAAAAAAGGAATGGAATTTGGAAATACCGGCATTATTTACAAGCACATCGATGGTCCCATAAACTTGAAGGGTGGTTTCCACAAGCCGTATGATATCCCTTTCTTTTTTTACATCTGTTTCTACAAATAAACATTTTTTCCCAGAGTTCGCTAAATCCGCTTCAAGTTTTTTTCCATTCATGGTATCTCGATCGGCGATTACCACATTTCCTCCGTGATTGGCAAATTGAATGGCAATTTCTTTCCCGATTCCATTGGCTCCACCTGTGACGATAATCGTTCGATTCGTAAACATGACCAATCCCCTTGTTTCCTAATCCCATTTCAATGGAAATGCCATTTTTAAGCAAAATTTGCTATTTCAAACCCATTATATAAGATTTCCTTCACCATACCAAATTCAAAAAATGACAAAATTGAAAAAGGCAGATCCTTTTCCCAATCTGCCTAACACCTCTCATTATTTTGCAAAAACATGGTTTCCGATCGTAATCGTAACCGGTCTCGATAATATCCACTTACTCGTCGTTTTAGCCGGATTGTAAAAATATAATGAACCGGACCCTTGTCCTCGAAAGGCCAAAGCCTCTTCAACAGCCCGTTTCGCCTCACTATCAGCTGGTATATTAATCTGACCATTTGCAACCGGCGTAAAAGCGTAATACCCGCCGTCCATCGAATAGATGACATCTTGAATCGTATTTGGAAATTGTGGATGGTCTACTCGATTTAATACAACAAGTGCTACAGCTACCTTTCCTGCATACGGCTCACCCTTCGCTTCGGCGTAGACGAGTCTAGCAAGAAGATCTTTATCTGATGTAGTAATAGCAGTCGGAATCGTTAGCTGTTGTCCTGGATAAATCAATGAAGTATAGATCTGGTTTGCCGATTGAATGGCTTGAACAGAAACTCCGTATGTTTTTCCAATTTTATAAAGTGAATCTCCAGATTTTACGGTATAAATGGTTGCTGCATCGACGGCTAACCCTGTTCCAAAGAACATCATGATTGCTGCGATTATTAATTTCTTCCAAATCATTCACCTGCACCTCCAAAATTAGTACACTACTAGGCTATCAGGTGATGAACATTCTTTCATTAGTAGAGAGTTGGATTCTAAGTATAGCTTTTCCAACTCTTCCATTAATAGAATACTAATTTCTTGGTTCTTTTAAATACGTAAAAATGACTGCTCCTCCCCTTTGAGCTGAACCGTGGAAATGTTTAAAATCCGCCCTTTTCGTCAATACACTTCGGAAAACTAGAAAATCGTTTTTTTCTACTCGACATTCGCTCCATTGTCCAGAAGCCAACTTTTCAATCCATTCACGTGCAGTTTTTTCATCCATATAAATCCCTCCGTCAATTAGGAAATTGATGGAAAAATAATAAAAAAGACCTATAAAAAAGTTAAAAATAATCTTTACAATTCGAACATTTTATTGCAAACTAAATATAATTAAATGTCATAAAGGGGCGATGTGGTTTGAAAAAGGCAGAAGTTGGAAATGTAATCGAATTCAAAGATGGATTAAAAGGTATTGTCGAGAAAGTTTATGAAAACTCCGTCATCGTTGATTTAACATATATGGAAAATTATCGAGAATTAGAATTGGAAGAAAAAACCGTCGTTAACCATAAAAATTATCGAATTATCGATGAAAACGAATAGTCAATTCCTTCCACTTCCTCCAATTATCGATCTACACAAAAATATAGGGTGTCACTTGTACACCCTTTTCCCCTTCTCCATATAAAGGTATTTCTTTCTCCAAACCCTCAAAATTTTCCCTATATTATATATGAATACAAATGATTTGTCTATTGCATAAATTTCGGATTGTTTTTTTAACTTTTTTCCCTTTCTTTGGTATGCTACAATGTAACTGGTTTTGAAAGGAGTTTGTTATATGAAAAAAGTTCAACTTGATTGGAAAATAATCATCGGCATTATTATTGCACATATACTTTTGTTTTTCACATTTGATCAATCCAAAGTTTTTTGGTATATACTTACAGGAACCACTTTATTCTTAATTTCTTATACGATAATGAATGAAGACCTTGATGATCAACTGTCCGTTCTTTCTTATTTATTTTTCGGATTTATTTCCGGTTTGTTTTTGTACAGCCTATTTTGGGCTGGCAATAGTTTGTTCGATTTGTTAAATTGGTCATCGTTACAAAATCAAGTTGTATCATTGTACGAAAAATTCTCTCCCGATTCCATCTGGCACTATATTGTTTTAGTTCTCGTAATCATTCCCGGAGAAGAAATTTTTTGGCGGGGATTTATTTTAAAGCGGCTTTCGAAATATATGGCAAATTGGACGAGCATTCTGTTATCTAGCGTCTTATATGCTTCAGTATATATTTATTCCGGCTATTTTGTATTAGTTTTAGCAGCTGTCATATCTGGCTTGATCTGGGGTCTTCTGTATGTTTGGAAAAGAAGTATTCCCCTTGTGATCATTTCCCATTTAACCTTTGATTTATTATTGTTTGTATTCCTTCCACTGATTTAAGCAAATCGCCCTTTATTCGAAAAGGATTTGATTATTCAAAGCATCCAAAACCGTTCGGATGCTTTTTCTTTATACAAATTTATGTGAGATTACTTGATGAACAGTAATAAAAGAAAAAAGAGGCTTACATAGCCAAAGGCAGGATACAATGCACTTAATAGAACACTGTAATCGATTTGACTAATAAAAAAAGTAATGAAAAAAATCATAAAACCAATCCAAAAGGGATGAATGTTGATCGACCTTTCGATAAAACGCCCGAGTCCGAAAATATTTCCGATAATCGAACTAAAGATTTCTCCGTAAACCATAACGATAAATAGAAAAAAGAAAGAAGGAGCGAACTTATTCACGATTACCGCCATCGGAATATGGAACGTTACCATATCATCCAATTGCACAAGAGTAAAATGGCTTGATAACAAGACGAGCATTAAAATAAACCCACCGATGACACCGCCTAGCTTCACGATTTTTTCATCATCGATTTCTAATGCTGCTGGGACTAAAACCGCTTGAACCATCGTTACATTGAACCCAGCATAGGCCAAAGCGGAAATAATAAATTGCCAATTGAATGAATCCATCCATTTGATCCTTTCGACAAAATCTGGAAACTGACTGGAATGGATGGACAATAGTAAACTACAAATAATTAATATGGGAACGACTAGCATATTTACAAAGACGAGTCCTTTCGTTCCAACTCTAAGGACAATTAAACCGAAAAAAATGGTCAAAAAAATTCCAAGAAGCTTCGATAATTGTAATTGTTCTTCAAACAGACTCCCCGCTCCAGATAACATGACTCCCGTTACACCGACTAACATGATGGACATAATCACATTCACAAAAGGGGCAAAAACGGGTCCAAATACATACTGGTTCAGTTGATAATAACTTTTTGCCCGAATCTTTAACGTCAACAACATCATTTTACTTCCAAAATATATAAAACAAAGTCCTGAAATAGCAATCCCAACAATCCCTAAACTACCGAACTTTGAAAAAAATTCGACAATCTCCCTCCCTGTTGCAAATCCGGCTCCAACGACTGTTCCAACATAAATAAAAGCTAATTGGAAAGCTCTTTTCCAATCCATGACAATGTTTTACCACCTTTCCATGATGTCAGCGACTCATTCTATCGGTTCTAAAATTGTTACGATTCCACGCATCCCTGAACTCGGACCTCATCGGACCTTTCCTCAACTCCTTGTCCCCTCAATGACATATTTATGAGTAAAATTCGGATTAAGAACGACAAAACCGTCGTAAAATGTAAATTTAAAAATGGTATGATGAAGCAAAACCCTTGAAAGTCAAAAAAGGTCAAAGTATAATAAAACTAGATCAAATAATCAAAGATAGTCAAAGTCAAAGTAATCTTGTTAATGATTTTTCAACATAGAAGTAAGATGAATTCCATCTTATTGGTCAAAGAAAGTTAAAGTCAAATTAGTTAAAAGGATTTGTAAAAAGGAGGTTCATTGTGATGCTTTGTCAAAAATGTCAACAAAATGAAGCAACGGTCCACCTTCGTTATGAAATAAACGGTGAACAAACCACATACCATTTATGCCAACAATGTTATCGTCAACAACAAGAATCGTTTTCTTCTGAATTTCAAGCTTTCTTTTCTTCCGGAAGTCCCTTTGAACAATTCTTTAACAACTTTTCAAACGGGTCTTTTAGTTCTGAACCATTCGGATCGAATGTTACCCAAAAGGTACAAACAACTGGAGGTAAGCGAAATGGCTTCCTCGACCATTTTGGAAAAAATGTAACCGATGAGGCTCGACGTGGAAAAATCGATCCAGTAATCGGACGGGATGATGAAATTCAAAAGGTAATGGAAATCTTGAATCGTCGCAATAAAAATAATCCGGTTTTAATCGGGGAACCTGGGGTTGGGAAAACCGCTGTTGTAGAAGGCTTAGCATTAAAAATTGTATCAGGGAACGTCCCGATGAAACTTCGGAACAAAGAAGTGTATGTTTTGGATGTCGCATCCCTCGTGGCAAATACAGGGATTCGGGGACAATTTGAGGAACGGATGAAACAATTAATTCATGAATTACAAAATCGCCAAGACGTGATCTTGTTTATCGACGAAATTCATTTAATTGTCGGAGCTGGTTCCGCAGAAGGATCGATGGATGCGGGAAATATATTAAAGCCTGCCTTGGCTCGTGGAGATATCCAAATAATCGGAGCAACAACGATAAAAGAATATCGTCAAATTGAAAAAGACGCTGCGTTAGAACGCCGTTTCCAACCGGTTCTCATCCAAGAACCATCGATCGATGCATCTATCCATATTTTAATGGGGTTAAAAGAGCGATACGAAAAATACCATCAAGTGAAATATACCGATGAAGCGATCCGTGCTTGTGTCAACTTATCCCATCGTTATATCCAGGATCGGTTTTTACCTGACAAAGCGATCGATTTGATGGATGAAGCTGGCTCAAAGGTAAATTTAAAATCACCGAACTTCACTAGCAAACAAGTGGAAGAACGTTTGCAACAAATCACTGTAGAAAAGAAAAAGGCGTTACAAGAGGAAAATTACGAATGGGCTGCAAAACTACGGGATGAAGAAAATGAATTGAAAAACCGTAGGAAAAATGATGCAGGAAATGACTTACCCGTTGTGGATATTCAAGTCATCCATGATATTTTAGAAGAAAAAACAGGAATCCCTGTCGGTAAAATTCAAGCAGATGAACAACAAAAACTAAAAAATTTAGAACAAAATTTGGCGAAAAAAGTAATCGGCCAAAGCGATGCAGTTCGCGCCGTGGCAAAGGCCATTCGTCGTGGTCGAGCTGGATTAAAAGCGAAAAACCGACCGATCGGATCCTTCCTTTTCGTCGGTCCTACAGGTGTGGGAAAAACCGAATTAGCAAAAACATTAGCGGAGGAATTGTATGGAACGCGTGATTCGTTAATTCGTCTTGATATGAGCGAATATATGGAAAAACATAGCGTTTCGAAATTAATCGGTTCACCGCCAGGATATGTCGGTCATGAAGAAGCCGGACAATTGACGGAAAAGGTTCGCCGAAATCCATACAGTTTAATCTTGTTAGACGAAATCGAAAAGGCTCATCCAGATGTTATGCATATGTTCTTACAAATCTTAGATGACGGACGATTGACCGACAGCCAAGGTCGAACGGTTAGCTTTAAGGACACGGTTATTATTATGACAAGCAATGCGGGTACTGAAAGAAAACTAATACAAGTAGGCTTTGATAAACGAGAGGATCATGATAAAACCTCGTTGATGGAACAATTACGCCAATACTTTAAACCCGAATTTTTGAATCGTTTTGATGACATCATTCGCTTCCATCATTTAGATAAGGAACATTTACTACAAATTGTCGACTTGATGTTAAATGAAGTAAAAATGCATTTGAATGAAGAACACATCGAACTTACTGTAGATGACAATGTTAAAGAAAAACTTGTGGAAATCGGATATAATCGGGATTTTGGAGCTCGTCCCCTTCGTAGAACGATCCAAGAACAGTTGGAAGATCGAATCGCCGACTATATTCTCGATCATCCTGAAACAAAACAGTTGAAGGCAACATTAGTGGACGATAAAATCTCAATTTCAGCCTAAACCCTTTTGAAAAAGTTGCAAGTCTCCCTTTTAATAAAAATTAATTTATGGTTGCCGCCTAGTTTTCCTTCTTTCCAAGCGGCAACCTTTCATATCGGATCTTTGTAACGGGTAAAATTCCACCTTCGATCACCTTATTCCAATTAGCTACGCGCTATACTAACGTTGTTATGAAATCGATCGATTCATGTATTTTGGACTATGTATGATGTGTAATTAGTATGCGACTAAACAGAGATTTAAACAAAAAAAAGATCGGAATTAAAATGTTGATTTTTTTCCTGGGTCTAAGAAAAAGTCGTATATATTCGTTCATCAATTCATCTAACTCACGACTTTGCCGCAACGTCTCTTCCGCTGTGAACCCAAAATTTCTAGCACATTCAATCATTTCCTCCCTTTTTTTCTTAATTTTAATTTCCATATTTTTCCGGTATTTTTCCCTTTTCACTTCAATCCCCCTACTTTGAAATCAAATACTAGATTTATACCGCTTACGCAAGTCATTATGACAAAGAACGATTCTATTGTAAATAGAATCGATAAAAGTAGACAAAATATTTAAAAAATTGAGGGGGATTGTGATAAATTATCGTTTTTCGACAGTTTTCTCAGTTTAGTTTTCAACTAGTTATTTTTTACTACTCTTTTTTCCAATAAAAGCAATCTTTTCTTTATTTCCAGTCGATTTCCTGCATACCCCGTCAACGAACCGTCCTTTCCAATCACTCGATGACAAGGAATAATAATTGGTAAAGGGTTTTTTCGATTTGCCTGTCCAACGGCTCTAACTGCCTTTTCATTACCAATTGATTGGGCAATCTGCTGATAACTCACCGTTTCGCCATAGGGAATGTTCATTAAGGAACGCCAAACAGTTCCTTGGAAGCTTGTCCCCTCGTTAATTGTAAAGGGAAGTTGAAATTCCCTTCGTTTCCCGTCCATATATTCTTCCAACTGCTTTTTTCCAAGACTTAAAATTGGGTGATTCGGATTTTCACTCATTTGCTCTCTTCCAACCCAGTCGAACATTTGTTTTTTACAGAAAAATAATCGCCTCACTGTATTTTTTTCGGCGACTAGAAATAAATTCCCAACCATTGTTTGGAATGAAATATATTCATATGACATATGCGTACTCCTTTGCAAAGATTTCTACCTTTCATTCAAATATCCTATCATCTGCCTGTATAATCATTCATTGATTTATGTTGTTGGACTTTCGCTTGTCGATCGGAAGAATGACATGAAATACCGTTCCTTTCCCCAATTCACTTTCTACTTCGATTTTCCCACCATGTTCTTTAATAATTTTATAACTGATCATTAACCCTAATCCAGTTCCCCGTTCTTTCGTCGTATAAAAGGGTTGGCCTAGTTTTTTCAATTTTTCTTTCGGAATCCCCGTTCCCTCATCCTTTATGGAAACTTTGACAAACTGCGAATTATCTTTTGCAATGGTAATTGTTATAAATTTTCCCTTTGGCATTACTTCGATGGCATTTTTTATAATATTAATAAATACTTGTTTAATTTGATTCGGTTCACAATATATCGGAATATCTTTTTCTTCGTAATTGGTTCGGAATTGAATATTATCCATCATTGCTTGAGCATGGAGTAATTCAATCGTTTCTTTCATAATTTGAACAACATTAAACATTTTAAAATGAACCACTTGCGGTTTTGATAAAACGAGAAATTCATTGACGATCGATTCGATTCGTTCTAATTCAGCCATTATGATATTAAAATACATCGAATATCCATCGATACTACCCTTTAACAGTTGGATAAAACCCTTTAGTGACGTCATCGGATTTCGAATCTCATGGGCGATGCCAGCCGCCAGTTCTCCGATAACATTCAACATATCCGATTTGCGCAACTGATCTTCCATCTTCAACCTTTCCGTCACATCCCGAAAAATCGTTAAATGGACATCTTGAAAAATGTTTTTTTTCGAATAAAATTCAATATTCTTGATTTGATTATCCATTTCGATTCGAACGATCGTTTCTTCCTCGGATTTAAGTAAATGGTTTTGTATATACGATAAAAAATCATGCTTTCCGTCTTGATCGTACACGTAAAGTCGAACATTTCCATTTTGCAAATCGGTACAACTTTTTATATTTAATATTGAAAGGCCGGTATCATTCATATCCACGATAGATATTTGTTTCTTCTGTCCATCCTCTTTTGTCTCCTCTTCTTTCCATAGCAACATCCCATCCAAAGTACCGTGGAACACTTTTCGAAACTTTTCATCGCTTTTCTTTTTTTCCCGTTCCATATTCGATTTTTCGGTAATATCCCGTAAAATAGACATGTATAAGCCGTTAAAAACATTGGAACTCGTCGACATTTCAAAGGATTTACGAATGTTTTTCCATGCCAAATGAACTTCTCCAAAAAAAGATCCAGTCTCGAATAATTTTTTCCAGAAATGTCGATAATCTCCCTGGTCCTCTTGCGAAAATAATTGACGAAAGGATAAGCCGACCAGTTTTTCTTGGGTAATTCCCATAAGTTTGCAGAAGGACGGATTGGCATTAACTATGGATCCTTTTTCGTCAAATAATAGTAACCCGTCAATAATTTGGTTGAATATTTTATTAAATAATTCCAAATGCATCGATCGTTCGCATTCCAATAGTTTATGAGAGGTCACATTTTTCAAAATAACGATACTGGTATTTGGGAATATGTCTTTAAAAAAATATAACTCTACCTGTTTGATTTTCCCATTTTTTAATTCGATGAATCGTTCTTCTTTGAAAAATCCTCCACTCATATATTTTTCATCTTGTTGTTCTAGCACTTGATAGGGAGACATGTATAAAAAATCATCAAAGGTTTTTCCATATAAATTTGATAAATCCATTTCGAAAAATTCACGTGCAGCAAGATTCGCATGGACGAAACGTTTTTGGCTGTTTAGCATAATCATCGGTTCCGGCGCACGAAAATAAATGGTTTTAAAAACATTCAAATCGCTTTTTAATCGTTTGTTCTCTTCTTCCAAATCCGCGATTTTTTTTCGTAAAACTTTTAAATCTTGATTCAATTATTTTTCTCCCCCCCATTAACCTCTCAAAGAAAAGTTCGACAAAAATCATAAAATTCCTTTATCCGTTTTCATTAATTCGAAATAGGATTACTGGGAAAACTTGAAAAATCTTCTTTAATAGGTACAATGTTGTCAAAGACACCATTAAACTAAGGAGCCGAAACAATCAATGAAAACTATCGTTACAACATTAAATGCGAAATATATTCATATGAATTTGGCTCTCCGCTATTTGAAAGCATATGCGGAACCGGAATTTTCTGTAGAGATGGTAGAGTTTACGATTAAGGATCCGATTGAAAACGTCGTCATCAATCTTTACCAACGAAACCCAGATGTCATCGGTTTTAGCTGTTACATTTGGAATATAGAAGAAACGATCAAAGTCATTCAAATGTTGAAAAAAGTAAAGCCCAACGTAAAAATTGTTCTCGGTGGACCGGAAGTTTCCTATGAATCCACCTATTGGCTTCAACGATTAAAAGAAGTGGATGTCATTGTACGCGGTGAAGGGGAAGGAACTTTTAAAGATTTGCTGTTTGCCTTCCATAATCATGAGCCGATTGATCAAATTCAAGGGATCGCCTATCGAAAAGACGGATCGATAAAAATCAATCCTCCAAGACCGTATTTAAAATTGAAGGATCATCCTTCCCCCTTCCGTTTTAAAGAAGATATTGACCAATTTCCGAATCGAACCGTCTATATTGAAACGAGTCGAGGATGTCCCTTTCAGTGCCAATTTTGCCTTTCATCAATCGAAGTAGGCGTCCGGTTTTTTGATAGGGAAAAAATTAAAAATGATTTACGATACATAATGGCAAAGGGAGCCAAAAATATTAAGTTTGTCGACCGGACATTTAACATTAGTCGAAAATATGCAATGGATCTATTCCAATTTATCATCGATGAACATACACCAGGAACAGTTTTCCAATTTGAGATTACAGCGGATATTATGCGACCGGAAGTAATCGATTTTTTAAATAAAAACGCTCCCCCTGGTCTCATCCGTTTTGAAATTGGCGTACAATCGACGAATGAATGGACAAACGAATTAGTCAAGCGGAAACAGGATTTTGAGAAATTATCTCGTACGGTTACATTAATAAAATCCGGTGGAAAAATCGTTCAACATCTCGATTTAATCGCAGGACTTCCTGAAGAAGACTATAAATCTTTCCGTAAAACGTTCAATGATGTATTCGCTTTACGACCAGAGGAGCTGCAACTTGGATTTTTAAAAATGCTCCGTGGCACTGGATTAAGAAATGATGCAAAAAAATGGGACTATGTATATCGAGATGATGCGCCTTATGAAATTTTACAAAACAACGTTATGACCTTTGACGAAATCATCCGAATTAAACAAGTGGAAGATGTGCTGGATAAATATTGGAATCAACATCGGATGGATGCAACCATCGAATATTTAGTGACCCAAGTATTTGAGACACCTTTTGACTTTTTTCAACAGTTTGGGACATTTTGGGAATCCAAAGGGTGGTCGAAAATTGGCCATCAATTAGAAGATTTATTTACGAGACTCGCCCAATTTTTACAAAAGGATAAAAAAGAACACCATCCCATTGCCCTTTCCCTAATGAAGTTCGATTATTTATCCCGATTAAAACTAAAACCCCGTAAAATATGGTGGGAAGATGGAACGACGAAGGAGGAACGGGTTACGATTTATGAACAGTTCCGTCGATGGGATTTACAAGAACCGTTTAAGAATTTAACAGAACGGGACTGGATGAAAAAAGGGTATGCAATCAGGACACCATTTGATTTATATTATTATTTACGAACGAAAAACATCATCTGGAAAGATCATTATATCCTGTTTTATTTTGATGGAAAAGGAAACTGCGAATATGTACAAATTAACGGGGGACACTAACCCCCGTTTACCTTTTAAAAAGTACGTATTTCAATCGGATCTTGATTTTTTTACGCCTTGACCACTCCCTCTTCGTGAAGCATCCTTTCCTGAAATGAATCACTTCCACTATTTTTTTGATTTTACATAATTATCCATGTTTTACTATGTGCCTATAAACATCTCCCTAAGAGACTTTTCAAATCTTCCTTCACAAGCAGAAACGTTTTCATACAGTTAAACTTCACTATATAAAAACACCCCAAACGTTAGATGTTTTATCTAAACTTTGGGGTGAATTCCCTTTTTTCGAGTTTTTTATCCAATAATAATTCTTTCCTTTGGAAAATGGTAGTTTTCTTTTTTCTCCTTTCCTCCGATCATAAACACGAAGGATAAAATACCGACACGACCGATAAACATTAACAACATGATAACAATTTTCCCAAAAACGGATAAATCCCCTGTAATGCCCATCGACATCCCCGAAGTACCAAAGGCGGACATCACTTCGAAAATAATTGCCATTAACGAGTGCTCCTCTGTAAAAGTTAGAAAAAGGATCGATGTGGAACAAATCATCGTCGCGAAAACGAAAACTAGCAATGCTTTTCGAACGTCTTGCTCATATATTTCCCGATGAAATAATTTTATGGATGGATTTCCCTTGGCAAAATTGTATAAAAACAAAATATTTAATGCGAGGGTCGTTGTTCGAATCCCTCCTCCCACTGAGGACGGAGAAGCACCAATAAACATAAGACTAGCCAATAAAAATTGGGTTGCCTCGGACAATTCGGTAATATCGATCGTTACAAGTCCAGCGCTTCTTGCAGATACCGATTGAAATAAAGAATATAAGAAAGACTCGTGCCAAACATGTTCCTTCACAATACCGTTCCATTCAAATAGTAAAAAAAGGAACACGCCTACGACAACAAGAATGAAATACATAAACGTCGTGATTTTCGTAAATAAGGAAAAACTTGGCCGTTCTGTACTTCCTCGATGAAACAGAAAATTTTTCACCTCGACTAAAACGGGAAATCCAATTGCACCTAAAATGATTAACATCATTATAATAAATTGAACAAAATAATCCGTGGCAAAAGGTTTCATCGAGGCACCTGTGATATCAAACCCAGCATTCGTCATCGCACTGACCGCAGCAAAAATACCTTGTAAGTACGCATCCTTCCAATCGGAATAATAATGTAAAAAATATGTACCGAGAATTAAAGATCCGAAGATTTCGATACCAATAAATATAACGACTAATTGTTTGAGTAACTTGACGAGCCCAGCAAAATTAATTTGGTTTTGGTCTATCATAATTAATCTTCGTTCGCGAAACCCGATCCGTTTCCGAAATATTAGCCAAAAAAACGTACCGATCGTCATAATACCGATTCCGCCCACTTGTAAAACAAGAATAAGGATAAAAATACCGAATGTCGTAAATGTTTCAGAAATGTTCACTGTACTTAAACCAGTGACGCTTACTGCACTTACTGCTGTAAAAATCGCATCAATCAGCGACCAAGGCGCGTCCGATTTCCTCGAAATAGGCAGGCTAAGTAACATGGCGGAAATGGTAACAGCTATAAAATAATATCCGACAATTACTTGGGCTGGAGTTAATTTGTTCGTTTTTTCCTTTATTTTTTCCCACATCGTCAAAATAAATCCTTTCCCAATGGTATACAATAATTATCATAGTAGAAAAGATAACAATTGGAAAGATGCATTCAAAAATTGTTACGGGTTTCAATGAAAAAACTTTCCATCTTGAAACAGGACCTTTTTAACCATACTATCAAAAGAATAATCCTTACTAAAGGAGGTGGAAACCGTGGCAAAGCGAGCCAATTCTTTAATTGTACCAGGTGTAGAAAAATTTTTAAATGAATACAAATATGAAATTGCCCAAGAATTCGGGGTACATTTGAATGGGAATACAAAATCGAGAGAGAACGGTTCCGTCGGAGGAGAAATGACAAAACGACTCATTCGACAAGCCCAATCGCAACTTTCAAATAAAAATTGACACGGTTTACTACTTAGGGTGTACATACATCATTCCTGTGCACCCTTCTACATGTAGAATCCCCCATATAGCTACTCGATGTTATGATTGCTTCTCCACCCTTCTTTCTTTACTTTCAATGACGGTCCTTTTGTTTTCTCTTTTCGAGCTCCAATACCCACCAAAGGCGATCCCTAATAAAACGAGCCAAAAGGTTACTTTCCAAGGAGCCGATTCTGGAAAATGTTCATTCAAAACAGAAACACTCGGATGGGACAATGTATAGATGGCCAACTTGACCCCTACCCAACCAACGATTAAAAAGGCCGCGGACTCTAAAGAAGGATAGTCGTTCAATAATTTAACAAACCAGGTGGCAGCAAAACGAATAATAACAATGCCGATGAACCCACCTAAAAACATTACGATGAATTGTCCCCCATCCAAGCCACCAATCGTAAAACTACCCATTTTTGGAAGAGTTACCGCTAAAGCTACCGCCGCTAACATGGAGTCGACGGCAAATGCAATATCGGCAATTTCCACCTTAATCACCGTCATCCAAAAGGAAGAGCCAACCAGTTTTTTTCCTTTTTTTCTTTGATGATCAAAGTAATGATTTTTTTTCAATATATGATTAACGGCTATATATAATAAATAGGCCGCACCAATCGCTTGAACATACCATACATCGACTAAAAATGAAATCATAAATAACGTACCAAATCGAAAGATAAATGCCCCAAGCAAGCCATAAAACAATGCCCTTTTCTGTTGATGCTTTGGCAAATGTTTCACCATCACTGCCATCACAACGGCATTGTCTGCAGCTAAAATTCCTTCCAATCCAATTAAAACGAGTAAAACCCAAGCGTACTCAATCATTATGGAAAAATCCAATATGACCCCTCCCGAAATAGATTTATCTTTTTATGCGCAAATTTTCACAGGAAAAACACATTCCCTAAAGCCATCGAACAAAAAAGTGCACATAAAAAAGACCTTCACCAAAAAGGCAAAGGTCTTGCGTAGCATTCGTTTATGCCAACAAAGCCGGTGGTACGACCACGAAGTGACGACTTTGCTTCAGGAATGATTCCTGACGCTACTCCCCTTTACAGGTCGCTTATATTTTATTTGAACAATTCTAATTATATATGTTTATTTACATATTGACAACAGGAAAACGTTTTTTTTTCTATTTTACATATTGGAGCGAACAAATTGTTCCAGTGCTTCCACTTCTTTTTTGATCGAATCCGGACATTGTTGTTTTAAATAGAGAAACAATCCAGAAAGAATGATCGTATCTGGATCTATTTTTTTCCATTCATGGAAAATCGCATCCACCGTTTGGAAAAGAACATCTCTTTTTTCAGGTGATACATTCGTTTTGAACAGTTTTACCTTCAATTTTTGAACCAAGGTGTATATTTTATTTTCCGATTTCGTAAATATATGGTCGATCGTATGAAAATGTAGAGAATCGGTTGTTAACGGCTTTTCCTGAAGGATCGAACCATCGATGGCATCTTCCAATCGATGAAAGGCAAAATCACATACATCCTTTACCGTAACCGAACGGGATAAGCATAACGGATAAAAGAAAAAGTGTTGAACAACCGCTTTGAAAAAAATAGCCAAGTCCGACGCATGGGAACGAACTTTTTCCCCATATACTTTAACCATTTTTTCCCTCAACCATGTAAAACTTTCTTGAAAGGATTGCATGTAAAACTGTTGAAAATTGCTTTCATTCGGGAGAAATTGTTCTCGAAAATAGACGATAATAAACTCTCGAAGGTCCATCATTTCAGACAATAATGTATATATTTGCTTATAAAATTTTTCCTTCTCGGAAAGATCGGACCGTTTTTCAATCGATTGAATTTTATCACTAAAATATTGGTAATATGTTTTAAAAATAGTAAACAACAAATCATCCTTGGATTGAAAATACGTATACAATGTCCCCTTAGCCACTCCGGAAGCTTCTGCGATTTCCTGCATCGAAGTTGAATGATGACCTTTTTGTGCAAATAACGTTAAGGCGGTACGTAAAATCAAATCTTTTTTCTCTTGCATATCATCACCACCTATTGGAAGGAAAAAGCCAAAGATCTGGCTTTTATCCTCCCACCTTTTTTTCTAAGCATAGATTATCCTTATTTTCTATTTGATTACACGTACGGGTACAAAACGGACTTTTTTGGATCCATAAACACCTATTGTCTATTTTCTTCTCCATCCTCATCCTTTTTTTGATTTTCATCTTTTAACAAGTTCGCTAAGTGTTCTAACATGAAAATTAAATCTTCTTTTTGTACATTTTTCTTTACAGCAAGATTCGATTCTGTATGTTTCTCTTCCTCTTCTTTAACGACCCGATCTTCTAACAAATAGGCAGGGATAATTTGTCCGTCAGGCATTCGATATTTACGATTTAAATGCCTCGTTTCTTTATCGAATAGACTATAAATGACAGGGATAACCACTAGGGTTAATAACGTACTACTTAATAAACCTCCGATAACCGCAATTCCGAGCGGTTGGGTCATTTCCGTACCTTCTCCAAGTCCAAGGGATAAAGGAATTAATCCTAAAATCGTGGTCAATGCGGTCATAAGTACGGGTCGTAATCGGTCTTTTACTGCTTGGACGATTGCATCGTACGATTTCATTCCCCGTTGTTTTAATTTATTAATGTAGTCGACAATAACAATCGCATTGTTGACGACGATTCCAGCTAAAACGATTATACCGACAAATGCCATAATACTTACCGGTGTATTCGTGATGATTAAGGCGATGGCAACACCTACGACCATTAACGGTACCGTAAACATAATCACAAAAGGATATTTGAAGGATTCAAATTGGGCAGCCATAACGATATACACGAATAAAATGGCCAAAGCTAAGGCTAAAAACAAATCGTTTAAAGCGGAATCGAGATATTCCCGTTCTCCGGAATAGGATATTTGCGTTTCATCCGGCAGATCGAGATCAGCAATTTTTCCATCCACTTCTTTAGAAATTTTTCCAAGGCTCACGTCTGTACTATATTTTAACGTAAAGGAAACCACACTTTGTTGATTCATTCTTTGGATGTTGACCGGACTTTCCCCAATTTTGATTTCCGCTAAATCCGAAAGTTTCACAAAGGTACCATCATTTTTTCTGATTAGTAAATTTTTCAATTGGTCGATATCACGGGTAATTTCTTCATCATATTCAACCTTTACTTCAAAAATATCTGATTGGTCATCCACCATGTTCGTTGCCGTAACTCCCCTTGTAACATTGTTGACAATCATGGCGATTTGGGAAGGTACAAATCCGTTTTCGAATGCTTTTTCCCGATCGATCGAAATTTGGATTTCTTCCACTGTTTCCGTTAAATCCGTAGTAATTTCTGTAACATGTTTCATATCCTTTAACTCTTCGTAAATTAATTCAGCGGATTCTTCTAATCGACTTGGATTGGAATCAGTTACGGTGAAAGATAGCGTATTCGGATCCAAACCGGTAGATGACTGCATACCCATTGTTAATTCAGCAGACGAATTTTCCTTTTGTGCAGCCCGTTCAAAATCCTTTTGTTTTTCTTCCGTAAACTCGAATACAGATACATCCCGTTCCGATAAATCCTTCATCTTCACATAAATTTCGGCCGTATTCGCTGTCGTCGTCCCTTGTGCAGCTTGCATTTGAGTGGAACCGATCATACTGACGTATACATCGACAGCATCCTCATCTTTCAGCTCCTTTTCAATTGCTTCAACAACCGATTCTGTCTCGGCAAGGGATGTTCCATTTTCTAATTGTACTTGTATCGTAAAATAGCCTTCGTCACTATTCGGAAGAAATTGGGTTCCAACCTTCGTTAATCCGAATAAACTACCGACGACAAATAGGAATGCAATAGTTAACACAGCCAATCGGTGGGCAAGACTCCACTTCACTAATCGTTCAACACTCGTTAAAAAGCGTGAACGTTGTCTTTTTTCTTCTATATTTTCCTTCGGTGTTTTCAACATTCTACTTGCCATCATCGGTACAACCGTTAGCGCGACAAATAAGGATGCCAACAAACTAAAGGCGATGGTAAAGGAGAATTCCTTAAATAAATCACCGATCAACCCTTCGATAAACACGACGGGGAAAAAGACCGCAATTGTCGTCAAAGTGGATGCAATAATCGCACTTCCTACTTCCTTAGTTGCATCACGGGAGGCTTGTTTCGGATCTTTGCCCATCGAAAGGTGTCGATAAATATTTTCGATAACAACGATGGAGTTATCCACAAGCATCCCTATTCCAAGGGCTAATCCACCGAGGGTCATAATATTTAACGTAAAATCTGCAAAATAAATCAAGACGAATGATACGATTACGGAATAAGGAATCGCAACCGCAATAATAATCGGGCTCCGCAATCCTCTTAAGAAAAAGAACAGAACGAGCATAGCGAAGATTCCACCAAGAACTAGGGACTGAAGAATATTATCGATTACCGTTTGGATATATTCCCCTTGATCAAGGATAATATCAGCCGTTATATTTTTGTATTTATCTTGATTTAACAAATCATCTAACGTATTTTTAAAAGCATTGGACACTTGAACAGTATTGGAATCGGATTTTTGTAAAATGCTTAAAATGACAGAAGGAGTTTCATTTGTTCTCGTTATCGTTTGTTGATCCCGTTTTTCGATTTGGACATCTGCCACATCGGCAATCGTAATATCTTCCCCGCTCATCGGATTTTTCGTGATGACGAGTGCTTTTAACGTATCGATTGAATCAATTGTACTGATTACTCGAGTCGTCAGTTGCTTTTCACCGGATATCACCGTTTCACCAGGTAAGGAGATATCATTTGCAGCTATAACATTGACGATATCATCTTGGGTGAGACGATATTCCTTTAATTTCTCTTGATCGAGGCTGACGAACACATCTTTAATCGGAGAACCGTAAACGGACACACTAGCAATACCTTCAACCCTTGACAATTCCGTTTCCAAATCAGATGCCAATTTTTGTAATTCGTCTTCATCCTCTTCCCCTCTTAAACTCAATTGAATGATGGGAAATTGAGAAGGATCAAATTTCAAATATCGGGGATTACCCGCATCATCAGGTAGTGACGTTTGGTCGATTCGTTGCATCACATCCGTTTGAATTTCATCCACATCTGTATCCCAAGAAAATTCCATCAAAATTAAACTAGCACCCTCTTGAGAGGTGGATGTAATATTATTTAAACCGGGGACAGTAGATAAATTTTGCTCTAAAGGCTTGGAAACTTTGTCGAGAACTTCTTGAGGCCCTGCCCCAGGATAACTTGTTACAACAACAGCCACCGGGGGATTGATTTCGGGAATAAGCTTTAATGGAATTCGAGTAAAGGACACGACTCCTAAAATAATAACCAATAACATCGTTACGAGGGTAAAGACGGGTCTCTTTATGGAGAAATTACTAATTTTCAATTGATTCACTCCTTTTTTCTGTTGTTCAATTTCAATAAGCCGTTTGACTGACTGGTCAGTCATATGTACAAACAATATATTTTCACTTAATTATAAAAAAATTACATAGAAAATGCAAAGTCCCGAATGATAATACGAATTTCGAACCTTTTTCCCAACGTATTGGGAAATGGAGCGTTTCTTGTACGAGTGGATAAATGTAAATATAAAATTTCCAAATGAAACGGAGAGTTCTATTAACGATTCAACAAAAACTAATTTCAATGTCGATTGAATACGTCAGTTTAACAATGAATCTGTAAAAAAATGAAAGGACTTCCTAACCATCCCTTTTGTTACATAGGAAGTCCCATCGATTTTTCGAAAATTATCGTCCTATCTGTTAATCCATCGGGTTGTACAGCTTAATATTTGGATGTTTTTCTTGAAACCAACGTAGGGCGAAATTATTTTCAAATAAAAAGACATTCCGATCGTTACGATCCCGTACGAGCATATTTCGTGAACTATTCAACCTTTCATCCACACTATCATCTTCAATCCATCGGGCAATTTTTGAACCGATATGTTCCATTACGACATCCACATTGTATTCATTTTTCATCCGGTTTACAAAAACGTCAAATTGGAGTTGACCGACAGCCCCAAGGATGTAATCTTCATATTTTGTTTTAAATAATTGGACTGCCCCTTCTTGAACAAGTTGATGAATGCCTTTGTGAAATTGTTTTTGCTTCATAACGTTTTTCGCAGTAACCCGTGCGAATAATTCCGGTGTAAAAACAGGCAATGGATCGTATTGGAACACTTTTTTTCCATCGACAATCGTATCACCAATTTGGTACGTACCCGTATCGTACAATCCGATAATATCTCCACTTACCGCTTCTTCAACAGTACTTCGATCATCGGCGAGAAATTGGGTCGATTGGCTTAACTTACTCGTCTTTCCCGTTCGTGCGAGCGTAACCGACATTCCCCGTTCAAATTTACCCGAACATACGCGAACGAATGCAATCCGATCCCGATGTTTCGGATTCATATTCGCTTGAATTTTAAATATGAATCCAGAGAATTGTTCATCCAATGGGTCAATGTCTCCTTGATCGGAATGTCTCGGTTGAGGTTCGGGGGCAAATTGTAAAAACGTTTCTAAAAATGTTTGTACACCGAAGTTCGTTAATGCACTACCAAAAAATACTGGGGTAAGTAATCCATTGCGAATTTTTTCTTCGGAAAATTCATTCCCTGCCTCATTTAGTAGTTCCACTTCTTCTAAAACTTGAGTATATAAAGCGGATTCTTTCATCGGGTGATTAACGGCTAATTCTCCCCGATCATCCAATGGCAAAAATCGGTCTCCTTCTTCAGCACGGAAAGTTTCAATTCGATGATAAAAACGATCGTAAATACCGAGAAATTCTTTTCCCATACCAATTGGCCAATTCATCGGATACGCTTCGATTCCGAGAACTTCTTCCAATTCTGCAATCAATTCAAGGGGTGCTTTCCCTACCCGATCCAATTTATTCATAAATGTAAAAATCGGAATCCCACGCATACGACAAACTTTAAATAATTTAATTGTTTGAGGCTCGATTCCTTTTGCTGAATCGATCACCATGACCGCGCTATCGACAGCGGTCAATGTTCGGTACGTATCTTCGCTAAAATCTTCGTGACCAGGGGTATCTAAAATATTCACCCGATAACCGTTGTAGTCAAATTGCATCACACTGGATGTGACCGAAATTCCCCGTTGCTTTTCAATCTCCATCCAATCGCTCGTTGCAAACTTCCCCGACTTTTTCCCTTTCACCGTACCCGCTGCCCGAATTGCTCCACCAAATAGTAACAGTTGTTCCGTCAAAGTCGTTTTTCCCGCATCCGGGTGGGAAATAATCGCAAAGGTCCGACGAGATTTTACTTCTTCTGTATATGTTTTCATAAATGAACCATCCTAACCTGTAATCTTCCTAAACATCGTTCTAAACCTATATTCCTTTTACACACATGAAAAATATTACTCGTCATCGGGAGAGAATGCAACGATTTTCTATGGAAAACATCAAATTCGAACAAATCATTTTTTATATAATCATCGGTCGAACCTTTAAATTTTCATCAAAGATTCCGTTGAATAAAATAAACAGTCGTAATTTTATACAGGTTTAAAAGAACTTAATTGGAATGTTTCTGTAAAGATATTTGTTTAATCATATCCGGATTTTGTAATGTGGACGTATCCCCTAACGACTGTCCGAGATAGGCTGAACGGAGAATGCGCCGGGCGATTTTCCCACTTTGAGTTCGAGGTAATTGATCGACAAGATACACTCCCTTTGGTAAAAAGGCTTTCCCAAGCTTATCAGCAATTAACTCCTTTATTTCTTTTTCCAACGTTTCTTTCCCTTCGATTTTTTCATAAGGTACGATGAAAATAACCGGAACTTCCCCTTTCACTTCATCAGGAATCGGGATTGCTGCCGATTCCCTTACTTTCGGATGAGCGGTGACGACCGATTCTAAATCTGCTGGACCGATTCTTTTTCCTGCGATGTTCATCGTATCATCCGAACGACCGAGAATAAACCAGAAACCGTCCTCATCCTTTTGGGCAAAATCCCCGTGATACCATAAACCGTTCCAACGCCGCCAATAACTGTTTAAATAGCGCTCATGATCTTTCCAAAAGGAATAGGTCATGCCGAGGAAAGGTTGGGTAATTACAAGGTCACCTACTTCCTCCCCTTTAACCGGTGTTCCCGACGGATCCACAATTGCAACAGCCATACCTGGTAAAGGACCGTTAAAAGAACAAGGTTTCTGCGGTTTAATTGGTACACAACCTAAAATCCCTCCGGAAATTTCGGTCCCTCCAGAGTAATTAATAATCGGGCATTTCCCACCCCCTACGTTTTCAAAATACCAAAGCCACGGTTTCGGATTCCACGCTTCTCCCGTCGAGCCTAATATTCGTAAGGTTGATAAATCATATTTTTCCCGCACGTTGCCACCGAATTTCATCAAGGAGCGAATTACAGTCGGAGCAATACCAAAAATTGTAATTTTATGTTTTTCCACGAGTTCCCACAGTCGATTTTCATTCGGATAATCCGGGCTTCCTTCATAAATCACCGCCGTTGCCCCTAAAATCGCCGTCCCATAAATAAGCCACGGTCCCATCATCCACCCGATATCCGTTAACCAGAAGATTCGATCCTTTTGTTTTACATCAAAGGCAAAATTTAAATCAATTGCATTTTTTAACGGAAAACTAAAATGGGTATGCTGAGTGCCCTTTGGTTTCCCCGTCGTTCCAGAAGTATAGATAATCATAAGCGGCTCATCCGATGCCATCGGTTCTGGCTTTACTTCCATAATTTCGTTTTTCTTATTTAACAAATCGTCGTAAAAAATATCCTGTTCTCCGTATAAAAAGGTAGGATCCAATTTCGTCCGTTGGATATTTTTTACGTGAATGACCTTTTCAATCGTCGGAACTTGCGCTACTGCCCGGTCACTTACTTCCTTCATATTGACAATTTTTCCTCGTCGATAAAATCCGTCTGCGGTAAACAGCCATTTTGCTTCTCCGTCCCGTAAACGGAAAGCGACCGCATCCGCACCAAATCCTGAAAAACAAGGGATTACGACCGCTCCAATTTTCGCACAGGAAAATAAAATTGGTTGAATTTCAGGAATTTGGGGGAGAAATACGCCAACCCGATCTCCCTTTTTTACACCTAGTGCCTTTAATTGGATGGCCAACTGATCCGTTTCTTTTTTCAATTGGGCATAGGTTTTCGATATCGTTGCACCGTTTTCCCCTTCCCAAATGAGTGCAATTCGGTTACCATCTCCATTTTCTATATGTTTTTCCAATCCATATACGTATACATTTGTTCGTCCACCTTTAAACCAAGTGGGTAGTTCCTTTCCATTCGATAAATCCACCACTTTCTCATATTCGTTCATCCAAGGAATGTGCAATTCTTCCAATATAGCCGGATAAAACCAGTCGGAATCTTGCACCGATTTTTCGAGAAGTTCATCATACGATCGGATTTCATGCTTTTCCATAAATTTCGTCACATTGGCCTCTTTTTTTTGTTCCTCCGTCGGATACCAAACAATTTGAGATTCTCCCTTATTTTTGTAAGCGGATTCAAAACTATCCACATTTCCCAACCCCTTTGTTCTTTTCAAAATTATTTTAATTCTATTTTTTCGAATTTCACAAAAAAAATCAACCATCAAACAAAGTGTCATCACTCCTTTTTCGTTAAAGGAGGCAGAAGTCAACTGAACAAATTTTTAATATCCAGAGATATAGATTCTTCCATTTTCTTCGTAAAGGAAAAAATCCGTTAATATTAATGGATTATAAGCATTAAAGGCGCATTCATATTGGATAGAACAGGAAATTGAACGATTGGCCGTTTTTTCTACCTTTTGAAAATAAAGCCTTCCAAAAGATAAGAACTGGTGTTTTTTATAAATTTGCCTACAAAAAATATGTATTTTAGTTTTTGCAAAAAAACTTTACAAAAAATAGTTGACATTGGATGAAGTGTATATTATATTAATACATGTCTTACTTATTTGATTGCGATTCCGTAGCTCAGCTGGGAGAGCACCACCTTGACAGGGTGGGGGTCGCTGGTTCGAGCCCAGTCGGAATCATAAACAAAAGTCCTTGATATCCAAGGGCTTTTTTCTTTTGTCTCCCATTCCAAACAAGAGAAACTTTAGCATTTGGTCACCAATTCGTCTCATACAACGATGAAATACTCTCCAATGATTTTGCTCACTTCCGTGGAGGTTGACCAAATAATATTTTTCCAATATCACATGTATAACTTGCTCTTTAAAATCTTTGAACTGCCCAGCATCTTCATTAACGAAACTAACCAGTTCTACGTCAAATTCAACCTCAAAATCATGATCAGCTACTTTCAATTCCGGAAAACTGATAACTTTACTAGAATGCATACTTGTTTCTGCACCTTATTTCCTCTTAAATTCTATATTATATATGTTTTTGACTAAGAATTTTATAAGAATATTTCATTACTTATAATACTAACAAAGCCATGTTTTTTTCCAAAATTATACTATTTTTTGATATTTTGTACTACTATATATAAGAACATGTCAAGTTTCAACCGATTGAAAAAGGTGGTGTCATATAGATGTTCGATAAGCTAAGGAAATCTACCATTTTGAGTTTTCAGAAATTTTAGATTTCTAAAGTAACCATTATTGGTAGATTTAAAAACTAGGAGCGTGAACACAAATGAATAATGAAAAACCGATATTATTGGTAAAGAACCTTTCAGTTACCTACAATAATGGTGCAGGAATAAAGAATATCAACTTTAATATTTATCCCGGAGATTTTGTTGCATTAGTAGGATCAAACGGAGCAGGTAAATCAACACTTTTAAATGGGCTTTCAGGAATTCAAGAAATTACTGAAGGTACAATCATATATCATGATCAATATATCAATCCCAAGAACCCTTATCGCATTTTAGGGTTTAGTCCACAAAATCAAGTGATTGATTGGTATCTTAATGTTTTTGATAATGTATTACTTGGACCTTTATTGGCAGGTTTTGATAAAAAAAGATCTGAAGAAATGACATTAAAGGCATTGAATAAAGTGAATTTACAACAAAATATATTCTCGGAATGTCTACATTTCCAATCATCGGTTTTGTCACCCAATCCATTATTTTGTATTTTCTATCTGTTATTTTTACTTTGAATGTCCACTTATTCGATTTCTTTTTAGGCGTTTTGTTAGGCATCGTTTCATTAATTTTTTGGACATCCCTTGGCGTCCTACTAACTGTGTTTATTAATGACTACCAGAAAAGAGATACCATCATTGCCATGTCGATCATGCCCATTGGATTTTCAGCACCAACCTTTTATGTTATCGACGCGGTTCCGAATTATATCAATTTCATTGCTAGCTTTAATCCATTAACATATCAAATCATGGCGATGCGGTCGATTATTTACGGTCAACCGAATTTAAGGTATAAATCGATACCAATCCGACACTTTAAACAAAATTAGTTGGTAAATATAACCAAAAATTCCTAATATCATCCCTAAAGCAATTAACCATAAATACTCTTTCAAAGGAAAAATCGATAATTCACCTAAATAGAGTACAGGCGTCATACCAAAAATATTTAATGAAACAAAATTGGCTGTTATGGAAGCCGAAAAACAAGTAATTAAAAGGACCGAGCTAAAGTGGTGATGAACCTCTTCTAATCCGAAAAGTAAACCAGCAACCGGCGCATTGAACGCAGCGGAAAGTCCGGCACTTGCGCCGCTTGTGATCATAATTTTTTCTTCTGTTTTATCTCCACGTAAATATTCATTTACCCCTTGCCCAATTGCGGCTCCTAATTGAATAGAAGGCCCTTCTCTACCAAGAAAACTTCCTGAACCAATAGACAAAATCCCTCCAAAAAATTTTCCGAAAAGTACAGATCTCCGTTTGAGATCAATAACCCACCGAATTTGTCCTTCAACTTGTGGAATCCCACTCCCTTTAATATTTGGTTTCCTTTTAGTTAGATGACCTAAAATGAACATAATGATAAAAACAAAGATCACTGCATAAATAAACAAAATGGATTTGTCATGGGTATATTGAAAAAATTGTTTTACGAGTTGAATTGCCTTTTCTATGGACAACCGAAACAGACTAACAATTAGTCCAGCAAAAATGCCGACAATCCCTCCACGAATGACATACCCAATCGGTTTAACTGGTAAATGCCATTTCAAAACTTTCTCATTCACTTTCTGTCAACTCCAAGTTGGTAAAATTTTCTATTGTTCACCTGAAAAAATTCCTTTCAAAATGAGTTAAACGATTCAAGTGAATTCCTCCATTCTAGAAAAATAACAATAAATACATACTGATCATTTGAAAATATGAATTAGAAAAAATAGAGAACCGTAGACAGCCCCGAATTTTCAAAAGAATGAAATACAAAAGCCGGGGCGATCTATGGTTCAAAACAAGTCTAATAAAGAATATGAACACTTTTTTATTTTAGAACATTAAAGGAAAAATGTAAATAAAGGCATAACCCATATGGAAATATGCCTTTATACATAGATTCCAATTTGAAACGATAAGTAGATTAATAAATTTGAAAATTGTATTGAATATTGCTATACAATAATTATCGAAACATTACTGGTAAACCGGTTCCTTTTCACTTTGGGCGGTTAAACCGAGCACTTTCGAAGCCGATGTTTGAATTTCACGGAACAGTTCTGGGTGATCTTGATGAGTCATACCATATGAAGGAATCATTTCTTTTATTTTTGGTTCCCATTCTTTTAAATGTTCAGGGAAGCTTTTTTCAATTACTTCAATCATTACTTGTACAGCTGTGGAAGCACCGGGAGAAGCTCCAAGCAACGCTGCAATCGTACCATCTTTTGACGTAACAACTTCCGTTCCGAATTGAATTGTACCTTTTCCACCCGCTTTCGTATCTTTAATAATTTGTACCCGTTGACCTGCGATAACAATCTCCCAATCTTCAGATTTAGCAGTTGGTACAAATCCACGCAACTCTTGTATACGTTTTTCCTTCGTCAAAAGAAGCTGCTGAATTAAATATTTTTCTAAAGGAAAGTTTTTAAAAGCAGACGCCAATAATGTCGTAATATTATGGGATTTTACCGAAGCAAACAAATCCCAATTCGAACCGGTCTTTAAAAATTTCGGTGTGAAACCAGCAAAGGGTCCGAAAAGTAGTGATTTTTTCCCATCGATATACCGCGTATCAAGATGTGGTACGGACATCGGTGGTGCACCAATTTTAGCCTTACTATATACTTTAGCATGATGTCGTTCAACCACTTCCGGATTGTTACATACTAAAAATAATCCGCTTACAGGGAAACCACCGATATGTTTGCCTTCTGGTATGCCGGATTTTTGTAATAAATGTAGGCTACCTCCACCAGCACCGATAAATACAAATTTCGATTTCACATGTTTGATAGAACCTGTACGAAGATCCTTTACTTTCAATTCCCATAAGCCATTATTTGTCCGTTTCACATCTTTTACACTATGGTTGTAGTTAATTTCAACACGATGTTCTTTTAAATAATCAAATAACTTACGCGTTAAAGCTCCAAAGTTTACATCGGTGCCGGAATCGATTTTCGTTGCAGCAATCGGTTCATTCGATGTACGCCCTTCCATTATGAGGGGAATCCATTCCTTTAATTTTTCCGGGTCATCTGTAAATTCCATTCCTTCAAAAAAAGGATGGTTTTTCAACGCTTCGTACCGTTTCCTTAAATAGGTTACATTCTTTTCCCCTTCCACAAAACTCATGTGAGGTAAAGGTCGAATAAATTCTTCCGGATCTTGTATTCGTTTCGTTTTCACAAGGTAGGTCCAAAATTGTTTAGATACTTGGAATTGTTCATAAATTTTAACCGCTTTCGTCGTATCGATCGTTCCATCGGATTTCTCTGGAGTGTAGTTCAATTCACATAATGCTGAATGACCCGTTCCTGCATTATTCCACTCATTTGAACTTTCTTCCCCAGGCTTGTCTAGCTTCTCAAACACTTTGATTTCCCAATCCGGTGCTAATTCTTTCAAAAGTGTGCCTAACGTTGCACTCATGATTCCAGCACCAATTAATACCACATCTGTCGTTTCTTTACTGTTACTCATTTTTCTCCATCCTTATCCCCTATTTTCTGTAGAAAAAATCTAGTTAACTGTCTTTTCTCTATCTAGATTCTTTTCTACATTTTTTTCTATATTATAGTATATCATTATTTGAATATAATTCATTATTTGAGTGTTTTGCAAAATTTGATTTTCTACAAAAAAAGCGTTTAAAAAATGCTGATTATAATCAGATGTTTTATTACAATAATTTTGATAAAGTTTAGAAAGGGATCAATCCACAAATTTGAGCATACTTACAGAATTTATGAATTTTTATTATTTTTAAATAGCAATTTGCTTTCTACTTTGCTTGTTCATTGCTAGTGCTGAAGCTATTAACACAATTGCATTTAAATAGATATGGGTTTTTACTTTTTCAATTCCTCTTATGTGTAAAGAATTTGCGGTTAAATAACTTTTCATTCTTGAATTACAGCGTTCTACACTCGTTCGTTCATTATATAGTTCTTTCCAACGCTTTGTATCACGATGAGGAATCGAATATCTTCGTAAATCTTTAAGAGTGTTTACTTTTACAACCATCCCATAGTTGGAAGAAGAACATGCAGTCATGCCCAAAGGGCAATCAACTTTTCCAGTAGCATGGGGACACCTAAACTTAAGTTGATTCTTTTCGGATCCCCAATAAGTCATATGATATCCCATAGAACAACGTGGGGTTCCATTTGAAGCGATTCCTGCTGGAGGTTCTTTTTCATTACGCAAATTCAATGGGATAATTGCTTGTGCCCCAATGTTCTTGGCGGATTCGTAATTTTTCAGTTGGTCATAGCCTGCATCCATAATCAAATATTCGATTTTCGTTTTTACACATTGGTTGACTTGCTCAATTAATTGTGGGGCAACATCTCCGTCATTCATATGAGCGGGGGTTACTTCAATTGCCATCGGCAATTCGCTTTTGGTATCAACTGAAAGGTGCATCTTATAACCAAACCAAGTAATTTTATTGCCAAATGAATCAAACTTAGCACCCCAATTTGCATTGCCTGTATGCTCACATCTTTTCTTAGGTCGTTTCTTTTCATAAGCATCGATGGCAGCACTATCAATGGCTTGATGGCTTCCATCGATTATTCCTTCATCTTGAGCAATTGAGACGAGATCATGAAAAATCTGTTTTGCCAGACCTTTTCGAGTTAGATCTGAAAACACCCGACTTAGCGTAGAAATAGACGGTGCAGGACGACTAATATCTAATCCACATTGGTATCGAAAGCGCACATCATTTTTTAAACGATTGTGAAGTTCAGTGAAGGTATCAATTTTTTCTAATGGGGCGGCGATAAGAGCCCTTAATATCCCCTCTCTACAATAGCCTTCAGCCCCTTGGGGTGAAGAACTTTTCAATTGTTTAGCATAAGGACGCAAATCTAGAGCACTAAAAAAGATCGGTAATTTCTCTTTTGACTCTAAAATTTGCAATTCTTCAAAGGAAAATAGACTTTCTTGTAGAATATACAAAGTGACTTCCTCCTTATGAATTTTGTTTTTGGGTCACTTCAAAATTCTATAAATAAGGGGTGAAGTCCTTTTTTATTTCGTTAAAAACCTTGTAACTCTTGGGTTAAAAAATCTGCAAAATGCTCTATTTAAGTACTATTCTTTTATTAAATGTTATTTTCTCCTAGAAATTATTCCAATTATCCGATGCATGCTTAAATAAAAAATATTTTTTCTTTCGTTCCAATCTTCATATAGTATTCATTATAAAAAAATTCAAGCTGATGAATACAATTAGCAAGTAAAGAAGCTCTTTCTTTGCTTAATCTGTCTGTTTTTCATGCATTCCTTTTTTCATCAACAAAAAAACCACGATCCGTACAAATGACCGTGGTTATAAAATTTCAATTCCGATATAAGAATTAAAAAATATATGTTCAATTAATGAACGTCCTATTTCGACTATTTATCTTTTTAAAACGTTGTTACTTTCTGCAAAAATTTTTGTGCCTGTTCCGTTTGAGGATGTTGGAAAAATGTTTCCGGTTCTGCATCTTCAACGACGACACCATCTGCCATAAATAAAATACGATCGGCGACATTTATTTATTAATAAAAACAGGAGCTCTTGAATCACTCATTTCGTCGGCTATAGCTAAATTCTTCCGATTTCTATACTTTGTATCGTAACGATCAATCATCATCGTTTTTCAATTACAAGAAATTTCCCGAGAACCTGTTTCATTAATAAAATATATCCTATATGCTTACTAGGGTTTAGTCAATCGTTTTCCATCGATATCGATGGTTATCATGGAATGGATCGATCAAGATGTAAAAAAATTATCAATCTTTTTTACATATTAAAATTGTATCGTTCCTATTCACATATATGAACAGTAAATAAAAGGCGTGACAGGAGTGACATATGATAAATAATGTCCTTCCTACAATCCATCGAAAATCAAGTATGAGTAAAATTATTGTAGGCAAAATTGAACCCCCACCTTTTGTGAGTGATCCATAGATCGCTCTCAAAAGGTGGGGGGAAACCAAGCGATAGCGCGGTAGGTGTGTAAGCATCATTCATGCAAATGAGGGATCCTCCTTGTTAGAATAATTGTTGAAAAAAACCCTACAGAAAGGAGAATCCCTCATGAACAAGAATACCACAAAATATCCAACCTTAAAAGAGATTGAGCTATTGGTTTGGCGACAATTGCAGGAAACGTATTCGGTGGTTATGAAACAGTTGTTAGAAGCGTTTGATCAAATCATTGCCGAAAAGCGTGATAAAAAACGATATCGAATGATGGGAAAACGAACGTTTCACCTGGATAGTCTTTTCGGACAAATAAGCTTTAAACGGAACTATTATAAAGATCGTAAAGCGGGGAAATATGTCTTTTTATTGGATCGTTATTTAGGTTTTGAGGGAGCTGGATCTTTTAGTCCGTTAGTGGAGGAAGCAGCCATTGTGCTGGCTGTAAAAGGTCCCTCTTTTCGAAAGGCGGCTCAAACATTTGAAACCCTATTTGGATATTCAGTCATCAGTCATGAAACGATCCGTCAACACCTGTTACAAGCGGAAATTTTCCAGAAAGAAAAGGAATCTGTACAGAGTCCCGTTCTATTTGTGGAAGTCGATGGCTTGTATACGAAAAGGCAAGGACAAGGGAAAAAGGGAAAAGAAGAAAAAATTGCCGCCGTTCATCAAGGATGGGAAAAGAATGGGAAACGCACGCAATTAAAAAATAAGCGTCATTTTGTTCACGATGGGAAGCTTCCTTTTTGGGAAGCATTTGAGGAGTTTCTCGTGGAAAATTTTGAATACGATCCGATGGTTCATAAGCTCATTATTAATGGGGACGGGGCCAGTTGGATTACTGCTTGTCGAGCTTATTTCAAAGACCGGGCTTTCTATACCATCGATCGCTTCCATGTGGCAAAAGCGATTCGTAGCCTTTTTCGTAAGCATCCCCGGTACCGAAAAATGCGGGTGGCCCTCGCTTCCTTTGATCGTGAAACTCTTCTGACGGAATTAAATAGTGCCGTTGGAACATTGGAGGACGAAGAAAAAGAAAAAGAATTGGAAGCATTGATTCATCAATTGGAAATGTATCCAGAAGCACTCAGGGATTATCGGGAATGGCTGAGGGAGCAGGGAATCGATACAAAAGGGATGCGACTAATGGGTAGTGCGGAAGCAATGATGCATGTTTTTGCGAATCGATTAAAAAATGGCCGAAGTTGGAGTGATGAAGGAATTAGTGCCATGATGACCGGCATGGTGGCCATTTTGGACCAATTACCTTTAAAAACGATGTTTGGTCGAGTCGAACAGTGGAATGAGGAAAAAGAAGAGAAGAAGCCAGCCCAACGGATTTTAAAAAAGGTGAAAAGTGTTGTCACGAAAGTAACGAGAGATAATATTGCGTACCTCAAAGGAAGGGCAAGTATTCCAATGTATCAAGCATTAAAAGAAATCCGCGGTATTTAAAAAAAGAGGAAAATTCAACCAAGGAAGGACCCTAAACAGTTGAATACGCTTACATATTTTGGCCTAAAAAAACAGACAAAAACTGACCTGAAAAAAATTGCCTACAAATACTTGACTCAAACGAAAATCAAACTCGCCTTTTATCGAAAAAGCAAGTATGATAAAATCATTATACGTCCGATTCTGAATCGGTTTAGAAACCCCTTTATATTTTCTAATGGAACCATCATCGTAAATCATCGTTTTGAAATCGTTTTCCTTATTAATGTAATTAAAGTCACCGAATGGAAATAAATGACAAATATTTGTCCTGTTCGAACCTTTGAAACCCTCCAGGTATGCAATTAATCCATGGTTCCCTTCTAACCAACTTTCTCCAAACCGTTTCAAAGGCCATTCGTTCAGTATAAAAGGAAAAAAATAAAACAATCAACAGTAAAGGAGGATCTTCAATGGAGTTAATGTTTGATACGGGGAATATTAGTCAGATTAAAACCTATGCGAACGTGTTCCCTTTTAGTGGGGTTACGACGAATCCGAGTATTTTGAAAAAGGAAGGCAAAGTAAATATTTGGGATCATTTACGTGAAATACGTAACATTATCGGTCCAGAAAAATCTTTACACGTGCAAGTTACAACGGACCGTTCAGATGAAATAATTAAAGAGGCTTACAAAATCGTTCAACAATTGGGGAAAGAAACATATATTAAAATTCCTGTTACGATCGAAGGCTTGCAAGCGATTCAATTTTTGAAAACAGAGGACTTTCATATTACTGCCACTGCCATATATACAATGGCTCAAGGGGATTATGCAATCTTGGCAGGTGCCGATTATATCGCGCCTTATTTTAACCGAATGGAAAATATTAATATCGACGCAAAGGCCGTTATTCGCCATTTTTCCCATGTAATTCAAGCATTTCATAAGGAGACAAAAATTGTTGCAGCCAGCTTTAAAAATATGGGACAAGTGATGAGTGCCTTTGAATGTGGTGCCCATAGTGCAACTGTCGACCCATCTTTACTTGCAGACTCGTTGAAAATGCCCGCGATTCAAGGGGCGATCGACCGCTTTAAAGAAGATTGGGAAAGTGTATATGGAAAAGGGGCTTCTTTTTTGAATCTGTAACAAAAACGAACAATCTGTTTTCTATTCGATCCGTTTGTTGAAATCTTATTGTACAAAAAGGGAAAAGGATTTGACTTTCAAAAAAACGAAGTCTAAATCCTTTTCCTATTTTATATGGTATATCGAATGTTAAACGTTATTCCCACGGTAATAAAAAGTCCAATATTAAACATAAGCTTCCAAATACGTGGTATGATAAGTTGGCGATTATTGGTCCAAATGGAAGTGGAAAAACAACTTTAATTGATAAGTAAAGATCCGAGAGTTAAACTTTCACCTTCTGTGAAAATTGGCTATTTTAGATAATCAAAAAGCGATCTCCCAAAATGTTTCCGGTACTTCTCGTCATCATGAGACGTTTATTCGGACGGTACTTGCCCGATTATGTCTTTATATTACGTTAGCATCTTTTATAATCTATTCATACCCTTTCTGTATGGATGACAATAAAGTTTATATTGCATTGACTATAGATAATTTTTATAATAAGAGTATAAAAAATAAGAAAATTTTTTATTTTTATTAACTACCGCTTACCATTAAGTTCAACAAAAGGAAGGTAAGGGAACATATATGAAACGATGGAAAATTATTATTCCCATTGTTATTGTGGGAGTCATTTTGTTTTTGGATTGGCAGGATCGAAGAGAGCTATTACTAATAGGAAAAGCATTAGACTATCCAGTGGATGATATTAATACAGTGATCGTAAAGGACGGGAAAACATCAAAGGAAATCCTGACTCTCACAAATTCAGATCCAATTTTTTTCAGACAAATTTACTCTGTATTCTATATTAAATTGAACTGGTCGGAAAGAAGAAAATTGTTAAAAAACGGTCCAGTCTATGAAGTAAAATTTTTAATTAATGATGAAATTTATTATTCTATGAACATTTATAAAGTGGAAGAAGATCAAATCTCTTTGCTACCTGTTCATGAAGATGATAGTATTTCAAAATTTGATTTCATTTATTCGCCAGATGGGGAGAACACATATATTTTTGTAAGAAAAGAAACTCCTCATTTGTTACCTGTGAAAGAAGAATTTAGAGAACTATTAAAGATTATCTCAAAGTAAATGTGTCAAGCGTCAGTGAAAATGTCATGGGTGTGTCAATAATTTTGTGTAAATGACCCTGTTCCAGTAGATAGGTTGCACAAGGCATTATTTTTCCCATCCGCCAATTCCACCGCGACCGTAAACAAGGTCAAGGATGGCGGATTAGTGCTACACTTTAACCTTCTAGTGTTTCAAACATCTGTATCAATTCTGATTTCGCCTTTTTACCCCCCGATGACAACGTATGCCAAATTTTTGATTATAATCTAGAAACCGTTTTGCGAGAAAGCGTTCTAACGATTCTTCGTTCGGGAATTGTTATTTACATTTAACATATCGTTTGATTCCTTTGTTAAAAGCTTCAATCAAGTTTGTTGAGTAGATACTGCGACGTATGGAAGCTGGAAAATCATAAAATGTTAGAATCTGTTCATTGTTCATCACTGATTCAATGACACGTGGATCAGACTTATCCCACTTGCTCTGCATCCGCTCTAAGGCTTATATGGATTTTGCTTCTCAAAGTGAAATTTGCCACGGCTTCACCTAGTTCACTCTATAATGATTTCTCCTCCAAAATGTTGTTTATAAATAGTCTATAACGCTATATGAACTTAAAAGCTATTTCTTTGCCGTCGTCAAGTAATCGGGGGGCTAATGACAAATTTTAGGTCAACATGTTGATTACTATCCGAACCGCCTGAAAAATATTTGAATGACCATATACGGAACGCTATATACTGTGTTAAGAGAGGATGGAAATCAGTGCTATTCTTGATTTCATTTTCATTTTCTTTTTGTATTCTTTTCCATTCTGAAACAATCTCTGAAATCTCCGCTTTTATTTCTTGGATCACTTCCTCCTTCGAAACATTTTCAGGTTTAATAATTCGGGCATTCGATAGCAAGTAACTGAAAAAGGACTCCAATACTTTACTCATTTAAATTCCTCCTTTAAACTTTTTTCATGATTCGTACCGTTATCTTAATGTTCTCATAGCTTATCAAAACATTTTTAAAAATTCCCGAAAACGGGAAATTTGTTTCTTGTCAATGTTGAAATCTAAAATTAATAAACGCAAATACTAAATTTAAAAACTTTTTTAAATGTACGTAAGATGAAAAGGTGAAGATCATTATTAAGGTTGTTGAATGCTAATTATCAGAAGTTATACTATATATGTGCAAATACATAAAATCGAAAATAGGAGTGGTATGTTTGGCATTTGGGGAAATTTTCCGAGAAATTAGACTTAGCAGAGGTTACTCCATTGAAAGTTTAGCCGATGATGTCGTGTCCAAATCCACGATTTCTAGGTTTGAACGGTCGGAATCTGATATAACATTTGAAAAGTTGATTCATCTCCTTGAAAAATTGAAGATTTCCATGAATGAATTTTTTTATCTTTCATTGAAAAAAAATCCGAAGGCGCATGCTCTAGAGCTATTACCTAAAGCGATTCTTTCAAATGATCTACAGATGCTAAAACAATTAGTCGAAGACGAATGGAAAAAATACAAAAATACAGCTGATCTTTATGCTAAACTTACTGCTATTGTTCTGGAGACACATTATAAAAATTTGACAGAAAAAAATGTAAAATACGATGATCATCTGACATTTTTGACCGATTATTTTTTTCGTTGTGAGTTATGGACACAGTTTGATCTTGTATTATTTGGAAATGCTATGGGATACATTCCCGTTGAAACGTCAATTGTTATTTCCAAGGAACTTGTAAAAAAATCAGAAATTTTTTATAAAAATAGGCAAAGTTTTGAGACCATTATTAATATCATAGAAAACATGGTTTTTGTATGTTTAAAACACGAACGTTTAAAAGATGCAGGTGAATTTATAAAAATACTTGAAAATTTTCATTTGGATGAAAGTGACTTGTTAGAACGGGTTATTGTAAAATTTTTTAAAGGATTATATTTGATTGAAAAAGAAGAGCGAAAAAGAGGAGAAAAAATGGCAAAAGAGGCCTTATTGGCAATGAAATTAGCAGGATCTTATAATTTAGAAAGATTTTATCGCGAATATTATAATGAAATAGCCCATTCAAAAAAATAAATTCGTTCAAATGGATTGGTGTTAAAAAGTAATTTTTTAGAAAGGTTGGGGTTTATGAAAACTGTACTCGTTTTGGAAGGTAGTTCTCGACCAGGAGGAAATACGGAAAGGTTAACGAATGAAATGTTGGAAGGAATTGACCGGAAGACGATTTATCTTCGGGAAAAAACAATCGTACCAATTGTCGATAAACGGCATGATAAAGAAGGTTTTTCTAAAGTTGATGATGATCATGATGCGATTATGAAAGAAGTTTTCAAACATGATATCCTCATCTTCTCCACACCAATTTATTGGTATGGTATGACGGGAATCATGAAAAATTTTATCGATCGTTGGAGTCAAACGTTACGTGACTCGCAATTTCAAATGAAAAAAGAAATGGAAAATAAAGAAGCGTTTGTCGTTTTATGCGGAGGTGACCATCCAAGAATAAAAGGACTTCCCCTCATCCAACAATTCCAATACGCCTTCGATTTTATCGGCCTCTCCTTTTCAGATTATGTAATCGGTCAAGGGAATAAACCTGGTGATGTTAGAAACGATCGATATGCAATTCATGTGGCAAAAGCATTAAATTTAATATTAAAAAGCAAAATTTCATTTTAATAAAAAGCGTTTAAAGGGACAGGGTAACCATCACTTTTTTTTAATGGAAAAAATATTTGATTTTTCATTAGTTACACTTGTGCAACTTTCATATATTTATATATAATGAATACATTCGATTTGTCATTTGTATTTTCCCAAAATAAGGAGTGGTAGGGTTGAAGGAAAAAACATCTGGTCAAACATGGGCTTTGACTTTATTTGCAATTGGCGTATTTATGGCAGCTCTTGACAACGGGATTATCAGTGCTGCACTTACAACGATTAACAGCTCCTTTGAAGTGTCAGCTAACTGGGGCGCATGGGGCGTCACCCTTTATACATTAGGATTAGCGATTAGTGTTCCGATCATTGGAAAATTATCAGATCGGTACGGACGGAAGAAATTATTTATCATCGAAATCGCCCTATTTGGATTAGGTTCTTTTCTCGTCGCGTTAAGTCCAAACTTTGTTTTTTATTTAAGTGCACGATTTTTGCAAGCCCTCGGTGGAGGGGGCATTTTTATTATCGGTAGTTCCCACGTGTTAAGTACGATGCCTGCCGAAAAACAAGGAAGGGCCCTTGGAATGCTTGGTGGAATGAATGGGATCGCTGCCGTTTTAGGTCCAAATATTGGAAGTATGCTCTTGGATTTGACGGGGTCGTGGCATGTTTTATTTTTAATCAATGTACCCATCGCCATTCTTTTAATTATTTTTGGATGGTTAAAACTGGAAGAAACGAAGGATCCAGCTACAGGGCGTCTCGACTTGTTCGGAACGATTTTATTATCCTTGTCCGTATTAGGAATTATGTATGGATTGACGAATATTGAAGGAGTAGAATTTTGGGATAGCGTATTAAATCCAAATGTGTATGGATTTATTTTAACTGGGCTTGTTCTTTTCATCGCATTAATTTTCCATGAAAGTAAACTTGAAAAACGAGGTGGCGATCCGGTTCTTCCATACCGTTTGCTTAAACAACCTCCCTATTTGTTAACATTACTAATCGGGGCATTCTCCGGCGCATTGCTAGCAGCGATGATCTTTGTTCCGGCTTTTACTGAACAAGTACTCGGAATTGCAGCGGAAAATTCCGGATACTGGTTAACTCCCCTTGCCCTAATGGCAGGAATTGGCGCATCGTTGGGTGGTGCTTTCGTTGATAAAAGGGGACCAATTACAGCGGTGCTTTTATCAGGAGTAATTACTGCCATCGGTTTTGTTTTATTTCCCACATGGGTCGATACAAAATGGCAATTTTTAATTTCCTCATCCATCGCCGGTTTAGGTATGGGAATTATTCTCGGTGCCCCATTAAATATTTTGGCTACCGAAACATTGAAATCGGATAAAGGTTCCGCCCTTTCTACTTTGTCCCTCAGTCGACAAATCGGGATGACCCTTGCACCGACAATTTATGCCGGTTTTATTGCCAGAGGATTTAATCAAATACCGGATCTATTCAAATCGGAATTCCCGTCAATCCTGAAGGAAAAGATGTCCGAAGTTAATTTAAGTCCAGAAGCGATGCAAGAGTTTTCCCAACTGGCAGGAAAATTCTCCTCCCAATCTGGAGATGTTTCGGAAGATATGATGATGGAAGCTTTTAATCAAATCAAAGATCCAAACTTAAAAGAGGTTATTCAATCGAGTGTGGAACAAGTCACTCATATGGCTGCACAGGACGGATTTGGTGGACTCTTTTATTCTGCCGTTATATTGGCGATTTTAGCGATTATTGTCACGTTCATCCTCGCTCCGATTCGTAAAAAACGATTAGTCAAATCAAATCAAGGGTTCACATCCTAATAAAGATCATTCCCCCACTTCAATGGTACATTCCATCGAAGGGGGGATTTTTTCATTCACTTTATAAATACTCACTAACCAATCTTAATTGTTCCTTAGTCGTTATATCCTTTGAAAAAAATGGGATGAAAATGAGTTGCTTATTTTGAAATGTTCGATTAATCCATTCCAAATGTACTTTCTCATGTTTTTTTCGTTCCTGCAAAAAGTCTCCCTCAACCTGTTCTGGCAATACTTTATTGACGACCAATGTTTTTACGTGCAAATGATATTGATCGAGTAAACGGGTAGCCTTTTCCGTTTCCATAATCGGCAATCGTTCCGGATTCAAAACAAATAAAAATGCTGTTTCATCGTGGTTTAATAAAATGGATCTCGCCTCTCGGAAACGGTCCCTTCTCTTCCTGAGCACGTCATAAATCGGATCTTCTATCGGTTCGCCATCATTTAATAATTGAACATAATTATCCCTCGTCTTTTTCCTCCGCATTAATAAACCTTCAATCCAAACATTCATTAACTCTGGTAACGTTAATAGGCGAATCGTATGTCCAGTCGGTGCCGTATCGAATATAATCTTATCAAAATTTGGTTTTTCATCGAGGATAATGGAGATGATTCGATCGAAAAGCGCTGCTTCGTCGGCCCCAGGCGATGCCTTTGCTGTATCAAGCATTCGATATACTTCTTCCATCATCGTCGGATTCACTAAACCTTGTACGTTTTCCTTTACTTGATTAATATAGTTTGTCGTTTCTAATTCCGGATCGATCTCCAATGCATATAGGTTTTCTTTTACTTGATTGATCTTTCCACCTATTCGTTGACCAAAAAGATCTCCTAAATTATGGGCAGGATCCGTGGAAATAAGCAACGTTTTATTCCCTTCATCAGAAAGTTTCATCGAAATGGCTGCAGCGATTGTTGTTTTTCCCACTCCACCTTTACCACCGACAAAAATGATCGTCTTTTTTAATTCTTCCATCAAATCTTCCCCTTTTCTTAGCAGCAACGAATCCCGGATAACGGGGACTTTTCCATCCCCATCCGTAAATGCCAATCATGAAATTTTTCAATCATGTATGGATACAACTCTAATGTATAATAGTAAGCTGGATTCGGAATACCTACCATTTCGGAGAACAACAAAAGGAAAAAAACATCCTCTTCTTCCCGCAATTCCCTAGCCACTTCCGTACGGTGGGGAAGGGAAAGCACTTCTTCATAAAATTGAATAATCTTTTTCAATTTTTCCAACATATGACTCCCTTCTTTCTCGAGAAAAAATATTACTGTTTTAACAGTACGAAACCGGTCGATGGATGATTCACTAGGAATCTTTTATAACCCTTTGGAACCGTGAAAAGGAAAAGGGATCAAGTCCATCGATCCCTTTCAACTCGCTTTTTGCTACATTGCTTTGTTCTGGTCAATCGGGTCTCCATACTTTTTCGTTAACATTCGGAAAGCTGTAATTGCAATCCAAAGGGCAAAGGCGAAAATTATTGCACCTAATACGAATAGAAGCATGTTCGTATTCGTCCCCCAAGCTGCCCATTGGAAAAATACTTGTTGAAACATGGCGTACATCGTCATGAATAAAAGGAATATCATTGGAATTAAAGTAAACGCATAATTTCTTCCTAACCGTTTCAGCCATATGGAAATTAACATTAAACTAATACCTGCTAATAATTGATTGGATGTTCCGAACAAAGGCCAAATTAAGTATCCTCCAGAGCCAAACCCTTTTGGACCTTCTGGTAGCAATACGAGTGCTGCACTGGAAAGAACAGCAATCGATGTAGCAACATGGGTTTTCGACAATGTTGGAATTTTATATTCCGTTCCTAATTCACTAATAATGTAGCGCATTAGACGAACAGACGTATCTAATGTCGTAGCAGCAAAACTGACGACGATAATGGAAACGATCGTAATAGCAATACTGGATGGGATTCCTAATCCACCAGCTAAAACGGAAGCGCCTTCGACAAACGTATTCAAACCAGCTGCATTGGCATCATTATAACTTGCATAGGTGGCAAAAAAGGCATCCGTATTTGAAAAGAATGTTGCAACCGTAAGAATGGAAACAAGGGCCAATAATCCTTCTCCGACAGCACCGAAATACCCTACGAAGCGGGCATCCGTTTCCTTATCTAATTGCTTCGCCGATGTACCTGATGAAACTAAACCGTGAAAACCGGAGATGGCACCGCAAGCAACGGTAATAAACAATAGGGGCAACCAAGAACGATCGGGATTTTCATTCACAATCGGTGCTGTTAACTCCGGATTTGTGAAAAATAACCCTAAGTACAAAATCGCTAAACCGACAACAAGTTGATGGGAATTAATAAAATCCCTCGGTTGTAACAATTTCCAAACGGGTAATATGGAAGCGATGTAGGAATACACCATTAAAAATATAATCCAAATGAAAAATGCCGTCGACACGACCCCTAATCCGAAAAGCCCTTCTCCTTCTTCACCACCCATGTACTTAACAAGGTCGATTTGCAAAAACTCAAATTGGGCGGACGCGATGGCAGCAATATACATAATTGCTAAAACGATTAGAGATGGAACGAGCATTTTCGTTTTCCGTTTATAAACCATGTAACCGATCGCAATGGCCAATGGAATTTGCAATAAAACCGGAAAAACGCTGGATGGATAGCTAATAAACAAGTTGGCAATAACCCAAGCAAATACCGCATTCACCATTAATACAAGAATTAAAATAATAAATAAAAACAATAATTTCCCACTTCTACCGATCAAACGGTCGGCAATCGTTCCTACCGACTGGCCTTTATGTCGGACGGAAAGAACCAATGTTCCGAAATCATGGACCCCTGCTGCAAAAACCGTGCCTAAAATTACCCATAAAAATGCAGGCAACCATCCCCAATATAAGGCAATGGCAGGTCCAAGAATCGGAGCAGCTCCCGCAACCGATGTGAAGTGATGACCCCATAGGACGAATTTATTCGTTGGAACGTAATCTACCCCGTCGTTGTACTGATGTGCTGGTGTCACATAGTTCGGATCTAGTTTGTAAATTTTCTCTGCAATAAACTTGGAATAATACCGATACCCTAAAAGAAATACGAAAAATCCTAGCAATGCAACAATAATTGCACTCAAATTATCTCCCTCCCCAAAGATTTCACGGATGAAAACGCTTCATCCTCTATTCATTTTATAATACAAATATTATTGTGTAAATATTTTAAATAAATAAAATATAGTACTCTAGTACTGATCCCTCAATTCGTTTATTGCCTTTTGACTTCCAGAATCCAATGACTAATCACATATAATAAGGGAATTGAAAAATTCATAATCAAGTGGAAAAAACACTTCAAATTTTTTATTTTTCAGGAAGGGAGAAAGCACCCATCTTTAAGAATGTACAAAATTCGTGGAAAGGTAATCGGTTTTTTGAGACCTACTTCCGAAAATTTTTACAGTTTACCCTAATCGGCCTGGAGGGAACTGATTTCGATTTGGAAATTGTTACAAACCGATCAAATCGTATGAACAAAATTAGTAAATTTTAAATATCAAATGAATAAATTGGGACATCTTATCATTTTTAGATTTTAAACGGTGTAACTTCTTTTTTTACGGTAATGGAAACGAAGAAAAACTTGATTGTCATCTTCACTGTTCAAGTGAAAAAACCGACTTCACTTCATACGAAAAAACCGATAGAAACGACGTTGTAGATCTTGAGATGAACCGAACGGATTTCATTCGTACAAACGAATAATTAAAATTAATATGGAAAAAAATGCCCACTCCAGTAAAGACTGGTGCGGGCAATTTCTTTTAATTTGACAGTTTAATATGATACTCTTCTTCCAATTTCCGATATATTTCCTTTAATTTTGGCTTTCGTCCGATAATTTTTCGCATTCTTTCTGTCAAATGAATCACTTCTTCGTTTTGCAACTTTTCCGGCAAACCCTTTTCGTACAAATACGTTTCATGCAAGGTACGATCCATCAATTGTAAAACAGAATATTGGATGCGTAAAGCTTGAATAATCATCTCTTCCTTCTCCAATGTGGCTTTATCCATTTTCATTCTCCTTTTAAAAAAATATATACCTATCCCGATACCAATTTTATAAAAAGGAAACGACCTTTGCAAAAAGACAACATCGGGATACTTCACAAATGAACCCTTCAAATAGTAAAAATCATTATTCACCAAAAATGGAGTGATGGTACAAATAGTCCTCCACAATCGGACGAAAAACGAACTTTCCTACTAATTTTCACAGGCTCACTGAAAAGACTTCACGTTAAACCACCCTTTTTGACATATGCTTTCTACTGGACAAATCCCTTTTCCATTGTCTACAGTAATAGTAGATTGTGAATAAATGAAGGAGGAACGAATATGGATCAGAAGGCGAAAAAAACCGCTTTACGAGGAATTTCATACGGTTTATATATCGTCGGTACGAAAGATGATAAGGGAGTCGTCAATGGGTTTACAGGTAACTGGTTAACACAAACTTCTTTTGAACCCCCTCTCGTTGCCCTCGCAGTGAAAGCTGGTACCCGTTCCCAAGAACAGATTGCAAAAGCAGGTGTGTTTAGCGTGAATATTTTGGAAACGGGAAAAAAAGATATGGCAACCGCCTTTTTCAAATCCGTCGAACCGGATGGTAATAAGCTTGCAGGATATGAATTTTATACGGAAGAAACGGGATGCCCAATTTTTAACGATGCCCTCAGCTTTTTTGAATGTAAAGTTGTCGATAAAATCGAAAAGGGGGATCACTTCATTTACGTAGGAGAAGTGATTAACGCCGGTGTCCATCGGGAAGGCGATCCGATGACGTTAAAAGAAACAGGGTTTTACTATGGGGGATAATTCATGATCGGCAGGGGACTATTTCCCTTGCCTATTTTCTTTTTCCTCTCGATTACGATAAAAGCTTTAATCCAATGACCGAACTTAAAATAATGCCGATGAGGAAAATTCGAATCCCGTCTTTTGATTCCCCATAAAAAATCATACCGAAAATTGTACCACCAACGACTCCGATTCCTGTCCAAATCGCATAGGCCGTTCCCATCGGCAAAAATCGTAAGGCATACCCTAATAGAAAAAAACTAGTACCAAAACTACTAATTAATAAAAATATAGTAAAAAAGTTTTTCGTTTTCTGTACTTGATTCATCATCGCAACACCGAAAGATTCAAATAATCCGGCCAAAATTAATGCAATCCACGCCATTTCTACTCATTCCTCGCTTCTTGTTTCTCATCTGTAATTAACTTCAATCCGACAACACCGACTAAGATGAATAAAATGAACAACATTTTTAACCATTCGAACGGTTCTCCAAACAGAAGAATATCGGCAATCACCGTACCCGCTGTCCCTAATCCGACAAAAACGGAATAAACGGTGCCAGCCGGTAGAACTTGTGCCGCCGTAATCATCAAATAATTACTAATCAATAACGCAACAATCGTTCCAGCCCATGTGAAAACATCGTAGGCGTGGGCTAACCCCATTACCCAAAACACTTCTAACAAAGCGGCAATCAACACTTTTTGCCATTGGCGATTCATCTCTTTACACCTCCCAAAACTTAAAAAACCCAAGAGATACTGTTTGAAATACACAGAATCTCCCGGGCTTTTATCCCTCCGTGGCACAGCGATTTCGCTGTGAGTTTTCTCTCGGACCAGACCAATTCATCATTTGCGGAACCCTAGAAAACTTTAAGTATTCTTTTTTAATCAATTATACACACCTTTTCTTACAAAGCAAGTTTCATGACGGTAAAAAAATCTAAGAAAAGAGGCGTTTTCCATAAATGGATGATGACAATACATTTTCAAACATATTTTTTCAACAATTTATTATTATTCATCCAACGAAGATCGTACAATCATTCAAATCATTTTTTTAGATTTCAATCATTAATCGGCTATTTTTTGATAAAATATGTTTAAACTCGTGAATTGTACGAACGGAAAATATTAAAAATAGGAGTGAATCATTCATTGAACATATCGGAAATACAAAAAGAAATCGAAAAATTGGAACAGGAAATTAAGGAAAAAAAGCAACGATTAGTTGAACTGAAACAATCTCTCCCAAATAGACCGGTGAAAAACTATCAATTTACCGATTCCTTTGGGAAGCCGGTCACCCTTTCCCAATTATTCGGTGATAAAAATGAATTGCTCGTCATTCAAAACATGGGAAAATCATGTGCCTATTGTACAATGTGGGCCGATGGGTTTAATGGACTTTACCATCATATAACAACAAAAAGTGCTTTTGTCGTCGCAACACCGGATCCTCCGGAAGTTCAAAGGGCCTTTAAAGCGGAGCGAAGATGGCAATTTCCAATGATCTCAACGATGGGAACGACATTTAAAGAAGATTTCGGTTTTGTAAAAGATGGCTCTCAATATCCAGGCGTATCTTCTTTTAAAAAGGATGAGGAAGGTAAAATTTATCACGTTACCGATGCATATTTCGGTCCTTGGGATGATTTTTGCCCGGTTTATCCGTTATTTGACCTTCTCCCGTCCGGTTCCAAAGATTTTATTCCAAAGAAGAAAATACACGAACAAAGCCCTTTTCATTTTACAAACGATATAACAGTTCAAGTAAAAAATGCTAAAATGCGAAGGCGGCCATCCAATTTTACGAACAAATTATTGGAATGACCGTTGAACATTTTTCAGAGGGCGAATCCCGCCTATCCTTTGATGGACACAACTTTTTTGTGGAAGAACGGAAATCGGATTGTTCAACGATTTGTCTAAAATTGGCCGTCGACAACTTCTTACAAGTAAAACAGATGCTATTGGAAAAAGGGTGCCAAATTAAGAAAGAGTATGGCGAAAAAGATATAATCGTTCAAGATCCCTTTGGTATTTGTTTTCATCTATTTGAAAGTGCATCACCAAAATAGAAATAGTTAACCATTCCAATGTTGTTCCTTTTCATATTACAAAGTCATCAATTCAATGATTTACTGAATGGAAACTTTCACAACTTGGGCGATAAGAATTATTTGAATTAATAAATCGATTCAGACTTTGAAATATTCAAAAGAACAACTTTCGGAAAGATGTAGTCAGTCAATTTTTCACAAACTGACCCTTTCGAAACCCGCGTATTTCATTGACACCTTAACGAATGCCTTTAGTAACGATGTATAAAGGAAAAAGATTAAAGAGGATTATTGAATGTTTTTTGTAGCGAAGAAATCATAGAAATTTTAAAATACTAAGAATCATTGTAGAAGCATGAAAAGGTGCGTCGACCGCACCCTTTCTCACATCGGTATTAAAACATGAGGCTCAACAAATCTTCTCTCGTGATTTTACCGAAATAGTGACCGATGTCGACCGTTTCCAGTTTGTCGTTCACCGCATCCCGATCGTAGCGTGTTCCGATGAGAAGAGCCTCGATATCCTTCACGTCACCAATACCGAAGAAATCGCCAAAAATCGCAACTTCGTTAATCATGCCGTTTTTAACTTTTAGGCGAATGTCGACTGTTCCAGCGGGAAATCGATGTTTGTACTGCACGTTAAATTTTGGAGAACGGCCGTACACCCAATTCCAATTGCGATAACGCTTATCGGCAATCTCTTGGATCCTTTTCCAGTCTTTTTCCGTCAACTTGTATTCGGGAATGTCGTTTTTCCCTTCGAAAATGTGCTCTAAAAGCTTCCTTTTGAACGTCTTGATGTCCATATCTTCTTTTAAATATTCGCGGATATTGGTCACCCGGCTACGCACAGACTTGACACCTTTTGATAAATACTTTTCCGCATCCGGATTGAGGGCGCGCGCGACGTTTTCCAGATTCACGTCATATAGAAGCGTGCCGTGACTGAACATACGGCCGCGTGTAAAGAACTGAGCGTTACCGCTAATCTTTTTACCATCTACGACAAGGTCGTTCCGCCCTTGAAGTTCGGCATATACACCCATTTGCCGCAAAGCACGTACGACCGGTTTCGTAAATTTCTCATAGTTATGAAAACTATTCCCGTCATCTTTCGTAATGAAACTGAAGCTTAAGTCCCCTTCATCATTATAAACCGCTCCGCCTCCGGACAGGCGCCGTGTTACGGTCACGTTATGTTCTCGAACAAAATCCATGTTGATTTCCTCGACTGTGTTCTGATTTTTACCGACAATGACCGTCGGCGTCATACTGTAGAACAACAAATACGTTTCATTGATGTCCAATTCCGTGAGCGCATATTCTTCGATTGCCAAATTCAGCGTCGCATCCATAACGTCATGATTATCGATGTACTTCATAGAAATCTCCCCTTTGTTATTCCCTCTATTACTTCCCAATAGCGATTGCTCTCATCCTACGTCTAGAGCGCTTTTTATGGTGCGAATTCGAAGTACTTTAACGGATCCTTCAAAAGATGCAAAACCAATTCCACCAAAGCAGCACAATGTTATATAGTTCGAGAAAAAAATGATAAAACTTCACATAATAAAAGCAAAGAAATTGTATAACGAGTTCAGCCAGTAACCGAGCAGGATTTGACTATACGGTTGCATCCACTTTCGTAAAGAAAAAATGGCAGTAAGCATAATCTTTCATAGATTTGTCCATTGAAACGGAATATTGGCAAGTTATTTCAAACAACAAATAAAAGAAAAGTAAAGATTTTATCCTGTAAACACTTCCTCTTCCGGATAACGAATCGGTGTATTGAGTTTCTTTGTAAATAGGAATGCAAAAGTTAAAGGCCCAATTCTTCCGATAAACATCATGACGATAATCACAATTTTTCCGATGAGAGATAAATCCCCCGTGATCCCTGTAGATAATCCAACGGTTCCAAATGAGGAAAAGACTTCAAATGCAATTTGGATAAAAGGGAATTTTTCTGTAATGGTTAAAATAAAAATCGCAACAAAGATCAATAATAAACTGACCGTTACAATTGTCAACGAACGGAAAATGGTCGCTTTTTTAATTGCCCGATGGTATAAAACCGTTTCTTTTTTATACGTTAAATACGTAACCATCGAAAAGATTAAAATAATAAAGGTCGTTAATTTTATTCCCCCTGCCGTTGATGCACTCCCTGCGCCGATAAACATTAAGCCCATCATAAAAAACAAGGAAGCAGGGGTCATTGCACCGATGTCTAACGTATTAAATCCTGCCGTACGGGTTGTTACAGCTTGAAAATAACTGCCGAACCACTTTTCAGAGATTGATAGATTTCCAATTGTATCCCCATTTCCATATTCCAGAAAAAAGATCATCAATGTTGCAATCACATTAATCAATAAGGTTCCAACAATCATCAATTTTGAATGAAGGGATAATTTTTGAAACCTTTTCCTTTTCCAAATATCTTTCATGACGATAAATCCAATTCCACCGATAATAAAAAGAATGGAAATAACGATATTGACAATCGGGTCCCCGACAAATGCGGACAGATTATCCTTCCATAAGGAAAAACCCGCGTTATTAAAGGCAGACACAGAATGGAATAAACTGACAAATAAACCGGTTTTCCATCCAAATTCGGGCACCCATCGAAAGGACAAAAATAAAAAGCCAATTCCTTCGATGATAAACGTATAAAGGAGTAAGGAACGAACGAGTGGAATGATACCACCTAAGTGATTTTGATTTAAGGAATTTTGAACTAACAATCTTTCCTTTAATCCGATTTTTTTGCCAAACATCATTAATAAAAAGATCGCGAAAACCATCGTTCCCGTTCCACCAAATTGAATTAAAAGCATAATGACGATTTGTCCGAAAATGGTAAAAGCCTCTCCTATATCAACTACCGCTAAACCGGTTACAGTCGTCGCTGAAGTTGCGGTAAAAAAAGCATCGCTCCAAGATATCGGGTATTGATGGGAAATAGGCAATTTCAGTAACAACGCTCCGGCAACGATGACAATGAAAAAACTAAACGCTAATTTTCTCGTCGGATTCAAATTCATATGCATTAACATCCAAGTAATGAGCTTATTCATTTTTCCCATCCTCTTTTAAATGACGTTATCATATTTTGTGATTTAATGAACGAATAACGGAAATATAAATAAACCATTTCCATCGACTTCTTTTTTTAAAATGGAAGTAACCCGATTTGGTGGAAATCGAAACTGTCTCCATAGAACTGTTTTTACTCCATTAAACCTTCTAACTTGTAAAATCTATCGCTAGTATAATCGGCTTGTACAGAACGATCGATCGAATCGACCATTTAAACAGCTATAATCTACTCCCTTTTCTACTATTTGTCAACAGGATTTGAAAAGATTCTTTAAATTTTTTTATAGTTTGTGAAGTCCCCACCTTTTCAACTTTTGAATCAAATGAGGTGCAGTGTTTTAAAACAGAATGGCAAATTGGTCGGTTTAAAACGGATGTTGTTTTTTGAAGGAATTCCCTATGATATAATATAAATTACAGAATGTTTCCGCGTTGACGCTTTCATTCAACCAATTGACAGACAATATTCTTTGAAAGGAAGGAATGCAATGAATTATTTAACTTTAAACAACGGTGTCAAAATTCCCCAACTCGGGTTTGGTGTTTGGCAAGTGCCAAATGAAACGGCAGATGTCGTTGTAAAAAAAGCGTTGGAAACCGGTTATCGATCGATTGACACAGCGATGATCTATCGAAATGAGGAAGGTGTCGGAAAGGCATTACGAGAAACAGACGTTCTCCGTGAAGAGATTTTTTTAACAACAAAAGTTTGGAATGCCGATCAAGGATATGATTCGACTTTAAAAGCATTCGATGCAAGTCTAGAACGATTAGGTCTCGATTACGTCGATATGTATTTAATTCATTGGCCGATGCCAAAATATGACCAATACATCGATACTTATAAAGCATTGGAAAAGCTTTATAAAGATGGACGGGTAAGAGCAATCGGAGTATGTAACTTTGACATTGATCATTTACAACGGGTTTTGGATGAATGTGAAATCGTTCCGGTCGTCAACCAAGTGGAATGCCATCCATACTTACAACAGAAGGAATTAAAAGAATTTTGTGAATCCCACGGAATCATTTTGGAAAGCTATAGTCCACTGATGAACGGACGGGATGTGTTACAAGATGAAGTGATTAAGGGGATCGCTGAAAAATACGAAAAAACACCGGCCCAAGTCATCCTCCGTTGGCATATTGAGCGAAATACAATCGTGATTCCAAAATCGGTCACACCATCGCGAATTGAAGAAAACTTTGACGTATTTGATTTTGAACTGTCCAGTGAGGACGTGGAAAAAATCGCCCAGTTAGATCGAAACGAGCGCATCAATGCGGTTCCTTCCGAATTTCATAGAAGATAAAACATCATCTCTCAAACTTTTTCCAAAGTCTAGTCGTTCAATGACTAGGCTTTTTATTTTCCGACAGTAGGATCGGTTCTCATATGTACGAATCTCAATTCATTTTAATGGTTTCTTATTTTCATCAAATATGAATGCGTTGTACGAGAAGTCCCTATTATTAAGCTCTTTTGGCAAACAGCTGTTTATCACAGGGAATATACTATGGATGTTTCAAATACTAAATTGGTCACTTTTGAATCGGTCTGAAACGGTTCTCTAATTGTACGAGAAATCCCCAAAAATTAAACACGGGTAAATACAATAGGTGACACAGATGATTTAAACCCGTTCAAAATGGGCTAAATGATAAAAACTATGAAAAAAAGAAAATTACCTAATAATGAGGAAATTAGTACATTCGTATATTTTATACAACTCATCGTCTCTTTCAAATGGAAACCATCTTCGAATCCAACTCAAAACCCTTTGATCACATATTCACAGAATTCCCCTCGATTCAACTGTTCAAGTACGATCCGAACCCGTTCGTCTGTATTGTATATATCCCTCAAATTGTACACACCGTTTTTGTAATAATTTAACACTTCATCTGCCGTTAAACCGAAAATAAACATGTAATTTTCCAGTAATCGTTACCATATCGATGGGGATTTCCGCTCTCCTTAAATAATCGACCACGGTCAATGCCTCGATTTCTTCATAACCATTAGCAAATAAAATCATCGCTTTTTTCACTGGTACCACTCCTTCCTTTCCATATTACTTTCATTGATAAATCAATAATCGATTAAAGATAAGATAAAATATCTGTCCAAAACTACTTCTTTCCTTCATACATTTATAGTAATATAAAAATAAAATAACATTTCCGACATTTTTTAAAGCAGGAATAGTGCTACATCAAAAGGAAAAATCGGTCCAAAACGAAAATTGTCCCAATCTTTTATATAATTGAAAGAATAACGACAGAACAAATAAAGTATCTTTATTCCAACTTTCTTCTAACACCGTCTATTATTATAAGAAAATAAAATATTCCAACGAAAGGAGTAAGGAACATGCAAATTATCTTACAAAAAGCAAAAAACTGGAATGAGCTGATCGACTCACCAACGGAAACCGACATTGAACAAATTAATGAACGAGCAAAAAAACGATTAGGTTTTTCATGTATTGATAAGGAAACGTTAACATTCGTTCGGGAAGCTGGGGAACTCATCCTTCCCTATAAATCCAAAATTTGTGAAAAATTGTTCCGTTACTTTACAAGTGATGGCCAATTAAAAGAAATTGCTCTTACCTATTCCAATGAAGAACATTTTCAACGTTTACTTTCAAAATATATCGAGGAGTTTTTTGAGGCAAAGGTAAATCAACAATATATCGATTCCCGAATTTCCATTGGGAAAGTAAAAAGTAAAATTCATATTACACCTGAATTATTTATCCCAGCTTATCAAATATTCGTCCAATTGATTACAGGAATATTAATCGAGAAATTAACAAATAAGCCGAAACAATTGATGGATTATTTAAGTGCGATTCAAAAATTAGCAACGTACGATTTGCAGTTGATTGTACAAACCTATGTCGATCGTACGGAAGCGGATTTTTTAAAACGGATGTCCGATATGCTAAACCGTATTTGTCGATCGGAAAAGACAAAACAATTAATTTTTAGTATGGAAAAGCAAATCGATGAAATTCATAATGTGACTGCTAACTCTGAAGAAATCTCAGCAAGTATTGAAGATATTTCCAATAATATTGAAAAAGTAGCCGAAGAAACGAATGATGCGCTTCAATCTGCCGAAAAAAGTAAAGGTACGATCCAACAATCCCTTACAAACATCCATCAAATGGGTGATGTTTTCCATACCCTTCAAGATCATGTTAACCGATTAACAAAAGAAATTAAAAATGCGGAAACATTTATCACGATGATCAAAGAAATTGCTGATCAAACGAATTTGCTCGCATTAAATGCAAGTATCGAGGCTGCTCGTGTCGGGGAACATGGAAAGGGATTTGCCGTTGTTGCCTCTGAAATTCGGAAACTGTCGGAAAATACGAATATGCAAATTGAACAAATTACGACGAGTTTAAATCATTTGCTGGAAGGTTCAAACAATGTAACGGAAAAAATCGTCCAAACGGGAGAACTTGTTGAAAAAAGTGTAACCGAATCAGGTTATGCGGAGCAAGCGTTAGATCAAATCGTGGAAAATATGAAAACCATTACCGAATCCACCTCACAAATTGCAGCGATGGGTGAAGCACAAACGGCAGCCATTCAAGATATTTCCTCGAGGATGACGAATATTTTTAATCAAAGTACAGAAACACAACAAATCGCGAAAGAAACGGGAAAACTATTTTACGAATTAAGTAAGGATATGGAAGATTATCGAAATCTATTCTTACGACTCAATTTATACTTAACTGAAAAAGATATTTTACAAATGGCAAAAACCGATCACCTCCTTTGGAAATGGAAAGTATACAATGTCCTTCTCGGAGTGGAAGAGATGGATTCCAAGGAAGTCATTTCTCACAAAGATTGCCGGTTAGGAAAGTGGTATTACGGACATGAACTGGAACAAGTGAAAAATAATATGGCTTTTCAGGAAATTGAAGAGCCGCATAAAAAAGTACATGAATATGCCAAAGGGGCGATAGATTATTATAAAAATAACGACTTACAAAGTGCGGAGGAAATGTACAATCAGTTAGTGGAAGTATCCGAATTGATGATTCAAAAAATCGATGAACTAATCAAACAGGTTTCGTAAAAATATATGTTTTTTAAAATGTTTAACTTCACAATGTTTATTCGTATAAAGATAACGATATGCAAATGATTCCGTGAGTATATTTTATTGATCAAATTTTTTGTTTAACAAACAGGAGAATGTTTTCCTTCTAGTTGAGCTTGGAACTTCAGTTAAAAGAAAAATGATCCTTACTTACAGGAAAATGCATAGGACGATGACATCCTTTTTACTTCCTCAAACAACGATAAAGGGACGAATTTTGCCTCTATAATTTTTGGTATTGGTGACTAAAAACCAGCACTTTTTTGATCAAAAGAGACAAGTGACACTCCCTTAGTAAATGGAATCGCCAAACCCCATTTAAAGGAGTACTGTCACTTGTCTCATCATTATTGAAGTTTCATTGGTGGCGACTCCTGCGGGGAAAGCACGAGCCTTAAGACCCCGTGGAAACGTTGTGACGAGGAGGCGGGGCCGTGCCACTGGATTGGAACGAATCACTTCCAATCGATTTTGGATGAATGGACAATCTGATCCGATTACATTTTACTGAACAAAGTCACGAAATTATTCACCAACACGATTTGACAAAGAACCCGAATTTTTGGTCTCTTTTTTTGATTGTATACGGGTATAATATAGGTATTTTCGTGGATTTTTCCATTTAGGATGCAAAGGATATTCCATATTTTTTGGTCCTTTTTATGACGTAAAACGACGTTGACAAATATTCTGAATCGGACATTTTTCACAAATCGGCTTCTTTTTACAATACGTTTTCCCATGTGTTACCAATAACGCATGGAATTCATTTAACAAAATCGCATCCTTCGGAAAATGGAATTCAACTTGTTTGCGGAATTCTTCATACGTAGGTGGTACATGGATTCCGAATCGTTGGAAAATCGTTCGAGCATATCGATCGGCAATAAATACCGGAACATGAAATACATATAATAAAATAACATCAGCCGTTTCATTTCCTATGCCGTTAATTTCTAGCAACTCGTTTCGTAATTTTTCACCGTCTTTTTTTACCCGATCAAACTCGTAATCATATTGTTGAAACCAACGTAAAAACGCACTGATTCTTTTCGCTTTCACACGATAAAATCCACTGGATCGAATAAGTTGAGCAAGGGTTTCTTCCGGCAATTGGGCAAGTTTTTTTGGATGACTAAGATACGGTTTTAATCGTTTTATAGATCGCTCAACATTTTTCCAACTCGTATTTTGAACGAGAATGGCACCTATGACCACTTCAAAGGGAGTGTCTGCTGGCCACCATTTTTGCGGACCGTAGACATCATATAATTTTTCAAAAAGGTTAATATATCGATTATCCTTGTTTTTCTTCCAATTTTTCATACCTTTTCTACCCTCAAATCCGTTATATAAATTTTTTAAAAATAGTGTTTTTTTCCCTTCCTTTTACCCGTTTTTTTTTGTATCATAAATTAAGTAGAATTCTGATTTTTCAATAATATTCACATGAATTCATTCAATCAGTCCACTACTATATGAAGACTGTTTGAAAATGTAATGAAAACGAGGGGATAATGTGAAAAAAGGTTTATTATGGATTGGTATTATTGGAATCATAATTAGTAACATCGGCAATTATTTGTATTACCAATCACAGCAATTAGAACATCCCATCTTTCTGAAACATTTTTATTCCCACTCCTTCTACCAAAACGATGAATATTCTTTTCCATTTTTTTATTTAACGAACAAAGCTAATCCGAAGAAAATTAAGTATATTGTAGCAGACAATGTGGCGGCCTATCCTAATAATCAGACGACACAAGACCTTGTTTCTAATACGAGTGATATTCATCCGGTAGATGAATACAATCATCAATATTTATTAAGTGATTATATTTCCTTTTCCTATGATTCCATCCCCTTTGACGAAGACGGGACATGGTCGTTTCAGGAAATTTCCGTTTATTTTACCGATGGTGATTATATTACTACGGATATCGGCAAAGTCGTATTTAAGGATAAAATGGAAAATGACAATTCTGAAGCGATTGATTTTACAATATCCGAAAGCAATTCAGACGGTTTAGGTAAATTCAAAGGTTATACCACTGAATCGTTACAAATTGAAAAGATCGAAACCCTTTTGGATGAAAAATTGAAAAACGATATCGATTTGAGAATCAATGGACAAAAGGTATCACTATCAAACAACGAGGAGATTGGTTCCGCTAATTTAAAAGAAGATGACCTAATCGAAATCCAGTGGAAAATCGATTCCCTTTCCAATGCTTTCGAAGTGGAACTGTATTTGATCGGTACAACAGAAACAGGTAAACCATTTGTGACCCCCACATTTGTTAGTAGTCAGCCAACTATCGATCAAAAGAAGGTGAACGAATTAATTAAAGAAGGTGATAAACAATGAAAAAGGGTTTTACAAAAATTATCATTGGACAGCTATTCCTATTTTTGAACATACATTTTTTCATCGATTGGTTGCCAGATCCTATCGGGTTTTTCCTCATTCACTCCGGTATCAAAGAGTTATCGAAACGGTGGAACCTCGGATCGAATGCAATCATCGTAAAAAATTTGGCGATAACCTTTGCCTTTTTATCCATTCCGTCCGTGTTTATATCAAGAACAACTGACCAAGAAATCTTTCATATGTTTTTATTTACACAAGTTTATTTAATCATAATGAATATCGCTTTTCTCATTTTTATCTTTTATTTGTTTCATTTCCTATTCGATATCGCAAAGAGAGCAGAAGAACAAAATCTTTTGAAAAATTCAATCCGACTATTTTATCTATCTTTTATTGTATGGTTAATCATTGGGACCACACAATCTTTTGTATGGAATATCCAAGAAGGATGGCTTGTTATGACCTTGAGCATATTATACATGGTAAACATTGTGCTGCAAATTTTATTTATCCTTTTGCTTTTTTCTTACCGGAAAACACCTGATGGATGGCTTGAAGCGAAGATGTAAAGAGAAAGGAACAGTGAAATTCGAATAATAGGGAATCGATCTCATTAATTTCATCGCCCATTGTTTCAGTCAATTTCCTTTTCCAATCAATTCAGCTACTCTTCCAATTGTTATTAAAATTTGATAACGATATGAAAGCACGCTTCATCATCGCTTTTAAAATATTAATGTGGTCATCGAAGTTTTCAAGATTTTCAAGTAACCTCTTTATTAGGTTTCACCGTTTTAATCGTTTTTCGCACTTAAAAAGTCGAGGGGATGAAACCTCGACTCTTTTCATAAGCCTATTTCCACTATTAAATGGATTTAGGCGTATAGAGATTGAAGACAACTGTAAACATTAATTACAGAAATGGATCTGGGATGGTGATTTTTTGCGTTTCTGCATCACTCGTTCCACAATACAGTTCGGCCGTACCATCCTCTTTTCGGATTAATCCTCCGCTGAAAACCACATCTTTCAAATCCGGTCGTTTTGCAGGCCCATCTATAAAGTCAGATCTGGTGGCAATAATACGGAGATCAGAAAATTGCCTCGTATCCGGATCAAAAAGGAAAACCATCGGGTAATAATGGCGGTCCCCTTTGTCATCGAAACATGCGATATGACCTAAAACTCCAATGGTTCCATCTTGTAATCGATGAAGTTCGTTTGCACCTCCCCATTCTTCTTCAATAAATTGACCTTCGAGAAGTTCGGCTTGTTCAATGACTTCGGCCGTCAATTGTTCGAGACGGGATATTTCCGTATAGCCAATGGTGCCCCGTCCACCTTTTTCGCCTTGTGGCCGGGTAAAAATACCGATACGATCCTTCCCAATTTCAACGAGACGAATATCCTTCATTCCTTCAGGACCTTTTGCAAATTCTTTTAATTCAGCGATGCGTTTACCTCGATAAAAAACCGTTCGCCACCCAAACTGCCCTTTATGGACAGGATGGGGGAAAATTTGTACTCCACCGAAAACCATTTCTCCTCCAATTTTCGTCACGAATGGGTCCTGTAGTGAAAAAATGGGTGCATTTGTTCGTGGTACCCATTTGCCATTTTTTTCGACGAAAAAATACACTTGGGAATACTCATTATCTCTCGATTCTACTCTTCCAGCAATGACGAGTTCCCCGTCATCGAAAAAAGGTGCCGTCGTATTATACACATCTTTTTCACCGACACCATCGAACATTAACTTTTCAGGATGACGTGGTTTGGAAACCATTTTATGATATTTTTCTAACAATTGGGCACAAGTTTGTCTGCTACCAATTTTTTTAAACATGAAATCCTCCTAAACATCTTACTTTTAGAATGATTTTTAACTATATTTGAATAACCAATGATTCATACGGTTCTAACTGAATCGATTGGCCATTTCTAATCGTTCGTTCGATTTCAGAAACGAGTACCGTTGATGAATTTGATGCAAATTTTCCAATTGGAAACGGAACCTTTTTAGCACTGAAATTTAACACAATTAAAATTTGTTCTCCGTTTCTTTCCCGAATATAACAAATAACATTATCCTTTTCTTCCAACAATTTATACTGACCTGCATGCAACGCAGGGAATCTTTTTCGCAAATGAATCAGCTTTTGATAGTGGGAAAGTAGTGAATGGGGATCCCCCTTTTGCTTTTCCACATTGGTGGAATGGTTGGAAACGGGAAGCCACGGTTCGACATCGGAAAAACCTGCATATTCCGAATCATTCCATTGCATTGGGGAACGGGATTTATCCCTTCCCTCTTCATTGGCGATTCGAATTGCTTCTTCTTCCCCTTTTCCTACCTTTTTGGCCAACTGATAGGCGGTTAAGCCTTGTACATCTCTCATTTTTTTCACATGATCAAAATATAAATCAGTGATGCCAATTTCATCACCATAATATATAAACGGTATCCCTTTTGCCGTCATCATCAAAACACTAATTAATTTGGCGATTTTCACTTCATTTTTGCCCTTACTAAAGCGGGAAATATGGCGAGACATATCGTGACTACTGAAAAATAATGTGGGAATTTGATCAGATGTATACGCCTCTTCCATCCTTTTCAATTCGGAAAAAATCCGCTTTCCGTCGAACTCCTTTATACTACCTAAATTAAAATTGAAAACGACATCGAGTAAGGGCCCTCCGCTATACTGTTTTAATACGGTTAAATCTTCTGAACCGACTTCTCCAACTAAAAATTTCCCTGGTGTTTTGCGAACGAAGGAACAAATTTCTGCAATTGTTTCTAAAATGCCTACTTGATCCTTATCGAAAACGTGATCTTGTTCACCCTTTTCATTTATCGGATTATCGGGAAAATGATCACTTGTTTTCAAAAAATTAATCACATCTAAGCGAAAACCATCGACCCCTTTTTGGAGCCAAAAATCCATTACTGAAAACATCGCTTTCTTTACTTCTTCGTTTTTCCAGTTCAAATCCACTTGGCTTTTCGCAAAGGCGTGGTAATAATATTGACCGGTTTTTTCGTCATATTCCCAGGCAGATCCCCCAAAAAACGATTCCCAATTGTTCGGGGCATGTCCATCAACCGGGTCTTTCCAAATATACCAATCCCTTTTTGGGGAATCCTTCGATGACTTTGCTTCTTGGAACCACGGATGTTCTGAAGATGTATGGTTCAATACGAGATCAGCAATCACTTTTATGTCCCGCTTATGGGCTTCTGATATAAAGCGTTCAAAATCTTCCATTGTACCGTAATCTTCATCAATCGCATAATAATCGGATATATCGTAGCCATTGTCCACTTTTGGAGAACGATAAAAGGGGGTCAACCAAATGCCATCGACTCCTAATTCCTTTAAATAGTCGAGTTTGGAGATGATCCCGATAAAATCCCCGATTCCGTCTCCATTTCCATCACAAAAGCTTGGAACATAAATTTCATAAAAAACTGCTTTTTTCCACCACGGTATATTCATTTTCCTCTTCTCCACGAAATTTCTTAATCATGTCAACTAAACAGTAGTTTTATATTTTTTAATGGGTTGACCTTTTATTTTAAGACAAAATCCATACCCTTTTTAAAGTTTTTACTGAATAAGATAAATAAAATTAAAATCGGTAACGTCAAAAGAACGGAAGCTGCATACATCGGTCCTGGATAGCCCCCATATGGACCAAACATTTGTGCTAACAAAACGTTTAATGTAAGCATGTTTTCATCCTTAACAACGAGCATATCCCATAACAATTCTACCCAACGTTCCATAAATAAAAAGAGGAAGATAATCGTCGTAATTGATTTGGACATAGGAATTACAATTTTCGTGATAATTTTAATTTGTCCAGCACCATCGATTTTCGCCGCTTCAATCATTTCGTTTGGAATACTACGGAAAAAGTTTGTGTACATAAAGATTGCCCATAAGCTTACGGCTTTCGGCAAAATCATCGCCCAATACGTATCATACATACCTAATGAACGTATGATTAAAAAGAGGGGAATTAATAAAATTACAGCTGGGTAAAACATTTGGAACAAAATGACATTGTTGATAAAATTGCTTCCTTTAAACCGTAGTTTTGTAATTGAATAACCTACTAAAATCGCTGTCACCATCATTAAAATAGTCGATGTTAAAGTTACAAAAATACTATTGAAAAATGCCCGTAGCCATGGTCTTGGTAAAATATTTTCTCCCCCACCAAAAAGCCATTCATAAGAACGTAAGCTGAGTTCGGTAGGAATAATCCGTTTATCTACTTCATCCCACGGGGCAAGGGAACTTAACACCATATACAAATATGGGAATACCATAAGAAATAAAACAGCAAAGGCTAAAAGGTACAGAAAAAAGGTTTTGATTTTTTTCTTATTCCCACCCATGTTTTGCACCCCACTTTTCTAACAGTTTTTTAAATATATAAATGGAAACAAATGTGACGATCGAGTTGATAATCGCAACCGCAGTTCCGTAACCGGCATTTAACTTTTCAAAGGCTTGGTTATATATTTCCAATTGCCACGTATGGGTCGAATATTCCGGTCCGCCTCCTGTCAACACATACGGTTCGGTAAAAATTCCAAACATCAACCCGACGGCTAATATCGTTACGGTGTAAAAGGATGGGTAGAGCATAGGAATTGTTACGTGCCAAAATCGTTTCCAACCGACAGCCCCATCGATGGCAGCTGCTTCATATATTTCTTTCGGAATACTTTCTAACCCTGACAAAAATAATAGGGCGTAATATCCAACAAATTTCCAAGCCATCATTAGTGCAATAATAAGTGGCGCCAAAATCGGTGATCCGAGCCAATCAATATCAAGGCCAAAATTTCTCAGTTGTTCATTAAATGGACTATTATATGATAAAACACCGTTTACAACGATAGCCGTTGCAACACCGGATGCTAAATAAGGAAGGAAAAAACCGACGGAAAATAAACCTTTAAATCTAGGTAATGAATGGATTAAAAATGCTAATAACAAAGAACCGATGATCACGATTGGAACAAACATGATCATGAATTTATAAGTAACGAAAAATGCGGCTTTGACCGTCTCACTGGACAATGCACTAAAAAAATTTTCCAACCCAACAAAATCGTATTCAGGAGCAATCGTGTTCCAATTTGTAAAAGCGAGGTATACAGCCCAAAGGAGTGGAAACAAAAAAAAGATTAAAGTATAGATAAGGTATGGGCTGGCGAAAAGCCAACCCAATTTTTCATTTCGTTTATGCATTTACTTTAACACCCCACTAATGGCGTCAACCATGTCATCCCATGCTTTTTCAGGATCCTTATCACCTTTCATAATGGGATTTAACGCCTGTTTACCAATTTCCTCTTGGATTTCGACAAATTTTTCATTGTCGATTGCTGGTGTTGCATTCGGAATATTTTCCGCAAACATATTCAATTGTGGACTTTCTTCCAAATAGGAAAGGAACGCTTCATTCGTCGATAAATCATCCCTTGCAGGAGGAAGGTTTGTTTTTTCAAACCATGTTAAGTCATTTTCCGGATTCGAGTAAACCCAAGTTAAGAAGTCAAAGGCAGCCTTTTGTTGTTCTTCCGATGCTTGGGAATAAATAACAATTCCTTTCGTATCAGCAAAAGTTTTTGAATCTGCTGGATTTACATCATCTGGAACAGGCGGCATGGATAATGTGTAAGTTTCATTATATTTTAGTTCTGGGAATTTTTCAGCCCAATAAGGGAACGTCCAAGGACCGATATCCATCATAATGGACATACCTGTTTCAAAGGGATCCGTTGCTTCGCGAGTTAAAACTAATTCATTATCATTTAAATCTTTAAAGAAGGTTAATGTTTTGATTCCCGCGTCACGGTCAGCTACAAAATCGGAACCAGATGTGAAATTCGCACCACCAGATGCTGCATTATAAATCATGAAAAAGTCAAACCATCTTGCCCACCATGTCGGTTGGACTAAATCCGCACGTGCCCAAAGGAACTTGTCTGGATATTTTTCTTTCAATTTTTGTCCTACTTCAATAACTTCGCTATATGTTTTCGGCGGTTCTTTATAACCTAATTCTTTTAAAATATCTAAACGCCAAGCAAACATCATCGCATTTGAATAGATCGGTAAAACATATTGATGTCCATCAGCAAATTCCCAACCAGCAATCGAGCCTTCCATATTTCGATTAGCGATTAAATCATCATACCCTTCAAATTCATCGAGAGGTACAATCGCTTGGCTATCTGACAATTGAGCAGCAAATCCACGGGAAATGTTTTCGGAAGCAGCAGGTGCACTTCCAGAAGCGATCGCAGCTTGAATTCCCGCTTCCGATGATGGACTTTCAGGCATCGGTGAAACATTGATTTTCACATTTTTATTTTCCTTCATATATTCTTCAGCCATGCCCTTCCAAAAAGCTTCTTGGGTAGGGTTCGGTGCTGCCCAAAATTCAAATTCTACAACGTTTTCATTTTCGGAATCGTCCGATGCTTCATCACCACTGCCTTGGCAACCTGTTAAGGGAATGAGTAAAACAAGCATTACAGCAAATAATTTTTTTAATCCTTTCACGACTGTTTCCCCCTTACTTTTTTAATTGAAATTTCTTTTGTTTCTACCACAATTCCGCTCACACCAATTCAATAGCTAAAGAAAACGAATTCAAAGAATTTTGTGACTGCCTTCAACTCCTTTTTTGAAATTGCACAACAATTGAAAGCGTTTTAAGCCCTGAATACAGTTGATAGACAAACGCCAATCAACCCTTGTAAAGCAACTTGTGATTGTCTTCACCCAATTGCCGTTTGTCCGTCAACAAAATCAATCGTTAATCCACATTGTATGAATAGATGATTGTAAAGGGCTATTTATTTTTGAACGTCCCATATTCCGACCTCATTAAAATCGGAAATGTAGGACGGACAAAACGATGATCGGTTCTTTTTGGATTTAACTAAATCGAATTCTTCATATATTCATGAATTATCGATAATTTAAGTTGGACATGATTTCTTCCAAACTAACCGTTGCACCTGCGATATATTCATCAGCTGCACCGTAATAAATCGTTAAATCGTCTCCGTCTTTTGTAACCCCACAAGTAAAGACGACATTTCCGAAAAACCCTTCCTTTTCATAAGGAGCTTCAGGTTCTAATATTGGTTCATCTGTTTTCGCCAAAATTTTCGAAGGATCATTTAAATCTAATAACAAGGCTCCTAAACAATATCGGTCATTTCGATCAGCAGCATGGTAAATTGCTAACCAGCCCTTTTCTGTTCGAATCGGTACCGCTCCACCGCCGACCCTACCATTTTCCCATGAGTTTTCATTAACACCATACAAAAATTGATGGTTCCCCCAATAGATTAAATTATCTGATTCAGCTAACCATATATCCGGTGTTCCAATGTCTTTCGGAACTGGGCGATGAAGAGCATAATATTTTCCGTTGATTTTTTCAGGAAAAATTGCTACATCTTTATTTTGTGGATGTAACATCATTCCAAGTCGTTTGAATTGGATAAAATCTTTCGTAGAAATTAATCCAACACCAATTCCGTTCGGAGAAATCGAGCTATATTGGATGTAATACGTATCACCAATTTGTGTAACACGCGGATCTTCCATCCCCCATGATTCTTGCTCATTTTCCGGATAAATTAACGGTTTATCATCGATTTCAAAATATTTACCATCTTTACTTCGAGCAATGCGGATATACGATAAAGAGGTAAGATAAGCAATTCTTCTTGGATCATGAAAATAAATCGATCTTGGATCGGAAAAATCATACCGACGATCATTTTTATCCAATTCGACCACGGTCAATTGACCATCTCGATTTTCAAAATCGATAAAACTTACTTTTACCGTATTTGGATTATGATTGATCGGTCTTTCAGCAATTCTCAAAAGCAATAACGTTTCACCTTTATATGTGGCAACACCCGCATTAAAAACACCGATGACTTCATGATCTGGATGATAAGGTTTCACATCACTCGGTTTTATTAAAGGGTTTTCATGAAAGCGTTTAATATTCACAAGTCATCCCTCTATCCCATTTTAATTTGCGTATTTCTTATAATTTAATAAGTAACATAGAAGTAATCACGTTACAAAATTAATTTAGTAAGGTTACAAACTACATTCCGGAAAGTAGTAATTATGAATTTGTCATCCTAACTATATTATTAATCCAAGTGACAAATAAGTCAATATTATTTTGTTATTTTTTTCTTATTTTCCTTGAATTATTTTGTAATTAATAATATGTTATTTATAGAAAATATATATTTGTAATGTGATTTATTGCATTAATTTACATTACTTTTTAGTTTACAATTTAATAAATATTTCATCCTTGTTTTTTAAATAACTTTACAAAATAAAAATGATTGAATCGTGGTGTTGTTAATGTCAAAGAAAGTAACGATGCAAGATATTGCGGATAAACTGAATATTTCTAAAAATTCCGTATCCCAGGCCCTTCGTGGAAAAGAAGGGGTTAGTGAAGAAACACGTCGCTTAGTCATTAAAACTGCTAAAGAAATGGGTTATACGTATGTCGGTCAGCAAAAATCCAATCCCCAACCTAAAAGAACGGGTAGTATTGGGTTAATTGCATCCGATGTAGCCTTTTCATTAAAAAACTTTTTTGGGGAGATTTTTTTAAGTATTGAAAGGGAAGTCGCTGCAAAGGGAAAATATCTTCATATTCAATCGATCAACAAAGAACAGAAGGAAAAGTTAATTCTCCCCCCTTTTATTGAACAAAAAAAGGTAGATGGAATATTAATCATTTCACATATTAGTAATAAATATATTCAAAAAGTGCTGGACACTGGGATTCCTACCGTTTTAGTTGATCATCATCATCCAAATTTAGAAGCGGATGCAATTTTAACGAATAACCGTTTCGGAGCTTATTTAGCCGTTCAACATTTAATCGAACTTGGTCATCGGGATATTGCCTTTGTTGGGAAAATCGATTATTCGCCAAGTTATGAAGAACGGTACGAAGGATACCTACTTGCCTTAAAGGAATATGGAATTGAACCGAGGGAAGAATTTATATTCCAAAATGCTATTGAAGAGGAAGAAAAAGTTGCAGGTTACGTTCGAAGTCTCAAAAATCAACCGACCGCATGGTTTTGTGTGAACGATGGTTTCGGTTTCTTCGTTTTGTCCGCATTAAAACAATTAGGAATGGAAATCCCGAAAGACGTCTCGGTTTGCAGTTATGATAACGGACAGTTGTCCCAATTATCTTCGCCGAAAACGACGACGGTCGATATCGATTTAAATCTTTACGGGAAACGGGCAGTGGATATGCTTTTTTGGCGAATGGAAAATCCGAATGAACCGATTCAAGAATTATTACTCACATCGAAATTAATTGTACGGGAATCAACGGGCATAGCACCGGGATTTGGAAAAACCGAATGAATGATTTCGTTTGGAACGTCAAATCTATGAGTTGTCTGAATCGGGGCCTGCGCATTTTAATATGCTTAAGAAAACCCCCTTGGATTATACAAATGAACAGTTTTATTTTTTTACTGAATGTTAAACTTTGTCCCTCCTTTCCATTCCTTATAGGTGAAACCGTATAGTTGCCTATGTTCGAAATGGTTGCATCCGTATGAATGAATTTCTTTCTATGTCAATATTTGTAGAGACTAGATTTTTCCATTCCCTTATCGATTGCCTATTTTTTGAATGAGAAAGGGATTCCTCATATTATTGTCGAATCCCTTAAAATATGTCCCGTTACTACAATAAAAAGACTTGAAAAAGGAGTGATTTTTTGAAGATTCGGAAGGCACTCCCTGAAGACGCTATGGGAGTTGCTAAAGTTCAAGTGGACAGTTGGCGTACAACATATAAAGGAATCGTTTCAGAGGATTTTTTACGTCAACTTTCCTATGAAAAGCGAAAATCCGTGATTGAAAAAGCCATTACTGAAAAAATTACTTATGTCGCCGAGGAAGATGGAGAAATCATCGGTTTTATAAGTGGTGGAAAAAAGCGTTTGGAACAATATGAAGGATATGACGGGGAATTATATGCCATTTATCTTTTACAACAATACCAAAAACGAGGGATTGGTAAAGAACTCGTAAATATGCTTGCAAAAGATTTCCTGAAAATGGGATTTAAAGGGATGATTGTCCTTGTGTTAGAGGAAAATCCATCGAAATATTTTTATGAATCACTCGGCGGTGTACGTATTGGAAAAGAAATTACAATGATTGGAAAACAACGCCTACATTCATTCGTCTATGGATGGAAAAATCTTTCCGTTTTATTGTAGTTTTTATTTGAACAGATTGGTGAAGGAGAAAAAGAACGAAGAGATCGATGATTTTCACTTAAAGAAATGTTTTCCTATTATTCACCAATAAATAAAGTTCCTACAACTCGGAGATATCCTTCCAATCGTTCATCTCAAAAATGATGAAAAGTGGAAGCCATACAACAAACGTCCATCGTCTTCAAGGAAGAAGTTATTTCAACCGTTGAAAACGATGGCTTTTTATCAGGTTCTTTGTCAAATCGTATTGGTGAATAATTTCGTAACTTTTTTCAGTGAAAAGTAATCGGATTAGGTTGTTCATTCATCCAAAATCGGTTTGAAGCGATTCGTTCCATCGATGGACGGGCATCCAATGGCACGGCTCGAGCTTCCTTGTCCGCGGGGTCTCGAGGCTCGTGCTTTCCCCGCAGGAGTCTCCCCAATGGAACTTCAATTATTTCCTATGTTGGACTTTGTGGACACCTTTTTTATGGTTATGAAATGATTGGTAATAAGAATACGATTTTTAAAATGATCCAAGCACTTATAACCAGATGCAATGGGTTTCATCGTCAGCGTACGATCTTCACATTATTTACTTATTACAAGTACCCCACCACAATAGGAGATTGGGATGAATTCAAAATTGCCCATTGTGTTAAAGGCCGGTTTCAGCTCATCGATCACGAAATAATATTCTTCATCATCCCAGTGGGCGATATGATTCATTCGACACATTTCCAACTGTTTGCGACTTTTAAAGGCAATATCTCCAATTAGGATTTTTCCATCTGGTGTCAATAAGCTTAGGAATTCTTTTAAAAGGGAGATCTTTTTTTCGTCGGTAAAATGATGTAATGTGTACGTACTAATAATCGTATCATACCGATGTTCTTTAACGACATCTGGTAATCCCATCGACAAATCCCATTCGATTAGATGTGCTTCAGGCATTTTTTCCTTCGCGATAGAAATCATCTTTCGAGAAAAATCAATCCCATAAATACGCTGCCCACTTTTATAAAGTCGTGTTGTAAGTTGTCCAGTGCCAAAACCGATATCCAATATTTTTGAATTTCTTTTTTCCATTGCTTTCTCGTAAATCGTTTGTAAAATCCTTTCATACCCGGCAAAAGGATAGGAATTGCCTTCTTCACTCTTTCGGACAGTTAAGTCATACTCCACCGCCCATTGATCAAATCCATTTTTATCTAACATATAATCCCCCTTATCAGTTTGTTAATTAAAAATATTATGAAAAGTCTGTCGTTATTTTTTTGACGAAGAAAAATATCCCTACTACACATCAAATTGAAACGAATTATTAATCGATGAAATTCCAGTTGTACTAGATTCTTTTTTCATTAAAAAGGAAAACTCTCCCAATGAAAGCTTATAAAAAAACCGAGGCTGTCACTTCCCCGGATTCAAGAGAAAATTTTCCAAATAAAGTAAATTACCCCAATGACAATGATAAGATTGACAATTACGGAGATAATTCCGAACAATAATTTTAACATCAATTTGATTAAAAAAAGGGCAGCGACAATAACGAGTAACGTCTGCAATATTTTCATTACAAATAACCTCCTTAAAAAAATGAACGGATTCTGGGAAGATCATTGGTTCTACGATATTTTTATCATAGCATGAAATCCATAGGTTTTCAGTGCTATTTAACGAAAAGAAATGTTCAACCACCTTAAGGGTAAATAGATGTCCCCCTTTCTTTCCCTTTATTTACGAATGAGATGCATCGTCCAATAATGCCCTGTTGAAACATAACCGATGCCAATATGAGTATACTTAGGGTTCAAAATATTTTTCCGGTGCCCTTCACTATTCATCCAAGCAGATACGACTTGTTCCGGTGTTGGAAATCCGTAGGCCAGGTTTTCACCTGCATATGTATAATCGATTCCAAAATGGTCTAGTAGATCAAAAAATGATCCGTAAACGGGACTCGTGTGAGAAAAGTACTTATTATTCACCATATCCTCCGACTTTTTCTTGGCTACATAGCTTAAAGAAGGATCCACTTGCAAGTTCGACAACCCTTGTTTATCCCTTTCCACATTTGTTAGTCTAACGACTTCACGTTCAAATTCGTTTAATTCATAAGATAGATCGGATGTTGTTTTTTGTTTTTCTACTTTCTCTTCCTTTTGTTTCGTCTCACTTTCACTTGAATTTTTCTTTTCTGTTGGTTGTTTTTGAGCCGTTTTCTCATCTTCCTTTATTTCTATTTTTTTCTGGGGCTCAACGATATCCTCCTTCTTTTTTTCTTCAACTTTTTCATCACCGTTTTTATCGTTTTCTACTACTTTTTTATCCTTTTCCTCTTTTTCTTTTACCTCATCCTTTTTCGAATTGGACCCGAAAAAGGTTTCCGATGAAAATTCAAGGTAATCGAGTCTTTCTGGCTTCGTTGCATGAACATGAATTTCATAATCTTCCCGATTCGATCCATTTTCTCCGTTTGTTTCAACAATATTGGTAGATGCATAGGTCCCTTCAAATAATTTCACACCTTGAAAATTAATTAAAAGAATTAATCCGAAAAGACCGATTCCGAATATGATTAAAAACTTTCTCCTATTCGTACGCATGGAAACTCCTCCATTTTTCAATTAAAGGATTTGTAGCATCAATCGTCTAAATCTTCATTAAGAACCGATAAATCGACAAATCCCAGCGAATAAACCCAACTTTATCGTACTGATTTTTGCAAATTATATCAACGCATGTCGAGTCGATTTAACACTTTTATTAAAAAACAGGACAAAGTACCTATGTAATTTATGTAATATTCTCTATTTTTTGTAAAGTTTATTACGTTAAGTTAAGTTTACAAAAAAGGGAATAAAACGTAGCTATATATTTTTTGCGAACCGAACCTTTCCCTCGTTGTAACAACTGTAAAGGATGAATCCTCCAAATGTTTTCCATCTCTTTTGAATCCAAGAACATTACAAAAATAAAAAAGGGTACGATTTTTCTCGTTCACCCTTCCCATTAAAAATCTTTTTCCCGTTTGTTAATTTCATTATGAATCGATTGAAACTGTAACATTTCATATGCGAACTCCAGACAATGGAAAAAATCCTTTCCTCTAATCTTTTTCAAAATAATTTTTCACTAAATCGATAAAACCTGAAGCAGTCGGAGGTAAATACCTGTTTTTTTCAAAGGCTAAATATACGGTACGGAGCAACGGAAAATCTTGAATTGGTCTTGCATTTGCTGATAAACTTTTCGCATATTTCACATAGTTTTCTGGGATCATTGTAACCCCTAAGTTTTCTTCAACAAGTCGTGTCGCGGTTTCAAAACGTTCGATTTCAAATTGGATATTCGGTACAATCCCAACTTCACGGAAAGCCTTTAAAATATCTTCCCGTGTTTGAAAGCCTTCACGACTAACGATAAAGGGCTCCTCCGCCAAATCCGATAAATGAATATACGGTTTTTCTGTCAGGGGATGTTGCGGAGGGAATAACGCGACGAGCCTTTCCCGATAAACGGGAGCAGTTTCAATCTCCTCCCGATGGATAAACTGGTTCGTAATGGCCAAATGGATCTCATAATTCCATAACGCCTCTTCTACCTCTTCCAAACTAAGAACTTCTAATAATTTTACTTTTACGTGAGGAAAATTTTCCTTAAATTGATTTAAAAGATCCGGTAACCATAGCATAGAACTTTCGATTAATCCGATCGAAAATTCGCCTACTCCGCTTTTTTTTACATTTTCCAGTTCATTTAAAACATTTTCGTGATGCCGAATCAGTTTCTTTGCTTCTTGATATAATAACTCTCCCTCCTCTGTTAACCGAAATTCCTTCGTTGATCGTTCAATGAGTTTCAAATCGAGAGACTTCTCCATATTTTTTATTGCACTACTTAAAGAAGGTTGAGAAATATGTAATTGCTCTGCAGCCTTCGTAAAACTTCTTTTTTCTGCTACTACGACAAAATAGTTTAAATATCTAATTTCCATCTCATTTCTCCTTCCTTTGAGATTGTGACATCGACCAATTCCGTACACTTATAGTCAAAAGTGGTGGTGTTTTGAATATACATAGGGCACTTACAGTTTCATTCGTTAACATCAATATAATTAAGTACTTATTGTTAAACCTATTTGATAAAAATGAAACAATAGTCAAATCGATGTAAATTTATAGCTTTTATCTATAAATCCATTGGCAAAGGATATTGGTATTTCTATCATATATAAACTATAATATTTTTAAAAGTTGAATATATTAAGATTTTTTGAGAGGTGAATCGTCATATATCGACCACCGAATAAAAGCTTATGGACGGGACGACTTGATGGAGAAAGTCCACCTTATTGGCGCTATTTTCAAATGGTTCAATGCTTTTCATTGGAACAATTCCCACCTCAAGAAAGGGATGGGAAAACGAAAATCGGTATTCTCGGTTTTGAAAGTGACGAAGGCGTTCGTCGAAATCAAGGACGAGTAGGTGCAAAGCAGGCACCCGATGAAATCCGCAAATTTTTCGCTCAAATTCCAGTTCCAAATACTCCCCTATCCCTTTTTGATCTTGGAAATATTGCGTGTGAAAAGGATCGTTTGGAAGCTGCTCAGCACGAATTAGGAAAAACGATTCAACATTTACTCCAACGGGATGTGTTTCCACTTATACTTGGTGGCGGACATGAAACCGCTTACGGACATTATTTAGGGGTCAGGTCCTTCTTAGGTGATGCACCAACTATTGGAATTATCAATATCGACGCCCATTTTGACCTTCGAGAAGGTAAAAAACCGTCCTCAGGCACAATGTTTCGACAAATCCTTGAGGAGGATGGGAAAGTAGATTATTTTGTTCTCGGTATTCAACGATTTGGAAATACGGAAAAACTATTTCAAACTGCTGAAAAATATAACTGTAAATATTTATTAGAAGAAGAAGTCGATCATTTCGATGTGACATTTGAAAAAATCCAACAATTTGCCAATCGACACGATTATGTTTTTTTAACTTTATGTTTTGATGCCATCGATAGTTCTTATGCACCTGGTGTTAGTGCACCTTCTCCCTTTGGTTTACACCCGAAAACTGTTCGAAAATTGCTTCGAATGATTGCCCGTTTACCAAACCTACTTAGCTTTGACATATCTGAAGTTAATCCGGTAACTGATGAAAGCGGAAAAACGGCAAAACTCGCATCTTTACTGATTGCGGATTTCATTCATAACCGTAGTACGTAATGGTTTAAACGTCACATCGGGAAAAGGGGGAACAAATGGAAAAATTCATAAATATCCTTTATAGGTTTTATGTTTTTCAAATCGTAAAAACCAAACCGTTCGTCAATCCCATACGTGTTGAAAATAAAAACATATGGGTACCAATCTAGTCTTTCATGGATTCTATACGAGTAGTAGCAAACGAATGAAGAATGAAAGGGGTTTTTTAAAATGACGTTACCGACCGTAGAACAATTTAGAGGGAAGAAACTGCATACAAAAGGTTGGATTCAAGAAGCAGCTTTACGTATGCTCAACAACAACTTAAATCCAGAAGTTGCAGAAAAACCGGAAGAACTTATTGTCTATGGGGGAATTGGAAAGGCTGCTCGCAATTGGAAAGCGTATGAAGCAATCGTTCGAGAGTTGAAAAACTTAGAAAACGACGAAACATTGCTCATTCAATCAGGTAAGCCGGTAGCTGTTTTTCGGACCCATACAGATGCACCAAGGGTATTAATTGCCAATTCCAATCTCGTCCCTGCTTGGGCAACATGGGAACATTTCCATGAGTTGGATAAAAAAGGACTCATGATGTACGGACAAATGACAGCCGGAAGCTGGATTTACATCGGAAGCCAAGGAATCGTTCAAGGTACCTATGAAACCTTTGCAGAGCTGGCTAGGCAACATTTTCACGGATCATTAAAGGAAAAAATTACCGTTACTGCTGGTCTCGGAGGAATGGGTGGAGCTCAACCCCTCGCTGTTACGATGAATGATGGGGTTGCCATTGTAATCGAAGTGGATCCTGTGCGAATCGAACGGAGATTGAAAACGAAATATTTGGATACTTATACAGATCGTTTGTCCAAGGCGATCGAAATGGCAAAGGACGCAGCAGCAAAAGGGCAGCCCTTATCCATCGGTCTATTAGGAAATGCGGCGGACATATTACCGGAAATGATTAAACAAGGCTTTATTCCAGATGTCTTAACGGACCAAACCTCTGCCCATGATCCTTTAAATGGTTATATTCCCAGTGGATATTCCATTGAAGAAGCAAAAGAACTAAGAAGAGAAAATCCAGAAAAATATGTGAAACTGGCGAAAAAAAGCATCGCAACCCACGTACAAGCAATGCTTACAATGCAAGAAAAAGGTGCAGTTACATTCGATTACGGAAACAATATCCGACAAGTGGCAAAGGATGAAGGAGTAGAAAATGCCTTTCAGTTTCCTGGATTTGTCCCTGCTTTTATCCGCCCACAGTTTTGTGAAGGGAAAGGTCCCTTCCGTTGGGTAGCCTTATCCGGAGACCCAGAGGATATTTATAAAACCGATGAAGTCATTTTACGGGAATTTCACGACAACGAACACTTAACGAAATGGATTCGGATGGCAAGAGAAAAAATTCAATTTCAAGGATTACCTGCACGGATTTGTTGGCTCGGTTATGGGGAACGGGCAAAATTCGGAAAAATCATTAACGATTTAGTAGCTTCCGGTGAAATAAAAGCACCGATTGTCATCGGTCGAGACCACTTAGACTCGGGTTCCGTTGCATCTCCTAACCGGGAAACGGAAGGGATGAAAGACGGAAGCGATGCGGTGGCAGATTGGCCGATATTAAACGCCTTAATTAATGCCGTATCCGGTGCGAGTTGGGTAAGCGTCCATCACGGTGGTGGAGTCGGAATGGGCTATTCCATCCATGCCGGAATGGTCGTCGTTGCCGATGGAACGAAAGAGGCGGAAAAACGGTTGGAACGGGTTCTGACAACAGATCCAGGAATGGGTATTGCAAGACATGTTGATGCTGGATATGAACTGGCGATCAAAACAGCAAAAGAAAAAGGTGTACACATTCCGATGTTAAATGATGATACAAATTAATTTGTAACTTTAAAATCGTATATAAAAAAGATGGATAAATCTTTAGATTAATAATCAATTAAATTATATGTTTAAGGCGTTCAATTTGAAGCATATTTGGAAATTCCATTGTAAAGGAAGTGTGTCAGATGAATCACATTCTATATATTAAAAACGCCGCCCAAATAATCACAACGACCAATCATTCAGAAAAACCAGCAAAAAAAGATGAAATGAGGCACCTCCAAATTATCGAAAACGGAAGCATTCTTGTGGAAGATGGAATCATTTTAGCCGTCGGAGAAGATGATTTCATCCGAGAAAAATATACGGATGACATTAATCAGGCCCAAGTAATCGATGCGAAGGGAAAGATCGTTACCCCGGGTCTTGTAGATCCCCACACCCACCTCGTCTATGCAGGTTCAAGGGAAAAGGAATATGTTATGCGTTTGGAAGGGAAATCATATATGGAAATTATGGAAGCTGGTGGCGGGATTCACGCAACGACCGTTGCCACCCAAAAAGCTGATTTCCATACGCTCTATGAAGAAACAAAAAGGAGATTAGACACCTTTTTACTTTATGGAGTGACGACCGTTGAAATAAAAAGTGGATACGGACTAACGTTAGAGCAGGAACTCAAACAGCTTGAAGTAATTGATGAATTGCGAAAAAATCATCCAATCGATATTGTTCCCACATTTATGGGCGCCCACGCTATACCGAAACGATACGAAAACGACCCGGATCGTTATGTGGATGAAATTATTCAAAGGATGCTACCTGTAGTTGCTGAACGGAAATTAGCCGAATTTAACGATGTTTTTTGTGAAAAAGGGGTTTTTACTCCTGAACAATCGAGACGAATATTGGAGGCAGGAAAACGTTACGGACTGCAGCCAAAAATCCATGCGGATGAAATTGAACCTTTAGGCGGTGCACAATTGGCTGCTCAAATCGGGGCTATTTCCGCCGACCATCTTTTGAAAGCATCCGATGAAGGGATTCATGCACTCGCAAAAACAAATACGATTGCCGTACTCCTTCCCGGTACAGCCTTTTTCTTAATGGCAGAATTTGCCCCTGCACGAAAAATCATCGATGCCGGTGTAGCCGTTGCTTTATCGACCGATTCCAATCCAGGTTCGTCCCCTACCATTTCCTTACCTTTTATTATGAATTTAGGCTGCTTGAAAATGGGGATGACGCCGGAAGAAACGATTACTGCAGCGACCATAAATGCCGCCCATGCCATTGATCGGGCAAAAACCGTTGGAAGTTTAGAAAAAGGAAAACAGGCCGATATTGTCATCTTCAATGTGCCAAATTACTTATTTTTGTCCTATCAATACGGAATGAATCATGTGGATACGGTCATTAAACGGGGCAAGGTAGTTGTCGAAGGAGGAAAACTAATCATTTAGCCGCATTTAATTGTAAAATATACTTTAAAACCTATCCATTTTTCTTGATATGGGACGTAAACAAACCGCTCTTTTTCATAATGAATCTTGTTAGTTTCGAACATACAGGAATAGATTGGAATCTTTCGTAATTTATCTGCAATTTTTAAAGGGGTATGTTTGCATGTTTACATTTGAATAATATTGAAACAAAAGGGATGATGAAATGGATCAGATTCAAACAGGGGTGCCAGAGTTAAAAAGTGGAAAACCGTCTTCAGTAATTCCCTTTTTCAAGTTTATTATATTCAGTCTTATTGGAATTTTTATGTTTTTCGTTCCGATTACATTAAATAACCGTTCATCGATTCCCTTAGACCACATCGTCACATGGATTCGAAATACATTTCCTGAAGCGGTCCCCTTTTATTTATTGGTAACCATTGCCTTTGGAGCAATACATCCTTTTATTCAAGGAAATTGGAAAAAGGATGGGGTTCATGTTGTCCTATCAATTTTTAAAATCATCGGCTTAGTTGTAGCATCCTTGATCGTATTTGAAATCGGACCTAAATGGCTTTTCGAACCAGATATGGGACCATTTCTTTTCAATAGTCTCGTCGCTTCCGTAGGCGTACTCGTCCCAATCGGTGCTGTATTCCTTTCATTATTGACAGGATACGGTTTATTAGAATTTATCGGAGTAATTATGCAACCGATCATGCGGCCGATTTGGAAAACACCTGGAAGATCTGCCATCGATGCAGTTGCCTCCTTCGTCGGTAGTTATTCAATCGGCTTGTTAATTACGAACCGTATATTTAAAGAAGGGAAATATTCAATTAAAGAAGCAGCCATTATTGCAACCGGATTTTCTACCGTATCAGCTACCTTTATGATCGTTGTTGCTAAAACATTAGACTTAATGGAAATTTGGAATACGTATTTTTGGGTGACTTTATTCGTAACCTTTTTTGTGACGGCTATTACCGTTAGATTGCATCCATTAAGAAACATGAGCAACGGCTACTTTAACAATATGGATGGGAATCCCGAAGAGGTAATCAAAAAACACCGAATGAAAGAAGCCTGGAACCAAGCAATGGAGGTATCTAGAAAATCTAGCAATTTTGTTAAAACTGTCTGGATTCATTTGAAAGATGGATATTTAATGACAACGTCCATTCTTCCTTCCATTATGTCGATCGGGCTTCTTGGACTCGTGTTAGCAGAATATACACCTGTGTTCGATTTGATTGGGTATATATTCTACCCGTTCACTTGGCTTGTCCAACTTCCAGATGCTTCTTTGGCCGCCAAAGCTGCATCTATGGGGATTGCCGAAATGTTTCTGCCAGCTCTTCTAGTCGTAGATGCAGCACTCATTACGAAATTCGTTATTGGCGTTGTTAGCGTATCTTCTATTATCTTTTTCTCTGCCGTTGTACCTGTAATTTTGTCGACGGAAATCCCGATTAGCATATCGAAAATGGTTTTCATTTGGTTTGAACGGACGGTTTTAACGATTCTAATCACCACACCAATTGCATATTTATTGCTGTAACAAGCAGTTGGAAAAAGTAATTTTTAAACGAAGGCATGAAGTATCCCCTCATATTACTTAAATGAACGTTCGAATATGTCGTAAAAAAATTGGCCCTGCATGTTAGCAAGGCCTTTTTTATTCAAAAAAATGGATTAATTTTCAGCTAATTCAAAAGTTGAGATTTCTATTTCGTTTACCCTTTTTACTTCCAATGTATCAAGGACTCAATAATTATTTAAAAGCATGTTAAATAATAAACATAATGTCACACATATAACGAACGATTTTTTTCTCTATAGAAAGTGGACATTTTAAGAACCATCCATTCAAATCGGATCGGTTATGAACACAAATAATTTGTTACTACATACTTTAGTAATTCTTCAGGACTATGGACAATTTTATCAGGCGTAACGGATGTTTCGCGTAGTTTTCGCATGCGGTGATTCAACCATATTGCACTCCAACCGACCCGTTTCGCTCCAATCATATCATTTTCAAAGGAATCGCCAATATATACGGTTTTTTCCTTGTCTATCTGCATCTTTTGTTCGACAATTTGAAAACTTTGCGGATCTGGTTTGGCACTCCCTATCGCTTCGGATACAAAAATATTCTCCATTGGTATCCATTTAGTTAATCCAAGTCGATGGACTTTCATCAATTGGTGTTGATAAGGACCATTGGTTAAAATACCCATTTGCTTTTTATTTTCCTTTAGTAAATCGAATAAACGGGCGATTTCTGGAAAAATGGTAATCTGTTTTTGTGCCTTTTCGTACACCTTTTGAAATTGAACTGCTTTTTCATCTTCAATCTCGATGTTAAAATCACGAAAGGCGGCCGTAATTCGATGAATGTGCAAATCCAGTAATGAAATTTCTCCCCTTTCGCTTTTATTAAACAATTGTTCCCCATGCCTTCTACTAGAAACATACAATTTTTCGATCGGTATATCCGTCAAATTCGGAAAAACCGAATGAAAAGCCTGTTGAAATGGTTGTAATTGATCGTATAACGTATCATCCACATCAAATAAAATGGTTTCCATGTACTATTTCTTCACAACCCTTCTTAATTTGTAAAATGCTCTTAAGTATTATACCACAGGAAAAAGGAGCCGTAGCATTGATCTACCAATTTTCGGAAAGTGAACCAAAAGAAGTGAACCAAAAGAACCGGAACCTTGACCCACTTAACTCGTCATTTTTCGTTAAATAACGTTACGGCTTTTTAGCCAGTCTTTAAACAACTTCGATCCTCTTTCGTAAGTTAAATCTTTCGTCTGAATATCAAATATTCGATAACCGAGCTGGTCATAATAATCGTATTGATGTAATACACCTTCGAGTAATGAAACGTCTTGGTCGTCATTCAAAAAGACAATCCATTTATCTTCATTTAGAAGTTTATATGCAATAGCTTCTAAGTCAACAGAATCTTCATAGTAACCAATATGAAGATGAACCGTTGAATCGAAATTCATCATTTAACCCACCTTTGTCAATATGTGAATTATTAAATAATTATACTTTTCTATTCTTTAAATTTCCCATCTATCAATATCATAATCATATAATCGTTCTAAATCTATATCAATATCCAAAATCGTTCTTTACTCAACTTACATTCCATTTCCATTTTTCAAAGCATATAGAAATATAGCTGTTAAAAAATTCACCTTCATTCTTGCTTTCTTATAAAATAACCCGTATAATCATTAATTAAAAATACGAAACGCGTTCTCGTATAAGTTTGGAAATAAGGTCCAAACGTCTCTACCAAACTACCGGAAATAGTTTGACTACGGGAGAATAGCACCACATCTCTCTGTCAAACTCAACGTGTTTGAGTTTATTACAGAAGGGAAAAAGGAAAAATGAACAAAAATCAATTAAGAAAAAGAATTCAAGTAGCTAGTAGGCAAATCCCCGCAGATCTTGTCATTAAAAATGGGAAAATTATCGACGTTTTTAATTTAGAGGTTATTCATGGAGATATCGCCATTGCGGATGGAGTCATTTGTGGAATCGGAAAATACGTGGGAAAGGAAGTTATTGATGCTGAAAGTAAGTTCATTGTTCCAGGCTTCATTGATGCCCATGTCCACATCGAATCCTCCATGGTAACACCAAAAGAATTTGCAAAAGTGGTCCTTCCCCATGGTATAACAACCGTCATCATCGATCCACATGAAATCGCAAACGTCACAGGAACAGAAGGTATCTCCTTTATGTTAGAGGACTCAGAGAACTTAGATTTAGATGTGTTTTGTATGCTCCCCTCTTCAGTCCCAGCTACTCCATTTGAAAACGCAGGTGCAGTACTAAATGATGAAGAATTAAAACCTTTCTATAACCATCCCCGCGTACTCGGACTTGCGGAAGTTATGGATTACCCCGGTGTTGAAAACTTGGAAGATCGGATGATAGATAAACTCATATCCGCTTCTCCTTATCATATTGACGGACACGGAGCTGGTCTAGACTTTGAAGGCATCAACGTATATAGAGCCGCTGGAATTCAAACGGATCACGAATGTGTGACGAAAGAACAAATGAAAGATCGGCTCTCACGCGGAATGTATGTCATGATTCGGCAAGGTTCTGTCGCAAAAAATTTGCCTGATTTAATCAGCGTTGTCAATGAAAAAAACAGTCACCGTTGTTTATTTTGTACAGATGACAAGCATTTGGACGACCTGATTGAAGAAGGAAGCATCGACTACAATATTCGGTTCGCTGTAAAAAACGGTCTCGATCCCCTAATTGCGATTCAAATGGCATCAATCAACGCTGCCCAATGTTTCGGTCTAAAACAAAAAGGAGCCATTGCACCCGGATTTACGGCAGATTTTTTGATTATCGAAGATTTAAAAACGTTAACCATTGAAGAAGTATATAAAGCTGGAAAATTAATTGCAAAAAACGGTCAATATTTAAGATTAGACTCCAGTGAACAGCGATTTAAATTTGCAACAAATTCCATCCACCTAAATAGTAATCAGCTTACAAAAAAAGATTTAGCCATCCATGTGAAAAATAATCAAAAAGCCCATGTAATCGAAGTCATTCCGAATCAAATCGAAACGATAAAACGTTTAATGAAAGTTCCTACCGATGGAGAACGCTTCATCCCTTCTTCTGAAAAGAACTTGGCAAAACTCGCTTTGCTCGAACGACATAAAAACACCGGTAATATCGGACTTGCCATCGTGAAAGGACTAGGATTAACGAACGGTGCCATTGCTACAACCGTAGCTCATGATTCCCATAACTTAATTGTTGCCGGTACAAATGATGAGGATATGATTTATGCCATCCAAAAGATGCAGGAAATCGGCGGCGGTCTTGTCGTTGTTAAGGACGGAAAACCAATCTCCACATTACCACTTACGATCGGCGGCCTTATGTCAGACCAAAATTATGAAACTGTCGCCAATCAATTGTTTGATGTAAACCGTGCTCTATTTGAAGTAAGCAAACACCGGCATTTTAACCTTTTTCTAACCCTTTCGTTTTTAAGCTTGCCCGTCATACCAGAACTTAAAATTACAGATTTAGGTCTTTTTGATACTACCACTTTTCAACATATTAAAATTGCGGTGGATGAATAACAGAAATGGGCCAAGGGAACCGGAACCTTGACCCACCATTTCCTGGAAGTAAGTGAACCAAAAGAACCGGAACCTTGACCCACCATTTCCTGGAAGTAAGTGAACCAAAAGAACCGGAACCTTGACCCACTTATTCATGCCGATCGATAGCGAAATGCTTTATATAGGGCAACGATAATTTGCGTGAAACCAACAATGGCAACCACCGCAACAATCGACTGTTTGACTCTTTTCCAAAATAATGGGAAATCAATTGACCAATTCACCAGACTATCAATTTCCGTTGCGAAATTCGCATTCCATACAGTGGAATCTAAAAGGATCACTAAAGTAATAATTGTAACCAAAGCAGTGAGCACACTGTGAATGACAGCGTGGGAAACTGTCCATTTTCGGTAATACAATTTTAATAACGCCTTTAAAATACTCATCATAAATACGGTCAAAATAAAAAATTTATACCCTTGTAAAACGTCAGTATGAAAAACGGGAATGACAACCGTTCCATTGTCACCTTGAACATATGCGGCAATCAGTTCCGGATCAGAAAAAATAATCGTAATAACAATCGTATAAACAACCGTCGTCACTACGATTGTTGCGATCGCATCCGCAAAAGAAATGATTGCTTTGTTATGAGGGATGGCAGGCAGTTTCGATAAATCCCATTCTCTTTTTTGTGTGAGGTGGCTTGCAAAACGATTTTTACGTTCAATGATAAAAAAGGCAACCGTCGTCCAAGTAAAAGCTTGCAAAACTCCGGAAAAGACAAGGGAAACGTAATTTTCCATAACTTGACCGATTTGATTTCCGCTGATAAAAAGATTTTCTACGAGTACAGCGAGCGAAATACCGACGAACACAGATGCTATAACAATTTTAAGAACAAGAATATATGTGTCATAATAATTCGGACCGATCAAATACCGTTTCGTACCTCGATAACCATCCGCAATGTTTTCTGGATCTCCTAATTTCAATAGAACTTGCTTTACTTTTTCTTCAAACAGTTCCGGCCCTTGTTGTTGTTCAATCATATCCATAATGTTCGCCCGCAGTTCTTTTTCAATCTCCTCTCGCTGTTTTCCCGAAAAATATTTCGTCACGGCATATATGTACCGATTTATATAATCCATTTTAATCAATCCTATCCTTTTAAAAGTTCATCCATATTTTTTACCATTTGAAACCAATCATTTCGAAGATTTTCGTAGACTTTTTTTCCAGTTTCACTTAATTGATAATATTTTCTCGGCTTCGATGTATCCGTTTGCCAACTACTTTCCAAAAGGGTTTGTTTTTCTAATCTCCTCAACAGAGGATACAATGTTCCCGCTTCAACGGGAATCCCCTTTTTTTCAAGAAGCATAACGAGGGAATAACCATATTGAGGCGTTTGTAATTGGCTAAGAACGGTGAGAACGATCGTCCCCCGCCGCAATTCATGCAATAAACTTTGATACAAGTCTTCATCCTTTTTTGGAACCATAAAAAAACCTCCTACACGTATAATACTGTGTATTACACATTATTGTCAAATGCATATTATTGATTACTTTCAAATGAATTGAAAAAACCTTCCATAAAAGGAAGGCGCATTGCTTCAACATGTTCTTGAAAAAGAAATTGTGGCAACCAACATTCGTTCATTTTAGAAACAAGTAAAAGGAAGGAACTGGAACTTTCTTAATGAAATAACTTCTAGAAAATGGGCCAAGGGAACCGGAACCTTGGCCCACCATTTCCTGGAAGTAAGTGAACCAAAAGAACCGGAACCTTGGCCCACCATTTCCTGGAAGTAAGTGAACCAAAAGAACCGGAACCTTGACCCACCGGAACCTTGACCCACTTATTTGAAAATCGTTTGAAAATAGTCTACCGCTTCAATCATTTTCGGCCCGTACCAAAACATTTCACCATTAATCAACCTCACCTTCACATTCGGTAACATTTTTTGAAATGCCTTCACATGCTCTTCTTCAAAGGGAAACGGTTCAGTCGCTAAAAACAATTCATCGAGTTGAGCTTTTTTAAAATCTTCTTCCGCCACGACCGGGTATCTTCCATCAAATGAAGAAAAAGCGTTAACAAATCCTAGTTCATTTAGAAGGGAATGAATATACGTATTTTTCCCGACGACCATGTACGGATTTTTCCAAATGACATAGGCGATCCTTTTCCCATGTTGATTCGGCATAGATTGGATGTGACTTTCAATCGCTGAACGGAGATTTTGTGCCTCCCTTTTCCGATCCGTTAATTCCCCTAAGTCATTGATTAATTTATACACATCTGCAACGGATTGTACTTCTGCGACATAAACTGGAAAATCTTTTTCTAATTGTTCGACGATTTCCTTCGTATTTTCTTCTTTTTCAGCAAAAATAAGATCCGGTTGGAGAGAACGAATTTTTTCAAGAAAAATACGTTTTGTTCCTCCAACAATCTCTGCTTTATTGACCATTTCTTTCGGGAAAATACAGTAGCGCGTTCTTCCGACGATGAATGGCTGTAGTTGTAGTGTATAAAGGGTATGGGTAATTGCTGGAACGATTGAAATGATCCGTTTTGGAGGATAGGAAAATTCAACTAAACGACCGAGGTGATCCGTCACCTTTTTTAAAACCATGGGACGCCTCCTTTCAATCTACTTTACTTAATACTATACCAGTTTTTTGTTTTTTTACCATTTTAAAATTATTCGAAAATATATTCAGTCAGCTTCATATTCAATTTTTGCTTAGCAGTAATCAATTTTTAGTATTATTCGTGATATCTAATCATTAATGAAAAGTATTTTCAACAGACTTGAAAAATTTTGAGAAGAAATATGCCTATTTAAGCAGTTAACTAAAGATTTGAACAAAAATAAGATAATTAATAAATTACTATAATAAGCAATAGGTGTTCAGCTGATTTCAACATTTAAAACTAACATTCCTGTTCTTCTTAAAATTGTGAAAAAATTATATAATTATAATAGAGGAATGGAAGGGGGATTGAAATGGTTTCAAAAAGACAAGCTGTATTACTGAAAAAATTGATAGAAAATGGCAAATATGTTTCAACTAGACATTATGCTGAACTTTTAGACGTATCTGAAAGGACCATCCATTCCGATTTAAAACAACTGGAGGATGTTGTTAAACGCTCCTTATGTAGACTTGATAAGAGACCGAATAAAGGAATCATACTTATAGGTTCAAAGTCGCAAAAGCAAAAATTACTGAACCACTTGGACCAATTATCCCAAATTGACTTGACACCGTTACAAAGAAAAATCACGATTTTACAATCGTTAATAGATGGGAAAAAACTTTCCTATAACCAATTAGCAGCAACCTTTAGGGTAAGTCGTTCTTCCATCGCAAGTGACTTTAAGTGGATTAAAAATTTATGCAATAAAGTGCATGTTCGACTTGAATATGATAATTCTGGGACTTATATTTCCGGATATGAAAGCGCTATCCAATCGTTAATGAAAAAACTATATTTGGAAAAATTTAAATTAGAATATAATCGATACCCGGCCTATCTTAATGAATACCATCATTTTTTACTAAAAACAGACGAAATTAATCCTGTAATCTTACAAACATCCTTTAATTTAATATTTAATATAGCTACAAAACATAAGTTAGACAATCATTATAGTATCAATCTATACAATACTCTTTTCATCCTTTGTAAGAGGAATCAACTAAACAAACACATTGAAGCATATAAAGGCTCAATTCTTGAAAAAATCCAAGAGTTGGAAAATTATTATATAGCTAGCGAAATTGCTGACAAAATCAAAAGCGTCTTAAAGATTAATTTTACGAAAAACGAACTTATTTATTTAAATGAAAATTTAGTTGCAAACGGAATCACTCCAATTATTTGGTATGTAGGAAAAGATCGATACCATCGAGCCGTTAAACGACTCATTAAACGATTCAGTAATGTAGTTAATATAGATTTAAATAACGATAAAAAACTATTTACTAATCTGCTTAATCATATTATTCCGATGATATACCGTTTAGATCACGGGATTCAGTTAAAAAATCCTCTTCTTAGTGAAATAAAAAGACAGTACTCTTTAATGTTTAACATTACTTGGTTTGTTCTTATCGACTTTGAACAGGAATTAAACATCCACTTACCCGAAGATGAGATTGGTTTTATTCTCGTTCATTTTCAATCTGCCCTTGAAAGAAATACTAGTTTAAAAAAAATCTTAATTGTCTGTCCGACTGGTCTTGTCACATGGAAATTATTAGAAGAAAGATTGCGAAAATTTGTTCCAGGGATGTTTGTTTATGAAATCACCTCTTCTAACGAAATAGACTCATATAATCTACAAGCCTATGATTATATCATTACCACAGTCCCAATCGAGATGGATAACGAGGAACAACATAATGTCTTTCATCTTTCTCCCATCCCAAGTGACCAAGAATTGCTTCACCTATCTCAGGTTATCGCTAACTCTACTGATACTGAAACAATTCTTAGTAAAATTAAACCATACAAAAATAATTTTGAAATCATTAATATTTTGGATATCGATTTAATCTATTCTAATCAATCTATGAGTTCGATGAACATGGTGTTAAATTTTTTAATAACAAAATTAGAGGAGAAAAATATTGTTGATCCACGATATCGTAAATCATTATATTTACGAGAAAAATTATCATCTACTGCTTTTGAGTTCGGTGTTGCCATCCCACACGGGAACCCAGAATATGTACATAAAACTAAACTATCTATTTTAGTTAATGAAAAAAAAATCGTGTGGGGTAAAAAACGTGTAGATGTTATTTTACTCTTATCCATTGCAAAAGAAGACAAAGAATTAGTAGGACCTATTCTTGTGCAAATTAATGACTTACTTTCAAGTCGTGAAAAAATTGAACAAGTGTTTATAAAAAAATCTTCAAAAGAAATTTATCAATATTTTCTCACACAAGCTTGTTATGGAGGAAAATGAAATGTTAACTAAATTTTTACCAAAAGACCATTTACAACATGAGGAACGAGTAAAAAACTGGGAAGAAGCTATAAAGATTGCTAGTAGACCATTACTTAAAAAGGGGGTGATCGAAAAGAAATATATCGATAATATGATCAAAAATGTTTATACAAATGGTCCCTACATTGTTTTAAATGATTACTTTGCTCTTCCCCATGCACAACCAGGAATCGGTGTTAACAAAAGCGGAATGGCTCTTTTAACTCTTACAGAACCAGTCGATTTATTAGGTCATCCAGTTAAAGTATTTTTAGTGTTGGCAGCCTATGATTCATCAAGCCATTTACAAGCATTGAGTGAAATTACAAAATTGATGATGGAACAGGAAAATTTTGATGTGATCTTAAATGGAAATACAGATGAAATTTATCAATTGTTATTAAAAGGAGGAATATCATGAAATTTTTAGCTGTTTGTGGTTTTGGTGTTGGATCATCTATGGTGCTGAAAATGACGATAGAAAAAGTTTGTCGTGCTCGAAACATTAATTGTGAAGTACAAAATACTGACTTGACATCCGTAAAAGGTATGGAAGCAGATGCGGTTTTTACAAGTCCAGAAATAGCAATGGATTTAAAACAAACATTAAAATGTCCAGTTTTTGGAATTAAAAAGTATATGGATCAAAAAGAAGTAGAACAAGCTATTAATCAATTTTTAGAAAATCAATAAAAAAGGAGGTATGCAAAAATGATGGAATTTATCACTACAAACATTTTACGAAATCCCCCAGTACTGTTAGGCTTGATCGCAGCCATCGGTTTAATCGTTCAACGGAAAAATATTGCCGACATTGTAAAAGGAGCGTTCCTTGCAGCTTTCGGAATGTTTATTCTTGACACTGGTGTTGGATTGGTCGCTGGAACAATTGCACCAATTAACTCAGCTTTTCAAGAGGCAATTACTGGTTCAACGTCTGTAGGTGAATCTCTTAATGATGCAACATTTACCTCAAGTTATGGTGGAGACGTAGGGCTAGCAATGTTTTTAGGATTAATTTTACATCTTCTCATCGCTCGATTTTCAAAGGTTAAAACGATTTTTCTAACTGGTCATATGCTTTGGTGGTTCCCCTTCATTTTCGTTGCAGCAGGTGTTGAAGGTGGACTTTCCGGAATGCCACTAGTGATCTTTGGTGCAGTAACATCAGCTTTATATTGGTCATTCATGCCTTGGATTATGAGAAAGTTCGTCTGGGATGTAACGGGAGACAAATCATTTTTGATAGGACATCCAACTGGTATTTTAAGCATTATTTCTGGAATCGTTGCTCGAAAATTTGGGAACAAAGAACATTCTACAGAAGATATCAAATTACCTCAAAGTCTGTCATTCTTCCGTGAAATTTCTGTAACAGGTGGTATAGTCATTTTTATTATGTACATTGTCGTTACTATCATTGCACCTAGTATTGTAAGTGAAGGAGAAAACATGTTCTTCTTATCACTAAAACAAGCTATTACTTTTGCTGCAGGTTTGTTAATTATGTTATATGGTGTGCGTTTATTAATCAACCAAATCATTCCTGCCTTCCAAGGTATTTCTGAAAAGGTTATTCCCGGTTCGATTCCAGCATTCGACTGCCCAATCATTTTCAACTATCGACCAAATGCAGTCATAATCGGTTTTATTGTAGCTATGATTACTTCTACTGTAATGATTATCATTGCAAATTCCTTCAATGTTTTCGGTGTAATTTTAATTCCTCTAGTAGTTACGTCGTTCTTTGAATGCGGTTCCGCTGCAGTCATCGGTGAAGGACAAGGTGGTATTCGTGGTGCAATTATTGGTACATTTGTCGCATCCATATTTATGGTATTAATCATGGGGATTTCTGTTATGATTTATAATGATACCATTCAAAATTGGTTGCTAGTATTCGGAGGAAATGATTTCTCACTATTTGGTCCCATTGCAAAATTAATTGCGGATTTATTCTCAGGAGTGATAGGTTGATGTTCGAATACTTAAACCGAATTAGAAAAATTTTAGATACGGTAGAAAAATATGAAAAAGATGCTATTCGTCAATCTGTAGAAATGATTACAGAAGCTATTTTAAAAAAGCACTCTATATTCGCCTTTGGAGCAAGCCATGCAGGAATTTTAACACAAGAATTATTTTATCGAGCAGGAGGGTTGATAAATATAAATCCCATCTTTGCCCGTGACTTGATGTTAGATACAGAACCGATAACCCATACTTCCAGGTTAGAACGGCTTCTAGGTTATGGAACTATATTGGCAAAAAAAACGCCCTTTACTGAGGGTGATGTGTTAATCCTTCATTCGGTATCAGGACGTAATCCAGTAACAATAGAATTAGCAATGGAAGCACGAAAAAAAGGTGTTTCAACCATTTCCATAACAAATCTTGCCTATTCTCGATCCGTTTCCTCCCGCCACGAATCGGGGAAAAATTTGTATGAGATATCTGATGTCGTAATCGATAACCATGGGGACATTGGAGATGCTACATGTGAAATAGAAGGTGTACCCCAAAAGATCGGACCGACATCAACTGTCATTGGCGCAGCTATTGTTAATACTATTGTCGTAGAAGTAGTGAGAAACTTAGTCCATCAAGGAGTCAATCCTCCACCAATTTTTTATAGTGCAAACTTAGACGGTGGAGATGAGCAAAATAAGAAATTATTCGAACAATATAAAGAAAGTATTCATTATCGTTATGACTTATAATTGTTAAAATGTCTTTAATACAAATACAATTTGCAGATTTTGCCCCGACTAGTTAGAACATCTCATCTAACTACCGGGCTTTTTTATTTCAAAGCATATTCTCACAAAAATGAATTTCCCTTCTTTTAGAAACATACTATTAGTTAGAATTTTCCAATTCAACCGTACCAATATTTTCAAAATGAAGCAATGGTTTTTGAAAAATTAACAAAAAAGTCATTTGTTGGAAAAGCAATCCTGTTAAAAAAACCGCAAAACGCGGTTTTTCTTCTATTTCTGTTTAAGTGTTCTGAAAACGATGAGGATATAGATGAGGATCAGCCCGAACGTAATACCCGTAGAAACGAACACATTCGTTACTTCACTCCATCCAGTTCGTTCGGCAATCCAATCTAGCTCTAGTACGACTTCCGGAACATATACGGCAAAGGGGAGAAAAATTGGAGTCCATGTTTTTGACCAAATACTAATAGTGATTAATACAAGGCTTGCTATAATCCCTACGATCCAATTTCCTACTTCATTCAAAATGAAAACTGGAGGGCCAAATTGATCTTTTAAAAATATAAGTGTTATAAAAGAACCAATTTGTAATAACACTAACATGGACATGATGATTAACTGGGCTTTTTCACCGATTTGGTTTGCGGCCATCCCTTTAATCGATACGATTATAATACTTAAGAGAATCAATACAGTGACTGGATACCCAATCAATTCAAGCCAAGTATAACGAATACCTTCCTTGATCAAATCTCCTAAAGCAATAAAGGCGCAAAATCCGATAAGAAAAACCGGCAAGATTTTCATAATCATTTTGTGGTCCGTTGTCATCTCTCCAGCCAAATTTTCCATATATTCCTTTGGAGAACGACCGATGATTTTATCCACATTCTTTCCTCTTTTTTCTGCTTCCCGTAAATGGTCTTCCAATTCGTTCACAATGTCGTTAATTTCCTTATCTTTTTTTCCACTCGTTACTAAATACAATCGTAAATTTTCCAAAAACTGTTCACTTTTTTTAGACAGTTGCATATTTTTTCCCCCTTTAGTTTTTTAATACATTATCCACGGCATTGGAAACATCCGCCCAATTTTTTTTAAACACTTCAAGCTCTTCCAACCCCCGTTTAGTAATCGTATAATACTTCCGAGGAGGCCCACCGGATGGCAACGATTTTTCTTTCACTTCAACAAGTTTTCCTTTGCGCATTCGTAAAAGAAGTGGGTAAATGCTTCCTTCCTTCACCATCGAAAATCCGTACGTTTGCAATTTTTCAATCATTTCATAACCATACGTTTCTCCTTTTGCAATAACAGCTAACAAACATCCTTCCAAAATTCCCTTTAGCATTTGGCTTGAATTCACGAAGACACCTCCCCAAACTATATTGCATTGCAAGTTATATGAGTAAAAAAATAGACAATCCATATACAACTTAACACAAACTATCTTGCATTGCAAGGTTTGGTTTAAAAAATAATAATGAGTATTCAATTGTTCCAAATCTAACTTGCAATACAATGTAGTTTTATTTTATCACTGGCAAATTCATTTTGCAAGATTTTTGTTGCAAAATGAATTTATTTTATTTAATAAATCTTCATACCAAAGCATGAATGTAATGATCTCATTGAATCCTAGGATGTAATGATCCGTCGTGAAAACGATATTTGAAAGCTTTTAAATTCCTTGGAAAGAAGAACATCATTATAAATCTATGAACACGGATATTTCTTCGGGTGAAACGAAAAACCCTTCATAAACAGTACGAAGGGTTTTCTTGACATTTAAAAATATATTGATTTGTTCCTGTTGTCTCTTCCTTTATCCAATGGAAGTATAATTCTTAAAGTTATTTTCGAACATATTCTTCCGTCAATCGGATAAATTCCTCTGCATCCTTTGCTGCAAGTTTAATGCCTGCTTCCCAAAAGTCCGGTTTCGTCAAATCGACACCTAAATGTTTCATCGCCAATTGTTCCACTTTCATCGACCCGGTATCTTTCAACAAGGCGATATATTTTTCTTCAAATCCTTCAGGCTGTTTTAAATATTCCGCATAAATACCAAGACTGAACAAATAGCCGAACGTATACGGGAAATTATAGAACGGAACACTATCGATAAAGAAATGCAATTTGCTACACCAAAAATGCGGATGGTAAGTAGCTAAACTGTCTTTATAGGCTTCTTTTTGCGCATTTAACATTAATTCATTCAACCGTTGCTCGGAGACAATTCCCTTTTTCCTTTCTTCATAAAAGGCTTTTTCAAACAAGAATCGGGCATGAATATTTAAAAACATCGCCGTTGCATTTTCCAATTTTGCATTTAACAACGAGATCTTTTCTTCCTTCGTTTGAGCGGCTGCCACCGTCGCATTTCCAATAATCGTTTCGGCGAAGGTACTTGCGGTTTCTGCCACATTCATCGCATAATTTTGATTCAATGTAGGCAAATCCCTCATTACGTGACTATGGAAAGCATGCCCAAGTTCATGAGCCAACGTACTTACATCGCTGGAAGAACCGGTAAACGTCATAAAAATTCGTGACTCTTTCCATTCCGGTAAACTCGTACAATAGCCACCTGGACGTTTGTTTGGCCGGTCTTCCGCTTCCACCCAACGGTTTTCTAATGCATGTTTTGCAAAATTTGATAGTTTCGGACCAAAACTTGAAAAATGCTCGATAATAAAATCGCACGCTTCATCATATGTAAATTGTTTCAGTTTCATATCACCGACATTGACTGGTGCATCCACATCTTGCCATGCCAACTTTTCCATACCTAAAACTTTAGCCTTTTGATTCAAAAAGTCGACGAAGGGTTGTTTGTTATTGGCAACCGCTGTCCACATCGCATCTAACGTTTCTTTTGTCATCCGATTGTATTCAAGGGGTTCTTCTAAAAAGTCTTTCCGATCGTGGAGATTTTGCACCGTTAACCGGTAACCGTTTAAATGGTTTAACGTATCAGCGAAAATCGGTGCATATTTCGTCCATTCTGCTTCCCAATTGTCAAACAGTTGTTTCCGTACGGCTGGATCTGGATCCGAATACATCCGGTTCATCGCCTGACCAACGGATAATTCCGTTTGATTGCCATCTTTGTCTGTAAACGGAATTTTCATGATGGAAACGACCGTATCGTACAATTGACTCCACGCATGAATTCCATCTTTATTTAGTTCGGTAATAATTTTTTCCTCGTTTTCCGAAAGCAGACGCTTTGCTTGATCCCGGATTTCATTCAAAGCAAAGGAAACAATTTTCAATTCCGTATCTTCAAACAATTTTTCCCAATCATCATCAGAAATGGCTACGAGTTTTTTCTCCAAAGTAGTTGTCATTTTTTGTAATTCACTGTAAATCATCATCACTTGACCAAGTGCAACATTGGCATATTCATCATTCATGTATGCTGATTGCCACATGGTGACAAATGTAGAACATTGGCCAAGTCCTTTTTCAATCATCTCGTATTGTTTAATAATAGTTTTTAACGAACGGGCCAATCCGTCATTCGAAACATCGAAATTTTGAATAAGTTTTTCATAATCTTTCATTTGTTCCTTGATCGATTCGAGTTTCGCTTTAAGTTCCGGGGATTTCGTACCTCCAGGAAATATGGCCTCCAAATCCCAAGTGTTATTGTATTTCAAAATAATCCCTCCCTTTCTTATTTACCATTTTATACCCTAATAAAAATAAAAAACAATCATTTTTATATAAAAAACAGTTGGATTTAGATAATCTATTTTTCCAAAGATAAAGTTTAGGAACTATTTCTGTTTTCTAATAACCAATAGTGATTTCTATATGAGAGTTAATTAGGTTTAGTTCAATCGATTCATCCTCTTATAAAATGTATTCCACCATAATTGTAATAGGTAATATTTTATAACTTTAGAAGAATAAAGAAATAATGGATAAATACGGATGTTTTGATTTTACTTTCCGAATTTTATAGTATTATATTTATAAATTGATTTTTCAGTTTATTATAAATATTAATTCGTCTATTCTAGGAGGATTTATCATGATTTTGGTATATAGAAGGTTTTTGTTATAAGATTATAATAAATATAAGCAGTTCCTATACTCAATAAAGCACCAAACACAATGGTACCTTGGATTTGAGAAACAAAGAATATTGAAAACCCAATAAATGGGTTAAAATCTAGCGAATTATTTCTTTCATTAGAACGAAAGATTTTAAGTATCCTCATTATTCCATATATTATGTACTCGCTCACATTTTGGATTAGTATGGACATTTCATTTGTCAAAGGTATTTTCTATTTTTTATCATCAGTATTGTTTGGGATAATTGTTGGGAAGTTTTTTAATATCTTCCTATTCGTTTCTTCAGCATTCATTACAGACAAAGGAAACAGGTGGAACCTTTCTTTCATCTACGTATACATATTGGTTCAAGTAGTTAGAATCCTTTTGTTTTCCGAATATTTTTCTTGGATTTTTATTGACATTCAAAATCGATGGATATTCGTTTTTGCTCTCATTTTTCTATTCATTTGCTTAATTTGGCTATTCCTTTATTTATTAGATCGGATTTCTTTCCAATTTTTCCTAATTTCAAAACAAAATCATTCAATTTCGAAAAAAAATGAGCTGCCCGTAACCAATTTGTTTCGTTTTCACTTACTAACGGCCATTCGGTTTGTCCGAACCTTTTCTGATTATTTGATAGTATCGATAATTTGTATCTTTATTTTACGTACAATCAATCCAAAGGCAATATTGAATAATAATTTCATGATTAATCTTGTTGCTATTCAAGCTCCGTTTCTTTTCGGAATCTATGAATATTATAAGAGGGATTCCATTCGTTTTGGATTATGTTGGAATCCATCTTTTTCGTTGATTTGGCTATATTGTTCGGTAATCGGAAACATATCATTAGTAAAACGATACCGATGTATAGTTCCCATTGACACGTCAAACTTGGTTTGATCTCCCCTTTCAATTTCAATACAGTATAAAAAGACATATTTAACGATATTTAGGAGGAAACCGATGTTTGACGTATACGTATTGGAATCGACTGGATATATAAATCATCGAAAGGAAGGATATGCAAAGCCAATCGTTGACCGGTTACAGACATTTGGATATTCGACGAAGGTCATTCCGCTAAAGGAACAGTACAGGGAACTTCAATCGATTCCGAATGGGAAACCGATCATCATTTCCGGAGGCATGACGGAAGTTTTTGCACAAGAAAAGTGGTTAATCGAAACGAAAAAATTTATAGGAAAAATCATCGAAAGCAATAAACAAAAACCGGTTTGCGAAAAAACATTCCTGTTTGGCATTTGTTTTGGTGCACAACTTATTAGTGAAGTGATTCAACCGGGGTCTGTGAAATTTTTACATGAACCCCAAATTGGTGAAAAACCGGTTACCCTTTGCCATCCTTCTCCTTTGTTTGAAAACGTGGCGGATCATTTTTATGCATACGCTTTCCATTACAACCAAATTCAAAATGATTCCCTTTTCCTTTTGTCCGAAGTGAAAAAAGAAGGGATGCAGTTTATCAACGCTTTTGAAAATCAAGATCTCGGTTGTTTCGGTACCCAATTTCATCCTGAATTTACCGGTCAAGAATTTGAAACATTGCTTGAATATTACAATGATCAATTTCAAAATCAATTCCAAATCGATACTTCCCAAATCGCCCGTTCTTTAAAACTGTATCCGAACAATGCAATCATTCTCGACAATTTTATGAAAATGGCGTACATTAACAAATTGAGTTAGGTTAATAGTTTCTGTAGTTTATCGTCTTCCCGTCTAGTAATAACGAAAAAATAATAGAAAAGTCCTTCATCTTCATCCTCTTTTAAGAACTCGACAATTACGTCGGTTCTTTTTTATCCACTTCTTTCCAATCATTACTAAACAACCCATAACGAATTCCGTTTGTAAAAAAATGCAAATTCAAAACTAAGTTCTTCAAATGTGAATATATCTCCTTTTTTAACATATAAATAAGCTTTTGTCGTATGAAAGTCGAAAAATGTCGAAATTTTTATTGTGAAATTTTTCACATATATATTGATTTTACATTTCTCTTCCAGTATACTTTATTTTAGAAATTACGAATTCTTAAATCATCTTCCTAGTTTAAAGTAAACCTTCATCAATCCCTACTATGTTTTTCCATTCATCTTTCAATGGTTAGTTGATTTATTTCCTTATTACTATAAAACCCGTTACAAACATAAAATCTATAAGTATGGAAGAAAGCGGTTTCACACTATAACAGTGTTTACCTATTATTAAAGCGATTACAAAATCTATTTTAAAAATTTTTCCTTACTCTTTCTGTGATCTACTGATTTTTATAATCAGTTAAATATTTAATTATGGAGGAGATGAGCAAATGAAAGCACTAACGTTTGTGGAACCAGGAAAAAAAGAAGTAGTAGAAAAGCCGATCCCGAAAATTGAAAAACCGACGGATGTGATCGTCCGAATAACGAAGACGACCATTTGTGGTACCGACCTCCACATTTTATCCGGTGACGTTCCCGCTGTTACGAAAGGCAGAACTCTAGGTCATGAAGGAGTCGGAGTTGTCGAAGAAGTCGGTGATGGCGTGAAAAACTTCAAAAAAGGTGACCGAGTACTCATTTCCTGTATTACATCCTGCGGAAAATGTGAAAATTGTAAAAAAGGTTTATATGCCCATTGCGAAGACGGAGGTTGGATTTTAGGCCATTTGATCGATGGTACGCAAGCTGAATATGTTCGAATCCCCCACGGTGACAATAGCCTCTATCATATTCCGGAAGGTGCTGATGAAGAAGCACTCGTTATGTTAAGCGATATTTTGCCGACGGGATTTGAAATTGGTGTTTTAAATGGACAAGTACAACCGGGACAAACGGTTGCAATTATCGGTGCAGGACCGGTTGGAATGGCTGCTCTTTTAACTGCCCAATTCTATTCTCCTGCGGAAATTATTATGGTTGACTTAGATGACAACCGGCTAGAAATGTCCCGTAAATTTGGCGCCACGAAAACGGTCAATAGTAGCGATGGAAAAGCAGTTGAAAAAATTATGGAATTAACCGAAGGAAAAGGAGTCGATGTGGCTATTGAAGCGGTCGGAATTCCGGCGACCTTCGACATTTGCCAAGAAATTGTAAAACCAGGTGGATTCTTAGCCAACGTCGGTGTTCACGGAAAACCAGTCGAATTCCATATTGAAAAATTATGGATCTCCAACATTACATTAACAACCGGGCTCGTTAACACGAATACGACACCAATGTTATTAAAAACCGTCACTTCAAAGAAATTACAACCGGAGCAATTAATTACCCATCGTTTTACCTTTGACCAAATTTTAGAAGCGTATGAAGTATTTAAAAATGCATCGAAAAACGAAGCGATGAAAGTCATTATTTCAAACGACTAACATACGAAGGGGCTGTCAAAAGTACAGCCCCTTTCTTCGTAAATAAGTGGGCCAAAGGAACCGGAACCTCGACCCACCTTCGCTTATTCGCTTCGGCGTTCGATCAAACCGATACCCAAACTAATAAATAGGACACCCATGAGTATAAGAATGCTGACAGGTTCAATCAATTCATTTAAAGATGCCCCGTAAACCGTTGCTCCTTTCAACGATTCCATTCCGTATGTAATCGGTACAAATTTCGATAATGTCAACAAAATCGGTGAGGAAACAATTTCTAATGGCCAATAGGCTCCCCCGAGCATCGCCATACTTACAGAAATGAATGGTATAATTGCGTTATATTGCTGTATATTTTTCACAACACTTACGATAAACATCGACAGGGCGATGATCGCAAACACATACGGGATTAAAAGAAGGAGTGTTTTTCCAAAACCGCCGTAGAAATTTACACCCGTTAAATATTTAAATACGGTAAAGATCAATACGACTTGAACGTATCCAATTAGGAAACTATAAAGCAAATTCCCCGTATACATTTCCCATTTCCGAAGGGGTGACAAAATCATTCGATCCCATACTTTTTCCGTTTTTTCTTGTAAAATATGAACCACGTTGAAAGCGATCGTGTAAATGACGAAAAAAAGGGACATGCCAAAAAGGGACTGTAAACGATTGTCATAAACAAAACTATTTTCCATTTGAAACGTCCCTGTTTGAATTTGAAATAAGGGATTCTCTCGCACCTGTTCAAGTTGATTAATTAAAGCTTCTGCACCATCTTCATCATTTTTCCATTCTTTTCGAATATTTTCTTTCAATAAAATATCCGAATAAATCGAATGAATATAATGCTGAATGAACTGAACATTCGGAGTTCCTGAGACAACGAATATTTCATATGAATCTTCTGAAAGGGAAACGGCTGCCTCTACTTTTCCTTCACTAACTGCCCGCTTCGCTTCTTTTTCAGACACAATGTAGAACGCAATGGATTCAGATTCCTGTAGTTGTTCCCAAATCTCCGTTTTTTCTAAATTCTCTATATTTGAAAAGACGGGTACCATCATTTTTGAATACTGTCCCATACCTAGAAAGAAGGCAAATAATAAACCCATTCCAGTCATACCAATAAACATGAGCGGTTTTTTCAAAAGTAATCGAAATTTTGTCTGTAAAATGGCAATCATATTTCAGCCCTCCTCTTAGGAAAAAGCATTACCGCCACAGCTAAAAGGACGAATCCAATCACCAATAAATATACGACATAAATATATATATCTCCCCATTCATATCCTTGCAGCAATTTTAATAAAGCTGTCATGCCTGCACCGTTTGGAGTCAAATTCCCTATCAAATTCAACATTGGTGAAAAACTACTAATCGGTAAAAAACTTCCTCCAAGAAGGGCGAACAGCGTCACGATAATGCTGTTGAAAACATTAGATGCATTTTCAGAATCTAATCGGAAGTTCATTGATGTAAGAAGCGCACTAAATCCTCCGATTGCAAAACTAAGAGTCATATTGATAACCAAAAATGCTAAAACATTTTCCCAGCGTACTTGAAAAACAATTGTCGATATGCCATACAAGATAATTTGTTGCAGTAAAGCGATGAAAATTGTTGAAAAAACAATCCCGAAAAAATAAAACCATCGAGAAACATTCGTTAATAAAATCCGATTAAACACTTGTAATCGTTTTTCTCGGTACGCAAATGAACTAATGGTAGAAGCAACAAACATAATAAAAAACACATTCATTCCTACCGTATAATAAGCAATGGAATTTATCGGTTTCCTCTTTAATACCGTTTCAATCGATCCTGAAACTGTTTCAACCACCGCTTCCGGATCAATTCCGCTCTTTCCGATCACCGTTACATTAGATAATTGCCTTTGAAATTGTTCTAATACTTCCTCAACGATTTGCGACGAAATTTGACGTCCTTCATTTTTATATAATAATAGCTTTGCCTTTTCATTCTTTTCACCTAGAAAAGCAGAAGTAAAGACGTGATATGTAAATTTCTCGGGGATTTCAATAATTGCTGAATATTCATCTTCCTTTTTTATCCGATCCACTTGTTCAGGAGAAACCTGTTCTAGTTGAATAATTTGCTTCAGCTCCTCACTTCCGAACATCTCATCGATTAATATTCGTATCGGACGAAAATTTTCCAACCCTTCAGCAATTTCATTTTTCGCTTCACTAGCCAATGGCAACGACTGCAACTGTTCCTTGAATATTTCCATATCCCTTTGTTCATTTCCATAATCGACAATGGCAACCTTCGCATGAAACGTCGAATTTCCACCACTAATAAAACCACCTAAGGCGAAACCGAGGATGGAAATTAATACGAGGGGCATTAATAATAAAATGAGGAGTTCATTTCGATTTCGAATGAGCATCAACAAATCCTTTTTTATAAATTGTCCGATCATGTCCATCCCCTCCTTTTTAATCCCTTAAGGCACGACCCGTTAAGTGGAGAAAAACATCCTCCAAAGTCGGTGCCTTTACTTCCACGGATACGAGGGATGTTTCTGTTTGTTCTGCATAACCGGTAATTTTTTTGAAGAAAGGGTATTTCTTTGGAGCAATAACCGTTACCGTTTTATCTCTGTTATCAACTTTCTTTAATGCAGAATCAGCAATTAGAGCATCGATAAAGGATTTATGTAATCGCTCTACTTGAATAGTAATCGTTTGTTCTGATGAAAGGATGTCCTTTAATTCTTCATTCGTTCCAGAAGCGATAACTTCCCCCTGATCCATTATGTAAATTCGATCACATAAATATTCGACTTCCTCCATATAATGACTCGTGTACAAAACAGTCATGCCTTTCTGTTGATTGAGCCGTCTAACCGTTTCTAAAATATAATTCCGAGATTGGGGATCGATACCGACTGTTGGTTCATCCATAATAATGATTTCAGGCTCGTGTAAAAGAGCAACACCGATATTCAGCCTTCTTTTCATACCACCGGAAAATTTTTTTACCACATCTTTCCTTCGTTCCGCTAAGCCAATCCATTCTAATACTTCTTCAATTCGCGATTTTAATTTCTTACCCTTTATTCCATTTATTTTACCGAAAAATTGCAAGTTTTCTTCCGCTGTCAAATCAAGATACAAAGCAATTTCCTGTGGGACGACACCTAATTTTCTACGGATGGATTTCGGGTCTTTAATAATACTTTTACCATTAAAATATACATCTCCGCCAGTCGGTTTCAGTAAAGTGGAAATCATCGAAATGGTTGTCGACTTACCCGCCCCATTTGGTCCGAGTAACCCGATAATTTCACCCTGTTGAATATGCATGTTCACTTCTTTCACCGCTTGAACATGTTTAAACCTCTTTGATAAATTCACCACGTCTAACAACATCATCCCTCCCTTTTGGGGAAAATAATTAATTTTTTGAAAAATTAATGTTCAAATAATCATTTCAAAAACCGCTCCTTCCCGTACTTCACAAACGTCCTAAATCGCAATTTATTGCCCTGTTATTCATCATAACACGTTTTCGAAAAATAACAATTTGTTTCTTAATTTTTCTATGTTTCTTTATTCCCAACCAAAAAAAGGAAGAGCGCCGAAAAAATCGGCTCTCCCCTATATATAAATTATTGGAATTTGCCTTTTTACATCCCATTCTCTTGAAATCAATGTTTCGTTTGTTTCATTTTATCAATTTTTGTTTACACGTTTTCATTTTTTATTCGGTAATTTTATTAACCATCTCTTAATTAATTAAGTGTGTCTATTCAACTAGTCGTTACGATCGATGTTCTTCTCCCTTTTAAATTCCAAATACCAGTCGATAAATTTACGAACCCCTTCTTTGACAGATGTTTTGGGACGGAAGTCGATCGTTTCATACAAATCATCGACATCCGCATATGTTTCCGGTACATCCCCTGGTTGCAAAGGCAAATATTGGATTATTGCTTTTTTACCCAAATATTCTTCAATTGCATGAATCAATTCCATTAATTTCACCGGTTGATTATTACCGATATTGTATAAGCGGAATGGGACGACACTGACCTGTGAAGTTGATAATTCCTTTTCTTTTCTTTCGACTGGGGCTTGAGGAATCAATCGTACGATCGCTTCCACAATATCATCGATGTAAGTAAAATCCCTTTTCATATTTCCATAATTATACAGTTGGATTGTCTCTCCTTGAAAGATTGCCTCTGTAAAACGGAACAATGCCATGTCCGGCCTTCCCCACGGCCCATAAACAGTAAAAAAACGAAGTCCAGTCGTTGGCAAATTGTACAAATAACTATAGGCGTGGGCAAATAATTCATTCGCCCGTTTCGTTGCAGCATAGATACTAATCGGATGGTCAACTCGATCACTCGTTCGAAAAGGCATCTTTTTATTCAATCCGTATACCGAACTAGAGGAAGCATAAATCAAATGTTTGACTTTTAATCGTTTACTTTCTTCTAAAATATTTAAAAATCCGGTCATATTGGAGTCAATATAACTTTGTGGATTTTCCAAACTGTACCGAACACCTGCTTGGGCTCCGAGATTAATGACGACTTCCGGTTTAAATGTATCGAATATGTTTTCCAAACCTTTTTTATTTTCTAGATCTATTTGAAAAAAAGTGAATGTTTCATAGGGTAAAAGCTGAGCTAATCGTTTCTCCTTTAAAGAAGGATCATAATAATCATTCATATTATCGATGCCGATTACCCAATTTCCATCTTTCAGTAAACGCTTCGTTAAATGAAACCCGATAAAACCCGCACAACCCGTTACGATGATTCCCATGAGATTTCCTCCAAATTCTTAGCTTTCTTTGTAATGGTTGGAATTTTTTATATACATCCACGTGTATGGAAACTTTTTTAAAACAAATTCATTTGTCAAAATTGATCATTTTAAAATGATGATGTTTGCATGTCCGCCTAATTGAACTGATCACCAATTTTTATCACATTCCATAAGCCGTCAACTTTTCTCTCAAAAAATCATATAAAAGGCTGCAAAGGTTCAACGTTTTTATACATCTTCACTAAATTATTTACATTCATCCTATCCATCTTCTTCCATTTGGGAGCATCGATTCGCTAACAATCCTAGTAAAATTTCCTTCTCGATGATTAATTTCGTTACTCTCGTTAAGGCATCCAAATCGCCGTACTGTACAAAGATATTTAACGTTTCTGCTAGGGCAGCTTCCATATCGATAATGGATTCCATCATTGGACAATCCAATATAGGTGGACTAGGTGTGGGAGTTGGTGTGGGCGCTGGTGTCGGTGTGGGGGTTGGAGTCGGCTCTAGACAATTGTACGGACCACAGGCGCATCCGCTTAATTCCCCGTTTGGTCCAACTTGTTGAACACGAACACATGCCTGTTCTCCATCTAGTACATCTTCTGTAAACGTCCCGGGAATCGGTGCTGCTAAAAAAAAGGTAGCCGTTTGATTAAAGGCAATCCTCGCGTCCGGTACATTCGTTCCAAATTTGTAACGGAACTGGCCACAGGAAGCAGGTGTTATAAAGTCCGGGTCTGACTCGAAATACCAATCCTCCTCCGTTCCAATCCCCATCATTAATCCATTCAAAAAGGGGCCATCCAACTCAATAAAAAACTCATCAATTAACGTTCCAGGCGTCAAATTCGTCACTTCAAACCGAATACTTTGACCACTATTGATCACTTCTGTGGTCACGGTTGCAGATAAGGGGAATCCCTCTACGGAACCGGTTAATGTCGCATTACAAACCATATGTCACTCTCCTTCTTTTTCCGTTTTTTCAAGCAATCTCCCCTATAAATCTGTCCCTTCAATACAAAATATGTCCTTTCCAAAAAGGGGTTTGGACGAATGGTCATAGGGAGGTTCCCTATTTTCACTAATCTTTTCATCCCGTTAAAAACATGCCTATCTTCCCTTCCGCTTTCGCCGTTTCCCTCACATGTCGATGTCCATATATTGTTTACCAAGAAAGAAGGTGAACTCAATTTGGCAAAAGTCGCCATTATCGGTCTAGGCTACGTCGGTTTACCCTTGGCACTTTTATTTCATAAAAAAGGACACACCGTCTATGGAATCGATACAGACAAAAATAAAATCAATTTAATCAAACAAGGAAAAAGTTTTATCAGTGATGTGGAAAGTGACGATCTTCAATCGATTCGGGCATCGAACCGTTTCCATGTCGATTCTTCCTTTTCTTTTGTAAAAGAGGCAGAAACAATCATTTTATGTGTTCCGACTCCTTTGACAAAAGAAGGAGAACCAAATATTTCTTACATTGACGAAGCCGTCTGTTCCTGTTTACCCTATTTAAACAAAGATCAACTGATGATTTTAGAAAGTTCTACTTATCCGGGAACGACAGAAGAAATCATTATGCCTAAAATTGAAAGCAGAGGATTTATTGTCGGTAAAGATTTTTATTTAGCCTATTCTCCCGAACGAATCGATCCGGGACAAAAAACATATTTGCCTGAAGAGATTCCAAAAATCATCGGAGGGGTAACCGATGTTTGTACAAAAAAGGCGCAATCATTGTATCGAACCGTCTTTCGGAAAATCGTTCCAGTATCCAGTCCGAAGGCTGCTGAAATGGCAAAACTGATCGAAAACGCACAAAGATTGATCAACATTTCATTTATTAATGAAATGGCCATGTTGTGTGAAAAAATGAATCTCGATCCGTGGGAAGTCATTGAAGCATGTAAAACAAAACCCTTTGGCTTTACACCTTTTGAACCGGGTATTGGTGCAGGAGGACATTGTATTCCTGTCGATCCTGTTTTTTTGAGATGGAAAGCAGAGATGATTGGAAAACGTTTGACCATGATTGAAAGTGCAGAAATGATCAACAAGGAAATGCCTGATTACATCATTCATAAAGTAACAGCAGCTTTAAACAAACCGTTATCGAAATCAAAGCTTTTTATCATCGGCGTTACGTATAAAAGGGATGTGAATGACATTCGTGAATCAAAAGCGATAGAAATCATTGAGCGTTTGGTCAAATTAGGAGCATCCATCACGTACCATGATCCGTATGTTCCTTTTATTCATATTGAAAATCACCTTCTCCACTCCTCTACCATTTCAGAGGAAAAATTAAAGGAGTCGGATTGCACATTAATCTTAACCGATCACCGAATGCTTCCGTACGAATTCATTTTGAAACATGCAAGAAAGGTTATCGATCCGAAAAATGCATTAAAAAAGTTTAAGTCTACCACTCCAAACAACTCGATTATATGAAAAGGAGAGAAAACTGATGAATGGGAAGGAAAATTTAATCGACGCAATTGCACAAATGGAAGGGGCGTTGGCTGCAGCTTTAGAAGCAGCGAATGCTTATGGTACACCGGAGCAAATCGAAGCAATCTTACGCTTAATTATAAAAAAAGAAATTATTTTAGAGTTGCTATTAGATGAAGCTCTATCTTTAGAGTAATGAAATAATAGAAAAACATGTATAAATATCTATCTCCTATATCGAACTTTTGCTCAAAGGAATGATGACTATGTTCTCCATATTCAGGTGTCTTTTCCCTTCCCTTTTCGGGGGTTGAGACACCTTTTTTTACTCTTAAAGAAAGAACTCGCCAAACAAAATCGATTCCAACGAACAGATCTTTCATCGAAAAAAATTGTTATTTGAATCGATCGCAATCAGACCGTTTATTTTCCGCCTTTTTTCCTTTGATTTGGGATAATGAACTGCAACAACTTATACCCACTGAATAGTATAAACTAGCGAGACAAAAGGATAGCAAAGGATGAAGAGGATGACAAAGGAAAGGGAAAATATTCGAAAAATATTACTCGTTCCAGATGTACCAGGTTGGGCGTTTGATCACCATGCTCGGGATATGATGGCCATGCCCTCTAACCGGGTTCAATTAGATATAAAATATCAACATGAAGTACAAAAGGAAGATGCGAACCAGTACGAATTTATTTATCCGATGGCGGTGATTATGGCCCATTCCCTTTATCAGAAAGGAATCCCCTTGAATAAACTCGTAGCAGGCATCTCATCTGAAAGGCAATTTCGGTTTTTCCAAAATCAAAATCAACAATTGTCAAAAAAATTTTTACAGTTTTTCAAGGGACTAAGGGCAGTCAATACAGCTAGTGATGAATTTGTCGAACGTTTCAGCCGATATCGTCCAGTTCATAAAACTCGGGTCGGTGTGGATATTCATCAATTCAAACCGTTAAAGCAACGGAAGGAGAATCCCGTTTTCACCGTTGGATGGGTTGGATCATCAAAAGATAACGAATTGAAAGGTTATCATATTGTTGAAAAAGCATTATTAGGCCTCCCGGTGAAACTTGATATCCGTACAAAAACAGAACATTTCGTTTCCCGAGATGAAATGATTACGTATTATCAAGGGCTTGATTGTTTTCTCTGTGCAAGCCGATCAGAACACATACCACTACCTGTATTTGAAGCCGCTGCATGCGGAGTTCCGATTATCTCAACAAAAGTGGGAATTGTTCCTGAACTTATCAAATCATATCAAAACGGAATGATTGTCGATCGAACTCCTGCAGCATTTCGAAAAGCAATCCAATATATCATGCGCCATCAAAGTGTAAAAGAAAAAATGGCCATTGAAATTCGAAAAACCATTGTTAAAAACTGGGCGTGAGAAGTTTGTTGGAAAGAATGGGAACATTTTTTTGCAACGGTTTAAATGTTAGATTAGCCATTGAAAAACATCATTGGTAATCTAATTTCCCCACTGCTTTCATTTATTCCTTAAACTTTGTTCAATTTGATTCAAAAGAACATATTTAGATATGTTGTAAGAAATAGATCCCCTCCCTACTCACAAACAAAGGAAGGCGAATAGAATTTGAAAAAATTGAATTTGCTATTAATTATGCGTGATTTTCGTAAGTGGAACAACCCGAAACAATATTATTTCGCACGAGAATTGGCTAAAATAACAAACCTTGTCATTTGGCATAATGAGGGAAACATCCATGAAATTTTAAAAAAACTTCGAGTTCAACCGGATTTTATATTAATTATGTACTATCGGTCTAACCCGTTAATTTGTCCCCCAATTACTGGATTAAATTCGTTACACATCCCTTTTGGCGTCTATGTCATGGACTTGCACAACCTCCACCAATTTCGAAAGGCTGTAAAGGAAGACAATGTACAACATATTTTTTCCGTTTATCGAGACAGTTTTTATCGGCGATTTCCTGAACTTTCCGATCGAATGAAATGGTTACCCCAGCATGTACCGACGGATCTATATAAAGATTACAATCAAAAGAAAGAAATCGATCTATTGATGATGGGAACCATTAGTAAATCGATCTATCCCCTTCGATATAAAATAAAAGAAACGTTGAAAGATAATCCGAACTTTACCTACCATCCGCCTCCCCCATCCCGATATATGGATAAAAAACAGAAAGGTTTTGTAAGGGAAAGATATGCTAGGGAATTGAACAAAGCAAAGATCTTTTTTACTTGTGATTCCATCTTCCAATATCCGATTTTAAAATATTTCGAAGCTCCCGCATGTAAAACGTTACTGCTTGCTCCATATAGTAACGAACTCCGTGATTTAGGCTTTATCCCAGGTAAAAACTTTGTCGCCATCGATGAAACGAATTTCCTCGAACAGGCTGAATATTACTTGAAGAATGATAAAGAACGACAAAGGATTACCGACGAAGGTTATGAATTTATACGCAAAAACCATTCCACGGAAGTAAGGGTGAAACAATTCGTAAAGATGGTTGAGGATATTTTACAATCTTATTAATCCATTAGTAATTGAAACTAGTGAACGGAAAAGGGGGAGTCCTTTTGAATCAAAAACAAAAAAGAGGTCTCGTTTCAATCATTATCCCCGTGAAAAATGAAGGTATTCATATTCAAAATACCATTCAATCTTTATTTGAATCAAAAACCCGATACCCATTTGAAGTCATTGTCGTCGATGACCATTCAACAGACGGATGTTGTGATTTTCTAAGAAAGAATAAAGACGAACGGATTCACGTTTTGTTTACTGACAATGTGGGGGTTGCGATGGCAAGGAATATTGGGGCTGAACGGGCGAAGGGAAAATTCGTCATCTTTTGCGATGCCCATCTTTTTTTTGAACCGTATTGGATCGATCGCCTACTGTATCCCATTGAAAAAAAATTGGCAGACGCGACGAATCCGGGAATTGCCAACGCGAAAAATCCTCAAGCAATTGGCTATGGGTATACGTGGAACGAAAATTTAGAGGTGAAATGGAACGGACCAAAACGGAAAATGTTTGAATCTCCCCTTTTAGCTGCAGGATGCTTAGCAATGAAAAAAAGTACCTTTGATGATATTGGCGGTTTTGATCGGGGGTTTCGCGTTTGGGGAAGAAATGATGATGAAATATCTTTGAAACTTTGGTTGTTCGGCTATCGTTGTGCAGTCATTCCCCACGTCAAAATTCAGCACGTTTTCCGTAAAGGAAGTGAGGTTCCATTTCATTTCACGTGGGATGATGTATATTACAATTTCATGCGAATGGCCTATAGTCATTTTAATGAAAAAAGAATCGAAAAATGTAAAAAACAGATCAAACATTCCAATCCAGACCAAATCATTCGCGAACTATTAAAAAGTGATGTGCTGGAACAAAGAAAAAGATATTTTGAAAAACGAACGTATGATGACGATTGGTTTATGAATAAATTTGGAATCCCCTTCTAAATATTTTCCCGTCGGCTTCCTTTTTTAAATGATAGAAATCCCATGATTCGAACCGATCGTTTTAGACACCTACATCGATTTTGCCTAGCAAGGGATTCAAGAAGCCAATTTGATTCAATCGTTTGCAGCAAATTCCTCTCTATAGAACCGAATGATTCACAATATATGTGTGAAAAAAACTCGAGTTTTGACAGTAAAGAAAGACATTGCAAAATGTGGGGTAACCGTTTATACGTTCTTATTTCACCAAGCATACAATACAATGATTCCAGTTTTTTGAGGTGAAATGGGATGAACGAACGAAAACGCCAACCAAGTCAGTTGTTCGATGATTTCTTAGAAGATCAATCACTACTAAAGCACAGGAATAAAAGCGATCACCATTCTTTTATCAAATCCATTGCAAATATGGAACAATCCCTAGCCAAAGTCCTCGAAGCCGAAGCGATGCTGATTAAAAACTCCTCCCATAAAGACGAAAAGGCTCTTTTACAACTATTCGAATTCATTGATCAAACCCTTCGAAAAATCATATTAAAAGAGATCGTGATGATTCTCCTAATGGAAGAAAAACATAAAAAGATTGACTGCAATAAGAAAAAATGCAAAAAACGACGATGTGATTGCCATTGTCATTGTGACGCCAAACGGAAATGTCGAAATAGAAACGATTGGATCGACTCTTTCTAATCGGATATGATTACTTGTGCCACTTACCTTCGCACCGATTCACATTCATGTTGTCAATTGTTTAATAAATCTTCCTTCTTTCAAAATGAATGATCCGGAAAATCCGGTCTAATTTGAAAAAGGGAAGCAACGAAAGGAGTCTATGGAAATGAAAAATTCCCCGATCAGTTGTTACGAATGTGTAAGGGATACATTAAAGGAAATCCTTCAGTATCAAAGGGAAAGTGAAGAAATTTGTAAAAATGGTTGCGAAGTTGCGATTAACGAATTGTTAAATCCGAGTGTAAAGCGAAAAAATACAATTCCCTTTATCCTGTATACGAAGGACGGATGTCCATTTAAATCCGATGGGGTAACGACATTTCGGTGCAAATGTTGCAATGAAGTAAAATACCACTGCTTTACAACCTTTCTATTTCGAATCAAAGGATTGAAAAAGGATTGTGCCATTTTAGAATTGTTAGCTTTCAAACATGAAGATGATTGTAGTTGTTCAATGGAAGCATGTAATCCATACGAACAAATCGATTGTGAAAATGTAAAAGATTTATATCGAACAGGAATATATATAAAAGTGGACCCTTCCTGTTTCTGCTCCATTTCCTGCCTTCCTCCGATCAATCTTTTTTCATAAATAGATAGATTCCATTACATTCTTCTCCTGAACGAAAGGAATGGCCTTTCCATCGATGTTCCTGATTAAAGTGTTCCTTACTTGTATCAGGAATATTTTTATAACGAGCTGATATTTTCCCTTCTGATAAAAAGGAAAAGAGCAAGGCCATACTCGACCTTGCTCCTATGAAGGGAAATGGATCATGGGGATGACGCATGATGCATCGATTTGATTCAACTTCGATTAAACATTTTCTCAATGGTAATCGTTCGTTGATCCTTTTACTCCAATGGGAGTGTTCAATCGATTACATTCAAACTTCCTTTACAAACGAGTAAATGGTCTATGGCAAACACCCCATTTTTTTATCGGTATTTCCCTTCGCTTATTATGATAAACGGAAAAAAGAAAAATATACGAAAACGAAGGAAATGGAAAAATATACTAGAAAGGTTCTTATAACTAAATATTATTTTTTTAATTGCATTGGGGCTATTTCAATTTATTCGATTTGAACTCCAATGGATTTTCCAATCGTCAATCCTTTTTCTGTAACAATCGAGTCGTAGGCGAGGATGTGAACGCCTGCTTCCCTTGCTTCAAGTAAGGCCTTTGTAAAGGACGGGTCCATCCTTTTATTGGGAGAAAAGACACGGCATCCATCCATTTGAATGAGGAAAAACAAAATCCCTATATATCCTTCCTCCACCGCTTCCACCATTTCATAAATATGTTTCGTTCCTCGGACAGTCGGTGCATCGGGAAACATGGCAACCCCGTTATTTTCAAGGGTGACACCTTTTATTTCGATAAAACCTCTCGTCTTTTCCCCTTGAAAAAACAGATCAAAACGTGACTTTTTAAAATAAACTTCTTTTTTCACGCGAAAAATGTCCAGCGAAGAAAACTCTTTTATTTTTTTATTCATTAAAGCATCGTATACAACGATGTTCGGTGCCTGTGAATCGATATTTACCCATTTGTCTCCCTTTTTCACCGTAACGAGGGAATATTTCGTTTTCCGATTCGGATGATCAGCCTCTTCTAATAAAACCGTTGCACCTTCTATTAGCAATTCCTTTAACCGTCCTGTATTTTTCACGTGAACCCTTTCAATCTTCCCCCGAATACTTACCTCCGCTATAAAACGGTTCACCCGATGCATAAAGGTACCAACCTCATTTTGACCGTATTCCATATTCTCCAAACCTCTACATTCATTATTCATTCGATGATATACACGACTTTTCCTTATTTATCCTTTTTCATTATACCATTCCATCGAAATTCCATGGAAAAAAGGAATTCAAAGGTATCGCCATGTTATTGTCAAAAAGTTTCCATCATTTTTTCAATTATTCTATTTTTAATTAAGTGAAATCCCCTAATTTTTTCAAAAACAGTACAAATCTCTTTCTATATTTTTGAAAATCGTGCTATTTTTTAATTGTAAGGTATTTGAAATAATACATGTATTATTTTATCTTCTTTATACCCTATGTGGTATTTAATCTATCGAATAAAGGAGAGAGCATTTATGGCAAAAGTAGTAGTGATCGGAGCTGGATTTTCCGGTCAAACCGCCGCCCTTTACTTAAAAAAGAAACTCGGTGCTAAACATAATGTTACGATGATCAGTCCATGGCCGAGATTCACCTACATTCCCTCCCTCGTATGGGTAGGTATCGACCGGATGAAACCGGAAAAAGTGATGTTTGAACTTGCACCTGTATTACAGAAAAAGGGGATTAATTTCATCCAAGCATGGGCAAGATCCATTCATCCAGACGATCAATATGTTACGATTGAAACAAAGGATGGAGAAATTCAAAAGGTCGATTACGATTATGTGATTAACGCAACAGGACCCCATTTAAATTTTGAAGGGACAGAAGGATTAGGTCCTGATGAAGGAAATAGCCATTCCATTTGTAATATTCATCACGCAAAACTTGCTCGAGATGCATATTTAGAACAAGTAAAACGAATGGAAAAAGGTGAAAAAGTAAAAATATTAGTCGGAACAGGACACGGACAAGCAACGTGCCAAGGTGCTGCCCTTGAATACATTACGAATATTCATAACGATCTTGTTAAACGTGGATTACGGGATCGGGCGAAAATTATGTGGATTTCCAATGAACCTCAGTTGGGAGATCTTGGGGTTGGCGGTGTATGCGCTTCCAAACACGGTTACATTATGAAATCGGAACAATTTATGAAATCCCTTTTTGCAGAACAAAATATTTACTATCAAGTACAGACAGCCGTGAAAAAAGTAGAAAAAGGAAAAGTGTACTGGGAAAATTACGATGGTGAATTTGGCGAAACGGAATTTGATTTTGCGATGCTGATCCCTCAATTTAAAGGAACGAAAATTAAATATATCGATAAGGATGGACAGGATATAACGGATCGACTAACCAATCCGGCAGGGTTTTTAAAAGTGGACGGAAATTACGGAAAACCTTGGGAAGAGTTAAAGGCATCCGATTGGCCGAGGACGTATCAATCCCCCTATTACAAAAATATGTTTGCAGCAGGGATTGCCTTTGCACCACCTGGATCTGTTTCGAAGCCTCACACGACGAAAAATGGAACAGTCATTACCGCTACACTTCCTAGAACGGGAATGGCTTCGGGTATCATTGGTAAAGTTGCAGCCCTAAACATCGTAGATATGATTGAAGGAAGGGAGCCTAGTCATAAGGAATCGATGGCAGAAATGCCCGGCGCTTGTATCGCTTCCATTGGAAAATCGATTTGGAACGGTTCTGCCGCATCGATTATCATGTATCCTGTCGTACCAGATTATGAAAGATATCCAGATTACGGACGTGATTTAAAAGCATCCGGTTTAGAAATCGGACTTGCTGGCGCATGGATTAAACGAACGCTACACACGATGTTTATTTATAAAATGAAAGGTAATCCCGGTTGGAGTTTCATTCCAGAATAAAGATCGGAGGTTTGGAAAGATGCAATTAAGCAATGAAATGAAACCGACGAAAAAGACGTTGTTTTTAAGAAAATGTAAAATTTACCAATTTTATCGTTTTATTCGATTGAATTCAAAAATCTTGCGTGTATCCCAATTTCCACCTAAACATGAAAAGTAGGCTCATTCCGTTTATCAAATGACCACTGTTAATTTTCGTGGGATTCTGTAAAGGGGCTTATTTCCCCTTTTCGAATCCTCTTTTTTTTGGTAAAAATTCATCACAAATATACGAATTCATGACGTTATAAATGAAAGAAACTTACCTGTTAAAAATAATGTTCTCTCCTGTACACAAATATTTTCCACAATGATGTTCTTTCCCTTGATTTCTCATATCTTATGCCTCTTTCTTTTGATAAAATGAATATTGAATCGATTTTTATAATACGAAGGTGAATAAAATGGACAGAACGAACTTTCGACAAGTAATCGACCAACTCCCCATCGGTATCGTCATCATGGATCAAAATCGAAAAATTCATTATATGAATCAAAAGGCGATTGAAATTACTGGATGGAAAAAGGGGGGAAACGTTCCCTATTGTAGCTACTGCCAATTGCGACAAGTCCAAGAGGGAGAGGAACGATGCATTCTCGCTAGCGACAATCCATTGCCCAGCTTTCGTTCCCATATGCCAAATTACGTGGATTCAGATGCGGATTTCGACATGTCAATGACCAAATTGAAAATGGATGAAAATACGTATCAAGTACTCCAAATATCCAATCCGAGTTTGGAAAGTCATCTTGAAAAAGTAAAAACCCAAGAGTTATTAATACACGAAACGATTCGAGCGCAAGAAATGGAACGAAAACGAATTGCACGGGAACTTCATGACCATATTGGGCAAAATATTTACAGTATTTTTCTAGGATTAGATTTATTAAAACGGAAAATCGATGATGAGAAAAAAAGCGAACGACTAGAAAAATTATATTCGGTAATGGAGAAAACGGTCGAAAATATCCAATCGTTAACGAAAATTTTGCGACCGAATATGTTCGATTATTTAAGTTTCGAAGCGGCTTTACGTTCATCCATTGACGACTGGAAAAAGCTTTATCATGTGAATTTTCATATAAAATATAACGTACTCAATGAAGATAAATTGGATAACGAAAGTTCATTGCATCTTTTTCGAGTCATCCAAGAAGCGGTAACAAATGCCGTCCGCCACGGAAAAGCGACTGAAATTACCATTGAACTTTACGGAACCATTGACGATGAAAACATCTATTTCCAAATTTCCGACAATGGGAGTGGTTTCCATCCACAACATTCGAAAGGCCACGGACTCGGCATGCAACATATGTTGGAACGGGTAAAAATGCTCGAGGGCGATATAAAGTGGATAACAGAAATAGGGGGTCCCACTCGAGTGGAAGGATTTATTACAATTAGAAAGGAGATTAAAGAATGAATGTATTAATCGTTGATGACCATGAAATTGTTCGTGAAGGACTGGCGCTCTTATTAAAAGATGCCTTCCCTATTCAATCGCTCAAATTTGCATCAGAAGGTAGAGAGGCGATTCAAAAGGCATTTCAAAATTCCTTCGATCTCGTTTTACTGGATCTTTCCATGCCAGATGGACTGGACGGTCTCCTAACGTTAAAAGAATTAAGAGGCATTCTACCGAAAGCAAAAATCGTTATTTTTTCCATGTACGATGAAGTGGAATACCAAATGAAAGCGATGGAATACGGAGCAGATGGTTATTTAGTGAAACGATTCAAAAGCGATGAAATTATTCATTACCTTCAATCGATTCTTAAAGGGGAGAAAATTGTTAATGGAAAATTGTATACCAATCAACCGATAAAAGAAGATGACAATTGGAAATTTCCTTTATCACCCAGGGAACAGGAAGTTTTCATTCTAACGGTAAAAGGATATACACAAAAGGAAATCGCAGAAACGATGCATATTAGTATTCGAACTGTGGAAAACCATAGACGAAGCATTAGCAAAAAACTCGGTACAAAAAATAAAAGCGAATGGCTGAAGATGGCTCAAAAATATAAACTATTGGATTTGTAAGAAGAAAAAGGTATCTTTTTTATTCAAAACGCTCATTTCCCTTTTTCCCTTAAATTACATCATTCCCTTTCCATCTCCCGAATAAAGAACACTTGATTTACCCGAACCTGCCTTTACACTTTACCGTGTTGACAAAGTACTTCTACGGTATTAAAATTAAATGAGTAAGTACTCACTTTTTATATAGGAGGGGATTTCATGAATCAAGCTGTCCAAATGGAAAAGGTCAAAAAAAAATATGGAAAAAAAACCGTATTAGATCATATTCAATTATCTGTTCAAGAAGGAGCAATTCACGGATTAATCGGTCCGTCCGGTGCTGGGAAAACAACGATTGTAAAGCTCGTCGCTGGAATGGAAACACCTGAACGAGGATTTGTAAACGTATTTAATGAAAGAATGCCTAATTTACAGGTTTTGCAAAAAATCGGCTTCATGGCCCAATCAGATGCCCTATATGAAAATTTAACAGGTTTGGAACATTTACGTTTTTTCGGTTCCTTGTTTAAATTAAAAAAAGGAGAAATGAATGACCGGATCGATTATGTAGCAAATCTCGTCAACTTAACGGAAGACCTTTCAAAAAAGGTGTCAGCCTATTCCGGAGGGATGAAACGGCGACTATCTTTAGCTATCGCACTAGTTCATAATCCAAATTTGTTGATTTTAGACGAACCGACTGTGGGAATCGATCCTGAATTAAAACTACAAATTTGGGATGAATTGTTTCGGTTAAAAGAGGAAGGAAGAACGATTATAATTACAACCCATGTGATGGACGAAGCGGAAAAATGTGATTCGATTACAATGGTAAGAAATGGTAAACTGATCGCACAAGGTACGCCAAAGGAACTGAAACAAGTATATAGGACGGAAAATTTCGATCGTGTATTTTTACTTGCAGGGAGGGATGAAAAATGAGGGTTACCGCTTTAATCCGTAGAATTATACGAGAAATGGTCAGGGATAAACGGACATTGGCACTTCTTTTTATCGCCCCCCTTCTCATTTTATCCCTTATGTACATCATTTTTACCACCGAATCGACGGACATAAATCTCGGTGTCGTAAATGTCAATGAACAGATTATCGAACAGGAAGAAGGAAATTTTTCCATTCAAGAATTCGAAAAGACAGAGGGATTGAAAGATCTCGTTATAAAAGAGGATTTAGACGGCTTACTTCAAATGGACGGTACAAACTTTACGTTAATTTTGCACAATGATGATCCATTAACCGCCCGTTCACTTTATGCAAAAGTCAATCAAATATTGGCCAGTTCCACGCAACAGCAAGCAATGGGACAAATGAACAATATGGAACTCCCTCAACTCAATATGGAAACCGTTTATATTTTTGGTGATGAGGATACAGAATTTTTCGATGTTTTAAGCCCAATTTTAATTGGATTTTTCGTCTTCTTTTTCGTATTTTTAATCTCTGGAATCGGATTTTTAAAGGAACGAACATCCGGAACTTTAGATAAAATGATGTCTACTCCAATTCGAAGATGGGAAATTTTAACGGCATATTTAACCGGTTATGGTATTTTTGCTGTTTTACAAACGGTGTTTGTCGTCATTTATGGTATAACGGTTTTAGATATCGTTTTAGTAGGATCGATTTGGGACGTATTGCTCATAAATGTCCTTCTAGCACTCGTCGCCCTTTCCCTCGGTACACTTTTATCTGCCTTTGCCGAGTCGGAATTCCAAATGGTTCAATTCATTCCTGTCGTAATCATCCCGCAAATCTTTTTCTCCGGCATTATTCCTTTTGACGGGATGGCAGAATGGGTACAAGTGTTAGCAAAATTTTTCCCGATGTACTATGGAGGAGACGCGTTGAAAGAAGTTATGTATAAAGGAAATGGTTTATCCGATATTCAAGGAGATCTTCTCATTTTACTGGCGTTTGCTTTCATTTTTATTACGTTAAACTTATTCGCCTTGAAAAAATATCGAAAGCTTTAAAAGGGGGCTTCATTCTTGAATCACAGCTTAATGGAAGAAATCGTTAAATATTCTAAAAAAACGAAAACGACGGATAAAAAACAGCGGGTCCTTCAAGCTGCCGCACAACTGTTTGCAGAAAAGGGATACGCAAACACATCAACGAGCGAAATTGCGAAAAAAGCCGATGTTGCAGAAGGAACGATTTTCCGTCATTTCCAGACGAAGGAAAAATTATTGCGTTCGATTCTTCTCCCTTTTTTAAAAGAATCGTTGCCACCACTTTCGGAAGATGTTTTTTCAGAAATGTTAGCTTCATACGGGGATTCCCCTGAATCCTTTTTCCGCGCTTTGATAAAAAATCGGTATGAATTTTTTAAAGAAAGCAAGGAATATTTTCAAATATTAGTAAAGGAATTTGTTTATACTGAACCGTTTCAACAAGAGGTAAAAGTTTTGTTTGAACAAAATGTATTAAAACGGATTAATGATGCCATCAAGCGATTTCAAGAAAAAGGGGAAATCACGCAATCTATTCCATCAGAAATTTTGACAAGAACGGCTTTTACCATCATTTTCGGGTTTTTCTTTACCCACATGTTTCTCCAAAACAATGAAGATACACCTATTGACAACGAAATTGAACAAGTTGTCCAAATCATCATTAATGGAATGAAATAATTTTACGTAATATCCTTAATTAATTTTCAACCTTCCATTGTTTATACGGGAAAAACGTCCTCCAACTATAATCGGAGGACGTTTTTTTGACAGAAACCAGGTCATATACTTTTATCATTCCTTCGTGAAATTGACAGCAATTTCAGCGGCGAGTCGGGCGTTGTTTTTCACTAACGCAATGTTGGCAACCAAACTCTTTCCTTCCGTTAGATCCTTTACACGACTTAATAAGAATGGGGTGACTTTTTTTCCATGAATCTTTTCTTTTTTCGCTTCTTCCAATGCTTTTTCGATAATTCCATTAATGAATGATTCTTCCAAGGAATGTTCTTCCGGAATCGGATTCGTAATAAGAATTCCACCGTTTAATCCGAGTCCCCATTTTGTCTCGATCATCTTTGCTAATTCGATCGGAGAGTCAATTCGGTAGTCGACAGGGTACGGACTTGTCCGAGTGTAAAAGGCTGGTAAAACGTCCGTTTTGTATCCGACAACAGGTACACCTTTTGTTTCCAAATATTCCAACGTTAAACCGAGATCAAGAATCGATTTTGCTCCGGCACAAACTACAGCAACGTTCGTATTGGCCAGCTCTTCCAAATCCGCTGAAATATCCATCGTCGTTTCTGCGCCCCGGTGAACCCCACCGATCCCCCCGGTTGCAAAAATTTTAATTCCCGCAAGTGCTGCACAAATCATCGTTGCTGCGACCGTTGTTGCTCCGTGTTTTCCTTTCATAAGTAAGTAAGGTAAATCTCTCCGACTCGCCTTTTCAATGTTTGAAGAATTAGCTAAAAATTCAATTTCATCCTTTGTTAAGCCAATATGAATCTTCCCCTCGATAATTGCGATAGTGGCAGGTGTTGCACCTTTTTCGCGAATAATCTCTTCGACTGCAAGAGCCGTTTCCACATTTGCGGGGTACGGCATCCCATGGGAGATGATCGTTGATTCTAATGCTACAATCGGTCGACCTTGTTCTTTTGCTTCTTGTACTTCCTTTGAGTAAACGATCCATTTTTGCAAATCCATTTTCCATGCTCCTTCTTTCTTCAGTGTGTTATTCCTTTAGGAAAGGTTTGATTCCTTTTGCACGATTGGATGAATCTTTAATCCCAATCAATCATTTTTTTCGAATAGCTCTGTATAAATTTTTTCAAGATATGCTCCATTTAATTCTCTCGCAACGGTGTCATTCGATTGTAACGTGATGTAGGAAGAAGCGAGTCCGTAACGGCAAGCAGTTTTTAAATCCTTTTGTTTGTTCAATGCATAAAGGACACCTGAAGCCAGAGAATCCCCCGCTCCAGTTACATCTTTTACATCGACATTTGGAGCAGGAAGGTGGCCGCTACCCTCAGATTGGGAAAAATAACGAACTCCTTCCTTTCCAAAGGTGATAATCATCTGTTCGACACCCCTTTTCAATAGTTGGGATACAGCTTCTTCCAATTGGATTTCGAGATTAAATCCGGTGATTGCTTCTACTTCATCCCGATTGGCAATCAGTAACGTAATCCCATGGAGCTCATCCGGCAATTTTTTTGCCTTCGGTGCCGAAACGAGGTTGACACAAAGTCGAATGTTTTCTTGATTACATCGTTCAATCGTTTTTTCGATCGTTTCTTTTGGAAAATTCGTATCCAAAAAAACGTATGAAGATGAGCCGATAAAGTTCCAACGGGAGTCGATAAAGGAAAAATCAACTTGGTCATATATATCCATATCCGCCAGGGCCAAAATCATTTCTCCTTCATTACTTAAAACAGCCGTGTAATTCCCAGTAGATGCGTTGGGAACGGTCCAAGATGGGGTAATATCCATCCATCTTTCCGATTCTTCTAATAACCATTTACCTTCCGAATCGTCTCCGAAAGCGGTAATGAGGGATACGTTTACGCCGAGCCGGCCCAAATTTTCTGCCACATTCCGAGCGACTCCACCCGCCGTTTTATAGGACTTAACCGGATTGGACGTGTACATTTGCATTTTCCCTTGAATGACCATCTTTTTATCCACATTCGCACCGCCTAGACAGACGATTTTCCCATCTTCTTTGACGATATAAGCTCTGCCGACAATATATCCCTTTTTCATTAAAGAAGAAATATAATTTGCCACAGCCGGCCTTGATAATTGCAACTTTTGTGCCAATTCATTTTGTGTAATATACGGATTTCCTTGAATCAATTCGAATATTTGCCGTTCCTTTTCGTTCATAGCCTTCCCTTCCGTGTTGGATTTAGTTCGTTTAAAACGAACGAACCGATTTTTGCCATTAAACAATTGTTTGTTTAATGAACTCATGTTTAAATTGTACACCATTTGAAAAGACAATACAAGTTGTTTTTCATTGTATGACGAGAAAAGTTGCCCTAAGCTGACGTTCAAGGGCGAGATTTCCATTTATTTACTATTAAATGGAAATTGAACAAGTGCAGTTATAAAACATCCCATTTTATACGTTCAAGAATGTACGAACTTCTTCTATATTGGTCGTTGGTTGTTGACAGGCAAAATTTTCACATATAAAAACCGTCGTTTTTTCATTGATTGGACGATAATGTTTGGCAAATTCAGCCACCTGTTCCAAATCTTTTGGATCTTCCACTACTAATGAAAATAGGTTAACAGTATACGCTTGCTGGATTTGTTTCAATAATTTCTTTCTTTTATTACAATGTTTCGAACCAATAATGACAACTTCCTTTGGTGGAAATTGTTCCATTAAAATAGTTTGTAAGAAAAAGGTATGACCAATTGGGTTTTGTTCCACTTCTTCCTTAAATACAGAATACATTCCTTGAACTCTTTTATATAAATCTATATTCCCTGTTAGTCTGCTCAATTTCAAAAAGGAAAAAGCCGCTACACTATTTCCTGAAGGAAGTGCACCATCATAAATTTCTTTTTCTTTAACAAGCATTGTCTCACAATCAGTACCTGTAAAGAAAAAGCCACCACTTTCTTGATCCCAAAAAAGATCCATCATTTTTTTTACAAGTTGTTTACTTTTATGCAAATACGTTATATCAAATGTCCCTTCATACATTTCGATATACGCCCAAAGAAGATATGCATACTCGTCGATGAACGCCTTTTGTTTCACTTCACCATCCCGATAACGTACCATGACCCTTCCATCGACAATTAACCGATGCTCGATAAAATCGAGCGCCCTTTTCGCCATTTGGATATAGGATTCCTGATCGAAAGCCGCTCCAGCTTTTGCAAGGGCAGCGATCATGAGAGCATTCCATCCAGTGAGTACTTTATCATCCACAAGGGGGAACGGTCTTTGACTTCGTTTTTCTAAAAGGAGTTTCCTCGCTTGTTCCAGTTTCCATTCGAGGTCTTTCAACGATTTTTGATTGTATTTTGCCAATTTTTCTTTATTCGTAAAAATTAGATTCGGTATATTTTTCCCTTCAAAATTCCCATCTTCCGTTATACCGTACACGTGACAAAAGGTTTCACCGAGTTCTTGCCCGAGAATTTCGATGATTTCCTGTTTTGTCCAAACGTAAAACTTCCCCTCTTCCCCATCGGAATCTGCATCAATTGCAGAAAAAAAAGCACCCGATTCATGTTGCATATCCCTTCCAATAAATGTAATGATTTGTTCGGCAATCCTTTGATATTGTGGATTTTTTGTCAGCTGATAAGCCTCTGAAAATGTATACAGTAAAAGGGCGTTATCATACAACATTTTTTCAAAATGGGGAACTAACCACATGGGATCTGTCGAATATCTTGAAAACCCAAAGCCAATATGATCCCAAATTCCTCCCTTACGCAATTGCATAAGTGTTTTATTCACCATATATAAGGCATGTTCATCCTTTGTCCATACGTAATATTTAAGTAAAAACTGTAACATATGCGGTGTGGGAAATTTCGGTGCTTGACCAAAGCCACCATAAATTGGGTCAAACAGATTGGATAGTTGATGGAATGCCTGATGAAGAACTGAGGATTTCAGCTCCCCTTTTTTATTTCGGTTCGCCTTTTGATGGATTGCTTCCACAATTCTTGTTGTCGTCTTTTCGATCTTTTCTTGTTCATGGTGATAAATTTGAGACAATTGTAACAACACATCGACAAACCCTGGACGACCGAAACGACTCTCCTTTGGAAAATACGTACCGGCATAAAACGGTTTTTGATCCGGTGTGATAAATACGTGAAGGGGCCAACCTCCTTGACCGGTGAGCATTTGACATACTTTCATATAGATGGAATCAATGTCCGGGCGCTCCTCCCGATCAACTTTTACCGCCACAAACCGTTCATTTAATATGTTTGCCACTTCTTCATCTTCAAAGGTTTCACGGGCCATCACGTGACACCAATGGCAAGTTGAATAGCCGATGCTCACAAGTAGTGGTTTATTTTCCCTTTTTGCCTTTTCAAAGGCTTCTTTCCCCCATGGATACCAGTCGACAGGTTGATACGCATGTTGCAAAAGATAAGGGGATTTTTCATGGATCAGTTGGTTTGGTTTTCGGTTGTTTGCCATTTAAATCACCTCCTTATATTTAAGGTTTATCACCATATTTTCCAGAGAAAAACATGATAACCTCAACAAAACCATTTCCAATCAGATTACCGCAAGAAAGTTCGTTTATGTTTATCACACTTCACATTCCAAAATTTGAAGTATAATCAATACAGGCTCTTTTTTTAAATGTTTTGCAATGCCAATGGTAAATAAACATTCATTGGTCATTTCTTAAAATGAATTATTTTTTATCCTAAAATATAGTAAGTACATATGCATCTAAAATCCCTTTCTATAACGTACATCAAACAATGATTAAATAATTTTCGAATTTTAGTTTTTCCTATGATTACATAGATTAAAGATTATTACAATTTAAACATCATCACCAAAATAGTCCGTATCAATTCTTTTAATAATGTATCTTGCTTGTTCAGAAACACCAATATCATGATCGATCATTAATTGAGCAAGTCTTTCTCCATCAATTAAAACGATTTTTTTCTCTATGACTTTTACATAGTCTCTTGCTTCTTTTGTGAATCTTGACGTAGTAATAAAAACCCCTTTTCTTGCTCTTTTACCTTCCAAACTGCCTGCAAATGCTTGGACAATCGGACGTCCCACCGAATTATCCCAACGCTTTGCTTGGATGTAAACCACATCCAATCCAAGTTTATCTTCTTTAATAATACCATCTATACCTTCATCACCACTTTTTCCAATGGCTTGACCCGCATCATTTCTTGAACCACCATATCCCATTGCCACTAATAAGTCGATGACGAGTTTCTCAAAAAATGATGGGGAACACTGTTTTACACGTTCCAACAATTCGTTTGCTAATTCTTGTCTTAAAGTATGATAACTTGATTCAAGAATTTCTTCAGGAGTTTCATCTATATCATGAATATTTGGTTTCGTTTCTTTCAGCCCATTCTGTTTATTTGGATGTTTAATATTTCTAAACTCAATAAATTCAGGAAATTGCTCTAGAAATTTAACATCTATATATTCAGGATTACTTTTTAAAACATCTAGCCCTCGTTGAGTTATAACAAACTCTCCTCTCCCAACATTTTCTAGAAGACATGCTTTTTTTAAATATGTCCTTGCCCAACCAACGCGGTTTTCAAATTTTGATTGTCTTCCGCTAGGTAATAACTCTTTTATATCTTCTTCGGAAAGATTACATTCTTTAGCTAATATCGTTTTTATTTCCCTCAAACTATGTTTCCGTCCATCTCCTAAAATTTTTAAAAAAGGTAGCATAAAACTTTGATAGTCTGGTATAGTCATTGAATACACCTCTTTCAAATCTTGTTACATTCATTATATTACTAGAACGAATTTTTAAATCATAATTAAATTGAATGTAGATTCTATTTCCGCCCGAAATCCGCCTTAATTTCACCCCATATGTCTGTCTCCCATTTAAGAATTGGGTTATTGTAGTCGTTCGTTTGGAGCCATAGTTCTGCCCTTTCAATAAGTTTCCATACCCGTTCGGTATCTTTATTTCTAATTAAGGTAGTATTTGCTTTTTTCGCTCTCACCCATTTCATCGCTGTTACGGAGTCTGAATAAATCGGATTATCTTTTCTATACTTCTTTAAAAAGGATAGGGCGTGAACGATTGCTAAAAATTCTCCAATGTTATTTGTTCCAAGAATCGGGCCGTAGTGAAACAATACTTTTCCAGTTTTCGTGTATACTCCTTTGTATTCCATTTGTCCGGGATTCCCGCTACATGCCGCATCTACACATATACTCTCTTCAATATATGTCTTCTCCTTATTTTCCGGAACAGCTATTTGTTGCGATCGTTTATTCTCCTTTGAAACCCCGTAGTATTTCTCCCAACCATTATGGTAAGCTTGTTTTGCCTCTTCCAAAGATGAAAATGACTTATACTTTGCTTCGGATACTCCTAATACATGTTGTTTACATTCATCCCAAGATGAAAAAATACCTGTCTTTTTCCCTACCCAGACTACATAATACTTCGTTTTCCTTTTCCCCATGATTTCACTTCCTTTAAAATAAAAAGACTCTTCTTCCCTTGAACGTTTTATAACGGATCAATAATATTTTTGTTTCTTCCTATGTATAACGTTTTGGACAAAAATTGGAATGTTTAATCGTGCCCTTCGTTCCGTCAATGGATCTATAAATCGTACGGTCTCCAAGAACAATCTTGGTCATTTCAATTCAAATTTAAAACGACTCTTAAACATATTTTCCTCCCTTCTATTTCTTAATCCTTCCATTTCCTATTCTTTTCATATATGTGTGAAAGGAAAATGATTTTCTTCTATTTTTATAGAAGCTCATTTAAAGATTTTTTACGCGTTTTTTAAAGGATATGGAATTTTCTTTGCACTGAATAGACCCATCTACAACAATTAACCATTAACCATCGACGGTACGGAGATCACAATCAAGTTTATTTCATTGTTTGAAAAAACAGGTAACATGCGTATATTACAATAGTACTGAACTTTATCATTTTTTTGGATATCTAAAGTAACAATAAACCATATATTTTTTGGAAACAATTCGATTGAATAGGAATCAAATGTATATATCTTCCCTTTTGTATGGTGAATGTTCGTTTACTCGGTCACCTAGTTTCTTCAAGGAATGAAACTTCCCACTCATAAAAGAAAACACCGCCATTTTTTCACTACCTTCAAATGAACCTGCAACGTATATTTCCCCTGAAGTTCCTTTTTATCTATTTTAACAAGGAATCGAATAAAATGAGCGAATGTACACAATATACATATACTTAAAAATTTCATAACTGTATGCCAATTCTAAGTGCATGAAACAAAAGAAATTGCGTCTCCTAAAGGGGATAAAAAAGAACCTTTTTCAGGTTACATCATTTCCACTGAAAAAGGTTCCATATTTTGAAAATCATTCAACATCTTCAAACATTTCATCAAACACTTGAAATACTTTTTCATACTCCTCTTCCGTATCTAGTTCTTCCAAATCTCCTTCTTCATCCATTTTCAAGAAAAATACGTCAATATCTTCATCTGAATCTTCATCATCGAGGTCCTCAACAAAACTAACAGCGACATAAACGGTTCCATCAATCGTTGCCTTTGCGATCACTTCCACTTCCTGTTCTTCATCATTTTCATCAGTAATTGTAAACACTTCACCAATTTCGATTTCTTCCATTGACTACCCCTCCATTCAACTAGCTTCAATCATGTCTATTTTATCCAAAGATAGGATGAACATGTATTTTTTAAAAATTTAGCTAAGTCCAAAATAGGATCAGGATCTTTTCCAAATCAAAAGGGGCTACCGATTTTTTCGTTTAAAAAAGGATGGTATCACTGGATTTCTATTCCAAATTATGGTGTTTTTTGGTTTTTTTCAATATTCCATTTTCTTTTCACATAATTGTATGAAAAGGAAACCTTTGTCAATTTTATTTTCATGTTATAATAAGTATATAATGAAAACGGTTTCTTTTAATAAAAATGTAAATCGATTTTAGCACGATTACATATAGAAAATAAATGTGTTAGGAGGGGAGTCAAGTGACAAAATATATCGTAGGTGTCAGTATTCTCATTGTTTTTCTTATTGTATTTATAACGATGATTTTCATCAGAAAACGGAAAAAAGCAGTGGATGATCCAACGAACCGACTTTTCTCAAATCCAAATTCAAAAATACAACAGGCAGACTACACATACATGACTTGTGAACGTTGCCGTAAACGAAATTATGTGAACAAAAATAGTCTTCATAAACTTTGTAATAACTGCGGATGGAATTTGACGGAACCGTATGTACACAAAATCGTTCATATAAAGGATATATCGAAGGATCTAAAAGCGGAACAATTGGCGAAAATGAATGTGAACGATCGACTATATGTTTATATCGACCATATTATGAAAGAAGGAAATAAGGTCGCTACCGTTGGGGTGTATGACAGCAACTATCAATTGATTGGAACCGTTGATGAAGAGATTGCGAAAGATCTGATTCCAAAAATTGATATGAGTGCCCGCGTATTTGGAAAATTAAAAAAGAAACACCCCCACGGTGTAGAAGTTCTAATTACAAATGATGTCCAAAAAATGTGGAGTTACTAAAACGGTCCAGAGTGGGGATGTATATTTTTCAATTCATTAGTGATTCAATTTTTATGTTACAACACTTTTTCAACCATTACCCGTTCATTTTTTCTCCATAAAGGCAACTAAAATAAACGTCGCGATCGGTCCTAATAACAATGAAAGCAAAAACCAATTTAGACCACTACGGTTTTTTCCTTGTGCAATACCTGCATTAATTAATGCTAATGTACCCCATCCTACGTAAAATTGTTCGTTCATCCTCTTTTCCCCCTGAAAGTGTGATACTTTTTTTTTGACTAGAATGGATAAACAATGGATCCCTATGTATGTACAGAGTGATTCATAGTGTTTCAACGTACAGTTTTAAATTTTTATATTGCTTTTTAAAAGGAATAAGCCCTGCTTTACTAAACAATTTTGCCACAAGTTTATACCATAAATTGCTCGGAATAATCGATTCTTCCACAAATAGATGGGTTTTCGTATCCTTTTTGGATAAATAATATTTCGTAATACTAATTCCCTCTTTCGAATGGGATTGGAGTACCACTTTATAGGGTGGGTTATATTCCTTTAATTCAACATCTACCGTAATTTTATGATTTCCAATTTTTTGTACAGTTTTAAATTTTCCCGAAGGCTTTGGCTGTGCCTGATCATTTCGATTTTCTTCATATAAGTTCTCGATTAGTAATGGATTCCATAATTTTATTTTTTCATCTTCATTTAAATATTGAAAAACGACATCGATCGGTGCATCGATTTCCTCATTGCATCGGAACACGACTATTTCTTTCATTATTATATACTTCCTTTTGTCTTTAAATCTTCGAGCATTTCAAATGAATATTGTTTAGAATACCACATCAAGTTGAAAGAGTTAACCGTTTTAATCTTTTTTTTACAAAATTGTGGGTCGAGGTTCCGGTTCCTTTGACCCACTTCGGTTCCTTTGACCCACTTTAGCCCTTTCTCCCCCTCGTCAATTGTCCATGCTTGCACGAATCGATGAACTCGTCCAACAAGGCTCCCAATTCATTATCGCCACCCATTCACCGATCATCATGGCCTATCCCAATTCAACGATAATCGAATTTACAGAAGAAGGAATTGTGGAAACGACTTTGGAGGAAACCGGACATTATCGATTAATGAAACAGTTTTTTGAGGATCATGAAAGGCTATTAAATCATTTATTAAATCGGGCTGAATAAAACGATTACTTTCTCCCATTCATGAATGAACTTATTGACAAGAAAAAACATAGACGTACAATTTTTATTAATTAGAAATTTTCTTTTTTTTATTCATTAATCCTTTAATATGGATGAAAGGACGAATCATCTAGAAGCAAGATCAATATTTAGCAACTAAATCGATTATGAATTTCATTTTGTTTTCCACGCATATTTTTGTTTTTTTCATCCTTCATAAATTGTAGAATCGATTAAATCAATGAATGATTGGGAGAATGAAATCTGATGAAAATAGCGATTTTTTCTATCCTTGCTATAATCGGTATCTTTTTCAGCATTACCCTTTTCAATGCCCTAACAGTTCATTCTAAACAACCGACTCCCGTTTAAACAACTGTTTTTTTAGATGACGACGCTGCCGTTTCCCACTTATCAGAGGGAATTACATATAAAACCATTTCTTATGAAGATCAAACTCTTTTTGAACCCGAACCATTTAAACAATTCCTAGATTTTATAAAAAATACTTACCCCCTTGTTTTGAAAGATTGGAAGTAGAGATGATTAATCAATATGCTTTACTTCTCAAATGGAAAGGGGAAGATTCGGTGAAAAAACCGATTTGGCTTACAGCACATTACGATGTGGTTCCCGTTTTAGAAGGGACGGAAGCCGATTAGGAAGAGTGCCGTTTAGTGGAAAAGTAAAAGATGGCATCATTTGGGGTGGGGGAACATTAGATGATAAAGGAAGTGTCATCGCCCTTTTTGAAACCGTCCAATATTTACTCCATGAAAACTTTCAACCGGCGAGGGACCTATATTTTATGTTCGGATTCGATGAAGAAATTGGTGGAGAAATGAGGGCAAAGGCTATAGCCGAAACCTTAAAATCAAGGGGCATTTGATTTGAATTCCTTTTAGATGAAGGTGGCGCAATTGTCGAACAAATGGTTCCTGGGATAGAGCAACCAGTTGGGGTTGTCGGAATCTCTGAAAAGGGATTTGCCACAGCGACCTTGACAGTTGAGGGAACTGGCGGTCACTCATCCCAGCCAACCAACCCGAAAAATATCGGGAAAATTGCCCGTGCCATCGCAAAATTAGAGGAGAAACTGTTCAAAGGAAAATTGAGTGGACCAGGAAAAAACTATTTCATCGCTTTTGGGGACTGACCCCTTCATACGTATATTCCAATTCGTCCTTTTCCTCATTGTAATCCACATTCAAATGATGACCATCAAAAAACCAGAGATCACTTTCCTCCACATAAAATACGATTCCATCCGCTTCATATTGGACACCAATATCGATCGGTTCATTGTCCTTCGTAAAGCCAAGGGAATAGCCCTTTTGAACAGGAGATGATCCGTATATTTGGATAAAAAATTTCACCATATCCCCTTTTTGTAATTCCATTTCATTCTTAAACCATTGGATTGCTGCTGGACTTAAGTTTAATTTCATTTCGTTCACTCCCAAAACATGTTAAAATCATTGGCAAAATATATTAAAAAAAAAAGAATTTATAAAATAAACGGTTTTCTAAAATGGAAAAACCATTATACGGATTCATTACCAATTGCCCTTTTACAAAACTGCCTAATTGCTTCAAGTTCATCCTCTTCTAATGAATACGGTAAGTATTTGTCTGTCACTTTTTCAAAAATTTGGTATTGAGCAATTCGACCAAAATTTTCTTCCCACGAATAAATCAATTTGATGTATAAACCATTTTCTGAATACAATTCATCGTCTTCACATACTTGTACGACCAATAAAAACTCAAAACGATCCCCGGCTAGAATTCCAGTCGGATCGTTTAATTTTTCCATTTCATACTCGATGATTTTCACTTTATCCATCCTTCCGAAAACGATTTTTTTAAGAGTCGATTTGATCAACAGAATTGATGAATGATCCCCACCCTTTTCACCATCCACTTTTTTCAAGTGACTTTATTATACCTAATTTCGTATAGTAAAAAAAGAATCCCGAAACAATTTGCCTTTGCCAATCGTATAGAGGATAGGGAACTATTTTTCAACGAAAAAGAATTCCTTACTTGGAGGGTAATACATATGTGGTGGCTTATACTATCCGTATTTTTCGCTTTATCCATCGGTTATAAAATAACCAATACGATCTATACAAAACAAATTGAGCTGGCTGAATACAATAAATTATATAAATGTGATAAATGTGGGAAATTTCACAGACACTACCAAGAGCTACTTCTCCGGGAAATTGATCCAAATTACACCATTTCCACCTGCCCCATTTGTAACAACCACTCATCCCTTTACATAGGGGAAGAATATGCCTGGATGAAGACGAATCCAGAATGCCCTCAACTACGTTTACGACAGCTCCATCAATTTAAAAAGACATTGAAAAAAATCGAAACGATATCAAAGGAAGATGCTTCGATTGAAACATTCCTTTATTACTATCATCTCCTCCCTGAAAAGAAAAAACGCAAATAAAAAATGGACATTTTTTTCTAAAATATGAGCAAATACCTTTACAATTTTGTCACTAAATTTTAAAATAAAGACAAATAATAAATTAAATGTGTCGGTTATGTGTCAATAAATTGGCGGTTATTTGATTAAACGGAAAAGAGGTGGCAAAATTGAGAACATTTTTCCTGCTTTCTTTAATTTTTTCCTTTGTATTCTATGTTTTTAGTCTCAACCATTCCTATGCAATCGGCTTAATTTTCTTCGTCCTTACCCTTGTTGCACTTGCAGGAACAACGGTTGCTGAATTGTCGAAATCAAACGATACAGAAGATCCAAAATCATTAAAAACAGTACGATGACGATTTGAAATGCTGCAGTTGGTTTGCAGCATTTTTTATTTATCCATTCTTTTCTGTTCATCGTAAAGGATATATCTTTTTTTGAAAAAAATGCGTAACAGGGGGGGAATTGCCATGATGATTAAAAGAACTCGAATTAACTGTAGTGAACTGACAATCGCCGGATCACCTCCAATACTATATGCCGTTAAAACCATTTCAAATAAGCCACCAGGAGCAAAACTTAATATGGATGTTTTCATATCTAAAGAACTGAAAGAAGCCATAACTCCTCCAAAAACAAATGAAATCATAATAATGATCAAAGAAATTCCGAAATAAACAAAACCGTATTTACCCGCCTTCTTTAAATCTTCAATGAAAATATTTTTTCCGATCCCTATGCCGATGAAAATTTGACCCATATGTACAATTGGAGAAGGAATCGGGGGCAAAGAGATCGGACTAATGCTAAGAATCGCCGTTACACCAAGAGACCCGATAATGACACCCGCGGGAATCCGATTCTGTAAAAATAATGCGGTTAAAATGGGGAGAAAGAAAAAAAGATAGTTCCAACGACTCCCTTCAAAACTGGTGATTATACTTCCCTGTAGAACTTCCCCTCCCTCTCCAGAATAAAATGTCATCATAATGGAAGGTACGATAAATAAAACGGTCAACAGCCGAATCGTCTGGAAAATCGCCACATAGGAAGATTTTCCATTCAAATCTTCACTTGCGATCGTCATTTCTGAAAGACCACCGGGAATACTGGAAAAAACGCTCGTAATTTCATCGATTGGAATCCATCTCGAAACGAAGCTCCCTAATTTCATACTTGTAAAAATTAAAATGGACGTCAAAAGAAAGAATGGAATAAAATACGATTTAACCGATAGAAAAGTTTCTGTCGTAAAATACATGCCAAAATACAATCCGAGAATGATAAAGCCGATGTTTCTTAAGAAAATGGGAAAATATACTTTCTGTTTTAAAAACCCTTGCCAAATCGTCACGAAAGATAAAGCACCTAGCACCCAAGGAAGGGGTGTATGTAAAATATGAAAAACAAATCCACCTATAGATGCGGTGACCATTGTTATCATGAGTTGTAACAAACGATTCATCCCCATATTCAACGCCCCCATATAATCCCTTAAACGTTCCTACTTTTTTCACCGTTTCGAAAAAAGACTAAACAAACTATGTACTATTGTATCAAAACTTTTTTGTTATCGATATTGAAAAATATGCCGAAAATGTTGATACAGTTAGGTTTATTTTTTAATTTTTTTACACAAGAAGCGTATGGATGGATAAAAAAAAGAAGATGTCCATTGATCAGCGACATCTTCTCTTTAATCAATACAGTTAAATTTTATTGATTACTTTCCTTTCTATTCTTACATCTTGTATCTTTACAATCATTGTTGTAAAAATCATGGTAATCATCGCAGGCACGAGCCAACCGAGTCCCGCCTCATAAAAGGGTAAAATACGATTATAAAAAGACATCACTGCCTCCAACCAATCGAAATATTCCAAATGTAAAGATTTACATAGTGCCTTCAATCCATCGATGATACTTACGGCAAAGGTTACAAAAATCGTTGTAAAAAAAACGAATCGCGATGAATGAATAACAGGCGATAAAAAGGCCAAAATCATTAATACGATAGCAAGGGGATATAGAAACATCAACATCGGTATGGAATAGGATATAATTTTCGACAATCCGAAATTGGCAATGATGAAAGAAAAAATCGTAAAGAAAAACACAAAGGATTTGTATCCAACTTTCGGAAATAATTGTTCAAAATATTCACTGCAAGCAACAATTAGTCCAACACTTGTCGTCAAACAAGCGAGAATAATGACGATTGCTAAAACGACCATCCCAAAGGAACCAAAATAATGGGCAAATGCATGGCTTAAAATCGGACCACCTGTATCAAATATACCGTATTTTTCCACACTCGTTGCCCCAATATATGCGATACCTGAGTAAATTCCTCCTAATAACAATACAGCTAACAAACTCGATTTCATCGTCGTCAACAAAATACCTTTTCCAGTAGTAATCCCTAAATCGCGAATTGCTTTGATAACGACAATACCAAAAACTAAGGAAGCGAGTGCATCCATCGTATTGTAACCTTCCAAAAATCCTTTTAAAAAGGCACCGTCCATGTAGGTTCCTTGGGGATTTTGGAGCGAACCCATTGGTTTTAGAAGGGAAAGGACGATTAAAATAAAAATTAGAGCAATAATTACTGGCGCCATCCATTTTCCAATCCGATCTACAAGTTTTCCAGGGCTCAAAGATAACCACAATGTAGCAACGAAAAATAAAAAAGTAAATAATAATAAAGCCAAGGTACCTGCCCCATCGCCAATAAACGGAACAATCCCGATTTCATAAGCAACCGCTCCTGTTCTCGGTATGGCAAAAAACGGTCCAATCGTCAAATATAATAAGGCGGTAAAAAGAACACCATAAATTGGGTGGACTTTACTCGCCAATTGTTGCAAACTATCGCTTTTTGAAACGCCGATTGCCATAATCCCAACAAAGGGTAATCCAATGCCGGTAATTAAAAAACCGAGGAGTGCAATTCCCACATTCATTCCCGCATGTTGACCTAACGTGGCTGGAAATATTAAATTCCCTGCACCAAAAAATAAAGCAAAGAGCATAATTCCGATAAAAACATAAGATGTCATCGTAACATTTCGATTTTCCATTAAGAAAGATCCTCCTCATCCCAAAAAAGTCAGTTTGAAATAAATTTTAAAATTAAAAAAATTATAGATATCATATTAAAACTTTTCATTACATTATCATATTTTTTTGAAAAAATAAATAGGAAATGCTTGTCTAAGCGAAAAATCTTTTATTTTTTAACAAACGTTATATTTACAAAGAAATGAAGGGTTGTCCCCTTCACTAAATTAAAAATGATGCGAAAGATTACTTTTTCACTATAAAACGTGTCCCCCTATTTCGGAACACGTTAATAAAAGATCGAATTCAATCCTCGATAAAATAATCGGCTACGCATCCATAAGTTGGATTTAAAGGATCAAATGTGTGAAAATTTTGTACTAAATTATTTCCTAGTGAATAATGGCACTTTTTTCGATGGACAAATATGGTAAACTGTTTGCCTAAATCATTTACCGTAAAAGAGTTTATCTGACAAAATAACATTTCTATCACAATTGGATGTAAAAAGCGAATTATCATTAGCATAATCCTACTGGAGAAAAACCTCAATTTTCCTTACCGGCCCAATGATCCATCTATTCGATCGACTCGCATATTTTGGATACACCAATCAATTTTATGCAGATTAATTCGACCGGTTTCCTTTTCCATCGCATTTAACACGCCCATTGTTATTCCATATTTGATTAACGGTATATCTTCTAAGTTTTTCCTAATTCCAGAGGCAAAACCGGCCAAAACAGAGTCACCGGAACCGACTGGATTGATTACATTTACTTTCGGAGGATATACTCGATACAATGCATCCCGATGTTTAACAATGGCCCCTTCAGCACCGAGAGTAACGACAATCCATTCAATATTATTTAGAATCGGTGTTCGAATCGCTTTATAAATATCATTTTCCTTTAAAATTGGAAATCCGATAAAGTCTTCTAGTTCTTTTTTATTTGGCTTAATTAAAATTGGGTTGTATTTGCCCCCTAAGTTTTTTTGTAACAATTGGCCATTAATATCTAATAAAACCGGTATATTTTCTTTATTCGATATTTCGATTATTTTCGAGTAAAAATCATCAGGCATCCCTTTTGGGAGACTCCCTGAAACCGTAACGATGCGGAAATCATGAATGATGGAAGAAAATTTTTCTAAAAACATATTTAATTCCCTTTCGGTAATAACAGGACCCGATTCCAAAATTTCCGTTTGTTTTCCTTCATGGATTACTGCGATACAATTGCGAGTTTCTGATGAAATAGGTACAAAATCGTTTATTATTCCTTCTTTTACGATATTTTTTCTTATAAATTCACCACATTCACCGCCAAGGAAACCGGTCGCTGAAACTTTTTCCCCTAACATTTTTAATACTCGACTAACATTCAATCCCTTCCCACCTGCTGTTTTCGATATATTGTCTACTCGATTCACTTCATCCAATAAAAACGTCGGTAACATGTATCGAATATCGACAGAGGGATTCAACGTTACAGTTAAAATCATATAACTCACTCCTAATTACATATTAATTGATAAAAAAGGTGGAGATTTTTGTCCCCACCGTTTGTAAAAATTATGCTTTTCCAGCGCTTCCACACATCAAGATTTTCTCAATCGCGACATTTTTCATTTCTTGTTTTGCATGTTTCATATATTTTCTCGGATCCATTTCTTCTGGATGATTGATAAGATATTCCCGTAATCCGGAAGAAAAAGGAATCTTTAATTCGGTTGAAATATTCACCTTCGTACAGCCTAATTCAATACATTTTTGAACATCTTTTTTGGGAACGCCGGATGCACCATGTAAAACGAGAGGAACGCTAACCTTCTCCCTAATCTTCGTCAATCTTTCAAAGTCAAGTTTTGGTTCCGATTTATATAATCCGTGGGCTGTTCCAATTGCCACTGCTAGAGAGTCCACACCCGTTCGTTCGACAAATTCAACGGCTAAATCAGGATCGGTATAAGCTGAATCACAATCATCAATGATTAAATCATCTTCTTGTCCAACTAATTTTCCTAATTCAGCCTCTACCGTTGCACCGTATTTATGGGCAGTTTCTACAACCATTTTTGTAATAGAAATATTTTCTTCAAAGTTTTTTTGAGACGCATCAATCATGACAGATTTCGTTCCTAATTTTAATGATTCCTCGATCGATTCATACGTATGATGGTGATCTAAATGCAAAACGATTGGGATATCATTCAACTTTGCCGCTGTTTCTGCAATCGCTTGTATATACGCTCTACCAGCAAAATCCATCGTCCCGGGAGTCGCTGCTAAAATAACAGGAGACCGAAGTTCCACTGCTGCTTCAACAACGGTTTGTATCGTTTCTAAATTATGAATATTAAACGCTGGAACCGCATATCGTTCCTGCTGTGCTTTTCGTAAAAGATCTTTCGAATTCATTAAATAAGCCATTATTTCGTTCCCCCTAATAGTTCTTAGCTAGTACCATTTACTTATAGTTTTCACATTGAAAATTTAACCTTTTCATCTTACCATCGGTGACTACCATACGATTTACTTGAAGTCTTCCAGTTCCTAAGATTGTATTTCTCGCCATCAATTAACCAGTCGAAAGTCCCAGTTTACTTCAGTTTTGAAAACATTTTTTCTTAATTTTCTTCCTACTTTTGAAAAACAGGAGAAAATTGCAAGTTATAAAAAACTCCGATTAGTTTTCCCACGGATAAATTGTGACACCTTTCACAACACGATTTACTCTCCCTTCAGGACTGGGGTTATCTGGGGTAATACCTAGGGAAAGGGATTTTTTTAAAGCGAGTGTTTGAGCAAAAATAATATATTGAATTGTTAATAGGAAATCATTTTTCCACTTATCATTTTTCGGCTCAATCGGGATCAACCAATCTGCAAATGTCTCCATTTCTTCATCCTTTTTAGGCATCAACACAACTACTTTGGCCATTCCATCACCTTTAATTTCTCTTAACATGTCCAAATCGTATTTTTTTGTGTATTCGTCTTGGGATACAAATAGAACGACAAGCGTCTCTTCATTTAAAATCGACTTTGGTCCGTGGCGAAAACCGAGGGATGACTCATGAATCGCTACAGTCTTACCAGCCGTTAACTCAAGCATTTTTAAAGCAGCTTCATGGGATAACTGACCGAACGAGCCCGATCCTAAATATACGATTCTTTTAAAGTCGAAAGATAAAAGATCGTCCACCGTATTTGCAACAATGGGAATAATAGATTTTCCAGATTCAATAAGTCGTGCAATATCCTCATCCGTAAAAGAAGAATCGCTCGAAAACAGTAAATATGCAGCCAATGCCATTCCTGAAAAACTACTTGTCATGGCAAATCCTTTGTCATGGGCTTCATCTGGCAAAAGGAATAGAAAGCTCTTTGGATCATCAACGGTATTTTTTGCTAACTCCCCTTGTTTATTGCATGTAATAACCACTTGATACAAATCATTAATATATTCTTTTGCGATTTTTACTGCCGCCACACTTTCTGGACTGTTGCCCGATCGTGCAAAGGAGACGAGAATTGTTGGATCCGTCTCAACTAAATATTTTTTTGGAGATGCAACAATGTCGGTAGTCGGAATCGCTTCAAATTCATATTGACTTTGACCTTGACACCTTAATTCCGGGACGATAGTGTCGCCAATAAAGGCAGATGTTCCAGCCCCGGTAAAGATGATTCGTATACGCTCATGTTTTTCTATAATTTCATTCATAAACATTTTGAAAAGCTCTTTTTTGACGATAAAATCTTCGTAAACTTTCCTCCACACTTCAGGTTGTTGAACGATTTCCTTAGCTGTAAATATTCCTTTTTTCTCCGTTAACTCTTCCATTGTCAAGTTAAACATCGCTGACCCTCCATTTAATCCTTTTTTGGTAATGTTATCATAACCAGTTTGTACAAAAAAGGGGTGTATATACTTATGTTAACTCTACAGTATATACAAACTTGTCACCCCGAACTACACTTTTTGTATATTCGATCAATTCCCTGTTGGAGTAAGCAAACCGTTTAAGGAACAAGGCTGGTTGATTGGTACGACAATTTAAATATTCTGCTTCTTCTTGGCGAACGGTTGTTGCAGAAAATTGTTCAATTGCCCTCGTTACCTTCACTTGGTAATCGTGTAAGAAAATATCATACATCGGTCTTTGTACTAGGTCTGTCGCAGTTAAATGTGGAAACCATTTTTTCGGTAAAATAGTGGTTTCATACATCATCGGTTCCCCATCAGCAAGCCGTAAACGAACAATTTTAAAAACTTCCTCTTTCGGTAACAGGTTCATTTTCTCCGCTAAATATTCATCGACGGACATAATTGTAAAAGATAAAACTTTCGTCGACGGATTTTTCCCTAGTTTTTTCATTTCATCGGTAAAGCTATATAATTTAATCAACTTTTGATTGTATGATTTTGAAGCTACATACGTACCTTTTCCTTGAATCTTATAAATATATCCTTCTCGCTCCAATTCTTGTAATGCTTGGCGAACGGTGATTCGACTCGTTCCATACATTGAACATAAATCCCGTTCAGATGGCAATTGATCATGTTCTTTATAAAATTTATTTTCAATCTTTTTAATTATATCTTCCATTAACTGATAATATAAAGGAACTTTACTTCCCCTTTGTAAAATGGTAATTACCTCCTACTATAGTAGTTATTTTTGGTTATAACCACCTTCTACACTTCTAATATAAATGACATTTCTTATTTTGTAAAGGTTTTTTAAAAAAAAGATCGATTTTCATCATTCTTCGTTTTAAAATATTCCACAAAGTCGCTCGGATTCATTCCGGTATATTTTTTGAAAACTTGAATGAAATATCGATAATCACTAAATCCGACTTCCGTAGCTAAAATTGTAATTTTCATATTCCCTTTTTTTAAAATCTCCATCGCTTTATGAACCCGATATCGATTTAAAAAGTCGTTAAAAGTAATTCCTGTTTCTTCTTTAAATTTTTGATTTAAAAATGTGATGCTCATTCCGAGTGGTTCGACCAAATCGTTCATACTAATTTTTTGATCGTAATTGGATTGAATATATCGAATAATTTCCGCAACGTATTTAGAAGTTTGATTGTGTTCACGTAATAGCCATTTTTTTTGAAGTACTTCTATACTTTCTGGGTTTTTGATATTTTCTTCAACTAAACGGTAGTTTTTGCGTAATTCGACGATTGACTTTGCCCGATTTAATGCATCCACCAGTTCCGTTCGATCCACCGGTTTTAATAAATATTCAGTCACTCCAAACTTAATGGCCATTTGTGCATACTTAAAATCGTTATAACCGGATATGATTATAGTACTGAAGGAAAACTTTCCATCACAGTCCTCTAATAATTCAAGACCGTTTTTAACTGGCATATTAATATCTAAAAAAACGATATCCGGGTTACACGCCTCGATCACAGAAATTCCTTCTTCCCCGTTTTTCGCTTCCCCAACGATTGTACAATCGAGGGCTGCCCAATCGATAGAGAACTTTAATCCATTTCGAATGATGTCTTCATCTTCAATTAAAACGATTTTAAACATTTTTAACCCCCTACCTGATTTGGCATTCACTTTTGTCCTTTTGACTCGAATCCTCGATTGATTGCATTAATCGATGAACAGTTGATCGTTAAATCTGGTTTCAATTGTTGGACTCACATACTATTTTTAAATGGGAGTTTTAATATTACTTCCGTTCCTTTCCCAAAATCACTATGAATGGTAAGTCCGTAATGCTCGCCATACTGTAAAGCAAGCCGTTTATGTGCGTTTAACAAACCGATATGTTCGCCTGATTTTTTCTTACCAGAAAGAATCTTTTGAATTTCTTCCATTTTTTCCTGACTAATCCCGCTCCCGTTATCGATTACCTTTAAAAGAATTTCATTTCCCTCTTGAATCCCCTCAATCGAAATTTTTAAATGGGATTTCGTTCGATAGCCAAATTTGATCGAATTTTCAATTATTGGTTGTAACAATAATTTCGGCACGAAGGAATATTGGATAGATTCTGGCACACGGATTTCATATTCTAGCCGTTCATTGTATCGCAGTTTATGCAAACTTAAATAATCAACAATATAATCCAAATCATGCTTAAACAAAACGATTTGCTGATCTTTATTAATACTGTATCGCAACAATTTCGATAAGGTTAAGATAATATGTTCTGCCTTTTTCGTATCCATAAACATCGTATAACGAATCGTTTCTAAAGCATTAAACAAAAAATGGGGATTGAACTGGCTTTCTAAAAATTTAATTTCATTAATTCTTCGAATATTCGACAGTTCTTCATTTCGTTTCATCAATGAGTTTAAATGGTCAAGCATATTATTAAATTGGTTCGCTAATACTTCAAATTCATCCCCTGTTTTTAAATGGACATACGAATCTAGCTTCCCTTCCTTCAGGCGATTGACACCTTCCATCAACTTTTCAATCGAACGACTATTTTGGGAGGACATTTTTTCCGCCAAATAATTCAAGAAAAAATACAGGGTCAATCCGATTAAACCGGCAAATACGATGTACAAAAGGATGTATAAAGGTTCAATAATGAGCATATTCAAAGAATAAACTTTAAAAGGATACTTGTCTGTTTCAACGAGGCGAATGAAATATTTACTATTTTTTATATCGACGAATTGATCGGAAGTATAAGTAGGAATAAATTTATTAATAAAATTTTTCGCTAATCGATTTGTCGTAACGATAATATTGTTATATTGATCTGTTACAACAGAAATGTCCGAATAATCTTTGGATAATAGATCTAATAGGTCACTTTCCATCCATTGAAAAATAAGGAAACCACGGACTTCCCCTCCATATATAATCGCCTTTCCTATACTAAATACAGCCACTTCCCCGTGGGTATACGCCGTTTCTCCCGTACCAATTAAAATTTCCTCCGGATAGTTTTTTAACCTTCGGATAAAATTCGTCAAATTAAAATCTGTCGTATCATTTTCAGGGGTTTTAGATGAAAGTAGAAAATCCCCGCTGGAATCAACGAGGTGAAATACGCTGCGAATCATTTGTTCATTGTTAAAATCATAAAAGGCTTCAAAAACAAGATTGCTGTTCCTACCCGTTTGTAAATATTCCTGAACAGCTGGCAATGTTGCCATCCTTTCTACTTCAATGAGATATTCATCATATACTGTGGTAAATTCCTCATAAATTTGTTTAGATGCCTGATTCGTATCATACACAAGCTTAGCAAACAGAAAGAAAACTAAGAAAACAAAAAAGAGCAAGAACAATAAAACAACCGGTATAAAAGCATACTTAAGAAAAAGGGTTTTCGTTTCCTCTTTAAAGTTTTTTCTTTTATAAATCATAGGCGTCCATTCCTTCTGTTCTCGCTCTTTTCTATTAAACATACGTAGTCATTATTAATGTAACATATTGTGAAAAAGAAAACGTATCAAAGTTTTTTGTCGAACAATCTTAAATACTGACATCTTTTTTCCCAGTTAATTTAAAGAATATGATTAATGACACGATTGTTACGACAGATAAAATAGTTGATAAGGCCGCGGCAGTACCGTAATTTCCACGAATCACTTCCGAATATATAGCAACGGTCATCGTTTTCGTTCGAGCTGTATACAATAAAATCGATGTGCTTAATTCGCTAATAATCGTCACCCAACTCAAGATAGCTCCAGATATAACACCAGGTAACATCATCGGCAATGTAATCTTAAAGAATGTTTTAAAATTGGATGCCCCTAAACTCATCGATGCTTCTTCAATACTCGGACTAATTTGGAGAACGTTCGCTGCACTCGATCGGATCGTATACGGCAAACGCCTGATGACAAACGCAATAATCATAATGAAAGCTGTTCCACTCAATAAAATTGGTGGCTTATTAAAACTGAGCAATAAAGCAATCCCTAGTACAGATCCAGGTACGATGTAAGGAATCATCGCGATAATATCCAACAAATTTGTCATGGAATTGCGGCGACGAACGGTGACATAAGCGATTAAAATTGCTAAAAGAATGACCAATGCCAAGGCGGAAAAGCCGATCATAAAGGTATTTGCAATCGCATCGCCTCCACGTTCATAGGCCATTTTAAAACTATCGAGTGAATACCCTTTGACAAAAATTCTTCCGCTCGTTTTCAAAAAAGCGGTATACATCACATACAGTTGGGGCAAAAAGGCTAAAGCCACATATAAATACACGTAAAAATGAGCCCAGAAGTTTTTCCAACCTTTTTCCTTTTTCGCTTGAATTGGATTCAGGGAATTCATGGAAAATGCTTTTCGATTGGAAACATATTTTTGTATTAAGAAGACCGTTAAGGCTAGAATGATAACTATTACACTTATGGCAGCTGCAAATGCATCATCTCCGCCCATTTCACTAATAAACTCGTTGAAGATCAAAACCGGAATCGTTTTGTAGCCTTCTCCAATTAACATCGGCGTTCCAAAGTCTGCCAACGCACGCATAAAGACGAGTAAAGCACCAGATAACAAGGTCGGAATAAGAAGAGGAACGACGATTTTAATGATTTTTTTATACCCGACACACCCCATACTTTCAGCAGCTTCCAAAAGGGAATTATCGATGCTTTTTAACGCCCCCATCAAATAAAGGAAGATAAGGGGTGTTAATTGTAACGTTAAAACGAGGACGATTCCTGTAAAACCGTATATGTCTGGAGTTGTAATATTAAAGGTATCTTTCAAAAAATTTGTAATCGCTCCATTCCTACCTAACAACAAGATCCAAGAATACGCGCCAATAAACGGTGGACTCATCATCGAGATAACAATTAACCCTTGAAGAAATCCACTTCCTTTTATTTTTACTGTTGTCATGATATAAGCTAACGGAATGGCGATAATTGCTGAAAGGATCGTTACACTAAGGGTAACCTTTAAACTGTTAAATAACGTGCCATAATAATATTTTTTGCTAAAAAATTTTGCAAAATATTCCAACGAAAACTGGCCACTTTCCCCACCTACGACACTTTCTTTTAAGATCGTAAAAAGAGGAAAAATGAGAATAATTGCATATAATATTAAAATAGCGATCGTAATGACGGACCAAATATCCCGATTTTTATGATTTGGCATCATTGATTACACCCTTTGTTATGCTTTTTTCCGTTTCACCGTCAAAAACATTTATTTTTTCTTTTTTTACCATTAATTTTACTTCTGTACCCGGTTCCAATATTTTTTCCATTGAAGATTCTTGAATGATCTCCACTTGTTCACCGGTTTCTAATTCTACAAAATAGTGGGTATTTAAGCCAAGGAACATATTGCTAATTACCGTGCCACTCATGCCCTCTTCCGTCCGTGAAAACATGAATTCTTCCGGTCGAATCGATACTTTTACCGGAATCTTGTTGTCATTTTTTGTCACCGTAATATTGTCCATCTCGATAAAGTAGTGATCCGTCAATTGTAAAATCGTTTTTCCGTCTTTTACAACACATGTCCTGTCTAAAATATTCGTCCGACCGATAAATGATGCAACGAAAACATTTGCCGGACGGTGATAAATATTTTGAGGAGTACCGATATGTTGGATCTCTCCTAATTTCATGACTGCAATCCGGTCGGAAACAGCCATCGCCTCTTCTTGATCATGGGTTACATAAACGGTCGTAATTCCTACTTTTCTTTGAATTTCTCGGATGGCATTCCGCATTTCTACCCGCAATTTAGCGTCCAAATTGGATAACGGTTCATCCATTAATAAAACATCCGGTTCAATAACGATTGCACGGGCTAAGGCGACCCGTTGTTGTTGACCTCCAGATAAATTTTCTGGTAACCGATTTCGAAAGTTGGAAATTTGAACAACGTCTAACATCCGATCTACCCTTTGTTTGATTTCCTGTTTAGAAACTTTTCGGTTTTCCAATCCGAATGCTACATTTTTTTCCACCGTCAAATGGGGAAATACAGCATAGTTTTGGAAAACCATCCCGATATTCCGATGTTGTGGTGGTTTATTATTGATTAATTGATCATTAAAAAAAATCTCGCCACCTTCAATCGAGTTGAAGCCAGCAATCATCCGTAACAATGTTGTTTTTCCACACCCGGAAGGACCGAGCAGGGTGAAAAACTCACCCTGCCGAATCCCCATAGAGAGTGATGGAATAACTGTATTGTCTCCGTATTTTTTTACGATATTATTAAATGTAATGGAAACACTCACGTTAATCACCCTTCTATGTTTTTCAATTTACTCTTGAACATCTGTAAATACTTCAGTATATCTTTCTAAAATTTTATCCCGGTTATTTTTCACATACTCTTCATCTTCCATGATGACGTTAATTTCTTCGTAAGGTACCATATGGTCACCTACTTCTGCGTCTGCACGAAGTGGACGGTTCGTCAATTCTCCGCCAAGTGCATCTTGTGCTGCCTTACTTGTTACAAAATCGATAAATTTCTTCGCATTTTCCAAATTATTTGCACCTTTAATAATTTCAACGCCTGCATCGAGGAAGACGGTACCTTCTTCCATATAAACGACTTCAACAGGAGCTCCATCCAACACATAACTTGCTGCCGGGTCTTCATATGTTAATCCGACGACATACTCACCATCTGCAACCCCTTTATGGACAGCACCGGAAGAACTTGCTACTTTTCCATCCATAATTTCCAACAATTGTTTAACATAATCCCAAGCTTCATCGGATTCATATCCACCCATAGCTAAAAGCATGTTCGTTAAATGGGCAAAGGCTGAACTGGAACTAAGTGGATCTGCACCGATGATTTTTCCTTTCAATTCCGGATTTAATAAGTCTGCGTATCCGTTGATTTCAATATCACCGATCAAATCCGTATTTACTAAAATGACACTTCCATCTGCTGTATACGGTGTTAAAAAGCCATCGACATTTTTATGTCCTTCTAACATATCATCATTATTCACAGACACATATTCTTCAAAAAGTTCCGGATAATTCAACACTTGTGCCTTACTTCCACCGAATAAAACATCTGCATAAGGATTATCCTTTTCCGACTCCAAACGTTTAATTAATTCACCAGTACCAGCTGTTACCAATTCCACTTCAATGCCTGTTTCTTCTTCAAACATCGGAATTAACAGATTGAGCATATCTTCACTATTTGGGGTATATATAACAAGTTTATTGCTATCCCCATCTCCGTCTTCACTGTTCCCTCCACATGCAGCCAAAGACACCATTAGCAAAAGAACCATAAAGATGCTAAAAGCTTTTTTCATTTTTTGACCCTCCTGTATTGATTTATTTCTTACAAATTCATTGTATTCTTCATGTAAAAGCGCTTTCAATTACATAATTTGAAAAAATTGTTTAAAATATAAAAGTATGTGAATCATTCACATATTTTTATATATAAGACCTGTATTTTCAGACTGATTAAATAGTAGAAAAACTAACACTTGAACAGATGGAGATTGTTTCCATCTAAGTAGTCAGAAGAAAGAAAAAAATGAAAGTTTCCCTTGTTCCTTTTAAAATATTGTTAAATTTTGTCCTTTCATGTAACATAATAGTATTGAAAACTAGAATAAAATGAATTGGAGTGGGATGAAATGGAAAAAGTATTGGTTTTTGGACATAAAAATCCAGATACTGACTCCGTATGCTCGGCGATTGCCTATGCAGAATTAAAAAAAGAATTAGGAATGAACGCCGAACCCGTTCGCCTCGGTGAAGTGAATGGGGAAACGAGATATGTACTCGACTATTTTAAAATGGACGTTCCACGACTTGTGACAAATGTCACGGAGGAAACGGAAAAAGTCATTTTAGTAGATCATAATGAACGTCAACAGAGTGCAGATGATATACATAAGGCAAAAATTTTGGAAGTAATCGATCATCATCGTATTGCAAATTTCGAAACAGCAGACCCACTTTATTATCGGGCAGAACCGGTCGGCTGTACAGCAACGATTATTAAAAAAATATATAAAGAGAACAATATTCCGTTAAAAAAGGAAATTGCAGGATTGCTCCTTTCAGCAATTATTTCTGATTCTTTGTTATTTAAATCACCAACTTGTACGGATGAGGATGTACAAGCAGCGAAAGAGTTAGCCGATATTGCTGGGGTTGATTTGGAAAACTTTGGTATGGCTATGTTAAAAGCAGGGGCAAATGTGAGTGAAAAATCTGGTGAAGAAATGATTTCGTTAGATGCCAAACAATTCCAAATCGGTGATTTCCGTATTGAAATCGCCCAAATTAATACAGTCGATCCGAATGATGTGTTGGAAAAACAAGGGGAAATTGAAAAGGCAATGGAAGAAAAAATTGCTGAAAAAGAGCTTGATTTGTTCCTTTTTGTCATCACGGATATTTTAAACAGTACATCTGTCGGCTTAACGTTAGGAAAAGAACAAGAAGTGGTGGAACAAGCGTTTAATCATCCAATCGAAAATAACCGAATTCCACTTAAGGGTGTCGTTTCAAGGAAAAAACAAGTCGTTCCCGTTTTAACGAATTTATTTGAACAAAAATCCCGCTAAAAAATACAATTTGCAATAAAATAGAATCCTTCGATTGACAAATAGAGGGCTGTCCAGAAAGTACAGCCCTTTTCTTCGTAAATGAAATTCGATTGGTTTCATTTCGGTGGGGACGCTTACCGCTTGCACGGCATAGCCTTTTCGACTCGCATCTGGTGGAATCATCAGCTCGTGCTGTTCCCGCCTGTTACCGCCACACCTTCCCATTCATCAACTTAGGGACTCGTCGGAAAGCTCCTTTCTTTTCTCAATCATTATTTATCATCAACTTTTTCTACTAATTTCGTCCACCCATTCTCTTGTACGACTTTTCTTTCCTTCATTAATCTACCAATCGCCCGTTTGAATGCGGCTTTACTCATACCGAATCGTTTTTCAATATCTTCCGGATGACTTTTATCTGTATAGGGCATCGAACCACCACGTTCGATCAAATAATGATAAATGGAATCAGCATCTACGGAGATTGCTTCATAACTTCTAGGCAAAAGGGACAAGTTTACCGTTCCGTCAGATTTCACATCGATCACTCTTCCACTTACCTTCGATCCGATTCTCGGTTCCTTTTGCCTTTGACTTTCGTGAATAAATCCTCGATAACCTTCTTCCGTGATAACAAATGTACCAGATCGCAACGTTCGATAAACGATTCCCATCACATCCTTATTAAACGCATCTCGATCGGCCTTTTTAAATAACGGTTCCATATCTTTTTCACTGGCTAACTTCGCCAATAAATTTTCATATTTATCCAATTTTAATGTACAATATAACTTCCCACCTTTTGTCGGCCAAACGTCCTTCACTTTAGGTAAATCGCCTTCATGAAGCAAAATATCCCTTCCGATTCCGATGTCGATAAAAACACCGAGTCCTGGTTTTGTATCCGTTACGACACACCAACCGAATGTGCCAATTCGAACTTCAGGTATGATTTCAGTAGCTGCTAAACGACCTTCCCTGTCCCGATATAAAAATACATCGATTACTTTTCCAATTTCCAACTCGGTAACGATTTGACTTTCATGTAACAACACATCTTGTTTTCCAGTTGATAAAAAATACCCGAACGGGGCTTCCCTAACGACAGTTAATGGGACAATTTTGCCTGGGAGCAATTTTTCCATATGTAAAACCCTTCCTTCCCTTATTCTCCTATATATTTTTTCACCACAATTTCACTATTATGACATAATAATGGCAGAATCTCCATCTTCTTTTTTAATTCATCCATACAAAGTATATTTTGAAAATGTTACTTTTCCCTATCTGCATACGAAACGGAAAGAAACTGTTTATCGCTTGAAATCGAACATATATTCGTATAAAATAAAACAAAGGGTATATTAGGAGGGATTTTTCGTGTATCAATATTTCATGAAAAGCCTAGTTCATCACATCCCCTTACAAATTATTTATGTATCAAAAAAAGGTGAGTTTACCAAACGGATCATCTATGTGAAAAAAGTGAAGGAAACCTATATTTTCGCCTATTGTCTGACGAAAAGACACTATCGAAAGTTTTCGACTGAACAAATTTTAGCTGCGATCCCCTATAAAAAGAAAAAAACATTCGAGTCTGCATCATAGACTTCCTTATAACTATATTTACATTACTAAACATATCCTTTCCAATGAAGTCTTTCCATTCACCCTTTTCCACCGTCTTATGGTATGATGATTTCGTAAAAACTTGAAAAATGATCATCTATATCATTCGTCGATTCCAGTTTTCTACTTCAAGAAGACTTGTGACGGTTAGGAGGATTTGTAATAATGGAAAAAGGGCGAATGCAAGATATTACCTTTTTTAGCGATGAACTAAATGAGGACGTAGAACTCCTCGTGTACTTACCTCCCAATTATTCCGAATTTCATCCATATCCATATGTTGTGGCTCAAGATGGAAAACATTACTTCCAATTAGGTAGAATAGCCCGAACATTAGACGAATTAATTCAAAAGAACGAAATGGAACCGATTTTATTCATCGGTGTTAGCCATCATGGGGTGGAAGACCGTAGAAAAAAATATCATCCAAATGGTATAAAAAAAGATGCATATATTCGTTTTCTTGCCCATGAACTGATTCCAGTCGTGGAAAATCATTTTTCCTTGTCAAACACTGGAACAAATCGCGCCCTTGCTGGAGATTCTTTAGCAGGCTCTATTTCTTTTCTCACTGCGATGAAATACCCGAATACCTTTGGAAAATTAATGCTTCACTCCCCATATGTGAACGAAGAAATGATTCAAATTGCGAAAAATTTTGACCAATGGCACTTGTTACAAATGTATCACGTCATTGGAAGTGAGGAAAAAGAAGCATCGTTAATCGATGGTTCTACCGATGATTTTCTAACGCCGAATCAAAATCTTCAAGCAGTGATTCGACAAACTGAAGCTGAGTACTTTTTCGATATTTTTTCTGGAAACCATTCGTGGAAATACTGGCAACAGGATCTAAAACGGGGGTTGAAATATTTATTCGAAAAAAAATAGACGTGTTATCGTTTTTATCGCTCTCGTTTATATAAAAGACCGAAGAAACGAATAGCCGAGAAAAAAGAAAATTCCTTCAATTGGGGGAGAATGATATTTTTTTGCTTTTTTATTTTCATAAGTTTGTTATAATAAAAAGAACCGAAAATATTCAAATTGATTTTATAATAAAGGAGGTTGTTTCATGAAAGTAGGAATCGTCATTTTTCCTTCAAAAAAATTACAAGATTTAGCGAATTCATATAGAAAACGGTATGATCCGCACTATTCATTAATACCTCCCCATCTAACATTAAAATCCGCCTTTGAGTCGTCTGAAGAGGAATTAGGTAAAATCTCAACCGAATTAGAACGTATTTCCAAAAAATACGGTCCCTTTCCGCTGAAAACGACAAAAATTAGTTCCTTTTATCCTGTAAACAATGTGATCTTTTTTAAAGTAGAACCGGTTGCTGAACTTGAAGGATTATTTGATGACTTACATTCCAGCTTTTTCGGAAATCCACCGGAATATACTTTCGTTCCCCATATTACAATCGGTCAAAATTTGTCGAATAGTGAACATGCGGATGTGTATAGCCAGTTACGTTTATTAAAAATCGAGCACGAAGAAACGATCGATCGATTCCATCTTCTCTACCAGTTGGACAACGGCGTTTGGAACGTATACGAAACTTTTTTATTAGGGAAGTGAATCAAACGAATGGAAGTTATCATTGCTCAACAAGAAAAACAGTTAAAAGATGCGTTGAAAGTAAGACATATTGTGTTCGTTGAGGAACAAAAGGTACCACTGGAAGAAGAAATTGATCAGTACGAAGACGAGTCTACCCATTTCGTCCTATACAATAATCAAAAGGAGCCGATCGGTGCCGGTCGTTTTCGTGAAGTGGACGGTGTCGGGAAAATCGAGCGAATTTGTGTCCTACCCTCTTATCGAAAACGCGGTTTAGGGGAATTATTGATGGAAAAGATTATCGAATTTGCAAAGGAAAACCATTTTTCAAAGGTAAAATTAAACTCCCAAACCCATGCAATCCCCTTTTACGAAAAACTCGGCTTTACTGTTGTTTCAGACGAATTTATGGATGCCGGAATTCCCCATAAAACGATGGAACGCTCTTTATCGAAATAGCTCTTGCGTCCCTTTTGAAGGCGCAAGAGTAAACCTTCAAAACATCTCCGTGAATTATTCCATTTAACAACATCCCCTCTTTTGTTTCTAAAAGATCTTTTATTCCGACCTGCCATTGGAATTGATTCATTTAAAAAATTGGAATATTGATTTTCATCCGAATCCAATCCACTCATCCCCTCAAGGAACATTATGAATAGTTTCCTTTCTATCGGGCAATTTTAATGAAAAAAGGAGAAATTAAATGGAATTTGTCCGTATAGCAAGTGAGCTAATTGTCGGTTATTTCGCCTTGCTTATTTTAACGAAGTTCCTTGGGAAAACCCAACTTTCCCAAATTACCGCCTTTGATTTTATCTCCGCCCTCGTTTTAGGAGAGTTGGTTGGAAATGCCTTATTCGATGAACAAATTGGCATTGGAAAAATTTTATTTGTCCTCTCATTGTGGGGATTATTAGTCTTCGGAACGGAAATGGTTACGCAAAAATTTCGAAAAACCCGCCCATTTTTAGAAGGTGGACCATCCATCGTTATTCAAAATGGAAAAATCGTTTATGAAGCGTTGAAAAAAAATCATCTAGATTTAGATCAACTCCAACATTTATTACGTTCAAAAGATGTATTTTCGATTAAACAATGTGAATTCGCTATTTTAGAAACAGACGGAACGATTAGTGTTATGAAAAAACCAGACTATGAGTGTGTGACAAAAAAAGATATGCAAATTCAAACGAATCCTCCAAGTTTATCCTACCCGCTTATTTTAGATGGAGAAATCGTTGATGAAAATTTACAAACGATCGGATGGGATGAGAAAAAATTAAAGAAAGAATTAGCTAAATTAGGATTTACCAACATAAATGATATCCTTTACTGTGAATGGGAAAAAGAGCAACGCCTTTACATACAAGAATATGAAAACGAATAAGGAGAGGACTTGAACCTCTCCATTGATGAAAAACCGTTCTACAATAGTTAAACATAGCGATCAAATTTCATACCTTTCAATTGATCGCCTTTTCTTTTTTGAGACAATTTACGGGGATCGAATTGAATCTTCTCAACTTTCATCGACGGTTGGACCAAAAGATTATTTGATCTATATTTCTCAATTCGATTACGGAAATGGCGGTCTCCATAATGGTTCATTGGTAAAATATAACCCATGTCCAACCCCTCCCCATCCTTTTCTTACTTTTATTATATTCCATATTTTAATAATTTTCAAACGACTGTATAAACGAGTTCTTCCCCTTCTTATCTTTTCAAAAGAAAAAGGATGTATTCTTTATTTTTTTTGATTGATCATTTTGGCAATCGTATTAAAATCGAGCTGTTTTCCATCTTGGATGATCGTTTGGACGATTTTATTCTCTAAATCTTTTGAAATGGACCGATTTGCAATTCGTGCAACTTTTTGAATCACCGATCGGACGGTTTTTTCATCTTGAAAATTTGCATTTTGTAGCGATGATGCCAATTGGAAGATTTCATTCATATTTACACCGGTTTTCTTTTCAATGTTTTTAAAAAACTGGTTTTCCATTCACGCAGTCACACTCCTTTATAGACTACATTATTTTATGCGGAAGTGAAAAGAAAGTGCTGAACGTTCCCGCTATTTCACTTAAAAAGGGTGAAAAATAGGATGATCCCATTATGTTTTTTTACAACATGAAAAAGGCATCCGAAAAATTAGGATGCCCCTAATTGCTTTTCTCTAATTACCTTCATGGAAAAGCCGGTAAGTTCCAACCTTTAAATAAAGCTTGCACCGACGATGATTAACAAAATGAACAGAACGACGATCAACACAAATGATGAACCGTAACCACAACCGTATCCAGGTCCATAGCCTGAGCCATAGCCACCAAGACCACATCCGTAACCCCAACTCATATCCCTTTCACCTCACTTATTCATTGCTTCATTGTAGGATATGTTCAGAAGGAGAAAAAAGTATGGGCACTTGACGGTTCCTATGTTGATTCATTTTGAGAATCATTCCGTACATTTTTAACCTTTTGATTTAAAAAGAAGTGCACCAATAAATGCAAAAATAATAGCTGAGGAAATACCCGAACTAGTTACTTCAAACATACCTGTAATCACACCGATGATTCCATGCTTTTCCGCCTCTTGAATTGCACCGTGAACTAAAGCGTTGCCGAAACTTGTAATCGGAATGGTTGCACCAGCTCCTGCAAAATCAATCAACGGTTCATACAAATCGAGACCGTCCATAATCGCACCGATTACAACTAACAGACTTAACGTATGGCCCGGTGTAAGTTTAGCCAAATCGAAAAGCAATTGACCGATCATACATATAAAACCACCTACAATAAAGGACCAAAAAAACATAGCTAACATAGTCCATTCTCCTTTCCAAATCGTCATCTTTTTTCACTCCATTTCAATCGATACCGCATGGGCAATACAAGGAATCGTTTCCTTTTGCTGAAAGGTCATCGGTGAAAGTAATGCACCGGTTGCAATGGAAAGGACTTTTGTATACACACCCTTTTTCATTTGGTTGAAAATATGGCCGTAAATAACGGTAGCCGAAGATGCCGCACCGCTTGCACCTGCTTGGACAGGTTGATCTTCTCGATAAATGATTAACCCGCAATCGAGAAATTTGTTTTCCGCAACCGGTATCCCCTTCTCTTTCAATAACTCAATGGCAGTGGTTCGCCCAATTTTTCCTAAATCACCGGTGATAATTAAATCATAATAATCAAAATCTCTTCCTAAATCATTGAAATGGGCGATGATCGTATCGACTGCAGCCGGTGCCATCGCCTGTCCCATATTAAATGGATCCGTTAAGCCCATATCGACTACTTTTCCGATGGTTGCACTCGTGATCTTCGGTCGTGGTTTCGATTGATTGTTTGATTTTCCGATGATTGCATATCCGGCCCCTGTTACCGTCCATTGGGCCGTTGGAGGTTTTTGTGCCCCATATTCCGTCGGATACCGATACTGTCTTTCAGCAGCGGCATTGTGGCTTGCTGCTCCAGTTATAATGTAGTTCGCTCCATCATTGTTAATAATCGATGCAGCTATAGCTAATCCTTCCATCGAAGTGGAACAGGCACTGAAGATGCCAAGGTAGGGAATGGATATGTTACGGGCAGCAAAATTCGTTGGTGTAATTTGATTAATTAAATCCCCACCAATCATAAATTGAACGACTTCCTTTTGGATGTTTCCCTTTTTTAGCGCTATTGTTACTGCTTCTTCGATTAATTTCCGATGGGCCTTTTCATAAGAATCTTCACCCATCCATAAGTCATCGTAAAAATAATCAAATTCTTCCGGAATCCTTCCTTCCCTTTCAAAGGGCCCTCCGACGATACCCGTTGATAAAATAATCGGAGAACGATTGAAAATCCAACTTTGACCACCCGCCAGCATTATCCTCCCCCCAATCCAGTGAAAATCGTTTTAATTAGTGCTACAACAAAGGCAGAAAAAACGCCAAATAGGATAACAGATCCAGCCAATTTAAACATGTTACTACCGACTCCTAAAACGAACCCCTCTGAACGATGTTCGATGGCTGCAGAAATTACAGCATTTCCAAACCCAGTAACAGGGACGGCACTTCCTGCTCCTGCAAATTGTCCTAATCGATCGTACACACCGAATCCGGTTAACAGCATGGATAAAAAGATCATCGTAGCAACTGTCGGGTTGCTAGCTGTTTTTTCCGTAAAATTAAAAAAATATATATAAAAGTATGTAATTCCTTGGCCAATCATGGAAATCAATCCGCCTACAAAAAAGGCGACGATACAATTCCGTAATAGGGGACGCTTCGCTTCGTGCTTCTTTTGGATTTTTTCATACGCCTTTTGTTCATACGTTTTTTGTTGATGATTCATCCTTCTCCTCCTTTACGTTTGTTCTTTACTCAATTGAATGATGTCTTTCAACTGTTCATCGAATTCCTCTTCTGATAAGTTATCTTGTTCTGTTCGTTTTTGTAACTTTACAGCTTCCAAAAATATTTTATAATCACTGGATAGGGTAAATTGTACATTTTCAAATTGGTCTTCCAGTCGTTTTTTCAATTCACCTTTGATTTGTTTCATCCGAAATCGATGAATATGTTTTACTTTATAAGCGACAAGGACATCGGTCTTTCCTTTTATCACAGCTACATCATAAATTTTTTCATTGGATAAAACTTCTTCCTGTATGTCCAGAACGATCCTTTCTTCCTTCGGATCCTTTATTGCAGATATCGGAGGTGGATTGGTTGTCTTGATTAAGGACATGAGCGATTGTTTATCTACGTCGGAGTTGCTACATGCTTGAACAAGCAATATTGTAAGAATAAGTATGGATAGCTTCGATATGTTTTTAATCTTCATCGTTTTCCTTCCTAACTTTAAATTTGACGGAATGACTCATATATATTTTTTTCATTTCTTTTTGTTTTATGAATGAAATTTCTTCATGAAAAAAGCCGCCTCGTTTAGGCAGCTACTCCTTTCATCTGTTCGTTTTTCTCCTTTTTCTACAGCCACAAGGCCTTTTTTTCCTTTTATTCACAAGATTCGTCCTTTTTTCATTGGATAAAACGGCTTTACTTTTTGTCATTGAACTCTCTCCTTTCCTTCATAGTTTATGAACATAAAATGCCTTCTGTTTATTTCATTGTCCCAATAATTTACCAATTACGGTTTCGATCAGTGAAGCAGCTCCAGCAATGGCAAAAAGAAGAAGGATCGGTGTAGAAACGTAAGGGTCAATGTAGTAAATCAAAAGGAGGAAGGCACTTACCCATATGCCCGTACACCAATAACATGCAAGCAGTTCTCCAACCCATTTCCGAATTCCCCTTGATTTTGGAACGATATAAACGACCTCTTCTCCCTTTTCATCCATTTCTGTTACTTCTTCCATAAAGGGACGGCGAATAAACTCTGTAATTTTATCGAAAACGATCAAACGTGTTAGACGAAAGGAAGCGAGCACAAAGAGAAGAAACGTTCCCATTTCCAATTCGATATTTTCCATGTCCATCACCATTTCCTTTCCATTCTAGGCTTATTTCTTTCATGAAAATACCTGAAATTAGGCAAATTACCGATTCCACCTATGGGATGTTTACATAGTCTGATATTGAAATCAATTCATGGATACAAGGAGGAAGCAGTATGGGGAAACATTCCGAAAAATTTACGAATTGTGTCTGCGATACATTGCTATCCATAGTGGAGGCACAGGACCAAGTGGAAAATGATTGCCAATTTAGTTGCGATACGGCCATTCAAGAACTTGTCGGTGGCGCATCAAGTCCATACAATACCATTCCCGTTATGTTAACTTGCAAAGGGACTTGCGAATTGTTTGTCGGTCATGGAGTCAGAAGATCCGATGAAACGGATACTGAATTAGATGTGATTAATTCCATCGTATTCCGAGTTAATGATGTAGACCCAGAAACCTGTTGTGCCACTTTGGAACTATTACAAGAAGCGGATACAAGAAATCGAGGCGATCTATTAAAGAAGATCGAACATGCGGACTTAGAAGCGACAAATGTTTGCATTACCGTTGATTTGAAATGCTTTTGTGCCGTCACATGCTTACCACCTGTCAATTTGTAATAGAAAGGACTTCACCAATCTCCCTTTTTGAAAAAGGTGACTCTATGGGCGCGATCTACCCTTGAGTCACCTTTTCATTTTTGGAATTTATTTACTATCTTCGTTATTGTTTGTAGGGTTGATAATTTGAAAATCATAAAATTCTTTGTAGTTATACATCTCGATTGAATTGTCAACTTTTATGCGAACGAAATTTCCCCGTTTACTTAATACTTGAAATCGTTTCCGTTCTCCACGTATTGTCGCCTCACAAATAGGTCGTTCTAACACAGGTGGGTAAAGGGCAAGGCGACGAATGACCTCTTTTATATTCGAATCCTTTTCCTTCGCTTTTGCTTCGTCTTTTTCATCGATGGAAATATGTTCAATGCTTTTTCCAGCTATCGGGTTTTTATCCCCTTTTTGCACCCATTCTCGTCGCCCAGTTTTTCCCCTTGAGGGCTCCGCATTTTGTTCCGATGGTGTAATCTTCCCTTCTGTAGATTCCTTATCTTCTATGACAAGTATATCAACGACAGGCAACCTTTTTTGTTTTTTTCTTCTCCCTTTTCCATCGGATTCCAATTGTTCCTTCGAATGATCGACAGGTATGGAGATTTTTTCTTGTTGTATAATTGAAACCTCCGGAAATTCAGGTTGTTGAATGTATAAAAGCGGTTTGGAACGGTGTTTATTTAGCGCATTTCCCACGAAATGTTTCACCTCCTCAAAATCTGTCAATATATAAGTATGCAAACGGAAAATCGATGTTAAAATATAAATTGAATATGTATGGAGAAAGGAAATTAATGATAAAAAAAGAGGAACTTCGTCAAAAAGTGACGAGTATCCTCATACAACGACGATTTGATTAAATTGAGACGATGTGAAATCCGGAATCCACATGAATGTTTTCGCCGGTAATTCCCCTCGATAAATCACTTAATAAAAATAAGGCCGTGTCACCAACTTCTTCAGCCGTAGTTGTCCTCCGTAATGGGGAGCGTTCCTCAATTTCGTTCAGTACAGAGTTAAAATCTCGGACACCTTTTGCAGAAAGGGTACGGATTGGACCTGCAGAAATAGAATTTACGCGAATGTCATCTTTTCCTAAATCATTCGCCAAGTACCGGACACTTGCTTCTAGGGAAGCCTTTGCTACCCCCATCAAATTATAATTTTTTACGACTCGCTCACCACCTAAATACGTTAACGTGACGATGCTACCACCTTCCGCCATTAGTTCCTTCGCTGCCCGTGCAACTGCTGTCAGCGAATAGGAACTAATATTATGGGCAAGCAAAAATCCTTCCCTAGACGTATCGACAAACTCCCCTTCTAAATCCTCTTTATTCGCATAAGCGATGCTATGGGCCAAACCGTGGATCGTACCTACTTTTTCCTTGATTTCTTGAAAACAACGTTCGATCGATTCGTCCTTCGACACATCGCATTGCAAAATGATCGTATCATCCCGTTCTAACGTTTCTGCCAATGCTTGAACATTTTTTTGCATACGATCACGATTGTACGTTAATATGAGTCTTGCCCCGGCACGATTCAAGCTACGAGCAATCCCCCAAGCGATACTTCTCTTATTAGCAATACCCATAACGACGAACGTTTTTCCTTGTAGAGATATTGTCATCTATTTAACCTCCTAGTTTTAATACAAGTTTCTAGTATCTGATACTAATTTTATCGTATTTTGTTATAAAAGAAAAGGAGGAATGTTTCATCCCTCCTTTTTTAGCCGGTTATTCCTTTCGTTCCAATTCCATTTTTAATTCATCCGCATATTTTTTTGTACCTGACACAATGAGTCGGTCATCTAATCTCAATTCCGTCTCACCGTGGGGAACGATTAAATCGTCACCTCGAAAGATCCGAACAAACAGTACGTCGCCAGTAAATGGGAATTTTCGAATTTTCATACCGTGGTATTTTGGATTTTGAATTGAAATTTCGTAAAGGGACGACTCTTTATTTGTTAATAAGTCGACCATTGAAGGTGATTCGATTGCAATTCGTAACAGTACGTGTTGCGATAATAAATTGGAATAGATTTCCACACCTTTTTCACGTAAAAATCGTTGTAAATCTGGACTTTCAATCCGGGCGATTACCCGTTCTATCCCACGCTCTTTCATTTTTAAAGCCAATTTTCCATTCAGTTCTTGATCACTTGTGGAAAGTACAACGACATCGTAAGAAAAAATCCCGTTTTTTTCTAATGATTCATCCTCATAATCATCCAATTCCGTTATATTAAATATTGATTCACTCGTTTTAATCGACTCTTTTTCTTGCTTTCGATGAAAAAGTGTCGGTGACAAATTGGAAGATTTTAAATCTTTATATACGGAAAGGGACGTATTATTCGCACCGATCATAGCAACACGTATTGGTGAATCTTCTATTTCTTGTTTTGTCATGTATTTTTTGAATAATATAGGCGTAATAATACATGAAATTACTGCTACTAATATAAGTGTTCCGCTCAATTCCGTTTCAATAATTCCTAATCGTTCCCCGATGGTCGATGCGGCAATAACTAATGACAATGTAGACGTCAATAGCAAACTAGACGAAAAAACAGTTTTAAAATCGAACCATTTTTTCAATAGTAAAATCGGAATGAATTTTGACAAAAATAAAGCCAAAAGTAACAAAGGAATGAGCAATACCATTTTCGGATCCCCAAGTAAAGACCAAAGATCAATCTCTACTCCGATCATAACGAAAAAGATTGGAATAAAAAATCCGTATCCGAAAGAATCAAGACGTTGAATTAGTTCCTTAGACGGTGCAAGTAATGATACGAGAACACCGGCAAGAAAAGCACCTAATATGTTTTCTGCACCTACCCGCTCCGATAAGGCGACGAAAAAGATGATCAATGCAAAGACAGCGCGGGTTCCAATTTGTACCGTTCCTCTTGAAAGCTTCTCAATTAGTTTTCCGTCTTTAAATTTCTTTCCGGCAAAATATAAAAGGATGACAGCACCAAATAATAGGAGTAATAGCCAAGTATTTCCCCCTCCCTCGTAAAAGGAAACGAAGATTGCGAGTAAAATCATCGTCGCCAAATCTGCTATTACTGCCACAAGTAAGATAATTTGACCAATTTTCGTTTTCATCAACGATTCTTCTTTTAATGTGGGGACGACGATGCTTAAAGAAATCGTCGAAATAATAATCGTCATCAGAAAAGCATTATCAATAAATCCCGCAATCATAAACAAGTAAGAAAGTCCGTAAGACACGGAAAAGATTCCTATAAAAATAATAATTGATAAAAATAGCGGATTTGGACCGTTATTTTTTTTATTTTTTTCCTTAGAAAAAGCTTGAAAATCAATTTCGAGTCCGCTTAAAAACATAAGAAAAATAAACCCTAGTGTCGATAAAGTTTCCAACCAGGTATCTTCATGAACGACATTGAATCCGGATTTTCCTAAGATTAAGCCGATTACAATTTCTGCAACGACAACGGGGATCAAATTCAATTTCATTCGATGCAGGAAAATCGGTGTAAGAAATGCTGCTAAAATGACAATAACTAAAGAAGTTAAAGATGTGCCATGGGCCATATTTCGTCCCTCCAAAATGAGTAGAATTTCTTAAGTATGGGATAATGGTCACATTTTATACTGATTAATAAACAATTGTCAAAAGAAAAGGCAATGATTGAAAAAAATTTCTTTATCTCCATTGTAACCATTCAAAATGTTAAATACGTTAAGATTCAACGAATGACATACACGGAGTTTAAGGGATCATTCCGGATGATATTGTCTACATGAAAAAGGAAATTCATTGATCTTATTTTCACTTTTATATTTTCAACAGTTAGGGGAAAATTACAAATCATTATAAGGAGAGTTCGCTTCATACGTCCTTATGATTGAAGGGAAACATTCCATAAACAAAAAACCGGTCAACAATGGAATATTTCAGTTAGATTTATTACACACTGAATCTGATTCATTTTTTCTCTTCATTCATTGAACGATGAAAAAAAGGAAGGGGATGAAGGGAGAGGTTAATTAAATATTTTTTACCATTGTGTTGACAATTTTTTATCAATGGTAAACATTATTCTTTCGTAATATTCGTTTCATATCCTCAGGCAAATCTGCCGAAAATTGCAGGAATTCCTTTGTAATAGGATGGATAAAGGCCAGACGCCTACAATGTAAAGCTTGGCGATCCAATAATACCCTACTCCCTCCGTATAAATCGTCCCCTACGATCGGATGACCGATATGAGCCATATGAACACGAATTTGATGGGTTCTTCCCGTATCCAATTGCAAGCGCACATGGGCAAATCGATCATATTGACAAATCCTTTCGTATCGAGTTCTTGCCGCCTGACCGTCCTTTGTTACGACTCGCTCAATGATGCTATTCGGTTTTCTTCCGATTGGCTTATCGACTAGACCGACGTTCGCCTTCAAACATCCTTCTACAAACGCTTCATACTCCTTTTGAATAAAAGATCGATTCCCAGCCGTGTTCAATAAATGATGGATTTGACGATATTTCGCCACTAAAACTAATCCGGATGTATTTTTATCCAACCTTGTTACAATATGAGGGGTGGAATGTAAATCGTTTTTTTCGAAATAAGCAAGTACCCGATTTGCCAAACTACCGGTCGGTTGGATAGGAGAAGGAATCGTATTCATATATGGCGGTTTATTTACGATCAATAAATACTCATCTTCATAGACGATTGAAAGGGGGAGCGGTTCAGGGGTTAAGATCGGACTTTTTTCTTCCTTAGGAAAAACGATTTTTAACCGATCCCCTTCTTTCAGACGATCGCTTACCGTAACGTCAAAGTCATTCACGAGTAAAGCTCCCCCGCGATATTTGACTTCCGTTAATGATTTCCTAGAAATATTTTGTTCCTTTAAAAATTGTTTCACAGTCTTTTCTGCATCGATTCTTTCGATTTTCCATTCCAAAACAAGTTGAACCATCGAACGTCTCCTTTTAAACGTTTCGTATTTCTCAATCTCCGATAAAGGAAGCTTTCACCCGATCCCAAAACGGAAAAGGTTTGTATCTTGCAAAACGGATTTTCTCCTTTGCCACTTGGCAACGAATCGATCGGACGTTTTTTTGTTCAAAAGATAAATAGTCAATCGTAATTAAAAACTCATCTCCGGTCACAGGCTTTAGATCACAATAATGATGGCTAGGTAAGATTAAAGGGGATCCAATCGTTCGAAAAACCCGATTGTTAATCGATGCCATTTCGGCAATTTGAATCGATGCTAGTGAAGGATGGATAATAGCACCACCGAGCGCTTTATTATAAGCCGTACTACCCGACGGAGTGGAAATGCATAAACCATCGCCACGAAAACGTTCAAAATGCTCTCCGTTGATTTCCACATCCATAACGAACGTGCCCTCTTTCGTCTTTACAGTCGCTTCATTTAATGCCAAGAAAGACTGTTTCTTATTTTCCCGATCAAACTGGATGACAACTTCTAGTAAAGGATATTCCACCACTTGAATCCGCATCGTCGCAATGGCATGGACAAGTTTTTCAATTTCACCAGGCACCCAATCTGCATAAAAGCCTAAATGACCGGTATGTACACCGACAAAGGCTGTTGTTTTTAAACGATGCCGATATCGCTGAAAAGCATATAGCAACGTCCCGTCACCACCGACGGAGATCACGATATCTGGTTTTTCCTGATCGGATGTTAAACCGTGGGCAAATAAACGATCGTAAAGGCGATTCATCAACTCATTTGACTTGTCATCCCCTTTTGATATAACCGTGAAATTCATTTTGAACTCCCTTTCATTTTTCTTTTTTACTCGAGAAAAAGACTTGTGCTTCCCGAATTTCTTCACGAATTAAGGACATTTCCTCATCCAATAAAAAAGCCGCTTCTGCAGCCCGTTGCAAACGGAATTGAATATCTTCAGGAAACTGTCCATTATATTTATAATTTAACGAGTGTTCAATCGTTGCCCAAAAATTCATCGCTAACGTTCGGATTTGAATTTCAGCCAATACCTTTTTTTCACCGTGGATCGTTTGAACGGGATAACGGATATTCACATGATACGATCGATATCCACTTTTCTTTTTATGGGAAATATAGTCCCTTTCCTCAACAATTTCAATATCACTTCGTTTTTTCAGTAATTCCACGACTTTCTTAATATCGTCCACAAATTGACATATAATCCGTAATCCTGCAATATCGTTAATTGTATCCAACTGATCAAAGGGAATATTCTTCCGTCTCATTTTATCCAAAATACTTGGAATCGGTTTGACCCTGCCTGTTACAAACTCAATTGGCGAATGACTTCCTTCTAATTCAAATTGCCTTCGAATACCTTTAAACTTAATCTTTAATTCCTCCACCGCTTGACGATACGGTTCGAGAAAATGTTCCCAGTCTTCCAAAACGATCACCCCTGGCAAATATGTTAACCATTCCAAAACATACAAATATCTGCTATCATTTTACCATAGAAAACGAAAGTTTCAGTAGAAAACGGTTTTAAACACAGGAAAAGCGACGGATTTTTATCCCGATTACGGAGGACGAAAAATGCAACAATTGGAGATCGAATTTAAAAATTTATTAACGGAACATGAATTCAATCAATTGAAAGACTATTTTTCCATTCGTGAAGAAGAGTTTTTTTGCCAAGAAAATTATTATTTTGACACCCCGAATTTCTTATTAAAAACAAACGGCATGGCTCTGCGAATCCGAAAAAAAATGAACGTTTATGAATTGACATTAAAGGAACAAAGAGATGTAGGCCTATTAGAAACGACGGAACCCCTCTCGCTATCCGATGCAAAATCATTCATAAACGGTCAAATGTATTTCCACGGGGATATTAAAAACCGTTTAGAACAGTTGCAAATCCCTTTGGATACGATTCGTTGTTTCGGTCAATTAAAAACCTTTCGAGCTGAAAGACCTTATCGAGACGGACTATTCATTTTAGACAAAAGTATGTATTTAAAAAAGACCGATTATGAACTAGAATATGAAGTAAAGGATGCAGAAGTTGGCGAACAATCTTTCATCGACCTTTTACGACAATTTCAAATTCCAAGAAGAAAAACGGAAAATAAAATTGCCCGCTTATACAACGAAAAAATGCGCCAAGCATCAAGGAAAAATCGGGAGGCGATGTACGAATGAACGTACAACAAATTCGGACCTTGTTGGAAATTCAAGCGATAAAAAACATCGGTTCAAATGGTATGAAAGAACAAGAAATCGGAACACAAACGAATTTTTCTGAACTATTAAATCTCTATTTACATACGAAAAAGGAAATCGATAAGGAACCGATGACCACCAGTATACCGAATATACCAACTACCCATTTTTCCCCTATTGCCCCAACGTTAAGGGAAAATACGAATTATCAAGAAATCATAAGGGAAGCCGCTTTAACATACCAGTTACCAGAACGTTTAATTTATGCGGTAATTAAAAATGAATCGAATTTTAATCCTTATGCAGAAAGCCCATCGGGAGCACGTGGATTAATGCAATTAATGCCAAGTACTGCCGAATCCCTCGGCGTAAAGTCCATCTATGACCCGAAGGATAACATTATGGGAGGAGCAAAATACTTGCGGATGATGCTCGATCGTTTCAACCGTCTTGATTTAGCTCTTGCTGCTTATAACGCTGGACCGGGAAATGTGGAAAAATACGGCGGAATACCTCCCTTTAATGAAACGGTAAGTTATGTAAAAAAAGTGATGAACGACTTTTTAGCCTAACGTCCATATCGTTGTTCTATTGGTGTCTATCTTTCGTATAGGCACCTTTTTGTTCGGAATAACATTAACAATTTCAACCATCCTCTAAAAGATACAAACATTCGTCAAAAAGGATGAAGAAGATATAAGATTGAGCGATTTATTTGAGATAATCAAAAACCATTGATACAATTATTTCAAAGTTGAAAAAGGAATTTTTCATAGACGTTCGTTAAATGACTTGGTTTCTTAAAACAGAATCAACAATTGATCCTTTTTCTTTCTTGAAACTTTGGCAAAATGGTTTCATCGGATTCGTTCAGCGTTCTTCCAATTACTGACACTACGAGCTATATATGGCATGAAATCGAACGGAAAAGGTATTACCAAGGATTTCATATTCGCCTTGCTTTTTCATCAATAGAATAAACACGTCAAACTAGATAGAAAAAGGTGAAGTTTTGTGATTGACAAAAATAAACAGAATGGGCAATTCCCTTATTTATCTTGGCATGAAAATAAACCGTTAGAGCTGTATTTTTTTATAGATCCTTTATGTGTTGATTGTTTTTCCCTCGAACCCATTATGAAAAAATTACAAGTTGAATATGGGCATTACTTTTCCCTCACGTATGTTTTAAGTGGAAAAACGAACGAACCTATTCATTCAAAATCGCCCTTCAAAAAATATACCACCTTGAAATTAATGAAAAGGATCGGTTCAAAGAATTGTTTCCAATGCGGTGAAGAAACCCATCTTCCACAACATTATCTTGCATCGATTGCTATTAAAGCCGCTGAATTACAAGGTAGAAAAGCGGGAGTCCTATATTTGAGGAAATTACACGAATTTATATACCTTAAAAACGAGAACATCCATGAATTGAAAACCCTTATCCAATGTGCAAAGGAAGCCGGATTAGACGTTGAAGAATTTTCGAAGGATATTCACTCTTCGACCACATCCCACGCCTTTCAATGCGATTTGAAAATCACATGTGAAATGGACGTAAATGAAATTCCTACCGTCGTATTTTTTAATAATCGGGTGGAAGAAGAAGGGTTAAAACTAACCGGCGTACATCCATACGAAGTATATATTGAAATTTTCAAGGAAGTTTTAGGGAAAAAACCGATTAGGCATCCCCTTCCTTCATTAATAACCTTTATGAAACATTACCAATTAGTCACGACACGGGAAATTGCCCTTCTATATAATTGGTCCCATTTACAAGTGGAAAAGGAAATGAAAAAATTAAAACTTCAACAACTTGTGGAAAAATATCAATCATCATTCGGAACATTTTGGCGTTATACGGGAAAATTGTAAAGTGATATGGAAATTTAGTCCTAGGCATTCTCTCGATCATTTGGGAATACGGGGCTTTTTTTATTCAGAATTTCCTTTTTTTCAGTTAAAAAGAAAGTCCAGTAGATGGGTGGTCTACTGGACTTTCCTTTCTTGTTACGAACAAAGGGGATGGGAGAAATTTTCACGGTCAAACAAAGGGGTATATGTTTGCTTGTGAATTTCTTCACGTCATTATAATACCATATCGGGTTAAAAATATGCAAGAGTTCATTCAACTTTTCACAAATTCGTAACATAATACTTTTTTCAAATCATCATCTAAAATTCTAATTTGTTGGTTTTGTACATAAAATATACTAACGATTATTTAAAATAGGAGATGGAAAATGAACCGTTTGACTACATTTGTCATGCTCGTTGCCATCGCATTCTCTTTTATTTTTCATATGTTTGGAATGATGAACCTTTATCCCGCTTATATCACCGCTCCCTTACTTTATTTTTCCATTTTCCTTTACATTTTATCCCGCAATCACCGAAATCGATTTAAAGGTTTTAAATAAAAAATTTCGCGTAATTTGTCTTTACCTTACCGTTAAATAGAGGAAAGGGACTGTCTAAAGTTGATAAAAGGGAAGGGGGCGGCGACTCCAGAGAAAACAGCACGAGCGGAAGACCCCACGAACGATACGAATCGAAAAGGCTAGGACATGCCTGCTGAAAGGGCCGTCACCAAAATATAATCAATCGAATTTTGTTTATAAAAAAAGGGGCAGTTCAATTTGAACAGCCCCCTAATTGATTATATTACTGATCAACAGAAGAAAGTAATCGTTCCATTTCACTTAATTTTTCTTCAAATACTCGTAAAGCTTCTTCCATCGGCTTAGGACTCGTCATATCGACTCCTGCTTTCTTTAATACCTCGATTGGATAGTCGGAGCTACCTGCTTTCAAAAACTCGATATATCGTTTTACTGCCGGCTCTCCTTCCTCGATAATTTGCTTGCTTAATGCGGATGCGGCACTAAATCCGGTAGCATATTGGTAAACGTAATAATTATAGTAAAAATGCGGGATTCTCGCCCATTCTAAACCAATTTCTTCGTCTACGGTCATCCCTTCACCGAAATATTTTTTATTTAAATCGTAATACACCTTTGTTAATAAATCTGCTGTTAACGCTTCTCCCCGGGCAGCCCGAACATGGATATCATGTTCGAATTCTGCAAACATCGTTTGTCGAAAAACCGTTCCACGGAAGCCTTCCAAAAAATGATTTAATACATATAGCCGTTTTTTATCATCATCCAACGTTTTCAATAAATAATCTGTCAAAAGATTTTCATTACAAGTGCTGGCAACTTCAGCGACGAAAATGGAATAATTTCCATATGGGTACGGTTGATGTTTCCGTGTTAAATAACTATGAACGGAATGACCAAATTCATGGGCTAGCGTATATAAATTGTTCACGTTATTTTGCCAATTCATTAAAATATACGGATTCGTTCCATAAGCACCTGAAGAATAGGCGCCACTTCGCTTTCCTTTATTTTCATAAACGTCGACCCACCTGTTTTCAAATCCTTCTTTTAAAATGGCCACATAGTCTTCTCCAAGGGGTGCTAAACCTTTTAAGACGATCTCCTTAGCATCTTCATAAGAAATCTCCATTTTTACATCTTTCACAAGTGGAGTATATAAATCATATATATGCAAATCGTCAATGTTTAACATCCGTTTTCTCAATTCCACATAGCGATGGAGAAGATGGAGATTTTTGTTTACTGTATCAACTAGCTGATCGTATACTTTTTCAGGAATATGATTAGCGGAAAGGGCTGCATGCCGAGCAGAATTATATTTCCTAACGGATGCGATAAAATTATCCCGCTTCACTTGACCACTAAGGGTGCTGGCAAAAGTGTTTCGGAAGCGTCCGTATGTGTCGTAAACAGCTTTAAATGCATCACGTCTTACTCTACGATCGTCACTTTCTAAAAAGGTGATAAAACGCCCGTGGGTTACTTCTACTTCCTCCCCATTTTCATCAATGATTGTAGGAAACTGTAAATCCGCATTGTTTAACATGCCAAAGATATTGCTTGATGCACCGAAAACGTCGGATGCTTGGGCTAAAATTGCTTCCATTTCAGCAGATAATACATGTGGTCGATGTAAATTAATTTCTTCAATTTGATGTTCATAAAGTTTTAGATCTTCGTTTTCATCAAAAAATTGACGAATTTTTTCTTCATCAATTGATAAAATTTCAGGGACAATAAATGCAAATTGACTACTTGCCCGTGTATATAACATCTTTGCCCGATCATTCATTCCTTGATAAGTAGCATTGGTCGTATCTTGATCATAACGCATATGGGCATATACATATAGTTTTTCGAGCCTGAACATGACATCATCCCGAAATTTTAATGCTTTGAACAAGTGATCCGCACTTTTTCCTAACGTTCCTTTATATTCCGATGCTTTCGGTAATAAATCGTTTATTTCATGAAATTCTTTCTCCCATAATTCATCCGTTGCAAAAATATCTTCTAATCTCCATGTAGCTTCTTCTGGGATTTCACTTCTTGCAGGAAGTGTTTTTACTGTGCTTTTTCCATTAGTCATCCTATTCCCTCCATTTTATCCACATTTATTATTGATTTCATATTACCACAAAATAAAGTTATGTATAATCAATAAAATATACATATTTTTCAAATCAGTCAACCAAATTTTTTAATAGAATGCCTTTATACCGGCGAAAGAAATCTTTTCGAATCCCAAAACCATCTCTTCCAAGTGGTATGGGTTCCACTGGTTTTTTGATGATAAACGTATCCCCTTCTTTTCTCAACGTCCCGATTTTTACAAAAAATCGAAAATAATGCCAAACAGGGAGGTTTTTATCCCTTAATTTCAATAAGGGAAAGGAACGCCAATGAATCATTCCGTTCATTTCTTTCAAAAGAAAGTTTTGAATATCACGGGTCGAAAAATAATCCCCTCGTTTTTTCCCGTAAAAAAATCGATGCCATAAATACGCTTGCCATTCAAAGGGGGAATTTATAATCATATACATATATGGGAGAGGGAGACCTACTTCTGGGGGAAACATTGTCGGATGAATATGATGTCGGTAAAAAAATAACAAAAATGGGTCTTTTCTTGCCCCCGGTTGTAAGTTACGGGTCAATAACCAATTTTCCATTTTTTCAGGCCACATATTGTAAAACTCAAAGGAAGGATTCGTTTTTGCAAAAATATCCGTCCATTTTGCTTTACGGTCAAATATTTCTTCTTTAACAAATGCCCGTTGTTTCGATATGGGAATAAAATGGGTGTAGCGAAAAAAAGCCTGTATATTCGGATCGAAGGATAAAAGAAACGGCTCGGATAAAAAGATGTTTTGAATAAATTGGGTGGAAAAATCAGTAAAATGCATTACATGACGATTACTTTTTCGAATAAGTTTTTCATGAATGATCCAAATGGGGACAATTCCATTATTTTTATATTGTTCTGTACGTTTTTTTAGCAATTCTTGCGGAATTGGGGAGCATTGAAACTCGACTGCAGTCCTCATTCCCTTCCAATGGAAAAATATGTCGGGTCGTTGATTGATTTCACGTAAAAATTTTTCAATAACCGGAGTAAAACCGTTATTTTTTAGCCATTGGTAGAGGGCTATTTTTCCTTTTATATGTTCTACTGTTTCTCCTTCCCCTTTGGCTGGACATACACTTTTATGGGCGAAATGGGGAAGTTTTCGCTTTCCGATTTTTAAAATTACCTCCTGCTTACAATCAGGACAGTAAAATGGTGCTTCCTTTTTTAATCCTTCAACATATGCATAGGAACGATGTAATACTGTTCGTAAAACCCCTAAACGATTAAGTGCCACAAACAATCCATTCACTCCTTTTTTTGAAGTTTGTTTGGGGAATGAACTTTAATTAATGGAGTAAGATTAAACATCGTTTCCTTTTATTATGAAAAGAAAAAGAAAACAGGTCAAAAGGAGAAAATTCCTTTTTCAATTGGTGAAAAATAAAAAAAAGCCGATTCCAATAAAGGAAATCGGATTTTGTCGGTGAAATGATATGGAAAATTGAACTTTTCATTAATTAAAATATTGTTTCAACACATCAAAAACATTTTCCTTAATGATTTCATTCCCATATTCTTCTAGAACTTCCAATGTTCGTCCAGACTCAACACCATATTCTAAAATAATGCTAATCATATTATCGACTTCTTCTTCTGAAAAATGTTTGAAGGAATACTCGGTATATAAATAATATTTTTGATCCATTGAAAACAATCGAGATTGAATACCCTCCGGTAAAGACCGTTTCGATAAAGAAATTAGGTCTTCCAAATCTTGGAAATAAGTTACGAAGGAGACCGTTTCATTTTCCTCACTTTCAGTTGAATCTAAACTATTCTCAAAGAAATGCTGGTCCAGGTACTTTTCAATTTGTTCATCGAGGGAGAAGTCCTTTAATTTCTCTTCGGAAAAAGGCAACTCAAAACGGCTACCATCCTTGGAAATTTGAGCTTTCGTTACCAATACTTCCAACCCTTTTTCCAAAGCTTGGACTTGAATCCATAATGGACCGTCAAATACAAATCCTTCCTCTTCATGTACCTCATCCATCATTTCCCAAAAAAGCTCTTCACTCTTTTCCCGGTTATACCAAATTTCTTCACGGTCAAATCCCCGTTCTTCCACATCGACATATGAGATAAAGAATTTGACTGTATTTTCATTGATTCGCTCTATTTCCATATGGCTACTCTCCCTTCTGATCCGTATTATGAAGGGACGAATCCCCCGGTTAATCCCGTAAAATTAACTATATTGTACACTTCCTACTTTTATTTTATGATAAAAATTTGCTGAAGGGAAACGAAATCCATTCAATGTAATAAAATGAGAAAACAACCTATTCTGAAACAAAAATGTAATTTATTACAACTGAATGGGGATTTGATTTTAGAAAAAAAGCCTTCACGCATTTGTAGCATGAAGGTGCCTAGTTGTCCATTATTATAACCGTTTTTCTTCTTCGAGTAAAGGGGAAAAGCCTATTTTAATTAACGAGTCTTTGCGCTTGAATTAAATGATACGTACGGACCTTTCTCGGTAAAAATCGGCGAATTTCATCTTCATTATATCCTACTTGTAACCGCTTTTCGTCAATGATGATTGGACGACGTAAAAGTCCCGGATGATCTTGAATTAATTTAAATAATTCTTGGAGTGGAAGGGCATCTAAATTCACATTCAATTTTTGAAACGTTTTCGAACGAGTTGAAATAATTTCATCCGTACCGTCTTCAGTCATACGAAAAATTTCCTTAATTTCCTCCATCGTAAGAGGTTCTGAAAAAATATTTCGTTCTCTATATGGAATATCATGTTCTTCTAACCACGCCTTTGCTTTCCGACACGAAGTACAACTCGGTGCAGTGTACAATGTGACCATTTTTTATTTTCACTCCTTCTCCCGTTCCATTTTACTGGAAAAATTTATTTAAAAACTAATTCCTTATTAATAATTAATTTAAATTAAAACCACATAATCATTATACATGATTTTGTCACGAAATGGTATATTTTTTAATATAATTTTTTATTTTTTTGTTATCATTTTCACTGGTTTTTGTACAATTTTTCATTTTTTATACGTAATCACATATTATATAGTAAAATCACGTATTCTCCTTTTGACCATTGATTATCAATTATCCATAGCAATTGAAAAAATTTATTTTGGACGAAAAAAGGCAGAAGATTTAAAGGGGCCGAATGACAAGACGAACTCGTAACGTGAAATTATATTCAATATATAAAGGCGGGGACAAAAATGAACAAATTTTTTATTGATTATTTTTTTATTTCATCTCTCATTATCATTATAACAGCTTTTTTCGGAAATGTGTTACAGTTTTTCGGAAAAATTTTCCGAAAAAAAGAAAAGCGGTATGAATATATCCGCGTACGGGAAAAAAATCAAAAAAATTGGAAACGAATCGGCGGAGTAAACAAATAATCATCTTGAATTCGGATTAGGAATCATTTATAATTATTACCAATCTAATACGGAAAAGCGATGAGAAAGAGGAGTACATTCGGTCGTTGTCTTCAGAGAGTTTGTGGTTGGTGGAAACAAACGGCAACCCGGATGGAATGGACTTTCGAGCCATAAACAGAACAGAACACGGCAACTAGTGTTCCTAGTATGTTTATGCGTTACCTTACGTTACAAGGAGAGAGGCCATTTTTGGCAATTTAGGGTGGTACCGCGGATTTTCAACCATTCGTCCCTGACTTTTGGACGAATGGTTTTTTTATTATATTTTGTTTTAAGGAGGTTTAAATCATGAAAACAATTTTTTCTGGTATTCAACCGAGCGGGACGTTAACGATTGGAAACTATATCGGTGCAATGAGACAATTTATCGAGTTGCAAAATGACTATCAATGTTATTTTTGCATTGTCGATCAACATGCCATTACCGTTCCGCAAGATCCACAAACATTAAGAAAAAATATTCGAAGTCTTGCAGCTCTTTATTTGGCGGTTGGAATCGATCCCGATAAAGCGACGCTCTTTATCCAATCGGAAGTTCCCGCCCATGCACAGGCCGCTTGGATGTTACAGTGCATTTCTTATATCGGCGAATTAGAAAGAATGACCCAGTTCAAAGATAAATCCGCTGGAAAGGAAGCGGTATCTGCCGGTTTATTAACTTATCCTCCTTTAATGGCTGCGGATATATTGCTATATAACACCGATTTGGTACCTGTCGGTGAGGATCAAAAACAACATTTAGAATTAACCCGCGACTTGGCTGAACGGTTCAATAAAAAATATCGAGAAATTTTCACAATTCCTGAAATTCAAATTCCAAAAGTCGGGGCTCGAATTATGTCGCTTCAAGATCCAAAGAAAAAGATGAGTAAATCGGATCCGAATCAAAAGGGGTACATATCTCTCCTCGATGAACCGAAACAAATTATGAAAAAAATAAAAAGTGCTGTCACGGACTCAGATGGAATCGTCAAATATGATAAAGAGAATAAACCGGGGATTTCCAACTTATTATCCATTTATTCCACATTCAGTAATCAATCCATATCGGAAATTGAAAAACAATACGAAGGAAAAGGATATGGCCAATTTAAAGCAGATTTAGCAGAACTCATCATTGAGGAATTACAACCTATTCAAGAAAAATACAAGGAATTAATCAATTCCCCTGAGCTGGATCGAATTTTAGATGAAGGTGCAGAGAAAGCAAATATGGTCGCGTCAAAAATGGTGAAAAAAATGGAAGCGGCGATGGGATTAGGAAGGAAGCGGCGATAGAAAGGAAACGCTTGATGATCCTCGCCAATCAAAATTTGAAAAGGCAACAAAACTGAAGGAAATCATGTAGATAACTGTCGAATCAATTGTTAAAGAAGGATGAAACAAATATTCAAATTAAGGAAAAAAATGAAGAGGGTGTCTCAAAAATAGCTGGGACACCCATTCTTTGTTTGAAAATACAAGGTTTTTATAAAAGATTGTTGTTTTTGGTCATACACTTTTTCGCTTAAGGCGGAACGCGCATCCAGTGGCACGGCCGAGCCTTTTCGACTCGGAAACTCGTCTGCAGGGTCATCGCCTCGTACTGTTTTCACTGGAGTCGCCTGAAAAAGTGGCAAGTAGTGAGGCAACAAGACCAAGTCAAGCAGAAAAACATGTGGGAAACCCACTTTTTTTGTATAAAATAACCATATTAATTATCCCAAAACAAAGAAGAGGTTTGAGTCTCAAAACATCATTTTTTTCATAACATGTCCTTTTGACTCAACCTTTTTTCCTTTCGAATAAATTATTTACCACTTTCACTTTTTAACAAAGCAAGGGATTCATTAAATTCCCGCTCGATTTCCGCATTCGGCCGGTACGTGAATAAACTTACGATATACGCGACGATCATATTCAACAAAAAGCCTGGAACAATTTCATACATAACATTTTTTAATGCATCCACGTTTCCCCAAATTAATACTGTCAACGCTCCAACGACCATTCCTGACAATGCTCCAATCCCGGTTAATTTTCGCCAATATAGTGAAAGTAAAATGATCGGACCGAAGGAGGCACCGAATCCGGCCCACGCAAAGGAAACGAGATTCAAAATCGTATTCGACTGTTCCCAAGCGAAAATTAATGCGATAACCGAAACGATAAGTACCGCAACTCGACCGAAAAAGACCGATTTGGAATCGGTAAGATTCGTTTTATATATCGCCTTATAAATATCTTCTACAAGTGCCGACGATGTTACTAACAGTTGGGATGAGACGGTACTCATAATGGCTGCTAAAACCGCCGCTAACATAACACCGGCAAGAAATGGATGGAAAAGAATTTGACCTAATTCGATAAATACCGCTTCCGGATCTGTTAACGTCATATCCGGATGTTGTTGAAAATAGGCGATCCCAACGAGGGCTGTGGCGATCGCTCCAGCTAAACTTAAAATCATCCAGCCGATTCCAATTCGTCTTGCTTGTTTCGTTTCTTGTACCGTTTTAATCGCCATAAATCGAACGATAATATGGGGTTGTCCAAAATAACCAAGTCCCCAAGCGGCAGAAGAAATAATTCCAAGAAGACCTGTCCCGGATACGAGGGAAAGAAGTTCTGGATTCACTTCACGAATTGTCTCTGCCGTTTCCCCCATACCTCCCGTCACAAAAACTCCCACAATAGGAACGAGTAAGAGGGCAAAAAACATAATCGTTCCTTGAACAAAATCCGTTAAACTAACTCCGAGAAATCCCCCGAAAAATGTGTATACCACGACAACCGCAGACATGATCAAAAGACCTATATGATAATCCCAACCGAAGGAACTTTCGAAGAAGACGCCACCTGCCACCATCCCTGATGAAACGTAAAAGGTAAAGAAAATGAAAATAATAATTCCTGACACAATCCGTAAAAATTTCACATTTTCCTTTAATCGATTATCCAAATAACTCGGAATTGTAATCGAATCATTGGATACTTGGGTATATACCCGAAGTCGCGGTGCTACAAATAACCAGTTTAAATAGGCACCGATCGTTAAACCAATCGCAATCCAAACCTTATCCAAACCAAAGAGAAAAATCGCACCGGGAAGCCCCATTAACAGCCAACCGGACATATCCGACGCTCCGGCACTTAATGCTGCGACCGCAGGACGTAACGATCTTCCCGCCAGCATATAATCGGATAAATTGTACGTTCTCCTATACGCATACCAACCAATAAATAACATTCCCACTAAATAAATAACAATGGCTAACAATTGATAAATAAAATCAGTCATTATTTTCCCCCTTATTCATCATCCTTATTCCATAATTTAAAATATATTTTATTTTATCATAACATTTACAAATAATGAATAATTTTTTTAAATAGAAAATTAACATTTATCAGTGAACTATCTATTAAAAAGTTATTCTTTCCTAAAACCAGATTTTATTCTTCCGGTTTGTAAATGGATCGTAGGAAAGGGGTATTAAGGTTCTGTCAAATAATGTTGGTGAATAATTTCGTGATTTTTTTCAGTAAAATGTAATCGGATTAGGTTTTCCATTCATCCAAAATCGGTTTGAAGTGATTCGTTCCATTGTCGGACGCCCATCCAGTGGCACGGCTCGGTCCTTCTCGTCACTTATCTTTATTTTTAATCAAAAAAGGTGTTGGTTTTTAGTCACCAACACCATAAATCATAGCGCCTTTATTCAAGGAAGTGGATTTGAACTTGAAATCGGTTTATTTCGAATCTTTGTCTATAAAACAACACTTAATTCACCTTTGAACCTTGTTCCAATTCCCAAAGTTTTTCTAATAACGGCTGCCCTTTTACCATTCGTTCGCATAATGTTTCATGTTTTTTCGACCAGCCCTTTTTTACATCCTCGTAAAACTCTTGCCAAACTTCTTCAAAGGTTTTTTTTCGTATCACCGAGTATTTTTCCGGTTTCCACTCCGTATACCAGTAGCGTATTTCAGCGGTATTTTTTGCTATATGTAATTGATCGAGAGCCATAAATAGTAACTTTTTTAACTGCCTTTCTTTCCTCGTCAAGCCAACCATCAGTAATGGATCCGGTGAAAGAATGTGATCGTTCTTTTTTTTCGGGGGTTGGAAACTATATTCAATTACTTCCACATTTTCCACCATTTCGTAGACAAGTTGTTCCTGCCTCGGAATGATTCGACTTTTTCTCGTCGGAATTTGATATCCTAACGTGTCGACAACTAAAATCCCAATTCCATCCGTTATAAGAAAACAGTAATCGAGTGGTATACGCTCGTGGTTCTTTCGCATATAAGCCTTTTGATATACGTCATTTAATAGAGGTTCGGGTAGATCTTCTAAATGGTTTTCGATATAATGGTATAATTCCGAAGTGGATTTAATAATCGGAACTTGATCTAACAATTCAATCGTATCGGTTTTCCTCCATTCATGAAATGGACAGACATTATAACCATGTTCTTCTCCCTCAAACCAATTGACCCAAACATCATGCAAATATAGCATCGTTAAACCCCTCACTTACAGACTGTTTGAGTACAGTATTGGCAAGTGACGGGTAATTTATTCCTTCACATACGTTATTTTCCTTGATTTTCATTCCTTAGGATAAACGTATTTGCAGGTAATATGAAGGATTCTTCCATTGAGAGTTTCGACTGTTGATCGAATTGTTTTACAAAATAAAATCCTGCTGCATAGCCGAACATCGGCTTTGAAAAAATTTTTCCATATAGAAGTTGATCGTGAAGGGGATCGGAAATACTCGTTGTTAAATTAGGTTGAAACCATTTTTTCCACACATATTTGATTTCCTTTTCCTCATATGCGAAAATCCATTTCGACAAATATGGTTCCCCACAATATTTCCACACGGCAAATTCCGCTAAGCCCTCCATCACGACAGAATCCGCTAAATTGTTTTCAGAAACCGGTTTTTTTAATGTACCCATTCGTGTGGCATGGTGATACTCATGGACAAAAAGGGCTTCTAGTTCCCGATCATTAAGATTAGGTGACAAAAACAAAAACATTGCATGGGGAAAGGTAAATCCTTCTCTTTTGTTCATTGGATCGAATAAAGAAAAGGATGATGGAAAAACATAAATGGAGATATTTGGTCCCTTCCACCGTTTTTTATATTTATTGAAAAAATCTTCTACCTTTTCCCAATGGTTTCTTTCCTTCATCATGTGGAAATTTTTCTTTGTCAATCGATTCGGTTTATACATTCCCTTTGATTGCAAAAACAAATAGATGCTCTGACCAGTTAATCGATCGAAGTGGTTCATCAACTTTTCACATATGATTTCCGGCTGGAAAAACCATTGATCAAGCCACCGGTCCGTTCGGATGATGCCCATCGTTTTTCCTCCCATAACGTATTCAACCTTCATTAATCATAAAATATGTGAAAAAATAAAAAAGAGAACTAGGTAATGAGCAACCGATTTCAGACCGGTGATTTTCATATATTGGGATGATGGATAAGATTAAAATAATATAAAGTATTATTGCTCGTATTTCTTAAATAGGAGGGTTGCGTTATGCCCACCAAATCCAAAGGAATTACTCATAACAACCCGCACATCCTGTTTTCTCGCTTCATTTGGAACATAATCCAAGTCGCATTCCGGATCAGGATTTTCGTAATTAATGGTCGGTGGAATCACCCCATTTGTAATGGACAAGACAGAAAATATTGTTTCCACTGCTCCAGCCGCTCCTAATAAATGACCGGTCATCGATTTGGTCGAACTTACCGCCAATCGATAGGCGGACTCACCAAACACCGATTTAATTGCTTCCGTTTCAAACTTGTCGTTATATTCCGTACTCGTCCCATGGGCATTTATATAATCCACGTCACTCGGCGATATTCCCGCTTCGTCTAATGCTATTTTCATCGCCCTTGCTCCGCCTTCTCCCCCTGGTGCAGGAGCCGTAATATGGTAAGCATCCCCTGTCGAACCATAGCCGACAATTTCTGCATAAATTTTGGCACCGCGGTTGATTGCATGATTCAATTCTTCCAATACGACAATCCCTGCTCCCTCACCGATTACAAAACCATCTCGATTTTTGTCAAAAGGTCTACTAGCCTTTTCCGGATTTGGGTTTGTTGTAAGGGCTGTACTTGCGCAAAAACCTGCGATTGCCATATTCGTAATTGGCGCTTCTGTCCCTCCGGTGATCATCACATCCGCATCGCCCCGCTGAATAGCTTTATAAGCATCGCCAATGGAATTCGTTCCGGTAGCACAAGCGGTTACCGTACACGAATTGATTCCCTTAGCACCTAAAAAAATGGATACTTGTCCAGCAGCCATATCCGGAATCATCATCGGTACAAAGAAGGGACTGACCCTCCGATACCCACGTTTTAAAAAAATATCAAATTGTTTTTCGTACGTTTCCATTCCACCGATACCAGATCCAATCCAGACCCCAACCCGATGGGCATTACTTTCATCAATCTTCAATTTTGCATCCTCAACAGCCATAAAAGAGGCTGCCAATGCAAAATGGGTAAATCGATCCATTTTTCTTGCATCTTTCCGTTCGATAAAATCTTCAGGACGAAAATCCTTTACTTCCGCAGCCACTTTCGATGGAAAGTCATCAGGATTAACGCGAGTCATGACCCCTATACCTGATTTCCCTTCAACGATATTTGACCACGCCGTCTCCACATCGTTTCCAACAGGAGTAACTGCTCCAATCCCAGTAATGACAACTCTTCGTTTATCCATTTTTATTCAACTCCTTGCTTACATTTTCAAATTTTTTATTTTCCCCACTTCATTAACAACGCACCCCAAGTGAGGCCACCACCGAAACCAACCATAATGATAGAATCTCCATCTTTGATTTTCCCAGCTTTTACTTCTTCCACAAGGGAGATTGGGATGGAGGCTGCAGACGTATTTCCATATTTTCCAACGGTATTGGACATTTTTTCCGCAGGGAGATCCAACCTTTGTCTCGCTGCTTCCATAATGCGGATATTGGCCTGATGGGGAATGAGAAAATCAACATCTTCCTTTGTCAAACCAGCCTTTTCAAGGACATGTACGGCGGAATCTCCCATCTGTCTCACTGCAAATTTAAACACTTCTCTTCCGTTCATACAAATCTTTTGATCTTCATATAAAAATTTTCCTCCGGATCCGTCAGAACCTAATTCGAAGGATAAAATTCCTTTCCCCTCCGATACGGGGCCCATCACGACAGCGCCCGCTCCATCACCAAAAAGTACCGCCGTATTCCGATCATTCCAATCGATCAATTTCGATAACTTTTCAGCACCTACGACCAATACATATCGATAGGTTCCTGTCTCTATGAATTGTTTAGCTGTTACCATTCCGTATATAAAACCGGAACAGGCAGCACTAATGTCCATTGCCGCACAATGCTTTGCACCTAGTTTTTCTTCCAACATACTCGATACAGACGGAAAAGAATGATCCGGTGTCACTGTTGCAGTAATAATCAGATCGATATCTTCTCCACTAATACCGGCGTCTTCAATGGCTTCCTTTGCCGCATAATATGCCATATCTGACGTATTCGTATTTTCGTCTGCAATTTTTCTTTCCTCAATCCCCGTTCTTGTCCGAATCCATTCATCAGATGTGTCCATCATTTTTTCTAGGTCAAAATTTGTGATCAATTTTTCGGGAATATATCTGCCAATTCCAATAATTCCTGCGTTCATTTTCTTCACTCCTTTATTTAAAAAAGCTACCTGTATAAGATTTTGAAATCTGTTATTATTACCTGGTACTAATTTTACCTGATTCGTAACCATTTTTCAATTCATAATCAACGGCCAGAAAAAAATGCCTATTTCTAGAAAAGTTCGGACAGAAGTCGGTCCATATGCATATGTTTATAAAAAAGTGAAACCAAACTGGAGGTGGGAAAATGGTAGAAAAGAAAACGGCGGGAAAAAGAAATGCACTTCCAGAACAGGAAGATCGTGAAACACGTTTTATCCGCTTTATGTTTGGTGAAAGGGCTATTCGCACACCAAAAGACAGTGTTCACAAAACGGTTCCATCGAACGAAAAATTTGGAAGGAAAAACCCCCCTTTCCAAATGGAATCGGGAGGAAAGGACCAAAATCGAAATGAGCGGATGGAGTTTTTCCAACAGCTAAATCAAATTATAGAATCGGCATCGAAATTACGGGCGATGACGAAGAGATTTTTTAAATAATTTTTTAGGGCGGATGATTTGGGCCGCCCTTTCCATTTTTCAAAGCATTAACATATGTGTAACGGTATGGTCTCCAGGTTTTTCACTTTCAATTACAGTTATAATTTCCCTAGTTAAAGGAATGATTTCCACCTCTTTTTCCTCTTCCAACGGTTCCTTTCGATCGTTTTCTGGAACAATGATCGTTTGGAGCCTTTTACTTTCTGAAAAAAGAAATGGAAAATCCCTTTTCAAATCTTCAAAGTTGTCCCTTTTTAGTAAAATCAGGATGAAAAAAAAGGTTGGATTTTGCCATTGAATGTGTAAATGTGTTCGTAACCTGTCGATTATCTTCTTTTTTTCTCCCTCTCCAAACCGTTCCCAATCAATGAACGGCACGATTACCCTGGATTTCCCCTCAATCGGTTCCATCTTTTCCATTCGATCGATTTCTTTAAAATTGCTGTTTCTTCCAAATAACAACTGTTTTTCCTCTAATTTTTGTTTATTTTCAAATTCATCTCCAATATTAATATGAAAAACCGATTCTCCCATCTCTAAAAACCATTTCCCAAGTTCGAAACCGAGCAGTCCATAACTCCCATATATTAAATTATTCAACTTGCCATCACCCGTTTCATTTCTTTTTGCTCTTCATTCGATCATAAAAAATGTTCAGCCTGCTTAAATAATTGAAGGGCGTACTTTATTTGGGCACTTCTTTTTTCTCGTAATAAAACGTGAATGCGGTCCGTTTCTCCAAATAACTTCTTATAGTTTTTAATCCAACGTTCATCCTTCATCCCATGTTCCAAAATATGGATGATCTTAAAGGGGTGGTTTAAATGAAGGATAGCCCGTTTATTATTGGCGATTATTTGTTCACATTCATCTTCGTCGATTGTATATGCATCCCGAATTTCTTGTAAAAATTTCCGATATAAAAAAGGTTGGTCCTTTACTTGTTCCTTCATCCAATCTAGTGAAAATATCGGATTGATAAAAAGAATGGAACGTACATATTGATGATATTCTACCAAAAAGGGAGATAACAGAAGTGCTCCAATTCCTTCGATAATAATATGAATGTTATGGTTGATGATTTCGTGTCTTTTTACATACTCATAAACGAGTTTTGTTAATTCAATTGCTTGGCTGTTTCCCATATGGTTGAAGCTTAAATCAGGATAAAATAATAAATAACCTTCGTTCAACAATGACTGTAATAAGGGGGACTTGTTTTCTTGACTCATCCAACTGCTGCCCTTCCCATCTACATATTGATCTTTATCACCGATAATAAGAATTCCGAAACCGTTCGGCTTTTCTGGATAATGGACAATACAATGTCGGTTGTTTAATAAAAAAATACGATATTTCATCTGAATCCCCTCTACATAAACGAGTACTATATTATATTTCAAATCTCGATGAAAGCAACCATTTGAGCGTATATTTTTTCTCCCTTTTCATGACTAACAACAATTTGGGCTAGACGGCTTTAACTAAATTATTATTGTCTTCATAGTCTAATCCATTTGCGATTTTTATTTTTTATGGTATCATTTTTATGAAGACTTAGAAGGAATTTTCCTATTTGAAGGTGATTAAATGAAGTACTTGTTTACATTTATTTGGAGCTTTTTATTATCTCACATGGTTACATATGTGGTCGGTTCGATACTTGGTGCCACATACAGTTTTGAAACCGGAAATTTCCTAACTGTCGGACTGTTCATCTTAGTTTTATTCATACCGATCCTGTTACCGAAAGATGGACAAACCGCAGAAAAATAGGGTCTCAAATTTAGAGACCCTTTTTTCTATCCTACTTTTCGACTGTTTTTTCGAATAGACCTAAATGTTAACCGTTACTGAAAATATCATTGTACTTGACGTCATATCACAACAGAGAAGATACCCAACTGTTTTAATCCGGAATACCTAAGGCAATTTTAGCATAACGACTCATCCGATCCTTTGTCCAAGGTGGATTCCAAACGATATTCACTTCCGTATCTTTCACTTCTGGTATATCGCTAAGGGCAGCCTTTACTTGATCAGATATCACTCCTCCCAACGGGCAACCCATTGTTGTTAACGTCATCGTAATGATCGCTTTTCCTTCCTCTGTCAAATCCACATCATAAACCAATCCTAAATTCACGATATCGATTCCAAGCTCTGGATCGATCACTTGTTCCAAAGCACCATATATATTTTCCTTTAAGGCTTCATCCATTTTGAAAACCTCCTTTCCATTCTACCTTATCATAACAAAAAACGGGTAAACAATTCCACTATGGAAACCGGATATACGTATATTCACAATGCCTGCTTCCTGGAGAAAAAGGAAGATGGATGGAGGCGAATCGACCGATTTCACTTACTCGTCCTCCATCCCATCTCCCCTTCCAATCCTTTTATGCTAGATACATTTCAAACCATTCTACCGTTTTTAATACGCCTGCCCTCGTCACCTTATGTTCAGCCTTTTCATCTAAAATAAATTGTATTTTTTCAGGATGATTTCCATATTCATCTTTTACTTTATGATAAAATTCCCATGCATATTGATATGGGACGACTTTATCCATTTTCCCATGCCAAAACAATAGTGGACGACCTTGCAATGTTTCCGGACGTTTACTTAAATCATACTTTTCAATTTTTTTCATTTCTTCTTCCACTTGTTCATTTGTAAAAGGTAATTTCTCGCCTTGCTTTTCATATTGATGGATTAAATCTTGAGAAAATTTGTCATAGGATGGAGATCCCATTAAACTGACAGCCACCTTAATCCATTGATATCGACTTAAGGCGCCCAATGTAATGATTCCACCCATAGATAAACCAGCCAAACCGATTTTATCTGGTACGGTCAATCCTTCTTCAACATATGTATCTTTTAATATGTTTAATTCTTCAATTGTTTGTACGACAATTGACCAAAATTGTGTATTCCGTTCATTCTCAGAAATCGATTGGCTTCGTTCACCGTGCAAATTTGCTTCTGGAAGGATGGCTCGAAAATTTTTTTCGGCCAACAAATAGGCATAATGAAGATTATGTTCCTTCGCACTCGTAAAACCGTGAATAAAAAAAACCGTCGGCAACGCTTGTTTTTCTAAACTTAATTTTCCCACTTCTAACACGGGAATACCCTGCACGTTTTTCTTTTTAATTCCAATCATTGGTCGTTCCCCCGTTTCCATTAAAAATTTACAAAAACTATTGAATTTCTTTTCACTTATTATAAACTAGTATGTAATAATATTATCGAATATCATTTTACCACTGTTCATTTAATTTGTTAAAAATACAACATAGAAAGGAATTTATATATGAGGGAACAGTATTTAATTGCTCTTGATCTAGATGGTACCTTATTAACTGATAAAAAAACCATTTCCGATAAAACGAAAAAAGTGTTAAAACAGGTGCAAGAAGAAGGGCATATCGTGATGATTTCCACCGGTCGATCCTATCGAATGAGTGAAATGTATTATAAAGAATTAGGTTTAACGTCTCCAATCGTCAATTTTAATGGAGCTTTCGTCCATCATCCCCTCAAACCTGAATGGGGGACGATTCATGAACCGTTGGAAATCGAAACGGCAAAAGAAATCGTAACGACCTGTGAAGAGTATTCGTTCCGCAATATTGTGGCAGAAGTGGTCGACAAAGTATTTATCCATTATCATGATGAAAAATTGTTAAATTTAATTCAGATTGGTAATCCGACCATTACAACGGGGGATTTACGGACGTCTTTATTAGAAAATCCGACGAACATGTTGATCCATTCCGACCAAAAAAGTGTGGATCACATTCGTAGCTTTTTATCCGATACCCTTTCGGACAAAATCGAATACCGCACTTGGGCCGATCCGTATCATGTCATTGAAATTAATAAACGGGGAATTAACAAAGCGGTCGGATTGAAAAAAGTAGCCGATTCATATCAAATTCCGAAAGATCGGATTATCGCCTTTGGGGATGAGGATAATGACGTGGAAATGCTTCAATTTGCAAAATACGGAATCGCCATGGGAAACGGAATCGATCGGGTGAAAGAAGTGGCAAAGGATGTCACATTAACAAATGAGCAAGACGGGGTTGCTGTCTATTTGGAAAAACTACTTCTATCTTAATATCGAATCGAAAACTTGTCTTTTGATAAAAATGGAAACTTTCCCCCTTTGACGGGGAATGTACGATCGACGGTCTATTGGAGCAATATTTTTTGTTTCAGTGACCGTCAATTTTTCAATTCAAGGAAGATAGATTGGTTAGTCGATTTTCTAGGAGGGATGAAACAAACAATATCGTAAATCGGGGACTAAAAACATTCCTCGTCAATTTAAAAAAATCGAGGAATAAAAAGACAAAAATAAAAAACCCTTTCTTCAACTAAATGGACTGAATAATCAGTATCATTTTCCATTGGAAGAACATAAGGGTTTTTCAATCAGTCTTTTAAATTCCCTCCCTTTTTGAGGAATGATCGTCTAAAATTTTAGTCTTTAATTTTCATCCCTTCGAAACCTTCCGAAGACACTTTCCGTATGGACGATATTCGTAAAGGAATGGGAATCGACTTGTTTAATAATTTGTTTCAATTCAAACAACTCATATTTACTGATTACGACAATTAACATTTCTCGTTTTTCATCGGAATACGCCCCTTGTGCAGGTAAAATAGTAATTCCCCTACCGAGACGATAAATAATCTCCTTTTTCATTTCCTCCGTTTGATTTGTGATGATCATTGCGGTTAATTTTTGGGATTGAGTGTGAATCATATCGACAACCCTAGACGATGCATAAAGGGCAACCATCGTATACAATGCCTTTTCCCAATCGAATAACATCCCAGCAGAAAGGATAATAATACTATTTAGTCCCATTTGATACTTTCCAATCGGTTGATCCTTCCATTTTGACAAAAACAACGTTATAATATCCATTCCTCCAGTGGAAGCCCCCCACCGCAACGTGAGTCCGACTCCGATCGCAGAAATGGTGCCACCGAAAACCGCATTTAAAATGATATCATCAGATACCGGGTGAATCGGAATCACTTGCAAAAAAAAGGAAGTGAATCCAACGCTCATAATGCTATAAAAGGTGAAGGAATGGCCGAGTTTGAGCCAACTTAATATAATAACTGGAATGTTTAATAAAAGTAAAAAAATCCCCATCGAAATATTGATATGAAAAAAGTTACGAAAAATAGTCATTAAAAGTTGTGATAACCCGGAAAAACCACTAGCATATACGTTTGCTGGAACTAAAAAAAAGTTGATACCTATTGCGTAAATAAAGGCACCGATGACAACGATTAAAACTTTTTTGATATTCGTAGATACTAATGCATGTCCTCCGACGAAACTCATATTGCTTAACATTGTTGTATTCCCTTCTCATCAAATGATTTCAAAAATTTCTTGAAAAAAGATTGTTCAAATGGTATAAAAACGGTAAACTGAAAAAAGAAGCTTGGAAAGTGGTGATTATATTTGAATAACGTAAAACTGATTGCCGATAGTGGCAGCGATCTTCCTTTAGATTTTTTCCATGAACATAGTATAACATTCATTCCTTTACGGGTACATCTAGATGGAGAAGAATATGAAGATTTAGTTACAATTGATCCAAAGGTGATTTATGATGGAATGCGAAAAGGAAAAGTCCCGAAAACATCTCAAGCATCTCCAGACCAATTGAAAAAGGAATTTACAAAACTAGCAGAAGATGAACAACCGGCGATCTATATTACCTTCTCCTCCCAATTATCGGGAACTTACCAATTGGCATGTATGATTCGCGATCAAGTTTTGGAAGAATATCCGGATTTTGATTTAACAATTATCGATTCGAAATGTGCTTCCCTCGGATATGGACTTGTCGTTATGAAAGTAGCGGAACTAATTGAAGCAGGATTACCAAAGGATGTCATCATAGAGGAAGCCCAGTGGTATAGTCGCCATATGGAGCATCTATTTACCGTAGACAACTTGGAATATTTATATCGCGGAGGGCGAGTATCCAAAGCGACTGCTTTCGTCGGTGGTCTGTTGAATATCAAACCTCTTTTAAACGTTGAAGATGGAAAATTAGTTCCGTTAGAAAAACATCGCGGTAGAAAAAAATTATTCAATCGGATTATTGAATTGATGAAAGAAAGGGGCGACGATTTACAAAATCAAACGATCGCCATCAGTCACGGTGATGATGAACAAAGCGCCCTCGAATTAAAGGAGCTAGTAGAAGAAAAGCTTGGATGTAAAAATTTTTATATTAATATGATTGGTTCTGCCATCGGGAGTCATTCCGGACCAGGTACCCTTGCCATTTTCTTTTTAAATCAAAAGAAGTAACTTCTGTATAAGGGGATCTTCTCATCGCTCTTTTTTAAAAAGATGAATACACGGAGGCATCGATATGGGAAAAGAATTTTCATTCGATATCGTTTCAAAAATTGATTTTTCTGAAGTAACGAATGCGGTTCAAATGACGATGAAAGAAATCCGTACCCGCTACGATTTTAAAGGAAGTAAAAGTGAAATCACGATCGATGGAGATGAACTCGTATTCATTTCCGATGACGAATATAAACTCGGCCAGTTAAAGGATGTTCTCCTTGGAAAACTTATTAAAAGAAAAGTCCCTATAAAAAATTTACAGTATGGGAAAATTGAAAAGGCCTCCGGTGGACTGGTGAGACAACGGGCTATATTCATTCAAGGAATTGATAAGGAGAACGCCAAAATCATCAACTCAATCATAAAAAAGAGCGGACGGAAAGTGAAAAGCCAAATTCAAGAAGATCAAATACGCGTGTTCGGAAAAAATAAGGACGATCTCCAAAAGGTAATCGCTCTCTTGAGAGAAACAACAGAATTGTCCTTAGATATCCAATTTATCAATTTCCGTTAAAGCAATATAATGGACAAATAATTTATGGAAAAAGGGGCTCGATTCGTCCCTAAGTTGATGAAAGAGATGCGGTCTATTCTTTATAGAACAGCACGAGCCGAACCCCTTAACGATGCGATTCGAAAAGGCTAGGCCGTATCCGCGGAATGCGCCGCTATCGAAATGGAATCAATCGAATTTCACTAATAAAGAAAAGGGCTGTACTTATGGACAGCCCCGTTTTTTATCCGTTCAATGATTCGTTTTTTCAATACAAAAGTCTGAGGAAGAACGAACGAGTAGATCGTGGGGAATAATGATTCGTTTGATCGGTTCCTTCGGATTTTCGATTCGAGCAATTAAATGTTTTACCGCCTCAACACCGAGGTCAAGAATATGGATATCAATGGATGTAAGGGGCGGTGTGGCAAGTTGTGCAAATAGTGCATTGTTAAAACTAACGATTGAAATATCCTTCGGCACTTCCAATCCCATTCCATGAATCGTTCGTAAAACACCTAATGACATTAAATCGTCAACAACAAGGAGTGCGGTCGGTGGCTTTTGTAATGTCATCAATTCCTTTACCGCTTCCTGACCACCTTCAAGTAAAAACTCTTCATGAATAATATAATCTTCACGGATCGGGATATTCGCTTCTTCTAACGCTTTTTTATAACCTTCTAATCGGTGCAGTGTAACCATCAAATTTTTATTTCCACCGATAAAACCGATTCGTTCATGTCCGAAATGTAGTAAATGGTTGGTACCATCCAACGCGGCGGTAATATTATCGTTGTCCACATGGGTAATTTGTTCCGCCTTTTCATTTGGTTTTCCGATTACGACGAAGGGAAAATTCTTTTCCAATAAAAAATCCGTTACCGGGTCGTCCACCTTAGAATAGAGTAAAATGATTCCATCAACCCGTTTTCCTTGTACCATTTTAACGACGTCGTCAAAAATTTCTTCATCCGTCTTTCCCGTTGTCATTTGTAATACGTAATGCTTTTCATGAAGTTCTTCACTGATTCCCCGTAACACTTCGGAAAAAAACGGGTTTTGAAAGGCTAAATCACCGGAATTAGGGAAAACAATCCCGATCGTTTGAGTCGATTGATTTGCAAGGCTCCTAGCAATCAAATTTGGATGATAACCAAGTTCAACCATTACTTCTCGAACACGCTTTTTCGTTTTTTCACTAATTCTCGGACTGTCTGCGATTACCCGAGAAACCGTGGATGGGGCCACCTTTGCCACCTTTGCCACATCCTTGATTGTCACTGCCATCATCGGTTCCTCCCTATTTAATCATTCTATTCAACGATCTCGGTCTTACATTTATATTCATGTTGAACTTCAATTGACTTTTCATACATGTTTAAAACTAACGGATCACCCTTTACCAAAGTAATCGACGTTTCATCCCGTTTCACATGAACGAATAAAAGGCGGTTGCGATAATTCACATGGAAACTATAATCGGTCCACTTTTTTGGGATAATCGGTGCAAAGGATAATTGACCGTTATACGTTCTCATACCGGCAAAACCTTGGACGATGGCAAGCCACCCCCCAGTCATCGAAGTAATATGAAGACCATCTTCTGTATCATTGTTATAATTGTCTAAATCAAGCCTTGCCGTTCGCTCGTATAATTCCACCGCCTTATCGCCTCTCCGAAGTTCCGCTGCTAAAATCGTATGGACACTCGGTGACAAACTGGATTCATGAACGGTCATCGGTTCATAAAATTCAAAATGGCGTCTTTTTTCCTCCATCGTAAAATGATCACCAAAAAAGTATATCCCTTGTAATACATCTGCCTGTTTGATAAAACATGAGCGTAAGATTTTATCCCACGACCATTTTTGATTAAGGGGTAGATCATCCGATGACAAATCTTGAACGGTTTTTAATTCTTTATCTAAAAATGTATCGTGTTGCACATAAATTTTCCGTTTTTCATCATACGGAAAATACATATGGTCGATAATATGTTGCCAATCTTTTGTTTCCTCATCGGTAATATTCAAACTTAAGCGCTTTTCTTTTGATACAAGTTTCAACGCTTCCAACGTATATTTCAACGTCCAAACCGCAATATAATTCGTATACCAGTTGTTATTGACATTATTTTCATATTCATTTGGTCCGGTAACACCATGAATCATATATACCTGTTTCTCTTTATGGAAATGAACCCGATCTGCCCAAAATCGGCTAATGCCAACAAGAACATCGATTCCCTTTTCAACTAAATAACTCTGATCTCCCGTGTAATTCGTATAATTGTAAATGGCATAAGCGATTGCACCATTTCGATGGATTTCTTCAAAGGTAATTTCCCATTCGTTATGGCATTCGACTCCATTGAAGGTTACCATTGGATACAGGGCACCTTTCAATCCGAGCTTTTTCGCATTATCATAAGCTTGAGGTAACTGTTCGTATCTGTACTCCAATAAATGTTTCGCAACGCTTGGATCCGCCGTCGCTAAATAAAAAGGGAAAACAAAGGCTTCCGTATCCCAATAGGTCGCTCCTCCATATTTTTCACCAGTAAATCCTTTAGGGCCGATATTGAGCCGTTTGTCCTCCCCGTAATAGGTGGAAAACAGTTGAAAAATATTAAATCGGATTCCTTGCTGATTGGCTGGATCACCACCGATCGTAACATCTGCCCTTTCCCACCGCTTTTCCCAAAGTCGTTCATGGCTTTCTTTCAATTCATCATAACGAAATTTTCCGATTTCGTCCAATATTTTTTTTCCAGCTGAGAGAACCTTTTCCTTTTCATAATCCCGGCTTGTTGTAACGATGATCCGCTTTTCTAATGTCGCCTTTTCTCCCTTTAAAACGGTTCCTAAAAAACTTTCAGACACTTCCAAATCGGTCACATGATCAGATTGTTTTTCTAAATTTGACGTTCGATTTTCCATCGTTACCGCCACGGAAAACTGTTCGATTCCAAAGGGATTCGGCTTCGTTTCCACTACTAACGAACGTTTTTCCGATTTTACCGGCATCCAAAACATTTCATCGTAGTTGGCATCTTCATTCCGAACATCCCCATCCAAAGCAGATACAATCTTTATATCCGCATCAGCATCTAGACTAGTAACGGAAATATTTACAGCACAAAGTTCTTTTACATCTAGACTTACAAACCGTTCCACTTGTATGCGATAACGTAAGCCGTGTTTTTCAATAGTAAAGTCTCGGTATAATACACCAGTCTTCATATTTAATTCTAAATGAAAATCATGCAGTTGATCTACAAATAAATCGACTTTTTCGCCATTTATATAAATATTTGTTTTTAAAAAATTAACCGTATTAATCACTTTTCCGAAATATTCAGGATACCCGTTTTTCCACCAGCCAACCCTCGTTTTATCTGGGAACCAAACGCCTGCAATATAAACTCCTTGATGGTGATCACCGGAATAATCCTCTTCAAAATTCCCCCGCATTCCCATATAGCCATTTCCGATACTTATGAGACTTTCTTGCAATCGTTTATGTTCTTTGCTAAGTTGTTTCGTTCTTATTTTCCATTCATCAATTTCAAATAGTCGTAAATAACCCATCGCAAATTCCTCCTGTTCAAAAGGGTGAGACGAAAATCGTGCATCTATTTCCAGTAAGTCATTCACTCACTTACTACGTTCTTATTACTTTTCGATAACCCTTTTATGTCTGAAAAGATAAAAAATACTAATCACTGCTAAAATTGCAAGGAAAATGAAAAGGAAAGATATTCCCGATACATGTTCCCGTTCATTTTCTTCCATCCGATAAATCGTACTGGTTTCCCCATCGAGTTTAAAAATATACGAACCATTTTGGTTATGGATCGTTTCACCATTCCCAGTCAATTCATTTAACACGACATCTTTTCCAATATCTTGTTCAGAAAGGGATAATTCCTGGGGTTGATCCGTGTTGTTTAAGGCGACAATTGTCGTTTCATGTTCGTATTCCCTCTTATATACGACCATTCCATTTGAGTTATAAAGAAATGTTATATCCCCGCGAGTAAATGATCGATTTTCATTTCTAATTTCACCTAATTTGCTAATATAGTCCGTTAAATCACTTTGTTTTTCAAAATCCATCAAACGTCGGTTATCCGGATCTCCTCCCCCGTCTAGGGCAATTTCCGTTCCATAATAAATGATCGGAATTCCTGGTGTCGTATACATAAAGGTAAGCGCTAATTTCCAACGAATTTCAGGTTTTTCATTTGCCTGTAATATTTCCCTCGTAAATCGGGGAGTATCGTGATTATCGATAAATTGTCCCATCAGTTCCGGATGTTCATACAGTTCTTCATTGTACTCTAAAAGGTCGATTACTCTCGATAAATTCCCAGGTTTAGAAAAGGCCGTTCGTATCCGATCATAAAGGGGGTAATCAACAAAACCGTCGATTCCCGCATCGAAGTATTCGTGAATATAGTTCGGATCATAATCTAGCACTTCTCCTAATAAATAGAAATCCTCTTTTACCGATTTTACTTCCTTCGAAAAATCTTTCCAAAAATCGATCGGCACATGTTTCACCGTATCGAGTCGATAGCCATCGATATCCGTTTCCGTAATCCACCATTTCGCCACGTCAATCAAATATTGCTTCACCTCTGGATTTTCTTGGGCCAAATCGGGAAGCCCAAATATCCATCCATTTTCTAACTGTTCCTGGTTCTTCCAATCGAAAATTTCCTTCTTTTCATGGAACCAGTTCTTTTTTTCCGGATCCGTTACCCAAGGATGATCTGGTGATGTATGATTGACGACGAAATCCAAAATTATTTTCATATCCCGTTTATGGGCTTCCTCCACCAATCTTTTCAAATCGTCAATGGTACCGAAATGTTCTTCCGTATTATAAAAATCCCGAATCCAATACCCATGATATCCTTTATCAGAGTTATCAAAAACCGGAGTCAACCAAAGGGCGGTGAAACCTAAATTCTTTAAATAATCCAACCGGTCGATAATGCCTTGAAAATCACCGCCATGATATGCCAACGGATCGGAAGGATCGACATGATAATCATTGGATTCATCACCGTTGTTAAAGCGGTCGATTAGGATAAAATAGATCGTTTCATCCCGCCACTGTCTTTCCAAAGAAGGAGCTGCCCACACGGTCGTATTCAAAAGGAATGAAAATAGGAAAATGACCGCAAAAAAGAATTTTTTCATCTCCAGTCCTCCTTCCGCATCTTAACCCTTTGTTCCACCTGCCGTAAGCCCTGTGATCAAATACCGTTGCAAATATAAAAATACGATGGCGATTGGTACAGCGATTAAAATGGAACCTGCAGCAAATCGGGTGAAATTGTTAGCGAATTGGTCATTAATAAAATTGAATAAACCGACAGCCAACGTATATTTTTCCGGATTCCGAATAATGATACTTGGCAAAAGGAAATCGGTAAATGGTGCCATAAAGTTAAACAGAGCGACAACGGATAAAATAGGTGTAGCAAGAGGTAGCATAATTTTAAAGAATACCCCTAAATGACCCGCACCGTCGATTCTTGCCGCTTCATCCAGTTCCCGAGGAATCGTATCAAAATATCCTTTAACAAGCCAAGCATTAAATGGAATTTGTCCACCGACATAAACGAGGATTAATCCCGTTAATGTGTTAAGTAAATTTAAAGAATTCAATAAAATGTATAATGCAACCATCGACATTAAAGATGGGAACATTTGTAAAAGTAGGAAAGAATACAGTCCCCATTTTCGACCTATGAAATTATATCGAGAAAAGGCATAAGCAATCAATGCTGTTAAAATAACAGAAAAAAAGGAATTGGCAAACGCCACGATCAAACTATTTTTATACCAAAGCAAATAATCACTATCTGGACTTGTAAATAACCATTTATAATGTTCCAGCGACCAATTTTCAGGAATCATGGAAGATGAATACAAACTTGTCCCCGGATTAAGTGATAAACCGATCGTCCAAAGTAGTGGATAAAAGATTACGACTGCCATAAAAGTGAGAAATAGATAAATTAGGGTCACTTCGATCCGTGATTTCGTTTTTCTAGACATTAGATATTCCCCTCCTCTTTAAAGGATCGCGTCCGTCTGAATTGGAAAAAGGCAAACCCGATCACAATGAGACCGATAATAATCGAAATAGCCGCTGCCATATTGTAGTTATTCGTTTCAAAAGTTAATTTATAAACCCAAGAAATTAAAATATCCGTTCCTCCAGCATTTTGCCCACGAACGGCTGGACCCCCTTGATTAAACAAATAGATGATATTGAAATTATTGAAGTTTCCAGTATATTGCATAATTAAAAGGGGTGCAGTTGCATATAAAATATGCGGTAACGTAATATATTGAAATTTTTGCCAACGATTTCCCCCATCCACTTCAGCGGCTTCATACCAGTCTTTTGAAATACTTTGTAAAACGCCAGTAAACAACGCAAAGACAAAGGGAAAACCTAACCACGTTTGAATCATAATTAATGCAATTTTAGTGTAAAAAGGATCCGTTAACCACGGGAAGGACAATCCAAATATGGAGAGGATATCCTTATTAATTGCGCCAAATTGATCATTAAACATCGCTGAAAATATTAAGATCGTTACAAAAGCAGGAACCGCCCAAGGTAAAATTAAAATCGTCCGAATAATTCTTTTTCCTTTAATACGGGGATCATTTACAAGTAGGGCAAGGAATAAGCCTAATGCAATTTGTAACGTTGTTGCTACGAGCGTCCATATTAATGTCCAAGCCAAAACACTAAACAGCGTATCCGACCAAATATCGATCTTGACTAAGTTAACAAAGTTTTCAAAGCCGACCCAATCCAACAGTTTCCTCGGTGGGGAATTGTATTGGTTGTAGTTTGTAAAGGCTAGGGCAATCATAAACATAATTGGAAGAAAGGTGACGAACATAAGCATGACGACACCGGGGGTGATGAATATATATGGAAAGCCCGTATCCCAAGCATGGCGTAGAGCTTCACTCCAGGACGGCCGTTTTTTCCCATTCCGTATTTCCGTCGCTTCTTTATACGCATCACGTACGTTAATAATATAAACCGTCAATCCAAAAGCGAGTAATAAAACAGAAATTAGTCCTTGAATAAGTAGAAAAATCGAATGATCGACCATTGGAATCTCGCCTAAAGTAACAAGTCCCCAAAATCCGATATTCATATAATCAGCAAAGGCAATTAAATAGGCAGTTTCGACGATGATTAGCACAGCTGCTTTTCCGTAACGTCGATTGTACAACTGTCCAAGCCCGGCATACAAAATGGATAAAATCATCGCAAGTTTTGGGTTATGTCTACTTTTGTCTCGAGTTTCATTTTTTACCTTCGACATATAAATCCCTCCCATTAAGGAATACGGTGGATAGGAAACGTTCCTATCCACCCATTCCGCTTACTGTCCGCCACCGCTGGCGATAATATTAGCCTTAATTTGATCTACTGCTTCATCTAATACTCCTGTATCTTCACCTTTTGACAAAAGTTCTAATGCTTTATTCGCAGGTTCCCAAACTTGTTGCATTTCTGGAACGCTCGGCATCGGTTCACCATATTGAACTTGTTCTGCAAAGGCACCAACAATCGGATCGTCCGTTACTAACGGGTCAGTAAGAGCAGCTTCGTTAGCAGGCATTTCTCCAGCTATTTCAAAGTACGTTAAGGAATTCTCTTTATTTGTAATAAACTTCATAAAGTCAACGGCCCATTCTTTATTTTCCGAATAAGCGGATAGCATCCAAGATTTTACACCAACGAAGGATTTTCCAACGTTACCATCAATTTCAGGTAAAATCGAAATGCCTAATTTATCTCCTAAAGCATCTTGATATTCACGAGCCATCCAAGGTCCGTTAATGACAACACTAACCTTTCCATCTTTAAACAATCCGTTCATAATATCAGGAGTTATACCGACCGGAATTTGACCTTTATCAAACCAATTTCGAATAATTTCTCCGGCTTTTTTCGCTCCTTCATTGGCTAAACCGATATCGTTTGTATCGTAAGAGCCGTCATCTCCCCGTTTAAAGATATAGGCACCGTTTGAAGCGAAAAAGGGCCATATAAAATACAAGTTTGCAGCTTCCATTAAAAATCCATATTCTTCGTTGGAAGCATTCGTTTGCTCATCAGCGATTTTTTGTAATTCTTCAAAGGTTTTCGGTGCTTCGCTTACCCGATCTTTGTTATAAAACATTCCGTATGTTTCCACAACAAGGGGGGCACCGTACGTTTCTCCATCATAAGTGACAGCTGAAATAGCCGTTTCTGAATAGTCTTCTTTCTCATCCCCTAAATCGATCGGATCAGCTAAACCTTGTAAAACGATATCTCCGATTCGGTCATGGGGTTGGAAAAACACATCTGGACCTTTACCTGCTGGACCATCCAACGACAGGTTTTGTATTTGATCTAGCATACTCACTTCAACCATTTCAATTTCAATTCCAGTTTCTTCTGTGTACTTATTAAAAATTTGTTCCAATGCTTCCTTCTGCTTTTCTTCATCGTTTACCCAAACGACGAGCTTGTCCGGTTTTTCTACTTCTTCTCCAGAGTTATTCGTGTTTTGGTCATCTCCCGTTTTCGATTCCGAATCACGGTCTGGACCACAACCAGAAAGAATTCCTACCATTAAAAGAAAGACGAGAAATACGGATAGAGCTTTTTTCATTTTCCCCTACTCCTTTTTATTAAAATTTGTACAAACGTTTGCATTAGATGTTAAAAAAATAATTAAAGTTAAAATTTCAAGCCTCTAATGAAAACGATTGCACTTTTCGAATTTAATTATAAAACGCTCAAAATAAAAAATCAAGCATAAATTTTTACAAAAAAAGTAATGAAAACGATTGACTTTGACACCGTTTTCATATATAATTATTATGCAATCGTTTGCACAATCGAAGGAGGGATTCCATGCTTAAAGAAGCAATATTTCACCGTCCAAAAAACGAGTTCGTCTATGCTTACGATGAAAAAACATTACATATTCGGATCCGATCTAAAAAGGGAGAGATGGAAAAAGTATCCCTAATTTATGGAGATCCGTATGAATGGAATAATGGAAAATGGATAACGAAGAAAATACCGATGGTTAAATCAGGACAAGATACTCTTTTCGATTATTGGTTTGCATCGGTTCAACCGGAATTTCGGCGTATGCGGTACGGTTTCGAATTATTTGAAGGGGAAGAAACGATCGTTTATACGGAAAAAGGGTTTTTCCGAGAAGCACCGTTAGATGATACCGCTTATTATTTTTGTTTCCCCTTTATTAATCCGGTCGACGTTTTTAAAGCGCCCGATTGGGTGAAAAATACAATATGGTATCAAATATTTCCAGAACGGTTTGCTAATGGGGACCCGAATAATGATCCAAAAGATACTCTCCCATGGGGTAGCACGGATCCGACACCGACGAATTTTTTCGGTGGAGATTTCGAAGGGATTATGCAGCATTTAGATTATTTGGAAGAGCTTGGAATCAACGGCATTTATTTTACACCGATTTTCAAAGCGTATTCAAACCATAAATACGATACGATCGATTATTTCGAAATCGATCCCCAATTTGGTGATAAAAAAACCTTTAAAAAACTCGTGGAAGAATGTCACAAACGAGGAATAAAGATTATGCTCGATGCTGTCTTTAACCACAGCGGTTATTACTTCCCTCCTTTTCAAGATGTTTTAAAAAATGGAGAGAAATCGAAGTATAAAGATTGGTTTCATATTCGCGAGTTCCCTTTAAAAATGGAGCCAATTCCAAATTACGACACGTTCGCCTTTACGAGTCAGATGCCAAAGTTAAATACGGAAAATCCAGAAGTAAAAAAATATTTATTAGATGTAGGAAAGTATTGGGTTAAAGAATTTGATATTGACGGATGGAGATTAGATGTTGCCAATGAAGTGGATCATGCCTTTTGGCGAGAATTTCGAAAAGAAGTAAAGGCAATTAAAGAAGATGTATATATTCTTGGAGAAATTTGGCACGATTCCATGCCTTGGTTACAGGGGGATGAGTTCGATGCGGTAATGAATTATCCCTTTACATACGGTACGTTGAATTTCTTTGCGAAGGATGAGATGAAAGCGAAGGAATTTTCCGAAACAATTCAGCATGTCATCCATTCGTATCCACAAAATGTCAATGAAGTTTCCTTTAATTTACTCGGGAGTCACGATACACCGCGAATTCAAAATGTCGCCAAGTTCCACCAACCGAAAATCAAGCAAATGTTAGCATTTCAAATGAGTTTTATCGGTACCCCATGTATATATTACGGTGATGAAATAGGGATGACTGGAAAACAGGATCCGGGATGTAGAAAGTGTATGATATGGGATCGGGATAAGCAAAATGTAGAATTATTTCAGCATGTAAAAAAATTAATTCATCTTCGCAAAACATATCCAATTATGGCCAATGATGGAACGTTGAAATTTGTTGAAGCAAATGATGAAACGAACCATTTGATTTATATGAAAGAAAATAAATCCGAATTGCTCCTATGTGTAATGAACCATTCGGATAAGCCTTTAGAAATCCAAATCCCGATTGATCTTTCACCTTACTCCGCATATATCGATCTATGGACGGAGGAAAGAAAAGTTCCCGGCCATAACATGAAAGTTCAAACGGATGCTTACGGTTTTCGGTTTTTATTATTTCAGAAATAAAGAATCCATATCAATTTCATAAATTTTCAATTTTGTTCACATCTATTCCCCCTTTTATATAGAAAGAGCGAAACCAAAATACAATCCAATCTTTTGTATTTTGGTTTCTTCCATTTTACCGATTCTTATTCACATTCGAGGTGTTGACGATGATGACAATTAAACGTCGATTAACGTTTTTATTAATATTTATGGTCATAGGCATGGTGATGATCGGTGGCTTATCTATTTTTATCCAAAATCATCAATTAAAGAAAAATGAATCCTTTATTGAATTATTGGAATTTCAACGGGATTTGGAAAGCCTCCAACTTCAGCTAACCGGGATATCAAAGGAGGAGCGAGCATTATTACTAACGGGAAATGAGAATTACACGAAGGAAATTGAGCGAAAGACCGAAGACGTGCAACGGATCGTTTCCTCTTTGCAAAGTCGAGCAAAAACAGAACAGTTATATGAATTCCTTCAACAATTCGATACATATTTCCAACAATATTTACAGTTGCATGAAGAATCGATGGCACTTTACGATGAAGGCGATGAAAAGCGGGCGAAAGCAAAACATTTATATGATCAACGAACGATTTACGAAACGAAAATCGAGCCGGTCATCGATTCGATGGTCAAAGTTGTTCAACAGGAAGTGGAGAACGAAAGAAACAACTTAGTCTCCTTACAAAATCGGATGGAACTAATCCAAATCCTTACAGCGATTATTATTATTACTTTAGCAATTAGTTTTACCATCTTTTTAATGCGTTCAATTTTAATCCCCATGCGACAGATGATTCGTCAGTTTAAAGAAATTGCTGCGGGAAAAGGAGACTTAACGAAGGAAATTCAAATTAAAAATCGGAATAGCGAACTAGGTGAATTAGTATTTTGGTTCAACAAATTTCTACGAAGTTTACAAAGTATCGTACATACGGTGAAACGGAATGCCAATGACTTAAAAGCAGCATCGGATAAACTTTCAAAGGATATCGAAGAATTCACCACTTTTACCGAATCGATCAATCAGTCAATCGTGGAAATGGCTGACCGGGCCCAACAACAAAGATTGCTTTCTGAAGAAAGTGCTTCAGCCGTTCAAGAGGCATCAAAGGAAATGGCTACCATTGCACAACGAACGACAGATACATTAAATCAAACGAATCTTGTCACTGAAAAAACGAATGCAGGAAATACCCAAATGTTGAAAACGGTAGAAGAAATGAACAACATTCATGAACAAATTGAAAAATCTGCCGAACGAGTCCAATCCTTAAGTGAAAAATCGAAGGAAATCGGAAAAATGACACAAATGATTCATGAAATTTCGGAACAGACGAATTTACTCTCTTTAAATGCTGCAATCGAAGCAGCTAGAGCAGGTGACTCAGGAAAAGGATTTGCTGTCGTTGCACAGGAGATTCGTAAACTTGCTGAGCAAACGGCAAACTTCACAAAACAAATTGATGAAACGGTCCTTATTATTCAAAAGGACACATTCCATGCAGCGGAAGAGATGGTAAAAACGAACGAAACCGTCAAAAATGGGGTTCGAAACGTTCGGTCTTTAGAAAAACTATTTACCGATTTAAAACAATCGATGGGTGAGATCAATACGTATATCGGTGAAATTACTTCGTCCTCCCAACAAATATCTGCCGTAACCGAACAGGTCTCTGTTTCAGCTAACGAAACGGCATCCATTGCAAACAAAACGAACGATTATGCACAAAATATATCCATTGCATCGGAAAAACAATGGAACTTGCTAAAGGAAATTGATAATGTGTTAAAAGGACTGGAAGATTACTCAAACAATTTAAATCAATTAATTGGCACGTTTAAAGTATAGCAATCGATAGAAAAATAGGCTTTCTAGTAGATTAGTTTCACTTGAAAGGAAACAATCACCATTGATTATTCAATTTTAATAAATTAGGGCTCTATCATTTTTGGTGTTGGTGACTAAAAACCAGCACCTTTTTTTAATCAAAAAAAATAGAAACAAGTGGCGAGGAGGCTCGAGCCGTGCCCGCGGGATGCGGCCGCCAATGGGACGAGTCACTTCAAATCGATTTTGGATGAATGGACCCTGATCCGAAAAAAATCCACGAAATTATTCACCAACACGATTTGACAAAGAATCTAAATTAGAAAGGGCGTCTATAAGCCGGAAAATCAACTTAATAGACAGCCCCCCTATAAATTATGGATTTGAAAGAATTTGTCGGTGGTTTTTTATTCGTTCTGAAAAAGTAAGTGCATCGATTGGTTTTTCTATATAGTATCCTTGTGCGTAATGGCAATCTAATTTCTTTAGCTCCTCAATTTGTTCGAAGGACTCGACACCTTCCGCAACAATTTTCACTGAAAGACCATTTCCCATCGTTATAATCGCTTGGACGATAGACCGATCCACCTGCTTTTCATGAATATGCCGAATTAAAGAACGATCGATTTTTAATATATTTATCGGCAAATTTTTTAAATAGCTTAACGATGAATAACCTTTTCCAAAATCATCAATGGAAACTTTTACGCCAAGTTTTTGTAATTTTTTCATCGTCTCAACCGCATGTTGCAGATTAAAAAGCATTCCACTTTCCGTCAATTCCAAATGTAACAACGTCGGATCTAATTTCGAAGTATTTAAAGCATTTTTTACATAATCAATAAAATTCGGATGTTGGAACTGGACGGCTGATACATTGACGGATATCGATAAATTTCCAATCCCCTCATCGATCCATTTTTTATTTTGTTTACAGGCCTCGTGTAATACCCAATTACCGATTTCATGAATCAAGCCAGTTTCTTCGGCAATTGGGATAAAGTTTAACGGTGAGATCAAACCGAGTTTTGGATGATGCCATCGAATAAGGGATTCACTTCCGATAATCGCTCCCGTTTTCAAATCGATCAGCGGTTGATAACATAAACGTAATTCGTCCTTTTCAATCGCTCTTCGTAAATAATTTTCCAACTCAAACCGTTGCTTGATTTGATTATTCATTTCATTAGAAAAAAAGGTGATTTTATTTCCCCCTAATTTTTTTGCCCGGTTCATCGCCATATCCGCATTTTTTAAAATGAGTACTGTATCCTTTCCGTCTTCCGGATACACGCTTACCCCTGCACTAGCGGATAAAAAGAATTCCTGCCCTTCGTGTACAAAGGGTTTGGAAATTTCGTCCAATAATTGCTGGCCAATAGTTAAAATTCGTTTTGAATCATAAGCAGAGGGAAAAATTAGGGCAAATTGATCTCCACCAAATCGACCGATCTTTACATCTTCAGGAATAATCCATTGAATTCGGTATGCGATATCCTTAATTACTTGATCGCCAATTTGATGACCTAAACTGTCGTTAATCATTTTAAAACGATCGATATCGAGAAACATCAATGTAAGATTTCCGCTTCCTTTTGCACTCACCCGATCGATTTCTTCTGTAATCGTTTCAATAATCAACGATCGATTCGGTAAATTTGTCTCCCGGTCATAATAAGCTAGTTGAATAATTTTTTCTTCAAATTTAATTTTTTCAGTAAAATTCCTTCCAAACCCGATAATTCCTTCCGGTTGTCCATTAATGAAAATAGGAATATTGCGGATTTGAAAAATTTGGTTTCCTGTAAATGGAAGGGTAATTTGATATGACTGTTCATACCCTTTTAATGATTTTATAAAATACCGTTTCACTTGCCGAAGATCTTCTTTTTTTACATAATTGAGGACGGATTTGCCGATGATTTCCTCTTCTTTAATGCCAAAGGTTGACAGAAACGTTTGATTTACACGGGTAAAACGCCCATATAAATCCACTGAAAAAACGAAGTCATCATTATGCTCAAATAGGGAGTTGAAATATTCGTTTACCGTAAAATAACGTTCTTTCAATCGTTTGAATGATTGTTCATTTATGGAAAGCAAATCCCGATAGTATAGTAATAAATTCCTTTCTCCTGACTGCCAACGAAACGGTTCCTTTTTTTGTTTTATGGGTGTTTCCGATAAACCGATTGCTTGAAAGGAATACATTTGTCGCAAAAATCGGTCCTCTTTAGAAAGGAAATGCACGTTTGATAAAATCCCGAATGTTGGGGCGGTATTTTGCAGATGTTTCAATTTTTCCTTCGTTTGTAAGGGGTACACATCCTGTTGCCAAGTAGACGTAAAGACAAAGATCGATTCAATCGGATTTTCCATAAAATGCTCTAAACGAAGGATAGATTGATAATCATCTGGATGAACGAGGGCATATTCCTCCCTTTGAATCGGTGTTGTACTCAATTCAAAGGTTCCGTCATGAAAAAAACGTAATATACGGGATAAATCCTTCCCCTTTCTCCGGGTGAGAAGAAAAGGTAACGAAGAAGGATCCAGATTGATATTTGATGCGAACAATTGTTTAAAATGCTTGCGAAATCGGAGGAGCGGGTTTTCTCCATCTATTTCCATCACCCGATTCCCCTCCGATTGAGTAATACGGAAACGGTAACTCGATTCTTCCCATCGGTCTGTGTAAGTTGTAACTGTTAAATTCGTATTATAAAAAAAGACGATTATCGCACCATGGATGATACGATCGATGGAAAAAAGTACATTCGAATGCGCCCAATTTGAATGGACAACTGCACCTACACCCGATATTTTTTTTTGAATTGACAAATATTGATGCAATGATTCTAGCTTCGCATATTCCCCCGTAGTAAATAAGAAATATGCTGATAAATCAGATGTTATCGAACGATTGATCTCCTCTATATTATTCAGTTCCGACTCTTCCAATACGAACGTTTGAATTTTCGTCTGTTCAAAGGCGGTAAAGGTCAGTATATTTTGATTTACGATTCTCTCCCCAAGATGAATCGATTCCGAACATGTACACCCGATCAATTGACTATTCGGTAGAAGTTTTTTTATCGCCTTTTGCACTTGTTGAATCCACTTTCGATCATCGTCTTTCACAAATGCTTGCACTAACAGATGTTTATATGTTTGCAATTGATGTTTTTGAATAAACTGTTTCAAAGTTGCTTCATCGGAGTATTGACAACTGAATGTTTTCACCACAGACTTCCACCTGCTTTTCAAATCCCATATTATGTCAAAAAACCTACCCTATTTTATAAAATAACATATTTTACTACAAAATGTAATAAATTCAAGTCCTTCGGTACGTTTTTTAGACATGGAAGTTCTGCGACGAAAAATAATTTACGGAATTCCTTCATCCATTGGACTAGTTGTATTTAGTAGAAAAAAATACCAAGTGGAAGACGGAATCCTAAGTAAATCGTATAGATTAGTATAGCAGCGAAGATGAAGCCAAATACTTTCGTTAATTTTCCTTTCTTATAAGAATTGAAAAGGAGTTCCATTGCAGCAATTGTTAAAATCCCCGCCAACATTTTAATATCGTATTGAAAATTTGCATCTACTTGGAAAAATAAATGGAGACCGGTCGCTATGATGAATAGATACATTACTCGTAATGCGATTTGTAATCCTTTAACGAGCCTTTTGTTTTCTCCCTTTTGCACGATGAATAACGTAAAAAATAACAATAATGTAAGTACCCATGTTGTTATATGTAAATGTGTCATTTTTCATCTCTCCTTTATTTTTTATTATTCTGATCATATCATAATACATCGGATCTTTATAATCATCCGCATTGATGATGGGAATTTTTTAAAAAAATGCCAAAATTAAACTTATATTATTTCGGTGCCCCCTTTTTTAATGGTGAAAAACGACCAAAGGTGAATCCGCGCCAAATCCATTCTACCGGACCTTGTCGATAAAACTGGAACCAATAGCGACTGAAAAGAATTTGAAAGAGGTAAATGATTAAAACGATGAATGTTGTTTCATAGTATGCGAGTTTTCCATACAGACCGAGGCCATACCCATAAAATAAAAAAGTACTTATTAATGATTGAAGTAGATAATTCGTCAAGGACATTTTACCCACATCTGCAAAATATCGCCATATTTTCCTCTTCTCACCTCCGTTAACAAGGATATAAAATAAAGAAATATAGGCGAAGGCCAGAAGTGGTCCTCCAATGAAATCTTGAATATATTCGGTTGCTTCATTTTTACTTGTAAAATAAGGCACGAACTTCAATAACAGCCCGGTAGGAAAGGTAAACAGGAACAGTCTTTTAAAAAATTTCCGGTTCGCTTCACTTTTTTCCAATCTTCTCCCTTTGGCAAAGGCCATACCGATTAAAAACAATGGAAAAATTGTTAAGAAAAGGATGATTATGACATTAAAATTTAAAACCCCACTAAAATACCACCACTCTTCGATTCGAAAACGGGCTACTTCCAAAAAGTTGCCATTTTGATAGATTTTTGTAGCTTGAGCGCCCATCTTTTCAATCTGTGAATTCAGTTCTGTTAGTTGAACAAAGTGGATAAAGATTAAAAGTAAGAGTGATAGAAACAACTGTGGGATGGAGTAGAGCAAGATTGCCGTAATGGTTAATTTTCTTTCCCCCCATTTTTTCACGAACAATAATAAAAATCCTATCGTCGCATAAGTAACTAAAATATCCCCTGACCAAAAAAGAATGATATGTATAAACCCAATGATGAACAGTACCACCATTCTACGAAAAAGAATTTTACCAGTATTCAATTGTCTCTCCTCTAATTTCTCCATTAAGAGGATAAAACTATACCCGAAGAGAAAGGAAAACAGCGGGTAAAAACTCGCTTGGGCGAAAACATCCGTTAACAAGTAAATGGTTCGATCCAATACAGAATCTGCTTCAGAAAATGGATCTACATACACATATGGCATCGAAAAGAAATACATATTCACAATAAAAATTCCAAAAATTGATATCCCCCTCAAAACATCAACGAAAAAAATTCTGCCTCTCTCCCCCATAACAATCCCCTTTCTGTAAATTTGCGAACTTTATACAAAATGAATAAATGAAATGAACGAATCGACCTCTGGGCATTTTTATCACATTTCATTCTATTACGCATAAACTAAAGTAAAATCCCTTCATAGTTGGAATGTAAAATCGATGATGGGTATGAAATGTTGGTGATTCAATCGGTCACCAACCGGGAAATTGATTAGCCGGGAGTGGTAAATTTGCCTGCCATCGTCGGAATCGTTCAAGTGAACAGTATTGGATCGAGTGGCGTTTTTCATATTGGAGACGTTTATCAAATCGCCCCAACATCAACCGCTAAAACGTATTCGGGCGCAGGCTCGTTCAATACCGGTGAAAGGCTTTATGTGTACAACAACCGAAGTAAAACGAATACGTATGATAAAGATGTTAAAGATCAAGGCAATGTGTTAAATGTATAAAAAATGTGGAGGAAGTGTATATGAACATACACGTTAACCAAACGATCCAAATCAATATTTTACGGGTAAATAGTATGGCCAATTCTTCTGTCTTACAAATTGGCACTTCAGGAAGGATTCAATCGCAAGCCCATATTTACAATACAGGAAAATACACAGAACCTGCCCCAAAGCCCGTTCAAGATGGGTTTGTTAGTTCATCCCTTGAGAGTATTCCATTACCGTTTCAATCTTAACAATTAGGTCAACAAGAAGATTGATTGTAAAGGATGTGGCATCGTGCAGAAAGATATATTTTACTACTACCATCAAATCATTAATAAAGTCAACCAACAAGATGAAATTATACGAGAAATAAAACAAAAGCAATCACTATTGGAACAGGAACTTGAAAAGATGAAAAACGAACCGACGATAAATATCGAACGAATCGATTACCAATTCGACCAATTAAAAATTGAACGATTGGAAGGTACATTAAATATAGGAATTAATCCAAATGATTTGCAAGAATTAGACGAATTTTCCATCGGACATCCTCGATTCCAATCAAATTCCCCCTCGCAAAGTGAAATCATTCAAAAAGTAGAACAACGGTTGAACGACTATTTAGAAAAGGAATGGCCAACATTCATCGATAAAACATTAAATGAGCTGAAGATAAACATTGATTCCTCTTATATCGATTTTATTAAAGAAGATATCGAACGGCAACTTTCTTCTCGAATTTCTTATTATCTTCAAAGATTTAACACGGATCCGGGCTCGTCTGAAGATCATTTGGAGGAAAAATTATTTTCGACCATCAAATCGGATATTGAAAGGGCAGTCCTAACCTTTTTTAATCAGAATCAGAAGAAGGGAGATTCGAAAGACTCATGATGTTGGATGTGGAAAACAAAGAGATTTCCGTAGGACAGGTGAAAATATATGGGGTGTCCTCCTCATCCCTCGTACTCGTTGGAGATGCGAACACGATTCAACTAGCTTCGAGTTTCGATACCCCTCCAGAATCATTCGTGATCGGCCCCCTACTCCCACTTGGGCCGGAAGGATAATATGTTTCGAAGAATTGCCAAAGTAAATGCCATCAACATCCAATCCATTGATTTAAGTTCCCAACTTCAAATCGGTGACTCCCATCAAATCATCGGTCGATCACGAATATTAGCCGTACAAAGGGAGCAAGAATTCTTTTTTGGTAACGAGGGAAGTTTGAATCAATATCCTATTTTTAACCGCCCAATCCACCTTCCCCCTATTACAAAACCACTATATGAAAAGAAAGAAAACATCGTCGGAATCATTCACGTAAACCACTTATCGGTTATCGGGGCAGCTGGTTCAGCAATTGTCCATATTGGAAACAATGACTTCACCTTCATGGAATCAAAAACGAAACATATTCGACAAAACGCAAAATGAATATTGTAAAAAGAAGAATCGTAACGAACGAATGAGTAGGAATTTTCATATTCTATTTTTATAGGATGACAAAGGCCAGTTTTTCAGTTCACAGGACGAAAAATTCAACCTTTGTCATTCTACTCCCTTCGAAATGCTGATGAAAAGGATGTTTTTCCATGCCATCCATAATTGGAAATTTGCAAATTTTAAATATTTCTGGGGGAATTGCCAATTTTGGTGATGCATTAAATATCTCCCCGAAAACCAATTCGAAAACAAATGAAGGCTCAGGTAGTTCGAATACTGGTGGCATTATCATCACTAACAACGGATTTAATGCAACGAATTCCTTAGATCCGGACGTATTGGATCAACCAAACGCGGCCAACAATTGACTATCACCCGTTAAATAGCGTTGTTTCCAAAGATGCCCTCCCCCAATAATGGTGAAGGGCAAAAGTTCGTTGTTTCCCAAAGCCTATGGTGGATTTGACGGTATTTTTTCAAAGATGTTCTATTAGATAAGGCTTATTTCGTAAAAAGATGCATGCCCAAAAACTTTTTTTCAACCTTTTGAAAATCCCATACATTTTATGATTGTTCCAGATTTACCTGTAAAAGATGGGCGCCATCGAAGAAAAATAAATACGTTTCGGCCAACGATTTGTTCAAAATCCCTTCCACTGCCCGCTTATACAACTGCATTTGAATTTTATATCGGTTTAATAAGATCGGTTTTGCTCCCTCAAAACCGTTTTTAAATCGTCTGGTAATTTGATCGGTTTTGTAATCTAAAAGAATCAAACCTTGATCATCTTGAAACAGGCAATCGATAATTCCTTGGATAAAAATTGAATCCTCAATCTGTGTCGAATAAATTTCACGAGCGGGAAGCGTATAGCTAAAGGGGAGTTCCCGTTTCACCCATTTTGCTCGCAACAATCGCTCTCCTATCTCCGTTTCAAAAAAAGATAGTATGGCGGAAATATCGATCGCTTCTGCTTCCTCCGGTGTTAATAATTCCTTTTGTTCCATGGAAAAAAGGAGCGATTTGAGGGAGCTTTCTGTCGGTTTCATCGTTAAATCGATATGTTGCATGACCATATGCATGGCCGTTCCCTTTTCCGCTGGACTCAGTGATTTTTCTTGCATAAATTTTGGACGGGTTGTAATCGGTTTTTTCCAAGTCGGTAATAGATCTTCGCCACTTTCCACATCACGAATTTCTTTTAACCTTTTAAGTTCAGAAACGGATTGCTTACTACGAAATACAGTCGCCTCCATATATGGATATGTCCAATTTAATTGATCTTCAATTTTTTTTCGAAAAGATGATTGTACTGGAATCGGCTCCCCCTTTTTAACTAATGTTAAGAAATCGAGATCTTCGTTTTTTTCCTCCTCCTGGCTTCTTTCAAACTGTTCACTCGTCATTACATTGATGATAAACTCCGATGGATGATTGTAAATTTCCCGATTGGTTAAATCCTCCTTTTGCTCGTCTTCACGTCTTAATATGTGGCCAGACCGATGTCTAATTAGCGCTGGACCAATCCAATCTAAAAATTTTTCCGCTTTCATCCGATCGTAATCGGCCAAAAGCCAATCGGGATTGTCTAAATGTTTTTGCCACTTTTCCGATTCCTCATCGATATTTTTAACGGACGCAACTAAATATAATGCTTCCTTCGCCCTTGTTAAAGCAACATATAAAACGCGCATTTCTTCTGCGATTTGTTCCAACCGTTTTTTCCTTGCGATCGACATATGGAACAGGGAAGGATAAGTGATTTGTTTTTCCGCATTCATATAATTTGTGGCAAAACCGTAATTCTTATCTAATAAATAATTTTGTTTTAAATCCGAAAAGTTAAACTTCCTCGCCAGGCCGACGATGAAGACGACGGGAAATTCTAATCCTTTACTTCCATGAATCGTCATTAAACGAACGACATCTTCCTGCTCCCCTAATGCTCGTGCGGTACCGAGATCGCTCCCTCTTTTTCGCATCTTTTCGATAAAGCGTAAGAAACGGAACAGCCCCCGGAAAGATGTTGATTCATATTGTCTCGCTCGATCATATAAGGCTCGTAAATTCGCTTGTCGCTGTTTTCCTCCGGGAAGTCCTCCGACGAAATCGTAAAAATTTGTATCCCGATACAACGCCCATATTAATTCTGAAAGAGCTCCTTGCCTTGCCATGGAACGCCATTTACTTAGATTTTTGAAAAAGGAAGTTAGTTTACTATGGATCCATTCATCCCTTTTATCCCGTACAGGATGACGTACAAAAGCCTTCGCCGCCTCATAAAATGTTCCTTTACGATCCGCTATCCTAATGCGAGCCAAATCCTCTTCCTTCAATCCGATCATCGGAGAACGAAATACAGCAGCTAAAGGAATATCTTGGTACGGATTGTCGATGATTTGCAAAAGAGCCAACATGGTAGATACTTCCGCAGCTTCAAAATACCCCGTTGACATATCTGCGTACGCCGGTATTCCATAATCCTTTAATTCTTCCATAAATTGGGGGGCCCATACAAAGGAACGAAATAAAATGACGATATCCCGATAGCGAATCGGACGATACGTTTTCGTCTTCGGATCGAAAATTTGTTTTTTTGAATCGATAAGTTCACGAATTTTTCTGGCTACAAAACGGGATTCCATTTCCGACTGTTCCAATTCCTCTTTTGCAAATTCATCCGTTTCTTCAATTGAATGAGTAGCGGGCTCTTCTTCTTCCCCTTCCTTCGAGATAATTACAAGCTCGATAGGATGAGGTTCATCCTCTGGATAAGGTGCACCTTTTTTCAATTCCGCCCTTTCATCATAGTCGATTTCTCCAATTTTTTTGTCCATTATTTGCTTGAACAAAAAATTTGTTCCGTCTAAAATTTCTTTCCGACTCCGGAAATTTTTTGCCAAGTCGATCCGTAGTCCTCCACCTTCTTTCTTGCTAAAAAAGCGCAAATATTTTTGTAAAAATAGATTGGGCTCTGCAAGGCGGAATCGGTAAATCGATTGTTTTACATCTCCGACCATGAATAAATTTCCATTTTCTTCGGTCGGCTTTTTCACCAATTGTAAAATCGTTTCCTGGACCATATTCGTATCTTGGTATTCATCGATTAACACTTCTTTAAACCGTTGGCGAAAATGGAGTGCCGCTTCCGTCGGTTCCAATGCCGTGTTTTTCGATTTCCTTTTGCCTAATATTTGTAAGGCGTAATGTTCCAAATCTGAAAAGTCTACGATTCCTTTTTCCCTTTTCACCTGTTCGAATTTCGCACTGAAGTCACGTACGAGTCGGACTAATGTACGAACCGGTTGTTTCATTTCCTGTAAATCTTGTAAAAAGGTGGACGGTTTACGGGAAAAAAATGTCTCCTTTAAATGTTGGATTATTTTTTTCCCTTTATTTCGAAGATTTGTAGATTTGGTTACTAATTCTTGATCAAACTCATCTCCAGAACATCGTTTTAAGGTTGAAAATTTCACTTGTTGCATAGCATGGAATAACGTTTCAAAGGATTCATTTTTTGCAGAAATAAGTGCTTCAGTTAGTTCGATATCCGCTAAAAAATTTTCCGCACGGGGGTGAGGACCTCCAGGCAACTTCGTCAATTCAAGACCTTCATGGAACAGACGATTCGCTTCTCTTAAATTGAGTTCAATATCGATCAATAGTGGCTCGATGAAAGGTAAATCATCCACTTGATCAACGGTCGACGTGTCATACATTCCCACAATCTTTTCAAGCCATTCATTTGGATATGGATTCGACCGGGAAAAATCGTACAATTTTAAAATTAAATCTTGCAAAATCACATCGCTTCGATCGTTTGTAAATAAATCAACCAATTGGAAAAAATCTTGATTTTGTTTGCCATACTCCTCCTCCAACATCGTTTCCACAACTTCATCGCGCACTAATAGCATTTCTGTTTGATCGGCGATACGAAAACCGGGATCGATATCAATCATGTAATAATATTTCCGTACCACATTTAAACAAAAGGAATGTAAAGTGGAAATTGATGCATTGTTCAGCAATTGTAGTTGTTTTCGCAAATGATGGGAATTTGGATTCCTTTCAATTTCCTTTTCGATCGCTTGACCAATCCGATGGCGCATTTCTGCAGCAGATGCATTCGTAAACGTTGCGACTAATAATTCATCTACATCAACGGGATGTTTTTCATCGATAATTTTTTGAATAATCCGTTCTACTAAAACAGCAGTTTTTCCTGAGCCGGCTGCTGCTGCGACTAAAATATCACGTCTGCTTTCATAAATGGCCCGCCATTGATCGGTCGTCCACGTCACATTCTTTGGTTTTACTGGAATACTCATGATCGAACAACTCCCTTCACCAATTCCAGTGCTTCTTCTCCATCTAACGGAGATAAAATTCGATATTGATTTTCCTCCATAGTCGGATCAAATTGACAGACCGATTTATATGGGCAAAAACGGCAAGGAGTTTTGTCCTTCATTTTATACGGGGAAAGATCAACACGACCTTCAACGATGTCGTTTCCCGTTTTCTGAAAGGTATGATGGATAAATTTTCGCAAAATATCAAAATCCTGCTTACTTGCCACTTTTGAACTCGACCGTAACGTTCCATCTTTTTTCAATCCAGCTGCGACAATTTTCGATGTCCCACTTTCCAATGTTTGATCCATTAGGCGAATCACGTCCGCATCCGCTAACATCAGGCCATCCATTCGAAACCGTTTAAATATTTCTTCTTCGATTTCTTCAAACGTTAACGGTTTGTTCACTTTAATCGTCGGGTTATGAATATGGAAATAGAGAACTCCTGCAGGATCTGCTTCTTGACCGATCAGTTGTTTCGAATAACGTAAAATTATATCGAGATACGTTAACATTTGTAAGCTCAATCCGTAATAAACTTCTGCAAGATTTATATCCCGACTACTCGACTTATAATCGATAACTCGTAAAAAAACTCCCCTTTCGTTTTCTCCTTTATCAATTCGGTCGATTCGGCCGACCAACTCCATCGTCGTTCCATTTTTCAAACGGAATCGAACAGGGGGAAATTTCCCCTTTGGTCCAAAGGAGACTTCCATTCCGATTGGTGAAAATCCACTAGCTTTCGCTTGCTCACTTAGGACATTCGTCGCTCGCCAAATAACTTTTTCTAATTTTCGTTTCAAATATTGATAACGGTTCGTACTGTGTAATATTTCATTTTGCAATTTCGGAGCTAAACGTTCGACGGCTTCTCGAACGAGTCTTTGAATTTGAACTTGCGTTAAACTTGCCCATGAAAGATTCGAATCGTTAATCCGTTCGCCAATTACTTTTAATGCTCCGTGGAACAATTCGCCAATATCGGGGGCTTCCAATCGAAAAACCTCCCGTTCCTTTAACTTCAAACCGTAAGAAAGGTAGTGGGAAAATGGACAACTATTAAATCGCTCCATTCGGGAAATACTTCCTTGTAGTTTTTCGCCATACAGCTCTTTTGCGGTCCTTTCAGTTAAAGGCATCGGCTGATTTTTATAAAACAAACTGGAAAATACATTCATCGCGTCTTGTTTCTTTTCACTATTGATCAGTAAATTGTACCCGTCCCACCAAATCGGTTCTATCGGGTAATTTTTCTTTAATAGTTGTAATTGGTACGTAACATAGGTGATTGCCTCATTCCAATTGACGAGATATTCCAACTGCTCCTCTTGAGATACATCATTCGGTTCATTTCCAAAAAACAGTTCCTCCTGGTCGGGAAACATGTCTTTCAAACGTTTAAGATATGGCGAAGGAACCAATGCCTTACCTTCCGAATCGGCCAACGGATAGGTAAGAATTAAATAATCCGATGCTACGGTAAACGCTTTGTAAGCGATAAACTCCTCATCAGCTAATCGTTCCTTCGTAGATGGTGCTAAATTCATTCCTAATGCTTGTAACATTTGCCGATCTTCATCTGAAAAAATGCTTTCATCTTCATATTTTTTAGGCAAAATCCCATCGTTTAAACCGACGACGAAAGCAATCTTTACATCCGACAAACGGGATAATTCCATATCGGCGATAATCACTTGATCTAATGCGGGAGGAACGATGGAAAACGTTAGAGATTCCAACCCGGATTCGATAACGGAGGCAAATTGTTTCACGTCTGTTTGATCCTCCCCGAGAATTTCCACATATTGATCGAGTAAATCGATTACCGAATTCCATGCCTGTTCATGTTGTCTACCTAATGTGAGATTTCCTTGCCGTTCCGCTTCCAATTTCATCTTTTCTAATTTCGCGGGAATCTCTAATTCTTCCAAATACAAAAATAGAGCATGACAAAATTCTTTTCCTATTTTCGCCTTTTTCAATCGGTTGGCTAACCGAATAATCGGTGTAGATACTTGGGCACGACTTTCGTTCAATTCCTTTTCCAATGCCAATTCCTCATCCGTTTGAGGAATATCCCCATCGAGTCCTCGATACTTTTTATATCGCCATCTTTCCTTCCGTGTCCATTTCTCCCCTTGGATACCGAATGCGAGACAATAATTTTCCAAACGATCCATTTTTTCCCGCCATTGATCAATCGGTTCATCCATTGGAATGAGTAAATCCGTCTTAATCGCACGAAAAACCGGATCGTAACGCCAATTTCCTGTGATAATTTCCAATGTGGATCGAATAAATTCAATTAATGGATGATTCAACATGGAACGTTTTTGATCGATGTAAAAGGGAATGTCGAAATTGGAGAACACCGTTTCGAATAGTTCATAATAAGTTTGGCCGTTACGAACAAAAATAGCGATATCTTTAAATTGAAACTGTTTATCCCGTACATAGGATATAATTTTTCTCGCCACCCCCTCGATTTCTGCCCGAGGATTTGCTCCAGAAACAATGGAAATATCTCCCTTCCCGTTAAAGGACGGGGTGGGTAGTCGATTAAAAAATTGCTCCAAATGTTGAAGGGACGGGGAAGAAAATCGTTTGACTTCTTTTAAAACGATATCCTTTTCAATTGGAATTTCATTAAGTTCTGCAATTTCAAAAAGGGAAGCATATGTACTTCCTGTCATTCGAAATAATTCTAGATGATCAGGAACCGAGCGACGATACGGAGCATCAACTGTTAACGCAACCGTCACCCTCTTTGCCACTTTCATTAATTGCTCGATCACGGCAAATTCCTGGGGTGTAAAACTATGGAATCCATCAATATAAATCGTCGCATGTTTCAGCGAAGAGGATTTGCCTATGTTTTCTGCCAACAGGGTCAAATAATCTTCATTACCGACATATTTATCTTGAATTGCCCGTTCAAAGTGGCGATATATAATTTCCATATCATGGAGTTTATCTTTTAATTCTGTACCCAATTCCAAACGATTACTATGTTCTGAAAGTTCATTTTCCGTTATGCAATACCGTTTCAATTCCGAGATCGTTTTTTCCATTTGGTCGATAAATCCCAACTGGTCGGAGGTTCGTTTAAAAATTCGAAAATCCCCTTTTTTTTCGTTGATAATTCGTCGAATCAACATATTTAATCCAGTAGAATTTAAATGAACGCGACTTATTCCTCCGGTCTCTTGCAATATCCGCCATGCAAGCCGGGTAAAACTATATACTTGTACTCGAAACATGCCCTTGATCTTCGGATGAGTAACGAGCTTATATTCGGATAAAAAGGTCATCTGCTCTGGAACGATATAATATATTGGTTCACCAATCGGATCAGTTTGTAGTTGATCGATTATTTCCTTCATCAAAAAGGATGTTTTCCCGCTACCCGTCCGGCCGATTACAAAGCGGAGTGACATACAGATCCCCCCAATCTATGAACTAAACTATGTGTCATTTTGTATTTCCCATTTTACCATAAACATAGGAATGAATATGGACGAATTCAACAAGCAACGAAGACATTCCTTTTGCATCCATATTTGAATCGAATGGGAACAAGGGACGTCATCGTTTCCATTCCACCTTTAGTTCCTTCTTGTTTTCTAAGGAATTTTCTGGAAGCACGATAATTGATGGGCGGTTACGTCCGTCCTTTCCCACGAATTGGGTAAAAAAAGAAAAAAGCGATACCTATCGGCTAAATGATTTAGGTACCGTAATTGCGTAACATTTTTTCTTTTTAATCGTGTTTTTCATAGGATCGTTCCTTTTCCATCCGTTTATTTAACCTAGCTTCCACCTGTTTTCCTACTACCCAAAGAACGAAAATGATGATTAAAACAATAATCGTTTGTTTCGGTTTATGAATTAAAGAAGGGATATCGTGTCCGATGAAACTGATTGTAAAAATCATCACCATTTTCCCCGCTAATACACCAAGACCATATTGATAAATATTGATTTTCGATAAACCAGCAACAATATTGACGATTGCAGAAGGAGTAAAGGGAAAACAAAGTAAAAGAAAAATAAGGCTAAAACCATGCCTATCTACAAAGTTAATCATTTTATTCACTTGCTTATGATTTTTTATAAAGGATAAAAATCGCTTTTGTCCATATTTTCGGACGATGGAAAAAACGAGTAACGCACCGATGGAGGCACCGGTCCAAGAGAATAAAAATCCAAATCCTAACCCGAAAGCACTGGCATTAGCCATAACAAAAAGGAAAAGGGGTAAAAAAGGCAAAAAGGCTTCAATTAGCGGGAGGATAATTCCTGGTAACGGCCCAAAGGATCGATAACTTTGTATAAGATTCATTAAGTTTTCAAGTGTGAACCATTCCTCTATAAAAGTAAAATCCATAAAACGTCTCCCTTATGTGTCGTTTGTACTAGTCTTGTTCCCTTCGTTCCCTCTTGCAAAAATCTGCTTTTCAATACAATCTTATCATAATCAATTGTATCAAAAAATATTTTCAATCTATATACGAACGAAACAGAAAATGGATTCAATGAATAAGTAATTTTTTTGTCATCTTATCCTTTTTCCAGCACCAAACAAAAACTGGTTTATGTGAAAAAATCAGATTTATGAGCCTAAATTTCTGTAGAAATTGTTTGATAAATCCCCAGATTATTTTCAGAAGAAATAAGGGGAATAGGAACGGATTTGAATCATAAAGCCTTCAGCTGATGATAGAGTGGTTCTGATTGAAATAGGAGAATTTGTTATGGTAGGAAAAATGAAAGGGCCTTTAATGTACTCTTGAAAAGTAAATCCCGAATAGAAAAGTGGGCAACACCATAGAAATGATGTTGCCTACGATTTATATATTGAAAGTTTTCAAAATCCATGGGATTAAATACCGTTGAGATCCCCCTATTTTGAAATCATATAAATGCCTATGCTTTCATTTTATCTCCATCGATTTCAGATGATTTTATCTTTCATGTAAAAATTCATCAAACCAACCTTTTATATATTCAAGACGTGCAACACGCAAATTCGGTTTTCCACTTCGTGAAAGTTCGTGGTTTGATTCCGGAAAACGGATGAATTTCACCTTCTTTTTCCGATGCTTTAATGCGATAAATAATTGTTCCGCTTGCTCGATTGGGCATCGATAATCCTTCTCGCTATGTAAAATTAGGAGAGGTGTTTCCACTTTGTCTACATAAGCGAGAGGAGAGATGTTCCAAAGAGCATCCACATCATTTTTTTCAACTAAATGTTGCCATTCATTAAAATAGTAACCGATATCACTTACACCATAAAAACTTACCCAGTTGGAAATGGAACGTTGCGTTACGGCAGCTTTGAATCGATTCGTATGACTGACAATCCAGTTCGTCATAAATCCACCGTAACTACCACCTGTGACTCCTAATCGTGTTTCATCAATGAAATCGAATGTATCCAACGCATAGTCAACGGCCGCCATAACATCTTTGTAATCATTGCCTCCATAATCTCCGCGGACGGCATTGACAAATTTCTGTCCGTAACCGTGACTTCCCCTTGGATTCGTATATAAAACTGCATAGCCACTAGCTGCCAACATTTGAAATTCGTGAAAATATGTGTTTGCATACATCGCATGGGGACCGCCGTGCACTTCCAAAATTAATGGGTATTTTTCTCCTTCCTTGTACTGTAACGGTTTCATAATCCAGCCGTGAATCGTCCAACCTTCCGCACCTTGAAATTGAATCGGTTCCGGTTTGACCAATTGGACAGTTTTTAAGAAATCATTATTCATTTCTGTTAACGGCTGGATCGTTCCTGTTTGTAAATCTACTTCATATACATCACCGGGATGGTCCGGCCAGCTAATGGTCGCGATAGCGAAATGATTTTCAGTTTTTGACAGTCCATACACATGGCCATCCAAATTCGTCACTTGTTTCACATTTCCCGATAAATCGGTATAAAAAATATTTGTGCTCCCCTTTTTAGATGCGGTGAAGTACATTCCCTCACTCATCTCAGACCAAAGCGGTGCCGGCATCGTTACCCCTTGTTGAAAATCCCCTATCGCATAGTCACCGACAGATAGATCCCAATTTTCCGATAGGCAAGTTACCGTTTTTTCTTTTATATCGTATAGCCAAATTTTCACCAATGTTGCATTTTGAAATTCCCGTTCATGTCCATAAAATATGATATATCGACCATCAGGGGAAAAGGATGGATTGAAAAACATCCCTCTTCCGGAGGTAATTTTCTCCTTTTCCTTACTTTTCATATCCAACAAATATAAATCTTCAATAAATGAAAAATCCTTATCCGATGAATAATCCGCTCCAAATACAATCTTTGAACCATCCGGTAAAAAACCACCTAGCGAATGATTTGTTTCTCCCTCCGTCAACAGTTCCATTTTCCTTGTTTCCACATCGATTACAGCAATCTGATCGTATTTACCGTTAAAAAATCCCCCATGATCGGATTTATATTTCAATCGATCCACTTCGAAAGGAACGGGTTTTTCTTCCTCGTCTTCCTGCTTTTCTTTTGTTTTTAATCCTTCTCCAGGCTTAAGTGGGACGGTGAAAGCAATTTTTGATCCGTCCGGTGACCAAACTGGATTGGATGCCCCGTTTTCCACATCTGTAATTTTTTCTGCCTCACCTCCGCTAATATCCATGATATAAATTTGATTTTTTCCCGATCGATTGGACACAAACGCTAGGCGAGTTCCGTCCGGCGACCATCTTGGCGAAATATTTCTGTCTTCACCAAATGTCCATTGGGAAAGTCGTTTCGTTTGCCGATTGTAAACAAACAGATTAGAAACATATGCGTTTTTCGTTTCAGAAATGGTCGTTTGAACGAAGGCAACCAAATTTCCATCCGGTGAAAGGTTCGGATCACTTACCGATTTTAACTCGTACAAATCTTTTGCTTGAATCCCTCTTTTTAATGACATGTTTCTCACCCTTCTTGATTTCATTTTCACAAATTCTTATCTCATATATTTCGACACCCTTAATAAAATTCCTTCTTTCAGAGGGATTTTTTATATAAAAGAAATATAAAACCATTGATTTTCATTGGAATTTCATATACCATTATAAATACGAACTTATGTTCTTGTTTTTGGAGGGGTTGATTGTGTCAAATATTCCATCCGAATCACGAGATTTATTGGAACAGGCTATTTATTATCCGATGCTCGTTAAAGTCTTGGAGAGGGATTTAATCGCCGTTGACAAGAGCCCCTTTAAACTGCCAAAACCATATAAAGACTGGATCGAACAAACATTAATTTTCGTACAAAAACAATTATTTTCAATAAAAAGGGAATTAAAAAGGCAAGGGATGAAAATTCACGAAGTAAAAAGGGATGAGTTGTTTACAACCTATTTGTTTGTTTACAGGGGATATGAGGAATATCACAGCTATTTTAATCCGAGTATACGAAATAAAGTAGAAGAATTGTTGGCTTATCATTTATATAAACGATTTGATCCGGAATAATTTTTCAGCAGTTTCGAATAATAACGGTACATTTTCTTCCTTTCCGCTGCCTCCATTTGCATCTCTACAGGGTGGATCATATTTTCTTTATACCAGCCTCGCAATCGCTTTACAATTTTCGATTGTAAATGAGCCGTTCGAAACAATTGATTTTCAAAAGAATACGTAGAAATGGACAGTTGAATAGTCACATCGTTTTGTAAGGTCACTTCCGTTTTCATCTTTGAGACAGGTCGATAATCGATGACATGTTCATAAGAGATCCAGGCACATTTTGGACTCGTCGGTGAAGCTGTTGGGAAAACATAGATGGATTGGATTGGATCGATGACAATTGGTGCTTTATGGGTAACACCGATCAGTTCCTTCGTTCCCTCCCTTCTTCCATCATAGCTGGAAGCATAAAAACGACAACTTTTCTTTATAACGTCTAATGGTTTATAAGGAGTTGTAATTTCTCGATTCAGTTCTAAAATTTTCGAATACGTTTTGCTCCCATACTGGATAGGTAAAATAGCCATCGTTTGTGGAGATAGATAAAATTCTTCATGCAACTTCCACTTCTTATCCGACAAAATTCTCTCTCCTTTCTCATATTTTTACAAAATTCAAATAAATTATATCATACTAACTCATTATTGTCACGAATAATTTGACTTTTGCGATTAAAAGGATGCTAATATCTTTTCAGAACATTTTAAAATTTTATTGTGTTTTTAACTATTTTCCAATATAATATGTAATAAATATTTTGATCGTCAGAGAGGGTCGTGGGAAAAACATAAAGAAAGGAGGAGCCTGGAAGATGAATAAAGAACGTTCATATTCAGAGTTGACGAAGGCATATCGAACGGTTCAAATGCAAAATAAAGAAAAATTCGTTCAAACCTTGTATATTGATATTTTACTGCATGAATCCCTCCTTAAAGAAAAAAGAGAAAAAATCAAAAGGGAAATTGATTCGAGTTTAGATGCAAAGGACAAAGAACTATTTTTTACATTGGTCGAACAGTTAAAAAAACTTGAAGCAGAATTGAATGCATAAAACTGCTAATTGGGCAGTTTTTTTCTACGATATCATTTGGACATAGCCACCGTTTTAAAAAAATTTCATAATCTGATTATTGTTTTTCATAAGAATCACGATACGATTCCACAAACAAAATTCGTTCCTTTAAAGTTGGATGACCATATCGAAACCATTTCACTAAGATCGGAGGATTGACTTGTGACAAGCTAGATTTCGCCAATTTCTGAAAGGTTGAAATACCAGCGTCCACATTTTTCACCGTTTCAATAGCGTAACGATCCGCACGCATTTCTTGATAGCGGGATGCCGCATTGACCAATGGGCTGGCGGAAAAGGAAAGAACAGAAATCATCCCAATGATTAATAGAAAGGACGATAAACTCCCTAAAGAATCGATTTGTAATATCTTCCCAAATTTCCGGATAACCACATTCATCCATTTCGCTGTGAAAAATAGCCCGATGAATAAAAGAAGTAAATATCCTACAATTCCGATATAAATATGCTTTTCTACATAATGGGCGATTTCATGAGCCATAATAAATAAAATTTCCTCTTCATCCAATCGTTCGATGACCGTATCCCATAACACAATTCGTGCATTCCCCCCTATTCCCGTTACATAAGCATTTAAAGCATTCGTTTTCAAAGACATATCTACTTCATAAACATGTTCTGCATCCACTCCAGCTTCTTCCGCCAATGACAAAATTTTTCCTTCCAAGCTTTTATTAGTAAGGGGAGTAAATTCGTTATAAAGGGGATCGATCACTACCGGTTGAATATACATGAAAAAAAGAACGAAAGGAACTGCTGAAAACCACGTATACAACCACCATCTCTCACCCTTTTTTCGAATGAAGAAAATGACAACGGTCATAATGAGAAATAATAAAAGGAAATCGATCCAAAAACGAATCAGATGGTCCTTCATCCAATAGGAAAAGGACTGGGTTGATATGCCATAATTTTTCGCATAAACCCATGAGACAAATCGAATGGGATAAAAAACGATAAAAGAAAGGACCGAGAAATAAAAGGAAAAGACCCCGATTTTGATCAATTGAAACGTAGATGTTTGTTCAGCCAATTTCTCCATCCGTTTTCCCCAGCCGAATAAAAGTAGAAGGAAATAAAAAATCCATTCGTACGGAATCTGCAAGAAAAAGAGAAAATGACGAATCGACGAATACTGTTCGGCCTGAATTCGCTCAGTTTCCGTCATAAATATGGATGGATCGACGGAAGTTCCGGCTATTTCCGGGGAAATGTCACCTTTATCCCAATGGAAAAGATATAAATAGATGAGACCTAGATAAATCAAATAACCAATGATGAGGTAAATTGTTATTTTTCTCTTTGACATCGCCATCCATCATCTCACTTTTCCAATTTTTTAAATTAAACAGGAATTATAAAAGATATGACGGTTAAAACGATAATTGATCCAATGACAACAATAACAACATTAATCCCTCGATAAGCCAAAAAAAAGGCGACGACGCTTCCCACAATCCCATACCAAAGCTTCCCATCTTGGATAAATAGTACCCCTGGAAAGATTAACGCACCTAAAATTGCATAAGGTACATTTCTCAACACCCTTTCTAAAAAAGGGGGGAATTGAACATTTTGTAAAGCGACAAGGGGTAGCATACGTGGTAAATAGGTGGCTAGTCCCATTCCAATGATCATCCAAATGATTGAACTACTCATTCGATCCGCTCCCTTCGAATCCAACAAACCCATTCAACAAGTACAGAAGATAGCAATGTGGAAAGGACGATCGACCAACCGATGGACATAAGTTGATAGAATGTAAAGAGGGAATTGAATCCAGCAGCTACAACCGCTAAATACAATACTTTACGGTTTCCTTTAATCGACGGTACGAGAAGTCCGATAAACATCGCATACAAAGCGATTGACATCCCCTCTTGGAAAACATCAGGCAAACCGGCACCAACAATATAACCGACAGCGGAAAAACCGACCCAACTAATATATGATATGAAATTTAGTCCAAGCATATAACTCGTTGAAATTTTCCCCTTTTGCACAGCAGCAACGGAAAAGGTTTCATCCGTAATACCAAAGGAATAAATTGCCTTTTTAAGTGGATGATCCTTTTCAACTTTTCCATTTAAAGATGCGCTCATTAAAAAATGTCGGATATTTACGATCAATGTCGTTATAATGATTTCGAATCCGCCACTTTGTTTCGTAATCATGTCAAGAGCCATATATTGGGAAGCCCCTGCGAAAACAATCACACTCATCAACACCGTTTCTATTAAGGAAAGACCCGTTGCTTTTGCAATAAAACCGTATGTAATCGCAATGGGCATATAACCGATGGCAATGGGTACCCCCGCCTGTAAACCAGTTTTTAACGAACTGCCAATCTGTCCGACCGTTGACACCTGCATATATATCAATCTCCTCCTTTGAATGAAAAGGGCCGAGAAAACTAAACCTCGACCCTTCCGCAAAGGTTCCCGATTAAATTCAAAACCATAGTCGTCTTGTAACTCCATCTATTCTATATATTCCGCCATATTATCCCATTCAGATTTTAACTCGATTCCCATTTCCTTTGCAGCGTTTTTGTTAATAACAAGTTTTAAATTTTGTGGATATTGGGCAGGTAGTTCAGACGGATCCTTTCCATCTTTCAAAATTTTTACAGCCAGTTCGCCTGCCTCATATCCGATATCAAAATAATCAAATCCGTAGGCGGCAAATCCCCCGCGCTTAACAGAGTCTAGCTCACCGACAAACAATGGAATATCATTGTCTTCAGCAACGGATATCACTGCTTCCAATCCATTTACAACCGTATTATCCGTTACGATAAAAATAACATCCACTTTTCCAACTAACGAATCTGCCGCTTGTTTTACTTCAGACGTATTGGCAACGGTTTTTTCCTCAAGTTCCAAACCAGTACCATCCATCGCTTCCTTCATCACTTCAATCTGTTTCACCGAATTTTGTTCCCCTGCGTTGTATATCGTCCCGATCGTTTTGGCTTCCATTTGTTCAGCGATAAATTTGATCGTATTTGGAATTGCATCGGGATGCATATCTGCCGTTCCCGTAACATTCCCCCCGGGTGATTCCATAGAATCGATTAATTCGGCTCCTACCGGATCGGTCACCGAAGTAAATACGACAGGGATCGGATTCGACTTCGTTTCACTAACAGCTGCCTGAGCACTCGGTGTCGCATTAGCAAAGATTAAATCCACACCTGCATTTACCAAGTTTTGAGCAATCGTTTTAGCTGTATTCGGATCCGCTTGAGCATTTTGTTTATTATATTTCACATTCAATCCCGCATCTTCCAATGCCTTTTTAAATCCTTCTTCCGCCGCATTCAAACTCGGATGGTCAACGTACAAACTAATCCCTACTTCATATGTAGTTTCCTGAGTCTCATTCCCTTCCCCATTGTCACTTCCATTGTCTCCACCATCGGAACTATTATTTGATCCACCACACGCTCCAAGGATGAAAATGATGGCCAGGAGAAGTGAAAGAATCCCTAAATTTCGTTTCCCCATTTTTTATCCCCCTTTAAAGTGCTAAATTGTGTTAAATACATTATAATCTTAACAATCACTTTGTCAAGTATTTTTCGAATATTATTTATATGTAAAATTATTTTTTACATAGGTCTAAAAGGAAAATTCAATTATTTCTACGGTTTTAAACAACACTCAATAAAATTTCGTTTTCGAAAAGACCGATCCATAAATTTTGATGAAAAAAGCCCCGACTGTTATAGTCGGAGCCTAGAGTGAATCTTTTAATAAATTAAATTTAAGAAATCATCCTTTTCAATATTTCCGAAATAATGTTTAATATCCACATCTTCCAACGCTTTGGCCATTTCTTTCCGATCATATCGGATTCCAATTAAACGTTTTTCAATATCTTCCACTTCTCCTACGCCAAAAAAGTCACCGAATATTTTACAACTTTGAATGATTCCCTTATCTACTTGGAAGCGGACATCTACAGAACCTACAGGAAAGCGTCGAGAATGTTGAATATTAAATTTCGGGCTTTTTCCGTAATTCCATTCCCAATTTTGGTAACGGTTTTTCGAGATTTCATGGATCTTTTCCCAATCTTTATCTTGCAATACGTATTCTTGTACTTCGCCACCTTGTTCCGCAAAAATGCTCTCTAATAAATATTGTCGGAATTGTTCAATTGTAATCGGGTTCGGCAAAAATTCGGATATATTTGCCACCCGACTTCGAACGGATTTAATTCCTTTCGATTCAATTTTTTCCTTTTTCACCTTCAGTGCGGAAGCAACATTTCCAAGTTCGGAATTCAACAGAAGAGTACCGTGGGTAAACATCCTTCCTCCTGTAGAATATTGGGCATTTCCAGAAACCTTTTTCCCGTCGATTACGATATCATTTCGTCCTTGAAGTTCCGCATTCGCCCCTAATTTACGTAACGCTTTAATGACTGGCTCAGTAAATTTTTTGAAATTATGAAAGCTGTTTCCATCATCCTTCGTAATAAAACTATAGTTTAAATTTCCCAAATCATGATAAACCGCTCCTCCACCAGATAAACGGCGGACAACCTTTAAATTATTTTTCTCTACATATTCAGTGTTAATTTCTTCAATCGTATTTTGATTACGCCCGACGATAATTGACGGTTCGTTAATATAAAATAGCAAATACGTTTCGTTAATGTCCAAATGTCTTAAAATATATTCTTCAATCGCTAAATTGATTTGTGGATCATGAATTCCTTTATTATCAACAAATAGCATATTACTCAACCTCCGTTTATTGCTTTATGAAATGATCCATTGTTTTCCCGTTTCTGCCAATTCGATCGGGCCATTATAATACAAACCGGCTTCTTCGACTAATTTTTCCTTCACTCCAAAATGGGGAAGATGGGTCAAAATAAGTCTGCGGACATTCGCTTGCTCCGCTAAACGTCCCGCATCTTCACTCGTCATATGTCCACTCTGTTTTGCATCCATTCCTGCGTAAAAATTACTTTCTGCAAGCAGGACATCCGCGTCCTTTGAAAAATGGATCAATTCCTTTGAAAATGAACCATCTGCAGTATAAACAAGGGTTTTCCCATCAGCTTCAAAACGGAAAGCGTAACAAAGGACAGGGTGCTTCGTTTGGTGAACAGTAACGGAAAAGGGACCAATCGTAAGTTTTTCATTTAAATCAATCGCCTTTCCTGACGTTATATCTTTATATGTAAGAGAGGAAAAACCCTTTTCATCATGGGGATGGGCGTAAATTGGAAGATGCTTTTTTTCTCCGGAAATAAATCCATGGATAAGAAAGGCATGCTGCAAAACCCCAATATCGGCTGTATGATCCGGATGATAATGGCTAATAATACATGCGTCCAAATCGGTTGGTTTAATAAACTGCTGTAATTTGGCCAGAACACCACTCCCACAATCAATCAAGAGGTGAAAACCTTCATGTTGTAGTAAATACCCGGAGCTAGCCTCATTGACGTTCGGATAGCCTCCCCAAAATCCGATCACCGTCAATTTCAACCGTTATTTCACCACCTTCATTTTCATCGTTCACACTAAGCAAATAGTTGGTTAACAAAAAAAAGGGACACAATCCGTTTCGAAAACATTGTACCATACAATGTTTGACAAAGAAATGGGCTTGGTTTTGTAGTAAAACAGTATTGATTTTATATATTTGTTATAATACAATATGTATAACTCGATCTATTCAACAAAGGGGGATTCGTAAGAAAATGATCACTGGAATTGTAGAGTTTTTTGAAAATTTACCACCGAAATTATGTTCCAATTGTGGGAAACCAATTGAAGAACAGCATGAATGTTACGGAAACACTTGTTTTACTTGTATCGGTTTGAAGGATTTGGATTAATCCTTTCGAATGTCTGTCTCCTGATTTAAGCCCCAGTCGGCGATTGAACGAACTGGGGCACATTCCTAGTCTAGGTTTCTAGTTATTCATTTCACGTATATAAATTTTAGGGACTGTCCGATCAGTCCCTAAATTGATGAAAGAGAAGGTTGCAACGACCCCATCGGGTACAGCATGAGTCAAAGGCCCCGCAGATGGGCTTGCAAGTGGAAAAGGCTAAGCCGTACCTCCGGAAAGCGCCACTATCGAAATGAAATCAATCGTATTTTATTTTCAAAGAAAAAGGCTGTTCTTTTGACAGCCCCTTTACAAACGTTTCTTCTTCACCGTTTTTAAAACGACGTCAGCAAGTGCTTCAATAAACAGTTGATCGTCATTCGGCATTTTTGGACGATAATAACGAACCCCTAGCTCATCTGTCACTTGTCGACATTCGATATCGTTGTCATATAACACTTCCAAATGATCAGCCACAAAACCAACTGGACAATAAATAAAGGACGTGTATCCATGTTTTTCAAATAAATCCCGCGTTAAATCTTGCACATCCGGTCCTAGCCATGGTTCGGGTGTGTTTCCTGCACTTTGCCATCCGATTGCATAATTTTCCACACCTGCCCCTTCCGCAATCAATTTCGCCGTTTCCTCCAATTGTTCCGGATACGGATCCTTCGCCTGTAATATCCGTTCTGGTAAACTGTGGGCGGAAAATATAACAACCGAACGTTTTCGTTCATCCTCCTCCATCGTTTGAAATATATGTTTCAATTGGTCAATCCAATAATTTATAAATTTCGGTTCATCGTACCATTTTTCAACCGAAGAAATTTGTAAGTTTCCTAGTTTTTCAGCTTCTTTTTTTGCCCGCTCATTATAACTTTTAATACTGAAGGTAGAATAATGGGGGGCTAATACGATGCTTACGGCCTCTTTTATTCCTTCCTTATACATCTTCTGTACAGCATCTTCGATAAAAGGATGGATATGTTTTAAGCCGATAAATAATTGAAATTCATATTCCTCCTGTTTGCTATTTAAATGGGCGACTAATTTTTCCGCTTGATTGTTTGTGATTTTCGCTAAAGGTGAAATACCGCCGATGGCTTTATACCGCTCTTTTAAATCTTGTAGTTCTTCATCCGTAGGTCTCCTTCCATGACGGATATGGGTAAAGTACGGTTCAATATCTTTCTCATTGTAAGGTGTACCGTATGCCATAACGAGTAGTCCGAGTCTCCTTCTCATTTTTCTCCACCCCTTTTATTTCTTCTTTTAATTTCTATTGTAATGATGAACATACTCCGTTAATCGCTTTAACGTTTCTGGTTGAACCTCTGGAAAAACCCCGTGGCCGAGATTAAAGATAAAACCGTTTTTTTCCGTTCCTTGATCTAAGATTTCCTTCACTTTCCTTTCAAGTACATCCCAAGGAGCTAACAAGAGAGCCGGATCCAAATTTCCTTGCACCGCTTTATCCACTCCTAAAGAACGCGCTTTTTTAATGGGCATCCGCCAATCGAGTCCAATAACATCAATTGGAAGCTCATTCCATTGTTGAACCAAGTGGCTTGCACCTACACCGAATAAAATCATCGGAACCTTTTCATCGACCAACTCATCGAAAATTCGTTTCATAACAGGTTGGATATAATCGGTATAATCTTCGGAATTTAATGCCCCGACCCAAGAGTCAAAAATTTGAATCGCATGTACCCCCGCTTTGATTTGTGCTTTCACGTATGTAACGGTCATATCCGCCAATTTATCCATTAATAGGAACCAGGCATCTTTTTCACCGTACATAAACGCTTTCGTTTTCGTATAATTTTTTGAAGGACCCCCTTCAATTAAATAGCTGGCAAGAGTAAAAGGGGCACCTGCAAATCCGATGAGCGGTACGTTCAACTGTTCTTTCGTCAAAAGGCGAATCGTCTCAAGCACATACGGAATTTGTTCTTCTGGAAATAAAGTACCAAGTCTTTCCACATCCGCTTTCGAACGGATTGGTTCATCAATGATCGGACCCTTTTTCGGCTCAATATGTACTTTGATTCCCATGGCAGAAAGAGGGGTCATAATGTCCTTATACAAGATCGCTGCATCAACGCCGTACTGTTCCACAGGAAGTCTCGTTACATACGCACAAAGTTCGGGATTATGGGTGATTTCAAATAGAGAATACTTTTCTTTCAGTTTTCGATATTCCTTTTGGGAGCGTCCCGCTTGTCGCATATACCAAACAGGAACATACGATGTTTTCTCTCTCCTTACCGCTTTTAAAAATGTATCATTGAAGGATGTCATACGGTTTCAGCCCCTTTTTATACTCTTATTTAAAAAGAATTATTATTAAATGAAAATTATTTTCGTAATAATCGATTTTAATATAACGCGAAAAGAAATAAATGTACAGTTTACGTTGAAAAACTTCACAAATTCGTCATTTTCTTATATTTTTAAAATGAGAATGATGTTAAAAATTTGAATCAACCGTGAATCGAATTTGAAATTAATAAAAAATACCCTCTCAAATTATAGCATTCCCTCGGAAAATTCAAAATGAAATCGCTTGAAAGGCAGGTACAACGATGAAAAAAGTATATATTACGACAGGCACAAGCAGTTATTTACAAAGGATTGAGAAAAAATTCCCAGATATTCCTTTGTTATTTTTGCAAAATGTGGAACACGCCCTTTTATTTCATGAAACTTATGGGAAATCGATTTTCAAATTACCGAGGATATATGAAATCATTGAAGAAGCCGGTTTTCTTCCTTCGAAAGGATTTGCCACCTTTTATTATCTTCCCGTGCTAGAAGAGGAAAGACCCGCATTTGAACATGCGATAAAAAAACTGGGGAAAACATTCAAGGGATCAACCGGATTTATCGCCTATCGAATTTTACGTCCAGTAAAAGGGGATCTATATGCTGTTTTTTCTTGTTGGGACAAGGAATCATCCTTTAAAATATGGAAAAAACATCAGTATTTAAGTGCCATTTGGACATCGAAAAATGTTGAAATCAGTAAGTCGATGAACTACCCAAATCCAACGTACTACAAAGGGTATCAAATCGGTCATGATGAAGAAAAATAACTTTTTTATTCATATTGAAAAGCCACTTCTGCTTTCCATCTTTTATTAATGAAGAAAAACATGTAATTTGATCGTTTTCTTTTTCCCTTCTTTCATTACCTTTCGTTAAAAAAGAACGATTACTTCATCTTTCAATCAATGCCAAAAATGCAAAGGTGGAAAATTGGCATTGTTTTTTGCTGAAAAATTTTCCCATTAGATATAAAAGAGGAAAAATTATAAATAGATTTGTCATTTAAACAATTCCCAATCATGATATAATGTTTGAAACGAATAAAGGGGGAAAGGAAATGGATAAATTTTATCGGGCTTTAGACAACTATTTTAACGATATGGTTCAGATGCGCCGTTACTTGCATATGCATCCTGAATTGTCCTTTCAAGAATACAATACGGCAAAGTATATCGCCAACTTTTATAAAAATATCGGGATAGACGTACGGACAAATGTGGGGGGAAATGGGGTCGTTGCAAAAATTAAAGGGGCGAAACCGGGGAAAACCGTTGCACTTCGAGCTGACTTCGATGCATTACCGATTCAAGATGAAAAGGATGTGCCGTACAAATCGACCGTACCCGGTGTAATGCATGCTTGTGGTCACGACGGTCATACCGCAACCCTATTACATGTGGCAAAAGTTTTATTTGAACATAAAGAAGAACTTTCCGGAGAATATATTATGATTCATCAACACGCGGAAGAATATGCCCCCGGTGGTGCCAAATCGATGATCGAAGATGGTTGTTTAGAAAATGTGGACGTCATTTTCGGAACCCATTTATGGGCGACAGAACCGACGGGAAAAATCCTTTACCGCTCGGGACCGGTTATGGCTGCTGCCGACCGATTCAAAATTACGATTCTCGGCAAAGGGGGACATGGTGCCCACCCAAATATGACGAAAGATGCGATTGTAACGGCTGCCCAACTCGTCGTCCAATTGCAACAAATCGTTAGTCGTCGGGTCGACCCCCTCGAATCAGCTGTCGTTTCCATCGGTCGTTTTTCTGCAGAAAATGCGTTTAACGTTATTGCCGATAAAGCAGAATTGGAAGGAACAGTACGTACGTTTAGCGAAGAGGTTAGAAGTCAAATCGAAAAGGAAATCGAACAAGTGACAAAAGGGGTCGTTCTTACCAATGGAAGTTCCTATGAATATGAATTTTCCCGGGGATATCCGGCAGTTGTCAACCATGAAGAAGAGACGAAGTTTTTAGCCGATATTGCCAAGGATGTACCAGGGGTTGAGGAAGTAGTAGAAACAGCCCCTTCCATGGGAGGGGAAGATTTCGCCTATTATTTACAACATGTTAAAGGAACCTTCTTTTTCACCGGTGCAAAACCGATAAAAGAGGAGAACGCATTCCCCCATCATCATCCGAAATTTGATATTGACGAAAGGGCGATGTTAATTGCAGCGAAGACGTTACTTCGAGCCAGTTTACAATATCAGGAAGTTTCGAAAAGACGTGGAGATGAAAAAATAACGGTTTAACCCCTCTCGTTTCTTTTAAAAAATGGGGAACCTGTCCATTACCTTATTCAGCAATGGAAAAAAGGGAGACCAAACCAAAACGATCGGTCTCCCCTTTTTATGAACGCCAGTTTTTGATCCGATTTTTCGTATAGATAAATATAAATAAATAAAGAAACAATATTAAACACCCGAACAATACAAAGGCTTCAGTCCATTCTCCTAACAGTAGCAATAAAAGGATAAAGAGAATCATTTGAACCGATAAAGTTCGTGCAAGAAGATTCAAAAAGGCCCGTTCCTTGTCCTTTTCATTGACAGGATAAAGGGATATCCAAAGAATCGACCGATGGTGCATCCATAATCCCCATAATTGAAAACCAGTCAAATACATAAATAAAACCGCTAAAAATATACGGAAATAAGCCCCCTCCGTTTCAAAAAGAAGGATAGCCCCAATGATCGTTAATCTCATAAATAATCCGAAATAATCCCCACTTCTAAAAAATGTTCGGTTCAGTAAATAGACGTATGTTTGATTCGGAGAAAAACGAACATTTTTCAAAAGAAGATCTAACCATCTCCGGCGCTTTACTTGATTTCGCAGTTGAGGAACATCCGTAAATAAATTGGCTATACGATAAAATGTTCCCATTCGTCTTTCTTCATTTGTAACAAGTCTTTCCCACGGCAACGGTTTTGTACGATTTTTCATGAAAAAATAAACACCATATGCGATAAAAATAAACGATGTGATACCGACAAAGGGAAACTCACTTGTTAAATAAAAATAAACGATGAAACCATTAAAAAGGATGCGGAATAACAAATCGACGATAACTGACAATCGATCTGTTTCAAAATCAACATACCATCGAATAAACAAATTAACTAATTTTAAAATAAGAATGACGAAAGTGAAAAGGAAAAATTTTTTGCTATCCCCTTCAGTTTGAAAAAAAATAGGTGCCAAAATAAGCAAACTAAGACCGGATATGTACCAATGCCAAAGGATCGTCAAAAGAGCAGAACGGCGCAAGTACCCGTGTAATTTCGTTTCCAAAGGAAGTAAAAAAACTTTGTCCGCTTGTTTAAAAAAGGTGATGATATTTCCATAGGCTAATAAAACGCCGAAAACGATAGAGAAAAGAATGGCCGTTGGAAATTGGGGTGACAGCGTATGAACCCAATTTTGGTAATAATATGCTCCACCACCAACTCCAATGATGATGACGAATAAAAGGTGATCATTGAACATATATCGACTGTAGCGGAAAAGTTCACGGAATCGCTCACCTGAACGTTTTACCCATAATTTTTCACGATTCATGGTCTGAACCATCCTTTGTTATTTGAATATACATTTCATCCAAACTCGCCCTTTCCATATGTAAGGAATCCCTTAACTCATCAAGGGTTCCTTGGGCTTTTATTTCCCCATTGTGGAGGATGACAAACCGATCACAATATTTTTCTGCAGTCGCCAATATATGGGTGGACATGAGAATTCCCGAACCCTCTTCCTTCCGATTTTTCAATAGATCGAGTAAACTTTGAATCGCCAATGGGTCCAAACCGACAAAGGGTTCATCGATAATCAGTAACTCCGGCTCTACTAATAAAGCAGCCATAATCATCACCTTTTGTTTCATTCCCTTGGAAAAATGAGATGGAAACCATTTTAATCGTTTTTCCATTCGGAACTCTTTTAATAGGAATTCGAGACGTTTTTTATACGTTTCCTTGTCTAAACCGTAGGCCATCGCCGTCAATTCCAAATGTTCTTGAAGGGTCAACTCCTCGTATAAGACAGGGGTTTCCGGGATAAAGGAAAATTGTTTTCGGTATTCGTTTCGATTCGAATCAATGGTCAGTCCATTAATTTTAATCGTTCCTTTTTTCGGTTGCATTAACCCGATAATATGTTTGATTGTCGTACTTTTTCCCGCCCCATTTAATCCAATTAAAGCAACGATTTCCCCTCGATTAACTGAAAAACGAATGTCTTTTAACACGTTTTTTTTCGTGTAACCACCTGTTAATGAATCGATTTCCAATAATTTCATTGTTCAATCTCCCCGCAACATTTTTTCCACGTACTAAATTTTAGTTTATCAAAAAACGAAAAAAAGAAGAACGTTTTACAATTTTTTTGTATATTGTCGAAAAAAACGGGTAACTTAATTAGCGAAGGGAAATCCAGTGTAGGGACAATGATGAAGTTCACTTACTTGTTTAGGTCGAATGTTTGCATTCGGTTTTACCACTCTCAAATTCATTTTACGAAACGTGAACAAATCCTTTTCGGAAATGATTGAGGTCGAATGCACGATCGTTCTTTTTAAAACTTGTAAGTCCCTTCTCCCATTTCCCTTCACAAGGAGCGAGGTCAATATAGACCTTGCTCTTTTTTTCTACATGGTAATTATGATTAAACTTCATTTTCATCCGTCGATCATCCCCCCTTTTCCCATTCGCGTCGCCACCCATTTATGGTAAAATAAAGGAAAATCATTTGAAGGGGTTGAAAATATGAGCGATTGTGTTTTTTGTAAAATTGTAAAAGGAGAGCTCCCATCTGCAAAAGTGTATGAAGATGAACATGTACTCGCTTTTCTTGATATTAGCCAAGTTACGAAGGGACATACATTGGTCATTCCAAAAGTACATCAACCAAACCTTTATGAATTAACACCGGAAGCAGCTACCCATGTATTTTCTGCCGTTCCAAAAATCGCAAATGCCATCAAAGATGCATACAATCCAATCGGTTTGAACTTACTAAACAATAATGGGGAGCACGCCGGTCAAAGTGTGTTCCATTTCCATGTCCACATCATTCCGAGATACGGAGAAAATGACGGATTCGGTGCAATCTGGAAAACCCATACAAGCGAGTACAGTTCGGAAGATTTACAATCGATTGCAAAAACGATTGGGAAACACCTATAGCATCGGGTGATCATTAATAATTTATCTATATTTTCGCAAAATATTGCTTCCAAAAAAATCGTTCTTATGCTATACTAAAAAATAACTTTCCCGCTTTTGGTCCGCGGACACAAAAGGGGTAGTTGAGAAGAGATTAGTTCAGAAGAGGAGAGGTAAAATTGAAAACGAAAAATTTAGTCCTTATGTCGTTATTTGTCGGAATTGGTGCAGTGCTTCATATGGTTGTTCCATCGGGGGGAATGAAGCCGGATTTTAGTTTAATTATGCTTTTTCTAGGGATCCTCCTATTCCCCGATAAAAGGAGTGTTTTAATCCTTGGCATTGCAACCGGAATCGTTTCTGGTTTAACGACTAGTTTTCCAGGAGGTCAAATCCCAAATATCATCGATAAATTTTTGACATCCTTTATCTTCTTTGGTTTATACACCTTGGTTAAAAAGGGACAATCGGTGTTTAAAAACACAGTTTTAACAGCAATCGGTACTTTAATATCAGGCACGATCTTTTTAACATCTGCCCTTTTCATTGGTGAGTTACCTGCATCGTTCTTATTTTTATTCAGTGCTTTTGTGCTTCCTGCTACAGCTGTTAATTCGATCGTCATGTTCGTATTATATCCGATTATTCTTTCGATTGCGAAACGGACAAAAATGATTGAATTCGCGTAATTTTCTCATAAAAAATAAAGAGAACTTAATCGACGGATTGAGTTCTCTTTTTTTAGCGAATCCCCCTACATTTTCTTATCGATCCTTTCCCCACATCCTATTCTTCGATATGAAAAAAATTTTTTGAAATAAAGAGGATTTTTACCTTTTTTGTAGAATAAGAAACTAATACAAAGTATAATCCCTTGGTACAAAATTTGTGCAAACAGTTCCCCGCTAGAAATCGCAATATTTTTTATTTTACCATCTTTATTTATATTTGATATATTATATTTGTAAGCCTTTTGGAAAATAGTTTTCCCCTAAAATAATTTAAGCGCATTTTTTACAGTAATAAAGTGGATTTCCTTTACAAACTGATCACTATTTCCAATGGCAGATGATTCGTCGCAAGTTCGAAAAGCTATTTCCTTTGTGAATGAAAAAGATTCCTAATCTTGGCCAACATCCAATATATATTAAAAAAGTAGGTGATTATATGGAAAAAAATATTTCGAAATTGGAAGCTTTAATTTTCAGTCAAAAAATTTTCCAATTGGGTAAAGCCCTTTGGAAATCAATTGAAAAAGATTGGCAACAATGGATCAAACCATACGATTTGAATATTAATGAACATCATATTTTATGGATAGCCTATCATTTGGATGGTGCATCTATTTCTGACGTGGCAAAATTTGGAGTCATGCATGTTTCCACAGCGTTTAATTTTTCGAAAAAGTTGGAAGAGAAGGGATATTTAACCTTTTCCAAAAAAGTTGAAGATAAACGAAATACGTACATTCGTCTGACAGAAAAGGGAGAAAAACTCGTTTTGGAGTTGCTAGAAAATTACGATCTTTCCAACCAAACGGTCTTATTAGGTGCAAAGCCTTTAAAGGAAATTTACGGGAAGTACCCGGATATTTTAGAATTGATGGCTATCGTTCGAAATATTTACGGCGATGATTTTATGGAAATATTCCAAAAATCCTTCGACCACCTTGAACAAGTTTTTAAAGAGGATCATCATAAGGGAGATGAAGACATAGAGGATGAAAGCCGAGAAGAAGTCGTCTAATCTTCAACGTATTTATAAAACTCCTTCATTAAATCGAGATAAACCTTTTCTTTTATACATGCAATGACCGTTTCCTTTGCATCCAACTTTGAATTTAATTTCGATGTGAATTCTTGAAATAGCGGATGAAAGTATAGAAATCCTTCCGCTTTTTGTTCTTCCATTTTATTGTTCATGTACTCACATAGATTATGAAATGCTTTTACCTCTTCCTCATCTAAATTTTTTTCAATAATTAACTTCGTAAATGGTGCCTGTTCCCCTTTGATTAATTGTAATAACAAACGTTGATGATATTCTAACCGTTGAATCCGTTTCAATAACTCGTCATTCATATTCATTCCCCCATTTCTGCAGCCACTATTGTACCATTTTTTCCTCTTTAATACATTCTTTACAGGATCTTCTTTTCCTGCTCAAAAAAATTGTCATTTTTATTCCTTTATTGACAAAATCCTTTATTTTTTCTTTACCCGTTGATTTTTTTTCATTTTCGTCGTACATTAGGTTAAGATTTAATTATTTCACTAATGTTTCAAAAAATATTGGTTTCATAAAACGAATACCGTGACTGGAATCATTGAATGAATTTGATGGATTGGAGACGAAAAAGGTGATGCTCCTTCCATCAGGGATAATGGTATGTGTGGAGAAAAAACGAAATTGAAAAAGGATGGAATGGAGTATGCATTGCTGGAAAACGGTGAAAATTGATCAGTTGTACGGTGACTGGCAATTGCTAGGATTTTCCCTTATTACCGTATTGATCTCTTTTACTTTATTATTTCTTCCGTTATCTTTTTTATTAGATATTCAAAATATCCGTGACGATAATTTCTTAATTTTTCTAACTTTGTTGCTCGCCCTTTATCCGCTCCATAAAGTGGTACATTTGATTACATTATATTTGTTGAAAGCAAAAGTCGTATTGTTGCGAAAAAAATTATACCGTTGGCGAATTCTAGTCACAGAGCCGATGAAAAAAGAAAAGTATATGGTCGCTCTTTTAATGCCTTTTTTTCTTTTAAATAGTGTATTATTGATCTTTTTGTTCATATTCCCGAATTATTTTCACTACATCTCGTTTTTGCTCGCCTCCCATATCGGCGTATGCGTACCTGATTTTATTTATTTAAAAAGTATGATAAAATCTCCGGTTAATTGTTTAATCGAAGAAAGTGATGATGGATATGAAATTTTAAGAAATTGACGCTGATGGAACGTTAGACTGGGGGGATTGTATTGACTTTTATGTTTATAATCATTGCCGCATTGAGCATTTATTATATGAATAAATTGATGGATGAATTTTGTAACCAACGGGAAATATCTGGGAAACAGGAAAGAACAATCTTTCGTGTGGCAAATGGAACGACGGTCATTTGGCTTTTCACCACGTATATTGAAGTGATGTTCTTTTAATCAGTCGCCACCTTGACGATCCCTTTTTACAAAAGGATGTTTGACATCTTTTACGTACGAAGAATGGAAAACATAGTTTGGCTTCTGTATAACAATCATAATTGTAAACAAGTGCCTTATTGAAACTGGAGTGTAATTTCCATTTTATTCCAAAATAATTTTAGCCGTAAGGGCAATGTTTAGGATTCGTAAAGGAAGCTTCAGGCTGAACATACACTTTATCATTTGTATCTGTTTCGTTCCTTCGATTTCGTTAATCGATCATCTTTTCGTTCCAAAAAAGCTTTTTCTCTTATCGACTTTTATGTTATAGTGTATCTTGTAGAAAATTTTGACTGACGAAGAATTAAATTTAATAGGAGTTGTTAATCGAAAATGAAGAAAAAACTTTTACTTACCATTACTTTAGCCGCTGGCGTTTTCGCACTATCCGCATGTAACAATGGTGATGTCATCGTTGAATCAAAAGCAGGGGATATAACGAAGGAAGAATTTTATGAAGTATTAAAAGACCGTTATGGAGAAGCAACCCTTCAAGAATTAGTCTATAAAAAAGTTCTTTCCGATAAGTATGAAGTAACCGATGAAGAAATCGAAGAATATTTAGTGAATTTTTTGAAATCGTACTATGGTGAAGATAGTTATGAAACCGTATTGGAACAATTAAAAGCCAATACTGATCAATACAATTCCATGATTCAATCGGCCGAACTTGGTCTACTTCAAGAAAAAGCTGCGATGGATGGAATGGAAGTCTCAGAGGAAGAATTAAAACAACAATATAATTATGAAACGAAAACAGTGACAGCCCGTCATATCCTTGTTAATGATGAAGAAACAGCACAGGAAGTATTAGATAAGCTTAATAACGGGGAAAAATTTGAAGACTTGGCAAAAGAATATTCACAAGATACGGCTTCTGCAGAAAACGGAGGCGACCTCGGAGTTTTAGATCCAGCAAACCTCGTGTCCGAATTTAAAGCAGCCGCCTTCGAATTAAAAGAAGGAGAAATTTCCGAACCGATTGAAACCGAATATGGATTCCACATCATTCAAGCTACGAAAGTGGAACAAAAAGAAGATGTTCAATCGTACGAAGATATGAAAAAGGAATTAATCGAAAAGGTGAAACAATCGAAACTAACAAACGATGTCGTCCAAGGAGCGCTTGATAAATTAGTCGATAACGCCGATATTAAAATTAACGATTCCGACTTCAAAGATTTATTTAAACAAGAGTAAAATAGATGAACGCATTGAAAAAGGGGTTCCGGACAAATAACCGGTTCCCCTTTTCTCCTCTTTTCCACCCTTTAGGATGTGTCTGAGGATAATTTTTTTCTTCGCTCCCGTTCCTTTTTTATCCGCTCCAAATACACTTCCCCTTCCTTCTCTGCTAGTTTTCTTTCCATTTCCCGCTCTTCTTTATTCGTTCGTATCGTCATATATGCACTAAAAAAAATGCCCACAATTACTAACCAAAGCCAAAATGGAAAATCCATTCCCTTTCCTCCTTTACTATGTTTAAAATTCAGGTAGGTTGTCCTACTTCTTTCTACTACCATCCTATTCACTTTATGTTTTCATATGACATCGGAAAGGGAATTTGAATCCAATAAACGTTCATCCTACAAAGAACTTTTCTTTACTAGGCATTTTGTATGATTTTATTTTCACATCTTAGAATAGTTCGTTTCCGATACGCATCCCTATCCTTCAATTACGGACCAGATCGATTGTAAAAAGGAGATCTTCTCCCGCCTGTACATTTTTCATATCATGAATAGCCAAATTAATCTCCATTTGATCATGATTGGATACAATAACAGGGGGAATCGTGTTTTTCCCTTGTAAATGGATGAAATGAAAATCTACTTCGATTAGCTGATCCCCTGTTTTTACATGATCTCCTACATTTACAAACGAATGGAAACCTTCACCCTTTAATTCAACAGAAAAATTTCCTCACCTCTTTTTTTCATCCAATGTTTTAAAAAGCTTCAACTTCCTTTCATACTTCCCATTCTTTCTACAAGAGTATAGGATCTTTTGGACATAAAAAATCCCCCATAAGCAGCCAGTTTTTTAAAATCTGACTCCTTATAGGGGAGCATATTTGTTGTAGTGCGAGTGCTAATTTTTACGAATCAAGTTTCGGTTTATAAAATGAGCGATTGTCAAGGGCAAAAATTCGTTCTGTAAATTCTCCCGGTTTCGTTTTTTCAAGGGCCCGATTGATCATATTGATTTTTGCATCCAAATTATCGATATAATGGAGCACTTCCGCTTCCAAAATCATCGGGGGTTTCGGACTCCCCCATTCGGATTTTCCGTGATGGCTCAACACGATATGTTGCAAGATTAGCACTTCTTCCCCCTGAATGTTCAATTCCTCTGCCGCTTTTGCAATTTCGTTCACCATAATTGTAATATGTCCTAATAGTTTTCCTTCCGTCGTATAGGAGGTGGCAATCGGTCCCGACAATTCAATGACTTTACCTAAATCGTGAAGGATAATTCCAGCATAAAGGAAATCTTTATTGATGGAAGGATAGAGATTGACAATTGCCTTAGCTAAATCCAACATCGAGACGACGTGATATGCAAGTCCCGAATAAAACTCATGATGATTTTTCGTCGCTGCCGGATATTCTAAAAGATCCCTTTCATATTTTTTCACGAGATAACGGGTAAGACGTTGGATATTCGGATTTTCCATTTCAAAAATATACTCGGTAATTTTATTAAACATCACATCTTTTTCTAAAGGTGCCTTTTCAATTAAATCCTCGATTTGCAAATTTTCCTTCGGAGATGCTGGGCGAATTTTTCGTATACGTAATTGCAGTTTTCCTCGATAATTTTGAATATCTCCACTAATTTTAACGATCGTTTGTTCAACGTACGTTTTTTCAATTTCTTCGGTAACATCCCATAATTTCGCTTCAATTTCCCCGCTTTTATCTTGGAGGATTAATGTTAAAAAAGGCTTTCCGTTACTGGCAATGCCTTTCGTACTACTTTTTATTAATAAAAACTGTTCGACCTGTTCCCCAGCTTCCATAAAACTAATTCCTTTTTTCATAGAAACCTCCTATTAAGCATGTATAATTTTCCTTCTCCCACGAAGGAGATTAGGGAAGGTGAATAATCGCTTCTTGATTAAAAAATGAAAGTAATGATTTGTGACATGTAAAAAAGAAAATTTGTTGCTCCTTCGCCAAATCCTTCAATACGAGCATCATTTGTTTCAATCGCCGTTCATCAAAATGGACGAAACCGTCATCGATCAAAAGTGGATATTTTTTTCGTTCGTTTAACGTTTTAGCTAGGGCAAAACGAATGCTAACGTACAATTGTTCACCCGTTGCTTGACTTAATTCGTCGGGAGAAAAAATCAACCCGTCCGCACGCTGAACGTATAATACATCTTTTTTTCGATCCAAATGGATTGTTGAATAGCTGCCTTCTGTTAATATTCGAAAATATTCGGAAGCCTTTTGAAGGATTTTTGGAAGTTTTTCAGCTTTATATTTTTCCATACTTTGACGTAAACAATAGTAGGCTGTTGCATACACGGACCAAGCTTTTGCCATTTCTGCAAACTCATATTTTGCTTGATGGAATTTTTGCAACAAATCCGAATAAATGCCACCTTGTTCGATTTGTAAAATTTCATAATTGATGGAGGCCCGTTGTTGTTCTAGCCGATCGATCTCACTTTTTAATTCCTTTTTCTTTTCTTCCATCTCTAAAAATGCACTTTCCGTAAAAGGCTTCGAAAGCGGTTGTAGAGATTCAACGGAAATGCCCGATATTTCAATTTGTTTTTCAATTAATTGGATTTTCTCCAAATAATGAGCACGCCTTTTTGCTTTTTCTTCCATTGCTAAAAACGAATCGGCTGAATCCGAGTTTGCTTCTTTAAATAATTGTGCTTCTTTTTCATCGATCAATCGGAGTTCTTCCTTTAGGCTATTTAATTCTTTGTTCAATTCTTCCTTTTGATCGACCAATTCCTTTCTTTTTCGATATTGTTCTTTTACAGCAGCCATTTTCTGTTTTAAGTATAACACTCTTTCATGGTAGGATGTGCCCTGGATGGACATTTGTTTCTTTAATTCTTCGATTTGTTCTTCCCTAGATTCCAACATTTCATCCAGATGTCTTCGTTGTTCTGTTAGTCGCTTTTTTTCCATTTGGATATTTTTTATTTTTTCTAGAAGATCAAAACTTTCCGGAAGATGTTGTTGTGAAATATTCGGCTTTAAATAAAACAGATCTCCTATTTGTTTTAATTCCTTTTCTATACGATTCCAGTCATATTCCCATTTTTCATTAGCAATCGTTATTTGTTCAAATTGATCTTCTAAAAGGCGAACGTTCATTCTCTCCAGTTCAATTCTCTTTTCAATGTCCGAATCCTTTTCCAATAGCATTTTTGCTTGATACGGATCGAATGGATAGGAAGTTTTTTCTTTTAATTTATTTTCAACTTGTTCCAAACGATTTTTTAATGGAAGATTGGACGTCGATTTCCCCTTGGATTCCCTTTTACCCATACCGAAAAAAAAGAGAATCATTATAATAGTTGAAGAGAAAAAGGCGATGGCCATTTCATAATAGTTGAATAAAAGGGATGTGATGGCAAAAACCATCATGAGGAAGATGCCAATCACCTTTGGCATCCGGAAGTTCCCATTTACATTTTGGAAAGGAGTATGTTCAAGTTCATCTAATTGGTTGATGATCCATCTTTTTTCCTTTTCTAATAATTGTCTTTCCCCTTCATTCTCTAAAATACGTTTTAATTTTGTAATTTCTTCATCGGGAAGTTTTTTCTTTACTAAATCGTTTAATTCTCGTTTTTTTTCCTTTAATTTAAACCGAATGATTTCATCCTGTTGATCCAGTTCTTTCCGCTGTTTCTTTAAAAATTCCTTCCGACTCATTAAGTCTAAAATTGTATCTTTAACAGCAAAACTAAGATCGAACCGCTCCACTTCATTAACAGGGCAGCCTAAATCTAATTTCGACGCAAGTTGTTGCTCCTCATCGATCAATTGTTCCAAATCTTGTTCAATCTTCATTTTTTGATCGACAAGGGATTGATAGTTTGGAAGATCTTCAATTAGCCAATTCAACTTCCCTTCATTTTCGATGAATGCATTTTCAATGTTGAGCTGTTTGATTTCTTGATTCAATTGGTTTTTCCGTTCGGTGAAAGATGCGATCCGTTTTTCTACCGATAGTTTCTCCAATTCCAATTGCTCAAATCGCCTTCTTCCGTCCTTCGGAAAACGTACCTCTTTCAATTTTGATAAATCTTGAAGCAATTGTTGTTTTTCCACAAGTAGGGGATACATTCGGTTCCATTCTTTCATTCTAATCAATTGTTCATCGATCTGCTTCAATTGCATACGTAAATCGTAAAGTTTTTTTTCCATTTCATCCCTACTTGTCACCAGTCGGTCATAATGATCAATTTGTTCTTGGCTTCTCTTTAACTGGGTTTCAATTTCCTTTAATTCATTTAGTTTTCGATTAAGTTCCGGTTTTGTACCAGCTTTTTTAAATCGTTTTTCCATTTCTTTTTCAAGGGTATTTTCCAACTCCATCAACTGATCTGTTCCAATCGTACCAGTTGAAAACAAAAATCGATTGAGATTTTCTCCCTTTAATTTATGTACGTTTTGTAACCCATGGATATTAAAAGAATAAATACCTTGAAACAGATGGCGATCGAGTCCACCTAATATTTCCTTTAACAGCTCTTCCCCACCAATTACACCATTTTCCAAGGTTACAGTAACATCACCCGTCGCTCTTCCCTTTACCCGTTCTATACGGGCAATTTGATGGTCATCAAGTTCAATGACCAGCTGCCCACCGTATTTTGAATGACTTTTCGGTTCAAAACGGGATTCTTGACTATTTTTCAATGGAAATCCGAAGAGGATGCTTTGGATAAAGGACAAGATCGTCGATTTTCCCGCTTCATTCGGTCCGTAAATTACTTGTAAGGAGCCGAGATTTTTCAAAGAAAAAAGTTCAAATTTCCCGTATCCATAAATGGTTAATTCTTTTATTTTCAAATGTTACAACCTCCTAAATCAGAACAAGGATCATTTTATGAACGAACAGATATTCTAACCCTTTGTGGAAAAATATCGGGAAAATAGTTGTTGAACTTTTCCCTTTATTTCCATCTCCTCTTCCTTTGTAAAAGGTTGAATATATTTTTTCGCTACTCGATGGGAAAATAAGGGGGCAAGGGGTCGTTCAAAATTGTCCAATTGATGAAGGGATTCGTTCAATTCTCGGAAAAATTCATGATTTTCATTTAAGAAAATGGACATGGAATTTTCATCAGAAAACGAAAGGGAGCGAACCCATACGAATGGAAGTTCCTTCTCTTCCCCTTCCCTCAACAAATCTAACAATTCCTCCGATTCCACAAGTTCGATTAAGGAGGAAGATAGTTGTTTTTTTGAAAGAGAGATATCTAAAATCACAGATTTTTTCTTACGCCTCATTCTTTCCTTCAAGCGGATGAGCCGATTATATAGTTGATCAAACTGTTCGAACGTTTCTTCATCCGTAAGTTCAATCGCATCCCATAAAATCACATTCGTTTCGTGGAACGTAACCGAGGTCCGATATGGATTCATCTCAACAACATAGCAACCCTTTGGACCATCTTCTTTCGGATTTCGACCTTGGATATTTCCTGGATAAACAATATACGGATTTTCATGTAATATTCGAGTTTTGTGAATGTGCCCAAGCGCCCAGTAATCAAAATCTTTGTCCAATAAATCAGTAACTTGGAAAGGTGCATAACGGTAGTGACGATTATCTAAAGAATCATGACCGTGTAAAATTCCGATATGATAGTCTGCCCCATCGACCTTTTCATAACGTTCAACAATCTTTTCATAAACATGTTTACTCGGGTAACTGTATCCATACAAATGAATCTTCCCACCTGTTTTCGTCGTAAAGGGAATCATTTTCGCTTTTGGAGGAAAAATGTGGGTATTCGAAGGCATATTGACTTTTGTCCATTTTCCTCCTAAATGATCGTGGTTCCCGTGAACGATGAAGGCGTGAATCCCCTGCTTTTCCAACCTTTCCAGTTCCTTTTTCAAAAACAATTGCGCCCGTATACTTCGATCTTCCCCATCGTATAAATCGCCTGCAATAATGACAAAATCGACAGAGAACTCAATGGCCAAATCAACGACCTTAGAAAAGGCACGAAAAGTTGATTCCTTCACCTGCTCATATATCTTATTCGGCAATGTGTTCAAACCGACAAATGGACTGTCTAAATGCAAATCTGCACAATGGATAAATTTGATTGTTTCCATAAAAAAACACCTCGTACACAATATGGCGAATACATGTTCTTTTTTATTATACCTTGAATAATTATCGGATACCATTCATAATTTCCTAGGTATGTGAGAAACTTTTCTCGATTGTCCTTACATATCTCGTATTCCAATACGCTTCCTTCGCACAATTTCAGCTACCGCACTTTATTTGCTCTCCTTGACGAAATGGGATTCGTTTCAAAATGCCGTAATTGGATGAGGAAGAGTTGATTTACGTGGAATTCATTCCCCTTTTAAGGTTAGCCATTGAGCCTTCCCGTTCGTTTCTCCTTTTCGGAAATGATCTCGCTCGTTTTTCCCACAGCTCTGTGAATTTCGTACATATATTATCTATACGGATACTTCTTATGAAAAAAGGCAGCCCCCGCTCGTTTATTTCGAGACCGAGAACTGCCCACTTGAAAATTCAATTATCTTTCGCTCTTTGTCAATTGCAACGCTTTTTTAATATTTTTCAATGCACCGGTGTTTCCGTACATTAAAACGCCACCCTTATAGACCCTTGCACCGAATACCGCAAATATCCCAATCGTTAAAATCATTAATACAATACTTAGAATCGGTTCCCAAAGGGGGAGATCCAATAAACCGACACGCAAAAACATGATCATCGGTGTAAAAAACGGTATATATGAAGTGACCGTTATAAATGTAGCATCCGGCATAGTTAGACCATTAACAGCAATAATAAAACCGATAATTATGAGCCACATCATCGGATTTATTACTTGCGACACGTCTTCGATTCGACTCACTAATGATCCGAGGAAAGCAGCCATTGTCGCATAAAGGAGAAAACCTAATAGGAAAAATACGATGGCATAAATAATCGTCGATAGGGGTGTATTTTCAAAACCGAATACGGAGAAAAATCCACCGGTCATATCATTTAAATTTCTTTTGATTGCCACATATCCGACACCGAGCCAAAGGGCAAGTTGGGTCAAACCGACAAAGGCGACACCGATGATTTTTGCAAACATTTGGGTAATCGGTGGAGTGCTCGAAATTAATATTTCCATCACCCGAGAAGACTTTTCTGTAGCTACTTCCATCGCAATCATGTTCGCATACATAATGACGGCGAAGTAAATGACGAAAAGAAGAACGTAGACGAGTCCACGGGCTTGACTTAATTCTTCTTGGGATTTTCCTTGGCTTCCGAGCGCAACCTCATCGAATTGGGCAGGATTGTTTAAAATTTGGAGTTGTTCGCCAGATAATTGTAAATTTTCAGCAGCCACAGACATTTTCAATTGTTGAAGGGCGTTATTTAAATCGGACGGAATGGAAAAATTCGTTAATGATTTTGCTTTATATGTCCCCTTTGGCAACTGATTTTCGTCCAATTGCAAAATGAAATAGCCAAAAATCTCATCATTCAATACTCGTTCCTTTAAATCCTCTTCACTCGCATCCTCACTTGTCAATTTCAAATCTGGATTAATCGTTTGAACGATCTGTTCAAAGGGGGTAAATAGTTTGTTTGTCTCATCGATGACGACAATGACCTTTGCTTCATCCTCTCCTCCTTTGAACAAATCAATGATTTTGTTAAAATTGGCCATAATTAAAATAAGCGCTAGCGTTAAAAGGGTTGTAACAATAAATTGTTTCGAACGAATTTTTGAAATATATGTATGGGATAAAACCGTCCAAAAATTATTCATATTCTGCACCCACTTTCTCAATGAAAATATCGTTCAAGGAAGGCTCGTCCAGTACAAACTTTCTAACAAATCCCTTGCCATGTAGCTCCCTTTGAATCCTTTCGGCAACATCTTCCCCTTCGATTTGTAACATAACTCCTTCCGTCGTCTTTTTCATTTTCACCACACCCGGGTACGATTGAAGGAAGGACAAATCAAAATCCGCATTGATAATAACGTTTTTCCTCCCAAATGAACGTTTAATTTCCTTCAATGATCCTGAAACGACGGTTTTCCCCTTATGAAGAATGCAAAGGGATTCGCATAATTCCTCCACATGTTCCATTCGGTGACTTGAAAAAACGATGGATGTGCCGGCATTTTTCAATTCGGTGACCGCTTCTTTTAATATTTCGACATTGACCGGGTCTAAGCCGGAAAAGGGTTCATCTAAAATTAACAATTTCGGTTTATGAATAACCGCTGCGATAAATTGGATTTTTTGCTGATTTCCTTTTGATAGCTCCTCGACCTTTTTATTTTTGTAATCAGGCACTTTTAATTTTTCTAGCCAATAATCGAGTTCTTTTATCGCATCCTTTTTACTCATTTTTCTCAATCTTGCTAAGTAAATAATTTGGTCTTTTACTTTTAATTTCGGATACAATCCCCGTTCTTCTGGTAAATAGCCGATATAAGGACTTGTTTTGTAACTAATTTTTTCGTTATTCCATGTAACGTTTCCTTCCGTTGCTTCCAATAAGCCGAGAATGATTCGAAATGTCGTCGTTTTTCCCGCTCCGTTTGCACCTAAAAATCCGAACATTTCTTTTTCCGGTATCGTTAATGATAAATTATCAACAGCAGTAAAATCTCCAAATTTCTTTGTTACATGTTCGATTCGTAATGTCATAACCTCTCCTCCTTTACATAAAAATATTACGATTCGCTGGAAAGAAAGTTTCAATTTTTTTAAAATAGCAGGAAATATGCTCTTATCGGCGAATCATTATTTACAGGGTCAATCTTGAATGATCCTTTTCTAAAATAGCAAAAAAATTGTTGAACATGATTTAATAAAACAGGGGGATCTATGTATGCAAATTTATTATTTAACCGCCTTTGAAAAGAATGGAGAAAAAATTTTAGATGAAGCGATTGAAGCAAAAAATGCGGATGAAGCAAAAAAAATAGGAGAAAGGATACTGGAAGAAAAAAATCTTTCTAACCATACCCACCGTCTCGTCTCTCCAGAGGGTCAATTACTTTTATTCCATGTATAAACTTTTGCTCACACAAGAATTGACATTTAGAAAAAGGGGACTGTCCGATTGAACAGCCCCTTTCTTACTTTTTTAATATGCGTACGTAAACAAACCTTTAATCTTGGACAAATAGCGCACATTGCTTGCTTCTTTCATAATTGAAGCAGGCATTCCCGTCAATGGCGTTCCATTGCTACCGACGGATGCGACTGCATCTTTCCTTCCGAGACTCGCCAATGTACCGAGATTAACCGGTTTAAATGTTTCCATTGTTTTTCCTTCCAAATAAGCGAAAATATTATAACCGACACAATCACCCATTTGCCAAGCGAGTTGTGCAGTCGGCGGATATGGACGATCATCCGGTCCAAATACAACCGCACTATCACCAACCACAAAAACATCTGGATGAGAAGTGGATTGGAGATATTCATTCACCGTTGCCCTACCGCGATTCACTTCTAAACCGGACTGGCCAACGAGTGGGTTTCCTTGTACACCACCGGTCCAAACGAAAGTGTTCGTGACAATTTCCGTTCCATCCTTCAATTCAACGACATTGCCATCAACCTTAGTTACAAACAAGCCGGTTAAAAATTCTACTCCCCGTTCTTCTAAGCTTTTCGTCGCCCGTTCAATTAAATGATCGGGTAATACTGGTAATATTTTCGGCAAACCTTCGACGAGTTTTAATTTAATTTCGTTACGGTCCACTCCGTATTTTTTCGTTAATTCTGGAAGCAAATCGGCAATTTCGCCAACGAGTTCAACACCCGTTAGTCCACCGCCTCCGATTAAAATCGTCGCATCTGCTTCATTTTTAGACTTAGCGTATTCGCGAATTCTTTCTTCAATATGACGATAAATCCGTTTCGCATCGTCTACCGATTTTAAAACCATACTGTTTTCTTCTAGTCCTGGGATGCCAAAAAATGCGGTGACACTTCCTAAAGCAACGACAAGAACATCATACGATAAAGTAGACCCATCGGATAATTTAATTTGTTTTTTATCGACGGAAAAGGATTCAACCTCATTTATATTTAAATCGATATCCTTTCCTTTAAATATTTTTTCCAATGGTAGAGCAATTCGATTTTCGGAAACATTTCCCGCCGCCAGTCTGTGAAGCTCAGTAATAATTTGATGGGTCGGATATTTGTTAACAACCGTAACTTTCGCCTTTGAACGATCCATGTATTTACGAACAGATAGGGCTGATAAAACCCCACCATAACCGGCTCCTAAGATGACGATTTGCTTTGACATTTCGATTCCCCCGTTCTTTTCAGTATCTATTATTTTTCTTCTTTTTCAGATACGATTTTTAGATAGGCATTGATAAAGCGAAACAGTTTTTGTGCTTGCGGGTCTTTAATCATTTTCAACAATCCGAATAAGCCGATTACTTCCTCACTTTTTTCAGCCGCTTCCTTCGCTTCGATGACGTTTTGAGCAACCTGTTGAATCGACTGCTTAGCAGGTGTGATCGTATCCCGCATCGCCTCGAACATTTCCCTTTTCAAAATTTCATCGGAAGCAAGTGATTGGACAATATCCTGATATTTTGTTAACACTTGAACGAGTTCATTTAATTTTGGAAGCTGTTCCACCAAGGCGGTCAATGACTGCTGTACTTCTGGTTTCAAGAGTAAATCTAACAGCTCACGCTCGTCTACCGATTTTTCTTTAGCCTTTACTTGATCTTCCAATACGTTCGACATGTCCAAATCTCCCTTCACTTTTCTTAAATATTTTCATATAAAAAGTAAGTCAATTCCTTTCCCAAAAATGCCGAATCATGTAAACCCTTTCACTTAAGGTATACTTGACTTTATGTATCATGCCTCTTATAAACGAATCCGTTCAACGGGAAAAGAAGCGAATTACTTGTAAATAATAGTTATTTCAAATCTTATTTTAAACGTTCTTTTTGTAAAAAGCAAAAAAAAATAAGAACTTTAACATGGTTTTTACCTGTTCAATTGTGCAAAAGAAAGAACATAATCAAGGCATGCATTATTTTTTTACGCCTTGTATTTTTTCCAAAAAAGGTAATGGTTGTTGTTTTCGAAACAGTTCTTTCACCATATAATAAATCCCATGACTGTCGTTCGTACGCGTCACCCAATCGGCCCTCCCCCTTAATTCATCAGGGGCATTTCCCATGGCAACACCTAATCCGGACGCGATAAGAACGTCTAAATCATCCATTCCACTTCCGATGGCAACCGTTTCCTTTAAAGATATGTTCCAATAATCAGCAACATAGAGTAACCCGGATAATTTTGAAATATTTTTTGGCAAAATGATCATTTTTTTACCATAGGTTTTCACTTCCACGTCATCAAACATCCCTCGAATCGCCGCTTTCACTTCCTCCGCATGGTACTTTTCTTCAAATATAGTCACTAAATGGGTCGGAAGAATATGTTCTTCTTGAATTGTTCGACTAAGACGTTCCACAAATCGGTATTGATATACGGAAAAACTATTCGAATCGATGACCGCCCTTGCCATCAAACGACGACCCTTTACCGGCTTGTTTCCGATGGAAAAGGATTCGTGAATAAGACGAATTTCACAAGGAAAGGACTCTAAAAATTGAACGATGTCGAATAAAGTCTCTTCACCGATACGCTTGACAAAAATCGCCTGATCGATCGATGAAGCGATAAACGCCCCGTGATGGGAAATAATCAAAGATCGGATATTCAACGCTTTTGCAACCCGCTTAGCAAAAGAAAAATTACGACCCGTCATCAGCGTTACTGTCACACCTTTTTCTTGCACATAGTCAATGGCTGCCTTCACCGATTTATCGATCTTCCCATTTGATTGCAAAACCGTTCCGTCAATATTCATCGCAAGCAAGCGGTAAATCATTTTCCTTCCCCCTCTGCCACTAGATGCCTATCAATACATGACTATGTTGAAAAAAAAAGTTATAGAACACGGATCATAGAAGGAAGGGAGAAAATAAAAAATCACCCTACATACTTCATAAGGTGATTTTCTTTAAACAAACATGCGCCTATTTCATTTGATCGTTATACAATTCTTCCAATGGTTTCATAACAATTTTGTTTACTTCAGCAATTAACGTACTCATTCTTTGCTCCGCTTCCAACAATTGGGCAATCAAATCGTTCTGCTGAATGAGAGCGGCGATCTGCTGAGCTTTTTGAACTTCTTCTTCTGAGATCGGTTGACCCATCATTTGTTTTTCCTGAAGACTAAGTTGAATATTTCGGAAGTTTTCAAACATCCGCTTTGTTGGTTCATCGGAAAAAACTTTGTCGTATTGGGTTTTCAACTGAGTAAATTCATCACTTTCTCGAATCGTCTTTTCTAGATTTTCAGCGATATTGTATACTTCTACAGACATAAAATCCCTCCATGAAAAAGAAAACCAAATTTCTCTTTTGGTTTTCCATATTTTTGTTTTCACTTCACTATATCAAATTATGAGGCAAAAAGCGAGGAAGTGCGGAAATTTTTCTTTCGGGGGAAGGGACCTAAGTTCGTTGAACGAATCAATTGAAAAACTGAACGATGATGCCTTGGATCAGACCGATCATCCCTCCTAAATAGGCACCTAAATACGTAATCATTTTCAATTCTCGACCACTAATCGTTAAAACAAGCTCCTCTAATCTTTTTGTTGAAAAGGAATCCACTTGCCTTTCAACCATCCCAACAATTTGTAACGTATCCATAATTTGATGAATATGTTTTGATAATTGTTCCATACCGAATTGAACGATCGTTTCGGACACTTTTATTTCCAATTGCTCCTTTTCCGATGAATCCAAATAATTCGATAACGGTTGATGAAGGAAAGCTGTAATGTCTACCGCCTGATGCAATTCCTTAGTAATTGCCTCTTTAATGTCCTTTTCACCTATTTTTTCCAGTAGTTCAGAAAGGGGGCGAGCTTTTACCCGATCAACCTCTTCTCGAATAAATTCTGCCAATTGTTTCCGGTTTGAATCGGACTGTAAAAGACTTACAATTTCCATTTGAATCTTTGCGACTAATTGCTCCTCATTGAGAAAAAGTTGGAGCATTGGTCCGAACTTAATTCGTTCTAAATATTTGTTTAAAGTATGTTGAATTAACACTCTCCCTCGATCACTTGTGACGAAATCGATCAATTTATCCATAATCATCTTTGACAATCGTTCGATATTTTCATCTACTTTTGACCAAATGGATAGGGGAATAAATCCGTTGATCGTTTTATTGCGGTTTTTGTTCAGCCACTTTTCCAATTGTTCGTCCATAAACCTATGGATTTTTTGCTGAATTTGCGATTGATCGATTTCTAGGTGAATTTGTTGAAACCAATTGACAAGGGAACGATTAGAATTTAAAAATTTACGAATGCTTTTCCCTACAAATAATTTGATTTCATTAAGAAAAGGTCCTTCTGCTAATTTTTTTTGAACCGTTTCTGGAGTAACTAAATGATTTACGACAAGATATCCTAATTGTTTCGCCAATTCTTTTCGTCTTTTCGGAATAAGTCCAGGGGTAAAGGGAAGCCGCCATTTACCAATATAGACCGGCTTGTATGGCCTAAATAGCATTTTTATAGCAAGGGAGTTGGTCATCCCACCAATGACTGCTCCAATTATTGCCATGGAAAGAATCATCAATATTGAATACATCGTTTTCGACCTTTCTGCTAAAATTCATCCAATTAATTTACGCACATTCTTTCATTCAGTTTCATATGATGTGCTATATGGCATCCGCCCAAAAATAAACGTTCTTTCATCTAACCTCTATATTGAATCATTATATCGTTTGTATACGAACGGGGCAATACAAAGAAAATGTTTTGAAACCACACCCCTTTTTCCTAAACCTTTTAAATCAATGGCGGATAATGAATGCATTCAATCGGAATTAGCACTTTGGATGAACAAAGGAATCGCACCTTCCATTCCGATATGGCTAATTTAGCTTTAAAAAGAGATCAGATGTTTATCCCTTTTCCCTTGTAGCCGCGAAGAAGAAAAAGACCAGTTCCAACTGTCAATATTCGAAGGGAAAAATCAAATAGGTTGAAGAGACGTTTCCTTTTTTTAATATTTTTTTGAGCGTGCTTTTGATGGCAATGGTGTTGTATAGCTTTTAGAAGTAATGGAAAAACCAGGAAAAAATGTATTTCTCCACGAAACCCAAAACTCTTTATGAAGCACCTATTCAACATGCACGCCTAGTATTACATATAAATAGGAGGGGGAACAATGACAAAATGTTATTCCGTTGAATTTTTTACGGATTCCCGGCCAATACTATATTTTCCGAAAGACAATGATTTTGACCAGCCCATCGAACAAGTCGCCTTCGGTTCTCTCGTTACAAGTGCAAAGGTCCTTCCCCATGAACGAAAGAAAAAAACGATATCGATTAGCACCGCATTAAAGGATTTTTTACACATTCCAAATATTCCACTTAGATTGCATCTTTTTTGCCATCATCAAACCTTTTTCCTCGGGCCGATCGTCGGCATTTTTACAGCAGGATTTACGAGGGGGTCTAAACTCCCCCTTGGGAATCGAAGTTATCAATTTGCAAAATTTTTTTCCGTTGGTCATCGTGTCGGTGTTTTACCGATCCTTTTCGGTTTACAACATATCGATTGGGATAAGGGGTTAGTGAGGGGATATTATTTCTATCAAAATCGATGGATGGAAATGAGTGTTCCTTTACCAAATATCATTTACGACCGCCTACCGAATCGGGAAGTAGAAAAACTTAAAAAAATAAAGGAAGCAAAGGGGAAGCTAACGCAGGAATATGTTATCCCATCATTTAACCCGGGATTTTTCAACAAAATAGAGATCTATAAAAAACTCACTCAAAATACGAAAACAAAAACCTATATACCAAAAACAATTCCTTTTCAAAAGGAAAAGGATGTAAAAATGATGCTCGATGAGTTCCAATGCGTATATATGAAGCCAAATGAAGGTAGTTTAGGAAATGGGGTTTATCGAATTGAAAAGGAAGGAAAAGATTTATTATGCAGTTTTAGAGATAAAAAAGGGAACAACCGTATCGTAAAATTTTCTTCCATCAAAAGGCTTTTACACTTATTGGAAAAAAAGGATAAGGGAGAGTACGTTATTCAACGGGGAATTCCCCTTTTAAAAATAAACGGATGTCCGGCGGATTTTCGTGTCCATACAAATAAAGGAAAGGACGGAAAATGGTATGTTACAGCTATAGCCGTTAAAGTCGCAAATCCATTGGGGGCAACTACCCATCGATTATCCGGTGGATCCGTAAAAACCGTGGATGAACTATTTCCCGATCAAAGGGAGAAAAACCGGAATGTATTTTCTCTTATAAACGCTGCTTTAATATTGAGTAAAGAATTAGATAAAAGGTACCATGAACGTTTAGGTGAAATCGGCTTTGATCTTGGGATCGATGAAGAAGGTAACGTGTGGATGTTCGAAGCCAATTCAAAACCTGGGCGATCGATTTTCAGTCACCCTGATTTGAGTAAAAATGAACAAATGATTCGTAAATTTCTTTTGTCCTACTCGGTATATTTGACTGAACAATTTTTTTTAGTTCCGGAAAAATTTTTTGAAAAGGCCATTCAACATGCTTCTTTCACAGCGAATTCACCTTAACTATATGGAAAGAATAAAGGATGGTGGTGGGGAAAGTTTAAGCATAAATATGGAAAGGCTTAAGCATGCCGGCAAAAGGTTGCCGGCTTCTTAAAATTTATTATATTTTAACAACGAAAGCCCCTAGTGTAATGTTTAGCGACTTTTGACGATCATATCCACCGCTTCTTTAATCGCATTTTCGGACGTAGCTCCCTTTTCCTGTGCTTCCCGAATACAAGCTTCCAAATTTTTGGCAACGACAAGCCCGATTGCTCGATCGACAGCCGAACGGACTGCACTTAATTGGGTTACGACATTTTTACAATCATTTCCTTTTTCCATCATCCGAATAATGCCTCTAATCTGTCCTTCCATTCGTTTTAATCGATTGATCACATCTTGGGAATATTCCATCTTTCGCACCTCTCACCCTTATGTTACATTCATTATACCTGATTTTCCAATGCTTGTGCATATTTTCCCGTTTCTCCTTGAATAAACGATTCATTCCGTTCTAAAATGACAATATAATCTTTTTTTCTTTTTCGACATCTCACTTACCCGAATGAAAATGGAAAAACGAAAACTTTTTACTAAATTTGAGATTCGTTTCTATAAATATGGAAGAATGGAAGGGATTATTTATATGTTGGAAAAAATAAAGTCGATTTTTCGAAACGCCATCATCCAAGATACTCCAATTACTAATCCAACGTTTTATTGTTTTTTTGATGAGTTGTCAAAATCCTATATCGCCATACCGAAAGAGGATATAAATCATCGGGAAAAACAACTTTTGGAAACCTTTTTTATTTTAATTGAACCATCTAATCATTTACTCAATCATTCGGCAATCGAACAACAATGGTACAAGTTTTTAACGGAAGGGGGAGACCCTCCATCTACAGAAGGAAATCGAATTCGGTTTATCCACTTTTCCATCCGTGATAAATCCAATCGGGATAATTTTAAAGAAACGCTAAAATCCTTCTTTCAAGATCATATGACGATCGTTTGGCTTCGGGAAAACAGTGGGGTCATCATTGAAAAGGAAACGGAAGAAATTTTATTACCAGACGACGTTCTATCCTTAACAGAGGCGGTATTATCGGATTTTTATTTTTCCGTCGATTTTTACTTAGGTCGTTTTTATCACGTATCAACACTGTTAAAGGACCATTTTTCAAGGGAAGAGCAATATTTTTATTTATCGAGAAAAATTCTTCCCCAAACCCATATTTTTACATTTGAAACAGCTTTTCCCCTCACCATTGTGACGATGGATGGAAATGAACTGATTCCAATTTTACGTGCGGAATGGGAAGATTTATTTCAAAATGACCGAGAACAACTGGAAACCATTAAACTTTACTTAGAAAATAATCTAAACACGAGCTTAACGGCAAAAAAATTGTTTTTACATCGAAATAGTCTCCAATATCGAATCGATAAATTTGTCGAACGCTCATCGATTGATATTAAAGAGTTTAAAGGGGCAATTTCCGTCTATTTCATCTGCATCTTTGCCGAGACCGTTTTGTCTGACCGATGAAGAGTTACCATTTCTGTGCTTTATTGAACAAGCGCCCAAATTTTACCGAATCATTTTTGTGCACGTTGCCTATACCGGTCAATTGTCTTTTTCGGTAAACTAACTAGTGAAATAGAAATCGTTTTCACTCAGGAGGGAAAAATATATGGCTGAATTAAAATTGGAACATATTTATAAAGTATATGACAATAAAGTGACCGCAGTAAAGGATTTCAACTTGCATATAAAAGATAAAGAATTCATCGTTTTTGTCGGTCCATCTGGATGCGGTAAATCCACCACCCTTCGAATGATTGCCGGACTTGAAGAAATTTCGAAAGGTGATCTTTACATCGATGGAAAACGGGTAAATGATGTTCCTCCAAAAGATCGGGATATCGCCATGGTTTTCCAAAACTACGCATTATACCCACATATGACCGTTTATGATAACATGGCCTTCGGTTTGAAATTACGCAAATTCCCGAAGGATGAAATCGACAGACGGGTGAAAGAAGCAGCGAAAATTTTAGGATTAGAGGAATATTTGGAGCGAAAACCGAAAGCACTTTCCGGTGGACAAAGACAACGGGTTGCACTCGGTCGGGCAATCGTACGGGATGCAAAAGTGTTTTTGATGGACGAGCCATTATCCAACCTCGATGCGAAATTGCGTGTACAAATGCGTGCTGAAATCGCCAAGTTGCACCAACGACTCAATACGACAACGATTTACGTAACCCACGACCAAACGGAAGCGATGACGATGGCCACTCGAATCGTCATCATGAAAGATGGGGTAATTCAACAAGTCGGTACACCAAAAGAGGTGTATGAGTTCCCAGAAAATGTTTTCGTCGGTGGATTTATCGGTTCTCCTGCCATGAACTTTTTTGAAGGAACGGTAGAAGATGGAGCCATCAAAATTGCAGATTTAAAACTAGAAATCCCTGAAGGTAAAATGAAAGTGTTACGGGATCAAGGTTACGTCGGAAAAGACGTCATATTTGGTATTCGTCCGGAAGATTTCCATGATGAACCGGTATTCCTAGAATCTTTCCCAGGGTCGACAATCGATGTGAAGATTGAAGTAGCTGAATTACTCGGTGCTGAAGAAATGTTATACTCGACCATTGGAAAACATGAATTCGTCGCACGGATCGACTCACGGATGGAATACAAAGCTGGTCAAAATGTTAAATTAGCGATTGACATGAATAAAGCTCATTTCTTCGATCCTGAATCGGAAATCCGAATTCGTGGAGCTGAATAATATTCCCTTTTGTTATCCCCCTTATATAAAAACCTAGCTTGATTTTTATCAAGGTAGGTTTTTTACATTTTTACCTATCCAATCAATTTTATTCCCTTCAACATCCCCTAACACGATCTGAAATCATTTTCCCATCGTTGATTCTTTTCCACCATTCAATGAAGTACCTATTTCTTATTCATAATGATTTTTTAAATATCAATGGAACGATTCGTGGATTTCATTAAAACATGTTTCCATTTTTCCTACCCTTTTCATACGAAAACATTACCTATACTCACATTTTTCCCTTTTATCGAATGAATAAAGGAATCATTTTCCTTATACGAAAATGTATAGGGATTTTATTTTTTAACACAATATGAAATAGAAATTCCTTATTTCATCGATGGGTTGAACCTTTAATTAGGTGGCACTTTTTCAGGACAATTATAAATCCGTTCTGAAGAGGTGCTAGTCGGTGAAATCCCGACAAACCCAACCAAAAATCATTAGGAGGAGATTAGCATGGCAAACAACAGTTCCTCAAATCAATTGTTAGTTCCAGGAGTGCAACAAGCGATCGACCAGATGAAAATGGAAATTGCCCAAGAGTTTGGTGTAACCCTCGGACCAGACACAACTTCCCGGGCGAACGGTTCCGTAGGAGGAGAAATTACAAAAAGGTTAGTTCAAATGGCCCAACAACAACTTTCAGGTGGACAACAAAATTATTAAAAATGAATAAACATGGCTTAGCCTCCGCAAAAACGCGGAGGCTTTTTAACACTTTTCCTAATGAACAAATGATAAAGACACGATAAAACTTTTTTATTTTTTTTTCTCTTTTTCTGACTGATGCAAAGCCTTTTTAAATTCTTTCAACGTTTCTCCAGCAGCCTTGCCTAATTCAGGAAGCTTCGCAGGTCCAAAAATGAGAAGGGCGACGAATAAAATAACCGCCAATTCTCCAAAACCGAGTTTCATCATTTCATTCCTCCTATCTACGTAGACGGATTTGCTTTTTCCTTTTTCGCTAATGGTAAGTATACACGGAAAGTTGTCCCTTCTCCTTCTTTACTTTCCACTTCAATCCTTCCAGCATGCTCTTCAATTATTTTATAACACATCATTAGTCCTAATCCATTTCCATTGTTTTTCGTTGTAAAAAACGGTTGCCCTAATTTACCGATTAACTCTTCAGGAATTCCACTACCTTCATCGGTAATTTCAAAAATTCCTTCCTTTGTCCCCCTCGTTACTTTCATCGTAATTTTTCCGGGTTTGTCCATCGCTTCAATGGCATTTTTCATCAAATTGATCAACACTTGTCGTAGTCTTTGCTCATCACAGACAATATAGATAGGTTCTTTCTCCAAATCTGTTTCGACTTTAATCCGTTTTTGGAAAAATTGTCCTTCCAACAACCTCAGACAGCTATATAAAATCGATTGTAAGATGCACGAAGTGAACTGGGGTTCTGTCGGTTTAGCAAAAATCATTAATTCTTTCGATATGGCATCGATTTGTTCCATTTCCGTTTCCATAATCCGTAAATATTCACTATTATATTTTTTTTCCGATTTCATCAATTGGATGAATCCTTTCAATGATGTTAATGGATTTCGGATATCGTGGACAATTCCGGCAGCCAATTGACCGAAAAGGGAGAGTTTATCATTTTGCAGCAAAGAATCTTCATGATCGATTAACTTGTTTATGACGTAAACGAGCCCTCCTTGATTTAACGTCCCCCTTTCATTGACGGCATACACGGTTACATTTACCCAAATATACGTACCGTCCCCTTTTCGAATTCGCATCGTATATTTGCTTCCATTTCCTTGAAAAAGCACCCGATTCCCACCAGCATTCATCCAATCATTTTCATGTAAAAAATCGGAAATTTTTTTGCCTACCATCCGTTCTTGTTCGTATTGGAGAATATCTTTTGAATTAGGAGAAACATATCGGATAATTCCTGACATCGTACTGTATGTAACAACACTATGGAAATGGTCTGCGATTTTTTGTAAAATTTGCACATAAACATTCATCTTGTTTAATGAATTTTGGAGTGTTCCCAACATAACCACCCACTTTTAAAAAATAAAAGAATAAATCTTTTTAAAGAACAAATCGAATAATCAAACCCTTAACAATTGTATTATAACAAACAAAAAGATAATTATAAATATTCATTTTTTGAGGCTTATCAGTCGATTTGTTCTTATTAAAGAACCTGTGTGAATAAAACAAATTTTTTCACTATTGATCGGACAAAAGTAATTTAAATTTCACACAAAAATATTTTGTATTATAATAAATGCTATAGTATGTAAAGTTATGACTTTAACCGTCATTTTTTATCAAATTAGATGGAAATTTTTTGTTGAAAATACTCTACATCTTTCACACACGGAAATCATTGGTCATTGGAAAATAAACGGAATCACTAATCACGGGTCGGTGGAGTTTTTTCATCCACCTCCATGATGTTAGGGGCAAAATGATGGATCTTTTAACAATTTTCATTAGCATCACTTTTTTATTGAACATTATATTGGCCGTTGTCGTCGTCTTTTTAGAAAGACGGGACCCGAGTGCTACTTGGGCTTGGTTACTCGTTTTATTTTTTATTCCATTATTGGGCTTTATCCTTTACTTAGTTTTAGGCCAAAATTTGGCAAGGAAGCGACTGTTTTTTTGGGAAGATTTAAAGAAAATTGGTTTTGAAAAAAAAATCCGACAACAGACGTTACAAATTCGTGACGGAAGCTACCCTTTAAAAACGGCCGAAGAAAAGGCTCGTCGGGATTTAATGAATTTGTTTTTGTCCAATAATAATGCCCTCTTAACCCAAGATAATGAAGTAAAAATTTTTACGGATGGTGCGGAAAAATTTAAATCTTTATTTCAAGATATTGAAGGGGCGAAGGATCATATTCATTTGCAGTATTACATATTTCGAGATGATCAACTTGGACGAAAATTGATCGATCTGTTAACGGAAAAAGCCCGTCAAGGGGTAAAGGTACGCGTTTTATATGATGAAATGGGGTCCCGTAGAATTAAAAAACGTTCTTTTAATAAACTGATTAAAGCCGGTGGTGAAGTGGAAGTATTTTTCCCTTCGAAAATCCCCTTTGTCAATTTGAGAATTAATTTTCGAAACCACCGGAAACTTGTCATTATCGATGGAAAAATAACTTACGTCGGTGGTTTCAACGTTGGCGATGAATATTTAGGGTTGAACAAAAAATTTGGCTATTGGCGAGATACCCATCTGAGAATTAAAGGGAACGCGGTCCACGCTGCACAAATTCGATTTATTTTAGACTGGAACCAAGCATCAACACGGAATGATATCGTCTATTCCAAAAATTTATTTCCTGACATTCATCATTCTGGAAACGTCCCGATGCAAATTGTCACGAGTGGACCAGATTCAGAATGGGAACAAATAAAATACGGTTATATTAAAATGATCACGTCAGCCAAAAAATCGATTTATATTCAAACACCCTATTTTATCCCTGATGCAAGTATTTTAGATGCCCTTCGTATCGCTTCCCTTTCTGGCGTTGACGTGCATATTATGATTCCGAACAAACCGGATCACATGTTCGTTTACTGGGCAACGTATTCCTATATCGGGGAATTGTTAAAAACCGGTGTAAAAGTATATATTTACGATCACGGCTTTATCCATGCAAAAATGATCGTCGTCGATGAAGAAACGGCATCGGTTGGAACGGCCAATATCGATGTTCGGAGTTTCAAATTAAACTTTGAAGTCAACGCATTTATTTACCATAAAGAAACAGCTAAACAACTGGTAAACATCTTTCAAAAAGATATAGCATTATCTAGAGAGTTTACATATGCGGATTATTTGAAACGACCCTTCATCATCCGTCTGAAGGAATCCGTATCTCGCCTTCTCTCCCCCATTCTTTAATCATTCCGTAAGAATGGGGATTCGTTCATTGTTTCACATTATCTTTTAACATTTCCCTTTCGAAGGGACATTAAATCTTTGCAAATAGAGGAGTTTGTCATATGAACAATCGGAAAGCAATATTGATTTTATTTCTCGTCATGTTTATCGTCATGGTTGGGTTCGGGATTATTATTCCCGTTCTACCCTTTTATGCTGAAAAATTAGGTGCAAACACGAAAGAATTAGGCTTTTTACTCGCGTCTTATTCCTTGATGCAGTTTTTGTTTTCCCCAATGTGGGGGAGAATTTCCGATCGCATTGGAAGAAAACCAGTGATGATGATCGGTATATCTGGACTTGCTTTATCATTTTTCCTTATGGCAATTGCGGATCAGTTATGGATGCTTTTTGTAGCAAGGATTCTCGGTGGTTTATTATCATCTGCGAATATGCCTACGACCATGGCATATGTGGCGGATATTACGACTCCGGAAAATCGAAGTAAAGGAATGGGGATGATCGGGGCAGCCGTTGGACTCGGATTTGTTTTCGGTCCTGCCATCGGAGGAATCTTTTCGAAGCTTAGTTTAAGCTTTCCCTTTTATGTTGCTGGATTTTTATCAGTCTTTACCTTTTTCTTCGTTCTTTTTGCATTAAAAGAATCCCTTCCGCAATCGAAACGTCAAATTGAACGACAAAGTAGTGGATCAAGATGGGATGCATTTTCAGGGGCAAACATCGTATTATTTTTCTTACAGTTTTTCATTTCCCTTTCCCTTGCCGGACTGGAAACGACCTTCCCTTACTTTGCCTACAATAGGGCCGGTCTTGGAAGTGCAGAACTCGGTTACGTTTTTATGATTATGGGTTTGGCTGGTGCCATCGTTCAAGGTGGCTTAATGGGGTTTTTATCAGAAAAATTTGGTGAAGAAAAGGTGATTCAAGGAGGCATTATCGTCTCGATCCTCGGATTTAGCCTTATTTTATTAACAACCAATTTTCTAACTGCCACGATCTTCATTAGCATTTTTGGAATCGGAAATGGGGTTATTCGCCCTGCTATAACAACCTTATTAACGAAGTCAACAGATTCAGAACAAGGGAGTGTTACCGGTCTCCTTTCCTCTTTTGATTCTTTAGGAAGGATTATCGGTCCGCCTTTAGGGGGAGCCTTATTTGATTTTGAACATACGCTCCCTTACATTTCAGGAATTTTACTATCCCTTGTCGCATTCACATTGTTTCAATTTTACAAAGTAAAAGTTAAAAGTATCGAAGGGTAGGTGTTAGAGCCTATCCTTTTTTAATGTAATCAATATTTGTACGATAAAAAGATAGAATTCACCATTTATTCATAATTCCGCTACAAAATGTTCATGAATATGTATGGAATAGCCCTAAAGGGTTATATATTTTTCGCTATTTTTTAGCTATTTTATGATTGTTGATAGTAACTATCACTTACAATGTGAAAACCAGGAGCAAAATGAGGGGAGCTTAACAGCAATGGGACGGTTACGGACGCTTATTCTTGTCATCGCTTTCTTTTTTCTCGTTACACAACGGGAAGTTTACGCAGAAAATCTCCAATCATTAATTGATCAAACACCTGATGGTGGAACGATTATCCTAGAGGATAAATTGTACTCGGAACCGATTTCAATCGATCGTCCGATTAGGGTCATCGGGCAACCAAATTCCGGATTTCAAATTTGTTCGGATACACCCGCTATTTCGATTTCAGGTGAAGGTGTAACCATCGAAAATGTAAAGATTATGCGATGCCTCGGCGAATCCGGTTCTACCGCCATGTTTATTTCAGGGAAAAACCATCATGTTACGAATATGGAGATTGAAGCGGAAAATGTCGGTATTCTACTGGAGGGGGTGGAAAATTCTACATTTGAAAACATTAAACTAACCGGGGAAGGAAAACGGAATGGAATCGAAATATGGAATTCCTATTATAACATTTTTCAACAAAACGAAATTAAAAATGTAACCGATGGATTTTATCTCGAAAGCTCCCCCTTTAATATTTTTCGCCAAAATTATGTGGAAGGCTCCCGGTATGGATTGCATATCATGTATTCGGATGAAGTCACCGTAAAGGAAAATACCTTTATGGATAATGTGACTGGCGCTATGATTATGGAAACGGAAAACACCGTTGTCGAAAATAATTTATTAGGCGGAAACAAAAAAAACGTGAACGCCCAAGGACTACTTCTGTACGATGTTTACCACTCGACGATTAAAGGGAATCAAATTGAAGATAATCGGGTCGGAATGTTCATTGAAAATTCCGAAGAAAATGCTATTGTGGAAAATCGTGTATATGCAAATTTTATCGGTGCCCAATTGAACCGGGCTAAAAATAATACCATTTCTCACAACTCGTTCATTTTAAATATAAATACAATTCAAGGAATCAATAGTGAAAATAACGAGATAATGAATAATTTTTGGGAAGATGCAAGCGTTCTCGATACGGACGGCGATGGAAAAAGCAATCTTAAATACAGTGCCGATCCTTTCTTCCTTCAATTAACGGAAGAGGCGGATGAATACCAACTCTTTTTCCATCACCCGGGGATGGTCGTTTTACAAAAATTATTAAAAAGTCCAGAACATCTTTTATTGACCGATGAAAAACCTTTAATGGAAGAAGTTTTTGTCCCAAATAATAACCATCATTCCAACAGTGGATTTATTTGGTTTTTAAGTATGACATGAACTGCTCCCTGTCAAGTAGACAGTGGAAATAATTAAAATGATTTAAGCGGCTTTAGTCCTGTATTCAATGGGGCTAAGGCCGTTTAGCCTTTCTTGATATCTTTCATTGTTGTAAAAGTAAATATATTCATCAATCGCCTTTGAGAGTTCCTCAAAGGTTTCATACTTATGTAAATAATACTTCTCGCATTTAAGTGCTCCCCAAAACGATTCCATTGGTCCATTATCAATACACCTTCCAATTCTTGACATACTGTGCGTCATTCCTGCCTCCTCTATTCTTCGTTTAAATCCATGTGAGGTGTATTGAAATCCACGGTCACTATGAATAAGCGGGTGGTCTCCATCTAATCGATTAATGGCCGGATCAAGGGTCTTAAATACTAAATCATTATTATTGGAATGCCCTAAAACATAGCTAATGATTGAGCCATCATGTAAGTCCAGAATGGCACTTAAATACGCCTTCTTTGAAGAACCATATTTCAACTCAGTAACGTCCGTTACCCATTTTTCATTTGGTTTTTCAGCTGTAAATTCACGATTCAATAAATTCTCGGCAACGTGCTGAGGATTCGAACGTTTATATCGAGTTTTTTTCCTTCGTATAACGGATTGAATCCCGGCCATTTTCATAAGTCTATAAATACGTTTATGGTTCACTTTCTTACCAAGTTTTCGATTGATATTTAATTTCATTCGACGATACCCATAGATTCCCTCCACATGTTTATGGATAACCTTCATTTCCTTTATGATTTCTTCATTTTCCATTTCTCGAGAGGAGGGAATCCGATTTAACCATTTATAGTAAGCAGCTCTTGAAACACCGGCAACGTCGCATAATAAGACAATATTAAACTGATTCGTTTCATGAAGTTCTTTAATGGCGATATATTTATCTTCAAATCTTACTTGACTGATTTTCGCCTCCTTTCGATCTCCTCTAACTTTTTTAAGAAAGCATTCTCTGCCCGCAAACGTTCATTTTCTTTTTCGATTCGACGCATCTCTAACTTCATTTTTTCTTCTAAAGTTAGTTCTTCTACACTTTTCGACCGTCCTCGTCGATCCTTTAACGAGTCCCATCCACCAACTTCATATTTACGTACCCATTGATATACCTGTTGGTACGATACTTGATGCTTTTCCGATGTTTTTTGATAATTTTTTCCGTTCGCTAGAGCATCTTGTACAATTTCAATTCGTTCTTTCCAGGTTGTCTTTCTTCCTTTAGTCATCGAGTGTGTTCTCCTTGTTCTTGTATCTAGTAATTCTCCATGACTATTATACTTTTTAATCCATTTTTGAAGTACCCCTCTACTAGAAATTCCATACTTTCGAACAATTTCATATTGGGAGTAATTCCCCGAACAATAATCGCGAACTGCAGATTCTTTCAATTCTTTAGAATATCGTTTCCATTTTTTTGAATCCGATAAACCATCCATTCCATCTTTTTCAAATTTTTCCACCCAGTTATATAAGGTAACTTTAGGGATTTTGAATTTGGTATAGATCTCTTTAAGGGAATATTCTTTACTTTTATAAGCCATAATGACTTCATATTTAAAATCACTCGGATAAAATGTGTTAGACACAAAAACTCCCCCTAGGTTAACAGATTTTTATTTTTTAATCTGTCTACCCTAAGGGGAGCATACCAACAATGATAGCCTTTAGTCTTTTATTTATAATATATGGGAGGAGAAAAATATGAAATCAATAAAAACGTCTATCACTATACTGATTATTTTATTATTCACTTTATCAGCTTGTGGAAAAAAAGAAGTACAGCCTGTGTCGATCAATGAAGAAACGGATAAGTGCGAAGTTTGTAATATGGCAGTAGCGGATAATGAATTCGCCACTCAAGTTGTGATGGAAAATGGGAAGTCGTACGTTTATGACGATATCGGGTGTATGTTCGTCTGGTTCGACGAAAATGAAGATGGAGATGTAGCCGCTTCCTTCGTTCGTGACTTTAATACAAAGGAATGGATTAAAACGGAAGAAGCAACATACGTTTATGATCGAACAGTCCGAACACCGATGGCCTATAATGTTATCTCATTTAAAAACGAAAAAGATGCAAAAGCCTATATGGAAGAAAATCAAGGGGAAGTTTTAACCTACGATCAACTTCTCAAACACGATTGGCCGGTCAATGAAGAAATGAAAAAAATGAATATGGAACAACATCAAAATCATAATCACGATGAACACGATGATCATGGACATGATCACGACGAAGACCACGATGGAGAATGATCTTTTTTAAAAACCCTTTGCTCCGATGAAAGGACGTTTATGTATGAAACATGTATGGCTTTCTGAATGGAAGATGGTTACACGTCAAAAATCCTATTACTCTTTAATCGTATTATGGATGCTTGTATTTTCCCTTTTATTTTTGTTACAAGGCAACTACGGTGGAGTCGCCGGTTATACAAATATTACCGCTACGATTGTTAACATCATTCTTTACCTATTGCCTTTATTTATGCTAATTACCGGTTCCTTTTCTATCAGCGGAGAAATCGAAAATGGAAAATGGCATTTATTGGCTACTTATCCGGTAAATATCCCCTCTTACTTATTCGGGAAAGTAATTGGGTTATTTATATCCCAATGGGTCATCTTTACTTTTAGCTTCGGAATCAGTATGGCACTAGGCTTATTGTTTCAAATTCCATTTTCCGGGAATTTGCTTTTGGGCATATACGCTTTTTCCATTCTTTTAATATTGATCTTTTTATTGATGGGCATCCTTTTCGGTTCGATGGTCTCAACCCGTTGGAAAGCCCTTATGATATCGGTTTCGATATGGTTTTTTCTAATCATGATTTGGCCGACCGCCTTAATTGCTATTTTAGGCCTCTTTCCTTATCCGATGATTAGCCCGTTGATGAAACTCGCTCTTTTTATCAATCCGGCAGAGTTTCTCCGCTTCTTTTTTGTCGCCCGATGGGGAAGTGGTACCGTATTTGGTGAAGCCTATTATTCATTAGTCGAACTTTTCGCATCAAGTAACAGCTGGATCATATTGATCGAATATTTCATTGCTTACGTATCGATTACACTATTTCTTTCTTTCATTCTGCTAAAAAGGAGACAAATGAAATGAATTCCCTTCTAGCCATCGAGGAAATTTCAAAAACGTTTAAAAAGAAAACGGCCCTATATCCTATTTCACTGCAAGCTAAGGAAGGGGAATGCATCGTATTAACTGGAGGAAACGGAGCAGGGAAAAGCACGTTACTCCATATTATTGCAGGGATTTCGGTACCGAGTACAGGTACTGTAAAAATCAATTCCATCGATTTTTTGAAGGATCGAAAAAAATATGTATCAAAAATCGGCTATATGCCCGATGAATTTTACGCTCAACAAAGTTTAACCGTCAAGGAATTTTTACAATTTTACGGTAGTTTTCGTAACGTTTCCAACGAGCGAATTGATGAAGTGATTGAACTCATCGGGTTGGAAGAGAAGCGAAACGAAGAAGTAAAACATTTATCGAAGGGGATGCGACAACGGCTGTTATTCGGTCAGGCCATTTGTGCAAATCCATCCGTTTTGATAATGGATGAACCAACGAATGGTCTGGACCCATACTGGATTAATCAGTTTGTCGACTTGATCAAACAAATGAAAAAAAAAGGGACGACCGTCATTTTTTCCACCCATATGATGGATGTGGCAGCGGAGGTAGGGGATCAAATCCTCTTTATGGAAAACGGGAAACTCGTTAAAACGTTACAAAACGACTTTTCCGATCCCGCTTCTTTCACCTTTGAATTGTTACATTTATATAGAAAGGTATAAAATGACAAAAATCACCCTAACTGGCTTCACCTGCGAACATTTTTTCTTTCTTACTTTTTTTTGATAAAATGTTTATACATGCGGATTTCAACAAACAGACACAGTCGATGTACCATCCTTCAAAGGGGCAAAAAAGGAAGCGGATGTTATGAAGACTTCTTATCGGGTAGTAATAGCGGACGATTATGAAAAGGAACGGCTAAAATTTAAAAAAATCTTTTTGAAAGATCCCTATTTTACGATTATTGGAGAAGCGAAAAACGGGATGGAAGCGATTAAACTGTGTAATGAACTTTTGCCGGACCTCGTCTTACTAGATATGGAAATGCCTTTTATGGGCGGATTGGATGCGGTAAAGATCATTAAGGAAAAACATCCTTTAATGAAAGTCGTTATGCTAACCAAAGCTTGCTATGTGGAAGATTTCTTCGCTGCTGTCCAATATGGAGCTCAAGGTTTTTTGTTAAAAAATATGGAGGATGAAGATCTTTTAGAATATTTGCGCGGTTTAGTAGAAGGTTCGAACTTACCCGCGAGAAAAATAGCTGGGAAAATTTGGAGCCAAATGCAAGTTCGACATTTTCATGAAGAAAAACCCCTTCCTTCACTTACTTCGAAGGAAAGGGAAATCCTTCTTTTAGTTACGAAAGGACTGACAAATAAACAAATTTCTGAACAATTGTCCATTGCGGAAAATACCGTTAAAAACCATATAAAAAATTTACTTCGGAAATTACAAATGGAAAATCGGGTACAGTTAGCCGTATATTCTTTAAAAAATTTCTTTGATGAAAAGAAAAACATCGATGAGTGAACCCTTTATTTGTAAAAAATATGAACTTTACTTTCCTTTCAAATTAAATAGAAAAGGGATGTTCCTTTCCTATCCATTCATTTTAATGATTCGTTCCTTTTATTAGACGGACAATTTCGTCCGGTTTTAGAACTTTTCCAGAGGACAAGACTTTTTCATCCACAACTAATGCCGGTGTGGACATAATACCATATTCTACAATTTTTTCCATATCCGTTTCCTTCACGACTTCCGCATCGATTCCTAAATCCTTTACCGCTACTTCCGCATTTTTCTCCAATCGAACACAATTTCTACATCCTGTTCCTAAAATTTTAATGACCATAATCCATCACTCCTTGAATGTATTTTATATAATGAGGGATTGCCAAAAATTGAAGCCAAATCCCGTAATCACAATCCCGATCGTCACAATGGTGAAAAAAACACCTAAAAGTTTTGGTTTGACGACCTTTTTCAACATAATTAGAGACGGTAAAGAAAGGGCAGTTACCCCCATCATGAAGGCGAGGGCTGTACCGATACCTACGCCCTTTGCCACGAGTGCTTCAGCAATGGGGAGTGTTCCGAAAATATCCGCATACATCGGGATTCCAATAAGTGCAGCCAAAGGTACCGAATACCAATGATCCTTCCCAAGTAACGCCTCGATTACATTTTCCGGTATCCAATTATGAATGGCGGCTCCAATTCCAACGCCAATCAAGATGTAAATCCATACCCGTTGAATAATTTCCCAAACTTGTTCAAATGCAAAAGACACACGTTCCTTTCTCGTCAATTCACTTTGTTCATCACTGAGCATTCCGTTACGAAAAACGAAGGATTCCACATATTTTTCCAACTTCAGTCGACTAATTAACGTTCCACCGATGACCGCTAAAATAAGCCCAACGACGACATATAAGAGGGCGACGGTCCAATTAAAAATACTCGCCAACAAAATGACAGACGCTAAATCAACTAAAGGGGAAGAAATTAAAAAGGAAAACGTTACGCCGATCGGTAGTCCTGCCTTCGTAAACCCGATAAATATCGGGATGGACGAACAAGAACAAAAAGGTGTCACCGTCCCGAGTAAAGCGCTAAACGTATTTGCCTTCACCCCCTTAAATTGACTAAGAATTTTCCTCGTCCGCTCCGGTGGAAAATAACTTTGGATATAGGAAATGATAAAAATTAATACAGAAAGCAATATAAAAATTTTGATGACATCGTAAATAAAGAAATGGACGCTGCCGCCTATTCGTTGATCGAGATCCATCCCGAATACGTCCTCAACGAGACGGGCAACAAGAACGTTCAACCATTCCATTTTTAACAATTGGTCATTCATCCAATGTAAAATTTCCAAATCACTTCACCGCTTTCTTCACGCAACAATTTTTATCTACTGCATTTTTGACATTCGTTCGACGTGTTTGTTGAAAAAAGGAAACAACTTCATCAAGTTTTTCTTGATCGATGGAATATTTCATCCAAATACCGTCCTTACGTGCCCGTACTAAACCACTTTCCGTTAGCATCTTCATATGATAGGACAAAGTCGGTTGGGTAATTGAAAAATTTTCCAACATATTGCATGCACATTGCTCTCCGTCTGAAAGTAAATCGATAATTTTCAACCTTGTTGGATCACTCAATGCTTTCATAATGGAAGCGATGGACCGATAATCCTTTTCCATGTCCCTCCTCCTTTCGAATCAAATATAGATAATTATCTATATGATATTCAACTATACTATACATATAGATAATTATCAATATATTATTAAAAAAAAAGTGCCTCCTACCGTGCCTTTTCCAAAGTAAACAAGGTTGGAGACAAATATTAAAAAATACAAACCAATAACTACCTCATGTTTTCTTTCATTATAATTTAAAAAGTTGAAGAACTCGCTCCCTCCGTTGGAATCATGATCGTCAATGTCGTTCCCTTTCCTTCTTCGCTTTCTGCTTGTATCGTACCGCCATGGGCTTCGACAAATCCTTTAGCGATAGATAAACCTAGACCCGTTCCCGCATCTTCCCGTTTACGCGATTTATCTGCCTTAAAAAACCGATCAAAAATAAATTCCAAATGTTCCTTTTTTATTCCTGGACCTGTATCGGAAACAGCAATTTTCGCCATTCCTTTTTCCTTTTCTGCTGTAATCGTGACCTTTCCTGATGGTGGTGTCCATTTCAAAGCATTTCCGATCAAATTGACCAACACTTCGGTCATTCGATCTGGATCTAGAACAGCGACAATGGATACAGACGGTTCTTTGAATTCGATAGAAATTCCCTTTTCCTCTGCCAACCCTTGGAAGTTTCCACAAATCCGCTTAATCAACTCATTTATATCCGTCGCCCTTTTATGTAATGGTAATTCACCCGCTTCCGCAAGACTCAATTGTTGTAGATCGTTTACGAGCCGATTTAAACGGTACACTTCATCGGATAATTCCAATATCGTTTTTTCATCAGCTTTTATTGCCCCTTCTTGGATCGACTCGAGTTTTCCTTGAAGGATCGCAAGGGGAGTACGTAATTCATGGGCAACATCCAAAACGAGATTTTTCCGAATTTGTTCATTTTTATTTAACTTTTCCAACATTTTATTAAACGCTTCTCCCAATTCAGAAAATTCGTCTCTCGAGTCGATATGTAGGCGTACGTTCCTTTCACCTTGAATGATTTTTTCGATTCCTTTCATCAATTGATTCAGCGGTTTCACCATTTTTTTAGAGATAAAAATGCTAATTCCTACAGCCGTTATGGCAGCTAACAAACCGCTTATGATTACCGCTAAATTGGAGGAACGGATGAATTGTTTTTCCACATCGATGAATCCGAGATTATTCTTTTGAACGATAATCTCACCTATTTTTTCCCCGTCTGCATAGATTAATTCCTTAAAACCGTTTAAGTTCTCTGCTGATTTTCCAATCTCTAAACCTGTAGACGAAGCCACCACCAACTGTTCAGCATTTGTCACAAAAATTTCCACCCTACCGCTTTCAATTCCTTGCATTCGTCTACGCCCTTGTTTCCATAAATCGCTATAGGGGAAAATTTCTTTTTCGATTCCTTCTAATGTACCTGTTACTTTATAATAATCAACAATTTTTTCTTTCATCAACTCGATCGAATCGTTCAAATTTTTATCTAAATACCGTCCAAAATTATTTTCTACACGATTTTGTATGAATAGCGATTGGAATAGCGCCATCAAAATAATCACGATTGTAAAGGAAAGGAATAATTTCGTATGCAGCTTCATCGCTTTTCACCAAATTTATATCCGATTCCATAAACTGTTTGAATATATTCCGGTTCAGCAGGGTTTTTTTCAATTTTTTTCCTCAAGTTACTAACGTGGGTGTCGATAGAACGTTCATAATTTGCATACGCTTCCCCCATAACCTTCATCATTAATTGCAGTCGGCTGAACACTCTCCCTGGTTTTTCCGCAAGGGCAGTCAATAATTTGAATTCGGTCGGGGTTAAGCTTAACAATTTACCGTCCTTCTTTACCTCATACGTTGATAGATTAATCATAATATTGCCCCGTTCCCATATTTCATCTTGTTCTTCCCCACTACCCGGTTCACTCCTTCTTAATACGGCTTTAATACGAGCAGCGAGCTCACGTAAACTAAAGGGTTTCGTAATATAATCATCCGCACCCATTTCGAGACCTAAAAGTTTATCGATTTCCTCTGTTTTTGCCGTCAACATGATTACAGGAAGTCTCTCATTTAATTTCCGAATCTCTTTTAATACTTCAAAACCGTTCATATTAGGCATCATCACATCGAGGAGAACGAGATCAACTTCTTTGTTTTGAATGAAACGTACTCCTTCGTCTCCATCTTTCCCTTCGATTGTTTGAAATCCTTCATTTTCTAAAAATTGTTTGATCATTTTCCGTATTTGTTCTTCATCATCGATTATGGCAATCGTTCTTTCCACGGTTTCTCCTCCCACATCGATAATCAAAAAAGCTGTTTTTCATTATTATATCAACTTGAAAAGTAATTCGAAAACGGAGCAATTTGTGCGTGTTCTTTAAATCCGTTTTATTTTGAAATGGATTCCATTCGAATGATGATTGACGGCCAAACTTACAAACTTGAATGGGATGGAAAAGGGATAAGATTCACGACACGATGTTACATTTGGAAAATTCCTTTAGTATCATCATCTTTCGGATTGAAATGAAACTTTTTCATAGAAAAAAGGCAATGCCTAGTCGTGGTAGGCATGCCTGTTTTCGGTATTAAACATTACCGTTTTTAAATCGATGTTGATATTTGTCACCATTTTCATCAGATACATTTTTTAAACACTTACCTCTTTCCTTCCGAACGTCTCTCCCATTTTCGATCACGTACATCAATCGTTTGTCCATATTTTCCATGCGGATTTCCTTTTGTTCCTCCGTAATCACACCGTCTTCCACTAATTGTTCCAACTGTTTTTCCCTTACTTCCATCATAACGGACAACAAATCCTCTTCGCTAACTCCTTGTTCTTCTGCGATCTCTGCTAACGTTTTCCCTTCCATTCTCTCTTGGAACAGTTCATTTGGTGACATTTGAAGCACTTCCGCTACCGTTTCTCGAATGCTTTCGTCAAAGAATTGTCGTCCTTTTCCGATGCCATTTCCGACACAAGGAAGGGATTCCGTTTTTTCTACCACTTCTTCAGAAAGATTATCATTTGCCGAAACAAGTGAAGCAAATTGTGAACTGAATACGACTCCCATACCGAGGAAAGCAACAACAATAACCGGTATGAACCATGCTTTTCCTTTCATGAAATCGCCTCCTTAAAAATTTTTGCGGATCAGAAACCACCTTCTTTTCTTTTATTTTAGACCGATCATTTTTAATTCTTTTCATGGAAATGTCAAGAACTTGTTAAGATTACTTGCAAATGAACTAGTTTCCTCCATATCCTTCCAATACTTGGCTAATTCTTACTGAAGTAAAATGTATTTACGAATGCAATTTGACAATTAAACAAATAAAAAAAGCGCTAATACAAAAACTTGCGCTTTTAGCATTGTTTTACAAATATTTCCGCTGAACAGTCCGACCATCGTAAGAAAATACGATCGGTTTTTCTTCAATGACCGTTTCCAAATAAACATTTTTCCCCCATAATTGGTATATATAAGGAAGGACTTTTTCTAAATATTTTACATCTAATTCTATCCCTTCATAATGGTGTTTTAAGTACAGTTCACCGTTCCGCATATAATCCCCATCATAAACGGTAATATATGGAAAACCACCATTTACCCGCATATTGACCAGTTGATCTCTCACATTTTCCCAATCCTTATCGACTACTCGATAATCTCTTCCTTGTTTTTGGAATAAATATAGATCTTCTCGCTCTACGAGTTCTTTCGTTAAATAATTGCGAAGAAAAGACTGATCCGATTCCAGTTCCCGCACCTCAAAAATTTTTTCCCTTCCAGATCCCGGCTGAATTCCACGCTTTTTCATTTCCTCTGTTGGATGATTCCATCGATGTTCAATGTCTTCAAAAATTTTTAATCCTAAATAATATGGATTAATACTCGTTCTTGACGGTTGTACGACACTGGCGTTTAACTTAGCAAATTCCAGTGCTTCGTCACTCGTTAAATCCAGTTCTCGCAATATTCGTTGATGCCAATAGGATGCCCAGCCCTCATTCATAATTTTCGTTTCTAGTTGTGGCCAAAAGTAAAGCATTTCTTCACGGATCATCGTAACGATATCCCGTTGCCATTCTTCTAATTCTTTACTGTAATAAACGAGAAACAGAAGTAAATCCTTTTCCGGTTCAGGTGGGAATTTTCTTTTCCTTTTTTTACGTATCGGTTTTTCCTTTTTTTGATCGATATTCCATAAATCATCATACGGTGTTTTCGTTACGGTTTCTTCTTCCTCGAAAGTATCATCATCCATCGACCAAGATAGATGGGGACGGATCAAGGATGGGTCGATATGCTCCTCGATCGATAATACTGCATCGAGAAAAGATTCCACTTCCTTCCGTCCGTATTCAATTTCATATTTTCTTATTCGTTCAGCTGTTGCAGCCATACTTTCTACCATATCCCGTTTCGTATTTTGAAAACGCACGTTGTTTTTGAAAAAATCACAGTGGGCTAAAACATGGGCTACAATTAATTTATTTTGGATTAATGAATTGGAATCCAATAAAAAAGCATAACATGGATTAGAATTAATGACGAGTTCATATATTTTGCTTAACCCTAAATCATAATGGAGCTTCATTTTATAAAATTGTTTGCCAAAACTCCAATGGGAAAAGCGCGTCGGCATTCCGTAAGCACCAAAGGTATAAATAATATCTGCCGGACAAATCTCATAATGCATCGGATAAAAATCAAGGCCGAAACCTTTGGCAACTTCCGTAATTTCTCCAATCGCCCGATATAACGCCTGCTTTTCTTCCTGTTTCATGCCAATCCCCCTTTTCTTACTTTTAATGTATGAACCGGTGAAGAAATTCATGATTGACCAAATTTTGAAAGAGGGGGAAAGATTCGTTCAAACGGTAAAACATTTGGTTAATGGAACACCCTTGCGTTAAGCTACCACTACTTCTGCCTTCGTGGGTCGGGACTTTCACCCTATAGATTACACCCATGCCGGGCGCACAAAAAAAGGGGTGATTTTCAAAAATCAACCCCTTTCTGTATTATGAATAAATCATCAAGTTATTGTGCAGTATATCCTCCATCTACTAAAACCGTCGTACCTGTGACAAAATCATTTTCCACTAAGAAGACGATTGCATGTGCCACTTCTTCCGGCTGTCCTAGACGACCAACTGGATGACGGGCAACCAATCCATCATAAAATTCCCCTAAAGCTTCTTTATTAACCATACCAGTTTCTATATATCCTGGTGCTACTGCATTTACGCGGATATTTTTCGAAGCATATTGAAGGGCTGCAGATTTCGTCATCAAATTAACTGCCCCTTTTGAAGCATTATAAGCAAATGCTCCCGGTTCACCAACACTTCCAAGTATGGAAGAAGTGTTAACGATGGCACCGCCACCCGTTTTCAACATTTCCCTGATGGCGTATTTTATACCGAAAAACACACCGTCTTGGTTGACGCGAATAACTTTATGATAATCTTCGTAGGACAACTGATGAGTTTCTGAAAGTGTTCCAACGCCGGCATTATTGACCATAACGTCTAGTCTTCCATAATGTTTAACCGTTTCCGAAACTAAATTAGCAACGGATTCTTCATTTCCTGCATCTACTTGGATAAATAAAACATCTGCCCCTTGTTCCTTTAATTCCTTTTCTACAGCCTTTCCAGCTTCCACATTATAATCGGAAATAACGACTTTTGCCCCCTTTTCCACAAAAGCCTTTACCGTCGCAAGTCCAATTCCTGACGCACCACCTGTTACGATCGCAATTTTACCATTTAAATCCGTCATATTTTTCCCTCCCATATTTTGTGAAAATTTTTCATTTCATCCATATCTTAACATAAAAGCAATATGAAAAATGGAATTTTTTTGAAAAAAATGTGGATTATCTTATTTCTTCAGCACTTTGTTTTAAATATTGATCCACTTCTTTTGCAACTTCCCTACCTTCACGAATTGCCCAAACGACTAAACTTTGTCCCCTTCGAACATCCCCTGCTGCAAAAATTCCCTCTACATTCGTTTTATATTTTCCCGAAACGATTTTCGCACGATGGTTTTCCATTTCTACACCGAATTGTTCGAATAGTTGTGGGTACGTCCCTGTAAATCCAATCGCTATGAATACGTAATCAGCTGGCCAAATTTTTTCAGTACCTGGTATTTGTTCGAAATACGAACCCTCTTTAGTCATTATCTTTCTCGTTTCAACGGTCAAAACACCTTTTACATGACCACTTTGATTCTTTATGATTTCCTTCGTTTGAATTAAATATTGACGTGGATCTTTTCCAAACTTGGATTTGGCTTCTAAATGGGCATAATCGACGGTAAATATATCTGGTTCAGCCGGCCAAGGGGTATGATTCGGACGAGTGGCAGGCGGTTTCGGGTGCTTTCCAAATTGGACGCAATTACGACAACCTTGACGTAGAGCCGTCGCAACGCAATCAGCCCCCGTATCCCCTCCACCAATAACGATTACATCTTTCCCGTGCACATTGATTTTCCACTCATGATCTTCACCATTTAACAGATGTTTCGTCGCTCGGGTTAAATAATCCATGGCAAAGTAAACTCCAGAAGCATCCCTTCCTTGGATTGATAAATCCCTTTGTTTTTGGGCACCTGTTGCAATAACAATCGAATCAAATTTATTTTTTATTTGTTTGGCGGGAATCGTTTTTCCTACCTCTGTGTTTGTGATAAATGTAATCCCTTCGTCCTTCAATAGGCGGATCCTTCTTTCTACGATCCGTTTATCTAATTTCATATTTGGAATTCCGTACATTAATAATCCACCTGGACGGTCATCCTTTTCAAAAATCGTGACCGAATGACCCATTTGGTTTAACTGATCTGCAGCCGCTAATCCTGCTGGACCGGAGCCGATAATCGCCACTTTCTTCCCTGTTCTCCTTTTAGGAATTCGAGGTTTAATCCATCCCATTTCAAAACCTTTATCAATAATTTTCTGTTCGATGGATTTGATGGCAACGGGAGGATCTGTAATCGCCAATGTACACGAACCTTCACAAGGAGCCGGGCAGACCCGTCCAGTAAACTCGGGAAAATTATTCGTTTTCAACAACCTTTCTAAAGCATCTTTCCATCTTCCCCGATAAACTAAATCATTCCATTCGGGGATCAAATTGTTGATTGGGCAGCCACTGGCGGATCCGTTGATTTCCATTCCGGTGTGGCAAAAGGGGGTCCCACAATCCATACAACGGGCACTTTGAATTTTCGCCTCATCATCGGTAAAAGCATAGGAAAATTCAGCCCAATCCTTTATCCTTTCCATTGGATCCCTTTCTCGGGGCGAAATTCGTTTGTATTCTAGAAATCCGGTCTTTTTCCCCAAATTTGGACACCCTCTCCCTTTTTAATTTGTCACAATTTCCTTCGATTTTTTCACCTTTAAAAGATGATTTTGCCCTTGACTTGCTTCAAAAGCCATATAACGTGCTTCTTCATCGGAATAACCTGAATCTTTCCATCGATTCATTTCCAACACCATTTGTTTGTAATCCGTCGGGATGATTTTTACAATCCGATTTTTCGTCTGTTCCCAATTTTTCAACACATGAAAAGCCCGCAAACTTCCTGTATATTGAAAATGGTTTTCTATGAAACGTTTCACATCGGATAATTCTCCATCATCCGGTACTTCCGTTTCGATTAGTTCATCGTTTAGCATCTCTTTCCAATTTTCCGTCCAATCGGTGAATAAATAAGCAATCCCTCCGCTCATTCCGGCACCAAAATTGTTTCCAATCTTACCTAAAATAATGACTTTTCCGCCCGTCATATATTCACAACCGTGGTCTCCAATCCCCTCTACAACTGCACTACCTCCACTTAACCGAACAGCGAAACGTTCACCAGCCCGTCCGTTAATATACACTTCCCCGCCTGTTGCCCCATATAGCGCTACATTTCCGACAATGACATTTTCACTTGCATCAAATGGGGATTTTTCAGGTGCTTTTAAAATTAATTTTCCACCCGATAATCCTTTACCGAAATAATCATTCGCATCCCCCTTAACAAAAAGGGTCATTCCCTTTGGAACAAAGGCTCCAAAACTTTGACCAGCAGAGCCAAAGAATTCGAGGGTTAACGTATCCTCCGGTAATCCTTGTTCACCGTATTTTTTTGAAATTTCACTACCGACGATTGTCCCAACTGCTCGCATCGTGTTATTGATCGATAATTGTATGCGGACAGGCATCTTGTCCTCTAATGCCTTTTGGACTTTGGGTAAAATTATGGACAAATCGACTGTACGTCCCAATTGATGATCTTGTTCCTTTCTCCATATTCGATTTCCCTTCGGCTGAACAAGTAGTCGATTTATATGGAGATATTTTGCTTTCCAATGTTCCTTTGCCCATTCGTTCAACTTTAAAACATCCGTTCTTCCAACCATTTCATCAATTGTTCGGAAACCGAGACTAGCCATGATTTCTCGCACTTCTTCAGCGATATAAATCATGAAACGTTCCACATATTCCGGTTTTCCAGTGAATTTCTCTCTCAATTTAGGATTTTGTGTCGCAATGCCTACAGGACACGTATCCAAATGACAAGCTCTCATCATTACACATCCAATCGAGATTAACGGAGCTGTACCGAAGCTAAACTCTTCTGCTCCGAGGAGAGCTGCGATCACAACATCTTTTCCTGTCATTAATTTCCCATCAGTTTCTAAACGAACCCGATCCCGTAATCCATTTAACATTAATGTTTGATGCGTTTCTGCCAATCCTAATTCCCAAGGAAGACCAGTATGCTTAATACTCGTTTTCGGCGATGCACCCGTTCCTCCGTCATATCCACTAATGACGATTACATCTGCTTTAGCCTTTGCTACACCTGCTGCGATTGTACCTACTCCTGCCTTCGACACAAGTTTTACACTAATTCGCGCATCCCGATTAGCATTTTTTAAATCAAAAATCAGTTGGGCCAAGTCTTCGATGGAGTAGATATCGTGATTTGGTGGTGGAGAAATCAATCCGACCCCTGGTGTAGAGCCTCGGACCTTTGCCACCCATGGATATACTTTATTCCCAGGTAGTTGGCCACCTTCTCCAGGTTTTGCTCCTTGGGCCATTTTTATTTGAATTTCATCTGCATGAACGAGATAATGGCTTTTTACACCGAATCGACCGGATGCGATTTGCTTAATTCGACTTTTTCGATTATCTCCATTGGCATCAAGGATATAACGATCAGGATCTTCTCCACCTTCACCGCTATTGCTTTTCGCTCCGATTCGATTCATCCCAATGGCCAATGTCTCATGTGCTTCCTTACTTAATGAACCGAAGGACATGGCACCCGTTTTGAAACGACGAAGAATCGATTCCACCGGCTCTACCTCATCGATGGAAATGGGGGTTACGTTGGAAGATAAACGGAATAGATCACGAAGAAAATTAAATCTCTCTTTTTCGACCCGATTGGAATATGTTTTATAAAGGGAATAATCTCCCTTTCGAACGGCCCATTGAAGGAGATGAATCGTTTCCGGATTAAAGGCATGATGCTCGCCTTCCTTTCTCCATTGGAAATCACTTCCGGAATCTAACGGTTGTTCTGAATCCATCGAAAAGGCACGTTCATGACGCAATTTTGCTTCCAATCCGATGATTGAAAGATCGATACCTCCAATTTGTGATGGAGTCCCGGTAAAATACCGATCGATTACATTATTATCAATCCCGACTGCTTCAAAAATTTGAGCACTTCGATAACTTTGAACCGTTGAAATTCCCATTTTGGCCATCACTTTGATGATTCCATCCGTTACAGCTTGCACATATTTTTCCACGATATTGGAAAAAGAATCCTCTATATTTCCCTCATCAATCAAAGACCGATATGTGGAATAAACCAAATAGGGACAAATGGCATCAGCACCATAACCGATTAAAGCTGCAAAATGATGAACTTCCCTCGTTTCTCCCGTATCAGCGATAATACTCGCCTTCGTACGAAGTCCGGTCCTCACTAAATGTTGATGAACGGCACTAACGGCCAATAAAATCGGAATAGGCACACGTTTTTTATCCATGTCACGATCGGATAAAATTAAAAGTTCAGCCCCTTCCTTTACAGCCTGTTCCGCTTCCATACATAACCTTTCAACAGCAATTTCCAACTCATTCGTAAAAAGGGTGGATATTCGTTTGCTTTTGAACCCTTTTATACGATTTTCCTTCATTTCTAACAATTGACTTTCTGTAAGAATTGGTGTGTTCAAACGGATTCGTCGACAATTTTCCTTTTCTGGTTTCAGAAGATTCCCTTCTTTTCCTAAGTAAGTAATTGTGGAAGTAACGAATTTTTCCCGAATCGAATCAATTGGCGGGTTCGTTACTTGTGCAAATAATTGTTTAAAATAATTAAAAAGGGATTGGGGCCGGTCGGATAAAACAGCAAGGGGCGTATCATTTCCCATCGAGCCTACCGGATCTTTTCCGTCCGTAACCATTGGAAGCAAATATTTATGAATGTCTTCAAAGGTATATCCAAAAGCGCGTTGAAATTGGCGTAATGGACCGATATTCCATACCTCATCCTTTTTGATTTCTAACGATACCAATTGGGATTGAAGCCATTTTTCATAGGGATGCCTGCTTGTCATTTGATTTTTTATCTCCTCGTTAGAAATCATTTTTCCTTCCTCTATATCGATAACCAACAAGCCTCCAGGTCCTAACCGATCTTTGTATGCGATTTTATCGTCGGTTATATCGATAACTCCAGCTTCAGATGATAAAACGATATAATTGTCCGTTGTAACATAGTATCTAATCGGACGCAAACCATTTCGATCTAATCGAGCTCCGATTTGTTTCCCATCGGTAAATAAAATGGCTGCTGGACCATCCCAAGGTTCCATCATCAAGCTATGATATTCATAAAAGGCTCTCATCTTCGGATGCATTTGTCTGTCGTATAACCATGGTTCCGGTATTAAAATCATAGATGCTTGGGTAGGAGACAAACCCGAAAGAACTAAAAATTCAAAGGCGTTATCTACCTTGGAAGAATCGCTTCCGTTCGTATCTAAAACGGGAATGACTTTCCTAAATTCTTTACCGAATGCCTGCTCAGCTAATTTCCGCTCCCGAGCAGTCATCCAATTTTCGTTCCCTTGGATCGTATTGATTTCACCATTATGGAGGAGATAACGATTCGGATGGGCTCTTTCCCAACTTGGAAATGTATTTGTACTAAAGCGGGAATGGACGAGTACATATGGAGAGGTAAAATCTTCATCTTGGAGATCCAAATAAAATTTTCCAACTTGATCGGGAGTAAGTAACCCTTTATATACAATCGTCCGGGTGGAAAGACTGGCGATATAAAAACTTTTCTTCTCATTTCCCCCCCACTTTTCCACTTGTTTGCGAAGGATGTACAATTTCCGTTCCAAATCGGAATGGTCACCTTTTTTTCCTATGAATACTTGACGAATAAATGGACAACTTTCCCTTGCGATTTTTCCAATTTGCCCCACATCGATTGGAACCGTCCGCCAGCCCAATACGTTCAAACCTTCTTTAGTCGCGATGTTTTCGAATCGCCGTTCGATTTCCATTTGTTCACTATGATTTTTATTGAAAAAAATCATTCCTACACCATAACGACCTTTTTCCGGGAGATGGAATTGGGCACAAACTTTTCTAAAAAATCGATCTGGAATGGCTACCATGATTCCCGATCCATCCCCCGTTTGTTCATCCACACTTCCTCCCCGATGATCTAAACGTTTTAACATGGAAAGACCCTTTTTCACGATGTCATGACTCGCCTTCCCTTTTAAATGCGCATATAATCCGATTCCACAAGCATCATGTTCCGCTTTCGGATGATACATACCTTGTGGTTTGGGAATGTTGTGAAATCCCATCAAATTCCCTCCTTTTCTTTCTTCTATTGAGTAAAAATGTATGTTTATATTATCCTTCATAAATTCACGGTATTTTTTTTCTTTTCTGAAAGAGGCTATTTTTCATTATATCTTTTCAAATTAATATAAACAATATATGATATAGATAAATTTAATCTAAAACCAATATGAATGGATGGATGGAAGATGGAATTACGACAGTTGAGATATTTTGTGGAAGTGGCGGAAAGGCAACATATGACAGAGGCAGCTGAGCATTTGCACGTCGCCCAATCGGCAGTTAGTTTTCAAATTTCAAAATTAGAAGAGGAATTAGGCGTCCAATTATTTGAACGTGTGGGGAGAAACGTTAAATTAACACAAATCGGTCAGATTTTCCTAAAGCATGTAAAAAAAGGGTTAGATGGAATCGATCAGGCCAAGGCTAAAATCGACGAATATTTAGATCCGGAAATAGGTACGATTCGAATTGGATATTTATCTAGTTTAGCCAATTACGTGTTGCCGATGATTATTTCTTCTTTTAAAAAAGACTATCCGAATATTTCCTTTCATCTGAGACAAGGTTCCTATGCAGAACTGGTTCAATCGGTAAAAAACGGAGAATTGAATCTTTCGTTTATCGGTCCCGTCCCAAATGATGAAGAACTCACCACATATGTTTTATTTACGGAACGTTTTTCTGCCCTCGTCCCGAACCATCATCCTTTAGTTGAAAAGGATTCCATTTTTTTGCATGAACTAAAAAACGATGATTTCGTCGTTTTTGCAAAGGGTTATGTTTTTCATAAAATCGTCATCGATTCTTGCAAACAAGCGGGGTTTTACCCGAAAATTAGTGCGGAGGGAGAAGATATGGACGCGATCAAAGGGCTCGTTTCCGCAGGTCTCGGTGTCAGCTTAATCCCTGATAATACCCTTATCGATAATGTACCAAGGATGACAAAAAAACTATCCATTCAACATCCAGAAGTGAAACGATCCGTCGGTATAATTATTCCAAAAAATCGGGACCTGCCTCCATCAGAAAAAACCTTTTATCATTTTGTGAAAAATTTTTATACAAAATTGACAAGATATTAACAAGCACTCTTTTTTCTTCCTTTACGGGTCGAGTATAGGGTAGTTTTATTTAGGAATCCGAAGCATATGGGCGTATAATGAAAACTCGACCCTTATACGACAAATGATCCGATTTATCACTGAAATATCCATTGATCTCCCGTTTGAGATGGCTCGTTTTTTTTTATTATAATAGTAAGGTCTGTTTCTTTTACCCCGTATTCGTCCTTTTTTCTCAATTGTTAAAAAAAGACGAGCACTTTCTTGAACTTAAATTATAGAGAGGAGCCTTTATGAGGAAAATATCAAACGTATTTTGGATTGTAACAGGAATTATTTTAATATTTTTGCTGTATGGAGTGATTGCACCGAAAAGCTTCGAGAAAGGAACAAATGTTATTCAAACGGTGATCACTAATTACTTCGGTTGGTACTATTTATTAATCGTTTCGGCCATACTTCTTTTTTGTTTATTTCTTATTTTCAGCCCTGTCGGTGTCATAAAGTTAGGAAAACCGGATGAAACACCATCCTTTTCTAGACCTACATGGTTTGCGATGTTGTTTAGTGCTGGAATGGGAATCGGACTCGTCTTTTGGGGTGCTGCCGAATCCCTTACCCATTACATCTCACCTCCGATTGCTGAAGGGGAAACGATTGCAGCCCAAAAGGAGGCAATGCGTTATACGTTCTTCCATTGGGGGATTCACGCATGGGCGATTTACGCACTTGTAGCCTTGTCGTTGGCCTATTCCCAATTTCGCAAAGATGAACCGGGATTGATTTCAGCAACGTTAAAACCGATCATCGGTGAGAAAGTGAATGGAAAAATCGGAACACTAATTGACGTTTTAGCCGTTTTTGCAACGATTGTCGGTGTCGCTACGACGTTAGGTTTCGGTGCTGCTCAGATCAATGGCGGTTTATCTTATTTAACAGGCATACCGAATAATTTTACGGTACAAGTTATCATCGTCATCATTGTTACCGTATTGTTTATCATGTCTGCTTGGAGTGGAATCAGTAAAGGAATTAAATATTTGAGCAATATTAATTTAATTTCGGCAACGATTCTCCTACTCCTCATGTTCATCATCGGTCCAACGGTTCTTATTTTAAATATGTTTACGGAAACACTCGGAGGTTATTTACAAAATATTGTTCAAATGAGTTTTCGTATTGCTCCGTTAAAGGAAGAACAACGGAATTGGATCAACGGATGGACGATTTTTTATTGGGCTTGGTGGATCGCCTGGTCACCTTTTGTCGGTATTTTTATCGCCAGGGTGTCTCGAGGAAGAACGATTCGAGAATTTTTAACTGGTGTTTTAATTCTTCCTGCAATCGTCAGCTTTCTTTGGTTTACTGTTTTTGGTACATCTTCCATCGAAATACAAAAATCTGGTGTTGTAAACTTAACGGAATTTCCAACAGAGCAAATTTTATTTGCCGTATTCGATCAATTCCCTTGGTCAAACCTTCTTTCGATCGTTGCCATCGCTTTAATTTTAACGTTCTTTATTACTTCAGCAGACTCGGCAACTTTCGTCCTCGGCATGCAAACAACGTACGGTTCCTTAACTCCTCCGAACAGAGTAAAACTGACGTGGGGAATCGCCCAATCTACGATGGCATTAATTCTTTTGTATAGCGGTGGACTTTTAGCATTGCAAAACGCTTTAATAATTGCTGCCTTTCCCTTTTCCATCGTCATCGTCCTCATGATGATTTCCTTGTACCGTTCATTATCTCAAGAAAAACGGGAATTAGGTCTATATTTTCGACCGAAACCGAAACAAAATTAACGAGAAAAAGGACGATTCAAAAAATCAGTTCCCCTGATATTTTGAATCGCCCTTTCTTTTTAAGAAACAAAAAAGTCCCCTTTATACCGAAATATATTTTTAAAATTTGAAAAAGGAGATAGAAACAATTTATATAGTAAACCACACCTTCTTTCGATGAAAAAGAAGGCCATCTTCTGAATATGGTCCGAATCTTTACCCTTCATAAAAAAACATCCAGTTCCTGTGATTTATACCTTCAAACATTCGGTTTTCGAACGTCAAGAGACAAGTAGAAGGACCGGTCAAAAGTTGAACGATGAAGAAAAAAAACCGTTCGTCAATGAGGTAATTGTATCTTCCAGGCCTCTTGTATCATTTGTTTGTTTTGTGTCCTCTTTTCCTTATTTCATCGACTAGAAGAAAACCGACATATCGATTCCTTTCCCACTCTTCCACCAGTTCTTCGATTGGTGGATGTCGATTATTTACCGGTTTACAAATTTCCAAAGTAAACCCGGGTCTTTGATACGCATGGATAAACCAGTCAGTAAATCCTGCGCCAACTGCATGAACAGGAGGATCGGCAAGGGAGTAACCTGTTAGATTGGCAAGCTTTACGGCAAGGGAATAATCCCCTTTTCCATATTTCCAATAAATTTCTCTTCCGGATGAATGATAACTCACAGTAGCTAGAGGTTTCAATTGATTGACAAATTGAACGATCGCCCTTGCCTCTTTTGCTTGTAATGGTTGGCTTCCTTTATAAAACTGAAAGGAAGGTTTTGGAGGGGACTTCATCTGTTCCCAGCCTGCCGGATATTGTCTATTTAAATCAATCCCTACTCCATTGGCTTTCCACCTAGAAAAATCCTTGCTCCCTCCATTCATTTGAACATAATGGGTATAGTTTTCCTTTGGGATTCTCCCTTGTTGAATATCAATACCATCGGGATTTACCATCGGGATGAAAACGATAGAAATTTCATCCAACAAGTTTGGATTATATTTTCCAAAACAGATGCGTTCTTTATAAGCATAAGCATATCTTTCAGCCATGACCATTAAAAGATTTGCCGTAATCCATTCCCTTCCATGATGTGCACCAATAAACAAAATAGCTTCTTTTCCCTTGCCAATGCGAAGGGACCAAATGTTTTTACCGAAATGGCTTTTTCCGATACTTGATATTTCAACAACCTTTCCATATTCCTTTTTTAATTCAATCAAATCCTTTTCCAAAGCATTGGAATCATACGGATTTTCTCCAATGACGTGAAAGGCAAATACACCCTTAACAAAAATCCATTGGAAACATAAACATATGATGAAAATATAGGTCTTCTTTTTCATCCATTCATCATCCTGTTCCATCTTTCGGTTAATATACTGGTAAAAATAAACGATAAGCATTTTTATGGCTGTAAACATTTTCAGTGAAAAAAAATTCATCATCCACACACACTATTAGCAACTCCTGATAAAGGAGGAGGGGTATGAAAAAAGCTGATTATGATCGGGCTTTGTATTACACGTTTCATTCCCAATGGGACAATTTGCTCGTTTTAATGGTTCGCACAAGAGATGACCTATTGTCTAAAAAAATTGAACAATTTTTACATGCCTACTACTTTCAACAGGATGATAAAATTGTGAAATCCCGCTTAATGTCGATGCTCGATTACGTGGAACATGCAAATATGTCTGCTGCCGCACTGCAAGATCAAATCATCCACTCCGTTTAGCCGACGGAACGAAAGAAACGGGAAGGAAAGGGACTGTGCAAATGCACGGTCTCTTTTATTTTATAAAATTTTTGAAAATTACTCAGAACGACTACAAAAGGGGAAAAACATATACATCGTTAATATGCGGTATTTCCTGGAATTTATGAGGAAATTTATTATAAACTTATGATAAAATACAAGTTAGTCCGTTGGCCATTTGAAAGGGGGGTGGAGGAAATTACTGACAAAAAACGGGACAATCTATTGTTTTTCAGTTGGGCGATCTCTGTTATTGCCACCTTTGGAAGTTTATATTTTTCTGAAATCAAACATTTTGAGCCGTGTGAACTATGTTGGTTCCAAAGATTGTTTATGTATCCATTAGCCTTAATGCTCGGTGTCGCCTATGTAAAAAAGGACTGGAATATCAGTTTATACGCTTCCCTTTTATCTGGAATCGGTGGAACCATTTCCATATACCATTATTTGCTTCAAAAATGGCCTGATCTTCATCAACATGATTTTTGTGGCATAATACCTTGTACCGGTCAATATATTGATTGGGCAGGCTTTATTACAATTCCGTTCCTCGCTCTCATCGCCTTTAGCATGATTTTTGGAATTAATATATATTTATGGAAATTGAATCAAGGAGGAACCAACCATTGAAGAAATTATGGATTTTTTTAAGCATTGTTATTCTCGGTTTTGCAATTCTCGCCATTTTAAATCATTACGGAACAAAGGAAGCTTTAAAAGATAATCCTTATCAGAAAGATGACTTAAATCCAGCTACGATTGAACAATTGGATGATCCGAATTATCAAAACATTATTTTACCAGACCAATTAAAATCCCAACTGGAAGAAGGAGAAACGGAAACGGTCTATTTTTACAGTCCAACCTGCTCCTGGTGTAAGAAAATGACACCGATTGTCGTTTCCGTAGCTAAAGAACTTAGTATCGACGTAAAATTATATAACGTTTTGGAATTTGAAGAAGGTCGGGATGATTATAATATTGAAGGAACACCGACCATTATTCACTTCAAACAGGGAAAGGAAGTAGCCCGTAAAGTTGGCTACGATGAAAAGGAAAATTTGCGTGTATGGTTTGAACAATTCGTTACTCAAAAATAATTTTCGATTATTTAAATCAGCTGTTTTCAAGGCTTAAAAAAGTGGGAATAAACTTTATCCTCTTCCCGTTTTATGAAGCCAGTTTTCCCATAATCATACGATCGATTGAAACGAATCACAGGTGGAATAGAAAATGACAAACAATAATACTTTTCACATAACCGTTCAAAAACAATGGGACGAAAAGACCATTGAAGAACTCGTTACAAACCTTTGGCAACTTCCAAAAAAAATGATTCACCAATTCCGAACGGAAAAATCGATTCTTGTCAATGGAAAGGTTGGAGATTTTGCACAAAAAATCCATGTTGGAGATCGTTTAACCCTTCCCCTTTTGCAAGATCGATGTCAAAAGCCGTCCCCATTCCCGATTCACGTAGATATTTTATATGAAGACGATCATTTATTAATCGTTAATAAACCGGCTGGTATGAAAACCCATCCGAATCATCCGCAAGAAGAGAATACGTTAATAAACGCCGTTGCCTATACAATTAGAAAACGGGAAAAGGATGTATCATTAAGCCATATCCATCGTCTCGACCAAGATACTTCTGGGACCGTTTTATTTGCTAAACATAGTATCAGCAAAGTCATTCTTGATCGGATGTTGGAAGAGCGAAAAATTCACCGTACTTATGTCGCTTTCGTCCACGGTAAAATGAAAAGAAAGAAAGGAACGATTAAAGCAAAAATCGGAAGGGATCGCCATCATCCGACAAGAAGACGAGTTTCTTCGACGGGAAAAGAAGCCATCACCCATTTTTCTGTCATCCGATACGATTCTCAAAAAGACATTACAGAAATCGCGTGCCATCTGGATACGGGAAGAACCCATCAAATCCGCGTTCATCTATCCTATATCGGTCATCCGCTTGTTGGCGATCGTTTATATGGAGGAAAAAACGTATTAGATCGACATGCACTACATGCCAGTCAAATAGAATTTATTCATCCATTCACATTGAAAAAAATACACATACAAGCTCCCTATTTAGATGGAATGGATCAACTGAAATAAACTCCCCCACCTTTTTCCCTTACAAACCGGGTGGGGGAATTCATTTCATTACAATTTAAAAAAATTCGGTTCCAAAGAAACGATGATATAAAACAATCCAAGCAATCTCTTTCATCCGACGAGCATGTTAAAAATCATCGGGATTGGATCCTGTTCGATAATCTTTATTTAATCGATTGATTTTGTTCATATCTTCCTCAGACAAGTGGAAATCAAATATATCGGCATTTTCCTTAATTCTAGATGGCCTTTTCGATTTCGGAATTACGATTAAATCGTTTTGAACATGCCAACGAAGAATAATTTGGGCAGGTGTTTTCCCATGTTTTTTACTAATTTCACCGATTACCGGATCATCAACCACTTGCCCCCTTGCCAATGGTGACCACGATTCAACGTGAATATTATGATTTCGGCAAAAACGACGAAGTTTTTCCTGTGTTAAATATGGATGGAGCTCCACTTGATTGACGACGGGTTTTTCCTCAAAATGATTCATTATATTCTCTAAATGTTGAATATGAAAATTACTTACGCCAATGGCCCGAACCAATCCTTCTTTATATAAGCGTTCCAATGCGCGCCACGTATCCATGTATTTACCAGAAACAGGCCAATGGATTAAATAAAGATCGATATACTCTAGGCCTAATTTTTTTAAACTCCCTTCGAATGCTTTTAATGTGGAATCATACCCTTGGGAACTATTCCATACTTTCGTTGTAATAAAAATTTCTTCTCGGGGAACACCGCTTTCCCTTATAGCACGCCCAACGCCCTCTTCATTTTGATAAAATTCAGCCGTGTCGATCAGTCGATAACCTGTTTCTAAAGCCGTTTTCACCGCCTGTACGACTTCTTCCCCTTCCTGCACTTTGTAAACACCTAAACCGAAGTATGGCATCTTCACACCGTTATGTAGCTGAAACGTCCCATTTAATGATTTTTCCATGATTCATCTACCCTTCTTTTTGTTTTCATTTTAACGAATCTCTGGAAAAATACCAATATGATGGAATGAATTTAATCGAAAAAAAGAATATAGTGTTTTCCTAATTAATTGGTATATAAAAAAAGGGCTACGATTTGCCCCTTTATGTTTTCGAATCATTCGTCACGGATTTTATTAATGCCTTTTTATCAATTTTTCCGACGGGTGTTTTAGGTAATTGATCGAGTGGAACGAATTCTTTCGGAACTTTAAATTTCGCCAGTTTTTTTTCACAATATTTTTTTAATTCATCCTTTTGAAGCTCTTCTCCTTTGAAACTGACAAAAGCGACGATCCGTTCTCCCCATTTCTCATCGGGGATTCCGACGACGGTTGCTTCATCGATTGCTTCATGTTGTAAAAGCCATTGTTCAATTTCCGATGGATAAACATTTTCTCCCCCTGTTATGATCACATCTTTTTTTCGACCTACGATATAATAATATCCATCCTGATCTCTTCTAGCATAATCCCCTGTATGCAACCATCCATTTTCTAATGTTTTTGCGGTGGCTTGTTGATTATTCCAATATTCAGTAAACACGTGCTTCCCTCGTATTAACAATTCCCCTACTTCGCTTCCAGCAACTTCTTTCCCCTGATCATCGACGATTTTTACTTCATTAAACATCATCGGTTTTCCTACCGATCCCCATTTTTCCATTGCCTTCATCGTAGGAATATAAAAATTGTTCGGACCGGCTTCCGTCAATCCATATCCTTCACGAAATGGCAAGCCCCTTTTCACAAATTTTTCGTAAATTGGAAATGGACACGGTGCTCCACCGGATAAAAATACCTTCATACTTGGAAAATCGAGCTTTTCAAATTCCTCCGTTTGTTGCATCATATGGTACATCGTCGGAACGAAAAGGGCGATTGTACATTGATATTTATTTAAATTAAGCAATGCTTCAGAAGGATGAAATTGATCACCGATGACTACTGTACCGCCATTGAACAATATCGGAATCGATAAAGCATTGATTCCACCTGAATGAAATAGGGGCATATAATTTAAGGTGACCTCATCTTCTGTCAATCCCCAACTAACGATTGTATTTATTGCATTCCATATGACCGCACGATAACTTAAAACAACGCCTTTTGGTCGCCCAGTCGTTCCACCTGTATATATAATCATCCAAGGATCTTCTTCCAAATAATGATTTTCCCATTTTTGTTCAGTTTTCACTTCAGTCAAAGGGGGATTGGAAATAGAAATTAGCGGAAGACGATCATCTGATAATGCTTTGGCTTTTTCATAAAATTTTTCTTGGAATATTATGAGTGAGGGGGAACAATCCGTAATAATATATGTTAGTTCTTCTTCCGATAATCGCCAATTGAGCGGGACAAAAATGGCCCCTATTTTACCACATGCAAACATAATTTCAAACAGTTCCGCCCGATTCGAAGCGATAACAGCCACCCGGTCTCCCTTTTTTATCCGGTGAGAAAGGAAGATTTGCACCCATCGATTTGCTTGTACATTTAAATCTTTATAGGACAGTTTTCGATCGTAATGAATGTCGATGATTGCGGTTTTTTCCCGAGATAATTCCGCCCTCTTTTCGATCCAATCCACTAAATGTCTCTCCTTTCCTTCAAATTGCCTTCGTTTTCACTGCTTTACAAATTAGCTAGGGAATTTGGATGAGAACGAATCTCCTATTTTTTAGAAAAAGTAGTTTATAAATGGCCATTCCCCACTACCTTCGAACAACCGAAATGCATCACCCACGAGCATTTTGGGAAATAGCCATTTTTTTAACGTGAATAGTATAGCGATTCCTAAATCGAACGAAGGCGCATCTTACTACATCATAATCCCACCATCCACATGCAATACCGCTCCATTAATATAGTCCGCTTCCTTTGAAGCTAAAAATAAATACGCATTTGCGATATCTTCCGGCTTACCGAGTCGTCGTAAGGGAATCATCCCTTTGATCGATTCAATCACCTTTTCTGGCACAGTTGTTACCATATTCGTCTCCGTAAACCCAGGAACAACACTATTGACATTGATGCCCTTTTTTCCTAGCTCCTTCGCCCATGTTTTCGTCATTCCTATCACAGCTGCTTTCGATGCTGCATAATTCGTCTGTCCGATATTACCGTATACACCTGAAACGGAAGAAGTGTTAATAATCTTTCCACTCCCCTTTTCAAGCATTTGTCCGATAACCGCTTGCGTGCAGTTGAATACACCTGCTACATTCACTTCCAGCACCCGTTGAAAATCAACCGGCTCCATTTTTGTTAACATCGCATCTCGAGTTATGCCAGCATTATTGATCAAAACATCGATGGTCCCAAAGGCCTCCACCGTCTCCCTTACCATCCAATCTACACTCTTTCGATCTGAAACATCGACAACCGATGTTAAAAAATTATTAAAGCCTTGTTCATTCAGTTCCCTTTCCCGCAAATCCAATTGTTCTTTGTCAAAATCTGCAAGAACCACCTTTGCTCCTTCTTGCAAAAATCGTTTGACTGATGCAAAGCCAATTCCTCCTGCTGCTCCGGTAATAATGGCAACTTTATCTTTTAATCTCATCATCGATCCCCTTCCTTTGACCCTTGTTACACTTGTAAAAATGTTTCCACATGACGTAGAAGCTGGTTCAAATCATCAATAAGTGGCGAATGTCCACAATCGACCAATTCCACAAATTTTGCATTTTCTCCTAAATCCTCCATAATTTCCTCCGTCATCTCTTTTGTAACTACTAGATCCCGATCCCCGCGTAATACAAGAACTGGGACATCGATATCCTTTGCTTGGTTCGTACCCATCGTGACACCATTTGATTGATTACTAATATTAAATATATTTAACGCATGATATACATCAGCCAAATTCCTCTGTGTCAACATGTCATCGATATATTGTTCATAACGCTTTTCATCCGGTTGATTTTTCGTATAAATCACATTGTTCCACATCGATTTTAAGAACAATCGATCCTTTTTATCATAGGCGGTTTGGACAGGAATTGTTTTTCCAATGTCTGCTTCAATTTCTTCAATCGTCTTTAATCGCTTTCTGAAATCGGGCATTCCATCCTCCTTTGTGTGGAAAAAGGGATATCCCCTCGTCGATGCAGATGCTAAGAGAATTAACCGATCTACATATCCCGGATAGTCTGCAACAAATTGCATGGCAACTGCCCCTCCAGTAGACCAGCCCATTAAAGAAAATTGTTTCAAACCTAGTTGATCGACAAATAGTTTTACATCGTCTGAAAAATCCTTAATACTTTGAATCCGGCGATGATAACTTGAACCGCCAAATCCTCGTAAATCGATAGCAATTAAATGTAGGCTTGGATCTGCTTTTTCCATCAATACATCCCAATGCTTCGATGATGTCATATTGCCATGGATTAAAAGAAGGGGCTTTTCACCACCATCCCGTTTTCGGTAAGTGATCGTTTCCCCGTTTGGTAACTCCACTTTAAATAATTGATCCATAAACAATCCCCCTTTGTTCATCGTTCACGAATGGTTTCTTATCGCTCCCAAAAACATTTTTCCTTCACTACGTATTTCCCCAACGGACGACTGTTGCCCCCCAAGCATATCCAATTCCTGCACTTACTAATACGACGATATTCCCATCTTTAAGCATGCCTTTTTGATCGGCTAACTCTAACGATAAAATCTGATCGATTTGACCAATATGACCGTAATCCTCCAAGTAAATCGTCTGCTCTTCCGACAATCCGAGCTGTTTTAATACATATTGATGGGCTGAACGTTTCATATGGAGAATGGCTAAATAGTCGATATCTTTTTCACTGTATCCACTTTTATAAAGTGCCTCACGAATCACTTTTAAAAAGTTGTTCATCGACCTTTGTTCTAATCTTCGTTTCATCCCCTCCGGATCAGGTACATCCAATCGGTACAAACCTTGTTCTAAAGTTTCCACCGTAATCGGATTTTTTGTTCCTCCTGCTGTAACGATTACATCTTCAGAGAATGAACCATCCGTCACTATGGATGATTCCAATACGATATTTCGTTTTACCCCTTTCTTTAATAAAAGAGCACCGCCTCCTGCTCCTAAGTTATTCATAAACCGGGTTCTCGCGTTATTGTAATCGATAAAATCCCCATTCCGGTATCCACCGGCCAAAAGAACGGTTTGAATCGATGGATCAGCAAGCATTAAACTTTTAGCAACTTTTAATGCCATAATCGTCGTTCCACATCGTAACGCCACATCGAAAGCCCATGCGTGATTTGCTCCAATCTCCTCTTGAAGCTTAATACCGGCAGTCCATAGTGGATATTCTTTATGTTCTTCCCCAATGTAAATGACCAAATCGATTTCCTTTGGATCGATCGATGCTCGTTTAATTGCTTCCATTGCCGCATAAATGCCCATTTGACACGTATGGTCATGTTCTCCAGGAATCGTTTTTTTTCGAATCCCCATTTTACCCTCAACAATATCCTTTGGAATCCCCGCTAACTTACCAATTTCTTCCCCCGTTATATAATCCTGCGGGAGGTAGATTCCTTTGCTGACGATTCCGATATCCATTAAATACCACCTCCGAAATCTCCGTGTAGACAGTCTACTTTTGTCTTGGTGAGATTACATTAAACCTTTACCCAGCTACTGTTTTTTTCGCATATTTTTCCTTTTTTCCTTTTCCACTAATCCGATTGCGAATCGTCCCTACAATACCTAATGGGAAAAAGATGACTGTTAAAATATAAAGAATTCCAAAGAAGATAATCCAACGTTCAAAAATTGGAGAAATGGATGCTAAATCGGTTAATAGGTGGTGAGCAAATTCGATTAAACCACTACCAATGATTGGTCCAATCAATGTTCCAACTCCACCGATGATCGTCATGAGTAACGCATCTAAAGTCATCTCCATTGTAAACACACTCGTATTGACAAAACGGAGAGAAAGGACATATAATGAGCCGCTGATGGATGCTGTTGTACCAGCAACGACGCTTGCAATGACTTTATAGTACAACGGATGAAAACCGAGGGATTCTACCCGTCTTTCATTTTCCCGAATGGCAACGAGCACTTTCCCAAAGGGCGATTCGGTAAATCTTTTCAATAGAAAATAAATCGCGATCATAAATGTTAAGCTAACGAGATAAAAATACGTTCGATCACGAAGGAATTCTGGTAAAGGAAAAGTAAAGCCGTCATTTCCATAGGTTAACGTACGCCATTTTTCCGCTACAACGAGAAACAAACTGGCGAAGGCCAAAGTTAACATCGCAAAGAAATGACTTTTCAATCGTAAAGTTAAAAAGCCGACAAGGATGCTGATCACTAAAGATAATAAAATGCCCACAAGAAGGGAGAGCAGTACAGTAAATATGGTTGATTCCATCCGATGTAAAATAATCCCTGTACTGTAAGCACCGATTCCAAAAAACATTGCATGACCGAAGGAAACAATCCCCGTATATCCTAAAAGAAGATCATAGCTCATGGCGAAAATGGCAAATATAAAAATTTGTGTTAACAAAATTAATAAAGTTCTCGACTCATAAATAAAGGGCAAGAGGAACAACAGTAGACCGACGATGATGACAAATAAATTCATCCGATTGTTCAACATTCCCATCTAATCACCCCTTTCCGTAAAAGAGCCCTTGTGGTCTGAAAATTAAAACGAGAATCATCAATAACATATTGACAGCAATCGACAATTCTGAAACATAATAGGCCATAAATGAACCGCTCAAGCCGACTAAAATCGCGGCAAGTAAAGAACCGGTAAAACTCCCCATACCTCCAATGACAACAACGATAAATGCGAGGATCGCAAAATCCATACCCATTTCAGCATATATGACCCCTGAATAAGGAGCTAACAATAATCCGCTTAATGCAGCCAGTGACGCCCCTACCATAAAAACGAGCATAAATATTTTTTGAATATGAATGCCCATCGCTTCCACCATTTCCTTGTTCATCACCCCTGCGCGAACAATTAAACCGATCCGGGTCTTTTTTAAAATAAAATGGATGGTAAAAAAGGCGATGAGACCAACAACGATGATAAATACTCGATATTTTATAATAATGATGTCACCAATTAACCAACTCCCAGATAACCATTCCGGGGCATGGGCCGGCAATTGATTAGGACCCCAAATTACTTTTAACAATTCGGAAAGAACAAGCATAAAACCTAATGTTATTAAAATTTGCTGAATATGATTTCCATAAACTGGTTTTATAATCAATTTTTCAGTCAAAGCACCGAGGACCAACCCGACGAACATCGCAAATAAAATGGCGAGTACATATTGACCTGTTACACCGTAAAACCAAATTCCACTATAGGCGCCCCATGCGAAAAACCCACCGTGGGCAAAATTTAATACATCCATTAATCCAAAAATTAAAGTTAGCCCGGCAGCGAGGAGAAAAATTAACATTCCCGTAGCCAAACCGTTGATAAGCAAATTGACGATTTGTTCCATCGATTCCCCTCCTTGTTTGTCACACGTTTATTTCCCCCATCAACTGAATATAAAGAATTCACATATTTATTAGCTGGGTTTCATCGATCGTTTTTATGAAATTCCTAAATATTTTTTCCTCCATTCCTCATGTTCCTTAAGTTCCTTCATTTCCCCTGACAACACCGTTTTTCCGTCATCGATAATATAGAAACGATCGCCGAGATATTCAGCCATTAAGTAATTTTGCTCAACTAAAATAATGGTCGTTTCCCCTTTCATCCGTTCCAACGTTTCCATCACCTTTTCCACGACGATCGGTGCTAGCCCTTTACTCGGTTCGTCAATCATCAGAAGTTCATTGTAGTTAATATAGGCTCGGGCGATGGCTAACATTTGTTTTTGTCCTCCACTTAAAACCCCTGCCTGTTTCCGCCAAAATTGTTTTAAATCTGGAAAGAGAGCCAATGTGGTCTCAATTCTTTCGTTAACTTTGTCCCCCTTTCCTTTCGTTGCAATTTTAAAATGTTCCTCCACCGTTAAATAAGGAAAGATTCCCTGATCTTCAGGAACATAACCGATTCCTAAGTTCGCTGTTTTATACGTGGGCAACTCCTGGATTTCCTTTTGTTTGAAAAAAACTTTTCCCCTTGACGGTGGACTGAGGCCTAGAATCGTCCGTAAAGTGGTTGTTTTCCCCGCTCCGTTTCTTCCGAGTAATACCGTTACTTCCCCTCTGATCGCTTCGAAGGTTACACCTTGTAAAATATGATATTGTCCGATAAAGGTCTCCAAATTTTCCGTTTTAAGAAGGACTTCCATTGTACAATCCTCCTAAATAAGCGTTTTGTACCGTCTCATTTTCCATAATTTCTTCCGGTGTTCCATCGGCAAGAAACTGTCCATTAAACAAAACTGTTACCGCGTCCGATAAATTCATAATTAAATCCATTTTATGTTCAATTAGCACGATCGTCCGATTTCCTTCCTTTTTTACATTTTGGATGACGGAAAGAATGGCAGGAACTTCTTCCATGGACATACCTGCCGTCGGTTCATCTAACAATAGTACTTCTGTATCTAAAGCAAGTAGCATAGCGATTTCTAATTTCCTTTGCTCTCCATGGGACAGTTGCTTGGCTAAAACCGACTGCTTTTCTTTCAGTAAAACGAGTTCTAAAATTTCATACGTCTTTTCATTGACTTCCGTATAATGGGAAAAATGTTTAAAAAATGGATAACGGATATTCATCCGGGATTGAACTGCTAAACGTACATTTTCAAAAACCGTTAAATTCGGAAAGACATTCGTCATTTGAAAGGACCGGCCGATTCCTTTTCGCGTTCTTTTCACACTCGAGAGGGAAGTAATATCTTCCTTACGAAAGTAGATTTTTCCGCTAGTGGCCTTTAACTGCCCTCCTAATAAATTAAATAGCGTCGTCTTTCCTGCCCCATTCGGTCCGATAATCGATTTAAATTGCTTTTCATAAACCATAAAATTCACATTATTCACCGCTATATGGCTACCGAACTGAACGGTTAAGTTTTTTGTTTCTAAAATCGGCTCCACCTTCCATCACCTCCCTTGGGGACAGTCCCCCCCAATTACTGATTCATAATAGGTGGCGCAGTTTCTTCCGGTGACATTTCACGAATTAGAACTGGAACCGGATAGGGTACACCTTCTCTTTTTTCTAGACGAATCGCATATAACGTTTGAAGCGCCTGATGATCTTCTTCTCTAAAGGTCATCGTTCCTTTCGGCGTTTCAAAACTCATCCCTTCCATCGTTTCAATGAGCTTTTCTACATCTGTATCACCATTCGTCTTTTTCAATGCTTCGACGATGGCTATGGCCGCACTCATCCCACCAGCGGTAAATAAATCAGGTACGGCTCCGTCATATCGTTTTTTATGCTCCTCGACTAAATAATCGTTTACTTCGTTATCTGGAAGTTCATAATAATAGACTGAGAAACCTTCCATCCCAACTAACGGTTCCATAATCGATAAGGCTGCAATATCCGGTGCCCCCGTGGAAATTTTAATACCTTGTTCTTGAACTTTCATATCGGCGATTTGTGTCCAAGGTGAATTGGCGCCGGACCAAATAATAAACAAATAATCAGGTTTTGCATCGATAATCTTTTGAATATTCGATGTGAAATCCGTCGCTTCTGGATCTGCATATTCTTCCAGGACAATTTCTGCCCCTAATTCTTCAGCAACTTTTTTAAAAGCTGCTACCCCGTCCCGACCGAAGGAATAATCCGGTGCTAAAGTGGCAATTTTCACACCTGGTGCTGCAATGGCCGTAGCCCCAGCAATCGCATCTTGAGAAGAGTTCCGTCCGGTACGAAAAATATATCGATTGAACTCCGATCCTGTTATACTATCCGCTACCGCGGGCTCAACGACCATAATTTTTTCATACTCTTCTGCTAATGGAAGCACCGCCAACGTATCACCGGAACTGGAAGAACCGACAAGGAATTCTACCTCTTCTTCTTCCAAAAGTTCCGTCGCCTTTTGAACGGCCACTTCTGGTTTTGTTTCCGTATCTTTATAAATGATTTCTATTTTTTTACCTGCTACTTCTCTTGTTCCGTCCGTTGCGTAATCAATTCCGATTTCAAACCCTTGTTGGGTCTGTTTTCCGTAAGATTCCAACACACCCGTTAATGATGCTAAAACCCCGATTTTAATCGTTTCATCATTCGAACCCGACGATTCCTCATTCGAATTACATGCAACCAAAATCATGGCAACTGAAAGAATAAGGAAAAAGACCGTGAAAATTTTTTTCCAAACCTCATATTTTATCCCCCTTCATTGATTTTCGGAATTCCTCCGTAAATGTATAGTAATTGGTACCGGTTACAAAAGAGTTACATCATCAAAAACATGAACCAAAAGGAAGAATCGATTTCTCTCCCTGTTCATTTTCTTTTGAAAAGACTATAATATTTTATAAGATTTTAAATATTTAAGGGGGGGATAAGATTGCGGGTACCTGTGCCGATCATCGATACGAAATTAACACCGCCAATGATAAAAAAGAATTGGATTCGAAGACCGGCATTAATGAAACAACTGCATGCGATCACCGAGTACCCATTGACCGTCCTCCATTCCGGTGCCGGCTACGGAAAAAGTAGTTCGTTAAGTCTTTTTACCCATGATTTTCATTTAAATGTTTGCTGGTATACGATTACTGATCATGACGACGATATTGTTCCGTTTATCACCTATGCTGTTTTTGCGATAAGAAAGCGTTACCAATCATTTGGAAATGAACTGCTAGCATATATCCAATCGATCGATGGATATCTCCGCGATCCGGAACTGCAAATATTAAGCGCTTTATTTATTAAAGAATTAGGAAAAATACAAGACCCGATGATTATCATTTTTGACGATTATCATTTAGTCGATCATTCTTTTCCAATCAATCAGTGGATGGGAACAGTGATTGAACACTTGCCAAAGAATGTCCATATCGTTATTTCTAGCCGTATAAAACCAAAATGGGGCTTTATGACAAAGTGGAAAGTAACGGGAAAAATGCTAGAAATTCATGAAAAACAGTTTCAAGTTAGCCAAGAAGAGACGGAAATACTCTTCTGGGAATTTTACAATCTTCCTCTGAAAGAAGAAGAGATTTCTGCCATTTACACTTTAACTGAAGGATGGATGATCGCCCTTAGTATGATCGCTGAACAATTGAAAAAAGGAGCGGATATATCTTCTATTTTACACGGCCATCATGCTTCAATGAACGATTTGTTCGACTATCTCGCCGAAGAAGTGTTGTCAAAACAATCCATTATCATCCAAGACTTTATTAAAAAGGCCGCACTATTAGAAGAAATCACTCCTGAACTTTGCGATAAAATCTTTGCTATCCAAGGATCCCAGGCAATTTTAGAACAGCTGACTGAACAGAACGCTTTTATTTACCAATTAAATGAAACGGATCAATACCGATTTCATTCCCTTTTTAAAGCGGCTATGGAAAGAAAATTAAAACGGGAAAACGTGGCCTTATTTAAGGAAATTCATATGAAAAGTGCCCAATATTATAAAGAAAAACAGTTGTGGGAACAGGGGATTTTCCATTATGAAAAAATCGATGATGTACATGCCATCGCAAGTTTGTTAGAAAAGCGGGCACCGGACTTATTAAACAATGGGAAACTGGAATATTTAGCCGAACGACTAAAACGAATTCCAAAAGACATAAAGAATCGCTATCCTGCCCTTTGGTTCCATGAAGGAGAAGTTCAACGATATCTCTCCTTTTATGAAAAAGCAAAAAAAAGCTATCAACATGCACTCGAATTAATTGATATCGAAAAGGATTGGGAACTTGCCGGAAACTCGATTGAAGGAATTGCAACTATTTACATCGATACGATTCAACCAGGTATAGCAGAGAGGTATTTATCCGAAGCGATCCAAATTAAAGAAAAACATTTAGGAAAACAGCATCCGGCGGTCCAAAAATTATATGGCCATATCATTGAAAATCTCGTCAATAGCGGTCAGGTAAAAAGGGCGGAAAAATTCATACGAAACGGCACTTTCCCCTTGGATGATCTACAAAAAAACAACTTGGATGCGAGAATCTATTTACGGACAGGAAGATTGAAAAAAGCTCAAAAAATTTTATACGAACGATTAATCGAAAAGCAACTTCACCTTCCTCAAACCCATCGGGAAACGGAAGTTCTATTATCCTATATCGAAGCTTGTCTCGGTAATATAGACGCTGCTAAAACCTTATCCGAAAGAGGGATTGAACAAGGGAAGAAGTTAAAGAACACCTTTGTAGAAGCTGTCGGGTGGATGAGACTAGGACATGCCAACCAACTATTGGATCGCACATATTTCCAATCTGCAGAACAATGCTACTTCACCTCATTAGAATTGATGGAAAAAATCCATGTTCCGAGGGGAAAAGCGGAGCCGTACATGGGGCTTTGTTTGCTATACGGTAAAAATAATGAATTTGAACGCTCACAGGAAATGGGGAAACTCGCCTTATATGAAACGGAAAAGGTAAATGATTTTTGGCTTTCTTCGTTTATTTATTTGTCGCTTGGTATATCTGCGTTCATGAATCAACACATGTCCGAAGGGAAAACGTACCTACACCAAGCGGAACAATATTTTCAACAATCACGATCCATACGGTTTTATGCTTACCCAACTCTGGTTTTCTTTTTATTATTTTCAAGAGGAAAACTGGGAATCCTTTCGACAATCAATGGAATCCCTATTTCGAGAAATTCAACTAGGCAATTATGACTTTATATTTTTCCAAAAGACGATTTACGGTCCAAGGGATTTACAAAATTACATACCACTATTTTTGAAGGGAAAGGAACTCGGTATACAAACAAGTTATATCCACCACTTGTTGCAACAATTCGGATATGAAAAGCTCGATTCCCATCCTGGATATACCCTTAAGGTCAACACGTTCGGGACTTTTCAATTATTTTTAGGAAACCGACAAATTTCGGACAAAGAATGGCAACGGATGAAAGCGAAGGAACTATTTATCTTTTTACTCGTTCATAAAAATCGCTGGTGGAGTAAAGAGGAAATTTATGAACAATTGTGGCCCCATGCGAGCGTAAATAACATCGATAACGAATTTAAAGTGATTCTTAACGCATTAAATAAAACGTTAGAGCCGAAAAGAAAGGCGCGATCAAATTCCTTTTATATACACCGTGCTCAAAATCAATATCGAATGAATCCAAAGGCCGTTATCGAAATCGACTTTGAGCAATTTGAACAATGGATTTATAGTGGATTACGGGAAAAGTCTCCAGAAAAAGCAATTCCCCTTCTTTTAAAAGGATTGGAATTGTATAAGGGATCATTTTTAGCAGATATCCAATCGAATGCCAGCTTTAGTACATTCAAAGAACATTTCCAAAACCTTTTCCTTCGAGGAGCGGAAAAACTAGCCCAGCTATATGTACAAACCAATGAAACGGATCAGGCAATCGACTGGTGTGAACGGATTTTAACAATTGATAAAACATGGGAAGAGGCATACCGATTACTAATGTATTGTCATTATCAAAAAAACAACCGACCGTTAGCAATCAATTATTACAAAAAACTATCAAAAATTTTAAGTGAAGAATACGGTTTGGAACCGATGGAATCTACCGTTCAAATGTATGAAATGATTTTGGATGCGGAAGATATTCATCTATGAACGATAAATTTATTTCCATATTTTTTATCACTTATAAACTTTGAAAAATTCGAATTTTAATATGATATAACCTTATGTTAGAATAAAAATAATTAACAATAAAGGAGGTTTATAATGATTCAGTTTTCCAAACCGGATGTGGAACAATTTTTCCGCACGTTGAATGTTCAAGATTTTGTTGTACGTAATGACGAAAAGCAACTGGTACTAAGCACAAATTTAAATGGAAACTATAACCTATGGGCAATGGATTTGCCAAATGAATTTCCTTATCCTTTAACTTTTCACAATCAACCGTGTCAAGCATTATATTATGAAAAAAAGGGTCGATTTATCGTGGCTGGATTCGACCGGGATGGGGATGAAAACACCCAATTATATGCGATACCGCCATACGGTGGAGAACTGGTCCCCCTCCGTGTAAAGGAAAATGAGCGACACTTTTTTATTCATCTTTCTGAAGATGGTAAACGACTATACTATACCGGAACGAAAGGAAATCCGACCTATTTAAATTCCTATTTATACAATATTGAGACAGGTGATGAAACCCGGTTATTGGAAGGGAAAGAAGTACCGACCTTTATCGCTGCCGTAAGTCCTGATGAACAAAGTTTTACATTCGTCAAGCAATTTGGAAATACGTCTTCTTTAGGTTACGTACAAACGGGAGGAAAACATTATTTAATAACACCGCAAGAAGATCTACAACAAATCGTTTCTGATATCGTTTATACTTCGGAAACGGAGATTTATTTTTTAACGAATTACGATGCGGACTTATGTTATTTGGCAAAGTTTAATGTGGAAACGAAACAATTTGAAAAAATTTTGGAAATCGAAAAAGAAGATTTACGAACGATAAAATACGATAAAAAAAATCGATTACTTTACTTAATCGGTTCCTACGGTGTGGAAGATCGTTTATATGCCTTTGATTTAAATACGAAAAAAACAACTGAAATTTTACTACCAACGAGTGTTGTGGAAAAAATCATCGTCGCAGAAAGTGGAAATCTTTATGTCCTCGGTCGTTCGGCAATTCGGCCTAACAATATTTTTCACTCGACGGATCAAGGGAACAGCTGGAAGGAGTTAACCCATTTTCGTATTCCGGGAGTGGCTGATGAACAACTGGTAGAACCGGAAGTATTCACTTATCCATCCTATGACGGATTGGAAATCGAAGCTTTATTCTTTCAAGCAAAACCGGAAAATTCCAACGACCATGTCATTCTTTGGCCCCACGGTGGTCCCCAATCGTTGGAAAGAAAATGGTTCAGAAGCTTATTTCAATTCCTCGTTAATCGCGGCTATTCAATATTTGCCCCCAATTTCCGAGGATCGTCAAATTACGGACTATCCTTTATGAAAATGGTCGAACGGAATTGGGGACATGGACCGCGCCTAGACAATGTGGCAGGCTTAGAATTTCTCATTGAAAAGGGATACGCGAAACGGGATAAAATTTTGTTAATGGGTGGAAGTTACGGAGGATACATGGCCCTTTTATTACACGGTAGGCATGCGGAATACTTTAAAGCAGTCGTCGATATATTCGGCGTTAGCAACTTATTTTCCTTCATCGAAACGGTACCGGAATTTTGGAAACCATTTATGGATCAGTGGGTCGGTCATCCGGAAAAGGATAAAGAATTATTAAAGGAACATTCGCCCATTACATATTTGGATGGGATGACAAAACCGATGCTCGTTATCCAAGGAGCTAACGATCCTCGAGTCGTAAAAGCGGAATCGGATCAAATTGTTGAAGCCCTGCGAAAAAAAGGACGAAGGGTGGACTATATCGTTTTAGAAGATGAAGGACATGGATTTAGCAAAAAAGAAAACGAAATAAAGGTATATCGGAAGATTTTACATTTTTTTGATGAAATGATCAACTAATGAACAATTATTGACTAATGTGAGTTGCCAATCTGATACCTCCACGTTCTCAGAAAGGGTGATGAATATAAATCATCTCATTCAACAATATGCCAAAAGATTGAAACTGAGTTGAATTCGTGAACATGATTATCAGGTTAACGTCAGAACTCATGAAGAATGTTGAATAAAACCCTTCGAATTAGGGATCATCCAGCGTGAAGAACGGAAAATCAATTTATTACTAAAATCGGCAACAATTTAATATCAACTCCAAAATAAAAAGTCAATGGCTAATTCTTGCCTTTGACTTTTTTCATACATTATAACTTAATTTAAAATAAAATAGGTTCATTCGACTCCTAAGGCTTCTCTTTTAATACCTCTTAAGATTAGTATCTATTTTTTTAAAAGAATATTTTTTAGAATTATTTATCGTTTGACTATTTATGTCAATATTTATTTGAAAATTTCGTATAGAAATTGTATTAATAAAATAAAGAAAAATATACGTAGTTTGAATTGTACATATAAAAAATTATCCTGAGGAAATAGCGATGAAAATATTTAATATTAATTTTAATTTAATCATGGCAAGTCAAATCTTTAATTTATTTGCTAGCGTTTTATTTAATGTAGCATTAATTTCCTATGTTTATAGTACTACCATTACGGTAAGTGGAGCTACTCTTGTATTAGTTGTAAGTACGTTGGGTTCGATCATAGGCGGATTTATTGCAGGTAGTTTTTTAGACAAAATTTCACATAAAAACGTAATGATTTTTTCCAGTTTCTTGAGTTTTTTGATCATGCTTATGTTATCAATAACTACAAGTGTTTTCGGACTAAGTATATTTACAATTTATATAGTGACCTTTCTTCTCAATGTTATAAGCAGTTTCTTCAAGCCAGCAAGACAAGCTATAGTTCCTAGTATTATAGAAAAATCTTTGCTTCTAAAAGCAAACAGTATTCTTTTAAGTACGATGCAAATTGTTTTAACATCTTCTTAGGTTGTCGCCGTACCAATTGCATCAATGTTAGGTGTAGAGATGTCAGTGTATACAATTTCTTTTGCCTATTTGATTTCCGGATTTTTAATTTACTTTATTAAAACTTCATACAGTGAAAAAAGCTTAGAAGAAAAAGATTCAATCTATAACTAACTAATAAAAGGTATTAACCTTTTGGGGAGAATAAAACGATTAAATCCATAACGATAATGGATATGATAGAAAACCTGGCTAATATTATTTGGGTCCCTACTTTTCTATTAGCTTTTACAGTTGAAGTGCTTCATTTAAATGAAGAATGGTGGGGATTCTAGGGAGCTGCGTATTTTTGGGGGATCATCATTGGTGGTTTATTGACTGCAAAGTACTCTCTGAAAATTAAACAATTGGGCGGAAAAGTATTAATCTATGCCTCCCTTGCAGTTGCGATTATTACATTAGTTTATGGATTAAATTCTTTTGCTTTATTAGCGGTTATTTATTCATTTTTAATTGGAATACCATCCCAGGTTCGAAATGTTATACAGGAATCTCTTATTCAAGAATATGCAGATAGGAGAGTTTTGGGAAGAGTTTTTGCCGTAAGAAATATCATCTTACAATCCATATATATAATAGCATTAGTTGCAGGAAGCTATTTGGCAGATAAAATTGGCATGGTAAATATATTTTTAATCGGTGCTTTTATATATACTTTTGTAGCGTTATATGCCTTCATGTCCTCTACTATTAGAAATTTTAATCTTAATGAAAAAATTAAATCATCTTTAGTTAGAGTAGAAAAATCCATCGGCTAAAATCTGGTTGTAATAAGAAAAGATACTACCGTTGATGATTATCACGGTACAAAAGTATGTTTTTGGCAAGAAAAATGCATGAAATGGCAATTAAAAATGGCACTAGCCAAATTCCTTTATTGGTTGAGTGAGATTGAATCTTTATAGCGATGACTATCGCCTTTAAAAATGATTAAATGGGAGTGATGGATTAATCGATCAATCACTGCTTCCGTTAATATTGCATCACCAAATACATTATTCCATTGCCCAAATTGTAAATTTGTCGTTACGATGATACTTTTCGCTTCATAACACATGGATATGATTTGAAATAACAATTCTGCTCCTTGTTTATGCAGGGGGGGATGTAGCCCAATTCGTCTATGTCAAGAGGTTTAATTTTTCGATTTGTTTGAGAAATTTGCCCAGTGATCCCTTGTCATTTGCTTCTAATAACGCATTCACTAGCGCAGCTACAGTATAAAACTTCACCTTCTTTCCCTTTTTCTTAATGGTATTTATCAAAATGAGAGTGGAAAGGAACGTCTTTCCCGTTCCGACTCCACCATAAAAAATAAGGTTTTCTTGGTTTTCGATAAAATCGCCTTGAAGGACATATTTCCTTTTAATGCCTGGAGCTAACTGAATATCCTTCTAATCAAAAGGCTTATTCGGAATTTTGGGTAATGTTGCTTGTTTCAGTAATAAATTGATTCTTCTTTCCTCTCGGTGTTGCACTTCGTGCGCAAACAGCTTCAGTAAATATTCCTCATGTGTTTCTGCTTGAATCGTTTGATAATTCGCTGGGATCCAACTTAGTTTTAGTTTTTTTGGCATACTCTTTAATTTGCGTTTCCACTTATCTTTCACCTCCGGTGGACTCGAAAAATCGATCATACTGACTAAGTTCCCTAGAGGCTTCAGGCATAGTGGCTTTCCAGTTGATTTGCCCAGTAAATATTCGATATACTTTTAGACATAGGTAGGGTTCTCCTTTCTCTAGAATGTTTTTGTCCAAATCAGAGAATATCCTACCTTTTTTCTTTTGGTCTAGCAAATTGTTTTACACAAAACACACCGCCTTTTTTTCGTGGATCAAATTCGAAATACATCTTTAAAAAATAAGAATAAAGCTTAGTTCATGTGAAGTTCCATTTTCATTTAAAAATGTACTGGACTATTTATTAATTAAAGGGAACCACTATTCATAAAAAACTTGAAAATTATCCCACAAGTCTTCCAATTGTTCCAACCGTTTTTTAACCTTCCCTTGTTCACTTCTCGTCACCGCTGTAATTAGTGCATTGATCATACTCAAAGGAGCGGTGAAAGAATCGATAAAGGAATTGATGTCAACGGAAGTGAATAATTGAATATCGCCAAGGGGGGCAAGGGGACTCATGACGTGATCGGTAATAACTAACGTTTTTGCCCCTCGAGTTCGAACATATTTTAAAATATCGACCGTTCGTTTCGTATAGCGGGAAAAACCCATTCCGATGACTAAATCCCGTTCATTAATATCTAACAAATGTTCGGAAACTCCATCCGCTTGCCGAATCAATTCCGTATTTTGCAAAACGAGATCTAAATAAAATTCGAGAAATTGCCCGATCGACTGGGCACTTCGGTAAGCGACGATGTATATCCGCTTCGCCTCAATAATGGCTTGAACAGCTTGCTGAAAGTCATCGTGATCAATATTGTCCATCGTCGACTTTATGTTTTGAATATCATCGGATAACACTTCCTGCCACACCTCAGAAGGAGAAGAATCGCCTCCTTCCGTCGTTTTTTCAAATCGTTCAGCGGAGGTCCATTTCCTCTTCAATGCTTCTTGAAGATGCCATTGGAAATCCGGATACCCTTGATAACCGAGAAATACGGCAAAGCGGATCACCGTTGCCTCCCCGACCCCGACGTTATGCGCCAGTTTCGAAGCCGTCAAAAAGGGAGCTACATCCGGATGATCGATAATATAATTAGCAATCTTTCTTTGTGACTTGCTCATTTCCTCCCGTTTTTCGATCATTTTTTCATAAACACTTGATCGCATCTCCATCACCTGACATATTACAGCTTTTTGTATAAAACGTTCTGATACGCATCCAACGTCCTTTCAATTTCCCGATCCCCATGGGCCACGGATAAACTATATCGATTCATCGGTTTCGTATAAATCCCTTCATTTAATAATAAATAGTCGATTTTCTTTCGTAATGATAAATTTGAGTTTTGTAAATCTCGATAATTTTTTACGTCCTTTTCCGTTAAAACGACGCTAAAAATGGTCCCTTTGCCGAGAGCTTGCATAGGGATTCCCCTTTTGCGGAATAAGTCTTCCAACCCTTTCTTCAATCGTTCCGTCCTTTTCAGCACCTCTTTCCCTTCTTCTTCCAAAATATCCAATACGGTATCGGCCACCGCTAAAATCGTCGGATGCCCATTATACGTCCCACTATGGAATAAAACTTCCGTAGCCGTCGTCTTCTTGCCCTGGCTCACATCAAAAACGTCGGATGAATGTTTCGGTCCACTTTCCATCATAATTTCCTTTTTCCCGCCGACAATACCGATTGGAAAACCGCCACCGATTACTTTCCCTAAAACGGTTAAATCAGGTTTTACACCGTACATCGATTGGGCACCACCAATTCCGATACGAAAACCAGTTTTCACTTCATCGAAAATAAGAATAATACCCAACTGTTCTGTAATCTTCCTTAAACCTTGGATAAAAGCCGGTGTCGCAGGGATAAAGCCCCCTTGAATCGGCTCGATGATTACAGCAGCAATTTCATCCTTATGTTCATTTAAAATCGCCTCTGTTCCCTTTAAATCGTTAAAAGGTAAGATTAAAATATTTTTTTCATAATAAGGATCAATTCCCTTGGATTCTGGAATTGGTGTCGGAGTATGAATCGGACCTGCTTTTTTTGGGTCTGGATTGATACTAAATAATACTTTATCATATCCGCCATGATAATGCCCTTCGAATTTTGCAATTTTCTGTTTTCCCGTATAAGCATTTGCCAATCGAATCGCTAACAGGGTTCCTTCCGTACCTGAATTCGTATAACGAACCATTTCCATACTCGGATAATACGATTGAATTCGTTTTGCCAACCGGTATTCCCGTTCATGGGGCGTTCCAAATAAATTCGTCCCATCCTCCTCGAGTTGTTTGACGATCCTTTCTTTCATTTTTGGATGATTATGACCAATCATAAGGGCACCGTAGGCGAGTAAATAATCGATGTATTCATTCCCGTCAACATCTTCCAAATATGCACCGTGACCGTGTTTCATAATGATTGGATAAGGAGCGAAGGATTTAATATTCGCCGTCACTCCACCAGGCATGACTTCCACCGCTTTTTTTAACCATTCACGGGATTTTTCCGTTCGGTGAAGAAATTCATAAAAATCAAATGAAATTTGATCAACCGCCAATTGAAACACCTCTTAATGAAATTTTCCTTTCAAAACTTATATATATGAAGTATTTACTTCATTATACAAAGAAAAAAAGAAATTGTGAAGGAAATTTTTCATTTTAAAATTAATTTGAAGTTTAATTTTCTTTTATATGGAAATTTAGATGAGGATAATGATGAACATATTTCGATAACGGGTAGATACGATTTACCATTTCTCTTCGTTGGAAAAAAAGAGTAAAATGGGATTGGAAATGGATGATTTATTTTTGTCAATTAAGTAATGATGAGAAAAGCTTGTGCAATGAAGGAGAGGAAAATGAACATACAAAAGAAACCGATTGTCCTTATTGGATTTATGGGAGTAGGGAAAAGTTCTGTCGGGAAAATATTAGCTACTAAACTGAAAAGAAAATGGATTGATATGGATCAAACCATTGAACAAAAATTTGACATGAACGTGGAGACCATTTTTCACACTTATGGAGAGAAAACTTTTCGAGAAACGGAAAGGAAGTTCATTAGCCAATTTCTTCGCCAATCTTCCACGGTGATTTCCACAGGTGGCGGTTCGTTTTTACAAATGGACGTTCAAAAAAAATGTATGGAGAAAGGCTTTGTTATTTTTTTAGATATCACATGGGATAGCTGGAAAAAACGTTTACCACTTTTAAAAAACCGGCCGCTTCTTCAAGGAAAATCAGAACAGGATATTAAGGAGTTATTTTTTTCTCGCAAATCCATTTACTCAAGCCACCATTTAAAAATCGATACGGATGGATTAAACATTAACGAAATCGCAGATGCAATTTTTCAAAAATTAAAAGAAAAAAATAAAGACTGTCCGAAATGAAATTCGATTGATTTCATTTCGGACAGTCCCTCTTATTGTACATGATTTACAGGGAACAATTGATGTCCCCCAAATGATTATTCATGGATAAATTTCACACAGACGACTTCTGGAACAGTTGTATTCCCTTGAATATATGTTAATTTTCCCGATTGTTGATCCCTTTTAAATAAAACGAGATTTCCTGTATTTTGATTGGAAGCGACAAGAAATCGTTCCGTTGGATCTAATACAAAATCCCTCGGCCAATCCCCTTCCGTCGATGTATGTTCAACAAACGTTAAGTTACCTGACGTTTCATCAACACGGAATAGGGCAATACTATTATGACCACGGTTTGCCGCATAAACGAATTTTCCATCTTTCGTAATATGGATGGCACTCCCTTGATTATTTTCCGTAAAATCATCGGGAATTGTAGAAATATATTGCAATTCTTCAAAGGATCCAGTATTGGAATGGTATTGTAGTTGAATGACCTCCGAACTAAGTTCCGTCATAATATAAGCAAAACGACCATTTGGATGAAAAGTAATATGCCTTGGACCGCTTCCCGGTCGAAGAGTCAACGTGGAATTTTCCGTTAAATTGCCATTTTCCAACCTATAGGTTACGAGTTTATCCGTACCCAAATCAACAGCTACAATATATTTTTCATCGGGAGTAAACCCGGCAAAATGCACATGGGGTTTTTCTTGACGTTGCGGATCAAGTCCGTGCCCTTTATGTTGAACGGTATCAATCAGTTTTTGTAAGCTACCGTCCGTTAGTGTACTATAGGCATCGACCGTACCTCGATGATAATTCGCACTTAGTACGACTGAACGATCCCCATTGACGCTTACATGGCAAGGCGATGGACCTTCCGAAAGCTTCCGATTTAACTCTTCAAGATTACCCGCTTCTTGATTAATTTTAAACGCTGCAACTCCACCGAGATCTTCATCCTTTGCAACCGAATATAAATTTTGATTATCTTTACTTATTGCAACATACGTCGGATTTGAGATTTCCGCAGCAACCTTAACCGCTTTTATTTTTTCCTCCTTTGTATCCAACAAAAAGGAATAAATGCCCTTACTTTCCTTTTTCGTATATGTACCTGCAAAGCCTAAATACATTCCGTCAGTCACGTTATTGCCTCCCTCTATTTTCCATTACTTTTCATTATACCATATCGACTTATCAATCAAATGCGGTTACATAAAAAGAAAATGGCTCGTTTCCCCAGTTTCAATAAACGGTTAACGAACCATAATCATCGAATATTCATTTTTAATTTGTTTTAAGGCGTTATAACATGCTTCACTTCGTACCTTGCCACTTCAATATTTAATATATATTCCGGTTTCGGTTGATTTCTTTTCGCTCGGTGTTGTGCGATATGTTCATCACTTTTTTCCCAATTTTTCCAAGCTTGTTCAGATTCCCAAGTGATTAAAACAACTACTACTTCTTCACCTCGTCTCACCTTTTTAACGAGCACTTTCAAATCTACTAAACCTTCCTGCTCAAGAAGAACTTTCGGAGGATTAAATTCTGAAGCTACTTGCTCAGCATAACCTTCCTTAACGGTCATTTTTCTCATTTGAACAAACATTTTATTCCCTCCTAGTCACGAATGATGGTCAATAGAAAAATAAAAAAAATCCGGCCAAAAATTGTTTTAATATACTAAAAAATGATATAAAGAAGGAAACGCAACTCCATGAACGGAGTAGCATTTCCCTTCCAGAGATTTATTGAATACCTGCTTCAATCTCTGAAATCATTTCCGATACAGAGACGAGACCGCCACCAGATAAATACCAATAATTCGGATCTAAATAAACGATGTTCCCATCTTTATATGCCTTCGTTTGTTTAATTAGTTCATTTTCAATCACTTCTTTAGCTGAAGTTTCTCCACCGACAACAGCCGTCCGATCAACGACGAATATGTAATCCGGATCATGTTCCAGAACATATTCAAAGGAAATACTTTGTCCATGGGTCGATGCTTCAATATTTGTATCAACAGGTTCAAACCCTAAAACATCATGAATGAGACCAAACCGGGATCCGGTCCCATAAGCACTAATTTTTCCTTCATTTGTCAACAATATTAAAGCATTTTTATTTAAAGAGGTAACTTGTTCTTTGACACTTGCGATTTTTTCATCAATCGCTGCCAATTCGTCCTCAACTTCTGTTTCTTTTCCGAAAATTTGTCCGATAATTTCCATGTTTGATTTAAACGATTCGATATAATTTTGGGTATCAACCGCAACGTAAACGGTCGGTGCAAGTTCCTGTAAATCTTCATACACTTCTGACTGGCGTCCAGAAATCAAAATTAAATCCGGATCAATTTCTGCAATTTTCTCAAAATCTGGCTCAAATAATGTACCGACATTTTCATATTTATCATCTTCATATTTGGATAAATACGAAGGAATCGTCCCTCCTTTAGGAACTCCTATTACCTCTATACCGAGTTTATCCAACGTATCAAGTGCACTGAAATCGAATACAACAACCTTTTCTGGATTTTTCTTCACTTCCGCTTCACCAAGTTCATGGGTAATCGTAATCGTTTCTTCTGCTTTTTCTCCATTACTTCCACTTGTTGAATCACTTTTCGCATCATCTTTTCCCCCACAGGCAAATAAAATAAGGGAGACAGCAATTATTATGGAAAAAATGGATATTTTTTTCATAACCAACAACACCTCTTTTTATTTTTTAAGTGAAAATCCCATTTATTTTTAGGAATGATTTATTGTAAAATATAATTGTATAGAAATATATTTGACCGGCTTCCCCGCGGATGGAAGCCATTTTTTTGCGCGCAACCCACCCAAAAATGAACCGACGGAATCAAATTAAGAGAAGTATAGACATATTTTGCAATTCCGGAAATTTTCAACTTGCATATCCATATCGTATACTTCTTGTAAAACTTCTCTCCGAATCATCTCATCCCTCGTACCTTGCTTAATAATTTTTCCATTTTTGATCGCCACGATGTAATCAGAATAAACCGAGGCAAAATTAATATCGTGAATGACTAAAATAATCGTCTTCCCTAACTCATCAACTAATCTCCTTAACGTTTTCATAATCTGTACAGAATGTTTCATATCCAAATTATTCAACGGTTCATCGAGTAATATGTACTCCGTATCTTGGGCAATTACCATGGCGATGAAAGCCCGTTGACGTTGGCCACCACTTAATTCATCTAAATATTCATTTTGGATCTCTTCTAACCCCATATATTCGATTGCTTCATCGACAAAGATCCAGTCCTCCTTCGTTAATTTTCCTTGGGAATAAGGAAATCGACCGAAGGATACGAGTTCTCGAACGGTTAACTTTAAGTTTACATAGTTCGATTGTTTTAATATGGAAATTTTTTTCGCTAATTCCCTACTTTTTCTTTTTGTCACATCTTTGCCATCGATCAAAATTTCCCCTTCATCTTTCATAATCAAACGACTGATCATCGAAAGAAGGGTACTTTTCCCCGCACCATTTGGACCGATGAAAGATGTAATTTTCCCCTTTTCAATTTTCACCGAAACATCATCAATGACTCGTTTCATCCCGAACCGTTTTGTAACATGTTTAACATCTACCATTTTTTATTCTCCTTTAACAAAAGGTATATGAAATAAATTCCCCCGACAAAATTGATAATGACACTTAATGTTGTTGAAAAGTGGAAAATCCGTTCAACGATCAATTGACCACCAACTAAGGCGATGATGCTAATGAATACAGCTCCTAAAATCAAATATTGATGTCTATACGTCTTCATAAATACGTATGATAAATTGGCAACTAACAAACCGAGAAACGTAATCGGTCCAACTAAAGCTGTAGAAATGGAAATCAAGATGCTCACAACAATCAACAACCGCTTAACAACGTAATCAAAATTAACCCCTAAGTTTACAGCCGTATCCTTTCCTAAAGAGAGAACATCCAAATATTTCATAAGTCGTGCAAAATAGACAGAAACGGCGATGATCAATACTGTCGCAATCGACAAAACGTCCGTATTAATATTATTGAATGAGGCGAACATGCGATCTTGAACGATTAAAAACTCATTCGGATCGATTAACACTTGCATAAAGGAAGAAAAACTATCGAAAAACGTACCAAAAATAAAGCCAACTAACAGAAGAAAATAAATACTATTATTATTTCCTTTAAACAAAAACTTATATAAGAGCAATGAGAATAAAACCATGATAACTACGATCATTAGAAACTGAACATTTTGATCCATCGTCAATAGTGTCATCGAACCGAATAGGAAAATGATCAACGTATTGATCAATACATACAACGAATCCAGAACCATAATATTTGGTGTTAAAATCCGATTTTGCGTAATTGTCTGGAAAACAACGGTAGAAAAAGCAATGGATGCACCGGTCAAAACGATCGCTAATATTTTATTAATTCTTCGCGATAAAATATATTCCCAGTTCCCGCCAAAATCGATATCTGTAAATAAAAATGCCATAACTAGAAGAATCGATATTCCCGCTAAAATCCATGTTTTCTGTTTGTAATTCATGTACGTTGTCTCCTCAATAGCAAGTAAATAAAGATTCCACTTCCGATGACCCCTACGGTTAAGTTAATCGGAATTTCATATGGAAAAATAATGATACGACCGAGAATATCACTAAACAAAACAAAGATGGCTCCAAGAATGGCGGTATGGGACAAACTTTTTTTCAAGTTGTCTCCTTGGTAAATTGAAACGATATTCGGAATAATTAACCCGAGGAAAGGAATCATTCCTACCGTTAAAATGACTGAAGAAGTAATCAGTGCAACGATACTTAAGCCGATATTAACGACTTGTCGATAATTTAATCCGAGATTTTTCGAAAAGTCTTCTCCTAATCCAGCGATCGTAAAGCGATTTGCATACATATAGGCGATGATTAATAACGGCAAACTAACAAAGATTAATTCATATCTCCCCTTGATGATTAACGAAAAATCCCCGATTAACCAGGAAGAAATATTTTGAATCAAATCGCTCCGATATGCAAAAAATGTGGCAACGGAACTAACAATATTTCCTAACATCAGCCCGACTAAAGGAATGAAAACAGCATCTTTAAATTTAATATTCTCAAGTATTTTCATAAATAAAAATGTTCCTGCTAAAGCAAATATGAAAGCCACGACCATTTTCACTAAAGGGCTGCTCGATGCAAATACGATCATCGAAACGAGAATCCCTAAGCGGGCAAAATCCATCGTTCCTGCCGTCGTCGGAGAAACGAATTTATTTCGACTCAACTGTTGCATAATTAAACCGGCAATACTCATGCTAGCACCGGCAATCAATATACTGATCAATCTCGGTAATCGACTGATTAATAAAATTTGTACAGTTTCATCTGTTAAGTTAAATAAATCAAGGGGTGTAATTTCCTTCACTCCGATAAAAACGGATACAATGGAAAGAATCACTAAAATTAGCAACATGTAACGTATTTTCATTCGCTGCTCCACTCTCTACTGTTTTTTCATTGATCGGTTCCATTCGTTTACTTTATCGATGTTCACATTATTTATTGTAAAAAAATAATAATGAGAATCATTATCAATTACATTGTAATGATAATCATTATCATTGTCAACAGCTTTATTACTATTTTTATAGGTTTTATTAGTCGATGAGAAATTAACGGCCTCTTACACATTCATATCGGCAACTTATTGGATTCTTTCTCTCTATATTCTTTTCTTCCCATACCTTAGTGCTTTGGTATAATTTTTAAACCTCATAAAGATTCCCCTTATTAAATCATAAAGTACCGATCCCGTACTTTTACTTTGGCTCTATTACTTTTGTTAATGTACCCTGACTTCCTTTTTGTCCCGTATGTATTTCAAGTTATTCCATTTCAATTTTTTTGACCACAAACATGAAAGGACGAATACATACAAACTTCTCCTGTATGAATGAAACAGGAGAAGTTTTTCAAATCCTTTATTCCGTTAATTTTAAATTTCGGTAAAAAACCAAAATTTATGAATGGAATCAAAGTTATGTAGATTTTTTGATTGTAGCAAGGAATCGATGACATTTCTACACCAGATGTCAAATCATCATTAGGTTATTCTCTTTCCTTTCAACCTAATCGTAAACAATATCAATCATACGTTTAAACTTCTTTCGCAAACAAAAAAAGAATGAATATTTGTTTTACTAATTATTCGGTAATTTTTACCTATTCTAGTTTCCGTTACGGTTTTTTTGATCCTATGACCACACCGTATACCATTTATGAATATTATTTTATCCATTTTTCTAACGGTTCTAGTAAGTATTTCACGATTTCATACTCAGTGATTTCATTTTTTGACGGTTCATTTAGCTTTTTAAAGGTAAATTTAATGTAAAAATCTACCCAAAACCATTCAATTTGCGGAAAATCGTTGATCCAATCTGGAATCCCTTTAATGTCCTCCGCCTGATTTTTATCTTGATTTATAAACTGACCGACTTTCAGCTTATAATTTAACTGTTCGTTGGCTTTTGGAATATGAACGATTATTTCAATTTGTACTGCATCTTTCATTTTTTCGTAAATATTGAGCAGTATTTTTTCTATTTCCCCATTCTTTACTGATTCGATAAACTCATGCCATACCCAAGTTTCATTCATCATCAAATGCCTTTTATATTCAAGAGATTTCTCTAACCCTTTTTCAATATGAACACCAACGGAAAATGTACCATCTTTATTTTCGTCAATCAGATATTTACCAAATTCATAAGCAGGATAAACAGTAGAAGGAACAATCCACCACATCGATTTTTTTACGTTAAATCGATTGTACGGCCTTAAAGTATAGCGCCTATCTTTAGTATCTAAATCCTTATGTAATCTTTGTGCAAGTTCTTTTGCATTTTCACACATGATTCCTTTCATATCTCCCATATCCCCCCATGAAAATATTTTTCAAAAAAGAATATAGAACATATAACGAATTACTTATTGTTTATCTCTTTAATGATAATCATTCGAGATTGGAACCTTAATATTATTAAACACAATATCACTTTGGAGAATCAAATATTTCGAAAACTTAAAGTTTGTCCCTGATCCACTTTCAGTTTCAATGGTGATTTGGACAAGCATTCGTAAAAGTATCCACTACTTTTATCTTCGTGGATTAATCCGTACTCCTTTACAGATATCACCATGTCGAAGAC
>NZ_CP106877.1:0-445000 GCF_026547205.1 Fervidibacillus halotolerans | reverse complement strand
TTCCTTTGTAACTCCACATTGAGTGTCCTACAACCCCAAGGGGCAAGCCCCTTGGTTTGGGCTGTTCCCGTTTCGCTCGCCGCTACTCAGGGAATCGCATTTGCTTTCTCTTCCTCCGGGTACTTAGATGTTTCAGTTCCCCGGGTCTGCCCTCCTTATTCTTTCGAATAAGGATACTGTTCGATTACGAACAGTGGGTTTCCCCATTCGGAAATCTCCGGATCAACGCTTACTTACAGCTCCCCGAAGCATATCGGTGTTTGTCCCGTCCTTCATCGGCTCCTAGTGCCAAGGCATCCACCGTGCGCCCTTTCTAACTTAACCTAATTGAACGCGTTACTCGGTTTTGTTTTGCCTTACGTTTATCTAATTTTCAAGGAACAAAATCCATCGAGGAGTTCATCCGGCCTTCCAACCGGAAGGTTGAACCCTCAAAACTGACAAGACGAAGCGTCATTCGTTCATGTATTATCCTTAGAAAGGAGGTGATCCAGCCGCACCTTCCGATACGGCTACCTTGTTACGACTTCACCCCAATCATCTGCCCCACCTTCGGCGGCTGGCCCCCTTGCGGGTTACCTCACCGACTTCGGGTGTTGCAAACTCTCGTGGTGTGACGGGCGGTGTGTACAAGGCCCGGGAACGTATTCACCGCAGCATGCTGATCTGCGATTACTAGCGATTCCGGCTTCATGCAGGCGAGTTGCAGCCTGCAATCCGAACTGAGAATGGCTTTTTGGGATTCGCTCCACCTCGCGGTTTCGCTGCCCTCTGTACCATCCATTGTAGCACGTGTGTAGCCCAGGTCATAAGGGGCATGATGATTTGACGTCATCCCCACCTTCCTCCGACTTTTAGCCGGCAGTCAGATTAGAGTGCCCAACTGAATGCTGGCAACTAATCTCAAGGGTTGCGCTCGTTGCGGGACTTAACCCAACATCTCACGACACGAGCTGACGACAACCATGCACCACCTGTCATCCTGTCCCCGAAGGGAACGCCCGATCTCTCGGGTTGGCAGGAGATGTCAAGACCTGGTAAGGTTCTTCGCGTTGCTTCGAATTAAACCACATGCTCCACCGCTTGTGCGGGCCCCCGTCAATTCCTTTGAGTTTCAGTCTTGCGACCGTACTCCCCAGGCGGAGTGCTTAATGCGTTTGCTACAGCACTAAAGGGCGGAAACCCTCTAACACTTAGCACTCATCGTTTACGGCGTGGACTACCAGGGTATCTAATCCTGTTTGCTCCCCACGCTTTCGCGCCTCAGCGTCAGTTACAGACCAGAAAGCCGCCTTCGCCACTGGTGTTCCTCCACATCTCTACGCATTTCACCGCTACACGTGGAATTCCGCTTTCCTCTTCTGCACTCAAGCCCCCCAGTTTCCAATGACCGCTTGCGGTTGAGCCGCAAGATTTCACATCAGACTTAAAGGACCGCCTGCGCGCGCTTTACGCCCAATAATTCCGGACAACGCTTGCCACCTACGTATTACCGCGGCTGCTGGCACGTAGTTAGCCGTGGCTTTCTCGTCGGGTACCGTCAAGGTACGATCATTTCCTACCGTACTTGTTCTTCCCCGACAACAGAGCTTTACGATCCGAAGACCTTCTTCGCTCACGCGGCGTTGCTCCGTCAGACTTTCGTCCATTGCGGAAGATTCCCTACTGCTGCCTCCCGTAGGAGTCTGGGCCGTGTCTCAGTCCCAGTGTGGCCGATCACCCTCTCAGGTCGGCTACGCATCGTCGCCTTGGTAGGCTTTTACTCCACCAACTAGCTAATGCGCCGCGGGCCCATCTAGAAGCGTCGGTAAAACCGACTTTCCTTCTTCCTCCATGCGAAGGAAGAACCTATCCGGTATTAGCTCGCGTTTCCACGAGTTATCCCAATCTTCTAGGCAGGTTACCCACGTGTTACTCACCCGTCCGCCGCTAACTTTTAAAGGGCAAGCCCCTTAAAAGTTCGCTCGACTTGCATGTATTAGGCACGCCGCCAGCGTTCGTCCTGAGCCAGGATCAAACTCTCCAAAAAAGTTTGATTGCTCAATATTTATACGCTTCGTCTTGTTCAGTTTTCAAGGTTCAACCACTTTATTTAGAAAAGTGACTTTATTATTTTATAACAAACTTTTTTCTTCGTCAATAACTTTTTCGATCATCTGGAAACTCATTTTTTCCAGCGACGAATATTAATATAACAATAATTTAATCATATGTCAATAGTTTCTTTTATTTTTTTATATAATTTTTTTCAGAGATCTGTTTATCTTTGAACAATCAACGCAAATCAATGAAAAGCAGACCTCTTTCTAATTTAAATCTGTTACTTTTTTATAGTATCTATGGAAAATTCCCTTTCCTTTTGACTCCTCTAAAGTAACGCATATATAACCTTTTTCAATTAAATATTCAACGAGGGTAAAAATATTTGTTCCGTATAACTCGATTTCTGGATGTTCACATATTTGTTGTATAGTCCAATATTTTTGTTCATTCAACACTTCTAATATATGGGATACACCGATTTCCGTGCGTGAATGAATAAAAAATTCAATCGCTAAAAATAATAGTTCCAATCGCTTATTCAAAGGTTCCTCACTATTGATTAGTTCCTCGTAAATTTTATATACATCCGGGTCGATGCGCTTCACTTGATTCCAGACGATAATTTCCGGATGATACCCTTTTTCAATTAAAGCAAGTCTCCCTAAATAATGAAGGGACTTGATAATTTGACTGTGCGCATCTAAAAACTCCCCTTCCTCATACAACATCTTTCCTTCGTTATATCTTTTGATTAATTTGGCAAATTCCAAACCGATGCGTATTTTCCTTTCGTGAAAAGGAAAGTCTTTGAGGTTTTGAATTAATTGGGAAATATAATCATTTCTGTCAAAAATAATTTTTCCTTCGTAAAGCCATCCAACGATTTGGGGGTTTGTTCCAGTGAGCAACCATTTTTCCAATCTATGATGGGGGAAAATATATAAAGCGATTTTCTCGTTATCATACACATAATGTTTAGAGAAAAATTCCATGTGCGTTTCCGATGTAATAATTAATAAAATACAATCAAATGTATCCGTCAAATAAAAATGGTGATCCTTTTTTTCAATAAAAATAATCCCCAATGTGGAAGGTTGGCTGGCCCGCTCTTGATATAAACTTCTTAAAAAATTATCCATAACTAGTTCCTCCAAATTTGTCATACAAAAAACAATTCGACACATTTAGATAAAAATCCTTCATTACAAAGGACATTTTTCGACCAATTTACGCTTTACATTTATGGAGGGAAAATCCTACGTCCAATGAAACTTTAACGGCTACATTTCATTTTATTACAGTAAAATATATTTTCTTTATACTTTATATCAAGGTTATGGTATATTTTCAATACGGGGGTGAAGATTCACGTGGGAAAATATCCGAATAAAATTAACAAAATCAGAACGTTCGCTTTAAGTTTAGTTTTTCTCGGCATTTTTATCATGTATATAGGGATCTTTTTAAAAAAACATCCGTATTTAATGCTAATTTTGATGATTCTCGGTTTCTTATCTGTTATTGCAAGTGCGGTTGTTTACATTTGGATCGGGATGCTTTCAGTTAAAGCAGTTCAAGTAATCTGTCCATCTTGTGGGAAAGTGACAAAAATACTTGGAAAAGCTGATATTTGTATGCATTGTAACGAAGCATTAACATTAGATAAATCATTAGAAGGGAAAGATTTTGAAGAGGCTTTTCATCGAAAACAATAAATGAAAGAAATTAGGATGAATGATTCCTTCGTTTTATTGTAAAAAGTTGTTTGAAAACATTTTTTAATTTTATAATCCTTAAAGCAAAAAAGAGCTACTTAGAGCTCTTTCAATTTTTTCACGTCAAATTAGTTAAGTCATCTTTTTAATGGGATTCTTTTTTGGCGCATTCTGGACAAATGCCATACACTTCTAAACGATGATGGCTTACTTTATATCCAGTCATATGTGAAGCAAATTGTTCCACTTCATCGAGACCCGGATATTGAAAGTCCACTATTTTCCCGCAGGATTCGCATATCGCATGGTAATGTTCGTGCGTTGCAAAATCAAAGCGACTCGAAGCATCACCGTATGTCAGTTCTTTCACTAAACCGACTTCACGAAATACGCGTAAATTATTATATACGGTCGCGACACTCATATTTGGAAACTTTCCTTCCAATGCTTTATATATTTCATCGGCAGTTGGGTGTGACTTTGTATCGATCAAATATTGAAGTATCGCATGACGTTGCGGAGTAATGCGAACCCCGGATTCCTTCAACGTATCCAACGCTTCTTTCAATTGGCTTGCTGCCACCGCCATGCACCTCTTTCCTTACAAAATAGATTATTATATAATAATTCTTATAAATAGTGTACTAATAAATCGGTGCGTTTGTCAATCGATGTACAGCACAAAACATCTATATTTGTTACTATTTTCACAAATTATTCATTTTTGTTGTATTGCAACAGTACCAAATATTGACAACAACGAATTACTATAAATACTGTTATATTCTACATATGTTTTTCATCGAAAATCAAGTTTGTTCTTTTTCTTTACAATCGATCAATCATGTAATTTTATATCCTCATATCCCAACGTATAGTTGACAAACCGAGCTGCGACAAATAAATAATCAGATAATCGATTCAAATATTTTAGGACAACCGGATTGATATGATCGAGGGAAACCGCCAATCGTTCTGCTCGTCTGACGACTGTACGAGCAACGTGGATCGCACTTGCAGCGGGGTGCCCTCCCGGTAAAATAAAAGTTTTCAAAGGAGGGATTTTTTCATCAAGTCGATCAATTTTCTCCTCCAATTCCGATACGTGGGAATCTTTCAGTTGCCACTTCACTTCCTTCCCTTCAGGCGTAGCCAATTCTGCACCCACATGAAACAATAATGTTTGAACCTCATACAGTGCCCGTAAAAACTCTTCCTTTTCAACAAATGTTTCTTTTTTTAAAAAGCTAATCGCCAAACCAATCATGGAATTCGCTTCATCACAAGTTCCATACGCTTCTACCCGTACATCATTTTTCCGTACTCTTTTTCCATAAATTAACGATGTCGTTCCTTGATCACCGGTTTTCGTGTAAATTTTCATTTCAATACCCCCTACTTAAGTCGATTTCATTGATTAAAGGTCTTTTCCCTTCCAAATAACGGGCTAGATTTTCAGAAAATATTTCAAAGGCCCGAGGTAAATATTCAGGAGTGATTGCTGACACATGTGGTGTAATCGTAATTTTGTCCATCTTCCAAAAGGGATGATTCTTCGGTAACGGTTCCGTTTGAAATACATCAAGGAAAGCATGTGCCAACTCATCTTCTTTTAGCGCTTCGATTAACTCGGTTTCATTGACCGCATCCCCTCTACCCATATTGATGAAAACCGCTTCTTTTTTCATCAATTGGAACTGTTCTTTTCCAAAAATCCCCCTCGTGAACTCTGTACTTGGCAATACAGATAATACAAAATCCGCCTTGGATAAAACTTCATTTAACTGTTCCATCACATAGATTTCATCAAAGGATGGTACGGGCTTTCCACTTCTATTAATACCGATCGTTTTCATTCCAAAAACTTTAGCGTATTTTGCAATTTGACTTCCGATTGCACCGGCTCCAACAATTAATAATTTTCGACCAAACAACTCGGTAAGCGGAAGTCTTCGGTTCCAAACCGTTTCCCGCTGCTGTCGATCAAAGTCCCTAAACCGCTTCGTATATTGTAACAAATAGCCGATTGCCATTTCCGCCATCGGTATTTTATGAATACCTCGGGCATTTGTAACGAGAATACCTTTCTCTTTTACTATTTTAAAGGGCATTTTTTCCAAACCAGCGGAAATGACCATAATCCATTTTAAATTTTTTGCTTTCAAAATGATCTCATCCGTAACATCTTCTCCGTATGTAACGAGTACTTCCGCCCGTTCGATATGGGATCCGAGTTCCTTCATATTTTTATAAAAGAAAAAGTTCAAATTAGGAAATTGATCGATTATTTTTCTTTGTAATGCTTCCCTCCGATTAAAGGATGCGACGATGTCCATAGTCTAACCCCCAAATTTTGCATTTTTTATCATCATAACATTATTCATAATTTTACAGAAACGGATTGATTTCCTTGGTGAAACAAAATTTTGGAACACTTACTGAATCCATCTAAATTCCACTTTCACTAAAAAAACCGGCTAAAAAGAAGGCTCTTTTCAACCGGTCAAAATGAGTGAAGATTTTTGAGGAGGTATGCCCTACTTATACGTATGCATCGTCCGTTTTTTCGAATGAGTCATAAGCCTGTTTCAAAAAAATAAGGCGTTTGCTACCATACATTCGAAATGTAATCCCCACTCAAATTACCTACAAATTATTTTTAATGTACGATAAAGCCTCTTCAACATGCCCTTTTACCTTTACTTTTCGCCACTCTTTAACTAAAATACCTTCCTGATTGATAATAAAGGTGGAACGCTCGATTCCCATATATTCCTTCCCGAACATTTTCTTCTTTTTCCAAACACCGTAAGCGTCTGCGATTCGATGGTCTTCATCGGATAATAGCAAAAAAGGAAGATTATGTTTTTCGATAAAACGATGGTGGCGATCGATTGGATCGGTACTTACTCCCAGTATGACAGCGTTCAAATCGGAAAATTGCTCGTGATGATCCCTAAAATCACACGCTTCCGTTGTACAGCCTGGCGTCATATCTTTCGGATAAAAATATAAAACGACATGCTTTCCTAAAAAATCGGATAATTGGACTGTCATGCCATTCGTTGCGGATGCTTGAAAATTCGGTGCTTTTTCTCCAATTTTAACCTCCATACAAATCCCTCCAAATCGATCATTTAATTTTACATTAACGGAATGGGAAAAATTTTACAACTTGTATGTATAAGGTAATTCCATTCATTCTACCGAAACATGATTGTAAGGGACGGGCATATAATTAGAAATAAACGATTTGAATATAAATTCAGCCTTTTTAAGGAAGCGTGATCTTTTTATGGCTTTTTATTTTCTTTTATTCCTTATCATATTTATTATAGTCATGAGCCTACGGACGCTGTTTTTACCTAGCGCTTTACAAGAAAAATATATATCTTGGCAAAGCTTTGTGTACTTACTGTTCATCTATTCAACACTTTTTATAGGTTTCGGCCTAATTTATTTTCTGCTCATGCAAATCGGATTGGAAGTTCTTATAGAGAATGGACAAAAGATTGATAGCAGGAAATTATATGAGTTACAATCGAGCTTGTATTTTAGTGGTGTTACCTTATTTTCCATTGGATATGGTGATCTTTCACCAGTTGGTTACGGTCGATTTATCGCCATTATGGAAGGGATGATTGGCTATACGATACCGGCATCTTTTGTCGTCCGAACGGTGATCGACTTTCGAAAGGATCAGACATAAAGTTTTCTTTATTCATATTTAGGCAAACATGTGGAGAAAGCAACTAGATTTTGTATAATAAATGAAAGATGATGAATGTATCACTTGGCAATCATGGATTAGAAAGGAATATTGAAAAAATGAAACTCGGGGCCCGCATTTTAAAAACAGGGTTGGCCATAGTCCTTGCTTTATTTGTCGCAGAACTATTGCAACTACCCTCTCCAGTTTTTGCGGCAATTTCAGCGATCTTTGCCGTTCAACCGTCCATTTATCGTTCCTATTTAACGATTATTGAACAAATTCAAGGGAATGTAATCGGAGCAATTATTGCAATTGTTTCTGTTTTATTGTTTGGAAATCATTTTTTAATCGTCGGATTGGCTGCCATTATATTAATTATGATTCATTTAAAATTGAATATTGAAAAAACCATTTCCCTTTCCCTTGTCACATTAATCGTTATTATGGAAACACCGAACGAGGAGTTTATTACCTTTGCTATCATTAGATTTTCAACGATCATGCTAGGAATTATATCGGCCTTTTTGATAAATTTAATATTAGTCCCACCGAAATACGAAACGAAATTATATACGGCGATTTCAGATATAACGAATGCGATATTGAAATGGATCCGACTTAAAACCCACCAAGCTGCCGACCATCTATTATTAAAACAGGATATCGATAAATTAAGAGAACAACTCGTTCAAACGGAGCAAATTTATTTATTGTATAAAGAAGAAAGAACCTTTTCGAAAAAACATACACAAGAAAAACTGCGGAAACTCGTCATATACAGGCAAATGATTACAGCAAGTAAGAAAGCATTGGATTTATTAAAAAAAATGTCAAGTTTTGAAAACCAGTTTTCTTCTTTTCCGAAACCCTTTCTGTATCGAATTCATTCGATTTCCGAACGATTAATCTCTAGTCACGAACAGCTTATACTCCGTTATATTGGAAAAGCGGTGCAAATACATGAAGAGGAAATGGATAGTTACGAGGATGTTCAACATGAGTTACTGAATATGTATCGTGAATATCAACAATTGGAAGAAATGGATGATACGTACTGCGGAATGTTGAAATTGGTCGCGAGTTTAATGGACTATAAAGACCAATTGGAACATCTGGAAATTTTAGTGAATAGTTTCCGCTCATATCACCGCGAAGACAAGATAGATATAAAAAGTGATTCGTTACAAATATAAACGAAAAAACGAATTCAAAGCCGATTTTGATTGCACGTTGAACACCGATTTTTCCGTTAGTCGCTATGTATTTTGAAAACATTCACAAATTTACAAGAATACATAGGGGCTTTTTTAACTGAATTATTTACGCAAATCTCTTTTTAACATTAAATATTTTTCGTACCAAGTTTCGATAAATCCCGGTTCAAAAGGCCCTTTCTTCTGTCGAATCATATTGATTAATTTATCCATATGCAGCCGTAAAATTTGATTAATCACATCCGGGTATCCCATCGCTTTTCGATGTTCGTCGTATTCATCTTCATCCAAAATAATATAGGACAAATCCGGAAACACTTTTATATCTAAATCGTAGTCGATGTATTTCAATGCTAGCCCATCGATCACATATGGAGAACTTAGATTACAATAATAGTAAATCCCATCATTCCTTAACATACCAATAATATTAAACCAATAACGAGAATGGAAATAACAAATGGCAGGCTCCCTTGTAACCCATGTTCTTCCATCCGATTCGGTGACGGTTGTTCGATTATTAGCACCAATCAAAAGGGTTTTCGTCCCCTTTAATACTGTCGTCTCAGACCATATACGATGGATACGACCGTTATGTTTATAACTATGAATTTGGATGGTTTCTCCTACCGTGGGAATATGCATATATGTCCCTTCTTTCTATCTCTTCCCAATGTCGACTGTTCATAAATTGATTATTTTTATATTATAACGTTAGATGACCGATTTTTAAATAAAAACTTATCGGAATAAAATGATCTGACAAGTTGAAAAAGTACAATTTGATAAAGAAAGACGCTTCCAAATGAATAGAAGCGCCTAAATAGCTTTCTTTTTACTGGAATTAAGAATTGCGTTTCTTTTTCGATTCAGCTTTTTGATTTTGTTTACGGACTTGTTGTGCATCTGTTTCACTTGCGAATTCAGTACCATATTGATCCTGTTGTCCTTGAGCTGATTGGGCATTTTGTCGTCTTACATTTTCAATATTCGTTCCGGAAGAACTTCTTTTTTGTTTTGCCACTTTTCATCACCTCCACAAGCTTTAATGTAACCAATCGGTGATGAAACTATCCAAAATTTTAAAAAGAATTCTTTTGATTTACTCCCCTGTTTGGAATCCTTCCGTCTCCAACACATCCCGATGAATTAGAAATTGTTCCCAAATTTTTTGATGTGGAACGGGAAGGGGATAATGGTTGATGGAATCGATCGATACCATTTTTAATCGAGATGTTTCCTCCACCTTCCCATCGACGAAACCAAAAAACACTTTGATTTCCCATTTCAAATGGGAAAAAATATGTTCAACATGGCATAGAGGCTGTTTTAAATGTACATTAATCTCATGTTTTCCATACAATGCTTTTTCATATTCGGCAAGCAAATTGGTAAAATTTCGATCCTTTTGTTCTTCAGATGGAAATTCCCAAAGGTCTGCTAAAAGTCCACTCGATGGTCGTTTTCGAAGTAATACTTTTTTTCCATCGTCGGAAAGGAGAACTGCAGCCGTTAATTGGATCGTTTTCCCCTTTTTCCCTTTGGATTTAACCGGAAGTAAATGTTGTTCTCCCCTTTTGAATGCTTCACAAAAATCATTGACAGGGCATAATAAACACGATGGATTGGACGGTTTGCAAACTAAAGCACCGAGCTCCATTAAACCTTGATTAAAACTCGATGGATCTTCATGGGAAATAATGTATTGGGCAATTTCTTCAAATAATTTTTTCGTTCGACCCTTTGCAATATCTTCTTGTATGTAGAAAATTCTCGATAGAACCCGCATAACATTTCCATCGACGGCAGGTATAGGTAATCCATATGCGATACTCAATACGGCACCCGTTGTATATGGTCCGACACCCTTCAATTGACTAAAAGCTTCTTTATCTTTCGGGACAACTCCTCCGTAACGTTCTTTTACTTCCTTAACTGCTGCGTGTAAATTTTTTACCCGAGAGTAATATCCAAGACCTTCCCATGCTTTCAAAAGTTTTTGTTCGTCTGCAGATGCCAATGCATCGATGGACGGAAATTGTTCGATAAAGTTGTGAAAATACGGAATAACCGTATCTACTCGGGTTTGTTGTAACATCACTTCAGAAACCCAAATTTTATACGGATCTTTATCCCTTCGCCAAGGTAGGTCCCGCCCCTCCCTCAGGAACCAATCGATTAATTTTTTTTGAAACGAATGAATCGGAAAATGTTCAACATGTTTCAAGGCAGTTTCTTTCACGAATCGGTCCTCCCTATGATAAACTGAAAAAAATCAGTATAATCGGTCGAAATTAAACAATCATAAACATAACGTAATCATAAAAGTACACAAAGGGCAAGGGATAAATTTTCCACCCGTTTTCGAAAAGGGACTTTGTATTAAATGGAGGTAGGATTTTATCAGTGGATACGGGTACACATTTTGTAACGGGCATTGCTTTAGGTGGATTAGCAACTGTTGACCCGATCGTTTTCAATAGTCCAGAAACAGCTCAAGCAGTAGTATTCGCCACTATAATCGGATCACAAATTCCGGATGTGGATACGGTTTTAAAGTTTAAAAATAATGCGTCTTATATACGTAATCATCGGGGAATTACCCATTCCATTCCAGCTGTCATTTTATGGCCGATATTTCTTTTAATGTTTTTATATCCCATCTTTCCAGAAGCCAATCTCCTTCACCTTTGGTTATGGACTTCCATCGCCGTTTTTTTACACGTTTTTATGGATATTTTTAATGCGTATGGGACACAAGCGCTCCGTCCTTTTTCATCCAAATGGATCGCCCTTGGATGGATTAACACCTTCGATCTATTTTTATTTTCTATTCTTTTGCTTGGAAGTTTGTTATGGTTGTTTGGAATGGATCCGAGGGACGTCTTTCCAGCTATTTTCGTAATCATCATCGGATATTATCTACTTCGCTATACGATTCGAAAAACCATTTATGAAACGTTAAAGAGAAGATTCCCTGAAGCGGAAAAAATAATCTTAAACCCTACGTTTCGCTTTTTCCGTTGGCGAGTTGCCGTCGTGACAAAGGATAAATTTTACGTCGCAAGGGCTTATCGAAGGGATATAATTTTGTTAGATGAATACAAACGCCTTCCCCTCCCCGATGAACCGATTATGCAAATCGCAAAATCCGATAAAAATATTTCCGCCTTTCTATCCTTTTCCCCTGTCTATCGTTGGGAAATGGAAACGGAAGATGGGATTACGGAAATTCGCTTCATTGACTTACGATATCGGAGTAAAAACCATTATCCTTTCGTCGCATTCGTCCAAATTGACGATTCATTAAACATCCTTTCCTCGTATACAGGATGGATTTACAACGTGGACAAATTCAAAAAAAAATTTGAGACGATACCTGGATAAATTGTTTGTACGTTGGAAAATTTTCTGTCAAACGAATAGAAGATATGTATAAAAAGCAAACAAGGGGCTGTCCAGCAAGTCAAAATCCACTGGTAACGAAACATCATAAGCGTTGATATGTCAACGTTTCTAAAACATTAAAGGGGCGTCTATAAGCCGGAAAATCGACTTATTAGACAGCCCCCTTTCTTCGGAATTAAAATGCAGTTGTTTTCTTTCCGTTACGTCAGTTTCCTCCGCAGACAAGTCCTAAGCCTTTTTAACTCGTAAATTCGTCTGTAAAGTCTCCCGCTCGTCCTGTTCCCAATGCCTTCCACCTTGCCGTTCATCATCTTAACTATTGATTGGACAGTCCTTTAGTGTAGGACGGATTTTTCCATTAATTTACCTTTTCTAATAAAGATATAGGTAAAGCTTCAATTTTTTCTCCGTTTAATCGATACCCCCATGCGAAATACCCTCTTAAATAATCAATTTTAAAATATTGACTCGGTTCATTTTTAATCCGATAAATCTCCCCTTTATCGAAATCATTCGGATCGAGCAAATACGATTCCGCCATGGCAGCCTTCCGTTCTAAAACAGCAAATTCATTGATCATTCCCATTTGTTCCGCTTTTTTCGCCTTCTCCCTTAACTTTGCTATTTCTTGTTTTAACTCATATTCGGTCATTTCACTGAATCGTTTATCCACCATCAATCTTCCTTTCCGTTATAACTATTCAAGCTCTTGCAAATTTTCCACATAGCGATGTATAAGTTCAGAAGAAAAACCCTTTCGATATAAAAACTGTTTAATTTTCCATTTTCTTTCTTCAGGGGGGACTTTTGCATATTTTTTTAAAGCTTTTTCCCCTTGAATCTTAATGGCAGCCAAATTATGCGCCTCATCTAATGATTGCAACGTTTCATAAACGACTTCTTGGATTGCCTCATCTTCATATCCCTTTCGCTTTAACATCACATAAAGTTGTTCTTTTAAAAGGGATACGGATAAGCCTTGCTTTCTTTTTACCCATTTCAAGCTTAAGCGACGGGCCTTTTCCAATTGGATATCTAAAGAAAAAAGGGTAATTTCCTCTTCGATCGTTTGTTCATCAATTCCTTTATCCTGTAAAAGTTTTTTAACGGCGATGGGACCTTTATCCGTCGTTTTTATATATGTTTGAATAAAACTTCGAGCAAAGTCCTTATCATTAACATATCCTTTTTGTTTAAGCCGGTCGATGACTTCCTCGACGACATAGGAGGGAAATCCCTTTTCCGACAAATGATCTTTTACTTGTTTTACCGATCTCATCGAATGGGATAAATAGGAAATGGCACGATTAAATCCCTTTTGTACCTCGTCTTCAAAAACAATTTGCTGAAGTTGATTTTCATCCAACTCCATTCCCTTTGAGAGTCTGAAACGAATCAATGTATCTTTACAAATTGTAATGGTTTGAAACCAGTCCTTTTGATCAAATTCAATGTCGTAATTATTCGGCTGTTGTCTATTGACAGCGATTTTTGTAATTACAGGCACATTTCCTGCACCTCCATTTTCGTATAAACAAACATTCCTCTCTTTTTTAAATGTACCATAAAACAAGTACGAAAGTCTTTGCGGAAGAATTTTAAGTTTGAGTCAAGTATTTGTAGGCAATTTTTTTCAGGTCAGTTTTTGTCTGTTTTTTTAGGCCAAAATATGTAAGCGTATTCAACTGTTTAGGGTCCTTCCTTGGTTGAATTTTCCTCTTTTTTTAAATACCGCGGATTTCTTTTAATGCTTGATACATTGGAATACTTGCCCTTCCTTTGAGGTACGCAATATTATCTCTCGTTACTTTCGTGACAACACTTTTCACCTTTTTTAAAATCCGTTGGGCTGGCTTCTTCTCTTCTTTTTCCTCATTCCACTGTTCGACTCGACCAAACATCGTTTTTAAAGGTAATTGGTCCAAAATGGCCACCATGCCGGTCATCATGGCACTAATTCCTTCATCACTCCAACTTCGGCCATTTTTTAATCGATTCGCAAAAACATGCATCATTGCTTCCGCACTACCCATTAGTCGCATCCCTTTTGTATCGATTCCCTGCTCCCTCAGCCATTCCCGATAATCCCTGAGTGCTTCTGGATACATTTCCAATTGATGAATCAATGCTTCCAATTCTTTTTCTTTTTCTTCGTCCTCCAATGTTCCAACGGCACTATTTAATTCCGTCAGAAGAGTTTCACGATCAAAGGAAGCGAGGGCCACCCGCATTTTTCGGTACCGGGGATGCTTACGAAAAAGGCTACGAATCGCTTTTGCCACATGGAAGCGATCGATGGTATAGAAAGCCCGGTCTTTGAAATAAGCTCGACAAGCAGTAATCCAACTGGCCCCGTCCCCATTAATAATGAGCTTATGAACCATCGGATCGTATTCAAAATTTTCCACGAGAAACTCCTCAAATGCTTCCCAAAAAGGAAGCTTCCCATCGTGAACAAAATGACGCTTATTTTTTAATTGCGTGCGTTTCCCATTCTTTTCCCATCCTTGATGAACGGCGGCAATTTTTTCTTCTTTTCCCTTTTTCCCTTGTCCTTGCCTTTTCGTATACAAGCCATCGACTTCCACAAATAGAACGGGACTCTGTACAGATTCCTTTTCTTTCTGGAAAATTTCCGCTTGTAACAGGTGTTGACGGATCGTTTCATGACTGATGACTGAATATCCAAATAGGGTTTCAAATGTTTGAGCCGCCTTTCGAAAAGAGGGACCTTTTACAGCCAGCACAATGGCTGCTTCCTCCACTAACGGACTAAAAGATCCAGCTCCCTCAAAACCTAAATAACGATCCAATAAAAAGACATATTTCCCCGCTTTACGATCTTTATAATAGTTCCGTTTAAAGCTTATTTGTCCGAAAAGACTATCCAGGTGAAACGTTCGTTTTCCCATCATTCGATATCGTTTTTTATCACGCTTTTCGGCAATGATTTGATCAAACGCTTCTAACAACTGTTTCATAACCACCGAATACGTTTCCTGCAATTGTCGCCAAACCAATAGCTCAATCTCTTTTAAGGTTGGATATTTTGTGGTATTCTTGTTCATGAGGGATTCTCCTTTCTGTAGGGTTTTTTTCAACAATTATTCTAACAAGGAGGATCCCTCATTTGCATGAATGATGCTTACACACCTACCGCGCTATCGCTTGGTTTCCCCCCACCTTTTGAGAGCGATCTATGGATCACTCACAAAAGGTGGGGGTTCAATTTTGCCTACAATAATTTTACTCATACGAATTTTAATATACTAACGATTAACCCGTTTGGATGCTTCACATGCATTTTACATAACCCATTCAAACAATTGCTTTTATGAATGGAACTTCCTTACTTGGTTAAAATAAGAGCGTACAAATTTAAAGAATGGAGTGAAAAAATTGGCGAAGAAAAGGCAGGAAAGAAGGAAAAAAGAGTTAACGAAAGCGCAAGAAGTAAACTATGGAAAGGAATATCGAAAAGCGAGTAAAGGTTTGAATGAGCAGCCATAAATGACAGTGGATAAAAAACTTTCGAATTTTTAAACATGTTCGGTTAAATTGGTCAGTGAGCTCCAGTCGTAGAAAGGTATGTGGAAAAATACGAAACCAGCATTGAAAGGATGAAGGCTATCGATTCTAAAAAGGACAAAATCATGGATGAAGTAATTTTTAATGGTGAATCGAAAAGAGTAAGGTATTTTATGGTACTGAACAAAGATAGATCCAAATAAGCAAAAAAAGCAACGGGTTCCATATTGCGATCACCATCCTCAGTTTTGACACCATCGATAAATCATCGCATTTCCTTGGAACCCGATGCTAAACCGTTTATAAATTGGTCGATTGATAGTCCTTAAAAAAGTATTAATAATTAATATAGCCAAGTAGATTCGCAAACTTTGAAAAAAGATTGGCCTGTGTTCATCCTAGTCAACTTTTTCAACCTTAACCTTCAACACCCGGTGTTTATCCACTTCCAAAAGGGTGACTTTTAAGTTATCGTAATGGAAGATTTCTCCTTGCTTCGGCATATGTTCCATTTGTTCAAATACCCAACCGCCAATGTTATAGTAATTTGATTTCGGAATGTTCACACCCATAATTTTTGCAAAATCGTCCAAATGAAACTGTGCATCGAATTCATAAACACGATCGGAGATTTTTACCATATCGCTCGTTTTTTCATCGTGTTCATCCCATATTTCTCCGACCAATTCTTCTAAAATATCTTCCATCGTAATGAGACCAGCAGTTCCACCAAACTCATCGAGAACGATTGCCATATGGCTTTTCGTTCGTTGCAACTCCGGTAATAATGTGGCAATCTTCATCGATTTTACAACAAATAACGGTTTTCTTAGTAGTTTTCGAATATCCACTTGTTCATTTTTTATTAATTCAGCAAAGAACTCCCTTTCGGATAAAAAACCGATAATATTGTCGATGTTTTCTTCGTAAACCGGAATTCGGGAAAACCGTTCTTCTAATAATAAGTTCTTAATCTCTTCCACCGGCTGATTTACTTCCACCGCAACCATATCTAAGCGATGGGTTAAAATCTCACCTGCACGAATATCATTGAAATCTAGCGATCGGTGGATCAGCTCTTTTTCTTCCTTATCGATTACCCCTTCTTCTTCGCTAATGTCGACAAGGACTTTAATTTCCTCCTCGGTAACCGATGGCACATGTTGTTTGTCTTTCGCAAAGGTGTTCGTGACCAACTTTTTTAATTTTTCAAACAAAAAATTAAAGGGCTTTAACAGTTTTATTAAAACAAATAAAATTCCCGATATTTTTAACGAGTAAGGTTCCGCATATTCCTTGGCAATCGATTTCGGCAAAATTTCACCGAAAATTAAAATAATGACTGTCATCCCGAAAGTACTAATCACTAGTCCATAACTGGCTCCAAAAATGCTCGTTACTAAAGCGGTGGAAATACTAGAAGCTGCCACATTTACAAGATTGTTTCCAATCAAAATCGTAGATAAGGCACTATCGAAGCGATCGGTAATGTATAGTGCTTTTTTACTTCCCCTCCTACCTTCGTTTACGTAATTTCTTAAACGAATTTTATTCACGCTAGAAAAAGCCGTTTCCGCAGAAGAAAAGAAGGCGGATAAAAAAATAAGGACAATTAAAAATAATATTAACGCTAGGGGCACCTCATCCAAAAACAATCACACTCCAAAAAAACTTATTTATAAAATACTTTATCATAATTGACAATTTTTGACCAAATTTATAACTATTTTTCTTTCATGACGAATGGAGGAACGGACAGATTGAATGATCTTTTCAACCGTTTTTCGTCTACGATGGACGATGAATGATTCTTTTGGGGGAATGGCTCCTTCGAATAAGCACATTTGGATCGAGTTTGCTTAAAAGCCTTTCATATCTTTTCGAGTTAGTGAAATTGTTTAAATAGCGTATCCAACTTAATTCTTTTATGTAATAAATATAAGGCCATCTATAAGCCGAAAATGTCGACTTATTAGATAGCCTCGATCAAATTAGGACGCTTCTTCTCTTTTATAACCGCCCTCCCAATATTCGGCATTTTTCACACCCATGTCAATGGAGTTGTAAACCGGATCCAAACCTTCCCTCTTTTGCCGTTCGTAATCTTTCAATGCTGCAATGGCCGGTTTGTAAAGGAAAACGAGGGCGATTAAGTTGAGCCATACCATTAAGCCAAGTCCAACATCCCCCATGGCCCAAGCCACTGAAGATTTTCGAATCGTACCGAAAAAGACGGTAGCGAGCAATACGAGCTTCAATAGCAACATAGGAATAAATTTTTTCCGTTCTCTAAACAAATAGGCAACATTTACTTCTGCAATATAGTAATAAGCCATAATCGTCGTAAAGGCGAAGAAGAACAATGAAATTGCGACGAAAGGAGATCCAAAACCTGGCAATTCCGAATCAACAGCTAACTGTGTGTAGGCAGGGCCCACTTCCACCGTTTCTTCAATATTTGCAACCCGAATCGTTTCCTCATCTGCTTCATACACATTGTAGGAGCCGGTGAATAAAATCATAAAGGCGGTGGCGGAACATACGAGAATCGTATCGATATATACGGAAAAGGCTTGAACTAATCCTTGTTTTGCCGGATGAGATACTTCAGCTGCTGATGCCGCATGAGGTCCTGTTCCTTGACCTGCCTCATTTGAATAAATCCCCCGTTTAACCCCCCATGCGATGGCACTACCAAGAATTCCACCGAAAAATTGATCAACACCGAATGCGCTACTAAAAATTAATTTGAATACGGCTGGAACTTCTCCAATGTTCATTATTAAGATGATGAGCGACATAAGAATATAGCCGATCGCCATAAAGGGAACGACCGCCTGGGCCACATGGGCGATTCGTTTTAAACCGCCAAAAATAATCGCACCAAGAAGAACGACTAATACGACTCCTGTAATCGCAGGATTTAAAGAAAAGGCATTTTCCATACTCGATGCGATCGCATTCGCTTGAATTCCAGGCATTAAAAAGCTCATCGCCAAAAGGGCTGCAATCGCAAACATTACACCGTACCATTTCCAACCTAAGCCCTTTTCAACGTAATAGGCCGGGCCCCCACGATATTGACCGTCTTGATTCACCTTATAAATTTGCCCTAAAGTCGCCTCCACATACGCTGTAGCCGCCCCGATAAACGCAATCGTCCACATCCAAAACACCGCTCCAGGTCCCCCGTAAGCAATGGCAGAGGCGGTCCCAGCGATATTTCCCGTTCCTACTCGCCCACTTAATGCGATGGACAAAGCTTGGAAAGAGGAAATTCCTGATTTGGAACTTTTTCCTTTCACCATCTGGACCATCATGTCTTTAATTAATCGCACTTGGACAAACCTCGTCATAAATGTAAAAATAATACCAATTGCCAAACTAAATACGATCATTGGCGTGCTCCATAAAATATTATTCAAAATTTTTATAATTTCGGCAAACAAGATCCTCTCCCCCCTTTTTTAGAAAATTGTCAACTTCCATTTTCCTTTATCGAATTAACGAAAAAATTATTATACGTATTATAAACGAGAAACTGTTATATGACAACTACTAAAATAAAAAAGTTTGAGTCAAGTATTTGTAGGCAATTTTTTTCAGGTCAGTTTTTGTCTGTTTTTTTAGGCCAAAATATGTAAGCGTATTCAACTGTTTAGGGTCCTTCCTTGGTTGAATTTTCCTCTTTTTTTAAATACCGCGGATTTCTTTTAATGCTTGATACATTGGAATACTTGCCCTTCCTTTGAGGTACGCAATATTATCTCTCGTTACTTTCGTGACAACACTTTTCACCTTTTTTAAAATCCGTTGGGCTGGCTTCTTCTCTTCTTTTTCCTCATTCCACTGTTCGACTCGACCAAACATCGTTTTTAAAGGTAATTGGTCCAAAATGGCCACCATGCCGGTCATCATGGCACTAATTCCTTCATCACTCCAACTTCGGCCATTTTTTAATCGATTCGCAAAAACATGCATCATTGCTTCCGCACTACCCATTAGTCGCATCCCTTTTGTATCGATTCCCTGCTCCCTCAGCCATTCCCGATAATCCCTGAGTGCTTCTGGATACATTTCCAATTGATGAATCAATGCTTCCAATTCTTTTTCTTTTTCTTCGTCCTCCAATGTTCCAACGGCACTATTTAATTCCGTCAGAAGAGTTTCACGATCAAAGGAAGCGAGGGCCACCCGCATTTTTCGGTACCGGGGATGCTTACGAAAAAGGCTACGAATCGCTTTTGCCACATGGAAGCGATCGATGGTATAGAAAGCCCGGTCTTTGAAATAAGCTCGACAAGCAGTAATCCAACTGGCCCCGTCCCCATTAATAATGAGCTTATGAACCATCGGATCGTATTCAAAATTTTCCACGAGAAACTCCTCAAATGCTTCCCAAAAAGGAAGCTTCCCATCGTGCACAAAATGACGCTTATTTTTTAATTGCGTACGTTTCCCATTCTTTTCCCATCCTTGATGAACGGCGGCAATTTTTTCTTCTTTTCCCTTTTTCCCTTGTCCTTGCCTTTTCGTATACAAGCCATCGACTTCCACAAATAGAACGGGACTCTGTACAGATTCCTTTTCTTTCTGGAAAATTTCCGCTTGTAACAGGTGTTGACGGATCGTTTCATGACTGATGACTGAATATCCAAATAGGGTTTCAAATGTTTGAGCCGCCTTTCGAAAAGAGGGACCTTTTACAGCCAGCACAATGGCTGCTTCCTCCACTAACGGACTAAAAGATCCAGCTCCCTCAAAACCTAAATAACGATCCAATAAAAAGACATATTTCCCCGCTTTACGATCTTTATAATAGTTCCGTTTAAAGCTTATTTGTCCGAAAAGACTATCCAGGTGAAACGTTCGTTTTCCCATCATTCGATATCGTTTTTTATCACGCTTTTCGGCAATGATTTGATCAAACGCTTCTAACAACTGTTTCATAACCACCGAATACGTTTCCTGCAATTGTCGCCAAACCAATAGCTCAATCTCTTTTAAGGTTGGATATTTTGTGGTATTCTTGTTCATGAGGGATTCTCCTTTCTGTAGGGTTTTTTTCAACAATTATTCTAACAAGGAGGATCCCTCATTTGCATGAATGATGCTTACACACCTACCGCGCTATCGCTTGGTTTCCCCCCACCTTTTGAGAGCGATCTATGGATCACTCACAAAAGGTGGGGGTTCAATTTTGCCTACAATAATTTTACTCATACAATAAAAAAATATCATTTAATTTTGACTTTCTTACCCAATGTCAAATTCACATAACAACATAAATTTTTTCATATGAAAAACCTTTTCGGAACATTAGTACCGATTTGGTATCAACTAAAACGCTCGAATGATCCAATGAGTATTCCAATTTACATTTTCTTAACTCCCTTATAAGAAAGTCAATGTTTTTCCGCTCACACCAAAGATCAATGTTAAAACAGGTGATAATAAGCAAAAAAAGGCAAAAGGTAAATAATGGATTACCTCAACATGTAAGACGTTAGAAATAAATACGCCACATACACTCCATGGAACAAGAGGATTAATAACAGTACCAGCATCTTCCAAAATACGAGAAAGATTTTTCCTAGCCAATCCGACCTTTTCAAACTGTTGTTCATATGTTTTTCCCGTTAGCAAAATCGATAAATACTGTTCTCCTACAAAAATATTAATAAACATCGCTGTAAAGGAAGAAGCTGCAATAACCGTTCGAAAGGAATGCAATCGGTCATGGAATGTGGAAAATAATTTTGGAATGATTCCGAGAGTAAATAATAACCCGCCCATACTCAATGCTAAAATCAATAGGGAAATCGTAAAAAACATACCTTCGATTCCTCCCCTTGATAACATGCTATCGAGTTCGACATTTCCTGTATTCGACATGTATCCAGAAAATAGTAATTGAACCACCTCCGACCCGTTTAAGTTCAAATGGAAAAAGGAAATGACAAGTCCACTGGCCGCACTGGCTGAAATAGAAACAATGGCCGGCCGTTTTCTTACGGAAAAAATAAATAATAACAATAAAGGAAGCCAACTATATAGATGCACCAAATCCGTATCTCGTAAAACAGCGACCATACGATCAATATTTTCAAAATCCGACGGTACGATACTCGGTGAAAGAAATGCGAAAAGAATAGCCGAAATGAAAAACGCTGGAATGGTTGTCCAACTTAAATTTCGAATATGATCAAATAAATCCACTTTCATCATTCCGGATGCTAAATTCGTCGTATCGGACAACGGAGACATTTTATCACCAAAAAACGCACCGGATACAATTGCTCCTGCCGTAATCGGTAACGATAAACCAAAAATTTCAGAAACACTAATAAAGGCGATTCCAATACTTGCCACGGTCGTCAATGAACTTCCAATAGCAACGCCGATGATTGCTGTAATGACAAATACCACGCTGTAATAAAACTTCGGTGTAACGAGATGAAAGGCCGTATAAATGATCGTTGGAATCGTACCGCTCACGATCCAACTGGCGATGAGGATTCCAATTAGAAAAAAAAGATAGATTGCCCCAAAACCAGACTTCGCTCCTTCGATCATCCCCCTTTCCATTTTTTCAATCGGAACTTTTTTTATAAAACCGTATATCCATAACAAAACAATCGCACCGATCATCGGAATATGGGGTGTCGCATTCCATTGAATAATGCTAAAACTAATCAAACAAATAATGATTCCTGTTACAAAAAAAGCTTCAAAGGTTTTCGGTATTAAGGTCGGTTTAATTTGCAACATGTGAACGTTCTCCCCTTTTTTATTTCTGTTGATAGATGTTACTTAAAAATAAAAAAAGAACATCTTCATCCTACTTGCTAGGGACGAAGATGTTCTCCGCGGTACCACCCTATTTGACGAACCGTAAAGGCTGTCCACTCTTTCACAAATGTTTTTGCGGTGTAGTTCAGATTTGTGCTGCCCGGATTCTCACCCCCCATCCGGTCTCTTATTGCTGCCCACACAAATCCTAATCGAAATTCCGCCAACATCCAATATTTTCTTTAATACATAAAAGCGTTTAAGCATTAAAGTTTTTATTACTATACCATAATCTTTTTCTTTTTTCTACAAAAGTTATCATTTTCCAGCTATAATCCAAAAAATTATAAAAAAGATGTTAGAACAAGGTGATATTCGTAAATGGTGTTGGTTAATATTCTAAACTTTTTATTTTTAATATTATATTTTAATATATTTACTATTTGTGTTAATCAAAAAATAGATTAAAATATATCATGTTATATATTTACATAAAAGGAAAACTGTGAACAACCTATTTCTTATTACGGGCTACTAAATGAAGAGTAAGGAGTGGACTTTTTATTATTAAACGATTTAGTCTCTTATCGTTAACATCTCGTTAGGGGGAAATTTCATTGCATGTTTATAACTTGAAATATAAGTATAAAAAAGCAAAAGATTATGTGTTGAATGGTGTTCATTTTACGTTAAAAACGAAAAAGCTTAATGTGATTGTTGGGCTTAATGGTGCTGGAAAAACAACATTATTTGATTGTACCTTCTCAGTAGAATTGATAGAAAATTATATATCTTTGATGAACCGACAAGTAGTGTTGATCCTTCATCAAGACTAAAAATTATGAATAAATTAAAGAAATTAGTTAAAAACCAGCGTGTCTGTTTAATTTCAACACATCAACTTCAAGACTTATCTTATATTGACTCGCATTTAATTTTTCTACATAAGGGTAAGGTTCTCTATGAGGGTGATTTTGAAGAATGGTTAAAACTTTTTAACACAATTAACCCAGATGAAGCATTTACAAAAATGATTGAACAGGAATCCATTTCATCATCTAATGAATTTTGACACTCACAATTAGGTCTGACTGGGCTAATGGTCTTGTTTCCTCTAAAAAGCATCTTTATGCGGTACAGAGGATGAAAATTGTCTCCCAAATTGAGACGAGAGAGGACCACCAATAAGATGACGGTAGTAAGACAATCGCCGCTTAACAACCCACTAAAAGGGAAATTTCGGTAACAGTAATTTTATCGAATGGTACGGTTGTAAATGAGTTTGTTTCAAATTGTTAATGCTTGCCGAACATTGTGTCGACAAGCATTTTTATTATGTACGAAACAATTCATTTTTTGTTCGTAACATAGACTGATTACTTGAAAAAACAATTCTGCTCCTTGCTAGTGTAAAGATAAATATCCTAATTTTCTAAAATCAGTAAATCGAGCTTTTCAATCTGCTTAAAAAACTTATTTAACAATCCTTTCTCATTATGCAAACATTCAGAATGTGCCTTTGGATGCAAGTTTACTGAATAGATTACACATTGATCATTCAAGTTAAAAACAAATCCCTCATTTTTTTATCCATAACTGGACATTGATTTTTCAATATTTGTTTTCTTCTTTTTGCTATAAATTTGTACAGTCCATCTCTAAATTTTACAGGAATCATTTTACAAACGAGCATCGGTTTAAAAAACGGATGGATTGTCGCCAATAGGTGAATGATTGCATCAGAATACAAATATTGCTTTTCATTGTAAAAAAATATAACACTATCAAACTGAACACAATCAGGGCAATTCTTCTTCGTCCAATCACTTTGAAGATCTGTAATCCGCAAATTCGGATTTGAATTAAACCGGACGATGAATCGAATCAGTCGGCTACATACACTACATTCCCCATCATATATTAATACGTGCATCCATCTCACTCCATTAACAATCGGCCTAAAAACAGATATGTAAAAAGGATTGAACACGATTTGAAACGAGAAGCCAATTGTTCCTTTCCAATAGTTTTTACTATAAATATTGTATGATTAACCGTTTCATTTCGTCAATTGAAATCCGAATGGATGGCAAAAGGAGTAGTCCGGAGAGAGATTGGAAAGCCCTTTTTCCAATTAAAATCCGAATGCATATCAAAAGATTCCTTTTCCCGATCAGTAATTCGATGATAAACATCTTTTCTGCATCCAATTAAAAATGGTTTTCAAACTTTCAATCGATTATGATTCTTACAACTCCAAATACAACATCGAGAATTGGCGAAAAAAATCGGAATAATTTGTATATTTTTTATTGAATGATATATTTTAGAGTGTTAAGATAATGGATGAAAACGTTATCATTATGAAGGAGGGGTTTTGATGAGCCAAACTGCAGTGCAATATTCAGAAAAAGTGGAGAAATTTTTATCCGGTACAAAAAAATTGTACATTAACGGGGAGTTTGTAGAAAGCGTTTCCGGAAAAACCTTTGATTCATTTAATCCGGCTACAGGAGAAGTTTTGGCAAAGGTGTACGAGGCAGGACCTGAAGACATTGATAAAGCAGTTAAAGCAGCAAGAAAAGCCTTCGATGAAGGAACTTGGTCAAAGATGAGTGCAGCAAAACGCAGCAGACTTATGTATAAACTAGCGGACTTAATGGAAGAGAATAAAAATGAATTGGCCGAATTAGAAACGTTAGATAATGGGAAGCCAATTCGGGAAACAACGAACGCAGATATTCCCCTTGCCATTGAACATATGCGTTATTATGCCGGTTGGAGTACGAAAATTGTCGGTCAAACGATTCCTGTAAGCGGCCCATTTTTTAATTATACTCGCCACGAACCGGTCGGAGTTGTCGGACAAATCATTCCGTGGAATTTCCCACTACTTATGGCTATGTGGAAATTAGGAGCTGCTTTAGCCACCGGTTGTACCGTCGTATTGAAACCAGCTGAACAAACACCTTTATCAGCACTTTATCTAGCAGAGCTCATCGAAGAAGCAGGATTCCCAAAAGGAGTCATTAACATCGTCCCCGGATTCGGTGAGACTGCAGGACAACCGATTGTCGATCATCCCCTCGTTGATAAAATTGCCTTTACTGGATCTACGGAAGTCGGGAAACTCATTATGAATCGAGCTTCGAAAACGTTAAAACGAGTCACGTTAGAATTAGGTGGTAAATCACCAAATATTATTTTGCCCGATGCAGATATGTCGAAAGCAATCCCCGGTGCATTAAATGGGGTTATGTTTAATCAAGGACAAGTCTGTTCCGCCGGGTCCCGTGTATTTATCCAGAAAAAGCATTATGATAACGTAGTTGCTGATATGGTAAGCCATGCCAAGGATATTAAACAAGGGGCAGGAATAATGAAAGATACGGAAATGGGTCCCCTCGTATCGACAGAACAACAAAATCGGGTGTTAGGATATATTGAAAAAGGATTAGAAGAAGGAGCAGAATTGTTAACAGGTGGTTCTAAACCATTCGATGAAGGGTATTTCGTATCACCGACGATTTTTGCGAATGTTCGAGATGAAATGACGATTGCGAAGGAAGAGATTTTCGGTCCCGTGATTTCCGCACTACCTTACGATGATTTAGATGATTTGATTGAGCGGGCCAACAACAGTATGTATGGACTTGCAGCGGGTGTTTGGACAAGGGATGTGGCAAAAGCCCATTATATCGCATCGAAACTAAAGGCTGGCACCGTATGGGTCAATACGTATAACGCCTTTGATGCAGCAGCCCCCTTTGGTGGATATAAGCAATCGGGAATCGGTCGAGAAATGGGATCATATGCTCTAGATAATTATACGGAAGTAAAATCCGTATGGATTTCATTAAAATAGTTAAGTATAGGGGTCAAGGATCGATTTTACCTTGGCCCCTTTTTCTATCTGGCTCTAGATTTTATTGGAAATAGTTGCAATAAAAAATGATTGACTGTGGAAAAATTTTCCGTATGTTTTAATCCTTCCCATTCTTTTTCTTACCAACGATTCACGACCCGTTCAGCAAACCCTAATAAATTTTTCACTTCAATTACCTTTCCATCATTCAAAACTGCCTTACCCGTAAAATAGCCGAAAACTTGATGTTGATCGCTAGCGATTACTCCAACGGAAATCGAATCATTCCGGTCGATTATTGGCTCAAAATCCATTTCAAATCGGCCATCATTTGACGAAAATGTCCATGGCTTCATATAGGCAAAGTTTTTTCCATTCTCATCCTTCTTCGGAATATGAAAGGTAACTTGATCTAGTTTATGGGCAATTCCATCATAAAAAACCATATTTTCCGTAGCTTTCGATGTATCACCAAAACCGTACCCTATATTAAACCCAAATTTTTTCCCGTTGATTATTCCAGAAGCTGAACCCCAATACCATGTATTTTTATAAGTCCATACGCCTCTTCCCCAATCGAACGTTCCAAAAGAACGGTCGGGAAGAAATTCATATTCTTTTTCTCCAAAATACACTTTTCCCCGAGCAGTTAAACAATTAATTTTCCGATTGTAATAAAAGGCGTTTTTCTTATCTGGAAAGGGAATGGCAATGACCATCGAGTCTCGAGGTTCATCTGACAATAGGAATTCACAATGAAAATCCTTCTTTCGATCTAAATTTTTCATCGTACACTCGAGATGCCGATCTTTTCCTTTCTTAAAAAACGCCATTTCAACTCGATGATCTTTATATACGATATCCCCTTGCGTAGACGAAGAAGGAAGGTTTAATTTACCGAATGTTAAAGGTTTAATAACACTCGTTGTTTTATACCACTTCTGCTTGAAATCGATCAATGAAGCGCTTAAAAAGCCGATGTATGAATTATCCGCTATCGTCAATGCTACTGCATAATCATCGTTCGTAATTAAATAATAGTCCCATTCTTTAATGCGCCACGGACTTGCTTTGATATCTTTCCTTCGATACTCAAAAATCGGCTTCCTTGCATATCCAATTTCCGCTAATTCTCCATTTTCATTTAAAAGACGTACCGGCTTTTTAATTTCCCTTTGCATTCTCCCCACTCCCCCATTTAAAATAAATATGTCGAAGGAACCGAACTGGGTCGAAGGAACCGGAACCTTGACCCACCACCTGAGCCAAAAGAACCGGAACCTCGTCCCAGGTGGGTCAAAGGAACCGGAACCTCGACCCACTAGATTAACCCCGGTCAAGTTGATAAAGTTGTCGATATCTCTCATCCGTTTCCATCAATTGTTTATGGCTACCGCTCATTTTAATCCTACCTTTATCCATAAAAATAATCTGATCCATTTTTTCTAGACCAATTAAATGATGGGTGATTAAAATAACCGTTTTTTCTTTCAATACGTTAAACATCGTTGATAGTAGATCCAGTTCTGTTTCCGGGTCTAAACCGACCGTTGGTTCATCCAAAACAACGACAGGCGTATCTTTTAATAAAATCCGTGCGAGTGCAATCCGTTGCCTTTCCCCGCCAGAAAACCGTTGACCTGCCTCTTCCATTTGCGTATCTAGCCCCTTCGGAAGGGAATGGATATATTGATCCAATCCAACTTGACGGATGACCCTTTCTATTTCTTCTTTCGTCGCATCTTCTTTTCCAAGACGTATATTGTTTTCAACTGTCGTTGCAAACAAATACGGTTTTTGGTTTAATACCCCTACTAAATCAAAAATTTGATCCCCATATTTTTCCGGTGGTGTGTCATCGATCAATATTTCACCCGTTTGGGGTGAACGGACGCCTAACAATAACTGTAACAATGTTGATTTTCCTGAACCGCTCCGACCTAATATCGCAATTTTTTGGCCATGAGGAATACTTAAATTCAACGATTTTACCGCTTCTTCTTTACCACCATCATATTTATAGGAAACATTCTTTATTTCAATAACCGGTTTTTCTCCAAGTTTAACCGATTCCTCTTTTTTCTGTTCTTTCGGTACCGTTTTATTTATTTGATCAATTCGTTGCAAAGACTCTTGGTACGATGGAATCCGTTCAACCGCATGGGATACAGGAATCAGACTTTCCAAAATCGGAAAGGTAACGAGGGTGAAAGACGCAATATACGTAGGCAAAATATTGCCTGACATTGCTTCATGTCCTGCCCAAAATCCGACAAAAATAGTGATCAGTCCACTTATGACATGCAATTGGAACGTACGGGATTGGTTCCAGAAAGCTATTTCCCTTTGAGCTTCATGGGTTTTTCCACTCATCTCCACATATTTACGAATAAATCGTTCCTTTTTCCCGCTAATCACCCAGTCGCTAATTCCAAGTACCGCATCGGTTAATGCCCGATATTGATCGCCCTTACTTTCCTTTTCCTTCATCTGTTTCTTTTTCAAAATATATAAAGAAAAAAGTGGGTATACAAAGATGATCACACTTAAACAAAGGAACATCCATAAGGCAAAAAGCCAGTCGTATACAGCCAAAGTAATAACAGAATACAGTAATAAAAATAAAGCGGTAATCGTAGGGAAAATCGTCCGAATATATGCATCTTGCAAATGTTCAATATCATCTGCTAACGTGCCTATTAAATCCCCGGTTTGAAATCGGGAACGGACGAACAAAGCTTGAGGCTCCAACATATCATACAGTTTCACCCGCATAGAAGATAAAATCTTCAACACTGCATTATGTCCGGCGAGCCTTTCCAAATAGCGGGCAACCGGCCGAGCGATCCCAAAGGCCCGAACAAGAACGACGGGCACATAGATCATAAGGATATTCAAAGGCATTTCAGCCGCACGGGTTATTAAATAACCGGATGTAAAATTTAATAGGGAAGCGGCAAGGACGGTCATCATTCCTAGCAAAATCGTCGTGATCATCATCCATTTATACTGTTTTATATACGGAAAAATATATGTTTTAAACAATGTCATATCGCCCACCTCCCTGATGAGCTTGAACGAGACGGTAATATGCACCTTTTTTATCATACAGTTGGCTATGGGTACCTCTCTCGACGATCCGTCCCTTTTCAATAACGATGATTTGATCCATATTTTTCATCCAATGAAGACGGTGAGTTGCAAAAAAGACGAGTTTATTTTCCATTAACGGTAACATCATCCGTTTTATATCATGTTCCGTTTCAATATCCAAATGGGCAGTCGGTTCATCGAAAATTAATATCGGACGATTTTGTAAAAGACCTCTCGCCAGTGCAATCCGTTGTTCTTCCCCACCGCTTAAACTTCGTCCCCCTTGGCCGATCCGCTCTTCAAATCCGTTAGGAAAACTCTCAATTAGTTGAAGTAGTCCCGTTTTTTCTGCGACCGCCTTTACCTGATCCATCGATGCTTCCGGCTCGTACAGACGAATATTATCGGCTACAGTCCCTGAAAAGATATACGGATGTTGTGGAATATACGCAACTTGATTTAACCAATCGGTAATGGAAAAATGAGGCATCTTTAATCCGTTTACGATCAACGTTCCTGCAGTTGGTCGAGAAAATCCAGATAAAATATCTATAAGGGTCGATTTACCTGCACCGGAAAGTCCAACGATACCGATTTTCTGAAATCCATTAACTTCTATATCAATCGGATTTAGAATCGATTCCCCATCCTCAGATTTCTTCTCCAATCCTTGTACAACCAGCGTACTTTTTCCGTTCCAACGACCGATTGGAAAAGTCAATTCTTCCAACACATTTTCTTCATCCAGCAGGCAATGAATTTGTTTCCCTGCTTCTTTCCCATCCATCGTTGCATGATAATCGTTACCGAAATCTTTTATTGGGAAAAAGTACTCCGGTGCCAATATTAAAATCGTTAATGCTGGTTCGAAAAGTATATTTCCTTCAATTAATCGTAAACCGAGTTCGACAGCGACGACCGCTACAGACAGGGTTGAAAAAAAGTCTAAGGAAAAACCAGATAAAAAGGCAATGCGCATCGTCTTGATCGTTGCGATCCGAAATTTATCACTCACCGTTTCGATCGAATCTCTATGTCTTTTACTTCTACCTAAAAATTTCAATGTAACCAACCCACGCAGTGAATCGACAAAATGGCGGGATAATAAAATATAAGTGCCCATTTGTGAGTTGATTTGTTTTTTCGCAGCCAGCCCTAGCAAGATTAAAAAAGCAATCATGATTGGAATAACGAGAGCAAGAATAATACCTGACAATTTATCCATCCAAAATACGTATAGAAAAATTGGAATAGGGATTGCTAACATTGCGATCATTCTTGGGATAAACAGTTCGAGGTACGTTCGGAAACTCGGAATTCCTTCGATGGCAAGGGTTACAAGATTTCCCGACCCGTGTTTTCCCACGGCACGAGGACCGAGTTGAAAGAGACGGTTGATGAGTAGTTGTTCCATATGCCTTGCCGTATCGTCAGCAAATCGATAAGCAAGTCTAGATTTCCACCATTGAAGAAGATGTCGAATGGTATATAAAACTAGAAAATAGGCGAAAGAAGAAAGGACTGCAGAGGAAGCAGCCCCTTCATACATGCTGACTATCGCCCGTGCCAAATACACAGCCTGACCGATGATGGCCGCTGATTGACCTAGCGTAATGAAAGCAATGATCACTATTAATTTTTTACTGCCTTTATATTGCAAAAGGTTTTTATCCATTAGTACTCCAAGTGCTCCTTATTCGTTACTCTTTTACGGAAAACATAGTAGCTCCACACTGTATAAGCTAACACAATCGGAACAAAAATTCCAGCGACGATCGTCATGACCTTTAACGAATAAGCGCCAGATGCAGCATCGTACAACGAAATGCTATAAGATGGATCGACCGAACTAATCATCACGTTCGGGAACAAGACGACGAAGAAAGAAGCCGTCACAAGTATTAATATAAGACCGGTCATCGTAAAACTGAGTCCTTCTTTCTTATTCTTCAACAATGGATAGAGGAATAAGTAAAGGACAACGGCAACGCCATAAACAGGAATTAATATTGCCCCTCGGTCCGCAAAGGCTTCTGTGTACATCGCTGTCGATGCAATGAAGACGACAACACCTAAACCTGTTGCCAAGTACATTTTTTGAGCAACTTTCCTTGCCCGTTCACGTAGATCTCCATCCGTTTTAAGAGAAATGAACATTAAACCATGTAGATACACTAGCATAACAAAAACGATACCGCCAATAACCGTATAGACGTTTACTAAGTCACCGAAAAAGCTTGCGTTCATTTCCATATCGGCATTAATCGGAAGACCTTTGATTAATCCTGTAAATAGAACGCCCAATAAAAATGGTGGCAAAATACTTCCTAAAAAGATCGCCCAATCCCACGTTTTAAACCAATTTGGATTATCGTGTTTACCACGATACTCAAAGGCGACACCACGGGCAATTAGCGCGAGCAACAATAGGACGAATGCTAAGTAATAACCGCTGAATAATGTTGCATACCAGTGGGGGAAAGCCGCAAACATCGCACCCCCTGCCGTCAGTAACCAAACCTCATTTGCATCCCAAAAAGGACCGATCGTATTAATTAATACCCGTCTTTCCATATTATTTTTTGCCAAAAACTTCGTTGCCATTCCAACACCAAAGTCGAATCCTTCTAAAAATACGAATCCGACAAACAATACCCCGATTAACACGAACCATAATTCACTTAGTTCCATTATCCGACCCTCCCTGTGCTAAACGGATCCGCAACGTTCGCATCCTCCGTATCCGGTGCGTACGGTCCTTGTTTGTTTACCTTGACGAACAAGAAGATCATTACGATTGCAAGAATCGTGTAAATTAACGAAAATGCAATGAGTGAGAACAAGATTTGACCTGACGATACACTTGGAGATACCCCTTCTGCCGTTAACATCAAGCCATTAACTACCCATGGTTGACGTCCAATTTCAGACATAATCCAGCCGAATGTATTTGCAATATACGGAAGGAATATGGCTGGAATCATCCATTTTAAGAATCGTGTGCTGGTCGGAAGTTTTTGTTTCCAGTTTAAAATCAAGCCGATCAAACTTAACAAAATCATTAGCACACCCGCCGCAACCATGATTCGAAAACTCCAAAATGTCGTTTTCACCGGCGGGATATAATTTCCTTCTCCATACAATTGTTCATATTCTTGTTGGATTGTATTCATTCCTTTTACTTCACCGGAAAATTTACCATAAGACAAAAAGCTTAAAGCATACGGAATATCCCATTGGAATGTGTTTTCTTTATTGTCCGTATCAATACCAGCGATGACTGTCCATGCAGCCGGATCTCCGCTATCGTCCCATAACGCTTCTGCAGCAGCCATTTTCATAGGTTGTTCTTTAACTAAATATTGGGCCTGTGTATGTCCAGAAAAAGCAACACCTAAAGAAGAAACGAAACCGATAATTAATGCAATGACAGCAGAACGTTTAAAGAAGTCTACATGGCGCTTTTTCAACAAGTTCCATGCGGATATACCTCCAACTAAAAAGGCAGCTGTTGTTAAACTTGCAAAAATCGTGTGCGGATATGCAACGAGTAGTTTTTCATTTGTCAACACGCCGAGAAAATCATTCATTTCCGCACGGCCATTTTGGATCGTATATCCAACAGGATTTTGCATGAAGGAGTTTGCTGCCATAATCCACAAGGCTGAAATTGCGGTACCGAACGATACGAGCCAAATGGATAATAAATGAATTTTTTTCGGAAGACGATTCCATCCGAAAATCCATAGACCGATAAAAGTAGATTCCAAGAAGAAAGCAAGTAATGCCTCAATTGCTAACGGGGGACCGAAAACATCTCCTACAAAACGAGAATAATCAGACCAGTTCATACCAAATTGAAATTCTTGTATAATTCCAGTTACTACACCTACTGCAAAGTTAATTAGGAAAAACTTCCCCCAAAACTTCGACATCTTCTTGTAAATTTCTTGCTTTTTTACCACATAAAGCGTCTCCATGAGTGCAACGATAAAAGCTAAACCGATAGATAACGGTACGAAAAAGAAGTGAAACACAGTTGTGGAAGCAAATTGAATACGAGCTAAAATCAGTTCGCTCATTTTTTTCCCTCCCATTATTTAATTGGTACCATACTTATATAATAATTAATTTTAAATAACATGAACTTGAATATTGTTACGAAATTCAAACCATTATACGAAAGATTTTTGACATTTTTTTAGGTGAGAAATGAAAGGGTTCTTATTATTTGACAAAGTGAAAAATTCATGGTAAACATACCCAATTTATACGAATAGAAATTTTCCAATCAATTTTCAAATAATCTTCCTAGTTCTCCTTTTGTTCAACGGCACCCAAATTTTCATTTGTTCACGCGATCAATCAAAGACATGGACAAACCCGACCGTTGACCGATTTAAAGATGCCAACGGACTTTCTCATTTAATGAAGGGTTTTTCTTTTAAAAAGAACGCTGGAAGATTCCAATTCAAGAAACAACAATTTCCTTCCATTTAAACAAAAAATAACCGTGGAACCCCTACTAAAAAATGCACTCTTTGACGTTTTATCATTTGCGCTCATTTTCCTGATTATTCCCCATAACGCAAGAATGAACATTTCCCCATTAATGAATACGATTAAGTTGAAAATCCATGTTTAAAAAACGGTCGTCAATTCCACAAAAAACGAACATTTTATAGTACTTTCTATTCATTGACATCGTTTTTTCAATAATGTATATTACATATGGCGAATGATTTTATTTGTTTTTATAAAAAATATTCGTTTTGAGGTGCGAATGATGGAAAATATTTTTGATTATGAAGATGTTCAACTCATTCCTGCGAAATGTATCGTCAATAGTCGAAAGGAATGCAATACGTCCGTTACATTCGGTAAATTTACTTTCCGTTTACCAGTAGTACCTGCGAACATGCAAACGATCATCGATGAAAAAATTGCAATCTACCTTGCTGAAAATGGCTATTTTTATATTATGCATCGCTTCCAACAAGAAAAACGTTTGGCATTCGTTAAAGAGATGCAAGCCCGCGGTTTATTTGCTTCCATTAGCGTTGGAGTCAAAAAAGAGGAATTTGCCTTTATCCAGCAATTGGCCGATCACGGATTATCACCCGAATACATTACGATCGATATCGCCCACGGTCACTCCATTTCCGTCATCCAAATGATACAACATATTAAAAATCTACTTCCTGATACGTTTGTAATTGCTGGAAATGTGGGAACTCCCGAGGCAGTACGCGAATTAGAAAACGCTGGTGCAGATGCAACAAAAGTAGGAATCGGTCCTGGAAAAGTATGTACGACAAAAATAAAAACCGGTTTTGGAACCGGAGGCTGGCAATTAGCTGCTGTTAACTGGTGTTCGAAAGCCGCAAGCAAACCGATTATTGCTGATGGAGGAATTCGCACCCATGGAGATATTGCAAAATCGATCCGTTTCGGTGCTACAATGGTTATGATCGGCTCCCTTTTTGCAGGCCATGAAGAATCCCCTGGAAAAACGGTCGAAGTGGACGGAAAATTGTACAAAGAATACTATGGTTCCGCCTCCGAGTATCAAAAGGGAAAAAGGAAAAATGTGGAAGGAAAACGGATGCTTGTAAAATGTAAAGGTCGACTCCAACATACGTTAACGGAAATGGAGGAAGATCTTCAATCGGCCATATCTTATGCAGGAGGAAAAAATATAAACGCCTTGAGAAAAGTAGATTATGTCGTCGTGAAAAATTCTATTTTCAACGGTGATCGTATTTAAAATATAGATAAATCGAAGTTGAAGAAACTTCGATTTTTTTATTCTTTTCAACACTTTTTCTTATCCTTTATGTAACAAATCAAAGATCGTTCTCAATTGGCCGATCGGAATTTGACCTGGGGCAGAAGACGTCTTTCCTGAAGCGAAGGTCGCAGCAGAGCCATATAATCCGGCAGCCATTCGGCTAATCATTCCTAGTTTCCCCATAGAAATCGCAATAAAGGGCCGGGTAGCGTATTTCGTTTTCATATCCCATGACGCTTCCATTAACGTCATCACATCATGAAAATCCTTTGGCATCACGGCTATTTTCGTCATATGTGCCCCCGATTGTTCCATCGAACGAAAGCGATCGATGATTTCTTTTTTCGAAGGTGTATTTTGAAAATTGTGGTGGGACATTAAAACAAAAACCCCGTTCTTTTCCGCTAAGTCAACGAGTGAATCAATGAAAGGCTTTGCTATGTTCCATTCGATATCAATTACCTCTATTTTCCTTGAACATATGACTTCTTCCAATAATTTTTGATAATACGAAACGGATGCATCCCCACTTCCCCCCTCTTTCTGCGTTCGAAAGGTGAAAAGTAGTGGTAAATCGTATGCCTCCGTTCGTATTTCGGATAATAGATGTCGGACGGACGGTAGGTCTCCTACTTTCCTATAAAAATCCGCCCGCCATTCAATAATATCCGGATTCATCGATTTCACGTTACTTAATTCCACTAGTAAATCTTCATCGTTAAATTTCGTTAACGGGACGATGACTTTCGGTAATCCCTCTCCTATAACCGTCTTACCGATCACAATCGATTTCATACCTACGTCTCCTAACAAAATAAAGTATGGTGTTTCCAAAACATTACATATTGTTTCAATCTAAGTATATCAATCGTTTAACGGAAATGAAATCGAATCGTGTCCTTTACGATTTAAATGCAACTTCCCTCAATTGTTCTGCTGATGTTCGAACACGATTCGTCGCCCCTTCAATATCTTTCACAGCCTTATTCAGGTTTTCAATTTGTTCGTAAACCGTTGACACAACGGAACCACTTTGTTCGATGGAATGAACGACTTTGTGGAACGATTCATTTCCTTCACGAAATGTATTCGTACCCGTATAGACCAATTGTTGCATTTCTTTCACCATATGAACCACTTGTTTCGTATCATTGTCGGTTGTAGTTATGATCGACTGAATTTCAGAAATCGAGTTTTTCGTTTGTTCAGCTAGTTTTTTAACTTCTTTAGAAACGACAGCAAATCCTCTTCCATGTTCACCGGCTCGTGCCGCCTCAATTGCTGAATTCAGGGCAAGTAAGTTCGTTCGGTCCGCAATTTCTTGAACGATATAGACGATTTTAGCAATTTTTTCTGACGATTTTCCAAGTGAATCGATTGTTTTCGCCACATCTTCAATCATCTGTATAATTAAATGTACCCTTTCCATACTATCATTTAATTTTCTTAAACCTTCTTGGGCAAATGTTTTTGCAGTTAGAGCCTGTTGGTTGCTTTCTGTTGTCCTTTGATTAACTGTATGGAATTCCTTACTTACTGTCTCCACCGAGCTTTCGGTTTCTTGAGCTAATGCGACGAGATTTTCACTGACCGACATGATTTCATTTTTCATGTCTTCTTTCCCTTTCTCATACTCCCTTTGCAGTCCCTTCATAATTTCCTCGTCGTATGCTTGTGACATACTCCCACCACCTACGCTTCGCTTAGAGGTGGGGGTTCTCGGGTAATCCCATCTCATGATGGAAAGTTGACCGAGCGATCCCCGTGTGCCCCACGGTTCGAGGACAAGTTAGACTATCGCTAATCGTTTCATGCCCTCATGTTTGATATTGATTGCTGCATTGACGTCCCTGTCGCTTTCGAATCCACATTCACAGCGGAATGTACGCTCAGAAAGCGATAGAGACTCCCTGACTTGACCGCAACACGAACACGTTTTGGATGAGGGAAACCATTTGTCGATTTTGATCAGTTTCTTCCCCTGTTCTTCCAATTTGTACTGAAGGAAAGAGGTGAACATGCCCCAGCCGTTGTCATGAACGCTTTGACCGAAATGGAGGGCTTGTGACATCCCTTTCATGTTGAGGTCTTCGATGACCACGCAATCATAAAGTTTCGCTAATTTGTGCGACTCCTTATGCAGAAAGTCTTTTCGTTGATTCGCAATTTTTTCGTGCAACTTGGCTACTTTCAGACGCTGTTTGTGCCAACGGTTGGAACCTTTCTTTCTGCGTGATAGAATGCGCTGTTCCTTTGCTAATGTTTCCAATGCTTTACGATAGAATCGAGGATAATTGGCTCTCTTACCCTCGCTATCGACATACAACGTGTTCATGGAAAAATCTAAGCCAACAACCGTTTGCACTTCTTTTGATACAGGTTGATGTTCGTACTCTGTAAGAATAGAAATATCGTATTTTCCTGTTTTTGTTTTCGTGATCGTACAAGCTTTGATGATATGGTGGACAGGAATCTCCCGATGTTGCTTGAACTTGACCCATTTCAGTTTGGGTAACTTGATATAGCCATCTGAAAGCTTAATGTTGCCATTGACCACATTTGTCGTGTACGACTGTTTCGCCTTGCGGTTTTTGAACTTTGGAAATCCAGCACGACCGGAAAAGAAATTTTGAAACGCTTTCTGCAAATTCAATTGGGCGTTTGCCAGCGCAAGGCTATCCACTTCTTTAAGCCAAGGAAACTCCTTTTTGTACTTGGCAGGGGTCGGAAATATTTGTTTTTTCAAAGCTTCTTTGTCGTCTTTGAACTTTTCATAAATTTGTATGCGTTCTTCAAGCATTTTGTTGTAAACGAAACGGACACAACCAAAGGTTTTGGCGAGCAGTTGTTCTTGTTCTTTTGTTGGGTACAGACGGAACTGATAGGCTTTGTTTACCATATCGACACCCCATCACTTCATACCTTGATTTTCTATATATTTTTTTATTACTTCAATGGGTGCACCACCCGTTGTAAGCAGGCAAAAGCTTCTTGACCAAAAATATTCTTTCCACAGTTTTCTTTTCACTTGCGGAAAATGCTTTTTGATCAGTCGATAACTTGCACTTTTATAAGCATTGATGAACTTTGACAGTTCACTATTCGGATGTGCTTTGAACAAAATATGCACATGGTCCATATCGTGATTCCATTCGACCAAGGAAATATTGTAATTTTTACCCAGTCTCACAAACATATCTTTTGCATAGTCAGATATGGTATCATCAATCACTGGTCTGCGATATTTTACAACCAGAACAAGATGATAATACAACGAGAACACTGAATGGTTATTATTGTCTAATTCCATTGATAAAACAGCGTTTCATTTTTCTAAGACTGATTATATCATAACACAAAAAAAGAGACAACTCATACCTACGCCTAACCGAAATTCATCTCCCACTTTCACTTCGTTTAGAAGTGGGGGACTTCTTTCGGAAAGATGTTAAAAGGAAAAAGCGTAATCCTTTATAACTTTATTCAATCCCATATTTTTCTGCTTGTAATTTATATAGTTCAAAATAGTATCCTTGTTTTTTGATTAATTCAGAATGGCTACCTACTTCAACAATTTTGCCATCTTTCAGCACTACGATTTTATCTGCCATCTTAACTGAAGATAATCTATGTGTTATTAGAAAGACTGTCTTATCTTTAGATAACTTAATAAAAGATTGAAATACCTCATGTTCACTTCTAGGATCTAATGAAGCAGTTGGTTCATCTAAAATAACAATAGGTGAGTCTCTTAAAAATGCACGAGCCAGAGCTACCTTTTGCCACTGGCCACCTGATAAATCCGTACCTCCATTAAAAATCTTTCCTAACATTTGTTCTAATTTATTCGGTAATTGATCTAAAACCTGATTTAGATTACTATTTTTGATGGCTTTCCAAATTTCTGCTTCCTGATCGATCTTTGTTAAATCACCAAGGGCAATATTTTCCCGTAATGTCAAATTGAATTTCGAAAAGTCCTGAAAAACAACACTGATATGCTCTCGTAATGAATGTATATCATAGGATGAAATGTCCACACCGTTAATATGAATCGTACCCTCAGTAGGATGATAGAATCTTGTCAACAATTTAATTAAGGTTGTTTTTCCAGCCCCGTTTTCTCCCACAAGTGCGATTTTTTCACCACGTTTAATATTTAAGTGAATATTCGACAATGCGTATCGATCCGTTTTAGGATATTTAAACGATACATGATTAAAAGTAATTTCATAATCGCCTTCTTGCAAATTTAATTTTTTTGTTCCTGAATTGACAATAGGCTTCAAAGATAAAAAGTTGAAAAATTTTTCCATATATAATAGGGTATCGTATAGCAAACTTGATTCTTCAATCATATTTGAGAGGCTTTGTCTTGCTAAAAGTATGGATGAAGAAAAAATAAGAATATCTCCAGGAGTAAAAATGCCATGGGTCGCTTGTTCAATTACCCACCAAAAACTAAAGCCAATACCAATTAATCCAAGCAAAACTAACAATATGGAATAAATTGCTTGTTTGTATCGGACATTTTTAATATCCCGATGAATTTTATAATAGACTTGGTCATATTTATTGATAAAAAAAGAACTTAGGTTGAAGAGCCTTACTTCCTTCGCATGTTCTTTTGATAACATAACCGAACTATAATATCTCAGCTTTCTTGAATCAGGACTACGGTCTACCATTGTTTCAAAAGCTTCCCGTTGTAAACGATAACTAACAAATGCCTGCGGAAGAATTGAAATGAGTATAATTAAAGAAATAAATGGGTGGAAACTTGTTAATAGAAAAAGCATTGAAATACCAGAAATACCATTTCTAATGACACTCGTTGCAAACACCATTAAATTAACAGGTCTCCATGCGGCCTCTTGTTCAATCACTTGAATATTATCGTAAAAATTCGAATCCTCAAAGTAATATAAGTCATTTAATTTCGAGGATTTTTCCATCAATTGTCTATTAATATTGTATATTAATTTATCAGTAAGTAACCCTTGGAACGTCATTTCTATTGGACTAATTATTGAACTTAAAAATGAAGCAAGTAACCAAAATATAAAGAAAATCATTAAATTCGTAAAGACACCTGTTGAAAGCTCATCGATCATACCTTTTGCTAACCACAAACTTAAAGCCGGTAATATACCCTGTAATGGTACGGTAATTAATAATATTGTTGTGTATAATTTTGATGACTTCCAAAATATAGGGAAAGATTTTATAAATAGTAATAAAAATTTTTTAACCGTTTTTACAATTTTCATATTATCATCCCCATTAACCTAAGATGAATATGGACGAGACTTGTAATCTCGCCCTTTTAGAATTATCTCCAATTTTTAGGATTCATAAATTTAGAAGTAATATAGTCATATTTATCATCTGTAATTGGTTCAATAGATTCAACTACATATCGTTCTCTCATTGGTTTATCTTCTAAGTATCTTATATTTGCTTTATACCCTTCTTCAAGCGTTACAATTGGAAATCTTCTACCTCTTTCATCATATTCCCAGACTTCGACTTCATCAGATAGAGCGTAAAATGCATCAAGATCAGACTCTAAGTTTTCAAAAAACATTGTTGTAAGACATTGTACATAACAACTTGTCCTATACTTTCCACCACACATAACAATTGGATGTCCGCCTAGTCTCCCTTTATAAACCTCTCCATAGAAAACTGGGGCAATTCCCAATGCGGTCAACTCTAGTGAAAACTCGGAGTTTTCCCCCAAACGGAACATTAAACCAATATTATCTTTGATTTCTACTTTGGAGTCATTTGATACTATCAGTTCATTAACTCCTATAATTGTTCCTTCAACGAGAGGGGTTTTTCCTTCACTTAAATACAATTCTGCAAAATTACCATCATCTCTAGTTTTTACACATGTTACCCTGTAAGTTTATTTTGGAAAATAAGCTAATTCTCCTTTTTTTAGATGGGCCTCATGTTCTCTAACTTTTAGATAATGACTTTTTTCTAACAGCATAATCAAAAATCCTCCTTTTTTTTGAAAATACTGCTTTATAGATACTTTTATAGGTACTGATCAGCACCGATTATATACTTTGACAATAAACAGGAAATTCCTTCTATTTTGTAAATTTTAATTATTCATTTTTATTATTAAATGCGATAAAAATTTCTTATTGTTGATTCCTTAATTCTTCTTTATCGAGTATAATCAGCCGAAAACCACCGTACACTTTTATTGCAAGGGGGAAAATATGCAAATTACAGAAATAAAAAAATCCCGGTCTAACCGGGACAATTCTAAACAATTTTTTCCGCCGACGTTCCCCATGCTTTTTTCTTTTTTCTTCCTGGAACGAGTTTCTTCTCCAGCCACCCCATGAGAAAATCAGCGATAATGGCCATAAGAGCGGTAGGAATCGCACCGGCTAAAATAATCGCCGTTCCATTGGAAGCATTCGTTCCCCGCAAAATAATGTCTCCTAATCCACCAGCTCCAATAAACGTACCGATTGTGGCAACACCGATTGTAATTATCAGTGCGGTACGTAAACCTGCCATAATCACCGATAAGGAAAGGGGCAATTCCACCATTCGAAGCACTTGAAATTTCGTCATACCCATTCCCTTTCCAGACTCTAAAAGGGCATGATCGACATTTCGAATACCTGTGTATGTGTTTTTTATGATCGGAAGTAAGGAATACAAAAATAACGAGAACACTACCGTATTCGGACCGAGTCCCATGACGAGCATAAGGACCGCTAACATGGCAAGGGATGGAATCGTTTGAATAATATTGGCTAATGAGAGCACCCAAGGACTTAGCCGATTATGGTGAGCGATGAAAATACCGATTGGAATACCAACGATGGCAGCAAATAATACGCCGTAAGCGGACATTAAAAATTGACGGAAAAATTGGTCCCAAACGTACCATCCATTTTCGGAATAGTAATAAAGTACCTCTCTTAATGTTTCCACTTATTCCGCCCCCTTAAAATAATCGTTTTGTTCCAAAAATTCTCGGGCAATGACAGCCGGTTCCCGCATTTTCCCATCTGCTTCATAGTTTAGTTGTTGCATTTTTTCCGTACTTATTTTTCCTACTAACTTGGAAAGCACGCCTTCCAATTGTGGATATTTTCTTAAAATCTCATTACGTACGACCATCGACGTATCATACGGAGGGAAAAATTGGCGATCATCTTCCAACAATTGTAAATCGTAGGCGGCAATACGTCCGTCACTCGTATAGGCTAAAACGACGTCCATTTCATTATTTTTCAACGCTTGATAGACAAGACCGATTTGCATCGGATAAATTTTCGGAAACTCAAACCCGTATGCTTCAATAAATCCTTCATATCCATCTCCTTCCCGATGAATCCAAGAATTATCAACACCGAAACGAAGGTCATTTGCATACGGTTCTAAATCGGACACCTTTTCGAGACCGTATTTTTCCGCCAACTGTTTCGTCACCGTAAATCCGTATGAATTTTCAAAACCGTACGAATCAAACCATGTTTGATCCCATCGTTTTTCAAATTCCCGTTGCACAATGGCTAAAGCTTCCTCCGGGTCTTTTACCGCACTCATCCCCAATGCACCGGCTAAGTCTGTTCCCGTATATCGGGTTGCAGTAATATCCACATCCTCCTCGAGCATCGCCTGATGTTGCACGATGGATGATCCTAAATTATTGACCATCACCACATCCAAATCCGTATAATATTCAATGAGCTGTTTTATCATTTGACCCATAATTTGTGACTCCGAGGTAGTGAGCGTTCCAATTTTAATCGACTCTTTCCCTGATCCCCCTAAACCGGGCAAAGAGCATCCGCTGATGAATAAGAGAGAAATGAATACTAGGACAAAGCGAATTTTCGTCAATCTCTTCATCGTTCCATCCCCCTAGCTTTCATCCTCCGAATGCCTTTCGGTGTCACCCATTGTTCCACCTTATTTAAGAAAAGATCCGTAATTAAAGCTAAAATTGTTACGGGAATGGCACCGGCCAAAATAAATTCCGGCTTGTATAAATTCAATCCACTAAATATATAATCGCCAAGACCTCCCGCACCGATGTAAGATGCTAACGTCGCCCATCCGATTAAAAAGACGGTCGACAAACGGATTCCTGCCATAATGACCGGCATCGCTAAAGGCAATTCGACAAGTCGAATTTTTTCCCATTCCGTCATCCCCATTCCGAGACCTGCCTCAAGTAAATCTTGTTTCACACCAGTAATCCCTGCATACGTATTTCGCAAAATCGGTAATAGGGAATATAAAAATAAAGCGATAATCGCAGGTACTTTACCAACACCTAAAAGCGGAATAAAAATCGCTAAAATGGCAAAGCTTGGGATCGTTTGAATAATCCCAAAAATCCCCATAATAAATCCAGCAACCTTTCGATTTCTCGTTAATAAAATACCTAAAGGTACTGCGACGATTATCCCAAGCCCAACTGCAATTAAAGAAATATATAAATGTTCACCGATTTTAACCAACATTTCAAATCCGTATTCTTTTAAAAATGAAAACATCTTTTCCATATCAATATCCCTCCCTTTCAACAAACGATAAATAAACGGGGATCTTTTTATGAATGGACGCCATTTTCCACTCCGTTTCCTTCTCCCCAAATGGAATCGTATACAACATCGACTAGGTTCGCCCTCGTTACAATGCCTACGAGATGATGTTCGTCATCGACGACTGGAACATATTTTATCCCTTTATTCAAAAATTTTCGGATCGTGTCTCTTACCAAGGTTCCTGTTTTTACAGCATATATATCCCGTTGAACAATTTCAGAGACGACTTTTGCTTTTTTTCGATTTATATCGATGTTTTCAACGTCGATATAGCCTTCCAATTTTCTTTCTTCATCAATAACTAACAATGTATCGACTCTACGGTTTTTCATAATTTTAATTGCATCTGTTAACGAGACATCTCCATTTACTGCAACCGGAGCTTGGTTCATAATTTGGTCGACCGTTTGGATATGTGGTCTTGCTTGTGCCAGTCTTTCTTTTCCGATAAATTCTTCTACAAAAGTATTTGCCGGATTTCGTAAAATTTCATCCGGTGTATCAAATTGAATGAGTCTACCTTCTTTCATAATGGCGATCCGATCTGCTAGTTTTAAAGCTTCATCCATATCATGGGTAACGAAAACGATCGTTTTCCCGAGTTTTTGTTGCAGTTTTTTAAATTCACTTTGTAATGAATCCCGTGTAATCGGGTCTAAAGCTCCGAAAGGCTCGTCCATTAAAATTAACGGTTGATCCGCAGCTAAAGCACGTAAAACTCCGATACGTTGTTGTTGCCCGCCACTTAATTCAAAGGGGAAGCGATCGAGAAAATCAGGGGTCATATCGACGAGGGTTAATAAACTTTTCGCTCGTTCTCGTCTTTTTTCTTCTGGCCATTTCAATAGTCTTGGAACGAGGGATATGTTTTGTTCGATGGTCATATGGGGGAATAATCCGATTTGTTGGATAACGTATCCAATTTTTCTTCTTAATTTCACCGGGTCGATATCTAATATGTTCTCGCCGTTCAAATAAATATTCCCTTCCGTCGGCTCAATCAGTCGATTAATCATTTTCATCGTCGTCGTTTTTCCACAACCACTCGGTCCAATTAATACGATGAATTCCCCTTGTTCAATTTCAAAGGTCAAATCATCCACTGCCCGCTTTCCTTTTTTGTAAATTTTCGAGACGTGGTCAAATTTTAACAATATCAAAACACCTCCAAATTTTTATACAATTATCCATCTTACTTTATTTTAAACTTTCATTATATAAAATATAAAGTTTACATATTGTACATATTATATAAAATACATTCATAAAATATTGTTTACATCGTTTCATAATAAAAAATCGTAACATTTCCCTTAAATACGCTTTTATGCTCCTGTTTCCGGACATTTAGTTTTTATAAAATATGTGGTACATTAACTAATAGAAATTTCCCGTTGTAAAGGAATAGTCACTGTTGGAAGGTGAAGAATTTGAATAAGGAGATTAACGAAAAACTGACCGATATAGAAGAACGCATCATCGACACGTTTGCTGAAAACATGCGTACCTATGGAATTCCCCCAACAGTCGGACGTGTACTCGGAATTATGTATATGAACCGAAAACCGATGACGCTAAATGATTTATCAGAAGCAACAGGAATGAGTAAAACACGGATGAGTCAAGTCGTTCGTGAAATGGTGGATTATAATATCGCCTACAAAGTGTTTGAAAAGGGCGTTCGGAAAGATCTTTATAACGTAGAACAAGACTATTACCAACGATTTATTTCACTTTTTTCCTCTAGTTGGCAAAAAGTCATAAAGAAAAACAAAAAAATGGGGAAAAAGATATATGAAGAATTAACGGAGATCCAAAAGAATGAAAACTTAGATTCGGTAACAGAAGAAAAAATTGTTGCTTTACTAAAGGAAACAGAACGATGGTTAGCCTATTATGACTGGCTCGATCGTCTAATGGACTTTTTTGAAAGCGAAGAAATCTTTAAATATGTACCAAAATAATTCGCTTTTTTAACACGGGTCCCCCTTGCGTAAACGTTTATGCAAGGGGGATTTCCCGATTCAAACAGTACACGTAAAGCAAGTTTCTTATATACGTATACACCCTTCACATCTCCTTCGGTCCGCATCAATAACTTTTACCGGATGGACGAATCGCACCCTATGACTTGCAATTATAAAAGGATAATCGCCAGTTTTTCCCTCCGTAGAACCGAATATCCTTTGAGTACCAATTTTATCCTCTTTAGCTTATTTCCCGCGTACGCATGCCACTTTGATACATCTTGATGACGGCTTCCTCAAGCCAGCCAGTATGACGTTGGTAAGGGGCAAACAGCTGCGTTTGAAATTCCCATTTCGGTCTCTTGGGACCAAAAGACCTTCAATCCGGCCATATTGCTTATCTAGATTTCGTTGATAGTAACCGTTTCTCATATTCGACCTTCCAGCCTGTTCCATTTCAAGGAAACTTTTCATTTCTTCTTGCATGATCAGTTCTAATTTTTCCTTTACAAACTGGCGAATCGCACTTTCCAGTTGATTTGCCCAGTCTACATTCGATATACTTTTAGACATAGGTAGGGTTCTCCTTTCTCTGGAATGTGTTTTTATCCAAATCAGAGAATACCCTACCTTTTTTCTTTTGGTCTAGCAAAATGCTTTACACAAACTTTTATACATCATCATATTAATATATTTATTGTAATATAATTATAATTTTAAAGAATTAGAGGAGGTATTCTATGGCAAAAATGAAAGCTGCCGTATGGTATGGGAAACAAGATGTACGTATTGAAGATAGAGATGTCAAACCTGTTGACGATAACGATGTAAAGGTAAGAGTTGCCTGGACGGGAATTTGTGGAACAGACCTACACGAATGGCAAATTGGTCCGATTTTGTTACCAGTTGATCAACCGCACAAAGTCAAAGGAGAAACCACACCGCTCGTACTCGGACACGAAGTATCGGGGGTTGTCGAAGAAGTTGGAAAAAATGTTACAGGTATAAAACCGGGAGATCGCGTTGTCATCAATCCGGTAGTCTTACCTGGAAAATACGATGAGTCGGTCGACCGTTACTACGGTTTTTATTCAATCGGACTCCATACCGATGGTTCTTTCACTGAATATGTAGTTATTGATGAAAAAAACATCATTCCGGTTCCGGAAGATCTACCGTTCGATAAAGCTGCATTAGCCGAACCGTTATCCGTTTCCTATCAAGCTGTAAAACATGCCGGAGTAAAAGAAGGGAATGTCGTCGCCATCTTTAGTTGCGGTCCGATTGAGCTTTTGGCCATCATTGCCGCAAAAGCAGCCGGAGCAAAGGAAATTTATGCATTTGATCTCGTAGAGGAACGACTCGAAAAGGCTAAAGAAGTCGGTGCAACCGAAGCGCTGAACTCCGGAAAAGTAAATCCTGTCGAATACTTACGGGAAAAATATCCGCAAGGGGTCGATGTCAGCTTAGAAGCCGCCGGTGTCAAACCGACCTTCGATCAGGCGATCGCGGTAACCCGACCGTTAGGAAATGTGTGCATCATCGCTGTGCACACAAGAAACTTCGAATTTAACCCGTTAGCATTAATGACAAGTGGGGTCAAATTGTCCTCCTCCATGGGTTATACACCACAGACCATAAAAGAATCTCTAGAAATTTTAAGAAATGAAGAATTCAATTTCGAACCGATTATGACTAAGAAAATTGAACTGGATGATCTCGTTGAAGAAGGATTCCAGTCGCTTGCCAACGATCCAAAGCAAGCAAAAATTGTTGTCAAAGTTAGCGGGGATATGTAATCCAATTGACAATTAACGATCACCATTAGAAATGCAATTTTGCATGAACAATAAAAAGGTTAATTTCGCTAAAAAAAGCATATAATATAGAAGTAAGAGGGTACAGTAATGTACCCCCTTCCTCTGAATCATGCTAATTTGATGGTTGCCCAGCACCAGCAACAACAAGAGCAGCACCAGCCACCCGGAGAAATGGCGCTTGCATGGAAGTCTTTTTGGTCCTCGACTTTCCTGATAATCCGCATCCGAATCACCTCCTTTCAAATATGGTTGAAACGAGGCATAACGGATTATTAAGGAAAGCAATTACGGATAAGGTAATATTTCTTTATTGAGCTCTGCCTCTTCAGGCAGATATTTTTTATATTTCGGGTGACCTAATGCCGGGAAACCAGCGATAAAAGCCGGCGCAAACTCTAACATATATACCTTTGAGATATAAATGTGCTTGAATTGTCTTGCCATTTCCAGACGTGAAATAAGCGGGTTTATATTATATAACTGCATAAATTGCCAAATATCGTATTTCGTTTGTTCATCCCTGATCTCCGATAAAGTACGGCGCGCGTTTCCTTCTACATACCAATCCAGTTTATGTCGATTCCTTTCCAGACCGTAGTAAGAAACCGCCTGATAGAAAGTTTTGAAATTCCGTGGATCATCATCTTCTTCCACATCGAGAAAACCGTTAGAGTAAACCGACGTTAACCAATCTGGCGCTACACAATTTTCCTTGTATTATTTACCGATTGCGCATACTCTTCCAATGCGGCTAATATTGCCTTTTCGATATCATAAGAGATGCCCCCACCTGTATTAAAAGAATACTTGGTCAAGTCTTTATCGAATGACATCGCCGTTACAACGTGGAAATTTTGCTGATCGACATTGTGTCTAAAGAAACGAATCTTTTTCTCCTTAATATAAGATTCATATTTTTGCAGTCTTTTATCTTTTATATCATCGATAATGATTTCTTCCGGCTTGATATGGCAGTACCAGGATAAATTGATCTCGCTTCTTTCAATAATTTCCGTTAATCCATGCTCAATTCCTTTCTCCTCTAAATAATGGGATGTTAAGCCTCCCGATGTAGCATAGCCAACTCTTTGCTCTCCTCTCATCTCCGGCTGGTAATACATCAATATAATGCTTGCCGGGACGTAAACTTCTTTCCCGCTAACTAACTCTTCCATTTTGATCCAGGTTAGGGGAGTTTCTTCGTCAAAATCATCAAATGGAAAATCTTCTTGTAGCAAATGTTCATCCGCAAAAAATTTCAGATTGGATGGGTGAACCGCATTCAACCCCAGTTCAAGTAATTCATTGTAACTTCCTTTTACGAGGTGATCTTTTTGTAGAAAATATTCAAGGCAGGCAATTAACCGTTCAAAAGCCTCACCTAGTGACGAGCAAATCGCCTTATACATGGTGAATCCTTTACCGCCGGCAAAAATCGATTCATTTAATTTTACGGACATGCTCGTTTGACGCTGTAAGTAATTGAAAAAGTAATTAATATTCATAAACTCGCAGTTTCCGATAAAAAGAGGAAGTTCTGTTGAAGGAGCGAAAACAAGATCCAATTTTTTTATTAAGTTAAAATAACCTAGATAGCTCATCATCTCCTTATAATTGACATAATCTTCGTATTGAAATTGCTGGGGCTCGGAAATTTTTCTTTTATTCAATATGGTTATGGTGACCGGGGCACGACGTTTTTCTAATCCCATCGTATTTTTACACTCCTCAATACAATTAACATGACTATTCCAGCGACTAAGAGGTAAATAATATGAGCAAAATGCTCGTTAAAGGACAATTCACTAATCCATAAGTATTGCACAAATTCAATGCTGTGGGACATCGGAAATATTTTAGCAACAAACTGCACGTATTCAGGTAATGAATCTAAAGGCAGCGCAACGCCGGATGTGAAAATCATCGCCAGGAAAAAACCCGATGTTACGATACTGGCTGTACGCGCAGATTTAATAAACAAGGCAAATAAGAAACCGATCGAATAAAAGATCAAAATGATCCAGGAGTATGCGAAAATGAAAAGGATACATTCCCAAAAGTTCATGTAGAATGATGCATTGTAACGGATAAACGCCAAAGCACCGAACAAAAAGGTTGATAGTAGACTGACTAGTGCAAAAGTAAAGGCCAGGGATAGAAAATAGAAACGAAGGTTGATCGGATACGTACTGTAGCGTTTTAATACTCCCTGCTCCTTTAACTCCAAAATGGTAATCGGAATTCCCATCAATCCCGCATTCGCTAATAGGAATACGATATTGACAGGAACAACCATATCAATTCCTTTCACATTTTCACCGTATGGGGTCATTTCATCACCGAAGGTTCCGCCAAATACGACGGTTAAGATTATGGGAAGAATCACCATGAAGAAGATCGAGACAGGTTCCCTGAGTAATGCTTTTAATTCAATTTTGATGAAAGCAAGTGCTTTTTCCACTCAAACTTCCTCCACTTCTTTTAACAGTTCTCCGGTATGGTAAAAATATATATCTTCCAAATTCACAGGATGTAAGCGAAATTTTTGATGGGAAAGCAAGCATTTTACGTCGTCATAGTCTTCACGATTGATAAAATAGTTGTAAACGGAACCCGAGACCTTTAAGTTGCGTAAAATTTCTTTCCTTTTTATCATTTTCAGCAACTCTTCGTGATTTTTTCTTCTCGTTTTTATGACATAATCATGTTGGAATTCTTTTAAGATCTGCTCTGTTTTCCCTTCTAAAACAATTTTTCCTTTATTAATAAGGAAGATATAATCACTATATTGAGCGGCTTGATTCAAATAATGGTCGGACACGATGACGATATGATTTTCGGCATATTCCCGGATCAAGTTCCAGATTTCATCGCGACTGTACGTATCGAGCCCGGAAACCGGTTCATCGAGAACGATAATTTCATACCCGGGCATAAACAACATGGCAATTAATAATCTTCTTTTCGTTCCACCAGATAAATTTTTAGTTTTTTGATCATAGTATTCCTGTAATTTGAATTTTTCCAGATACTGGTATGTATCGATTTTCAATCCAAACAGTTCTTTGACGTGATTTAATTCTTCCCTTACCGTGACATTTCGGCGTAACGTGTTTTGCTGGGTTAAAAAGCCTACCATTTTTTTTATTTTCACATCATCAGATGATACTTGATGAATTCGTACTTGACCGTGATCCATTTTCCTAAGTCCTACCAGTATTTCTAACAGGGTCGTCTTTCCACTCCCATTCGGACCGGCAATTAAATAAACACCTTGTTGATCGATCACGATATTAATATCGTCTAAAACTTTCTTGTCCCCGTATGTTTTCCGCAAATTGCGAATTTCAATCGCCAAGATTGCCAACCTCCATTGAATAAGATTTTTCTTTAGAAGCGAATAAGTTATAAGTAACGTGAAAAACAATCGGGAAGAGAATGTGATCAGTCAATAGAAACAAAATCCCGCAGACAAAACCTAATACGGTTTTGGAAAATATATCATAAGTTGAGAAGAAAATATGTACGAGGCCGAAACAGAGACTGCTTATAATTAAAAGAAGGATAAAAGGCATCGCTTCGCTCGTTAGCATATAATAACGAAACAATAACTCTTCAAAGACGGATATAAAAGATGAAAGGAGAAATACTCGCCACTGTAATTTCCCTTTTAATATAATGTAGAGAAAATCGAGGATCAAGACCTTTCCCTTGATCATATTCAGTACGATAAAATCAACTACAAAAAACACCATTCCAAGAATGACTACGATAAAAAGGGTAACAAAATCCCAAAGGAACCAGGTAAAATCTGGGAGAAAGGAACCGAAATAAAATCGATTAACCAGGCATGATAAGATTAATAAACCGACATAAAGAAACGGATATTGAACTTTTCGCCACTTCAACCATAAAATGGTCACAAGAAGAACCAGGATTTCAATGAAAATTACCATTTAAATCTCCTCTGGTGGATAACCAAAGCTCATGCACAAAATCGGATATTGATTACTATTTAATCCTAATAAATCCTCGATTTTATGCTCCAGATATCCAGCCAAACAACAAGAACCAAGTCCGTGGTATTCAGCCAATAATTGCAAATAGGCGGCCAAAATTCCCGTGTCAATATGAGCAAAACGATAGGCACGCTTATAATATTTCGGTACTACCCTTTCCATATCGGCAACAATCAAGCAGACAAAATTGCTATAAACAGTGAACTCGTTTTGATAATTGATTTCGTTAATTAATGGTCGCATATTCCCCTGATCGATGAGACAAAGTTCATCACGAATAAAATCGTAGTAGTATAATCCTTTTTCCAGTTTCTCGACTTTGTTAACGATGATATATAAATCTAGATAGTTCAGGCCTCCCTGGCTATTGGTATATTTAAAGGGAAATCGCTTCTGATTGTAAGCCCCCATTCCCCAATATTTCACCCCGAAACTGTAGTGAATGATGTTGCTGAACACTTCAAAATCAACTTCATTATTGGCATAATCTCTGAGAGAATGCCGATTGGCGATTATTGTAAAAATATCTTTGTTTTGGATTTTGCTATGATTCACCTTTAAAGGATACTTGCGTAGACTTTTTTCGATAATGTCTTTTCTTTGATGTTCGATGTAATATTCATCATGCATATATTTCATGAAATTTCTCGTTTTATAAGGAGTATCATCGATAATTTCATGGATTACTTTTAGATGATCGAAATCCGTACTATTCAGGAGAACTTCACGTACGGCTTGAATCTGATCACGGACTTCATTGATCCGGGTCCCTTCCATTTTCACATCCTGCATGATTTTCGCTCCTTTAAATACTAGTTATTTTGCGACAAAAAATGCCTGAATGCTTCGTTCGACACCATCGAGACCAAGTAGAACGTTCAGTTTATGATTTTCAAAGAGTTCAATCATGGCATATGCAGTGTTTTGTTCATCAAAAAACCCCCTAATTCTTTGCAACAATTTCCCATATTCAATGAGACTACTTTTATAACCGAATTCGCCGAAAAACAGCATTTTCCTGATCGGAATAAAGATGGGAAATATGAGAATGGGATTTTTCTCTTGCAAAAGGGTCGGTTCTAATGTTTCGATGCTAAAATAATTTTGTTCCATCAATTTTTCCATCATGGTAGCATCCTGGTTTTTCCATTTAAAAAGAAATTCTTTTTTCGGCAAATATTTGTATATTTCTCCCTCTATATAAATTAGTAAATCCGTTATAAAATAATCTCTTTGATCAAATCGATTGAGGAACTCGCTAATCAACCGGACCCGTTCAGGAGCATCTACAATATCAATATATTTTTCTTTTTTCAGTACATATTCCGAGTTTTGTGGATGAACGGTCTGGTTGTGCCATTCAATGGCCCGTTCATAAAGCATCATATTTTTCATCAATTCATTGGTTTTTATAAGGTCCGCGTTTACGTGGAAATATTCAGCCGGTGAAAAATAATACTCACTTGTATAGCGAAAGGCATAATAGGACAAATTTTCCTCGAAAAACTCAAAAGTATTATCCGTATGAACAACATTTTCTTCAATATAACGTTTGAAAAGCGCGATTTCTTCGTTACTAAAACTTCTTTCTTGTTCTGCAAAAAACATGGCAACGATCGACTTATCCATTTTCCTTCTCCTCGCTTATAAAAATGGATGTACGAGATTTTTATCCCCCTGGCAGCTTGGACATTTCGGGAACTTTAATAAACGTGTTTTTGTATAAACCATTCGTTCAAAATCGAGAGAGTACGCATAGTAATTAATCGATGTATAACGGGAATACCGTTCCAACAACAAAATCGTTTGATTCACTAGTAAATTAAAATGAAGCCGGTTCATTTGCTGATCGGTTACGCCTTTTTCGCTTAAATGCTCCTTCATCACTTGATAGTCTAATAAATTGTAAAAAGATGATTCTCTTAATATTTCAAAATCGTTATAGCAACCGACCTGTTCAAAATTAAGCAATGGAATAATAATGCCTTCATAACCATCTAAATACGCGATTATTAATTTCGTATTCTGTTCTAAAGAGATTTTATTTAATTGATAATGGGTGCCTGGCGAAAAGCAGTGACTAAAATACAAAACAAAATCATATTTAGCAAAAATTTCCCCTGCATGCTCCTCATCATAAAGATCTAAATAAACGGTTTCTAAATCCGGGAAATTTTCCAAGCTATAGTAATCAACCGCATAATTTTCATTATCCAAAACTTCTTTGATAATATTGATCTGCTCTGCTCCACTGATGACACACAGGTGTAGCTTTTCCACGCCAGCGTAGCCTAACTCATATAATATTTCTACATCTTTTAACTGGTTTAAAACTTCCTCGATTTTCTCTAATTCTATCTGGTTCCCTTTTGAAAGAAGCAGCTCTTTTAATTGTTCTTCACCAATCGGATAGTCGACCTCTTCAAAAAGCACCTCAAGAATTCCCGTTTTATCATCATCTTTAATATGAAAAGAATAGTTTGAGATGCTTCCTCTTTTTACAAGATATTCATAACGTGAGTTACGGATATATTGTAATGTTTTATTCAACTGAAGCATGGCTTGCTTCCTCCTTGCCTATTTTTTCCATGTGTAGGTCGAAAGCCACGACGTTTCCCTTTAAATCGATTTTTGCGATTTCTATAATGTGATTTTTTTGTAAATCTAATTTCTCTTGATCATTTAATTTCGCGTATTCGGTAAATTTTTGTACCGCCTGTTGAAATTGCTCTGGATCATTAGCAATAGAAATTTTTATACTCTCGGGCATTATATATTTTTCTACATATTCGTATTGGGGATACTCCGTGATAAAATCCATAAGATCCTTATCCTGTACAACGGGAACGATAATTTCCAGCTTGATGGTCTTTTTTTGGGAATTCTTTTCAAGCACTCTTGTGATCACCCGATTTGTATGATAATACCCTTTCTTTTTTAAACGTTTGATTAATAGATCCATTTCTTTCTTTATTACTAGTGGATTATCGATTTCTTTCCGAAAGCGAAGGAGATGTTCAAATATGATCGCTCCACACTCTTCGACCGTCAATTCTCGCCGTATCATATGAATAAGCCTCCCTATCATTCGATCAAGCATTAGCAAGTTCCTGATTTAAAGATGTCGCTTTTCCTTTCTATTTCAAAAGATACCATTCTCCGTGTTTTTTTAAGACTAGTATAAACAATCTAAATAATTGGTTAAATAGGCCGATAGTCCCCAACATCCCATGTTTTATAAAAAAACTTTTAAAGAAATGAATGGAATGATAAAAGAATGTAACTTTTTTTACAGAGCCTGGTAATCTAAAATTTTTTTACAGTCGATTTCCCGGTCATAATTTCAAGAAAAAAGTTTGTTATTTTTACAAACACTTAGCTGCTGTAGACGAATTTTGCTGTAAATGAATCTTTACATTTGAGCAAAAGTCCGCAGAAAGTTTAAGATGATGGAACTAATTCGTAATCTAATAGAATATGAAAGTGATCCTATTTCTTGGGCATTAATAAAAAATGCGAGCGGTTATGGAGGAAATTTACTCCTTGCCACTCGCATTTTTTAAAATCTCTCAAATACCAAATTGATAAAGGATTATGGTACTGTCAAGAATTTTGTGTAATGTAAGATAGATAGGGTATTTCTGAAATGGATTTAGAATAGAGAGGGATATTTCCTCCACACAGGAGACTGAATATTCAGTTTCCTGTGTGGAAAAGGAGAATCCCTCTTATCTCATTGATTTACATTATTTGGTTAATTGTAACGTTCTCCAAACATTCGCTCGAGGGCTTCCTGCGTTTCGGCAAATCCTCGAAGTTTCCGGTCGGCCCACTTCTATTTAAAGTCTTATATCGCCAAATACACGACTTTTTCCGTGGCTTCTAAACTGTTCAAACTGTTCATCGGATTTATGCGTTTCCGAATCTCCTTGATCCTTCGTTCGATGGCATTGGTCGTGTAAATCACACTTAGAATACTGCTTGGATCATCCATAAATGTAAGGAGGATATCCCATTCATTGGCCCACGATTGGACTTCTCTTGGATACTTGCTGGACCATTTCGACTCAAACTGTTGAAACATCTGTAACGCTATCTCCTTATTCGGTGCGCGATAAATCAGTTTGAGATCCTCTGCCACTTCAAATTGCTCTTTTTTCCGAACACGATGTAAGGTATTACGTACTTTATGAACGACACAACGCTGTACATCGGCTTTCGGATAAACAGCCTTAAAGGCTTCCTCAAAACCCGGTAGTCCATCGAATACGCCCAGAAGCACTTCCTTGATGCCTCTTTGGTAGAGATTTTGAAGAATTTCCTGCCAGCCATAGGCACTTTCTTGTCCTCCCACAAAGAAATCAAGAATTTCACGATATCCTTCTTCATTCACACCTAACACCACATAAATGACTTCTTTCTCAACGGTTTCACGACGAAGTTTTACGTATAAACCATCCAAATATAAGACGGAATAGCGCTTATGTAGAGGACGAGTGTGCCATTTCTCGATATCTTCCTTGACGACATCGGCAATATGGCGAATTGTTGTTGGTGAGTAGGCATTTTCTAAAATTCGTTCAATAAACTTACCAATCTCACGTGTACTCATGCCACTTTGATACATCTTGATGACGGCTTCCTCGAGCCAGCCAGAAGACGCGTTGGTAAGGGGCAAACAACTGCGTTTGAAATTCCCATTTCGGTCTCTTGGGACCAAAAGACCTTCAATCCGGCCATATTGCGTATCTAGATTTCGTTGATAGTAACCGTTTCTCATATTCGACGTTCCAGCCTATTCCATTTCGAGGAAACTTTTCATTTCTTCTCGCAAGATCAGTTCTAATTTTTCCTTTACAAACTGGCGAATCGATACTTGCTGTTAATAACCCTTGAACCATTAATCGGCCTTTTTCATCTGGATGAATATGATGGTCGCCTTGATCACCGGTCAATTCGCCAAATTGGAGAACATCCTCTTTTGTAAATGTTCGACTCCATGAAAATTTCATTCCCTCTTCAATATTCATTGTTCCACACCCCATTCTATCTAATTTTTAAAATTGAATTCAATTATACAAAATTTTTCCTTTCAACATATTGCTTCGCCAAATAGATTCACTTACATGTAAAACGCTTTCACTTGACAATATTATATAATTATATTATTTTTATGAAAATCATAAATTTTATGAAAAGAGGTTTTACTATGAAACAACTTCCCGAATTCGGACGAAAAAAAGATGACCTTCTTAAACAACTAGATGAAGCAAAAAAACATGATGCGAATTGGAAGAACGGAAGAACGTGGAGTCTCGTTTATTATGCGGGGGAAGAAATTACCGAAATATCAAAGGAAGCATATATGAAGTATTTCCATGAAAATGGGTTAAACCCGATGGCCTTTCCAAGCTTACGGCGTTTTGAAACGGAAGTTCTTTCGATGACCGCAAGCTTATTCAACGGAGATGATCAAACGGTCGGAAGTTTAACTTCTGGTGGAACTGAAAGCATTTTGATGGCTGTTAAAACCTATCGGGATTATGCGAGAAAGATGAAGCCAGAAATTCTTGAACCGGAAATGATCTTGCCGATCTCTGTTCATGCTGCATTTGAAAAGGCTGCCCATTATTTTAACGTAAAACCGATTCACATCCCCTTAACTGATGACTTTCGTGCAGATGTAAAACAACTGGAAAACGCCATAACTAAAAACACCATTTTAATCGTTGGTTCTGCTCCTTCATATCCCCACGGTGTCATTGACCCAATTGAAAAAATGGCCGATATCGCAAGTATGCATAACATTCCTTTTCATGTCGATGCTTGTCTTGGAGGATTTCTACTACCTTTTTTACAAAAACTTGATTATGAAATACCGCCCTTTGATTTTCGAGTTCCGGGTGTTACTTCCATTTCAGCAGATATTCATAAATACGGATATGCGGCAAAAGGGGTTTCGACCATACTGTATAAAAATGATTCCTATCGAAAACATCAATATTTTGCCTATTCCGACTGGCCAGGTGGATTATTTGTTTCTCCGACAGCCACCGGAACACGACCTGGGGGTGCCATCGCTTCAGCTTGGGCAGTGATGAATTATATTGGAATGGATGGGTACATAAATTTAGCAAAAAAAACGATGGAAATAACTAAACAGCTATTGAATGGGATTCGTACAATCGATGAACTGAAAATTTTAGGGAATCCCGATGCCTCGGTATTTACAATTGCCTCAGAGGAAGTAAATGTGTATGCATTAGCCGATCGAATGGAACAACTCGGATGGCATATAGATCGGCAACAATTTCCAGCCTGTCTTCACTTTATGGTTACTCCTGCCCATGAACAAATTGTCGAAACCTTCCTTTCCGATTTGAAACGGGCTGTGAAAGATGTCAAGGAAAATCCGGAGAAATTCACTGAAGGAAGTGCAGCGATGTATGGAATGGCAGGGACGATTCCTGACCGTTCTGAAGTGAACGACTATTTAGTTCAAACATTAGATCAACTGATGCGACTGGAGAATTGATGGGATTTTTATTTCTTTATCTTAACGAACAAGGGGCTATTTAGACTATGTGATCGTTTCTAAAAGTTATAAGTGGTATGTTGTTAAAGAGAAAACGACGGATTAGCCGACCTTTTAAACGGGCAATGCCGTCGTGATTCAGAAACGAACGTGAAATTTTATATTTATACGAAGGGGTAGACAAAATGAAAAAAACATTCCTTCATAAAACTATTTACGGTGCAGGAGAAAGCGTTTCCGTAACAGGGATAACCGTTATCGGTCTTTACTTTTTATACTTTCTTACCGATGTCGTCGGTCTTACACCAGCTTTAGCAGGATCGATATTTATGATTGGGAGGGCATGGGATGCGATTTCCGATCCGATCGTAGGTTATGTTAGTGATCAAACGAAAACGAAATGGGGTAGGAGGAGACCGTATTTTATGGCTGCATCCTTTCCGTTACTAGTATTATTTCTGTTTTTGTGGTATCCGGTTGGATTTACTACCCAGTGGTCATTGTTTCTATATTATTCACTCATTTACGTTCTATTTATGACCTCTTTAACATTATTCCACGTCCCATACATTTCCCTTATTACAGAATACAGTACGGATTATGATGAGCGGACGAGCATTAATAATTATCGGATTTTCTTTCAATTATTTGTCGGTTTAATGGCAGCAACGATCCCTAAGCTCATTGCCGACCAGTACGGTTATCAACAAATGGGATTATATGTCGGATTTTTTATAGCGATCGTTGCTATCTTCATTTTTACTTTTACCCGTGAAAATCGGATCATTCAAAAGAAACGTCAAAAAACGATTTTTAAAGAATTAAAAAGTGTCTTTCAAAATCGACCGATGAGATATTTGTTATGGATTTATGTTGGAAGTTATGCAGCGGCAAACATTATCGAATCTTTCGTTATTTACTATATGAAGTATTACTTAAATCGAGAAATCGACATGCCAATTCTGTTTGTCGTTGTCATTGGAACAGGAATTTTGACCCTTCCCCTTTGGGCGGTGATCTCGAAACAAATCGGAAAAAGGCATACGTTATTGATCGGTTTATTTCTTTGGATTTTCGGGCAGGTCGGTTGGCTCGTCATCTCTCCCTCTTCCGCTCCATTTGTCGTCTATGTAATCGGGGTCATCGTAGGTGCAGGGTACGGGGTTGCCCACGTTCTTCCATGGGCAATGCTACCTGATGTGGTCGATGTGGACGAATGGGAAACGGGAGAAAAGAGGGAAGGAATTTATGCTGGGATCATGACCTTTTTTATGAAAATGGCTAACTCCATTGCCATCTTTTTCATCGGGATCATATTGGAATTGTCTGGATACATTGCCAATACAACCCAATCAGAAACGACATTACGCACCATTAAATGGACGATGGCAATCGCCCCGGGTATGTTTATTATTGTAGCGATCATCGCTACATTCCTCTACCCGTTTACAAAAGAAAAACATATGGAAATCCGCTCCCAATTGGAACAAAATTAATGAAATACGTTTCTACCTGGTTACTCTGTATACTACAATTGTAAGGTAATCTATAAAACTTAAATTTCTAAAAGTCTCTCGGTGCCAAACTTTCCCGGATAATTTTGGCTCTATATACGTCTCGATCTTCGGCATTCAAATCTTGCCCTGCAAATTGTTGTATAAAGGCCGGTTGTGTTCGAACCATCAGTTCGTTCATCGTATCTATACTCACTCCGCGAATAATATCTAGATCGATACCGAGTCTCACATCCGACAGCCGCTGGGCCGCTTCTTTTGAGTCAATCATCGTTGCAAAAGATAAAATGCCAAAGGATCTACTTATCAGATTGGTCAGGCTTCGACCGGACTCAGTCAACAGCCGTCTCCTCGCCGTTCGTTCATGTTCAATGATTTGGTTAACCACTCCATACAATGTATGGATCATCTCTTCTTCCGATTTCCCTAGCGTAATTTGATTCGATATTTGAAAAATATTTCCGTATGCATCACTTCCTTCACCGTACATTCCCCGAACGACCAAACCAATTTGATTCATTGCAAAAAAAATAGAATTAATTTGTTCTGTTATGACGAGGGCAGGCAAATGAACCATTACTGAAGCCCTGAGTCCCGTTCCGACATTCGTTGAACAGCTCGTCAAATATCCAATCTTTTCATCGTAAGCATAATCGAGTTGGGACTCAAATACGTCATCAATTTGCCCTGCCAAATCCCATGCCTTTTGAAGCTGTAATCCAGGGAGCATGCATTGAATCCGCAAGTGATCTTCCTCATTGACCATTATACTGATCGATTCATCATCACTTAAAATCACAGCACCGTTTCTAGAACTATTCGCTAACTGAGGACTGATTAAATGTTTCTCTACAAGTAAATGCTTTTCTAGATCATTTAACTCGCGCAAAGTAAACCATTCGAATTCTCCGAAGTTATGAAAATCTAATTGTCTTGAGGCTTGTAATATTTCACGTAGCGCCATATTTGATTGTTCGTGATTTGCTTGTATTGGAAAAACGTATTCGTGTAAATTCCGTGCCACGCGAATTCGACTACTAATGACAACGTCTGAGTCGGGACCTTCCCCTTTCATCCATCCGCTTGCCGCCTGTTCAATAAATCGATAAAAGGACATGGTCATTCACTTCCCTTCTCTGAAAAATTTATTGTCCAGCTACCCTTTTCTCGAGTTCTTGGATTTGATCGCGAATGATCGCTGCCTGTTCATATTTCTCCTCTTCAATAAGGGACTGTAGTTCCTTTTTCAACCTCTCAAGCTGCTGTTTGTCACGGATTAAAGTCTTCTTTCGTTTCGGTACTTTTCCGTGATGGGTTGCCGTACCATGATTCCGTAAAAGTAACGTTGGTAAACTGTCCGCAAACTGGATATAACATTCCACACAACCCGCTCGTCCGGTTTTAGCGAATTGGGAATAAGTTAAACCGCATTTTGGACATCGGGTATCCCTTACCAGTTCCTTTTCCATGATGGGAGAATCGCTCGGTTCACCCTCAAGTACATTTGACAATAGTTGTTCATTCAAAACTTTATTGGATATCCCTTTTATATTCTCTTCTTGTTTTTTTGCACACTGTTCACAAATATGAAACTCCTTCAGTTCTCCATTTACAATTTTTATAAAAGATGCTGAAGCTGGATGATTACCACATAATTGACAAAGCATACACTTTTCCTCCTTTCGAGCCGTTATTTCCCAATGATATTATGGCCTTCCCTTATTTACTCTCCTTCTGCAATTACGAATACATTCGTTTATGCAACATCATCCCATCATTCAAAAAGTGATCTGTTTTCAAATAGGTGTCCCGAGACCAATCATTCATTACTATCTCTTTTCTTTTAAAAAGAAATGCTTTTCGATTCATTAAAAACATTCAATTTCCAGAGCAAACCGTCTAGATTACTCTACTATAACTATCTGAAAATTACGCATTTATATTTTTCTATTATAAAATACATTTTTCACATAGCCAACAAGTCAGGGAGCATTCATTACAGCTTTTTTCGGATTTTTCGCCATTTGGAATAATAAAGAAAAGGGATGTATGGAATTCGTTTCAAAATTCTTTCACTTATGTAACTGATTACGGAAAAAAGAAAAGAACGGTTTCAAAGACTTACGTAAAAATGTATTTTTTTGAGTTGGAAGTGTATGCGGTAAAAATTTTTTCATTTTAATGGATGGAACGGGGTGAACTATATCTCTAAATGATGAAGTTATATGACATCCTACAAGTTGTGGCGGGATTTTAGTTTCGAATAAATTGAACTGATGAATAAAAAAAATAATTCTTTCCTACTTAACAAACCAATCACTTTCATCGTGATGGATATGAAGAACAAAAAAATCACTATTTTATCAGTTTTTTCTTGTTTAAGAAGTTGATTTTTTGTAAGAATTTTCACATAGTACCCTATCTCAGTCAGTTTTTTCACGTAAATAAAAAGCATCTCCTTCTATCATAATTTTGGGAATTGGAGATGCTATTACTTTCAAATGTAAGGCTATATTCCGATTATTTAATTACTGTTGGCTCCATCCACCATCAACCAAAATTGCTTGACCAGTTGTGAAATTGCTTGCTTCAGAACAAAGGAATGCAAGCATATTAGCGATTTCAACAGGCTTTCCAAGTCTACCTGCTGGTGTCGCATCGGTGAAGGCTTTCGTCATCTCAGGTGTGTTATTTTCAAGAATTGGAGTAGCAATAATACCTGGAGAAACAACATTCACTTGAATATTATGTTTGGCATAAACAATGGCAACTTGTCTACTCATCGATACGACGGCACCTTTCGAGGCAGAATAGCTTGGAAGCCCTTCTAAACCAACATGGGCTGCTAGGGATGCGACGTTTACAATTTTTCCTGCACCTTTTTCTAACATACCTGGTAATACAGCTTTCATCCCAAAGTAAACGCCCTTAACGTTAACATCCATCATTAAATCGAATTGCTCTTCCGTGAGACCAACAATATTTGTCGCTTCCGAAATTCCTGCTACACTACAAAGGATATCCACTTTACCGAATTCGGCTTCTGTTTTTTCCATCAATGTCCATTGATCCCATTTGCTAACATCTAATAGGCAAGCGATCGCTTGACCACCAGTTTGTTTAATTTCTTCCGCAGTGTCTTCCGCACCTTTAATATCGGCACATACGACCTTTGCTCCTTGTTTCGCAAAAGTGAAAGCGGTTTCTTTTCTTAATTTTGCTTCGAATTAGTCGTTTTAAGGGAATAGTCCTAATTCGCAAGGGGGTCTGCCATTCTGAAAATCAGCAAAACACGCAAAACCCATTGTTTTCTATACTTTTAAGTTATTTATTTCCACCATTGACATCAACACCACGCACTCCCCATGGCTCGAGATGATGATAAAGATGTTGTGAGGACTTAGCGATTCTTTGGCGGATGATATTTCTAATAATATTCTCGTATAATAGCTTATTATAAGATAAGAAATGGAGAGGCAAATTCCGCTCACTTCAATAATCATAGTTTTTTGCCGAAATAAATATCTGGTTTTCCTATTCCATTAGCATTAGGCATAACCACTATAATCTTGTATCCGATCTTTAAGTAAAAACGAGATTGATGAGTTCCTGCAGTGAAATTGTCTATTTTCCCTGGAAATCATCAAACAAATCAACATTTGCTAAAGAACATTCTCCGTCACCTATTTCATCATCAGCACCTAAATATATTGTCAAGCCACCTTGCTTTCTTGCTTCATCCTCAAGAGCAGTTACGATTGTTCTACCAATGCCTTGATTTCGCTTATCGCTTCGAACAGCTAATGGATGCAATTCGAATACATTTCCATTATACACTGGAAGTATTCCTCCCCAGCCGATCACAATATCATTTTCAACAGCAGCAAGTAAGGTGTTTTCTGCAACTTATGAATCTACAATTCATCATGTTGGTCTAGGAAAAACCATTAAGGTAAGGAATAGAGAACATTAGATATACACAAAATTCGATTTTAGACCATTATAAAAAACACCTAACCTCTCAGTTAGATGCCTTTTATATTCCCCAAATATTATTGATTTTCAACAACCCTTACTACTTCACCACCACAAGTTTCACATTTACCTTTAATAATTAAACCTAATTTATCATCTTCTATAGAATATTCAACTACTCTAACTGCACCTCTGCAATTTGAGCACCATACATTATTAAGTAGTCTTTCTCTAATATCCTTGGAAATCTTCATCCATTTTAAGTTAATTGGTTGGGTATTCATTGTATTATTTATCCTTCCTATATATTAACACCACCGTCTCCACATGCACCGTGTGGGGAAATAAATCGACCGGTTGAACTTCCTTTATTTCATAGCCGAACGGGACGAGTTCTTTTAGATCGGGGGCTAACGTATCCGGATTACACGATACGTACACAATCCGCTCCGGCTGTAGCCGACCGATTTTTCTCATCACCTTTCCTCCAGCACCTGAACGGGGTGGATCCAATAAAAGGAGATCCGGCTTCCCAAATTTCTCGGCAATTTCATCGATTCCCCGCCTTGCATCCTTTGCAAGAAAATGGGTATTTTCAATTCCGTTATCCAAGGCATTCCGCTTTGCCGATTCGATCGATGTCTCTACGATTTCGATTCCCGCAAGCTCCCCTACTTGTTTTGCAAAAGGAAGGGAAAAGGTTCCGACACCGCAAAACAGGTCGATCATTTTTTCCGTCTTTTGTGGTTGGGCCATCTCCAACGCCAATTCTACTAGTTTTTCCGCCTGCGTCGGGTTCGTCTGGAAAAAGGTGTCGAACCAGAGGCGATAGCGGAATCCGAGCATCTCGTCATAAATATAATCGCGACCTGAAAGGACATGGGTTTTTGAAGATTGGACCCGATCTGCCCACTCTCGATTTTCTAACCAAAGGAAACTTTTTACTTCTGGAAATTTCCGTTCAATGCGTTCCACTAAATCTTCAGCTTTTTTTTCCAATCGATCCGACGGCGGTTCCGTTGCGAACAATGCGAGCATCATTTCCCCTGTCGTAAAAGACTTGCGTACCATCAAATGCCTAAGTAAGCCTTCGTGCGTATCTTTATGATAGCCTGTTAATTGGTGTTCCTTTGACCAACGACCGACTTCCATTGCTGCATCCGCCATCCGTTTTCCAGCAATCAAACACGTCTCAAGGGGGATGATGTTTCGAAAATTGCCTTGTTCGTGTAATCCGAGGGAACCATCTGGTGCGAATGTAAATTCCATTTTATTTCTATAATTCCAAGGATGATCCATTCCAATCGTATCTCGAACGAGGTTTGGATCAAAGCCTTGCTCTTCAAAGACGTTTTTAACATGTTTCGTTTTTTCCTTTAATTGACCGGTATAATCCCAGTGTTGCCATACACAACCACCGCATTTTTCGAAATGAGGGCATGCCGGAGTTACCCGTTCTGGATGGACGCTCAATATTTCTTCGACGTCCGCTTTCTGTCTTTTTCGTTCTAGATTCGCTATCTTTACTTTTACCTGCTCACCCGGTAACGTTTGTGGAACGGTTAATCGCAGCTTTTTTCTTCTTCCCTCTTCCAATTCTCTCCAATAAACAGCTTGTCCGTTTCCTTTTCCATCTAGTTTTTCTATCTGTACGACGAAATTAGCCAAATATTCGTCCTCCCTTCCGTTTTCGTGGAATCCTTCTTTATATAAATGAAAAACGGGGATTTCTCCGTTTATCCCATTCTAATACATGCTTATTTATTATAGCCGATGGAAATTGATTTTCAAATCCTTGAAACAAAAACAAATTTCATACCAGCCTTTATCTGAGAGAAAATGTGTTGACAAAATCAATGTTCGTAAAAATGAGGAACAATGAACCGTTTCTATTCATTTCATTCTCGGAGAAAAACGACATATTTTTGTGAAAAAGGATGAATATTTTCTGTACATTTTTAATACTCGTTCCTTTTCAATTACAACGGGATGTTCCGTTAGATAAGAAAATGTCAAAAATATATATAAAATTTACAAAATACTTATTCTTTTAACATACAAACTCATTTATACTATTTGTATATAGATCATAAGGAGGGATTTTTTTTGGCAGGATATACGAAAAAAGAAAAAAGTTGGATGATGTACGATTGGGCGACATCTGCCTATTCCATTGTCATAACAACCGCCATTTTTCCGATTTATTATAAGAGCGTTGCCCAACAAGCCGGAGTTTCAGCTGCAAATTCAACTGCTTTTTATTCCTATTCCGTATCCATTGCCACATTTATTTTAGCTATGCTCGGACCAATTCTTGGGGCAATTGCTGATTACAAGGGAATGAAGAAAAAATTTTTCATCTTTTTCTTTCTTTTAGGTTCAATCTCAACCCTTTCCCTTTTGTTCGTACCGAGCGATCAATGGCTCCTGTTGCTCATAATTTATGTACTTACATCCGTCGGAGCAAGCGGTGCCAATTTATTTTATAATGCGTTTATCGTCGATGTGACAAAAAAGGAACGGATGGATGAAATTTCTGCAAGAGGTTTCGCCTTAGGTTATATTGGAAGCGTGATCCCCTTCGTCATTAGTATTGCAATTATTATTTTATCGCAAAATGGCATACTTCCCTTCTCCGCATCAGTTGCTAGTAAAATTGCCTTCTTCATTACAGCGGTATGGTGGATTTCTTTTACTATTCCGATGCTGAAAAATGTAACACAAATCTATTACGTCGAGCGGGAACCGAAAATCATTGTAAATAGTTTTAAACGCCTTGGGCAAACTTTCCATGACATTCGAAAATATCGAAATATCTTTTTATTTTTACTTGCTTATTTCTTTTATATCGACGGGGTCACAACAATTATTTCGATGGCTACCGTTTACGGAACAGATGTTGGGCTCGGTCAAACGGATTTAATCCTCGCCTTACTAGCTGTACAAATCGTCGCAGCCCCCTTTGCCCTTTTATTCGGGAAACTTGCGAATATTTTTGGAGCGAAAGTGATGCTTTATACAGGAATCGGTGTGTACACGTTTATTACCATTTATGCCGTATTCCTTGACACAGTCCTTGAGTTTTGGATTCTTGCGATGTTGGTCGCCACATCCCAAGGAGGAATACAGGCCCTTAGTCGATCCTATTTTGCCCAAATGGTACCGAAAGAAAAATCAAATGAATTTTTCGGCTTTTATAATGTTTTCGGCCGTTTTGCAGCAGTTTCAGGTCCCTTCCTCGTTGGAATCACAACCCAATTGACCGGAAATTCCTCCTATGGTGTATTTAGCCTTGTTATTTTATTTATCATTGGATTGATTCTTCTAATTTTCGTACCAGATACTAAGAAAGGGCATTCACCGATCGATGTAGCCCCGCCAAATTGACACACATCTTTATCGAAAAAGCGTTTTAGGAGATCATTGGAAAGATTCATTCAAAAATCGATTATCCAAATCCAATCTATAGATGAACAAAGTTTTTCGAAAAATGGAAGAGATAAGTAGAACAACCTCGTTTGCTTGTCTTTATAAAAGGGTGGAATGGCCCTGTTAAGAAAAAAGGGATATTGATATATAAAAACCTAATTCTACGGGTGAAAGGGAGACGGTTTGCGTATATTGGGAAGTAAAAGATGAAAAAGAAAACACCGATCTTTTGAATTGTGTGACTTCCGGAATTGATATCGTAACACATTCATTTTCCTGCAATAGAAAGGACATTCACTTATGATATAAATAGGATCATTCACGGGCATGATAACCGAAATATCATTGACTTCATTCAATCCGATTCGATGAATTCGTTTCATGTTCTTTTTCAGCCAACCATTCGTCAATTCCCTCCATCGGATCGATATGGATGACGATATCAATTCCCAATTCCTTTTTGATTCGCTGTTCTAATTCATGGATGAGAAAATGGGCAGCTTCGACATTTAAATCCGGTGGAACGACAACATGCATCGATGCATATTTTCTTCCAGGTCCATAATCATGCACATGTAAATCATGGGCAGCTCGGATTTTTTCACTATCAGAAATAATGGTATGTATTCTTTCGATAATCTCCGGATCAGGAGAAGAACCTAGAAGGAAATGAACGGAATCTTTCGCCGTTGAAAATCCAGTAAATATAATAAAAAACGAAATGATTAATCCAATGAATCCATCTATTGGAAAGTCGACAAACATACCTATAAAGGTACCGAAAATGACCCCTAGTGTTGCAATTGCATCATTTAAACTATCTTTTGCCGTCGCCATATTCATCGTCGATTGGATCGTTTTTCCAATAAACTTATTATAGGAATACATCCATAATTTAATGAAAACGGCTAGAAAAAGGATTGCTATTGACCATCCATTGACGATGACTGGTTCTGGTTCAAAGATTTTTTTTACAGAACTGATCATAAGCTCAAGACCTACAGCGAAAATTAAAAAGGCTACAATCAGACTAGCAATGTATTCGGATCGACCATGTCCATACGGATGTTCTACATCCGGTGGCTTCCTACTAAAATTAGCTCCTATAATCGTAATCAGTGATGATCCAGAATCGGTTAAATTGTTAAAGGCATCTGAAATAACGGCTATACTGTTAATCAAAACACCGGTGATGAGTTTAATGATAAATAAAAATATGTTACATATAATGCCGAGAACACCTGATAAAATTCCATACGATGTCCGTACTCTCGGATTTTGAACATGTTCGTAATCTTTGATAAATTTTTTTATGAAAAATTTAATCATTGAAATCACCAAGTTTTTATATATATAAATCCTTCAGGGACAGAGCCGTATTTAGCTTATCATACTTTCATAAGATAGAAAATAGTTCCCCTTTTCATCCTGAGTTTTGCTTATCCTTCTCATCATGGAAATATCGCTTTATTTTATTTTTACCTACTCCTGTTACCATGTTTCTTCTATAAATCATTTTTGATTCCTTTTCAACAAGGAGGATCCGATTTGAACAAGTACGGGAAAAAGGGACTGGGTTTTCGAAACTTGTCCAATCTTATAGACTCCAATCCATCGTTTGTTGTACTAGGATAGTCTCTAACCTGATTAAAAAATAAAAGGAAGTGAGGCAAACCATTCGCGTTTTCTCCACTTCCTTTATTGTAAATAATTCAAAAGGCATCTTTCGTTACAATGGGAATTTACTTAGCTGTTAAATTTTTATATTTTCCATACACTTTATACCAGGAAAACCCATGACCGGTTTTAAAATCGAACGTCCATGTATTTTGGCTCGAATGATTTAAAGTGACTGTTACACCAACTGTAATTCCATAAACCGATGTGGATGCTTGATTACTGAAAGATTGGGAACTTTCCTGTTCAACTGTGTGCTTTGACCCAGGTAGATATTGAATTCCGTTGACAGAATCGTAATTTTTCCCATTTCCTCCAACTGAATTCCCAAAATTCGCCCCACCAATATATTTTTCCCTTCTCACTTGCGTATATCGATCGGCATTATTTTTTACGTTAATATATTCAACTTTCGCCATTTGAACTTCTTGTTGTGCGTGCACGCCTTTTGCAGTTAAAGAGGAGGCCGTTCGTTTTGGGAAAATGGTCGTTGAACGAAGTATGTTGGAAATCGCTCCACTACTCGTCACCGTACCAGCTTTTGTTACCGTCTTCGATTGAATGGAAACTGTCGAGCTTTGGGAAGTACTAAGGGAAAAGGTTGTATCCACACCTTTGATCGCATGGACTTGGGCAATATTCACCCACTTATTAAAAGTTTCCTTCGACCCAACTTTATAGATTGGACCGACACAGGCTATACAATCGATGGATTGCTTTGACGAGACAACATCCAACTCATTGATGGTATCTCCTCTTTTAATAAACTCGATATTTAATCCGTTTTTCAGATCGGTACTTTTCATATACGCTAAAACACCATTTAATAAATTCGCGTTTGCTTTCGATAAATCATTAATATAGAAGCGAGTAAAATCATAAAAGCCAACATAATCTTTCGTTGAAATGATGACCATATAATCTGCTTGGAAAACGGGATAATCTTTATTTGCCTCCAATATATGTTTTGGAGTCTCAAACGTCAGTCCTTCTAATTCGCGCAACGATTTAACTGTTTTAAACATGATTTGCTTATTCGTAGCGAGATCAAAAATTTGGATTTGGATTAGACTCGGATCCTTCTCTAATAAAGCCTTTAATTCGCTCGCTTTGATTTTTTTATTGTTTTCATCTTGCAACTTTGAAGTTGATTCTTCAAAATCTCCTTTTTCATTGGATAACTGGGTATTTTTATAATTTAGGTGGATTTCGTTATTGGAACGGGCTAAAGATTTTAATAATTTCTGATCGCTGGGGGTAAACTTTTCTAATTCGCTTGCCTCAGAGGTAAAAATTTTTGGTATTAAAAGAGAAGAAATAAGAAGAAAGATCACAAGGAAACATACCGTAAAAAAGGTGATGAACGCTCGTTTATTTTTCAACAAACTCTCCTCCACGAAAAAATATACATAAAATTGTTAAGCTAATTATAGTATATTACGTATGCTTCTGCAATGAGATTGCAAAAAATTTAGAAAAGTCTATTATCATTAATTCCTTTTTACATCGGGATTGATCGAATATTGATTTGTTATCATTGATGACATGCTGGATGAAAGTATAGTTTGAGTCACTTTATTATGATAAAGGAGGAAGAGGTTCATCTAGCCAAAAAGGTATTCAATATAATAAGAGGAAATGATTTTTGATCGTGTAACGGACACATTAGGCGAATCACTGTACATTTTCAAGTTGATCCCATCTATATTTTTAAAGATCCGAGAAGGCCTCTTCTGAAATGTGGTTAACATTCAACCTTTATTTCCACCGAGTGCCTTCCCTTGTATCCATCAGATTAGTCACTTCTATTGGAAACATGTAAAACCATTCATTTTTCTTCCACTACTTGTACATGTTCCGCTCCATTCACAAATAAATGATATGTTCCGTCCCCCATTTTATAAGAAGCACTTTTAATTGAACGATTATAACCGGTAGGAGTATCTTTATCATATGGTTCAATTTCCCAGGAAATACTTTCAGAATTTACCCGATTTACTTTTTCCGCAATTACCGTGACATTATTATCCTGAGATAGAACAACATTTAATTCTGATGTTTGATTGATATACCAATCGCCCATCATCTTCCTCGTTCGAAGGGTAATTTCTTGATAATTTCCGTTCACCTCCAGCGGTAGATCGTACGGCACGATTACTGTCACATCCATTTGATGTACCGATTGATAACGTGTTGACGGTGGTTCCTTTACGGTTATATACAATGTATCATCAACTTTCACCGATTGAATAAAGTTTTCCATCCTTTGAAATAAATTCGAATCTTTTTTTATCTCTGTTCGAATTGTTCCAAAAGCAACCAAATTCGTTCCTTTCGTCGTTTCTATTTTAATCGGTTGTCTTGTATCAAGAACGATTCGCTCCACATCTTTTACCGATTCGGTAAATGTGGGTAGATCTACCGTCTGAACTTCTGACGATATGACTTGCTCGATTTTTCCCAAAAGCCCTACGGAATGTAATGAAAGGATCGCTACTCCGACAAACCCGATGGTTCCAACGATCATTATACTAAATACATCATATTTAATCGGGGAATCGAATTTCCGATTTAAAACGACGTACACCAAAATTTCGATTCCGAGAATGATAAAAATGACCGGCCACCATCCTTTCATCACAGTGACCAAATCAATTTTTACTATACGAGATAAAAGTAAACAAATCCCTAAACCTAACAACGCAATTCCCATGGAAAATGTACCTACTCGCCAAGTCCTCATCCTTCATCCTCCACATCTTTATTCCATTCGGTTGTTTTCTTCCGAGCCAGGTGTATGCTTTTTACTTCCTAACAACAATTTAATCCCACCAATGATGAACAAAAGGGAAACAATGGCCGTTTGGAAATATTGATCGAACCAATAATCGATCGAAATTTTATAAAGGTCCCGAATGATCGGATCTAAAATCGGAAATAGTGTATTTTTTGCCAAGTAATATAGACCGATAAATAGAAAGGCCACACCGATCCATTTTTGATGATTGACAAAATAATTAAAAACCGGTTCATCATCGATCTTTCCATCTTCATATGTGGATGCTTTTTGTAGCCCATCGAAGAAACTGTAAAACCAAAGAATCGGAATGACGAAGAGAAAGAGACCCAATCTTAAAAAATCAAGCAAATAGATGGCAAGGAAAAAGATGGCCAACAACTGAAATCCCCGTTTTTGATAACCTAAATACAAATGACCAACGCCAGGAATCATCGACAATACTTTTGCCACTGTTTTACTTTTCCTTCCATTTTCCCTACTTTCTTCAAAATCCTCCAAAATGCTTCGATCGATTAGCTCCTCCCCTTTTTGTTTTTTCGTTAATTGATTCATCACATCGAAGAAAGAGTAAAACCAAATAACAGGGAGAATCAATCCGAAAACGAGAAACTCTTCCATTCTTAATAGCAAGGTAACGAAAAAAACCATGATCCCCGTTCCAAAAAAGGCGAGAAGAAAGGTAATTCCTCTGTTCATAAGTCCTAATTGGAAGTGACCTAATCCTGGGATGAATGAAAGGATAATTGTGTAAAACCTTTCCGATTCAAATGATCTCGATGTTTCTCCACTTGTGTTTCCTTGACTTTTCAATAGATTCGATGATGAAGCAATCGTATCAACAAAACTGATGAAATACAGTAGAAATGCTAAGATTAAACCTAAAACAAACAGTTCCCCATAGTAACCAAAAATGTAAAAGAAAACGGGAATGAAGAAAATACCGATTAAATAAAATATTCCCCGCAATTTCCCTAAATAAAGTAACCCGCCACCTGGAAAAAAGGATAAAAGAAAAGCGATGATGGGATTTTTCATTCTGTTTTCGCCTCCTCCGCATGCTCTTTAATCGAATCTAAAAGGGATAACGTTTTATTTAACACATTTTCTGTCACAGATTCATTCTGTTCGAATCCCGTTTTATGAACATTTCCAATACTTTCAGATAATTTTTCAAACGTTCCTGAAAACATAAGTAAAATGGTTAAACTTGCAGCGATGGTATAGTGAATCATCGTTTGTTTTACATACGCTTTTTTCTGTTTCTTCCTTCCAGTGTCAAATGTTATTTCTCTGTCTATTTGTGAAACTTTTTCCATCACTTGATCGGTAAAGGCCGTACCGTTTGTCATCGGCGGCACGGTTTCATCTTCAATCATGATTTTCGAAAAAATAGCCAAGCATTGGTCACAATGATAAAGATGATGCTCCATCTCTAAGTAAACATCTTCCCGTAACTCGCCTTTTGCAAAAGCCACCCATTCCTTCATCGAATAGTGGGGTGTATTCATTGAAATTCTTCCTCCTTCCAATGTTTTTTCATCCATACTCGGGCACGGTACAGCCGTACTTCAATCGTTTTTTTCTTTACGTTCTGTTCCTCAGCCAATTGTTCAAAGGTTTTTCCTTGAATATAATAGCCATACACTACATCTCGATAATTTCCCGGGAGTTTGTTAATTTTTTCGTAAATTTGTTCCCTCAATTCCCTTTCGATGACTCTTCGTTCAGTGGGATTTTGATTACTCATTTTTTCAGGAATTGCATCGGTAATTTCTTCCCGTTTTCGATATGCCTTCCTTTTCATATCGATACAATGATTAACAGCAATTCTTGAAATCCATGTTTTAAACCCTTGATTTTTGTAATTGGGGAGAGATTTATATATTTTAATAAATACTTCTTGGGCCGCATCTTCTGCATCTTTTTGATTCCGTAAGATTCCGTAGACGATTCGGTAAACGTCGTCCCGATACATTTCCACGAGCATCCGAAAGGCGTGGTGATTGCCGGCCCTTGCCTTTTCCACTAGAACCTCTGGTTGAATGGCTCTCCCCTCCTTTTCCCTCAAAAGGTCACGATACGTATGTCCATTATAATTTGATCTAAAGTCAATGTTTACTAATATAGACGACAATTTTTTTAAAAACTCTACAGAAAAAGAAAAAAATGGGCACCCTTTTAAGCGGTTGTCTATTTACGATTTTTACCGTTTGGAAACAGGTGGATTGTAAAGGAAGTCGGAGAAAAAGTGGGTATTCAATGATTAATAAAGAAAGGAGAATGATTGAAAAAATTCGTTGTGGACAAGTTAAAATGGGAGGAAACAAAATGATTTTCCTGATACTAAAAAAATTTCGGGTCAAAATATTATAAGATAAAATTTTCCCATTCCAAAAAGGATAAATTTGTGATATCATCATCGTTATTATTGCAAATAATCGATATTCTAAAAGGGCGCAGATGGCCTGTTGTCGATTATGTTTATCTTTTTTCAAACATATGACTAGCAAAAGGAGATTCTGATTCCTATGGAAAAAAGACCATCACAAACATATACGTTAAGTTTGTTACTAATGAATATATGTATCGCCTTTTTAGGAATTAGTCTCGTAATTCCAGTGATGCCGACGATCATGAACGAGTTGCATATTTCCGGAACGGTCGTTGGATATTTAGTTGCTGCTTTTGCCTTCACACAACTGATTTTTTCTCCCATAGCCGGTCGAATGGCCGATCAAATTGGAAGGAAACCGATGATCGTCATCGGTCTTTTTCTTTTTGCCATATCGGAAGTATTATTTGGAATTGGAAATACTGTCGAAATCCTTTTTGTTTCACGTATCCTTGGAGGAACGAGTGCTTCCTTCGTCATGCCTGCAGTAACAGCGTATATTGCTGATATAACATCATTAAAAACACGACCGAAAGCACTCGGGTATATGTCTGCTGCGATTAGTACCGGATTTATTATCGGTCCGGCCATCGGAGGTTTTTTAGCAGATTTCGGACACCGGATTCCCTTTTTCACAGCAGCTGGATTAGGCGGATTTGCTTCATGCCTTTCATTCATTTCTTTACGGGAACCGGAAAGGAATCCCGAAAATAAAACCGGAACCATTCAACGAGACACAATGAAAAAAGTGTTTACACCGTTGTTTTTGATTCCGTTTGTAATTATTTTTATCACATCCTTTGGTCTTGCATCCTTCGAATCATTGTTTTCCTTATTCGTTGATCATAAATTCGGTTTTACACCGAGGGATATTGCAATTATGATTACAGGAGGTGCAATTATTGGTGCAGTTGCTCAAATTTTTCTATTCGATCGAATGACCATTCATTGGGGTGAAATTCGTTTAATTCGTTACAGCCTTCTTGTCTCCGCCACCTTAGTCTTTTTTATGACGGTGGTAGACATGTATTTGACCATTATGATTGTTACATTTACTGTTTTTATCGGTTTCGATCTGTTGCGTCCAGCTATTACGAATTATTTATCAAATATTGCAGGAGATGAACAAGGATTTGTCGGTGGTATGAATTCGATGTTTACCAGTCTCGGGAATGTATTCGGTCCGATCGTTGGTGGCATACTCTTCGACATCGATTTAAACTATCCCTTTTATTTTGCAACGGTAATTATCGCCTTTGGAATCTTTTTAACCATCTTTTGGGAGAAACCGAAAAAAAAGGTTCCTGAACACATTTCATAAACGCTAGTTTCACCTTTTTCAACATTGACTCAAATCCAATATGGGGATGAAACATATTGATCTTTTTTTGATTTTGATATTCATTTCAATCGTAATCAATGTGAAATTTTCACACAATTTTATATTGGTTTAAAAGGGTATTTACACTTTCTTTTCCTTAAAAAAATATAAAGCGAAAACGAGTATGGTTGTAGTTAGCAAGACGGTTAAACCAACTGTACCAATCCGTTCACTGACTAACACTTCTCCAGTTAGTATTTCAAGATTATCGGTAGCGAGGGATACGGGATTGTATTTTTGTAATGCTGAAAAACTGTTCGCAATAAGACCTATTACCAATAAAACGACCGTTAAAAGAAGTCCACCGTAGTTCCCTGTCGTCACTGTCCCGGAAAAAAGGATGAGGGCTAGGACAAAGGCACCAAAAAGCCATAGGGAAAATAAAGAAAAGAACAAATGATCAAAAGATGTTTTTTCAAATAAATAGATCGTATATACATGATTTATTATAGTTCCGATGAGAAAGAAAAGGCTCCAATGAAAAAGGGCCACCGTGTATTTCGCCAAAATAACCGCATTCCGAGATAATCCCTTTGACAAAAGAATCGTTAACGTTCCTTTTGTCAATTCGTTAGATAAAATACCACTATATACGAGGAGGAGGACGATAATCCCCATTTGGCTCATGTTTTTAAAAAATTGACTGTACGCATCCATTCCAGTCGGTTCAGGTAAAGTTATGGTCAATCCGCCCATCTCGAGAATGGAAAAAATATTCGGCAGAAGCTTCGCCAAAAGGGGACTGGACATACCGATAAAAAGGAAAGTGGACAATAAAATAATCCATTTATAATTTCGTGTAAATTCAATAAGTTCTTTTTTAACAAATGCTTTAAATCCTCTCATCCTTTCACCACCTCCAAAAATACATCTTCTAATGACGGTTCAATTAACTCATATTTTTTTAAATTCCATCCTTTCATTGAAACAATCTTCAGCAATTCATTTGTGTTAGAAGGATGGCTCGTCAATTGGACAGAAAGGGTCATTTCCAATCGTTCCAATTTAAAAACAAAGGGCAAATCAACCAATACCTTTTCTGCCTCCTCGGCATCTTTAGCGTTGAAAAAATCCATACGAACCCCCATTTTACTGTAATTTTCCTTCATTTCCGACAAATTTCCTTGCAATAGCAATTGCCCTTGATTCAAAATTCCAATTGTGTCGCACACCTTTTCCACATCGGATAAAATATGGCTAGAAAAAATAACGGTCGTTTTTTTTGTAACGTCCCGTAAAATATCTAATATTTCCTTCCTTCCCATCGGATCCAATGCAGAGGTCGGTTCATCACAAATTAGGAGTTTTGGTTCATTAATCAATGCTTGAGCGATGCCAAGTCTTTGTTTCATTCCTCTAGAAAAACTACCTATTTTTCGATTTACCCCTTCCAATCCGACAAGATTCAATAATTCCTCTGTTTTTTTCTTAATTTGACTAGATGGAAGTCCCGTTATTTCACCGCATAATTTCAAGTATTCTTTTGGAGTTAAGTACCCGTAAAACTCCGGAACATCCGGTAAATAACCAATCAATCGGTTAGTCTTCGTGTTACCATAAATAACTTGTTCGCCACAAACAGTCATTTTTCCACCGGTCGGTTTTAATAATCCGACAATCAGTTTCATTGTCGTCGTTTTTCCGGCACCATTTTTTCCAATTAATCCGAAGGCGGAATGTTTCGGTACTGAAAAACTGACATGATTTAAAACAGTTAATTCTTCAAACTTCATGGAAACATTGTCTACCTTTAACACTTCCATCAATCATCGCCCTTTCCAATGGAAAAATATAAAATAGGACCGATTATTTGAACTAATAAAATAATCAAAATCCACATCAGTCGATTTCCAAATCGATATTGGTCATGCCTAACTAAGTGAATAAGTGCAACAGCTGCTAAGATTAATTCAATCATTAATATTGGAATAATCAGTGGCAAATATTCTATCAACTCTTCCATACTTTAATCCTCCTTACAGTTGCTTTAATTTTTGCACGATTCGTTGATATCTTTCCTCCCCGTGTAACGGAGCAAAAGTGGGATGATCGATAACAGATTTTTTCAAATCTTGTAAAATGACTTCCGAGTTCCGCGGTGCGTCTTTCCCCAAATCCAATTCATCAAAAAAGTCCTCCAATTGATCAAAAAGTGAATTCCCTTTCAGTTGAAACGGTAATATGCCTGGTTTTAACAGTGTATCCACATATTTTTCCAGCAATTCCAACGCCCTTTGCTTTTCGTTATGTCGTAAATAAATTTCTGCTCCCAGATATAAAATGAATAAAAGGTCAGTGGGTCGAAATTGTTCGATTCGAAATACTTTCCCCAATTCTATCGCCTGTTGGAAAAAATCTTCCATTTTCTCCAATTCATCACTATAAAGAGAGATTAAATCCGGATATGCTTGAAAGATCCCTATTAAATTTTTAAAAATTTGCGCTTGCAAAAGTCCCTTTGCCTTTTCGTAATCCCCTTTCATTTGATAAGCTTTCGCCAAAAGCACATCTTCATTCATCGGCAATTCCTTCACGTCTTCCAAAATTTCAATGGCCATATTCGGTTGACCGAGGGAAAGATGGCAGATAGCTTTCAAATGGAGTGCCTGCTTCGATAAGACAGGATCATCTCCAAAATTAATGATTCGATCAAAAATCCGTATCGCTTCTCGAAAAATCGAATCCGTTTTTTCCCTTGTTCCTGAAAGATGAGCATGATTGACAAGTAACGTACCGATTGAAAAAAGAAGTCGCCAACAGGATGCATATTTTTTTAAATAAACATGGCATTGTTCATAAACTTGGTCAAAGGATTCTGTAGCAAAGGACTTTGCTAATCTTTTATATAATTCGTTGATTTCCTCCTTTGTCATTTCGGATTCATAGCCAAGTAAATCATCGATCGACATGTTGAAATAGGAAGCGATTACCGGTAGCAAGGTGATATCAGGATAACTTTTTCCCGATTCCCATTTGGATACGGCAGGTTTTGATACACCTAAATAGTTGGCAAACTGTTCTTGTGTAATGCCCAATTCCTTTCTTTTTGCAACTAAAACGTGATGAATTTGAATCCGAACTTTCATCGTTGTTCCCCCAATTCTCCGGTTTAAACAGACGAAAAGATCATGTCAGAATTTATACGTTCCATAACCTTATTACCATTGTATTTCCCGCCCATTTGTAAAACAATGGAAACCTAGTATACTTTGGTTAAATTAGTTAACTATAAGTTAACTTTTCTTTTGATTTGAGTGAAAATTTCAGCGGCATGAATAGAATCATCTTTTGAGTTCCAATTTTATACATAAATGGAAACAGTAAGTAATCTAGTTTATAAAATATTTTTAGAAAAAAATACACCGGTATAAATCCGGTGTAAAAAAAACGAATCATAAACGTTACATAGACGACATTGATTCATCGTATAAACCGAAAAAGAAGAACGATTTTTTCTTTCTAACAAATGCTAGCTTTAAAAATTAAAAAATCATATATTATTCTAGCCCTATTTTATTTTTTCACCCAATATTGTGAGCCATCTTTACTTCGCTCCATAAACCCATATTCGATAAAATATCTTCGAATCGTTGCGAAATCATCGTACATTTCTTTAATTTTTTCATTGACTTCCCGCTCCGAATACATTTTATTGGAGTCGAATCGTTTAATCATATGTTGGAGTACGATGAGTTTCCTCTTTTCTTTCGATGGAAATGTAAAAAGTCTACCATCTAATCCATCTTTGAAATAAGTCGATAAAATTTTTTCCCTTTCTTGATTTGTTGTTGCGTAACGTTCATCCACCATTTTTGCCCCCTTATGGAAAACAACGAAGTCTTCTGGATTATTTTTCTTTCTTTTCTTAAGTAATGTCATAATTGCCAATAACACCTTCGCCTGTCTTTCCTTTTCCCGTAATTTAAAACGATGATTGCGAATCGTTGATGTACTTTTCGCATTCATTTTTTTCGCAATTTCTTGATCGGAAAGCCCCTCGTAAAAATAGGTCAACAATTCCTTTTGGAGTTCTGAAAGACCAGAGTTCCTTTTATCTAACTTAATGAGATAGTCGAATACGGATTCATGGACATCATCGATATGTTTTCGAATCGCTCGTTTCGCTTCCAAAAGCACATCTCCAACAGGATAAATGACACCATCTTGAAAGGTTTCATGACAAATCAAACAAACGTATGTTTCTTTTTCCTTTTGATAGACAAAACCATTGGACAAATCCTCAGGAGAGGCTTCAAGAAACCAATCTTTTTCATTCATAACAAACACCTTTTCAATTTGTTTTATTATATGTAAACATAATAATATATTGTTTATATTTTTTCAATACAACTTCACAAAAATTCATTTTATTCCCACTGTATCGTTCCATGAATCAAACTAAATGTTCCCATCAATGACAAAATAGGAAAATCATATAGATATGAGGAAAAGCTAGTGTTGGGTTGAGGGGCTTTTGAAAGGTCAAAAAATCAAGGTTCCTTTACGAACAGAACGGCAAGTACTGTCATTCTAATAAAAGATTTTAGAATGATTATGTTGTAAAATATATAATAATACTTCTCCCAACTGGAATCATTCGATTTTCAGTCAAAGGAGAAGTATACAGACATACGAGAAATGATTATTGGATGAAGATATATAAATGTCAATATAAGAATGTACAATTTTGACTGTTTAAGAATGTACAATTTTAGCTTTTGCCATTTTGACTCCCTGTCATTTGTTTGATAGGGAATCAAAATGGTTCATAGTACCATAACTAAATCATGAAAGTATGTTTATAATTTGATCTGATTACCTTTTAGACATTATCGGCAAGTGGCTGATTCTCTTTTTTGTTAAAATGATCCTTTAAGCGATACGAATCACCTGTGATATTCACAACCGTTGCGTGATGGAGAATACGATCTAAAACGGCATTGGCTAATTTAAGATCCTGGAATATTTCACCCCAATCTTTAAAATTGACATTTGTTGTGAATATCGTGCTTTTTTTCTCATACCTCATATCAATTAATTGGAAAAATAATTTGGCATCATCTGCGTCGATAGGTAAGTAACCGATTTCGTCAATAATCAATAACCGGTATTTCGCATAATGCTTCAGTCTTGCTTCCAGACGATTTTCTAGTTTCGCCTTCTTCAAATTCATAATCAAGTTATTACATTTGATAAAATAGGTACTTATCCTTTTCTTAGCTGCCGCTATCCCAATGGAAGTGGCTAAATGAGTTTTTCCCACACCACTTGGGCCTAAGAAAACTATATTTTCATTTCGTTCGATGAAACGAAGTGTCGCAAAATCAAGGATCTGTTGTTTATTGATTGATGGTTGGAAATCAAAATCAAAGTCTTTAAGCTCTTTCAGATGAGGGAATGCCCCTACCTTAACCATGTAATTGATCATATTAATTTCTTTCATTTCAATTTCATAATCAGTCAGCTTTAGTAAAGCTTCCGTAAAAGATAAGTTATTTTTATTCATAAAATCAATCGTTTCGTCTAGGTGTAGAATCATTTGTTTTAACTTTAAATACTCCAAATTGTTGATTAATCTTGTATAGCTATTATTCATTTTTATATACCTCGTATATGGCTTCTAAATTTTTCCTTGCCAATTCATCAATATCGATTTCCGATTTGAAAGGCAAGTGTCTCGCTAAAGTATCTCGATAATGTTCTTCCTTGTAGTTAATTTTAATCGGACTAACGGGATGATGAGCGAGTAATTCCGTGTTATAATAAATGAAAATATGGTTATCATATACTTGTAAGTTAACAGTTTTACCTATATAACCTGCGGGAACCGAATACTGGTTGGATTTATAGGTAACCATATTTGCAGAATTAACCTTTACATGGTTATTTTTCACTTTATATTGGTCTCTTATTCTTTTACTTGGTAGTGGGGATAAGAGATCTTTTTCTTTTTGGAATGCTAAAGCAGGGATGATTCCTGTTCCTTGATGAACGGAATGATTAATTCGCTCGTTAAGTCTCTTTACAAATTCATGGAGCTCTTCGTATGTAAATTGCCCCTGATAAGCGTGAATTTCGTCTAACAACTTCATAGGTGCCTCTACCTTGGCTTTCGTTTGCGGTCTTCCTGCGATACAAGGTTTGACTTCAAATCCCATATCTTTGGAAAACTGGTAAAAACGTTCATTCACTTTTCCAGGTTGAGTTTCTGTTCTTGGTACGTCCATTATGGTTTTCATGTTATCGGTTAATATGGTCTTAGGAACACCCCCAAAAGCCTCAAAACTCTCCGTAAGGAGGGATAATAAAATACTCTGTGATTTGGATAAAGACAAGTGATAAATTCGTGCTCTTGAGCTAGAAAGTAATAACGTGAAAATGTTTATATAAATATATTCCCCGTCTTTTGTGAGATATCGAATATTTTCTTTCCAATCTAACTGGGCTTGTTCGCCTGGCGGCGTTTCATATCGAATCACTTCATTTCTATTTCTCCTCTTTCTATTTGAATCAAAATAGCTTTGGAACTCCGGTTTTTTTGAAATATATGCTCTAAAGGCTGATTGCGAACAATCAAGACCATGATTATCTTTTAGATACTGCCAGAGAACTCTTTTGTAGTAAAATATTTGCGAGGATTCCTCGGACAAAAGTGATTTTATGACATCATAATAATCATCCATTTTTGACTTTCGATTCCTTGTTTTCTTAGGTATATGCCCATTTAGATACCTATCAATTGTCCTGCGATCCACTCCCATCTCTCTCGCTAATTGACTCTTATTAATCTTCATTTTCGAACTCTCCGATAATAGTTTTAATTTTGGTAAGTCAGTAAGGTCTTTAATTTCTATATCAAAATTCATATCTATCTGGATGTACATAATATTCACCTCAGGAATATTATGGAATTAATCATCCATTTTGTACATCCTTAAACAATCATTTATGTACATTCTTAGGCTATCATTTATAAAGATATTCGAATTCATTGCCAAAGATTTCTATCGTGAACTCGAAGAAATTAAATAGAAAACTGGTATTTCATCTATTTTTAGTAAGAACTGGAAAATATTGATCGTTAACGACAAATTACGCCCTAAACAGTTGACAACATCCATTACAACTTAATTGAAACAAATGTATCCTTTGATTGAACTGAAATTAATTCCAATCCCCGATATCGTCTTAATTCCTTCAACAGAAGCTTTAATATTTTTTTCATTTCGGGAGCAAAACAGACTTCACTACTTGGACGTTCCTTTTTATCAACTTTTTTATTGTTTTCATGTTCTCCATCCGTTTCGATTCGATTCCCTTCCATTGTTTCTTTTTCTTCTTCCCTTTGGAGATTGGCCAGTCGTTTCCTAATATGCTCAGAAGATAGGAAGATGATTGCGATTTTTAATAACCCATAGGGGATTGGAATGAAAATTTTTTGTTTCGCTGTTTTCACTTTAATTTTTAGCACGGTGACATCGCCCCTTATTCAATTGAAATCTTAACGATATCTCCATCATCAGATTTAACATCAATAATATCTCCAACTATATCGTTATCGATTGCTTCTAAGAGTATATTGACGTCAACATTTTTCAAATATTTTTCCGATTCTGGGATATTTGCCCCCATTTTTGTTAACAACTTGATAATTTTAATAGGTAAATTGATACTCACTTGATCTCCATCTTCCGAATGAACTCGAATTTTCAATAGTTTCCCTTTAGTTGATGTTTCATCCATCCGGAAAGTGGTTTCTTCCTCTTCTTTTTCTTTTAATACTTCAATCAATTCGGACCCCTTTTCTGCATCAATTTTCCCTTCTTGCACCATGGTTAAAATTTTTTCAATTTCATTTTTCATCAGATTTCCCTCCTAATTATCTTTTAGCAATTTAATTGCATCATCTGCCGAAATTTCTCCACTGTCTAACATAGCGACAACGCTTTTAGCATCCGTTTCATTTTTCTTCTTCGGTTCATAACCTAATTTTTGCACGATTTCGTTCAATTTCCCACGGACGGTAGGATAGGAAATGTTCAGTTCCTTTTCCACTTCTTTAATATTGCCTCTACATGCTAAAAACACTTCCACAAATTTTAGTTGTTCACTGGATAATACAGCCAGTTTGGAAAATACGAAATCATTTTCGATGACCGTATGGCATCGGGGGCATTGAAGCTTTTTGATCCTCAATGTTTCGTTACAAACCGGGCATAATGTGATTGTTTCGAAGGCCAAAATAGTCATCTCCTTCTCTTTTTTTATAATCTTACAACAGGAAATTAATTACGTCAATGTAAAAGTTAATATTTTTTATATATTTTTTTATTTTTTTAATCAAATTCAATATATTTTTTAAATTTATTAATCCAATGTATTAAAATCATGTTTCTCCTTCCTTCAAAAATTGAATCTTATTCCGACAATCCTCAATTTATGATGTCAAAAAAATCATGGAGTTATCCAGGAGGTTTAAAGCAACGCCGCCATACTTAAAACAGAGGCTATATTCCGGGAAGATGCAGAAAGGGGTTGGCGAAAGGTCGTTCCCTCTCCAAAATCGGTCAGTATTTTAGAATACAAAATCATCAATACCCTTGTTGAAGTTGGATAAATCGTTATCGCTGCCGGCGGAGAGGGGATACCTGTCTATTTTAAAGATGGAGAAATGATCGGCGTAGAAGAAGTCATGAATAAAGACTTTGCTTCCCAAAAATTAGCTGAACTCGTCAAATTTTAACAGAAGTGGAAATTGTGTTTGTTCATGTTAACCAATGGAATAAACAGGTTTTAAAAAATATAACTGTGGAAGAAGCAAAAAATATATGGAAGAAGGACAGTTTGCACAGGGATGCATATTACCGAAAGTACAAGCAGCCATTTTCTTGTCCAATCGAAAAAAAGGAAGAAAAGGGATGATGACCTCATTAGAACAAGGACTGGTGGTGTTAAAAGGAAAGGCGGGAACAGGCATCACAAACGAATAATAAAATTTACGGGACTGTCCGATCAATTCCAAAGTTGATGAAAGGGAAGATGACGGCGACTCCAACGGGAACAGGACGAGCAGAAGAACCCTCGAACGATGCGAGTCGAAAAGGCTTGGCCGTGCCCACGGAAGTGCCGTCACTGAAATGAAATCAACCGCATTTTATGAAAGGGGCTGTACTTTTTAACAGCCCCCTTTCCATATTTAAGGATTTTTTAGCTATTTGGATTGAGCATTTTGCAGATTTTTTAACCCAAGAGTTACAAGGTTTTTAACGAAATAAAAAAGGACTTCACCCCTTATTTATAGAATTTTGAAGTGACCCAAAAACAAAATTCATAAGGAGGAAGTCACTTTGTATATTCTACAAGAAAGTCTATTTTCCTTTGAAGAATTGCAAATTTTAGAGTCAAAAGAGAAATTACCGATCTTTTTTAGTGCTCTAGATTTGCGTCCTTATGCTAAACAATTGAAAAGTTCTTCACCCCAAGGGGCTGAAGGCTATTGTAGAGAGGGGATATTAAGGGCTCTTATCGCCGCCCCATTAGAAAAAATTGATACCTTCACTGAACTTCACAATCGTTTAAAAAATGATGTGCGCTTTCGATACCAATGTGGATTAGATATTAGTCGTCCTGCACCGTCTATTTCTACGCTAAGTCGGGTGTTTTCAGATCTAACTCGAAAAGGTCTGGCAAAACAGATTTTTCATGATCTCGTCTCAATTGCTCAAGATGAAGGAATAATCGATGGAAGCCATCAAGCCATTGATAGTGCTGCCATCGATGCTTATGAAAAGAAACGACCTAAGAAAAGATGTGAGCATACAGGCAATGCAAATTGGGGTGCTAAGTTTGATTCATTTGGCAATAAAATTACTTGGTTTGGTTATAAGATGCACCTTTCAGTTGATACCAAAAGCGAATTGCCGATGGCAATTGAAGTAACCCCCGCTCATATGAATGACGGAGATGTTGCCCCACAATTAATTGAGCAAGTCAACCAATGTGTAAAAACGAAAATCGAATATTTGATTATGGATGCAGGCTATGACCAACTGAAAAATTACGAATCCGCCAAGAACATTGGGGCACAAGCAATTATCCCATTGAATTTGCGTAATGAAAAAGAACCTCCAGCAGGAATCGCTTCAAATGGAACCCCACGTTGTTCTATGGGATATCATATGACTTATTGGGGATCCGAAAAGAATCAACTTAAGTTTAGGTGTCCCCATGCTACTGGAAAAGTTGATTGCCCTTTGGGCATGACTGCATGTTCTTCTTCCAACTATGGGATGGTTGTAAAAGTAAACACTCTTAAAGATTTACGAAGATATTCGATTCCTCATCGTGATACAAAGCGTTGGAAAGAACTATATAATGAACGAACGAGTGTAGAACGCTGTAATTCAAGAATGAAAAGTTATTTAACCGCAAATTCTTTACACATAAGAGGAATTGAAAAAGTAAAAACCCATATCTATTTAAATGCAATTGTGTTAATAGCTTCAGCACTAGCAATGAACAAGCAAAGTAGAAAGCAAATTGCTATTTAAAAATAATAAAAATTCATAAATTCTGTAAGTATGCTCAAATTTGTGGATTGATCCCTTTCTAAACTTTATCAAAATTATTGTAATAAAACATCTGATTATAATCAGCATTTTTTAAACGCTTTTTTTGTAGAAAATCAAATTTTGCAAAACACTCAAAAATAAAAAAGGGATTGATGAAAAACCCTTTTTCAACTATAGTAACAGTATAAAAGTTAGTGAAGTTCTTCACATTATAAATTGTCCTTTTGAATTTGAAATCATCACTTTCCTTAATATATGTGAGGAGAATCACAAAATAATATTTAGGAGGAATTCAAATGAATACAAAATGGTGGAAAACTCCAATCGTTAGCGCAATATGGGCGGTAGTTAGAATTTGGCTCGGTTATCAATGGCTTACTGCAGGATTTCATAAAATTACAGATGGATTTGATGCAAGTGGTTTTTTAACTGGTGCCATTGCGAAAGCCGGCGGAGAGCATCCAGCCGTTCAAGGTTGGTATGCGGCATTTTTAGAAAACTTTGCTCTGCCAAATGTGGACCTTTTTAATTTCTTAATTCCTTGGGGTGAAGTTTTAGTCGGAATCGGTTTAATCGTAGGAATTGCAACAATCCCTGCATTGATTGCTGGAGCTTTCATGAACTTGAATTTCTTGTTGGCTGGCACCGTGAGTACGAATCCGATTTTGTATACGGTAGCGATTATCTTGCTCTTTGTCGGTTCTGCCAGTTATTATTGGGGAGGCGACCGATTCCTTATTCCGATGGTAAAAAATTATTTCGCAAATCGTTCTTCTAAATCGAATAATAGACAGGCAGCCTAAAGAAGCGTTCACTTAGGAATTGAAGAAGAACTTAAATATACAGCTTCAAGCGAGGCGGAAAAAAACCAGTCGCATACAAGATTAAGTGCTTGTACTGACTGGTTATTTTTTATCTTTTATTATTACTAACCGAAAAATTAAACTCTCCTATTGTCGTAGCAAAATTTAAGAAGTCTAGAATGATGCTCGGAAAAAGAAATTCTTTTCATACCAACACCGTTTGCGTCACTATTTTCGTTTCTCGTTTCTGTCATTATTGAAGATACTTTTTTTGGCTCTGTAAAATTTTAATGCTGATAATTCTATAATATTAAAGAGGCTGGGGGCGTACCCACGGAAAGCGTCCGCCTTTCGCGAAAGTGTATAACCACAATAACAATCTTTTCGAAAAACCTTGTATTTTCAATCAACGAATGGGTGCCCCAGCTACCTTTGGGACACCCTCCTTTGGTTGAATAAGTCCCAACTACTGTCGAATATTACCTTATAATATTTATTATATTATATCTTCTGAGTGAAAAATTTTATTATTACCATTCCAATGATCGATTATTTTCACAACTATAGAAGAGAACATCCTTGTATTAACCATTTTTCGATTTATTCCCTTAAAAAATGTCTGTTGACAAATGATCAAATAATTTATATAAATAAATAAACTGGTCAGTCGGTTTTTTTGGGAAAGGAAGATTATTTTGTTAGAAATTAAAAAAATTCCAGAAGAAGACTTAGAAGCTTTTGCTCATATTGTCAGTAGAGCTTATCCAGCCATTCCATTATTAGAAAACGGTGCTGTAGAAAAGTTTACAAAAGCACTCAGAACAATTCAATTGGAGCGGGAAGATACCAACTTTTATGGTGCCTATGAAAATGGCTTGTTGAAAGGTGGTATGCGATTGTATGACTTCATCATGAATTTCCGAGGGAAAAAGATAAAAGTTGGTGGCGTTGGGATGGTCGCTGTTGATTTGTTATACAAAAAGGAAAAAATAGCGAAAAACCTCATTCAATTCTTCTTAGAGTGGTGCCGTGACGAAGAAAAGTTATTTGCTTTGCTGTATCCATTTCGCCCAGATTTCTATAAACAAATGGGCTTTGGATTTGGGACTCGAATGGAACAATTTAAGCTAACACCTAAGGCCTTTCCTAATCGCGGAAGTAAAAAACACGTTCGGTATTTGACAAAAGATGACGGTAAAGCCATTAAAGATTGCTATGAAACATTTACGAAGACCCGTCACGGTATGATTGAAAAAACACCCTTTGAATATAAGAGGTATTTTATGCGATCTGATCTCGTTCTCATAGGCGTTGAAGTGGATGGGAAGCTTGAAGGGTATGCCACCTTTACGTTTAAAAAAGCACATGAGAACAACACGAACCTGAATGATATTCACATTGATGAATTCATCTATCGGACTCCACAAGCACTAAATGAGATGTTTACTTTTTTCCATTCGCAACATGATCAAATTCGTCGCATTGTTTTTAATACTCAAGATGAGTCATTCTATCAGGTGTTTAATGATCCACGTTCAGATACAGACAACATGATCCCCCATGTTTATCATGAAACGAGTATTTCAGCTGTTGGATTAATGTATCGAGCGGTTAATCCTAAAATTCTATTTAATAAAGTTGGCGACCTTCGTTTTGGTGAGCTGTCCTCAACGGTTAAGTTCGAGATTGAAGATACCTTTGACGCGAATGCTCAAACAAGTTTTACTGTTCAATTTGAACAAGGTCAACCCAAAATAGTCAATTCAAATCAGACGGCAGATGTCACATTAAAAATGACGATGGCAGATTTTTCATCGATGATTATGGGGACGGTAACATTAGAAAAGCTGTATGAATTTGGATGCATCAGCTTGTCAAACTTAGATGCCCTTGTTGAACTAAGCAATGGTTTCAGAACAAACCATAAACCAATATGTAACACTGGATTTTAAAATTATCGTTAAATGTCGAAATTTAATTTGGAAATGGCCGGAAATTAAAAGGAAAGGGGTGAGTTTAATTGGCACCTAAAGTCTCTGAGGAGTACAAAGAGAAAAAACGTCAAGATTTACTAAAAAGCGCTATGGCATGCTTCGCAGAAAAAGGTTATCAAACAGCGACAATTGATGATATTGTGACACACTCAGGTATGAGTAAAGGAGCCTTCTACAATTATTTTAGTAGCAAAGAAGAAATCTACCTCACGTTACTCAAGCAGTCGGTATATTTGAGTTTTCAGAAATTAAGGGAAGCGATTCAATCCAAAGAGACGGCTAAGGAAAAGTTAAAACACGTGTTCGATATATATAGTAACCTTGATTTTACAAAAAAGAGCATCCAAAATCATCGCGTCCAAATTGAATTTTGGATTATTGCTTCTCGCAACGATAATCTGATTGACCATATGAAAACGCATGCGAAGGTCTTCCATGATTTCTTAATCGAGATTATTGAAGAGGGCCAAAAAAAGAGTGAGTTTTCCAAAGATATCAAGAGTGCCGATGTGTCGGAAATCTTTTGGGCGATTACGGATGGCTTATTCCTCCATATGCTTGTTGAAAAAGACGAATTCCCAATGAAACGGCTTTACCAGACGGCGGGTAAAATGATTCTTAAATACTTAGAAAAATAACATATAAAAAATAATGAGAAATGAGGAAATCCAATGATTGAGATTAGACCTTTAAGTACATTTACGTTTGGTGAGGCACTTGAGATCTGGAATAAGAGTTTTGAAGGTTATGTCTATGATCAAACGATGGGGCTTGACCAATTCATTTTTCGTTTTGGAAATGAAGATCTTCTGCCAAGTCTATCAATTGTTGCCATGGTCGATGGAGAACCCGCAGGTTTGGTTTTAAATGGACTGCGGACCATTAACGGAAAAAAAGTCGCGTGGAATGGGGGCACCGGTGTCTATACCAAGTTTAGACGCCACGGTGTCGGTAAGGCAATGATTCAGGCAAGTATTGAGATTTATAAAGAACAAAATGTTGATTTGGCAATCCTAGAAGCAGCAAAATCGAATGAACCAGCTATTAGGCTGTACAAACAATACGGGTACGAGTTAATTGAAGAGTTGACTTTTTTAAAACACGAAGGGGCTTTAGCTAATGGGGCATTCTCACAATTTAAAGTCGGACGTTATGGTTCTCGTAGAGGGATTGCGATAGATGTGCAGCATCTTGATATCGGTACTTCAGATGTGCCTTGGCAGACGCAATGGCAAGGCCTTAGAAAAGATGGTGAACTTCTTGTCGTGACTGAGAATGGAGATGATATTGCCTATTTCCTATTCAAACGGGTATACACACCTGATGGAAAGCTCAATACGATTATTCTTTTCCACACCGTCATTATCGAAGGACGTGAAGATGCCTCTGATATTGCCCAATATGCGTTGAATCAAATTTGGGGACCGAGTTCCCTTGAAGTGACGAGAATGACCTTTAACTATCCAAAAAAAAATCGTGCCGTCGTCGAAGCAATGGAAAACGAAGGATTCAAACCTTTCACAGAACAAGTATTAATGGTTAAACCGATGAAATAACGATTAATTAGCTTAACCCACGATTGTATAATCGTGGGTTTTCTTGTTTTTATTTCGGTCAAACTGTGGATTTAATCAGTCCGATAGTTATCCACATTTTTACTATTCTGAACAACCTTTCAAGAAGAGGAGTCCTCCCTTTTTATTATCCAGACATTTTTCGATGGAATCTTTAATCGCTTTCGTACGTCAAAGACACGTGTGCCTAGGAAAACAAATGGTGGCTTCCCGTCTTCTAAAAGGACTGATCACATTGCTACGACGTAATCACCTGCAATCTCTTCCTCAAAGGAATCGGCAGAGGAATTCTCTATTCTCCTTTCAATTTCTCGAATCCCTCCTAGTTATTTCTTAATTACTTCTATTTCTGGACTGAAAAATCTTGACTCCCTTTCATGTAATCTATTCTTTCTACGCATAAATAACACCAACTCAATACTCTATAAATGAATTAAATCGTAAAAACCAGTGTCGGTGTAATTTATTCCGTCTAAGTTTAAAAAATAAATCATCCAATCGAAACCATTTACAAAGAAACCAAACTGGATGAGCATCGGAAAAATAAACCACATTTGTAAACATATGAATTCATCGTTCCAATATGATATAATAATGTACATGTAGGGGAACCAGTGTTGCTGGTTGAGATAGTATCCGTAAGATACTGACTCTTTGAACCTGATCTGGTTAATACCAGCGTAGGGAACATACACTTGAAACATAAGTCGTATTGTGCCCTAGGCTGTTTTATGCCTAGGGTGTTTTTATACGTGTATCCCTATAGTAATCCCCTATAAATATTTTTGAAAAGAGGGATTGAAATGAAAAAGTGGTTGTTTTCACTCATTATTTTTCTTTTGTTGCTCGGTGGTTGCGGAAATGACAAAGGCAATGGTACGAATCAAGAAAACGAATTGAAAGATCTCACGGTCGTGCTCGATTGGACCCCGAATACGAACCATACAGGATTATACGTTGCCAAGGACCAAGGTTATTTTGAAGAAGAAGGATTAAATGTGGAAATCATCATGCCTGGGGAAGCGGGTGCAGACCAATTAGTCGCAAGTGGAAAGGCGGATTTTGGCGTAAGTTATCAAGAAGCGATTACCGAAGCCCGTATTCAAGGTGTACCGATCGTATCCATCGCCGCCATCATTCAACATAATACGAGCGGTTTTGCATCACTAAAAGAAAAAAACATTACCTCACCAAAGGACTTTGAAGGAAAAACGTATGGCGGATGGGGTGCTCCGCTCGAAAAAGCCGTACTTGATTCCCTTATGAAGCAAGAAAATGCGGATGTGGAAAAGGTGGAAATTGTCAATATCGGCGATACGGATTTTTTCACTGCCATGCATCAAGGGATTGATTTTGCTTGGATTTATTACGGATGGACCGGTGTGGAAGCTGAATTACGAAATGAAGAAATCAATATCGTATATTTAACCGACTATAGTGAAAAACTCGATTATTACACCCCAGTGTTAGCTACAAATGAAGAAATGATTGAAAACGATCCAGAAACGGTGAAAAAATTTTTAAAAGCCGTTACGAAAGGCTATGAATTTGCGATCGAAAAACCAGACGAAGCGGCGGATATTTTAATTGAGGCAGTACCGGATCTTGACCCGGATTTAGTAAAAGCAAGTCAAAAGTGGCTTGCGTCAAAATATCAAGATGATGCACCACGTTGGGGAGAACAAAAATTAGAAGTTTGGGAAAACTATGCCTCTTGGATGTTTGAAAACGGATTGTTAGATGAAATGCTCGATGCGGAAAACGCATTTACAAACGAATTTCTACCTGAATAAAAAGGAGGAACGAATTATGGCAAATGCCCTTGTAAGTATACAAATCATTCCGAAAACAAAAAACGGAGAAGACACAATTCCATTCATTGATGAAGCGATTTCCGTCATCGATGCTTCTGGGGTTAAATATGAAGTTCACCCCCTTGAAACAACGATGGAAGGTGATCTATCCACATTGCTTAACATCGTAAAAGAAATGAATGATCGAATGATCGAGCGAGGATGTCCGAGCGTCCTTTCCCAAGTGAAAATTTTTTATAAACCGGATGGGGCAAGTATGGATAAATTGACGGAGAAATACCGATGAAAGAAGTCTTTTACAAAGGATGGCGACCAATTTTGGTCATCATCCTTTTCCTAATCCTATGGGAAATGAGTTCCTTCGTTTTCCAAATCCCCGGTTGGATTTTGCCCGCCCCATCGGACATTTTTCGTGAGTTGGTCGTCGGCTGGTCAAACTATCGGGACGATCTTTTTTCAACGATCCAATTGATCATAATCGGTTTGACCATTGGTAGCGGAACAGGCATCATCGCCGCCATTTTGTTACATTTATATCCAAAGTTACGCCAAGCATTTTATCCAATATTAATTATTTCCCAAAATATCCCGATGATCGTCCTTGCACCTTTACTCGTGATTTGGTTCGGTTTCGGGCTGTTACCAAAAATCATCGTGATTACCCTCGTCTGTTTTTTCCCGATTACCATTTCTTTACTGGATGGTTTTCGGCAAACGGATCGGGATTTGGTCCTTTACATGCAAATGGTTGGGGCAAGTAAAGGGCAAATTTTCCGGAAATTGGAATGGCCCTACGCCTTACCTTTCCTCTTTTCCGGTTTAAAAATTTCCGCCACCTATAGTGTAATGGGAGCGGTGATTTCCGAATGGCTCGGAGCAAGTAAAGGAATCGGTGTATATATGACACTCGCTTCCTCCTCTTTCCGAACGGATCGAGTATTTGTAGCGATTATGATCATTATTGTTTTAAGTCTTTGTTTCTTTCTATTTATTTTATTTTTGGAAAAGAAATTCATTAAATGGAAGGGAAAGGAAGAAGGAACGATCCATGAAATTACTTGAAGTTAATCATCTCTCAAAGTCCTTTGGAAATCAAGAAATATTAAAAGATATATCCTTTCACGTTGAAGACGGGGAATTCGTTTCCATCCTCGGGCCTTCAGGAAGTGGAAAAAGTACCCTTTTTCGCATGATCGGTGGAATTACAAAGCCTTCTTCCGGATCGATTATTTTACGCGGGGAAAATATTATCGGTAAAAAAGGACATATCAGTTATATCCCCCAGTCAAGTTCCCTGTTTCCATGGCGAACGGTTTTACAAAATGTACTCCTTGACCAGGAATTATCTGGAAAAGTTGATAAAGAAAGAGCCGTCCAACTAATCGAGCGGGCTGGCTTAAAGGGATATGAACATGCCTATCCCCACGAACTTTCGGGAGGAATGAAACAACGGGTTTCCTTTATACGTAGTTTTATGAATCCCCAATCATTAATTTTGTTGGACGAACCCTTTTCCGCCCTCGATGAATTTACCCGATTGAGCATGCATAAGTGGTTACTATCCATCTGGTCGGAAAATAAAAAATCGATCCTTTTCGTCACCCATAATATCGAAGAAGCGTTATTTTTATCTGACCGATTGATCATCTTTTCCGAAAAACCAGCTAACATAAAAGCAGAGTTTACGCTACCATTTTCCCGACCGAGAAATACGGAACTTCTGTTGACGGAACCTTTTTTACAATGGAAAAGAAAGGTTTTTTCCCTTCTCGTAAATGAATAAACGGATTACTATTTTTCTTTATAAACATTCATATTTTTTACAAACAAAAGAAAGGAAAACATGTTGTCGTTTTTCAATCGGTTCTTCAGTTTCAATTGGACAAGTATTACATTAAGGAGTTTTTCATATGCGAAAAATAATCGATGCCCATATTCATTTTGATTTGTACAACGAACAAGAGCAAATCCAAATTATTCAACATATGAAACAAGATCAGATTGAGGGACTGATTACGGTTTCCGAACATCTCGAATCTGCACGGAAAAACCTTAAATTAGCTCAAAAGTTTCCAAACGTTTTTCCGGCATTCGGTTATCATCCAGAACAAAAATTACCGACTGACGAAGAATTAAGTCAACTATGGGAGTTTATCGATAACAATCAAGAAAAAATGATCGCCATCGGAGAAGTAGGACTTCCCTATTATCAAAGAAAAGAAAATCAATCATTGAAAATCGATGGATACGTGGAACTATTGGAACAATTTATTACCTTTGCGAAAAAATTACAAAAACCGATCATTTTACATGCCGTATATGAGGATGCACCAGTCACCTGTTCCTTACTCGAAAAACATTCCTATCAAAAAGCCCATTTCCATTGGTTTAAAGGGGATAAAAAAACCGTTGAACGGATGATTGAAAATGGATATTTTATTTCCATCACACCGGATGTTTTGTATGAACAAGAAATTCAGCAATTAGTTAAAATTTATCCCCTCGAACAAATGATGGTGGAAACGGACGGACCGTGGCCCTTTGAAGGTCCCTTTGAAAAGGAAATGACCGAACCGAAAATGATTCATCATGCGATGAAAAAAATTGCAGAAATTAAACGAATACCGGTCGATTCAATCTATGATACCATCTATTATCAAACGAAAACCTTTTACGAATTATCATAAGCTCACTTAAAATCATCGACCTAAAGAAAGTTGTTTTTTCGCTTTCTTTAGGTCTCCATCTTGCACTACTTTTTATACATTCAAATCCGTAAACTCTGCTTTTTCTTTTTGAAAATGGTTGAAAAAGCTCGGTTGACTACATTTTTTCATTATCAAATAACGTTTCAAATGAATGTTTACGCCCTTTTTTCCACAAACCGACCGATCAGCCAAATTGCTCCCCCTGCAAGTAAGGATACATACCAAGTAATCGTAAGGATCGGACCGAACTTTGGCAAGAAATAAGCGATCACAACTACCAATCCCATCGTTACAACAGACATACCGCCCACTTTCAAATTATCTTTCCATTTCTTCTCTTCTTTCTCTGTAAACAGGGAGCTTTTTATGAAATGGAAAATATACCAAACCATAAAACCGATTTCAATAGCGATAACTGAAACGATGATCGTCGTCGGAATGATATAAAAGCTTTCATTGACATCTGTAAACGGTTTTGCAATACCGATAATCGCTCCTCGAATCATGAAAAACCAGCCGATTAAATTTAATATGAGCCCGGTAATAAAAGGAACGGTACTTCGAATTTTCTCATTCGGTAATTGGCGGATAATCTCGTCGGCATACGCCTTCGGATCATCTCCAAAAATGTCCCGAGCCGTTTTTCCTTCCTTTTGTCCTTCTAGCAAATGATCCAATAATTCCATTAAAATCTCTTCCGAAGCTTGTTCAGATAGCCGAAATTGTAAACGGATGTAAAGGAGCATATCCGAATAATATCGTTCATTTTCCTCAGTTAACAATTTCCTTTTTCTATTGTTGAGTTCAATCAAGTGTTTTGAATTCATCAATTTTACCCCTCCGTTCAAACAATTTTTGTACAGGACCTACAATTTTTCCCCATTCCTCGACAATGGTACGTAATTCTTCAGTCCCCTCTTCAGTTAAAAAATAATATTTCCGGTTTGGTCCCGATTTCGATGGACGCATTTCTCCACGAATGAATCCTTTTTTTTGAAGTCGTAATAAAATCGGATAAATCGTTCCTTCACTCACATCAGACAAACCTGCCTTTTGAAGTTTTTTTGATAATTCATAACCGTAGACCGGTTCCTTTTCAATGACGGCAAGTACAACCCCATCTAAAATCCCTTTTAATATTTGACTTCTAAACGACATGGGAGCCACCTTCCAATCGGTAACTTGTTAAACAAGGTAGAATCGGAAAAGAAAAATACTCATAGTACCATGTTATACAAGTTACATAGTGTCAAGGTATCTTGTTAAACAAAATACCTTTGCCTTTATTATATACAAAGGAACGAGTGATTGCAATGATTTTTCAAAAAAATATATCATCCCCTTCTTTAACGCATTGAATACGTACAGAAGATATACATTTTTCTTTTTTTCCCGCCTACCTTTCCAACTGTAGTTTTCCATGTCTGTCTTTCGTCTGAGTATGATAGAATAGTTTTGAAAAAGGTGGAGGACGCACCCTTTTAATTGGTAAAATCCCTTTTTCATAAATTCATATCAAGTTAGTCCATTTCAAACAATGGAGGAGAATCGATCGATGAATATTTTACTCGTGGAAGACGATCAGGCGATCATCACCGGATTGGAATATTCCCTAGAGCAAGATGGGTTTTCAACAATTACCGCCCGTGACGTTCAATCGGCAAAAAAGATTATCGATGAACACATCGATGAAATTTCATTATGTTTACTTGATCTTTCTTTACCCGATGGAAATGGCTATGATTTATGCAAAATCATTAAAGAAAAAAGGGATATTCCGATCATTTTTTTAACGGCAATGGATGATGAAATCAATGTTGTTATGGGATTGGATATGGGGGCAGATGACTATATCACGAAACCATTTCGTATTCGGGAACTCCAATCGCGAATCCGATCCGTTTTACGAAGGTACAACAAACAAGCCTCACAGCCGAAAAGCAGAGTGCAAATTGGAAATATTTATATACATACTTTGGAAGGGAAAGTGTATAAAAACGAACAAGAAGTATTTTTATCCCCTTTGGAATATCGCTTACTACTTGTCTTTGCAAATCATATCGGGCAAGTTCTCACGAGGCAACAATTGTTGGAAAAAATATGGGATATTGCGGGGGAATACGTCAATGACAATACGCTTACGGTGTATATTAAAAGACTACGGGAAAAATTGGAAGATGACCCACAACATCCGAAAATTATTAAAACCGTCCGTGGATTCGGGTATAAGGCAGGAGAATAACGATGCTGAAAAATAAGGAGATACAACAATTTTTACTGATTATCGGAACATTTAGCCTGATCTCCGCAATCGTTGTCGCTTTATTTTCCCCTATATTTGCTGTCATTGTCCTTTTGATCGCTTCCATTCTCATTCTTTTTTTTCTATCGTTTACGAGATGGCGTTACCGAGAAATTGAACGATTAGCCAATTATTTGCGAAGAATTGCTGCAGGAGATATTACTTTTGATATTCGCGATAATCAAGAGGGCGAATTAAGTATTTTAAAAAATGAGATTTACAAAGTCACTCAAATGCTTTCCGAAAAAAGCATCGACTTACAACAGGAAAAAACAAAACTTACGGACGCAATATCGGATATTTCCCATCAATTGAAAACACCGCTCACGTCGATGATGATGATGACTGACCTTTTGAAGCGACCAAATCTTCCTGATAAAAAAAAGGAAGAATTTTTACACCAAATGCAAACTCAAATTAATCGGCTCGAATGGCTCGTTTCATCCCTTTTAAAATTAGCCAAAATCGACGCGGGGACAGTCCCCTTTAAAAAAGAAAAAATACCCGTTCAAACGGTTATCAATAAAGCAATTGAACCGATAGAAATTCAAATGGAAATAAAGGAACAATCGTTGTCGATCAACGGTGAGGAAGATGCTTATTTTTATGGGGATTCCAAGTGGACGATCGAGGCCATTACAAATATTGTAAAAAATTGTATAGAACATACACCGAAGGGAGGAAAAATCTCCATTTCCTTTTTGGAAAATGCCCTTTTTACACAAATTACAATTGCTGATAACGGAATCGGAATCCCGAAAGAAGATCTTCCACATATTTTCAAGCGATTTTATAAAGGGAAAAACACATCGGATGAAAGCGTCGGCATTGGATTAGCCTTAGCAAGAAGCATTATCGATAATCAAAATGGGGATATCGAAGTTGAAAGTGAAGTTGGGAAGGGAACGACTTTTAAAATCAAATTTTACAAACAAATTGTATAAATGAATCAAATTGGAAAAAGTAGATTTGTTGATGAGGAAAAAAAATTTTACCTACATATGAAATTGTGAGTTGAAGCCATCATGTTTTAGCATCAAAGTGGAGAATGATTGGAGAAAAAACCATTTACAATCTAGGGAAAAGTGCGTTAGGATAAAGGATCTTTTCCCATTCACCCATTCATCATGACAAAAAACCCTGCGGTGCATAGTACATCGCAGGGGAATATACAAAAAGAATTTAACTTGCTTCTTCGTCGGTTTCCTCCGTTTCTTCTACACCAATATCCACGATGACGCTTCTCGGTAGGACGACTGTCACAAGCAATTCATTCGGTTGTGCGATTACCTTAACTCCTTCTGGAAGTTTCAAATCTGCAACTGTTAGTTTATCTCCAACATTTAATTCACTCACATCTACTTTGATAACAGCTGGAATCTGATCTGGGAGTGCTTCTACTTCTAAGTACTCCTCCTGAATTTGCAAAACGCCGCCTGATTTTGACCCTTGTGGCGTTCCTTCAAATTCAAGCGGTACCCTCATCGTAATAGGTTCGTCCATATTTACTTGAAATAGATCGACATGAAGCCACTCTCCTGTAAAAGAATCCCGTTGTACTTCCTTTATAACAACTGGATACGTTCCTTCTCCCTCAATTTCCATATCAATGAGCTCTGCATATCCCAATTCTACTGAGCGCCGGATATCTTTTAAAGGAACGTGGATCGGGATATTACCAATTTGTTTTCCATAGGCAACTCCTGGCAACCGACCATTTTTACGCAAGCGACGTAATGAAGATCGGGTAAACTCCTTTCTTCGTTCAACTGTCATCTTTTTTCTCATAGAAATCATCCTCCTTGTCATCAACTGATTTCGTTATTGTTGTTGTGAAAAGGAGATAACTCCCATGCTTAAATGAAAAAGATACCTTCTAAAAAAAATATTATACGGAAAAGAATGGAAAATTTCAAAGATATTACTCTTTCATCTACCCTTTACAAGATGGAGACGTGAATATTGGAAATGACGAATTTGTCACCGAAATCGTCACTTAAATGTCATGCTCCAAAGATATAATCGACTTGGAATAAATGAAGGAGGAGAAAAACCGATGGAAATATTACGAATAGAAAATTTGACGAAAGTTTACGGAAAAGGAGATACGAAAGTAGTTGCTTTAGATAACGTATCTTTTACTGTGAAGAAGGGGGAATTTATCGCTATTATCGGTCCATCTGGTTCAGGAAAATCGACATTACTCCACTTACTCGGTGGCGTAGACCGACCGACGAGCGGAAAAGTATTTGTCGATCATACGGACATTTATGCACTAAATGAAACAAAACTAGCAATTTTTCGAAGAAGACAAATCGGTTTAATCTATCAATTTTACAATTTAATTCCCGTACTAACCGTTGAGGAAAATATGAAATTGCCCTTACTTTTGGACGGACATAAGGTTAATCCACAACATTTCCAAAATATCGTTCGCACCTTGCAACTGGAAAACCGGTTAAATCATTTACCGAACCAACTTTCCGGTGGGCAACAACAACGGGTATCCATCGGTCGAGCGTTAATGAACAATCCTGCGATTATGCTCGCCGATGAACCGACCGGAAATCTCGATAGTAAAAACAGTAAAGAAATTATCGATTTATTAAAAATGTTTAATAAAACGTATAATCAGACTTTGATTATTATTACCCATGACGAAAAAATCGCCTTGCAAGCGGATCGGATTCTTTCAATTCAAGATGGTCGAATTATGAGTGACGAGGTGATTCGGCCATGAACATTATCAATAAAGTTACTCTACAAACGATGAAAGGGAATAAAAGAAGAACCCTTGTTACGATCATCGGTGTTATTATATCCGTTGCAATGATTACCGCCGTATCCACCCTTGGAACATCCTTTATGGATTTAATGAAACGACAAACGATTACAGAAGAAGGAAATTGGCATGTTCTTTATAAAAACGTAAGTCAAAAACAGTTGGAGGCGATTCAAAAAGACGATAATACCGAAACCGTCCTCCTTTCACGGGATATCGGCTATGCTCGTTTAGATGGAAGTGAAAATGAAGATAAACCGTATTTGTTTGTGAAAGAATACGATAAAGAGGCATTTTCCCATTTTTCCATCGATTTGATTGAAGGACGATTGCCTGAAGCACCGAATGAAATTGTCATCTCCGAACATATCGAAAGCAATGGGGGCGTCCTTTTTGATATCGGTGAAACAGTTACAATTGGGGTAGGAGACCGGGTATATGAAGGATCAGACGAACATTATAATGGGCAATTGAATCAAAACAATCCGTATATAAATGATGAAAATGAAACGGAAACGTTAAAAAATGTAATGCCTAAGACGTACACAATCGTCGGTATTATGGAGCGACCGTCTTGGGAGCCTTTTTGGGCACCTGGATATACCGTCTTGTCCTATTTAGACAAGTCGACACTTACCGAAAATGAAAAAGTGAACGCTTCTGTCGTATTGAGAAAAGTTCGTCAATCGATTTTTTCCGATACAGAACAATTCGCGAAAAAAATTGGTGTATCTCCCGACTCCCTTTCGTATCATACGAACCTTTTACGATATTACGGTGTCATGAAAAATGACGGAATACGAACGACATTAATATCCTTGTCGTCCATTATTATGGCGATCATTATTATCGGTTCCGTTTCGTTAATTTACAACGCCTTTGCCATTTCCGTCTCCGAGCGGTCAAAGTATTTAGGTATGTTAGCCAGTATTGGAGCGACAAAAAAGCAGAAACGTAATTCCGTCTTTTTTGAAGGTTTCGTAATCGGAATGATTAGTATTCCCCTTGGCATTCTTTTCGGTTTAATTGGGATTGGGATTACATTTTATTTTATTAATTCCCTCATTCAAGGAACCCTCGGTGTAGAGGAATCATTGAAGGTTGTTGTCACACCTTGGTCGATTCTCATTTCGATTGCTCTTTCAGCTGTTACCATCGCTCTATCTTTATATATACCGGCAAGAAGGGCTTCGAAAATATCGGCCATCGATGCGATTCGACTATCCCAGGAAATCAAATTAACAAAAAAAGCTGTAAAAACATCGAAACTCGTTCGAAAAATTTTCGGCATAGAAGCGGAAATCGCCTTGAAAAATTTAAAACGGAATAAGCGTCGTTACATTGCGACTATTTTTTCCTTTGTTATTAGTATCGTATTATTTTTATCCGTCACATTTTTCATTGATCAATTAAAAAAAGGTATGAACTTTACAAACTACGGTTCAGATGCTGATATTCTTATTTCTTTTTCTGGCAATCAAACAGACGAAAAATTTGTTTCTTCCATCACTTCGTTAGATACAGTGACAGAATACAATTTCATCCAAACTTTTACAAAATATACTAGAGCCAATGTACAGCTGTTACCAGATTATTTAAAGGAATCGATTTCAAATAACGATTCATTTGAATATATTGTTCGCTTTTATGTGATGCAAGACGAAAAATTGGTGGATTTTGCAAAGGAAATTGGAATTGACTCAAATCTTCCTTTCGACGACAAACGAATGGGTGCAATCCTCATTGACCGAATGCCCTATTGGGATGATGAAGAAAGAAGATATGTAGAGAGACCGTTGATCGAAGCGAACGTTGGTGACCGATTGGACATTTATCATGATGATGTAGAATCGGGTGAAAAAATAAACCTTGGTTCGATAGAAATAATCTCCTTAACCAATAAACTGCCCCTAGGTATTCAAGCTACTGGACCGGGAAATTTAGATATTATTATTTCCAAGGAAACGATGAAAACACTACTTCACAATTTACCATTGGAAAAAACGCCATTGAATCCAAGACTATATTTAAAGAGTAGCGATCCGATCAAAACGGAGAAAAACATTGAAGAACTTGAAGAAAACGGTGTGCACTATGACCTATATAATTACTATTATTCAAAACAACATAATAATCAGTTACTCCTCATTTTCAAAGTCTTTACGTACGGGTTTATTATTCTCATTACCTTAATTTCCGTCGCCAATATTATAAACACGCTCACGACAAGCATCGCCCTAAGAAGGCGGGAATTTGCCATGTTACGTTCTATTGGGATGACACCGAAAAGTTTTAATAAAATGATTCGTTATGAAAGTATGTTTTACGGAATGAAAGCACTAGCCTATGGACTGCCGATCAGCATCGCCATTATGTTTCTAATGCACCGGACGATGATAGAAAGTTTTATGTTCCCCTTTCGCCTGCCTTGGATGAATTTGGGAATCGTCGTCGGTTCCGTCTTTTTCATCGTGACGTTAATCATGCTATATTCAAGCGGAAAAATGAAGAAAGATAACATTATTGACACGTTAAAGCAGGAAAATATTTGAGTGAAAAATTTGCAAAAGGATATTAAAAAAAGTCCATATTAAAAGAGGTGACTGCAAAATGTAGACCTAAAGAATTCGTTGAAATCAACATTCTTTAGGTCTGATTTTTTACCACCAAAGTGATTCGGATTTTCAAACAGCTTTTTCTTCATATCATTTCATTAGAGGAGCCAATTCATCCTACCGAAATTCCTTAATCTTGCAACGCTTGATTCACCGCTTCAATGGCATGAATTTTTGTTGTATCGAATACAGGAACGTCTAAATCCTCTTTCTGGATTAATAATCCAATTTCCGTACAGCCTAATACAATCCCCTCAGCTCCTTGATCCACTAGGTTTTTGATTACTTGTTTATAGTATTCTTTGGATGATTGTTTAATCGTACCTAAACATAACTCTCCATATATAACATTGTTAATCCCTTCCCGATTCGTTTTGTCGGGGACGACTACATTTATCCCGTTCATTTCCATTCGAGATTTATAAAAATCTTGTTCCATCGTATATTTCGTCCCTAATAGTCCAACTGTTCGAATATTGGATCTTTTTATTTGATTAGCCGTTGCATCGGCTATGTGTAAAATAGGAATGGTGATGTTTTCTTCGATATGGTTAATTACTTTATGCATCGTATTTGTACATATGGCAATAAATTCAGCCCCGGCTTTTTCTAACGCTCTTGCAACCTCTCCTAATGTTCGACCTGCTCGTTCCCAATCGCCCTTCGCTTGATCACGTTCAATTTCTTCAAAATCAACACTATATAATATACATTTTGCTGAATGCAGTCCACCTAATCGTCTTTTTACTTCCTCATTTATGATTCGATAGTATTCAAGGGATGACTCCCAACTCATCCCACCAATTAGACCGATCGTTTTCATAAACGTTCCCCCATCTACATTCGTTTGATACAAATGTATAAAGATTTCTTTCTACTGACGCTGTAACAGTTCCACATCGTTTTTTTGTAACGAATTAATACTATGCATAAATGAATGAAAATGCTTTTTGTAACCTAGTGCAAATCGCTTATTGTAATTTATAACCACAGTTCGGGCAAAATTTCGTACCTTCATTTTTTTGGCCACAATTTGGACAGAAGTTCATCTTTTTCGGAGTTTCTCCGCCCTGGCTCGTTTGTGTTTCTGGTTGGACTCTCTTCGCTTCCGGTTTTTCATCTTCCATATTTTTCATCATTTCCTTCGCCATATTCATCCCCATCATCATCCCGGCCATATCCGATGCGACACCACCACCGGACATTTTTCCAGAACTCATGCCATCAACGAAGGAAACTTGTTGATACCGTTTCATATCACCGACCATTCCGTAAGAGGCATTTTTCGTAATCATATCTTGAATCTCTTTCGGATAGTTGAAGCTCATAATTTGAAAGCCGGAAATCGTGAGACCATCATCCAACACTTCCATGTCCAAATCTTCACGGATGCCTTTAGCAATCTCATAGGCATTTGCTTGTAAATTGAACATGTCCTTTCCTTCTTTGGAAATCCATTTCATCAACAATTGATCTAAGATCGCTGTAATGCGAATTTTCACATCATCTACGACATAACGATCTTTCACACCGGCAATTTTATCGATTAAAGCGACGTAATCATGCACTTTAAATTGAAACGTTCCGTTCGCACGAATCGGGATTCCTCCAGGCATTCCTGGAGCAGGCATGTTGATTGGATTTTTCGTTCCCCATTTCACCGTAAATTCCTTCGTGTTGACAAACAATACTTCCACCCGCATTCCACTATTAAAACCGAATTTGAAACCCTTTAATGTGGACAAAAACGGGATGATTTCCGATTCGATGTTATACTCGCCTTCATCTTTAAAAATTCCTTCAATTTTTCCGTTATAGATGAAAATCGCGTCTTGTCCAGGGCGGATAATCAATTTACTCCCCTTTTTGATTTCCCGATTGCTCCATTTCCAAAAAATCATATCATCGCGAAATTCTTCCCATTCGACGACGTTGGCAAATTGATTCCTAAAAAAAACCATCTCACTCATTCCTTTCTATAAAACAATTTAAAAAACGGATGAAACCTCTTTTTCTATTTGAAAATAGATGTACGTTCGTTTATAACGAAAATCAAGAAGGTAGTAGAAAACGTTTTGGAAAAAATGCTAAAAACTTCCTCGACTTCCGCTATGGGAATGTCCTCCTCCGGTGATTCCTCCACCACCACTGGATTGGTTATTTTGCGGTTTCCGTACTTTCGTAACCGTCGTTCTTAAATAGTCATCCTTTCTCGCAACGACCCGTGACGTTTTGTGATCCATATACGTCGAACTGTGAACGGTCGATTTCCCTCCACTTTGCCAAAAGAGGGAGAATACGACGAGACCACCAATGACTACTGCAATTATAAGTTGAAACCACCACTGCAAAAAGATATTTGCCGGTTCTGAACCGAGGTAGTGATCCACTTGATCGATGAATTGTTGGAAAGCTAAAGAATACGCTCCAGCACTCAAATCCGGTGTAATCGACTCGCGAATATGATCCAACCGGGAGCCATTTAAATATAATTCTCCCTTATAAAATCCAGCTAGATAAACTTCCCTATGATTCATATCGAGGGTAATCATCGCCACGTTCCATTTATCTAACCCGAGTTCCTCGATTTTTCTATCATAAAAATCTTCCGTATAATCTTTTACGTCAATGGTCGGATCATCTACGGTTACAATTAATACGTCCGTATCCCATTTTTCTGACACAGACTGGGCATACGACTCCAGTTCTTCCTTTTCAGCATCCGACAAAATTCCAGCATCATCATAAATTCGTTGTTCGATTGCAAAGGCAGGATGAGCGAAGAGAAAACTAATGAACAACGAAAAAAGGAACGTGTAAATTAAAAACGATTTTTTTCTCATAATAGACCGCCTCCCATGAAAAAGGTGACGAGTCTGAGTATAAGGACGGTCACACCTGCTACACCGAAAAACCATCCTGCCATTTTCCCGGTACTAATAGGTGGTTTTCCGACAACCTTTCCCGTTTGACCGTTCATTGCAAATATATAATCTTTTTGTTTGTAATTGTATGTCACCATCCATACTGGAAGAAGGACGTAATAACTTTTCTTTTTAAGACTATCAATATTCTTTTCCTCTGGCATAAAAGAACTATATCCAGATACGGTGGATTGGATATATGAATCTAAGAAACGTTCAATCTTCGTTTTCGCTCGAGGCAATAATTCATCGTCATTAAAATTGTATTTTTCCGCAATAAACCCGGCCAAATACGGCGTTTTAAAGTCCTTTAATTGGTTATACGGGTACGGTTCTAATCGATCCATCAATTCGTCGTCCATTTTCTTTGATGCATCAACAGGAACTTTCACATAGTCGAGATTAATATCACGAAACACGCGATAATATTTCGTTTCCGTATAAATATAATCTCCGCTCGTATATTGACGAACCTTCGTTCCAACTCCGGAGACTTTTACCCGACTATTTAAATCGTACATCCAAAAAGGCACGTACATTCCGGTAATATTTTTTATTCGATCGGCAGTCATAAAATCCCTAGGTGTAATTAGACCGTGTTTGCACCATTTTTTGAAAGTCGCTACTGCCTCGTCTCGACTAATGGAAAAGGGAATGACATATGTTGGTGCAAGGGTTCCAGAAACCCGCTCCCGAATGACAACCCCTGCACCGCAAAAACTACAACGGGTCGCTACCGTATCTGAATCTGTGATTAAAACGGCTCCACAATTTTCACAATGGTATTCCTTCGTTTCATCTTCCATCGTCGTCGTTATCAAATCTTCCGAAAATTGATCAATCGAATCCTCTCTCCCACACGAAGGACAAGATAATGTCCCCGACTCACTGTCAAAGGACATATCGTCGCCACAATTCGGGCATTTATAATGAATGATCATATACTTCACTCCAAATATTTTCTTTCATTTCAGAAAGCTGCAGCCTTTCATTGCCGCAGCTTAACAATTTCATTTCTAATAAAACTTATTTTTCCTTTTGCATCTTTGCTTTCAATGCTGCCAGTTCATCTTCTACACTAACCTGTTCATCATACTTTGCCGCAAGATCTTCTAAATCATCCTTCGGTTCCGCATTTAATTCCGCCATCGCATTCGCTTCATCCAACGCCCGATTAATTTTATCTTCCATCCTGTCAAAGGAAGAACGGCTATCTGCACCGGTTGTGGAACCGAACTGATTGATTCGTTGTTGCGTTTTAGCAACAGACCATTTTGCCTTCAACATTCTTCTTTTCGCTTCTAATTCATTAATATCAGAAACGAGTTTATCATGCATTTGCCGCATTTGACTGGCGTTTGATGCTGCTAAATCATAGGCAGATTGTAATTCCTTCTGTTTGGATGCAAGCTGTACTTTCCGTTCTAAAAACCGTTTCGCATCATCTTCATTTCCCGCTTCCAACGCTTTCATCGCATATTTTTCCATCTTATTCATGTCCGAAGTGCATTCATCCAATTCCCGTTTAGCCCGTTGTTCCTCCGCCATAACCGATGCGGTCTCCGCCTTTACCTTCCCTAAATCTTGATTTAAATTTCGTAAATATTGATCGATCATTTTCTCCGGATTTTCTGCTTTATCCAATAGGGCGTTCATATTTGCTGCCATAATATCTTTAAACCTTCTTAATATACTCATCCATATTCCTCCTAAAAATAGATTTATTATATATAGCGAATGAAGGGGGATAAAAGATTCATTTTTCCAAGCGAATGTATGAAAATAAAATGCGTAGGTTGATAAAATGAGGCAAAAACATAATCGATAATGAAACATATTGATAGCGATGGAACTTCTAAGGAAGAAACAATACAATTGATTAAATGAGGTGTTTTTTATTTTTATTTATTTTAACATAGATTTGTGAACGATTTATACGATTCTTTTTTAAAATATTATGGTAATATTTTTTTAATAATTGGTCTTCCTTTTAAAAACAATCAATACATTTAGCCAACGAAACAATCAATACATACATCATTAAAAAAAGTGGGTTCCAATCGCTCAACCCACTTAAAAAGTATTTTATTCAACATTTACCGTTTCTCTTTCAACTATTTGCGGTGGATCCACAGCCATGACCATAGGCTCTCGAGCTTTTAAATCCGCGTACGTATTCATAATTTCCGGATCGTAAATAATTTGTAATCGGGAAGTTTTATTGTACTGGTTGATTTTTCCCTCGAAGTATTCTCCGCCATGTTTTTGCGCACCGGAGAATTTATAATAACTTGATCTTCCTCGAATCGCGTTAAAAACAATTCGACTTGCCGAAACACCGCCTTCAATTTTTATATTTGAACCGACACCAAACATTTGCAACGCATCATTCGAATAAAAGAAGCCTTTTATATAACTCGGTTCATTTTCATGTACACTAATATTATGAATATCGATTTCCCCATCAGCAAAGATAATCAATGATCCCCCATTTAATCCATTAATCACAGAATTTTCGATGACCACATTTCCTTTCACATACATGATCGAATTGATTTTTGCATTTACATTGTTAATGTATACATTTCCTACCACATAAATTGGTCCATCCAACTCAACCCAACCGTCATCGATTTTTAAGTCCCCATCAATATAGGCACCGTTTTCGAAACTTGTTTTATTTACCTCATATCCTTCCGTAATAACAACATCGTTATTCGTTGAAAAGGAACCAAAATGATTTTCTCCTACTAAGTAAAGATTTTTACTGGAATTGACATAGATTTTTTCTCTTGACCAATTTGGATAATTATTAGCAGTATTCCATAAATAATTGTAAGACCAATCCCATATAGGCGTAACCTCTTTAACTCCAGGAGTATTCTTATCAAATTTAAAGGAATTAATCGTCTCATTGATTTTAATTTCATCGCGAACCGGTTCCCGTTGTACAATTTCCGGAGCATTTCCTTCAAAAAAGACTTGTTCCAATGAATTCGTTACATTTCTATAGTCGCTAGTGGACTGTCCATCATCTTGACATAGCCACGGAAAAAGCCAACACAAAAAACCATTGTTTGACGAATTATTCTCACTTCCATTATCAAAATCTGATGTAGAAAGAAGAGTTTCATAGTCAGGGGTATGATCAAAGGTGTATACATTTCCTTTTAAAACCATTTTCGATGTCTCTTCGGCTTCAGTGGGCAAAATAGCTGGATAGGTGGATTCAATCCAATATTGACGTCCATTTAAAAAGGCGTATCCCCGATCGGTGATAACTAAATGTCGATCGACTTTCAAATCACCGGTAATCGTAACTCCACCATGTAAATAGACGTTTCCTTCTCCACCAAAGCATCTTCCACCATCTTTACATTCATCGGATAAATTCGATCCAACAGCATATTTTAACGACTCCAATGTGGATTGGGCACCAAAATCGATCGTCGTTTTCACTTGTTTTACCGTTCCATCAACGACACCCGATCCTAAAATCGTCACCCGACGTTTTAATTCATCGCTATTTTTATCGGATGGAATCGTTTGAATATCAATCACTTCCGCCTCATATGTCCCTGTTTCATTCGTCCTTTTCTCAATTGATGCATCGTTTAACACACGAACTAAAATCGATTCAAATTCGGTCCGGGAGATTCCGTTTTCACCAATTTGTTCCGATAACTCTTTGTAAATATCCTCCGCTAAATGCTCAACCCCCATCATCGCCAGTTCTTTCGCTTGAATGGCTTGTTCGCTCGACTGATTTCGTTTCGCACCTGTAATTGTTGCAGCCATAACCGTTAATGTTAAAACGGTGAATAGAATAAAGACGAACATCGTTAGTAATAGGGAATAACCTCGCTCATTTTTTACATAAAACAATTAATTCTCCCCCCTTCCATCATCGATAATATTGATTACACTTGTTAATTCCATCGATTTTTCCGAATCTTTCATTTTCAACACAAGTTTTACCATAAACTCCGTCTCACTCATCGGGATCATGGTCGATTCATCGGTTATTTGTACATCTGGATTTAATAATTTAACCTCCTCATTATCGATGTAGAGAGTTCCTTCTTTAAATCCGTAAATTTTTTCTTCTCCCTTATCACGTACTTTCAAATATCCTTGTCCCTTTGCTAAATTTGGCATCTCAATTACATCGCTTGCTTTTAATGTAAAAAATTGTTCGATTAAATTTGACATAATGTAGTCAGCTTCATCACGTAATTTCGTTTCTTCCATCGTTCTTTCATAGGAATGGATACCGTTAAATAAAACTGCATAAACAATCGTTCCAACAATCGAAAAAATCGTAATCGTCGCCAATAATTCAACGAGGGTCAAACCTTTTTCTAAATGAAGATGTTTACTTTTCCTTTTCATTTTGGACAAACCCCTCCACCTTCGATGAAACGAAACGTTCCCCGTCCAGTCTCACTTCGACTAACACATGAATAAAACCTGATACGTCATCGATTGTCAGATCGATAGTTACAATATATTTTTTTTCATTAATCATTTGTTCTTCAACGATTCGATTTTGTTCATCGATCTCTAATCCTTCATTCAGTTGAATGCCAGCATCCGTTACAGAAAAGTAATAGGTAGGACTCGTTTTTACCCGCTCTAAAGTCGCCTTTGCCAAATGAATGGCAACGATTTTTTCATTATTCGAATTTGCAGTTTTTTGTGAGAACATGAATATTTGAAAAAAAGTTAGAATCGTAATTGATAAAATCGTGATTGCCACGACAACTTCCAGTAGCGTAAACCCCGCTCTTCCCTTTTTCGATGGTTTCATCAATTTGCACCTCATTATTCACAAAAATACCTTTAACAAATGGGTAAATGAATGGTAAAATAGTAAAAAAGTCCTATTTTTATAGTACAATTGTCCTTATTTATATCATACTATGTTTTTTGAAAAAATGATGAAAAATCTACAAAATAGTCACGATTTTTTCAACAATTATTCTCAATATGAGGAAACTATCAAGTTAAAATAATTTCAGACTGAATATGTTTATCATTGCATATACGATCGTTCTTTTCAATACAACCTTTACCTTTCCTATCTTAGACTAAAACACCCCTAAAATGATTCGGTGCGTTTACTAGGATGAATTTTTGAAAAGGGGGACATTCCCATGGGAAAAAGAAAAATTTTTGTTCTTGCCTTTATCTTCCTTTTAGCCCTTATCCTCATTTATTTATTGTTTGTTCGAAATCAACAAATGACTTTCCCAACAGGCTCAACGATCGGTGGTGTTGATGTTGGAGGAAAAACGGAAGAAGAAGCTAAATATGTAATCACCGAAACGATCGTACAGTGGAAAAAAGAGCCTTTGCAATTGATTACTTCAAAAGGGCTTTTCCCAATACCGAAAGAGGTAATCCAGTTCGATGTAGATTCTTCCATCTCTTTATTGAAAGAACAACTAAAGAAACCTTGGTACCAGTTGTTTCAAAAAACAAAAGGAAAACAAATTCCTTTAAACGTTTCCATTCAATTGGACGATGACTTATTGGAGCAACTAAATAATCTTGTGGATGTTGAACAAACGATTGAAAAAATTCACCAAAACGCTTCTTATTTAAAAAAATCTGAAATCGAAGCGGTCCAATTGGAAAACCTTGAAGAAACGGTTATTGTAGAATCTACGTGGCAAATTCCCGAAAATTATCATTTTATCGATTTGTTTATAGAAGAATTAAATAACATAACGATTGAACCGGGTGAAATTTTTTCCTTTTTAAACCACGTTGTTGAAAAATTAAGTCATTACAACGAGGAAGAAGGAAATTTCGTCGCATCCCAACTTTATTCTGTTTTCTTACAGACAAATGTTCAAATCCTTGAAAGACATTCTCAAGGGGTCATCCCTACCTATGCGACAGCAGGAATCGAAGCGGAGGTCAATAACCAAGAACAATTGGATTTAATGGTTAAAAATATAGGGACGAATCCGTTAACGTTGAAGGCTACCCAAAAGGGCAATCAATTAACGATACAAGTTGTATCACAGAAATCGGAAAAAACGTACACGTATCAAATTATAAATAAAATCGACGTCCAGTTCCCAACGATTATACGATACGACAAACAACTGAATCCTGACGAAGAAAAAATTATCCAAAATGGAATCGATGGAAAGCGGGTGGAAGTATATCGGATTCCATCTTCATCCAACGATTCAAAATCGGAGCGAATCAGTCGAGACTATTATCCGTCAACTCCAAAAATTGTTGCGGTCAGTTATAGAAATATAGAGGGAATAACTGCTGGCGAAGGAAATGAAATGACAGATTCAAAATTGGAAGATGAACTTTTAACAAATCCTGAAACTGAAGATGAAACAACGGAACAAATGAATGAAACGGATGAACAAAAGGGGAATGAAGGGTCAAATTTCGATTCCATTTATGAGCAACCAAATATTGTGAAATAAAAGCATCAAACTCGGATCATCACCTGGAAGATGGCAAACATATTCGATGAATGAAAGGGGTACATCCCATGGCACGAAAACGGTTAGGTGACTTACTTATCGAGGCAGGAATCATCACACTTGAACAATTGGAATACACATTAAAAAATAAATCACCGGATGAAAAATTAGGGGATGCCCTGCTTCGTGAAGGATATATTACGGAACAACAATTAATTGAAGTTTTAGAATTCCAATTAGGAATTCCGCACATTAATATTTATCAATATCCGATCGATCCGGAAGCAGTGCAGCTCGTTCCAAAGGAGTTAGCAAAAAGATATTACGCCATGCCGATTCGTCGGGACAAAAACAAGTTAATGGTTGCAATGGCCGACCCGATGGACTATTTCGCCATCGAAGAACTACGAATGGCTACCGGATTTCAAATTGAACCTGCCATTGCAACAAAAGATGAACTGTACCGAACGATTATGAAATACTATGATCTACAAGAATCGATGGAAGAGATTATGGGGGATTTAACCGTTGACACCCCTGTTGATGAATCCGTTGTCGATGATGATTCCCCTGTCGTTCGGTTAGTGAATCAAATTATCGCCAATGCCATCGCCCAGCGTGCCAGCGACATCCATTTCGATCCACAAGAGACGGATTTTCGCGTTCGAATTCGTGTTGATGGCATTTTACATTCGGAACGTTCCTTACCAAAACATATGCAAAATGTTATTGTCGCACGGATTAAAATTATGGCGAATTTAAATATAACCGAAACCCGCCTACCACAAGACGGGCGAATAAAAACGACGATTAATTTCAAGCCGGTCGATATTCGCGTATCTAGTTTACCTACCATTTACGGAGAAAAGATCGTCATGCGAATACTCGATTTATCGAACGCATTGAACAAATTGGAAAAGGTCGGCTTTTCCGATGAACATTTACAGATGTTTGAAAATATGTTAAAAAAACCAAATGGCATTCTTTTGATTACCGGTCCGACTGGGTCTGGAAAATCTTCCACCCTTTACGCGGCTTTAAACGAATTGAATTCGGATACGGTCAATATTATTACCGTTGAAGATCCGGTGGAATACCAATTAGAAGGAATTAACCAAATTCAAGTCAATGAACAAATCGGTCTTACCTTTGCTAACGGTCTACGTTCGATTTTACGACAAGATCCAGACATTATTATGATTGGAGAAATTCGCGACACAGAAACGGCGGAAGTAGCCATGCGGGCGTCCCTTACCGGCCATTTAGTCTTAAGCACATTACATACGAATAGTGCTGTTGAGGCAATTTCCCGACTGCAAGATATGGGTATCGAACCGTTTCTCATTTCCTCTTCTGTCATCGGTGTCGTCGCCCAACGGCTCGTACGAAAGGTTTGCAGGGACTGTCAAGAAACGGTACCCGCTACGGAACGGGAAAAACAAATTTTTGCCAGTCGGGGACTTACTATCGATACGGTAAAAAGAGGTCGAGGCTGTCCGAGTTGTAATATGACCGGATATCGAGGACGAACGGCGATTCACGAAATATTACCGGTCGATGATACGATCCGAAAACTTATATTAAATTCCGCTTCTACGACGGAAATCCGTGATTACGTTCGCAAAATTCGAATGAAATTTTTAATTGATGACGGTTTAATGAAAGTTAAACAAGGATTGACAACAACGGAAGAAATATTACGAGTGGCTTCACTAGATTAGGGGGAAGGATATATGGCGACAACCATAAAAGAATTACTGAAAAGAGCATGCGATACAAACGCTTCTGACCTTCATATCATCGTCGACTCCCCTCCTATATTACGTATCGACGGAAAATTACAGCCGATTGGGTCGGAAAAATTAACGAAAGAAATGACGGAGAAAATGGCGAGGGAAATCATCCCAGACAAACGTTGGGCAGACTTTCAAGAAACGGGAGAATTAGATTTTAACTATGAACTGGAAACATACTCCCGGTTTCGACTTAACGCCTTTCGTCAACGGAATTCAATTAGTATCGCCATTCGAAGGATTCCAAATGAAATTCCGAAAATCGATGAATTAAAACTTCCGAAAGTATTGGAAACGATACTAGCCAAACCGCAGGGGCTGATTCTTGTCACAGGACCGACCGGATCGGGAAAATCAACGACCTTAGCAGCCATGATCGGTTTTATAAACGACCATTTTTCCAAACATATTATTACGTTAGAAGATCCAATCGAATACGTTCACAGACATCATCAATCGATTATTAATCAACGGGAAGTCGGAACAGATACGGATAGTTTCGCCAGTGGACTTCGAGCTTCTTTAAGACAAGATCCGGATATTATTCTCGTCGGGGAAATGCGGGATTTGGAAACGATCGCCACAGCCATTACGGCAGCGGAAACCGGTCATTTAGTTTTAGCGACACTCCATACTACCAGTGCCGCCCAAACGATCGACCGCATCATCGACGTGTTTCCGCCCCATCAACAGCGACAAGTCCGTTTACAAGTGGCCAATGTATTGCAAGCAATCCTTTCCCAACGTCTCTTTCCATTAAAGGAAGGAAGAGGACGAATTGCAGCGACGGAATTATTAATCAATACCCCATCCGTTGCCAATTTAATCCGAAATGAAAAAATACATCAAATCCAAAACGTTCTGCAAACGAATCGGGCAGCAGGCATGCATACGTTGGAAATGTCAATTAAACAATTAGTCAATAGTGGAACGATCAGTTATGAAAGTGCCGCACCATATTTGAATACAGGTGATTCAAATGGCTACTTATAAATATGTCGGACGGGATAAAAGCGGTCGAATGAAGCGGGGAACGGTAAGTGCCGTCAATAAAACAGAAGCAGCAAAAAAATTAAGGGAGTTGGGGGTCAGTCCCCGGGAAATATTTGAGACGAAAAGTGTTTTACAAAAGGAAATTACCATTGGGAATGCGGTAAAACAACAGGATTTTGTCCTATACGTTCGGCAATTCGCCACATTGATCCGAGCTGGAATTACGATTGTTGATGCGACGAATATTTTAGCAAAGCAAACGGAAAGTAAAATGTTAAAAAAAGTATTAGGAGTGGTTGAAGAAGATCTTCGCTCAGGTATTGCCTTTTCCGACGCAGCCGAAAAACATCCGAAAATTTTTCCACCGATGTTTGTCAATATGGTTCGAGCCGGAGAAGTAACCGGAAGTCTTGATGAAACATTGGACAGGCTTGCCACATATTTGGAGAAGCAATATAACTTAAAGAAAAAAATTCAGTCGACGATGGCCTATCCCATTACCCTTTTAATCGTTATTATCGCCGTAGTTATCTTTCTCATGGTGACGATTATACCGAGTTTTTCGAGTTTGTTCTCCCAGTTTGACGCGGAACTACCTGCTATTACGAAATTTATGATGAACTTAAGTTCCGGTGTACAACATTATTGGTGGATTGCCTTTCTAGTCCTTATGTTATTGATCCTTTTATTTTCAATTGGGATGAAGCAAAACGACCGCTTCCAATATGGGGTACATCTGTTTTTATTAAAAATGCCGATTTTTGGAAAATTACTCCAAAAATCAGCGATCGCGAGACTTTCTCGCACACTATCATCCCTTTTTTCCAGTGCGATTCCAATTTTACAGGCTCTTACGATTGCGGAAAAAGTCGTTGGCAATCCGGTCATCGGGAAAGTTATATCCGATGCCCGCGATAGTTTGGAAAAGGGAGATCAATTGTCCGACCCTTTATCCAAAAGTTGGGTAATTCCACCCTTGGTTACCCAAATGGTAGCCGTCGGTGAACAGACAGGCCAACTGGACTTTATGTTTTCAAAAATTGCCGATTTTTATGAGGAGGAAGTGGATCGAACAGTCGATGGGTTAAAATCGTTAATTGAACCAATTATGATCGTACTCCTTGCCGTCGTCGTTGGAACGATTGTCTTATCAATTATGGTACCGATTTTCCAAATTTATCAACAAGTTTAATAAAAAATGCCCTTTTAGGAGGTGGTGCCAAGGGATTGGGAGAAACTGAAGAAATGCCTTAATTGTTCTATCTCTGTTCTACCAGTTTAAACATGAACGTTGGGTTCTGACACTCATAATCTGCTGTTATAAGGAATTAATACGCGCTAGATTCGTAACAAATCTTTTAAAAATGAGGAGGAAATAAAATGAATAAGTTGAAGAAACGATTGAAAAATGAAAAAGGGATGACGCTTGTTGAACTACTCGCCGTACTCGTTATTTTAGGTATTATTGCAGCGATTGCGGTGCCGATGATTGGTAATATTATTAATGACTCGAAAGACAAAGCCATTTTAGCAGATGCACAGATGATTTTATCCGGGGCGAAGCTAGCTTATGCTAATGGTGAAGGAACACCAGATTCAACGGAAAGCAATAAAATTACATTTCAAAAAGATACTTTGAAAAATTATGTAGACGGCATCGATTCTAATGCAACTTATTCAGTAACTTACGATAGTAGTAGTAATGAATGGACAGTTTCCTATTCAGAACTCGGAAACCTGAAAGATAACAAATATGATGAGATAAAAAATGAAGAAAAAATTACCAGTACCCAAATAAGCAAGTACCTAAAAGGTGAAGATGATACTTCTACTCCACCTGAAAATAATGAATAAAACAATTAATAAAATCCATAAATATAACTTTTCGATTAGCTCATCCAGATTTTTTAGAGTTAATTATATCGTATTGTAATTACACTGAAAGTTTAATAAATATCTTTTAATCACTTATTGTCTATACCCTATAAATTAAATTTTAAAATTTAATTTCAACAAATTTTCTGTGTGTAATTAAATGAACTAATGTTTTGATTTGTATCAAGAAAATAATATGAATTTAATAAGTTAGTTGAAGGAGGTCCCCCCATGCTCAAGTTATTGTCCAACAATAAAATCATTCATTTCGTTGTCGATGATTACGCCATTCGGATGGTGGAGTATGCAGGCGGCGGATTGGAAAAAATAAAACAATATAAAGAAAAATCGATTCCCGCCGGTCTCATCGAGCATGGGCGGATTGTCCATGAATTGGAATTTTACGAATTTATAAAAGCCCTCACAGAAGAATGGGGCATTAAGCGGAGAAAGGTTCAGTTTTACGTACCCGATTCCCTTATAATTATGAAAAAGGAATCCTATCCCGCTCATTTGAAAAAGGAAGAGTTGAAAGGCCATTTTTATATGGAATTAGGGCAATCCCTTTATTTACCCTTTGATTCGCCGATATTCGATGTTCACCCTCTCCTAAAGGAAGGGGAGGACAGTGAAAAAAGGGAAGCGATTTTGTTTGCTGCACCAGAAGATGAGATTCAAAAATATGCACAAATATTCCAAGATGCTGGCTTGCAACCCGTTGTAGCCGATATTCGTCCAATCGGCATTTATCGATATTACAAAGAAATCCATCGTGAATTCGATGGAAAATCATCCATCCTTTTTTTCGAAGTAAATTTGCATTCGATTATGATCAGTATTTTTTCCGACGATACACCGGAATTTTTACGCTATATCGAACTAAATGTACCTATCAAGGAATGGACATATTTAGAAAGGGATAATGGACAATTTCGCTGGAACTATACGGGAGACGAAGAACAACTATTCGGTTTAATCAACGACCAATTAATGGAATTGGAGCGTATTATGAATTTTTATCGATATTCCCTTCATAAAGGAGAGAAAATGATCGACAAAATAGTTTTACTCGGTGATTTTCCAACATTACAACCGATTTTTGAAAAAATGGAGACGAATTTTTCCATACCGATTGAAATGATTACCCCATTCCTTCCCTCGATATCAAGATCCTTCATTCCTGCATTAGGACTTGCGTTAAGGGGGGAAGTGAAATGATTCCTGACATTAATTTATTACCAGAAAGAGATCGAAAAGCGGATGCATTTGGAAGGGTTTTTTATCTTTTAATCGGTATATGGGTAATCCTACTAATTGTGTTTGGCTATCAATTTTTTCAAACGAAAAGCGATCGTGAAACGCTCCAAAAAGAAATTGACTCGTTAACGTTAGATAAAAGGATTTTGGAAACGAAAGGAAATGAACAACCGACAGATGACGCAAATCGATTTCAAGAAGCCGTCGAATATGTGGACAACTTACCGTTACCCACATCCAAAATAATTACCGAATTGCTTCATTTACTTCCAAATGAACATAGTTATTTAACCCATTATTCTTATACGGGAGGAAATGTATCCATTGAAACAGCATTTGAAACATTAGATTCGGTAGCTACATACGTAAGCAAATTAACGAATTCAGACATGTTTCAAAATGTGAAAGTGGATCATATTTCTACTACTTCTATCGAAACAGATCAAACGGAAACGTATTTTGACGTTTTACCGAGATACAACGTCCTGATTACGATTGAAGTATATCTTTCTTCCCTTCGACCGGCTGGGGGTGATATAGATGAATGAGTTACTCCATGAAAAAAAGAAACTCGCCCTATTATTGATTATCATCTTGTTTCTACTATTTGGTCTTTTATACGTGTACATGCTTTTACCCGTTAAAAAAGAAGTGGAACAAAAAGAAATAACAGTCCAACAATTAAAAGATGAAATTACCATTTTACAAAGTCAATTCAACCAACGGGAAGAGGCTGAACTGGAAAATACGTTTTTCCTAGAAAAAAAACTTCCTCGCTCTCGAAAAATCGATGATCTCGTCCTCGATTTACAACGAATTGAATACGTCTCAAATAGTAGAATTGAAGCCATCGATTTTACCAATTATGACGGTTCCTTTTCTGATCTAGATTTACCGAAAGCAAGCGAAGAAAACAAACAACAAGAAGAAGCGGAAAATAACAATGGGATGGATGAAACGGCGAATACAACTGATGAATATACGAATAGATTACCTGAAAATGTAAAATATATTACGTTGCAATTGTCCGTGACTTCGCCGGATTTTGAACATTTTTTCACCTTTTTAGAAGAAGTGGAAAAATTAGAACGGGTAGTAAATGTGGATCGATTATCGTTTTCAAAACCTGGGGAAGAAGAATTGTTAAGTGATGAACCGGATGACGAATTTATTCGTACGGATATAGAACTTACAACCTTTTACTACGATTCATAATCATTCAAAAAACAAATGCTCAATTAAAACATGAACACTTTCTTTTAAAATTTTTTTCGTTATCGTATAATCGAATTTTGAAATAATGGTGATGAGGTAGAAATATGAACATTTTTGTTGGTTTTACCTTTTTTGTACTCGGTCTAATATTCGGTTCCTTTTTCAATGTCGTCGGAATTCGGCTTCCGAAAAAGGAATCGATTGTCTATCCCGGTTCTCATTGCCCCCATTGCAACCATCCACTCCGTTGGTATGAAAATATCCCCGTTTTGTCCTATGTATTCTTACGGGGACGTTGTCGCGTATGTCGGGAAAAAATTTCACCGATTTATCCAATTATGGAACTGGTTACCGGTTTTTTGTTCACCTTCAGTTATTTTCAAATCGGTTGGAATGTGGAGTTAATCCTTGTCCTTTTATTCGTTTCCTTACTTGTCATCATCACCGTTTCCGACCTGTATTATATGGTAATTCCGAACCGAATCTTGCTCATATTTTTCCTTTTGTTCGTTAGTTTCCGTATTTTAATTCCAACGGAGCCTTTTTGGGATGCGTACTTGGCTGCGTTCATCGGTTTTACCATTCTTTATATATTGGCGATTATTAGTCGAGGCGGTATGGGCGGTGGAGATATAAAATTATTCGCCACAATCGGAATCGTTCTAGGTACAAAGGCAACGTTGATGACGTTGTTCCTTTCCTCTCTAATTGGAGCAATATTTGGTATCATCGTTATTTTGATTAAAGGATACAAAAAACGGATGCCTATTCCGTTCGGGCCGTTTATTGCAATTGGTGCACTTCTATCGTATTTTTATACGGACTCAATCATCCATTGGTATCTCCATCTTTTGTTCTAAGGCCCTTCCGTTCAGATTAGGATCCGGTTACTGGACCTTCCCTTTTCAACAATTTCCATCCCACCTATGTAAACAAGGCATACTCATACAACTTTATTGTTTCGCCCTTCGATTTACCCATAAATAAAGGATGAAATAAATGAAAGAAGCAATGATTGAATAAATCGCATAGTTTAATTGGAATAAATAATTTCCTCCGAACAAGGGGATTGTGAAAATGATGTAAAACGGATATTGAATCGAACCGATGATATCAGCAGCAAAGCCCCCTGCCCCAATATCTTCAAAAATGTGGAATAAATATATCAGAAAGCCCGAGAAAAATCCGATAAATAAAAAACCTTTAAGTCTACTGATTTCAATCGAAGATTTCATTCCTTTTAAAATGTATGTGACCAATCCTACGAGAAAAAAACAAGTTGCTAAAATGTGATACCCGTTAACAGATACATCCGGAAATTTCATCGATGGAAATACATTTATGGAAAAAGCAACGAGGTATGAAATGATGAAAAAAAACAGCCATTTTTTTTGCATTCGGTTTCCCCTCCTACATTGGACATTATATTATTTCCTAAGCATATATGTCAAAAGTCCCTTCCGTCTATCCCATTTTTTATCTACTGTCAACCTTTAAATTAACCGGTAAACCTTTAGACAATTTAATAAAACGATGGATTATTCATTAACAAATTGTTGATCTGACTCAATTAAATACCGAACAGATGCATTTGTACTTGAAAATATGATGAACGGTTTACTCAACAACAGTTCTATTGTAAAAGTTAATCGAAAAAAAGGATTAAAAAAGTTTACAACATATAAATAAAGTATTTCAGTCTTTTTTTAGAAGTATGGTTAAAAGAAGAAGGACTTAATGTTGGAGAAGAGGTTAGATATTAAACAGAAATATTCCCACCACTTATCATTTAAGCAGAATGAAAGGTGGGAGTCTTTTTTTTTGCAGAGGAAAAAAAACTAAAGTGTTAAACAATAATAGAAGGGAGAGTCTCTTACTTAGAATTACCACTTAAAAGATTCAAAGTCGTCTTCCCTTGAAATTTCCTATGGTGAAATAAGAATTCCTTTGGCATAAAAAGCGTAAACATCCCATTGGTGAGAATTGCGGTGATTATTGATCAATTTCACTATTTCTATGGGATGCCTCAAAAAGCGGGAATAAAAACAATAAGAAGGAAGAAGATGAACAAGCAATTATGTTCATTCAAGGGGAAAAGGCGAACACGGTCAATTTTGTTTGAACGAGGTTTGATCACATTGGTACGATAATATGCGGGTTTCCCTCGAGTAACGTAAATCTGTCGTCTATATTATCCCTTCATTGCTCTTATCAATTGTCAACTATAAAAAACATGCTATAGGCGGTAGCCCAACAAGATATTCCGATCGTTTAAAATAAACGATGAAATTAATCGGTGATTAATGAATATCATGCTTCCGAAAGTTTCCTCCCCTTACTTCCACAATATCATAAACGGTAATAAAAGCGGTCGGGTCGATATCGGAAATAATTTCTTTCATCTTGCTTTCTTCCAAACGGTTAATGACACACGTAATTTCTTTAAATTTTTCATTGGAATAGCCACCGTATACTTCGTTATATGTGGCGCTTCTTCCTAATCGGTCGCGGATTGTCTCCACCATTTCTTCCGGTTTTTTCGTAATAATTTTAAAGGTTTTCGCCCCGGACAAACCTTCTTCAACAACATGGATTACCTTTGAGGCGATAAAATACGCAATTCCAGACAGAAATGCCCCTTGCAAACCAAATACGGTAGAAACGACAATGAAAACGAACAAGTTTAAAAATAAAATAAAATCACTCGTTCCAAAGGGCAATTTTTTTGATAAAAGAACCGCTAGCATATCCAGACCGTCTAACGCTCCCCCATTTCTTAATGCCAATCCCATTCCAAATCCGATGATAATTCCACCGACAACAGTAATGAGAAGCGTATCTCCTTCAACGATTTGAGGAATATGGTGCATCAAACTTGTTCCGATAGCAAGGGAAATGATTCCAATGATAGAATAAATGGCAAAACTTTTTCCGATCTGTTTATATCCTAACCAAATAAACGGAATGTTTAATATAGTTATAAGAATACCTAAAGGCAAATGCAGGACTTCCGCTCCAACGATACTTAAACCTGTAATCCCTCCGTCGGATACGTGATTTGGAATAAGAACTGACTCCAATCCATAAGCGGTAATAAAACCACCGATAATGACGAAAATGGCGCGAAAAAAATACTTCCATTTCGATATTTTCTTTTTCTCCATTGTGTTATTCATATGATTCCCCGTTTCAATTCTAATTTTGTGAAAAATTTCATATGTTGTATTTATATTTTTTCACAAAGTGACTTTTCTTAGCAAGAAATATGAATTTTTCCTCCCGACTCACATTATTTTTTTCTCACTTTCATATGTTTAAAAAAACAAATAGGAAAGAGGTTTGGAACATGTACATCGTACACTTTGTGGAAAACAAACATATAATTTTAAGCCAATATCGAAAAAACAAACCGATATTAAATGAAGAAATTCGAATTAAAGGAAGAAAGGGAAAAATAAAAAACATTCAAGAACAGGAAAATCGGATCGTTTATGTAGAAGTTGAATTCGAAAAGAAAAAGAAACGAAGATAGCCGCTGTACCATAAGTGGTAATACGGGGAATTAAAGATCGTCAACAGTATTAAAGGAAAGCCAATATTCAAATTTATTATTTTATTATGGCTTTCCTCCCAATGGCATTGACAAATCTGGGCAAAAACCGTTTCATCACAGCCGATTTAGAAAGAAATCAGACTAAAGGGAATGTGCAACAGGGAAAAATTACATCTGGTCCACTTTCCCCCTCGATAAATGCTCTTTCTTGAACAAATTCCATCCGGTTTCCGAAATAATAATGGAAAGTAAAATGAGTATTGCACCGAAATACATTCTTGTCGGTGACATACTCCCACCACCTACGCTTGGATTATAGGTGGGGGCTTCTCGGGTAATCCCATCTCATGATGGGAAGTTGACCGAGCAATCCCCGTGTGCCCCACGGTTCGAGAACATGTTAGGCTATCGCTAATCGTTTCATGCCCTCATGTTTGATATTGATTGCTGCATTGACGTCCCTGTCGCTCTCGAATCCACATTCACAGCGGAATGTACGCTCAGAAAGCGATAGAGACTCCCTGACTTGACCGCAACACGAACACGTTTTGGATGAGGGAAACCATTTGTCGATTTTGATCAGTTTCTTCCCCTGTTCTTCCAATTTGTACTGAAGGAAAGAGGAGAACATGCCCCAGCCGTTGTCATGAACGCTTTGACCGAAATGGAGGGCTTGTGACATCCCTTTCATGTTGAGGTCTTCGATGACCACGCAATCATAAAGTTTCGCTAATTTGTGCGACTCCTTATGCAGAAAGTCTTTTCGTTGGTTCGAAATTTTTTCATGTAGCTTTGCAACTTTTAGACGCTGTTTGTGCCAACGGTTGGAACCTTTCCTGCGGCGTGACAGCACCCGTTGCTCTCGGGTTAGTTTTTCTAAGGCTTGTCGATAGAATCGAGGATAATTGGCTCTCTTACCCTCGCTATCGACATACAACGTGTTCATGGAAAAATCGAGCCCAACAACCGTTTGCACTTCTTTTGATACAGGTTGATGTTCGTACTCTGTAAGAATAGAAATATAGTATTTTCCTGTTTTTGTTTTCGTGATCGTACAAGCCTTGATAATGTGGTGGGCAGGAATCTCCCGATGTTGCTTGAACTTGACCCATTTCAGTTTGGGTAACTTGATATAGCCATCGGAAAGCTTAATGTTGCCATTGACCACATTTGTCGTGTACGACTGTTTCGCCTTGCGGTTTTTGAACTTTGGAAATCCAGCACGACCAGAAAAGAAGTTTTGAAATGCTTTCTGCAAATTCAATTGGGCGTTTGCCAGCGCAAGGCTATCCACTTCTTTAAGCCAAGGAAACTCCTTTTTGTACTTGGCAGGGGTCGGAAATGTTTGTTTTTTCAAAGCTTCTTTGTCGTCTTTGAACTTTTCATACATTTGTATGCGTTCTTCAAGCATTTTGTTGTAAACGAAACGGACACAACCGAAGGTTTTGGCGAGCAGTTGTTCTTGTTCTTTTGTTGGGTACAGACGGAACTGATAGGCTTTGTTTGCCATATCGACACCACATCACTTCATACCTTGATTTTCTATATATTTTTTTATTCCTTCAATGGGTGCACCACCCGTTGTAAGCAGGCAAAAGCTTCTTGACCAAAAATATTCTTTCCACAGTTTTCTTTTCACTTGCGGAAAATGCTTTTTGATCAGTCGAGAACTTGCACTTTTATAGGCATTGATGAACTTTGACAGTTCGCTATTCGGATGTGCTTTGAACAAAATATGCACATGATCAAGATCGTGATTCCATTCGACCAAGGAAATATTGTAATTTTTACCCAGTCTCACAAACATATCTTTTGCATAGTCAGATATGGTATCATCAATCACTTGTCTGCGATATTTTACAACCAGAACAAGATGATAATACAATGAGAACACTGAATGGTTATTATTGTCTAATTTCATTGATAAAACAGCCTTTCATTTTTATAATACTGAGTATATCATAACACAAAAAAGAGACAACTCATACCTACGCCTAACCGAAATTCATCTCCCACTTTCACTTCGTTTAGAAGTGGGAGACTTATTTCGGAAAGATGTTAAAATTAAATAAATTTCATTGAAAAAAGAGTGTCTTATTCTCACCATCCAATATTTATCACGTGGAAGTTTTAAAATGGAGGGATGCTTTAGAAATAAACGTTAAATTCGTTTTAAAATTAGTATGCTTTGAAAAGAGTGTAAGATGGTTTGGGCGTCATCTGGATCATCCTTTTATCTACTAGCTTTTGTTTTAAAACTTGATTGTTCTACAAATTCCTTTGCATAAGAAAGAATAGCTTGTACTTTGTCGGTTTCATTTTCGATAAATGAATCTTCTAAAAAGATGATAAGCATGTCGTGTCCATCTTTATCTTGAGATCTAGTCAATCTGTAACCAGTGATTATTCTTCTTGGGGGTGTAATCGTTAAACCTGTTTTTTCTGCAAAAGTTTCTTCAGATAATGTACCTGGTTTTAAATCAAATACTAATCGGATATATCTTTTATTTGCATCAACTTGACCCCATTTAATATTAAATCTGTTATACGGAACAAATCCTTCACCTTTTTTCGGTGTTGTTTTCGTCGTACATCCTTCTTCACTTTCCAAAATACCCTTCAATTTTTGTAAAAATTCAGACCTATTCATAAAGTATCTCTCCTCCCTTTATATGATAAAAATTAATTTTCACAAATCCATTTACGTTTTACGGCATAACCTTTTTATTCCAATTGACCTTTGCTAGTTCAAAAAATTTCCTCTTCTAAAAAAGCTTTATAATATGGCTATCTTATTTCACCCCTTTTCTCAATTTGTAGAAACATCGTTTTTATAATTTTTTACTTCTCCATTTAAAAGCGTTTAAACCAAATATTGTCCCCCTTTCTGCCCCATATTTTTTGATGTACTTTTCAAACAAATTAATTTTCCCGAAGTTTCTAATTTTTTAAAAGAATATTCATTAACTAGTCGAGCAAGGGACTCCTCAAATTTAATCCGTTATTATCATTTCGTTTCCTATCTAAATTCTGATCAATTTTTGTTTTTTTTGGAAATGGTTTTGGATGAAACGATCAAAATTCGATATTTATTAATCCTTGCAATATTTTTATTGAACTCTTAATCCTGCTTATTTAATTTCAATTCCCAACATACCTCAAGCAAGGTTTTATAGATGGACAAGGTGGTCTTTATATTATTAGGGTCTCCAAATTTTTTATTTATTGTGTTCAAAGCATCTTTTGGAGTTTCTTCCAATAATTTTCCAGCGTTTTCAATAAGAAATTCGATTGTTTCTTCATTATCTGGCAATAAATTAGCAAATGGAGTATTTAATTTATTCAGATTACTAAATTCAATATCTCCTGTTCTTTTAAAAAAATTCTCAATATTACAGATAGCCTCTATATAAATACAACAACTTTTCTTTTTCGGAAAAATGGATCTAATATATCGATCGATTTCAATACTTGATGGAGTTTTTATCTGTTTTAAAATGTCATCAATTGTAATAATTCGATATTGGTATATGTAACTGTTATCCTCATATAGTTCACCATCAACAATGGCAAGCATTACCTCATCTTTGTCAAGTTCGACACCATATTTTTTCATATACAATAGTCGAGCAATTTCATTGGATGAAACCATCCAGTTTTTCCATTGTTTCGTTGCTTTTAATTTTCCCTTACGTACATACTGTCTAATCGTCACTATTGACATAGATAATATTTCTGCAACTTCTTCTAGAGTGTATAGATCTGCATTCTCAATTTGAACAGGGATTTTACGAATAATCAAATCGTACAAATTAAAATACCTGCTTTGTGTTTCCTGTGTAACCCAAATAATCTCATGTTCCAAATCGCTATACATAAACCATTCCACCTTATATGATAATCTTTTCGATTATTTATATTCATTTATAATCATTTATATTCATTTATATACAATATAATTCATCAACTGCAATTTGTCAATATTATTTTTTATTTCAGAATCTTTTTCTTCCAAATCTAGCTCACAAAAAATAAAACCACCTACCAACATCCATCATATCTTCCTATTAATCTTATAGGAGCTGTATGCGGAGTTGTTTAAGGTGGTTGATATCAATCCATATCATCTATTAATCTACATCGAAAAAGGAAAGTAAAAATGTACTTTTCTATTTCTTAATGCTTTAAAAAAGTCAATTTCTTCCAACTTATCATGTATTTTTTCATAACCATACCATTTATGATAAACCCACTCATAAATTATTAACCAATGTTCACTACGCAAATTAAAATCAATGAGTGTGCTAAGCAAATTATCCAGACATGACCTAATACGTTCTGACGAAATTAGTTTTTGATTTACATAATCTATTATCATTATTCTTAATAAATCGTCATCTGTCTCTTTAAGTAAATGCTCTATGTCATGCTCGAGAAAATCAAACTTTAACTTTAATAAAATCCAGAATAACCACCTGCTTCATTATCTAGACCATTTTCAACACTAGAATTTAAATTGGTCTTTAATTCATTAATAAAATCACTGCTTACCAACTCTTTATGATTATCGATTAAATTAAATATATATGGGGATAAAGATGGCTTCACTAATAAATGACCAATTAAAAATGGTTCGATTTCCTTCCAAACCGAAGAAAAGGTTTCATTTCTAATTTGTTTATATAAATATTTATAAGCTCCTTTCTCTCCCGATTCATATAGTTCATCAGCTTTAAAAAATATTAGTACTGCATCTTGAACTCTTTTACTAATTTTAAACTTTTCTAGTTGGTTCTTAAATTCATATTTCAGATCTGTATTATGATGATAAGGATATTCAATTAGCTGAGTTTTACTTTCATTAATTCTTAATCGATATTTTTCGAAAATCCGTCTAATTTTGTTTTTAACCAAATTAAAATCAGCTTCATTTCGAAAATAAAATTCATAATCATCAACATAATGGACAAATTTAAAATCAACTTTTTTAACTAATAATTCAATCTCTTCGTCAATTTTTTTAAGTAATATTTCGGAAATAATTCTAGAAGAAAATGGGCCTGTTGGGATTCCAGATGTTTCTCTATTATTAGTATTTCTTACAAAATAATCTAATTTTTCTCCTAAATTATTTTTAAATGTTCTCTTTATAGAATTTTCTTTAGCTTCATCTTTTCCAATAACTGCCCATTCAATTGTATGTGTATAAATACTGTCATAAAAATTTGCTAAATCCAATTTATAAACGTATTTATATCCCATTGATTCTTTTAATTTTTTAATCAAATTCTCTATATAATCAGAAGCTAAATTTTGCTTATCTTTAAATTTCGGGATATCCAAAAAATCTATTTCTTCATATTTTAATATTTTGTTCTTAAAAGGATTAGAAAGCGTATGTTTATTCCCTTCTAAGAAATTTTTTATATCTTCAATATTATTAATTATGTAATCAAATAATTTAAGTTGCTGTTCGGGATTAGGTATCTTAATAGTTCTCCTAAAATTATCATTTTTTGAAATGGTAAGTGTTAACGGCTCACTATAGTTGTCTGACTTTATAGCTGATACCAAAGATCTATAATTTTTAAAAAGTAATTCCGAGTTAAAACAGGAAGGGATATGCTCAGAAAAGTATCCATATTTAATTAATTGTTCATGTATATTTGAATTAGACAACTTATGCACCTCCCACCTTCTCCGAGTAAACTTCCAAAATTATTTAAATATATACATGTTAGTAGTTAAGCAAGCCACCTTATTTTAAAAATATCTCTTCTCTTAATCCTATATCCGACTAATGACCAAGGCTCTATTCCATTTTTATAAGAATTTAATCATACTTAGAAAATATTTATCCCTTTTATCATTTTCATCAATTATATTTCAGGAATAGCTGATACAAAGTTTAGATATAAAACGGATTAATGGAGCTGTCAATTATCTTTAGATATCAAAACTTTTTCGTTCGGTTACAGTAAAAAACATTACTATTCTGTTTATGGCATTATAAAAATGTAGGTTTTGGCACTCCTTTTATGTAGGTTCTCCTTGAAGGGAGACAAAAAAATAGCCACTTGCGAACATCCCTTAAATTCATTACACTTCCTGTTGGATGAACTAGTAAAACAGGAGGTAAGATAAGGAGATGTTACAAGTGACCGATATACAGTATATCAGACAAGAAGTAAATAGAAAAGGGTGCAGTTATTCTGATGTCGCAAGGCGAACCAATGTAGATTACCGAACAGTAAAAAAATACGCTGACATGGAAGAATTTCAGCCAAATAAAAAGATAAAAAAATCACAACCGGCTCCAGTTATGGATCCTGTAAAAGACATTGTGGATCAATGGTTGAGAGAGGATTTAAAAAAGAAAAAGAAATATCGACGAACTGCCAAGCGTATTTGGCAACTGTTGGTAGAAAACGAAAATTTTAAAGGTTCTGATCGGACTGTACGCGCATATGTGGCAAAACGCAAGAAGGAATTACTTGAGGAAAGCAATGAGGCTGCATTACCACTTGAGGCGAAGCCAGGAGACGCTCAAGTTGATTTTGGGGAAGCTCCGTTTAAATATATGGGAAAAGTGGTGGATCTCCCCTTTTTGGTCATGTCCTTTCCATCTAGTAATGCTGCATATGTGCAAGTGTTTGAATCTCAAAACCAAGAATGTTTTTTGGAAGGATTGAAGCGTTTCTTCCATCATATTGGGGGTGTTCCATGTAGAATCCGTTTTGATAACTTAACACCAGCAGTAAAGAAAATACTTCCACATGGCAAACGGATTTTAACGGAAGGTTTTCAACAATTTGCCCTTCATTACGGATTTGCTTACGAGTTTTGTAACCCTGACTCCGGAAATGAGAAAGGTCATGTCGAATCAAAAGTCAAGTATATTAGGAACAATATGTTCCTTCCGGAACGGACTATATATAATCTTGAGGATTTTAATCGACAGCTATGGGAAGAATGTGAAAGGGATCATCAACGACAACATTATGAAAAAAAGATAGAAATTGCAAAATTACATGAAGAAGAAAGAGCTACTTTCCTATGTCTTCCTGCAAAAGAATACACATGTACTCGATATGAAACAGTAAAAGCAGATAAATATGGTTTTATACAGATCGACGCCAAGAAATATTCAACATCTCCCCGATTCGCTAGTCAAACCGTATTGGTCGGGATTACATATAATCGGGTCGATATCATCGATGAAAATGGTGAAATCATTGTTCGACATGAAAGAATATATGGGGAAAAAATGAAGTCCATGAAATGGCAGCCGTATTTGGCTTTAATGGCTAAAAGACCGACGGCCTTGAAATATAGTACATTTTATGAGCAGCTTCCGCACAATTGGCAAAATTATTTGGAAACATGCACATTGGAAGAGAAAAAGAAAGCATTACAACTCCTTTCAGCGATTCTCAAAGACTATGATTTTCATAAAGCAAGCGAGGCATTAGATTTGGCAATGGCTTCTGGCCACCCTTCAATAGAAACGATCAAACATGCCTATATTCAATTGATTTCTGGACAAGGCGATCGTTTTACATTACAGATGATCCATTCGGTTCCGGAACTGCCAAATGTTGTAAGAGGCATGAGCCAATATGATACCGCCATGTTCTCAGAAAGGGGTGGCGAATATGAATGATCTCATTCAACAATATGCCAAAAGATTGAAACTGAGTTGGATTCGTGAACATTACCATGAAGTTAACGCCAGAAATCATGAAGAATATTTATTAAAACTCTTCGAACAAGAGATTGCCCAGCGTGAAAAACGGAAAATCAATTTATTACTAAAATCGGCAACATTGCCAAACAAGTATGGCAAAACGTTTGATTGGAAAGATATTGAACTCGGGCAAGGAATCACCCAAACAGATCTTCTCGATGGTAAATTTATCGAGAGAAAAGAAAATCTTATTTTCTACGGAGGAGTAGGTGTTGGTAAGACTTATCTATCTACTTTGATCGGATTAAATGTCATACGCAAGTATGGAATGAGAGTGAAGTTTTATACTGTTGCCTCTTTGGTCAATCAACTTTTAGAGGCCAATGAGAAAGGATTATTAAATAAGTTTTTTAAGCAGATTGAAAAGCTCGATTTACTGATTTTAGATGAATTAGGATATATTCCCTTACACAAGCAAGGAGCAGAATTACTTTTTCAAGTAATCAGCCTGTGTTATGAACAAAAAAGCATCATCGTTACCACCAATCTTCAGTTTGGACAATGGAATCATATTTTTGGTGATCCGATTTTAACGGAAGCAGTAGTAGATCGGCTCATTCACCATTCCCGTTTAATCTTATTTAAAGGTGAGAGTCATCGTTTAAGAGAATCAGTGTCTAATCGATACTAAAGTGGGTTTGCAGGTGGCTACAAAAAGGCTTGCCATTTTATACATTTTTCTCTTGCCAAATACAACTATTCATTGTTCAAACAATAACGAAGCTTAGTATATGGGTGATATTCAAAAGATTTTATTATCATTTGTATTTTTATTTAGCATCATTAAGTTTAGGTCGTTTTTATGTAATAAGTGGTCATAAAAATAATGTTCTGCAATAATGCTTAAATTGTATTCTATTTCTTCAAATCTATTTATAAAATTCTCTAAATCTACAACAACATTATTAAAAGTCTCTATATAGAAATGTGGAACTAATTTTGAATCGAAAGGATATCGAGAGAAATCCATGTTATCTTTTTTTGTATTGTAATTGCCTTTCTCTATTTTCGAAAAGAGTTCTTCTATGTAAATATCTAGATTTTTTATCATTTCTTTAAATTGATTTTTCTTTTTTCTATCATGCTCATATTCATTGACTCTGGATTTAACAATACTCAATAATTGACGAATATTATGAGTTTTTGGAAATACTTCATCGTTTTTTAAGAGTATATTAAGAGTCCAAACTGTGGATTTTAAGTATAATTCAATTGCATGATTTGCACTACACAGTATTGGAAAAATTAATATGTCTGCTTTTTTATCTATATTATCTTCTAAAGCATGTCGAGCCAATATTAAGGAGGATTTCATATAGCCATCCGCAATAGTAATCATATTTTTAATTTTATTTTTTAATTGATTTTCACCTCTATCCATTCTCCAATTGACATATGCATTTTTTCTAGTATCTACATTATATGAAAAAATATTTTTCATCTTTTTTCACTCCTCCAATGTGTTTCTATTTCATAATCTTGCTGATCAACATTGGTATCTTTTGATAAAGATACTTTTAGCAAAATAGACGAACAGATTTAAACCATTAATAATTTAAATAAAAAGGCAACTCCACAAACAAAGTCTTGTCTAGTGAAACTGCCTTCCGTTGCTTAATCTAGTTGATGAATACCGAGGATTCACACAACTTTATAGCAATCTTTTTAAAAATTTTATACTAATTCTTGGTTATAAATCCCTTACCACCTCTTCGTCTAAAATCGCTTTTCGTTTTTCCCAATCCGGCATTAACGTATACAACATTTGATAAAAGTTTTCACTATGGTCGTTGTACATGAAGTGGATGAGTTCATGGAGGACGACATAGTCAATACAGTATTTTGGTGCTTTGATAAGTTCAGAATTTAGCAAGATTGTTTTTTTCTCTGTTTGAGCCGAACCCCAACGAGCTTTCATCAATCGAATGTCAATTTTCGGTTTTTCAACACCGTATTTTTGGAGGAATGGGTACACTTTTTCCAAAGATTCATTGAATATAATGCGAGCTTTTTTTCGATACCATTCTTCCATGAGTTTTGCTTTCCGACTGAAGTTGTTTGGATCCTTCACATGCAAATATATAAACCCACGAAAATATTTTACCATTTCTTCTTCTGACGTCTGTTGCACCCGAAGACGATACTGTTTTCCTAAATATTTAAACGATTCCCCGCTGACGTATTCCCGCTCACTCTGTTTATACGGTTGTACTTCTTTAAAATTCCCCACATGTTTGAGAATCCATGATCCTTTCGATTTTACAAAATTTGAGATAAAATCAATCGGCACACGTTCATTGGCAGTCACTTCAATCGTCATGTCAGGTTTTACATGGAGATTTACATTTTTCACCTTTTTTCGTGTTACAACGAAATCAATAATTTTGTTGGCGTATTCGATTTGATATTTTTCCATGTTGCTCCCGCCTTAATATCGTTTTAAAGCAATCTTTTTTATTTCTTCGATGATTTTATCATTTGTATCAAAGTCTAATTCGAAGTTGAATTCTTTTTGAAAATCATACAGAAGATCATCCAGATCCTGTTCAATGCGCTTTTGAATGTCCAAGTTCGTATGCCAATCGACTTTAATGTGCGACTGAATAATTTCGTCCATCTTTTGCGCGAGATCCCCGAGGTCATCCGCATGATAACTAGCTCTTCTATCAATCGTCTTACTTAAAATTTCTTTTGTCTTTCCGTAAAATGCTTGGGCGTTTCGATTTTCTTTAATAACAGCCGGATATGATTCCGTCGATTCACCACTTCCATATTCCTTCCTATGTTCTTCCATCCGACGCAAATACTCGGCTTCTGAAATTCGTTTATCTTTATACATTTGAAATGTTTCTTTAATAAGCTCGGAAAATTTTTTATAATAAGCCGGGTTTTCATCCCACTTCGTATGAATACTTTTCGTGAGGCGTGTTCGAATGGCATCCGCCTTTGCCCGTTTAGAACCAAGTCGCTCGATTTCTTCCTCAAACGCCTTCGCGTTTAAAATATCGACGGGATTTGTAATACGAATCACTTCTTCAGCGGAAATATAACTATCCATTAATTTCTGCATTTTCGCTTCATACTCTTTATGATCGATCGTATCTGAATACCGTATCTTCACACTTTTACGAAGATCTTGGAAAAATTTGAAGTCTCGCTTGTACTTTTGTAGTTCTTCCGATGATAACGCCTCATAAATTCGTTCGGACTGTAAAGCAATGCTTAGATTTCGTCCAAAATTGCTTAAAACGTTGTAAAATTGTTCCCGCCGTTCTTCATCTTCTAACAAAACTTCGAACGCTTCCCTATCCTGTTTATTTTTTATGGAAGCGAATATTTGCCATAAATCTGAATAATATTGACGCAAGGAACCAATGATACTAATAATATCGTAAATTGCACCTTTTAAATCTTCCGGATCAAAGTTTTCTAATCCTGCACCGGAATACATTTGCATCGCTTCGTCCAGTTTTTCCAACAAACCACGGTAATCGACAATTAACCCATAATCTTTTCCTTCATACAGCCGATTGACGCGGGCAATTGCTTGAAGAAGGGTATGTTCTTTCATGGGCTTATCGATATACATCACCGTTGCCCGAGGTGCATCAAAACCTGTGAGCAATTTATCAACAACGATTAACAAATCAAGCTCATCGCCGTTTATAAATTCATCTTTGATGGCATCTTCATAATTTTCTGGTGTGCCATACCGGTTCATCATTTGTTTCCAAAAATTGAGTACTTTATCCTTTGATTCTTCATCAACAACTTCATGACCTTCCCGCTGATCCGGCGGTGAGATGACGACCGCACAATTTAAGTCTCCCAATTCTTCAAATGCCTCTAAATATTTAATGGCCTCGATTTTGCTATTCGTTGCAAACATTGCTTTGAAATGAGAGCCTTGCGTTTTATAGTTTTCCAGAAAATGTTTATTAATATCTTCGGCAATTAAATAAATCCGTTGTTCCGATGAAGCGAGTTTTTCGTATTTGCTCCATCTTTTTTTCACTTCTTCCTTTTGCTTTTCATTAAGATTTCTCGTGATCATTTCGAGGCGGTGATCAATTGCTTTACGATTCACAGATTGTTCCACCATTTTTCCCTCATACAAGAGGGGAACGATGGCTTTATCTTTTACAGCGTCTGCAATCGTATACTTATGGATCAGTTTCCCAAACTTAATTAATGTACTTTTTTCCTTTTTCATCAATGGTGTTCCGGTAAAGCCAAGATAGCACGCATTGGGAAACACCTTTCTCATCTTCATATGAAGTTCCCCATATTGGGTTCGATGGGATTCATCAACAAGTATAAAAATGTCCTTCGACTCGACCGGTTTTTGTTTGGAAGAAGCCGTATCGAATTTATGAACTAATGAAGTAATAATATCTGCGTTGTTGTCTTGAATTAAATCGACTAAATGATTGCCTGACATCGCCCGGCTTGCTTTTAATCTCGAATGGCTAAAGGTTTTATGAATTTGTTTATCCAATTCAATCCGGTCTGTGACAACAACGACCTTCGGATGGTATTGATAGAGTTCAGATAAAATATATCGAGCGAGCATCACCATCGTAAGGGATTTTCCAGAACCTTGCGTATGCCAAATCACACCGCTTTGACGATTCCCATTTTCGTCACGTTTTTCAATGGTTTTGATAATTTCCTTTATGGCAAAATATTGTTGATAGCGGGCGACTTTTTTTACGTCTTTATCAAACAGGGTGAAGAATTTTGTAATTTCTAATAGTCGATTAGGTTGAAACAGGGAGATGATGTTTTTGTCTTGGGTTGTAGCTAGTCTGTCTTTCACCGTCTGATCTAACCAATAATTCAACCACTCTTCATTTTCTTCTTTCCAAACCGACCAAAATTTTTTCGGGGTATTACATGTAGCGTATTTCGTTTCATTTTTATTTGTTGACATCACTAGTTGCACAAACTTAAATAGATGGGGAGCGTAATCTTTTCCTTGATTGCGAATCATTTGTTCGATCCCTTGAGTTATAGAAATGGATGCCTTTTTACACTCTATGACGGCAAAAGGGATCCCGTTTACAAAGAGGACAATATCGGGTCTTACCGTACCACGACCGTCCATCCGCTCGACTTCAAATTCTTCCACAACATGAAACACATTGTTTTCAATATTTTTCCAATCAATGTATTGGATAGTAAACGACTTTTTCGAACCATCGGGTAAAAATTCGGTATAACTTCTCCCGTTTAGGATCGTTTCATAAATCGCTTCATTCGTTTTGACTAAACCATTCGTGAGCGGCTCATCCAAATCCCGAATCGCCTGCTTAATGCTTGTTTCACTAAACTGAAACACTTCTCCTTTGTATTCATAGGAATTCATTTCTATTAACTTTTCTTCTAACACTGGTTTTAATAACACTTCATGTTGGCTACCGCGCAATTGATCCGCTTGTTCTGGAGAAATATATTGATAACCGAGATTCCGTAACACTTCGATTGCAGGAATTTGACTGATGTAACGTTCATCGTAATTTTTTATGGTCGTCACATCGACACCTCCGTTTCAGAAAGTCGGAAAAGCGGGTGTACCATTACACCTTCACCCGAACCTTTCCAGTTAGTAAAAGTTGCATTAAGCCTTTTTTTTGGAGTTTTATAGATTCTAGTTCTTTTTCAAGTAATTCTATATTTTTTTCTAAAGACAAAAGTACTTTTACAATTTCATTCTGTTCTTTGATTGATGGTATCTTTACATCTGTGTTTAACAATCCATTTAAATCAAGATTTCTTCTAACAACACTAGCACCTTGTTCAGAATGTACATTATAAATCCATATCATATGTTCAGATTTCATGAAATACTTGGCAAAAAAGGGGGTTATCCAATTCTGATTAAATTCGAATACTTTATAAGAAGGAGAAACTATTCCTATATCATAATCTGTTAATACATCTAAACTTCCCATCCACAAGTTCATAGTACTAAATACTAAGTTATATTTTTTGATTATCTTATAACCAATATTATTTTTGCTAGCAACTTGTTTTTTAAATTGTTTATTTTGAGCAATAATACCTTTTTTAGTAACTGATAATACTTGATACTGATTATTTACTGTGCTTTTTTCATTTATTTCAATCATTATTTTTCCCAATTTAATCAGTTTCCACTCCCCTTTAAACCCCGGCAGTCTTACTTCACCTGTCAATAATTTTTGCATCAATCCCTTTTTCAACTCTTTTTTCTGCTCAATGAGCTTTTCTTTTAGCTCAATGGCTTTGTCCCAAGTGTATAGTATCCTTCCAATTTTGTCCCTCTCATTTTCGTATTTTGGATATGGCACTTTAAGATTCTCAACGTCTTTACCGTTTATTGCTGGGTAATTTGAACCAGCTAAAAGTCTATTAATTTGATTTGAAATTATATGAGAATACAAGGTTTGATACAAATACATTCTATCTGATTTATGTTTTGCAGTAATCACAGCAAAACCTGTAGAACAAACGCAATTCTTAGCGTCAAAGTCAATATAAGCAAACCCCTGTAAATTTGGTCTAACTGTACTCATCAAAATATCATCTTTTTTAAATAATCTTTTAGCTCTTGATGGAGCATCACTATATTTAATCATTTCAAGTGGATGAGAAATTTTACCTTTATTTACTGATGAAAGATCATAATAAAAAAATTTATAATCATCAGAAGTTTGATTGTTTAAATTATATGCATTTACTTTAGCAACCTCATTTATTTTTTTTACTTCCCAATCATTTGGGATTGCTCCTATTTCAGTTTTAATAAACTTTTTATTTTCAGTATTAACCTTCAAAAGTCTCACCTACAATCCCAACTCTTTCAAATATTTTTCCATCTGTGCTTCCACTTCTTGCAGTTCTTTTTTGATGTTGGCGATGTTTTGCTTTACTGCTGCCATATCGACCGGTTCTTCTTCTTCGAACGTATCGACATAGCGGGGGATGTTTAAGTTGTAGTCGTTTTCTCTGATTTCATCTAATGTCGCAACATAGGAATATTTATCGATCGTTTCCCGCTTTTCATATGTTTCTACGATTTTTTGAATATCTTGTTCCCGTAATTTGTTTTGGTTTTTCCCCTTTTGATAATGTTCATCTCCAGAAGCATCAATGAATAATACATCTTTTCGAACACGATTTTTCTTGAAAATCATAATACAAACAGGAATTCCAACACCATAAAATAAATTTTCTGGCAGTCCAATGACCGCATCCAATAAGTTCAATTCAATGATTTGTTTCCTTATTTTCCCTTCACTTGCTCCACGGAACAATACACCGTGCGGTAGAATCGTTGCCATTCGACCATTTTCAGCAAGGGAATAAAGCATATGTTGGACAAAAGCGTAATCTCCCTTTGAACTCGGTGGAACACCCCATTCAAATCTCCTATGTGGATCAAGGCTTGCTTCCATTTTAAACTTTTTATCGTTGGCTCCCTCACCGGCAAATCCCATCGCCCATTTATCCAATGAAAACGGAGGATTGGCCACGATGACTTGGAATTTCATTAATTTTCCATCTTCCAAATGTAATGGATTCGATAATGTATCGCCCCATGCGATATTCGCATCATCAATCCCATGCAAATACATATTCATGAGAGCAAGTGAGTGAGTCGCCCCATTTCGTTCCTGCCCATAAATAGCAACTTTTCCACTTGGTACTTGTTTGGCCACTTTAATTAATAAGGAACCTGAACCACAAGTTGGGTCGTAAATCCGATCATTTTCTTCTGGTTTCACTAATCGAGCAAGAAGTTCTGAAACTTCCGCAGGTGTATAAAATTCCCCACCTTTTTTTCCAGCATCCGATGCGAAAAGACCAATCATATATTGATAAGAATTTCCTACAATATCTTCATTCCCTAGTTGGGAAGGTCTTAACGATAACTGGTTGAAATCTTCCAGTAATGAACGAAGCATCGCATTTCGCTCTTTGGTTTTCCCTAAAATCGCTTCACTATTAAAGTCGATATTGCGAAACACACCGCGTAATTTTCCAGCATTTTCATTTTCAATTCGTTCCAAAGCTTTATTAATAATTTCGCCAATTTCCGGATCATTTCGTTTGCTATAAAGATAATCGAAGGTTGATTTTTCATCTAAAACAAAGCGTTCTCTTGATAATGCCCGTTGGACTCGTTTTTCATCACCATCGTATCGTTTCGTGTATTCTTCCACTTTCTCCTTATAGGTGTCACTTAAGTATTTAATGAATAACATCGTTAAAATATAATCTTTGTATGTTGATGAATCAATTTTTCCTCTAAATGTGTCGGCAGCTTGCCATAATACGCTGTTAATTTTTTCTTGGGTGATTTGTTCAGCCATTAACGTTCCTCCTCATTCGTATCGACTAATATTTGCCTTGTCACTTCGTTGAATAGCGAATCTTTTTCCTTTATTAATTTCTTATATAACATTTTTTCCTTTTGATGTAAGCGATAAAGCTCCATTATAATCTTCTGTTTTGAAATCGGGGGAATTGAAATCGGCAGTTTTCGAATTGCATGTTGATTCGTACTTGGTATTCGACTGCCTGCATGGGTCCGTTCCAATTCCTTCTTAATTGGTATCGTATTTAAATACCATGCGACATATTGGGGTAAAACCCTTTTTGTTTGATCGACTTTAATAATTACAAAGTATGATGGAATTAATAAACCAGTATGATCTTGATCGATATACACAGCGGTATACGGTTGATTTAATCGCATTAGTATATCTTCTTTTTTTGTAAAATAATGTTGTTCTAATCGATCATTACTAACAAATGATTCAAATTCATCATTAATAAACATTCCATCGTCACTAATATTTTTTAGTGTCAGAAGTTTATATGTAGCTTTTGCCTGTAAATCGATTTGTGCCTTCTTTCTACTTAACACTAAACCGGTCTTGATTTCGGCAATCTCGCCAAGTTGCATCTCACACCTCCTGTTAAATGTCAAATCGAATATTTGACATTTGTTAAATACAATATATAACATTTGAATATGTGCGTCAAGGGGGGAATCTCTTTTTAAAAATAGAAAAAACCCTAATCAAGGGGCCACAAATGAATATATGCGAAAATTTTCAATACTAAGCGTAACGTCTGTACTCAATATCACTAACGAATCGCTTTTTAATTACGAATGCGAACAAACACAATGTTGACGGGTACATTGTTCAATGAAAAAAATAATAGTTGTGTGAAGAGATACATGAGTATTTTATTAATATAAATAAATAAACAATTCTCTGCAAAATAAACGTGTTGTTTTTTGTGCATTTTTATGTGTATAATAAGAGTGAAATCACATATATTAATGAAAGGAGGACGAAAAGTGGGGGATCATACTTTGACAAATGAAAAATATCCTAAGGCAGATACAAATACATTGGATTTTTTGAAAAAGAACGTCTTTAATGTCACAGAAATTTCAAGAACAAAGAAATTATCAGAAATCCTTGATCGTTTTTCAAATGGAGTTTCGGATGAAATATTCGTCATTCAAAATGCAAAAAAGAAAGATGCTTTAGCTGTAATCATCGATCTAGATTATTTTAAGCAATTACTTCAAATAAAAGAAGTTGTCGAATCAGCACTTGATCGAATTGTTATGGAAGATGCACAAGCACGTAAGGATAAACCTGCAAATCAGACCTTATCAGATGTTTTTGATGAAGAAGATATTAATGTAGATGAACTAATGAAATTGTTAAAGAAAGATTGATGTGAAAACACTAGAGGATTTGCAGGTGTTTATTTTAGAAAATTTTAATGTTGAATTGAGATTTGTTGAAGATGTAAAACAAGATCTTAAGGCAATTAATAAAGGACATCGACAAACTGTTTTATACGAAATCTTAAGAAGGGCAAAGCAAGGTCCCCTTTTTAAGCCAAATGGAGTTGCAGAATCGTTACAAGGGGATTTACATGGTTTTGCAAAAATAAAGTCTAACTCACTAAATATTCGAATCATTTATCGCCCGGTGGAAGGACAGCCGGTAAAAATGGAAATCATTGCAATAGGCCCTCGAGATAAAAAAAGAGCGTACAAAATGGCTGCCGAACGTTTGGAAAAATTTTTCATGGAAATGGAAAATAATTCGAATTAATTTTCATCATACTCAACGGCCTATATAGCCGTTTCTCTTGTTCATATATCGTCGTCAGAAGCCAACTAATGAAAAGATAAATGTAATGAATTGGGAGGTAAGGGGACCATTCCTAATAGTTCACAAACTAAAATAATACCTTAACAGATTTTCTACAAAGGTTTAATCCTCATCTTGATTTTGTTCTTTTTCAATTTGGTTGAAATGCTGTTTTAATCCCCTTTCAACCCAAAATTGTTAGCGAGGTTCACCATGACGGTCATTCATTTCAAGCAAGTATTCCACCATTTTACTTTACAATTTAGTCATCAAACTTATAGTTAGACTACTCTGAACAATTTTTTTGAGAAAAGCTTCCCTCACACTCTCCAAATACCCATTTATCCATTGAGATTGAGAAACCTCTTGGAATTAGAGGTTCATGAAATGGGGACAAATTTAGACATTGCCACACTCATTCAATCCGGATAAACCAAACCATTTACTCTTTTTTCTTTTCATTAAAGTACTCACCTATTCCCATAGATAACGTGAAAAATGTCACGATTACTAATAGGAACACTTGAGCCCCCTTTCCTAATGAATAATCAAAGTAAATCACTGAGAATGTCAATGCAATATTAAAAATCGTTATGATAAACCATATGTGTTTTTTCAAAGGTTTTTACTCCCTTCCTTCTCTGTATTCCACACCGGTTTGCTAAAATGTTGGGGTGGTAAAGAAACAGGTCCTCCCTACCCTCATGTGGAACCGTTCCTTTCTACTGGTGTCTCAATAAAATTCTTTCCTGGACTATCTTCATAGCCGTTCCATTTAATGATTTTTATGTATTCCTTTCAGAAAGCCAGTGGAATGACCATACAGAAAGCTATTCAAAATTTTTACCTGCCAACTTCAAAATGTTTCAATCACTTGAATTACCTTTGAAATTCCTGATCCTTCTAGAATGTGGTAAAATGCTTCCAACTCTTTTTCATGACAAAATTCATCATACTCCCAACTCTATTCTTTCTTGTTTCTGGACAATTCAAGTATAAAAAATGACAGGATTGCGTGTATTTTTTTTTGACCTGAATTATATAAAAAGCCAACATGTATTAAAGAGTCTTCCATTTAAATTCCTAATGAAAAGTTACGAGGAAAAATGATCATTCAAAAAAATCCTTCATAAGCACGTTCCATGAAGGATTTTTTCATTCCTATCGCAAAACATTAGTTTTCAAAAATATCTTCAATCATTTCGAGCTCTTTATTCCATACTTCTCGGTTGGAATTCCGCTTCGTCAAACCCAGCTTCCCGATATCCGCGTAAAATTTCTTCTATATATCCATCATATGGTTGTTTGTCACTATTTTTATATTGCTCTGTCATCACATAGGCCATTGCGGATACGGTTTTCCCTTCTACGTTGATGACGATATTCGTTTTATCGTACGCATACGGATAGCCCTCGTACACATCTAAACTGTTTTCATCCCTGTCGGTAATTTCCCATACGAAAGCGGGCGTCTGTTTTCCTTTCTTCTTTTCGATATTTGCATAAAAAGGAATCGTAAGTTCCCAGTCTTTAAGATATGTTTTTCCTATTCGTTTCGCATTCGGACAGCGACTAAGCATCTGTGATTGTTCCATATTGCTTCCGTACGCAATATATAAACGTGTCGAAAGTTTAAGATCGTCAACAATTTGTTGCCAATCGTCTCTGTAATCTTCACCCCACTTACCTTTCGTTAAATTGCGTATTAAACGCGAATGGTACTCGTGTAATATGTTATGCACTTTGTTGTGGAATGCCTGACAAATTTCTCGCTCAGTTTCAAGAAATGTTCGCAATCCACCTTTTATCAACGTTTTCATTACATCGATACGCCCTATTTCTCCATCATATCCATGTCCAATAAAACGTCCTCTTACGCATGCTTCCAATGCTTTTTCCAGTTGCGCAACATATGCCCTGTCCCCATTGAAATACACCTTCATTACGATAGCCGTACCTATGAAAGTCGGCATATGACAAAAGTCGAACCTCGCATCAGAAGGAACTTTATACGAATCTAACAAGGCAAACGATCCATCATCATGTTGAAAACTACATAATTCTTCTATTGTAAGAGATGTTTCCTGCTTCCCTTCTAACAATGCTTACATAGCCTTAATCATCTCTTCAAGTTTTGTAAAATCCGGATTAGTAGAGCTTTCCCTTTGTAACTTCATTGCATTCATCCCCCTATTTTTATTTAATATGACAGAACACAACTTTTTTAACTCTACTTCGCACCATCGCATCTTGTAGTCACTGAAAAAATGGCATAGCGATTTGTTTTTTTAAAAGGTTGAATTTCCTAAATACGATATTCCGGCTCCTGAGATTAAGAGAATCAATCTCCTCCGACCTCTTTCCTAACAAAACTACTTGTACCCGGTAACAGTTTTCCTTAAATTACGTTTAACGATTTCCATCCGTTACCCAGTCACTTCTTGTTCCTCCCCCAACGTTTGGAATTTCCTCAATTTCTTATTCATTAATTTCTTAATGATCATAAACCCATATCCAATTCCTACAATAGCAAAGACATTCATGAAACAAATGGTCCAGTAAAACAATTCAACTTGATCATATTTCCTTGTAACAATCCAGCCAACGAGCACAATGACTGTAAAGTATAAGACGTTTAATAGAAAGGCAAGAACTCCTTTCCCAATTTGTTCTAAGACTAATAAGGTCATCATCATTGGACCCATAATGATAAAGGATAACCCAACGATTTTTAAAAAGGTTGTCGTATGTTGGGCGGTATCGGTATCCTCAATTAAAAACGTTGCGATTTTGTGATTTGCTAGAAAAATAAAACTCCCAATGACGATATAAATTCCGAAAATATGCATTAGTCCCTTTTTGAACGTTTTATAGGAACGATCAAATTTGGAACCGCCAATATTTTGATTCATAATTAAGGCGACCGCTCCTCCAAAGGAAAACGCAAAGGCTAAAACTATCGTTTGAACACGATAAGCTGCACCGAAACCAGCCACTACGTCTTCCCCAAAAGGAGAAATGATTTTATTATAGAAAAATGTCGCAAAAAAGATGATGATGTAAGAAAGCATCACCGGAATTCCCGTATTCATTAATCTTTGTTTCACAATAGGGTGCATTTTCAATAATGATGAAAAATTGATTTTTCTTATTTTTATTGCCATTATGTTATATTTGGCCATCACGAATAACCCGACGATTAATGCAGGACCAATGACGATGATATTTGCTAAAATGAGACTGTAAACCCCCATATGAAAGAATTGGACAAATAAAAAAACAAATCCAATCACACCGAATGCAAGAATGATATTAACGGCGGCAGAAAGGTTCACGAGACCATAACCTCTAATTCCTGCCCAAATAATGCCGTCTAGCACAACGAGAATGTTGGTAAACACCATCAATCGTGTAAATGTAACGAACGTATCCTGCGCACTTGGATGAACATAAAAATAATTGACAAATAAGGGAATCGAAAGCGATACGATAATTGCGACTGCTAAAGAAACAATTGTTCCATTGAAGGCAAAATTCCCAATGACTTTTCGTATGTTTTCTTCGTTTCCTCCCCCCTTCTCAACAGCTACAGCCGCTGAAGTTGACGCGGAAAATCCCTCCATAATGGCGGTAGTAAAAAAGGATAAAGGCATAAATAACCCGATGACATATAGAGACACCGGTTCATCATGACCCATGAAAAAAGTATTGGCTACTTGTGTAATAATGGATACAGATGTAGCAAGTAAACCAGGTATAAATGTTTTGTAGATGAGTGGTCCAATCCGATCGTTTAAAAAGTCGATTGACTGTCCCATTCACGAAAACTCCTTTTCCAATTATCAAGAATATCTAAAAAAGGTTTGACTCCTGTGGGATTTTCGCCGTCTTTTATTTTTTTATTGGAAGCCTTCCCTTCTCCATTTGATCAATTTCTTCGGATAAAAGTATAAAAAGTCTTTTCAAATGGATGTTCCATGTTCCGGTTCCGATGAATGTATAAAAACGCCGAAAGTATTTTTACTATACCAAATATTTTCATTTATTTAAATACAATAACTATTATTCAAACAAAAAATTTCATCTGATTTTTGCGGTTTTAATAAAAGGCTCTATCATTTTTCGTGTTGGCGACTAAAGTAAAGCACCTTTTTTGATTAAAAAAATAGAGATAATGTCATCTCCAAACGACATGTAAAGGAAGAATGTCCCATGTCTCATCTAAGGTTTTGTCAAAGAAAGAAAAAACGTCTCCTAATATATGAACATGGAAAACAGTTCTTATGTAGAAAACACGTTGAAATGAAAATACAACAACGGGGTTTTGGTTATCCATTCATCCAAAATAGGTTCGAAGTTATTCATTCCATTGGCGGACGCTTTCCACGGGCACGGCTCGAGCCTCCTCGTCACTTCGTTCCTGCGGGGTCTCGACGCTCGTGCTTTTCCCATTGGAGTCGCCGCCAATGGAACTTCAATCATTTTCTATTCTTATACGATTACATTTTTCTGAAAAAGTCATGAATTAATTCACCAACACGATTTGACAAAGAATCAAAAAAAGATCCCACTTAAAAAGCAGGATCTGTTTCACGGTTTATATTTTTTAACGGAACGATTCTTTCCGTTCCATCTCCCATTGTCTATTTCGATTTACGAGTATGGATATTTCCTCGGTGTATGTTGAATCGAAATCCATTTCAGAGTCGTAAAAGCATCTAAACTCCATGGCCCGTTAAGACGACCGAGTCCCGAGTTTTTCTCTCCACCAAAGGCAACGATTGCCTCATCATTAATCGTTCCATCATTAATATGGACCATCCCTGTTTCGATTCGTTTCGCCATCTCTGCCCCACGCTCAATATTTGATGTATGGATCGCACCGCTTAAGCCAAAATCGCTACTGTTCGCATATTCAATAGCCTCTTCATCATTTTTCACTTTCATAATGGATACAACCGGTCCAAACATTTCCTGTTGGGCAATCGTCATATCCGGTGTCACTTCAGTAAAGATTACCGGCTCAACAATATTTCCTTTTACTTCTCCTTTAAGAATGGGTTTCGCCCCTTCATGAATCCCTGTCTCAATCAAGTTCGTTAACGTTTTAACTTGTCTTTCATTAATTAATGGCCCGATTATCGTTTCCGGGTCTCTCGGATCACCGCATTTCAAACTTCCGACCTTTTGTACATATTTCGTTAAAAATTCATCATAAACCTTTTCATGGACGATGACGCGATTAGCTGACATACATATTTGCCCTTGATGGGTAAACCGACTAAAGACCGCTGCACTTACGGCTAAATCAATGTTCGCATCATCGAGGACGATCAATGCACTATTTCCACCGAGTTCTAACGAAGCTTTTTTCAAATGCCGTCCAGCAACTTCACCGATATGTTTTCCAACTTTACTTGATCCAGTAAAGGAAATCGCCTTTGGAATCGGATGTTCAATAAAGCCGTCCCCGATTTCGTCGATTTCTGTGACAATAACATTCAACAACCCTTTTGGAAGTCCAGCTTCTTCAAAAATTTTCCCAATGAGGGTTCCACCGGTAATGGGAGTATGTTCATGGGGTTTTAACACGACCCCATTTCCTGCACCTAATGCGGGGGCGACGGATTTCATCGATAGGAAAAAGGGAAAATTAAACGGACTAATGACACCTACAACACCAACTGGAATACGATAGACACGATTTTCCTTCCCATCCACTGGAGACGGCAAAATTTTCCCTTTCATTCGAAAAGGATATGTAGCGGCTTCTTTTAATATGTTAATGACAAGATCCATTTCAAAGGCAGCTTTCAGTTTCGTTCCTCCGAGCTCATCGATGATGATATTTTCTATGGATTCTTTGTTTTCTTCGATATACTTTACGGCATTTTCAAAAACGGCCCTTTTTTCAACAGGGTTTGTTTGTTCCCATTTCTTTTGTACAGCATTAGCTGAACGATAAGCTTCATCCACATCATTTAAACTGGCGCAAGTAAATGTGGCAATTTCTTCATTATTATATGGGTTCACATCGATTAGCTTCCGGCTGCTTGTTCCATCTTTCCATTGTCCACCAATATATTGTTTATTTAATGATTTCATCTAACGCCGCCTCCTTATTTTTCAACTTCAATATTTTCCTTCGCTATATCCGCAAGTACTTGAATATTCGTGTTTATTTCTTGCATGGTAGCAGTCAATTCTTCAATTGCAGCGGATTGGGAACTAGCTTCCTCATTCACTGATTGAATTAAGTGATTTAACTGTTTAATATGATTTTGTATTTGATTCGTGTGATCATTGATTTCCTCTGCATGCTGTTTGGAAGTGTTTGCCATTTTCCGGACTTCTTCTGCTACAATGGAAAAACCTCTCCCATGTTCGCCTGCCCTTGCCGCTTCAATTGCAGCATTGAGACCTAATAAATTACTTGAATCTGCTATTTCTCTAACCAAATGGGAAATCCCTTCGATTTTCCCTACTTTTTCAGCGGTTTCCCTTGCCCTTTCTGTAATGGTATTAATTTCATTTGAAAGTTGAGTGATTGAATCTGCCATAGATAAGATGGTTGCCGTTACTTCTTCTACCACAGCTGATAGATTTGTCGAAATAGTTGATAACTGTATCGCCTTATCCATATTGATGCCAATTCCAATACCTCCGACAATTTGACCGGTACGATCGTGAATGGGCATAGCCTTGGCAATTAAATCGATCCCAAAAAGTTCTTTCGGTACAGTTGCAGAGAGAGTTTCGTTTTGTTTAATTGCATTCGTAATGATGTCTCCTTCTTGTAAAGGATCTCCCGGTTTTACATTTAAAGAAAAAGTTTTACCAGGATAATTAATAATTAACTTTTCTGTGTCATAAATACCGACTGTAATGTCTTCGTGTACCAACTGGTTAAGGTAAGGAGCTACTTTTAAAAATGCATCGAGCAACTCGATATCCTCTAGATTCCTGTTTTCATTTTCTTTTTCACTTTCCACTTTGCAACACCACCTTAATGGTAAAATTTTCCTCCCATTATAATTATCGGATTAAAATATGAACCTTTTAATTTCCAAGTAAAATTGATAGATTAAAATAAATATTTTTAAACAAATCGATGGAAATACGAAGAGAAAAATAAAGTTTCACTTGACACATTTTTACATTCGTTGTAAATGGTTTTCAAAGGACTAAAATTGGAGAAATATCCTTATTTATCAAAGGATTGGAAACATATTTCATTTTTACAAAAAAAGATTCAGGCCAGGATCTCCCTGAACTGAATCTATGTAAACCAATTCTCCTATTTTTTTTCAGGCCGTCACAATCGTGATCGAATACATTTTTAAATCTTTGCATCTAGCAATTTTCCACTACTCGACAGATTTTGTCCCGACTTGTCATTTTACTTATGAAACAATAGCCGAATCGTTCTGATACCGAATAAGTCGTTGAACATCTTCCTTAATATTGAAAATATCGTCTGTCGGTTCGTATCTCCTTACCACATTCCCCTTTTGATCAACTAAAAACTTCGTAAAATTCCATTTCAATTCGTCACCAATATACCATTCAGGGGTTTTTTCAAGCACCATTAATTTTAGAAGTTTCTCTTGAATAATATTTTCATTAAATCCTCGAAACGGTTGTTGTTCTTTTAAATATTTGAATAAGGGATGGGCATCTTCACCATTTACGTTTACTTTCCCAAACATAGGGAAACTTACGCCATAAGTTGATTGACAAAACTCAGCCGCTTCTATACTACTTCCCGGCTCTTGTCCTGCAAATTGATTGCATAGAAAACCTAATATTTCAAAATTTTGATCTCGAAATTCTTCATACAGCTTTTGTAGATCTTCAAATTGTGAAGTGAATTTACATTTACTAGCGGTATTGACAATTAATAATACTTTTCCCTTATATTGTGATAACGAGAGTGTTTCCCCATTTACCCGTTCAACATCAAATTGATAAATATTCACAGGGTCTCTCCTCCTTAATAATTAATATTATTTTATAATTATTATAATAAATTGACGTCTTCTTACCAATAAATTTGCTTGATTAAGATAACTATATTGTTGAAAACGTTTCACATTTTTTACTGTAAAACTTTTGTCACTGCTTTATTTTACAAAAGATTGACCGCCTTTGTAAATTTTTATATAAAAAAATCATCCCGTATAAAAACAGGATGATTATTGAAAAAGTAATGAGAATGATTTCGTGAATCTATTTGACCGTCCCTTTCTTTTTATTGCGGACGTTTTGAATGATTGGGTAAAGAAAGGAATGATAGAAGAATTAACACAAAGGCAATTTTATTTTCAAAGAAAATCATCAAACTACCATTGGAAATCGTCATCGATTGCCGAAGTCGTTCACCATTGTTTGATTTTTTTTCCATTTTCCACCATTTTTTTGTAAAAAGGAGAACAAATTTCTATTAGTATTTCAGCTGTTCTAAGGTTCGTCATTCTCTCGGTTCCAATAATTTTTTAAGCGTTCCAATGGAAATTGAAATGAAATGATTTTGTATGAAATAAACCATTTGAATTGGAAAGATCCGAAGAGGCGGTAAAAAAGAGAACTCAGCCTTGCATTATGCTTAGCTGAGTATATGTTAGAGTATTTTTATCGAAGACAATAATTATTTCCACGTAAATTTTTTCGATGCAAGAAATTCCTTTATAAAGGGGCGTCTTTGTTCGATTAAGAAATCAGCCATCTGTTTTGTCCATGTGGCCATTTTTTTATTGGAGCTGCGACTCGCATAATAGTTCTCCATTATTTCATCGTATTCATCGAGTAATGTTGGATACTTGTCTGCATTGTACGAGTTTTCATGGAGCACAGCTTGAACAGGTAGTCTTGGTTTCGGTTCATTTCGCTTTGCAGGAACACCGATGGTCATTCCAAATAACGGGAACACGTAATCCGGTAGATTGAATAGTTCACTAATTTCTGCCGGGTTGTTTCGAACACCACCAATGTAACAAATTCCATATCCTTCAGCTTCAGCGGCGATGACAAAATTTTGGGCGAAAATCGCAACATCACTTACTCCGACTAACACATTTTCCGCTGTATCCGCCACAATTTGTACCCCATGTTTCTTACAAGCCATTTCTAAACGTTTAAAATCGACGCAAAATAAAAAGGAAGCGCCGGCTGTTTGAAATTGAATCTCATTTTTTGACAGTTCCGCTAATTTTCGTTTCTTTTCTTCATCAGTCACCCAAATGACGCTATAAGCTTGAACAAAATGGGAGCTTGCGGCCATTTGTGCCGTTTCGATTAATTCCACAACTTTCTCTCTTGAAATTTCTTCTCCCGTATATTTACGGACGGACGTGTGACTACGCAATAAATCCTTTACTTCCATTTGGATCTCTCCTTATATAAATGAATAACGACATTTACAAAACAAATATGAATAATCCAAGAAGTGTACAAGGTTATATTAGTATATTTTGTCCAAGTTTACAAAGGGATCAAGGAATGAATCGAATGTATGGGGCATTGGAATTCGTAGTTAAAAGAAACACCCATTCAAAGGTAAACGTTCGCAGCCAACACCAACTACCTACATATTCTGTTGGGGAAGTTTTTCGAGCAATCCGTTCTTATTTCTCACCATGCCATTTTTGTGCAGAAGAACTGGTTTCAATTATTCGTGAAAAAATCCATTCATCCAATCTGTTTCCATTCACAAAAAAATGGAGCAACCAAATAAGTCGATTTTTTCTGACTTACTGATGCCCCTTTATGATTTCTTTTAAAACTAATCCTGCATCGTCCTCAGTGGAACTTATCTTTCACAGCTCCCTTTTTCTATATAAAATGTGGAGCATAGGAATGTTGATCAAGGATGTCGAAAACAAATCCTTGTTTTGTTAATTCGTCGATAATTTTCGGAAGGGCTTCTACTGTCGTCGTCTTTGAATCCATATCATGCATCAATATAACGATTTTGTTCTTATTTTTTGCTCCTTCTAGTACGGATTGGATGATGACTTCTTTATCTTGAGTACGTACTACTGCATCCCTAGCCGATACATTCCAATCAAAGTATTGATAACCACTTTCAACAACCTTTGAAACAATTTCTTTCATGATTCCCTTTCCCCCGTACTTATGGCTGATCGTGTTATTGGAACCCCCGGGAAAACGGATAATGGACGGACGAACCCCTGTGATCTTTTCCAGAAAATCGTTTAATTTATGAACATCTTTGCAAAATGCATCGACAGAGGAATACACCTTTGCATAATTATGGGAAAATGTATGATTGCCAATAGCATGGCCGTCATCGACAATTTGTTTATATAAGTCTTTTTTCAAGGGATGTCCATTGACAAAAAAAGTGGCTTTAATTTTCTTTTGCCTTAAAATGTCCAAAATTTTCCCAGTTTGATTCGAGGGACCATCATCAAAAGTTAGATAGGCTATTTTTTCCTCATTTTTGTTACTGGCATTAGACTGTTTTGTGGATTCGCTTTGCACCTTAGCGGGTTCTGTCTTTTTTTGTTCCCCATCGGTTTTCGTTTCTTTCTGCACATCATCCGCTTCCGCTATGTTTTGACCCCCATCATTTTTTCCTTCATAATGTACTTCATCCGCTTCCGTTTTCTTCTGTTCCACTTCGTACTTTGTTTCTTTCTCCTTTTCATCCACTACCGTTTTTTCCTGTACATCAACGGTTTCCATTTCTTGAGATGAAAATGGATCCTTTTCATTTTCAAATTCCGTTCGTTCATCATTCAATCCTTCAGCCTCTAATTTTTGATCGGTCTTGTCTTTATCTAATTCAACCAAATGATTTTGAATTTTTCGATTCTCGGTCTTATGTGTTTCGATCGTTCCATTTGGGACTTCATTGGAAAATTTTAAATGCCAAATGAAGGTCAAACCCACTATTAAGAACATGAAAATCAATATTGGAAAAAAACGATTTTTCATGAGCATCCATCTTTCTATTTGTCTTTTAATCAATCGGTCTAATCTTTTAAAACGACCAAATTAATTTTATTTAATTGTAACGTTTCGTATTATGCTATTTTCATAATCTTTCCCATAGGATGATCGCTGTAGACTACAATGTTCTTAAACGATTGAAGTCTACACATGGATCTGATGTAAAAAAGGATTTTGTACAATATGTCGTTTTTGTTTTAATAATGGGTAAATTGAGGATTTTTCTACAAAAACTTTGTTTTATCGTTTCGAAAAGAAAAATAATTTGGGAACATAGTGAAAAATAAGCCAGTAAATGAAGGTTTTAAGTTTAGCGGAAATATACACTTTTTATCATGCTATTATTGGAATAAAAAAGGAAAATGATTTGGGAGAAAATGGGGTAAAGCCCGTAATCATTCTCAAACCATAGGAGCAAAAAATAATTCATTTGTTTTTAAAAAAGATGAGGTTGATCTGAAATCCCTTCTTTAATATCGACTTTAAATAAACGCTTATCATCATTTTAATCCTTCTCGTTTAATTTAGCAATGATTTGATATGGAAAATTTTTCTAAAATATTTCCTCCATGTGTTAAAATATGAAAATAAATCTGAAGTATGAATTGGAGTGATATTTTAGATGGTTACGAATCTTTATTTTGTTCGACATGCCCATTCAACTTATTCCCCCGATGAATATAATCGTCCTTTATCCGAACGCGGAAAAATAGATGCTCTAAAAGTTACGAATTTGTTAAAACATAAAAATATCCACATCCTTATCTCAAGTCCGTATAAAAGGGCCATTCAAACCATTGAGGGGTTAACCGATTGGATTGGAGACGAAATCATCATTGAAGAAGATTTTAGAGAAAGACGGTTATCAAGAAATCCAGTCGATGACTTCGAATTTGCCATTACAAAAGTGTGGGAAGACGATGCTTTTTCTTGGGAAGGGGGAGAATCGAACATGGTTGCCCAACAACGAGGCATCAGGGCAGTCGAAAAAATATTGGAACGATACGAAGGGAAAAATATCGTCATCGGAACACACGGGAATATCATGGTATTAATTATGAAATACTTTGACCAAAGATTTGATTTTACCTTTTGGAACCAGTTAGATATGCCGGATATTTACAAGTTAAGTTTCGACAAACACAAATTAATTGAAGTAAAACGAATATGGAACAGGGATTCATTTTACAAATGAAGGAGAAAAGGCATATCATTTGATAATATTAAAAACGAACATAAGGAGTCATGTAGAAGGGATGGCTGAAAATTGCCGTACGCTTCCATTTAAAAAATCAAATTCAACAAATGTTGATTTCTTTGCGTCTTCTCATTTCACAAAAAAATGGATAGTTACCCGTCCCTTTAACAAATTGCTTAACATATTGCCATTTTGAAAAATATATTCCCCAAAACGAATGTTTTATATCGTCTTTTCTCTTTAAGAAATATGACTGTATTTGCAAACATGGAATGCTATTTGAATGAATCACTGAATTCGTCTAGCTTTTCCAGTACACATTATTCGGCAGTCTCCGTAAATACCCTTTACCTTTTTCCAAAATTTTTCCCGTGTGAATGTCTCGAACAATCACATATTCTTGATAATCTGGATTCTCTTCCCATTCTGATAAATATAAACGATCCCCATCTCGAAATAGTACAGTTTCTGTTTCTCCAATGGCAATTTTCTTTTTTTCCGGCCAAACAATTTCGTAAAAACCATCATTTCCACTTCTTCCAAGGTGAAGTGGCGTTGTTTCCAGCTTTAAATTATAGCAATCTTTCACTTCGGATAAAGAGAGTTCAGTAATTACTTCTAATTTCCGATCGTCTGGACTATATTTTGTAATTTGAATGAGATGTTTATCAAAATGAACCACTAAAAAATGAAATTCTCCATCATTCCATATCGGTTTATCTACATAGACGTTTTCCCGGAGTTGAAACGGAGAATGTACGTCTCCATCCGGATAATGGATAAGATGATAATTCATTCCTTTAAAAGAGCCATTTTTTTGGAAAATCTCCTGTGCATCATATAAGTCATAACATTCACCCCCGTCATAAGCTGTATACCACTCATATGTTCCTTCTATTTCATCGGGGTATCCACCGGAAATCCCCTCGATTTTCGTAATTTTTATCATTCATGTCTCCCCTTTTTAACATTTTGTGAAATCGATAGGAAATTTGCTTTCTTTTTTATCTTATCAAATTATTTGATCTTTGAAAGGTGTATAATTAAATTGTATTCTCATTTAAAAAATTTTTCTGGACAGGCCTGTTTAATAGGGAATAATATTCCACAAAATAAAAAAGGAGATGAACATTTCTATAGTTTAACGAATGAACCAATCCTTTTCATTTTGTCCTTTAATATTACAAATGGATCAACTTTCGCCAGACCTTTGTACTTCAGCTTTTTTCAATTATGCTTTTTCGATTTTCAACGATTTTACCGTTCAATCAAATATATAATTGATGTTTAACGTAATCAAACGTGAAAAAACAAATATTTTTCCATTTTTTATTTGACAATCAAAATAATTATTATATAATAATTATTGTAAAAGAATGTTTTTGTGTTCACAAAATACATTTTTAAATTACATAACAACATAGGAGGTATGACACATGTCATTAGTTGGAAAAGAAGTACAACCCTTTAAGCTACAAGCTTACAAAAATGGTGAATTTATTGAAGTTACGGAAGAAGATTTCAAAGGGCATTGGAGCATTTTATGTTTCTACCCTGCAGATTTCACTTTCGTTTGCCCGACAGAATTAGAAGATCTACAAGAACATTATGCAACGTTTAAAGAACTCGGTGCTGAAGTATTCGCTTGCTCTGCCGATACACATTTTACCCATAAAGCTTGGCATGACCATTCCGAAGCAATTAGTAAAATCGAATATGCAATGATTGGTGATCCTTCCCATAAATTAATCGAAATGTTTGATGTTTTAAGAGAAGAAGAAGGACTTGCTGATCGTGGTACATTTATCATTGATCCAGACGGTGTTATTCAAGCCGTTGAAATAAATGCGGATGGAATCGGTCGAGATGCAAGTACGTTAGTTGATAAAATTAAAGCGGCTCAATACGTACGCAATCACCCAGGTGAAGTTTGCCCAGCGAAATGGAAAGAAACTGGTGAAACATTGAAACCAAGTCTTGACCTTGTCGGAAAAATTTAAGGAGTGCTTAACTAATGATTCTCGATGCAGATATTAAGGCACAATTAAAACAATATCTTCCTTTAATGGAAAACGATATTGTTATAAAAGTAAGTGCGGGTTCTGACCAAGTATCAAAGGATATGCTAGATCTTGTTAACGAGCTAGCATCCTTATCAACGAAAATAAAAATTGAGCGTGCAACGTTAAAAAGAACGCCCAGTTTTAGTGTAAATCGGGTAGGTGAGGATACCGGCATCGTTTTTGCCGGTATTCCTTTAGGCCATGAATTTACATCCCTCGTCCTAGCCCTTTTACAAGTAAGCGGTCGGCCGCCTAAGATTAAACAAGAACTTATTGACCAAGTGAAAAGTTTAACTGGGGAATATCATTTTGAAACATATGTTAGCTTAACTTGCCATAACTGCCCGGAAGTTGTTCAAGCGCTCAATATTATGAGCGTCCTTAATCCGAATGTAACCCATACAATGATCGATGGAGCTGCTTATAAACAAGAAGCTGAAAGTAAAAATATTTTTGCTGTCCCGACGATTTTCTTAAATGGTGAAGAATTCGGCAGTGGTCGAATGTCCCTTGAGGAAATTTTAGCAAAGCTAGGGAAAACGAGTGATCCTGCACAATTTGATAAAAAGGATCCATTTGATGTTCTCGTTGTCGGTGGTGGTCCAGCAGGTGCTAGTGCTGCCATCTATGCAGCACGGAAAGGAATCCGTACCGGTATGATCGCTGAACGGTTTGGTGGTCAGGTAAATGATACGAAGGGAATTGAAAATTTAATCAGTGTCAAATATACAGAAGGTCCTCAACTGGCAGCTAATTTGGAAGAACATGTAAAACAGTATAATGTGGATATTATGACTGGGCAACGGGCAAAACGACTAGAGAAAAAAGACGACTTTGTTCATATTGAATTGGAAAATGGTGCGGTCGTAAAAAGTAAGACGGTGATTTTGGCAACTGGTGCCCGTTGGCGTGAACTTGGTGTACCTGGTGAAAAGGAATTGAAAACGAAAGGGGTCGCCTATTGCCCCCATTGTGACGGACCCCTTTTTGAAGGGAAACATGTGGCGGTCATTGGTGGAGGAAATTCTGGGATTGAAGCAGCCATTGACCTTGCAGGTGTCGTAAAACATGTGACTGTAATGGAATTTTTGCCAGAGTTAAAGGCCGATCAAATTCTGCAAAAACGTTTAAACAGTTTAGACAACGTCACCGTCATTACTAATGCACAAACGAAAGAAATCACCGGTACTGGTAAAGTCGATGGACTAACCTATATTGACCGGGAAAGTGGAGAAGAACGTCACATACAACTAGACGGTGTATTTGTTCAAATCGGTCTTGTCCCGAACACCGATTGGTTGGAAGGTGCTGTCGAACGAAATCAAAGGGGCGAAATTATCGTCGACAAACATGGTGCAACGAATATACCTGGTGTTTTTGCTGCCGGTGATTGTACCGACAGTGCATATAAACAAATCATTATTTCCATGGGCTCCGGTGCCACTGCCGCATTAGGTGCGTTCGATTATTTAATTCGAAATTAATTCGCCAAACACTTCGTGGAGAATCGATTTATTTTCTAATGTCACTATCCCTAGGCATTAGCACATGTTTGTAAACTTAAAACCCTTGATTACTCCTGTTCAAGTAATCAAGGGTTTTATTAAAGATCTAACTATTAAGGGGATTTTTCCTTATAGACGGCCTTTCCGTTTGATTAACCAATACTTATAAAGCATGTTTTCAATCAATTTTGACCTACTGAGACATTTCCAAACCCTTTCATCCACGATTCATATCGACATCCATTTTTCATTGATTCGGATTATGAACCAAAGATCAATGGGTTTTGCTAAATGTCCAAACCATTTTTTATTGAATACACTTCATTTACATGTTAATTTTTCGTTTTTAAAGAAAGATCTTTATGAGGTCTTTTGCCCACGAAAGGTAAGAAGGTACATTTTTATCCAGTAATTGTTTGATAAGGGTAATATCTTGTTCAGTAAGATCTCCAAGTTTTTCATATACACTCCCCACCGCTTTCGTATCTCCTAAGGCGATGAGTGCATGGGCGTGATCTCCCATTGCAAAATATTTTCCGATTGCCAACGCTCCAACGGAAAATGAACCGATTGATAAGGCACCAACGGATACAATTCCTATGCTAATGGACCCTAAGGCAATCAATCCGCCTGAAATTACTCCTACCGATAAAAGTCCCATCGCAATCAAACTTAATGTGAAAACTCCAAGGGATAAAAACCCAAGGGAAAAAATACCAAGGGAAAAAAATCCAATCGATACAATTCCTTTTGCAGACAAACCGATGGCAATGATTCCTTTTGCAGTCCGACCGTATCCGATATTTACGTGCCATAGTGGTAATCCGAACATTTTCCTTTGGCTTTTTCTTTCAAATTGGAATGTTTTTCTCCCGAATCGTTTGAACTTAAGTGGGATTTCTTTTTCACTTAATCCCAGTACTTCTTCATCATCTTTTAAAAGATAGTCCATCGAACATTGATACAGTTCCCCAAGTTTGAGTAATTTTTCTGTCTCTGGATAAGTTAGATCACTTTCCCATTTGCTGACTGCTTGCCGAGATACACCGAGAATTTGTGCCAGCTGTTCTTGTGTAAAATGATGTTCTTTACGCAATTTTGCTAATTTTTCACCTAATGACATTATTTATCCTCCATTTCATATAATACCCTTATCCGAATCGTACCTATTTATCGTAAAAATATCCACCATTTTCCAGTTTCAATATGTAAACTACAGGTTGCAATGCACATTTCATGCGGTTTTACGCACGATTTTCTCCCGTACCCTTTTTGTAATTAATAGTGATTTCCAAATCTTGTAAGCCACTTAACCCGTTCCAATTCTTTTTCAGACAAGGGCTTTCCTTGTAAACCTTGTTTATTCCATAGGCCACTTTTTACAATTGCCGGAATTGGACTATTCAAACCGAACCAATTTTTGCTTGGGCCAAATGTTGGGTGCTTATTCAGTGATGCTATGATTCCTTCTTCTAACCTTAATCGATCGCTTTTTTCATCAACTGGAAAACAAACAAAAGTGATGTTGTCCCTTAAAAATCGGCTAATTTTTTCTTCAAGCTCTGTTGTAAACTTTTCTCTAGTGAAGCTAGCGTATTTACTTTCACTTGCAAATTTTTGACTATCCCTTTCTTGCTGCTGCAAAGATCGGTTTAAATCCATTTTTAAAAATACACGACCGATATTTTTACGGAAAATACTACCTCGGGAACGCTCCCTTACAAAATGATTCCGCAACCTTTTTAATAGACGATTTGGGCCTCGGTGAGTACCAATACGAACAATTCGATCCATACCATGAAATTCTTCACCTTTTTCAAACATAATGTATATTCCATTTTGATAAGGAATCTGTTTGATCATCGTCCAATCCAGTCTCGGGAGCTCATTAAAAATCATATGAAGAACAATCGCTTGATCTGATTCCCATTCAAGTTTTATCAATTTTTCTAGTTCTTCCTCCCATTGTTCTTTCCGTTTTCCTTTTAATGGAATCCAAAATTTCGACAAATGTGGTATTAGATTTTCATAATATCGTTCATCGAATAAAAGAATGAATTCATCGCGTTTAAAATCACAGTATTCACGTAATTGGACTAGCTCCTTGTTCCACCAGACGACTTGATCACAATCATTTTTTATATGGATTGAATGATTTTCCATTTCACCCATGCAGTCTTCCTGTACACAACTATATTTAGGGGTAAAAACAAATATTTGATCTGCTACAAGCTTTGCATATGTATAGGCGAGTTGAAACGACCGGATTTCTGAATAACCGTCTACCACTGGATTTGAATCAATTTTTCTACTAGTACATGGAATCAATGCAATTTTCATATTTTCACCCTTCCGAGCATCACGTTATATTCAGTTCCTTCTAACTTATTTTTTCAATCATCTTCAATTCATCTGTAGCTTTGATTATTCTTGCCGTTCCATTCTACTTTCTTCTCTTAATATTTTATGGTCGTGATTGTTCTAAAATCAATTTCACATTACAAGAGTAACAAAAAGGAACGGGAAAAATTTTTATATTAGTATATTTGATTTTTCCATTCCGTCAGTAGACAACAACATATTTCATGAATCTACAAGCACCTGGATCCATTTTCTATCCTCCAATATTTCATCAATTTATACTCTTTGTTCCACCAGTTATTTCAGAAGTACTTGCACTGATATCTTCTCCGTTAGCGACATTGTACACATTTATGGCATTATAAAAATGTAGGTTTTGGCACTCCTTTTATGTAGGTTCTCCTTGAAGGGAGACAAAAAAATAGCCACTTGTATTTTGAATTCTTTTGAATATCTTGTACGTTTCATGATGTCAGCTCCTTTGATATGAATAGTTATAAAATATATATAACTAGAGCTGTCCAAGTTAATTTGGGGGCTTAAGAGATAGAAAACAAAAAAATATCCTAGATTTATCATTATTAAAATCTAGGATATTTAAATTTAATAGGATATTTTATATTATTTTTTTTGATTTATATTCGTGTTTGTTTTTTGAAAATGAAAACGCCGATTAAATATAAAATAAGTGTACTAAATAGTAGTACTATAACACCTGAACTCAACCCGATAGCATTGTTATTGAGTACAGTAGCAATTTCACCATTGATGATTTTTCCGCTGTTTAAATATGTGAACGGTAGAAGATGAGTAAAATGTGAAAATTTGTCCATTGTACTTACGAAGTATCCAGCTATTGAAATTACTGTAGTTAATACAATCAGATGGACATAATTTTTAACGAAGTTCGACAAGAATAGAGCTAATGCAATTAAGAAGATAAGCCCTGTAATTATGAGTAGTACGTTCTCTACTAAATAATCCCCCATATTTATAAAGTGAAAACCACCTTCAGATGTTACTGTACCTGAATATGACGCTGATTTCACATCTACCTCTGCATCATAATGGAGAATTGGAAATTCCCAATCACCAAAACGATTTCCGATAGTTCCGATGATTGTCATAAAGAATATGATCCCTAAGAAAAAAGAAATGGATAGAACAATTGAAACAATGTATTTCGCCGTATAAATTCTTCCTTTTGATACTGGCTGGGTATATAGAAAATGAAGCGGACGTTTTTTCCCTTTTTCTTTTGAAAATCCAGTACCAAACAAGAAAAGTAGTAGAAAAATTGGAACAAAATAGGCAAACGTACTAATAAACGTATAAACATAAAACAAACCCGTGTTGTCAATCTTTCTAGATTCATTTATTCTTTCTAGTCTCTTTACTGGATTGGTTTCATAAGCATAATCATAAATAGTATACAATGTATCGGATGGTAGAACCGGTTCCAAACCTTTTCTTTTAAGTATTTCCTTTTCTTCAATACTAGCCGCATATGTAAAAAAGCTTAATTGACTTACATAGGTCCTATCTTGAAGTATAATCTCGCCCTTCCAAAGTTTATTTTGGTAAATCCAATAATCATAATATGTTCGCCAATATTCTTCTTCATAAGCTTGTAGCATGTCCTTCATTTGTTGAAGTAGTGTTTTTTCAATTTCAAGTTGTTCCTCGTAAAACACAGACCTATCTTTGGCCGTTTGAAGTTCGAGTTTTTCATCTTCCGTTAATGTTTTCTTACTTTCTAAAATACGGATAGTTTCTGCGTATTCTTCTAATTTGTTTTCATAGGTTGAAATTAATTCGTCTTCTTTAAATTCAATATTAGTTTTTGTACTACTGATCATTTCTTTTTTTCTTTCTGCAACTTCAAGTGAAATAAATATATATGCAACTATAATAAAAATTGTAATCACAAAAATCATAGGTTTTATGTAACCTTGTCTTATATGCTTTCGAAATTCAAATAAAAAGATGGCTTTAAATCCTTTCGCTGAACGAATGGTGTTGCCTTTCCGGAAAGGTCTTTTACTTACTGATTGCTTATTTAGAAGTGCCGTTCTCTTTTGTAAAAATAGACACACGAAAAATATTAGAACACTATACAGAAATAAGATCCAGACATTTTTTAATTGGCTTAGTTCTTTCGGACGTTCAATCCATTCCCGTAAATTATAGTAGTAGAACGGATTAAGATGGTTTTGTAAAACATCGAAATGATTTGTAATGAATACTCCGGATAGAATCAATAAAACTGAAGTAAACAAAACTCCTATTCTATTACTTAAAATCACCGATACAAGTATCACTATAGCAAACGAAAAGCTAACTACACATAAAAATAAAATGCACCATTGAAACAAGTATTCCCCAGTTGATATATATGTAAATCCAAGTTCATGTAGATTTCCATATTCAATTAATTGAGGGTATTGAAAACTACCAACTTGACCATTAACTAATAATGTACACAAGAAAGAAATGATAAATATAAAAAACACGGCAATAACGGATGTAATTAACATGGTTATATATTTACTTAATATAACTTTCCACTTTTTGATCGGCTGTGTGTATATGGTTCGAATGGTTTGCCCTTCTAAATCTTCAACGAACAAATCACCAATTATGAAAATAAAAAATACAATACCGAGTAAACTCATGAAGGTTGTTGAAATTAACTTAATAAAATTTGGCGTAGATAGAGAGTATTGATCATCCTCATATGGAAGATTATTATGGACAAGAATTTTATTTTTTTCTATTGCTTTCTCTAATTCCAATCCTTGTAGTGTTTTAAATTCACCACCAAGTATTTGGTAGTTCTGAATGGACTCTAAAAATTGTAACTCAAATAAAGGAACGGATTCCCAATCTTCATATTTAATGGCATTCGTCAAATCCTGTAACTTTGTTTGCATTTCGATTAAATGATCATTTATAGCTTGAAATGTAGTATTTTCAGGATTATCAAATAACTTTTTTGTGTATTCAGATGATATCTCATGTACTTCTTTTGCAAGAGGTGATAATTGTTGCAATTTACGCTCTTTTATTTCTTCTTGCATAAGAAAGTTTCTAAAAAACAGACCCGAAACAAAAATAAGAGTGAATAAAAAAAGAAGAAATATTTTTCTACTACGCCAACTTTTTTTTAGTTCAAATTTCAAAAGATTCATCCTCTTCATCCTTTTTACCAAAAATTTGTTGATATCTTTCTTCCGAACCTGTTATCTTTTTTTCTATGTCTTTAATTGAAATACCCTGATTTAATAGGACTGAAATCACTGTTTGAAGTGATTTTTCATCTATCCAAATCTTCAAACGATCATTTTCAAGTATTACAGGAATTTGTTGTTCTTTTAAAATCTTGATTGCATGTTGTTGATTAGAAACAGATAAATAATATGTAACTTGCTCAAACTCAGCTAAATCCTCTTCAATGATTTGACCGCTTTTTATGAAAATAATATTTGATGTTATACGATCGATTTCTCCTAAATTATGTGATGAAATTAAAATCGTTGTTCCTTCTTTATGGAGTTGTATGATTAACTCACGTACTCTAATAGCGCTAGTTGGATCTAATCCATTTAATGGTTCATCTAAGATTAATAACTTTGGTTTGTTTAAAATTGCCATAGCTAAAAGTAAATGTTGTTTCATTCCTAAAGAATAGTTTTTAACCTTTTTATGTAAGTACCCATCATTTCCTACTAGTTGTGATGTTTTAAGAATTTGTTCCTTAGATAAATTTTGTACATCTGCTATAAACTGTAAATGATCATATCCTGTTAAATATTCATATAAAACAGAGTTATCCTGCATAAAAGAAGTTTCGTAAAAAATATTAGGGTCTGTATTTGGTCGCCCTAATATTTGTATATTCCCACTATCTGGTTTCAATAGGTTGGTAATGATATTTAGTAACGAAGTTTTTCCAGAACCATTAGGACCAACAAGAGCGACTATCTTGGGATATGGAATATTAAAAGAGATATTATTTAAAACTAGTTCTTTACCATAAGATTTTGTGATGTTTTCCACTTGTAAAATTGTCAAAATTATCTCCCCCTTAATTAAAAAGATGAAAAAGCTAAGAAACATATTTCTTAGCTTTCTATAGGCACTGGACCGCTATAGACTGTTCCATAATAGTAAGCAATCCATATTTCATTGCCTGCATCTAAAATATAACTTTCCAAATGTAGCCATCCTCTTAATCTGCCATCATCATACCAAACTCGGTTGGGTGGAGCATAAGGATAGGTTGACAAACTAAAAGTATACTTCTTTTTTGTTATTTGTGTTGAATAGCTGGATGTGACTTCATAGGTAGGTAACCCACTAGCTTGGACATTATCGGTAGGTGTAGCCAATCCTGCACCTGCTATGAAACTAGCGAGTAATAAAGTTCCAAGTTTCTTCATTAATGTACTCCCTTTTTTAATAATTTATCTAATAAGAATATCCCCTTTCAAAACTAGTGTAATCTATATTCTTATTGAAATAATCGATTCCGATGTGCAAAAAACCTATAACTAATAAAGGTGATTATCAAACTGACGACGAACAACAAAATCATCCCTGTTTGGTACTCAATCGCGGGATTAAACTGAATCGTGGCGATCTCTCTCGTAATGATTTTATGAATGTCTACGTAAGTAAATGGATTGTACACTTTTGGGAAAAACTTCATTCCGACAAAGGTCATCGAACCGAGAAGAATGATATTGATCCCAGGGTTTTTAATGAATAATGATAAAAGGAAATAACAGGAATACAGAAAAATCACGAGAATGATTGAAAAGAAAAGTACTTTTAAAAAATAGTCTTGCAGTTCAATGAAATGGAATGTATCATTCTTTGGATCTAACGCGTTGTAGTGGCTGCCGTATGGACTCGGTTCGGAACCGTCATAAACGAGAACCGGATACTTTAAACTTCCTACACCTTTGAAAAATAAGCTGGTGACAATCGGTGTAAGTAACATCATGAACGTAAAACCGAGTGTATAAAGTAAGCCACTTGCATATTTTGCGAAAAATAATCGTCCCTTTGAAAAGGGTAAAGTTGCGTAAAAATGTAGTCCCTTTTTCTTTTTTCCCGATTCTGACGAAATGCCATTTCCGAAAAGAAAGACACCGATGAGAACAATAATGGGAAGGAAATATGATTGTATGAGCTGGTACAAAAAGTAAAAGCCGAATCTTCCGTACCGTTCTGTTATTTTCTCCCACTCTTCCAAAGTACTTCCGGAAAAGTCATCATAGATCGTCGGAAGATAATTTGTATATGTAGTATTTTGAATAAAAGGAACGATATCGTATTTTTGTAATCGTTGTTTTTCCTCTAAAGTAGCTCGTACTGTAAACATGGAAATTGGTTGGTCTTCGATGTAGTGAGCAGAAAAAGCGGAATCCTCTATAAGAGGCTCTAAAGAACGAATATCCTCTTCAATCAAATATGTCCATTCTTCATTGGCGAAATATTCTTTATCCTGTTTTGCATTTTCACTCGATTTTTGAAAGCTCACCATCATGTTATGAAATTCTTCCGCTTTTTCCGTATCTCCGGCTTCCTCTGCTTTTTTCTTGTCCAAGGCAGCTGTTTCGGCATTACTGGCAAACATTTGAGAGAGATAATCCAACCAAGCGATGTTTTTTTGGTGAATCTTTTCCGCAACGGATAGATGGAACAGATAAAATCCGATAATACCGATGAGCGTAATGAAAAAAGCGAGCCAAGTTGTTTTCTTTTTTCGTAGTTTTTTACATTCAAATCGGAACGTGTTCATGTCAAATCCCCCTCCTTTTATTCAAAAGGATGGTGAAAATAAGAGTGATGACCGTTGCGCAGAAGATGACAACGAGTCCCATCGAGTAGTAAGTCGGTTCTTTTAAAATGATGAAATCGATTTGTTGATACGAAAACGGGTTGAAAAGTGCCGTAATGTCTTCCCGTAAGACGAGATGATTCCCAATCAACAGGACGAATACAAGTAAGGATGTCACGATCGTATTTCGCAAAAGAAAGCCGAAAAAGACGAGCAAGCTAATCGCAAAGGAAAGAAACAGGATGCTGTATCCGATCGCTTGCCAGAGATAATCACCGATATCCAAAAAATTTCCTGACTGTGTAAAAAGGGGATATACTAAGCTATTCTCCTGGCTAGTTCCAAAAAGGGTAGTAAGCAGATAAGAAACACCAAATATGGCAATCCACCAAATGAATCCGGCAGAAAACAAACTAAGAAATTTACTTATAATATACCGACTTTTCGAAACAGGAAGCGTAAAAGCGATTTGAATACTATGTTCTTCAAATTCCCTCGTGATATATATAGTAAGTAAAAAGAGAAGAATGAGAAAACCGAATGTATGGAAAAAAAACGTCACGATTTTTTTTAGAAAAATGGGCGGATTGATCGACAAATCCAAATCTTCTTTCGCCAATCCCCTTTTTAACAATTCCTCATTGAGTTGAATCTCCTTTTGCATGTCTTTCTCACTTAGCTTGAATTGGCCTTCAATTTTTTTGTAGTCCATTGCCAGTTCATAAACTTGAATTTCATACTGTAACTCTTCTTTCCAATTTCCATCCTCAATCGATTCGATCAGCTGATTAAGGGCACGGTATACAAGCAGCCCTGCTTCGATTTTTTCCTCCAATTCAGGGCTAGGAAAATCTTCCATCATTTTCTGGTATGTAACTACTTGACTTAGGATATCTTTTCGATACTCAGAAAATTTTTCAATTTTTTTATTCACAATCTCTTCTTGGAGGAGAAAATTTCGTAAAAACAGGCCACTTACAAACAATACGGATAACAAAAGGAAAAGGATGTAAAACTTTGTCCGAATCATTTTTTTCCATTCAAATTGAATCAATCGCGTCATGATTCTTCCCCTACTTCAAAGATTTCTTGGTATAGTTTTTCGGAACCGGTCACTTCTTTTTCAATGTCGAAAATATCGATTTGATGTTCTTTAAATAAATCTATGACCGTGTTTAACTGATGATTGGACAGTTGAACTTTCAACCCGTTCGGTATGTTGTCTGTTTCATATTTGTCAGATAAAAGCTCCATTGCTTTCGTTTGATTAGAGACGATAAAATGATAAAACGTGATTTCATGTTCAGATAAATCTTTTTCGATGAGTTTTCCATCTTTTAAAAAGAGAATTTGTTTCGTGACGCGATCGATTTCAGCCAAATTATGAGAGGAAAGAAGGATCGTCGTTCCTTGATCGGCCAATTCTCGTAAAATTTTTCGCATCAAAATCGAACTCGTCGGGTCTAAGCCGTTTAACGGTTCATCGAGGAAAAGAAGTTTCGGATGGTTTACGAGTGACATTGCCAGTAACAAATGCTGCTTCATTCCTAACGAATAATTTCCGACAAGCTTATGGAGATAATTTTCCATTCCAACGTATTCTGCCACTTCCTGTACACGTGTCTTCGGAATTTGATTGACATCACACACGTATTTTAAATGATCATAACCGGTTAAATAATCGAACAAAATCGAATTATCTTGGAGAAATGACACCTGTTTAAATATGGAAGGATCTTTATTTGATTTTCCTAACATCTCCACCGTTCCCGAATCGGCAGGTAGGATGTTTGTAATGACATTGAGGAATGTAGTCTTTCCCGTGCCGTTCGGACCGACTAACGCCCAAATACCAGGACCGTCGATCGTTAATTCGATTTCGTCCAATACAAGATGTTTTTTATAGCTTTTCGATAGGTTAGATACCGATAAAATAGCCATAGGAAAAATCGTTTCCTTTCATTCTTAAATACGATTCATTTTAAAATAATATATTTAAATAAAATTATTATTCTGAATATAATCTTAATTATTATTTTAATAATAAATTTTATAATGTCAATTGAAAAAAGATACATTAAAGTACTTAACAAATATACACATTTATCAAAAAAATGTGTTAAATATTAATAGAAAAAATATTTTTGAACATATGCATTTGGAAAGTGAACTATTATATCTTAAAAATTGATGTTGGAGAATTTTATCAATCCATAGTCATTTATTCTTTGTTTTTTCTCTCTCTATATATTTGTAGATTTGCAACGCCCTTGGGGTTCAAGGGGTTTTAGACTTTATTGAAACTTTTTCATCCTCTCACTAAAACTTTTTTATCCTTCTAATTGAAACTTATAATAAAACAAGTTACTGTTAAAGCAACTAAAAAATTTAAAGTTTTAATTAAAGGTATAAAAAAGTTTCAATTATAAAAACAGTATTCAAAAAGGGGTGAATCATCACCCCTTAGTTTTATTTCTTCCTATATTTTTTCCTTTCATCGAGTTTTTCCGCTGCCTTAATTTGCTTTTCTATCCCAGAATTAATATACAATAATGACGTTTCCGGATCCGAATGGCCAAGTTGATTCATAATTAAGTGAATATCTCCGTCAGTCACTTCAGCAAGATTAGTAGCATAAGTATGCCTTAGTTTGTGCGGAGACATTCGTTTATCAAACGATTGCGTGTTATTCTTATCATAAGAAAAAAGGCAATGAGTTGCAAAAAATCAGTCAGAAAACGGTCAATCGGCACCTCTTTGCCCTTCGATCCCTTTTTCATTATCTGACCGTAGAAACCGAAATAACCAACGGAAAACCTTATTTTGAACGGAATGTCATGGCGAAAATTCCCGTGTATAAGGTGAAAGAAACATTAAATGAACGGGCAAGAAAACTGTCTCAAATGATATTTACAGACGATGTCGATCTACAATTTTTGGACTATGTGAAGAATGAATATCAGTATTCCCTCACTCCTTCCCAACTTCGATATTTTAAAAGGGATCGGGAAAGAGATATTGCCATCCTTTCCTTGTTTTTAGGAACTGGGATGCGGGTAAATGAGTTATCTAATTTACGGATGAAAGATGTGGATTTTACCGGAAGTAAAATCAGTTTTATGCGAAAAGGCGGAAAGAAAGATACGATTACGGTAACCCCTTCTGCTTTAGCAGATTTACAACGGTATCTTGATGTACGGAAAGAGCGGTACAAAGCAGAAGATGGACCGAATGATTTCCTTTTTGTGAAACGATCTAAGGGGAAATAATAATAATTAATAAAATTTTCTATTTTTTATTAACTAACTTTTACCATGAAGGAAAGGGGATGCATATGAATCGATGGAAAATTATTTTTCCCATTGTTATTTTGGGAATCATTTTGTTTTTGGATTGGCAGGATCGAAGAGAGCTATTACTAATAGGAAAAGCATTAGACTATCCAGTGGATGATATTAATACAGTAATCGTAAAGGACGGGAAAACATCAAAGGAAATCCTGACTCTCACAAATTCAGATCCAATTTTTTTCAGACAAATTTACTCTGGATTCCATATTAAATTGAACTGGTTCGAAAGAAGAAAGTTGTTAAAAAATGATCCAGCCTATGAAATCGAATTTTTCATTATTGATGAAATTTATTATTCTATGAACATTTATAAAGTGGAAGAAGATCAAATCTCTTTGCTACCTGTTCATGAAGATGATGGTATTTCAAAATTTGATTTCATTTATTCGCCAGATGGGGAGAACACATATATTTTTGTAAGAAAAGAAACTCCTCATTTGTTACCTGTGAAAGAAGAATTTAAAGAACTATTAAATATGATTATCTCAAAGTAAATGTGTCAAGTGGGTCAAAGACGCTCAAGTTGATTTTGGGGAAGCTCCGTTTAAATATATGGGAAAAGTGGTGGATCTCCCCTTTTTGGTCATGTCCTTTCCATCTAGTAATGCCGCATATGTGCAAGTGTTTGAATCTCAAAACCAAGAATGTTTTTTGGAAGGATTGAAGCGTTTCTTCCATCATATTGGGGGTGTTCCATGTAGAATCCGTTTTGATAACTTAACACCGGCAGTAAAGAAAATTCTTCCATATAGCAAACGGATTTTAACGGAGGGTTTTCAACAATTTGCCCTTCATTATGGCTTTACCTATGAGTTTTGTACCCCTGCTTCTGGAAATGAAAAAGGCCATGTCTAATCTAAAGTCAAGTATTTTAGGAACAATATGTTCCTTCCGGAACGGACTATATATAATCTTGAAGATTTTAATCGACAGCTATGGGAAGAATGTGAAAACGATCATCAACGACAACATTATGAAAAAAAGATAGAAATTGCAAAATTGCATGAAGAAGAAAGAGCTGGTTTTCTGTGTCTTCCTGCAAAAGAATACACATGTACTCGATATGAAACATTAAAAGCAAATAAATATGGCTTTATACAGATCGACGCCAAGAAATATTCAACATCTCCCCGATTCGCTAGTCAAACCGTATTGGCCCGGATTACATATAATCAGGTCGATATCATCGATGAAAATGGAGAAATCATTGTTCGGCATGAAAGAATATATGGGGAAAAAATGAAGTCCATGAAATGGCAGCCGTATTTGGCTTTAATGGCTAAAAGACCGACGACCTTGAAATATAGTACATTTTATGAGCAGCTTCCGCACAATTGGCAAAAATATTTGGAAACATGTACATTGGAAGAGAAAAAGAAGGCATTACAACTCCTTTCAACGATTCTAAAAGACTATGATTTTCGTAAAGCAAGCGAGGCATTGGATTTGGCAATGACTACTGGCAACCCTTCAGTAGAAACGATCAAACATGCCTATATTCAGTTCGTTTCTGGGCAAGGCGATCGTTTCACATTACAGATGATCCATTCGGTTCCGTAACTGCCAAATGTTGTAAGAGGCATGAGCCAATATGATACCGCCATGTTCTCAGAAAGGGGTGGCGAATATGATTGAAACTGAGTTGGATTCGTGAACATTACCATGAAGTTAACGCCAGAAATCATGAAGAATATTTATTAAAACTCTTCGAACAAGAGATTGCCCAGCGTGAAAAACGGAAAATCAATTTATTACTAAAATCGGCAACATTGCCAAACAAGTATGGCAAAACGTTTGATTGGAAAGATATTGAACTAGGGCAAGGAATCACCCAAACAGATCTTCTCGATGGTAAATTTATCGAGAGAAAAGAAAATCTTATTTTCTACGGAGGAGTAGGTGTTGGTAAGACTTATCTATCTACTTTGATCGGATTAAATGTCATACGCAAGTATGGAATGAGAGTAAAGTTTTATACCGTTGCCTCTTTGGTCAATCAACTTTTAGAGGCTAATGAAAAAGGATTATTAAATAAGTTATTTAAGCAGATTGAAAAGCTCGATTTACTGATTTTAGATGAATTAGGATATATTCCCTTACACAAGTAAGGAGCAGAATTGCTTTTTCAAGTAATCAGCCTGTGTTACGAACAAAAGAGCATCATCGTTACAACCAATCTTCAGTTTGGACAATGGAATCATGTTTTTGGTGATCCGATTTTAACGGAAGCAGTGGTAGATCGGCTCATACACCATTCCCGTTTAATCTTATTTAAAGGTGAGAGTCATCGTTTAAGAGAATCAGTGTCTAACCGATACTAAAGTGGGTTTGCAGGTGGCTACAAAAAGGCTTGCAGTTTTATACATTTTTCTCTTGCCAAATACAAGGCTGGATACAACGATTTAATGGCGTAGCGACAAAATACCTCGACCATTATTTGAGTTGGTTTCAATTCCTAGATATCGTGAAGCATAGAAGTGATAATGGTTCGATAAGCAAAATGATAGTAGAAAGCTGTTTATTCCCAATTAATGAAACCTATCAGTCATTAAGAACGTATGAATATTAGAACTTTGAGTTAATCAGTTAATAAGAAATTAAATATTTGATCGTATTTTTCTAATAATTCTGTTATACTATTGGTAAAGCAAGTTGAGGCTCACAGTTCAACAAACGGGCCAAATTGCTGAGTAGATGCTAAATAGATTTTTTACTATGGAGGATTAGACATTGAAAAAACCATATGGAATTAGGCTGGATGGTTGTATTTATACAAACAATGAAAAGGATTTAAGTGAAGAAGAGTTTTCAAATGCTTTTATTGAATTTATCGAAGAAAAAGGATGGAATTTTGGTGGTGGACTTTACCAGATAGACGAAGAGGGAAATTTTATACTTGATATTGAATAAGTTGTATTACTAACGGGTGCTCTTTAGCTGAATAAAAGTTGTGCAAGAATAGGGTACGATTGTTGAGCAATACTCATTATTAAAAGTGGATATTAGAGAATATTAGCTAAAAAAAGGACCTGTTACGGGTCCTTTTTTCTTTATTATTCTTTTATCAACAATATTATTTAACAGAGCCTTTCATTTAAATGATGTATTGTTAATCGAATCGACATAAAGGTAAATCCAATCGTTCAATCCTCACCGCTTTTCCACTCTGAAAACGCAAAAAAAGAAGCAGATTCATCCCTTTTGAACTGCCAGACCCATTTACATTTTTATTCGATCTACCTGATCGGGAGAAAAACTATTTATGAAACGTTTTTATTTTACATCTATTACAATGTAGTCCCAATATGTTTTTCCAAGATGGACGAGTAGTGCCCATTTTCCAGGTTCCCTCAGTGTCATACTTGATGGTATATGTGCATCTGCACCATTATGCGGACCTCCTGCTGGAACTCCCGTTGTCCAAACATTTTTTCCATTTCGTTTTAACGCAGGAGCTATATCGTTACTTCCTTTTTTCACGGCAACGATTGTCAGTTCTCCTTCTGGAATGGAGTCCCCCCAAAAATGCCACATGTATTTATTACCTTTGTTTGCTATAAACGGTACATCAATAAAACCAACTTTGTTTGGTACTCCGCGCATTTTGAAATTTCCAGATTGAAAAATCGGACTTACTTCCCAATTGATATTATTTATTATTTTTTGATCAATTTTAACAGGTACTTTTTCAAGATTGCTCATTCCTTTTCCTGCAGTTGTAGATTCAGGGTTTTGAGCTTGTATTTTTTCACCATCCTTTTCTAATATACTGCATGCTGATAAAGCAAAAAGGATTACTATTACGAACAAATATTTGCTTATGTTCATAACGGATCCCCTTTCTTTAATTAATCATCTAAAATTATGAATTGAATATATTTCTTCTTTTTTTAAATACCTTTTATAACTCAATTTGGGATTGATAAAACGATTTGAGAGCTTAAATCAGGTGGAGTGATGAAATCTTTTATATTAATAAGCAGATTTTCTAAGTATGGTCTTCCCATGAAAAGTACTTTAGACGTTCCTCCTTTTCATCGGGATTGGATTCATTTCTGCTTTCTTCTTTATCTCGTTTTACCACCTTTTTCTTCCACAACTTTTTCCTAACTTTTTTCTTTTATGTTTTTGTTTTCGCTAAACCACTTGTAAATGCTTAAATTGTTTGTTCAACTTCCTTCCCAATCCTCGGAAATTTTTTAAGACCATACAACAAAAGGGCAATCATAATAAGAAAAACAATGCCTAAAGAACTTAAACCGTTTAACATAAAAAACCAATATATATCTAAATATTGTTTATTTTTCGATTTTTATTATATGATACTTTTAAAAAATTACAAAAATGAGTGCTTGAATAAAGTATGTATAGGTAATTTCTTGGTATGGAAAATATAACCGGATTCGATCTTTTGCGAGAGATCGATTAATTTATGTTTTAATATGTTTATGTCTAAGGAACATAAATTATTATTTAAGATTTACAAATTCCGACTCTAACGTAAAGTAAACTACATCCGTTTCGAACAGTTGTATTTTTTAGAATGGTTGCAACGGATTTATCCTTTTTTGACTACTTCCACAAGGGCTATTGCCTTCTCAAAACTGACAATGTCATAAGCACTTTCATCGGGAGAAGGTGCATAAGCAAATGACACATTACCAACCGTAGTTGGATCATTCCGCCATGTCTTACAGGAACTATGATACTGTCTGATATTCGTTTTTCTAATCAAAGTTTGTATGTTCGTTTCATTAACGCCCCCTCCGACCAAAATTTCAATCTGATCCCCATATTGTTTTTGTAAATCAATCAAAAGTTCAATCCCTTCCATCGCTTTTGGTTTCTGTCCACTCGTCAGTACTCGTTTAACCCCCAATTCAATAAGGGTTTCTATAGCTTTATATGGATCTTTGACACAATCAAAAGCACGATGAAAAACGGCAATCTTCCCGTAATCCTTCATTAATTGAACCATTTTACGAGTTTGTTCAATTTGAATGTCACCATATTCATCTAAACAACCGAAAGCGACACCTTCAATAGGCAACTTGGCAAAAGTAGTAGCATCTTGAATCATTGTTTGAAATTCCAAATCATTGTAATGAAAACCACCAGGCCTTGGGCGAACCATAGGGACGATGGCAATTTCCTTACACTGTTCTGTCGCTAGTTCCACAGTTGCAAGGGATGGGGTTAATCCACCTAAATACAGAGCCGAATTAATCTCCACCCGGTCCGCTCCTGCCCTCTTAGCAGTCAACACATCTTCAAAACTACCACAGCAAATTTCAATCTTTATACTCATTTTACTCAACCTCTTTTTTTAGTTTTCAAAGTATTTAAATGTATTTTGGGTAATAACCGAACTTTTTAATTCCATAAAAAGAGTGTCTGATGGCATTACTTGGTCTTCCGTTTACAAAAAAAGTAGTTCAGCCCCCTCTTTTGCCATTTGCTCATAATCATCTAATAAAAAACCTTCTAACGTTTTCTCATCTTCAAACCCTTTTATCTCTTTATTGTCAAAATTGCGAAAAATATTTGCGATTTGTTTTCCAAACATTATGATTTCCACCTCTCACATATCATAAATTGCACTAGAATTCTTTACTCTTAACAAGATGAAATCTTTTTCTTATCCTGTTCTTGTCACTATTCATATATCGTACAAGATGAAATTAAATTTTCCGCCCACGCAACCACTTCAGGATTATCGCTAATGTAAAGTTCTTGATCACCTCTTCCATTCGTTTGTATTTCTACATTCCCATTCTGAAGGACTTTCCATATTTTTATACCACTATTAAAATTCTCACGTTCCTCCTGAAAGCAAGATGGGAGTTCCCAAATTGTCCGTTTTTTAGCTCCTTTTTTTGTAAGAACAAGTCGTTTATCATATTTAAAACATCCCCAGCCTTGTTTCTGAGGAAATTTAGAGAAACTTTTCGTTGCCATGTAAATCGCATTTCTTTGAGTTCCGTACTCTTCTCTGTCCCTTATATGCGGATGATATTTCATCCAATCAGGAACAGGATCTCCTTCTTTTATATCAAATACACGATCTACTTCTAAGTACCCAAAAATAGCATGTATATCAGGAGCATTACGAATATATTGATAGACACCATTCATTCGTTTTGCTTCTTTAAACCATCCAAAAAATAAAAAAATATCACCTTTTCCAACTTGCCGATTATGTAGTGTCCCTTGTGAAGTTCCACTTTGTCCAAACAATCCCCGCCAATTTTCTGGACGTTGTGGAATAGTGGACTTTCTTATATCAGGGTCCACATGGGCTTCGGAATACAGCTTTATTCCTAAATCCTTCATAACTTTTAAATAACTCTCGGTTGGCGAGAAAACTAATTTTTTGTAAAAATGATCTGAATCAGCTCTCGGAATTGGCAAAGATACTAACTTACCATCTATTATTGGGCTTGCTTTTCCTCCCGTTGTTCCATCAAATCCTTTTCGGCTTAAAATTACTTTCCTTCCCATATTCCTCTCCCTTTTGAAATACATTTCAAACATTTTTACTGCCATTGTTTAATTATTCTTTTAAGTAGTAACACACATTAGCATTGAACTCCCTGCCAGAAAAAAAAATATACCATTTATTTTAAGGGGATAATGTTTTATCTAGATACTCCTGCCAATAGTTCTCTCTATCGCCCTCAATGTCGTGAATCCAGAAGAACATCATAAGGATTTCCAACTCTTGCTTTTTGCCTTTGATAAACGCCTTATTGGATATCCTCTGATAAAGGGAATCCAAGTTAAACAAATTTTGTTTCTGCTTTATATCGTACTCGTACTCCTGTGAATTATCTTGGCTTTTTTTCCTATGTTTAGCAGGCCACATATGTTTATTGTTATAAAAGCGATTAACCCAATCAAAAGCAAACTCCAACAAGTTCACTTGGTATTTCGACCATGTCTCCTCAATCCATTTATTTATTTCTTTGGAGATAAAAATGGTATTTAGCTCTTTTTGGCTTTGAATTCGATGATAATCTTTAATAAACATGAATAGCATTTCCGTTTGATTTTCCAAAAAAGGATATTTCTTTACCAGATGGGCATAACACTCGTACGAAATGTTTCTAAACTCTTCGTCTGTATTATAGAGAAGAAAGAGCTCATCTTTTTTTAAAAAATGAATAATTGAGCGGTTGATTTGTTTACCGTAATTCTCATAAAAATTGACTAACCATTCTTGAATCTCTTCATCATATAGACGCAATCGCTTCCTATATTTTTCAACCCTTTCATTATTTAAGGTTCTCTGCTCCTCCATCTTTGTAATGTCCAAATATTGATTAAAATACTCAAAAACATAGCCAACACATGTTTGTAAATTCTCCATTCTTGATTCTTTATCAAACTCATTGATTCCGTCTTCTCTTTTTCTTAGAGCAATATATTCTTCTAGCGAAAGCATCCTTTCACCTCTACATCTTTTTAATAAGACATTTTTTACTTATTAAGTGAAAGCACCATTTCTACAGAAAAAACATATTATTCCTCATATACTTTACTTTAGATTCGATATAGCTTTGTTCATTCCCAGAGGCAGGGTTAAAACACTCGTAAGCAAATCCGTAATGAAGGGCAGATTGTTGAAAACCTTCCGTTAAAATCCGTTTGCCATGTGAAAGTATTTTCCTTACTGCTGGTGTTAAGTTATCAAAAAGAATTCTACATGGAACACCCCCAATATGATGGAAGAAAAACTTCAATCCCTCCAAAAGCATTTTATGTAGTTTGATTGGAAAAATTCTATTTTTTATTTTCAGACTCTATCAGTTCGATCATTGTAATAAAATAATCATATACTTCTGTATTTTTATCAAATATGTTTTCCAAGTCTTCTTTCCCACTTTTCAAAATATCTTTTTCTAAAACCCTTTCATTAAAGATAGTTGCTAAAGGATATTTCATTGATGAAGCTACATTTATCATTTGTTTTCCAGCATTTTCTGCTTTTAAATAATCAGAATATATCGATAAAAAGTGTTCTGGAAAAACACTAATTAAATAACCATAAAACCACAAATAAGCTTCGTCATTTGAATATTTCTCTGTTGCTATTTTGAAGGAATCTATTAATATGTGTTCTGCTCGGTCTAAACATTTTTCTAATTTGGGTGATAACCTTCCCCATTCAGCCAAAACATACCAAGCATAAAAAGAAATTTTATAAAGATCATATTTACCAATTATTTTTAAATCATCTTCATTAATAGAATTTAAAAATTCTATAAATTCATCCCAATTTTCTTCATTCTTTATCATTCTATCTAGTTTATCTAAATCCATCGTACATCATGACCCTTCAAATAAGATTCTATTTACCCATGCATTCCTAATTTTCCATACATTATAATTAGATTGTATTAATGTTGATTCTACAAAATATTTTATATATGAAACTTCACTCTATTCATATTATACAGTTAAAACCTTTTTCCAAAAATCCGTTTCTACGAAAATCCTTTACTACCTTAAACACAAAATCCCCCAAACCTATAGTCTGAGGGAACATAAAACACACATGAATTTTTATTTAAAACCTTCAAATTCTTTGATATTAACCTATTTTTTCTCTATCAACACCACCGTCTCTACATGCGCCGTTTGTGGGAACATGTCCACCGGTTGGATGTATTCGATTTTGTATTTTTTACTTAATGTGTTTAAGTCCTTCGCTAATGTGGATGGGTTGCAGGAGACGTAGACAACGCGGTTTGCTTCCACTTTCAAAATCGTTTCCAGCAAGGCATCGTCACAGCCGGATCGGGGAGGATCGACGACGACGACATCGGGACGCCAACCGGATGTTACCCATTTCGGCATAACGTCTTCCGCCTTTCCGACTTCGAAACGAATATTTTTTATTCCGTGGCGTTTTGCATTTTTCCTTGCATCGTCAATACCTTCCCGAATGACGTCCATTCCCCGGACTTCTCCCGCATCTTTCGCAAGCCAAAGACCGATTGTTCCCACACCGCAATACGCATCGACGACCTTTTCTTTTCCGGTTAACTGGGCTGCACTTTTCACTTCATCGTATAAACGAATCGTTTGTACTGGATTCAGTTGGAAAAAGGCTCGAGCCGATAATTCGAAATGGAGATCACCGAGTGTTTCTTGGATCGTTTCCTCACCGGAAAGAAGGACTGACCGATCTCCAAAAATTAGTGACGTCTTTTTTCCGTTAATATTTTGGATAATCGATTTTGTCTCCGGTAACCGTTTTTGAATTTCTTTAACGATTAATTCCTTCCGCGGTAGTTCCTTCGTGGCGGTAATTAATACGATTTGCAACTCCCCCGATTGGATACCGATGCGAGCGACGATCGTTCGGACCACACCGGTTCGTTTCCGTTCATCGTAAATCGGTACACGTAAATCGGACAAAATTTGTTTCACGACGGATACGGCTTTATTCGTTGCCGGATGTTGAACCGGACAGTTCGGGATGTCAATCAGCCGATGAGAATTCACAGAGTATAGTCCTGCGATGACTTTTCCCTTGTCCATTCCTACTTGGAACTGGCTTTTGTTCCGATATCCCCACGGATTGTCCATACCGATTGTCGGGCGAATGTCCATGTTTTCGACGGAAAAATTCGTATGTCGCTCCAACGCTTGGATAACGATCTCCCGTTTTGCTTTCAACTGTTCCTCGTATTGGACATGTTGTAATTGACACCCACCGCATTCCCAGTAAATCGGACACGCCGGTTTCACGCGATGGGGGGATTTCTTTCGAATTTTTTTGATTTTCCCTTCAGCAAATTTATTAGAAATGTTCGTTGCTTCCACCAGTACCTCTTCTCCGGGTAGAGCACCAGGAACGAAAACGACTTGTTTTTTGTAGTATCCGACTCCCTCGCCGTTTATACCAATTCGTTTGATTGTCAATGGAAAGGTTTGTCCTTTTTTTATGTGTATTTTCCCAGAATTTTTCATTTTTGTCCCCTTGTCTATTCTACATTTTACCGTTTATTCAATAGTATCATATGGTCATTCGGAATGGTTGTAAAGAATTTCATAAAAAAGAGCGAAAAGACATGCTTTTCACTCCATAAAAATCCCGTTTAATGAAAAAGCTGATCTTTTTCCCATTGCCTTTCCAAATAGTAATCGTGCAAACTGGCAAAACGATATCCCCGCCCCTTCATATCCCGGATAATCCGCTCCAATGCATCAGCGTTATCTTTAGACACCGAATGCAAAAGAATAACGGCACCGGGATGAATTTGTTTCATGACCTCTTGATACGCATAATCCGCTCCCTTTTGATTATCAGTGTTCCAATCGACATACGCTAGTGACCATAACACATGGATATAGCCCGCATCTTTCGCAACTTGTAGCGTTCGCTCACTAAAAATTCCCCGGGGCGGTCTCATGAAAATCATATCCTTTTGACCGGTGAGTTCCATCGTTTTTTTCTTTACTTTTTCCAACTCTTCCACAATTTTTTCATCGTGAATACGGGTAAAATCCGGATGACTCCATGAATGATTTCCTATAATATGACCTTCACTAACCATTCGTTTCACAAGGTCTGGAGCCGATTGCAAGTAATGACCCGTGACAAAAAAGGTAGCCGGTACTTTTTCTTTTTTCAACACGTCTAAAATTTTTTCCGTATATCCATTTTCATAACCGTTATCGAACGTTAAATAAACGACCTTTTTCTCCGGATCACCTTTATAAAAGGCACCGTATTTTTCTAACAAGGCATCATACGTTTTTCCTGCTTCCGGTGGCACTTCTCCCTTCGCTCGTTTAAACCCCCAATGGATTGGCGTGTTTGATACCGCTTCTACTGAAATGGATGTAAAAAAAATGAGGCATGCGACGGTTGCAAGCACCGATACGAATGCTTTCAATCCGATCCTTCCTTTCCTTTTTTCTTTAGTTTTTCAAAAAGGAAGGAAAACATGCCTCGAAAATGTTTCATGAGCGATTAATTTTTAATAAACCACCGATACAACTCCTCCGATTCGATGAGTAAATATGGAGATAAAGTAGCATTAAACCTTAATTTTCCATATTCCGATGTATCAACAGACTCTTTTCTTACTCGCCAAATTTGCTTTTCACTCGCATAATATTCGTTCTCCGTATACACTCGATACCAGGTTTTTCCTTTATCTTCTGATTCCACAACTCGGAAATTGCCAACCCTTTCTTCAAATTCTCCTTCACCATCGCCCATGGAAACTTCGATGATTTTATAACCTTCTTCATTTTTATAGAAGGTAATTTCTTTATTAGACGTTTTAAACGTTCTTCCATTTGGGGTTGCTTTGAATTCAATCACACCGGAATAGTACGGTGGTCCAGAAATGTCTCCATCAATTTGTCTGGCGATAACTTCCAAATTGATATTGCCCGTCTTTCCTTGGAAGGCTGTATCGCGATCCGAATGGGGCCAATCGAGTAAAATTCGTAAATTTTCCACGTCTGCTTTCGGAATAAATGTACTTTGTAAGTCGATATTTTCCCAGTTTCCTTCAACTTCCCTCTGTAAAGTTAACACTACTGGGGAACTTCCGTCTGCTGGGAATAAGTCTCCGTCCGGCATCACTTTGACTTCATATTCCATCGGTACTTCCGTTAAATTTTTGTTGATGGAAAAGGAGTACGCTTCCAACGTGTCCATACCCGGATACAACTTTTCATCAATTTGAAAATCCGCATCTCCAATTGTTTCCCCATCTTTATTGACAACATCCACATCAAAAACAGCCGCGTTCACAAAATTGTTTTCACTTTTGAAGGTTTTCATAAAATAAGCCCATGTAGCTGCAAACGTTCCTCCCACTAATAAAATTGCCATGAAAAATAAAAGTACCCATTTTCTTTTCATTAAACTTCCTCCCCCTTTTCACACTTTCCCATCCCTTCCAAATCGTAACGGTCGAACGACCCACCCCCTCCTTTTACAATGGGTATTTCCAATACATGTTACGATCGGAAGGAAAGGTTTTTTGTTTGAATAAAGACGATTTAAAACGAATCGTCTGTCCATAAACTCAATAAAATTGTTGAAAATTGCATTTTGTACTTTAAAAAGAACGTATTAACAAAAATAAAACGGAAATACCCGCTGAATTTGTTCTTTAAATGAAACATTTAAAAATATTATATCAATTCTACTCGAATTTTCAATCTTTTTTTGTTCTTAATATCGAATTTTTTTTGCGGTTTTAAGTCAATTCTACCCTTTAAATAACAACTTGGATGACGTACCACGAATCCTTTTAACAGTTTCAAAACAATGAGGAAGGAATGTTTTAGAAAATAAAAAACTCCCCTACCTTTATGGGGAGAATTTTTTTATTCCTTTTTTGCTAAACGACACCGTTCATCCAATTCTTCAATCATTTGAATCAGCCTATCAATATCGTCAACATCCACTTTTTCTGGATCGAGCGTCTCAAGGGTTTGTAAAAATTGTTGAAATCGTTCTTGCAACGTTAGTAGGCGGGTATCCGGATTACTCATGAATGATAAAGCTCCTTTCAATCGATATAACCCTATTATACACATCCTTTCTCTATTTCGTTGTTTTTATTATTTTCTAAATTCCCACCTACTTTTTATCTAGGCATTTCGACTGCATTAAATTTAAATGAAACATGATCTTGAATGGGAATCCATGCACCGATTCCTTGGGACGTGACATTTTTTACACTAATCTGTTTTTTTCCGCCCTTTAATACAAGATATACTTCCCCATAGGTAATCGTCCCCTTTTCATTAATTGCAGGAGCATAAGCATCTAAATAACCGAGCTTTCGAATAGGTATATTGTAATACTGGTCCTTTTTCGTACCCGCCCCGATGATCGTATCAAAAGATAAGGGAAGGCCTGTTTTCTCCGTAGCTTTTAAAAGCATCATTTTTTTTACGTCACTGGCATTCGGAACTTTAGCAGTTAATCCTCCCTTAACAATTTTTTGCATTTCTTGTACGTAGTGAATTTTGTAAGGGGCTTTTCCACTACGATTATCGTAAAAATTCGTATTAATTTTTTGGTATTCCCAGTTTGCAGACGTTTCCTTCGATACGTAATTTAACGGCCAATTTCCTAAATAAATCGTCGCGTGATGTCGAAACGCCAAAAGTGGTTTACTGATGGACGATTCATTTAACATGAGGATTAAATCCGGGTTTTCAATTTTTACATTCGATGTTTCTAATAATTCCTTCGTTAACTCGCTCGGTTGTAATTTCGGCAAATCTTGAGAAGGATTCGGATACGTATTTTCCTTTGCCACATTCAAAACGGAACTCGGAATTTTATAATTTCCTACCTTCGATTGTCCACTTCTTTCGTTTGCCATAACGGTAGAAGCTGCAATTAAAACAACAAGCAAAGAAAGGATTAGAATCAAAAAAGAGCGAACTTTTCCCATGAAGTAAACTCCTTTCAACAGTCTTTTTTCATATTGTTTTCAAAACAGCGGAATGTTATCCAGTATTTTTCTGAAAAAGAGAAATAAAATCAGAATATTGACAAATTGTCATCAATACGATAATAATAACCGGTTGCGAAAGGAGGGAAGGGGAACAAATCATTTTTTCGCCTACCGAATCTTCTGTCAAAGGGAGTGATTCATGGAAAAGAGCGAACATAAAAAATGACCGATCGTTGTTGTCGACACCTTTTCCGAAAATCCCGTACAAAGGGACCAAAATCACGTATTCAATCTTTCTATTCGATAAATTGAGTTTCATTGAGTTTCCGATGATTAAGAAGGTGATACTTTTTCCTGTTTCCAGAAACTTAATAAAACAGTAGTGCCGAGTGGACGAATAATCGTCGACTCGGCTTATTTTTTAGTTTTTGTGAAAAAATTCATCAATTTAAGTTTTGCTTTTCCCAATTTTTCTATTGACTTTACACAGTTTTTTAATTAAAATAATAATAAATATTAATTAAAAATAATTTTAAATTAATTCTTCCCTCTTCCCATCGATTGTGTTAAAATAAAAATAGTAGAAGAAACCTAAAAAATTATTTACATTGCTGTCTTTTAAAAAGACAGCTTTCCTCTTTTTTTAACGGTAATGAACATGATTCTTATTCTCAATTAGAAATTGAATTTTCAATGAAACGTTATTTTAATGAAATTTATTCTCAATTAAATCGAAAGGGTGAATAAGAATGGGTACGGGATCACATTTGGAATTGGCCCAACAAAAAACAAATAAAATGTTATTGCACGACTTTATGGAAAAATTCGCACCATATATCGAATTGGCTGCAGCCTTATTTAGTGGAGTATTGATCGTTCTAGGTTGGCTGTTTGGAAAATTCGATTACTCCACCGCCTCTGTTGTTACCTATTTAGCCGCTTATGTCATCGGTGGATATGCAAAGGCAAAGGAAGGAATTTTAAGTACGATAGAAGATAAACGACTGAATGTAGAATTGTTAATGTTTTTAGCCGCCATTGGATCGGCGATTATCGGCTATTGGACGGAAGGAGCCATTTTAATTTTCATCTTCGCTGTCAGTGGAGCTTTGGAAACATACACGATGAGTAAAAGCCGAAAAGAAATTTCAGCTTTAATGGAATTACAACCAGAGGAAGCATGTCTTTTAAAAGATGGGAAGGAAATCATCGTCCCTGTTAAACAATTACAAGTTGGCGACTATATTCTCGTCAGACCTGGTGAACGTATTCCAGCGGACGGAAAAATCGTTAAAGGGTTAACGAATATCGACGAATCGGCTATTACCGGTGAATCAATCCCCGTATCGAAAGGAATCGGAGAAGAAGTTTTTGCTGGGACAGTGAACGGAAAGGGTTCGATTAAGGTAGAAATCACAAAACCAAGTAGTGAAACGTTATTCCAAAAAATCATTGAACTCGTCCAAAACGCAGAAAGTGAAAAATCCCCTTCCCAACAATTTATTGAACGATTTGAAGGAATATATGTGAATACCGTTTTACTAATCGTCGCCATCATGATGTTTTTACCCCATTATTTATTTGGCTGGTCTTGGAATGAGACAATTTACCGTGCTCTTGTCTTGCTTGTTGTCGCATCTCCATGTGCCGTCGTCGCTTCCATTATGCCAGCTACCTTGTCTGCAATCTCAAATGGGGCGAAAAATGGGATTCTTTTTAAAGGTGGAGCCCATATAGAAACGTTAGGAAATATTAAGGCGATTGCCTTTGATAAAACCGGGACATTAACAAATGGAAAACCGATTGTAACAGATTTCATCATAAAAGAAGGATGGACGGAGGAAGAAGTCCTTCAAACGGTTGCTTCCTTCGAAAAACATTCAACCCATCCACTAGCTCAAGCGATTGTAAACTATGCTAGACAAAAGGAAATTGAGTTGAAGGATCCCCAATCGGTGGAAGATATTAGTGGAAAAGGAATTAAAGCGGTCGTGGACGATACAGTTTGGAAGGCAGGAAAGGCGGATTTCATGACTGGAGAAAATCCGTTTATTACGAACCAAACGGCGGATCATTTTACAAAGGAAGGAAAAACGATCGTATTTATCGAAAGGGAAGAAGAAGTCGTCGGCATCATTGCCTTAAAGGACGTCATTCGTGAAAATGCGGAAAATGCTATTTCTGAATTGCAACAAATGGGCATCCAAACGGTTATGGTAACAGGGGATAATGTCCATACAGCAAAAGTTATTGCAGAAGAAATCGGAATTAACGACTATTACGCAGAATGTTTACCGCAAGAAAAAGTAAACAAAATGCGCCAGATTCATGAGCAATTTGAAACAACAGCCATGGTCGGTGATGGAATTAACGATGCACCAGCTTTAGCAACAGCAAGTGTAGGAATCGCCATGGGAAGGGGAACGGATGTCGCTTTAGAAACGGCGGATGTCATCTTAATGAAAGATGATTTATCCAAAATCGCCAAAACGATCAAATTGTCTAAAAAAATGAATCGCATTATAAAACAAAATTTGTTCTTTTCCATCGCAGTAATTATTTTGTTAATTGCTTCAAACTTTTTCCAAGTCATCGATCTTCCCCTTGGAGTCATTGGGCATGAAGGTAGCACAATCCTTGTCATATTAAACGGTTTGCGTCTTTTAAAATCTTAATTTCAAACAAAAAAGGGTGTCCGTTAACATGGGCACCCGTTAATTATTCTTTACGAAAAAAATGCCACATGCGGATCCTTTTTTAATCTTTATGTAAACTGACTTTTGATATAACGAAGGCAGAATCACCATCTATTTCCTACTCTTCTTTTTCTTTTTCAATGAATCCCAAATCGCATTGATTTCTCCCCCGAGGATAATGATGATCCCAGACAAGTTAAACCAAATCATTAAAACGATAATTACTCCTAAACTTCCGTAGGTCATGGAGTAGTTAGCAAAATTCCCTACATAGTAAGAAAAACCTGATGAAACTGCCATCCATCCTACAGTAGAAAATAGAGCCCCTGGAAAAAAGGTCAAGTCTTTCATTTTTTTATTTGGCGTAAGTAAATACAATGCGCTGAAAACAAGCAATAAAATGATAGAACTCAAACCCCAGCGCAACGTATTCCAAACCTTGAGAAATCCGGCGGTCAAGCCAAACTTGGAAAATAAATACAGGCCGATTTGTTTGCCAAATACCGGGAGCAATAGGGCGAGGAGAAAAACCCCTATCATCGCAATGGTTAGTAAAGCAGACATACCCCTTACGATGAAAAAACGACGGTTTTCCTTCACTTCATAGGCCCGATTTACTGCCCGGATAATGGCGTTCATTCCGAGAGAGGCAGACCATATCGTTGCGACAATCCCGAAGGAAAGAAGTTTTCCGCTATGATTCCCCAATACTTCCGATAAATTGTTTTGAATAAAAGCAACCGTTTCTCCTGGAGCAAAATCCTCAATAAAAAACAAAATATCTTCCTCCCTAATCGGCAGGAAGGGCAAAAGAGAAAAAATTGTAATTAACAGTGGAAAAAGGGAAAGAAGGAAAAAATAGGCCAATTGGGTAGATAGGCCGAATACATCGTGCTTTACAAGCCGTTTATATAAGATGATAACCCATTCGACAAGAAACCAATTTTTAATGTCGTTGATTTTCACTCTCGGTTTTCTCCTTCTGAAAAACTTCCTTCGTTTCTTCGATTATTTTTACCGTATCTTCGCCTAATTCTTTAATTTCTGCTGCCTGTTTCATAATAAACTGGAGATCATCGTTCATATCTTGGATCGTATCTCGAAAAAAGAGGATCTTTTCTTGTACCCTTTTTAATTTTTCCTTCGGGTTTGTCACTATTCCTTTCACATTTTGACCAACCTCTTTCCCTTTAATCAAAACCTCTTTTCTCGTTTGTTGGTCTAACAAGGTCAATGCACCGCCGATCAGTGCTCCGTAAACCATCCCTTTAATAAATTTTCCTGCTGCCATCGTTCCCACTCCTTATAAAATGGAATATTCCTTTTTAATTGTCTCCAAAAGGTTTTGACAACCTTCCTTTACGAGTTCATAAACATAATCAAAATTGCCCGTATAATACGGATCTGGAATATTTTTCTCCTTTGCTTCTGGCACAAAATCCATAAGTCTTGCAATGTGAACCTTTTTATTATTCCCCGCTATTCTTTTCAGTTCTTCTAAATTGCTCAAATCCATTCCGATAATATAGTCGAAGGAATCAAAATCGACCCTTTGAATTTGTCGAGCGGTTATACCTTCATACGAAATTTGATGTTCGTCTAAAATTTGTCGTGTACCAGCATGGGGACGCTCTCCCGTATGCCAACCTCCTATACCGGCAGAATCCACTTCGAATAAATGATCGATTCCTTCTTTTTTTAGCATATCCCGAAATACCGCTTCCGCCATAGGGGAACGGCAAATATTCCCTAAACAAACGAACAATACTCGGATTTTCATCGACTACCTCCACCATTTTAATATCTTTTTTTACGAATGCATGAAAATGAACATGTTTGATCAAAAAAGAAAACTGTCTATTTTTATTCAATCATGTTTTTATCATTTTTTAAAGATAAATAAGGGATAATAATCAAAATCTGCTTCTACTTGTGTTATGCTTATTAAGAATAATTTTAGAAAGGAAGAAATAATGGAAACAAAAGGTAAAAAGATGGATACACTTTTATCAGAAATTCTGGATAAATTAAAGATTATCAATAAAGATGTTGTGCGTCCTGGTAGCTTAAATGAATCCGCATATGAAGACTTAATTTCCATTTATGAATATGTAATGAAAAAAGATCATTTTTCTCCGAACGAAATGAAGGAAATTGTCGAAGAATTAGGGAGACTACGGGCAAAATAATCGATACAAGCAATCATTCGAATCAAACCTTTCCTCCTATGTCCACGGTAATTTTGTATATTGTACGGATGATGGGATGAATCGAGTAGGAGGGGGAGATTAACCCCCGTCCTCTCACAACACCGTCCGTACGGTTCCGTCTACGGCGGTTCAATTAAGATCGATGACGCAAGAATTCATAACGTTTATGTAGACTTTTAAGCCCTTGGTCACTCCAAATCGAAAAAACAGTGCCAAATTAGCACTGTTTTTTTTCGTTATTCGAGTTGATCTTGATCGGTTAAAATAATTGGACCATCTTTTGTTATGGCAATTGTATGTTCGTATTGAGCTGAGTTTTTCCCATCAATCGTTCGAGCTGTCCATCCATTCGCATCCATTTTCGAAAAATATTTTCCTTCATTTACCATCGGCTCAATTGTAAAGACCATCCCTTCTTTAATCCTCGGACCTTTTCCAGGCAAGCCAAAATGGGGGACGTCCGGTTTTTCATGGATTGAACTTCCAATCCCATGGCCGATAAAATCTCGTACAACGGAAAATCCTTCTCCTTCAACATACGTTTGAATGGCATGGCCGATATCTCCTATCCGATTTCCCGGAACGGCTTGTTCTATACCTTTATATAGAGCTGTTTTCGTCACATCGAGTAATTTTTGTGTTTGTTGAGATACGTTCCCGACTGCATATGTCCACGCACTATCTGCCAATGCTCCATTTAAATTAACGACCATATCGATCGTAACGATATCCCCTTCCTTTAATGGAACTTTTCGGGGAAAACCGTGACAAATTTCGTCGTTTACACTAGCACATGTGGCATATTTATACCCTTTATATCCCTTTTGTTCAGGGGTTGCACCGTGTTTTTCCAAATATTGTTCCACAAATTCTTCAATTTCCCAAGTTGTAATACCCGGTTTAATTAATTTGGCAATTTCTTTATGGCAAGATGCGAGCACTTTCCCCGCTTCTTTCATCTTTTCAATTTCCCGTTCAGACTTCAAAATAATCATCTACTGCACTCCTTATATAACTATTCTCATCTTATTTTACTACTTATCCGTTGATTGTTCTACAAAGAAAATTTGACGCAAAATTCCATTAATCATCACTGGAAAAACATTCTTTATCCACCGGTAATTCATGTATCTTGAATTGAAGAACATTCTAAAAAATATATTTTTTTCGTTCTTCATATGGAACAATTGTATAAGGGTATGCTATAATATGGTCAAACAGTTTTTTGCGAAGTGAGTGGAATTGACATGATTGGAGAACGAGTGAAAAATTTACGAATGAAAAAAAAGATGTCCCTATCAGAATTGGCAGAAAGGGCCGGTGTAGCCAAATCGTATTTAAGTTCGATCGAGCGAAATATACAAAATAATCCCTCCATTCAATTTTTAGAAAAAATTACTAATGTATTAGAGGTACCCGTTGATTACTTGATTCATGATGACCCGGACCAGAAAGAAGAATTAGACCCAGAATGGTTAACCCTCGTCGAAGAGGCGATGAAATCTGGCGTTTCAAAAGAACAGTTTCGGGAATTTCTCGAATTTAATAAGTGGCGTCTGAAACAACAAAAATAAGAAGGGTTTTATACCCTTCTTTTTATCGTTTAAGAGTCATTTGCTGATTTAAAAAAATTTAAAATTTCCTCCTTTGTCAACCCAATCTGTAATGCTTCCAATATTAGTTCCACCCATTCCAAATCTATTTCGTCATTTAATTCCACATATCGCACATGAATTCCTCCCATATTGATCTTTCCTCGTAATTCAGTCAATCGGTAATCATCGGACAAATAACGCCTTTTTGAATCCTCCGTTTCTTTTTTCAAAGGGACAATTTTCTACTCGACGCCTATTATATAAAATTCTTCTTCAAAAATTTGTAATATTTTGTATGGAACTTTCGGGAATTTGTTCCCAAACTTTCATCAAAAAGTGACATTCATCCCCGTCTACATTGTTGAAATTCGTCAGATTTTCAAGGATTTTGCGGATTCATCCGTTCCTTATCTATTCTATGTCGAATGACTTTCATTACTTCGTCTCGATCCCACTTTATATATATATGAATTTCTTCGATTTGGGAGGAAAATAATTCGATCTCAAATATTATTTGTACCATTCAAATTATTTTTATATGATAATCCCTTCGTTTTCTACATTATAGTATTTTTTTCTGAAAAATAAAAAACTTATATTTTAGAAAAATTCGTTATAAAGAACCACTTTTCTTCCGAATTCTAATTTTTTCTCACGAATACTCACTATTTTGTATTTTTTATCGAACGAATTGTTCGTTATAATAAAACAAACCGTCATTTTTTCTATAAAACGAAAAATTTTTAAAGAGGGGGATTTTATGATTGGGAAAAAGATTAAACGTTTACGTATCGAAAAGGGGTTATCACTAAATGAATTAGCAAGTTTAGCGAATGTATCTAAGTCATATATTAGTTATATAGAACGGGGCATCCAGACGAGTCCTTCGCCTCACATTCTCTCAAAGATCGCGAAAATTCTAGACGTTTCATTAGATGAAATCATGTATCCTTCCGATGACAAAGGGAACACCGATATTGAATGGGTAGAGTTGTTGAACGAGGGGATTCGTGCAGGAATGAGGAAAGAGGAGTTTCGAATGTATATCGATTTTATGAAATATAAACAAATGAAAAATCGATAAAATTCTAGTAAATGATTGACAAACCGTTTTCGAGATTCATCCATATGAATATTGCCAATCTTTTTTTATGTTTTCTAACAAAACAGTGGATACACGACAAACTTTTATCTTCCAGACCCAACGAAAAGGTCTGTTATTCGAATGAACGGTGGTAAAACCATTACTACTTTCTTTTTCTCGTGATGATCGTTTCCCTACACAAGGAAACGTGACGAAGATTATCATCGGTTCTGTAATAAGAACAAAACAAATCTTTTTGTAGCTGGCACTCTTTCTTCCGCCAGCCCTATTTTCCAAATAACCGTTTATTTCAATGAAAGTTCATTTACATAGTAGGAATCCGACCCATTTTTTATAAGCTATTGATTCATTATGATACCACTCTTATTCGGTATGTTACAGATTTTAAAATACGAAAAGGCATCGCTAACGGAAAACCGATCTATTTGACCACAACTTGGTGAAAAATACCTTGACGATGTCGTATAATATTATATTATTAATATAAGTCAAAATATTTTGTAATATTAGCCGATTTATTTGAAGTTAATTGGAAGGGGATGGATATGGAACAAATTTTAAGTAAAATCAGTAGTTTCGTCTGGGGGGTTCCACTAATTGTCTTATTAGTAGGTACGGGTATTTATTTAACGATACGTTTAGGGTTTTTGCAAATTCGTTCTTTACCCTATGCATTAAAATTAACCTTTTCGAAAAATCAAGACAAACAATCGGATGGAGATATTTCCCATTTCCAAGCTTTGACAACAGCATCTGCTGCAACGATTGGAACGGGGAATATTGTTGGTGTGGCAACGGCCATTACCTTAGGAGGACCGGGTGCGGTTTTTTGGATGCTCGTCGCAGGATTATTTGGTATGGCTACCAAATACGGAGAGGCGATCTTAGCGGTCAAATACCGGGTTAAAGATGCGAAGGGAAATATGGCCGGGGGACCGATGTACTATTTAGAACACGGGTTAAAGCAAAAATGGTTAGGGGTGTTATTTGCCCTTTTTGGATCCTTGGCAGCCTTTGGAATTGGGAATGGAACGCAAGCTAAAGCCGTGGCCGATTTAATGAAAAGTACGTTCTCTATCCCTGCATGGCTCACAGGAATCGTCCTCGTCCTCTTTGCAGGTGCTGTCATCCTCGGAGGAATTAAATGGATCGGTCGCGTAACTTCTTTTTTCGTACCATTTATGGCTCTTTTTTATATAATCGCAGGTTTTTACGTAATCATTGCAAATTATCAATTAGTACCTAATGCCCTTGCGACGATTATGACTCATGCTTTTTCTGGTGAAGCAGCATTAGGTGGAACAGTCGGTGCGGTTATTCGCTATGGAGTAGCTCGGGGGCTATTTTCCAATGAGGCAGGATTAGGTTCTGCACCAATCGCAGCAGCTGCAGCAAAATCCGACTTGCCTGGTAGACAAGCATTAGTTTCAATGGTTCAAGTTTTTTTTGACACGTTGATCATTTGTTCCATTACGGGAATTACAATCGTCATGTCTGGACTATGGGAAGACGAAAGTATCGGAGCAGGTGTGTTAACATCGAGCGCTTTTGAAGCATTGATCGGAAGTATCGGACCTTATTTAATCACCTTTGGCATTCTCTTTTTCGCATCTTCGACCATTCTCGGTTGGGGGTATTACGGTGAAAAATGTTTCCAATATTTATTTAAAAATCCTGCTGCAATTTGGGTCTATCGGACAATTTTTGTTCTATTTATTTTCATCGGTGCGACCACATCCCTCGATTTAATATGGGCGTTAGCTGATATTCTAAATGGTTTGATGGCCATTCCAAACTTAATCGGCCTCATCGGATTATCCGGTGTTATTGTAATGGAAACGAAACGTATACAGGCGAAATTGAAAGAAGAAAAAGCAATTGAAGTAAGTTCTAAAGGGATTTAGGGACTGTCCCCAGAAAAAATCCATCCCGCTCCTCCCTATTTCATAATATTCAACAAAAGTTCGTTACAACAGAATCATTACTTTCATTGTAAATAAATTTGAATGAATAATCAAAAACGGGCTAAGTAAAGACACGTCCAACTAATTTTATCACTAGCTCACACATGTAAATTCGAATCTGTTCCTCAATTTCAATAAAGTTTTCCGTTTTTTTTTTATTTGATATAGTTACAATATAATCGTCTCCGTGAGAAGGCCTCTTTTCAAAATGTATTTGCCGTGCTAAGCATACATTTATGATAAAAAGCCTTCTCTTTTTTCCACAATATCGAGAAATATTTTATACATAGTTAGATAAAAGGTTTCTTCTTTATAAAAAAGATGGAGAAATATATGACCTATGGAGGAGTCGAGTTAGAGGGAAAATCGTAATCCATCGAAGGAAAACAACTAACATATCATGGAGGGGCACTAATATGTTGACAAACATATTAGGCCCATGGAATATAGTTCCATTCTATATGAAAGGACTTTTGTTTACTGTTAAATAACGATAGCCTCTTGATTTCTAACCTTATTTTTAAAGACAAAATGAACGGAATCACCTTCTTGCAAATAGGTCGAGGATTGAATCTGTTCATGCACCGTCCATTCTTTTTCACCAACTTGTACAATGTAATGGATTTCTTTCCCTTGGTACTGGACGAATTTAATTATTCCTTGACCTGACCCGTCCTTTGCCTTTTTAAGAGACCATTGATCCGGTCGAACAGGATATAGACCTCTTTTTTTAAAATGGCTGGAAACCCCTGAATCAGGCCATCGTTCATTCGGAAATTGGTTTGGAATAAATCGTCCATCTTTCCAAAGCCCTTTAACAAAATTACATTTACCTACAAAAGTTGCAACAAACTCGGTTTTCGGTCTAGAAAAAATAATTTCTGGACGATCGATTTGTTCAATATTTCCACGGTTCATGACAACGATACGGTCCGCCATCGCAAATGCTTCACTTTGATCATGGGTTACATAGACAATTGAAGCATTTGTTTGCTTATGAATCTGTTGAATTTCTTTTCTCAATTCCATTCGAAGTTCCGCATCTAACGCACTAAGAGGTTCATCCATTAATAAAAGATTCGGTTCCGGTGCTATTGCTCGAGCTAAAGACACTCGTTGCTTTTGACCACCGGATAGTTCATGGGGATATCGTTGAGCGAACGATTCTAATCCAACCATTCGTAAAACCTGTTTTACTCTTTCATCCCGCCATTTTTTATCGACTTTTGGAGCAAAAGAATGATGAATCAATGGAAATTGTACATGCTCATAAACAGTCATATGTGGCCAAAGCGCAAAGGATTGGAACACCATTCCGATATTTCTTTTTTCTGGAGGAAGAACGTTGTCCACAGATGCGACAATCGTACCGTTCATTGTCATCGTTCCTTTTGTTGGTTTCATGAAACCAGCTAACAGTTTTAGCAACGTTGTTTTACCACAACCTGAAGGTCCTAAAATTGCGATGAATTCCCCTTCTTTAATAAATAAATCAATCCCCCTCAAGGCAGAAACATTCCCATATGATTTTGAAATGCCGTTAAGCTGAATCAACTTGTTTCAACACCTTTCGTCTCCAAATTTTTTCAAAAAATATAAGAAAAATCCCTAAAAGTAAAATGGCCAATACAATCAAGCTAGAAAATGCCGTTGAATATAAGGTGTAACCAGCTTGTTCAAAATTAAAAATCACAACTCCTACTGTTTCTGCCCCTGTAGACCATAGTAGGCTAGAGACCGTCAATTCTGTTAAAGAAGTTAAAAATACTAACAAAGCACCGCTAATAACGCCGGGTAAGAGAAGTGGCATAAGGATTTTTCTCCATTTAACGAAAAACTTCGCTCCTGATGTTCGAGCCGCCTCTTCGATTGAAGATTCGATCTGAGTCAACGCAGTATAACTCCCTCTAACTTGTAATACGAGAAATCTTGTAATATATGCAATAATTAATATCCAAATGGAGCCATAAATACCAGGGTTCCATCCCGGAATTGGTTGCATCCAGGTAAAAATCATACTAAGTGCAAAAACGGTTCCCGGAAGTGCATACGGAATCGTGATTAACAGTTCGACTAATTTTGTCCATTTATTTGGTAATTTATATCGAATGTATGCAATGGTCGTTCCAATAATTAATGAGACAACTGTCGTTAACAAAGCTAATTTTAGACTATTAGTAAGTGCCGATATTGTCTTCGAATCGGTAAATAAAATATATTCATAATTTTTGAATGACAAGTTTTCTAGATGAAAAGGGAGTCCGTAAGCTTTAATGAGTGATGTCATTCCCATTGACAGAAAAGGGACAAAACTCGTCAATAACAAAAATGACCAGATAATGATTTCAATGAATCGCTTTTTCATAGAGGATAACTGAATACGGGGTTCTGTCACTCGATTTACGGTTTCAATCACTCGACTTTTTCTTAAAAGAAGCCATTGGATCAACAGACCGATGAAAGCAATTCCACCTAATAAAATGGACAACACCGCAGCTCTAGAAAAAGAAGCGGGACCAAATCCAACAACTTCCTCATAAATATACGTACTTAATACACGAATATTTGCAGGAATGCCTAAAATGGCAGGAATACCAAAGTTATCAAGGTTTGACAAAAACGCGAGTATACCACCACTACTAATTCCTGGAATGGCAAGTGGAAGAACGACTTTGTACATAATTTTCCCTTTTTTCGCTCCACATATTTGGGCAGCATGTTCAAGTTCGATAGGGATCTTTCTAAATAATTCCACTGAAAGCAAGTATACGAGCGGATAATGGGACAAACCTAAAATAACAATAATCCCCGTCATACTATACAGATTTGGCAATTTCCAATCTCCTGGAAATATTTCTAATATCGATGCAACGGGTCCATTCTCGCTAAATAATTGAATCCAAGCAAGGGTTGTAATGTAGGAAGGAATGATAAATGGGAGAAAAATAAATAATTGAATCCATTTTTTTCCTCCAATATTTAAATAAGCCATTACCCATGCGAGAGTAATTCCTACAATTAGTGAAATAACAGTAGAACCGCTAACAATATAAAGGGTATTTTTCACAGTTACCCACGTTTTCTCTTCACTCAATATTTGTGAATAATGTGAAAGAGAAAAGGTATTCTGTTCCATGAAGCTTAAAAGGAAAAGACGTATAATAGGCGATACAAAAAATATGATAATCAGGAAAAGTCCTAAAATCATCCAAATTTTTTGCCATTGGTAGAAACGAGAAAACGAGGATCTTCTCCCCGTTATCTCTTTTGTTTGTTTACTAATAAAAAACATCCTGCTCTCTCCATTCAATATTATTGACCAAAAATTTCACCGAATTTTTCTTTATCTTGATGGCGAGAATGATAAAGTTCAGAAATATTAGCATTCAAAACATTTAATTCATCCACCGACTTTAATCCTTCTGGAGAATTGACACCTATTCGAATCGGTGTATATCCCAACTGTGAAGCCAACTGTTGACCTTCTTCAGATAAAACAAAATCGACAAAAACTTTTGCTGCTTGTTCATTTTTTGTATCTTTTAAAATCCCTATCGGTTCGGTTATGACTGGGACCCCTTCTTTTGGATAAAAAAATTCTACCGGAGAACCATCATTTTTGGCACGTAACACTAGGAAATCAACTACCATACCGTATGCCCTCTCACCGGATGCAACGGCTTTTAATACACCACCATTTCCTTTCGTGACTGCCATACCATTTTCTTTTATTTTTTCATAGAAATCCCACGTAAAATCGTCCTGTCTTGTAAATATACCTAGATTGTAGGCGGCTGCACCTGAATAAAAGGGGCTGGGCATAATGGCTTTTTCCCTTGCTTCACCTTCTGTTAGTACCTTCCAACTATCTGGTATTTTTTTTACATGATTCGTATTTACTGCAAGAACAGTTGCCATCACTTTCGTCCCTGTATACATACCTTGTGGATCTATGAATTGTTCTGGAATAAACTCTGTTTCTTTCGACTTGTAAGGAAGTAAAAGATCGTCATTTTTTAAATTCTCAAATGTGACCGCATCAGCTACAAGCAATACATCAGCTTGGATTTTTCCCGCTTCTTTTTCTGCATGTATTTTCGCTATCACTTCCTCTGTCCCTGAACGAAATATATTCACTTTAATGTTCGGATATTTTTTATTGAAAGCATTAACTAATTTTTGAGCATCTTCATCTGGTTGAGAAGTATAAAAGCTTAACTCTCCAGAAAAATTATCCTGTTCGGCTGACTGTGTTTTACCTTCATCATTTTTTGAAGTAGTATCCCTATTATCCCCACAAGCGATAAGGAAAAATAAGGAGATAAATAATACAAAAATTGATTGCCATTTACGCATTTCCATTCCCCTCCATATGTTTTATAAAATCCGGTGCACAATTTCGAAACCATCGTTCAATCTGTTCCATTTTCCGTTTATGGTGAACAGGAAATTCTACGGGAGTCACTGTGATATAACCTTCTTTTAACTTTAAATAATCACTGTTTTCATGAAGATCTACTAAATGATTCATTTCATCCTTTAACCAAAAATATTTTCGACCGTGGGGATCATTTAGACCTACGAATCGATAACGAGATACGGTTAAATCTAACGGAACGATTTTTACTCCCTTACAAAGATAGACTGGAATATTTGGTAAATTAATATTTAAAAAAATGCCTTTAGGAATTCGATTTTGTAAAATCACTTCAACGACTTTATACAAAAGCTGTTTTATACTGTTGTAATTTACCTTTGTTTCATCAAACTCGTTTAATGACACAGACACAGCTGGAACATTGTAAAGGGATGCTTCCACTGCACCCGCTAATGTACCGGAATAATATAAATCCCTTCCCAGATTAGGACCTAGATTAATGGCTGAAAACACGATATCTGGAGGTGTACTTAACAACACTTCCATTCCAAGTTTAACGCAATCGGCAGGAGTTCCATTGACTGACCAGGCTCCTTTTGCATTGGGGAAAATATCCACTGGTTTCATTTTTAATGGTGCTCTAAGCGTAATCGAATGTCCGATGGCACTCCTTTCTCCATCAGGACATACGACATAAACATCACCGAAATGATGAAGAACTTCCACAAGTGCTTTTACACCTGGAGAGAAAATACCGTCATCATTTGTTACGAAAATATTCAACCGACAACCTCCTTTAAATCAGCTTTGTTCCTTTGGATAAACTGAATATTTTTCTTAAGTACATTTAAATCGTTAGAATCATCAAATCCCTCGATGATCACCGGGATACTTTCAAAGGATAAAAACTTCATTAACGTCTCGAAATGAATATCCCCATCACCTAATGGCAAATGAAGTTTCTCATCTGTCGCATCACTAATATGTATTTTGTTTACTGTTGGCATCCCTTTCCATATGGAAAAGATGTTCTCGTGTAAAGGAATATGTGCCACATCGAAGGTCGACTGAATTTGCGGATAAAAGGGATCGATTACTTTCTTTAAAGCTTTTGGATGGTGAATAAACTCTTTCTTCTCCCTTTCCATCATTTCTAAAGAAAGGGTGACTCCTTCCTGCTTTGCTTTTCGAGCCAATTCCTCCAACGATTCAAATAATAACGCTTCATGAATAGACCGCTCAGAATTTGAGATCGTTAACTTCCCGGGATGAAAGGTGATATTATCGGCACCAATTTGTGATGCTAATTCAATAGAACGAATTATTTCTTGAACCGACTGTTTACGAATCCCATTGTTTAATGCACTAATATTTAAATCCCAACTAGCAGCATGCATCGTTAAAAGCATGTTTGTTTCTTCTTTCACTTCTCGAATAGTTTTCGTGTTCGTTTCATATTTCCAGACATGCTCCGCCCATACTTCAACTCCGACAAAATGACATTCACTTGCCATCCGAATAACCTGATCAATTGGAAATGCCCAAGCAAGTGTGGAAGCGAATCGTAAATTAATCAAAATTTTTCCTCCTTCCCATTCAAAGCAAAAAAAGATATAAATTCCAACCTATCCAAACCTCCTCCTCTGAATCAAATGTAAAAAAAAATTGTTAAGAAACATTAAAAGACATATATTCCTTTTGCAAAGATTTTGTAAAGGCTAAAGAAAATTGAAATGGGAAATGATCCATAGAAAGCGATTTAGATTAAAATTTTGCATAAATTCGTAAATTCTTTGTAAATTTTTTACATTTTTCATTTAACATTGTGTCACTCAAAATAATAGAAAAGGAAGAAAGGAAACGTTTTGAATAACAATTAGGGGAAGACAACATAAAATAAACGAGATATGATACCTATTTTTACCCGTACATATTTAAATGATTGATATAAAGTATTCTTTTATTGATTTTCATTCTTTTATCGGTTGGCATGAAAATTTCCCAATCCCTTTGGTAAAATAAAATTATTCAATGAAAAAGAGGGTGACGATATGGATACTTTTGAAAAAAAATTAGACAAATATGCAGAACTCGTTGTAAAAGTTGGTGTAAATGTTCAAGCAGGACAAACAATAGTCATCAATGCTTATCTTCATGACGCTCCATTTGTTCGACTCCTCACGAAAAAAGCGTATGAAACAGGAGCAAAACATGTTTATGTGAACTGGTCCGATGAAGAAATCGCCAAATTAAAATACGAACTCGCTCCCGATGAAGCTTTTGAGGAATTTCCTTATTGGCGGGCAAAGGAAAGGGAAGAACTGGCGGAACAAGGTGCCGCATTCATTTCTATTGCTTCATCCAATCCGGATTTGTTGAAAGGGGTCGATCCGAAACGAATCGCCACCTTTAATAAAGCCGCTGGACAAGCGATGCACAAATATCGTCAATACATTCAATCCGATAAAGTGAGCTGGACGATCATTGGTGCTTCTTCCAAATCTTGGGCAACGAAGGTTTTTCCAAATATTTCTGATTCTGAAAAGGTAGAAAAACTATGGGACGCAATATTTAAAGCTTGCCGAATCGACCATGAAGATCCGGTCCAAGCCTGGCGAGAACACGATCAATTTTTACACAATATTGTGGAGTATTTAAATGGGAAAAGATATGAAAAACTTCATTACACTGCACCTGGCACAGACCTAATCATTCGTTTACCGAAAAACCACCTTTGGGTTGGAGGAGGTAGTGTAAACGAAAAAGGACATGCATTTATGGCAAACATGCCGACGGAAGAAGTGTTTACTGCTCCTGATAAATATGGAGTTGATGGATATGTGACGAGTACGAAACCGTTAAGTTATGGGGGGAATTTAATTGAAAATTTCACTTTAACCTTTGAAAAAGGAAGAATCATCGATGTAAAGGCGGAAAAAGGGGAAGAAATTTTACGAAACCTTATTGAATCTGACGAGGGTTCCCACTATTTAGGGGAAGTTGCACTCGTACCGCATCAGTCACCCATTTCCCAATCGAATATTTTGTTTTACAATACCCTTTTTGATGAAAATGCTTCAAATCACTTAGCGATTGGAAGCGGGTATGCCTTCTGTATTGAAGGTGGAAAGTCGATGACTGAAGAGGAGCTATTGAAACATGGCGTGAACCGAAGTATTACTCATGTTGATTTTATGATCGGTTCAGAAAAAATGAATATCGATGGGATTTTATCGGATGGCCAGAAAGAACCGATTTTCAGAAATGGAAATTGGGCCTTTGACCTTTCGAAATAAAAAGGCGATAATACTTCTTTCCAATTCAAAAAACTTGTGATGGATTCTTCTTAAATAAGGTCCCCATATCTATCGTAAAAAACGATCCGATATGGGAGTATCATGAAACTCTTAGGGAATATTTTACGTATACGTATTATTACGATAAATAGGAGGAGATATGTTTGATCGTATCTACAACAAACGTATTAGAGAATAAGGAAATCGTCGATTATAAAGGTATTGTTTCAGGTGAAGCAATTATGGGTGCTAACGTTGTCCGGGATTTTCTAGCGAGTGTAACCGATATTATTGGGGGCCGTTCTGCTGCATATGAAAACAAACTGGCCGAGGGTCGGGAAATCGCCATTCAGGAAATGTCCGATAAAGCAAGACAACTTGGTGCCAATGCTGTGATCGGTGTCGATTTAGACTTTGAAACATTACGGGAAGGCATGATGATGTGTATCGCAACTGGAACAGCAGTCCTCGTTAAAGATCGAGCATAATGGGGATACAAATCAACTTTTTCCGATATGAAATTTGATCAAAAAAGGTAGGGACTGTCCAGCAAGTCAAAATCCACTGAAAACGAAACATCATAAGCGTTGATATATCAACGTTCCTAAAACATTAAAGGGGCGTCTATAAGCCGGGAAATCGACTTATTAGACAGCCCCCTTTTTCGATTGATTTCATTTCGGTGGTGGCGCTTCCTGCAGGCGAGACCTCAGCCTTTTTAACTCTCAAGCTCGTCTATGGGGCTTCGGCTCGTGCTAATGTTTAAAGAATCGTCCGTACCTTCCCTTTCAGCAACTCAACAACTTCGAGATTGTTCGGACAGTCCATTTCCTAACATAATTGGGGAAATTTTATTTTCTAGTATGGGATAATAACGGATGTTGACGTGTTAAAGTAAAAGATACACCGATTTTTTTACAAATAGTGAAATAATGTAAAGCCATTAAAAGTACCGCTCCCGTATTCATTCCAATAATAATCCCATCCATGAGAAATAACGGATTGGACCCGAGGAAATACATAAGGAAAAAGGTAATACATGTCGACCAAATATGATGGAACAAAGCATCTTTCAAAAGACCCAACCCGATTAAAAAACCTTGAAGTGGAATGGAAAAATAATGAAGAAAAAAGTATGGCCATAATAAACGCAAATAGTCTGCCGCTTCTTTCGATTCGACAAACAACTTTGTAAATGTTTCAGGAAAAGCATAAAGTCCAATGCATACTGGAATTCCATAAGCTGCAGTTAATTTTATGACATTTTTTAATAACATCAATAATTGAACCTGATCTTTTTTCGCATATGCTTTAGAAACGGATGGAATCAAAGCCGTCATAATGGAATGGGCCATAAATGCCGGGAAAAAACCGATCGGAAATGCGACCCCAGCAAGTCTACCAAAATGCTCTGTAGCACTACTGAAGGACAACCCCCCAGTCACTAGAGAAAATTTTATTAAAATTGGTTGTACCGCATGGGAAAAGGCGTGAAAAATTCGCATTCCCGTTGTAGGTAAAGAGACGGTTAATAAACTTTTCGCTAACACGGTTTTCGGTAACTTTCCTGGAATCTCCTTTTTCAAATCACGGATCTGAAAAAAATATGCACTAAACAAAAAAAGAAACTCGAACAATTCGCCTACAACGATGGAACAAATGGCAATTAAAACGGATTGATCGATCGACAAATCCAGTTGGGAAAAAATGAGGACGAGAAAAAATAACTGGAGTCCCCGCCGAAATAAATTAGCCACTGCAATTTTCCCCATCCGTTGGACACCTAAAAAATATCCTCTTGCAATGGAACTTAGTGAAACGATTGGAATTAGAATGATTACTACCCAGTTTGCAAAGGGATGGATCGATGTAAACACATCAAAAATCGTGAATAGAAAAAAGGAAAGAATTGACAATATAATTATTAAAATAACAACGAGTTTTACCGCCAATTTCAATAATGGCAAATGAAACTTCCTTTCCCTTTCGGCGATAAATTTCGAAATGGAAATGGGTAACTCCATACTCGATAAAATCATAATCAGAGCTACAAAGGGAAGGATCGTCATATATTGTCCCAATCCATATTCACCTAGTTCCCTTGCTAACACCAAATTGATTAGAAATTCGATACATTCCCCAATAAATGCGGTAGAGGCTAAAACAAAAACCCCTTTAATAAATAAACCCATCCCCACCAATCCCCCGTTTTTATTTGGAATACCCTCAGTCATGACATTCATATCTTTATTTTTATGAGACGAGTTGTCTAATTATTAGTCATCATATATATTAATACAGGTAGTTATTTTTCCGTTAATTGTATTGATACAGCTTACAAAATTATCCTTTTTTTCCTCCAATCCAATTTGTGAACATTTTGTGAAACAGATTAAAAAAACAGCTGAAAAAGTATTGATTTTACAATAAATATCTTTTCTTTTATTTCAAGAAATGGTATTCTAATTGTAGAATTAAGTTTGTTCAATATTGAGCAAGATAAAAAACTGTATTAATAAAAATCAGGAAAAATTGGTAAACTGTTTTAAATATGTTATTTATTTTTATATTAATTTGCTCAGTGTTGAGCATAATTAAAAGTATAGGAGGTTTTATTCAATGACTTATTGGAATGGATTTAAACCTGGTAAATGGCAAGAAGAAATTGACGTTCGTGATTTCATTATGAAAAACTTTACTCCTTACACTGGAGATGAAAGTTTTCTCGAAGGACCGACGGAAGCTACGAACAAATTATGGGATCAAGTCATGGAACTATCGAAAGAAGAACGGGATAAAGGCGGCGTCTTGGATATGGATACGAAAATTGTTTCCACCATTACGTCCCACGGTCCTGGATATTTGAATAAAGACTTGGAACAAATCGTTGGTTTCCAAACAGATAAACCTTTCAAACGTGCATTAATGCCATTCGGCGGAATTCGCATGGCAAAAAATTCTTTAGAAGCTTATGGATACAAATTAGATGAAGAAGTGGAACATGTTTTCACGGAATATCGGAAAACCCATAACCAAGGTGTATTCGATGCGTATACGCCGGAAATGCGGGCTGCAAGAAAAGCAGGTATTATTACGGGACTTCCAGATGCCTATGGTCGCGGAAGAATCATCGGTGACTATCGTCGCGTTGCCCTATACGGTGTCGACTTTTTAATTGAACAAAAGAAAAAAGATTTGAAATATATCGGCGGAACGCAAATGTCTGAAGATGTCATCCGCGAACGGGAAGAACATTCAGAACAAATTCGTGCGTTGCAAGAATTGAAAGAAATGGCTGCTGCTTACGGTTACGATATTTCCAAACCAGCGAAAAATGCAAAAGAAGCAGTTCAATGGCTCTATTTCGCTTATCTAGGTGCGATCAAAGAACAAAACGGTGCGGCGATGAGCTTAGGTCGTACATCTACTTTCTTAGATATTTACATTGAAAGGGATTTACAAAACGGAGTATTAACGGAAAAAGAAGCTCAAGAATTGATCGACCATTTTATCATGAAATTACGCCTTGTGAAATTTGCAAGAACACCGGAATACAACGAACTGTTTAGTGGTGATCCAACTTGGGTAACAGAATGTATCGGTGGTATGGCGTTAGATGGTCGCCCATTAGTAACAAAAACATCCTTCCGTTATTTGCATACATTAGACAACCTAGGACCAGCTCCAGAACCGAACTTAACGATTTTATGGTCTACCCAATTACCGGAAAACTTCAAGAAATATGCAGCAAAAATGTCCATTAAGTCCAGTGCTATTCAATATGAAAACGACGACTTAATGAAAGAATTTTACGGGGATGACTACGGAATTGCTTGCTGTGTTTCGGCAATGAGAATCGGAAAACAAATGCAATTTTTCGGAGCCCGTGCCAACCTTGCAAAAGCTTTATTGTACGCCATCAACGGCGGTGTAGACGAAAAACTAAAAGTTCAAGTAGGTCCAGCATATCAACCGATCACTTCCGAATATCTCGATTTCGATGAAGTAATGGAAAAATACGATCGGATGATGGATTGGCTTGCTGAATTATATGTAAATACCCTTAATATCATTCACTATATGCATGATAAATACTCTTATGAACGATTAGAAATGGCATTACACGACCGGGAAGTTCTTCGCACAATGGCTTGTGGAATTGCCGGATTATCCGTTGCCGCAGATTCCTTAAGTGCCATTAAATATGCGAAAGTAAAAACCATTCGTGATGAAAACGGTCTTGCTGTCGATTACGAAATTGAAGGTGATTATCCGAAATACGGAAACAATGATGACCGGGCCGATGAACTTGCAGTATATCTCGTAAAAGAATTTATGAGAAAAATTAGGAAACATAAAACGTATCGTAATTCCTTGCCAACTCAATCCGTATTAACGATTACTTCCAACGTCGTATACGGTAAGAAAACTGGTAACACACCAGACGGTCGTCGTGCAGGTGAACCATTTGCACCAGGTGCGAACCCATTACATGGTCGCGATACCCACGGTGCCCTTGCTTCCCTTTCGTCTGTTGCAAAATTACCGTATGAATATGCTTTAGACGGTATTTCCAACACGTTCACGATTACCCCTAAAGCATTAGGTCGGGAAGATGATACACAAATTTCCAACCTTGCTGGTATGTTGGACGGTTATATGGCAAAACGTGCCCATCATATTAACGTAAACGTACTGAACCGTGAAACATTGTTAGATGCGATGGATCATCCGGAAAAATATCCTCAATTAACAATTCGTGTTTCCGGATATGCTGTTAACTTCATTAAATTGACTCGTGAACAACAAATCGACGTAATCAATCGTACGTTCCACGAATCGATGTAAATAAAACGGATCGACTAGTATTTTTACTACAAATTGGGGAAAAGGTGGTACAATCCCCCTTTTCCCTTGTTTTTATTTAAAGCAAGGAGGGTTAAACATGGTAAAAGGACGAATTCATTCGATTGAATCATTTGGAGCCGTTGACGGTCCCGGTTTACGATACGTACTCTTTACCCAAGGTTGTCTTTTACGTTGTCAATATTGTCACAATCCGGATACATGGAAAAGAACCGAAGGAAAAGAAATGACAGTTGAGGAAATCATGCACGATGTAGAAAGTTATCTTCCCTTTTTTCAAGCATCTGGGGGAGGAATTACAGTAAGTGGCGGCGAGCCTTTGTTACAAATCGATTTTTTAATCGAATTGTTTAAGGAATGTAAAAAACTCGGAATTCATACGACAATTGATTCTTCAGGTGGTCCGTTTAATCGGCGTCCGGAATTTATCGAAAAATTAGATGAACTATTGGAATACACGGATTTAATTTTACTTGATTTAAAACATATCGACAATGAAAAGCATAAATTGATCACAGGCATGTCTAATGAACATATACTCGACTTTGCCCGTTATTTGTCTGAAAAAAATATTCCCGTTTGGGTCCGTCACGTCCTCGTACCCGGTTTAACCGACTTTGATGAAGATTTGACCCGCCTTGCCGATTTTATTAAAACATTAGAGAATGTAAAGAAAATCGAAGTACTTCCTTACCATAAACTCGGTGTTTATAAATGGGAAAGCCTCGGACTCGAATACAAATTAAAAGGAGTTGAACCACCGACGAACGACCGGGTGGAAAATGCAAAAATAATACTAAACCGTGCCCTGAGTTAAGGGGACGGTTCTTTTGGCCCACCATTTTTTGGAAGAATGGGTCAAGGTTCCGGTTTTATTGGTTCACTAAAAGCAATGGGTCAAAGGAACCGTCCCTTGACCCACTTTTATTCACCCAAAATATAGCCCATCATCGATCCGATATAATTGCCGATAATATATCCGAGAGTTCCAACTAGTAATATCGGTACAATCAGTCGTGTCCATCCCTTGGCAATCGCCATCGCTGCAGCAGTTGTCGGTCCACCGATATTTGCATTGCTAGCAAGAATCATTTCCTCTAAATCAAATTTCAACAATTTTCCAACCCCAAAGGTGACGATCATATTCATTAACACAATAATAAACACAAATAAGAGAAGTAAAGGAGCATTTTTTATTAGTTCAGGAATAGATGCTGGAACTCCAATGACAACGAAAAATAAATAAATTAAAAAAGTACCAAACTCTTGAGTTCCGTTCAGTCTTTCGAAAAAGCGAGAAAAGACAGATACGACGATAATAGTTATTGTCGTAAGCATCAAGTACCGGTCACCGAAGATCCCATTGGACACATTTAAGACAAACGATGCATTTTCTCCCGAAGGAATAAGCTCATCAAAAATATCAGCCAGTTTAAAGGAAATCGCAACAAGAACAAAGGCCGTCCCAAATGATGCTGCAATATCTTTCAAAGAAATTTCTTTTGGTTTCCAGTAAGATGCCGCCTGTGTTTCTCGATTGTCACCTACACGCTTTTCCAATTCGTCGATATATGGAGTTTGAAAACGATTTCGGAAAAAGCCAATTGCTGGAATGACCATTAAAACGAAAAAATATAGGGCCATCATTAAATTATCTGCAACGACTGCAGCGGATACCAACTCACCGGGGACTTCAAACTTTGCAGAAAGAGCGGCGAAATTTACCCCACCTCCGATATATGAACCTGTCATAATCGCCCCAATTTTATCTAAAGATTTGACCGCGTTTTTTAAACCAATAAAAGATAAATATACGCCTATTACGGTACCAATCGAGCTAATTAAAAATAGGACTAAAAGCCTTTCACTTTCAACCCATATTTTCCTCAAATTCGTTTGAAATAACAACAACGGAATTGCTAGAGGTACGACATAGGACCACACCGCATCATATGCAGGTGCCTCCGTTGGTATAATGTGTAAATTCGCCAATACAAGAGCACCTAACAAAGCGATTACTGCACCGGATATTTTCGCTGCCCATTGGTACCTTTGTTCCAAATAAATACTTATTGCTGCCCATCCAGCGAGAAATGCCCATAACAACCACGTATCATCCGGTTGAATGAGAGTATTCATTTTTAAAATCACCTTCCTTTTTTCAAGATTTATAAAATAATAGAATCATAATTTTAAGTTAGCAGTTCCCTTCGATGAAAACATAATTAATTCAAAGGTGGAGGTCACAACCCATATGATCAATCATTTATCATTATAATTGAAAATTTCTTAATATACACTATTTTTCCGGCCGCTTTTTTTCCTCTAATAAAAGAAAATGTACTAATCTCAAATTGATTTTATACGGTTAATTTAAATGCTTTTATACATATAAAAATATGAATTTTCACGCATTATCCATTGTTTCAATCGATCATACCCGTTCAAAAATATTTTAAATTTTTTTTGACCCTAAGTAAATCTTCTCAGTATTTAAATCGTGTCGTCAAAAATCCAGTTTCCCACAAAATAAACCCTGCCATATAAAAAATGCCGATATTTAAAATACCGGCAACTTTCGTTTATAAAATTTTTGATAAAAAAAGTTTTGCCCGTTCCGTTTTTGGCTGATTGAAAAAATCCTGTGGGTTTCCTTCCTCTATCAATACCCCGTTATCTAAAAATATTACACGATCCGCCACTTCTTTCGCAAAATTCATTTCATGGGTAACGACGACCATCGTCATACCAAGTTCGACCAAATCTTTCATTACATCTAATACTTCTTTAACCATTTCCGGATCAAGGGCGGATGTTGGCTCATCAAAAAGCATAATTTCCGGTTCCATCGCTAGTGCACGGGCAATGGCAACCCTTTGTTTTTGTCCACCGGATAACTGATTCGGATACGCCTTTTCCTTGTCCAATAAGCCGACCTTATTTAATAATTCCCTCGCCTTTTGTTCCGCTTCTGCCCTTTGAATATGTTTCACCTTTTGGGGTGCGTAGGTAATATTTTCTAAAACAGTCATATGGGGGAATAAATTAAATTGTTGAAACACCATCCCAATGTTTTTTCGAACTTCCATAATATTCGTTTTCGGATCGGTAATCGTTACGTTGCCAATCCGTATTGTTCCTGAAGTTGGTTTTTCAAGTAAATTGATACAACGTAATAAGGTTGATTTTCCTGAACCAGATGGACCGATGATCGTCACGACTTCCCCTTTATCAATCGAAGTCGTTACCTTATTTAAAACCGTATTTTTTCCGAACACTTTTGTTAAATCATGAATGTGTATCACTTTGTCTCAGCCTCCGTTCAACCAGCTCACCGATTTTCGTCAAAATATAAACCATGACCCAATAGATTACCCCTGCAAGGAAGAGTGCTTCAAAGTTCCGATAAATTTGAGCACCGATAATTTGCGCCCTTCTCATTAAGTCGAGATAACCGATTGTTGAAACAATAGCCGATTCCTTCGTCAACGTAATAAACTCGTTTACAAGGGCGGGTAAAATATTTTTTATCGCCTGGGGTAAAATGATATTCAACATCATCGGTCTGTACGGGATTCCTAAAGCCATTGCCGCTTCCATCTGACCTCTGTCAACAGCCATAATTCCCGCCCGAATAATTTCTGAAACGTAAGCTGCCGAATTCAGTCCGAAGGCTAAAATCGCAGTTAAATATTCTGGAATGTCATATCCCGTTAATTGAGGAACCGCAAAATAAATAATCCATAATTGCAAAATCAAAGGTGTTCCCCGGAATATTGACGTATAAACGTTAGCAAATATTTTTAACAGACGAATATTCGTAATTTTGCAGAGAGCTAGAAGCGTCCCTAAAATAAACCCTAATAATATAGAAATGCTCACAAATTGTAAAGTCGCACCAATTCCTTTTAATAAAAAAGGAATAAAAGGCACGATTTGGGAAAAATCCAAATTCATGCCAATTCACCTCAATTCGATTTTCTATTTTAATTGTGGGACAAAGGAACCGGAACCTCGACCCAAAAAGAACCGGAACCTCGACCCAGTGGGACGAAGGAACCGTCCCCTCAACCCTCTTCTAATTCCCATTTATCTTTCAACTCATCCAACTTCCCGTTTTCTTGGAATGTTTGCAAAATGTCGTTTACTTTTTCGACAAGATCACTTCCCTTTGGAAATGCAATGGCCATTCCTGGAGAACTTGTCGTCGGATCATCAAAGCCTGCTAAACCGTGTTCTTCCATATAGCCGGTTGCCACTTGTTTATCCATGTAAATGACATCAACCCTGCCAGACAGTAATTCTTGAACGAGAACCGCCGCACTATCTACCTTTTTTACCTCAAAGCTGTATTCTTCTTTCAGTACGTCAGCACCTTCTTCTTGAATCGTTCCCAATTGTACACCGACCAATTTTCCTTCTAATTCTTCTAAACTAGTAACTGGCTTATCTGCATTTGTTAAAAACATTTCCCCTGAACGGTGGTATTCGATTGAGAAATCCACATTTTTCTTTCGCTCTTCCGTAGCACTCATCCCAGCTAATACGATATCGACCCGATTACTTTGCAACGCACCGATTAGTCCATCAAACTTCATATCTTGAATTTCCAATTCATATCCTAATTCATCGGCAATCGCTTGGGCTAAATCGATATCGAATCCGACAAATTCCCCTTCTTCATTGTACGATTCGAAAGGTGGAAAATCGGCGGAAGTCGCCATTTTTAGTACCTTTTTCTCCTTAGAGGAATCTCCTGTATTATTTTCAGTTCCTCCTCCACATCCGGTTAAAATAACCATCATCGTTAGTATCGTAAACATTATTCCAATCAATTTTTTCATTTTTATTTCCCCCTAACTTTCTATTTTTTATAAACAATTGTTCTCCCATCTATTTTTGTTTGTTAAAAACTCCTCTTGAATGGCACGCATTAATTTCGAATCTGTTAAGCAATCATATCCGGTATATGCTAATGCAAGGGCTCCTTCCATTAACGCTTGACGTCCATGTTCTGTAACGGTTCGATCAGCAAATTCTTTCGTATGGGCGACCAAGCCAGGGTGATTTAATCCGATATATGGATGAATAGCAGGAACGACTTGACTAACATTTCCCATATCAAGAGAACCGTATTCCTGTTTTGGTGGATGGATTGGTTTCGAACTGATTTCTGACAAATGTTTTGTAAAAACCTTCGATAAATGTTGATTTGTCACCATATTGTCGTAACTTAATTCATAGTTTGATATTTCCAGTCTTGCACCAGTCATCAACGCGGATCCTCTAGCAATATTCTTCACTTTTTCTACCACCGGATTCAAAACCGCACGTGTACTTGCACGAATATAAAATTGAGCGGATGCTAAATCCGGAACGATATTAGCTGCCCTTCCCCCTTCGTTAATAATCCCATGAATTTTCACATCAGCTGGTAAATGTTCACGAAGAGCATTGATCCCATTAAATAGGAGGATTACACTATCTAAGGCGTTTATCCCCTTTTCCGGTGCAGCTGCTGCATGGGCGGATTTTCCGAAAAATGTAAATTGCAACGCATCCATCGCTAAAGAATCCCCACTCATATACGATTCATCACTCGGATGAACCATCATTGCCACATCGATATCATCGAAAATTCCCTGTTCTGCCATCGGTACTTTGGCTCCGTTCGTTTCTTCCGCAGGCGTGCCCAATACAACTACTTTGCCACCTATCTCTGACAAAAATTTACTTAAAATAATTCCCGCCCCCGTGCTGATCGTACCGATTAAATTATGACCACAACCGTGACCGACTCCAGGGAGAGCATCGTATTCTGCCAAAAAACAAATCGTTGGTCCTCGTTTTGATCCAGAAAATTCAGCTCGAAAGGCGGTATCCCGACCGACAATTCCCCATTCAATCGAAAACCCGTTTTCACGAAGGAAATTGGCTAATCGTTTGGACGATTCGAATTCCCGATCACCTAACTCTGGATGTTTATACATATATTTGCATAATCCGAATAATTCTCCCATAATATTTTCCAAGTAAAATCGTATTTTATCCTTCATTCCATCACCCTTGTTGTATATTTATAAAAATATATGTATATTTATACCACTTATTCTTTCGCAATACAACCCTTTAGTCAAATTTTTTTTAAAAAAAGAGGATTTCTCTCTTTTATGAAGAAATGAAAGGATAAAAAAGAATAGGAAGGAGTGTAATTTTTGGAAGTTGAAGAGGTTCGGCAAGATGAAATTTTAGATATGGATGCAACTACCCTCGCTGAAAAAATAAAACATAAACAAATTTCATCACAGCTTGCTATCCGCACATACATTTCTCGATTAAAAGCCATTCAACCATCCCTCAACTGTCTGACAGAAGAACGATTCGATCGAGCATTACAAGAAGCAAAACAAGTGGACGAACAAATTCAAAAAGGAATATTTGAAGGTAAACTATTCGGTGTTCCGATTAGTATAAAGGAATCTTTTGACGTTAAAGGGATGAAAACGACCGGGGGACTCGTATCGAGAAAAAATGAAATTGCAAAAGAAGATGCGGAGGTAGTCAAAAGGTTAAAAAAGGAAGGGGCGATTATTCTCGGAAAAACAAATACACCAGCACTATGTTTTTGCCAAGAAACGGATAATAAACTGTATGGACGGACGAATAATCCTTGGTCCTTGGACAGAACAGCCGGAGGATCCAGTGGAGGAGAAGGCGCATTAATTGCAGCAGGCGGAGCAGCGGTAGGAATTGGTTCTGACATTGGCGGTTCCATCCGATTTCCTAGCCATTTCAACGGAACCGTCGGATTTAAAAGTGGAAATAGGCAAGTATCCCAAATAGGATCATTTCCGTACATATCCATTCCTCAACAAGAGCGAATGCTTGGTATCGGCGCGATTGCCAAGTCGGTACGGGATGCGGAACTAATCCATTCCATTATTAGGGATAATCCGTCCCCTGCTAAAGAGTTATCCAGTTTTTCCGCTGTTATTCCGATCAATCATCTAGTTTATCCCGTTGATGAAATGACAAAAGCCGCCTTAGAACAGGTGAAAAAAATCCTTTCCGACGATCTCGTTATTTTAGATGAAGAACCGCCCTTTTTTCGTGAATCAGCTCGACTATGGCAACTGATTATGTCGATCGACGGTGGAGAAAACAATAAAGAAATCGCCTTCGAAGGAAAAAGGAAAAGCCCTTTACTCGAATTTTTAAAGGAGCAATTGTTTAAATCCTCAGAGTTCCATCCTTACCTTTCTTGGGCTCTTTTTGGAGCAAATTTTTACCGGCCGAATAAAAGGGAGATAGAAGAAATAAATGAAAAAATTGACCGCGGTGAAAAGGTTGTTGATTCCTACTTAGAAAATCGCATATTAATTTTACCCGTTTATCATACAACCGCTTTACCCCACGGAAAACTATATTGGGAATTGTTTTCCATTTTCAAGAAATTTTTAACATATATTCCCTTTGTCGCATATGCAAATACTTGGGGACTTCCTTCCTTAACCATACCTGTTAGCGAGGATGATTCAGGACTTCCAATTGGTATTCAAATCATCAGTGCTGTTGGAAATGAGGATGCAATATTTCAACTTGGGAAATGGGTGGAGGCAAACACTCGAGGATACAAGCGGGCATTAAAATAGATTATCGCACATTTTCCAAAAAAACGGTTATAAAGCAAAAAGAAGCTCACAAATGTTTGAACAGGTGGTTCCAACCTTTAACTTTTTTCCACCATATACATTTTAAAAACAACCCATCCATCGACAAACATCAAATGACTCTTCTTTTCGATGTTACTCATCCTTTATTCACTTTCAACCCAGTAGAAAAAGCTGTTCCAAAAGAAAAAAGAACAGCTTTTCGTTATTTCTTATTCAAATCGTGAATACATGATGATTGACAATAATCTTTCAAGGCACAGGAAGCACATTTACCCGCTTTTGTTTTTTTAATATGTTTAACAAGGGCCCAAATAGCATAACTAAAAATGGCACCCCCTAAAAGGAAATCGATCAACATCGCCCTCACTACTTTCCGCATACTAAATTCTCAAAATACCCACGGATCTATGAAATGAAAATACATTGAGCGAACATTCGCTAACCAAGGCCGAGTATTTTTCCTCCTTGATACACGATGAAAGATACGAAATAGGCAATAACCAATGGGTAAAGAACTGCAAAACTTGTCCATTTGACTGAGCCCGTCTCCTTCTTAATCGTCGCAACGGTCGCTAAACAAGGTAAATATAGTAAAACAAAAACGAGGAAACTATAGGCGGATAATGGTGTAAAACTTTGTGCAACCATACCTTGTAACTGATCCATATCCGGAACATGATAGATAATATTCATCGTCGCTACGATCGATTCCTTTGCCAAAAATCCAGTCAAAAGGGATGCACCCGCCTGCCAAGTACCAAAGCCTAAAGGCGCGAAAATTGGTGCAAACACCCCACCGATCATCGCTAAAAAGCTATTTTCCATTTCAACAAAAAACCCTTTCGTTCCAATTACGGTCAATAGCCATATAACGACGGAACCAGCAAAGATAAAGGTACCTGCCTTTTTCACGAATCCCTTTCCTTTATCCCATGTGCTTCGCCAAAGGGTCAAAAAGTGTGGAATACGATACGGAGGCAACTCGATCACAAACAAGCTCGGTTCATTTTTTACAATCGTTTTAGAAAAGATTTTTGCCAAAAGAAAAGCGATCACGATTCCGAGAACATATAACGAGAAAACTACTGTCGCCTGATGTTTCACAAAAAAGGTTCCTGCAAAAAGGGCATAAATTGGTAATCTAGCCGAACAGGACATTAACGGTGTTAAAAGAACCGTCAATAATCTTTCCTTTGGCTGTTCAATCATTCTCGTCCCCATAATTCCTGGAACATTGCAACCGAAACCGATAATCATCGGAATAAATGCTTTTCCATTTAAACCAATTTTTTCCATCAGACGGTCCATAACGACAGCTGCCCTTGCCATATATCCCGAATCTTCCAGAAGAGAAATAAAGAAAAAGAGCAAAAAAATTTGCGGGACAAAAACGAGAACCCCACTGACACCAGGCACGATGCCTTCCAAAATTAAATTGTGTAAGAATTGGGACGCACCGATAGCGGTTAATGTCATTTTCAGCCAATCGGTTAACGGGCCCGAGAAAAAGGCATCCAAAAGATCGGATAATGGGAAACCGACCCAATTGAAAGTGATCATAAACACAAGGTACATGAACAGCAAAAAAATGGGAATTCCTAAATATTGATTCGTTACGAACCGATCGATTTTCTCTGAAAGGGTCTCCGCTTGATTCCGAGTTTTTGATAATGTGGAGCTTACGATTTTTTCGATTTTTTCACTACGAACGGTATAAATATACTCCGAAAGTGGGCTATCGATTTTTCCAGCAACCTCTTCCATAATTTCCTTTAACTCTTCCAGATCGACGGATTGCTCGATATAGGATTTCACCACTGGATTTCCTTCGAAAAATTGAATAGCTAACCAACGGGCATACGGACAATGGGTCGGATTTTTATCCAGCAGTTCAGATATCTTTTGAATCCCCCGTTCTACAACTTCACCGTAATCAATAGTAAAATTCCGTCGATTGTGACCCTTTAATCCATCGACTTCTTCCACTAATTCTTGGCAACCATCCCCAGTTCTTGCAACAATCGGAACGACGGAAACGCCCAATTGCTTAGACAGTTGGTAAACATCAATATGAATGCCACGCCTTTGAGCGACATCCATCATATTTAAAGCAACGATCAGTGGCTTTCCATATTCCAACAGTTGAATGGTTAAATGCAAATTTCGCTCCAATTGGGAGGCATCCACAATATTTAAAACACCTGTAAAGGATTGGTTTATAAAAAAGGTACTGACCACTTCTTCATCTTTCGAAATTGGGGAAAGGGAGTATACACCAGGTAAATCGATGATTATTATTCGTTTATTGTTCCGGATTCTCCCGATTTTTTGTTCGACTGTTACACCGCTCCAATTCCCCACATACTCATAAGATCCGGTCAATTCATTAAACAAAGATGTTTTCCCTGTATTTGGATTACCAATTAATGCGATTTTTGTCATCACAAGTTCACTTCAATCTTTCCTGCATCTTTTTTTCGTATGGCGATCGATTGTCCCTTCGTTTCGATCACAAAGGGTCCCCCAAAGGGCATCGATCGTTTATATTGTATTTTTGAACCGACGTGAAAGCCGAAATCGGTTAATCTTTTTTTTACCACTTGATCTAGTGATGAAATGTTTTGAATCGTTGCGCTTTGTCCTTGTTTTAAATCTGTTAAGACCATTGGGAAATCTCCTCTTTTTCTCTAATGATAATCATTTTCAATTAGCAATTTTATTATAATACATTTCCATCATATTTCCTATATAAAAAAGTTGAACAAATTGGAAACATTCCCCTTTCATCTGGTAACTCTTTCCTATATGAGTATTTGACCCTGTTGCTACAGATACTATTTTTGTGAATTCATTTACAAATCAGGAAAACATCTTGAAATCACCTTTTTTTTCCTTTTTAATAGTATTTGTAAGGTTTTTAAAGAAAATTTCAAAACATGAAAGGATAGGGATAGCTGTTGTCACTTTGGTACTCCAAAACCATTGACGAAATCAAAACCGAACTACAAACGGACCTACGTAAGGGATTATCTTCCGAGGAAGCGAAGAAACGTTTGGAAACATACGGGCCAAATCAATTTGAAGAACAGAAAAGAGCTTCCATTTGGAAAAAATTATGGGAACAAATTAACAGTTTATTAATTTGGATTTTAATCGCCGCATCTGTTATTTCTGCCTTTGTCGGTGAGGTAACGGATGCGATCATTATTTTACTTGTCGTCGCCTTAAATGCCGTGATTGGAGTTGTCCAAGAGTCGAAGGCAGAAAAGGCTTTAGAAGAGCTGAAAAAAATGTCCTCTCCAAAAGCGATTGTTCGAAGGGACGGAGAAATTAAAGAAATTCCATCAGAGGAAGTCGTTCCAGGTGATATTATTTTAATTGATGCTGGTCGTTCCATTCCTGCCGATCTCCGCCTTTTTGATTCCGCGAATTTTCAAGTTGAAGAATCCGCATTAACCGGTGAATCTGTACCGGTCACAAAAGATGCCCATTGGTTAACCGATGAAGAAGTGCCCCTCGGAGACCAGGTAAATATGGCTTTTATGAATACCGTGTCCACTTACGGTCGGGGAGAGGGAATTGCCGTTAGCACCGGTATGAACACGGAAATGGGTAAAATTGCAAAAATGCTCGGACAGCAATCGCAGGAAATTACGCCATTACAAAAAAAATTGGATCAGCTTGGAAAAATCCTCGGCATTGGCGCCCTGATTATTTCAGCGATGATGTTTGTCGTCGGTTTTTTCCAAGGTCGAGATGTGCTCGATATGTTTTTAATTGCCATCAGTCTAGCTGTCGCTGCAATCCCTGAAGGAATGGTTGCGATCGTTACAATCGTACTCGCCATCGGTATGCAAGTGATGAGCAAAAAAAATGCGATTGTTCGTAAACTCCCTGCAGTTGAAACATTAGGATCGGTGAGTGTGATTTGCTCAGATAAAACGGGTACCCTCACCCAAAACAAAATGACTGTAACGAAAGTATTTTTAAATGGACAGTTACAATCGATGGAGGAATTTCATAAGAATTCGAATGTAGGAGATACTGCTAAACAATTTTTCACCGGCATGATGCTTTGTAATGATGCGACAGAAAACTCTGGAGACCCGACAGAAATCGCCCTGAATATTGCTGGGAAAAAGATCGGTTATTCGAAGAAAAATGTGGACGAACAATACAAACGAATTTTTGAACTTCCCTTCGATTCAGATCGGAAAATGATGACGACTGTCCATAAAACAAGTGAAGGATATTTTTCCGTGACAAAAGGCGCATTGGAAAGTTTACTTCCATTATTGACGTCCGTTAACATCGATGGGACCGTCCGTCCGATTTCTGAGGAAGACAAACGTTCCATTCAACGGGCTGCGGAAGAAATGTCTGATCAAGCACTCAGAGTTCTAGCTGTTGCAAGGAAAGATGTTGTATCCGAAGAGGAATTCAATGAGAATCTGGAAAGCGATCTCACGTTTCTCGGTTTAGTCGGAATGATCGATCCTCCGCGGGAAGAAGTGAAAGACTCGATTCGTCAAACGAAACAAGCGGGGATCCGAACGGTTATGATTACCGGAGATCATCAAATGACCGCCTTAGCCATCGCAAAGGAATTAGGAATCGCAAAGGATATAACGGAAACGATGACTGGAAAAGAGCTAGATGAAACGACCGATGAGCAGCTCCAAAACCGGGTAAAAACCGTTAGAGTATTTGCACGGGTATCCCCTGAACATAAAGTCCGAATCGTTAAAGCGTTAAAGGCAAATGGACAGATCGTTTCGATGACCGGTGATGGGGTCAATGACGCACCTTCTTTAAAACAGGCAGATGTGGGCGTCGCAATGGGGATTACCGGTACCGATGTAGCAAAAGGTGCTTCCGATATCATTTTAACGGATGATAATTTTGCCACCATTGTAGCAGCCGCCCAAAAGGGCAGAAACATTTTTCAAAATATCAAAAAAGCGATCTTATTCTTACTTTCCTGTAACCTAGGGGAAATTACCGCTTTATTTATCGCGATTTTATTAGGACTACCTGCTCCATTAACGGCCGTCCAAATTCTTTGGGTCAACTTAATTACCGATACATTACCGGCGATCGCCCTCGGTATGGATCCAGATGATCCAGATGTGATGAAAATGAAGCCAAGAAATTCGAAGGAATCCATTTTACACGGAAATTACTCCTATACGATTTTAAACGGAATGTTAATCGGATTGTTAACACTCTTTGCCTTCCTATTTGGACTAGCCTATTATACGGGAGCAGATTCAATTTTCTCGATTAATTATGCACATATTAGTGATGATGCGTTAACCCATGCTCAAACGATGGCTTTTATTACGTTAAGTTTTTCCCAACTCATGCATTCATTGAATTTACGTAGCCAACGAAAATCTATTTTCCAAGTTGGATTGTTTACAAACATGTACTTGCTCGGTGCCATTTTCGTCGGTCTTGTGATTCAATCGTTGTTAGTATACGTCCCTTTTCTTAATGCAGCATTTGACATCCATTATTTGACAACCAGTGACTTGTTATTTTTACTTCTTGTGTCAATCACACCTGTCATTGTCAATGAAATTGTAAAGGTGTTTAAGCGAATATGGAGAAAGGACCCAACAACTGTATAACATTGGATGAAAATGTAGCTTTTGGCGTTAAAAGGTAAAATCGTCGTCAGAATAAGTACGGGAGGAATAGAAAAAACACATTGGATTGTCAATTACGACTCCAATGTGTTTTTTCATTTTATCAATCGAAACAAAGGGACCCCACAGGGATGACCCAGCATCCATTACATTTCATTACTCCTTTATTTTTGCCCATTTCCTTTTCCAGATAAGTTATCCAACAATTCTTTCACATTAATACCCGTAGATGCCTTTAAAGACTCTTGTAATGAAGCCATTAAATTCGTTGCATAACCGGTAATTTTATTCGCTCCTCCATTTTGGTCGGATCCACCCGTATCGACGACGGTGATTTGATCAATATTTGCCATCGGTGCAGCCACTTGTTTCGCATATTCAGGAAGCATTTTCAAAATCATATCGAGGACAGCTGCTTCTCCGAATTTTTCATAGGCTTCCGCTACTTTTTGTTTCGCTTCCGCTTCAGCCAGACCTTTCAAGCGAATAATTTCTGCTTCCGTTTCCCCTTGAGCTTTTTGTGCTTCCGCTTTTGCTAAACCATCCAAGCGAATCCGTTCCGCTTCCGCTTTTGCCATCGCTTCAATCCGATATTTATTTGCCTCTGCTTCTGCGATTTCCTTCGCTTTATTCGCTTCAGCAGCTTGTTCAACGGCATATCGGTCCGCATCCGCCTTCTTTTTCACTTCCGAGTCATATTGCCGTTCGCGTCTTAAAATCTCTTTTTCTTCCAATTCGATTTGTTTTTGACGCTCGATGATTTTTATTTGCATCTCTTGTTCCGTAACCTCTTGTTTAGAACGGGCAGATTCTAAATCGTAAGCTTGGTCTGCTCGGGCCTTTGCAAAATCCTGCTCCCTTCGATATTCGGCAATTTTCAATTGGTTTTCCTTTTCCGCTTCTGCGATTTCCGTTGCCCTTTCCAATTCCGCCTTTTTTGCGTCCTTGATCGCTTCCGCCTTCTTGATTCTCGTTTCTTTTTCTGCTTCTGCTTGGGCGATTTCCGCATCCCGTTTCACTTGAGCGATTCTCGGTTTTCCTAATGAATCTAAATAACCGTTTTTATCCCGCACATCTTTAATCGTGAAGGAAACGATGGTCAATCCCATTTTCGCCAAATCTTGCGTTGCTACCCGTTGTACTTCTTGAGAAAATTTGTCGCGGTTTTTGTAAATTTCTTCTACGGTCATGGAGCCGAGAATCGAACGCAAGTGCCCTTCTAACACTTCCCGCGCTTCGTTTTCCAAATCTTGTTTCGTTTTCCCGAGGAATTGTTCCGCTGCGGTCGCAATTTCACCAATGGAACTTCCCACTTTAATGATTGCCGTTCCATCAGCCATCACGGGAACCCCTTGTTCCGTATACACTTCAGGTGTGGATACATCCAATTTGATCGATAATAAACTCAACGGTTCTGCCTGTTGAAAAACGGGCAATACGAACGTACCCCCACCACGGATGATTTTTATTTTGTTTCCAGATTCATCAACGTGGACATTTTTACTCCCTAAATAGCTTCCTGTTACGATTAGTGCCTCATCGGGTCCAACTGTCCGATATTTTGATACAAAAACACCGATTAATGCTAAAATTAAGATTGCAACAATGACAATAATAATTGTTATTCCATCAAACATCATAGATCAACCTCCCATTCATTTAATTTAAAAATCACTTCTATACAAACTTCTTTCATCATACGGTTTTACATACACAACCCCATCTTTCACATCGACGACAAGCACATGAAGCCCTTCTTCTATTTCCGTTCCATCATAACTCGTCGCTGCTTTCGCAATCCTACCACTTTTGCTTTCAAACAACACCTCCCCAAAACCATCTTTCGGAATCGGAACAATGATTGTACCAATCCTTCCCTTCAATGATTCTTCACTATAGGCAAGGGATTCCTCTGCTGAAGATAAAGGGACGAGAACGAAAAGGTTCAAAAGGGTCGTTAAAATAAACGAGCCAATGGCCGAAACAAGTAAAATGAAAAAACTGTTCATAACGTTAATTAGTTCTAATATGTAGCCCGTTGCAGAAAGAAACACGAGAAAAACGAGAATAAGAACAGGATTTAAAAAAGGAACACCTTCACCGATTCCATCCAAAACATCACCGAATAAAATATACAATAATACAAGAATTCCTGAGACGATGAGCACGGTCAAATAAATGGATTCCACTGACATACTAAAAAACCCCATATCCATCTTCCCTTTTCTTTTTTAAATTTTCCCATACCTCAGTAGGAAAGGAGAAACATGTTTGTCAAACTTTAGGCAAACGGTACTATTTTTTACGATTGAAACAACAAAAAGTTTCAAAATTGATAATTATTTATCACGTTTCTTTATCTTAATAAATCGTCCATTGTTTATGTACGGACATTCCGATATTCAGTCATTTATCTAATATTAGTTATTTTTTTATAATTATAAAAGTTAGGGTGGAATTTTTTTGGAAATTATGATATCATTTTAATATAAAAATAATATTGGAGGGATGTGTATGAAAGAAAAAAAAGCTTGGTCTATAAATGGTTTTCTCGGAGTAGTTATTATCGCCATTTTCGTCGCTTTAGCAGTTCTCTCCCTTTTCTACGAGTACATCATTGCAGGAATTGTATCGGCTTTGCTTGCTGCATTGTTAGCTAGTGGCATAACGATTGTTCAGCCTAATCAAGCAAAGGTCGTGATTTTTTTCGGAAAATACATGGGGAGTATTACGGATAGTGGTTTATTTTTAACGGTGCCTTTAACCATCAGGCAATCTGTTTCCTTACGAGTTCGCAACTTTAACAGCAGTAAATTAAAAGTAAATGACGTGGAAGGAAATCCAATCGAAATTGCCGCTGTCGTCGTTTTTAAAGTGATCGATTCAGCAAAAGCAGTTTTCGATGTGGACAATTATGAAGAATTCGTTGAAATCCAAAGTGAAACGGCCATCCGCCATGTGGCAACCAATTATCCCTATGACAATTTTTCAGATAGTGACCTTTCCTTAAGAGGAAATGCCGATATTGTCTCCGAAGAATTGAAAAATAACTTACAAGAACGGTTAAACGTCTCTGGTGTGAAAGTATTGGAGGCGCGATTAACCCATCTCGCCTATTCCACGGAAATCGCTAGTGCTATGTTACAACGGCAACAGGCGACAGCCATTTTATCCGCCCGTAGAAAAATTGTCGAAGGGGCAGTGTCCATGGCCAAAATGGCAGTGGAACAATTGGAAAAGGATGAAGTGTTAGATTTGGATGAAGAACGGAAAGTGAATATGGTAAATAACTTAATGGTGGCCATTATTTCTGATCGTGGCGCCCAACCGGTTTTAAATGCCGGGACACTCTATTAGTGAGAAGGAAATAAAATGGCAAAAAAGAAACAATTTCCCCTTCGAATTGATCCCGACTTGTATCGCGCGATTGAACGTTGGGCGCAGGATGAATTTCGTAGTGTGAACGGTCATATTGAGTACTTATTGCGCGAAGCAGTTGTGAAAAGTGGGAGAAGTATTCCTAAAGGAACAAAAAAGAAAAAAGAATAAACGCGTCAACCATAGAAAAATAGTCAGACTCCGATTTTTGGAAGACGACTATTTTTTTATTTTAAATATTTTTTGTTCACTTTTTCTTAAAATGAGTATACAATGGGTGTTAATTGAATCTTTAACAAAGAGGGATATTTTTTGACAGAAGACCATCAAAAATACAAAGAACAGACGTTGTTTCAAATCACTTGGCCGTTATTTATTGAAATCACCCTTCATATGAGTATTGGGATTATCGCCACACTCATTTTAAGTCATTATTCCGATCAAGCTGTAGCAGGTGTCGGTGTTGCGAATCAAATACTCAATATTTTTATTTTACTATTTACTGTGACTTCCATCGGTGCGACCATTCTAATCGGGCAAAATTTAGGTGCACAACAATTCGATAAAGCAAGGCAATTAGCCCGATCTGCCTTTGGATTTAATTTTTGGATTGGAATGATCGTTACAGTTATCGTCCTTTTAGGGAACTCCATATTTTTACAATTTTATCATATTGAGGGCGAGGTTTTTTATTTTGCTAAAACCTTTATTCAAATCACCTCCCTTTCTTTATTTCTCGAGGCGATTTCTTTAGCCTTAAGCGCGGTAATACGGAGTCACGGATATACGAAGGAAGCGATGATTGTCACAGTTTTTATGAACTTGATTAGTATTATTGGAAATATCATTGCTGTTACTGGAATCTTCGGGCTACCGGTAACAGGTGTGATCGGAGTCGGTTGGTCAATCGTTATCGCCAGAGCGTTTGCTGTGTCTGCCTTCCTATTTCTCGTTTATAAAAAATTGGCATTACGGCTCTATGTAAAAGACCTATTCCAAATGGATCGATCGAATATTTGGAAATTGCTTGAAATCGGTGTACCATCAGCCGGGGAAAATTTCTCATACCAATTTTCCCAAATCGTTATCACTGGCTTCGTTTCGATGATCGGTGACGCTGCCTTAGCTGCGAGGGTGTATTTAATCAATATTTCTATGGTTTGCTTTTTATTTGCCGTCGCTATTTCACAAGGTACCCAATTACTAGTAGCCCGTTATATTGGAGCAAAACAATTTGACCGTGCTTTACAAAGGGGCCTAAAAACATTGAAAATTGCGATGGTTATATCCCTTTTGATTTCCTTAATCATCGCTTTCACTGGAGCACCACTCCTAGAAGTATTTACTTCCGACCCTAATATTATCGCTATCGGTTTACCGGTTCTATGGGCGATTGTATTCATCGAACCAGGACGAGCGATGAACATCGTTTTAATGGGGTCTTTAAAATCTACTGGAGATGTGCGCTTTCCTGTAGCCATCGGTATGATTTCCATGTGGGGAATCGCTGTTGTTTTTAGTTACGTATTCGGGATTTTCTTTGGTTTAGGACTTCTTGGGATTTGGATTGCCCAAGGTATGGATGAATGGTTCCGAGGGATTTTTGCATTAAAACGTTGGCTTTCGAAACCATGGGAACATAAAAAATTAATAAAAAGTTATTCCTCATAACTTTCTCCAATCCAATTTGGGATTGCCATGGTCCAAAGTGAAATACATGGAAAAAAGAAGGACGGTGGTGGCGACTTCAGCGGGAATCGCACGAACCGAAGACTCGACAGACGAGCTTACGAGTCGAAAAGGCTAGATCGCTTCTTTGGAAAGTACCACCGAAATGAAGTCAATCGAATTTCATTTACGAAGAAAGGGGCTGTTCAATTTGAACTGCCCCGCTTTTATAAATGGCTAGAATTCATCTACTATTTTTCACCCATTATACGAAATCCATAGAAAAAGTCGATGAAAATATATTGAGATTTTTCATCAATTCGATTCATTTTTTTCGTTACGATTTACCCGCTTGGGGCTTTAACCAATTGGATAGCATCCCATGCTTCGGTGAAAAGAGAAAACTAATAAGGAAGATCACCCCTGTGGCAAAAGCCATCGAACCGGAAATAGACGTATCGATCCATAGGGCAAAATAATAACCGATCCATGCAGAAACTACCCCGAAAAAGGCACTTAATCCAATCATAACCAACAACTTATCCGTCCAAAGGTACGCGGAGGCAGCTGGGGTAATAAGCATAGCTACAACCATAATCGCCCCTACCGCATCAAAGGAAGCAACCGTTGTGATAGAAACGAGGGTCATAAATATATAATGCATCGCCAATACGGGAATACCTAAACTTGCAGCAAGCGCCGGATCAAAGGTTGTCAATTTCCACTCTTTATAAAACAAACCGATGACTGTGACGACGAGAATAAGAACAATACCAAGTATAAATGTTGCTATAGGGATCTTACCTAAAAAGGGGACCTCCATCGTATTCCAAGGGATAAAGGCAATTTCCCCCATTAATGCATGTTGAACATCCAAGTGGGCATTCCCGACCTTCGTGGCAATTAAAATAACGCCCAGTGCAAATAATGTTGTAAATACAACGCCGATGGATGCGTCTTGCTGTACTCCTTTAGAATGCAACCATTGGACGAGAAAGGTTGTCACGATTCCTGCAATCGCCGCTCCAACAAGCATATGAAAACCACTTAAACTTTTCGTAACTAAATAGGCGGTAACAATGCCGAGTAAAACCGTATGGCTTATTGCATCGGCCATCATTGCCATTCGTCGTAAAATTAAAAAGACACCGACGATCCCAGAAGAAATACCGACGAGAGAAGCCGTTAATAAAATCCATCCCGTATAGGTCATCCCCTTCCCCCCTTTACCGAGTATGATTGTAATTCTTTCTTTTTACTTCGAAGGATGGTAAATTCCACCACCATTCCTTTTTTCGATCCAAAAAACATGGAAAATGTAAAAATGATCCCTGAAATAAGGACGATAAACGCCCCTGTTGGCCAGCCATCCCCAAAAGCACTTAAGGTCGTTCCGATTGCACCAGAAATCCCACCGAAAAATCCAGATAATAACAACATATTTCGGAAAGAATGGGTCCAGTAACGGGCTGCAACCGGTGGAATAATGAGAAGGGCGGACATTAATATGACTCCTACCGCTTGAATACCGATAACAATTGTTACTACAAGTAGAAATAAATAAATCGTGTTCAATGCGGTAATGGGAAGCTTTAAACCTTTTCCAAAATCCGGATCAAATAGAAATAGTTTCCACTCTTTAAATCCAGCCATAACGATTAATATAACCCCGATTGCCAATGCCGACATAATTTTTACGTCGGATTCTACCATCGACGCTGCCTGGCCGTATATAAAACTATCCAAACCGGCTTGATTTCCACTACTATAGCGATTCACCAGTGTGAGCAGTACGATTCCTCCGCCGAAAAATACCGCTAAGATCATTCCCATGGCTGTATCCTCTTTAATCCGAGTCTTCTCTTTAATTGCCATGATAAAAAAAGCACCAAGCAGGGCACTAAGGGCAGCCCCAATAATTAATATAAAGAAATCCTTTACTTGAAATAAAAGGAAGGCGATGGCAACCCCAGGCAAAGCCGCATGGGATAATGCATCGCTCATTAAGCTTTGTTTTTTCCAGTAAACTAAACTGCCAACCAATCCAGAGGCGACACCAAGTAAAAGTGTGCTAAATAATACCCATAAATAGTTACTGGAGGTGAGTACCGACAATGCCGATTCCCTCCTTCAACCAACGGACACTTCCACCATACGCTTTTTCGATGTTTTGTGTCGTAAAAGTGGAACTGGTATTTCCATGGGCCACAACAGTACGATTTAAAAATAATACACGATCAAAATAGTCTTCGACCGTTTGGAGATCATGATGGACAACGAGAACGGTTTTCCCTTTGTTCTTCAATTCTCGAAGGATCGCCATGATCGCCCGTTCTGTTGCTGCATCCACCCCCGCCAATGGTTCATCCATGAAATACAGATCTGCATCTTGAATTAATGCTCTTGCTAAAAATACACGTTGTTGCTGCCCGCCTGATAGTTCGCTAATTTGATGATGGGAAAAATCGGCCATCCCAACTTTATCCAACACTTCCATTGCCTTTTTTCGATGTATTTTTTTCGGCCATTTTAGCCAGCCGATTTGACCGTACATTCCCATCATTACCACATCGAGGGCATCTGTCGGGAAGTCCCAATCGACCGATCCCCTTTGTGGGACATAACCGACTTTCGATTTCACTTTTTTTAGTGATGTACCGAAGAAATACACGTTTCCCGATAATTTTGGGTGAAGTTCAAGTAAGACTTTGATTAACGTCGACTTTCCCGCTCCATTTGGACCAACAATACCTGTTAATGAACCTTTCGGAATGGAAAATGACACATCGTTTAATACGGTATTTTTCCGGTACGCTGCACTTACTCCTTCTACTTCAAGGATGTTCATGAGTCACCACCTCGCCTTAAAGCTTGATAAATCGTTTCCACATTATGTCGATACATTCCAATATATGTGCCTTCTTCCGTTCCTGCTTCACCCATCGCATCAGAAAATAGTTCTCCTCCAAGTTCAACTTCCAATCCTTCCTTCGCAGCTCCCTCTATAACCGCCTTGATGGAATTTTGATTAATACTACTTTCTACGAAAACAGCAGGTACTTGTTTTTCGATGAGTAATTCCACGGTGGATTGAATATCTGATAATCCAACTTCATCTTCCGTACTTAATCCTTGTAAACCGACGACTTCAATATCCCACATCCGTCCGAAGTAGCCGAAAGCATCATGGGCCGTGACGAGGATCCTTTGTTCTTTTGGAATCCTTGACATCTTTTCCTCAGCTTCTTTTTTCAGTTCATCCATTTTTGCAAAGTAATTTTGCTTATTCTGTTCTATGGTCTCTGCATTTTCTGGAGAATGTTCTTTTATTACTTCCGTTGCACTTTCCAACGCTTCTTTCCATAGGTCAATATCGAACCAAATATGTGGGTCGAGAGCTCCTTCTTCATCTTTTAACAATTTGGAATCATCGATTGTTTCACCTAAAGCTAGCGTCATCTTTTGATCTTTTATATTTTCAAAAATTTCCTCCATATTCCCTTCCAAATTAAGACCGTTATAAAAGATAATATTGGCCTTTTGAAGTTTTGTAATATCCCCTTGGGTTGCTTCATATAAATGAGGATCGACTCCTGGACCCATTAAACTTTCTACTTGACCCATATCTCCAATGATTTGTTCAATCGGTTCTGCAATTTGTGCAATTGTAGTTACAATCGTAATTTGATTTTTCGATTCACCGGATGAATTTGAAGAATCTGATGTTGCCGAACGATCCTCATTCGAACTACAACCAGTAATGAACATAACAATTCCTACTCCAATCAGTGTGAATCGTAGTAAAGATTTCATTTTATTCATATGTTTTCTCCTCCTTGCCTTCCTGCACAATTGTTGTATTAGGGAAACTTTTTTATGAAAAAAAAAAACCAACAAATATTTTCCCTTGTATTAAATTTTTTCCTTAAGGAAACTTTAATAGATATAGGAAAAAATGTCAACAGAAAAGATAAAAAAATAAACTCTTCAATCCATTGCTATGCTCCAAACCCTTTCACTCGTATTAAATGTCCAATTTGTTAAACTGTTAAAACCAATACAAAAGAATAAAAAAAGGCTTTCCAATTATGATTGGAAAACCCGATTTTGTTTTTTAATATTGCAGATTTCCTTTTCCCTTGTTTTTTTCAATTAATATCGTCAGGCTGATTAATGTAACGATAATCGTTGCCCCCATATCTGATAAGATTGCAATCCATAACGTTAACCATCCCGGAATGGCCAGTAGTAAAGCAATCAGCTTTAAACCTAACGCTAGGGTAATATTAAATACGATTGTTTTATTCACCCTTTTAGATAGCTTAATGGCATCGGGAAGTTTGCCAAGATGGTCTTGCATTAAAACGATGTCCGCCGTCTCAATAGCACTGTCCGTCCCCTTTCCCATAGCGATTCCTAAATCCGCTGCAGCAAGGGCTGGAGCATCGTTAATACCGTCACCTACCATTGCAACACGATTTTCCTTCTTCAATTTTTGAATAAGTTGCAACTTTTCATCCGGCATCAAATTTCCGTAAAAATCCGTCACACCGAGTTGTTTTGCGACCTTTTCCGCCGTTTTCTCGTGGTCCCCTGTCAGCATGATCGTGTGTTTCAAGCCCGTACGATGAAGTTTTGCAATAACTTCTTTGCTTTCCTCACGAATTTGATCAGCGATTCCAAAAACACCTAATATTTTTGAACGATCCGCAACGATCACAATCGTATAGCCTGTTTCTTTCAATGCATTGATATCCCTTTGTACCTTTTCCGGAATCGTTATATGAGAAAGGTTCTTTTCATTTCCAGCCCAATATTCCTTTCCATTTACGATCCCTTTAATTCCCTGTCCAGAAAGGGTGGTCAACTCATCGGGTGATGGGAATCGAACCCCTAATTGTTCTACCTTTTCCACAATCGCCTTTGCAATCGGATGGGATGAAGATTTTTCTAAAGAACCAGCAACGAATAGAAAATCGTCATCATAGGATACAATTTTTTCCACGTACGGTTTCCCTTTCGTCAGTGTACCGGTTTTATCGAAGGCAATCGTGTCGATTTTTCCTAATTGTTCGAGAAAAACTCCACCTTTGACGAGAATCCCGTGCCGTGCGTTTCGCGTAATGCCAGAGATGATCGCAATCGGTGATGCGAGGATTAACGAACACGGGCAACCGATAATTAATACCGCCAAACCTTGGTAAAACCATGCTTTCCAATCACCACCAAAAAGAAGGGGTGGAACGGTCATAACGAGAAGAGAAATGACCATGATCAATGGGGTATAGTATTTTGCAAACCGATTAATAAATAATTCCATCGGCGTTTTCGTTTCTTGGGCTTCTTCCACGAGATGCAATATTTTCGCTAAAGACGAATCTTCATAAGCCTTCGTAATCTCGATTTTTAATAGACCTTCATTATTTATGCTACCCCCATAGACCGAATCACCCATTTCTTTTTCCACTGGTAAAGATTCACCTGTAATTGCAGCTTCATTCACAGAACTCGTACCTTCGATAATGATCCCATCGGAAGGGATTTGTTCTCCTGAGCGGACGAGTACAATTTGGCCCTTTTTTAACGATTGGACAGGGATGACGAACGTCTTTTCATTTTCTATTACCGTCGCCTGTTTTGGGGCAATTTTTAACAACTCTTCCATCGATCGTCTCGCCTTTTCCATACCGAGCCCTTCCAAATATTCATTGACACCGAACAATATGGCAACAAGCGTTCCTTCCTTCCATTCACCGATTCCGAAGGCCCCGATTAAAGCAATCGTCATTAATGTATCGATATTGAATTTCAAAGATCGTAAATTATTTAAACCCTTCATAAAGGTTTTATATCCGCTAAGGGCAGTAGATACAAGGTAAATGGAAACGATCCATCTGTCATCCCATTTCCCCTCAAATACGATCGCGATTAAAAAAAGGACAGTAGCAATGCCAATATACAGCTTCAATAAAGCACCTTCATCGAGGAATAGGGATAACCCCTTTTTTTCTTTATGCATCAACCGATTATTGAATCCATTCGTTTTCTCATATTCGATTGAGGCACCATCTGTCGCCAATATTTTCTCTACCTTTTCCATATTAATGGACGGATCGACTAATAGTTTACTGGAATTGAAAAGCAGTTTTGCATTTTCTCCCTTTTCCAATTTTTGAATCGCTTCTTCCATCTCCCGGGCACAATTTGCACAGGATAAACCTTTTACTTTATATTCTTTCATTTCCAATCCTCCAATTTAATGATGTCGAGCATGATCAATCGTCTGTTTTAAAAGATCCATCACATGCTCATCATCACAAGAATAAAAAAGAGTCGTTTTTTCCCTACGAAATTTCACCAACCTCAAGTTTTTCAAAAAACGTAATTGGTGGGATACGGTCGTTTGCTGAAGGGATAATTTTTCTGCGATTTCATTCACCGAATACTCTCCTTTTGACAAAAGGTACAATATTTTGATTCGTGTTGGTTCTGATAATGCTTTAAATGTTTGTGAAACAATGAATAACGTCTCTTCATCCAAAAATTCTCCCCGATCTTCTATCGTATTCAATCCCTCTTTTTCGTTCATTGTATACTCCCCTTTATTAAAAATAAATATTATTATATTAATATATGTTCATATATTGTTTATTTAATCTTACTGAATCGAACCACTTCTGTCAAGCTAGATTTTGAAAAATGTTCTTTTGTCTTTCAACTTGGGCAGCATATTTGACGTATCGATAAATTTTTCACATCTCTTACCTAAATTGCATTTGTTTGAACTTCCAAATCATAACAGTATGTTTCTCAATTACTCGTGGTCAGTAACACTGATTACCCTTATAGTTTTCAAAGTCCGCATTCCTCATTTTATTTTATGTGGGAAAAATGAACGTAATATTCAGTCAGCATAAATAGCATAATTCTTGTTTCCGATAGACTTTTTTTCCATATTTGATACAATTATAGGTATAAAGTCCTATGTATTTATACCTATTAATTTACATGTTTTAGAAAATTAATTTACCGTTAAACTTTTTTAACCATCTTAATGAATTATCGACCGTATTAGTTAAATAATGGGGCGAGGATTTATGAATGCAAAAAAAATTAATGTAAATCCGCATGTTTTCATTTCTTTTATATTCATTTATACGATTATACATTTTTCCTTTCTGTTTTGGTTTCCTCATGGTATGTTCAAACAAATTGGATTAGGAATAGGGTCGATCTTAGCCCCGCTCATTGCATCGATCCTCATCTATCAAGAATGGCGTCGAGAAAATCAAAAGGAAAAGATATTTTGGGGGCTCCTCTTTTTCGGCACTATATTTTATCTTATCGGACAAAGTTTATGGCTTGGTCATTATTACATCTTCGAGATTCCGCCCTATCCAAGTTATATTGACATTTTTTTCCTACTACATCCATTCCTTTTCCTTTGTGGATTAATCTATTTTGTTAGTAGACATGAAAATAAACCGGGAATGATGGTTGTTCTTATCGATATTTTTATTACGATCATCGTTATTTCAATTATTTGCTGGTATTTTTTCATCGAACCGATTTACTTAAAAAATCCAGCCCCTAGATTAGAAATCATTGTCTCGATTTCTTATCCATTATTAGAATTACTCGTATTATTCGGTTTGTTTCATACCCGTTTTTTGTTGGATAGTAAAACTTTATCTTCCTCGACGTTGAACAGCTTAACGATTGCTACCCTGTTGTATGTTGTAACAGATTCCATATTTTTATTTTTCACTGCATCGGACTCGTATGCTTTCGAAAGCATCATTGAACCGCTTTCGGCATTAACCTTCTTATTGTTCGGATTGTCAGCTTTATTTTCGAAAGAGGTCCATGATCATCGTTCATTTTCTTGGATAAAAAAATATATGAATCAAAATATATTACATACATTAAGTATCATTATTTTATCCTTGCTTTTCATTCCCCATATCCTTTCGACGAATGTATTACTTTTTATGTTTTTAGTTGGTATTTTGCTCATTTTGTTTAGGCAGTTTTTAATGTTAAAGCAAAATAAAGAATTAAACCGGCTACTTGACCAAACTGCCAGGCAATTGGAAGAAAAAAATGAGGAATTGAAAAAAACAGTTAAGAAATTAGAGTCATTGAATCGATTGCGAGAAATGGAAGCAAAAACCGATTATCTGACCGGCACGTATAACAGAAGATTTATGGAACAATTAATGCATGCCTTTATTAAAGATGCGAATTGCCATGCCATACCCTTTTCTGTCCTTTTAATCGATGTGGATCGATTTAAAAGTGTGAACGATCAATTTGGTCATGATTTTGGCGATAAAATATTATTTGAAATCGCAAGTTTATTACAACAGACCGTTCGAAAATCCGATGTAGTCGGTCGACTTGGTGGAGAAGAATTCATTATTCTTTTGCCAAGCACAGAAATGAATGCTGCCCTTAAAATAGCTGAACGGACGCGCCAATTAATTGAACAATCTATATTTCAGTTTGGTGAAATTCAAATAAAAATTACAATTAGTATCGGTGTTACATCATGGAAAATGGGCGATTCCTTTGACAAATTGTACAAGCGTGTAGATGAAGCCCTCTATGAAGCAAAAAATATTCGGAACAAAGTGGTCTATCGTTCAAAATGAAAAACCAATAAGGGAAAAGAAATAACTTTTTGTAAGATCGTAGGGGCTTTTCAAAACTCTACACGGTTTAATTTTTTTCGACATTTTTTGAAAAATATTGTATCTTAAAAGTAGGGGAGAAGGAAAATGTTTCTTTTTTCGGCTATTTTGTTTGAAGGGCAGGAAAAAAGTAATGAAAAACCGACTTTCTTTACACATGAATAAATCGGAACAAAAAACGGCTGGTATGACGATACTCGTATTTTTAACGACCACTTTTTTGTTTATTTTTTTTCAACAACATCTTTTCGTTTATGATGAAAATCATTTTTTAGTTTTTCATATTCTACTAGAGTTGGCGAGTATCGTAATCTCTTTCACGATCGCTATGCAAAGTTGGATTTTCTTTCCATATAGCCGTTTAAAAAACGACATTAATATTTTTATCGCCTTTTTTTCCATCGCCATTTTAGACCTTTTCCATATGATGACGTATAAAGGAATGCCGGGTCTTGTTTTAGTAGATAGTTCCGCTAATTTAGCCACATGGTTTTGGATTACTGCCCGCCTAACCCAATCGATTTTCTTGCTCGTTTTTGTTGCAGGACAAAATAAGGAAACGGCCAACCAAAGAAAAAAACCATTTATTTTTTCCCTTTTATACGTTACCCTTGTCAGTGGGATTCTTATGATTTTCCACGAACATTTGCCCACTTTAGTTGTAGATGGAGAAGGTACGACTACCCTAAAAAAAGGACTCGAAATATTAATCGTCTTCATTATTGCCCTATCGATTTTCCGATTGCATTTCCATTATAAAAGGGAACGAACGTCCTCAACATTAGATATCATTTTAGCTCTTGTTTTCTTATTAAATAGCGAACTTATTTTTTCGTCTTACACGAGTGTGTATGATTCGATTAATATGCTCGGTCATTTATATAAAATTATCGGATACGTCTATTTTATGCGGGGGATTTATGTAGCCAATATTAAAACACCGTTCCACGCATTATTCGAAACGCGATCTGCTTTAAGAAAAAGGGAAAATCAGATTCAAGCCATTACCGATTCCCTCGGTGAAGGCATTTTTGTCTTGGATAAAAATCGGAAATTAGTATTTATTAATCCTGAAGGGGAACGATTGCTCGGATACAAAAAGCACGAACTAATCGGTAAAGAAATTCACGACCTGATCCACGTTCATGGGGAAAACAATGAGCATATCATGGACCCAGAAGAATGTCCAATTCACCGATGCCTGAAGGTGAAAACGACCGTTCGAACCGATGATGATATTTTTATTCGAAAAGATGGTTACAAAATGCCTGTATCCTATACCGCTACACCGCTTATTGAAAATAACGAAATCATTGGTTCCGTCGTTGCCTTCCAAAATATTGAAAAGCAAAAACAATATGTTAAAAAAATCAAACAGCAAGCATACTACGATATGTTGACAGGTTTACCCAACCGTCGCTATTTTTTGGAAAAACTAGATGAAGAGGTTAACAAGGCGAATGTCACTGAACAATTTGCCGTTCTTTATCTCGATTTGGATAATTTTAAAAATATTAATGATTCATTTGGTCATGTCGTAGGAGATCGACTTTTGAGGGAAATTGGAAAACGCCTCAATTCGATTCATACCGATCTTTTTGTATCCCATCATAGTGGAGATGAATTTGCTCTATTCATTAAGGGAAATAAAGAAAAGGTGGAAACCGTTGCAAAAAAAATTATTGAAGTCATCAATCGGCCATTTTCCATTGATAGTTTGGAAATTTTCACCTCCGCATCGATTGGAATTAGTATGTTCCCTTATGATGGCCTCGATGGAACGAAATTATTGCAAGTATCGGACATCGCCTTGTTCGAAGCGAAGAAAAAAGGGAAAAACCGCTATTTATTTTATAGCGATGAATTGGAACAGCGGAGAATTCGGAACGCGTGGATTGAACAGCATTTGTATGCGGCCATTTCCAATGGAGAAATTTCCGTTCATTACCAACCGATTGTCGATTTACGTACAAAAGAAATTTCCGGTTTGGAAGCTTTAGCTAGGTGGAAACATCCAAAGTCCGGTTTTATCCCCCCTTCCGAATTTATTCAAGTCGCCGAAAATAACGGGTTAATCATCCCCATCGGTTCACAAGTAATGGAAACAGCAGCCCAAGATTTAAAACAATTACATGAAAAAGGTTTTCAACATCTTTATATCAGTATTAATCTCTCGTTGAAGCAATTGAAACATTCTGATTTTATTAAACGAATTATCTCCTTACCTGAAATATATGGATTAAAACCTGAGCATTTCCAATTTGAGATTACTGAGACCGTCGCCTTGTTCGAAGATTCCGATTTAATTCGAACAATTAAAAAATTAAAAGAACAACAGTTTCGTATCGCTATTGATGATTTTGGGAAAGGATTTTCCTCCATCGGCTATTTAAAACAAATTACCGTCGATACGATTAAAATCGATAAATCTTATGTCTTTGATCTTTGTAAAGATAAAGAGATCGCAAAATTAACGAACGCAATCATCGCTATGGCAAATTTCTTACAATTGAAAATCATCGCAGAAGGCGTAGAATTGTCTGAGCACGTCAATTTCTTAAATAAATATCAAAACGTTCTAGGACAGGGATATTATTTTAGCCGCCCAATTCCCTTCGACCAAATTACAACATATCTTCAAAAACATTCGAAATCAATGAAATCAGATTGGGGATAATGCAGTTATCCCCTATTTTTGATTGACAATTGATAACATATTTCCTAATGGGGACGGTTTCCCTAATAAATAACCTTGCCCGAGGTCTATTCCAATAGATTGAGCTGCTTGTAAGTCCTCTTTATATTCTATTCCTTCCAATACTATATCGACATCATCCTTTGCAAAACTAGCAAACAGTTTTAACAAATCTTGTTTTTTCTGATCTTTATGCAACCCTCTTGCAAAATACTTATCGATTTTCACTAAATTCGGTTCCAATTCAAATAACATTTTCAGCGAAGAATATCCACTACCTAAATCATCTAATGCAATTTTATAACCTTTGTCCTTCAACTGTTTCGTTATTATTTTCAACTGATGGATGTCCTCCGTATTTTCTGCTTCATTGATTTCAAATACGATCTCCCCTAGAACATTTCGATACGCTTCTTCCATTTGATTCAAAAATTTTACAAATCGATTATTCGTTAACGTGGATGGAAACACGTTTAAAAATAAATTCAACTCTAATGTATGTGAAGCTGGACAATAATCGGTAAAAATTTCTATCGAATTTTTCATTGATAATAAATCAAGTTCAAAAACTTCATTTGTCATATGGGCAAGACGAAATAACGTTTCAGGAGAGGCCATTTCACTGCGAAAAAGGCTTTCATAACCAATGATGTCAATCGTATCCAATCGGTAAATCGGTTGAAAAACATTCGTATACGTATAATCTCGAATTATTTTTTCAATCATTTTGTCCAAGGTCCATCCTTCCTTTTCATTCTCTTTTTTTATGAAAAAAGTCTATGAACCTGTTGTATCAATTTTTCCGAATTGAAATATATGGATTTCATCTAGAAAACATTACCTTATTTTATATATCGGTAGTGTTTCCCATTTTTTTACATTTAAGAAATCTTTCTCGGTTGTATAAATTTAAACGCTCTTTTTTATTTGTGTAATTTTTCACATATTATATGTAGAGTATTCAAATTTTGAAACCATCTAATAAATGATCCGCATTTCAAAGGAATCGAACAGTTCTAAAAAGGCAGTGGCCGCAAACCACCGCCTTTCTCTCCTAATGTAATGAAAGCTTTTCTCCAAGAAGTTTTGTTAATCCCTCACGAATTTTCTTACGTTCAATCAAAATATCATAAATTTCTTCTACTAAAATTTCAGCTTCTTCCTTAGAACCAAATGAATAATGAAAAGGAATTTCTTCAGGTAATTTCTTTTTCCCCGTTAAATAATCGGTGATATAACGATTTCTTTTTAACATTTTTTTCCAAATTGATTTTGCGGTGGGGGTTATTCCATTTAATTCTAATTCAATCATTAAGGTATACATGTGAAAAAAAACCGTATCCTCATCTCCATATTGTTCAATAATCTGTTTCGTCTTTTGAACCATTCCTTCCTGAATACAATATGGAATCAATAAATAACGAGCTCCCTGATTATCGTTAGGATTTAATTTCAAGAGCTCTTCAAATTGGGTAATCGCATCCGATATTTTCCCCAGCCATTTTGCTAATAAGGCGTAATTATATTTTGCACGCATAAACGGGCGGGTTTCAACATCACTCCAAAAGGGATAATTTCTATCTTTCATTTCTTCTTTCCATTCTTCAGAGCCGACTTTTACCCCTTTTTCCAACCAATCGAAAGCGGCTTCTTCATCACGTTCAAATTCTGCTAAAATTGTATAGGCGTCGGGACTATTCGAATATATTTTGAGTGCCTCTTTCGCTAAATTCAATTTTTCTTCTCCCTCTGATTCAAAGGCATCGTATAGCAAGGCTTGAGCACGGTGTCTAGGGGATGTCAATGTTTTTAGCTTGTCTTCGATTTGTTTGTTTTCGAAAAAGGATTGGGTCTCATCATCCCTATCAAATTCCTCTTCTTGCAGTTGTAATCCTAACAACCAAGTCGTTCTTTCCACTGCCCTTGGTTCTTGGAGTGTCCGATATTGAACCCCTTCCGAAGCCTCAAGTGCTTTTTCATAAAAAAAATCCATCATTTCATTTGCAACTTTTGAAATACTTGATGAAGAAACTCCATACATCGTCGCCAATTTAGAATATGTAAAAGCGGTTTGTAACAAGTTTAACGATTGAAATGTATAAATTAATGCAGCTATATATATGTCCGGCTTTTTAATCGTAGGCTGTTTTTCTTCACAAAAAGTAAACCAAAGGGCCAGTGCTTTCGCTGGAATTTCATCATCCAATGAACCGAGCATTTCTACATCCTCCAGCAATTCTTCAATTACTTGTCGATATACAGGTTTTTTCCACTTGATGATTTCAATAGCTTTTTGAATTGGAATATCAATGGAAACTTCTTCTTTCGGTTGTTTCTCCAAGGCTGTTTCGTTTTCTTCACAATCCAATTGTTTCAGTTTACCCATTAATTCATTAAACAGAAGGATGAACTCTTCCCGTAAAAAGCTTTCTGGATCATCTTTTCCAGAAGTTTCAAACGCGTCGTAAATCCAATCGTTCAGTGGGGTTAGGAAACGGGGTGAAATATTCAATGGGGGACCGATTTGAAACCAGTTTCCATTTTCAAAGGGAAGGAGTAACGTAAAATGAATCGTATGATCTACAATATCTTCCTTCGTATAAACGGTATAAGTTCTTTCACTAAGCCAATCAAAAATTTCAAATTTTTGCGGATTAATTTTCTCCACCAAACCAAACGCGACATGAAGATTTCCTGGCCAATTTCCAACAATTGACCTAGTCTTTGATCGTTGAATTAAAGAAATTTCTTTTGCAACAAAAGTTTTTAAAATTGGTTGTCCATCCTTGGTTTTTCCGTTCAGAATATACCAATATGAAAAGAGAACATCGAGCATGTCGTCAGAAATATGCTGTTTTTTGATCCTCGGGGCAATCTTCCGCAAGTTTTTCATATCCATATTTTGCAAGTATTGATCAGCAAAGGAAAGTATGTCAAATTGTATTTTTTTCAGCTCATCTAAAATGATATAATTGAGGGAAACGACATTCGTTTTTCCACAACAATGTTTATATTTTTTTCCACTGCCACACGGACAAGGATCGTTTCTTCCTATAGCCACAATGATTCACTCCTCCAATTCGTATTACATTTATTTTACAATAAAACTGAAAGAACCTAAACTTTCATTTACTTTAATCACGGAAATCGTGTTTACGATTCTTCTTTGTTAAAAGAAAAACTGTCTCCTCAAACGATTTCTCGCCTTATGAGACAGTTTTTCCCTTTTTATTATTTTATTTTACACCGATATAAGCTTTTCGGTAAATCTCTTCCAATTCACTCACAAGAGGTAATTTCGGATTTGCAGTCGTACATTGATCTTCAAAGGCAAGATCTGCAAGTTCAGCTACTTTACTTTCAAATTCTTCCCGATCAATGCCATTTGCTTCTAAACTCATTGGAATATCCAATTCCTTCGCTAAGTTAACAATAGCTTGAATCAAACTTTCCACGCCTTCTTCGGTCGTTCTTGCAGGAAGACCGAGAATTTTCGCAATTTCTGCATATCGCACGTCAGCTTTGAAATGTTCGTATTTTGGAAATGCAGCAAATTTCGTCGGTTTGGTTGCATTGTATCGGATTACGTGCGGCAACAATACGGTATTTGCACGCCCGTGGGCGATTTTAAATGCACCGCCAAGTTTATGGGCTAAACTATGGTTAATTCCGAGAAACGCGTTGGAAAATGCCATACCCGCAATCGTTGAAGCATTATGCATTTTTTCCCGAGCTAGTTCATCATTTCCATTTTTATAAGCCCGTGGCAAATATTCAAATACTAATTGAATTGCTTTGATCGCCAATCCGTCGGTATAATCATTTGCCATATTGGATACGTACGCTTCAATTGCATGGGTCAAAACGTCCATTCCAGTGTCTGCTGTAACAGTTTTCGGTACAGACATCACATAGGTTGGGTCGATAATGGCAACATCTGGTGTCATTTCATAGTCAGCTAACGGATATTTAATGTCTAGATCTTTGTCAGTTATAACGGAGAAAGATGTCACTTCCGATCCGGTTCCAGATGTCGTTGGTATGGCAACCATTTTTGCCTTTCCACCTAATTGTGGATATTTAAATACCCGTTTCCGAATATCTAAAAATTTCTGTTTCAAACCGTTAAATTCGATTTCCGGATGTTCGTAAAATAACCACATCGCTTTTGCCGCATCCATCGGAGAACCTCCACCTAAGGCGATGATGACATCCGGTTGGAAATTGAACATCATTTCGACGCCTTTCATCACCGTGTCAACGGACGGATCTGGTTCCACTTCCGAGAAAATTTCACAATGAACGTAATCCGGACGATTCCGTAAGTGATACAATACTTTATCCACATATCCGAGTTTTACCATACCTGGGTCCGTTACGATAAAAGCCCGTGAAATGTTCGGCATTTTAGACAAATATTGAGTTGCATTTTTTTCAAAGTATATTTTCGGTGGAACTTTAAACCATTGCATATTTACACGTCTCTTCGCTACAGTCTTTTTATTGACTAAATGTGTTGCACCGACGTTTGTCGATACCGAGTTTCCTCCATAGGTTCCGCAACCTAATGTCAAGGATGGAATATATGCGTTATAAATATCACCGATGGCTCCTTGGGATGACGGTTGGTTGACGATGACCCGTCCTGCTTTCATTCGTCTTCCATATTCAAGAATGACGTCATCGTTTTCCGAATGAATAACAGCGGAGTGACCGAGTCCTCCAAAGGCTAGCATTTGTTCTGCCCGTTGGATTCCTTCTTCTGTACTGTTTACTTTAAAGCATGCCAATACCGGACTTAATTTTTCTCTGGAAAGGGGTTCTTCCGGTCCTACTTTTTCAATTTCAGCAAGTAATATTTTCGTTTTTTCTGGCACTTTCACCCCAGCCATATTTGCGATTACCTCTGCAGGCATACCGACGATGACCGGGTTTACGGATCCGGTTTCCTCATTAATAACCACTTTTTCCACTTTTTTCTTTTCATCTTTGCTTAAGAAATAACAGTTATTACTAATTAATTCGTTTTTCACTTTCGTATAAATTTCTTTATCGATGATAACCGCTTGTTCAGAAGCACAAATCATTCCGTTATCGAAGGTTTTCGATAAAATTAAGTCGTTGACCGCCCGTTTAATATTGGCCGTTTTTTCAATATAGCAAGGAACGTTTCCTGGGCCAACTCCGAGGGCAGGCTTTCCAGAACTGTATGCGGATTTCACCATTCCTGAACCACCCGTTGCTAAAATCAACGAAATTCCAGGATGTTTCATTAAATATTGGGTCGCTTCAACAGCCGGATGTTCGATCCATTGAATACAGTTTTCTGGAGCTCCTGCTTTCACAGCTGCTTCTAACAATGTTTTTGCTGCTTCCTTACTACATTGTTGTGCAGAAGGATGGAATGCAAAAATGATTGGATTTCGCGTCTTAATTGAAATTAACGCTTTGAACATCGTCGTGGAAGTCGGATTCGTAACGGGAGTGACTCCAGCGATTACACCTACTGGTTCGGCAATTTCTACAATTCCTTCATGATCATTTTCCTTAATAATACCAACTGTTTTATCGTATTTAATATGATGATAGATGTATTCTGTAGCAAAAAGATTTTTAATAACCTTATCTTCATACACGCCACGTTTCGTTTCATCATATGCCATTTTTGCTAATTTCATATGTTCATTTAGACCAGCCAACGCCATTTCTTTGACAATATAATCAACTTTTTCTTGATCCAAGTCCATAAATTGTTCGAGCGCCTTCTGACCCTTTTTTACTAACTCATCAACTTCCTTATAAGAGTCAACGGTTTTTTTCACTTGTTTTTCTTTCGTGGACATTTCATATTCCCCCTTTTATTGGTCGTTTTTTGTCCATCACGGTCATTTACTGACCCACAAAGCTATAAAAATAAATGAGTTCTTAACTCACTTTTATTATAACTGAACAATGGACGATTGGGCAGAAAAATTATGGCTATTATGTGAAATATTTCACAATCCTTGAGTGGCCTATATAAAAAAGAGAGGTAACCGGTGAAAATGAATGAATTTACATTTTCATTGTCACAGAAAAATAAAGGGATTGCTACGTTGCATGTACAGACGAAGAATGTCCTTGATCGTCTCCCTCAGATAATCCTTTTATAAAACCGGCTAGCGTAACATTTACAATTTCATTCATTTTCACCCGATCCAATGCCACAAATTTATATTCACTTTCAATATTTTTAATAAATTCTCCACATACATCCATCCCTATAAACGAATAATGGGATAATAGTTTTTCGATAATATACAACATTTGTACGACGGACATGCTACCTTGATCCCAATTGGTGACAGCTTCCGATGGGTTTAACACATCTTTATCAACACTAATATAAATCCTTTTTTCATCTTTTAAATGTTCCCGAATATCGTTTACTAAAATATGTAACGGCGTCCGATACAATTTTTGTTCATTAATCATCATGATTTTTTCTTTAAAAATCGGATTATTTTGAAAATAATGATAATCTTCCTCGTTTACACCGATGATTACTACTTTGTTTAAATGATGAAAATGATAAAGGGAATATTTCACCCAAGACCCACAAGAAATCAGTGGCCCATGGTCAAAAAGATCCGAGTGATGATCAAATAAAATAAGGGAAAAGGGTCGGTTAATCCTTTCTAAAAATAAATAGGTAACATAATGATAGTTTCCGCTTCCGATATAAGAAAGCTTACTAACTTTTCTTTTTTGGAGTCGGGATCGAATTTTTTTTAGAGATGTTTCTTCGCAAAAGCCATTTTTATGGTGTATATCTGAAAAATCAATCCATTCATGGGGTAGTTTTTGAAGAGATAATTGGTGGGTAAGGGTTTCATCAAAATTTAGTAGTGTAATATAATCGATCGCTTTTGTATCGAATGGTTCTTTTAAACTGTCGGTGATCTCTTTCATTTCCCATCCCTTCTATGAAAAAAGTTTTATATACATATTATACACTATTCGTAACCGTAGCGAAACAGTCGAAATCCGTTCCCTTTCACCTGTTTTGGATTGTTTTTTGCAAAAAAAAAGAACAACAAGGGGTATATACTTTCGTCTGAATTTAACACATACGAACTGATTTATCGTTCCTTTACATGAAAGGCAGCCGAATATTTTTTCTTTTTATAAGGGGATAAAAAATCCGCATCCACAAGCCCGAGCTCGATGGCGGCCTTTATTTTATCCGTATCGACTTGCTTTACCACTTTAATAAAATCGGTTAAATTTTTTTCTTCTAATTTCGCTATCGCTTCTTCCTCTTGATATTTTTCTAAAACACGGATTTGCCGGTGAAGGATATAATGATTAAATACAATTTCACCCTTTCGATTTTCACCGACTGTCGAATCAAAATATTGATTGAACCGTTTTTTTAAATTGGATAATTCCCTTTCAATTTCCTTTGCCTTTTTACTTAGTTGGAAATACGTTTCTACCATTTTTTCGGTAATCATTTCTTGTTGTTCTTGCATGTATACGGACACCTCCCCATCCTTTATATTTCATATATATGGGGATCAAAGGAAAAAAAGAACGGTTGCATGTCTCCATTTCCAAATCGATTAAAGCTCGATAGATCTATCCCGAAACCGGTACATATGATTGTTGGGCTCTAAGAAGAAATTCCCATTGCATTCTCCTAATCTCAAAAAACTGGAGTGGATCGCTAAAAGATGTAGAACGATTTTTTATCATTTCCAATTCCCGTCTTTTTTCAGCAATCTCTTCTTTTAACTCCCTTTCAAACCTTTCCAGTTGATCGAAGGATGGCTGAAAAAATGAGGGAATATCTTGTTCAAAACCCTTTTCTAAAATCATAAAGGATGAAAAAAATGTTTCCGCAACCGTTTGAGCCACCCGTTCATAATCCCTTCTTCTCACATATTGTTTAAATCGGTTGGCAATGAATGCTTTATCTTTTTTTAACCAATCTAATATCTTCCCTGTGCTAATTAGAAGCAACTGATATGGGGTATACGGCGATAAAATCGGTTCCTCTTCCAACTGAATTCTTCCAGCCAAACGGTTAACATCCCTTTGCCAATCATTAATTATTTGAAAATCCCATTGGAGTTGGAATTTTCTTTCTCCAATCATGGAATAAAATCCATCATTAACTTCATCGAGAAAGGTTTTTCCCTTTTTTAGTTCATCTTCCACTAAAGTTAACCAATCTTGGATTTTATTAAAGAAAAGTGGTCGAATCTCTTCGAATATAAATGTTTCAATTGTGGCATTCATTTCTTCATTAATCTGTTGAACAATATGATGAAACTTGTGATTTTCCGTAATCCGGTCCCCTTTTTCTTTTAAAAGTTTCGGTAACTTTCCCATGATTTCCTTTTTAACATCATCTTTTACATTTTGATAAGAATGACGAATTACAGTAATCGTTTCCTCTTCCAAATCTTTTAATTGATGAATAACACCTTGGATTCGTGAAGCTAAGTCTTCCTGTTGATCAATATATTCCAATCGTTTATTCTCCATTTTCTCCCGTTGAGTTAACAGATGATCCATCAATTTTTGTAAAAAGAATACAAATTTTATCGGTCGAATATGTTTTATCTTTTTTTCATCCACTAGCTTTGTTAACGATTGGGCGAGTTCCCTTCTTCCTTTTTTCGATGCAGAGTAATAAAAAACCGATGCCCTAATTCCGTGTTTAGCAAATTGATTCATTTCATTTGTGGAAAAATTTTTCTGGTTATTTTTTCCATTCGGCTCTTTTATCACACAACAAATTGGTAGATCGGGAAACTTTTGTTGAATCCCCTTTAATAGGAAATAATCGCTTTCCTTTAATGGGACTTCATTACAAAAATAAACGAGGGAATCAATGGCATATAAATAATCGGTCATTGGTTTTGATATACGTTGGAAATCGGGATATTCGGGAAATTCCATTAAAGTGAGTGGATAATCCTGTAGCAAACGATTTGGAAACAAGATACGGACCAAACTATTTTCTATTGGACGTTTTTTAGAAATCATGACTTGATATTGTTCAAAATCGGATATGTGGCAAACTTCTTTTTCCGAAATCTCTTCAATTGATAAAGAATCATCATATTTGAATAAGGAAACGATCGAATTTGGCTGTTCATAAAAAATCGATTCATTTAAAAAGGAATGGATAAAATGCATTTTTTCCGAACCGGATGCACTTATAACTCCGATTAATTGGCGATCATCCACCAATTCCTTTAACAATTGTTTATACATTTGATGAATTTCCAATTGATTATTTTCAGCCCATTTTTCCACGTCTTTAAACAAACGGATTACATGATCAAATATGTCTACTTTCGGAGAAATTTCAAAAATTGTTTTCTCAGCCCTCTCCAGCAATTCTTTCGGAATATCTCCCCTGATTTTCTCATGCCATGCAAAGATATAAGCACTCGGTACAACGGCTTTTTCAATAGGGACTATGTTGATCCATAAGCGAAGAAAGTTAGGCATAATATCAGATACAGAGGAAAATGCATACGTTCCGGAAGTTAACTGTTCGTATGTTTCTTGGAGGATATTTGGGAGATGTTGCCAATTTCGATCCGTCTTCCAATCAAAAGTTAAAAGGAATGTCGTCATTTCTTGCACCCATTGTAAAAATCGAGGAGTTCCCTCATAACTTTTCCACAGATTTGAAAGGAGTTGTTCGAATTTGGAAAAATCAATTCGGTATAAAAGGGATAAGGCATAGGTCAACATTTTCAGATCCAGATCGATCTTGAGGGTGTACCCTTTTTGGACATAATGGTCCAGCAGGTCAAACCAGTTGACCGACTCCGTTCGAATGGCCTCTTGAATCGCCAAGTTCACCGCATCCAGCCATTTTTCATGTTCTTCATAAAAATTTCGAGCAAGATCGGTGACATTTGAATAATCTGGATCAAGGGATAGCATTTGTTTTATCATTTGATCCGCATCTTCTACCCGTTCTTGTTGCAAATACAGATCAAACAAACCGAAAAATATTTCTATTTTCAAGATTTTTGAATCCGTTACAATCGATTTGTATATTTCTTCAGCGGTTGAAAATAACTCCAATTTTGTATATGCATCGGCTATATTTTTTTTCGCCCAAGGTTCCAGTTCGTTATGTACATTTTCCCATTTGTAAATTGCCGCCTCGTAATCTTTATGATGATAATACACTTCCCCTTGGGAAAAACGGATATATGATGCATCGGGTATTTCTTTTGTTTGCTCTGTGAAAAAAAGCTCACCTAAATCTTTCATAGGATGTCTATGCCCTGACTGCAGCATAGATTGATAAAAGGTTTTTTCAATGAGACTGTCTTCCATAACGATCACCCTATTCCTTTTAATATAAACCCTCATCGTTTAAATATGTAAGAATTATCCGACTATTATTTATTCATTATAACTTGATTTTTGTGGAAAAAAAATAGGACTTGCATCCCGTTTCTTACGAATTTCCTTATAATCGTAAACCTTTTCCACCTTTATATTCAGGTGACCGAACGGATCTATTTGCCAGCAATCAATCGGAAAATCATTTCATTGTCTAATTTTTGCCATTCGTATTCTTTTATAAATTTGATTAAAAACTTCCGAAAATACGATTCCAATGGCAATCGCACCTGCAACTAATAACACTTTTGCAGCTAATTGAATGGCAGTATAGTAATCATTAATAACAAAATGTCTCATGGCATCATAAGCCAAACCTCCGGGTACAAGGGGAATAATGCCTCCAACGATAAAAACGATAACGGGTGTTTTATACCATTTCGCAAAAATATGGCTAATCAAGGCAACAAAAAAAGAAGCAATAAAACTAGCGGGAACAGCGTCCACCTTTTGACCAACAAATGAGATATAGATTAACCATCCGATCATTCCTGTAAAACCACACTGAATTATGGAATTTTTAGGTACATTAAACATAATTCCAAAACCCGAAGAGGCGGCAAAACTCATTAGTAACTGAAAAAACATTTTATCACTTCCTTACAACAATCTAGACTTAGACAACATCTTTGTTTGATTACATTCACCAATTGAATTTATGTATTGGTCGAGGGTTAGTGGTCGACCTTTTTTATGAAAATAATACGAGAATAACCGCAACACCCGAACCGATTGCAAAAGCCGTTAAAACAGCCTCTGCACCTTTCGTCAACCCTGAAACGAGATGACCGGCCATTAAATCCCGGATCGCATTGGTAATTAAAAGCCCTGGGACAAGGGGCATAACCGATCCGATAACAATTTTATCGATTTCCACACCAAATCCGAAATATACGAAGCCGACTGCACTAAGTGCGATGAATAATGAGGCCGAAAACTCGGAAAAAAAACGGATATGGACGAAACGATCAATATATAAAAACCATGAGTACCCAATCCCCCCTGCGAAAAATGCAGGAAGAAAATCATCCCATCTTCCATTGAACATAATCACAAAACAAGCACTGGCAATGGTTGCAGCGAGAATTTGTATCCAAATTGGATAACTGACGTTACTTTTCTCGATTTCCTTCAACAATTGATAAGCTTCTCTCACAGACCACTTTCCACTATGAATCTCCCTTGAAATATTGTTCACCATTGCGATTTTATTTAAATCCGTCCCTCTATTCATGATTCGAATCATTTTCGTTTTTGTCGGGTGTTCTCCTTCTATCGTAAAAATAATGGCAGTAGGCGTTACATAACTTTCAGCACTTTCTACCCCATAGGAAGTCGCAATTCTGACCATCGTATCCTCCACCCGATACGTCTCAGCTCCACTTTCTAACATGATTTTCCCCGCCAGAAGGCATACTTCTCGAATTTCAATTTCCTGCATTGTCATACTTTTTGTCATACCTTCACCACTTCTATCAGAAATCAATATATATCGCCTTAAAGTTTATATTACCGGACCGTTCGTTGCAAGACGCCTATCATTTTTCATCTTTAATTATTGGACAAACTTTTTTAATCGTTTCATTGAATCTATCAAACATGGGTCGAAAAAACTTTTCCTACAAATGGTAGGTACAACCATCATCAATTTTGTTAAAAAATAGTTTCTTTTCATTTGTCGACTAATTCCATCCGCACAAGGGATAAGGGAAGGGGCAGCCCTATTACATGGTATTTAAAGGGGTGCCTTTCCTATGAATGATCCATCTAAAAAATATTTCATGATAGCTTAACAAAAGAATGGGATTTGGATATTTTCGCTTTGTTTAAAACTCTTTTTTATTTTATACTATTGTTTAGTGTTCTATTTTCGGGTAAACCCGACGTGGTTCGAGACCATCCCACGTAAAAAAACTAGGGAGAGGATAAATGTGAAAATCAGAACAATTGTTACAAACGGAATTGTAGCGGCTCTATATATTGCCGTTACAGCGGTGATTCAACCGATTGCTTTTTCGAACATCCAATTTCGCATTCCTGAAATGTTTAACCATCTCGTGATTTTTAACAAAAAATATTTTTTCGGAGTGGTCATTGGCGTTTTTTTCGCAAATCTATTTTTTTCTAATATGTTGCCTTACGACTTAATTTTCGGTGTATTTCATTCGATTGTTTCATTGGCAATTACCCTTTTAGTAACGAAATGGATGAAAAATATTTGGATGAAATTGATAGCAAACACCATCATTTTCAGTTTTATGATGTTTATCATTGCGTATGAGTTAAAACTTGCCCTAGGATTTCCGTTTTGGGAATCGTGGTTGTTCACAGCCGTTGGAGAATTTGTCGTTATGGCTGCCGGTGCCCCACTTATGTATGTCATAGATAAACGGATCCAATTTAAAAATAAGTTATAAATGATACCTGCAAAGAACATATTAACAAAAACTTCGATTTTCGATTCGTACCGGTCAATTTGTCTTTATATATTCATTTTAAAAATTCGTCTAATTTCAATGACGAACAATCATAGGAAATTTCTTTACTAGAAAGGAAGATCTAGATGAGATCCTTTTTAAAGAAAAAAGGTGTTAGCCTATCTCCGAAAATTTATTTTATCGATGCCCTCAGCAGTATGGCTTTAGGACTTTTTGCTTCTTTAATTATCGGATTAATCATTAAAACAATCGGTCAACAACTCGGCTTTCCTTTTCTCGTCGACATGGGGGATTTGGCGATGGGACTTATGGGCCCTGTCATAGGAGCTGCCATTGCCCATGGTTTGAAGGCACCGCCCCTCGTTCTTTTTTCCGCAATCGTAAGCGGAGCAGCAGGGGCAACGTTGGGTGGACCTGCAGGAAGTTACGTAGCTGCCCTTTTATCAACGGAAATCGGCAAACTCGTTAGTAAAGAAACGAAAGTGGATATAATCGTGACACCCTTCGTTACGATTTTTTTCGGTTACGCCGTTGCATCTTGGATCGGTCCTGGTATCGATTCCTTTATGACCGGTTTTGGTGCCATTATTATTTGGGCGACTGAACAACGACCGATTATTATGGGGGTGATCGTGGCAGTTTTGATGGGACTTGCGCTAACAGCCCCCATTTCCAGTGCTGCTATTGCCTTTATGCTCGACCTACATGGACTCGCTGCCGGCGCCGCAACGATCGGGTGTTCTGCACAAATGATTGGATTTGCTGTTAGTAGTTTCCGTGAAAATAAAATTGGAGGGTTACTTTCACAAGGGCTTGGTACGTCGATGTTACAAGTCCCAAATATCATTCGAAACCCGCTAATTTTAATCCCTCCAACAGTCGCAGGGGCGATTCTTGCACCAATCGGAACGACCCTTTGGAAAATGGAAAACATCGCTGCTGGGGCGGGAATGGGAACGAGCGGTCTTGTCGGTCAAATTATGACGATTACAACGATGGGGTTTAGTGGAGAAATTTTGATGAAAATCATCCTGCTACACTTTGTTGGACCAGCTTTTTTAACTTTGATTATTTCTGAATATATGCGGCGAAAAGGTTTGATTAAATACGGGGATATGTCGTTACAAAGACTTTTGGACAAGGAATAATGCAAATTCGCCAAAAAAAAAAAGAAAGAGTTGATTCGAAAGTTTGACCGATAAAATGGTCTAAAAGTATTGGTATTCATAATAGATCTTTCTTTCAATCCTAGGTTGTGCCCTATAAAACAAAGGTACAACCTAGGATTTTTTAGTAATCTTTTTTTCGAACCTGTAAGTAAGGATCGGAAAACCATACTTAAAAAAATTCTTAGGACAATCGAAATGATTCATACCAACTGTCATTTCCAATTTATCAAGGGGAAATAGAAAACATAATGGAAATTTTAAAAGCGTGGATATTGTTCACCATTTAAAAAGTGTTTATATAGAAATAGAAAAATAAAGGGAAAATTTATCCCGTATTTTTTATAAAAATGATATTTTTCATATGATAAGTAAATCAATTATGTTACGAATGTTGATTTTTATGTATTATACGGACGGAACCATCAAATCGAAAGGAAACGAGTGGGAAGCGTTAAAAGATTTTTTGCGGTTTTCAAAGAGGGTAGATATTAAAAAAAGCCCTTGATCTCTTTTATTGGAGGGATCAAGAGCGAAAAAATTCAGTAAATGGCCTTATCTATTTTTTGAATATGAGTTCTATTTAAGGTACGTATGATGGTGAAAGAAATTAGGGTCCGATTTTTATCAACTCGAATAGTAATTTATTCATAACATCCTGTTCATCAAAAAAAGAAATCATTATAAAATATGTTGGGCAATTAATCGATCCAGCTTCCTTACATCTACTCCTTTGTTTAAATTCAACTTCAAACGGCCAACCCTTGTCCACAGTTCCAACTCTGCATTCATGTCCAAGCGGCCACCATTTTCAGTAGAGTACATAATGATTGATTTGAACGGAATCGTATAGATTTCTACCTTTTTTCCTGTTAATCCTTGTCTGTCCGCAATAATAATCCGCTTGTTCGTAATCACAGCCACATCACGAATCGTTCGATAAGCTATTTCTGCACGTTCTCCTTCGATGAGAACTTTCTCCACTTCCTTTGGCACCGAGGTTTCTTCTAAAAACGTCCAAGACATAATTTGCGTCAGATCGGCCATGGGCCATCCCCCCATCTCGTATTTGGAATGTAATCGTCATCCGATTCATTTTTAGTTTGACAAATTTTTTATTTTTCAACTGTTGTACCTACAATTTCTGACATCAATTGCTTTGCACTGTTTATTCCACCATTGATACAATCGGGAATTCCTCCACCATCATATGAACTACCCGATACATAAATACCCGGATATCGATTTTTTAATGTTTCTCTCAAATGGGAAACGGTTCGGGAATGATTTAAATCATACACAGTTAATTGATTTTCCCATCGCTTTACATTGCTTACAATTGGTTGTGCACTAATTCCCATACTGTTTTTAAGATCATTCCGTGCCAATTCGACAAGTTGTTCATCCGATAGCTTTTCTATATAATCATAGCGTGGATGGGAACTTTTATAAAACATACGAAGGAGTAAATTGCCACTCTTTGATGTATGTATCCATTTCCTACTTGTCCACGTACAAGCGCCACACAGTAGATCAGAACCCTTTTCAGTGATAAATCCTGTTCCATTTTTCGGTAAAGCATCATTTGTAACATTTAATCCGAGATACACGCTAATGATCGACTTAGTCCTAATATTGGAGAAATATGTACGTAATTCCGAGTCATCGAATAATTTTTCCGCATCTAAATGCGAAATAGAGAGAATCAATCGATCGGCAAGAATCTGCTTTCCATTGGAAAAATGGACCTTGTATTTTCTATCCAGTTTTTCAATTTTTACCGCTTGCCAATTTTGGAAAATTTCCACATCCTCCAATTGGTCGACTAATTTATCGATGATGGTCGATAATCCACGTTCAAAGGATAAGAATTTTTCCTTTTCTTTTCTTATAAATCGATGTTTATTTTTTTCCAACCCTTTCATAATGCTGCCGTATTTGTTTTTATATTCATATACGAAAGGAAGGGTTGACTGGATAGATAATTCTTTTAATTCACCGGAAAAAACCCCTGAAAGTACAGGTGAAACTTGTTTTTTCACCAATTCCTCTCCGAAATAATATTCGAGGAAATCCCCGATAGAATCCTGCTCGGTAAACGGATTATCTTCCACATATAAGTCCTTTAATGCAGCTACCTTCCCCCGATCCGAAATCAATTGGCTCTTCGCTAAAGATTCGATCGTGATTGGAATACCGAAAACCGAGTCCTTTGGAATTTCGACCAGCTGACCATTCGTATAAATAAAGGAAATGCCAGTGTGGTTAAAAACCGTTTCTTGTTTTAATTCGAGTTCATGAAATAACGGATGATCGATGATTTTTCTTGTTACAATCGAGTCTGCACCGGTTTCCATAATAAAACCGCTTTCTTTAACCGTTCGAATCTTCCCACCCATACTTGAAGAAGCTTCCGTAAGTATTAATCGGACGGGATAACCCGTGTTCCTTTTCCATTTTTGCAATTCGAATAGTGCGGAAAGACCGGTTATTCCCCCTCCGATGACGAGCACGGTGTCCATTATATGTTCACTCCCATTTAATCTGTTTATCTTAAGTTTAGCAATTCACCCTTTTCTGGTAAAGGATTTAAGGCGAATCGATAGCACGTAAGGTAGGAGGTGGGCAGGGGGAACCGGGAGGGCAGGGGGAACCGGAACCCCGACCCACCATTTCCTGGAAAGTGGGTCAAAGGAACCGGAACCCCGACCCAGTTAATCGGCTGATAATTCATCGACTAGATTTTCCGCTGCACGTTTGTATAAATTACTCAAGTAAGCAAGGGAAGAAATGATTAGTAATTTTTCCAAATATGATGAATCCGGATCATCTAATTTTTCTAACTCTTTTTTTGATAATTGAAAGATCGTTTCCAAATTTTCCTTAAAATGGTGTGCATATTTATTCGTTAATTGTAAATAACTGTTATATATATCGGAAGGATCAAATTCATCCACTTCGATTTTTTCATTTATTTTTTCTAAAACCGCTTTTATATCAGTTATGGAAAGGACGCCCTTCATTTGGTAAATAAAATTTAATAAAATTAAGTGTTCCTTCGTATATTTTTTATTTTTTATCGGGAACAATAATCGTCCCTTCGCATAATTATTAATCATCGTCTTCGTCAAAATTTTTTCGTCCTCTTTCCTCTTTGTTTTAGCATATTTGCTTTCAAATAATTGAATCACTTGGTCCATGTACAAATTAATATTTGGAATTTCATCTAAATTCATTTGATGGTCAACTGCAAGTTCTTGAAACAATTGTTCCCAATCTTTCAACATTCTCCCTCCAAGACAGTAAATTTATTTCACTATAACTAATTGTAATAATAACTTTAACAAAAGTAAATGTTGACTTTATTTTATAATATATATATTATTATATATAGTTTAAAAAACTACATTTTGTAATAAGGGGTGTTTTCGATGGGTGATTATATAAGAGAACCGATAAATGGATTAACTCATTTGGGAGGAGCTATTTTCGCTTTTATTGCATTATTGGCGATGGTCATGAAAGCAACTGCGGAAAGCGGATCAGGTATTGCTATTTTTGCCGTTATCGTTTTTGGGATGAGTATGATTCTTCTTTATTCAGCTTCAGCAACTTATCATATGGTAATTGCAAAGGAAAAAGTGATTGCTTTTTTGCGTAAACTTGACCATTCGATGATTTTTATATTAATCGCTGGCACATATGCTCCATTTTGTTTAATTAGCCTACAAGGACCTCAAGGATGGTTTCTATTTTTGATGATCAGTATCCTTGCTGTTTGCGGAGTCGTTTTTAAAATGGTATGGTTCCATTGCCCCCGGTGGCTTTCAACGGCAATCTACCTGGCCATGGGATGGATGGTCATTTTCTTTATTTCACCGTTAGCAAACTCATTGGAACGGGGTGGATTGGTTTTATTAGTGCTCGGTGGTATTTTTTATACAATTGGTGGCGTCATTTACGGGATTAAACCGAAAATTTTAGCCTTTAACTATTTAGGCTACCATGAAATTTTTCACATTTTTATTTTGTTAGGAAGCTTCTTCCATTTCCTTTCTGTGTTTCTATATGTCATTTGATGATAGGACCAAACATCTCTCCGACTATAGGACACTACTGGGACAAAGAAACTGGGACAAAAGAACCGGAACCTTGACCCACTATAGGACACTACTGGGACAAAAGAACCGGAACCTTGACCCACTATGAACCTTGACCCACTATGAACCTTGACCCACTATGAACCGAAGTGGACCAAAAGAACCGGAACCTCGACCCACATCGGGGACCTTGACCCGCAAATTTAAAACCCATGGGTGCTACAATTTGCAACCATGGGTTTTCCTTAGTTGGAGCTTTTTTAAAAAAGACGAAAACCGATTTTTCTATTGTCGAATTTCCTTTACCTTTTCCATTTCCATTTTTCTCAATTCAACCCGTCGGATTTTTCCTGATGTCGTTTTCGGCAATTCATCGACAAATTCAATTTTTCGCGGGTATTTATAAGGTGCTGTTAGCCGTTTTACGTGATCCTGAATATCTTTTACTAATTCTTCATTTTTTGGAATGGATGGATCGCGTAAAACGATAAAGGCTTTGACGACAGAACCCCTTTCCGGTTCAGGACTTGCTACGACCGCACATTCACGGACATTTGGATGTTTCGTTAAAGCATCTTCTACTTCAAAGGGACCGATCGTATATCCTGAACTGATGATAATATCATCCCTTCTACCTTCATACCAGAAGTAACCGTCTTCATCCTTTTTCGCCTGGTCACCGGTTAAATACCAATCCCCTCGAAATGCCATATTTGTCCGTTCAGGATCTTTAAAGTATTCTTGGAAAAGTGCAGGGGAACTTTTATGCACTGCAATATCTCCCACTTCCCCTGGTTTCACGGGATTTCCTTCTTCATCGATAATTTCAATAATGTATCCTGGCATCGGTTTCCCCATCGAACCAGGTTTAATTTTTTCACCGGGTAAATTCCCCACGAGTAATGTATTTTCCGTTTGACCATATCCATCACGCACATCTATATTAAAATAATTTTTAAATGTAGAAATGATTTGAGCATTTAAAGGTTCCCCTGCAGAAACTGCACTTCGCAAGCTTTTTAAAGAAAAACGGGACAGATCATTCAATTTGGCCATAAAGCGATATTCCGTCGGTGTACAACAAAGCACATTAATTTCATATGTTTCCATCAATTGCAAATATTTTTCTGGATCGAATTTTCCTCCATAAACAAAGGCAGTGGCTCCTAAACCAATTGCTGATACAAACGGACTCCATACCCATTTTTGCCACCCCGGAGCAGCGGTTGCCCAAACGGTATCCGTCTCTTTTACATTCAGCCACATTTGTGATGCGATTTGTAAATGACTAAAGGGCCAACCATGATTATGTACAACTGCTTTTGGATTTCCCGTTGTACCGGAAGTATAAGGTAAAAGAGCCATTTCATCCCTTTTCGTTTTCTCCGCTTCAAAATATACGCTTTCAATTTCCGCTATTTTTGTCAATGAATCCCATCCCGGAACTTCTTTTGTTCCCACCGTCAATTTTTTCTGAAGACTCGGCATTTCCTCTTCAATTTTATCGATTTCTTCCGTTAGATGATCGTATGCAATTACCGCTTTTGCTTCCGAATGATGTATACGGTAACTTAAATCCTTCGCTCGTAACATTTCTGAACAAGGAATGATGACGATACCTGATTTTATACAAGCTAAATACAAATAGTAACTTTCAACGGATTTCGGAACGATTAGAAGAACACGATCACCCTTTTTCAAACCTTCCCTTTTTAACGCATTTGCATATCGGTTCGTCCATGTAAGTAATTCTTTATAGGTAACTTCCGTATATTCATCCTCTGAGCTAACAAATTTAATTGCGACTCGGTTTGAATCTTCGGCGTACTTTTCCACCTCCTTTGCAAAATTATAAAATTCTGGAGCAATCAATTGTTCCCTTTTCATTCTCCCACCCCCTTAAATAATTCAATTATTATTATAATAAACTTCATATCTTTTTGAATAGTATATATATTCATTTTATTAGCTTAGCACGAGTGGGACAAAAGAACCGGAACCTTGACCCTCGGAACCTTGACCCTCTATTTGATTCTTTGTATTACACTTTTGGAAATGCCAGTTAATCTCGCTAGTTGATTGATCGAAATTCCTTTCGTGTTTTTCAACTTCAATAAAATTGCATTGCGACTCGTTTTATCCAACCGTTGAAGTTCAGATTTATTTCTAACTCCAAGGAAGTATAATTGTTTTTTTACCTCTTGGTCTGTCAGTTTCGGAAAATCATCCATACATTCGTCATCATTTTCTTCTTTCATAAACGTTATCAATTGTTCCAGTGCTTCTTCCTTGTTTGGAGAAAAAAGCTTTAGTACCGGTTCCGTATCAATCAAAAAAGGGGTGGACACATATTCTTTAATACTGGTCCACTTACAATGAAAAATTGAATTTTCAATACCAGCTTTCAACGGATTTTGGTGAATATAACGAAGAACAGTTCGAAAATACGATAGCGATTCCACATTTTCACTTTTAAATCGATCTTGGAATAGGGGGCCCGTTCGTTCATATTTTTTGTTATACCAAAACACATAACTAACATTCATTCGTTTCATTATTTCTGAAATCGTCGCATCCTTTGATTCTTTTATTAAAAGGTGTACATGGTTGTCCATCAAACAATAGGCATATAGCTCAAAATTAAATTCCGTTTTATATTTTTTTAGAATTGATAGGTATTTGTACTTATCTTTTTCTTCTTCAAAAATAGTCTGTCGATTAATCCCTCTGGTCATAATATGATACACTTGGGTACTACTTTTAGCCCTAGGTTTTCTAGGCAATGGCACATCACCTCCACAATAAACTCATCAATTTTATTAGGATGAAATGTACCAATCATATATAGCACACTCTTTCTTTTTGGATGGCAAATTTATTTTCAATGGAAATAATTTTAAGGGATGAAAGGAATAGCAAAAGGATGGGCAGGAACTGAAGGGAATGTCAGTGGAATCAAAGGAATAAGCCTTTAAAAATTTAAAACGGTCCTAGACTCTTCTTTCTACCGGGATGGAAAAAGAATAGAAAGTGAAATTGATAAAAACATGAACAAAAATCAAATATAATGGGCAGGAATAAATAGTGGACGTTAATCTTGTTGATATTTTACGAACATTCTAATATTTTGTCAACCGCGGAACAAAAGAACCGGAACCTTGGCCCACCCTGAGCCAAAAGAACCGGAACCTCGACCCACCGTCGAATCTCGGAATTACCTTTTTCTAAAAGTTATTTGTTTCGTAAATGTTTAATGGAATAAATGGGGTGATAAAGGAATATTCGAGGTCCTGCGTATCGCATGACCATTTTGATTTTTTCACGATAAACGGGTTGATAACAGTGTACGGAACAATTGGAACAAGCGGTTTTTTCCTCACCGAAGGGACAAAGGGACAATCGTTTATGGGCATAATTTTTCAAGTCTTCACATTCTCCACACAACTCGTCCGTATGATGTTTTCGATGACAATAGATTTTAATCATTTTTTCTACAATTTCTTTTTCCCTTTGAATTTTCGGTCCGTTATTAAGAACTCTTTTTTGTTTAGGCATAAGTCTTCCCCTCAACACTCCAACATAATTGAATAAGTGATATATATGTTCATTTTATCACAAAAATAATGATGCAGAAAAAAGTTTCGATTTCCTTAATCTACATATTTATCATGAACAAGATATTAGGTTGCTGTCCCCTCGATCAAAAAAAGGGCCAAAGTTCGCGTCCCTTTGACCCACCTTTGACCCACAAAAAGGGTCAAGGTTCCTGTCCCCTTGACCCGCTATTTATGTTAGGAGGATTGCTGCAAGAAACATTAGAAACAAGTAATTTAGGGAAAAAACTAAGTTTTGTTGGGCCCATTTGTAATCATCATCTGTTGAAAATCCTTTAAGGGCTAAAACAATCCAGACGAGATTTAATAAAATAGTGAAAATGACAAAGATTAAACCCATCGAAGGCAACAAAAAGATTGGAAAGGGCAAAAGTGATAAAATATAAACAAAGTTCACCCGTTTTCCCATGTTAATTCCATAGACGACCGGAAGCATTGGAACTCCCGCTGCCCGATAATCCTCATATCGCTTAATCGTTATCGCAAGGGTATGGGGAACTTGCCATATAAACAAAATGAAAGCGAAAATTATCGGTACGGTATGGAAGGCCGAATCGATCGCAGCCCACCCAATTAGCGGAGTAAAGGCACCTGAAACACTTCCGATTACCGTATTAAGCGTATATTTTCTTTTCGACCAGAACGTATACAAGACGACATAGACGAACCAGCCAAGGAAAGAATAAACCAATGCCTCGAAGGTAGTAAACGCCATCAGGACAAAACCGACAACCGAAACCCCGATTCCCATCCATAGAACCGAGTTTAACGAAAAATGACCAGTTACAGTCGGTCGACTTTTCGTTCGCTCCATTTTCGCATCCAAGTCAACTTCATACCAATTGTTTAGCATTAAAGCTCCAGAAATAACGAGTGTACTTCCAACTAAGGTTATGAATAATAAGGACCAATGGGAACTAATCGACTGATTGGTGAAAAATAACGCAAGCCAAAAGCCGGTAAAAACAGGCATCACATTGGCCACTAATACTTTCCCTTTGACGAGCAATTTTAAATCCAAAAGAAAACGGACAAATCCGACATTGTTTTGATTCGTTGACGACTTAACGACCGTATTTGAATGAATTGGGAGCTTATTTTCCATATGCGTAAACCCCTTTTGTATAGTATAAAAGATAATAATGTGTTCAATTTATTTTAACACGTATGTCCCGCATTATCTAGAAAACAGAATTCTTCACATATTTAGGTCTTTTCAAAAGGAAAAAATCTGAAGAGACCAATCGATCAACGCAAGGAAAACCATCGATTTCGTAGTAGTCTTTCCTTCTTTTTCCGTAGATTTCCTCAACGATTGAAAAATTTCCCAATGACTCGTCTCCATCCAAATTCAAATTGAATTTGTTTTTTAAATCGTATATAATTTTAGAGTTTCATATTTTTATTTCTTCGTTTTTATTCATTCTATTTTTAGCAAAGGAGTAATGCACATGTGGTTTCTTTTTTCTTTATTAACTGCTCTAGCATGGGGAGGTGCAGATTTATTTTATAAAAGGGGCTCAGATCCTGACGATCGATATAGTCATCTAAAAATCGTCATTATGGTCGGCTTAGTCATGGGTCTTCATGCCACCGGATATATGCTCATTAAAGGCATTCAGTTCGATCCAATTGAAATTGTCCGATATTTACCTGTTTCAGCTCTCTATATTTTATCGATGACCATTGGTTATGTAGGTCTTCGTTACATAGAACTTTCCATCGCTTCTCCCGTTCAAAACTCTTCCGGTGCGATGACAGCTGTCTTGCTTTTTATTTTTTTCCCGCAAGATTTAGGTATTTTTGATATTTTAGGGGTGGCAATTGTAACGATTGGCGTTATTACCCTTGCCATTTTAGAAAAGAAAATCCAAAACCAAGTGTTACGGTCCCAATCTCAACAAATCGATAAAAAATATCAAATTGGCGTACTAGCCATTACGTTCCCGATTCTTTATGCAATATTCGATGGTTTAGGAACCTTCGCAGATGGGATCTATTTGGATGAACTCCAATTAATTAGTGAAGATGCGGCATTAATTGCATATGAATACACATTTTTAATTTGTGCTGTTGTTTCTTTCATCTTTTTAAAAGTAAAACGTGTGAAATTCAACGTGTTCTCAGAACGGGATAAAGGAACGGCAGCGATACTTGAGACAGCCGGACAGTTTTTCTACGTTTTTGCAATGGCGAAAAATGCGATTATCGCAGCACCACTAATTGCTTCATACAGTATTTTTTCCGTAATTCTTTCCCGCATCTTTTTGAAAGAAAAATTAAGCAGAACCCACTATATCATTATTGCAATCGTCATGCTTGGAATCGCAGTCCTTGGAATAGCGGATGAATTGTAATTTAAATATCCAAAACTGTAATAAATAAAGCAAGTTTCTCCAAAGTTTTTGACCAATTGAATTTTTAAACATGCATTTACAAATAGGTTGGGCCCATCGATTCGCCCAACCTTTTTTGTCCGATTGTTTTTTCACCAATTTCCAAGGTACCTTTCCCTTTTCAACCGTTCGCAACATAATCAACCATCGAATTGAGAAGGTTTTTTGCATGGAAAAGATCGGCAAATATACTCATCAAATGAAAAGATGATCCTTTTTAAGCACGAATTTTTCAATCGCCCTTGCAACCCCATGCTCATTATTTGATAAAGTAATGTAATCTGCTATCTGCTTCAATTCGGGGATTGCATTTTCCATCGCAACACCACAACCAGCATATTCAATCATGCTAAAATCGTTTCCGTTATCACCTATTGCCATTACTTCTTCCCGTCTTATGTTCAGTAATTCTGCCAATTGCTTCACTGCATTTCCTTTACTGACGTTTTTATGGAGAATTTCATAAAAAAACGGCATACTTTGGACGAGGGCATAGTTTTCACGAATGGAATCGGGAATGGCTGCAATGGTCTTTTTCAACTTTTCCGGCTCGTCAATTAACATGATTTTCGGTATGACAATATCCTTTGGAATCTCTGAAATCGTTCGGTAATGAAGGGGCACTTTTGTAATACTCGTTTCGTAAATCGTATATTTACTAATATCCTTATTCGGCGTATACATCCTTTCCGTATCGAAAAAATGCATCGGTGAATTCAATTCGATACTTAATTCATAGATCCGTTTCAAATCATCGTAATTCAAAGATTGTTGGGAAACAACCTCCTTTGTATTCGTATTTTGGATGAGTGCACCATTATAAGTGATGACAAAATCATCCTTCTCATTCAATTGCAGCCTTTCAATATATGGTTCAACGCCTCCGATCGGGCGACCCGTACAGAGAACAACTTTCACACCCTGCGCTCGAGCTAATTGAATAGCCGTATATACTTCCTCTGTTACTTCATGTTCATCATTTATTAACGTTCCATCAATGTCGATTGCAATCAATTTATACATTTTTCCACTCCTTGTCCTTCAAAGGATTCGAACCCCTCTTTCTATTATATAGGAAATCCATGATAATAGTTTCACAATTTTTTACAGAAAAATATCCTTCCCCACAAATGTTATATTTGCAGCCGCTTTTTTTAACAATTAATCCTTCATTCCAACGTTTTTTGTCCTTTCAATATTTTTTTGCTATCCCATTCAAAAAAATTTAAAATATAAGAAGATAAGATTTTCTCCTTTCATCATGCTTGTTTTCGTTACAGCTTTTTATCGAAATGGTAAAATCAATTGATTCATATAAAATGTGGACGAAATTCACAATCAAATTGGAAAAAGGGTGGTGAAAATCATTGTTTAAAATATTGATTATTGAAGACGACCTTACCCTTTTTAACGAAATAAAAACCCGCTTATCCCAATGGTCCTATGATGTGTATGGTGTGGAAAACTTCGACAAAGTTTTAGACGAGTTCATCATAATTCAACCGGATCTTGTTATCATCGATATACAACTACCAAAATTCGATGGCTTTCATTGGTGCCGAATGATCCGTTCCCATTCTAAAGTTCCGATTATTTTTCTTTCATCTAGGGATCATCCGATGGATATGGTAATGGCCATGCAACTCGGTGCGGATGATTTCGTTCAAAAGCCATTCCACTTCGACGTACTGATCGCTAAAATCCAAGCATTGCTTCGTCGAACGTACAATTACAACAGCAGTGAAAAAATCCATATAAAAACGTGGTGTGGGGCAAAGATCGATCCGAATAAAAACACGGTCACCAATGAACGTGGGACCGTTGAATTGACGAAAAATGAAATGTTTATTTTTAACCTTTTAATTCGGAAAAAAAATCAAATCGTTTCTCGAACAGAACTCATTGAAAGTTTATGGGACGATGAACGATTTGTTAGCGACAATACATTAACGGTAAACGTCAATCGATTAAGAAAAAAACTCGATGAACTCGGATTAGGACAATATATCGAAACGAAAGTCGGGCAAGGTTATGTCGCGAAGGAAGAGGAGATAAAATGATCAAACATTTTTTCATTGAGCGGCGCAGTTGGATCCTCTTTATTTTTTTTCTAGAAATGATTTTTCTCTTTATCGCTTACCTCGATCCGCTAATTTCCTTTTCTTCCGCACTATATATTTTCTTTCTATCCATCATTTCCTTTAGCCTATTTCTTATTTTCCGGTATAACAAAGAAACGAAATTTTACAAAAACATGCAGGGGGACAGTCCCTTTGAAAAAATCGTACAAAACCAAATGACAGAACTACGGAAACAATTACTAGACGAAATATCCAATATGCGGACGGAACTGGAAGAAGAAAAGGATGAGCTAATGGCATGGGTTCATGAAGTAAAAATTCCTTTATCCACTATGCGACTATTGATCGATCGAATCGAAGACGAAAAAGTAAAAAATCAAATCTACTATGAATGGCTACGGGTACATCTTTTATTAGATCAACAACTGCATTACAAACGAATCCGGTTTATTGAAAATGATCTAATTATGGAAAAGATTGAATTCAAACCACTTATTTACAAAGAAATTAAAGATTTACAATCTTGGTGTATACATAAAGGAATTGGATTTACAATCGACTTAAAAGTCAAAGAAGTCGTCACCGACGGAAAATGGCTCGCCTTTATCATCCGTCAACTTTTAACAAATGCAGTTAAATACTCGAGTGATGCGGACATTGAGATCGAAAGTTTCCAAGAAAACGGAAAAACGGTGTTACAAATAAAAGACTACGGCCGTGGAATTAAACAGAAGGATTTACCCCGAATTTTTGAAAAAGGGTTTACCTCTTCCGATAATCAGTCATCCAGCCCCGCCACCGGTATGGGATTATATTTGGCTAAAAAAGTGGCAGAACCGTTAAAACTTGAAATCGACGTCAGTTCCGAATTTGGCAAAGGAACAACCGTCCGATTAATTTTCCCGAAAAAAAATGAAATGATCCGTATGACGGGCGTGTGACGAAAATGTCACACGCCTCTTCCCTTTTGTTCGCCCAATGAAAGGAAAAAAACTTGAAAACCGATTATGCTAATTTTAGAAAGAATAACAAACCGCAGATGTTCCAAATGAAAAGGAGTGATTTGACTTGTATATTTTAGAAGCGAAAAAAGTACAGAAGGAGTTCGGAAATAAATTTAACAAACAGGAAGTATTAAAAGGAATTGATCTTCAAATTGAGGAAGGGGAATTCGTCAGTATTATGGGACCGTCCGGTTCAGGGAAGACGACATTATTAAACTGTTTATCGTCAATTGATAAAGTCACTCGCGGTTCGGTCATGATTAATGGAGAAAATTTAGTGAAAATGAGAGAAAAACAGTTAGCGAATTTTCGAAAAAAATATCTCGGATTTATTTTCCAAGAGTATCATCTACTCGATTCATTGACTGTGAAAGAAAATATTTTACTTCCTTTATCGATTTATAAAACTTCGAAAAAGGAAGCGGAACGAAAATTTCAAATCTTAGCTACAGAGCTTGGCATTTATTCAATTAAAGACAAATACCCGTATGAAATTTCCGGCGGTCAAAAACAACGAACCGCTGCTGCGAGGGCCTTCATCCACGAACCGAAAATCATTTTCGCTGACGAACCGACCGGGGCATTGGATTCAAAATCCGCCTCCGATCTGTTAAATCAAATTAGCAAATTAAATCAAAAACGGAATGCGACGATTATGCTCGTTACCCACGATGCGGTCGCAGCAAGTTTTTCTAGCCGGGTAATTTTTATTAAAGACGGGAAAATTTATTCCCAATTAAACAAAGGAGACGAAACTCGGAAACAATTTTACCAAGCGATCGTAAAAACTCAAGCGGTATTAGGCGGTGTGCAAAATGGGGATTAAACATTTTATTTGGAAAAATGTGACTAAAAATGTGAAAAACTATTATTTATACGTTTTTGCATTAATGATGTCTGTCGCCCTTTATTTTTCCTTTGTGACATTACAATATGATCCGGCATTAAATGATGTGGAAGGATCGATTAAAGGTTCGGCAGCCATTAAAGCTTCCTCTGTGTTACTTATAGCGATTATCGTAACATTCCTATTGTATGCGAATTTAATTTTTATTAAACGACGGGGAAATGAAATCGGATTACTCCATCTCATCGGGTTGACAAAAAACAAAATCTTCCGCATATTAACTGCCGAAAATATGATTCTTTATTTTGGATCCTTTTTTGCTGGTGTATTCATCGGATTTTCTATTTCAAAATTCATCGCCATGATCTTATTTAAAATCATGGGAATCGACGCAGTTGCGAAATTGCAATTTTCATCGCAGGCATTCACCCAAACGGCAATCGTATTTTTCTTCACATATTTATTCATAATGATCATGAATTTTGTATTCGTCAAACGGCAAACGATTTTATCCCTTTTTCAAATAAAATCGAATGTCGAAGAAAGGGTAAAAAAGCCGTCCTTCTTTCAATGGATGATCGGTGTTCTCGGATTAACTTTAATTATCGTCGGTTATTACGTTTCATCAAAACTATTCGATGGGGATTTTACTACGATTAATGAACTGTACATGGCGATGCTATTCATCTTAGGTTCCGTCATCATTGGCACATATCTCTTTTATAAAGGATCGATTACTATTATTTTTAATCTGATTCGAAAAAAGAAAAACGGATATTTATCCATTAAAGAAGTTTTATCCATTTCACCCATTATGTTCAGGATGAAATCGAACGCCTTTCTTTTAACCGTCATTACAACGGTTTCTGCCCTTGCCATCGGATTAATGTCATTAAGTTACATTTCCTACTACTCGATCGGCATCTCTGCGGAAGAAAATCTATCGGACGATTTCGGCTTTGTAACAAGTGAAGATTTTGAAACGTTTCAAAAGGTGTTGGATGATCAAAAAATCCCGTATAACGAAAAAAAAATTGAAGGAAAAAAAGTCGAGATGAATATTGAACAAATTTCCGAATCTACGCTCAAAGAGTTGAACATAGATCTCGAAAATTATCCGATTGTCGTCATAAGCGATGAGAGTTTGAGTGATTTGGATGTTTCCGATAATGAAATGGTTTTTTCCAACTATAGCAGTATCCTTCGAAATGTTTTTTCATTCAAATCGTCCGGTGTAGTTGAAATAAATGGAAGTACGTATGAACTCATCGGAAATTATGAGGACAGCATCCTTCCATACTATCTTCGATCTGGGGGCAATCCGACAGCCATTGTGGACGATGGAAAGTGGCAACAAATCGATGGAACAACAGTCTTGTATTACGGAATAAATATTAAAAATAAACGGGATTTGAAAAAAGCAAATGATCTTTTCCAAAACATCAACTTTGAAGGAGAAAAACCTCATTCCCGACTTCAATATATAATCGAACAAAAACAAATGTCTGGTTTAATGATGTTTATCGTCGGATTTTTAGGACTCACTTTTTTAATCGTTTCTGGAAGCATTCTTTATTTCAAACAAATGGATGAAAGTGAAGACGGGAAGGAAGATTACACTATTTTACGCAAACTCGGATTTACGAAGCAAGATTTACTTAGTGGAATACGCATAAAACAATTATTTAATTTTGGAATTCCATTAATTGTCGGCTTACTCCATAGTTATTTTGCGGTAAAATCCGGTTGGTTCTTGTTCGGTACAGAAATGTGGACACCGATGATTGCCGTTATGATCTTTTATACCGCCCTCTACTCAATTTTTGGCATATTATCCGTCTCCCATTACAAACAAGTCATTAAAAGGGCTTTGTAAAAGAAAAAGACGATATGAACAATTATTTTCGATTTACTTAAAACATAACTGAACGAATTTGGATCGAAAAAAGAAGAAAGGAGGGAAAGAAAATGAAAAAGGCAGTCATCTTCTTATTGATTATTTCATTTTTAAGTGGGTGTTCAACGTTCAGCGAGTTCAAAAACACCGCTGTCGATAATATGAAAACGGATTTAAAATTACCAAAATATGAGCTAAATAAAGAAAACTTCAAAGAAATTTCATACGGTGGAAAAACGTATATAATCGAAGATACAATCGTACATCCGAAGGAATTGGATGAACCGATTGGAAAAGTCGTAGAAACAATTACCATTAATGAAAAGAACGAAATCTTAAGCAAAAAAGAACTTCGCAAAATTCAAATTACTCCTAAAAAAGATGAAGAAAGAACACTCATGAACTTTGGCTGGGTTTATCGAATAAAAGATTTCGATCCGGAACAAACCGTAGCAGTAGTCATTAACAATCAATATCACATTGCCAAAATAAAACAAGCAAAGGAAGATACCGGCCTTTAATAGCCGGTTTTTTTCTTTTCCAAGCCTAGACGGTATCATTCCTTTTTCTTACTTCCTTGAATGGTTACTTTAAGCGAATTCCTAAACAACACTCCACATCCTTATATACCCTTCGTTTTATAAATGATTCTAAATAAATCGTTTTTTACACATAGAAATCCTGTTTCATACTTATAACAAAAGTCATTGCCTTCTTATCTTTATTGAAATTATTGAATTTTTTATTAAATATGCTACTATTTAATTAAAAATTCCAAATAAACGGCAATTTACAGTTGTGTTAGTTGGGTCAATGACATAAGAGAGGCGAACATTTAAAATGGACAATCACCTGTATGATTGTAGCAACCTATAGCCTTCCTTAGGAAATTTTACATATCGTTAACCGTTAACTAAGTCATAGAAAAATGAACAATCATTTGAACTTGATTGACCGATGAACAGACTGACTTCCAAACGATATCCTTGAAAAGGATCTTTCATTTTAGCAAGGAACCCTCTGAAGTTTGATACATAAGAATGGAATAGTTGTTGATGAACAAACTAAACGAAACAGTGTATACAGAATGATTGCCCTTCAGTTTGGTAAATGCGAAAGAAACCCTCATTATGGTACCGATATTTTTTCGTCCGCTAACAAATCAATCCGATTGTCCCTCCATTTCTTCTATTACAAGTTCAGTAAAAACAGACGCCGCTTTTGTTTCAAAGGAAGAGATCGGTTTTATGATGGAGAACGTACGGAAAAACGGTGTATATTGATTAGGGAGAATCATCAATGAACCCAATACCATTTCCTTTCGAACTGCCCATTCTGATAAAACGGTAATCCCGAGTCCCGCTTCGACTGACTCTTTAATCACCTGCGTACTGCCAAATTCCATTATTTCTACTTCTTCTAAACGAAGCAATTGGAGGAGCTGATTAGCCACTTCCCTCGTCCCTGAACCCTTTTCCCGGACAATCCACGGAACCTTTTCAAGTGCCTCTTTCGGAGCTGGATTCATTTTTGCTAATGGATGTGTAGGCGAGATATACATGTGTAATGTGTCTTTTGCAAAGGGCGTGGCAATCACATCCTTTCTAATATGATTTGACTCGATTAATCCCACATCTATTTGACCTTTTGCAACCTGATTGGATATTTTTTCTGAATTTCCAATCACAATTTTCGGTCGAATATCTGGATATCGTTGCCTTAGTTTCGATAAAATGCTTGGTAAAACATATTCACCGATCGTATAACTTGCACCAATTTTCAAATCTCCGCTCGGCAAATTGTTCCGATCCTCGATCAGCCGTTTCATCTTCCTATGTAAAGTTAAAATTTCTTTAGCATACGTATACACAATTTCACCGTAGGCATTCATCCGAACGAATTTATTCGTCCGCTCCAATAGTTTCACACCCATTTCCCGTTCCAACGATTGAATATGTTGACTGACGGCCGGTTGGGTCATATGCAATTCTTCCGCTGCTTTCGAAAAATTTCCTTTTTCCACCACTTTTACAAAAACTTGTAATGATTGGTCCAAATTCAACACCTCCTTTATAAGCAAAACTTATTATAACAATTTTTATTATTTATTTTTCTTATTATAAATTATATCGTATTGTATAGCATAGACAGAATGAAATATAGAGGGGATAAAACTATGGAAACAGTAGAACAACAAAAAATGAAATCTTTCCCGATGATCGGTGGTGTTGGATTTACATTTCTCATTGCAGTCATCGGTTGGGGATTGGCGCAACTACCCGGATTTGCAAAACTTGGTCCGATGGCTCTTGCAATTATTATCGCAATCATTTATCGACAAATTTGGGATTACCCGATTTCAATAAGTAGAGGAATCCAATTTTCAGCAAAAATGATTTTACGTTTCGCAATCGTTTTGTACGGACTTCGATTAAATATTCAATTGATTATTCAAGATGGATTAGGCCTTCTTGCGATCGATGGATTCGTCATTATTTTTGCCATTGGGATAACGGTACTCATTGCTAAAAAAATGAATGCCAATCCGTCCATTTCATTACTCGTTGGCATCGGTACCGGTGTATGTGGAGCTGCTGCGATCGCGGCCGTCAGTCCAATTTTAAAAACAAAGGATGAAGATACAGCCATATCCGTAGGCTTAATTGCACTGATCGGTACGGTTTTCGCTTTACTTTATTCATTTCTTTTTCCTTTTTTACCGATCGATGCTGAATCGTACGGCATTTGGTCAGGTATTAGTTTACATGAACTCGCCCACGTCGCCCTCGCAGCGGGTGTAGCAGGTCAAGATGCCCTTGCCATCGGTTTACTGGCCAAACTCGGTCGTGTCTTTTTGCTCATCCCCCTTTCCTTTACGTTACTGTATTTGGAAAAAAGAAAAGGGGAAAACAACGAAAAGGCGAAAATTACCTTCCCATGGTTTTTAATCGGCTTTGTTGTGATGAGTATAATTGGAAGTTATATTACTACCTATAATCCAATGGGAACGGCGAGTCTACTCGATCCAATCGCCGACATTTCTTCCTTCCTTTTAACGATGGCAATGGTCGGGCTCGGACTGAATATTCACCTACAACAAGTTCGAAAAAAAGCATTAAAACCATTAGCAACCCTAGTCATAACATCGATTTTGTTATCTATTGTAACAATCGGAATTACTAAGCTTTTATAAGACGTTTATTAAAATTTTTACAAAGATGTGTTTGTAACCTTCTCGAAGTCCAAAATAGCAGATGAAAGTTCCATTGGCGGCGACTCCTGCGGGGCAAGCACCAGCCTCGATACCCCTCGGAAACGTTGTGACGAGGAGGCTCGAGCCGTGCCACTGGATGCGCGTCCGCCAATGGAGCGAACCACTTCAAATCGATTTTGGGTGAATGGACAACCTGATCCGATTACATGTTACTGAAAAAAGTCACGAAATGATTCACAAACACGATTTGACAAAGAACCACAATTTTTCATTCATCGGTAATAAAAAATCGCCCGCTTCTTGAGGAAAAGGACTTTTATTGATTTGCCCTTTTCACCATTTTAGCGAGCGATTTTTTATTTGATTTCCACTGAAACTATTTCCTCCGTCCACTTTACCAAGTATGCGGAAATTTTATGTACAAAGTAGTGAATATTCATTCGGAAAATTCTTTTTTTACAATAGACAATGCTGCTCCGATCACTTGGTGCATGTCGTAATATTTATACATGCCGAGTCGGCCTCCGAAAAGAACATTCGGCATCTTGTCGGCGAGTTCCCGATATTTTCGGTACTTCCTATTATTTTCTTCATCATTCAATGGATAGTAAGGCTCGTCTCCCCTTTTCCACGTTTTCGGATATTCCTTCGTAATGACCGTTTTCGGTTGGGTACCAAATTCAAAATGTTTATGTTCGATGATTCGAGTGTAGGGCGTTTCTGCATCGGTGAAATTAACGACTGCATTCCCTTGATAATTTTCTTGATTCAACACCATCGTTTCAAAATGTAAACTCCGATATTCCAATTCACCGTATTGATAATCAAAAAATTGATCAATCATCCCGGTATAAACGATTTTTGGATATTCTTTTAAATACATCTCCTTGTTCTCAAAAAAATCTGTATTTAGCTCCACATCAATTAAATCACTGGACAGCATTTTCTCAATTATTTGCGTATATCCACCAATCGGAATGCCCTGGTATCGATCGTTAAAATAATTATTGTCATATGTAAATCGTACTGGAAGCCGTTTAATAATAAAGGCGGGTAGTTCCGTTGCTTTTCTCCCCCACTGTTTTTCCGTATAGCCCTTAATTAATTTTTCGTAAATATCGGTTCCAACTAAGGAGATAGCTTGTTCTTCCAAATTTTTTGGTGTAGTGATCTTTGCCTTTCGCCGTTGTTCTTCAATTTTGGCCTTCGCTTCTTCCGGTGTTACCACTCCCCATAATTTATTAAACGTATTCATATTGAAAGGCAAATTATAAATTTCCCCTTTATAATTGGCTATGGGACTGTTTGTAAAACGGTTAAATTCGACAAATTGATTTACATAATCCCAAATATTTTTATCGTTTGTATGAAAAATATGGGCTCCGTATCGGTGAACTTGAATCCCTTCAATTTCTTCCGTATATACATTCCCACCGATATGATTTCGCTTTTCAATAACCTTCACTCGTTTTCCCCGTTTCGCCGCTTCATAGGCAAAGGTACTTCCAAATAGTCCCGATCCGACAATTAAATAATCAATATTCATTTTTCAACCACCTTGATTGTTTTTTCAAAAAAATTGCTTTATATAAACATCTTAATACAAATGGACCAAGTAACGGAATCCTGAATGACACTTTCCTAATGGCGTAGCATTTTTCGAACCCATAACTGATAATTTCCCCGTGGTTAAGGGGCCGACTAAAAAGCACAGCCCCTTTCATAAAATGCGCATGATTCATTTGGTTAGCATCGGCTTTCCGCACACACTGCCTAGCCTTTTCGACTCGCATCGTTCGTGGGATCTTCGGCTCGTACTGTTTCCGCTAAAGTGACCGCCACCTTCCCTTGTCATCAACTAAGGGAATTATCGGACAGTCCCTTCCCACAGACGTTATTTGATGATCTTATCTAATTAAATCCCACGATTTTTTGTGAAATTTTATAAATACCGATGGTGATTGTACGCCCAATCCTACCTGGGAGATTCATCATTTTACCTAACGTACCGTACTTAAGGCTTTGATAAAACTCAGGATTGTTTTCTTCGATATACTTCCATAATTCTTCTTTTTTCCTTAAATTTTCTTCTGTACCCGAACGGATTAACATAATTGCAGAAATTATCGTTACAATCTCCAAATGATTCGTCAAATATTGCCTAAGTTTCGGATGATCAATTTCGTTCATATCGAATCGGTCCACCATCATCTTATTTACTTTTAATTGCTGATCGATTCGTTTAATCATCACTTTTTCATTTACCGATTGATCATCCCGACCGATAAAATATCTGTAAAAATTTTCGTTTAAGTAAAGCATCTTCTTCACATATTTGAGAGGATGAAAGACAAATATGTTATCGACATAAAACGTATGCTCCGGGAGTTTTAATCCGCAATCTTTAAGCAATTCCCTTCGATAAATCATCGAATGCATCATAATGTATTGACCCTTTCGAAAATTGCCCACATCATCCCACGAAAAAATCGTGTCTTGGGGAAATACATTTTCATACTTCATAACTTTTTTATATTTCTTTCCTTCCTTTTCAAAGACGAAATTGCTTAATATAAGATCGACCGTTTGATTTTCAGAAACGATTGATTTTATTTTTTGAAGGATATTCATATATGCCTCATAATCAACCCAATCATCGCTATCGACTACTTTTAAATATAGACCGGATGCATGGTGAATTCCGGTATTTACAGCACCGCCATGTCCTTTATTTTCTTGATGAATTGCTTTTACAATCGTCGGATACCGTGTTTCATATTCATCGGCAATTTCTGCTGTTTCATCCCGGGACCCATCGTTTACGATCAGTAATTCAACATCCTCTCCCCCAGGCAATAGGGAATCGATGCATTTTCTCATATAATCTTGGGAGTTGTAACAGGGAATGACGACGGATAATAACTTCATCTTTCACACTACCTTTATCGATTTGTATTTTTATTTCTATCAGAAAATCACAGAACAGGGACAGAAATGGGCGAATCAGCGTTGATCGATTTATTGAATAATAAATTTCTGTAAAATATTAATTTCCGAAAAATTTCATTTGCTTTACGTTTATCACTGATTTACCACCATTTTTATAATGTGCACTTTTAAAGAAAGAAAACTTTTTAGTACCAAGTTAAATCATTTAATATGATAGCATCAACGGTTGGAATTGTATAGAGCATGCATACATCTTTTTCTTCTTATAAATCCGTTAAAAACTTCCTTTCACAAATGATAAACGTTCGTTTCTCTGTTTTTCAAAAGATGAACAGTCGCTATTTCTTCCATCTAATTTAAAACCTCCGTATAATGAAAAAGAAAAGGAAACGGGAAAAACACTAATGATGAGCAAATGAAAAATAATGTATTAGAATGAAATCATACCTTTCCTTAATGGTTTAACATGAACATATGATTCCATTATTTTTACTAATGGATAGTACTAATTCAATTTTCCCCAGAGACCGTTAGCATAAAGTTTACCAAAACATAAAAATGGATCCTTGAATCGAAGGGAAACAGAGAAAGGATGAAGATGTATGGATCGACTGAAGCGAAAATTAAAGGCAATCGATGGTAAAGGTTATAAGGCATATAAAGAAATTCAAGGCACTTACAAAGGAAATGGATTTCGTCTACATATCGATTATGTTCAAGGGGATCCGTTTGCCTCTCCTTCTAGAATTCGATTCGTCGTCCAGCCATTAAAAAAACCGTTGAAAAACGAATGGCTCGACAAACGTTGGAGAAAGATCGCATTAGAAGACTTTCTTGCCCGAAAATTAGGAGAGGCGATTCGAAATCGTCAAACGAGTATGCGAGGTCGAATGGGTACTGGAAAAAGTGGATTAATTGCCATTGATGAACCCGGACAAGAGATGATGATGAGAACAGCAGTCATCGCCAAAAGGAACGAAGTGGAAGTACGACTATCGATCGGCTTACCTGCAGCTGGTCGGCGTATCCTCGGGAAACATGCGGAAATGATCTTGTGTGAGGAAGTTCCGGAAATTCTTTTAAAAGTGATTCATCAGATCCAATGGAAAAAACTAGAGGAACATATCGTAACCGCCGACCGACAACAGGCAATCCGGGGATATCTAAAACGGGAAAAATGTATTGCGTTTGTAGCAAACGGCTCCATCCTCCCAAGGGAAAGTGGTGTCAGCAATCGTCCGCTACATCGAAACAAAGCCGTTCCCTTTCAATCGCCTCCTTCCTTAGAACGATCCATCTCTCTTCCGGATGGAACGACCATTTCTGGAATGGTGATCCCAGAAGGTGTCACATTAATTGTCGGCGGAGGTTATCATGGAAAAAGCACGTTACTAAAAGCCATTGAACGAGGGATTTATAATCATCTTCCAGGGGACGGAAGGGAGTACGTGATTACAGAGGAAACGGCCTGTAAAATCCGTGCTGAAGATGGAAGAAGGGTAGAAAAGGTCAATATTTCCCCGTTTATATCCCATCTCCCATTTGGGAAGGATACAAACCGATTTTCAACAGATGGAGCAAGTGGAAGTACATCTGAAGCGGCAAATATTGTGGAAGCCCTCGAAATCGGTTCCCGCTGCTTGTTAATTGACGAAGATACAAGTGCAACAAATTTTCTCGTCCGGGATGCACGAATGCAACAGTTAGTTCATAAAGACAAGGAACCGATTACTCCTTTTATCGATCGGGTTCGGGATCTGTATGAAATTCATGGAGTTTCTTCGATCATCGTATTAGGCGGTTCAGGGGATTATTTTGATGTAGCTGACCGGGTAATTATGATGGATGAATATCAACCAAAGGATGTAACGGAAGAAGCACATAAAATTGCGAAAGAACTGAACAATCGGAGACAAAAGGAAGGAAAAGGGGAATTTTCCAGTTCCATCACCCGATATCCCCTCCCTACTAGCTATGAGTCAGCGATTCGAGGAAAGGAAAAATTATCTGTTAAAGGTCGATCAACCATTTTAATCGGGCGTTCGGAAATCGATCTTTCTGCAGTGGAACAATTGACAGATCCGAGCCAAACACGGGCGATTGCAGAAATGATTCGACAATTATTCCGCAACTATTTTCACAATAGTTTCAGTTTGAAAGATGGGATTGATCGACTCTATGAACGAATCGAAAGGGAAGGGCTTGATATTATTTCTCCTTACCGAGGGCAACATCCTGGCGATTTTGCTCTGCCTCGAAAATATGAACTTGCCGCAGCCATCAATCGATTGAGGACACTACAGGTGAAATGACGATTCGTATGAAAATATGAAATGGATCAAGATGATACGCGATCGGAAAACAAAAGGAAGGAATCGCGTATCATCGATTCACTCTTTTATATACAGATGGCATCTATCCCTCAAAATCTTCCAGGAGAAATTGATTCTTTTTATCGAACCGGTTCATTTTCCATCATAACAACTATTTATTTTTTCCTCATCAAACTTTCCAATTCCTAATTTTTAATCCATAAACATTTTTCACTCGGAAATTCGTTTTTTTAAACTACATACGATTTATTCATGATTAACATATGCCTACCGTAATAAAACCCCTTTTTCTGGTTAAACTACAAGATGTAGGAAATATATGAAAAATGAGGGTTGTAAAGGTGAATACAAAACTAACCGAAAGACAACTACGAATGCTTGTCATTTTGTATGTAGTAGGAAGTTCCATTTTATTTACCCCGGCAACATTAGCACAAGAAGCCAAACAAGATGCATGGATCGCATCACTTATTAGTGTATTGATTGGATTGTTCATCGGTTATATCATTTTAAAACTGTACAAGGTTTTTCCAAATCTCACAATGATTGAAATCATTGAACATTTACTTGGAAAATGGCTTGGAAAAATCGTCGGATTCACGTTCTTTCTATTTTCCTTTTTACTAGCTTCCCTTGTTCTACGAAATTTAGGGGAATTTATCATTACAGAAATTTTACCAGAAACACCGATTCTTTATGTTCATATATTAGTTTTATTAGCCGTCATTCAAGGCGTTCGTTACGGTATACATGTCATCGGGCGCTCTGCTGAAATTCTATCCTTCTTTTTCTTTTTTATGTATTTCTTTTTTGTCCTATTTCTGACGCCCCAATTACGATTTGAAAATATTCAACCCATTTTCGATGTTGGTATCAAACCAATTATTCGTGCCACCTTACCGTATATTGGCTTTCCCTTTCTAGAGGTCGTAATTTTTTTAATGGTTTTAAATAAAGCCAATAAGAATCAACAAGTGGACCGCTCCTTTTTATCAGGAATTGTTATCGGCGGATTAATGATTTCATTGATTACAATTATATCCATTTTAGTACTTGGTGCGGATCTAACCGAACGAAACAATTATCCGAGTTATATTTTAGGGAAAAAAATAAGCATTGGGAAATTTATTGAACGAATTGAGGCATTAATCGCAATCATATGGATGATTACAATCTTTGTTAAACTTTCCATTTTATATTATGCATCTGCTGAAAGCTTGAAACAGCTATTCCAATTTAAACGATACGAATTTCTTCTCTTTCCTTTAGGCATGATAATTATTGTTCTCGCTTTTATTATTTATCCAAATATCTCTTACACCTATTATTTTATTTCTCGAATTTGGTTCTTTTATTCAGCTACCTTTGGATTTCTCCTACCCGTATTGTTATTAATTATGATAAAATGGAAAAAACGCCAACCAAATAACAAATCTCCATCATCATAAAATCCATTGAAAACGGTAATTTATCCCTATTTTCTTTACAACTTTCTAATTAGCTAAGAAAAAAATGGACCGCCCATTTACTGAAAAACCGATTGAAAATGGGCGATCCTTTTATTTATTTCAACATTCCAAAGACCCAATCGCTAATGGGCCGATAAATATATACAATAACATCTAACGGATTCGGTAATGGAACGGATGATTTCTCCAAAACACTTAATCCGAAAGCTAGGAGAAGGATTATGGAAAAACCGATCAGTTCCTTCCGCTCATGATTTTTTAAAAGGCTAGGCACTTCAATCCAAATAATCAGTGCTGTAACAATCAGAATTCCAAATATTGCCCACATCATACTCCCCCTTACTCACTCTCTTTTTCCTCACTTGTTGAATTCAATTCCTCCAAAAATGAATTTTCAATCGTACCGAAGCGTCGGATGTGAACATCTACTTTTACATGAACTGGCATGGCTGAAAATGCTTCGTCCCAATGGTCTTTTAATTTTTTCCAAGTTTTTGGATTTTTTCGATAAATAAGATCTCCGAACCCAAAAATATCCGATTGAAATTCCTTTTGTGCTTTTTCAATGGCTAAATTGGCATGTTTTTCAATTTCCCCACTTGCTAGTTTTTCCAGTTGCTTTATCGTCTCCATCTTTGATAAATCAATTTGGCAATTCACTTCTGCTATATTCGATTCTGTCCAAATATGAACGAATATTTCCGGTTTCCCATTTACGATTTTTGGAGTTATTTTCGATTTAGCAACAATCTGTTCCTTTGAAAATTTTCCCCCGTCCGGACAAGACATGTGTCCTACCGTATTGTTTACTGTACCAGTTATATAATTGAATCCTTTGCTTTCTTCAGTATTCAACCATCCAACGAGTTTGTCTTTTTTAAATACACCGATATTCTCATATTTCAATTGGGCATCTTGAATGATTTCTTGAACATTTGTTTCTTCTTCCCCTGTTTCATAATCTCCTGTAATTGTAATCGCGGTTAATACAGGTTCTTTCCCCTCAAGGATTAAATCGCTAAGTAATTCATCTAGAAAAACTCCTCGGGTCGGTGCCCAATACCGTTCCGACATTTCTAAAGAATTAAATAGTTTATTTGCAGGTATTTTTTCTAACTCTGTATAAACACTTAATACTTTTTCAGCAGTTGTATCCTTTGTTACGGTAATGAAAAAGTCTGTTCGAAATTCATGGTCCCGAGAAAAAAAATCCAATACATTTGCTATTCCATTTTTTGCGACTTCTTCTCCAATAACGAGCATACGTATATGAGAAACATATATTTTCCGGGGACTGACCGTCGTTATTTTACGCAATGCTTCAACGATTGTATCTGCCTTTGCTTGATAAGTTGTAATCGGTGAATAGTTAATCGTTCCTGCGCCACTGCCACTTTGTGAGGCGATTTCAGCAGGATTAACAACTTGTGCAGAAACAAGATATTGTCCATTTTCTGCTTGATCAATACCGATTGCAACGACGATTGCCAAATCATTTAATTCCCTTCGACTCCAACAACCGGTTAAAACCGTGATAACAAGGAGAAAGAGAATGCTTATTTTGAATCGAAAACACAATCGGATCACCTCTTATTCTTTCTGTTATTCAAAGCATAGGAATTACCCATTCGAACTTGGTTCCATTTCGTAAATGGTTTTGGTCTGCTTTTCATCATCCATTTAGGGAAACGAATAACTGCATCCTTTTGATCGTTCATTTCCAGCGGTGCAAATGGATACATGTATGGAACACCAAAGGACTGAAGACTACATAAATGGAGAATCACAGCAATAAGCCCAACAATGATGCCGAATAGGCCAAATGTAGCAGCAAGTACCATCAGGCCAAATCGTAAAATACGAAAGGGAATCCCTATGGAAAACGTTGGAAAGGTGAATCCAGCAATAGCCGTTATGGATACAACAATCACCATAGCTGGTGACACGAGGCTTGCACCAACGGCAGCTTCTCCTAAAACGAGTGCCCCAACAATGGAAATGGCTGGACCGATTGCACGGGGCATTCGAATACCAGCTTCCCGTAACAATTCAAAAGTGATTTCCATAATTAGTGCTTCAACAAAGGCAGGAAATGGAATTCCTTCCCTCTGTGCAGCAATACTAATTAACAAGGTCGTTTTTAACATTTCCTGATGAAAAGTCGTAATAGCAATATATAGGGAAGGAGCTAATAAAGAAATAAAAACGGAAACGTATCGAAGAAATCGAATAAATCCGTAACCGAGACGCTGATAATAGTCTTCAGGTGACTGAAGGAATTGGATAAATAGTGCAGGAACAAGTAAGGCGTAAGGAGATCCATCTACAATAATCGCCACTCTTCCTTCAAGTATACCGGCAGAGGTAGAATCAGGCCTTTCGGAATTTTGAATCGTTGGAAAGGGAGTAAAGGTATTATCTTGTATCAATTCTTCAATATTCCCACTATCCAATATACCGTCCAATTGAATATGTTCTAAACGATTTCGCACTTCCTGCACTATTTTTTCATCTGCAATATCCTTTATATATATAATTGCTACTTCCGTTTTCGTTCGCGTCCCGATTTGCTTCGTTTCTATACATAGGTTTTTATCTTTAATCCTTCGCCGAATAAGGGACGTATTCACTCGTAGTGCCTCCGTAAATCCCTCATGGGGTCCACGGATGACCGTTTGTGCTTGAGCTTCTGTAACACCTCTTCCTTCCCATGATTTCGTATCGATGACAATTCCTTCCGTTATCTTATCTAGTAAGATGACCGTATCTCCAGAAAGAATGGATGTATACAAGGATTCAAATTCCGATATCCTTTTTACATTTCCCACCTGTAAAATCTTTTGTTCCAAATCGAAAAGTGGTGATAAGGAGTGTCTAAGAAGTTCTACTTTCCCCATAATCGGTGTAATAATAAAGTCACTTATTATGTTTTCGTTCACCATTCCATCTATAAAAATAATGGCAATATCTGCGTCGCCACCTTTTTGCGAACAAAATTGCCGAATGGTAACATCCGAACTAGGTCCAATACTTCTTTGGATCTGTTCGATATTGTCCTTTATGGAGGGACTTAACAGTAACCGATTCCTTCCCGTTTCTTGATTAGTTGACGGATGTGCATTTCGATTACTAGAAACGGATTGCTTTTGTTTTCTCTTCCTTTTTATTCGGCGCATTTTGTTCCCTCCTCATATCCATGATGCTATAATTTAGCTATTTCCTAATCCCTTTAGAAATATGCAAAGGGTGAATTTGAATGGTTTTTTCACATGCTGTTTTGAGGAAAATCAAAACATAATCTTCCTTTTGATTCTACTGACTGTTCCCGTGTTGAATTTTTAATTGGATGCAGAAATCTTTTCATATTCTTTTTATCTATCGATTTAAAAAAAGGACACAGATCCCTGTTATGTTTTTACAAAAAGAAAAAGCTTTCGTTTCGAAAATGAAACAAAAGCCTTCCTAACCGTATCAACGGGATGATTACTTCCATAGTAAAAAGATCATTCATCCTTCGATCCGATAATTGCGACAAATTGATTTTCCAATGTAAATCTTTTGCCGTTCCATCCTAATGTATTCAATACGAAACCGATTGTGTCCGCATTGTATCTTCCTGCAATTTTTTGATATGCCAATAGTTCATATACGCGATTCGAATCAAAATCCACTGGATACAACCCGCTTAACGGATTGACAAAACCTTGAATAGGTTGTTTCAAATTTCCGTTCGAATCATAGATTTCATTTAAATAACTTTCATCCCGTAATGTTAAGTCGATCAAATACGTTTCTTCATTCCATTTACTAAAAACTTTAACTTTATAATCGTCTAAATAATTCACCTCAAATTGTGAAACATCATTGTATGAATCATCGTCAAAAAGTAACTGCGGGTAGTTCCCAAGGAAGGAATACAAATAGTAGTTCATGATTCCTCCGCTTCCTCCTGTGGCAATACCGATCAAAATATCTTGAACACCATTTCCAGTAAAATCCCCTAAAAACAAAGACGGATTGTATCCGGCATCATTTTTTAGTGACACGGGGGTAAGCATTCCGGTTTTTCCATTTTGAACGATCAGCATAATCTTTTGTAAAAATGGACTTTCAGTCGTTTTAACACCTGTTACATACACGTAATCACAAATCCCATCTCCAGTAACATCACCCGTTGAAAAGGCAACGATTTTCGGAACGGGCCAACTATTTATTTTGTACAAGTGTATCCTCCACTCCTCCTCGAATGAACTTTCTATATAATATGGGCGATTACATCAGGTGTGATTATGTGAAAGGAAACATTCGGGAAGGTGTGGATGTATGTTGTTTTTACTTAAAAATCATGATCCTTGAAACACTATTACGATTATCTTTTTCCAAAAAAATATCCAATGGGACAGATTAAGCTTTCTATTTCTTAATTTTCAATCACCCGGTTGACGAAATCCATCACTCGTTCGATAAATTCTTTCGTATATACATCGAAGGCCTTCGTATGACCGACATTTTCCGGCATCCATAATTCCTTTTCTCCACCAGCAGCTTCATATAAAGCCTCTCCCATCCACGTCGGCACTAGGTCGTCTGCATCACCATGAATGAGTAGTAGCGGACGGGTATTTTTCTTCACCTGGTCAATGGCGGATCCTTCTCCAAAGAAATACCCAGCTCGAATTTTTGTAATCATACTTGTCACATCTAAAATTGGAAAGGATGGAAGACCGTATAAATGTTTTAACTGATGTTTCAATTCTTCTTTTACGGTCGTATAAGAACTATCTGCAATAATTCCTTTTACTTCATCTGGCAATTCTTCACCACTTGTCATTAAAACTAATGCAGCACCCATCGAATTTCCATGTAGAATAACCGATTCCGTTCCTCTTTTAATCATTTCATCGATCCAACGTAAAAAATCGAATCGATCATGCCAGCCGTAACCAATATAATCCCCTTCGCTTTCTCCATGTCCACGATGGTCAGGAATTAATATATCAAAACCTTCATCATAGTACATTTTTGCGTATTTTCCCATATCATTTCCCACATTTCGGTACCCGTGGGCTAAAAGGACCACTTTCTTGTTTTCAGCCTCATTTTTTATAAACTGGGCTTTCAGTTTTAACCCATCGTAAGAAGTGATCGTTAATATTTCCTTATCCCGGTTATTAAACCAATTTTTTGCTTCTTCCAATATCGCATGATCTTCTGGAGATGCATCAGCGTTCACCGAGGTAGCCTCTCTATGTAGCTCCACATCCACTCCTCGCTTCACCGCTTCCCCATAAAAATAGTTTCCTCCAAACAATAAACCGACAAACAAAATGGCAAAAATCGCCCCAAGTATGATTTTAATCTTTTTCAATTCATTCTCTCCCCTTTCTCGTATTTCCCAATCTTTATACAATTACCTTCGCAAAGCTTCAAGGTCCAATAGTCATATTATGATATGGTCCTTTAGACGTATCCGATGGTAAATGATGTTTGATCCTCTTGGTTTTTTGATTTTACCAAATTTGTACCAGTTCTTTCTATTTTTGTAAGAACATAAAAAAGTCAATCGACGATTCGACTGACGATTATACATCCATTCTATTTTTAATGATTTTTTAACTAACCTCTCGATAGCGTTCCGTTTTATACCATTTTCGCTCCTTTTTTAACACGAGGCGCTTCATCTCGGCAAAGCTTGCATAAATGATCAAACATAGCCATAAACCAATTGACAAAAGGATTTAGCGGAACATGGTAAATAACATAATCGACTTATAATATATATGTCTTTGTAAACATACATAGTACGGTTTATCACAGTCACTTGTCACGATTTACTTACAAACACAAAAACGGTTTCCATCCATAGAAATGGACGAAAACCGTCTCTTATTTTCCAGCGAAAGGGTCAGGGTCGAGGTTCCCAGGGTCGAGGTTCCCAGGGTCGAGGTTCCGGTTCCTTTGACCCACTCAGGGTCGAGGTTCCGGTTCCTTCGACCCAGCCCGGGCCTGATTATCGTACCTTTATGGTTGAATATGCTGTTGTAACTGCTGGAGATGTTTCCGATCCCTTTCAAGAACTTGTTTAACAATTTGTAAAGATTGATTATCGAGATCGCCTCGAACTAATTTTTCCGACATTTGAATTCCATTTTCTTCCCCACGAATCGCATCTTTTAAAATAAAATTCGGGTCATCCGCCGCGCCTTTCATCCGCATCATCCAATCGGCCATCATCCCTTTCATCCCACCATCTTCTACCGGAACGCCGCCGAGATCTTGTATCCGTTCGGCAATCCGAATGGCATGTTGTTTATGATCTTGTTGGATTTGTTGTAACAAGTCTTTTATTTTTTGATCTTCCACATGTTGGATATATCGTTCATACCCGTGAATAGCGATATAAATTCCTCGTAAAAATTCGTTTAGCTCTTTAATGACATTTTCATTATTCATAAATCATACCCGACTCCTTTTTTCATTAGAATAACCAAAAAGGAACGGAATCATTAAAAATGGGGCAAGGTTCCGGTTCCTTTGACCCAATAGGATAACAAAAAAGCGGGTCGAGGGAACCGGAACCTCGACCCGCTTTTATTATTTCCATTCGGTAATTGTATCGACTGGGAGGCGGACGGATTTGTGTCCTTCCTCAGCTGCTTTTCCAATTGAAATGAGCATAACAGGATAATATCTTTCTTTATCTATACCAAATGTTTCTGCAATATTTTCCTTATCATAACCGCCGATTGGATTCGTATCATAACCGTATGCACGGGCTACAAGCATTAGTTGCATCGAAACGAGTCCAGCATCAATAAGGTTCATCGCCTTTTTTTGTTCAAAGGTCATGTTTTCCATATACCCTTTGATCCCTGTTACTTGTCTGTTCCGAACATCAACAGGCATATATCCTTTTTCCACCGCCGTATCAAAAATCGTTTCAATATACTCTTCGTTTTTCATATCAACAAAAACTGCAATTACGGCAGCGGACGTTTGTACTTGTGTGAGATTTCCCGGGGCAAGGGATGCCAGTTTTTCCTTTCCTTCCTCCGTATCAATGACGACAAATCGCCAAGGCTGCATATTTAAAGAGGAAGGAGCCAACGTTGCTTTTTCTAGAATTTCCTTCATTTCTGTTCGACTAATTTTCACGGTTGGATCATATTTTCGAATGGATCGGCGTCCCGTTACAATCTTGTTGAAATCATTGACTAAAGTTTTATTCATGATGCATTCTCCTTTTCTTAATGAATTCGCTATAATTGATTTACATTGTCTAAGAGACGTTTCAGCATATTAGCTAGTAAGGTTTTCTCTTGTTCTGTAAAACCATTTAAGATAGTGGAAACGACTCGTTTTTTATCTTCACAATACGCACCTATACTCCCTTTCCCTTTTTCGGTTAAATGGACAAGAGAAAAACGGTGGTCATCGGGATTTTTCCTTCGAATAATCATCCCTTGATCTTCCAATTGTTTTAGATGCCTGGTGATTGCTGCGGGATCAATGTTTACCTTTTTTTGCAGTTCTCGTTGGATAACATTTTCTTCTTCCAACAGCAATCGAAGAATTTCTAGTCGAGTTTTGCTAATTCCTGTACACTGCTCAAATTTTGCCATATACCGTTTGTTTAGTTCAAATAAATATTGGGTGATTTGCTCTTCTTCACCGAGTTTTATATAAATACCCTCCCTTTGCCACTCAGTAATCGGAAAATAATTGACCCGTCAACTAATATAAATCATTATTTCGTTGAAATCAAATAAATGGGCTTGTATGTATTGATAGTAGTTAAACAGGCATTTAGGATTATTATTAATGAAAGATCAAAAATTTCTTTCCATCTTTAATGAATTTTCCACCTAATTACCTCATTTATTACCATATTCGATCCATCGATTTACTGTGAACAATATCACATCATTTTTATATCAACGAAAAATGCAATGAAAGATGCCACAGCAGCAACAAATCCGCGGAAAGCAACCCATGAACAAGTGATGGAAATCATTCGTTAAGCGATGTAAATACGATGAATAATCAAAACTTGCCGCATCCGAGTGAAAGGGAGCGGCAAGTTTTTTTATACTTATTCGTAAATCGACGTCAACCAATCGACAATTCCAACGTTTTCTTGTTCGCGAAGTTGTTCCACGACTTTGCGTCCGATAATTTTTCCATCTTTGATTGCAATGACTTCATCTAAAATATTTTCGATTTCTTGAATTTCATGGGTCGTAATCAGAACGAGCTGCTTGTCAATATCGATAAAAGAAATCAATCCTTTAACGATCGAATTTCGAACCATCGGATCGAGTCCGGATAACGGTTCATCCATCAAAATAATCGGGGCGTTTCGAGAAAGGGACAACACAAGCTTTAAACGTCCCCGATTCCCTTTGGACAACTCTTTCAATTTCGCTTTCCGATCAAGTTTCATAAATTTGACCATTTCATTCGCCTTTTCTAGATCGAAATCCGGAAATTGGCTATGATAAAAAGCAATCGTCTGTTCTACATTGAAAAATGAATAATATTCATCCAGCTCCGACAAAAAGGAAACGACGGAAGATACCCGGCGATCTACCCGATTTCCGTCAACGAGTACTTCCCCTCGCGTCGGGTAAATCAGACCAGCAATTAGTTTCAGCATCGTGGACTTACCGCTTCCATTTTCACCAACCAAACCGTAAATTTTTCTTGGCGTTAAAGTTATGTTCACTTCATTTAATGCTATCTTTCTACGATATCGTTTCGTTACTTGTCTCAGTTCAATCATAATCCGCTCCCCATTTCTTCGCTAAATATGCTTCTAATCCTGCTTTCATTTCCATTTCCGAATACCCCATTTCTCTCATACTCCGTACAAAACGAGATACTTCCTTTGTCTTCATTTCTTCTCGAATTTCATGTAAGATTTTTTCATTTTCAGTTACAAATGTTCCTTGGCCTCTCTTGGATTCTACAATTTTCGTTCCTTCTAATTCCCGATATGTTCGCTGCACGGTATTCGGGTTTACACCAGCATTAATCGCCATATCCCGAACGGATGGTAACTTCACACCAGGTTCCAATTCACCACGAACGATTTTCCGCTTAATGATTTCAGCCAATTGCACATAGATTGGTTCTTGTGAATGGAATGTGTATTTCATTGGCTACACCTCAACTTTACGATCAAGAATCCAAGCACTTCCGATAAAGAAGAACAGGATTAATAACAAAGCCCCGATAAAGTGGCCGATATAAAATGTTGTCGGTATTTCTCCAAAATTCAAATGAAATGTTTCCTCTGTAGCTGTAAACTCAAAACCTGTAATTAAATGACTTTCGATTTCACCCCATTGAAATAGAACGGATGATAAATCAATCATCCAAAATAGGAACATAAGAATTACAATCGTCAATACAAAACTAAAAAAGGGATGAATGAATTTTATAAAAGACATATAAACCGTCCAAAGGAACGTAAATCCCCACCCATTTGAGACAATGAAAATTAAATAGTAAGCAACCGATAGGTAAAAAGTCATTTTCCAATCATCCATTTGCATGGAAAAATTCACATTCCCATAGGAGACCCCTATTACAATGATGATGGTAAAAAGGAAAATGAACATATAAAAAAGACCAGAAACGAATTTGGCAAGCAACAATTTGTATGTCGGCAGCGGATTATGAAGCCATAGGTGCATTCGTTTCCGTTCAGCATTTAAACTATAGCTCATATAAAAAACTAAGTAGAAAAAATTAAACAAAATAGCAAGTACCGACCACATCATCATTCCTTCCCAAATAAAACCAGATTCGATACCAAGGACAAACCACAGCACAAAAACCCCGAATGATCCAATCATGGAAAAAAGAAACGCAGGAAAACCGAGTCTCAATTCCTTTTTTGTCAAATGAATCCATGGAGTCATACTTCAACCCCCTAACTTAGTTTAGTGTACTAATTACATAGTACACTAATACAAAGATACAGTCAACCTCCTTTTTTAAAATAAAACAGAGTATCATAACAATCCTGTTTTTAACCCTAAATAGAAACTTTACTGGTAAGGCGGATTTCCATTTCATGGAAAAATGACATCAATTTATAAAAATATTTAAATAAAAATATTTTAGTATAATGTTAAACCCATTTTTTTCTTTGCTTTCTAACTAAAAATCAAATTTACTTACATTTATTAGGACAATAAGTGAAGATTCATCCTTAAGTTTAAAATTATTGTAAAATAGAAATATTGAAACGCTTAAATCATGGGGTAAATTTTAAGAGGGCTTAAAAATGAGCATGGATGTCCAACAAGTTAAAGCGAGAATGAATTCGAGTTATAAGTTGTATATCGACGGTCAATGGGTAGAAAGAAACAAGCGAAAAAACAATGACGAGCTACAATCCGGGAAACGGTGAAGCACTTGCTCAAATCGTGGATGCTAGTAATGAAGATGTGGATCGGGCTGTAGCCGCTGCAACAAAAGCATTGGAAACTTGGAGGAAAACAAGCATTGTTGAACGTAGCAATATCCTGCTAAAAATAGCCGATTTAATCGACGAAAATACCGATTATTTAGCAACCGTTGAAACGTTAGATAATGGAAAACCAATCCGAGAAACAAGCAAAGTCGACGTACCCCTTGCTGCAAATCATTTCCGATATTTCGCTGGTGTCATCCGTTCTGAAGAAGGAACAGCCAAACAATTGGACGAACATACATTAACCATTAATTTAAAAGAACCTATTGGCGTTGTAGGACAAATTATACCTTGGAACTTCCCCTTCTATCCTTAATGCATATACACAAACGAAAAACATTTTTATTAACTTAAACGAAAAACCGATCGGATTTTACAAATAATTGATTTTTTTCCTTTATCTCCTAACAATTACAAGACCCAGGAATGTTCAATTTCAACATTCTTGGGGCTTTTATTTGGAAAGGTCATAAAATTGGATTTAGAAACAATCCATCAGATTGTAGAACACCTTTTCCTTGAACATAGTACATCCTTACTATGGACGATTATTTCCTGAAAAAATACCATTTGTTTATGTGCTTTATTTCACATACTAACACATCTTTTTTATCCCATTAAATTATTGTTCACAAAATGTAAATGATTATGAAAAATATGCGGAAAATAGAGATAAAACATGATTTCAAAATTTTAGTCACTTATTTGCCACGAAATGAGCGAAAAAATTCCATATAATATAATTATAGGAAAATTATATGCAATTTACTTCCGATGAATCGACAGGATGAAAAGCTTTCAAAATCCTTTTAAGGAAGGGAGAATCAGTATGAGAATAGGGATCCCGAAGGAACGGATTGAAGGAGAAACCCGCGTTGCAGCAACTCCGAAATCCGTTAGCAAACTAAAAAAACTCGGCTTCGATGTAGCCGTTGAGTCGGGTGCAGGGAAGGAGGCAAGTTTTAACGACGACCAATATATAGCATCGGGAGCGGAAATTGTTCAAGCGGATGAAGTGTATCAATGCGATGTTATATATAAGGTGAATCCACCTTTAGAAGAAGAAATAACGAAATTAAAAGAGGGATCAACTTTAGTCAGCTTTTTATATCCTGCTCAAAACAAAGAACTCGTCGAAAAACTTGCTGAAAGAAACATCAATGTTCTGGCAATGGACATGGTTCCACGAATCTCCCGGGCCCAATCGATGGATGCATTATCCTCCATGGCAAATATTGGCGGATACAGAGCCGTTACCGAGGCCCTTCATGAATTTGGTCGATTTCTCAATGGACAAATTACCGCCGCAGGGAAGGTTCCTCCAGCGAAAGTACTGGTGATCGGTGCAGGTGTCGCCGGATTAGCAGCAATTGGTATGAGCAAGTCCTTAGGTGCGATAGTTCGTGCCTTTGATACCCGTCTAGAAGTGGCGGAACAAATTGAATCAATGGGTGGAGAATTTTTAAAATTAGAGTTTGCTGAGCAAGAAGATGCTTCCACCTCTACTGGATATGCAAAAGTTATGTCGAAGGAATTTCTAGAAGCAGAGAAAAAACTTTTCTTCGAACAAGCGAAGGAAGTTGACATTATTATCACAACGGCACTCGTTCAAGGAAAAAAAGCACCTATATTAATTACGAAAGAAATGGTCGATAGTATGAAGCCTGGTTCGGTCATTGTTGATATGGCCGCATCAGCTGGAGGTAACTGTGAATATACGGCACCTGGGAAAAAAATCGTCACCGATAATGGGGTAAAGGTTTTAGGATACACCGATTTACCTGCGCGACTACCGGCACAATCATCTGAAATGTATGCGACCAACCTCGTCAATTTAACAAAATTACTCTCTAAAGAAAAAAATGGAGAAATCGATATTGATTTTAACGATGAAATTTTGCGACACATGTGTGTGTTAAAAGAAGGAAACATCACGTATCCACCACCTGCCATTAGCGTCTCTGTAAAGGCAGAAAAGAAAGAAGAGAAAAAAGAAGAGCCAACCACGCCTCCTTCGAAAAAAAAGAGTCGAACAAAATTAAAATTCACATTTGGCATTCTAGCTATCGCTTTCATCCTTTGGTTAGGACAAGTTTCACCACCTGAATTTTTATCCCATTTAACGGTTTTTGCCCTTGCCATCGTGGCTGGATATTACGTTGTTTGGAATGTGACCCATGCTTTACACACTCCATTAATGTCTGTAACAAATGCGATCTCCGGAATTATTATCGTAGGCGCATTATTGCAGATTATTAGTTCAATTACCGTGGTTCAGATTATCTCTTTCCTTGGAATCTTAATTGCGTCAATTAACATATTCGGCGGATTTACCGTCACCCAAAGAATGTTAAAGATGTTTATGAAAAGCGAGGAGGTGTAAAGGATGGTAAGTGCAGCCTATATTATTGCTGGATTATTCTTTATTATGAGCTTAGCCGGTCTATCAAATCAAGAAACAGCAAAAAAAGGAAACTACTTTGGCATGATCGGAATGACCATTGCTTTAATAGCAACCATCTTTAGCATCGAACACGATTCGACAAGTATAACTTATATTTTAGTGGCTGTTTTAATTGGAGCATTCATCGGCATATTGTTAGCTAGAAAAGTAGATATGACTGAAATGCCCGAATTAATTGCTGCATTGCATAGCTTTGTTGGCTTGGCAGCTGTATTCGTTGGCTACAACAGTTTTATTACTTTGCTATCAGACACCTCTTTTTTCGGTACGATGTTAACTATCCATTTAGTCGAAATTTACCTTGGCATTTTTATTGGGGCCATTACCTTTACTGGATCGGTTGTCGCCTTTGGGAAATTACATGGTAAAATTCGGTCCAATCCTCTCATTTTACCGTTTAAGGATGCATTGAATGTCGTTCTACTAATCGTATCGTTAATCTTAATGATCTTCTTTATTGTTGAAGAAGGTGCACAATCTGGTTTTATATATCTTGGCGTGATGACTGCCATCGCCCTATTTTTAGGATGGCATATGGTTATGGCTATTGGTGGAGCTGATATGCCGGTTGTTATATCCTTCCTAAATTCCTTATCCGGTTGGGCAGCAGCTGCTTCTGGATTTATGTTATCGAATGATTTATTAATTATTACAGGTGCGTTAGTCGGGTCATCAGGTGCGATTTTATCCTATATTATGTGCCAAGGAATGAACCGAAACTTTTTCTCAGTAATTACAGGAGGTTTCGGTAATGAAGGTGCATCTGGGGCAACGGAGGAAATGGGTGAGTACAAACAAATTAACCCAGAAGATGTGGCAGAAATGTTGAAACAATCCGATTCTGTCATTATTACACCGGGATACGGAATGGCGGTTGCCCAAGCCCAATATCCGATTGCAGAAATAACGAAAAAGCTACGCGACAAAGGAATCAATGTCCGTTTCGGAATTCATCCAGTTGCTGGACGACTCCCGGGGCATATGAATGTATTACTCGCTGAAGCCAAAGTACCTTATGATATTGTTTTAGATATGGAAGAGATTAATGATGACTTCCCTGAAACAGACACGGTTCTTGTCATCGGTGCAAATGATACCGTTAATCCAGCAGCCATAGAAAATCCAACCGGTCCGATCGGTGGAATGCCGGTTTTGGAAGTTTGGAAGGCGAAAAACGTGATCATCATGAAACGTTCCATGAGTACAGGATATGCAGGCGTCCAAAATCCATTATTCTTTAAAGAAAATGCTTATATGTGCTTCGGGGATGCAAAAGAAACATCCGAGGCAATATTGAATGCATTGTAGAATAGAACGATCGACTGCCAGCAAAGAAACAATTTACTTTGTTGGCAGTCTTTTTCTTTACAAATTCAACAAATCCGCCACATTTTTTCCTCATAAAAGTTTTAACAATGAAAGACCCATCAAGTTTTCCTCCATCTTTCAAAACAGATCACTACACTTGGGTAGAACATTTTTTGTGAATAACTACAATCAATATAAATCTTTATATTCCACTATAAATCCCTTCATTTTTTGTCCTATTTTTACAAATTATTCATAATTATCTCTTGCTTTTATTGTTAAATCTTCAATTCGATGAAAGATTTGTTTTTTTACAAAGTTGCTTAATTGACATCTTCTAGGAATTCTTTTCATAATATGAGATTTTGTTCATAAAAAAACCGCCAAAAATATGGCGGCGTAAAAACTGTATTCCTTTTGGTTTAATGGATCGTAAAAGAAATCATTCCATGTTCCTTTTCATTGTGAGTTGGCAGGACATTCCTTCCACCTCGGAATGGTTTGATAGGAAATTTATTTATGCGATTTACTTTTTTGCTCCTGACTATAATCAATTCGCTCCTGAATCGATCTGGGAAGCGGAATCGACTGATAGTACCTCTTTAAAAACATGGCCAGTAGGAAAGCAATAATCGCTAAAATAGCGTTTCCTTTTATGAAAGAGAAAACTAAAAGTGACAATGCAATAAGAACGAGAAAGTACCAAAGCCATTTATTCATAGTATTCCTCCAAGCATTTTTATCTTTATTTTTCTAAAAACCGTGTCTTTTTATTATACCTTGGAGAAAATCATAAAGAATCAATAAATTAGTTTTTTAATCACTGTTTGTACGTTTTCCTTTGCAAATGGAAACATTTTAATAAAATTGATTTTTTTAAATCCATAAACTTTAATCAATAACCTTGATTCTTTAATCGATAAAAGTTAAAATACTAATGGCAAAAATGATTTATATTCATTTTCTTTTTAAGTCCGCTTAAGTCCGGGATTTAAGCGGATTTTTCTTCTGCTTCGAGAGCTTTTGTTCTTTCTTTCATCCCTTTAATATACCAAGCAAATAATCCTAACCAGAGAACCGCTAATATAATTCCGATAAATTCACCGTTAATAATGTTGGCAGCATGGGCGAATATATACCGGAAAGCTGGGTATTCAATTGTACTCCAAGAAATCATTTGACCTGCTGAAAGTTCTATAGCTTTTGTATCAAGTGCTAGTTGTGTAATCGTTGGTGTGAACTCAGTTGCCATGTAAAGGAATAGGGGCGTTCCCAATGTTCCTATTATGATCATGCGAAGTAAGTTTCCGCCTGTTACTAAAAGTGCAGGTACGGCAATGGACAAGTTGATAATTCCAGCAAAAGGCAAAATATTGTTGCCAGGTAAAATAACTGCTAATACGAGTGTAATAGGAACTAAGAGAATCGTCGTTACCCAAACTTCATTACAACCTGCAAGAATCGGCCAATCCAATCCTATAAAGAACTTTCTTCCTTTAAATCGTTTTTTCATGAAGTCACTTGTTGCATCAGAAAGTGGTGCTAAAGCTTGCATGAATAGTTTCGCTACCATTGGGAATAATGTTAAAGCTGTTGCACCTTGAACACCGAGAATTAATGTTTCTTGAACAGAATATCTCGCGAAAATACCAAGTAAAACTGCGATAATAAATCCCATAACATGATTTTCTGCAAAAACACCGATCTTTTCCTTTAACCAGTTGGCATTGATTTGTTTGTTTAATCCAGGAATAAAATCCATCAATCGATTTAATGGATATAAAAGAACTGCAATGATGTTCATGCTATGTGTTGTTGTAACACCAGGGATATTTGTCAACTTTTCGATTTGTTTTTGGTTCACATCTGCTATTTTTAGTTCAATAAACATTTGGATTACCGCTACTGCAAAAGCAGCTGTCGTACTTCCGGTAACACCAATAACAAGTACAGCGGTGAAAATTTTACCCCAAACATTCCACAGGTCCACATTCAAAGTATTCGTTTGGCGAGTAAATAACATTAATAGATTAACCCCGATTTGGAATGGAAACATTAAGAATGCCAGTGGCCATGCCCATGCTAGTGTTGCCATCGAAGTCCAACCACCGTCAATGGCATTTAATTGTATACCCGTGTTTTCAACAAATTGTTGTGCTGCTGGACCAATCGAATCCATCATAAATCCAACGACAAGGTTCATACCTACGAATGCAACACCGAGAGTTAATGCACTGACAAAAGCATCCTTAAACTTCATGCGAACAATGAGACCCATAATCAACAAAATTAACGGAACAAATACAGAAGCACCCATATCCAAAATAAACTGAAATATTGATTGAATGGCATCCATTAGCTCATTCTCCTTTCAATTGGATTATTTTAATGCTTGGATTATTTTTTCTAGTTCCTCTTCCATTCCTATGCCAGTTAAAAACGCAATTCCATTAATTACCGGGATTGGATATTCCTTTTCCGGGTTCGTTATTGCCACATATGCGACTGATGACCGAATATGCGTATCTAATGATTTAATATCCACCGCTTCTACTTGAGCTTGAATATTTCGATCCCGTAGTAAGCTTTGGATTTTAGAGGCCACCGTTTGTGAAGTAGCTACACCTGATCCACAAGCAACAATAATTTTTTTCATTTTAAATACCTCCCAAAATTTAAAGTATCAATCAATATTTTCCTTTATTAGTTGAATGATCTGGTTTTCTTCTTTTTCCTCCATTAACCGGCTCATCACTTCTTTATTACTGAAAAGGTTGACCAACTTCGAAAGTAGTTCGGCTTGTCCTTCCCCTTTATTTAAACCTAATACAAATAGAAATTGAGCCTCTACCTTTCCATTTGCCATTCCCATTTCATTGAATTCTATCGTATGATCTGGTCGAACCACTGCAATAAATGGACGAACGATATTCGATGGATCCGTATGAGGAATGGCTACATGAAATGGTTCTATACGTAAGCCTGTCGGATACTTTTCTTCCCTTTGTGAAATAGCTTTATAAAAACTAGATTTTACATACCCCTTTTCATAAAGCATAGAAGAAATTTTTTGAAAAAAATCGTGTTGATCTCGAAATGAGTAATCGAGAAACACAAGTTCTTCGTTAAATAATTCACTAAACACCCCCATTTTCGTCCCTACTTTCGGGAGACTTCTTTTGTTGTCCATAGCCTTTAAATCTAGAAACCATCATTTCCATTTCTTCATCCGGTAAAATAACCGGGTCTCCGATTGCTTTTGCTTGCCAGAATAATTTTGCACAAAACTCAAGTTGTTCTAAAATCGCAAAGGTTTGTTCCATTGTATCACCAATAACATTAATCCCATGATTAGCCAAAAGAACTGCCTTCCGTCCTTCCATCGCTTTTAACGCATTTTCTGCAAGTTCCTTTGTGCCGTATGTGGCATATTCAGCACAACGAATATTTTTCCCACCTGCATGTGCAACCAAATAATCAACGGCAGGCAAGTCCCAACGTAGGCATGCGATTGTTGTTGAATACAAAGCATGGGTGTGAATCATCGCCCGTGCATCATCACGATTTCGGTACACAATGGCGTGCATTTCATATTCACTGGATGGTTTTAAATCTCCATCGATGATGTTCCCATAAAGATCCGTTATGACAACATCCTTTGGTGTTATTTCGAAATAGTCAATGCCTGATGGTTTAATGGCCATGTAACCAGTGGTTGGATCATAAATACTTAAATTACCACCTGTTCCAGTCGTCAATCCTACTTCAATTAATTTTTTTCCGTACTTGACAATTTCTTTTCTTTCTTTTTCCATTAATAATTTTTTTGTCGTATCCATGTGTATGCCTCCTTTTGAATAACTGTTGCCTAATTATAAAACTTCATCACCTCCTTTAAGTTTTAATTCACTGAATACTTTTGAAACAACTTCATAATTTCTACCGGGTTCTTTGCTGAAATGATTGCATCTATATTATTTTTTTCTGTCAACAAGTCATAAAGCTGTGTTAAAGCTTTTATGTGGGATTTTTTATCTACAATGGAAATAACGATTAAAATTTGGATTTCATTATTTTTTGGAAAACGAATTGCCTGATTTAACGTAAGTAAACTTATATTTAATTTAAATGCCCCTTCTTCCGGTCTCGCATGAGGAACAACGACTTTGGGAACAATCAGATATGTCCCATACTCTTGAATAACATTGATCATTGCATCGACATAATTATTTTCAATAATGGCGTTTTCCAAAAGTGGTTGAGAAGCTAGTAAAATCGCTTCCTTCCAATCTTTTGCATCTTCATTTAATTGAATATAGTCAAAAGAAATGAGTTCGCTTAAATTCGGTTTATAATCTTCCCCATGGTTAGCATTTGAAAATTGTGTATAGTAAAAGAAGGACTTTAAATCTTCTTTAAGAGAGGATTCTCGTTTAATGTCTGCATGCTTTTCGATAATATGAATCAACTTATCATAATTAATAAAGGTTGGAGTCGTTTGCTTAAATTCTTGTTCAACTTCAATTTTTAAGTTTTGCTTTTTTTGATCAGTAAACACCGAAGGGATTAAAAATAATTTTTTCTCTGTATTTAAAAATACTGTAGAAAACACAATATCGTAATCTGCCTCAAACGTCGCAAATTGTCTAACAGAAATGTGATCGAGAAAAATAAATTCAGGAAACATTTCTCTTAATTCTTCAAAAAGGAGCCTTGATACGGAAATTCCACTCGGGCAAACGACGATGGCCCTCGGTTTTTTCAGTTGATCATCACCTTGTTGAGACAGTGCACTTTTAATGAGTAACGTTAAGTAAGACAATTCATCTTCTGGAATCGGTGCGGAAAACAGCGTTTCTAAAGGATCAATATTTTGTTTTACAAGAAGATGAATATCTCCATATTCCTGTTTAATCAAATTCAGTAATGGATTTTCCAATGATAATTCGTAAGTTACACGGTAAAATGCCGGTTTTAAATGTTGGTATAACTTTTGATAAAGGAGTTGTTTATTTTGAAAATTGACACACGCAACCTTCTCAAAATTTGTAACGAAACGTTCAATCGCACTGTATAGTTTCTCTCTAAAAGCTTCATGATCCATTTCAGTCGTAACGACACTGGACGACAGAATATGCATCGCAATATAAAGTTTTTCTTGATCATTTAAATTTTCATCACGACCGAAAACATCTTCTACAACTTCATATTCCTTTGTATTGGAAATATCTCTATAACTAATAGGAAAAGGTCCAGGATGTTTTCCTTCATTCATTCTTCTTTTGAGAATCAGTAAAATAATTGCTAATGCTTGATGCCTTTGATCCGTAAATTGTTTATTTAAGCGTTTTTCAATGATATCTAACATTTGCTCTGTTTTATTTAGTTCATCTTCAGTGATTCCAGTAATTGTGCGAATCCATTTCAATCCTTCTGACATTTGGAGAATTTTGTTAATTATATCAACGATTAACTTTCTTTGTGCCAACTCTTCTCCTTCTATGAAATATCCTTCCCGTCGACTGTACTGCAACTGAAGATTCCTCTGTAATAAGAACTGCTTTAATTTTTCTAAATCATGTAAAACCGTATTTTTACTAATTTTAAAAGTTGAAGAAAAATGGAATAAGGACAAATCTTCCTTACTTGTTAATATCATTAATAAAATGAGGTTTTTCCTTTCCTTTTTCGTTGGAAAATATGAAAAGGAAGACTGCATTTCAAGTAACTCTGGAAATTCCTCCAACACACTAGAATCAATGATCAGCCCGATATTTCGTTTGTTTTTTATTTTAGGAAGATGATTATCAGTCAGCCAGTCATTTATTTTCTCAATCGTGTAATTGACCTGCCTTCTCGTTAAATTGAATTTTTTTTCTAAATCGTTTACTTTTGTATATTTTGAAACAAGCAATTCCTTCAAAATTTGTAAACTTCTGTCATCGAGAAGTATCAATGATCCATCACCTCCCTTTAGTTTTAGTATAAACCCTTTCATTTCGAATTTGTATGCGGTTTCATCCCAATTATTGTTTTATGAATTTACAAAAATGTGATGAACCTCCTTTGCTTTTCCCTTTTACTTCTTCTATTTTGATTCTTATTGATCCTATTTTGTGATATATTTCACATAAAAAGGGGCAATCATTCCCTTTTACGAATGCTTTTATTCATGTAAGCAGCCTAATAATTTAGAAGAAATGAGAGGGGACAGATTGTATATGATTGGACAAATCGGTATTGGAGGACAAAAAAAATTATGCCCACATCATCGAGGTTATTGAAAAGCCTAATAATATCCCCTCATGTTTCCCTTTGTAAATGGGTGGACATATTTTACACGCTGAAAACAATTATTTTCTTGTGGTGATGAAGGATTTGATTTTTACTACTAGATTTAATGAACAATTAATTTAACACAATTGATTAATGATTTCTTTCAACATCTGATTGTTCATCTAATTGAATTACAAGATGATCGATTGTATTTCCACTAATGGATAAGTAATATTTTTCATCATTTGTATAATACAGGGAGATGGGAGGATCAATTGTGATTTTGTTTCTTTGACTTGGGTCAACAAAAACCGCGATTTCAAAGGTCGTTTTTTGCCCGGACACGAAATCCGATGAATTAAAATAAAATGGAATCAATTCCCCTTTTTTCATTGCTGTTCCATCTGCGTTCACCACAACTTGCGTTCGGATATCATTCCTGCTTTTATGCCACGTTAATTCCACACTGTAAAAATCAAAGGCTGAATTGTTTTTTATATATAATGCCATTGGAGGCTTATTGTACATGTTACTACAGCCTAATGTAAAACTAATAAGACTCATTAAAAGAAGCATCCGAAATATTTTTTTCATCACAATCACTCACTTTCACATGAAATAGAAAAAATGAGTAGGTAGCACGTTTCATTGATGGAATTTTTATCCAAATTACGATTTAATCCCGTCTTCCTTTGAGCATTTTCTATTTTCCGGTCTTTTCTTCTACTTCCTTGTCACTTCGATATTCCAATAAATCTCCCGGTTGACAATCTAACACTTCACATAGCTTCTCTAAAGTGGAAAAACGAATCGCCCTTGCTTTTCCGTTTTTTAAAATCGAAAGGTTCGCCATCGTAATTCCGACTTTTTCCGACAGCTCCGTTACACTCATTTTTCGTTTCGCTAACATCACATCAATATTTACAATAATCGCCACATTCCCACCTCAAATCGTTAATTCATTTTCCGTTTTTATTTTTATTGCATTATGTAAAAGTTCTTGTAAAACAGCAGCAAACACCGAAATAACGATGCATGTAAAAAGAATGACGACGCCTAAGATGAAAATACTAGGATGCAATGCATTTTGAGTGCCTAGAAAAATCATGCCCAAAATGTACATCACACCGATCGTTGCTGCACAATATTTAATGAATCGTAATGCAATCACTGCCCCTTCAGAAAAGGCATTATTTTGTTTGATTAAATTTAATAGGTTGTATGCCTGGTACAACGCAAGGTAAAACGGAACGGTCGTCAAATACATACCAATCAATACCGGGTATTTTAAATAAGCATACTCTGGAAAATCATGGGCCACTTTATTTGCTAAATATGGTAATACAAAAGCAGACAGAAGCAAAACGACAGTACCAATTCCATAAACGGTAACTTTTAAAAAATTAATTTTCCTCGCGATTTTCATTTTCTCAACACCCCAACTTTTATTTTCAAACTTATTATAGTACGTAATTTATCGTTTTTCAATAATTTTTTATTTAATTTCGATAAACACCAGTTTCATACCATTTAATTTTGGACGATTACACTATTTCATACGATCATCGTTCCAAATGTCCAATCTTTGGCAACTACATAATTTTGATTTGAAAAATACAGATAGAGTTTCATCAAAAAATACTTTCAACAATTTTCAATAGATCATTTAAGTATATTCGCTTTTAAGTCAAACCTTCTCGTTATTCTTAAATACCAAACCAACGAAATTCTTTCAAATGGCTTAGGTGGAGGAAATAAAAAATGCCACCAAAAATGTGGTGGCAACCTTCATCAACATTTTCTTGTATTTTTTTAAGCGGACTTTTCCATAAACTCGTCTTCTTCAGGCCTTACCCGTTTGACAAAGAAGGTAAGTACGAGGGCGACGAGGGCAATATAGACGGAAACTTGGAAGGAGAAATTTATTCCTTCTAACATCGCCGTATTCGCCGCTTCTGCCATTTTCGCAGGATCTCCGCCTGTTGACATGGCTAAGCTTTCCATTTCCGCTTCTGTTTTATTTTGCATAAGCGTTACTAAAAAGGCGGATCCGATGGCACCAGATACTTGTTGTAGTGTATTGTTCATCGCTGTTGCATGGGGATTCATACGCTGTGGCAATTGATTCAGTCCGTTTGTCATGACTGGCATCATCACCATCGACATTCCAAACATCCGCATACAATATATGAACATAATAAATCCGTAAGAAGTATCCATCGTTAAATTGCTAAATAAATACGTCGTATAAATTGTGATCGATAGTCCAATGACGGCGAGCATTCGTGCACCATATTTATCGAATAATCGCCCAGTGATCGGCGACATAATACCCATAATAATTGCCCCAGGAAGCATCAACAATCCTGAGTCGAAGGGAGAAATCCCCCGGATCGTTTGAATATAGATCGGCATAAGAAGCATGGCGGAAAACATCGCCATCGAAATCACAATGGAAATTGCTGACGATAAAGCATACATCGGATATTTATAAATGCGAAATTCCAATAGTGGTTCTTTTAAAGTTAATTGGCGGACGATAAAGAGGGTAAGGCTAATGATTCCGACAACGATTGTTCCATACACGTACACCGAATCCCAACCTTTTTCTCCTGCAGAACTAAAACCGTATAAAATACCGCCAAAACCGATACTCGATAAAATTAGCGATAATACGTCTAACGATATTTCCTTTTGTGGCAAAACATTTTTTAATTTAAAAATGGCGAGCAAAAGCGTTAAAATGGCGATCGGAAATATAATATCAAACAACGTCCGCCATGAATAATGCTCGACGATCCAACCGGAAAGGGTCGGCCCAATGGCTGGGGCAGTAATCATGACAAGACCAAAAACCCCCATCGCTGCTCCCCTTTTTTCAACTGGAAAGGATACGAGCATTACATTCATTAATAGTGGTGCCATAATGGCTGCTCCTGAAGCTTGCAACAATCTTGCAATTAATAAAACGGCAAAAGTCGGTGAAACGGATGCTAAAACAGATCCGATTGTAAACACAGACATTGCTGTAATATACAGTTGACGATTCGTAAATTTTTGCATGAGAAAGGCACTTGCAGGAATTAAAATACCATTTACGAGCATATAGCCCGTTGATAACCATTGAACCGTTGATGCGGAAACCTCAAAATCCTTCATGATTGATGGCAAAGCGATATTTAAAAACGTTTCATTCATAAAGGATACAAAGGCACCAATAAATAATATCGCGATCATCCCATAGGGTGGTTTATCCATAATTTTTTGTTGAGTCAAAATATGCGCCTCCTAGTTATACCTAGTGTATATTTTTTTATACTATTGTTATAAATACTATAATAATATATACTGATATTGTAAAAAAATCAACAATAAATGTTGAATCGAAAAAGGTGTGCATTCATTTGAATGATCGAAAAAAACATGTAATGGAAATTGCGCATACTCTGTTTGTAGAAAAGGGATTTATGGAAACATCTGTACAAGAGATATTGGAAAAAAGTGGGATTTCAAAGGGGACATTTTACAATTATTTCCCTTCTAAAAAAGAACTGCTCATCAACATTTTCGAAAAGATTCAAGCGGAAACGGAAAGAAGACGAATCGAAGTATTGGCGGGTAAGAAAAAAAGCGATAAAAATGCCTTCATAAAACAAATTCAAGTCAAGATGGAAGTCGGCATGGAAAATAAACTCTTCGCTTTATTTAATAGCGTACTCCTTTCTGAGGATGAAGAGTTAAAAAAAATTGTCCAAAGGTACCATTTAGATGAACTAAAATGGTTACAACAGCGGATCGTCGATATTTTTGGACAACATGTACAACCGTATTCGTTGGACTTAGCCGTTTTATTTTACGGAATGTTGCACAATGCCCTTCACTTTTCCACCAATGCCGATGTAAAAATAGAGATTGATAAAATCATCACCTATATGTTGAATCGAATTGACAATATGGTTCCTTCTGTCATTGCTTCAAAGGAACAATTATTTGATATCCAACTTTTAACAAGGTTAAATTCGAAAACGTTATCAAAGCGAAGGCAAAAAATAGAAAAACTATTCCACAAAATTGACATCCTTTTATCCAATGCCAATGGTAAACAAAAGGAACTACTTTTGTTTCTTAAGGAAGAATTACAATCACCGGTTCCGAGAAAAGCTGTTATTCAAGCGGTTTTAAAAGAACTGGGGCAAAAAAAAGATTTGGAAATATTGGTATTCGATGTTATAGAGGAATAACAAAGTGACATACTCCCACCATCTTCGATTCGCTTAGAGGTGGGGGCTTCTCAGGTCATCCCATCTTATGATGCAAAAAAGAGACAACACATACCTACGCCGAACCGAAATTCATCTCCCACTTTCATGTCGTTCAAAAGTGGGAGACTTCTTTCGGAAAAATGTTAAACAAATTCCTAGATTTGTTTTAATCGTTGTTTAATACTCTTCAAGTTTTTCAATTGGAATCTCATACTTTACTTCCGAAAAGTTTTCGATGATCCGTTCTTCATTTATTTGTTTACCTGTTTTTTTATCGTATGTTTTTCTCCATATTTCATTTTGTCGAAAAAATTTGTCATTTTCTTTTAAAAATTTATGGTTTCTTTCTTCGATATGATAGGAATACGGCCACTCTTTATTCGTATAAATCGCTCCCTTTAAATGTTGATCCGAAACCCAAACTTTGATTTGGAAATCTTGATTTGTAGGATTATAAAATCGTAAGTCAACGTAATTGTAAAATACGCTAGCACCGCTACCAAAGGGGAGAACACGACCTGAATCTGGAAAGGGATCAAAACTATGATGATGCCGTTCAATCACTTCAAGGGGTGTGTGAAGGGCCATCCAATATAGCAAATTTGCTAACTGACAAATCCCACCACCAACCCCGGTAATGACTTCCCCTTTCGATAACAACATTCCTTCGATATACCCCCTTTTTCCTAGTTGTTTTTCCAACTAACTTCCAAAAGGAACACATTTGCCCAGGTCGAATAACTATTCCATCGATTTGTTGAACGGCAATTTTTAAATTGGTAATCTTATTTTCTTGCAATTTCGGATCGCTGTCACCTAATTTCCTTCGTAACAATGACTGGTGCTTTTTACATCGATAAGGAAGTGTATCTGAAATAACGTCTTTTGCAAATTTTTTTCGATCTTTCCAATTCATGATACCTCGAAACAGACGCTTTTGAGCGATTCTCGTATGATAGATGATCGGATGAATTTCACTTAATCTTATTTTTCCAACCCCCATGAACAAAAAAGCATCAAAAAGAAAACACCTAAAATGTTGAATCTTAGGTGCGTGTAGTCATGTTGCGTTGTAACTGTATTCATCGTCTTTCCATTTCGACAGGATCTTCCCAATGATAAACGGTCTCTTGGAAATGATAAATCTCAATTTCCACATCGTAGTATTCATCATCTTCAAACATGATACAACTGAACTTTGTTTGATTATACCCATACGTTTCATCGATGATTTCCAATCGATTCATTTTTATATCCTCGGCAAGTTTCGAAAACGGGACATCTTTTCTTTCCTCCCCTAGGTAATAGTATACATGACTAAAATCAAAATCAATTCCAGAAATGGTCACCGTTGCTTTTCCCGTCCAGTATGAATCGTTTTTTTCCACATTTATAAATCCATCTTGAAATTCAAAAATCAGCACCCCATCGATTAATTTTGATGTGGCCGGTTGTACCCTTAATTTCGTCACAATTGCATCATGCAAACTAATGGGCAAAATAATATTTGGTTTCGTATACGAATGCATCTGGTCCTCCTCGTATCTCCAAATAATATATTGGTTGAATCATATCCAAACGGCTATGTAAAGGCGTTCGGATTTTTAGCCAAAACAGTCCGGTTTATTTCAATTCCAACAGTGCCTTTTTCAATTGATTCATTTCTGCTCCCGTCAACGTAATTCCTTTTCCCATTTTTTCGTGATTCGGTGCCCAATCCCGAATATCATATTTTGGCTGGCGACCGTTCCATGAGATTAGATTTATTTCCTTTGTCCATCCTTTCGCCGATTCCGAAAGAACCGCAATATGTTCGATAATTTCAAACTGAAGATCTGCCAACGTTTCCTACCTCCTCAAGTTCCCGTTAATCCTTTCATCTTTAACTGATTTTTATTGTAAACGAAAAGATACCCCTTTTTCTATCTTTCATTCAAAAACTGAACCATCTTGAACGTTATCTAAGTCAAAAATGCTTTCTTTCTATTGTTTAGGTGAACGATTGAGTACATTGCGATTGCAACATTCTCCATTTCCCATGTTTTAGTGCCTTATACTTTCATAGAATTATTTCCGTTGCCATTCAGGATGGTTACTCACCGACCATCCCATCCTGATCCGCATCGTACATATAAGGGTATAACCAATGGTCACTAGTGATTGGCATACTGAAACCTGCTTCTTTCGCTTCTTTAATTGTCACCTTCCCATCCCCATTAGTATCAACTCGAGAAAGATCACCATTCGTGTTTAAATTCGAGGAATCAGTTGACGTATTTCCCGTTAAGTTGAGGGATGCGTTCACTTTATCAGGATCCACATTTTCAAAAATATCGACGATTGTATTTCCATTTATCGTATATGTATACTGATAACTGGAAGGAATTTGCGTTTCCGTATTTGGATATGTAATAATGGCTTCGAAATTCGTTGCGCCACCTGCTTTTCGGATTGCATCCTCCATATAAGCTTGATCCCCGTGTCGATTAAGTGTACTATTTTGTGGTGTAATATTATACGCATTTGATACGCCACCAAGGGAATCAGCAATGATATGCCCCTCGTCTAAATCCTCCCTTTCAACACCCGGAACCTTTGCCTCATCGGGGTAGTATCTGCCAGATGGTAATACAGGTTCGTTCTCTTCATCTTGTAAAATAATTTTGTCCGCAACTACCCGTACGAGTTGCCCATATTCATTTGTAAATGCCCAATATTCACGGTCACCGTAACCAATATCAACAACGACATTCGGTTCACGATGACCAGATAATTCCCCACCATCAACTTCAATTAATGTATACCCCTCGAACAAGTCATTAATCGATTCCTGTACTGTTTCCTCTCCTGTTGATTCATCCGTCGAAATCGATTTTTCCCCATCATTTTCATTTGTGTGAACTGTTGTGACTTCATCGGATTCTGTTTTTTCACTCATAATGGATGCATCTTCTACATTCGCACATCCAACAATAAAGATCGTGGTGAAAAGTAAAACGAAACGGGCTATGTATTTTCTCATCTTAAGACCCTCCTATGCTGTTTCATGATGTTTACGTTAAAAAGCGGTTAATCCGTTATGTGACATACTCCCACCACTTACGCTTCGTTTAGAGGTGAGAGACTTCTTTCGGAAAGATGTTAAAAGCAAATAAAAAACAAAACAACAGTCCCCCCTTAAAAACTTAATAAAAATATGAAAAATGCAACCTCAAAATTTTCCCACCCCTTTCCATAGTATACAAGAATAGTTTATCAAACCAACACTTGTTTATCACTCTTTCCATATCCGTTCGAAAAATGTCGAACTATTTTACTATGTAGACGGAAAAATTCAAAATCCTTTTCACAATGAAAACCTATATCATCAATTTCGGCTATTCACTAATTTATTAAAAACGATAGTTAGTAAGGAATTTCAAGTCGGTTAACAATCGTCTATTTGTCTTTGCATTGTGATATAAATCCATTTAGATTTTTAAAAAATATGAGTTCCTACAAAAAACTAGGCATCATGAATAGATATATAGAATTTCTTTCCTAAGTATATTTGTGAATAACATTCGGGGAAGCAGACTGTAAAAATGAATTTCTGTAATCCACTTACAAGTTTAGAAGCAAAAATAAAGAGCAGAATTTTCAAGTAATCATTACTCCCTTTGTATGAAAATATATTCATCTAGAAATACCGTTACATTGTTTTCTTCTCCGCAGATTGGATAGGCAGTTTTTCATTACGTATCCAATAAAAGAAAACTTGGTTTTCGTATAATGATCATGAATAGTGAAAAAAATATCCTTGATTTGATATTATTCATCCAACTATTTTAAATATTTATTTTTTTCATGAACACTTATTTGTTCAACGGATAAGAATACATGTAACTTTCTCAAATATTCCCCTGTCCATTAAATTATACGTTTCAAATTTTACTGAAATATTCTACTATTTTTTTCTACTTTTTTTAGTACATATCGTTTTCAATATTTTTTCATCACTTGTTCAAATAACCTTTTGTTAAATTATATTAGCGTAATATAATTTCTAGATAGAAAAACAATCTTTGTTTCTTCATAAATATCGCAACTACCTTTTGATATTCGGAAACTCCAGCTGATGGATTAAATTGGGAAAGTCGATAAACGGGTTCCGATTACCTTGAATTTCATAAATTGCTTGATTTCGATGTTTTTCATAAAGATCAACAGGAAATTGATCATGCCAATTCACCAAAATCGGAAAATCAATTTGTTTTAAATATTTTTTTCTTATCGCCTTCGGATAGCGAAGTAAAAAATAAAACGTTGCCCTTGCCACCGCACCCTTTCCATATTCCGGTTCAAAGCGTTCGTCTTTTACGACCCCACAACGATTACGAATAATCTCATCCGGCGACTCCGGTTGATAAAAGGAAAAATCCGTATAAGGGTAATTGGCCCTCCTTACATTACATTCTGGATGGCATACAAATAAATGGTGCAAATCGCTTTTCATCGGTTGTTGCGCATGAAACCAAGATTGGGGAACGATATGCTCCGTATTATATTTTAAACGATAGTCAATGGTCTTTATTGTTTCTAGTAAAGACGATTCCTCCCTGTCCCTCCTTTCAAATAAATTTTGAAACTGTTCATATCGTTTTTGTAAAATATGATAGTCTTTTTCAATTAATTGATTCGGATCGTTCTTTTCATTTGAATAGATGCTTTTGACCGTTCCATCCGGCTGCAAATCTACCCAAGCATATAAATATTGATCTTTACTTATATAGTAAGGTAGTTGATTTTTATGGGTTTTTTTAACCAATTTATGATAATGGGAAAATGTAACCTTCCCTTTTTTCTCTATTTTCTTGATCGGTTTGTAATATAGGTGGATATCTCGCTCGTCTTTAACGGGATTATAATACAATGATGGATCACGGCAAATTTTTTCTTGATTTTGTAATAACATACGGAATAGACGACTAGGGTTATGAATTTTCCAGTCATGAAATTCCGGTATGTATTTCCCGTATGTTTTTCTTTTTCTTTTACTCATGACTTCCCCTCAATCTACTCGATTTTTTTGAATCCAATCAAACTTCACTTTTCTACGCTTCCATTCGTTTAAAATCAAATCTAATTCAAGTATAGCGTAAAATTTTGAATATATGTAAAATATCCTAACTAATTTTCATCAGTTCTCTGTGATTATCCGATGCAGTTTCTAATGGAAATTTTGGATCCGTCAAATTTACGGACAAGATTAAAAAAGCATCAAGGTTTTTATCCTTGACACTTTAATAAATATCGATAGATGGTTACCCTTTTTTCACCGCCCGTGTTGCATAAAATGTCGGTACATTATATTCGTGCAGTAGACCTGTTCCATTCGTATCTTCGTAAATATCCGTTAACACGAATCCCGCTTTTATTTGCCCACCGATTTGTTCTTCAATTGTATGGGAAAATTGAATCCCCCAATCATTTTTCATCGACTGTTCAAATTGTTGCTTATTTTTTAATGGGTTAAATGGTAATGGAGTAACGACCCTTGTTTCATCCTCATCAAAAATAAAATTAATCCCATTATCTAACCCAGCAAGCAAAATCCCGCCCTTTTTCAAAACTCGATAACATTCTTTCCATACGTGGTACACATCTTCAATATAACAATTGGACACAGGATGAAAAATCAAATCAAAGGACTCATCTTCAAATGGAAAGGGATCTGTCATATCCCCTCGAACGATTTTTATATCGTAATTTTCCCTTTCTGCCACTTCCTTTTCCCTTAACAACTGTTTTTCAGAATAATCCATTACGGTACAATTCGCACCTAATGCAGTAAAAATTGGCATTTGTTGCCCCCCACCGGATGCGAGACCTAAAATAGTTGCCCCTTTCATTTCACAAAACCATTCTTTCGGGACCGGCTTTGTTGGCGTTAATAGAACGAACCAATCGTTTCTTTTCACCTTCTCAAAAACTTCGTGGCTGATCGGTTGACCCCATTCCCAGCCATCTTCCACCCATCGGTCAATGACTTTTGCATTGATTTCCGTATATTTTTTGTCCAAAAAATTCACCTTCTTTGCAAAATAGTTAACGAATCGCACGAATTCCTTTTAACGTTTCTATAGTCGTCTCAATGAACGGTTTGAAAAAAACGTACAACAAATATCCGATCATTCCTCCAGTTGTATTCGTCACTAAATCCGTTGCATCACTTGATCGATAACCATTGATCAACGGTTGGAATAATTCAATACTTAAACTAAATAAGAACGTCCATAAAATACATGACCATATATTTTGTTTTTTTACAATGGGCAATAAAAAACCAAATGGGATCATCATTACCACATTAAGAACGATTTGCCGGAGTGCATCGCCCCGCCCTAAAATTAAATCCTCGAAAATGCGCATATGCATCGATGTATACGAATGATTGAATATATATGGTAACGATACGACAATCGGCATAAGTGTCACATACAATACGAGGGAAATATATACGTACATCAGGGTATTTACGATAAGGTGATCCATTCCCCGATCTTTCCATTTTCGAAAAAAGATCAAGAAATAGATGATTCCCAAAACAATAAAATCAACTTGAACCCCGCTCATACCATTCTCCTTTCAATTTTTCCAGCCCTCCATTCCGAAATAAAATACACACTCCCACCATTTGAAATCATATTTTCGGACAAATTAAGGTTTTAATCCCTGTAAAATTGTTTACTATGCACATTGTATAAGATATAGGAATATACGAGAATGGTATTTTATAACTTTTCTCTCAAACTTACCTGTTCATTTGACAGTTATCATTCTATTTATAACCAAATAAATAGAATTCGTTTAATATATCCTTTTCAATGATTTTGTAATCTCGAAATCGGTTTATTTTCTTTCGATAACAATCGTCATGGAATGAAATTTTTGGAAAAGAAAACTCCCCTTTGGTATTCAGATGATTGTCCGTTTACCAATAGGAGAGTTGTATAATCAATTATTCCATATCAAATGCCCAATTTCCTTTACGCATAATCGGCTCCGTCTTTCCATCTTTTGTAATACCATCAATATCTAAATCAGCGGACCCCACCATAAAGTCTTCATGGGTAATACTTACATTAAGTCCTCTTTCCTTTAGTTCTTCTTCCGACAAGTTCGCACAGCCTTCAACAGTTGTCGGATATGCTTCTCCTAATGCCAAATGGCAAGATGCATTTTCATCATATAAAGTATTGTAGAAAATTAGACCCGATTCGGAAATTGGAGAATTATGAGGAACGAGTGCCACTTCCCCGAGCCGTTTCGAACCTTCATCTGTTTCGAGTAAATGCTTTAATGTTTCGTATCCTACTTCCGCTTGAAAATCGACTACGACGCCATCTTTAAATGTTAAAGAAAAACGATCGATTAAATTTCCGTTATAATTTAACGGTTTCGTATTTGTAACCGTTCCATTTACGCCATCTCTGTGAGGTGCCGTATACACTTCTTCAGTCGGAATATTCGGATTAAATACCGCACCAGTTTCAGCTTTAGCCGAACCCCCGCTCCAAATATGGTTTTCCGGAAGTTCAATCTCCAAGTTTGTTCCCGGTGCCTTATAAACAAGTTTTTTATACTGTTTTTTATTTAATATGTCCTGTGCTTTACGGAGGCTTGCATTATGTTTATTCCATGCTTCGATTGGATCCTCTTTATCGACACGAGTTATCCGGAAAATTTGTTCCCAAAGCTTCTCTACGGCTTCTTCTTCCGAATGATCCGGGAAGATTTTTGCTGCCCACGATTTTGTCGGTATAGAAACAAGGGACCACTGTACACGGTCATTCATCATATAACTTCGATACGTTTTTAATGCTTCCCCGGCTGCTTTGTTGGCTGTAGCTACCCGTTTTGGATCGATGCCTTTCAATAATTCAGGATTTGGTGCATATACCGATAAAACAGCCCCGCCCTTTTCCACGTGGCTATTTAACATTTGCACTCTCCACTCTGGAAAATTTTCTAAAACATGCATCGGTTCCCGTTCAAATTTCATTCGAGTTAGAACCTCGTCATTCCACTCGACGCGAACATCTTCCGCTCCAGCATTATAAGCTTCTTCCACTAATAAATGGGCGAATTCCGCTCCTTCAATCGGGCAATTAATGATTAACGGTTGTCCCTTTTGAATGTTCACACCGACTTGAATCGCCAACTTAGCATATTTTCTTAAATTTTCTTGGTGCATTTTTGAATCCTCCTTTTTCAGCTAACTGATTCTATTATTTCAAAAAATGATTTGAAATACAAAATGTTTTTTATAAATTATTCATCTTTTCAGAAACCTATTTTCTTCTCTCAAATTTCAAGAGAGACAAAACCTAATTTTTCTACGTAATCTCTATGAAAATAGCACATTCCTTTCAATTGGAAGCGGAAAATCTTTTTGCATGATTTTTCAAATATACGATTGAAGGAAATCTTATAGTTTTGGATGAAATGAATCAACTTTTATTTTCAAAAAAACATTGTCGAATGACACACGTTTTTTGTGATAAAATAACAGGAAAGAATGGAGGTTTATTATATGCAAGTGAAAATTAACCGAAACGCAGCAAAAATAATGAAGAAAATGCTAAATGATGAGGAATCGGAAGGAAAAATGCTCCGAGTAATCGTCACAGAAGTTCATGGAGATCACGCCCATTATGCACTGCAGTTTGATCATCCAACCGAACATGATGAAATCGTAAAAACGGATAAAGGAATCGATCTCTTATTAGATAAACGGGATGCGGAATATCTCGATGGCGTTTGGATTCAATTCTTTTACGTTCCTGAGGAAGGATTTGTTATTACCAACCCGAAAAAAGGATTTACTGGACATCATCATCATTGAATGATTCCATGGTAGAAAATAAAGCAGGGAATTCCTTTTCCTGCTTTTTCTAATGGGTTCTTCTAATTGGAAATCATTCTTTTCTAATGTACACCCATAATTTCTAAAATATGTGCTCATTTATTTACCTTTTTCCTTCTGTTTACATTGGATAAGATACTTGCCTCATCTATGTTTATCGGTAGTTATAAGAAGATTTTATACAAAGATCATGTTGAATACGTGAAAACATATGTATCAAATCCCTTCAATATAGAGCGTGGAGAGGGGAAATTTTTATTTCCTTAATTCTTAAGAAAAGATTCATAGGTTAATCATAATATGAATCAAAGTTTTGCTTACATCCCTTACAATTCGAATTCCCCACTCCAACAAAAGGGACAATTTTCAAGTAAGCATTTTCCATCCATTTTAATACCATCTTTTTCCACTTTTGGTTACACACCCAATTAAACGGTTGAATGAAAAGGAAATTGTCTTCAAAATGAATTTTTGTGTGGCCCACCACCGATTCCAAACAAACACGAGTCCCTCCCCTATCCTTGCCATCTCAATTGTTCACTTTCCTTAAAAGGGGAAATCTCATTTTAACAATAAATTCGGGTTTTATGACATTGTTGACATACCGTTGAGATGACTGGGTTACTATAGGCAATTTTTCCACAGCTGAATTCGACTCTCGCTACATTCCGAACGAAGCAATCCTTTCTTTTTACAATGACTTTAAATGAAATCGTCACCGTATCTCCTACAGGAATATCGGGTAGTGAGACACCATATCTAGGATTGACGCCTGGAAAATGAACGTTATCAATGTATAGACTATCGGGAAAAAACTCGCTTCCTGCCGGGATATCGTCAAAGAATACGACGTGATCTGCCGGGGTGACTCCATTATTTGTGATCGTAATGGTAAAGGTGAGCACATCCCCTTTTGTGGCAAAGGTTTTATCCACCGATTTCTGGATGTCAAGAAGAGCATCTCCGACATCGATTTGTACACCTAAAGCATTCGGCATATAGGCGTCTCCCGTTGAAGTAAACCGGAATGTAGCCGTTGAATGGTTATTCGGTAATAAATTCATTCCACTTACATTTGTAATATCCCACCCTTGGCGTCCAGCTACAATATTTGTTTGCGTAAAAGGATCTTGATTTCGATTACCGAATGTTCCGGTCGTGTCCAGATTCCCAGAATCATCATTCATTTGTGAACCGAAGAAATTTCCCACAGGATTATTTGGACCGGAAAGCGGAGTCAGTGAAAAGACGTCCGGACCAAATAGCACTTGGTCAGCAGGAATATTTGCGTCCCCTTCCTGGGCGGAAATGAGTAGACGTGCATCCACATCTCCGGCAGGTGGTGTCGTAAAACCAGTAACCGTAATATCAATGATGGGATTTAATGGATTAATGACAATTCCATCTGCTCCGACAAATAAGTTCATCGATCGGGTCGGAAGGGAAGGATTTTCATAAACAACCGCTAAAGTCCAACCGGCATGATTTGTATTTGCAGATGATGCTACTAGAGGGTCAACTAGTCCAGGCACTCCAGAGACAGTATAGGTTCCTGGTCCGGCCGCTTGAACGATCGATGTTACTTCATTGGATCGCATATAAAAACCTCTTGTGATTGGGGGATTGCCAAAGGTGAAGGTTGGCTGATTACTTGTTACAGGATCCGGGGCAATAACTGTACTCGTTGAAGTCGGATCTGTTAAAGTGACGGGAGTATCAAGTAATAGTGAGATGTCCTGATCTCTTGTAAGAAAATTCCCACCCCAAATCAGTTCTGCATATAAAACCGTACTTCCACTTGGAATAACGAGTTGGGCACTGGAACTATTCAATAGATAACTCAAAGTCGTTCCTGGCGGGAAAGTGGGAACTTGAAGTAAATTATTTGTTGTTGTGAAAGCTCCGATACTTCCACTTGTTCCCGCTTCATTTGTATCAGCTAGCTGACTTAAACCGAGCGTATTTCCTGTAAACGTCATTGCACCACAAGTTATTACAGAATGTCGATTTACAAAAGCCATACCCAACACCTCTTCCTATTCCGAGATTTAACCATTTTTTTCCACTTCGCATAAAACAGGATATTGAATGGTTAAACAATAGCGACCAGAACAAGTTTCCTTTTTCCCGCTCTGAATACATTGAATTTCAATCGTTTCAATCCCATTTACCGTTACCGATTTTGACTGTCCCCACTGGTTGACCGTTAATAGTGGGGTTAACCTGCCGTTTATTTTCCCACGAATATTGATTGTACAATCACTTCCATTAAATACAACTAATGAACCACTTAATTTCGATGGAATCCCAAGTGCACTCCAATATTCAACCCAGCTTCCATCACACGGTTGTTCAATATTTCCGCAAATTTCATTTTTAGCAAACTCACATCTTGAATCTGAAACGGGTGGTTTTGGTGGATGACAATCTTTACAACAATTGCAACAACATTTCCTTTTTTTCATAATTTCGAGCTCTCCTCCCTTTTAAAAAAAGGCACCGCATTCGGGCGCCCATTTTTATTTTTCCCTTATGACTGATATGCAGTGTATTGTAAATCTGCTTCAAAAGAGCCCGAACAAAAGGCCGTCGGATCTGTTCCGGTACAAACTACCGTTACAGAAGATAACCGAGTAACGTCGATGGTGATGGAAGATTGCGGTGTAACCGTATAGCTAGGAAGTGCCGTCCCATCCTCTGAAACAGTAACCTCCATTGTACAATCGATAGACGTATTCACGACGGTAATAATACCACTCGGCAATTCTTGTGTGGGGGTGGAAGCGCTAGTATATATAGTAGTTACAGTCGTTCCATCACAAAGCGATTGGAACGGAGTGCATCGTTTAATCCCAATTAATTGTTTTTTCGGCAAAAAAATCACTGCCACAAGTTACGGGACAACAAAATGAACTTGAATTACACATAAACATTCCTCCTTTGTATTGATACAATATCTTACGACGTATATTGGAAGAATGATTGTACATTTGTTCTATTTTAAAAAATCAGCATGTAACCATTTTTATTTCACCATTTTTATAAGAATCGGCTTAGATGGTGAGAGTATACCACTCATTTGAAGTTATACAATGCTTGAGTGTATCCATTTTTAAGAGGTAATGAAAGAAAGATTGTCCTATTTTTTGAGCTTAAACACAATCCATTCTGCTTTTTTCCCTTCCTGTTTTCCATTTTATTGAGGAAAAAGAATCTCTTTAAAACTCTTCAAATATTTGCTAATTTGGAAATGGAAACTGTACCCATTCCTTAAAACACATATTGAATATTTTTTCTATGGAATGTACAGTGGAAAATAAAATCGGTCATTTTTATCTGATTTAATATTCATATAAGTAACAATGTTAATGAGTGTACTTTTTTAACGATAGTTATAAATATGGATGTTTATTATTTCACAAACTTATTTTTAAGGGGGAACAAAAATGAAAGCTGCAATTTTCCACGGTTTAGAAGATATTCGGGTTGAAGAAAAAGAAATTCGTCCGTTAAAAGAAAATGAGCTACTCATTCGCGTTAAAGCGTGTGGCATTTGCGGAACGGATATTCATATTTACCATGGGGAACAAGGATCTGCCCCTGTGACACCACCTGTTATTTTAGGACATGAATATGCAGGGGAAGTTGTAGAGATCGGCCCCGGTGTAAAAGATTTTTCCGTTGGTGATTACATAACTGTTGATCCGAATATGTTTTGTGGTACATGCGAATATTGCCGTTCAGATAAACCTTATTTATGCAATCATCTCACTGCCTTAGGGGTGAATTTAGATGGAGGTTTTGCCGAATATTCCATCGTTCCGACAACACAAGCGTATAAATTCCCAAAACATGTATCCTTTGAAGAGGCTGCGTTAACGGAACCTTTAGCATGTAGTTTACACGGTTCTGACTTAGCAGAAATTAAACCGGGGGATAAGGTGGCTATCATTGGTGCTGGTGCCATCGGCTTAATGATGACCCAATTGGCAAAAATTAGCGGCGCAAGCTATATTCTTGTCAGTGAGTTTTCGAAAGAAAGAAGGGAACTCGCCCTAGAACTCGGAGCAGATGCAGCTGTACATCCAGTTGAAGAAAAAATTGATGAAAATGCATTTGATGTCGTTATCGAATGTGCAGGAAAAATCGTTGCGATGGAAAGTGCTATTAAAATTGCGAAAAAAGGTGCAACGATCGTTTTATTCAGCGTTCCTTCACCCAATGCAGAATTAAAAGTAAAACCGTTTGAAATTTTCCAAAAGGAATTAACGATTAAAGGTTCATTCATCAATCCGTTTACACAAAAACGAGCATTAGATTTAATCGCATCGGGAAAAGTACAAGTAAAACCGTTAATTTCCCATGAATTTTCCATTGATAACATTCATAAAGGATTGGAAATGCAACGAAATCCGGAAGCAATAAAAGTAGTTGTAAAACCGTAATTCCAGAAGAAATAAACCTGCAAATTGGACGATTCGTTTCCAATACGCAGGTTTTTTGATTTTTCGAAATAATGTACGAAAGTGCGATCGGAATCCTGAGGGTTTCCTCGAATTCTTGAAAGTTTTCCCCGAATTACAATCCTTTTTCCTCGAATTCTTGAAAAGTTTCCCCGAATTACGAGCCCTTTTCCTCGAATTCCTAAACGTTCCCCAGAATTTTAGCTGCATTTTCTCGAATTTTTTATATTTTCCTCTAATCACGGAACAATTCCCCCGAATTACGAACCAATTTCCCCGAATTCCAAGCGAATTTACTCAAATTCCAAAACGTTCCCCAGAATTTCAGTTGCATTTCCTCGAAATCTTTTACATTTTCTTCGAATTACGGGCCAATTCCCTCGAATTACCGATCGTTTTCCCCGATTTACGAACCAATTCCCCCGAATTCCCGATCGTTTTCCCCGAAATACGAACCCATTTCCCCCGAATTCCAGCGCCCTTCCCAAAATTCAACAACTAAATTTACCCAATTCAATAGAAATTTTCCAAGTTTTAAATGAATCTCTATGGATTCAAAGAAATTTTCCGGGAATTTCAAATCTGTTTTGCTCAAAATAAATAACAAATCTCCAAAAAAAATTGCCCGAATTCCAGAGATTAACCAGAAAATACGGTTTTCTCTCAGGAATTCGCGCAAAAAATGTACAAATGCTACTAATTTTATTATTCACTTATCCTGAAATGTCCAACGATATCATCCCTTTTTTCCAAAACATCTTCTTCATAAAATCTTTGATAGGGACTTCCATGATGGATTAGAAAAGGTACACCATTTTTATTTCTTTTATCCGAAACAATTCCGATATGGTTTTCAAAAATAACGATATCTCCTCCTTGCCACGCCTCTATCTCGTTTACATCCGTTGTTAACGAAATCGCATTGTGCTCAAAAAATACTTTCAGATTAGTCACCCTTCGAAAATCGATCCGCTCATCGATGATATCAATATTGTAATCCTCTTTGTTTGCTAAAATATCTTCGTTTACAAGCTCCATCAAATCATACCCGGCACCCAATAGACCGAATGCAACGACGTCCGTACAAACCCCGTATTCATCATCCGGATATCCGCTTGCATAATACTTACTTTTATATTTCGGTTTTGTTTCGATATATTCCCTTACACTTTTTAGAATATCAGTTTGATCATCAACACCATCGCCATCTTGGTCGACGTGACTGTTAAACGTCTCGATGTGGAAATCGTCATTTGTATATTTTTTGTGGGGGATATATTCCCATTCATACAAAACATAAAAAGCAAACCCTAATAAGATGAAAATACAAAACATCATCCACCATCTTTTTTTCAATCTTTTGACCTTCCTTCGAAAAAGCTTGAGAATAAGGAATAAAATTGGTTCTAATCAGTTTTTCTATTGGATTCCCCGGCAAAAAATATTAACAAATTCCTCCACATATTCAAGAAAATATTTTTTTTCAAAATTACCTCCTGCTAATAAATGAAATGCTCCGGTGATCGAGGTTAAAAAAATATTGGCTGCTTTCTCTGGTGAAACAGAAATCTCATTGTTATCGTAATAAGTTTGAAACACTGGCACGATGGCTTGATACGAAGGATCCTTCAATATATTAAATTTTCTTTCCTTTAAAAAATCCACCTTTTCCTTTTGCCGCATTAAAATAATATCGATATTTTCAACTAAATTATTTGCAACGGCATTAGCGATTTGTAAACAATCTTCATAAATATTTGTATAGGATAACTTTTTCACAAGCGGCGATAAATCCAATGTTTGGTAAAATTCATCGAGTAAAGTATGATATAAGATTTCTTTTTGGGGGAAATATTTAAACAGTGTTACTTCGCTTATGTTAGAGGCTTCCGCAATTTGTTTCGTTCGAACACCTTCATATCCATTTTGGGCAAACAATTTTGCCGCACTTTTAAGAATCCGAGTTCGCGTGTCTTTTAGCATAACTGATCCCCCTATCACGAACGTGAATAAGACTCATCATATGATTTTAAACGGGTGTAGCTTAGATATAATGGAATCACAGAACAGATCACTGCCAAAATATCTGTTACCGGTTGTGCCAACCATGCTCCTGTTAAACCATAATGGGATGGAAGAATCATCGCAAGTGGAATCAAAAAGACAAAAGGACGAAGGATTCCGATAATAAATGCTATCTTCCCCTTTGCAATCGCTTGAAAATATCCGATACCCACAATATTTATTCCTAATATCGGGATTGACAGCATGAATAGGCGTAAAGCTGGTATCGCTACTTCCATCGTACTAGAGCTTTGTTTTATAAACAAGCCCATAAAAAACGAAGGAAAACATTCATACAATATAAAAATGATCGAAGCAAAACTAATCGTTACCAGTAACCCGAGTTTCAACGTTTGACATACCCGATGATAAAGATTTGCACCATAGTTATACCCAATAATAGGTTGTACCGCTTGCGTGATCCCATCGGTCGGCATAATAAAAAATGTAAACAAGCTGTTAATCGCCCCCATCGCAGTAATTGCCGCATCTCCACCATATTTTTCTAAAACGTTATTTAAAAGAAGTGCAGAAAAACTCGCCCCTAAAACGGAAACGAAGGCAGAGAAACCAATGGTAATCATATGACCGACTAAAGGTATGTCAAGGGAAAAACTAGATTTTGTTAGTTTTACCACTGACTTGCCGCGTAAATAAAAGAACAATAAGATCAAACAACCAGAAGCCTGCCCGATAATCGTTGCATAGGCTGCACCTTCTACACCGAGCTTCAAGATGGATATGAAAATATAATCCAAAAAGATATTCGTTCCTGCACTCACTAACATGGCAATTAACGACAGGCGCGGATGATTTTCCGTGCGAACAAAACTTGATAAGGTAAAAGAAAACATTTGAAACACATTACCAAATAAAATGATTTGAAAATATGAAAATGCATAATTCAAAACTTCAGGATTTGTACCACCAGATAGGACGAGTAATGGTTTTGCAAAAATAACACCGAAGAAAAGAATAATAAGTGTAAAAAACATGGCCAGTTGTAACGTTACAGCAAATATATGGGATGCCCGTTTTATATTTTTTTGACCAAGGGCAATTGAAAAAAGAGAAGCTCCTCCAATACCAACTAGGTTTGTAATTGAAAATAAAATAAGCATTAACGGAAAGGCTACCGTCAATCCGGCAAAGGCCGCTTCACCTGCATAATGACTAATAAACATTCGGTCAACCACATTATATATGGCGTTAACAACCATCGCAATGATTGCCGGTATTGAATAATGAACGAGTAGACTTCCGATCGGCTTTTCAGCAAGTTCATGGGATGTATGCAAAGAAAATCCTTCCTTCCAATTATTAATTAAGTACTTACTTAATTTAGTATAAAAAAAGTAAATCCTTCAGTCAATCTTTTAATCAATATGCTTGATTCAGTCATTTAAAAATCAAAATCAAATAGATTAAGCAAAATAAAAAACTGCCGAAAAAGCAAATCGACAGTTCCGTTGATGAATGGTTTGTTGGGGATATTTTTCCAATTTTCAGTAGACATGCCGGGTTCATGGCTTGTACCAATATGGAAATTCCATAAAACTTTTTCCCATTTTCCTAAGATTTTTCCGTAAATCGTTTAAAAAACAGGCTACATTTTCATACCAAATATCGCACCTGAAATATACGGGATCAACCAAATGATCCAAACAATGATACTGAATTTATGGAAATTATCTCTTTTCACACTATCGTTTTGTACTAGAACGATGGAAGCCCAGATTACGTGAAAGAGCATGAGCATAAGTGCAATCATTCCCGTGACGGCATGAAATTGAAACGAAAATCCGCCCCCTGCGATTTTACCCATTAACACGGTTCCAAGCGTATCAAAAATAATCCCCATCCAAAACATACTTAAATGCCATTTTTTTAACGTTCCCTGGATCTTTTCACTCCAAACGCCGATGGAATAAAAAATCAGTGCAAGGGAAATGAATATGATCGCATACACCAGCATGCCACTCACCCACTTTTATTTTTAATTTGGAATAAAGGTCTCCTTAACATACATGGAAAATCAAAATCATTCAAGTTTTTTTAGACGAATCGTTTATTCGCATCGGTTTGGAGGATCACTCTTTACACTTCTCCAATTGAAGATTTGATAATTATCCACGTCTACCAACACGTTTCATGAATCTTTTTTTCGAATCATAAACATATCCTATTTTCCGTTTCGTTTAAGATCCTGTACTTTGATATTTCCGCATACCTTGATTCCAAACGAGTAATGCGACACAAAATGCAACCGGCCCTGCTATCAAAGTCATATACACATACAACGAATGTTCGGCATTGATCAACAGGCTTACTGGAAAATATCCGCAAAAAGCAAATGGAATGAGGATTAATATTTTTTGTAACCATTTTGGATAAATCGATATCGGGTATTGGATGAGTTCATCTAATCGCCATATGATAAAATTCACTGTACGTGTTTCCATTATCCAAAAAGATAATGCGTTGACAACTAGATGAATAGCAGAAAACGCTAAAACACTAGAAAATAAAAATCCGCAAAACAATAGGCTCATTTTTACGTCGAATAAAATTTCAAATTTGTATAAACAAACGAACGTAAGGAAGAAGCTAAATAATAGTTCACCGATTGTGTCCGGATCAATTTTTTCAAATAAAAGTTGAAACAATGCACTAATTGGTCGGGTCAAATAAAGATCAAAACTTCCATCAATCACTTTTGTGCTTAAAGACATCATATTGAACATAAATGTATCCCAAATCGCTCTTGCTAAAGAAGTATAAGCAAACAAAAACACAACTTCCCAATACGTCCAACCACCGATTTCCTCTACATAGTTAAATAGAATAAATAAGGAAAAGAATAAAGCCCCGGTTGACAAAATAAAACCGAAAGAACCGATTAGAAAATCCATTCGATATACAAAAAGGGATTTAAATGCGAGTTTTACATAATGATAGTACAGTGTCATATATCTTTTCATTTACTATCCCCCTTGAATGACCGCTCTTCTTAATGCATATCTCAACAAAAAATGATTCAGACTACTGAAAATGAATAGCCAACACACTTGAACCAAAATCGGATGATCGATGAAATGATCTATATTTGAAATCCATGTTAACGGGGTAAAATAAATACTTTGGAATGGACTGTATATAGCGATCATTTGAAAAAACGTCGGATATAAAGAGACTGGAATTAAACTTCCACCGAAAATCATTAACAACGCTTCATAAAATTCCCTTACCCCCCAAACATTTCCAAACCAAATGGAAAAAACACCGATCATAAAGCTCATCTGAAAAGCTATCAAATAGGACAAGGTAAATGATAAACCAAATAACAAAAATTGATCTATATTGACTTTTATCACCGGAATATCAAGAAATAGAATACTAAGTAAAATACTTGGCACTAGGATAAAAATGCTGTTAAATAATAGCTTTCCAAATTCATAACAAAGGGCCGAAACTTGAATATGAACAGGTCTCAATAAATCGACAGAAATCGTCCCTTTTAATATTTTTTGGGAAATAAAGCTCGTTGTGCCATTCCCGGGAATAATAAATACGAGAAGTCGACTAAAAATAACGTAAAGCATTATGGAATTTACTTCTATCCCATTCAATAGCGATTCGTTATTGTTTCCTATGTTTTTCCATAAAAAATACTGGATGGAAACAAGGATGACTGCACCAAGGACCTGTAACCAAACATTCACTTTATATCTTAAAGAGATTTTAAATGAGGCGAGGAAATAGGCAAATCCTCTACTGATCCCAAACATGCTCAAAATCCTCTCTGAACATATTCTTAATAATTAAGGATAAATCCGGGTCCTTGAATGAAACAGATGTCACATTTTCTAATTTCGCTATCATCGCTAAGACATCCCGTTTGTCATATCTACTTTGGTCATAAATAAATTCCCATCCATCAATAAATTGTTCCGATAACGTAAAATCGTTCGGTAATTGGGGAACGTTATCGGAATCACTTTTTATCATGACCCTTTTCATATTCCCGTATTTTTTTATAAAGTTCGACACTGTCCCATCATATTTTAAAATACTTTTATCAATTAAAATCATTCGCTTACATAATTTTTCAACATCTTGTAAGTCATGCGTCGTTAATATAATGGTTGTATGAAATTGTTTATTGATATGCATGAGAAACTCGATAACCTTTTGTTTTGTTACAACATCCAATCCAATCGTCGGCTCATCTAAATAGACGATTTCTGGTTTAGGAATAAAGATCGAAACGATTTCCGCCTTCATCCGCTGTCCTAACGAAAGCATTCGGACAGGCTGGGATAATAAATCTTCTATTCCCATTGTTTCAATAAGATATCGAGACCACTCTATATATGTTTTTTTGTCCAAATTATAAATCACTCGTAACAGATCATATGAATCTTGTAACGGTAAATCCCACCACAAATTACTTCTTTGCCCCATCAGAACGCCTGTCATTTGCGCAAGCTGTTTTCGATATTGAAACGGGTCTTGACCTTTTACAGAAATATGGCCGCTTGTCGGCAATAATAATCCTGTCAATAGTTTTATTGTCGTCGACTTTCCGGCACCGTTTGGACCAATATAAGCGACAACCTCTCCTTCCGAAATTTCGAAACTAACATCTTTTAACGCAACTTTTTCAACGATATTTGGTTTCACGAGACTTTTAATTCCCTTAAAAAATCCCTTTTCACTCTTTGGAATCCGATACACTTTCGATACATTTTTTACACATATTATACGATTCATTGGAAACACCACTTTCTAACGAAAAACTATGTATCATCATTGGAATCTTTTGTAAGTAAACGTTCATTGTACAGTTTAATCAATCATTTTATTTTTCGCAATAATCAATCATTACTGTCCTTTTTATACCATTCTTCTTTATTTTTAAAACTTTTATTTGACAAAGCTTTTCACAATACCATTCGTGTGGAAACCAAATAAATTCGTTTCTCTGTTTGGTTGTGTATCAATTTCGTCCAAAAAAGCAAAGCAGGTTCCCCGTACAGAAATCGAATCAATAGGAGCGGACCAATCGGGTGTCAAGGATCCACAGACGTTTGTAAAGGGAGGTTTACTGGATGACAAAATATAAAGAACTTGTTTCTGAAAAAGAACGGCTACTTGCTTTTCCTTTGATTAATCAATTAAGAACGCATTTAAATGAAAATGATTACATGAGTCTTGTGAAAGAAGCCGTTGAAAAGGAAGGGTATCGACAATTTGGCTTATTCGAAAAAGATTAAATTGTTGCGGAAGAGGATGAGTCTTTAGAAGGAGCCGTCCGATTTTATGTGGATGATTCTTTTGGAAATCGATTGGAAATATTACAAAGATAAACATTTAAAATTGTATAAGTATTCCCATTCACATAGACACTTTGAAACAATACATAGCGTACAAACCTAACGAAAATTACTTGCATTTTATTAAAAAAGACGGTAAGAGGATTCTCCTTATCGTTTTTTTTCATTTCAGAAACGCGAATTTTTATTTGTTTTGGATTGAATTTTGTACTATCTTTTGAAATAATTTTTATAAAAGGAAAATATTGGAAGGAGTTTCGGGAAAAGAAATGAAAAAATTTTTACATCTAGGAATAACCCCGTTAATACTTGCCATGATAACCGCATGTAGTAGTGATGAAGCGATTGAAAAATCCAACGAAGAAAAACCAAAGTATGAGGTGACTTCAACGGAGAAAGAAACAACTGAAGAAGAAACGGAAAAGAAAGTTCAAACGCAAAATACTGATGAAGCGGAAACTACAGATGATGAAAATGAAAGTCAAAATACAAGTAACACAAACGAAGCAATGAAACAACAAAATTCAGATCATTCAGCGAATACAACCGATTCCAATTCCAATTCGACAACAGCCAACACTCAAAGCACCAATGCAAGTGAACAAATAAATTCAAATCATTCAACGAATACAACCGATTCCAATTCGACAACAGCCAACACTCAAGGCACCAATGCAAGTGAACAAACAAATTCAAGTACTGATCACAACGAAGAAGAAGTGATCCATATAACTAGTAGTTCTGAAGCAATTGATTATTTAAAGACGAAATTAAAAGTGGCGAACAATGAGGATATCCTATTTGATGATCTAGGTGGAAACTTACAGACGGACGAAAATGGTTCGTACTATATGATAATTCTTATCTCGAAATCATTTAGAGAAAGCGGAGGTTCCGGAACACTCGGACGCTATAGAGTATATGAAGATGGGAAATACGAATTGTATTACTAGTTGAATGATTATAAAAAAAGAGGGCTGTTCAAAAAGTACATATCCTTTCATAAAATGCAGTTGATTTCATTTCACGGAGACACGTCCAAGTCTTTTCGACTCGCAAGCTCGTCTGCGAGAATCTTCAGCTCGTGCTGTTCCCGTTAGAGTCGCCGCCACTTTTCCCAACAGATGGACTTATTGAACAACCTCTTTTTATTTCATTCAATTCATCAGTTCCTCCATCATATTCCTTACAAAATCGACATCTCTGCAAAAACAGTCCTAATCATTTTTTTCGTTTACAGGATACTTCTTTTCATTCTTTTTCAATTTCTCCTCAATAATCGTTGTAACATCAATATCAAGCCGATTCGAAAGTGATAGGCAATAAATGAGTACATCGGCTAACTCTTCTTTCAAATGGGTAAATTGTTCACTATTTTTCACTTCCCATGATTCTTGAATGGAAAGCCATTGAAAGATTTCCATTAGTTCAGCACTTTCGATGGCAATACTCATCGCTAGATTTTTCGGGTTATGTGCTTCCTGCCAATTTCTTTGTTCAACAAATGTTTTTACACGATCCTTTATTTCTTGTACTTTTATATTATTATCATGCATTGATTATCCCCTTCTTGTTTTAAATTCTTATTCTATCGATGATTTTATAATCAATAACTGGATAGGCAAATAGTAGTTTTTCTAATCATCAGAACAAATGAACTAATTTTTCCGACTAAAATTGGATAACAAGTACCATTTATCTCCACCTTTAATATAAGTCCTTGCAAACGGAAAAATTTTTGATTACATAAAGAAAACCATCGATCATCCCTTCCATTGTGTGTGTTTCTTTCTCATAGAAGGGGCTATCAATGGTTCTCCAGTTCTCATTATTGCATGTCCATTTAACAGTAATAAATCGGTCGAACAAATCCATATAGTGGGAAAAGTGAAAAGGGAATTATACAATCATCTTTTTCAAAAGCAAGATTGCTTTCGCACGATCGTTTGTACCAATTTTCTGATAAATAATACTAATATAGTTTTTCACCGTTCCAACACTCATGAACAAGGTTCTGGCAATTTCATGATTATTTTTCCCCTCAACCATCAATAAAGAATCTGTAATCAATACCGATCGATTTAAGCCTGGGGAGATTCATTTTACGGAGCGGGAAAAAGAAATTATTTTTTCCAGATAAATAGGAAAGTCGGGCTGACAGTTTCGCTGCAATCGTAGCTGGCAGCATAAATTGTCCCTGTACAGCATCGCGAATAGAACTGATAATTTTATCAGCCGATAAATCTTTAACTAAATACCCAGCCGCTCCGCCAATCAGCCCATCAATAATGTACTTTTCCTCTGAAAATGTCGTTAAGATTAGGACGACAGTGTCCGGTACATGTTCTTTAATCCACCGCGTACTTTCAATTCCATCCATTCCCGGCATTTTAATATCCATTAAAACCAAATCAGGCTTTAATTTTTCCGTAAGTTCACAGGCTTGATGGCCATTTTCTGCGACTCCCACCACTTCCATATCATCTTCCATTTCAATAATCGTTTGTAGACCATCCCGAATTAACGCCTGATCATCCGCGATAAGAATACGGATCATTGTGTTCCCTCCTTTTCATCATCGTTCGACTCAATAGGCAACGTGATGCGAAGAACACAAGGGTGTAAATCGGTCGCTTCTAGATGCATCGTTCCGTTCAATCGTTCAATTCGCTCTCGCATCGAATTTAGACCAAATCCAAATTCTTGACCATTATAAACTTCTCCATTATTGGCCAATTGAAAGTTGATTATGTCCCCTTCAACCTTTAGCGAAAAATCAAACTGTGTTGCATTCCCATGCCGGATTCCATTCGTAAGTCCTTCTTGCAGAGCGAGGTATAATGTTTTTTTCGTAATCGGATCCAATTCGGGTAAAGGTTGCGGGTCATATATGATTTGAACACCAACTGCAGTTTCCGTTTCTTGAATTAACTTTTGAATCGATAAAACGAGGGATCGCTCCTCATAATCATGCTTCATCATCCGTACCGTTTCACGAATACTATCTAAACCACTGGCTACTGATTCACGAGTCGCTTCCAATTTCTCAAGGGCTAAACCGACATCCTTCTTCATCAACCGCTTAGCCGCTTCGATCTGGATCAAAGCTGCCGTTAAAGCATGACCTGTCCGATCGTGCATATCTTGGGCAATCCGATTCCGATCCTCCAAAACAGCAATCTCTGCTAAAGCTTCCGCCGTTTTTTGCATGGAAGAACGTAGGTTTCGATTCGTCTGTTCCAACTCTTTCGTACGTTCTTGAACCAACCGTTCCAAGGAATTGCTCAATTGGGTTAATTCTTTAGCTGTTTTTTGTAGCTTTTGATACACGCTACGAATATTTGCATTCAACACCATCCCCATGGAAAATAGTAAAATGAAAAGACCGTGTAAAAAGCGATCACCTTCAAACAATATGTTGTATATGATCGAAAATCGAAACCATTGAGGCACTATGCTATCTGTCACCCATGCAATGTAAGGTAACAGAAAATACATCAAGACGGCCAAGCCAAAGGTTACAACTCCGGCCATCAACCAAAAGGTCTCCGTATCCCGGCGATTTCGATAAGCTTGAAGGGCAGATATTAAAATAATTATGATCAATGCTGGTATAATGATATTTTGTAGCAATACGGACATCTCATAGGAATAAAAAGAAGGGAAAAACAAAGACATTACAAGCCAAAGAACAAATATAACGAGTGTGACATGGGCTACCCAGTAACCAATACGGGAAGCGTTTTTTCCAAATAAGTGTTCATAAAAGCGCCAAAAGAAATAGCCTCCAATGGGTAAAATCACATCTTGAAAATAGGGAAATGCCGGTGATGATGTAAGGAGCCCTAACAAATTCCAAGACCGACTCAAACATAGCTGCACAATATATAGGGCAAATAGGGAAAAATATAGATAACTAGGTTGTCTCCTACCAATATATAAAATGAATCCGCCTATGCCAACAAGCAAACTGACAAATCCTAACAAAAGACGATCATCCGATTGTAACAGTTGGTGGATGATGATATTAAGTGGCGAATCAATGATAATCAAACCCGGATACATCCATTGGCGATCGAAATCAATCCGAATCATTAAAGTCTGACTAGAAAAATCATCTGGAAGTTTGATTAAGTGCGGATGCTCCCAATATTCAAAGGGTGGTGAAAAAGTATAGATCAGTTCATTATCTAAATAAATTTCAGCGTTTGGGACAAATCGCAAATACATATACGGGTCACGCCAGCGATTTTCAGGCAAAACCGTTTTGAACCAGTATGTGCCGGTAACTTTTACTCCTTCAAACAAAACCGGATCGTAATCACGCCACACACCGTCGTTATCCATATATTGAAAATCACCAGAAGTACTTTTAAATGCATTTTCTAAAGGATTTACCTGTCGTTCCACTAAAAATAACGAGATGAGAGGAATAGAGATGAACAGCAATAATCCTAGCCACTTCAGTCCGTTGTTATGAAATATTTTCATTTATATTCACCTTATAAAATATGATCATTTAAACATCACAAAAATACATTGCAACTAATGAAAACAAAGTAAAATGATTGTGACCATTCCATTCAAAAAAATAGACTACTATCATTTATATTATCAGAAAAAACAATTAAATCACTAGTTACCCCGGTCATATAATTTTACGGGTTACTTCCACGATAACTAAAGAAATTCCACGAATCTTCCCTTCATTAATTACTTTTTTTGTTCAACTATCACATCCTAATTTTTAACAATATTGTCAAAAACTGATTTTCCTACCCTATTCACATCCCTATGAATGATTTATTGACGAAAAAATTCCAAAAAAAAAGAGCGTACTTATAACGACCCTTTTCTTAAAAAGTTTCTAATTTCATTTATCGGGATTCCATACCGTTTCGCTTCTTTAATGAGTTCCACCCATTCTGGATCTAAATATTTTTTAACCACCTCTGTTTTTTTTACATCGACCACTTGGGACATCTGACTTTTTTTCACAATATACCACCTCATATTTAATACTAAGTATGGATTCAGTCATTCTATGGGTGTAGCTAAACAAAACCTGTACTCCTCTTTCTTACATACATCATTACTATTTCAAAACCAGCTAACCCAAAAATCCTCCTAGAAGTAGCGATTTTATTTGTCTTGTCACCGAACTGATCTGGGTCGTTATTTTTACCGACTCGTCATTAAAAACCTCCATTCATTTTTAAGTAGTTACCTACAGTATAGGATACGGGTTGAAATTGAATAGTGGCTGTAGTCATGACTTTATTCATTTTTTTTTAAACTTTTTAATATGGTATGAATGAAAAAAATAAGAAAATTAAAGAATCGATTGACGGTATCATCTTTCATAAACGGACAATGTCAAAGTTTGAATAACTGAAATCCATATTGTCCTAAGGTGATATATTCGTCAACGAAAGGTTTTTGAAGAGGAAAGGAGGATGTAATAAAAAAATGTTGATCATCTCCCACTTAATGTTTGATAAAAGATGCCCGCATGAATATTGAATCCGATCAGTATCAAAACAAACTGATATGCCTAGTGACTGGAGTCATAATCATATAATATATGTCATAAATTCATTCGTTTCTGTTTCTAATTTCATATTCAAATTAGGAGAGAGTTCATACCATTTGGCCAGAATGCGATTTGTATCAAGTTTTTAATTTAGACCTCATCGTAACGGAATTGATTCAATTAAGACAGAATCTAACTAGGATTAAGAAAAATACGTTGGAATCAACTTATTGAAAACGCGTTAATTTTCACCCGCTTTACGACGGATAAAATACTGATATAAAAGGGTTTATCCAACTTTCTTACCCCTTTGTCAGATTATTGACTATGTAAGAAACAAAGTTTTTTCGACTATATTCCTAAAGAAGGAAAAGGAACGATCTATTTTTTTGAAGAGAATGCTTTTTATTTGAAAAGTGAATGAGATTATAACGAAAAAAACTCCTCAGTAGAAGAGTCTTTTTTATGGAAATCAGTTAAATGAAACGGTTTGAAGGATTTCTTCAATAACCGGAAGATATTCGTCATAGTTTTCTTCTAGGCTTCCATAGGTGAAGATATATGCTTTGTTATCATGAAGGAAGGTCGTTTGGTGAAGTATGGTCCCGTTATCCCCAGGGGATGTTATTAGTTCATTTACTCTGTATCCGTTAATTTCCTTGTATATATTCGTTTTATAGTCATATTTTGCACTGGCGAGAGCAATCTCAATATATTGTTCTAATGTTATACCTGGATATTTGGATAAGTCTTCTACAACGAGATTAAAACTAGCTCCTACATCAATTATATACCGAACATAAGGCAGTCCATAATCCTGATCACTTGTTAATTCCAAAAAATATTCCGGTACCTCAAAAGTGGCTTTTTCTAAAGTGACGGGAATTTTTACAGCTGATTCTGCTTCTTTCGTAGTTGACTCATTTTCTTCCATGTTTTCTTCTACCGTTTGATTGTTTTCCTCTATTTCATTTTTTTCTACGGCTTCATTTTGAGCGGGCTTTTTATCCTTTGAGAGAGCACATCCACTTAAGAAAGTCATACTCAATGCAAGGATAATCAATATATAAGATTTCTTCATTTTATCACCTCATCTGTTTTTAAATTGTTTTGATACATAACACTACATTCATGACATTTATATCAAATTAGATATGTGTTTTATACACGATTTATTCTTCTCTTGCTCATCCCCTTAAAACGACTTTTGGCATGAGCCATCACCGGAACGATCCATCATTCATTTACGGACGAAAAGGATTGAACTTTTTCGGACATTCCTTAGTTAATAAGGAATTCAGTGTATTGGTATCTTTTTTCATTTCCAAAAAATACAAAAAACATGGATGAGACAAAAAATGAGAATCATTGAATTGAATTTTAATTTTCTTGTCTATTCAAACCCACGATAAAACTCTGTATATTTAATTAAATAAACTAGAACATTAAATAAAACATGGATATAGATTGTAATAAAAAGATTTTCCGTCCAAAGGAAAACAAGGGATAAAATCAAGCCTAAAATGAATTTATAAAAACTTTTTTCCTTTAATTTATAATAATGAAGAAATGTAAAAGTGAGCGAAGAAAGTAAAATGTAAAAATAATTCGGTACTCCTTGGTCTACAAGAAGATGAAAGATCATATATCGAAAAATAAATTCCTCTAATATTGGAATAACAATTAATGAAGAAATTAAAAACTTTTTCTTCAATATTTCCGTGTGTACGAATGTTAATGATTTCGTTTCAATGAAAACTTGAACAACTGCCAATAGAGAGATCCCTACTATGATGAAAAAATAGACGTCCATATATGCGATGGAACTAATCAGACAGACAATTAATAAAGACAAAACATATTTATCTGTCGTTCCAAATTTCCTTTTTAACAGTTTTTCCACAATCAAGTACATAATTCCAGGGAAAAAATTAAGTAGACTTATCATTTTAAGGAAGAGGGTGTGGATCATCATTCATAACACCGGATAATTGAAGATACTTCGGATGCCTTGATTGCGGAAAACTTGGAATACAAAGGGGTAAAAACTCAGGAATCACCACTCTCGTTACCACTTGATTACATCCAACAAAATCGACTGGAGTAATGTCAATCCAGCCTGCATAAGTGCTGTAATCGATTAGCGATTGTAACAAATCTTGAAGATGATTCACTTTATTCACAGGTTGAAAAGAGAATGGGATGGATTTCAACTTCGGTTTCCCAACCCTAGAATAATAAATGACATTATCATCGAGATTATCGAAAGTAGTTAATGAGATAACATTTTTGAATCGTTCGGGCTCTGTCCAGCATATATTTAAGTTGTATTCTAAAATCGCCAATGTTTCCATTAATGACCGATAAATCGCTTTATGCAGGGAATAAGCTCCTTGAATGCCAACCGTATATCTAGGCAAAGAATCTTCATCGGAAAAAATTTCACACATGACGACAAAAATCGGTTTATCAAATGAAATATCGGTAAATGTCACAGTAAATCGTTCGAAAAAATCGCTGTCCTTACCAAAAACATTTTCAATCAAATCTTTAGATAAATCTGTAATATCTTTTCCTTTCACACCCCCGTACCAATGAATATTAAATGAATCTAATTGCATATATTCAATAATGGCATTTTCTAAACTTTGGAGAAAAGTTTCGTGGGATGCTGTACCTGTAGAAACCGCATTCTTAATCGGATGTTTTTCGGAAGGTAGCATGTTAGACGCACCGGATACGACCATTTGAAAAGGAATATAAACATAGGCGTCCTTTTTTATTAATGAATGGAGTTTTAACCAGGATATTTTGTCGTTTTCTTCGATATAATGAGTGTGATTTTGATTATAATGAATATTAATATATTCTAAGGAACAGACGAGTTCATTTTCTTTTTTCTTTTCCATTAAATTGTTATACGAATCATAAATTATATGGTTTTTTAATATTGAATATTGGGAAGCATAAGCAAATCGTTCGGCCGATTCACCGAGGAATGCCATTTGAGTTTCGTTTTGCAACATCCCATACCCGCTTAAATGAAAGGTAAAGTGAATATGGTCCGTTTGATAAACCATTTTTTCAAAACGAGGAAAGGGGGAGGTGATAAATTTAAATTTAGGTAAAGGATAAGAACCTAATCGATGAAAAAATTCCGGTTTCCTCCATAGACCAAAAGCTTTCCCTTTAAAATGTTCAACACGAAGATCAATATATTCCTTTGTCAATAATGTTTTCATATTTGTTCGAACTCCTTCAAAATATTGATGGATCTGATATTTTGTTCCTCAAAATGGATTTGGTTTAATCCAGCACATGTATTGCAGAGGATGGTTCTTCTATTAAAATCAAAGGAATACTCAAAATTTGGAAAATAAAAATAGAGAACATTTCCCATTAACATGGAAATTCCGTTCACTTCCGTTTGCTCAATATTCTTATGCAAAATACTAGCCATTAAAAACAATTCAGAATGACTGATTGAACCATGTTCATTTGGGACATGTAGTTCACGAAAATCGAATTTAGCCAATATTTTTTTCTCAAAGCACTCGAAACAACCGGTTATTTTCGGATCGATTCCTGTAATAAAAATATTCTCATTATCAGCAAGTCCTAAAAAGAAAGGCTTTTGAATCATCAACATCAGTTTATTGATTGCTCGTATTTTATAAAGGGAGGTTAATGAAGCAAGATAATAAATATAATCATAGTCTTTGAAAGCATTTCTATATTTATTTAAAATTTCTGTCTCTTTTATAAAGTCCGTGCTAGATTGAATACTTTTTATGTCCTCATCGCTAATATACTCATTTCGTTTTTCTGCATTAAAACTTGTGAAAGCGTTATTTAATTTCTCCGTTGATATATGATTTTCCACCAAAAATAATATATTTTTCGTTTTATTTAACGCAGAGGTAATAAATCCATAATTGTACAAAGTCATAAAGTCTTGATAATAAATATGGTTTCGTTCAACAGTTATCTCGTTCCCTGAAATGAGCTCTTCTAACATGTTTAAAAATGTTTCTGCACTATTTTCTAAATCAATGGTAATCTCAGACGAATGAATGACTCCCTTTTTTAAAATCAATTCTTGATCCGTTCTATTCACTAGTAGATCCCCTGATTTTACAAAAGTAACTGCCAACCCCTATCGCTCCTTTCCGATAATTAAAGAATGTATGATATGGGAGTTGATCCCGTCTAATTGTAGTTGTTCTTCGGCATATCGTTTATTAAATCCCGCCGCATCACAGGATGAATAATGTAAAGCATTTGCTAATAAATGAATATTTTGGGCCATAATTCCCGCTTCAATTAGTGCCAAAAGCAAAGATAACTCACCATATTTGAGATAATTTCGATTGATTTCATAATGAAATAATAGAATGATATTACAATTTTGTGTATCGAGTACATTATCTGCCAAAAATTCTTTTCCGGTAAAATGGGTCGTTTTTAATAAAAGGGAATGGGAATATGGTTGGTATAAATAAACACCATTTTTCATATATTCGACATTATGAATATATACAAATACCGAAATTGGATAGAGAGCACCGCCTGAACTATAATATCGGTGAATGGAATTTTCTCTACCTTTTTTCGAATCTTTTATTCCAATGGCATATTTTAAAAGGGTAGATAGTTCCTTTTGCTCCATCCTTTGTTCTGCATAGTTTCGGATACTCTGTCGATTTTCAAGGATTTCAACGAGATTTGCTTTTAGTTTTTTCGGTTTAGGCAGATGAAAAACATGCTTATGATCGATTAATTCCTCCTTACCCCGAATATCATTCATTTTATTGGCAATCCCAGATTCATTGAAAAAACCAAGGGAACGTATATCCGATAAACGAATACTATTCACATTTAGTAAATAATCAAAGGCATTGGAATGAACATACCCGTTTAATACACTTGAATAAAGTTTTTCATTTGATAAATTCGCAATATTCGATCGATCATCGTAAATGAGGCTATGCAAATTCACATAACCTTTATTAACTGGCATGATTTTTTCACCTCTTGGTCGCCCGTTTTTTATTCAGCATTTCAAGAACAAAAAATAGGAGAATTCCTAGTACAATTCCAAACAACGACATATTAAAGTTATTCGGTATGCCTTTTGGATCTTTGCCTTCAACAACCTCAATCCGATAATATTCGATTCCGAATAAAGAAAAACTTTGTGATTCTTTTAATGAAGACAGATCGATTTTCGAATAATCGTAAGTAATGAGAAGGGTAAAAAAAATAAACGTGATAACAATTGATAAAATAAAGGAAATCGATATTTGCTTTATATTCATGGAAAGATCACCTCGGAAAATGTCGAATAACCCATTTTAACAAATGAGACGGTGACCAATGCACCGTCCCACATTTTTTTGTAAGTACCATTATGAAGATGAAGAACATGAGCAACAACAGGAGCAAGAGCAAGAACAAGAACAAGAACCCGCTGCGTAATGTAATGAGTCCAATCGGTGATCTTCGGTCATAAAACTATGATTTTTTAAAACGAGATTTTTTACATTCATGACAATTCACCTCCTTTGTTCAAACTCATGTTTTGGCACGAGATGAAACGGAAATTCCTTTTGTTTGTTTATGATTAAAAATTTATAGTTTTTATAGATTACAAATAGATTGATTAGCGTTAATAGGATGATATAAATGATTGCTAAAGATAAAAAGTTTGGTAAAATACTCGTTTCTAGAAACCAAATTTTATAAAAATCATTCATTAAATAAGTGATGGGGACATAAGCCATGACGTTTTTGATTGTTTCTGGCAATGTGGAATAGTCTGTAATTCCTCCTGTTAAAGCTAACAGTAAAAACATCAAAAACATTCCTATAATCTGGACGACTTGCACTCGATGAAATAAATTCGCTAATAAAACTCCAATTAGTAATAAGACAATGATACATAAACTAAAATGCATGAGGAAAAGGAGAAAATAATGAAAGGGTAATAATTGTAAATCGAAAATGATCCATCCAAAAAAGATGACAATTATAAACTGAATGAATGTAATAAAAAAATGAGCAACCATTTTTGTCAGAACAATTCCTATTGGGTTGATCCCGAATAAAACATATCTTTCGAACGCTCCAATTTCCTTTTCAACGGCGATTGAAATCGGTAAAGAAACGAGACTCGTTGGTATTGCACCGAGACCTAATGCAATAAATACATACTTATCTATAAAATGATATCCCTCGCCAATCTCGATATTCCCTGTACTTCCGACGATAATCGCCATCATAAAGAGTGGAAACAGGATACTAAAAAACATCGCAATCGGTGTACGAAATAAGATGATTTTCAGTTCAATGAAACAGTAACGTATGTATTTCATATGACACCCTTCTGTTCAATGATTTTTTTATATAAGGAATAAAAATCTTTTTTCTTATAATCATATGTACAATTGCTTTTCTGAATAATTTGTAACCGCTTGTCTTCTTCTTTTTTGCTCCTGTTAATCACAACCACTTTATCCTCAAATGCATACCCCTTATCTGTTGTTTCCTCTAGGAGAGAAAAGTCATCTTTTTTTAAAGTAAAGGTGGAAAATATTTCATACTTTTCAAATAAAGAATCAATAAAACCGTAATCTAGTAACCTTCCTTGGTGTAAAATGAGCAGTTTGTTTGCTAATTTTTCAATTTCTTCATAGTAATGGGTAACCATTAATACCGTTTTATTATTTATTATTTTTTTCAAATAATTTAAAACACTTTTCCTAGTTTGGTAATCTAATCCAGTTGTAATCTCATCAAATATTAAAACGTCCGGATCATGATACATGACAAGAAACAGTGTCAACCGTTGAAGTTCTCCCCCTGATAAAGATTCCACCCGTTTATTTAACAAGTGATCAATCTGAAAATCCCTCATTTTCTCCGTAAGTTGCTTGTCTTTTATTGAAGAATTACAAATAAAGGAAATTAATTCATAAACTTTGATCAAACCAGAAAATCCATTTTTTTGCATTTGGACACCGATGGATTGGAAGGAAATATTTCGCTCAACCTTCCCTTCAAATTTGATTAAATCAAGAAGTACCCGAATAAACGTCGTTTTCCCAGCTCCATTTTCACCAATGATACCGATGACATCACCTTTGGAAATATGGATTGACCGATTTTTGAGATCGAGTATCATTTTATCTTTTATTCGAACCCGAACATTTTCCAACGAAAAAATATCCATAGGCTTTTCCCTTCTTTTTTGTAATGGAATGGATGTTATTGTTTACACGAACGATAAACGTATTGGAGACGAATAGAAACTGAACGCATTTCAACAAAGTTGATTGATTAGAAAAACTCAAAGGAGAATGGTGAGCTAATAACAGACTGTAAATCAAGGAAAATATGACTGACTGAGGAACGAATGTAGAGAAGCGTTTTACAAGGATGCAAGGAATAAATACCTTGAATAAGTTCTCAGAGGATAATCGATGAATTTTTAAAACAAAACTTAATTTTAAAAATGTTATTATTATTATATAAATAAATCAGGGGAAATGGAATAGGTACTTCTACTTATTTAGGAGGGTTTGAATATAGGTAAATGGAAGAGTGTTTTGGAAAAATTAACCATTCGAAATCATCCTTTTAAAAAATATTGCCAGTAAAGTATATTTATAGACTTGAGCAGCCATTTTCGAAGATTTTAAGACCGTCAATCAAGGGTATGATCGCTAAACCAACAATCGTTTTTTACAAAAAACACCATATTTGTTTTGTACTCGATGCAACAAATCGTCGTTTCGAAATGATTGGGAAAAACTTCTCTATATTTTGATTTCGTGCTAGTGCTTCGATTCATTCTATAGTAAGAAGATTCATAGGGAAGACCTCTTTTCTGTGAGTTGGGTGGCCAACTTTATTCTACAGAAAGGGGCTTCCTTTTTCTATGAACATTATTTAATGCATTTCTATTTACACAAAATATTTTATACTCTCATTTTTTTCCTCTTGCGACAAAAATATTAATAATATTAATTCCTAAGATTTATTAGTTATTATTTTGCGAATTCAAAAGCTCCTTTTGCTTCTTTATTTCTTCTTCAATTGCTTTTCCATTATACATTGAGCTGACATTTATTCTAAATAGTTCTAATTCATTGGTATTTACATTATTTAAACCAGACTGCACCGTATAAGCCAATTTAAACCCTACTTCTTTTACAACACTTAAAATTTCCTCATTATAATGACCATAAGGATAAGATAAGGAAATGACCTCTTTGCCTAATTTTTCTTCTAAAATTTCTTTACTTCGAATTAGATCGTCTTTAACGCTTTTTAAAAATTCTTCATTGTTATCAGATATCATTGCTGAAACCTCTACTGAATCATTTTTCATTACTTTATGATGCATGTCATATGTATGACTTTGAATACTCATAACACCTGAATCTGACATTTCTTTAATCTGATCCCATGTTAAACGTGGAGGGAGATACTCTTCCCCAATTCTTGAAACAATAACAAATATCGTAGCCTTCATTCCATACTTTTTTAAAATAGGATATGCAAGTTTATAGTTACTCTCATATCCATCGTCCATAGTTATTTGTATAGGGTTTTCGGGTAATTTTTTTCCATTATAATAATAATCAACAATGTCTTGATCAGTTACCGTATTATATCCCTTCGATTTTAAATATTTTATTTGTTCTTCAAATGCTACATTAGAAATCGTTGTATACCCCACTTTTTCTCCTTCTTCTACAAAATGGTGGTACATTAAAACAGGAACGATTGTTTGATCGTTCGGTTCATCTTTTATCCTGATGTGTTTATTGACAGTATGTTCCTGAACTGTTTCGATATGATTTTTAGGATTTGCTTCCGCCAACTTCCCTACGTGATTTTTGAAATCTGCTCTACTAATTGTCTCACTTGTTTCATTTTTATAAAATTGATAATTATAAAAAAATAACAAAAGGACTACAATACCTCCAAACAGCATAAATAACTTTTTCATAAATATTGCCTCCTAATAAATGAATAACTAAAAGTTAGGAAGTAATGTTTAAAAAACAGAGCAGCCCCAACTTTCTCAGAAAAAAGAAACAATAAAAATGTTCTTTTCTTCCTTCATCATATTCGATATGGTGAAAATGAAAGAATAGGAACCGAAGTTATTTAATGCAAATGGGTTCGTTTTGTTATTTTTCTATCCCTTTTATTTATTATAATATTCCAAAAATAATAATTGGACAATTCTAAATTACAAAAGAAAACTATCATACTACCGATCGACACTTTGACTGGAAAAAGTTATTTCTCCTAACTAAAAGAAACTGTAGATTTAAATCGAAATCCCACTAAGAACTCGTATCCATTTTCAATAAACCTTTGAGTAGTAATCCTCATTATATAAGACAAAACCAAATATAGATAAAATATTTTATGTTATAATTATAATATACAATTTTTTCAATATTTGGCATATTTAAGCAGACCTATTTGATATAGTTCTAAGAAAAGTGGTGATTGCATTTATGTTCGTAAAGCTATGCATTTCCCATTTCTAACGATTATCCTTTACATATTAAATCGATTAGAATGGAAATTTATAGAAAGGTGGACTCATAAATATGAAAAAACAAATCGCTAATGTCATCTTTACTTTTATCGTCGGTTTAATGATTGGTTTCATATTGTATGAGCCAACGATGAGCCACTGGAACAAATTTTTATATAATCGTCATAAAAATGTTTCTGAACAAGTAAAAATTATATCGAGTGAAAACTTTGACTCATTAGTAGAAGAACAACGGGAATTAGCTTATCTGTTAGAAAAGTCCATTCGATACCCATTAATTGGAGAATTCGTTCGAAACGGTGCTGATGAATTAAATTCGAAATTATTTTATTTATCTGATCATCCGGAGATTGAAAAGGTTAAAATAAGGGTACAAGTCATCGATTATCGGCTCACCAATCAAGAAAACATTAAATTTTTTGCTGATGGTGGGGAAATTTTAGAGGTGTATATTGATGGAAAATGGGAACCTTTCAACGATGAACAGTTGAATAATGAATAAGAATTTTAAAACAGAAAAGGAGTAAGCGAGCAGACATCCGATTACTCCTTTTTAAAACGAGGAAAAAATAAATCTGGCATGCTTAAGCTCTATTCCAATCGTTCGACAAGAAAACTGAAATCTATTTCTTTATTTGAATATCGTATTACTGAATGTATTTGCCAACGGCTACATCGTTGATGAGCCAATGCTCATTTTCCTTCCCTACCACAAGAGTAATCGGACGTTTAGCTGCTACTCCACCATTTTTCTTCTCTAAACTAGTTACTTCAATAATCTCTCCATAAACTGTATAATGCGTTTCATCAGTATTTTCGATTTTTATTATATCGATACGATCAGGCCATGGGCTAGATACCATACGTCCAGCTGCACTTTGCGGGTCATTTTTCCATTTTTCTAGTAGTTCAGATGTAATATATTCGCTATAATTTTCCTCAATGCTTTTCGCAACGATATGATCTGGAGCGGAGAGGGAAACTTTCTGAAGAGTTTTTCCAAAATCTTCTACTAATGCTTGAATGTCTTCCTCATCCTTATGGTTCGATTCATTATGAATACTATCTAATTTCTCCAATTCAACTAACCAGTGAATAATGCTGGCTTCCTCGTTATCATATCCTGATGCTAAAAGTACTTCCCCATTCTTTAGTTCCAGTAACAAATCAAATGTCCCATGTTCTTCGTCGATATCTGTCCGAAATACTAATTTTGTTCGATTGATTAGTTCTTGAACATTCTTTGAAGAAGAATTAAATAATGTAGACAATTTTTGTTTGCTCAGTTTATATTCGTATAATTCACCGACCTTACTCCAATTTTCATCAGTAATCTGCTTACTATAAAGCGTTTGGTCTTTAATACTATATTGGGGTAATGTATCTAAAGAATCGTTCAAAGAAGACGAAGGAGATTGATATAAAATTTCTTTAACATGATAGGAAGAGTCGCTAAGAGAAGCTGAAGTTTTCGGATTTGCAAGTAAACCAATCCCAACAATTCCTACAATGATAATCGAAAATAAGATGATTCGAAAACTCGGTTTTTTATAATTTAACACGTTCGTAATCCTCCTTTTCACATCTCCTTCACCAAAAGATAAAGGACTTCCATTTAAAATATGTTTTTTCGTGGCAAGAGATAAAAGCGAGGTAGCATAAGGTTTTTTAATATTTCCATCCATAACTTTCAATACTTTTTCATCACAGGATAACTCCATATCGGTGTTCATTAAGCGAAAAGCAATCCAGACTAATGGATTAAACCAATGGACCGATACAATGAAAAAAGCAAATGGTTTAATTAAATGGTCTTTTCGTCGAATATGGATCTGTTCGTGAAGTAGAATATAGTTTTGTTCCTCTTTATTTAATCCAATCGGCAAATAGATTCTAGGTCTAAAAAATCCAAACACAAATGGTGTTTTCAAATTGTTCGCTTGATAAATATTCTTTTCAATGAGTTTTGCATCTTTTAGTTGTCTTTTTAAAGCGAAAATGGAGATGATGCTATAAATAAGTAACGCAATAACACCAGCAATCCAAATATACGACCCTACTTCTATATAGTTCTGTAGTGGATTTACACTGACCTCATTCGTTGGGGAAGAAAAGGAATGGTTCACAAATGAATCCACAGCTTCTATTCCACTATCGATCAGTGGATTTTGTTGATCGATCATATCGTTGGAAATTGGAGAAACATTTGTATTCCGAGGCATAAGACTAAAAACGCTTTCAAATGAGAATGGAAAGATTAGACGAAAAGCAACGACACTCCACAATGCGTAGGAAATGAATTTTGGAGATTTTTTCAGCAACATTCTAACAAGTATTACAAAAAGGATGACATAGCTTGCTGTAAGACTCATATTCACTACGGTAAGGAATCGTTCTGTCACTTCTACACCTCCTTATGCTCATCAATTAATCTTTTCAACTCCTCAGCCTGTTTTTTACTAATTTTTCTCCCGCTAACAAAGGCTGTCAAAAACTTCGGTAATGACCCACCAAAAGTATCTTCAACAAAACGGATGCTTTCGTTCGCATAATATTCGTCCCTTGTCATTAAAGAAGAAACGATCGCCTCTTCATTTTTAAAAATCCCCTTTTCACATAATTTTTTCAACATTGTATACGTAGTAGATTTTTTCCAATTCATTTCCTTTTCACATAGTTTCACAAGTTCACCAGAACTAATAGGTTCATGTTCCCAAATCAATTCAGCAAACTTTCTTTCACTATCCGTCAGTTTCAATTCTTTCACGATCACACCCCCTTTAGTCTACAAGTTATAGACCTTACATCTTTAGTCTATAACTTGTAGACCTGAATGTCAATCCTTTATCTGGAAATTCATTTTATTATATTACACTTTAGGTGTGTCTATCGAACTTATTTCTAGACTACACACTGTACAGTGCAAAAAAAATCAGGCAGCACAACTAGCTATTGTGTTTTTTGTGCCGCCTGAGAAAAAACATTTTTCATGGAGGGGAAAATAGATGGCTAAAAACTCTTAATAAAGGTAGAAAGATATGTGAATATTTCCCCGGACCATGTCCATTTTGATCGGATTCCAAAGAATTGAAATTTGATATCCAAAGAACATTTAAAATGAATTAAGAATTGTACAGGGACCGACCCTTTCATCGCAAACGTTTCTGAAACTTTCAAATAGAAGCCTCGTGAATGAATGATCCGATATGTTTAATCAAGTAGGAAGCCTCTTCTTTCTCCACTGTAATTTTGGTTCCGTATGCGGTTTTTAATCAACAAAAATTATCTCAAGAATTCATAACGTTTCTGCAAACTTTAAAGCCCTCTGCTACTTAAATAGGAAGCCTCCAAGGGGTTGATATTGTAAAGATTTTTTTGATATGGACATTTTTTTCGCTAAAATAATCAATACTTCTTCCTTTGAATTGGGACTTTCACCCTATAGATTAATCATATTCCGGGTGCACAAAAAAGAAAAGAAAGCAGTTAAGGCTTTCATCCGCTTACCTTATCGAATGTATTTTTTGAAAATGCATTGGAAAGCATAATCGTAAAGAATAGAAACATTTGATACATGAGAAATTCAAAAAGCATGTAAAAACCAAATCCAGGACCCGGATCTTCCCCATCACCTAACGGAAAGAATATGATAAATAATCGCATCAACATGATCGCATAAGGAACCCACAACAGCATAATCCAAAAATTTCCCATTCTTCCATGAAGCCATTTTTTTATGATGAAAAATAAACTCACTAAAGAAAGAAGTAATATAAGATACTTTGTCGGATAGATATAATCGTCAAATATGTCATCATAGTTTTCCAGTATCCAAATTCGATACGAATTAATCAATAGTTCTGCATTTAAAAAATATAGAAAAGCGATGAATACACTCACAACGTTCAGTTTAAAAAAATAATGCATGTTGTCCAATCCCCCTTAAAAAACCCAACATTTACCATTAATTTTAATCGGAAAGAACAAAATTTTCAAACAAACGTAAGTGCAATGGATTTGTCGTATTTTTCAAATTCTCGTCCTTTGGAAATGCAACTTCGTTTTGTTAATAGGATAGATGTTTGGCATCATGACGAGAAAAAATAGTCCCTTTTGTAGAATAGAGGCAACCGTTTGTGATTCGCATAACAGAGAATGTAGAGATTTAACAGAAAAAATCTTAATGCGCCTTTCTTTCTCTTCGTCTTCAATTTTTGTGGATTTCACTTTTCAGCTGGAAACAATACCATTCCAAAAAGGTGCCTTGGATTTGTGATGTTTCAAGACGCGAATGGGCATGAAATCCGTGTTGCCTGAAACGTCCTTGAGGTATTGGCAAAAAAGGCGGTTCCCATACCTTTAGAATCAATGATTTTGGACATGCGTAGGCTCATCATTAACGCTTAAGCTTATCGGTTCCGACTCGTGAAATTGCTTTTTACCATCCGTAATAATATGGATGATTTTTTGAAATGCATCTCTAGCTTCGGGGATCGGAAAGAGAACAAAGACATGATTCATTTTTGGATATACAAAGGTTTGCTGTTCAACCCCTTGATCGTGCAACTTCTCGGCAAAGCGAATCGCATCTGGATATAGGGCTTCGTGGGTACCAATAAATTGTGTGATTCTAGCAATTCCATGAAAATCACCGTACATCGGACTAATAATGGGGTCATTTAGCGTTTTATCCGCTGCCCACATACGCCGAACGACATCAAAGCCGGCCAATGCGAGCATCGGGTCAACCCGTTCATACTTTGGTATATCTGGATTATTAAGTACCATATCGACATTTCCAGATAGTAAAATGATTTCCTTTGGTTGAGGAATATCCTGTTTTTTTAAATACTGCGCTAAACCAAGGGATAAATTCCCCCCTGCCGAATCCCCCATAATGATGATTTGCTGTGGATCGTCGACAGAATCTAGGATTGTTTTGTATAAATGAATGAGCTTCGGATATGTATGTTGATAGTTGGAATGCGGTAACTTAGGGTATATAGGGGCGATGATTTTTGCATTTAATGCTTGGGCGATCTTATCCATGAACTTCCAGTGAAAACTTAGAGGCTGGTTCATATGTGCACCACCATGAAGATAGAAAATGACACGCTGCTTTGAAGAAAATTGATCGTTTAGCGTAAATACTTGCATATCTTCAAAGGTACTTTCCGCTATCGAACTTTTCAACTTTACTTTCCCGATCGTATACGGTTTGCTATTCTCTACAGCTTTTTCTTCTAAGGCTTTCTTCATATTCTCAGCGCTCTTAAACATCTTTTTCGTATTCAAGAGTTTAATAAATTGCCGAACAATACACTTTTGAAGGATCTTCGTTTATCGTGTACATAAATATTCATCGCTTAACTCCTTTAAGAGATTTCCATTATGAAAGTTGCCTGAATCGAAATTATTTTTGTGATGTATTATACATTTAACACAAAATCAAATTCAAATTTGATCAACTTGTTATTCATCTGTTAATTGTCGATAATTCATTCCCTCTAAGCCTTTTTCTAAAAAATTTTTACGAAAAAAGTTTCAACATATATAGGGTTGTTTCTTCGTTTATACCTTAATTTTACAAACTGTAAATCCTTCTGTCTACACGGCTCTTCATTATTGAACGACACCGAATGTGAAATTCTATGTTTAACGATGAGCATACGATGGAAAGTTTTTCTGGGTGAAAAGTTTTTGAAAAGAGTAATGATTGATGTTATAAAGCATCTAAAACCGTTCAGTCTTAATTCTTCTACTTCTTTTATTTTCATAGGCAAAACAATGTCATATAAACTTTGTATTTTTCATGTTATCTCTTAATTATTTAAAACTTACAACTCTTCTTGTAAATCTTTTATCTTATAAAAGTCATACCCCTCATAATAATAACTTACATCGATGCCTTTCATATAAACCTCCCAATCATTGATTTGATCCGTCAAGGCTGCTTTTAAAAGAACTTTGATTTCAACATCTTTAATAGGGCTTCTTTCCATTGCTAAAAAATAATCTTCTTTGGCTACTTTACTCCAATCAATCACCTTATCCTGAAATATTCATAGCTACAAATCCCATTTGATAAAATTTGTTAAATTAGTTGAAAATAACGGTATTTAATTAAGAACCGTAGCCAATTCATAAAATAACTGAATTTTCAATAGAACAACTCTGGTATTTTGGGCATACTTCCCCCTTGACTGAAAAATTTATTTTTTTCAGTTATGAGAAGTATTCTATTGGTCATTCCAATTGTAGTTTTTGAATTCGATTCAGTACATCCCAAAAGAAATTTTGATACACAAAACTCGATGATAGTTTGAAGTAAAGGGATCTGCCTGATTTCACGACTTTACTTGCCGCTTTAATTAACCGAGTACGTATCGTATCAATTTGCATAGTTTTTTGACCTTCCGGAAAACAAAGAGTTCGTAACCAATTGGTCAAATTATATGCAAGAAGTGTTAACATCATTTTTACTTCGTTCACTAGAAAAGCGTGGCTATTCATATGATCAAAGTAAAAGCCATTTTTTGCTTCTTTGATATAGTTTTCCATCGTCCCTCTTTTTTGATAAGCTCGGACGATATCTTGAGGAAAAGCTAATTCAAAGTTAGTAACAAAAAAGGAATGGGTAAAGAACAGCTCACCTGCAGGACGTACCGATTGAATAATCACCCTTCTTGGTTTTGACCATGATTTTGCTTGGTAAATCGTTTCTTCATAATAGGTTTCCGTCTTGGAAACATCTAAAGGTGCGGAAGAAGGATGGTATTCCTTCGCTAAACTTTGTAGTTGTGAATTCGATTTCAACCGAATAATATACAAAACAGATTCTTCTTCACACAGATCGTATAATCCCGGAACAGCAAACCCGCTATCTCCACGAAGAAACAGGGTAGTTTCCGGAAACATTTCGTTATAATGTTTAATGAGAGGCCGAATAAATTCCACCACACCATTTGATGTATAAACATTTCCGGGACGGAGTTGTGCTTTCAAAAAGTCACCAGTCGCACCATCAAAGGCGACTAATGGATGAAAACCCATCGTGCCATAATGAGTATTATATGACGAAGATTCTTGGTCCCCATATGTATCCGAATGAGTCGAATCCAAGTCGATAAATAACTCTTTCGATTGTCGAAAACAATGAATCTTATCAAGCATTTCTTGGTTAGCCAGATTTAATTGTTCAATTGAATCTTTATCAAATCGTGTATAAAAGCGAGACAAACTGGGCTGGGAAGCAAGTGTTGGAGTTTCAATGATTTCCTTAAACACAGGATCATGAGTCAACTGATCAGCCGCATCATCTTCCGCATACCCGGCAATGATTTGATAGACTTTTTGACGTAACAAGTTTTCATTTGAATGAAGATAATATTTCCTTGAATCGTTAAGTCTCAAGTACTTAACTAAAGTCTTTGAAAAACCAATTTTTTCATCGAATTCTCTAAAAAGAAACTCACCTGTATCGGAGGAAAGAGAACCTCCATCATTTGACAATTTAATTTTATGATTGAAATCAAGTGTTTTTTGCGTTAAAGTAACCATATAAAGAGTCCTTTCTGTTTGGTTTTTGTTTTGGTTACTTTAACTTTAACAGAAATGGATTCTTTTTTCATTTTTTTAATGAATTACAATAAAGCCGAAAAGGCTTGGTAATCCATAAGTTATAATAAGTTTCTGAATTTCTGTGAATAATTCAGGTTTATAATGGTTTTGGTAGTAAACCTATCCAAATCCAAAATAAAGGAAAAAACCATGGATAAGTTTACACGAAAAACATCATTTGAACAATGGCTTTCACCTATTAACCAGGAATTGTTTGAGGAGCAGGTGAAAAACTATCAATTAAATTACTATACAAAGAAGCTCTACATGGCACCTTTTATGAAGTTACTCTTATACGCCCAACTCCACGAAACAGAGAGCTTACGGGCATTAAGCGATGCATTATTTTCAGATGAATTACAATGTGCAACTGGATTCGAATCCATTAGTTTCTCACAATTAGGAAGACGTCTGAATCAGGTTCCAACTTGCTTCTTTCAAACGATTTTTCTAGATTTGGTTGCACAAATTCATCAGAAAACCAATTTTCAAACACGTAGAAAAATGACAACACCACTGAAAATCATTGATTCAAGTACATTGCCACTAAACTTGACGAACCATAAGTGGGCTGAGTTTCGAAAAACAAAATCTGGTGTAAAACTTCACCTTCGGCTTGTTTTTATGGATAAAGGACTTTCCTATCCAGATCAAGCAGTCATCACGAATGCCGTCGAACATGACCGAGGTCAATTGGAGGTATTCTTGGATGATAAGGAATGCATGTACGTGTTCGACCGTGGATATTTAGATTATGAACGTTTTGATCGCATGACTGACGATGGATACTTCTTTGTTTCACGGCTTCGGAAGAATGCCGTCACACGAGTACTTGAAACATTTACATTACCTAGTGACTCAACAGTTATTTCAGATGAATTGGTAGTCATTGGAACAGCCCAAAATCGGTCAGAAAACGTGTTTCGTCGATTGAAAATCTTCGATACTAAAGGAAATGAACTTACACTACTGACAAACCGATTTGATTTAGATGCAGACGAAATAGCTGAGATCTATAAATCTCGTTGGGCGATCGAACTCTTCTTTAAATGGATGAAACAACATTTAAACATCAAAAAGTTCTATGGTCACAGCGAACAAGCAGTTCATAACCAAGTATATATAGCAATGATTGTGTATTGTTTAAACGTATTAGCACAGTTGAACACGAATAGCGACCGAAATTATCTACAAATTAGTCGTTATTTAAAAGCAGCATTATGGAAATCGGCCCATATTTGGATACGAAAAATCAAAGGAAAGGGTGTCCCTTAAGGATTTTACAGTTGTTGTCGCACTAGCCACAGGATACATTGTTAAAAAATGGATGTTTACTACCTTAGATTTGGTATTTTAAATTTTTCAATAAAAATCCTGAAAAAGTAAACTGAAAATTCAATCTTTATTTATGCGACGCTAGTGATATGATTATCAAAAAAGATGGGGAGTGCCATAAAGTTGACACTTCCCCTTTTACATCTGCAACCGCGGTAAAGGTTCTATTAATATCGTATAACAGAGGAAAATTCACCTTAATTCCGCTTTAACTCATATTTTTTTAACTTCCGATAAAGAGTGGACCTGGCGATATTCATTTTTTGGCGACGGCTGATAGATTCCAGTCTGTTTCTTCTAAAAGTCGGATCAGCACTTTTTGCTCTTCCACTTCGATGAGTGATAGGTGAGATCCAGACAATCCAACCTATGACCAATTAATGGAAGCTAAAGAAATTATCCGTGATGAGCAATCCATTACGACAGAAACCATTTTTGAAAATTACGATCTATATTTAAATTACCTTCGTGGGGGTCCTGGATTTGGAGATCCGCTTGAGCGCAAACCGAACATGATTCAGGATGATTTAAATGAAGGGCATCTGCTTCCGCGTTATGCCGAAAGCGTTTACGGTTGGGAAATAAAGAAAAATATTCGAGACTAGGAGAACAGAAAAAGAGAGTAAACACTTAGCGAAAACCCTTTCAAATAAAAAAATCGCGTTTTGAAAATGTATAAAAACGCGATTTTTCTTGTGCTTATAAATATTTTTGTCCTCTAAATACTGTTTTTATAAAAACGATAACTTCCGTAAACAATTACGATAACTACTAGCAATCCAACAAATAGGGCAGTTGGGATGACATATGCAGATGGCAAGAGGAAAGATATAATGATTGTAAATACTCCCCATGCAAACAGTAAATTTGAACCGAATTTATTCGATTTTCTCCATGACTCTTCATTTTTCATTGACCAAACGGTTCGCACACCGAATAGAGCATTCATTTTTATATTTCTCATTAGCGGGGCCATTATCAACATCACTACTCCAATAATGACTCCAGAAATTTCTACATGGAACTGTAGTAAATCTAAATTAATCAAGATCAATAACACTTGCATCAAAAGAAAAATTATTACGTTAAATATGATGCTATATGAGAGTGGCTGATGATGATTTCGCATTAGGAAAAGATGGAGACCCCATGAAAAAATCATTATAAGTGGAATGATTAAAACCCCAATATATTTGCTTACTTGAATGTCAGCAGTCCCCTCTGTATTCCAGTGAATAAATACTTCATCTGGGAGAAAAGGGAGGGCTATACAACCAATAGCAATACAAATAATCACAGATAGGATGGAAATGAACTTCAACACTTATCTCCTCCTTCAAACGAAAAAATATCCTCAATTATGTATATGTAATCTTACAATGAAAGATTGGTCTGGGTGATTGAAACTTCGCATTCAATAAGCATCATTGATATTCGCCTTTAATACTAGTTATTTAAATTATAACTGTAAAAAAAGATATGTGTATATAAATTTGTATAAAATTTACAGTATTTAAAATTGGTACCGTCAAGAATTTTGTGTAAGGTTTAAAACAAATCTAGATTGATTGATAAATGGAAATGTGATCTTCGTAAAAAAAGTTCAGCCCCAATGCGTTAAATTATAGAATAATAAGGGCTGAACCTTATTTTATTTAAAAAGCTATTATATTTTATCAATATTTGCTGAACCTTCTTCTTCATCTTGGAACATATCTAGAGTTTTTTCTATGATAATAAACAAAAATATAATACTAACAGAAATTAACACCGCACCAATAAATGTTGTATTGAATCTATCAAAATATATATCAAAAAGATTAATATAACCAATAAAAATAAGTAAGTATATAATCCATTCTTTAAGATTTATTGGGCCAATATCTGACAACTTTTTTATTTTCTTTCTCCTGATTGCGGTAATTAACAGTTCACTTAATACAAGAACAATAATGTTCATTACAGTAAAACCAAAAAAGAACCAGAAATTAGACCAAAAATCTATATAAAAGTAAAATTCAACTATTGGTAATTTGGAGAGTAAGTATATCACCCCGAAATTAAGAAATATAGGTACTGATACCATTATAATAAATACTACAATCGCTAGAATTATAGAAACAGTCATACCAAAAACTTCAGCACTTCTATCCTTAGTCCTATTTGACATTACGCCCAACCCCTTTAGTCCTAACTTTCTAAATCACCGTTGAATTAATACGATTCTACGATAACATAATATTGTAAATATTATAATATATTTTCGAAGGAGAAAGAGAATGAAAAAGAAAATTATTAGTTCTGTTGCAGCAACCTTAGCTACTACTATGCTAGTAAGTGCGGTAGGACCAAGTTTAGCTAGCGCTAAAGAAGCAACTAATTCTTTTACACAAAAAACATTACCATCACTCCCTAGTATTGTAGAGCAATATGAAAATTATGATCCTGATATGTTTGATTTAGAAAGTCCTAGTTTTAGACAAGACATAATGTTGAGTAAATCTATTATTCAGCAAGAAATACTTAATAATCAAAAGGGAGTAACTACACAAGGGGTACTTGGAGCTGGATTAAAAGGTATAAAAGCCTTTGGAAGGTAAGCGTCAAATCTTGCACACCTTCTTGGTGTGCTAATTTCATGAGATAATCTCCTCAAGATGAAATTGAAGGAGGTTTTTTTATGCCTAAGAATCCTGAATTACGAAAGGTTTGGGAACAACGAATCGCTGACTATCGTAAAAGCGGTCAAACTCAAGTAAACTGGTGCAAGGAAAATCAATGGAGTATTCACCAGTTTAAATACTGGTTAAGAAAAATTGAAAATCCAATCAAAAATCAAGGAAAGTCTACAAAATGGGCATCCGTTACCCTAGAAGATCATTCACAAACAGTTGAAAATTCATTACGGATTGAAATTAGTGGGATTTCAATTGAAGTAAAACCTGGTTTCGATCCGGCCTTTCTTTCAGAAGTGGTTAGGACGTTGAAATCAACATGTTAGTTGGTACAAGAGCTGAACGAGTTTACTTGGCAAAAGGAAGTACTGATTTGAGAAAATCCATTGATGGATTAGCTGCTTTGGTGAAAGAGGGATTTGATTTAGATCCCTTTTCATCAAGCTATTTTGTGTTCTGTAATCGAAAGCGAGATAAATTAAAAATTCTTCACTGGGACTATAATGGTTTTTGGCTTTATTATCGTCGATTGGAAAAAGGAAAATTTCAATGGCCAAATGAAAATGACACTGGAACGATACAAATTAGTTATCGGCAATTACGCTGGTTATTGGATGGTCTTCCAATGGAGCAAAAGAAAGCACACCCAGAAGTAAAGGCTAGAACAGTTATATGAATTTTTTACTTTTAACAAAAACCTTGGAGGAAAATAGCTAAAACCGTCGAATTATTACTACATGATGAAAAATTTAAAGAATCCTAACCAAAACCCATTTGAATGAATTGAAAAACTTCAACAGCAAATCGTTGAATTGACGACGAAATTACGATGGTATGAAGAACAGTATCGTCTTAGTCAAAAACGAAAATTTGGCTCTTCAAGCGAAAAAACAAATCCTAATCAATTAGAACTACCTTTATTCAATGAAGCAGAGGTAGAGTCTAATGTAAAAGCTGAAGAGCCAACTGTTGAAACAATTACATATCGTCGTAAAAAGAAACGTGGTCAACGTCAAGCTACGTTTGAAAACCTGCCTATGGAAACGATTGAATATCGTTTACCCGAAGAAGAGCAGGTCTGTTCGTGTTGCGGTGAAAAAACACACGAAATGAGCACAGAAGTACGACAGGAATTAGTGATTATTCCGGCTCAAGTCAAAGTTTTAAAACACGTTCGATATGTCTATGGATGCCGTCATTGTGAGCGTAATGAAATAGAGACACCAATCGTTACAGCACCTGCCCCAAAATCTGTGTATCCAAAAAGTTTAGCTTCACCGTCAAGCATGGCATATATTATGAATCAAAAATATGTAGAGGGGCTACCTCTATATCGCCAAGAACAACAGTTCAAACGATTAGGTGTGAACTTATCCCGGCAAACCATGGCCAATTGGATGCTTTATGGTGCCGAAAAATGGCTTGCGCCAATTTATCAACGAATGAAAGAGCATCTCCTCTCTAAAGACATTCTACATGCGGATGAAACAACTGTTCAGGTTTTACATGAACCTGGAAGGTCAAGTACATTGAAATCTTACATGTGGCTTTATCGGACTGGAAGAGAGGATCCATCACTTGTCCTTTATGACTATCAGGAAACTAGGGCAGGAGAACATGCCAAAGAATTCCTAAAAGGGTTTAAAGGATACCTGCATGTCGATGGATATGCCGGATACCATAAGGTATCCGGTGTAACATTAGTTGGATGTTGGGCTCATGCCCGCAGAAAGTTCGATGAGGCTTTAAACGTACTTCCTGAATCCAAACGTCATTCAGCCGTCACAGCTCGGGAAGGGCTCAATTTCTGTAATCAGCTATTTGCCATCGAGCGTGATTTGAAAGAATGTACACCAGAAGAACGATATAAAAAACGACTTAAACGCAGCCAACCATTGTTGGAGGCTTTTTCAGCATGGCTAAAAACAGAGAAAAGCAATGTTTTACCAAAAAGTCTATTAGGTCAAGCCATTACATACTGCCTCAACCAATGGGAAAAACTCGTGGCATTTTTAGAGGATGGACGTTTAGAAATCGATAATAATCGAAGTGAACGATCCATTAAACCATTTGTGATCGGAAGGAAGAACTGGATTTTTAGCAATACTCCGAAAGGAGCTAAGGCCAGCTCAATCATTTACAGTATTGTGGAGACAGCAAAAGAGAATAAATTAAATCCATTTTATTATCTTCGCTACTTATTTGAAAGGCTTCCCAATATGGATTTAAGCAATATGGATGAGCTTGATCAACTACTTCCTTGGTCCAAAACAATTCCTTTGAATTGTCGGGTTTTTAATAATTTATCACCATAATAGTATTTAATCCCTATCATTAAAAGGTGGGGATTATTTTACGCTTACTTTTCTATTCCTTGACGTTTCAATTCTGCTTTTAGCATATCTCTAGCAAAAGTGTGTCTAAAGGAATGAGGACCACTTAATCCTGCTCTTGTGTGTGCTGATTTATCCCTGAAAATTGATATTTTATTAAAAAATAGTAAAATAATAAATTTTTTAAAAAAGAGGTATTTAGGTCCTAATGACGAATAAGTATAGTAAGGGGACCCCAAATTTAAAGGAGGAGAGTCAATTGAAGAGATTATTGATGGGATTTTTGGTTTTGATTGTTACTCTGACAGCCATAGCACCGACACAAAGCTTTGCTAGTACCTCTTTGCCTCGCGATGAATTTGAAAATAAGGAAATGATGTCTGCAGATGAGATTAGAAGCAAGAAAATGATTGCTGCCATTGAACCTTATGTGGCGGTTTCAGATGAAGGAAAATTGTACCTGAAAGATGTTCCTCAACACTTATACGAAATGTATAATCTTGAAGAATTAGAGCAACACTTTGCTGACTTGAACCATTACGCTGAAAATGATTATATTACTATCAACAAAGATTTAACGATTGATCAAAATCCCGACTTAATCACAGTTAATGCAGTTTATGGTAAATGGACATTTCACTGGTGGGGATATGATCGTAAATTTAATAACTCTCAAGCAAAAGCATTTGCTGACTATGCCGCCTCTGTGGCAGCTGGTGCTGGTATAGTAACAGGAATCGGAGCGTTTTTCCCTCCTGTAGCTGCTATTGCTGGGGTCCAAACGGGATATTGGTCTTTAGTTGCAGCCCGTGTAAATGCAAATAACAAAGGAAAGGGAGTTTATATCGCAGTAACTTGGGTTGCTATTTTCAATGTTGAGCCTCTATAAAATACTCCTAAGGTGATTACAAAATAACTATTCTCTGTACCGATTGGTCTGATGCTTATTAGGACTGATAGATTCAGACCACTAAGTTGGCAGAATGGAAACGTTTGGAAGGCACAATTTTTACAATCAAAGGTGGTTATACAATGAATTCGAACGTATTAACTATTTTGTCTATAACACTAATGATAGTTAGTGTTGGATACTTCTTAGTCTATATCTATGCAAAAAAGAAAAATAAGCAAGTAAGTATAAAGTATAAAATAGTATTTTCATCCATTATACTGCTATTAGTTATCCCAATAATATATACAGCATTTTAAAAAGAGTTGGGAGTTAACACTCCTAACTCTTTTATTTTTTCTAATTCTTCTACCCCATATCCTTATCTAAAATTGTTTAAGGTATCATTTATGTCCTCTCGTCTAATACCGATATAACGCCTAGTGATGCCTAGAGCTGCATGATTAAAGATTTCCTTTAATATCGCTATATCCTTGTAACACCTGTAATAGTAATAACCGAATATTTCTCATGGTGTGCGTTCCAATGTGTTTTCTAATATTTATAAATGACACTTCTCATTAAGACAAAAAGAAAAACCTCTAAAAATATCTTTCTAAGAATAAAGCATTTTAGCCTCTATAAGAACTTTCTAAGTAAGCGTCAAATCTTGCACACCTTCTTGGTGTGCTAATTTCATGAGATAATCTCCTCAAGATGAAATTGAAGGAGGTTTTTTTATGCCTAAGAATCCTGAATTACGAAAGGTTTGGGAACAACGAATCGCTGACTATCGTAAAAGCGGTCAAACTCAAGTAAACTGGTGCAAGGAAAATCAATGGAGTATTCACCAGTTTAAATACTGGTTAAGAAAAATTGAAAATCCAATCAAAAATCAAGGAAAGTCTACAAAATGGGCATCCGTTACCCTAGAAGATCATTCACAAACAGTTGAAAATTCATTACGGATTGAAATTAGTGGGATTTCAATTGAAGTAAAACCTGGTTTCGATCCGGCCTTTCTTTCAGAAGTGGTTAGGACGTTGAAATCAACATGTTAGTTGGTACAAGAGCTGAACGAGTTTACTTGGCAAAAGGAAGTACTGATTTGAGAAAATCCATTGATGGATTAGCTGCTTTGGTGAAAGAGGGATTTGATTTAGATCCCTTTTCATCAAGCTATTTTGTGTTCTGTAATCGAAAGCGAGATAAATTAAAAATTCTTCACTGGGACTATAATGGTTTTTGGCTTTATTATCGTCGATTGGAAAAAGGAAAATTTCAATGGCCAAATGAAAATGACACTGGAACGATACAAATTAGTTATCGGCAATTACGCTGGTTATTGGATGGTCTTCCAATGGAGCAAAAGAAAGCACACCCAGAAGTAAAGGCTAGAACAGTTATATGAATTTTTTACTTTTAACAAAAACCTTGGAGGAAAATAGCTAAAACCGTCGAATTATTACTACATGATGAAAAATTTAAAGAATCCTAACCAAAACCCATTTGAATGAATTGAAAAACTTCAACAGCAAATCGTTGAATTGACGGCGAAATTACGATGGTATGAAGAACAGTATCGTCTTAGTCAAAAACGAAAATTTGGCTCTTCAAGCGAAAAAACAAATCCTAATCAATTAGAACTACCTTTATTCAATGAAGCAGAGGTAGAGTCTAATGTAAAAGCCGAAGAGCCAACTGTTGAAACAATTACATATCGTCGTAAAAAGAAACGTGGTCAACGTCAAGCTACGTTTGAAAACCTGCCTATGGAAACGATTGAATATCGTTTACCCGAAGAAGAGCAGGTCTGTTCGTGTTGCGGTGAAAAAACACACGAAATGAGCACAGAAGTACGACAAGAATTAGTGATTATTCCGGCTCAAGTCAAAGTTTTAAAACACGTTCGATATGTCTATGGATGCCGTCATTGTGAGCGTAATGAAATAGAGACACCAATCGTTACAGCACCTGCCCCAAAATCTGTGTATCCAAAAAGTTTAGCTTCACCGTCAAGCATGGCATATATTATGAATCAAAAATATGTAGAGGGGCTACCTCTATATCGCCAAGAACAACAGTTCAAACGATTAGGTGTGAACTTATCCTGGCAAACCATGGCCAATTGGATGCTTTATGGTGCCGAAAAATGGCTTGCGCCAATTTATCAACGAATGAAAGAGCATCTCCTCTCTAAAGACATTCTACATGCGGATGAAACAACTGTTCAGGTTTTACATGAACCTGGAAGGTCAAGTACATTGAAATCTTACATGTGGCTTTATCGGACTGGAAGAGAGGATCCATCACTTGTCCTTTATGACTATCAGGAAACTAGGGCAGGAGAACATGCCAAAGAATTCCTAAAAGGGTTTAAAGGATACCTGCATGTCGATGGATATGCCGGATACCATAAGGTATCCGGTGTAACATTAGTTGGATGTTGGGCTCATGCCCGCAGAAAGTTCGATGAGGCTTTAAACGTACTTCCTGAATCCAAACGTCATTCAGCCGTCACAGCTCGGGAAGGACTCAATTTCTGTAATCAGCTATTTGCCATCGAGCGTGATTTGAAAGAATGTACACCAGAAGAACGATATAAAAAATGACTTAAACGCAGCCAACCATTGTTGGAGGCTTTTTCAGCATGGCTAAAAACAGAGAAAAGCAATGTTTTACCAAAGAGTCTATTAGGTCAAGCCATTACATACTGCCTCAACCAATGGGAAAAACTCGTGGCATTTTTAGAGGATGGACGTTTAGAAATCGATAATAATCGAAGTGAACGATCCATTAAACCATTTGTGATCGGAAGGAAGAACTGGATTTTTAGCAATACTCCGAAAGGAGCTAAGGCCAGCTCAATCATTTACAGTATTGTGGAGACAGCAAAAGAGAATAAATTAAATCCATTTTATTATCTTCGCTACTTATTTGAAAGGCTTCCCAATATGGATTTAAGCAATATGGATGAGCTTGATCAACTACTTCCTTGGTCCAAAACAATTCCTTTGAATTGTCGGGTTTTTAATAATTTATCACCATAATAGTATTTAATCCCTATCATTAAAAGGTGGGGATTATTTTACGCTTACCATTAACAGGTAACACCCATATGTTTGGCCTTTATGCATGGATGTACGAACAAGAATCTCAAAACACGAGTAATCGTGTGAAAGAGACATTAAAAACTCGAGCAAAAAATGGACTTTTTAAAGGATCAAACCCTCCATATGGGTATGAAGTAAGAGATGGAAAATTGTATATCCGAAATGATGAAACACCAAATATTGTTAGACGAATTTTCAAAGAATATTTGGAAGGAAACGGACGACAAAGTATTGCAAGACGGCTATATAACGAGGGAATTCCTACTCCTGCTCAAATAGCTGGAAAGGCAAACGCAGGAGATAAGTGGCATGATTCTACCATTAGATGCATCTTGACAAATCCCCATTACGTTGGGGATCTTGTTCAAGGAAGAACAACGACAGTAAGTGTAACAAGTAAAAGAAGAAAAAACGTTCCTAAAGAAGAACAATTTATTATCAAAAATGCACATGAGCCAATTATATCTAGGGAAACGTTTGATGCTGTCCAAAATCAATTAGAGCAGAGAAGAAAATATATTACAGCACCCAAGATACATCTTTTTACTAATGTCCTCTTTTGTGCCGATTGTGGTACAGGTATGTGGTTCCGAAGCAATCGAGACGGATACATTTGTGGGGCTTATGCGCGTCATGGAAAAAAAGCTTGTACCGCCCACACAATAAAAGAGGATTTTTTAAAAGAAACAATTCTAAATGACATAAAATCCTTAATTCATCAAATTGACAAAGAGCAATATATAAAGAAGATGGAGAGAAAATCGAAAAGTACAAAATCGGATTCTCAAAAGAAAATCAATAAGATTAACAAACAGATGGATGTTTTAAAAAATCGAAAAAGGAAATTCATCAACCTGTTAGCTGACGGAATCATTACCAATGAAGAATATCAAGAGAGTATTGAAGCAACGAACAAGGATTTAACTAAATTAATGGAACAGAAAAATGAACTTCTTTCATTGATGGAAAGCGAGGATGTAATCCAAACGATTGAAAAGCTTAAAAAGGAATTACTTCAATTCCTAAATTTCGATGAATTAACCGAGGATATTCTCCATCGACTGATTAATCGAATCGAGGTAAAAGAGGACGGTACACCAATAATTCATTACCGATTTACCACACCAAAAATTGAATAGAGGCAAGAGAGAAACCTTATCTTGCCTCATTTTTTCATTTTAAAACTATCTGCGAAACGCACTCAACGTGGTGCAAGTGCTACGACCGTTCCCATGGAAGTCCCCATCGCAACAGAGATAAAGCAACCGACAAGAAACAGGCCGACCATTAACAAATTCCCAGGAACAAGTGATAAGCCAAGATTAACCGTTGATTCTACCGCACCCATTCCTTTTGCTACCCCTGCAAATGCACCGGCAAGAACAAAGATAACAACCATAAGTATAATATTTGAATGTCCTGCACTTTTCGTAAATACTTCTACCTTCTTTGCGAGTGATTCTTTTCTATTTAAAAACATTGCATACGTGGCAGAAATAATGACCGCAACCGTTAAAGGCATATTTGAAAAATCCCCCGTAAAAATGCCCGTTCCGATAAAAAGGAAAATAAAGACAAATAACGGAGACAATGCTACGATGCTACCTTGTTTTTTCGTTTTATCCATGTCAAACCCCTCCACATTTTTCCTATAATACTGATAAACTTACTCGGTTTAATTAGTTTATTTTTTAACCGTCCTTTGCATCTCTTGAAAAAGAAAAAAATCCCAAATCATAAAAAGAGGGATGTTTGACACGACACGACTCTTCTTATCTTCAAGCAAATGCTACTGGAATTGGCACAATGCTATAAAGCTGTTGCCGAGGCTTCAAAGGGCCAGTCCCTCCACCTCTCTGGATAAGAAAAACTATTAAATTGATGTTACTTACCTTACTACAAAATTATGAAATTGTCAATATGTTCATGAGTTCTTCAGCTATGAAGAGTATATTTCAAAGTTTTTCGTCAAAATAGGGATTTTCAAATTATCCACAGTTGGTAAAATTTTCCAGTTACTTTCCTTCTAAAATTTTTAAAAACTAGTCCTATTAATGCGATTTTTCTATAAAGTTGTGGATAACTTGCTTTTTACTCCCTATTCATCACACCCTTCTGCTATAATAGAATTGTTAGGTATATGTAAACCTAACCTGTATTTTTTTACATTTTTTCAAATCCTCGACTGTTATAATGCGGGTTCGGATCGCTTCTAACAGCTTCGAGGATATTTCTTTTGCTGACTTTTTCAGCTGCTTCAAAAGTTTTGACCCATATTTATATAGTTGAACAAGGATATCAGCTATTTGAACAAGTAAGTAATGATTTTTCAGTGCATTGTAATTATGACAATTCACATGTTCAATTTCATACCAACCATTTTTCTGGTTATTAAAACCCTCATTTTCTATTTTCCAGCGTCTTCGACCTGCCTGAACAAGTATTTCTGCATTCCTTTCAGTTATTCGAAAGTTTGTAATAAACAGAAACTCCTGTTTTTTCTCATTCTCAGTTACTTTTACTTTTTCCACAAGATTTACCAAACGATCGTTATAAGCAATATCATTGACCCAGAAATATTCTGAGCTTTTACCATTCGTTTCTAAAGATTGGATTGCTCTGAATTCTTGAGAAACCGTTTTAATCCGATCTTCTTTGAACCGGAAAATATATTTCCAATTGTGTTTATCACAAATTTCAAATACTGGTTCACAAGCATAAAGGCTATCTGCGATAAGACAAATAGGAAGACGTTTAAATGTTTTCTTTAATTTATCGACTAGCCTCATAAAAGCTTTTAACTCACAATCCTGCTTTGGAACATTTTCTGACTCATTTTCTATAAATTCTGTAGCGATGCTAAGAACCATATCTCCTACCACAAGCTTGGCTTCTAGAACATGGTGCATATATGCCACTTTTGTTTCTCCGGTTTCCTTATCCTTGTATTCCCTTCTCAGACAATGTTCACAGTGTTTTTCCTTAAATGTATGGATACCTGTCCCATCGAAAACAATTGGCCAATATTTATTTAGAATCCGGAAGGATTCTAAGCATCTTTTTTCAAAAAGTTTTTTGATTAGATAAATCCTTATGGTTTCAAGCTCTTTTGGCTCCAACTTTGCTAAAAAGTCATTAATTGTATCATAATGCGGGAGCTCGTTGAGCTCTTTCAAACCCAAAACTACTCGAATATTTTCGATACATTCATCCTTATTAAACAATTCGGTCATACTTCTCATTGATTTGATTCCAAATACACTTTTAAGAAGAATGGTGTAAAGGATTGTTTCTGGACCATAGGTAATGTAGCTTTGATGCCTTTTATCTTTTACTTTTTTTAGTTGATCTACCAAGTCTTTAAAGAAATGATTTTGAATCTTAACGAAGTCGAAGAAAAAGTTTTGGTTTTTTTCTCTTTCTCTTTTTTCTTTCCTTGTTAACATTCACAAATCCCCCTTAAATCTTGATAAATCCAGATAAATTATCGCATATTTATCAAAATTTGGGGGCTAGAAGCTCAATTTATCTCGAAGAATTTTTACTCCTCAGAGCTGTGAGTTCTTTACTAAAAATCGTCCCCTCTCTTCGCTCACAAAACGTTTGTATAATTAGGAAACAATTTCCTTCATATCGGTTAAAATAAGAGTATACATAAAACAAACAAGAATTGAGGAATCCCGATGAAAATTGAAGTAATTACGACAAGCGTAACTGATACGATACAGGCGGAAAAGCTTGGAATCGACCGAGTTGAGTTAGTTAGTGCGATGAAGGAAGGAGGTCTAACGCCTAGTTACGGAACGATAAAAACTATCCTTGAGTGTGTAACAATTCCTGTTCAGATTATGGTACGACCACATAGTTTCAGTTTTGTCTATAATGAAACCGATTGGCAGACAATAAAAGAAGATATTTCCATAATTAAACAATTAGGCGGAAATCGGATTGTTTTTGGCTGCATTACTAAAGATGGAGAAATAGATGAAGAACTATTAACGAAAGTGATTAATCATGTACCCGGTTTGGATATTACCTTCCACCGTGCGTTTGATTCCGCCCACTCGCAAATCGATGCATATAAAACACTCGTCAAATATAAAAAGAATGTTAAACGGATTTTAACTTCTGGTGGAAAGCCAACAGCGAGCGAAGGAGCTACTACTCTGAAAGAACTTGTCGCTCTATCTAAGGAAATAGATGGCCCATCAATATTAGTCGGTTCAGGGGTGACACCTGATAATATCGGTGAATTAGTCAATCAGATTCAAGCCAATGAATACCATATTGGTTCAGGGGCTAGAATTAATGGTGATTTCAGCCAACCGCTCGATCAGCATAAAGTGGCTATTTTAAGGAATATCGCTTCAAAGTAGTTTTGATACTTAAAACAGAAAATAACCTCTTAAGATAATCTTAAGAGGTTGCTTCTACTGTTTTTGCTTTTTTACGCAACATATGAAGAAATTGGAGGAATCCGACTGTCAATAATATATGTCCAATTCCGGAAATGCCAGCAAGCATATTATCCAAACCTTTAGACATTGTAAAATCAATAACTTGTAGCGTACCTCTTGTAATCATCATACTTGTTGAGATAATGACCCCTGCATTATATGTTAATAGAAAGCTATTAAATAGACTATCTTTATGCAATTGTAACTGATAAGCAAATAAATAGACAAAGAGCATCATAAACATGCCGAGAACAAATAAATGTGTGTGTGCGACTCCTAACTGTGTCTTTCCAACAAACGCATAAGACCTCGTTAATTCTCGGTAAAAAAGTCCACTAATTAATGCTACGATTGCGTAAAAGTATGCTAGATTAATAATTTTTTTCACTTTAAATCATCTCCTCTTTTAAAATGAGCCGACCATTGTCCATCATGTAAATTCTATCACAAAATGGTAAGACAGCCTCATCGTGCGTGACAATAATAGCCGCTTTATTTTTATCTTTCGCTTCATTTGCTAGTAGTTCGACAATCTCTTTGCTCCGTTTTCCATCAAGACTTGCGGTAGGTTCATCTGCTAAAATGATGTCTGGGTCATTCATAAACGCTCGGGCGATGGCTACTCTTTGTCTTTCTCCTCCTGAAAGTTGATGAGGATAGTGGTTCATCCGATGTTCTAACCCAACGGATTGTAGAAGTTGCTGTGCCTCCTCTTTCGCTTCTCTTCCCCATTTAGTCGCTAATTCTTTCACCATTTTTAGTTGATCTTTTACTTTTAAAAAAGGAACTAAATTTGCTGATTGGAAGATAAACCCGATGGCTCGCAAACGCACATCCGCTCGTTCCTTTTCACTAAACTGAGCAATATCTGCTCCATTGACAATGACACGTCCCCCATCTGGGCTAAGCAATGCCCCAGCAATGGATAAAAATGTACTTTTCCCTGAGCCAGAAGGACCGACAACAGCAACAAGTTCACCCTTTTTTGCTTCAAAAGATAATGATTTTATAATATCTACTTCTTTATCTCCATCTTGGAATGTTTTACGTATATTTTCTAACTGTAAAGGAATTTGACTCATCTATTCCACCCTCCCAATCGCTTGTAACGGATCAACTTTTATAATATTAACTGTAGATAGTAACGCACCTAGCATCGATACAACCATTAAAATCCCTGCGTACGTGAGTATTAATACTCCGTTAAAAATAAACGGCATACTGCTTGGTAGTAACATCTGCATTAATTTCGTAAAACCGACAGCTACACTAATACTGACAACGGATATAAAAAATACTTGCAACATCGTCGTTCCGATTAAATAACCATTTTTAGCCCCAATCGCCTTTAATACACCAAACTGATTCATTTTTTGAATGGTCATAATGTAGAAAAATGCCCCTAGGACAAAAACTGCAATAATAATTAAAAAGATTAGCATCATATTTAGTGAAGTTTGTTCAGCTTGATGACTCGGCATACCTTTAATGACATCGTCTGTCGATACCCAAACACCACTTCCTAATGAACCTTTAACATCTGATTTCACTACTTGATTATCATTTTTTAATACAAGTGCATTGTAATACGGTTTAACCTGACTACCTAGCATATCCTCCCAGCTCTTTAAACTAATAAAAGCGACAGGAGTATGGCTATATGTCTCTTTTTCAGTGAATCCAACAACTGTAAAGGTAGTCTCAGAGTTTTCTTCATATAATTCGTCACCTATTTTAACACCATCATCTTTTATTGAGTTATTGACAACGAGTTGGGGCTCTTTTGACGTTGCAATTGATTTTCCTTCAGTGACTTCTGGCATGAGAAAACCTTTTGGATGAACAGCCATTATTGTGACATCAACTTTTTGATTACTTCCTGACTTTTTAAGTGAAAGCATTTGTAAACCGAGTGGTTCAACACGGTCATCCTTTGAAATTTTCTCGACATCTGAAATGGAGAAACGAGACTGTTCTATGCGGTTATTTGCATCTTTGGCTATATAGAAAGCTTCGGCATTCATATTTTTTAATGAAGAAATATTTTCTGCGGCGAGCCCATTTGCAAGTCCATTAATGATGAATACAAGTGCCGCAACAAAAAATAAGATAAACCCGATTAAAATGTATCTAAGTTTAAAAAAACATATTTCTTTTATTGAGTGTGTAAGCATTGTTCTACCTCCTCTTTCGTTCTACATTTACTATACGGAGGCAATATGAACGGAATATGAACAACTGTTTACAAAACAAACTTTGGTGCCGGACTTATAATAGATACATGCGTGATTTACAGAAATTGACTCCTGTTTCAACTGTGAAGCACTAATACGTTGTAAAGAAAACTCATGGCTAGAGACTTTAAACGAAGGAAAATCCATCGTTCTCCGAAAAGAAAGAGAGTTTTTCGGCTTTGATATCATGCTGCCGAAACCTTCCTTGGACATTTATGCGTATAGGTAAGGAGAAACTGGAAAAGTTATACTTTCCTATTAACCAAATAGAGATACCGAATCGTACCGATATCTCACTTGTAAATATTTATTAACTTATAGGGAGGTCGATAGTAAATGTTGTCCCTTTTCCTTCCTCACTTTCAACTTTTATGTCACCACCATGCATTGTCACAATTGAAAAAACGATAGAAAGTCCGAGACCTGTTCCTTCCACCGCTCTTGTTCTTGATGTATCGGCCCGGTAAAAACGATCAAAAATATGTTCCTTTTCCTGTTCTGTTAAGCCAATCCCAGAATCTTGAAAAACAACCTGTATGTTTGACTCAACCCTTTCCAGCTTGATGTCAATCGTTCCAGCGGTTTTATTGTATTTAATCGCATTCGAAAGTAAGTTGTCCCAAACAGTTTCTAATAGAACCGGGTCACCGAATATATCTGTCTTTGGCAGTGAATAGCTAAGCATAATATCTTTTTCACCTAATTGCCATTGATATTGTCTAATTAATTCCTTAATTTGTTCGGAAACATCCAACCATTTTTTACTCATCATATCGTTACGCTGATCTAATGAAGCAAGAAGGAGCAATTGTTTCGTTAAGTTTGATAATCTTTTTGTCTCCCCTTTAATTATTTGTATGTATTCATCCTTTTGCGCAGTGGTAAGCGTTTCTTTCTCTAAAAGACTCGTATATCCTTCAATATTCGATAACGGTGACTGAATATCATGGGAAATATTCGAAATAAATTCCTTCCGCATCTGATCTAATTGCCCAAGTTTATGTGCCATTTGTGAAAAGTTTCGCGATAAGTTCCCTAGTTCATCGTTTCGAGAGAGGTCAATTTGAACATCATAATTTCCTTTTGAAAGTAATTTCGTTGCACCAGTTAGTTTTGTAATTGGCGTGACTAAAAATTTTGTACTAATAATAACCATAACGACACTTAATATAAGCATTAAGAAAAGAATCCAACTTAAGAAAATCCGAAATTCATTAAATAAAAATTTAATATTTGGTCGTAAAAATAACGCATAGCGCTCCCCATTCATTTCGAGTGGAACTCCAATTGAGTTTTTTAATTCATTTGCGAAAAAACCAACGATAAATACACTATGAGGAAATTGCTCAATTCCATGATAAATATCGCCTGCTAATACTTGTTTTTTTATAGCGGACGGGAGATCTTGATTACGGAACGGTGGGCCAAATGTCTGCACCCGGTTTTTCTCGTCGATTATATATAGTTGATAGCCTATATCTGCAATATTTTTGAAGTAAGCAGAAAAATCAGTCTCAGGATGCTTTTTGACAAAAGTCGCTATATCGAGTGCAACTTCGGTATTTTTTTCATCATTATATGGTTTCAAGATAGCTTGGTAATGGATATTTGCAATAATAAAAGCTAACAGACTGCTGAGAAACATCGTGCCAAGAGTAATCACAACAAATTTCGAATAGAGTGATTTCATCTTTTTTTGACCTCCAGCGAATAACCGATTCCTCGAACTGTCCGTATTTGAAAGTCATCCGTTAGTTTTGAAAATCGTTCCCGTAACCGTTTTACATGAACATCTACTGTACGTTCGTCACCATCATAATCAATACCCCACACCGCTTCAATTAATTGCTCGCGGGATAATACTTGACGGGGGTGAGACATTAAATAATGGAGAAGCTCAAATTCTTTTAATGGAAGTAGGAGTGTTCGGTCTCCTACTTGAACTTCATAGCTTCGTTTATCAATTTTCGTTCGGCCAATTCCGATAATAGTGTCGTCATCGAACTTGTCGTAACGCCTAAGTAATGCGTTAATTCGAAAAATCAATTCCTTTGGTTCAAACGGTTTTACTAAATAATCATCGGTCCCTGAAGCAAATCCTTCTTCTTTATCTTCTAGTTGATCTTTTGCCGTTAGTAGAATAATCGGAATGTCGTACATTTTCCTAATTTCTTTTGTCAGCTCAAATCCGTCCATAAACGGCATCATCACATCAACGACCGCCAAATTAAAGGAATGTTCTTTCATTAAATTGAGCGCCTGCATCCCATCTGTAGCTTTATACACTCGGTATCCTTCTTCAACTAAATGAACTTCCACTAAATTTAAAATATATTTGTCATCGTCAACTAGTAAAATTGTTACCATCCACCTCACTCCTTTCCAAATGCGACAAGGTTAATTTCCGACCGGTTAATAGGCTTAAACAACGGTATTTATTCTATCCTAGTCTAACGTGATTTGCGATAGATAATCCTTTATTATTATAACTGATATAGGAAAGGGTTGCAGGAAGTAGGAAGAAGAAAGTGATTTAGTTAGAAATTATTAAGCATACATGTTGTAAAATTAAATCGCGGAATTTGATTGAATATTTTCAGGTTAGGGGATTCGACAGTATCACGGAGGCATCGGTTTTTTTAGATACAAACTTTGAGCAATAATTTGACACCTTTACATGTGCTAATGCCTCATGTTGTTTTTTAAACTTGGACATTTTGAAAGAAATAACCCCATCAGATGACTATAAGGTATCAAAATCAACAGGCTCTATTCAAAGGAGACGATTAAAATGATAGATGAATTCTATTTAAGGTTTAGAGAATTTTTTATTAAGCTTACTTTGTAATTACCACACTATTTTTATATTTACTAAAAATGTCCACTAGCCGATATCATACTCCTTCACCTTCGAAACAAATAGCACATATTCCGAACCTTGTACATATACTGTAATAAGCCATTTGAGGGGAGGAAATAAATTGGATCGACACGTTCTTTTGTTTCTAGCTGCTGTGCTTTCTGGTTTTGCCTTAGTTAAAGTCCCTTTATCAGGAACAGTATTCGCAGCATTTACCCCATTCACATCTTTAATTGGTGTTTTAGCAATCATTGTCTTCTCACTCGTACTCATTATCAAAGGCATTTTAGCCTTGATAAGGAAATGAGATAATTAAATAAAAAACTTATCTGTTAGGAAAGCATGATTTTCTACATTACACCGAAAACTTTAGATAGCATTTTCCTGACAGCTATTCAACACCCCCCTTTTCGTTCCAATGGGGGGGTTTATGTTAGCATCCTTCCTTGATACCATGATTCATTTTTATCTTTGAAATATACCTACATACTAATCAACCCACTCTGTCCTTAACAATGAAAAAACAAATGCGTCATGGGATTGACGATTTTGGTAAAGATACCCTCTTAAAACACCTTCCCGTTGAAATCCTATTCGTTTAAGAAGTTTGATGGATGTTTCATTTTGTGGATAGGTTATTGCACCGATGCGGTCTAGTTTCAATTCATTGAACGCATAGCGTAACACTTCTTTTACCGCTTCCGTTGTCATTCCTTTATTCCAATAGTGTGGATGTAAATCACAACCAATTTCCGCTCGCTTATTCCATACACTTAAACTATTTAATCCTAATGTTCCAACTAGTTCACCTGTCTCTTTTAACACGATGCCCCATCGAATGGCCCGATTGTTTTTGTACCCTTGCAAAAAAGATTCAATTAATTCTTTACCCTCCTCTATCCCTTCCATCCGGTCCATTCCATAGTATTGAATGACCCCCTCCTTTGAAAAAGACTTCATATATATTTTTTGCGTGAACTTCTGTGATTTCGATTAACTGTAGTCTTTCTGTCTCTAATGTTGGAAATATCATGATTGTAATCCCCTTCTTATTTTCCAAAGATTATAAAATTTAAATACCAAGTAGTCAATAACTTGTTGTATTGTGGTTTTACACATAACTAATCCAGTTGACGTATAGTATTATTGTAAACGGTTACAAAATAAAGGGGTTGACGTTATGACAAATGAAAATCGAATAGAGACAACGTTAATTCACGGGGGTTACTCTTCTAAAGAGTTCTCCGACAGCTTGTCCCCTCCTATTTTTCAAAGCTCGACATACGTGTTCGATACAGCTGAACAAGGTGAAATGCGATTTCGCGGTGAGGAAAAGGGTTTTATTTATTCTCGACTAGGAAACCCAACCGTACGTATACTTGAGGAACGTATGGCTGTTTTAGAAAAGGGGGAAGCTGCTCTTGCATTCGGCTCGGGAATGGCTGCAGTTTCGGCGGTCTTATTTCATTTGATAAAATCTGAAAGCCATATCCTTTGTTCACGCGGTGTATATGGTTGCACATTCGGACTTCGTTAATTGCGGAGACACCCTTAGAGCCAACTACACTACAACGTAAGGATGAAATATGCCTAAGCGTGATAGTTATAAAAAGCGAGTTGGATTGGGTAATCGGCCAAGCGACTAAAAAGAAAAGGCCCACAGCGCAGCCAAGTTCCGAATAGGAAAAGGTTCAACGACTATCCAAAATTGTATGACACATACAAGAGTAGGTTAGGACACCAAGCGGGTCCGAAACACGAAGGGTATTCTTCATCAAGGATACAAGATATAGTCTCGACTTCTAGCGAAAGCTAGAGCAGTCCTTTAAGGACGGTGTAAAGTAGCGACTTACACGAAGATTCGGCTCAGATGATCATGTTACAATCCGACCATCCGGATATCATTGAATTCATCATTTCAAAAATGCAAAATCCTCGCGTTCTACGGTTCTTAATTGAAAATACGGAAGATGAGTTAATTAAAAAATTAGCAAAAGAAAAATTGAAATTCACACCTTTAACTGGAGTAGAGAAAAACATCTATCAAGGTATCGTAAATTTCAAAAATATCGAAGGTCATGGTGGTTTTGAACCAGCTGCTATCCGTGAAGCAGAAGAAAAACTTCGTGATGGTGGTACGTACAGCGTCCACGAACCTGATTTCTTATCAGGAGCAAATATAAGTGTATGTGTTACTAGTGAGTTCATGGAAGCAGTAGAAAATGACGATTACTATGAATTAAGATTCCCAGATGTTGATAATTACAATGATGAAGAGAAAAAATACTACGACGAACATTGGCATGAAGTCGGTGATGTAAGAGAGTGGGAAAAATTAGGCTTTAAAGTTCGTGTTCATCGTAGAATAAAGGCAAGAGAATTGTGGAATCTAATAAATATTTGTGCAACTTACTCGGCAGAACCCGGAATTTTCTTTATCGATAATGCCAACGAAAAAACCAATGCTGTCGCATACGGACAAAGAGTAGTTGCAACAAATCCGTGTGGTAGCGGTAAGTTTGCCTCACGTTAATCATCGCGGAAAAAACGGGAAAGCCTTCTTTCCAAATCGGAAATGGTAACCCGACCTGAAGGACAAGCCTAAAAACTTGTACAGGGGCAACGCATAGATTCTGAACCTGCTATATTAGCAGAATATAATGAATCCACGAGGCCGCGACATTGCGAAAAGATATGCTGAACTGAGTTAGAATTGACTAACTGTATCTATCTTTTTTGGTGCAAAGAGATAGAGATGAGAGAAATCTCCAGAAATGGTCGATAAAAAGCGATCATGGTAACAATAAAGTTGGAACAACCACTCGCACCTTTTTCCGTATGTAATCTTGCTGCTATTAACTTAGCAAATATGGTTAATAAAGAGACACATACGGTAGATTTTGAGAAACTTCGTAACGTAGTTGAAGTTGGTGTAAGACTTCAAGATAACGTTATAGATGCCACACCATACTTCTTGCCGGAAAATGAAAAACAAGCACTTGGCGAACGTCGAGTGGGATTAGGGGTTATGGGATTAGCCGACCTACTAATCTATTGCGAAAAAGAATATGGAAGTAAAGAAGGAAACGAACTTGTAGATAAAGTATTTGAAACAATCGCTACTACTGCATATCGTGCTTCTATTGAAATTGCTAAGGAAAAGGGTAGTTTTCCATTCCTTGATGTTCTTCCAAACGGAGAACCAAATGTAAACGGAAGAGAAAAATTAGTTCAATCTGGGTATTTACAATCTATGCCAGAGGATATTAGAGAAGGTATTCTTCAACATGGTATCCGAAACAGCCATCTCCTAACAGTAGCTCCTAAGTAAAATTGGGCTTTAATGTGGTGACACATTATCGAAACATTCCTAATTGCTGAGAAACCCTAAAGCTGTTTCAACCACAACGCAACCAGCAATGGTAATCGTGAAGGTTTGAAAATGAAACAGATGAAACAATGGGCAATCAGCAGCGAAGCATCTTAAATTTGATTTTAAGATGAACGTTCAACGACTATAGGTGTAGCGACCTTTACCTCATAAGCCAATGATGAGGGAAACGGAATGGCACTCATTAGAGTGTTTGATATAGTCTTCGCTTATAGGAAACTATAAGAAGTTCATTAGAGAACTGCAAAAAGAGTTGCGTCTTTTTGTGAAAATAACGGACTGGTAGTACAGGAACGATGGTTGGGGTATCAACAGGACTAGAACCTTACTTCTCATTTTCCTATTTCCGTTCAGGAAGGTTAGGTAAATTCATAGAGGTAAACGCAAATATTGTTCAAGAGTATTTGGATAAACATCCAGAAGCAGACAAGGACAACCTACCAAGTTACTTTGTTTCGGCAATGGAATTAAGTCCGGAGGCCCATGCAAATACCCAATGTATTATTCAACGTTGGGTGGACAGTTCAATTAGTAAAACTGTAAATGCCCCCGCCGGATATACAGTAGAACAAGTTCATTCGCACCAAAATATACGCATTATCGCGGAATGTTAGAGGAAATCCTTAATAAAGGTACAAATACATTCAAAACAGTTATAAAAGAGGACAACACCCTTTATTTCACTCTAAAGGAAGGTGTTCATTCCAGCAGGGATTTAAAAGAAATCAAAAAGGAAGAATATACGAATACAATTACCGACTTCTTAGAGAAACGCAACGTTCGCACTCATGTTCCAATGTCGGCACAAAACGATTTTGTTCAATTGGCATTCGAATATTCCTTAGAACGAGTGTTACAAGCGCTTGATATTTTTGTACATGAAGAGTTTGTATTAGGGCTACAAGTAACTAGAAACTATGGTGGACGAGTACGTACAATTATCCGCCAACAACTTGCTACGGAAAACGAACCCCTTGCCCTAAGCTCATAAAATTTTTCAAAAATTGACGAATGAACCCCTAGTTTTTCTCAACCTTCAAATTAGGGGTTGCTTTGTCATGCCCTTTTTTATTTCATCTTCTTTTTCCCCTCATTCATCTATCAGCTAAGATACGATCCGCTCCCTTTTTTTAACTTTTTATTACCTTCCCTTACCTTTTTACACTTTTTTTATGTAGATAACTGTTCTATATCCCCAACTTTTTATGTTCCGTATTATCCACAAGAGAAATAATTCATACTCATATAAAAAAGATTCATACCCTATCAATATTTATTCATATACATATAAGAAAAAATCATATAAAAACACATAAACTTCCAGAATATTCCACACCATTAAAACAAAAAAACAAAATAGTTATCAACAATTGGAAATAATTCATACAAAATGATAAAAAAATAATACCCTATGTAACTAGAAACAAGTCACATAGGGAAATAAATCAAGGTGAAGCGGGAAATAATTCAGAAATAGCAAAAAAAAAACCTTGCAGACGAGAAAAAAATCATACCAAATGGTATTTTTACATACACATTGACATTTTTCCATCCACAAAGTTTCATGTTTGAGTCAAGTATTTATAGGCAGTTTTTTTACACCTTAAATTTGAAAGCGGATTCAAACTCTTAGGATACTCTCTTGGTAAGAATTTTGCCTTTTTTAAAAGCCAGACAACTCTTTTAATGCTTTGTAAACTGGTATGTTAGCTTTTCCTTTTAGATATAGAACATTGTCTCTAGTGGCTTCACCAATTGTGCTCGTAACTTTTTCTTTATAGTATCTTGGTGGGTTCTTTTCCACCTTTGTTTCAGTCCATTTTTCGATCCTGCCAAATAGTGTTTTTAAGGTCAATTTATCCAAGTAAGCTACCAAACCAGTGAACATGGCACTTACACCTTTATCCACCCAACTACGGCCATTTTTAAGTCTTTTGGCAAATACACTCATGGTTCCTTCTGCACTACCCATCGGACGCATTCCTGTTGTATCTATACCCTGTTCTTTAAGCCAGTTACGATAATCTCCCAAGGCTTCTGGATATTTCTCTAATTGGCGAATAAATGCTTCTAGACGTTCCTCTTGTCCATCATCCTCTAGCGTTCCGACTGCACTGTTAAGCTCTGTAAGCAATTTCTCATAATCATATGATGCAAGCGCCTTACGAATTGGACGATAACGTGGGTGATGACGGAACAAACTTCGAATCTCCCGTGCCACATGGAAACGATCAAGCGAAAAGAATGCACGACCTTTGAAATAATCACGACAAGTTGTAATCCAATTTGCACCATCTCCATTTATTACCAACTTATGAATGGTTGGATCATACTCAAAGTTTTCGATGAGAAAGTCCTCAAACGCCTCCCAAAATGGCTGGTTCCCTTCATGTACGAAATGGCGTTTATTCTTCAGTCTTACTCGTTTCCCATTGACTTCCCAGCCTTGATGAACTGCGGCTATTTTCTCTTCTTTTCCCTTTTTTCGTTTACCTTGACGTTTTACAAACAAACCATCGACCTCTACAAATAATACAGGTTGATGTACATGCTCACGCTTTTTTGGAATACTCGAAACTTGTAATAAGTGTTGACGGATTGCCTCATGACTAATAACCCGATAGCCTAAAAGGGTTTCTAACGTACTGGCTGCTTTTCGATAGGAAGGTCCCTGAACAGCTAATTCAATAGCTACCTCCTCAATCAATGGGCTAAAAGAACCTGCATCCTCAAACTCTAAATAACGATCAAGGAGAAAAACATATTCCCCTGTCTCCCGGTCACGGTAATAATTACGATTTAATTCAATCTCTCCAAAGAGACTAGTTATATGATATTTTCTTTTATCAATGAGTCGATAGCGTTTTTTATCTCGTTCTTCTGCAATCTGTTGATCCATATCCTCCAAAATATTTTTCATAACGCTGGAGAAGGTATCTTGTAATTGCCTCCAAACCATTTGCTCAATTTCTTTTAAATTTGGATATACTGTGTTATTCTTTTGCATGAGGGGTTACTCCTTTGTTTGTGATTTAGTTTTGGTTGACTATCATTCTACCAAGGAGTACCCTCTTTTTCATTATATCTGCTTTTTTCCTACCGCGCTTCCGCTTGCTTTCCCCTTCATTTAGTGAACTCACTACGTTCGTTCACTAAATGAAGGGGATAAAATTTATTCCGCCCACAATAATTTTACTCATACAGTTTCATTTTTATTTATACAGATTTTTCCAACCCCTTGATAGACAAGGGGTTAAAGGTTTTTACAACAGGTTAATATCTGTTTAGATCTTTGATGTAATTCCTGTTGTAATTTATGATTTATTATTTGTTATTATTTTTGTTTTTATTTATATTTAATTTTTATTTAATTATCATTAATAATATTCATAAAAATAAAGAAAATTAACAATGCAGGAAAAACAGAAAGTATTAATCCTTTAAAATTATTAAATAAATTAACAAACCAATCTTTAATAATAGGTATATACATAACTATATAATCCCATGATAGCCAGACTGCAGCAACAATTATACTTCGATGAGTACTTTACCGAAAGCCTAATTTACAATCTGCTCATTTTCCCGATTAAGGTATACTCCTACAATCTAATATGTTAATCTTTTTACTTCCGATAAAAAATTATTTGCCTTTTTCAAACAATCTTTGCATTCTATTTCATCAATTTTTGCTATATTATAGTCTGCTATCCACCTTTTTTGCTTAACAAACCTAAAAGAATCCAAATAATCTTGTGCTATGATACCATTACTAACCAACGAGGATAATTTTCTTTCAAGTTGCTTATGACTTTCCTTAACATTTAAAGCATTTGGCTCCCAATCTGAAAGCATATTTTCACTTTCCAATAATGCTTTTAGTGAATGCATCATCGAATAATAAGATCTATTAACAGACTGGTTATATAAGTTCTGTTCATATAAAGCTTGTGCAGCTTTCAAATCGTCACCTGCGGTTTGTATTTCCATTATATAATTAACAACTGGTTTAACCAATGTTTGTTCTAATTGCATTGTTTGTGAATCCATATTTTTATGAAGACTTTCCGCACCATTAACAATAGAATTTTTAATCATTTCCTTATCTTTCATATCCAGCTCATCAGTTTCCAAAACGGCAAGCACTATTTCAATTAGCTCTTGTACCTGCAATCCTTTTAAATTATAGAAACTATCATATATAGGTATGTATTTAACTTTTTCACCAGACTTTTTAGTTTTCCATATTCCATATATAAGTCCGATTCTTTTTGAGAATTCGTTTTCAAAGAAATCATAAAATGAGCTATATAGATGTCTATTATCTCCATACAGAAATCCGACTAGCGTAAATAAAAAAGCACTTCTAAATGAGTTTAATAACGATTGCTTTTCTTCATTAAACTCAGTTTTCCATGCACCTAAGTCAATTCGGATATCCCCAAAATCATATTTAGAAATTATTTGCTCATAGTTATCCTTTAACATATCAAGAGCAATACATTCCCATGTTTCTTTTTTAATATAAGAGGTATACTCTTTAATTATTTGTAGTTCTATGCCACCATTTTTTTCTATCATTTCGGCACCAAATAAGCTCAATAGGTCACTATTCTTATCACTACTATTTATTTTTGGTTTGTCAATTTTGTTAATAAAAAACTTAAACAACGTTTCTAATTCATTATCATTAAATTTTTCTGCATTTGCATATTTTCTAAGAAGTTCTTTTTCACTTTTATCTTTTAAGTTTTCTAAGTATAGTAGATTGATACTTCTTGGTAAATGATATACTTTAGAATACCTACCATTGATGTCTTTATCTTGAATACTCATTATCACAGGAAAAATACCCGGATTAATTACAACATCCTTTGACATATATGCCCTCCTAAAAATAAAGACACCTATGATATTTGTCCTAGGTGCCTTGTCATGATTGATAATATTTACGCCCCTGTCACTTCTTCCGCATTTCGATTGATCTCATCAATAATGCCAATGATTTTTCTTGCATCATCCATATTGTCCTTGAACAGTTCAACAATACTGCCAACTGATCTAAACGGTTCTTGTTGTAATACTTTTTTATCGAGTGTTCCGTTTTTAATAACATAGTCAACAATGTGTTTAACAAAACGAATTTGGTTTAGATTCAACCGCTCTTCCGATAGAAACTCCGAAAAAGCTTCGTTCGCTGCTTTCGGATCCAAGCCAACAATTTGCCGAACGAGTTTTGTAATCGGTGTGTCACCAAAATCTTTTTTGTAATCTTCTCTCGTACCTAGTTCTTTCCAGAGGATATCTTCAAGCATTTTCACATCTTGTGCGGTTAACGGTTTATTATGATTCAGCTTGTAAATGGCCATTTGGTCTTTATGCTCGATTAAATAATGCTCGACTTTCTTCCGATAATTTTGTAGGTCATTTACATGGATCATCGGAGCGTTCTCTTTTACTTCGATAACTTCATCTTGGAAATCCGTATAATAAATTTTCTGCGTTTCTTTTTCGATAAACTTGATTAAATCTCTAAGTGCTTCTCGTACCTCTTCCAGTTCAAAAATATCAGCACTATCCCAAAATTCTTCGGTCAATACTTTTTCGATGATGTGCTTTTGTTCGAGTACTTGTGGAATCGTACCAAGTTTCGATAAAGATTCTGCTGTTTGAATCACACTGCGAATGGGTTTAATTGCATTATTTGATTGTAATTTGGCCAATTCAATAGTATACATTAATAAATCAAATCGTTTGGCAAATTCATCATCTTGAATCGGGGCAATGATCGGTGCAATATGTTCTTTAATGTTACTCGTATCAAGTGACGATAGCGACGCCCAATTATCCTTGTTTTTATATTTCTCCACATATTGCAAATGTTGTCGGACACGGAAATTTTCATGATCAAGAGCAAGAATATCTCTCGTCACTTCATCAACTAAATGATTACGATGACTTTTATAGTCATCAGTCTGATAATCCATTTCTTGAAGTTCTCGAATGATATCTACTTTGGCGTTAAAAAGTTTTTCTGTCAGACTTTTACCCAATTTCGTTTCCATTCCCTTTGGATTTGCCCGGAAAAATTCAAAGTTTCCGCAATAATCAAAGATGAGGAAATGAGTTTTATCTTGCCCGATGCCAAATAAATCGGGACACAGCCTTGTACCGCGACCAATCATTTGCCAGAACTTTGTTTTTGAACGAACCTTTTTAAAGAAGACAAGATTGACGACTTCCGGAATGTCCACACCTGTATCGAGCATGTCCACCGATACAGCAATTTGTGGCAGTTTATTCTTGTCTGAAAAATCATCGATTAACGTTTGAACATATTTCGTGCTATAATCAATGACCCTTGCAAAATTTCCTCCATATTCAGGGAAAAGGACATCGAACCGTTCGACAATTCGTTCGGCATGCCGATGGTTTTTCGCAAAAATAATCGTTTTGCCCAGCTTGTCGCCCCCTTCTACATGGATCCCTTTATTCATTAATTCTTTTAGGACCAAATCAATGGTGTTGTCATTAAAAAGCCATTCATTTAAGGCAGAGCTGTCAATGTCTTCCCGAAAATCCTCTTCATCGAAAGTTTCCTCATACTTTTCTTTATCTTCCTCTGACAACTCATCGTAATGAATCCCTTCCTCTAAAAATTTTGTTTTGGTTTCAATGGTCCGATAATCGACTAAAAATCCATCTTGTACAGCTTCATCCAGCTCATAGGCAAAAGTTGGGACACCATTTTCCAAGTCAAACACGGCATACGTATTTTTATCAATCTCATCTTTCGGTGTAGCCGTTAAGCCTAGTAAAATACCATCAAAATAATCGAATATGCTGCGATATTTTTTATAAATACTTCGGTGTGATTCGTCAATGATAATGAGATCAAAGTGTCCTACTGTAAATAGTTTTTTGCCATCTTTTCTTTTCGCCTCATCGATGGCATTCATCATCGTTGGATATGTAGAAAAGACGATACGGCTTTCCTCTGGGTTATCCTTGTTATCTAAAAGGTTGCATAAAGGTAAACTTGGTAGTAAGTGATTAAAGCTTCTATATGCTTGGTTAACTAATGCTTTGCGATCTGCTAAAAAGAGAACATTTTTCACCCAATTATGCCGAGTCAACACATCAACAATGGATATGGCCGTTCTCGTTTTTCCACTGCCTGTCGCCATAACAAGAAGCGCTTTTCTTTGGTTTCGACTCAATGCATCGCAAACCGATAAAATGGCTTCCTTTTGATAGTAACGGTTACTTATATCATCATTAATTTGAATGTTTGTTAATGGACGTTTCATTTGTCGGCGTTCGATTAACAAACTTAATTCCTCTTTATTGTAAAAACCGGAAACTTTTCGCGGCGGATACGGGTCATGCCAAATGTATGTTTCAAACCCGTTCGTATAGAAAATGACCGGACGAACCCCTGACATTTTTTCGATACAGTCCGCATAAAGTTTGGCCTGTTGGCGACCAATTTTCGGATCTTTTGACGTTCTTTTTGCTTCTACTACAGCAAGAGGCTTCCCATTATCTCCAAATAAAACATAATCAGCAAACCCTTTACCTTCCTTATTTGGCATACCAACAACTGGATATTCCCGAATAATATCTTTATTAAACTCCCAACCGGCAAGTTTCAAATCTAAATCAATATATTTCAGTCTTGTTTCAAATTCATTTAATTGATCGACTTGGAAATTATTTTCTTTCGTATTTTGTTCACGCTTTTCTGTAACCTTTTTACGTAGATGTTGATTTTCTTTAATAATTTCTTCAAGTTTCCGGTCCTTCGCACTTAATTGTTCATATAAATCTTGTAATTCTTTCGGACGGACCTTCTTTTCTTCTCCAATCGGTAGTAGTGATTCATCAAATTCCCCAGCAGTAAATTCATCAGAATAACAATAATCAATCCATGCAATAAATTGGAACAGATGATGAAGGGATAAAACCGCTTCATCCCGAGTAATCGGCGCATTCGTATGAACCGCTTGATTGCCAAGTTTCACGACATACTTCATCATCGGCAGTAATTTTTCATCAATAATCCCTAAAAAATTCCGGTCATGAATCAAACTAGAAAGATTATCTTGGTAAGGAACAGACAGCGCACTATCGTAACTATACACCCACTTCACCGCCAGCTCCAGCGCACGCCGAGACTGAATCGCACTAACCGCTGGGCTGACAACTAACCCCTTCTCCGCTTCAAAACAAGCATTAGTAAAACTACGAAATTGCTTCTTTTCTTTTAAAAAGCTAAAATTTGACACGTAAACACCTCCCTTTGATTAAGGGTTAGAAATTTTTTCATCGGTGAATAGTTCGCCTTTGAAGGCTTTTTGAAGAAGGGAATTGTAATTATTCCTCATTTCTTGGAGACTATTTTTCATAGATTTTTTCTGCAACTCTATTTTTTCTACAATCGACGCAAATTTATTTTGTAATTCTAATGGCGGAATCATTAATTTTACTTTTTTTAAAGAGAATATTTTCAATTCCGCAAATGTTGTACCGATGATGTATAAAATTTTGTGTAAAGCATATTGCTAGACCAAAAGAAAAAAGGTAGGGTATTCTCAGATTTGCGACCAAACAAATTGAGAAAGGATGACCCTACCTATGTCTAGTAGTATACCTAACTCTGACTTCGTAAATCAACTAGAAAATTTGATTCGTGAGTTTGTAAAAGAAAAATTAGAGCTCATCATGAAAGAAGAAATCAAAAACTTTTTAGAAGTGGAACAGAAAGAGGTTCATAACTCCAGAAATGGGTATTACACCCGTTCTTTGGATACTAAGTATGGAAAAATTGATCAGCTTTATGTTCCACGAGATCGAAATGGGGATTTTCAAACCCAACTATTTGAACCTTATCAACGCCGCGATGGTTGGCTCGAAGAAGCGATTATTAAAATGTACCAAAGTGGGATGAGCACTCGAGAAATCGGTAAATTTATCGAACGAATTCTTGGTTCCAGTTACTCCCCAACCACGATAAGCAATATTACAGATGCGACGATAGAAGACATTCGAAAATGGCAACAACGTCCACTCAATAAGCGTTATTCTGTCCTTTACCTAGATGGCTTATATATAAAAGTCCGTCGTGATACGTATGCGAAGGAAGTCATTTATATCGTCCTTGGAGTCAATGAAGATGGCTACCGAGAAATATTAGGCTTCTATGTTGGAGGTCAAGAAAGCGCTCTTGGATGGCAAGAAATTCTTCAAGATTTATATCAGCGCGGAGTAAAAGAAGTATTACTTGGCGTGTTTGATGGTCTTAATGGCTTAGAAGAAGCTTTTAAATCTGTCTATCCAAAAGCCGATGTACAACGATGTGTCGTACACAAAGTCAGAAATACATTAAATAAAGTCAGAAAGAAAGACCAAATAGAAGTGGCAGAAGATTTAAAGCTTATTTATCGTGCCGCGACAAAAGAAGCTGCGATACAAGCATTTCATGAATTCGAGAAAAAGTGGTCCAAAAAATACGCAAGAGAAGTACAATCATGGGAAAAAGATTTAGACGTTCTACTCACGTTTATGAAATATCCACTAAGCATACGCAGTGTCATATACACGACAAACGCGATCGAAAGAACCATTAAAGACATACGTAGACGACTAAAGACGATGAACAGTCTTTCAAGTATAGAAGCTGCGGAGAAAATCACGTATTTGACCATACAAGACTTTAATGAAAAATGGTCGAATAGAAAATTACGAGGTTTTTCAAACGCCTATCAAGCCCTGCAAGAAATGTTCGAAGAAAGATACTAAAATTTGTAAGTATGTAAAGATATTCGAAGAGGTGTGCGTTTCCCACTAGGAGACTGAATATTCAGTCTCCTAGTGGGAAACAGATAAATGAATTTATTATCAAATAAAGCATAATCTGAGGATACTCTATAGAACCTTACACAAAATTCTTGACGGTACCTGTTGTACCCGATGCTATATTTATATAATCTCTAATTAATTTGTCCTTTAAAGCATATTGTACATATATAGTATTAATATCATTGTTAGTAAAATTAACCCATAATACACGACCATCTTTAAAATAAAAAGGTTTGCTATCGTTTACTCTCCAAATCCTACCATCTGGACATACTGACGGCAATAACAAATCTCCAATCTTTGGCACTCCACTTGCTTCTTTTAAACTTTTATAATGTTCTTTAGTAATAAAGAGAGTAGGTGTAATATTTTCCCCTATTGCTAAAGAAGCTATTTCAGTTCCTCTATAAAAGGGAATTCCCTCATCTACTAATTCTTTTACAAAAACTCGTTTGCTAGAACCTACTGACGCAATATCACTAAGAGGTTTAATAGGAAAGTTTTTATCATTTGTAAAGGAATCCCCAAACATCTCCAAAAACACACTTTGCGTTAATTGGTCCAATGCTTCGATTTGGGCTTTGCGTTTTTTGATAATAGTTTCTGATTTTTTTAACACATTTACTATTTTCTTTTGTGTATCTATACTGAAATTAGGAATTTCAGCAAGTAAAATATCTTCTCTTGTTATCCCTGGAATCATTCCTTTTGCTTTTAGTTTTAATTTTTCTATATAAAATGCTAAAAAATATCTTATATATTCATTTAGAAAACCATCTTTTACTCTTAATGCCATAACCTGCCTGCTAAGATGAGCCTCTTCTTCTTGTAATATGCAGTGCAAGCCAACTGTTCCTTTCACAGAAAGGATAACATCTCCTTTCTTACCGATAACTGTTGGTTGCTCTGTCCATCTTTCTACAACCAAATTACCATCTTTGATATTGCTTGCACCTATAATATATGGTATACCTTTACATTCAGAGTTGTATTGTGATTTTTTAAGATCTCGACCAGATATTAATTCAATTACCTCTTTAAGAAAAATATTATCCATTAATTTATTTTCCATTTATTAACACCCTTAATTCAACAATATCTTCCATAATCTCTTTTTCTAGAACCTCAATTCTCCCCAGAATAACTTCCGGCTCTTCATACTCCACTTCCTCATACTCAATCTCTTTATATTTATTAATTGACAAATCGTAATCATTTTCCCTTAATTCCTCAACTGGTACGAAGAACGATTGTTCTGTTCGTTTTCGTTCTTTTTCTGCTTCTAAATTGTTAAATCGTTCGATAATATCCGGTATATCATTTTCTTCAATCGGATTACGTTTGTCGTCCAATGAAAAGCCGTCTGCTTTCATGTCATAGAACCAAACGTTGTCTGTTCCACCTGCACCCGTTTTCGTAAATATCAAAATTGCCGTTGAAACGCCTGCATACGGTTTAAACACGCCGCTGGGCATGGAAATGACCGCTTCCAATTTATGATTGTCAACAATTTCCTTGCGAATCGTTTTATGTGCTTTTGAACTTCCAAATAACACACCGTCTGGAACGATGACCGCCGCTCGTCCTCCCGGTTTTAAAATGCGAATAAATAAAGATAAAAATAATAATTCCGTTTTTTTCGTTTTTGCGATCTTCAACAAATCGTTTGAAACGGCTTCATAATCCAAGGAGCCTTTAAATGGAGGATTAGCCAATACTAACGTATATTTTTCTTTATCTTTATTCAACTCAGAGAGAGAATCACGATATTCGATATTTGGATTATCTACACCATGAAGCATCATGTTCATGGCACCGATCCGTAGCATGGTTCGGTCCATATCATTTCCGTAGAACATGGTATTATGGTAATGTTCTTTTAAACCTTGAACAATGAACAAATCATGGTGATGTTTACGCAAATATTCACTTGCTGCAACTAAAAATCCGGCCGTCCCCATGGCAGGATCAATAATAATATCTTCCGGTGTGGGCTTCATCAGCTCAACCATCATTTTGATAATATGTCTAGGTGTGCGGAATTGTCCATTGGTACCGGACGTTGATAATTTTGAAAGTAAATACTCGTATAAATCTCCTTGAACATCTCTGTCATCTAAAGGCAAATTGTCAATGCCATCGACAATTTTTGCTAGCATATTCGCTGTTGGGATTAAAAACATGGCATCGCCCATGTACTTGGCGTATGCTGAATTATTTTTGCCATGTAAATTTTTAATAAATGGAAAAACTTCATCCGAAACGATTCGATACATTTCTTCTGGTGAGCCGAGCTGTTTAAAACGGTGCCAACGTAAATGCTGTTTATCCTCTGGAAAAATTCCCTCAAAGGGGATACCTAAAATTTCCGCTTCTTTTTCTTTAATTGTTTCCGTTTCATCCAAACCTTTTATAAATAACAGATAAGTAAATTGTTCAATAACAGTCAGTGGGTTTGTGATGCCACCTGTCCAAAACGTTTCCCATATTTTATCTACTTTATTTTTAATTTCACCTGTAATCATTTAACTTCCTCCTGCTGCATCTGATATATCTTCATTATACCTATTTATCTCATTTTATTAAAAGGTTAAACAGGGAGACCTATAACTATTTACCCAATTGATTAATCCAAAATATCTTAAAAATTTTAAAATCCTATTAAAATACATTGAATCGATAAGTATAATGTTTCAGAACAAATCGGTTAGTCAAATTTTTTTAAAAAAATTCCTTTTTCCTCTTCAAATATGAAAAAACGAAGATACAATACTTTATGCAAATCGAAAAATACAAATAACTAAGGAGATGAATATATTATGCAATGTGCAGGTTATATTCGAACTATAAACAAAAATCTTGCAGATAAAAAAATTTAAGAAGTCAAAGAGAGATGATTGAAGATGTTCGTCAAGAGATCCATCAAGACTTTATAGAAATACTGAGCTATTGATGGAATTAGAAAATCTTTATAAGCAAAACAAAATCCATATCGTAACAGTGGATAATCAAATAAATACTATCCATAGTGATGATGATAAATTACTAAGAAATTTTAGTTCACTTAATAATGTTTTACAACAAAACAACATGGGAGTCCCTGCAGTCTATATTAGAACGAATAAACCATTAGAAGAAAATAGATATTTACAGTATTTAATACCCTTATTGAAATACTAAAAAACGTCGATTCATCGAAAAACTACATTCATCTAAACGTCGTATTGAAGAATATTTGTACAAAGTCAAATAAATAGTGTAACCCAATAAAAAGCGAGATCCGCAGAGGTTACGTAACCATTCACATTGTTGGTTATGTAATTCTGCGGATTTTTTTATATTGAAAAATTATAAAAGGGAGAGCGATAAATCATGAATAGATCAGAAAACACTGTTGAGCGAATTTTTGCAGATACTTCGCTCACCTTCATGGATGTTATAAATTCCATTATTGATCATAAAATTGAAGAACTCGTCAATAATGCTAGTAAGGTAAACACTGCTACATCTCAAAATGATGAGAAGGAGTATGATTTAAAATGAGATGTGCAGTATATGTCCGTGTTTCTACCGATAAAGAAGAACAAAAAGATTCCTTAAAATATCAGCAAAAACTGTTTTATAACTATATAGCGGAAAAAGGTTGGGATATTTACAAATTTTATATCGACGTTGAGAGCGGGACGACGGCAAAAAGAGAAGAACTTCAAAAACTTATTGAAGATGCTCAGGATAAGAAGTTCGATATCATTCTTGCCAAAGAGTTATCACGCCTTGCCCGAAATGGAGAATTATCCTATAAAATCAAAAACTTATGTGAAAACCAAGGGATTCACATCATTACTTTAGATAATGCGATTAATACATTAACAGGGAACACTCATATGTTTGGCCTTTATGCATGGATGTACGAACAAGAATCTCAAAACACGAGTAATCGTGTGAAAGAGACATTAAAAACTCGAGCAAAAAATGGACTTTTTAAAGGATCAAACCCTCCATATGGGTATGAAGTAAGAGATGGAAAATTGTATATCCGAGATGATGAAACACCAAATATTGTTAGACGGATTTTCAAAGAATATTTGGAAGGAAATGGACGACAAAGTATTGCAAGACGGCTATATAATGAAGGAATTCCAACACCTGCTCAAGTTGCTGGAAAAGCAAACGCAGGAGATAAGTGGCATGACTCTACCATTAGATGCATCTTGACAAATCCCCATTACGTTGGGGATCTTGTTCAAGGAAGAACAACGACAGTAAGTGTAACAAATAAAAGAAGAAAAAACGTTCCTAAAGAAGAACAGTTTATTATCAAAAATGCACATGAGCCAATTATATCTAGGGAAACGTTTGATGCTGTCCAAAATCAATTAAAACAGCGGGGTAAATATATTCCCGCACCAAAACAACACCTTTTTACTAACGTTCTCTTTTGTGCCGACTGTGGGACTGGAATGTGGTATAGAAGTAATCGTCGGGGCTACATTTGTGGAAGTTATGCCCGTCATGGGAAAAAGACTTGTACCGCCCACACGATAAAAGAGGATTTTCTAAAAGAAACGATCCTAGATGACATCCAAACCTTAATTCAACAAGTTGATAAAGAGAAATATATAAAGAAGATGGAGAGAAAATCGAAAAGTACAAAATCGCATTCTCAAAAGAAAATCAATAAGATTAACAAACAGATGGATGTTTTAAAAAATCGAAAAAGAAAATTCATCAACCTGTTAGCTGACGGAATCATTACCCATGAAGAATATCAGGAGAGTATTGAAGCAACGAACAAGGAATTAACTGAATTAATCGAACAGAAAAATGAACTTCTTACATTGATGGAAAACGAAGATGTAATCGAAACGATTGAAAAGCTCAAAAAGGAATTACTTCAATTCCTAAATTTCGATAAATTAACCGAGGATATTCTTCATCGACTGATTAATCGAATCGAGGTAAAAGAGGACGGTACACCAATAATTCATTACCGGTTTGCCACACCTAAAATTGAATAGAGGCAAGAGAAAAACCTTATCTTGCCTCACTTTTTTATTTTAAAACTATCTGCGAAACGCACTCAACGTGGCTCGTATACGGAAACATGTCCACCGGTTGGACTTCGATCGTTCGGTAACCGCCGACTTCCAACATATGTAAATCCCTTGCTAAAGTGGAAGGATTACAGCTGACGTAGACGATCCGAGCCGGTTTCATTTCCAGCATCGTCTGGATTAATTTTTCGTCACAACCTTTCCGAGGGGGATCGACGACGATTACATCCGCTCGAATTCCCTCTTCCGCACATTTTGGAATAACTTCCTCTGCCTTTCCAACGGCAAATTTCACATTCGTTATACCGTTCAGTTCCGCATTTCGGCGGGCATCCTCGATCGCATCACCGACGACTTCCACACCGTAAACGTTTTTTGCCTTTTGAGCTAAAAAGAGGGAGATCGTTCCAATTCCGCAATACGCATCAATCACCGTTTCTTTTCCGCTTAAGTTTGCATATTCCAGCGCCTTTTCATACAGCACTTTCGTCTGAACCGGATTCACTTGGAAAAAGGATTTAGCGGAGATGGCAAATTTCACGTTCCCGATGTAATCATAAATGTTTTCCCTTCCCCATAACACCTTCGTTTTTTCCCCTAAAATGACATTCGTCCGTTTCGGATTCACATTTTGGATGAGTGATTTCAATTTGGGGAGTCGTTGAGTTAGTTCGGTTACGAGTTGTTTTTTCTTTGGAATCTGTTCCGTGCGCGTTACAAGGACGACCATTAACTCTCCCGTTTCCCTTCCGTAGCGAGCGTAAATATGACGCAATACCCCTTTATGGTTTTTCTCATCATAGGCGGGGATGCCGAGGGTAGAGGCCACTTCTTTAACGACTTTTACCGCTTCGTTAATTTCTTGAAGATGAATGATGCTTTCATCTGTATCTACTATTTCATGGCTTCTCGGACGATAAAAACCGGATATGAGTTTTCCATCCTTTTGACCGACCGGCATTTGGGCTTTATTGCGATAATGATTTGGCTCATCCATGCCGATGATTGGACGGACGGGAACATCCGACAGCTTCCCAATCTTTTTTAACACTTGTCGGACGTAATCCTCTTTAAATTTCAATTGTCCCTCGTACGTCATATGTTGTATTTGGCAACCGCCGTATTGATGTTCTTCTTCTTTCGGAATTTCCCGTCGAAAGGGGCTTTTTTTATACACTTCGATTAATTTTCCGTAACCATAACTTTTCTTTACTTTGACGATTTTAATTTTCGCCTGCTCACCGACAAGCGCCTTTTCTACAAAGATCGGATATCCGTTGATCTTTCCAACGCCCATTCCGTCATGGGTGTAATCTTCAAATTGTATATCAACATAATCGTTTTTCTTCACTGGTATGCTTTCTGTCAATCGAATCACCTTCAATTTTGTATTTCATATCTGTCTTACAGCAGTCATTATACAAAAATATGAATTAGAAAGCCATTTTAAGTTCTAACTAGGAGATTTTGAAAACGGAAATATTCATTAATATTTATGAAGAAATAATAAGGGTGTCCCCCAGTGATACAAACATCTGCGTTTTTCACTTCATATTGGACTACTTTTCCCTATTGAAAATCGTCAAATAGTCGTTGATTCTCCACTAAAAGGTACGGTTCACAAATTGGATATACGTTTATATAGATCAAACAATGCTACTAGATTTTCTCGTGATACCTTAATGCAAATATGAAAGTAGCTTTGCCAAACGTTTTTCCATTTTAAAATCCCTAATTTCCCCATTTTACACCAAGGAAACATTACAAAACGATCATTCAGAAAATTTTGATATAATAAATGTAAAACAATGTGTATTGGAGAGGTGAAATCGCATGTATATTCTTTCTGAAAAGGAACTGGAAGATGTGCTTGTCATTCACCCTGAACTGATCGAAGAAGGTTTAGCATTAATGGAAAGGCAGGGCCAGCTGGAATCGAGACGGACCGATTTAACTTTTCGAGACAAAAACGGACATGTCTTATTAGTTGAATTGAAAAAAGACATGATTCAGCTAGAACACATCGAACAAATTCTCGACTATGTGAATCGACTGAAGCGAACGATCAAGAAGAACGTTCGTGGAATGCTCGTCGGACAAACGGTTCCTGAAGAAGTTAAAAACGTATGCAACCAAAACAACATTGAGTGGAAAGAGATAAAAACAGAAACCGTTTTCAATTATTTAAAAGAAGTGGATAAGCCATTATTAAAAGACATTTTTCAAAAAGGGAAATTACATAAAAAAGCGAAATCTGTTGAAAAAATGAGCTTTCAAGAATATTTAAAGGAAACATCTCCCTTTGGCATTCCGTACACTTCTTACCAATTTTTCATGCCGAAAGACGCAAGCCCTGAATTGAGTCAAGATCCAAAGGCAAATCAAGAAGTGGCAGATGCCTTCTTTAAAAAGATCATGGATCTTCCTTTTCATCGGTTCTTATTTGATGAACAGATTGAAATAAGACGAAACCTCGAATCTCCGCCAATTAAGGTAAGCAAAGCGAAAAATACGTGGCAAGGATATGAAATTCCGTACACACTCTTTTCACAGGACTTTCCCGAAGGACTGCCATGTGAAATTTATATCGGTTCGATTGGTTATCGGGGAAATAAACCGGTGTTTGCAGATCACATCTCCAGGTTTATTCAAGTAAAGGTCGGGAAAGGGAAAAACCATGTTACGACACAATACGGATTTCATAAATATTTACGAACAGAAAAAAGGGCTCTTTTCCCCTATTATGAATTAAAATTTAATGCAAAGGGATTGCCGAAACGATTATGGGAAGATGTTTATCAAGCACTTTCATCCTTTGGATATTATATTCAAGATTCTTCTAATCAAAAGCCGTCAAAACTGTTATGGATTGGGGAAATTTCATTAGAGGATAAACAGGTTGATCAACAAGTTGGAAATTTAATCGAAGCTCTTTTTGCAGTGACAATTGTAAAGGCCCATTTTAAAGGAAAGGACAAGGGCATTGAATTTGATTTTCTTCGTTCGTTTTACAAATAATATCTACGGAGGAACATCAACATTTCGTATAATTACTCTATTTTTTGATGCGAGAACAACACGAAACTAAAAGTCTGGAAACCATCACACCCTAGATATTACCCGAAAAGTAAATATACCATTTTTTGCCACCCGATTTGCCGTTCATGCAAAGATAAGCTATTATTGTTATAGTTACGAAAAAATATGAAAATGGATGATGTAGGATGAAAAGAGCACGTATCATTTATAATCCAACCTCAGGCAGGGAAGTGTTTCGCAGACATTTAGCTGATGTGATTGAAAGAATGGAAGATGCCGGATACGAAACATCTTGCCATGCAACGAAAGGTCCGGGAGACGCCACGAAGGCAGCTGAAGAAGCTGTTCGAAGGCAGTTCGACGTCGTTGTTGCAGCAGGCGGAGATGGAACGTTAAGTGAGGTAGTGAATGGATTAGCTGAAAAATCATATCGACCAAAATTAGGGCTGATCCCCGTAGGTACAACGAATGATTTTTCAAGGGCATTACATATTCCCCGAGATATTATCGCTGCAACAGAGGTAATCACAAAGGGGGAAACGGTACCGATCGATATCGGTCGATTCAATAATAAATACTTTGTCAACATTGCCGGTGGTGGCCGATTAACCGAATTGACTTACGAGGTACCTAGCAAATTAAAAACTGTACTCGGTCAATTAGCTTATTATTTAAAAGGAATCGAAATGCTTCCATCTATTAAGCCATCGGAAATTCGGATGGAATATGACGGTAAAGTATTTGAAGGGGAAGCGATGTTATTTTTAATCGGCTTGACAAATTCCGTTGGTGGCTTTGAAAAATTAGCCCCAAACGCATCGCTAAACGACGGCTACTTTACCTTAATCTTGTTGAAAAAAACGAACCTCGCTGATTTTATCCGATTAGTCACTTTAGCCTTGCGGGGAGAACATATTCATGATTCGAAGGTCATTTATACAAAGGCAAAACATATCAAAGTTACGTCGCCAGAAGAAGTATTGATCAATCTAGATGGCGAATTGGGTGGAACGACTCCAGCCGAATTTGAAAATTTACATCGGCATTTGGAAATATTCGCTCCTATAAATAAGTTGAACCCGAAGGACCTTACTTGATGAAATGAATAGGATGACCGTGAACTTTACATATACTGAAACCTATTTTGTTCCTATCAATGCAATCTATTTATGTTTTTTAAAAACAGTCCGAATCAGTTTTGTAATAAGTAGGAAATGGATGATTGCATTGAAAGAATCGTTGTCTATAAATGAACAAACTCGAGGAAATGTGACATACTCCCACCACCTACGCTTCGCTTAGAGGTGGGGGCTTCTCGGGTAATCCCATCTCATGATGGGAAGTTGACCGAGCGATCCCCGTGTGCCCCACGGTTCGAGGACAAGTTAGACTATCGCTAATCGTTTCATGCCCTCATGTTTGATATTGATTGCTGCATTGACGTCCCTGTCGCTTTCGAATCCACATTCACAGCGGAATGTACGCTCAGAAAGCGATAGAGACTCCCTGACTTGACCGCAACACGAACACGTTTTGGATGAGGGGAACCATTTGTCGATTTTGACCAGTTTCTTCCCCTGTTCTTCCAATTTGTACTGAAGGAAAGAGGTGAACATGCCCCAGCCGTTGTCATGAACGCTTTGACCGAAATGGAGGGCTTGTGACATCCCTTTCATGTTGAGGTCTTCGATGACCACGCAATCATAAAGTTTCGCTAATTTGTGCGACTCCTTATGCAGAAAGTCTTTTCGTTGGTTCGCAATTTTTTCATGTAGCTTTGCAACTTTCAGACGCTGTTTATGCCAACGATTAGATCCTTTCTTTCTGCGTGATAGAATGCGCTGTTCCTTTGCTAATGTTTCCAATGCTTTACGATAGAATCGAGGATCATTGGCTCTCTTACCCTCGCTATCGACATACAACGTGTTCATGGAAAAATCTAAGCCAACAACCGTTTGCACTTCTTTTGGTACAGGTTGATGTTCGTACTCTGTAAGAATAGAAATATAGTATTTTCCTGTTTTTGTTTTCGTGAGCGTACAAGCCTTGATAATGTGGTGGGCAGGAATCTCCCGATGTTGCTTGAACTTGACCCATTTCAGTTTGGGTAACTTGATATAGCCATCGGAAAGCTTAATGTTGCCATTGACCACATTTGTCGTGTACGACTGTTTCGCTTTGCGGTTTTTGAACTTTGGAAATCCAGCACGACCGGAAAAGAAATTTTGAAACGCTTTCTGCAAATTCAATTGGGCGTTTGCCAGCGCAAGGCTATCCACTTCTTTAAGCCAAGGAAACTCCTTTTTGTACTTGGCAGGGGTCGGAAATGTTTGTTTTTTCAAAGCTTCTTTGTCGTCTTTGAACTTTTCATAAATTTGTATGCGTTCTTCAAGCATTTTGTTGTAAACGAAACGGACACAACCAAAGGTTTTGGCGAGCAGTTGTTCTTGTTCTTTTGTTGGGTACAGACGGAACTGATAGGCTTTGTTTGCCATATCGACACCCCATCACTTCATCCCTTGATTTTCTATATATTTTTTGATGACTTCAATGGGTGCACCACCCGTTGTAAGCAGGCAAAAGCTTCTTGACCAAAAATATTCTTTCCACAGTTTTCTTTTCACTTGTGGAAAATGCTTTTTGATCAGTCGAGAACTTGCACTTTTATAAGCATTGATGAACTTTGACAGTTCACTATTCGGATGTGCTTTGAACAAAATATGCACATGGTCCATATCGTGATTCCATTCGACCAAGGAAATATTGTAATTTTTACCCAGTCTCACAAACATATCTTTTGCATAGTCAGATATGGTATCATCAATCACTGGTCTGCGATATTTTACCACCAAAACAAGATGATAATACAACGAGAACACTGAATGGTTATTATTATCTAATTTCATTGGTAAAACAGCCTTTCATTTTTATAATACTGATTATATCATAACACAAAAAAAGAGACAACTCATACCTACGCCTAACCGAAATTCATCTCACACTTTCACTTCGTTTAGAAGTGGGAGACTTCTTTCGGAAAGATGTTAAAAACGGCCTATCGCCAACCCAACAGTTATCAATATATAAAGAAAAAAACCTCTGTATGAATGTTTGTTTCCTTGAATTTCATACAGAGGTTTGATCACTTTTGTTATTTTGAATTACCATTGAATAATTTGTTTATCCTTTCAAAAAGTTGGGGTCAGCATAGGAAGGATTTGGATATTTATAGAAACCTTCACCTGTTGCTACACCGAGTTTTCCTTTATCAATATATTCCGTTTTTAATAAATTAGCTAGTTTCTTAAGCCTTTCATCTTTCACACCTGCAGCAATTTTTGCATTTACTACATTATACGCAGTCGTAATACCGACAATATCCAAAATGGCGAACGGTCCCTTAGGTGCCCCTGTTGCAATCATCCATGTTTTATCGATCGTTTCCGGGTCAGCCACTTCATTTAACCATAGCATTTCAGCTGCTTCTAATAAAGGAACGAGAAGGGAGTTGAGAATATAGCCCGGTTGTTCTTTATGAAGTGGAAGAGCAACCATTCCAATTGCCTTTGCAAATTCAATTACTGCTTGGAACACACTTTCATCGGTTCCCGGATGCTTCATAATTTCCGCCGTATTATTTTTCCAAATTTCGTTCGCAAAATGAAGGGCTAAAAATTTTTCTGGGCGACCGGTCGCTTCAGCAAACTGGCTCGGTAAAAGGGTCGAAGTGTTTGTTGCAAAAATCGTATGTTCAGGTGCCACTTTTCCTAATTGGCTGTAAAATTCCGTTTTAATTTTCACCACTTCAGGAATCGCTTCAATAACAAGATCAGCATTTTTTACTGCTTCTTTTAAGTCGGAACTAAAGGATAACCGTTCATAAGCTTCCTTTACTTCCTCTTCTGTTGCATGTAAATCTTCTTGATACCGTTTCATTAACGTTTCATATCTTTTTTTATTTTGTTCCAAAGCCTCGTCAGTCACGTCGTAAACGGTTACATCAAATCCACTAAATGCAGTTTGATAAGCGATTTGACTTCCTAACACTCCGCTACCAGCAACAGTAATGTTTTTAAAATTCATTTGAACCCCTCTCTTTGTTATTTTAACATAATGTTTACATTTTCATCATATACCTATTACGAACCTTTGTAAAGGGTTTCATCCTCCGGTTCAAAAGGAGTAATATTAAATTAGTTCCATTTAAAAACATCCCTTGTATATACAAGGGAAAAAGTAAAAACTTGATTAATTTGAAAAGGTTATTTCAAAATAATATAAATGCTATTTTTTCAATTGGTTCAACTCATACAATCGATCGTATTTATCTTTATAAACGATATGTTCTCGAGTAAAATAAACCGGGCTTTCAATTCCACATGCTGCAGCTAAATTATATAATCCTTCCCTAAGGGAGACTAAATAATTAGTGACTCGATACGATTTTTCTTCGATGCTCAAAGCCTTTTGCAATTTTGGATCTGTCGTTGCCACTCCGACCGGGCAATGATTCGTGTGGCAAACTTGCGCCATAATACAACCTACCGTTACCATAAAAGCCCGGGCGATATTGACGAGATCAGCCCCCAATGCAAGGGCGACGGCAATTCGGTCAGGGGTAAACAGTTTTCCAGATGCGATAATTTTCACCCGATCACGAACTCCGTATTCTGTTAAAACGTCATGAAGAAGCATCAAACCTGAACGAAGGGGTAATCCAACACTGTCCGCCAATTCCTGATATGTAGCTCCTGTCCCTCCTTCTCCTCCGTCCACCGTAATAAAATCCGGCCCTTTACCCGTTTCTTTCATTAATTTGGCCAATTGTTCGATTTCCGTACGTTTTCCAACGACGATTTTGATACCTACTGGCAGTCCAGTCACATCTCGAATATTTTCAATAAAATCAAACATGGAAGGTAGATCCGTAAATTCTTTAAACCGATTGGGACTATCAACAGCCTGATACGGTTCAATATTTCGGATTTTTGCAATTTCTGGATTCACCTTTTCAGCTTCCACATGTCCTCCCCGCGCTTTAGCTCCTTGTGCCAATTTCAATTCGATTGCTTTTACCTGCTTCAGTTCGCTTTTTTTCTTCAATAATTCCCACGAAAACTGGCCATCTTTCGTTCGAACACCAAATAATCCCGGACCGATCTGCATAATCAAATCCACATTCCCTTTTAAATGATAATCGGAAAGCCCCCCTTCTCCCGTATTCATCCACGTACCACCAGCTCGACCAAGGCCGATCGATAAGGCGGTAATTGCCCGTTCGCCGAGGGCTCCGTAACTCATACCAGACATGCCAATTAGTCCCTTCACTCGAAACGGTTTTCGACAATTTGGACCAATTATGATCGCATCCTTATCACTTAGTAAGTACGGATCAATTACACGATCAACTCGATGTTCTTTTCTGGAGAATAAATTTTCTTTATCGATTTCGTACACCTTCGTTTGGATTTTCGGCTCTTGATCGATGACGAGTTCATTCGTTTGTTTTGGAAACATCGAATTTTTTATATAAAATCCACCTTCTTCAAAATTCCGTTTCGATCCAAATCCTAAAATTCTTTTTTTATATTTTGCAGGAATGACAATGTCCTGATAGTCTTTCCTCGAAAAAGGTTGGCCTTCATTGTCATTGATAAACCAATATTGGCGAAGCTCTGGACCGATATGCTCCAAAAAATAGCGCATCCTTCCAATAAGTGGATAATTGCGGAGAACGGAATGACTTTGCTGTCTTCGATCATAAAAAAGGAAAAATATCGCAAAAAGTCCCGGAATAATTAAAATCATAAAAATCACTGCAGTTAAAATTTCGCTCACAAATCACAACCCCTTTCCAATGATTCAATTGGCGGATGGATGCCATTCTTTTCAATCATTATACAAATCAATGAATATTAGAAACTCAAAATAAAAAGTGTTCATCCTCGAATAATTATTTTCCAATTCCCTTTTCACTAAATTTGGTCATCGTATAGTTATTTATTCTCCATGTATAGAATAGCAAATTTTTATCATTGAATAAAAAAACTGAAATTTGTTCACTCCTTGTAAATCATATAAAAATATTTTTGTACAAACAATAAAATAAGCCCTCAAAAAATTCTTCATATATGAAGTCATAAAAAATTTTCCAGGATTAACGACATTATAAAAGATTATATAGTTTAAATTTTTATAATATATTGCCAATATATCGAAAGTTCAAATAAAGTGATAATCAATAAAAGGAAAGAATAGTCGGCATGCTACGAAAGGAAAAAGTATACAAATCAACAGTTAAAAACGACAAAAAATGGAATACCATTATAAACATAATAAAATGGAAAAACAGAACGAACCGAGGTTTTTTAGAAATTGATCAATATCTTGATATGAGCCTGTGATCTCCTTCCATTGTAGAACCCTTCACTTGTTTTTTCATGATGAACAGATGTTATAAAGACTTACTACCATTGTTCATTCATCCTTCCATATATGATTGGTTTTCTATATAATGATAGTATTCGATTTGAACTTTTTAGAAGGATATGTTTTTTATTACTTCCAAAAATAGTTTTAAATACCTTCATTATCTGTTTTCATCTATCTATGAAAGAAAGGGGCATACATATGGTACAAAGACTTAAAGCTTATCGTTTTCCACTAATTTTGCTATCATCGATTATCATCGGTATCTTTATCGGTTTACTATTCGGTGAAAAAGCAGATGTTATTCGTCCATTGGGGGATTTATTTTTAAATTTATTATTTATGGTCGTTGTCCCCCTCGTATTTTTTTCCATTTCCTCGGCAATTGCTAACATGGATAGTATGAAGCGACTTGGGAAAATTATGGGGACAATGCTCACTGTATTTATTATTACCGGTATTCTCGCCTCCATTATTATGCTTGTTGCAGTCGTTCTATTTCCACCTGCACAAGGGGCAAATATTCCTTTAGAGGACCCTGAAACCGTTGAAAAGCTGAGCTTAGCGGATCAATTAGTTGCTACCTTTACCGTTTCGGATTTTGTCGATATATTATCGAGAAAAAATATGCTCGCATTAATTGTCTTCGCCATATTAACTGGCGTGGCAACCGGTTTATCTGGTGAAAGGGGACAAGCATTTGCAAAATTTCTAAACAGCGCATCGGAAGTGTTTATGAAACTCATTCAACTTATTATGTATTATGCACCCATTGGACTCGGTGCATATTTCGCCTCCTTAATCGGAACGATCGGACCTCAAATTTTAGGAGATTATGCCCGAGCGTTTCTCATTTATTTCCCTGTTTCGGTTTTATACTTTTTTATCGGTTTTACATTGTACGCATTTTTGGCAGGGGGTAAACAGGGAGTCATTCGATTTTGGAAACATATTTTATCCCCCGCTGCCACAGCCTTAGCAACTGGAAGTAGTGTCGGTACATTGCCGATTAATTTGGAAGCAGCAAGAAGAATCGGGATACCGAAAGATATTCGGGAAACAATTCTCCCAATTGGTGCACAGATTCATATGGACGGATCTTGTTTGTCAGCCATTTTAAAAATCGCCTTCGTTTTCGGCGTATTTAATATGGATTTCACTGGGTTTGATACATTTCTTACCGCGATTGGAATCGCCCTTTTATCTGGAACGGTGATGTCTGGTATTCCAGGAGGTGGCTTTATGGGGGAATTAATGATTATCACGATGTACGGTCTTCCTCCTGCTGCTTTACCGATTATTTCCGCCATTGGGGTTGTCGTTGATGCTCCAGCTACGATGGTCAATGCAACAGGTGATACAGTAGCCAGCATGCTTGTTACGAGACACTTGGAAGGAAAAGATTGGATTACGAATCAAGAAAATTTATAAAGCAACTAGACTTTTATTAATCATCTTTTCACAACCCTTGGTTACTCGTGAAGTTTCCAAGGGTTTTTCCATCGCAAAATAACTACCCCTTTCATCACGTTCAGTCCATTCCTATAAAAGGATTGTCGGAAATTTTCAGTGAAACCAATTTTCCCTTTTCGTAACAATGGAGCGGATTCAATCAAACAGATATCTCAACCATTCGATCCCCCCTTCTTCCCTACCATATTAAAGGAGAATCCATTTTTTCGTACATCTTTCCATTTTTCCTGCTTAAGAACAGAAAAAATGTGGACTTTCTAGAAACGGAAATGAACCTTTGACTACTTATTTTACTGCAATAATACTGATAATTTCTTTTCAAATAATAATATTGTATATTATTTTTTAAATATTTAGTATAATTATGATATATAAAACTATTGGAGGTGATTATATTGACGGTACGAGCCGTTTTATTAAATCGGATGTACATTGATGGAAAATGGGTGAAAGCTGTTTCCAATGAATCCTTTCCAGTTATAAATCCTGCAAACGGACAACAAATTGGATCGGTTCCAAAGGGTGGTGCTGAAGATGCAAAACTTGCAGTCGATGCAGCGGAGAAAGCCTTTCAAACATGGTCGAAAATGACAGCCGATCAAAGGGGCCATTTACTCAGGAGATGGTACGAAACAATTTTAGATAATAAACAAGAGATTGCAGAAACCCTCGTATTAGAACAAGGAAAGCCGATGAAAGAGGCCCTTGGCGAAATCACTTATGCAGCAAGTTTCGTTTATTGGTATGCTGAGGAGGGCAAACGGGTATATGGAGAAACGATTCCCGCCTCCCATCCGGATAAACGAATTCTCGTTTTAAAACAACCCGTCGGTGTCGTAGCGGCTATTACCCCATGGAACTTTCCTGCTGCTATGATTACCCGAAAAGTAGCTCCAGCTCTTGCTGCAGGCTGTACTGTCGTTATTAAGCCAGCGGAACAAACACCGCTAACCGCATTGAAATTAGCTGAAGCAGCGGAACTGGCTGGAATTCCAAAGGGAGTGGTTAATGTCGTCACCGGGGAACCCGCTGAAATTGGTGACCAATTATTAAAAGATTCAAGGGTTCGGAAGGTGACCTTTACCGGATCGACAGAAGTGGGAAAACATTTAATGAGAAAAGCAGCGGATACGGTGAAAAAAATCTCTCTAGAATTAGGTGGACATGCACCGTTTATTATATTTGCTGACGCGAATCTCGATTTAGCCGTTCAAGGTGTTCTTCAATCGAAATTCCGTAACAGCGGACAAACATGTATTTGTACGAACCGAGTATATGTGGAAAAATCCATCGCAAGTCAATTTATCGAAAAACTGCGGGATGCATCGGAAAAACTAACCGTCGGATATGGTTTGGAACCAGAAACGGAAATTGGACCGCTCATCGACGAAGATGCCTATAAAAAAGTGGAAAGCCATATTCAAGATGCGGTTCAAAAGGGTGGAAAAATCGAAAGTGGAGGAAAGAGACTAACAGAATTTGAAGGCGGTTACTTCGTGAAACCGACGATTATTAGTGGGGCCACGGAAGACATGAAAATTATGCAAGAAGAAACCTTTGGCCCGGTCGCTCCAGTGATGGAATTCGAGGAATTAGAAGAAGTTGTAAAGAGGGCTAACAATACTCCCTACGGTCTTGCTGCCTATGCCTATACGGAAAATTTAAAAACAGCAGTCTCCATAGCTGAACAACTGGAATATGGAATCGTTGGCATTAACGACGCCCTTCCATCCGTCGTCCAAGCGCCCTTTGGCGGATTTAAAGAAAGTGGGATTGGACGGGAAGGCGGGCATTTTGGCATCGATGAATTTCTTGAAATAAAATATGTTTCATTAAAAATTTAAATGGATTTACTCAGCCCAAGAATGTGGGATCGAAAGCATTTCTTGGGTTGAATTTTTTAAAAAAATATGTTTGTCGTAAATGAGAGTACCAGTATCTATATTAATGATCGACGGTTTTTTTAATTTTATTTACATCGGTGTCCCTTGAACGATAAACAATATTTGAATGGGAAGTCCACTACCGTATCTTCTGCTTTCATTTTTTACGACCTTCTTGATTTCATCTTTGACAACAGACGCAATATTTATAAAATATAACCAAATTAAAAAAAGTTACGTTTCCTCTCAAAACAACCCTTCTACCTTCAGATAAGTAAAAACTTTCACAAATAAGTTACCCTATCTTTTCGCTCGTTTCAATTTTAAGTATACAAAAAACTGCCCTACCACATGGGCAAGGCAGTCATAAATTCGATTGGAAAGAAACTCTATCGTTTCTTAATTTCTTGTAATAACAGTTTGTTAACGAGGGGCGGATTGGCTTGTCCCTTCGTCGCTTTCATAATTTGTCCGACTAAGTAACCGATAGCTCGATCCTTTCCGTTTTTAAAGTCTTCAATCGATTGTGGGTTTGCATCTAATACGTCTGTGACATATTTTAATAATGTCGCTTCATCAGAAATTTGTGCGAGTCCCTTTTCCTTTACAATTTTCTCTGGATCGCCACCCTTTTCAATTAATTCTTTAAATACTTTTTTCGCCATTTTGGAAGAAAGGGTTCCCTTTTCGATTAATTGAATCATTTTTGCCAAACTTTCCGGTGTTAGAGTCGTGTCATGAAGTTCGACTTGTTTTGCATTCAAATATGCACTGACTTCTCCCATTAACCAGTTGGAAGCTTGCTTTGGCTTTGCTCCAGCTTCCACCGTCGCTTCGAAGAAATCTGACATTTCCTTCGTCAATGTAAGTACTTTTGCATCATATGCGGGCAAGCCCCAGTCTTCCACATACCGTTTTTTCCGTTCATCGGGAAGTTCGGGAATGGAAGCACGGACCCGTTCTTTCCATTCATCATCGATATACAACTCGACTAAGTCCGGTTCTGGGAAGTAGCGATAGTCGTCGGAACCTTCCTTCACCCGCATGAGAATTGTTTCACCTGTTGCTTCATCAAAACGACGGGTTTCCTGTTTGATCACACCACCGGAAAGAAGAACCTTTTCTTGTCGCTTCATTTCAAAGGCTAATCCTTTTCGAACAAAATTAAAAGAGTTCAAATTTTTCAATTCGGTCTTCGTACCGAATGCCTCCTGACCAATTGGACGAAGGGAAATATTTGCATCACAACGGAGCGAACCTTCTTCCATTCGCACATCGGATACACCCGTATATAAAATGATCGATTTTAATTTTTCCAAATATGCATAGGCTTCTTCCGGTGTGCGAATATCCGGTTCAGAAACGATTTCAATTAGTGGAGTTCCTTGCCGATTAAAATCGACGAGGGAATATCCATCTTCTCCGTGAAACAATTTTCCCGCATCTTCTTCCAAGTGAAGACGGGTAATTCCAATCCGCTTTTTCTTCCCGTCGACTTCAATCTCAACCCAACCATTTTTTCCAATTGGTTTGTCATATTGGGAGATTTGGTACGCCTTTGGATTGTCCGGGTAAAAATAATTTTTCCGGTCGAATTTTGTTTCTGTTGCAATTTCGCAATTTAACGCCATCGCTGCTTTCATCGCATATTCAACCGCTTCTTTATTTAAAACGGGTAAAACACCGGGGTAACCTAAATCAATCACGTTCGTATTCGTATTCGGTTCGGCTCCAAAATGGGCCGGTGCAGGAGAAAAGATTTTCGATTTCGTTTTTAATTCCACATGTACTTCTAACCCGATGACTGCTTCAAAATTCATTCGTCTCACCCCTTACAATTGTGGTTTTTGTTTATGGTAATCGGTTGCTTGTTCAAAAGCATGGGCTACTCGATAAACCGTTCCTTCATCGAAATGCTTCCCAATTATTTGTAAGCCTAGTGGCAAGCCGTTATGGAACCCACATGGCACAGAAATTCCAGGTACACCAGCTAAATTGACAGGAATTGTTAAAATATCATTGGCGTACATCGTTAATGGATCATCGATTAACTCACCAATTTTAAATGCAGGTGTAGGTGTTGTTGGGCCAATAATGACATCGTATTTTTTAAATACATCATCAAAATCTTTTTTAATAAGAGTTCGAACTTGTTGTGCTTTTTTATAGTAAGCATCGTAATATCCCGAACTTAAAGCGAAGGTTCCAAGCATAATTCGGCGTTTTACCTCGTCACCAAATCCTTCTGAACGGGTCTTTTTATATAAATCAATTAAGTTTTGAGCATCCTTGGCGCGATATCCGTAGCGAATCCCGTCAAATCTTGCCAAGTTGGACGAGGCCTCAGAAGATGCTAGTAAATAGTAAGTGGCAACACCGTATTTCGAGTGGGGGAGTGATACTTCTTCCCATGTTGCACCTAACTTTTCCAATACTTTCAATGCTTCTAAAACCGCATTCCGTGCCGCTTCGCCAACACCTTCACCAAGATATTCTTTCGGTACAGCAATCTTTAAGCCCTTAATGTCACCCGTTAATTGTTCCACATAATTTGGAACGGGAACATTTGCGGAAGTCGAATCGTTTTGATCCAATCCGGCAATCGCCTGAAGTAAATAGGCATTATCTTCAACGGTTTTTGTCATCGGTCCGATCTGATCTAAAGAGGATGCAAAGGCGACGAGTCCAAATCGGGATACACGACCATAGGTTGGTTTTAAGCCAACGATTCCGCAAAAGGCTGCCGGTTGACGAATCGAACCACCCGTATCTGAACCAAGGGCGAAGGGAACCTCTCCCGCTGCAACGGCTGCAGCAGACCCTCCCGAAGATCCACCTGGGACCCTTTCAAGATTCCATGGATTGTATGTTTTTTGGAAATAAGACGTTTCCGTAGAAGATCCCATCGCAAACTCGTCCATATTTAATTTTCCAATTGTAATCGTTCCTGCATTCCGTAATTTTTCAACGACCGTTGCATCATAAATTGGGTCAAAGTTTTCTAACATTTTACTAGCACAAGTTGTACGCAAACCTTTTGTTACGATATTATCTTTAATTCCGATCGGCATTCCAAAGAGGACGCCTGAATCTTCTCCACGAGCTACCGCATCATCCATGTTTTTCGCCCGTTCTCTTGCCCGCTCTTCATCTAATGTTATAAACGCTTGAATTTTCCCATCGACTTCTTTAATCCGTTTATAAGATTCATCGACAAGGTCTGAAACAGCGATTTCTTTTTTATGTAATAATTCATGTAAATCTTTTAACTTATAATCGAACAAAGCCATAACCCTTTCCCTCCTTATTCAAGAATGGACGGTACGCGAATCAGTCCGTCTTGGTGATCTGGTGCGTTTTTCAATACTTCTTCTCTCGGTAATCCTTTTTCTGGAACATCTTCTCTCATGACGTTTTTCATGTCTAATACATGGGATGTCGGTTTTACATTTGATGTATCAAGTTCATTTAATTGTTCTGCATAAGTGATAATCGCATCCAATTGATGTGTAAATTTTTCCAACTCCTCCTCAGAGAAGGATAACCGAGCTAGGTGAGCCACATGGGCGACTTGTTCCTTTGAAATCCTTGACATCTATTTCACCTCCATATTATTTCCGAAAATCGTGCCTGTTCATTGAAAATGGAACATAATCTTTACAAACCTTTACTTATTTTATCATGATTTAACCTTTTTACGAAATAAACACATTGAATTTATATGTATTGTTCCGTTTTTCAACTGATGAATTGGGTACTTATAGAAAAAATTCCCAAGTTATCCATATGAAGTCAATACGGGAGCAATGCTAAAATGCAAATCCTGCTTAATACCCTTTCATCCTGTGTTAAAAACACCCATATGCATATCAGTCATTCGATTATTTCCCATAGAAAAAGGAATGGTTTGACCACTCCTAAAATGCATGAAATTTAAAAGTAAATTTATTTAAACCATTTTTTGAAAAAACTTTTTATACCTGTTTCTCCTTCTCCATTTCCAGTTGGAGGGGCCTTTGGTTGTTTTTCTTTTTTCTCAATAAAAATATGTTCCTTGTTGATTGCGTAATCATATGTTAAAACGAGACCGATATCCGTATCATCGACCAAATCTTGGACGACCGTAAAAGGGATGTTTCTTTTATTGGCAAGTTTCATATATTTACTTAAATATTCATATGATATCTTCCCATTTAATAATAAACGCGCCTTTGGGTGATTTTTCATCGCCTGTTCTACTTCCGGATACACCCCGGATTCGTAAATTTGTTCTTTAAATAAAGCGATAATAATCCGTTCCCGAATTGTACCTAGAAATCGTTGTCTTTCATCTGCCTTTATGCTTTTTACTCCATACATTCCCTTTTTTAAATAGTCATCCAGGTTAGGGCCACTTTTTCCCATAATTTCAACCTACCTTTGTTTTCTTTAAAAGGATTTAAGCTATACATGTGAATAAATTTACAATACAGTATATCATCTTTCTATTTATTACGAAAGAATCGGATGAAAATCTTGGATTAAAAAATCAATTTTCCTTTGTATTCTCCTTTTAATACGAAATAAACGTAGACAATCGACGATTTCCTTGCATAAATATAGAACGATTGGATGCGGACTTTTTTATCTCCCGTATGATTGAAACCATTGCGTTTCAAAAAAGCAGATTAACCTTCCTGTTTATTATTATGTAGAAATGAAAAAAATGTTCATACCGTTAAAAGGTTGAGTGGAGGAAGGATATGGGAAAATATATGAAAAGAAAAGTTCCCTTATAATTTCCCCATAAGAGGAAAAAATGATTAGAATGAATAAGGATATGTATTCATTGAAAAGAAAAAAACCCATCTTCTTTAAGATGGGCCATAATCGAAAAATATTCCACTAATATTTTTCTGTAACTGTTTTCGCTTGCATATGAAGTAATAGGTAATCAGGACCTCCAGCCTTCGAATCCGTTCCAGACATATTAAATCCACCAAAGGGTTGATAACCGACGACCGCTCCGGTACAGCCACGGTTAATGTACAAATTACCGACATGGAAATCTTCCCGAGCTTTTTCAATATGATAACGGTTTTTAGAAATAACCGATCCTGTCAATCCGTATTCCGTATTATTGGCAATGTCGATTGCTTCATCAAAATCTTTCGCTTTCGTAAAGGCGACGACGGGGCCAAAAATTTCTTCTTGCATAATCACTGCTTCCGGATCAACATCCGCGAAAATCGTCGGTTGAATATAGTAACCATTGGAGTTATCTCCTTCTCCACCGGTTAATAATTTTCCTTCTTTTTTGCCTATTTCAATGTAGCGCATGATTTTATCATATGCAGCCTGATCGATCACAGGTCCAACAAAGGTTGATTTTTTCGATGGATCCCCAACGGCTAATTCCTTCGTCAATTCTACAACCCGATTTAAAACTTTTTCATAGGCGTCACCAACAGCGACAACGCGGGAGCATGCGGAACATTTTTGCCCGGAAAAACCGAAGGCAGAAGTAACAATGGATTGGGCAGCAACTTCGATATCTGCATCATCATCGACGACAATCGTATCCTTTCCGCCCATTTCCGCAATCACTCGTTTCAACCAAATTTGACCTGGTTGAATCTTGGCAGCCTTTTCGTAAATACCTGCTCCAACTTCCCTCGATCCGGTAAAACTAATAAACCGGGTCTTTGGATGTTCAACGAGATAATCCCCAATTTCTGAACCGCTTCCGGGTACATAATTTAATACGCCCGGTGGTAATCCTGCTTCTTCTAGTACTTCTACAAATTTTGCAGCAACAACGGGTGTGGCAGATGCCGGTTTTAAAAGTACCGTATTCCCCGACACAAGGGAAGCGACGGTCGTTCCACACATAATTGCAAAGGCAAAATTCCATGGTGGAATGACAACACCTACGCCGAGAGGTATGTAACCGAAACGATTATCTTCATAAGGATGACTTTCTACTTCCATTCCATCCTTCAATTTCAACATTTGTCTGCCATAATATTCCATAAAATCGATACCCTCAGCCACATCCGCATCTGCTTCTTTCCAAGGTTTTCCCGCCTCTTTTACGAGCAATGCACTGAACTCATGTTTTCTTTGCCTTACGATGTGGGCAGCCTTGAACAAAATATCGGCGCGCATTTCCGGTTTCGATTTTTTCCACGTTTCAAACGTTTTTAAAGCAACTTGCATCGCCTCATCGGCGATCTCTTTATTCGCTTTGGAAACTCGTCCGATCACTTCATTAGGATTCGCCGGATTGGTTGAAACAATTTTTTCTTCAGTTGATACCCGTTTTCCCCCAATGACTAGATCGTAATCCTTTCCTAAATAACTTTCAACGGTTTTAATTCCTTCCAAAAAGGCTTGTTCATTTTCCTTTACTGTAAAATCCGTCAATGGTTCCCTTTTATAAGGTACGACCATCCTTTCCCCTCCTTTAAAATTTAACCGTTTTCATATTTTCATTTTATCAGGTTCATGTTTTTTTTCAATTTATCTGTTTTATTGATTAATTCAGTAATTTCTAACTTAATTTTCCAGACAATATCAACTTTAAATAATTTGAATCCTTTACGGTTTCTTCGTTCAGATATTTTTTTATGTATAAGCATTCTTTCAAAGGAAGGGGTTTAATTAAGTTTATAATAAATTTTCACAAATTAAATTATATATCTACTTTTTATATGTAAAATTCGTATATGATTAGAAAATCTATTACAATATCGATTAAATGGATTATTCATCTTTTGTCATTTCTTTTTCAATTATTGCTTTATAAAGCTCCATAAAAATATATTTTACCGTTTTTTCGTTCAAGTAAACTTAAAAAATAGTTAATTGGCCTCTAGATTTTATAGTACATAATTTTATATAAGTAACGGAAAATAGGAGTAAAACTTGGAGATAAAAACCCAAAACATATAATAACATTTAGGTGGGGGCTTCTCGGTTCATCCCATCTCATGATTGGATGAACCGAGCGATCCCCGTGTGCCCCACGGTTCGAGGACAAGTTAGGCTATCGCTAATCGTTTTATGCCCTCATGTTTGATATTGATTTCCGCATTGACGTCCCTGTCGCTCTCGATTCAACATTTAAAAGTGGGAGACTTCTTTCGGAAAGATATTAAATTAATATTACGTAGTTTTCGATTACAATTCTTTTTCAATAAATATGAACAAAAGGTTCGTCCATATTTGGTTCTTTTACAATTAACGCTTCTTGACCTGTTGAAGAGGTCACGTTGACTTCGACAGTCCATTCATCTGGAAAATGTTCCTCAATTAAACCGGTGATGTATTGGGCAAATCCGATCGTTTCTGCCTTTCCATAAAACTGAATATGGATATCAATGGATAGTTTTTGCAATTCCTTTTCTATATAAAATGCCCGTCCTACAATCCCACTATAATTTTTAAAGTATTGAGTCACATCAAGTTGAAAGGATTCGAATTTATTGTAGTCGTCTCGGTAATTTTTCTTCGCATCCGTTGAAGGAAATAATACGTACTCTTCATTCATATCTTTCCAGTCCAAACTAGTTCCCTTTTCAGCAGTTGCAAAGGCAAAATAATGCCCCGGAACGACAGATGTATCCTCCATTTGTTTAAATAGGCCAATCGTAATTGGAACCGTTTCTAGACCTTTCGTTTGTCGTAATCTTCGAATCACTTCTTCAGCGATATTTTTTCCTTCTTTCTCCAACTCCTGATCTGAAATTGTTTTCTTATATTCTACTCCGTCATATGTGTACGTAAAAACTGAATTTAACGCCAATCCGATGGCTACACCACCTAATTTAACCTTGTTTTCATCTGACTTAACTAAATAATTATGTTCCAATAAATAGGACAAATAAATTGAATGATCCTCGATCGTTTCTTGATCTGCATCATCTGATAATGGCGGATTCAATCCGAGATTTTCTGCCTCGGTTAAATCTCTTTCTTTTAACTGTTCGGAAGTAAATTCCCTGTTAAGCCATTTTTGTACCGTTTCTTTGTTTAAATATTTCCCATCTTGAAAAATATATTTATCCGTTGAGAAGGTTTTTTGAGCAATTCTTAGTAACCCTTCTTCAAATTCATCACTATCATAACGGGTATTTAATCTCCAAAGAACCATTCCCCTCGTATCGGATGGTTCAAAGGGAATGAGCGTGCGATAATAAGAGTCGGAAATTTGGTAATTCGGTACAATCGCCTTTTCATCCGTTTGCTCTTGATCTTCTTGTATCACTTCATCTTGTTTTTCAACGGATGGTAGACAACCGGATAGCAAAAGTAGGGAAAGGAAGATAACGGCAATTATTTTTTTCATATTTCCTCTACAGCTCCTTTTTAAAAACGAAGAACTTTTATTCGCTTTCCCTTCGGTTCAATTCCATCAATAATCGTTTTTCATCCCATATTTCAATACCTAAATCTTGGGCTTTTGTCAATTTTGATCCTGCGTCAAAACCTGCAATAACAATATCTGTTTTTTTACTTACACTTCCCGTTACTTTTGCCCCCATCAATTCCAGTTGCTCTTTTGCTTCATTTCGCGTTAATTGTTCTAACTTTCCAGTTAATACGACGGTTTTCCCTGTCAAAACGGATTCAATAATCTTCCCCTCATCCTTTTTGGGACCTTTGTATTCAAGATTAACACCGGATGCTCTTAATTTTTTTATCAATTCTTTTACTTGGGGCATTTGAAAATAAGTAACAACCGAATTCGCCATTTTTTCCCCAACTTCATGAATGCTTTGTAACTCTTCTTCCGTCGCTTCCATCAGCCGATCGATATGTCCGTATTTTTCTGCTAAAATTTTCGCAGCTTTGCTTCCGACATGACGAATACCTAGTCCGAAAAGGAGCCGTTCTAGGGAATTATTTTTCGATGCTTCGATGGAGAAAAGGAGATTAGAAACGGATTTTTCTCCCATCCGTTCAAGTTGAATAAGTTGTTCCCGCTTTAGGTTATAAATATCTGCCACATCTCGAATCAATTTTTCTGAAAAAAGTTGAGTAATGACCCGCTCCCCCAGTCCTTCGATATTCATCGCATTTCTCGATACGAAATGAATCAATCCTTCTCGAATTTGTGCCGGACATTTTGGATTCATGCATCTTAGTGCTACTTCCTCATCTAATCGTACAAGTTCGCTACCGCATTCCGGACACTGTTTCGGCATGGAAAATACCTTTTCTTCCCCAGTTCTTCTTTCGATAATTGGCTTCACAACTTCTGGAATAATATCCCCAGCTTTTTTTACAACGACTGCATCCCCGATTCGAATGTCTTTTTCCCGGATTAAATCTTCATTATGCAATGAAGCCCGTTGAACCGTCGTTCCGGCTACCCGAACCGGTTCCAAAATAGCGGTAGGGGTTACAACACCCGTCCGACCGACATTTAATTCAATATCGATCAGCTTCGTTACAACTTCTTCAGGGGGGAATTTATATGCAATTGCCCAACGGGGACTTTTCGCTGTCGAACCTAAACGAGTTTGCTGATCATAGCGATTCACTTTAATAACGATACCGTCAATTTCGTAAGGTAATTCCGGCCGCTTTTCTTGCCATTGAGTAATATAATCTAGTACTTCATCGATACTTTGACATAATCGGCGTTCTTTGTTCGTTTTTAATCCTAAAGAATCGAGATAATCCAAACCTTCACTATGGGTTTTTATCGTCTTCCCTTCATGCTCTCCGATGGCGTATAAAAAAATATCTAAGTTTCTTTCGGCTGCAATTTTCGGATCCAGTTGACGTAAGGAGCCTGCAGCGGCATTTCGAGGATTGGCAAATAAATCGGCACCCATCTCCTCCCGTTGTTTATTTAAAGCTACGAACGATTTTTTTGGCATAAATACTTCTCCACGAACCTCGATGGTTACTTCCTCTTTTAATTGTAAAGGAATCGATTTGACCGTCCGTAAATTAGCAGTAATATCTTCCCCGACAAAACCATCTCCCCGGGTGGATCCTTGAACGAATATCCCGGTTTCATATTTCAATGAAACGGCCAATCCATCGATTTTCAACTCACAAACGTAGGACAGGTCTTCACCGATCGTTTGTCGAACCCGTCGATCAAAATCTCGTAGATCCCCTTCATTAAATGCATTCGCCAGACTTAACATCGGGATCGAATGTTCTACTTTCGAAAATCCTTCCAGTACGTCCCCTCCGACTCGTTGGGTTGGGGAGTATGGAGTTTTGAGTTCGGGAAATTTCTCTTCAAGGGAGATAAGTTCCTGCATTAGTCGGTCATATTCCGCATCAGGCACGGTAGGCTGATCCAACACATAATATTCATAACCGTATTGGTTCAACAAACGATGTAATTCCTTGACACGTTTTTCCGCCTCATGAAAATTCATGAAAAGCCCTCTCTTTCTAAATGCTTATTCATTGAATATTTTTTTAAATGCTCAATCACTCTTGTTTTTCTGTGACAAGTCGAAGTTTATTCTTGTTTTTCAATCGGAGCATATTTGGCCAACAATCGTTTGATGCCGGTCGGTTTAGGAAAGGCAATATCTAATTCCATATCTTCTCCTTCTCCCTTAACACTAACGACCGTACCGATTCCCCATTTTTTATGGACCGCTCGATCCCCAGGACGCCAATTTATTTCACCAATATTATTGGAATGCTGCATAGAATGAATGGTTTTCCTTCGTTCCATTTGCTTATCTTTTTTTTGTTTTTCGTGTAAGGCGTCAATTAATTCGGACGGAATTTCATCGATAAATCGGGACGGTTCGTTTGCACTCATCCGTCCGAATAATGTCCGCAACTCTGCGTTTGTTAAATATAATTGCCGTTCAGCACGGGTAATGCCCACATAGGCAAGCCTTCGCTCCTCCTCCATTTCCCCTTCCTCGGTTAAACTTCGACTATGGGGAAAGATTCCTTCTTCCATCCCGACGATAAAAACGATTGGAAATTCTAATCCCTTTGCAGAATGGAGCGTCATAAGGACAACCGCATCCTGTTTTTCCTCCTCTTGGTTATCCAATTGGTCGATATCAGCAATCAATGCCAAATCTGTCAAAAAGGAAACCAATGTTTTATCAACATTATCTTTTTCGAAATTTTGGGTGACCGATAGAAATTCTTCAATATTTTCCAATCGACTCTCTGCTTCCAACGTTCGTTCCGCCTTAAGCATGTCTTTATATTTCGTTTGATTTAACACCTCTTCGGTTAGTTCTGTTACGGTTAGATAATCTTGCATATGATGCAAGTTCATCATTAAATCATAAAATTCGACACATGCTTTTTTTGCTTTTGTGGATAAACCAATTTGATGCGCTTCAGCTAGAGCTTGAAACATCGAAAGATTATTTGACGCTGCATATTGGGCAATCTTATCTACCGACGTGGCACCAATCCCTCGCTTTGGAACGTTAATAATTCGTATGAAGCTAATATCATCATTTGGATTAGCTACCAACCGTAAATAAGCCAATACATCTTTAATTTCTTTCCGATCATAGAATTTCGTCCCCCCGACAATCGTATACGGGATATTGGCTTTTACAAACATTTCTTCTAAAACCCGGGATTGGGCATTCGTACGGTACAAAATGGCAAAATCTCGATAAGTTTGATTCTCCTTTTCCACCAGTTGTTGAATTTTATTGACGACAAATAGTGCTTCATCTGTTTCCGATCGGGCACGGTAATACATAATCCGCTGTCCCTGTTCATTTTCCGTCCACAGTTTTTTCGGTTTTCGATTCGCATTATTGGCGATAACTCCATTTGCCGCATGTAAAATCGTTTTCGTAGAACGGTAATTTTGTTCAAGGAGGACGACCTTTGCATTTGGATAGTCCTTCTCAAACGAAAGAATATTCGTAATATCGGCTCCGCGCCAACCGTAAATCGATTGGTCGGAATCACCGACTACGCAAAGATTTTCAAATTTTTTTGCCAGCAAAGAAACGAGTTTATATTGGGCTTTGTTCGTATCTTGGTATTCGTCTACGTGAATATATTGAAATTTATTTTGATAATATTCGAGCACTTCGGGAACCCGTTCGAATAATTGGATCGTTTTCATTATTAAATCATCGAAGTCAAGGGCATGGTTTTTTATTAACCGTTTTTCATATTCTTCAAAAACAGACCCCACTACTTTTTCAAAATAATTTCCAATTTGATTGGAAAAGTCTTTTGCACCTTTTAATTCGTTCTTCGCACTGCTAATAACACTTAAAATTCCACGGGGATCGTATTTTTTCGGATCGATATTTTGATCTTTTAAAATCCCTTTAATGACAGATAATTGATCGGATGTGTCTAAAATGGTAAAGTTCCGGTTAATGCCAATCCGATCGATATCCCTCCGAAGAATACGCACACACATCGAGTGGAAAGTAGAGATCCACATTTCTTCCCCTACCCCACCAAGAAGTGCGGTGATTCGTTCTTTCATTTCCCTCGCTGCTTTATTTGTAAAGGTGATCGCCAAAATGTTGTAAGGATTTACTCCCTTTTCCACCAACAAATAAGCGATTCGATGGGTTAGTACCCGCGTCTTTCCACTCCCCGCTCCAGCCATAATTAAAAGGGGGCCCTCAGTCGTTTTTACTGCCTGCTGTTGTTCTTTATTCAATCCACTCAATAATCGATTTGTTAAGTATTGCAACAGGATCACCTTTCATTTCGAACGTTTGTTCTTATTATACGCATTTGATTTTCTTGTTTCAACCTATTTTAAAGCCTTAACTGCTTGAACCGTTTTTAATGCTTCCTCAAAATGGTCGTAAATACTATTTCCAACGATGATTACATCAGCAAGCCTTTTCATTTCTACTGCTTGCTCGACTGTGGAAATTCCGCCTCCGTAAAAAAGAACCGTTTCGTCTAAAACATCTTTTACCTTTTTTACAAGTTGAGGATTACCGTATGTCCCGCTATATTCAAGATAAAAAATGGGAAGTCGAAACAGCTTTTCCGCTAATAAGGCATAAGCTACTACATCCTCTTCATACAAATCGGTTTGTGCACCTGTCAATTGGGCGACTTTACTCTCACCATTTAAAATACAATATCCTTCTGTTACAATCTCTCGCCAATCAACGTAATGTGCATACTCTTTAATTGCCCGATGATGTTCTTTTAAAATCCATTTTGCCTCATTCGTATTTAAAACCGTCGGAATAAAATATAAATCAAAACCTGGTGTAATTGTTTCTAAGGAAGATATTTCCAACACACATGGAACGGCGTATTTTCGAATCCGGGACAATAGATGGAGCACTTGATCTAAAGTAACACCATCCGTTCCACCGACCATAATCGCATCCGTTCCAGATTCGCAAATTTTTTCTAGTTGCTCATCGGATAATTCTTTATTTGGATCGAGTTTAAATATATGTTTCCACTCGCGATAATCGTACATGTCAACGCCTCCACTTTCTATTCCATTTCATCATTATAACATTCATTGCCTATGAAAAAAATCGCCATCTATAGAATCCTAATGTGAATGTTCATTCCATTTTAAATGAGATCAATAATCGATAAAAATGGAAGTTTTATGGGTAGAAAAATCGCCTACCATTTCCATTTTTTGAAACGCATCTGTTTACTCTTTTTTCGTTCTAAACTTTCACCCAACCAAGCGCCATTAGAAAAAAAGAGCTAAGAACATTCTTAGCCCAACTTCATCTATTCATCTTCCTTTTGTTTTTTCTTTTCTAAACGTTCCAACACCATTTGATAGGCGTCATTTCCATAGTTTAAACATCTTTTTACCCGGGAAATGGTCGCTGTACTTGCGCCGGTTTCTTTTTCTATTTCATGATATTTGCTCCCCTTTTTTAATAAACGGGCAACTTCCAATCGCTGAGCCATCGATTGTATTTCATTGATCGTACATAAATCATCGAAAAAAAGATAGCATTCTTCCAACGTTTCCAAGGATAAAATTGACTCGAACAGTTGATCTAGTTCTCTTCCTCTTAATTTATCAATTTGCATCAATATACCCCCCTAATATAAATATCGGAATATACAAGCTGGATGATTTTCATAATCTGTTATTCTGATTCAACATAAGATACCATTTGATCAATAGTTGGGACAACATTAATCCACGTTTTCCCGGAAATGAGGGAAACTTCTTCATTGGAAGATACAGGTATGATTCTTCCATCTACATTTTTCCATTCAACTTGTATCAATTTCCCCCTTTGTAGAAGGAGAGCTTTACCGCCAGATGTTAAGTCAATGGCTCTTCTTCCCTCTTGATCAATGATCGTATGCTCCATTTCCACGATAAAAATATTTGCGATTTTAACTTCTTTTCCCGTATCGTAATCGGTCGTCAATTCATCAGCGGAATACCGACGATAAGTTTTTGAGGTGGGATCATACTCATACCGAACGGAAAAACTGTGATTGGAATAATCGATCGTAATCGTTTGTACGTCAAGACCCGTTACTTCATCTTCTTCATCCAAAAAAGAATAACTTTCAGGCGGGCCATCTAGTGAATAACCGAGTTTTTTTGCCCCTTCTACGATATTGTCATAGGAAATATAAGAGTTATGGGGTGCTACTCGGAAGCTGGCACGTTTAAATAATGTACCGTCGTACTGGATTCCATTAATCGAATCGATATACCCGCTATCAAGCAGTCCCTTTGCCTTCGGGCTATATCCATGGGCGATATAAAGGGAATCAAATCCCTTTGCTAGTTCGATATAGTAATCCCTCGCACTACGAACGGGACCGAATTTTTCTGGCATCTCACTTTGGTAAATAGCCAAAAAACGGGTAACTCCCCCTTCAGCTAGTATCTCATAAACCACATCCGCTTCTACTAAACCGGATTGGGGACGGGCAGCCGGATGATTATTAATCATGACACTAATCGCCCGATGTTCCGATGGTTCCTCCTTCCATATACCTGTAAGGGGATATTGATACAAAACCGGTTCCTCTTCTACAACCGGTTCTTCTATTTTCTCTGGTTCATTCGTTTGATCCTTCGTCGTTTCCGTTTCCTTCCCACAAGCTACGGTAAAAACAATAACCAATACGGCCATAACGAATAGTTTCAAGATTTTCGCCACGATTTCTTCCTCTCCGATCCTTTCTTTTATATTCTTTATCTCTGTACTATTTTAACGCATGATAGAAGGGAACAAAACTCTTTTTTTCATCACATCAAATAATCCCTTTTGTGTAATGCGAATATAGGGCAAGTGGGTAGCAGAAAAAAACAATAAGGAGTAAATCGGATCTTCAAATGGGTAGCCCCTCTGCTGTAATATTGATTTTAATTCCTTTTCCCTTTCGATTAACGATTCAAATCGTTCATTACTAAATAATCCGTTTAGTGGAAGGGGAAGTTCATAAATCCTTTCCCCCTTATCATAAAGGACGATTCCACCACCCAACTCTTTCATTCTTTTGAAAGCGTTTAATAGATCTTGCTTATTTTTTCCAATTAGTAAAATATCACCTGTGCTTGAAAAACTGGAAACAAAGCCCCCGATATTTTTTACAAATCCTTTTACAATTGTATTTACTCTCCATTTTCCTTCCTTGTCCGCTAGCATAAAGAAGGATTCTTCGGATAATGGATCTAATTGTTCACAAGATACATTCGTTGAAATCGAATAAGGTTTTGTAATAACAGCATTTTTCATTTCAATTCCAATCGGCATGGAAAATTGCAAATCATCGATGGACAAATCCCACTCAATTGACAAGGGGGAGAATCCATATTGTTCCCACTGAATCGGAGCCATTTCGTCAACCGGTTGATTGTCTCTTCTAACCCATTTTCCCTTTGCTAAACAACTGATAGGTCTGGGGTCGTTTTTATGTTTTAAGAAATTAATATTTGCCACTCTCCCTGTAGCAATTAAACCATACATATGATCCAGTTGAAAATATTTTGCTGGATTTAGCGTAGCCATTAAATATGCGTCAATTTCCGGTACACCGTGTTCAATAGCAATTTTAATTAACCGATCGATAACTCCATCTTCATAAAAGGAAGGAGAAGAACCGTCTGTCGTTAACATAAGAGATTGGTAAACATTTGGACCAAGTTCTTTTATTTCATTCAGTAACTTCGGCAAGTCCGGACGGATGGATGAATGTCTTAAAGAAACGGTATAACCGTGCATTAATCGGTTCTTCACTTCTTCACCAGTCATCGCTTCATGATCGCTGTCTGCTCCAAACAATTTCATTTTTGCTAAGGTTTTCTCGGAGGCTCCTGGAAAATGACCTTCCACCTTTTTATGCCATTTTTTTGCCAATTGCATCCAATGTAAAATCATATTATTTCCTTCCAACAATTTCGGCCAACCGGTAAGTTCGCCCCCTTGAACGACAAGGTCATGTTCAAGCCAAGCCTTCACATGACTATTGGAAAAAATCGTTTCTTCTCCAATTAATTCTGTTTGGCTATCGAATCTGCTCCACCAAAATAAAGATGTCGGCATTTTTTGCAGATTCTCTATAAGTGCAAACGCTTTCTTTTTATCGTTTTGTAAAAACAAAAATAAGTTATCGTTAATCAATACGGATGTACCCCGTTGGCTTGCATATTGGGCGAAAGTTTGGGGATTATATAACTGAAAAGGATGAGCATGTGGCTCAATATACCCAGGCACAAGGAAATATTGGGAACAATCAATCTGTTCACAAGATTCATCGATCAATTCAGGACGTTTTTCCCCGACATAAACGATTCGGTCGCCATATATCCAAATATTCCCTTTCATCCATTTTTTTAAGATTCCATGTAAATATGTGGCATTATATAAAAGTTTCGTCGGAGAACGTTTTCCATTTAACACGTCCACCTGTTCACGAATTTGTTTATTTTTCCAAACAGTTTGTAACTCAAACATCTTCTTCACCTTTTCATCTTTTTATCTCATTCATATGCTTTAAAGGGTATATTTTTCTTAGTTTTACTTATTTTAACATATTTTATATTTTAAAGCACTAAAGTTTCAAGTTTTTTGATTACTTTATTTTACGGAGGGAAGCGGATATGAAACGACAACAAAATATCGGAATTGGCAACGCCCTTATGCGAATTACCTTTGGGTTAACGATTTTATCTTGGAGTACAGCAAAAATGGTAAAAAGGCGAAATCGAGGCTCCTACATCATTATGGCTATGATGGGAGCTATGCGAGTTGGGGAAGGGATTTTACGTTTTTGCCCAGCTACAGCGATCATGAAACAAATACAAAATTCTGATGGATTGGACAAAACCTTTTTTGAATCAATGATGACGTCAAATTGTCATGAAAAACAAGAGCATCCTTTCAAGAAGAAACGACGAAGAAAAAGGGAAGTCAACTACGAAGGGGAAAAAGAAATGAATCAAACAGAAAACTCAGTTTATGATGATGAATGAAGCGGATAGGAGGAGGTCATTAACCTCCTTCCTATCACACCTCCGTACGTACGGTTCCTTATTGCATCATTGGACGCTTCATCTATTTTTGGTCTTCAAGCCCCGGTTCCCGCCAATCAATATCCGATACATTAAGAGAGACAACCTCATTCACTCGAAGACCCGACCCTAAAATAAGGGAAAGAATAGCCAAACCACATTCCGCATTTTTTTGATAATCGTGTAAAAGCCTTTTTTTGACCGGCTCCCTTTTTGTTGAGATTTTTACATTTTCCGAGTAATAAACAGCCGCATAGTCTAAAAAATCTTGCATTCCCCGGTAGGACTTAAAGACTCTCCCTTTTATACGATCCGCTTGAGCTTGTGGAGAAGACTTCACGGCTCTAATTTTAACTTTGTCCATAACGTTTTTCTTGAGAAGGCGGTACCCATTTTCATCTTCTTCAATTTGGGAAAGAAAGTGGTACAAGGATTTTAAAAAATAAAGCATCTGGTTCCGGCTCGTTCGTTTGGATATATTATTTGAATATCGTTGCAAAAATAATAATTATCGATCAATATCTGACCGCTTCAAACTTTCTAAAATGGATAGGGGGGAAATTCCATTTATCCCCTTGAAAATAACCATCTTCCGTAAACCAAGAAAAAAATCGTTTGTAATCATAAAGATAGGAAAGAAGATTATTCAAATTGTTTGTACTCCACGTAGCGGGTAACATAGTGGGGGAAGATGGACGTTTTTTCAATTTGATAAAATAGCTGTTTTTGCTGGTCGCTCATAATCCCTAATTCAACTCTAAATTGTTAAATATTTCACATAAGATGAATAATGTGCAATCTATAAATTCATTTCTTATCTCACCTTTTTTTCAAAAGATAGTTGACAAAAAAGGGAAATTCTAATATATAAGTATACTAATTTTTGTTATATTTTGAAAAAACCAAAAGTATGGGGTGATAATAATGTTTTAAAGTATTTTAAAGTATTTAGTTGTTTTTATTTTGATGTTTACCATACTTACATCCTCCGTATTCGCTGAAGAATCTCTCAACGATGAATCGACAATCAGTACCATTGAATTATCACAATTAGATTTATCTAAAGGGAAATTTGTTCAATTAAATAAGCCTCAAGAATTTGCCTACGACGGACAAAAAGAAGTGTTGCTAGGATACTTTGAATTGCCAGTGAAAACCAATTTGAATTCAATGGGTTCAACCGATCCGATAATCACTCCGAATGATAGCTGGTGGGAATATGATAAATTCTATGTTTACGACCAAGGAATTGTTGCCCACTGGATTTATCTATCTAATCCTTATTTTATTGCAAGCATAGCTAAAGGAATGACATATACTGTAGAAGATACCGTTTCAGGTACCTTATCTGCTACTCTGCTACGTATTATGGAGAATTTCCAAGTGGAGCAAAAAGGACTATCCAAAATTCTTTTGAAATCAGCAAATCAAATACAAAAACGATCACAAGAACAATCAGAATGACAGGTCCTTCAGAGAGCTCTCTGTATAGCAGCCGGGACTTCTATTACCAAATGGGAAGACATAAGCATAAAATAAAGATCATTCAAAAAAGATATGCTTCTAGGCATGGTCTATTATTTAAAAAAGACATACTATGCTTACGTAGGGGTCCCATATATGCGGACTTACTCGGTTGACCGATATTAAAAAAGAGGGGGAACTTGTATTTGTTTCCTATTTCTAGTCAAAAACTTGTTTATTGGATTACTCTAGGGGTTTATGCGTTAATCATAATTGTGTGTTCGATATATTTATACCGTGTTGAAAGGACTAATTATATTGAGAGTGTTCATCTCGCTAAAACGTTACCCATTTCCATTTTAATGGGTTTTGCCCTCATTTCGGCAGCAATCTTACAAATTGGCAAAAAATAATAAAGGGTTCAATAAGGGAGCTAATCACTCCCTTTTTCTTTTGATTGAGCCCATTTGTTTAGTTTTTCAATGGTCAGAACCTTTTGACGACCACTCACATGCGTATAAATTTGGGTTGTGGTAGGACTTTCATGCACCATGAGTTCCTGAATGTTTAATCACAAACGTATGTCGCAATTTATGACTAGATTCCTCAAGGCGTCCCACTCCCTCTTTTTTCTTCAGTTCACATAATAACTTACTTACAATCTGGTGAATACGTCGTCTGGAAATCCGTTCACCTTTTGAGAGATAAAAAGTGCTTGTCGGTGTTCAGATTTAGCTTTATACCGAGTATTTTTTACTTGTATTAAAAATTACAATAGCTCATTAGAGACAGGAACAAAACGATTTTTTCCACCTTTTCCCCTCACCTGAATCCCCTTGGCTTCTCCATAAATATCACCGACATTCATGTTATGTACTTCAGCCACCCGAAATCCGGCAAGAACCATCAACAGCACTATAGCCCGATTTCGTATCGGAATATTTTTTCCTTCAACATGTTGAGGAAGATTTGTAACAAGACAGTATCCAAAAAACTTGGATTTTTTCCTTTTTGATGACACCTATACATAGGAAAAGGTGCCTCTGTTTTTAAGGCACCTTTTTATTGGCACTTGAAAGAACCCGATCTTTATATGTACACCAACATTCAAATGCATATCCGTTTTTAAAAAAAATTATTTAATTGATAGAATCGACGTTATTCTTCGATGCCGAGTCGCTTGAAAATCAGATCGACATTTTTCAAATGATACCGATAATCGAAGCAATCCGCGATTTCTTCCTTCGTTAATAACCGGGTAATTTTTTCATCATTCTCAATTAGCGAACGAAAGGGAATTTGTTCTTCCCATGCCCGCATGGCTAAAGGTTGAACGGAATCGTATGCTTCTTCTCGGGACAAACCTTTGTCGATTAATGCGAGCAAAACCCGTTGAGAATAAATTAATCCGTGGGTTTTTTCCATATTTCTTTTCATGTTTTCGGGGAATACGGTTAAATTGTCTACAATTTTTCCGAAACGATTCAACATATAATTTAATGCAATCGTCGCGTCCGGTAATATAATCCGTTCAGCAGACGAGTGGGAAATATCCCGTTCATGCCATAACGTTACATTTTCATAAGCGGTGATTAAATGCCCACGAAGGACCCTTGCCATCCCTGTCATATTTTCTGAACCGATCGGATTCCGTTTATGAGGCATTGCGGAAGAACCCTTTTGTCCTTTCGCAAAAAACTCTTCCACTTCCCTCGTCTCACTTTTTTGTAACCCTCGGATCTCCGTTGCAAATTTTTCTATGGAAGTGGCAATCAACGCTAATGTTGCTACATAAAAAGCGTGCCGATCCCTTTGCAGCGTTTGGGTAGAAATGGGTGATGGTTTTAAACCTAATTTTTCACATACATATTTTTCAACAAATGGATCAATATTTGCATATGTTCCTACAGCACCGGACAATTTTCCCACTTCAATTCCATCTGCTGCCATTTTAAATCGTTCGAGATTCCGTTTCATTTCTTCATACCAAAGGGCAAGTTTTAATCCGAAGGTCGTCGGTTCTGCATGAACACCATGGGTCCTGCCCATCATCACCGTATATTTATGTTCCTTCGCCTTTCGTTTTAAAATGTCGATAAACCGTAATAAATCTTTTTTTAAAATATTATTGGCTTGTTTTAACAAATATGATAAGGCGGTATCGACCACGTCTGTTGAAGTTAGTCCGTAATGAATCCATTTCTTTTCATCTCCAAGGCTCTCAGACACAGCCCTCGTAAAAGCGACGACGTCATGCTTCGTTTCCGCTTCAATTTCTTTTATTCGTTCGACGGAAAAGGATGCTCCCTTTCGAATTTTTTCCACATCCTCCTTCGGGATCACCCCTAGTTCAGACCAAGCCTCACAAGCTAATATCTCTACTTCAAGCCATGCTTTATATTTATTTTCTTCCGTCCATATGGCCCCCATTTCTGGTCGCGTGTAACGTTCAATCATGATTATCCCCCCAAAAAAGGCTCTTCATATTCAAAATCGGTTTTTTCAATGATTCCTTCGTAATCGTACCAAACCGTTTTGTAACAATCAACATAATAACGAATATTTTTAAAGTAATTAATATAAATGTTCGGCTTTCCAAATAACCTATCCTTTTGCAACTAATGATTTCTAGAGTATCCGTTGCCAATACTATTATTTCATTTTCCAACGATGATTAATTGAAGGATTCATTTTCCATTTGAAAAAGCCGCCTTGAACCATTTCAAGACAGCTTTTGATAAACAGAAACCTTATTTGATTGTAACGATTCCTTCCCCTCGATTAACTCGACCTTGTTTTTTCATATCGACCGATTCCCCTTCCCGCAAATTCGTAAATACAACTGGGGTAATAGATGATGTTGCGTTTTCCTTAATAAATTTCAAATCAGCTTTCATAAGGGGTTGACCGGTTTTCACTTCATCTCCTACGTTGACCATCGTCGTAAAACCTTCACCTTTTAAATCTACAGTATCAAGACCGAAGTGAATCAATAATTCCCGTCCGCCTTTTGATAGAATACCGATCGCATGTTTTGTTGGAAAGACGTTAATAATTTTTCCATCCACAGGAGAAACAACTGTTCCATCATCCGGTTCAATTGCAAAACCATCACCCATCATTTTTTCCGAAAAAACTTTGTCTGGTACTTCAGTGATTGGTTTAACGATACCTGTTAATGGTGCGGAAAATGTTTCCTTTACATCTACACTTTCCAACGTGTCCTCTTTTTCCTCCGTCTCCGTCAAATCAGGGGCCTTCCCACTCATAATATCATGGATTTGACTTTTTAATACATCAGACTGGGTTCCGAAAATCGCTTGAATATTATTTCCAACTTCCAACACATCCGCAGCACCGAGGGATTTTAATTGTTGTTTGTCCACTTTGTTCACATCATTGACAGATACACGAAGGCGGGTAATGCAAGCATCCAAATGGGAGATATTTTCTTTTCCGCCCATCGCTGTTAAAACTGCATAAGGTAGTTGTTCAGTTGGCTTGCTATTTTCTACTGATTCTTGATTCCCATTATCTTCTCGACCTGGCGTTTTCAAATCAAATTTTTGAATGAAGATACGGAAAATCACATAGTATAGGGCAAAAAAGATTAGCCCAAGGATAATGGTAATCCACCAAGGTTCTCGCCCTGGTAAAATACCGAATAGGAAAAAGTCGATTGCCCCTCCTGAGAACGTATATCCGATATTCACATTTAACCACGTCATCAAAACGAAAGATAAACCATCTAAAACCGCGTGGATGAAAAATAATACGGGTGAAAGGAATAAAAAGGTAAATTCAATCGGTTCGGTAATCCCTGTTAAAAATGACGTCAAAGCAGCGGACCCTAATAAGCCTGCAACGAGTTTTTTCTTTTCCGGTTTTGCTGTGTGATACATCGCTAAAGCCGCTGCAGGTAAACCGAACATCATTATTGGAAATTCACCCGCCATAAAATGACCAGCTGTTATTTCCACCCCATCTTTCAATTGGGCGAAGAAAATCGTCATATCCCCACGAACGATATCTCCGGCTGCCGTTGTATACGAACCAAATTCATACCAAAACGGAGCATGATAAATATGATGCAATCCAAAGGGAATTAAAAGACGTTTAATAAAACCAAACATAAAGACCGCGATATATGTTCCTTCGTTAATCAACCAAAGGGAAGCGGAATTTAACGCCCCTTGAACCGGAGGCCAAACAATTAATAAAATTAAACCTGCGATAAAAGAATATACGGCTGTGACAATTGGAACAAAACGTTTTCCCGCAAAAAATCCTAAGAACGTAGGCATTTTAATATTGTAATATCGATTATAACTATATGCCGCAATTAAACCAACGATAATCCCACCAAATACACCGGTTTGAATCGTCGGAATCCCCATTACCATCGCATAACTCGGGTCACCACCGATCGCATCCGAAGTCAGTCCTAACCAGGAACCCATTACTTGGTTTAAAACTAAGTATCCAACCATAGCAGCTAATGCAGCTGCTCCGTCACCAGCTAACCCAATCGCAACCCCTGCAGCGAACAATAGAGCAAGATTGCTGAAAATAATTCCACCCGCATCTTCCATCACATTTCCGACCAATTGAATCCAATCGGCCTTTAAAAAAGGAAGATATTCTAACATCGTTTCTTGCCCGATTGCGTTACCGATTCCGAGCAACAGTCCGGCTGCCGGCAGTAAAGCGACAGGTAACATTAAAGCTTTTCCTATTTTTTGTAGTGTTCCGAAAAACGTTTTAAACATCTGTCTACTCCTCCATTTTCTTGTTTAAATTGTTTAAACATGATGTCCACCGAAAAAGGGATGAAAAAAGGCATGAGCAATGAAAGGATTGTGAAAAAGGGGTAGTTTTGATTACCCTATTTTGCACAAACCAATCATCACTCATGCCTGATCGTATCAGTAACACGTTGATGGTTTTTCAACTATTAAATTTTGAAATCAACCTTTATTGGCGATTCGCTGCAAATGAATGGTCAAAAAAACAGCTTCAGCATCCCCAATCGGTTTTTTCATCGTGTTTTGTATAATTTTTATCAATTTCCAAGCCAAATTATAGCATATCGGATACTCCTCTTTCAAGATGAAACTCATTTTCGAAGAATTCCCAATATGATCATTGTGATTTAATCGCTCCAAAGTAAACCGTAAATGTCGAACGAGTCTTAAATAATCGAGACTTTCTTTATCAATTTTTATTCCTAATTCCGCCTCGATAATTTCAATTAACTGGCCAATCAACCGGGAATGTTTATTGATATCCGATAATTTTTTGTGACCTAGTGCACTATGAATGTGTAGCGTGATAAATCCCTTTTCATCTTCTGGTAAATGAATGTTTGCTGCTCGATTAACGATATCCACCACTTCACTGGCAATTTCGTATTCCTTTGGATAAAGCGCTTTCGTTTCGGTTAAAAACGGGTATTTTATCATTAAACCTTTCATATACCTTTGCACGGAGAAAAAAATATGATCCGTCAACGCAACATGAATATGTTCATTTAAAAGGGAATGGGTTCTCGCGCGAATGAATTCAAAGGCATCCACAATCGCATCAAAAATATCATCATCAAGTTTTGGTAGTAATTTTTTATATTGCTCCTGTTTATCCTTATCCTTTAAAATAAATACTTTCTCAACGAGAGATGGGTCCAATCGTTCCCCTTTTTTTCTTCCGAAGCCAATTCCTTTCCCAATTAAAACGACCTCGGCATATTCGTTATGCTCAGCAATTAACACATTATTGTTTAATACTTTTTTGACAATATAATATTGTCCCATCTACTGATCCACCATTCCTATAGCATACTGTTTTACAGGACTACTATACGGTGCCTAATAATAAAATGCAACCGTAAAGATTTTCCGAAAATAAAAATCTATATTTTATGAAAAAAAACACAACTGATCTTTTTGTAATTTAAACGGATGAAAAACTCTCTTCCGTGTTGTAGTCAATTACATTTTATACATTTTGTGAACTGCTGTAAATAGAACTATGGAATGGTTTAATTCATCTATTTCAGTCCCATGTTTCTTCCAGTAATTTTTATTGCTATAACGGGCAATTGATCATACAGATCTTTTTATAACCTACGTATGATTTCACAACTAGTAAAAACGCTGTTTATTTAAATACGATTTTTGTCTTCCTAACTTCGTTTCTTACGATGCAATAAATAAGGGAGACTCTCGGTATAAAAGTCTCCCTGTAATGGAATGAAATGAACCTATTTTAAGAAAATGAAATAAAGGAGAAAGACGAGAAACAATCCCCACATAACTGGATTGATTTCTTTAAAACGTCCCTTTACAGCCATTGTAATTGGATAGAAAATAAATCCAATCGCAATACCAGTGGCGATGCTATAGGTCAACGGCATAAACAAAATTGTTAAAAAGGAAGGTAAGGCGATTTCAAATTTTGTCCAATCGATTTTACCTAACGAAGCAACCATTAATGCACCGACGATGATTAGGGCAGGTGCAGTAACGGCAGAAGTAACAATGCTTAATAGTGGGAAGAAAAATAGCGAAAGTAAAAATAACCCGGCCGTTACGATGGAAGCAAATCCTGTTCTTGCCCCCGCAGCAACTCCTGCAGACGACTCGATGTAAGAGGTCGTCGTACTCGTTCCAAGAATCGCACCGACCGACGTTGATGCGGCATCAGCAAATAACGCTTTTCCTGCCCTTGGTAACTTATTATCCTTTAATAATCCGGCTTGATTGGCTACACCTACTAATGTACCCGCCGTATCGAAAAAGTCAACAAATAGGAAGGTTAATACGACAACAAGCATATTTAAACTATAAAAGGATGAATCAGAAAAAGCATCAAAAGCGGCACCGAATGTTGGCGCTAAGCTAGGAACTTTTCCGACGATTCCATTTGGCAAATTGATTAGTCCGGAAATCATACCAACGATGCTCGTAATAACCATACCGATAAAAATACTACCGTGTATGCCCCTCGTCATTAAAATAACCGTAATAAAAATACCAAAAATAGCTAGCAATACATTTCCACTCGTTAAATCGCCTAACTCAACTAATGTTGCTCCATCGACGATAATGCCTGCGTTTTGTGCTCCAACAAAAGTAATAAATAAGCCGATCCCGGCACTTACTGCATACTTTAATTCTTCTGGAATCGCATTGATAATTTTTTCCCGAACACCGGTAAGAGATAATAGAATGAAAATAATACCAGAAATAAAGACTCCTGCTAAAGCGTGTTGCCAAGGAATTCCCCAAACTAAAACGACTGTGAATGCAAAAAAGGCATTTAACCCCATACCTGGTGCAAGGGCGATCGGATATTTCGCCAAAAGGCCCATTAATAAGGTCCCAATTGCAGCAGCCAAAGCAGTGGCTGTAAATACTGCGCCTTGGTCCATACGCAATTCATTCGGAAAATCTGCAACAGATGCAAGGGACAACATGGCAGGATTAACAGCCAAAATGTACGCCATGGACAAAAATGTCGTCAATCCTCCAACAAATTCCCGGCGATAATTCGTTCCCAATTCTTCAAATTGAAAATATTTTTTCATTTTTCCTTCCCTCTCCATCAATTTTTGTCGTTTACTTACTGCAAAATGAAAAAAGAAAAAGCCCCGAGTTACCGGAGCTTGACGGAAGGCACGTGGACATATCCAGGGAAAGGTCACAGTTTACCCTGTTTATGCAACACATAACCTCGTAGTCAAGCCATTTACGGTAGCTTGGTAGAAACTTTTGGGCCATATTCCCAAGATTATACGAGTAAGCTATGTTGTTTTCATGTACATTGTAACAGGTGAGGATCGATGCGTCAACTAAAAAGCGAATATTTTATCTTGGAAATCATAAAATGTTCGTGTTTTAATCTATCGCGTTAAATTCCGTAAATCACACATTAATAAACAAAATAGATCCAATACATCGATCCATATGGAAATACCATTCTTTCAACCATGCTTTAAATCGAAAAATCATCCCCTGCCATCCCTTGTTTAAAAAACGGCATCTTCCTGTTGTATGTTAGAGGAAAATCGTAAATTTATCCTTAAATTTCGAATGATTTTCAAAAAAGTGGATTCATTTCCCCTTTAAATGAACCGATTACTCCCATTCAATCGTTGCCGGTGGTTTACTCGTAATGTCATACACAACCCGATTTACTTGTTTCACTTCATTTACAATCCGGGTTGAGATCGTCTCTAACACTTCCCACGGGATTCTTGCCCAATCCGATGTCATTCCATCAACGGATGTGACCGCTCGGATTGCGATCGTGTAATCGTACGTCCGCGCATCCCCCATCACACCGACGCTACGAATATCCGGCAAGACGGTAAAATATTGCCAAATATCCCGATCCAAACCGGCTTTTTTAATTTCTTCTCGCAAAATAAAATCCGATTCCCGAACAATTTCCAATTTTTCCTCTGTTACTTCACCGAGGACACGAATCCCCAATCCTGGTCCTGGAAATGGTTGTCGCCAAACGATTTCTTCTGGAATCCCTAGGGAAGTTCCTAATTCCCGCACTTCATCTTTGAATAACGTTTTTAACGGTTCGATTAATTTAAATTTCATATCTTTTGGAAGACCACCCACATTATGGTGAGATTTAATCGTTTGTGCCGTCTGCGTACCGCTTTCGATAATATCCGTATAAAGGGTTCCTTGGGCTAAAAATTCAATCCCGGATAGTTTTTTTGCTTCATCGTCAAATACGTAAATAAACTCGTTACCGATAATTTTTCGTTTTTGTTCCGGATCGGTCACACCCTTTAACTTGCTCAAAAATCGGTCTTTCGCATCGACTTTAATGACATTCATATGGAATTTTTCACGGAACGTTGTCATAACGCTTTCCGCTTCACCTTTTCGAAGTAGACCGTGATCAACGAAAATACATGTTAACTGGTCTCCGATCGCTTTATGAATTAAAACGGCTACGACAGAAGAGTCGACACCACCGCTTAAAGCACACAATACCTTCTGATCGCTGACGGTTTGTCGAATTTTTTCCATTTCCATTTCAATAAAATTATCCATCGTCCAATTAGGTTCACATCCACACACATCAAAGACAAATTGTTTCAATAAGTCATTTCCGTAAACAGAATGGCGCACCTCTGGATGGAATTGAACACCGTATATTCCTTTTTCTTCATTGCTCATCGCCGCAATCGGACACGACGGACTTGTTGCGTCAATGGTAAATCCATCAGGGACTTCTGTCACTAAGTCACCGTGACTCATCCACACGGTTTGTTTTTCCGGAAGATGTTGGAACAATTTACTTTCCCGTTGAACATTGATTTCCGCTTTTCCATATTCCCGATTGGATGCAGGCTCTACCTTTCCTGAAAAATGAGATGCTAAAAGTTGCATACCGTAACAAATTCCAAGGATCGGTACACCTAACTCAAAAATTCCCTCGTCACATCGAAAGGCATCTTCATCATAAACACTATTTGGTCCGCCGGAAAAAATAATGCCTTTTACATTCATTTCTTTTATTTCTTCTGCTGTGAGCGTGTGAGGATAAAGCTCGCTGTACACACCGAATTCCCGTATCCTTCTTGTAATCAGCTGGTTGTACTGGCTCCCGAAATTCAAAACGATAATCCGTTCATGGTTGTTTGTTATCTTCATGAACCCATTTCCTCCTAAAAATATTTTGTGTCGGATTGGCCGATTAATACCCGATTTTAATAAATAAAAAACTAGAATCCGCCACATTTATGGTAAAGGCAGGATTCTAGTTGAAGCTTTTACACCGTACATGTAAAGCTCAAAAAGCGGTAAAACAAAGACATTCCGTCCGTCCCCTATTTCTCCACTTTTATACACAATAGAAAAACTGCCTTCATAGTCAAATCATTTACGGTGATTTGGTAGAAACACCCGAACCATATTATCGGGCATATACGAAGGAATCATTCAATATCCAATTGACTATCCTATTGTAAAATGAATCGACTTGCCGGTCAAGTAGAAGAAGTATATCAATTATTTTGTTCTTTTCAATATTCTTATCCACGGCTCCCGCAAATCATTCCAAACTTCTGATTTCTCTTCCCCACGATATAATATCCGTTCATAGGCAAGTGTCAATTGAACCATATCATCACCATTGAAAAACTTATCCACCCTTTTTGCAAAATTTCTTAACGTTTCTCCATCTTCTTTTGCAAAGCCAAAGCGTTTCAGCTGTTTTAATAAAGACATGTATGCGCGAGCGAACGATGCATGGTCCAAATCCTTCTGATATTTAAATATAAGCCAATAGGGAATCCATTTTCTTCGGAATACGTACATTAATGCAATTATGATACTAGTACCAATTAACGTACCAATCAGGTGATGTTTATATTCATCAAGCAATTTACTAAAAGAGATGCTTTCCTTCTTTTGTTCATCTTGGGATCCTTCATTCTCCATTTCCACTTCTTGATTCAAATCCTGTTCGTTCATATTTGGTGCTTGCGGATCTTCAGCCGTTTGGTTTTCTGGTATTTCTGTTTCGGTTTGAGAAATGTCATAGTAAAAATCCGTCGGGTTCTCAAATCCCTTCGTCGGTTCAAAGGGGACCCAGCCGATATTCGGCAAGTATGCTTCCACCCACGAATGGGCATTTCTATTTTTAATGACATACCGATCATACTCTTCATCAATTTCCCCTATCTTCTCACCTGGTGTATAGCCTTTTACCCATCTTGCTGGAATGCCGATGGATCGTAACATGACAACCATCGATGTGGAAAAATTGTCGCAATATCCAGTTTTCGTTTCAAATAAAAATTGGTCGACATAATCCTCATCTTCTCCAGGTACCGCTACATTTTCCGTATCATATGTGAACTCATAGCTTTGCAAATACCGTTCAATAGCCTTCGCTTTATCAAACCTATTATCTTCCTTTTCCGTTAACTGAATCGCCAACTCTTTTACCCGTTCCGGAAGTGAGTCAGGCAGTTGCGTATACCTATCGTAAAAAGAGTTAGTAACATTCAAATCATATTTGCTTAGATTTCGCAACTGATTAATCTCATAGGAAGGTGGATGATAAGATGTGTAATATTTATAAGGGACAACGTCTGTCCAATAAAGCTTATCATAAGAATCATCTTTTTCATACGTTCCATTTGAAAATTGGGAATCGGTAACCGAAACATATAATTTATATATTCCATATGGATAAATAATATGGTCTACTTCATCGACATACTCCACATTTGCCAACTGTTCTTCTTCACTAAAAAACTCATTTCTTGCGATATTCATTTCGATTGAATCGTTAAACGATGTAAGAGCTCTATTTTCTTCCTCCGATTTTTCCCATCCTTTTCCTGTATACAAATCCTTCGTCTCTACTCGCCAATATTGTGGTTCAGGAGAATTGACGATAAAGACGGAAGTGTCGTCCTGAATGAACGGTCCACCAAGGCGGGAATCATCTTCACCATAGCCAACTTTTTTTATACGATTTCCGCCTCCAGTATTGAAATGATGATCAGCATACGACTGAATAAATGGTACCGGATCGGGCCAGATTGGATTCGCTTTTGGAACGACGATTCCAAGCGTAGTGCTAAATATGAGTACACTTCCTAATATGAACATCCATTTTTTCTTTAAATTCATCGAAATTACTAATTGGTTTTTTTCCACCAAACGGTAATAATTTAAAATTCCTAATGCAAAAAATCCAAGAATAAATGTACGAATCATGGCATATTTTGCATTATATGGAAAAAACGTGTCCACGATAGCTAGAAAAAGAATAGTAAACAAAAGGAAATATAGCATTCGCATCTTTACGGTAATCCAATAGTTTAATAAATAAACGAGTAACCAAAGCAATATGAAGAATAACAATGTTTGAAAGGAATCGGTAATTGCCAACCAATCGCGTTGAAAAATATATTTCATATTAGTAACAAGACTATAGATGAATAAACGGATTCCTTCTCCACTTAAAAAAGAACCTTGGAAATAAAGGAAATTAATGACAGCCAAAATATAGATACTATTGGCAATAAATCGGATAAATATCGGAACATTGAAAAAGTAATAGCTGAAAGTAAGCAGCAAAAAGAAGATAAATACGTTTACGTTCGAAATATTTGCAATTTCTTTAAGCGGTTTAAGCCATTCCCAAATGAGGAGGAAACTAATGGTATATAGAATGAATATTTCCAAACTTTTTTTCCTGATAACCATTACCACGTCCCCCTTACAAAACTACGAACGAATTCCCCTTCGTAAATCGTCTTCGCTAAAATACCCCTTTGTCTTGCTAAATCTACTAAACTTTGTTCCTCAGCGGTCAATTTATTCGATTGGGATTTTACGATAAAAAGAACAGGACTCACTTTTCTCGATAAAAGGGATCCGATTTGATCGATAACCTCTTTCGTACACTTTGTTGTGATGAAAAGAACGAGCTGATTTTTCAAGAGTGAAATTTTTTCCATTTCAATGACTCTACTGAAGGGAATTGACTGATTGTCCTCAACAGAAGCCAAATGATAAAATAATTTTCGCAAGTGAGGCTCCCCACCACGAATTGGAAAATAATCCCTTTGTTTTCCATGAGAAATAAAACCAACTTGTGCACCCTTTTTAATAATCGCACGTACCGCGGATGCAGCAAAAGTAACGAGCAATTCGAAATCAATACTTTCTGAGCAGTCCATAACGATGAGGATATCATGGGATTGCCTTTGTTCGAATTCCTTAGTTAATATGTCATTTTTTCGTGCAGATGCTTTCCAATGGATCCAAGAAAAGCGATCCCCTTGTTGATATTCTCGAACACTGATGGCCATCGTTGTATCCCTTTGTACTTTATCCTTCGTTGCTGTTTTACCCATTTCGAATTTACTTTCCAAAGGCTCGTACACCATTTCCACATAAGATGGATATACAAAAAACCGGTTCACTTGTTTGAAGCGTGTCTCCTGGGTTATAAATCCAAATAAATCCCCTGTTTTTAATTTTACCGATGAAAATTCATATTCTCCTCGTGGTAAGCTTTCCACCGTATACCGAAATGTAAACGTCTTTTTAAATAACGGGTGTGCCATGAATTTTAACGACTGTCCGGTACGAAGGATAAATTTTTCGGAAATTTCTTCTTCAATGATTAGAAACAAGAGAGGAAATGCATTCGGTCGTTGAAATTGAAGTTCCACCACCAACGTCTCTCCTGCTTGATATTCTTGGTGGGTCAATGTTCGCTGAACGGACCAATTTTTCATTGGAATAGATCGTATTAGTAAAGAGTACAAAGCAATTGGACAGAAGGCAGCGAATAGGAACCAGCTGACGAAACCACCTTGAAACATAGCATAAGAAAAGCTAGCGAAAAGAAAAACGAGTAACAGAAAAAACTGGAAAAAGTTTTTCGTTCGTTTTGACATTTCCTTCATCGTTTCACAAACCTTTGAATTGGAACTTTTACGTGGGTCAAAATGGAAAAAATGATTTCTTCTTCTGTCACTCCCTCATATTTTGCCTCAGAGCGCAACAAAATACGATGGGATAAAATATATGGTGCTAAAAATTGTATGTCATCCGGTAATACAAAATCTCTACCGTTAAGGAAGGCATATGCTTTCGCCGCTTTCATTAATGCGATCGAACCCCGGGGACTGACCCCTAAATATAATTGGTGGTGGTTTCGTGTTTGCGTGGCGATGTTAATAATATACTCCCTGACTGTTTCGTCGATGAATACCTTTTTCGCCTCCTCCTGAAGCTCAATCAGTTCATTAACAGTAATTACAGGCTCTATTTTTTCGACAGTCGAATTTTCATGGGCACGGGTTAATACTTCCATTTCTTCATCAATCGTAGGATAACCCATTTTCATTTTGAGTAAAAATCGATCTAATTGTGCTTCTGGAAGGGGATATGTACCTTCATACTCAATTGGATTTTGCGTTGCCATAACGAAAAACGGCTTTGGCAAATTGTATGTATAACCGTCAACCGTTACATTGCCTTCTTCCATTCCTTCAAGAAGAGCCGATTGGGTTTTAGGTGATGTTCGATTAATTTCATCAGCTAAAATAATATTTCCCATAATCGGTCCTGGACGAAATTCAAACTCCATCTCCTTTTGATTATAAATCGAAACCCCTAAAACATCCGAAGGAAGCAAATCCGGGGTAAATTGAATTCGCTTGAATGTGGCATTCACTGATTTTGCTAATGTTTTAACAAGCATCGTTTTCCCAACTCCGGGAACATCTTCGATAAGTACGTGTCCTTCAGCTAAAAGGGCAGTTAAACTTAAAATAGCTTCCTTTCTTTTCCCAACAATCACTCGTTCAATATTTTCAATTACTTTTCTTAAATTCGGATGCATCTGTTGCCCGTTCATCGAATACCTCCTTAAGATACAATGAATACCATAAATTAGATGAATAATTATATATAATTGTACCATTATTTTTTATATTGTATAATCAATTTATATGTTTTTCTAGTCTGCTTAAATATTCATATTTCTTCCTGTCCAAAAAGAACACAAAAAAATGGCCATTTTCTCATATTCGAAAATGGTTAAAACCAATTAAATGTTACAAAATTTTAGCGATATATTCTTTTCACTCTTCTATTTTACCGGCGTTTTCCCGACATATACGGAAGTAATGATCGTCCGATTGAACGGAAAACCTTTTACAGTCTTACCTTTCACATCAATGGTAACGTTATAAATCCCGTCTCCAAAGGGAGTAACACGGACGGCACTCGTCTTCGAATCCTTTTTAATTAACGCCCGTTCCACATGCTTATTTTTCACGTTCATAAATTCTAATGAAATCGTTGCGGTCATCTCACCGTTATTTATATCCCCGGATTTGGGAGATACAGTAATTTTTAATTCTTTTCCTCCGAAGGCTTCCACGATTAAATCTTCGTTTAACGGACTATCATAGATGACATTCATTAAATAATGTTCTTCCTTTTGCATAGCGATGATCTTCCATTTCCCTGGGATGGGATGATCAATCGTTCGTTGATATACGTAAGCCCCTTGAAAGATTGGTGAATCATCCATCGTCTTGGAAAAATCGGTAATTCTTTTTCCCTTCGGATCCATGAGCATTACATTCGTATCCTTTTTTTCACTTAACCAGTTGATCGTTATTTGATTAACCCCATCTTCCACAAAAAAGGTTTCCTCTACTTTCCCCTTATAGTTTCCTCCTCGGTAAAAGGTTTGCAAATTGGCTCCCTCCTCCTCTTCATTCAACGCCGCAGCTTTCTCTAGCATTGTTTGTCTGTTCACATTGACAACCCCTTGTAATTGCATATAAGGAGCGATATAGGGAAATATGGTACTTCCTTCTTTAATCGTTGAATGATTCCATTTACCTACTGCCAGCTCATTACCGTAAGCGAGCCTTGAATTTGCCACCGTAACTGCTCCGTCATTTTCTCCATAAATACGCAAATAAAGTCCACCCCAATACAGGGCACTGCCGAAGGATCCCCATTTTGTTCCTGCTAAAGTGTAAAATGGAACTTTATCGACATTTGGATGGGTATCCGTTTGTTGACGAAAACCGGTCATATATCCAGTCTGTAAAGAATACGTTGCACCGTTTTTACTACCGAGAATATCAGCTAACCACCCAGCCCAAGAACTGTACGCAAGATCGGCCAATTTCGATCCTTGATGAGGCGATGATAAAGTGATGACCCGTTTAACGTAAGGGTGGGCCCCATAATGCACGAGTGCCGACTGGGTATCAACCCCTCCTTTACTATGGGCAACGATTACAAGCTTTTTTCCAAAATGTTCATATATTTCTTGAATGACATCCGCTAGCAATTGTCCGTTATCCCACATATTTCGCGTGGCATATAAATTTACATAAGCCGTTTCATATCCGTTTTGATATGCGATTTCGTCCATATCGTTGCCATCTGTCCAAGTGGCTGATGAACTGTTTAATCCATGGACAAACAAAATCGGTGCCTTATTCGGATCGATATTTGCTGGGGGATCTCCTTCATACCATTCTCCTGGATTTGTCGTCGGCTCTCCTTTGCCAAAGGAACCAGCAAAGGTTTGAACAGGAGTTAAAAGAAAAAGAGAAACGACAATAAAAATCCGAAAAATCTTGGGCAATAACATCCCTCCCTTTCTTGTTTATACTTTAAAATATATGCGACAATTGCGGGAAATTGTTCTTAAAAACAGGTGAAATGGCGGCTTTTTTGTAGTAGGAGAAAAATGGAGAAGAGCCTCAACCGCCTCTAGCGAGAAGATTCCTTTACAATTAATTGAAATACCTTTTATAGTGGTAATTTTCTTCCACCTTGACACTTGAACGTTTAAACATTCTTTCGAAGGTGAATAGAAACCAACACTGGGGGGCGTATAAGCGGGTATCGTATCGTGTAGTTTACTATTCCATTAAAATGGTGATTGTTTAAAATACCGTAGTAGTACCTTTTCTTAACTTCAAATCGCATAAAAAAACTAGAACAAGAAGGAAAAACCTCCTTGTTCTAGCTTGCAATGCTTTTGTTTTTTATTTCGGATGGACCATTTCCTTCGGGTTCACAATTTGATCGAATTGATCTTCCGTTAAGTAACCGAGTTTCAACGCAGCTTCTTTTAATGTTGTGCCTTCCTTATGGGCTAATTTTGCAATTTCTGCTGCTTTTTCATAACCGATATGAGGATTCAATGCAGTCACTAACATTAAAGAATCTTTCAAATAGTGATCGATAACATCCCGATTCGGTTCAATTCCGATTGCACAGTTATTATTAAAGGAACGCATTCCATCTGTAAGAAGTCGTGCACTTTGTAGGAAATTATAAATAATCACCGGTTTAAAGACGTTCAACTCGAAATTTCCTTGGCTGGCAGCAAAACCGATTGCTGCATCATTACCCATCACTTGTACTGCAACCATCGTCAATGCTTCACTTTGAGTTGGGTTCACCTTCCCTGGCATGATCGATGAACCCGGTTCGTTTGCCGGAATTGTAATTTCACCGATTCCACATCTTGGACCAGAAGCTAACCACCGAACATCATTGGCGATCTTCATTAAATCGGCTGCTAAAGCCTTCAATGCTCCGTGGGCATAGGTGATTTCATCGTGACTTGTCAATCCGTGAAATTTATTTGGTGAGGAATAAAAGTCGATTCCTGTATGGCGGTGGATTTCTTCAGATACCATTTGACCGAATTCCGGATGGGTATTAATTCCTGTTCCGACCGCAGTACCACCAATGGCTAACGCTTTCATCTTATTACTACTTTCCTCGATAAATTCTGCCGAACGAGAAAGCATATGTACCCAACCGCTAATTTCTTGTCCAAGGGTTAACGGTGTTGCGTCTTGAAGATGGGTCCGCCCTATTTTTACAATATCTGCATATTCTTTCGCCTTTTCATCGAGAACTCCTTTAAATTGTTCCAAAGCTGGAAGCAATTCTTTCTTTACGTAAGAAACGGCGGCAATATGCATGGCAGTTGGAAATGTATCGTTTGAACTTTGCCCCATATTCACATGATCGTTCGGATGAATGCGTTCATCGATTCCCTTTTCTTTCAAAATTTCGTTTCCCCGATTAGCGATGACTTCATTTACATTCATATTCGATTGGGTTCCACTACCCGTTTGCCAAACTTTCAAAGGAAAATGACTGTCATATTTCCCTTCTAAAATCTCATCAGCCACTTGTACAATCGTATCTGCTTTATGTTCACTCAATTTACCAAGCTTTTTATTTACAATGGCGCAGCTTCGTTTTAAAATTGCGAAAGCTTTTACAACCTCCAATGGCATTTTTTCAGTACCGATGGCAAAATTTTGATAGCTACGTTGTGTTTGTGCGCCCCAATACTTATCGGCGGGAACTTTCATTTCACCCATGGTGTCCCGTTCAATTCTGTATTCCACAATTACCCCTCCTTGAAATATGAAAATAACGTTTTCATTCCCCCCTTTATTTTAGTCTATTTATTAAAACAATGCTATTATATTGACTATTGGAAACAATTCTTTTTTAAATTAAAATCGAAAATTACTTTGCCCAAAAAATAACATCTATTCGGTGACCGTGACAATCCCGTTCCATTTCCTTTATACTGTTATCAGACCGAATCATCCACTCTGTTTAAAAGAGTTGTTTTTTCATATACAGTGAAGGATTAATCCCCTTCATCACGACGGTCCGAAAACAATCATTTTTACAAAAGTTCATTTCGATTTGCATACAATATGATAATTTTTAAGAGCATTGTCCGTATCACATGTTTGAAAGGAGAAAAGGATGAAATCATTAATTCTTGCGGAAAAACCGAGTGTAGCAAGAGAAATTGCCCGCGTGTTAAATCTTCGCCAAGTGCGGAAACATTCTATTGAAGGGAAAAAATATATCGTAACATGGGCATTAGGTCATCTCGTGGAACTGAAAATGCCCGAACATTACGATCCAAAATATAAAACGTGGCGGTTAGAAGACTTGCCAATTATCCCGAAAAAAATGGGACTCAAAGTAATTAGGCAAACAAGTCACCAATTTAAAGGAATCGAATCCTTATCGAAAAGAAAAGACATCGGTGAGATCATTATCGCCACCGATGCCGGTAGAGAAGGGGAACTCGTTGCCCGGTGGATTTTGGAAAAAATCCGATGGCGAAAACCAATTAAACGATTATGGATTTCCTCCGTTACCGACCGAGCCATTCGTGACGGATTTAAACATTTAAAACCAGGAGAACAATTTGAAAATTTATATCAATCGGCTGTTTGTCGAGCGGAGGCGGATTGGCTGATTGGTCTTAATGTTTCACGGGCACTAACAACGAAATATCAGGATCCCTTATCAGCTGGAAGAGTTCAGACACCTACCCTTTCTCTCATTATGGATCGGGAAAAACAAATCCAATCCTTTGTACCGAAACCGTATTGGACGATTCACGTAAAAATTGGTTCCCTCGATGCCCAGTGGGAAAAAAATGGGGAAAATCGCTTATTTTCCAAAGAATTGGCAGATATGATCTTCCAAAAAATTAAAAAGAGCCCAGCAACCATCCGTTCAATTGATCGGAAGCAGAAGGTTGAACACCAACCTCTTCCATACGATTTAAACGAACTACAACGGGATGCCAACAGACGATTTGGATTCTCAGCGAAAAAGACATTAAATATATTGCAAAATCTTTATGAACGGCATAAGTTGGTTACTTATCCCCGCACGGATTCCCGTTATTTAACGACGGATATGGAAGGGACGATGTTAGAAAGACTTCAAGGACTAGTCGATGCTTACAGTGAAGAAGTACGGCCATTATTGAATAAAAAAGACCATGTATTGGCTAAGAAAGTGTTTAATAACGCCCGGGTAACCGATCATCATGCGATCATTCCTACAGAGGAACGGGCAAACCTAAATGCATTAGATTCGGATGAACGGAAAATATACGATTTAATCGTTCGACGTTTTTTAACCCTTTTTTACCCCGTATTCAAATATGAAACCGTCCATGTCATCTTTGATATTCAGGGTGAAACGTTTATCGCAAAGGATCGATTTATCATCGATCAAGGTTTCAAATCGGTTACCGGATCGGTTGAAAATTACGAGACACAAAATACCTTTCATGGAAAAATCGGTCAGACGTTTCACGTTCAGATGCCAGAAGTGAAGGAAAAATTAACAGAACCCCCGTTGCGATTTACGGAAGCGGATCTACTCGGTCATATGGAAAAATATGGGCTTGGAACACCAGCAACGCGGGCGGATATTATCGAACGGCTACTGGAAACGGAAGTCGTAGAAAGACAAAAGGGAAGACTTTATCCTACCCCGAAAGGAAAACAACTCATCGATCTTGTCAATGATGAACTAAAATCACCGAAATTGACAGCGAAATGGGAAGAGGAACTGGAACGAATCGCCCGTGGAAAGGCAGATCCAAACGTATTTTTGAAAAAAATCCGTAAACAAACAGAAAAACTCGTATTGGAAATCAAAACGAGTGAGAAAACATACCGGGCGTTCAATTTGACTGGATCGAAGTGTCCGGAATGTGGCTCTTTTCTAAAAGAGCGAAATACAAAAGATGGAAAAATTCTCGTCTGTTCCAACTTCTCTTGTTCTTATAAAAAGCGAAAGGATCCGAAACTGTCTAACCGCCGTTGTCCCCAATGTCATAAGCGGATGGAAATTCATCAAGGAGCAGCCGGAACGTATTTCCAATGCCGACCATGCAATATCGTAGAGAAGGCAGAAAAACAGAAAAAAACGGTATCGAAGTGGGAAGAGAAAAAACTTGTTAAAAAATATGCAAAAAAGGAAGATTTCGGAACAAATTTGGGCGAATTATTGAAAGCAGCTTTAGATGATCAAAACGATCAATAGGGCGGAGAGCGTATAGCGACTCCCATATTCGCATTCGACAAAAGTCATTCAACTGAATAAGTAAATTTTTTCTAGTATTTATAAAAAAACGGGGTTAAAATTGCCCCGTTTTTTCCTTTCATCCAATCATCTTTTTAACATAAACATTTTTTACGCTGAAATAAAGGGAGGTTCACTTTTGTTCATCCTGTTTTCCTACAATTTGATCGTATGTTTCTTTGATAAAATCTTGATAAATCGTATGTGGCATCGACTGTATATTTTCCCAAGCCCTCTGAGCGTACTTCTTTGCCTTTGTCCAATCGTTCAATTTTGCGTAACAAAGGGCTATGTACGCATCCTTCGTGTATAGCCATGATAAATCGAAAGGATGATGAAGGACTTCTGGAATGACTACTTTATTCAACGAAGCCAAACTTTTTTCGTATTCACCGAAATGCCAGTAGGAAATCCCTTTCAATAAATAGAAAAAAGGGAAGGTGAACGTCTCAACGTCTGTCGATTGTTCCAAATACCGATTGCATATTTCGAGAACACCTTTATAATTTTGATCTCGTAACCTCATCACTTCCGCTTTCATTAATTCATAACGTGCTTTGGAAAAGGGGTCTTCTGTAAAATCGGTAAATTGTTTTAACTTTTTACTATATAGGTCCATTTTTTCCATATCGTTATCCATAATGGCATAACCGAGGGCAAGTTGATATAAATAATCTGTCAAATAAAAGAGTCGCTTTATTTTGGAAAAATCGATCACGTCTTCCATTACTTTAAGGGCTAATTCTTCGTTCCCGACAGCAAATTGCAATACCGCTTCATTATAGCCTAATGCCAACCGAGTGAGCGGATCGATATAAGCATGCTTTTGCTCGATCTCCTTTTTTTCTTCCAAAAATAATTTTAAAGAATTTCGGTAATCGTGTTCCGCGAATTTTTGACTGACCCGGAAAAAACCGAGATCGGCCCTCCGTGAAGTTAAATTCAATTCATCGTAAATCACTGCCGCCTTCTCCAAAACGTGTTCGAAACCACCCTCTCCTAAATAATAAAGGGTACGGCCATATAAATCCAAAAGACGGGCAGACTCGTAACTCGAATCGAGCTGTTTCAAAAATGGACGAATCAATTCGATAATTTTTTCAAAATTTTCTTTCGCCACTTCCGTATACCTGTCCGGTTCTGTGTAAAATAATTTCTCAACTTGATCTAAAATGTCGCCCAACTGTTCACGGTTTACATCTTCCAGCAATTCGGAAACTTTCACACCTAATCGTTCTGCAATATACGATAAACTTTCCATGGAAGGTTTGGAACGGTTATTTTCGATCAAACTTAACATTCCTTTTGTCAAAGCGTCTCCCGCAAGCTGTTCGAGGGTCAGTCCCCTTTTTTTCCGCAACGTTCGAATTCTTTCCCCAAGGGTGGACATCGGAACCACCTCCCATTCCATAAATCTTAAAACAATCCCATTTAATGATATTTAACTTTATCATATTATGATGGAGAAGTCAAAAAAAGTTTAATTAAATTAAACAATTCTATTGTAATTTTTATTCCCCCGTGGTACAATTTGTTTAATAAAATTAAACTTATAGGGGGTAAATCCATGGACGAACAATTGAAATTAAAAAAAGCGTCCTATCATCTATGGACGTTCGTCACGAGTAAATTCATTTCAGCCTTTGGTTCACAAGTATATGCCTTTGCTATTAGTTTATACATTTTACAATTAACTGGATCAGCTACAAATTTTGCTATTAATTTAATTTGTAACATCTTGCCTCGAACGGTTATTTCCCCTTTTGTAGGATATTTGGTAGACAATTATTCACGAAAAAAAATCGTGATTATCTCACAAATCATAACGACCCTTGCTATTGGAAGTCTACTTCTCATCAGTCTGACCTTAGGCTTATCATTGCTAGCCATCTATATAACAACATGTATTTTGTCTCTAACATCTACCTTTTCTAATTTAGCTTTTACATCTTCCATTAGTCGACTTGTCGATCCAAATCGGATTCAACGGGCGACGTCATTAAATCAAATGTCCATTTCCATTGCAGCAATCGGGAGCCCCGCCATCGGAGGAGTGATGTACGGTGTTGTTTCCATGCCAGTCTTTTTAATGATTTTCATGGTTGCATCCGCCCTTGCTGTAACTCTTGAGTCAACGATGGATTTCAATTTGTTTGAAAAAGAAGAGAAAAAACAAGCAACCGAAATGAAAGAACCGATTTTACAAAGTATGAAGGCAGGACTTTCCTATATGAAACGTCAACCGATTATCATGTCTATGATTTGGCTCGGTTTAATGATTAACTTTTTATTTGGCGCTTTCCAAGTAGGATATTCTTATATCCTCATTGAAATATTCGAAATGGACTCTGAACATTTTGGAATGACGGAAGGAATTTTTGCAGTCGGTATGTTATTGTTGTCCATCTATATGTCTGCAAGGAAAGAAGTTCGATACCCGTTTCTCGTTTCAAAACGATCGATGATTTCCATAGGGGGAACGATGGCTTTATTTACCTTACCATTATTTATTCCCTTTTCCTATTACAGCCTTTTCGCCTATTATTTGACGTTAATGTTCATCTTTGGAGGATTAGTCATCATGACAAATACACCGATGCAAGTAATGCTACAAAAAAAGATTGAAGATGAATATAAAGGTAGAATTTTTGCTATTCTCGAAACGATGGCAATCGCTTTAACACCGATCGGAATGTTGCTATTCGGTCTATTGTACGATTTATTCCCTGCCCAGTGGGTGCTATTGACGTCATCCATTTTATCAATTATCACCATTTTATTTCTTGCTCGACCTTCCATCGTTCGTAAAGCACATCCAGAGTTAGCAAAAACCCATTATAAAAAGGCTGAATCTCATGTATAACAGCCTTTTCAATTAAAATATAAAGCGAGGGGCGATATCTTTGGTCCCTCGCAAATTTAAACAGATTGGTGTTAAAAACTTTCCCAACGAAAGTTCGTATTTTTTCAATTAAGAATTTTCACCATCCGAGTCATCGAATGCTACGAATCGAATGCTCCGATTGGATTTGTTGATTGACATCGTTTAAAAAAGGAAAATTATGAGGTGGGACTGATAATTTCCCCAACGGTTTAATCGCCTTTCACAAACCCTTTCATCTCTTATTCCACCATGTCGAAAGGAATCCTTTAAAAAAATATAAACCCTTCCGTTTGTCCAATAGTCTCCAAGAAAATCTTTATTAAGGGAAAAATCATAGTACGACTAATCACCACTTTCTTCGGAATCATGAAACAAAGATTTTTCAACGATTGAATTATGTCAGGATACAACTATACAAGATGTAAGTCTAAAACAAAAGATTCCGTATTCGACCTTAGAGAGAATTTACTACTCAGTCGCTCAAGAAAAAGCTACCCTTCATCAAAAACAAATGCATGAAGCTTTCGATCAGGATGAACGGGCTTTAAGTTTAGATGAGGTGTCTGGACGAAAAGGTCATCGATACGAAACCGTTTTGACAGAAGCGAAATTAGGTTGTGTTATCGGAATGCATAAAGACCGAGATTGTGATTCCACCATTCAACTATTCAATCAGAATGTCCTTTCCTCCCAAACGGTTCAAACCATCGTTTTGGACATGTGGGAGCCTTATCATAAAGCGATTCAATCCGTCTTTCCTTTAGCGACGATCGTCATTGATAAATACCATGTTGTTCAAAAAGTCACACAAGCCTTAGACAAAGTGAGAAAAGGATTTTCAAAACTAAAAAAAGCAAGGTTCCTCCTATTGAAAGGATATGAATCACTACATGATTATCAGAAAGCACGCTTGGAAGAAATCTTAGAAGAGTACCCAAAACTTGCTTGTTCATACGATTTAAAGGAACTACTTCGGGATTTCTATAAGTTGACCGATTACGATGATGCCCATGATCTTTTCGAAGAATGGATTCAATTAGCAAGGAATAGTCCTTACCCATCTTTTCATAAAGTGGCTAACACATTTGAAAAATGGGAAGCACCCGTACTCCTATATTTCTTATCTCCATACACGAATGCTCGAACAGAAGGAACCAATCATAAAATCAAAAATATAAAACGGAGGGCTTACGGATATTGAAATCTAAAGCGATTTCGACTTCGTGTATTTTTGGAATGTAAAGGGAATACTAATCTTGTTCAAATTGCTTAAGGACTCTTCTTCAGCAGCTAACATGATTACTAGATTGATTATTTTATAATTACAAATATTGTACATGAGTCGCTTACATTAATTATCATTTTTTGGAGGGGATTCCCATGAAATTGGCAGAGGCTTTAATTTTACGTGCTGATTATCAAAAGCGAATTGAACAGTTGAAAAGTCGATTGCTTCAAAATATACAAGTTCAAGAAGGAGACGATCCGTACGAAAATCCGAAAGAACTTATGAAAGAGTTAACGGATTTGTTATCTCAACTTCAAGACCTTGTACAAAAAATTAATAAAACGAATTTATTGACACCGTTCAATGAAACTGAATCCCTTGCAGACGTCTTAGTCAAAAGGGATCTAATTGGTCAAGAAAGAAGCATCTATAGCAATTTGTTAGAACAGGCAAATTTTAGACAAGACCGTTATTCAAGATCGGAAATTAAATACGTAACGACGATCAATGTAAAAGAAAACCAAAAGCATGTAGATGAATTATCGAAAAAATATCGATTGTTAGATATGAAAATTCAAGAACTGAATTGGCAGACCGATTTACTTGAAAAATAGATTCGGATATTTTCAGTTGGTAGCGAACTTGGAGAAGGCGAATACCAAAACGTTCATTCCGTTTATTACAATCGATCAGTGGCGGGGCTAAGGGGTGTAGGCCCTAGAGAGGTTCGACTCCTCTTTTACAACTTATTCCCAGTATTGTAACAAGCGTACAATTGACAAAATACAACTTACTACCGGGTATTGATTTTCCGTTCGCGAGGGTGGGATTGGGGAAAATATCCGAAAATCGTCACCGAATCGTACTGCAGTTATTTCAACAATAAATAAGTACTTCCCCTCGAAATTATTTATGATATCAATAAGTTTCTTCCTTTCCCACATTCTCCATTAATCTTTCTTAAATTTTAAACAGTTCATTCTTACTGATTAAGTATTGTGTCTTATATGAAATAACAAGTAATCTATTTAGAGATCTTTCCCATTCAAGTTGATGAACATTGTTTTACTGAATCTATTTCTTCCTGCTTGTGGAAATGTTAGGAAACAAATCTTTTTATTCATCACCATTTAGGAGGAATAAAATGGAAACGCGACTAAACAGAGCAATCGATTTACGAAAAAACGAAAAATATAAAGAATCAAACGAAGTTCTCATTAATCTAGTTAAGGAGTTTCCTTCTCACGCTTCTATTCTTTATCAATGTGCAGTAAGTTTTGACCTATTGGGAGAGGAATCCAAAGCAGCCCCATTATACGAAAAAGCCATTCAAATGGGTTTGCCTAAAAAGGAACTGGAAAATGCTTTGATCGGATTAGGAAGTACATATCGAACATTAGGTGAATATGAAAAATCAAAAAGAACCTTTTTAAAAGGGATGGAACAATTTCCAGAAAACCATGCGATGCAAACGTTTTATGCAATGACCTTATATAATTTAAATGAACATAAGAAGGCGATGGAACTTTTGCTAAGTTGCTTAATTGATACGACAAATGACAAAGAAATATTAAAATATAAAAACGCAATTCACTTCTATATGGATAAACTCGACCAAACTTGGAAGTAATTGATAAAAATTGGCGCGATTTGTATTGAAGTCTTATTCGTTAAATGATAGTCAACCTGTCTTAAATGTCAAACAAGGAACAATTAGATCCATTGGGGGGGCTCGTATACATACATTTGCATTGTCTTGAATAAGAAGAAAGTGATTTGCAAGAAATAAAGGAATGACCTATCTGAAAGCACGATTAAACATTTTGTCCATGGAGGATTCAATATGCAAAATGAAAAAAGGAAATTGACACTGGAGCAGCAAAATGCAATTCTTACAACATTGAGAACCCGTTTTGAGGGAAATATGAATCGCCATAAAGGTTGCAAATGGGAAAATGTACAGACAAAACTCGAACATAATCTGGAAAAGCTATGGTCGCTTTATGAGATGGAAAGAACAGGTGGCGAACCAGATGTCATCGATTATAATCAAAAGACGGATGAATATATTTTTTTTGATTGCTCAACAGAAAGTCCGAAGGGGCGTAGAAGTGTTTGTTATGATGGTGAGGCGCAAAAAGCAAGAAAAAAACACGCACCATCCAACAATGCAATCGATTTAGCGAAAAATATGGGAATTGACATTTTAACAGAAGAACAATATCGAAGGTTGCAATTACTTGGCAGTTTCGATACGAAAACATCGAGTTGGATAAAAACACCCGAAAATATTCGAAAATTCGGTGGTGCCCTCTTTGGCGACCGACGCTATGACACGGTTTTTATATATCATAATGGAGCGGAATCCTATTATGCTTCTAGAGGTTTCCGGGGACAGCTAAAGGTATAGCTACCATTTTTTTGGGATCGAGGAACCTTCTCTCCATTTATGTTGCAATCATAAAAAAACAGGCTTAAATTCTGAAATCTTTCCTATTTTTCAATAAGAGAAACCTATACTCTATACTCCAAGCAGTGACATTGGAAATGATGTGGTCATCGCCACTGGTGCTATCTTTACGAGGGATGTTCCAGACCCTTTAGTTGTAAGGGAAAATACTGCGAAAATCATAAAAACAATTAATGCGTAATTTTTCTTAAACCCCTCCCTTGTTCTGCCTCCCTATTTTTCCAATGCATAAAAAAGGGGCTTGAAAAATTTCATAAAATCTTTCAGAAGCCCCTACGCTCATTTATTTATAACTATTGACCAATTCATCGACTAATGAACCAACGTGTGCCACAGCTTTCTTAATCGGCTCAGGCGTTGACATATCTACACCTGCATGTTTCATTAATTCAAGGGGTGTTTTCGTTCCACCCATTTTTAATACTTCCAACCAACGATTAATGACCGGTTGTCCTTCTTCCTTTATTTTTTGAGAAACGAGGGTGGAAACGGTTAGGCCAGCCGAGTATGTGTACGGATATAGCCCCATGTAGTAATGAGGTTGACGCATCCACGTAAGTTCTGCCCCCTCATCAATTTCGACCGTATCTCCCCAGAAGTTTCTTAACGTTTCCCCTTTCTGTTCGTTTAATACGCGTGCAGTCAATGGCACACCTTTTTCAGCTAAGGCGTATACGCGACGTTGGAATTCTCCTTCAAGTAAATGGGTAACAAAATTATGGTAATACGTTCCGAGAAGTTGTAAAATAACCCATCGTTTCATACGCGGATCATTTGTATTTGATAATAAATAATCGGCTAATAACATTTCATTCATCGTCGACGGTGCTTCCACAAAATACGTAGATGGACGGGTATTAAAACTTCTTTGATATTTATTCGCTAAATAAAAATGTCCCGCATGTCCAAGTTCGTGGGCAAGTACAAAACCGCTACGCATGTAATTTTTCCAAGTTAGTAAAATATAGGGGTGCGCTCCATATGGACTCGAACAAAATGCACCTGTCGATTTGCCAATATTGTCCGCATAATCGACCCATCTTTCCGTCAACGCCCTTTTAATAATCTCCGTATACTCTTCTCCCATGACACTTAATGCGTTAATAATCGTCTCACTTACTTGTTCATAGGTTGTATTCGGATTGAAATCTGGATCCAGTGGAGCTTTCAAATCGACAAAGGTCATTTTGTCTAATCCGAGTACTTCTTTTTTTAGTTGGGCGAAACGACGCATATGGGGAGCTAGTTCCTTTTGAATCACATCGAGCTGATTATGATACATTTCCTCCGTTACTTTTTGTGGCTGTAAAAGCATTTGAGTTACCGAATCATAGCCCCTTACCCGGGAAAGGACGACTTGCTTTTTCACTTCCGTCGCATACACACTCGCATATGTGTTTTGATATTGCTTCAATGTTTTGACGAAAGATTCGTACGCTTTCCGACGAACTTCTGTATTCGGTGTTTGTTCATATTCATCTTCAAACAATGCAAAGGAATTTGGGTATTCCTTTCCATCCGATGTTGTAAACGAATCGAATACCATATCTGATGATTTACTCCGTTGGTATATCATATACGGCGCTTGATGTACTTCACTTAATGAGGCAAGAACCTCCTCTGTTTCCGGACTTAACGTATACGGTTTTTCTTTCAATATATCTTCTAAAACGATCCGATATTGTTGCAAACCTTCGTGTTCTTCTAAATATTTTTCTACGACGCCTTCCGGTAAACGTAAAATTTCTGATTGTATAAAGGACAGCTCTGCTTGCAGTTTCGCTAATACAGAGGCAAGTTTTCCTGAATTCGCTTGATTTACTGGATTTGTCCCGTCTTCTGAAAATCGCAAATTTGCATAAGTAGCGACTAAAATTACCTTTTCAGACAGTGATGTTTCCGCTTCTAAACAGTTGAATAATGTCTCTGCACCTTCATGTAATTTCCCTTTATATTTCGTAACAGTTGGAATCAGTTCTTCAATCTCCTTTAATGCTTTCTCCCATGCTTCATTCGATTCGAACAAATCTTCCAATTTCCACGTTTGTTCCACAGGCACCTCTGATCGCTTTTTTCTTTTCGTCAAAAAAATTCCCCCTTTATATATTTCGTATTGCTAAATATTATAAAACAAAAGAAACGATTTGTGTATAAAAAAATTAATGTTCAAAACATTTAATGTGTCCCCCCGTCCCGCTGATCGATTTGTAAAACTAGATGAAAGAATTCCCGATTATCGTTAAAAATCTCCTCTTGTGAATGAGCAATATTATTTCTAAGTTGTTCTAGTTTTCACCTCCTTCAACAGTAACAAAAACAATTAAAAAATATTACAAAGGAAAAAAGAAAAAAGCCCCACACAAGTTTCACTAACTTATGTAAAGCTTCTTTTATATTTCAGAAGAGTGAATTATGCACATATGTCTATCATTCATTCATTCGATCATTTTCTATTTATCGATTTAATTCAAAACCGCCAAAGTCAAGTTTTTATTCAATTGCTTGTGTTTACATATTTGAAAAAGAAAGAAGCCTTACATAAGTTTGGGCAACTCATGCAAGGCTTACTTTAATATTACGTAAGTGAGATGGCAAATAAGATCTACCACCCACAAAAGGATTGATTTTTAGGGTCTCGGCTTTTTCGCCTATATTACATCATTCCGCCCATTCCGCCCATGTCCGGATTTCCTGCTCCGCCTTTTTCTTCTTCTGGAATGTCAGCAACAACTGCTTCCGTTGTCAAGAACAATGCGGCAACACTTGCGGCATTTTGAAGTGCAGAACGAGTTACTTTCGTTGGATCAACAATTCCTGCGTCAATCATGTTCACCCATTCACCGGTTGCAGCATTAAATCCAACGCCAAGTTCTTCTTTTTTCAATCGTTCAACTACTACAGAGCCTTCCAATCCAGCATTTTTTGCGATTTGACGAACCGGTTCTTCTAATGCCCGAAGAACGATCTTAATACCCGTCGCTTCATCCTCATCAGCTTTAATTTCAGCTACCTTTTTATATACGTTCATTAATGCCGTACCACCACCAGATACGATCCCTTCTTCTACAGCAGCACGGGTTGCGTTCAATGCATCTTCAATGCGAAGTTTCTTTTCTTTTAATTCCGTTTCAGTAGCAGCACCAACTTTAATTACAGCTACTCCACCGGCAAGTTTTGCAAGACGTTCTTGTAATTTTTCTTTATCAAATTCGGAAGTCGTTTCTTCCAATTGAGCTTTAATTTGGTTAACGCGAGCTGCAATCTTGCTCGTATCGCCAGCTCCTTCCACGATCGTCGTATCATCTTTCGTTACGACTACTTTTGAAGCACGGCCTAATTGGCTAATGTTTGCGGATTTCAAATCCAATCCTAAATCTTCTGTAATCACTTCACCGCCCGTTAAAATGGCGATATCTTCAAGCATCGCTTTTCTACGATCACCGAATCCAGGTGCTTTTACAGCCACTGCATTGAACGTACCGCGAAGTTTATTTACAACTAATGTGGCTAAAGCTTCACCTTCAACATCTTCAGCAATGATTAACAACGGTTTCGATTGTTGAACAACTTGTTCTAACAAAGGAAGTACTTCTTGAATATTGGAGATTTTCTTATCGGTGATTAAAATGTACGGATCTTCCAAAACAGCTTCCATTTTATCGGAATCGGTTACCATGTATGGAGAAGCATAACCCCGGTCAAATTGCATACCTTCGACGACATCCATTTCTGTGGTAAAGCCTTTTGATTCTTCAACGGTAATAACACCGTCTTTTCCAACCCGTTCCATTGCTTCAGCGATTAAGTTACCAACTTCCTCATCACCGGAAGAAATAGCCGCTACTTGAGCAATAGATTCTTTTCCTTGAATTTGCTTAGAAATTGCTTGTAATTCTTTTACTGCGACATCCACCGCTCTCTCAATTCCTCTGCGAATCCCCATCGGATTGGCACCGCTCGTTACATTTTTCAAGCCTTCACGAATCATCGCTTGAGCCAAAACAGTAGCGGTTGTCGTACCGTCACCAGCTACGTCATTCGTTTTACTAGCAACTTCGGAAACTAATTTGGCACCCATATTTTCAAATGGATCTTCCAATTCGATTTCTTTCGCAATGGTAACACCGTCATTCGTAATTAACGGAGATCCGAATTTTTTTTCTAAAACAACATTACGACCTTTAGGGCCTAACGTTACTTTCACCGCATTTGCTAATTGATCAACACCGCGCATCATGGCACGACGAGCGTCTTCACTAAATTGAATTTGTTTTGCCATTATCAAAAAGCCTCCTTACATCATTTTTTCTAATGTATGTCCAAATTCGCACGTTATGTTATGATATATATGACATTCCTTATTCAACGACTGCCAAAATGTCACTTTCACGTAAAATTAAGTATTCTTTACCTTCGTATTTGACTTCTGTTCCTGAGTATTTTGAGAAGATAATCCGATCGCCGACTTTCACTTCTACTGGTACCCGTTCACCGCTATCGAGAACTCGACCGTTTCCTACGGCTACAACTTTTCCTTCTTGCGGTTTTTCTTTAGCTGTATCTGGCAAAACAATGCCGCTTGCAGTTTTTTCTTCCGTTTCTAAAAGTTCAATGACAACGCGATCACCTAGTGGTTTAAACACGATTAACGACCTCCCCAGTAAATATTGTTAGCACTCTTTATTCTTGAGTGCTAATTCCACTTAATATAATAATGAATCTCTTTAACATTTGCAAGTGTTCCGTTTAAAAAAATTCACATTTAATTCTAGCCTTTCCAAAATACAGGGAAAATAGTTATATTTATCCAACTCAATTCGATTCTTCTTCAAATGCTTTTCGATGAAAAAATCATGCTGCTTTTTCAACAGCTCTATTTATGGCTTGTTCCTATATTTTGTGAAAGCAGAGAAAACAACTTATAATATAAAGAAGACAAGTCTATGAATTTACATAAACATCCTGCATATAATTGACATTTCCCTAATTTTAAGTGAATATCAACGTATTCGGATGAATGTTTTACACTTTATTGTAAAGTTTATTTGAGAATGAGGGATTATTTTGAAAAAAAATTATCAACTAATATTGGTCACGTATATTGCTATGCAACTTCTTTTAGGAATAGGTCTTCAAATGACTAGATTGATTTTAAAACAGATTGGTTATAGTGGGGATCAATTGGTCAGTCTTTCTTTTTCCATATGGATCGTTCTCAGTTTTTCCGTCACCCTTTTCATTACCTTATATCAATTAAGAAATGAATGGGGATTGAAAAATAGGAAAGCGGCACCGCTCCTTCCTTCCCTTTTGTGGACTGTGTCTGGTGTTTTTTTAGCTCTTTTTGCCCAAAGCCTGGCCATCCAAATTGAATTATTATTGGGTATTCAAACCGGATCAGAAAATACCGAATATATTGTAAACATCATTAAAATGGCACCCGTCGTTATGATTACTAGTTCCCTCATTGGGCCGATATTGGAAGAAATTGTTTTTCGAAAAATTATATTTGGATCATTATATAAACGATTCAACTTTTTTACTTCAGCCCTTGTTAGTTCGATTCTCTTTGCTCTCGCCCATCTGGAAATTGAGCATATTATTTTATACAGTGCAATGGGTTTCGTTTTCTCCTTCCTTTATGTAAAAACACAACGAATTATTGTACCCATTGCCACTCATATGTTAATGAATACATTCGTCATCATCGTCCAATTAACATATTAGGAAAAAATTCGTTTTTGTTTCATCCATGAGCAACTTCGAGTTACAAGCAATTCATTATGATTGTGGAGGATTTAACATGAAATCACCTATTTCCGTTGGCATCATTTATATTCTTTTAGGAATCATATTTACCTTTTTTGCTATTCAACAAGTATTGATTTACGACTGGGGATTTTTCGCTTATCTTTTAATTATTTTTGCCGGGATCGATATTGGGACAGGGATCAAAATCTTTTATATGGATTTTTTACAAAAAAAGAAGAAAGAGATGTAAGTTAAACTTACATCTCTCTTTTATATTATTATTTCCAATGTTCATAGAAAAATTTATATTTCAAAATACCTGTCGATACATTTAAAGCGTAGGGAAATCTCCATCGATCGTACCTTCTCCGCTTTCACTAAAGCGCTCCCGTTCCTTTTCCACCTTTTTATATGAAATCTTTGAAATGGTAAGACTTAATTCATATAAAAGTAATAAGGGTAATGTCACCATCATATGGGACAAAAGATCCGGTGGCGTAATGAATGCCGCGATGACGAGCAATACAAAATAGGCGTATTTTCGTATTTTTCGTAATCGATGCGGTGATACAATTCCAAGACGTGTAAGAAATAAAATAATCACTGGTAACTGAAATAAAAACCCAAACGGAAGGATGATATGGAATAAAAACTGAAAATATTCATAAACACCAATCACTTGATTAACATGTAGTGATTCCCCCAAATGGATCATAAAACGGATAATAAACGGAAAGAGGATAAAATAGGCAAATGCAATTCCAATGAAAAATAATAGGACAGATATCGGTATATACGTCAATGTGACTTTACGTTCCCGATCGTATAATCCAGGTGCTACGAAAGCCCAAATTTGATAAAGGATGACTGGAGCCGTTATTATAACGGAAAGTACGAAAGCCATTTGCATATATATTTTAAGTGGATCTGTTAAACGGAAAAAATTCAACTGAAGCTGGGCCGCTTCTTCCGTATGTTGTAAATAGACGATCACCGGTTCA